>NZ_JAGDYW010000001.1:0-712798 GCF_049116455.1 Cognatishimia sp.
AATGAGGTGGGAGGACTCAGATACCCTGAGAGACACACGACGAGCGCTAAAATTCAGCCTCCAAAGCTACAATCACACCGCTTATCCACAGAGTCACTCGCCTAAAGGCGTTGAGTCATCCTGAATCTCTGTGTGTCGTCCCGACTCGCGGCGTGAATCGTCTCGGAATCAGTTCATAGACATCTGGGCCATTCAGAATGATCCGCGAAACCCATTTCTAAGAGTATCGAGCTGCACAGAGACGTATATATACCGTAGGCACACCGCATCATCCTAAAGATCGCGGACGGCCTAAGACTGCTCAGTCACTACCACAGTATTTAGTCCCTTCACCATTTGTGCGCACCAAGCCTGAAGCAAATGCAACGCGGTTATGCAAAACCGGCAATAGTCCTTCAGCGTGATCAGCGTTAAGACGCACCCAAACACGCTTATGGAGACGAGACATGGCAACTATTGCACAAACAGTCGTGAAATTCCCTGGCTTCTCAGTTGTCCGCACGGTCGGTCAGTCTGTGATCGCCTTTTTGGACAAGCACAGTGTTGAGCACTGGTGTGAGTACATGAACAAGAAATAAATCGGCTCTCTGCAATCCCCTTGCAGATAGTACGAAAGAAGGACGCCGCTGGCGTCCTTCTTTCTTTTCTACACCCCATTCAAACTGACGCTATTCACCAGCCAAATGCGCCCCAATTTTGTTGAGATGGTTTTGCACCAGTTCCGCGGCACGGCGGGATGTCCCTGCTTCGGCATAACAGCGAAACTCTGGGGCATTGCCGGATGGCCTGAGGTGCACAATCTCACCCCCCGCAAAAGAGACGCGCAGGCCATCCAATGTGTTAACTCCTTGCTCTTCCGAGCCGACGTCAAAAAACGCACTCCGCGCCTGCACGTCCTGCGTTAACGTCGCGATAAAGGCCTTTGACTTCTCTGTCGGCACACCAACCAATCGATCTGCTGCAGTACACACAGGCGGTAATGTCGCCACAAGCTCGGCAATAGACATCTGTGCCTGATTGGCGGCAGCCAAAGTCGCAATCATTGGAAGGATACAGTCACGTGTCAAAAGTGGCGCTATTGTGAGAGCGCCAATCTGGCAGCGAAAGCCCAGTAGGAATCCGCCGTTGGCTTCAAACCCAACCACTTTGCAGTTTGCGCGCGCCTCTTGCGCGGTTTCCATGGCAGCAACAACATAGGGGGATCCGATTTTTGTCAGCGAAATGGTCTTAAACATCGACATGTGATTGACCATCGAATTCGACGATACTGGCGTACAGATAACATCGGCTTTCAAAAACGATGCCGTGATAGCTCCAAGCACATCACCAAGAATCAAGTCGCCTTGCGCGTCGGTCAACATCGGGCGATCTGCGTCGCCATCTGTCGAAAGCAGGGCATCAAGCTTATGCTCATGGCACCAAGCAGCAAATTTTCGACGCGACTGAGGGTCCATTGCTTCGGTGTCGACGGGCACGAAAGAGGCTGTGCGCTCCAGTGCTACAACTTCTGCACCAAGCTTTTGCAACACATCAACAAGCAGATCACGGGCAACAGAGCTGTGCTGATAAACGCCGACCTTAAGACCTGATAGATCGAAGGCCCCTGGCTCAGCGCAATATCGCTCCTGGAAAAGAGCCAAAGCCGCCGGACCGTCCTCCGTTAATGTGCCCTGCGTGCTCTCCAATGGAATGGATTGCCCGAGAGAGGAAACGATGCGTGCCTCATCATCCTTCGAAATCTCGCCAGATGTGGTGTAGAACTTAATACCATTGCGATCAGCAGGGATGTGGCTCCCAGTGATCATTATGGCACCCGCACGCGCCATCTGTGCCTGATAGGCTAAGGCTGGAGTCGGCAGAGCCCCACAGCTGACCACATGATTGCCTGTTTGGCGCAGCGTTTCGATCACCACCTCGGAAATCGCTGGAGAGCTTTCACGCAAATCCCAACCGACATAAACGGTGCCACCTGTTTCACACTGGCTTGCAAAGGAGCGCACGTAGTCAGAAACGCACGCCTCTGTCAGCTCTGTCACCAAGCCACGGACGCCGCTTGTGCCAAACTTAGGGGCCATATTGAGTGATCCTTAAATCATGAAACTAGGGAACTTTGATCATCAGCTTGATATGAAGGCGAGCTGCTTTCAAGTAGTCTGCTCATCCAACGATCACAATGCATTTCGATAGCGACGCTTCTTTGCTACAAACCCGCGAACCAAAATAGCCGGCACGCTTTTATGCATGCCAGCCTTGATCGCCCAGTGAGCGAACGAGTACTTAAAGCCCGTGCGCTTCCACAAAGTCTTTGCGCGTGGGTGTGAAGGCATCCGTGAGCAAGCCATCCTCAAGGCAAACACAGGAATGCACCACATTGGACGGCACCACAAAACCGTCGCCGGGCTCAAGAACTTTGGTGATATCCCCAACTGTGAATTCGAATTTGCCTGACGCAACGATAGTGCTTTGGACATGCGGGTGGCTATGAGGAATTCCCTTCTGCCCTTTCACAAAGCGAAACTGCACCATCATCAGTTCGTCGTTCTGGCAAACGATGCGACGCTCACCGGATTCTCCAAGTGACAGCCACTGATCCGGTGTATCTTTATTGACCTGCATGTATCCCTCCAGCAGCGCAAAGTTGAAAATAATTGTTATCTACATAAGCAAGTTGTAAATATTGGTCAACACAACGAAACAAGCAGGCAGAGTTACCCCTGCCTGCCAGTTACCGCTTAGATGCAATCGATCCGCTTACTCAATAATCGACGGCAGCCAAAGCGAAAACGCTGGAACATAGGTGATCAAAATCAGCGCTAAGAGAAGAGCCAGATAGAATGGCCAAATCGACTTAAGCGCCTCTTCGATTTTGATCTTACCCACGGCGCAACCCACAAAGAGACAGGTGCCGACCGGTGGAGTACAAAGCCCAAGTCCAAGGTTGATCAACATCATGATACCAAACTGGGTTGGGTCCATACCGAGGCTTTTGGCAATCGGCAGGAAGATCGGCGTACAGATCAAAATCAGCGCTGCCATGTCCATGATCATGCCTAGCATCAGCAGGATCACATTGATCATCAGCAGAACTACAATCTTATTCTCAGAAATACCGATCAGCAGATCACCCAGCTTTTCAGGAACTTGATAAAGCGCCAGAAGGTAAGCAAATGAGCTAGCGAAGGCGATCAAGACCATCACCATGGCCGTTGTGCGTACGGATGATGTCACCGCGGTCACAAAGGACTTCCAGGTCAAAGAGCGATAGGCAATCGTGGTTAGAACCAATGCGTAGATCGCACCGAAAGCACCAGATTCCGTAACCGTAAAGACACCCGAAAGTACGCCACCCACGATGATGACCGCAGTGATCAAACCTGGGATCGCCATGGCCGCGCTGTGCACAACAGCTCCGAAGCCTGGGAAAGGTTCCGCAGGATACTTATGCTTAAGAGCGATGAAATACGCAGCGGCAGCCAAGCAGACGCACATTAAAATGCCAGGCACAACACCTGCGAGGAACAGCTTAGAGATCGAAATCCCGCCGCCCGCGGCCACAGCGAAGATAATCATGTTGTGGCTAGGTGGGATGACGATACCAGCGATGGATGACGTCACTGTCACGTTCACCGCATAGTCAGGTCGGTAACCACGTTCTTTCATCACTGGGATCATCAAAGAGCCCAAAGCAGAGATGTCCGCGATGGCCGAACCTGAGATGCCTCCGAAAAGCATGGAAGAGAAAATGTTAACAGAGGCTAGGCCACCGCGCACATGCCCAACCAACGCAGACGCAAATCGAACAAGCCGAATGGCGATACCGCCGTGCAGCATAAGCTCGCCCGCGAATACGAAGAAAGGAATCGCAAGCAGCGAAAAGACAGACACGCCAGATATTGCGCGTTGGAAGGTCACAAGGATTGGAAAACCTTCGTACCAGAAAGCGATGAGGGCAGAGATGCCCATTGCGAAGGCGACTGGCATACCTATGACGACACCAACGCCAAAGACGCCTAAAAGAATTGCCAAACCCATATCAGCACCCTTCTTCTTGTTGTTGTGGCTGAACAACCGGGCCTTGAACCCAGGTCAAGATTTGTGAAACGACCCGAAGGCCAGCAAAAGCAACGATCAACCCACCAAAGAGCACAGTGGACAATGAGCGAAAGCTTTCAGGAATATTCAACATCGGAAGCAATGTGTCCCAACCGAACTGGAACAGCTCGAGGCTCGCAAAACACATGATCCCGCCAAACACCGCAAGGATGCCATCGATAAGAAACAGTGCAATTTCTTTTAGCTTCGCAGGAAGCATGTCCTGAAAAAGAGCAACGCCAAGGTGAAACCGTTCATGAACACCGACCGCCGCGCCAAGGAATGCAATGTAGGTCACAAGCAGCAACGCAAGTTGCTCAACCCACGTTGGGGTCACGTTTAAAACGTAGCGCCCAAAGACCAGCCAACCAAAGGTTACGATCAGGGTGATCATCGCGATGGAGCAAGCAAAGATGCAAAGCATTGCCAGTGCATCCTGAAATTTCAAAATCGCCGTTTGAAGGCGCGTTGTAAGAGTAGTGTCAGACATCTTAAGCCCCAGAACGAGTCGATGCCCCAGCATAGCTGGGACATCGTCATTCATTTTAAGTTAGTAGGATTGGAACAGTTGAACCAAACCTGCCAGATCTGGGCTTTGCTCCAGGAACTGAGCGTAAACAGGCTTCATCGCATTTTGGAACGGTGCTTTGTCAGCAATCTCGTTCACTTCTACGCCGCCATCCAGGACCACTTTCATGGACGCTGCTTCGCGCTCACCCCACAGCTTACGCTGCAGATCGGTAGAGTTTTTACCAGCTGCGGCAACAATCGCCTGGTCTTCTGCAGACAGGCTGTTCCATGTCTTCAAGGACATGCACAGGCATTCTGGGATGATCAGGTGTTGCGACATGGAGTAGAAGCCCGCCACTTCGAAGTGGTTGGTGGATTCGTAAGATGGTGGGTTGTTTTCCGCACCATCAACAACACCAGTTTTGATGGACTGATACACTTCCGCAAAAGCCATCGGTGTCGCATTACCACCCAAAGATTCGATCATGCCAACGAACAGGTCGTTGTTCATGACGCGCACCTTCATGCCAGTCACGTCCGCAGGTTCGTTGATCGGCTTGATGGAGTTATAGAAGCTCCGTGCACCCGCATCATAGAAACCCAAAGCTTTGATGCCTTTTGCTTCCAGACCCGCGCTCAGCGCGGCACCTGGTTCGCCGTCCATCAGGCGGTACATGTCGGGTACAGATTTGAAGATGAATGGCAGCGATACAACGTTGGCTTCCGGCACAACTTGGCCCATTGGCCCAAGGCTGAATACGCCGAAGTCAAGCGCGCCCAAACGGATTTGCTCGATTGCGTCAGGCTGAGACCCCAGAACGCCGCCGTGGAATACTTTGCCTTTTACAGCACCGCCGGTTTTATCTTCGATTTCAGCGATGAACGCTTCCATGCCGTGTGATACCGGATAATCTTCGACGTGAATGTTCCAACCGCGCAGATCAGCGGCAGCAGCAGCCGTTGTCAAAACAGCTACGCTGGCAACAGCAGCAGCGCACCCGCTGAGCTTTTTAAAAATAGATGTAGCCATTTGGTCCTCCCTTATTGGCATGGGTCAAAACTAGTGCATAATTACAAATTATTACAAGTTAATTTCCAAAAAAATACCAATCCCCTGAATTCACTTGATTTTATTTGGAAACGACCCCCTAACAAATTGGGAAACAAATCCCATATTTACAAATTAATCAAATTCCCGCGAGAAATGAACAACTTTTACGTATCAGCTTTGGAACTTCGATTCGTACATGCCTCTTAAACAGAAATCAGATCGCGCCGTGATTTCTGACCTTTCTTTGCACCCGAAACAAAAAGAGGGCGCCACCTGGGCGCCCTTTAAGTCACTTCACGGGGAGTGAGGTATTATTTTTTACCAGCCACGATCCGGTCAAGGATCAGAGCGCAGAACAGAATGGCGAGGCCCGCCAAAATGCCCTGCCCGGCTGCCGCGTATTGCAACGCTTCCAGAACGTCTTCGCCAAGACCTTTCGCACCAATCAGAGATGCAACCACAACCATGGCCAGCGACAGCAGGATGGTCTGGTTGATGCCAGCCATAATGGTGTTGCGCGCCAAAGGCAGATCTACGCGCCACAGCAGGTAACGAGGCGTTGCTCCAAAGGCCAAAGCCGCTTCACGCACTGTCTCAGGTACTTGCTGCAGCCCCAGAACAGTAAAACGGATCACAGGAGGTGAACCAAAGATCATGGTCGCAACCACGCCCGCTGGCTTACCGGAACCGATGAAGGCCACAACTGGGATCAGATAAACGAAGGATGGCATGGACTGCATGAAATCTAGGATCGGCCGTACAAAGGAATAGACCTTCGGGCGACGCGCACAATAGACTCCCAGCGGAATACCCAGCGTGATCGAGATCAACGCCGCGGCCCCTAGAAGCGCGATTGTGGTCATCGCTTTTTCCCAGAAGTCCAAGAGACCCAGGTAAGCCAGAGCCGCACCAGTGAAGATCGCAACGCGAGCACCTGCGGACAGGTAAGCCAACATCACAATCACAAAGGCAACGACAGGCCATGGTGTGTCAACCAGGACAACTTCGATCCAATCCAGCAACGTCCGCATGCCGAATGTCAGTGTATCAAAGAAGCCGCGACCATGTAGCTTCGTCCAGTCAAAGGCCGCCTGTACACCATCACCCACGTTCAATCGCCAGTTTCGATCCGTCGGGAAGGCTGACAAAATTGAGAACGCATCAGGCTGCGCAAATTTAATGCTGGTCAGCACCACAACGCCAAAGGTCAGAACCGCGGAAATGATCATCCGAACTTGTGACCAGCCACTGTTTACACTGCGATCAGAGCGCCATTTGGCAAATTGCATCTCAAGGGTCCAGTTGGCAAGCGCTGCCTGCATAAGCTTGAAGCCCACCAAAAGCACAATACCAACAATAAAGAAGTACGTGCCGGTACTATCCGCAGAAATCGCAGCCTGCTGCGCATTCGCCAAAGCACCCTCAAGGCTCTCGGCAGCGCGTTTTAGTGAATCCAAGGACGATGCCCCGGATTTCTCAGCCGCCTCAATTTGTTGGCGACGCAGTTCTAGCGTTTGCGCGATTTGATCCGCACGTTCACGGAAGTCACGCCCCAGGTCTCCAAACAGGCCCATGCCAATTTGTATATACGCCAAGGTTTCCAACAGTAGGAAACCAAGCATCCAGTTCCAAAGGCCACGCGCACCGAACCAGATAGGTCCCAAAAGGCCCGCTATCCAGTTGAGTGTGAACCGGTAACCCGGCGCCTGCATCATGTAACCAAAGGTCTCTTTGTAGTAGCCTTGGTTGCTTTCAACAAATTCACCGATTAGCCCGTTTAGGCGTTCTGCGGTTTCCGGTTGAATATCTTGATTACTCATGACCTGTCCCCTTACGCTTGGCTGTCTTGAATGGCGCGGATCAAGCCCGCGCGGTTGATGACGCCGACCGTTTTGTGGTCTCGGTCTGTTACAGCCACGATCCCGTGGCCTTCGACACATAGATTCATCAGATCACTCAGATCCATATCCGGACGGGCTGCTTGCGCATCCTTCGGAACATCGCCATGTTTGGCTTGGAACTCGTCGACCGGCTGCATAACGGAATGCGCGAAGATCATATTGAGCTTCGAGATACCCGCCACAAAGTCAGAAACATATTCATCAGCTGGATTCAGAATAATTTCTTCCGGCGTCCCAATCTGAACGATACGGCCATCCTTCATGATCGCGATGCGGTGACCAATACGGATCGCCTCATCAAGATCGTGAGTGATGAACATGGTGGTTTTCTTAAGACGATTGGACAGTTCCATAAACTGATCCTGCAGCTGCTTACGAATAAGCGGATCAAGTGCAGAAAACGGCTCGTCCATTAGTAGGATTTCAGGATCAGAAGCAATCGCGCGGGCCAGGCCAACACGCTGCTGCATGCCACCAGACAGTTCATGGGCGTATTTATCTTCCCAGCCGGTCAGCTCCACCAGATCCAAAACGCGATCCGCTTCTTCCCAGCGGCGCGCTTTTCCGGTGCCGCGAATTTCCAGCGGCATCGCGACGTTGTCGCGCACGGTACGGTGCGGCATCAAACCGAAGTTCTGGAAAACCATCGCAACACGACGGTTGCGCAGATCGCGCAGACCATCCGGCGCCAACCCCATCACATCATCATTGCCAATGGTGATGCTGCCCGCCGTTGGTTCCAACAGGCGGTTCACGTGGCGCACCAGGGTCGATTTACCCGAACCTGACAGACCCATCACACAGAACAGTTCACCTTTTTCAATTTCAAAGCTCGCATCGGCAACGCCGACCACGCAGTTAAAGCGTTCGAGCACTTCGGCCTTACTCAGGCCCTCGGCGTGGATGGCCTTCAACGCTTCTTCTGAGCGGTCGCCAAACACTTTCCAGACACCCTTGGCGTCAATTGCAATTTCTTTAGTCATCCCATCCCCACGGAGAAACGTTGCTCCCTCGGCAACCGAAATCGCCGAGGGACTATTGGTGAAATTTAACGACTTAGCTTAGGCCGAGCCACGCATCGACGATGTCACCATTGTTTTCGATCCAGTCGGAAACAACTTCGTTAATGTCGCCACCTTGAACCACAACTTTGTAAGTGAGTTCAGACAAGGACTGCGCGCTCATGTCGATATTCGCCAGCAGGGAAGCCGCCGCAGGGTTGCGTTCGTTCAAAGAGTTGGAATACGCAACAGTCACGGTTTTCACAGGCTCGCCAGTGTCAACGCGGGACTTTTTGTACCAGTCCGCATCTTGGTCTGGCTGAACCATTTTATAGGTTGCTGGATCATTTTCTGGTTCTTCCAGAATTGTAACCGGGTACAGCGCGTGCACATAGTGTGGGGCGTAGCAATAGAATGCAGCACCTTTTTTCTGATCGATCAGATCTTTCAGACGCGAATAGAAGACTGTTTCGTCTTCGGTTGTTGGCTCGAGGAACGTTTCAATGCCGTAGTCACGCACACGTACTTTAAAGGTGTTTGTAGACGCCCAACCAGAAGCACCAACCCAAACTTCACCTTTGCCGTCACCGTTTGAATCAAACAGATCCTGCGCAGTTGGCGTGGCAAGGTCGTAGATAGACTTGATGTTGTGCTCTTCGACCATGTAATTTGGAACACAGATACCCGCGCGGCCTTCGTAAGAGCCTGCGGAGAGTGAAACTGTGCCCTTTTCATCTACATATTCGTTTGTGAAAGAGGATTGGTTTGGCAGCCAAACATCCGGGTGCACGTCGATGTCACCGCGACCACCGTCCATGGACGCAAAGATAACCGCATTTGCACCTGGTGCATAACCGGCTTCACCACCCAAACGGGTTTCAATGATCTGGCCGATGATGCGGCTCATGATTTTCGCGCCCGGCCAGCTTGGCTCACCAACCATAACTTTGTCTTGCGCCATCGCACCTGTCGCGCCAATCGTAAGCGCCAGAGCGGCCGTAAGTGTCAATTTTTTCATACCATAGTCTCCCAGTATATTGGTTTTAGTGATGTTGGATGTTGTGGGCTTATGCCCGCGCCCGCTTTCGTTGCGGGTCTATAAATGGAATGTCAGTCACCGTTGCGTTCAGGCGCTTCATGCGACCATCCAGCAAACCGACCTCCAAAATTTTATCGTTTTCAGAATGTTCAATCGCGATGCGTGCCATTGCGACGGCGCGCTCCAGCGAAGGAGAACGCGTCGCAGATGTGATTTCACCCACTTGGCGTTCGCCTGCGTAAACTGGTGAGCCGTGATGAGGAACATCATCACAGTCAAACAACAGCCCTTTCAGGACGCGGCGAGGGTCACGGGAATTACGTTCCAAAGCCTCTTTGCCGGTAAAGGCCTCTTTCTTGAGATCCACCGCAAAGCCCAGTCCTGCTTCAAATGCATCTACGCCGGGGGCAAATTCTGCGTTGGCAGCCGCCAGTCCCGCTTCGATCCGAATGATTTCAAGCGCATCAGAGCCCATAGGCTTGATGCCGAATTCTTCACCCGCTTCCATAATGGCGTCCCAAACGGCAACGGCATCGGATTTTGAGCAAAAGACCTCGTACCCCAACTCGCCAGTATAGCCGGAGCGAGACAACATGAACGGAGCACCGTCACGGTCATTCAAACGCGCGACGGACACGCCAAACCATTTCAGATGATCAAGGTTCGGTACGTTTGGCTGGAAGAAACAGATTTTCTTTAGCAAATCACGGGATTTTGGACCCTGAATCGCCAAGTTTGGCAGGCTGTTGCGCATTTCATGGATACGCACCTGCAAGCCCAACTCTTCTGCCAAAGCATTCAGAGTGCGTCCACTTTCTTCTGAACCACAGAACCAACGGAACAGGTGATCACCCAGACGGAACAACGTCCCGTCGTCAATCACCTGGCCGCTATCATCACACATCAGCGTGTAAGTTCCGCGCCAAACTGCCAGCTTGGCGATATTGCGGGTCAGAGCCTGCTGCAGCAGGGCTTCAGCATCTGGTCCGATGATGTCATATTTGCGCAGACCGCTCATGTCCTGAAGGGTTACCGCATTGCGGCAAGCCCAGTATTCTCCAAGCGTCCCCGTGCCGGGAAAGCTGACCGGAGTCCACAGATCCCGCGCGGGTGCAAAATGTTCTGTCAAAGGGGCCAACCGCTTGTGGAAAGCGGATTCCTGACTGATTGACATTGGGGCGTCTTCCTTTTCACGATAAGCCACAGCGCGCCGAATGGGCGTTTCTGGCCGATAAATTCGCACATGCACATCGGTTGGATTCCAACCGTTGATGGGATCGATATCGTCTGGACAAGCGGTTGAGACCCCAACAAGGTCTTCCATTGCCCGCATCACAACATAGTCTCCCGGACGGGAATGAGATTCCGCCGTCATCAGGTGATTACTGTTGTGATCGATCCAAGTGTTCCAAAAAAAGTTAATGGCAGGCCAAGCGCTGCGGCGGCCAACGCCGTAAGGTTCAAGCGCATGGGACATATTATCTGAACAGTTTACATGCCCCGGAAATCCACGTTCTTCGTAACCCCGCGCTGTGCAGGCAAGTCCAAAGGCATCGTGCCGGCCACAGGTGTCTTGCACCACATTGATCAGCGGGCGCATGTCGTGGTCATAAAATTTGTCTAACATGCCCGGACCTGGATAGGCACGGCCCACCATAGTCCGAGTTGCAGTGGAATCGATCATGATCTCCTGACCGCGATCCAATCCCGCCGTACAGAAAGCGGAAAAGTCAGAGCATTGCTGACCTTCAATGTCGATAATCTGCAGAAACTCGCCTTTACGAAGCTCATAGGCAATGCCTGTGCCGCTTTTAACCGTGAACTCATCCCGCGTATCACCAAGCAAAGGCGGTAGGTGACTAGAAGTATAAGACGCAAGTTTATGGGTGACGGAAACGATGCCGTTGCCCAAGGCCGAAATCAGCGCAAACGCCTCGACCGGACGATACAGCCAAAGGGTCACACTTGCCCGAGATTTCAAAACCAGAGCTTCTTCTTGGCCTTCAAAACGCGCACAAGGTATCTCTGCTTGTAGATCACCGCCGTTGCTGACGATCCAGCCAGACAGCGCATGAGAGTCAAATTTGCTTAGATCCAACGACCCTGATGCTGGTACATTCACCTTGCCCAGCGCCGGGCGGCCATCCGGCCCAAACCCCGCGATTTCCAAGGGAACTTCCGGCGCAGCGCCTTGAATTGTTAATAGATCACCCGCTTCCATCTCAATTTGAATCGCTTCGCGACTCGCAACACTGTGATGGCGCACGCCAGTGTTCTTCTCAAATCCTGAGAAGTGGCGGCGGGACTGAAGAAACCCCATATTACTGAAGTCGTGGAGAACGGTTTGGCCAAGCATATCTAGATTCGCGCTAATGTAACTAGTTACATATGCTGATGTAACTGGTTACATGCGTCAAGAATATTCTGTTCCACAAGTAGAAAAATTAAGTTATGGCTGAATTTATGCGCGCAATTGGTGACAAAAAGAGAGCAAACCTTCGAGATGTCGCCAAGGCTGCGGGCGTATCGGTTGCGACTGTCTCTCGCGTTTTGAATTCTCCGAACTCAGTTGCCCCTAATACCCGCGAAAACGTACAACGAGTTATTGGCGAATTGCGTTTTACTCCAAGCGCAGCCGCGCGTGCAATCAATAGTGGCAGAACTCGATTTGTTGGGGCTTTGGTACCCACACTCGACAATGCGATCTTTGCGCGCTTCCTCGCGGCACTTGAAAACACACTTGCAGAATTTGGCCTGGCTTTGGTGGTCTCCACAACCGGAGAGGACCCAAATACCGAAGTCGAAAAAGCCAAATCTCTGATCGACATTGGTGCAGAAGCTTTGGTGCTTTCTGGCGTTGCACATGCACCGGCGCTCTTTGAACTCACTAAGGCTGCGCAGCTTCCAACACTGGCGACCTCATATTTCGAACCAGACGGCCCCCTGCCGACAATTGGTTATGACAATATCGTTGCTGCTCAAATGAGCGTGCAGCATTTGCTCGAACAAGGCCATCATCGGATCGCAATTGTACATGGTCCGGTACATCGGAATGACCGTACACGTGCGCGCTTGAATGGAGTCCGGTCTATTTCCGGGATCTCTTACAGTTTCCAAGAGGTAGATTTCTCTTTCGAAGGCGGGGCGCAGGCGGCAGATAATATCCTAGCGCTCGAGCCACGCCCAACGGCCATCGCTTGCATGTCTGACGTCCTTGCAATTGGCGTCTTGCAGCGCCTTCAAAGGCTAGAAGTCAGCATCCCGAATGAAATTTCGGTGCTCGGGATGGATGACCTGCCGATTTCCGAACATACCTTCCCGGCCCTCTCGACCATTCACTTACCTGTGAAACGTATGGGCGCCGCTGCAGGGAACGCCGTGGGCAATTGGCTTGAACATGGCGTGTTTCCAAATGCTGAAAAGTTGGAGCCAAAACTAATAACGCGTGAGTCTGTGGCCAAACTACGAGATCAGTAAATTATCTCAGCCAGCTCAGAACCGCATCCCGAACGGACGCCGTGACTGAGGTGTCGTTCTTTAATGCCGCCTGCGCTCTTTTCAACAAATCTTCACCCTGTGCGCGATCCATCAACCGATCTACATGTTCAGACAACTCATCACTGTTGTGCACCACTTGGTAACCCTTGGCAGCTGCAAGCACCGAATAGACATCCGCAAAGTTCCCTGTGTGGGGTCCGGTAACTACATTTGACCCCAACAACAGGGGTTCAAATGGATTATGCCCGCCAACCCCAGTCAGGCTGCCACCAACAAAACTTACTGGAGCACAACGATACCAAAGACCGAGTTCGCCAAGCGTGTCCGCGATATAGACCTCAGTCTGATCGGTCAATGGATCTGCAGTACTCCGGGTCGCAACATTGAACCCTTCAAATTTGGCCATTTCTGTAATTTCAGTACCGCGCTCAGGATGGCGCGGCACCAGGACCAAAAGCGCATTGGTTGCCAGAGCTTTATGGGCCTCAAGGATCAGCTCATCTTCACCCCGATGGGTAGAAGCGGCCAACCAACACCGACGCGCGTGCAACGCTGACATGATTTTAGTAACATCAGAACCAGTCGGCATAGCTGGAGCCAGTTCAGATTTAAGTGACCCAGTGAGGCTTCGCTTGTTTTCGGAAATGCCAAGGCCACTCAGTAGTTCATTGGTTGCCTGATCTTGAACCAAAATATGATCAAACAGAGAGAACAATCGCTCTGCAGCGCGCCGTGCGAAAGTCCAACGCTCAAGCGTTTTCGCAGACACACGCGCATTCAGCAAAAGCATCGGAATGTCACGACTTTTGGTTTCGACCAGCATCCGGGGCCAGATTTCGCTTTCAACCCAAATCGCCAAGTCAGGCTGCCAATGGTCCAAAAACCTCTTAATTGCTTTGGGTGTATCTATCGGGGCAAATTGATGGATGGCGCGATCGGGCAGATCACGCTCCATCAAACGTGCAGACGTCACTGTCCCGCTGGTCAACAGAATGCTCAGGTCAGGCCTCTCTTCAAGCAATGCCGGGATCAAGCCCAGCAAAGATTGGGTTTCTCCGACGCTGGCTGCATGTATCCAAATCAGTTGCCCCGCGGGTTTTGCTATTGTCGTCTGGCCAAATCGTTCTGGAAAGCGGGTCTTGTGCTCTTTGCCTGCAGCGCGGCGTCGCTGAACGGCATATCGATAGATCGGGTGCAGCACATGCGTCAGCCCCAAATACGCCGTCAAAATTTTGGAACCGCTCGCCACGCTATTTGCCTTGCATCGATGCTCTTAAGAACCGGGCTTACCTGCCCCACGCTTCGATGTCGAGCGTAGAGCCAAAACTCACATAAAGTCAGGTCTACTCCGCAGCTTCACGATGCGGCACATCCTTCCAACGCCGATGGAACCAAAACCATTGCTCCATATTCTCACGCACATGATTTTCAAGAATATCATTATAGGCTTGTGTCATTTCTGACGGAGTACCAACAGGAATGGGCGCTTCGATGATCGCCTCAAATGATATGCCGTCAGCCTGACGCACGGCAAAGCAAGGCACCAGCAAAGCATTATACTTAACCGCCATTTCTGCCATCGACACCGCCGTCCATGCGCGGTGCCCAAAGAAACGCAAAGGCTCGCCATTTCCAGCACGCACATCGATCAATGCAGCCAATGACCCACCTTTTTTCAAATGGCGCAACATTTGTCCCAAACCTTGGCGCCCGCGTTGGAAAAGCGGGGTACCAATGGTTGAGATATTGTTAAGATAGTACTCATGAAACAGTGGATTGTTCATGCGGCGATACAATCCGCCAACATCCAATCCGCGTGCAATTAGAGCAGAGCGGATGACATCGTAATTGCCAAAATGACCAGAAACAAAAATAACGGGCTGCCCAGCATCCCGAGCGGCATCAATCGCTGCTACTCCAGGGCCGGTCAATTCAACCGTCCGCGCAAGGGGCGCAAACTCATTTGGCGAAAACAGCTCTGCCAGTGTTCGCCCAATGTTATTCGCTGTGCGTCCGACCATTTCCTTGCGTTTATCCGCAGGGATTTCGGGCGCGACCAATTCCAAGTTCTCGCGCACCCGCTTGCTATATCCTGCAACCGGCGCAATCACGTGCTGCATCACTCGCCCCATCGCTCTGATCCTCAGCCGATAAGGCATCGCATGGATCATCGCGAGAATCGAACGGATCACGCTATATTCGATGCGCTGAAGAATCGTCACACGTCGTTTTTTGTTCGCACTTGCCATAATCACGACTTATCGCCGAAGGCACAGGAATTGAAAAGGGCGCAGCGCGTATCGGCGTCAAACCTCTGTCTGTTCTAGAAAATTCCAACCTGCTCCGCTCGGATCGGTGGGTCCAAATACCCAAAAATGTAATCGATTACTTTTCCCGTTGACATCTGCCCCAATCAAGCCTCATGAATATATGTAATCGATTTCATGGCTCGTTCAGGGTGTATTACCCAGCCGTGATGTCCGTCAAAAATATATGCTACCAATAGGGAAAATGGAGAGCCACATGCCGCTGTCACTTCAGCTGTATAGTATGAGAAATTCAACGACGCCGGAGCGTATCTTGCCGGAATGTGCGGAACTGGGCATCCAAGGCGTAGAAGGTTACCGCGCGGTCATGGAAGACCCGAGCACCTATCAGCAAGCTCTGAAAGCCACAGGTTTGACGATGCCCTCTGCACACTTTGGGCTCGATGATATTCGTGACAATGCAAATGACGTGATCAACCGCGCGAAGGCGCTTGGGATATCCAAAGTCTTTGCTCCATATTTAGACGCGTCACAACGCCCAGAAACCGCACGCGGCTATGGCGAGATCGCCGACCTTTTGCATGAAAAAGGTAAGCTCTTTGCTGACCACGGCATATCATTGGGTTGGCACAATCACGACTTTGAGTTCGAAGCACTTAGCGATGGCGCTTTGCCGATGCAGGCGATGTTTGACGCACAACCAGATCTGCCATGGGAGGCTGACTTGGGCTGGGTCATTCGCGCAGGCGTTGATCCAATGTCTTGGCTCAACAATTACAATTCAAACATTGAAGCGATCCACGTCAAAGACCTCGCCCCAGCGGGAGAAAACCTGGATGAAGACGGTTGGGCAGATCTTGGAGATGGCACCGCCGATTGGGCCGCGATTATTTCAAGCGCTCATAAGTCCAACCCTGACATGTTGTTCATTTTAGAACACGACAATCCAAGCGATCCGCATCGCTACCTTGCGCGCTCTGCTCGCGCGTTCCACGGTATTATGGAGACCCTCAATGGCTGATCTTGGCGTTGGCATCATCGGATGCGGTAATATCTCTGCGGCTTATCTAAGATTGGCCCCACAATTCAAAGGCTACCGCATCCTCGCAGTCGCCGACATCAACCAAGCCGCCGCAATGAATCGGGCGGCGGAGTTTGGCGTGCGTGGTCACTCGGTCGAAGAGCTTTTGGCCAGCGATGACATCGATCTGGTGATCAACCTCACCATCCCGGCTGCGCATTTTGTAGTTTCAGAACGCATTCTAAACGCAGGCAAACATGTCTATTCAGAAAAACCGTTTGTTCTGTCTCGCGATGAGGGCCAGCAACTTGCGAATATCGCAAAAGAAAAAGGCCTGCGGATTGGCTCCGCTCCGGATACCTTTATGGGAGGGGCACATCAATTTGCTCGCAGCCTAATTGACGAAGGCCAAATCGGTAAGGTGACTTCTGGGACAGCAGTCGTTCAATCCCACGGCATGGAGCATTGGCACCCAAACCCAGATTTTTTCTTTAAACCTGGTGCGGGCCCGGTTCTGGACATCGGCCCTTATTACATTTCCAATTTGATTCAACTGATCGGCCCTGTTGCGCGTGTCACTGCGATTGCTGGCAGCGCGCAAGCGACACGGACCATCGCGAACGGGCCACGGCTGGGCGAAGAGATTCCAGTTGAAACACCGACAACGATTCATGCAATCCTTGAGTTTAAAAACGGAGCCATCATTACCCTGCTTTGCAGCTGGGACGTCTGGACGCACGATCATTCGTGCATGGAGCTATACGGTTCTAAAGGCACGATGTACTTGCCTGATCCCAACTTCTTTGGCGGAACAGTGCGCGTCACTGAAGAAAAAGAAGATGTGGCCCTTGAGCCGTGGCTACACCCATTTGCAGTTGTAAATGACGACGATCAGGCCAATTACCGCGGAGCCGGCCTGTCTGATATGGCGCTTGCGATTGCCGAAGGCCGCACCCATCGATGTTCAAATGATTTCGCGCTTCATGTTGTGGATGTAATGACCTCGATCCTCAGCGCAGCTGAAACACGCACAGTCCTTGAAATCCAAACCACTTGTGAACGGCCTGCGGCCCTTAGCCCAGCAGATGCTGCCGCGTTGATGACGGACCAAGCATAGGAGCCAACATGTCAAAAACAATGAAAGGCCCCGCGCTGTTCCTTGCGCAATTTGCAGGGGATGAAGCGCCGTTTAATTCACTGCCGAATATCGTAAAATGGGCAGCTGGCCTTGGCTATAAGGGCGTGCAAATCCCTTCTTGGGACGCGAGGTTTTTTGATCTCGCGCGCGCTGCAGAAAGCAAAACCTATTGCGACGAAGTCATTGGCATCTGCGCTGAACATGGTGTTGAAATCACAGAGCTTTCCACTCATGTCCAGGGCCAATTGATGGCCGTTCATCCTGCCTATGACGAAGCCATGGATGCGCTCGCCCCTGCCGAAGTTAAGGGTAATCCAAGCGCACGCCAAGAATGGGCTAATGAACAAATGCTCCTTGCGGCCAAAGCCAGCCGTAATCTTGGGCTGGATGGCTCCGTCAGCTTCACCGGCGCACTGGCCTTTCCATTCCTTTACCCCTGGCCACAGCGCCCACCGGGATTGATCGAAGAAGCCTTCAGCGAACTTGCAAGACGCTGGCGACCTGTGCTGGACGCTTACGAGGATGCGGGGGTCGATGTTGGCTATGAAATCCATCCTGGAGAGGATGTGTTTGATGGCACAACGTTTGAGCGTTTTTTAGAAGCCCTCGACAATCACCCACGATGCCAGATCAACTATGATCCTAGTCATTTCGTGCTACAGCAACTCGATTATCTGGACTTCGTTGATATCTATCACGAACGTATCTGCGCTTTTCACGTCAAAGATGCAGAGTTCAACCCTACAGGTCGCCAAGGCGTCTATTCTGGTTATGCGGGATGGACAGATCGCGCGGGCCGGTTCAGATCGCTTGGTGATGGGCAGGTCGATTTTAAAGGTGTCTTTTCCAAACTTGCACAATATGGCTATGACCGTTGGGCCGTTTTGGAATGGGAATGCTGCTTAAAGCATCCTGAAGACGGTGCCGCAGAAGGTGTACCCTTTATCAACGACCATATAATCCGTGTCACTGAAAAGGCATTTGACGATTTTGCCGGTGGTGAAACTGATAAAAGCCAGATCAAGCGGATGCTTGGCCTTTCTTAAATTTAAATCAGCACAGAGGTACTCTCGCGCGAGACCAATTCAACGCCGAGCACCTCTGGCTGGTTGCCCGTCGCGCGAACACTCTTTGAGGTCTGCGTCAGCCGCTCCAACAGCATTTCTGCTGCCCTTGCTCCAATGCTCTGACGGTCTTGGCGAATGGTGGTGAGTTTGGGCACGAAAACTTGTGCCAACTCAATGTCATCAAACCCAACCACAGAGATGTCTTTGGGCACATGAATGCCAATGCTCTCAAGCCCGGATACTAGACCAAATGCTACCTCGTCTGAGGCACAGAACACTGCCGTTGGACGATCAGGCATCGCTAGTATTTTCTGAGCTGCATCCAACCCTGATTGTACCGAAAAGTCGCCCCGAATAACCCATTCTGGGCGCGTTTCCAGCTCTAGGCGTTGACGCTCTTCCATCATGCCCGCACGGCGCTCGGCAGTTAGAACGTTGCTTTCTGGCCCCGTGACATGAGCGATCTTACGGTGTCCGAGGTCGTAAAGGTGCCGCACGGCCAGCTGCGCCCCCATGGCATTGTCAACGCGCACGGATGGATAGTCACCATCTGGCACCCACTCGCATGCAAACACGATCCGATTTGCGCCAGCACCTTGATCAAAGCGCTTCAACTCATTGACCGTAAGATCCCCGTCCAATGAAATCATTCCATCAACGCGGGAATCCAAAAGGAATTCTGCTAGCTTGCCTTTTTGCCGTTTCTCCGAGCTGTCAGCGATCAAAACTGAAAAATCACTGTCCGCCAAAACCGAGTTAATTCCAGCCAAAATTTGGCTAAAAAATGGGTTCCCGAGGTTCGGCACCAAAATAAGAATCGCCCCGGATTGCTGCTTGCGTAAGTTCCGTGCAGCCTGATTCACCCGGTATCCGGTTTGCTCGATTGCCTCGAAAACCGCATCACGTGTGGGTTTTGCCAATAAGTCGGGATTAGAAAGCGCGCGGCTTACAGTGGCCGTTGACACGCCTGCGACACGGGCAACATCCTGAATTCGAGCGTTTTTCGGGGCCATCGGGTGTTTCTCCTACTCTCCTTATTCGCTACCTGTGCAAAGACGTCTTGACAAGAGGCCTCGACTCAATGAATTCTCCATGCAATCGTTTACATATCAGTGCGCCCGCAAATGTAATCGATTACAAAATACAAAAGCGGGAAAACAACAGGCGCGGAATCCGCGCTCATGGGAGGACCAAATGAAACTGAAACGCATGTTCCTTGCGACCACTGCTGCCCTAGGTTTGGCAACAGCTTCGCATGCGGTAGACCTAGAAGTCACACACTGGTGGACATCCGGTGGCGAAGCAGCCGCTGTTGCAGAGTTTGCCAAAGCATTCAACGAAGGCACCGATCACAACTGGGTGGACGGCGCGATCGCAGGGGGCGGCGGTACAGCGCGTCCTATCATGATTTCCCGCATCATCGGCGGCGACCCAATGGGCGCTACACAGTTCAACCACGGTCGCCAGACCGAAGAGTTGATCGAAGCCGGTCTAATGCTTGACCTTACCGATGTTGCCGAAGCTGAAGGCTGGGCAGATATCGTGAACCCATCCAGCCTGCTCGCAAGCTGTACTGTTGATGGAAAAGTGTTTTGTGTTCCTGTGAACATCCATTCTTGGCAGTGGCTGTGGCTTTCTAACAAAGCCTTCGCTGATGCTGGCCTAGATGTCCCTTCCAACTGGGATGAATATGTTGCTGCGATGCCAGCCCTGGCTGAAGCAGGGAAAGTGCCATTGGCGCTTGGTGGTCAAGCATGGCAAGCAAACGGCGCATTTAGCGTGATGGCCGTTGCTCTTGCAGGCGAAGACAATTGGCTGAAGGTGAACAGCGAAAAAGACGCAAGCGTCGCAGCTGGCCCAGCTTACACCAAAGTATTTGAGGCCGCCGCAGCAGCGCGTGAATTCTCAAAAGACACAAACGTTCTTGATTGGAACCTTGCAACTGCGAAGGTGATCAATGGCGAAGCAGGTGGCCAAATCATGGGCGACTGGGCTCAGGGTGAATTCGCTGTTGCTGGTCAAGTGGCTGGAGAAGACTACACTTGTTTGCCCGGCTTGGGCGTAACCGAAGTCATCTCTACAGGTGGTGACGCCTTCTACTTCCCTAAAAATGACGATGCAGAAGTTGAAGCCGCTCAAAAAGAGCTGGCGTCTCTGATGATGTCAAAAGCCGTTCAAGTTGCCTTCAACTTGAAAAAAGGCTCGCTGCCAGTGCGCGGTGACGTCGATCTGACAGCCGCCAACGACTGTATGAAAAAGGGTTTGGATATCCTGGCTCAAGGCAACATTCTAATCAGTGGCGATCAGGTCCTGTCTGCCGATACAACAGGCCAGATTGATGATCTGATGACCGAGTTCTGGTCCACCGATCTGTCCGCGGCTGACGCACAAGCGCGTTACGCAGACATCATCGCAAGCGCAGACTAACCCACGCACGAAACCCGGCCGAACCTGTTTTGGCCGGGTTTTTTGTGCCTAAAGTGGCACATCGTCCGTGCACAGAGAGCTCAAATGGCTGATATATCCCAATCAAACCCACCCCGCGAGGCATCCTCGGCCCGCTCGGCTAAACCGCCTTTACGGCTGTTCAGAAACCTAAATGCTAAGATCGCTGCCACCCCCATGATTTTGACCGCACTGGTCATTTTCGTTGGCTGTTCGGTTTGGACCATCGTGTACTCCTTTACCAACTCGCGACTACTGCCCAAGACCAATTTTGTTGGTTTTGATCAATACGAACGGCTTTGGAGTACAAAACGTTGGATGGTTGCTGTTGAAAACGTCGCCATCTACGGCGTGCTTTCGTTGATTTTCACGATGATCATCGGCTTCTTCCTTGCTGCTTTGCTTGATCGCAAAGTCCGTTTTGAAGATACATTCCGCACTATATTCCTGTACCCATTTGCGCTTTCGTTTATCGTGACGGGCCTGGTTTGGCAGTGGATCTTAAATCCAGAATTTGGAGTGCAGAAAATTGTGCGCAGTTTTGGATGGGAAAGCTTTACATTCGATCCGCTCTTTAACGCAGATATCGTCATCTACGGCATCCTCATCGCTGGCCTATGGCAGGGCACCGGCCTTGTGATGGTGATTATGCTCGCGGGCTTGCGCGGCATCCCCGATGATATTTGGAAAGCCGCCCGCGTTGATGGGATCGGCACCGCCAAGACCTACACACATATCATTCTGCCCATGATGAAACCTGTTCTGGTCACCGCATTGGTGCTGATCTCTGCAGGCATCGTGAAAGTCTATGACTTGGTTGTAGCGCAAACCGCCGGCGGGCCCGGCATCGCCTCAGATGTGCCCGCGAAATATGTCTACGACAGCCTCTTCCAGCGCCAAAACCTAGGCCAGGGTTTTGCGGCCTCCACCATGATGCTTGTGATGGTGATCATCATCATCATCCCCTATCTCTACCTGCAATACGGGGGAAAGAAAGACAAATGAGCTCCACCGTTCAAACATCCCGCCAAACCCCCAGAGGCCCCAAGCCAAAGCGCGCTATAACGCCAGCCAACATCATGATCTATGGCACGTTAGTGATCGTCTCGATCTACTACTTACTGCCACTTTATGTGATGGTCATGACCTCTCTGAAAGACATGACTGAGGTCCGTGTCGGCAATATCTTTGCCCCGCCAGTTGAAATCACTTTCGAACCATGGGTCAAAGCTTGGGCTGAAGCGTGCACCGGCATCAACTGTGATGGTCTGTCTCGCGGTTTCTGGAATTCAGTTCGCATTCTTATTCCATCTGTTTTGGTCTCTATCGCTGTGGCCTCGGTGTCCGGCTATGCGCTGAGTTTCTGGCGCTTTAAAGGCTCCGAACTCTTCTTCAATATTCTGATTGTCGGGGCCTTCATCCCCTACCAGATCATGCTGTATCCAATCGTAATCATCCTGCGCGAACTTGGTGTTTACGGATCACTGACCGGCCTTGTGATGGTGCACACCATCTTTGGCATGCCGATCCTGACGCTGCTGTTTAGGAACTACTTTGCAAGTGTTCCTGAAGAGCTATTCAAAGCAGCCCGTGTCGATGGGGCAGGATTTTGGGGGATCTACTTCCAAATCATGCTGCCTATGTCTCTGCCAATCTTCGTGGTCGCGATCATCTTGCAGGTCACGGGCATCTGGAACGACTTCCTCTTTGGTGTCGTCTTCACCAAGCCAGACATCTACCCGATGACAGTACAGCTCAATAACATCGTGAACTCAGTGCAAGGCGTCAAAGAATACAACGTCAACATGGCTGCCACGCTACTGACCGGTGCTGTGCCACTCGTCATCTACTTCGTCTCAGGAAAACTCTTCGTACGCGGCATCGCCGCCGGCGCTGTCAAAGGTTAAGAACATGGATCAAATCGTAAACCCTAGTATCTCTATCAAGAACCTCGACCTTAGCTTTGGCGCAGTTGAAGTCTTGAAGGACCTCAACCTCGATATCGCTGACGGAGAGTTCGTCGTCCTACTTGGTTCCTCCGGCTGTGGCAAATCCACCTTATTGAACTGCATTGCAGGGCTTTTGGACGTGACCGACGGGGAAATTCATATCTCTGGTCACAACGTCACATGGGCGGAACCATCACAGCGCGGCATCGGCATGGTGTTCCAGTCCTATGCGCTCTACCCGCAAATGACAGTTAAAGGGAACCTCAGCTTCGGTCTGCGCAATGCAGGCATCTCTAAGACCGAAATCGCCGAGCGTGTGGCTAAGGCTGCAAAAATCTTGCAGATCGAACCTTTGCTTGATCGTAAACCTGCTGCACTTTCAGGCGGGCAACGTCAGCGTGTTGCAATTGGGCGTGCATTGGTTCGGGATGTGGATGTCTTCCTGTTTGACGAACCCCTGTCCAACCTAGATGCAAAACTGCGGGCAGACCTACGAGTCGAGATCAAACAGCTGCACCAGCAGCTAGGCAACACCATGATCTACGTGACTCATGATCAAATCGAGGCCATGACGCTTGCCGATCGCATCGCGATTATGCTGAACGGCAACGTTCTGCAATTTGCCAGCCCATTCGAAATCTATAACCACCCAGCCAACAAATATGTGGCCCAATTCATTGGCTCCCCAACAATGAACTTTATCGATGGCATGATTTCTGAAGGTCAGTTTGATTGTGACCTCGGATCGCTGTCATTGGCGGGCTATCCATTTGCAAACGAAAAGACCGGTGGCGCCGCATGTCTTGGCATTCGTCCTGAACACATGGCAACGGGCGATGAAGCGGCGACGAAACCCATCCAACTATCTGGAACTATTGAGTTCGTTGAACCCTTGGGGTCAGACACATTGGCGCGGGTCCAAGTTGGACAATTGCAAATGTGGGTACGTTTGGACGGCCAAGCCAAAGTTGCAAATGGCGACGCCTTGACCCTCGGTTTCCACTCCGAGAGTTGCCACTTATTTGATGCTCACACCGAAGAACGCCTTTAAGCGCAGAAGGAATTTTGCCATGACACAAAAACTGCGTTTGGGAATGGTCGGCGGCGGACAAGGGGCTTTCATCGGAGAGGTCCACCGCATTGCAGCTCGGTTGGATGGCCAATGGGACTTGGTCGCCGGCGCTCTCAGCTCTGATCCAGACCGCGCGCTGGATTCGGCGCAAGATTTGGGATTGGATGCAGACCGCAGCTACCACTCTTTTGAAGAGATGGCAGCTGCAGAAGCTCAACGCCCAGATGGGATTGATGCAGTCGCAATTGTGACTCCTAACCACATGCACGCCGATCCGAGCATAGCGTTTCTCAATCAAAACATTCATGTAATTTGTGACAAGCCACTGGCGGCAAACTTAGAACAAGCCCAAGCGATCTCTGCAGCAGCCAAACGCTCCACAGCGCATTTCATTCTGACCCACAATTACACAGGCTATCCGTTAATTCGCCAAGCCCGTGCAATGATCGCGGCCAGAGAACTGGGTGACATTCGTGTAGTTCAGGTGGAATACGCTCAAGATTGGCTCACCGAAGAGGTCAGCAACAAACAAGCCGACTGGCGCACCGATCCCTCCCGGTCCGGTGCTGGCGGCTGCGTGGGTGACATCGGCACCCACGCCCATAATTTGATGTGTTTTGTGACTGGCTTAACATTGGAAAGTCTTTCGGCCGAACTTTCTACTTTTGTGGAGGGGCGACAATTGGATGACAACGTGCAAGCAAAACTTAGGTTTACAGGAGGTGCTCGAGGCAGTCTTTGGGCAAGCCAAGTCGCTGTGGGCAACGAAAATGGGCTACGTCTTCGGATCTACGGAACAAAAGGTGGGCTCGAATGGTCGCAAGAAAACCCCAACCAAATGAACTTCACACGCTTTGGCCACCCCAAACAAATTCTAACACGCGCTGGCGTATCTTCTGACGCATCAAATCAAGCTGCCTCGCGCATTCCTGCGGGACATCCAGAAGGTTATCTTGAAGGATTTGCCAATTTATACCGCGACGCTGCGGATTTAATCCGCGCAACACGTGACGACAGTTTCCAAGCACCCGAACACCACATTGGGTTGCAAGACGGCATGGATGGAATGAAGTTTATATTGGCCTGTCTACACTCTTCACAGCAGCAAGGGACTTGGGTCAACTTACTTGATGTAAATTAGGTCATGTGAACCTTAATCAGAAAAATGGGGCCTCACGGCCCTATTTTTTATAGTGATTGGCCACATTTTGATGCCAACGCCAAGCGTCACTGATCATCGCGTGCAGATTTGATCGTTTTGGTTCCCAGCCTAGCTCCGAGACGGCGCGATTTGAACCAGAAACCAGCTTGGTGCAATCTCCCGCACGCCGCGCGCCTTCAACATATGGCACTTCACGGTTTGTAATGGCCCGACTGTGATTAATCACTTCACGCACCGAAAAGCCGTCACCCGTACCCAAGTTGAAAATACGATTACCCTTACCATCCAGCAACCATTTCAAACCTAGGACATGCGCATCGACCAAGTCGCACACGTGGACGTAATCACGAATGCAAGTCCCGTCAGCCGTATCATAGTCTGTTCCAAAAATCGTCAAAGCGTCACGCTTGCCGTCGACGGCATCCAACATCAAAGGAATCAAATGGGTCTCAGGTTGATGAAATTCTCCAACTTCAGCATCAGGGTCAGCCCCCGCGACGTTGAAATATCGGAAAATCATATGGCGCAAACCATTGGCCGTTCCGAAATCTTGCAAGATGCCTTCAATCGCCTTTTTAGAAGCCCCATAGGCATTGATCGGCAATTGCACTGAATCTTCATCAAGAACCACGTTGTCCTGATCACCGTATGTGGCGCAGGTCGAACTAAAAACAAAGTTGAAACATTTGGCTTCAACTGCGGCTTCCACAAGATTAAGCGCACCGGTGACATTTTCACGCCAGTAGCGACCGGGTTCCTGCATGCTTTCGCCAACTTGGCTCAAAGCAGCGAAATGCATGATGGCGATCGGTTGATAGCGCTCAAAGGTCTCTTTCAACGCCGCCTGATCCATCAAGTCAGCTTTCACAAGCGGGCCAAATTTCACCGCTTCTTCCCAGCCTGTCGAGCAATTATCATACGCAATAGGCGTGTAGCCAGCAGCCTTTAACGCCTTACAGGCATGCGAACCGATGTACCCCGCGCCACCTGTGACCAACACATTCTTGGAAATCATCTACTCAGCTGCACGGTTGATGTTGGAAATGTCAGTCAAGAATTGAGAGAACTCATCTTTCAACTCATCACGCGCCAATCCAAAGGAAACTGTCGCCTGCAAAAAGCCAGCCTTCGATCCACAATCAAATCGCTGACCTCGGAACCGGTAGCCATAGACATTACCTTCTGTGCCAATCTCCTTGGCGATCGCATCCGTCAATTGGATCTCTCCGCCGGCACCGACTTGGGTTGCATTCAAATTATCAAGAACTTGAGGAGACAAAATATAGCGCCCAATAACGGCGAGATTGGAAGGCGCGGCGCCAGCTTCAGGTTTCTCAACCATTCCTTTCACGGAGACCATATGCCCCATGTCTTCTTTCACGTCCAAGATCCCGTAAGACGAGGTCTTATCTGCAGGCACTTCCATCGCGGCAACCATATTGCCGCCAGTTTCTTGATAGGCTTCTACCATCTGCTTCAGACAAGGTGTTTCAGCGGCAATAACGTCATCCGGTAGCAAAACCGCAACCGGTTCGTCGCCCACCAGTCGCCGCGCACACCATACTGCGTGACCAAGACCCATCGCCTTGTGCTGTCGAACGTAAGCCACAGCCCCAGAGTCCATATTTGTATCGCGCAAGACATCGAGCAGTTGTGCCTTGCCTTTCGCCTCTAACTCAGCCTCAAGCTGCGGAGCATGGTCAAAATAGTCTTCAAGTGCGCCCTTACCTCGAGACGTGACAAAGATAAATTCTTTGATGCCTGCCGCACGCGCTTCATCGATCGCATATTGAATCAATGGACGATCTACGAGAGTCATAATTTCTTTTGGTACAGATTTGGTCGCGGGGAGAAAACGTGTCCCCAGACCTGCCACAGGAAAAATCGCCTTTGTAACTTTTTTCATCTGCTTCCCTTACTCTTAACCATTTATTTCACACTTTAGACCTTCGAACAAACCCGGACCAAGACAACCCGTTGCGTTGTAAAGTACATGCAACGATCGCTTCAAGAACCTGACCATAAGTACTAAATGCTATCCTGTTTGGTTTTGTGAGTTGCTTCCATTGTCGCTGTGAATCATTCATTTCCTATATCTTGCGCACCAATGTCGGCAAATTCGTGTCATTTGAGTGAGATTTTCTGCACCCGCGACGGGTGCATTCGGCCCCTCAAAATATCCCAAAAAGCGGTCAAATTCCCTAAAGCGCGTGCAGGGCGATCAATCCATGGCTCTGAAAATGCCAGTCTCGCAAAATTTGCAGCGACATTCCGACCCATCTGTCTAAACGCATGTTTTGTGGGCAATGAACCTTTGCGCCATAAATAAACAACATTGGCGATTTGGCTGTAGCCGAGCCGAACCCCCACCACCTCGCGCCCATTTGTTGTCCCCAAATGCACACCTGAGAACCGATTGGTTTGTATCTTTAGACCCTGTAGCCGCATTGAAAAATCAACGTCTTCTTGCCAACCATAGAGTGGTAGATTTTCATCAAAGAAACAGTCACCAATAGCCTTCACGCGAAATGCCATGTTGCAACCATACAAACTTTCGACTGTTTCATCTTGGAACTCTACGTTTTGATCACTAAACGCCAACAGCGCATTGTGCGCACTTGCGGCGTCTAATCCGCCCAACCCTATCCCGTCGCAAATAACGTGCCCCGTCGCCCCGTTCACGTTTGGATAACGGTCAAATGTTGACTGAATTCCCGCTAAAAGACTTTGAACCGGCCAATAATCATCATCCATAAAGAAAATCACATCATGATCATCTTTCAATACTTCAATCGCCTTGTTGCGTTGGCGTGTTAATCCTTTCATCGAATAAGCGACTTTGACGTTCAAGGCATTGAAAACCTCGGCTTCCTCCGGCAAATCATCACGCTGTGTCACAACAACCAATACCTGTGATGGTCTATCATTTAGATCGGTCAAACGAACCAAAGTTTCAGCCAACACTTGGGGGCGGCCAACCGAACATATGGCGATTGCGATTTTCAATGGCATCTTCCTAGCTGTTGATAGACCTCACATCCCATCAGGGCGTAAAACCTTCAAAATTGTCTTAAAGAGAATGCGCAAATCTCCTGCAAATGACAGATACCGCACATAGTGCTCATCTAATTCCACCCTCTTCTGATAACTCAATTCATTGCGCCCTGAGACTTGCCAAAGCCCGGTGATGCCAGGCCGCACCGCCTCATAAGCTACATGCGCATCGCCATATTTATGAAGCTCTTGCATCGTGACTGGCCGCGGCCCGACTAGGCTCATGTCGCCTTTGATTACATTCCAAATTTGCGGTAATTCATCCAAATTGGTTTGACGTAAAAACCGCCCGAAACGAGTGACGCGCGGGTCACATTTTAACTTCTGACGCATCCGCCATTCCGCACGCAGGTTAGGATCATTGCGCAACAAATCCTGTAAACGGGCTTGCGCGCCATGTTGCATGGTCCGAATCTTCAAACATTTAAAAATTCGCCCACCCCGCCCAACGCGTTTATGTGCATAAAATCCAGCGCCCCCGCTCAATTTCACCAAGCCGTATAGAACCAGGATGACTGGCAGGATCGCAGGGATCAAAAGGAATGACAGAACAAGATCCAATGCTCTTTTGGCTGTCCGCTCATAATTCATGACCGAAAATTTTTCATTAGCCTTGCGCGCAGCGCAGAGATTTTCGCTCGTTGAATAGAAAGTGTTGGCCATCATTCACTCCTTCCCCAAACATCGAAAAGATACGCTGCCTAAAAACCGATCAGACAGATAGCAAATTGAAAACAAAGAGAAATTAACTTGGTCGTCTCTTGAATTCATTTGACCGCTTGGAAGTTAAATAACCCTTAAAGGAAACGCATTTACTGGGTTGAGAAAGTAGGATCCGTTCCACTGGGGACTTCTGTGAGCACGAGGCCTGTAGGCAAAACACCTACGTCCCCTAAGGCATCCAATGCGGAATAAACTGATTGCCGGAGCGTTTTTCGACATTGCACGACCATTAGAAACTGCGCGACGTGCGGTGCCAAAACAACTGCGTCCACACGCGCTTGAACCGAGGGAGCATCAAAGATCACATAGTCATAGTGTTCTTCGAATGTCTCAATGCGAGCTTTAATTTCGTCGGGTGAAAGGTGAAGTTCTTTCAAATCCAATGTGGTTAAATTCAGGTGCCCCCTTTGGCTTCCCGCAAAGTTATTGCTTGCAGCTTGCTTAGAATGAATCGCTTGAATCTGGCTGCGCCTATCCCCAAGTGAAACCACCAAAGTTCGGTGTCCAGCCGATTGAGCTAAGCGCGCCAGTTCAAGAACCAATTTGGCTTGCCCGTCACCTGGCGCCGCGGCTGATATGAGAAGCTTCTGACAGTGCCCAGAAGATGTTCTATCGAGGGTGGCCCTCAATCGAAACAATCGATCAAACCAAAGATGATCCGTCGCTTGCATTGCCCCATTTCGGGACTTTAAGTTTTTATTTCTCAATTCAGGTAAACTTGTCAGCACGCGCAAACCCGTCGCTTTTTCTAACTCTTTTGCGTTGCTAAACCCCGGCCCAAATGCCTCCAAAACCAACACAACCAAAAACCCAACACTGGTGCCAATTGTTGCCCCAAAGAGGCCCATCAATTTTGGGCGTGGCGCGCTTGGTCCGGTCGGTATTTGGGCATAGGTCATGACCCTTGCTTCCGAGCGCTGAATTTCAGCCTGAGCACGCACATTTTCCAAACGTGCCGACAGGGTCTCATAAGAGTGTCGGATAATTTGAGAATCCGCCTCAAGCTGGCGCAATTCTAACATGGCCCGAGATGCGGTCACCCGCCCTGCTTCAAGTTCCGAAACGTCGTTTGCCAGGCTCTCTTCACGCAGATTTAACATTTCGAGCTCGTTGCGGTGCGACTGTAAGAGCGTATCGACTTCCAAGGTTATCTCGTCATGGACCAATCTAAGGTCTGTTTGAAGAGCCAACCGTTTTGGATGATTGGCACCGAAGACAGCAGCGAGTTTCTCGCTTTCATCTGACAGTGTTTGTGCTTTGATACGTAAATTCCGAAACACTTCCGTAGGCTGTGTCTCGGCCACGGCCTCATCCCCCGCACGCGTCCGATGACTTTCGATCTGGCTTAAACGTGCAGCCTGCGCGGCAATGTCTGCGCGGCTGATCGCGCGTTGCCTGTTAAGCTCTGCAATTTGCTGCTCAAGGACCGACCCAGTCATCCCGTCTTCTTCGATCCAATTTTCCATAAACTGTTGAATGGCGATTTCCGCTTGCAACAAATCTGAACGTTGCCGTTCAACCTGCGCTGCCAGCCAATCTTCAGCGGCTTTCGCGACCAGCTTTCGCTCAGTAAGTTGTTGCGCCATGAAGGCTTGTACCAACCCGTTTGCCACCAACGCCGACACTACAGGATCGACAGAAGATACCTGCAGTTTAATTACATAAGAATTGCCAATTCTTTGAGCGTCGATCCCCTGCAGGAGGCTAAAGGATACATGGGCCAAACGTCGTTCTTTTTCCGAAACAACTTCTAGATTTGGATCCAACGAGCGGCGCCCAATAATCGATTTGATCGTATCCAACGTGCGCCCCAACACTCCGTAATTACGCGGCTTAGGCTGGATGTTTGCAAAGGCCTCCATACCATTTTCTGCAATGACTTCTCCTAACAGGCTTTCAGATCGTAAAACTGCAACTGCGCTTGCCAGCGTCGCAGTTGTCAGTTGCAGATCATCCACCACTTGGATCTGCTCTGAAACAATTTGCTGACCACGAGGATCAAGCAACATTGTCGCATCAGCCGTATAAACTTTGGCCTGCCGAGCGGCGATCGAGAAAAACGCAAGTCCAATGAAAAAACCACACGCCAGAACATGCCATCTCCGACGCCAAATTGCGCGGAACACCTCAAGCGCGTCGGCAACATCCGGTTCAATTAGAACGCGGCGTGGTGCAGCCATAGTGTCTGCTTCCCGCTCCTGCGTTGCACGTATTTGACCTCGCGCTCTGACACTCGTGAAACCAATCAATGCCAAATTCCAATCTGCGCTTCACCGCCCATGCGTTCAGTAGCCGCGAAGGATTGGATGAAGAGTTTGTTTACCAATTAATGAAATAACTCAGAGAGTTTTAACAATCTGTTTACAAGCCGAGTTTCTTAACGTGGAAGCCTCCGTTGCCCAATCGAAAGACAGACGCGCCGCAGGTACTGCGGCTTTGGCTTTTATCGGGCTAACGTCGCAGCAAGTCACATCACTTGTGATGACACTTTGCGCTGCAAGCTTGATTGCATTGTCAGATTACGGGGCATTTATGCTAGCCGTGGTGTTCGCCGAATTTGCGACGGTTCTGATCTATTCAGGTTTTTTTCATTTCACGGTGCAGTCGCGACATGCCGATGAACAGGTCCACACGACGATGTTCTGGGCTATATCGGGAGTCGGCCTTGTAGCTGGAATGGTCCTAGGCCTGATCGCCCATCCCGCCGCTCAGGCCTTTCGCGCACCCGAACTCACACCTTTGCTATTTGGTTTCGCAATCCTTCAACCCTTTGCGGCCGTGATCGCCTGGGCTTCGGCCTGCCTTAACCGTAGCGAACAACTGCGCGCATACTTCTGCTGCCTCGCCAAGAGTAATCTCAGCGCCTTGATCTGCGGACTCACGCTGTTGCTGATATGGCCTTCGATCTATGCGTTGCTGGCTTATCGCGCAGCGCGCGTCGCCATCGGACTGGTGCTATTCTGCAAGACCAATAAGATCATGCCTCGCTTTACTTTTTCCACCAGCATTTTCAAAGAAGCCACGTCTTTTTCGATCGGTCTTTACGGGACTCGTCTGCTCGGATTTTTCTCCAACTTTGGGACGGATTTGATTCTAGCCTATGTGTTTTCAACATCAGAGTCTGGCCTATTCCGGATCGCCAATCGCTTGGCATCGGCAGCAATAGATATCGTAGCGCAGCCACTGCGTAGTTTTGCCCTAAAATGGTTTGGGGCCGCAGCACGCAAGAACCAAGATTTCCGATTTGAGCTTTTGACCTTTGCAAGCGCTGGATATTTCTTTTCTGGGGGTGTCGCTTTGACAGTCATTGGACTGGGGCCTGTTTTAATCGCAACATTTTTTCAGCCAGAGTATATGGTGTTGGTCCCTGCTTTCTTCGCGCTATGCCTACGTTGGGCTTTGGCCTTTGGACACAATTTGGTCGAACCGTTTTTTTCAGCTTTAAACGAAAACACGCGGGGCATGCAGCACCATTTGATCTGGACCAGCGCTTTCTGTGCTCTTTCGGCGTTCCTGGCTCCCCAAGGCATTTTTGCGCTTTCCCTCGGCCAATGCGCCGTCAGCCTTTTGTCAACATTGGCAGCCTTCTGGATGTTTGAATCCCGCCGGAAAATCGACACTCAGTATCTGTTAAAAAAACTAGCGACCGCCACCTTGATACTCATAGGCTTTGGCGTGTGCTTTCTCTCAACGCTCGGGGTGTTGATAACCCACATTCATGACTCGAAGAGCATTCTAATCCTAGGATTGATCGAAGCGTTTTTGTTCGCAATTTTGGCAACAACAATCGCTGTTAAGTTCAAGGTGGTTTCACCTAGAGTATTCCAAAGCCGATGAGTCCGGCATTACGCCCACCCCAACACTTTATTTATCCCAATCTGTCGCACGATAATCGAGCAAATCAGCGGCACTAAGACGCCTAAAAGCGCTGCGATCAAGATCAACCAAGTTGTCTGCGTCATCCCGAGTTGCATCAAGACGATCCGTGCACCAGCGACAATAAGAATATGCATCAGATAGATGGCCATACTATTGCGCCCCAGAAGCTCAAAGCCCTTCCACAACCAAATCAGCGCTTTCTGCCGTCCTAACGTTGCCAACAAAACCGGCCCAACTATCATCATAGGAAGATAAAATATCGAGCCGGCTGGATATCCCTGTAGCACGTATTGCGATTGCAAATAGCACGCGCAGATATAGCCAAACAAAATCACAGCCAAACCAGTTCGAACCGATTTACTGAACCAGATATCTGAGAGAACCATGGGCAAGTTTGTCGCCAACATATACAGCCCAACAAACCGTAGGTTTAGATAAGCGGCATCGACATAATAAGGCAGGACAAGCACAACAACGCCCAGCGCCATGCCAACACATCGAGGCTGATCCTTCAAAATCCAAAGCACAATTTGGCAAATCGCCAATACATAAAGAAACCACATCACCGCTGGAGGCTTCCATAGAATGGTCCATGGTTGGAACTGCGTCACTTCGGTATTTGTGTAACCGCTCATGAAGAAATGCGTTGCGAGAAGTACAACGCTCCAAAGCACATAGGGCCAAAGCAGCCGCCTCCAAAGTCGGTTTAAAAACGCCTTGAGATTCAAACTGGGAATACGCTCGGAAAAATGCGCCGAAAGGATAAAAAATAACGGCATATGAACGCTGTAGATCATCAAAGTTAAAAATCGATGCAAGCGTGTTTCATCAATCGCGCTGGCAACGCCTACAATCGCGTGACCTAAGACAACCAGCAGAATCCCCATTCCGCGCAGCCGGTCAAAGATCGGGTCACGGATCACTGGCATCGGGCCATTCTGGCATTAGACAATGCATGAGCTAATCGCCCGTTAAATTCTCTCTGCCGGGCGCCCTGACCAATTCCAAGCCCCACTGCAAGACCAGCCATCAGAAAGAACTGCACACCCAAATCCGGAAAAGGTTTGGTCAGGCATGATTGTAAAACTATCGCCCAGCATCCCCATTTTAACGCCGATGAAACACATTTTGTGTCAGCCGATTTTGACCGAAAAATCTCGACCAAAAACCATAGGTATATTGCAGTCCCCAACACTCCCAAGCTTGCCAAGACTGACATAAGCCAGCTTGAGGTACGTACACTGCCAATCCCCGCACCCACTCCGTATGTATCAATAATATTCTGCAGCGCTTGTCGGTTCCAACTCATCCGCTCTTCGCCCGATGTCGATACCGCCTTATTCCAAATCAAATCGTTGATCAGATCCGATCCCATAGGCGAATAACCCAATGAAACAGACACCATTGAATAGAGCGCCGGTAATATTCCAATCATGAACAGCAAACCAAACAACCGTGCCCGGCTTTTAAGGATCGGCGTGGCATAAAACGCAGGAAAAAGGATGGTCAGCATAACCAAGTTGCTGACTGTAGCCGACGAAGTCGATCGAAGCGCTAAACAAAATAAGATGATTGTGAAGGCCCAAGCTATCACTGAACGTCCATTTTCAAAGCCATAACGCGTCCAGAACCCAAGCAAGCCCATCGTAAACAGACCGAAACTCGCAGGTTCGGTGTATCCGCCAATGATACGTCTTAAACTTGGAAATGTCTGATCAACCAAAATAGCCTGATCTACCGTGCGAAGCGGATCAAGCACCCAGGCCAAACCAAGCGGATGGCCGATCCAATCAACCAACGCCACCAATACATGCACATATGTTGCGACCTTAATCACCTGCAATGCCCAGGTTTCACTCGGCTTTAGCTGAGCTGCGGACGCCACCAATACAAACGCCATTCCTCCAAGACCCAAACGTGCGAGCTGGCCATAGTTACTCCCGGATGGAGCCAAACCAGTTTCAATGATCGCAGGCCGTCCCTGACTGAGCCCAATCGCGAAAACATCCGTTTCACCAACAAAAACACGAGGAAAAAACACAGCACTAATGATCGCGATGATTAAAAGTACGACAAGCAAAAAGCCGGCTTCTCCTGGTCTAATCGTATTGAGTAAAACCCCTATCGGCATGCGTCCAAGCATCGCCATCAATCCCGCAACGACACAGGCATCCGTTAATGTGACATTGCCAACGCTCGGCACATTCAAAGCCGCTGCCGCACCGAGTGGCAAAGTTAAAAACAAAACCCACAAACCGCGAATTGGCCCCAACATAACAATGGCCAGAACCAAAACCGCTGCAATTGGCGTCGATGCCACCATAACTGCGCTCATCCTTTCCAAATCAGATCAATGCAATCGGTCAATCCAATATGAAGAGGTCACCGTTAACATTTTCCAAAGACTTTTCTTAAAATCTAACCAAAGGGATCAAGCCTTTGGAGGCGCTATGCAACGTGCAGTCGTAAATGGGCGATTTACAGGACGGGTACCGACCGGTGTCGACCGCGTTGCCCTAGAACTTTCCAAAGCACTGATGCAAAATCACAGCGATACAATGGGACGCGACCTCTCAATTCTAACACCGAATGGCCCAAGGCATTTGGTGGAGGTATCCGCGCATCAAACCCCACAATGGCGTGAACATTTCTGGGAGCAATTTCAATTGCCGTTCATAAATCCTCGGCAAACGTTGCTGTCTTTGTGTAATTCCGGCCCCATCTTACGCCGCAACCAGATCGTCATGATCCATGATGCTCAAGTCTGTATTGCGAAGGAAAGCTATAGCCCGGTTTTTCGTGCCTGGTATCGGGCAATGCAGCCGATATTGGCTCGACGGTCCCGCTCGGTTGTAACGGTTTCGGAATTTTCCCGCCGCACTTTGGAAGATCACAAAGTTATCCCTAAAGGCAAAGCCGTGGTTATTCACAATGGCGCAGATCACATCCTACGAACCCGCCCAGATATCCCGCAGTTTTCTTCGTTTGCTCTAGAACCAAGGCGTTACTTTTTGGCACTCGGCAATCTTGCGCCACATAAGAATTTAAAGATGTTGATCCGCGCCGCGGAACAACGCCAAAACACTCATATTCCGCTCGTGCTTGCTGGCGGAGCCTCGCGTCAGGATTTAAGGCGCGCTGGCATCAAAGAAAGCAAGTCATTGCGCATCTTAGGGCCGGTTTCTGATCAGTTACTCAAAGCATTGTACGAGAACGCCCTCGCCTTCTTGTTCCCTTCAAGAACCGAAGGTTTTGGCCTTCCCCCACTCGAAGCAATGAATTGTGGCTGCCCGGTCATTGCCTCAACGGGTGGCGCGATCCCTGAAATCTGCGGCGATGCAGCGATGCTATTAGATCCACATCAACCAGCCCAATGGGCTGCCAAGATGGACATCTTTGAGCAAGAGATGAGTCTACATCAAAAATTCTCAGATCTTGGCAGAGTACGGGCCGCTAAATTCACCTGGTCCACCGCAGCCACCAAACTGGCCGCGGTCGTCAACAATATGCAGGCTCACGCGGATGCGCCAAATCCTGTCGGGGCACTAAAACTTTGAGTGGTGCTGTCTTCATTCAAAGTGACCGAAGCGCCCGCGACTGGCTGCACGCCAGCATAGGCATATATATCTCCAATCATGCCATCGATCAGCAATCCGCCTAGGCCCGCTGATGGGTCAGCAAGTGGATCGTTATTCCAATCTCCCGAATTGTTCTTCCGAACCCAAATCGCCTTTAAATCCACATCAACTGCCATTTGCACAACATCATTTTCATTCAAGGCCGCCCCCATTGCATGATTGCCGCTAGAATGGAAAAATAGGCTTCCACTCCAAAAACAACGTCCCGTGCCAAAGGCTCCGCCGCTTAATGCTGTCACGTCGTTTGTTCCAAGCCCGACACCCAAAACGTCCGCGCCAACATGAAACTCAAAATAGGATTTTCCATTGTACGCAGTTGCACCTCGTACGTGGCGCAATCCAATTATTGAAGCTGATGCAGTTACAGTCCGATCACCTTGTGAGTAGTTCAATTGAAGCGGCGTTCCGCTATTCAAATCGGTATTCCACCCGAATTCGCCAGTAGAGGGTATCACCAAATCGTCCACGGGCTGGTTTTCAACATGAAATGCCATTGAGCGACGCAATTTAATGGTGGCGGTCGCACCCGCAGTGACCCTAATTAAGACTTGAAAGCTTTGCGTCGATTGAGAATCCGCATAAGCCTCATCCCGAGTCCGAATGTTGTAAACGCCAGGCGAAATTGCCCAATCCGGATCAAGGGTCATGATGCTGGACCCTTGCCCAGACACGCCGATGGTCCGCATGCCAGTCGCGCCACTTCTCAACTCGATTTCAGCGATAAAATTAACGATATCTCCCGCCACAACATCAACGCTTACGTCCGGCAGTGTCACTGCTAAAGTACTATCCGTTGCCGCATCCATCACAGACACCTCAAAGCATCCGTCGGTATCGTAACCACACGACCAGTCTGATGTACCCTCAGTTCGATTAACGTTCCAATTCAGCGGTATCGTTCCTGTGACGCCAGTCGCGGAAGCAGCGCGTGATCCACCAAATGCACCGCTCTCACCAAGCAAATTAAGTGCGTTTTCATCTGCAAACACATCTTGGTCCACAAGACTCAACAGCACGCCAGAAATTTCCTCTGCAAGATAGCGCGCGCCCGAGGCATTAGGATGAGACACATCAGATTTCATCGCATCACGATCGAAATTCGTTACTGGCACCGGAAAGAAATGTTCATGCGCCGGGACGGAATAGATGCGACCCAGATATTCTACCATTCCGCCATCGCCATATGCATTTACCCAATTGGCCAAAGCAATCTTTTTGTCATCCTGTGCTGTAACGCCCTGCCCATCTAATAGTGTTGGTACAGCGACAATCTTGGCACCAGCCGACAAATAACTGGCAAAGATCGCGTCAAGATAAGTGATGATCTCTTCAAATTCATCATCCTGTGCAGTTTGATTAGCACCGATTGGCCCGACTAGAACGACAGAGTTACCCCTATTAATCTTGGGCAGTATTTCGGGAACTGATTCAAAAATGGCGCGTGCAGAGTCTCCTCCAATAGCGCCGAGGTATCCTTCAGAAAATCGATATTTATGCCCCACCAACTGTTCCAAAAACACGCGTGTGCCGGGGATATTCTGCATCACACTGTCGCCATCAATGAACAACAGCGGGCCGCGCGGTCCTGCAACAAGCCGGGTCGTTTCTGACGCCGGTGCAAGAGATGATCGACGCACCAATCGACCCTCAGCGATTAAGTTCAAACGCCCTCCATCACGCTGCCATAAATTATATCGGCAAAGTATTCCTTCAGGAATGTTCCGGAGCATGTCGTCCGATACGCGGATACTCTCAATCCCAACACTTTCAACCAGCGGGACATCGTCCATGTTTTCACCAATGGTCAAAACACGTTCCCCGAAGTTAGGAGCGTTTTGAAACTCAAAATTCAAAGATTCTCCTGCTGGAAAATCGATCGCAATATTCTGATTTTCATCGTGGAAGTTGATTGAAACTGTGTGCATCTCTAACCTCTTGTCCTGCCTGAGCAAAAGGTGATCGAAATTAATTGAGGAAATGGAAATCTCACGTCCTGTGAGGATGCAACAGGCTTAGCCGCGCATCAATGGCTGGATGCTCTGAAGGATTTTCGTTTGAAAAGCTTCCCCGGAAAACCTTTGAGCGCGCGTAAGACAATCCTGTTTAGCGGAAAAACACAGATCAGATTTTTCAAATTGCATCACAGCGTCCACCAATCCTTCAACTGACTGGTGGTCAAAAAACCATCCGGTTTGACCGTGAACAACACTGTCAGTCACACCGCCTCGACCATACGCAATGACTGGCCGCCCAGCCGCCATTGCTTCGACTGGTACGATGCCAAAATCTTCTTCTCCCGGGAAAATCAGCGCGCGGCATCGTTCTAAATAATACTTTACCTTGTGAAATGGCACCTGGCCCAAAAATTGCGTATTAGGACCTGAATGCCGTGCGAGTTTCTTAGCATCCCTCTCTGGACCGCCAATCACAACCAAGGGTCGATCCAACCGTTTAAACGCCTCAATGGCCAAGTCAGGGCGTTTATAAGCCGTTAGATTTCCCACCCATAAGTAGTAATCTTCAATCTCGTGGCTCTTCACAGGGTCGAATTTCTCAATTGCCACCGGCGGCGGAACCACTTCACTGTTGCGGCGCCAATATTTTCGCACCCGCGCAGACACTAAATTTGAGTTTGCAATAAACTTGTCAACGCGTGCTGCCGAACTCACATCCCACAACCGCATCTTGTGAGCGATGCCGGGCATAAAGGCACGCGTCACGGCACCTGAGTTTTTGTAATAAACGTGATACTGATCCCAAATGTACCTCATGGGTGAGTGGCAATAACACAAGTGAGGAACGTCTGGCGGCGCTATGACACCTTTCGCAGGGCCCGCCTCAGAGGACAAAATCAGATCATATCCGGATAGATCCAATTGCTCTAATGCGCGTGGCATTAAAGGTAGGTATTTTTGATAATGCCGACGCGCAAACGGCAAGCGGCCAATCCTTGTTTCGATAATACGATGTCGCCGAAGCTGAGGAGAAATCGCTGTCGGGTCAACGACGTGCGTAAATATATCGGCATTTGGAAACAGTTCACACAGCGACTCTAAAACCTTTTCACCACCGCGCATGCCGACAAGCCAATAGTGGATCAATGCAACTTTTTTAGCTGCCAAGGCCGCTGTACTTTTCATTGAGCCTCAATCATTTGCCAGGCTAATGGGAAGGGCCCGAACAATCACGGTATCCCCGGGGTGAACCATGGCATCAAGCTTAGGTGTTTGCACAGCGCCACGCCCACTCCTGATTTGAATACTTAATTCAAACAAATCATCCTCAAGCGCAGCATTGCTGATCGGCGCTTTGAGCAATCTCAGCTGCTTGCGTATCCTGTGTAGATCTATTTGAGCGAGATCCAAATTCTTTTCTGATTGCTGCAATTCAGCCAGCAGATTTTTGCGTCGCTGACTAATAAAGCTGTCTTTTTCAAGTTGAGCTTGAGTTAACAGTGTCGCCGCCGCAACTTGAGCAGACTGCAATTCCAACACATCTGAACGCGCATTGGCCTCACGCAATTCAACCGTCACCATTCGCGCAGATGTTTGCAATCCCTTCGATTGAAGATCCTTGGCAATATCGAGCTCAGTCTTAGCAACAGCCGCAATTTCCGTTCGTACCTTTAATCGGTCTGAGTAAATCGATTGCTGCAACTCAATCGTTTCAATTTCTCGATCCCAATTGCTAACAAGCCTGCGCACGCGATCATTGTCCGCCTCTAAGATACGCTGTTCCAGCAAGTGCGACATTTCAAACTCGACAATGCTATGAGTTTCTGCGCCATCGCTGTCGTTGGTCAAATTTATAGTTCCAGCACCCGCCAGGGCTGCATTAATACGCGAAATGCGCATTTTTTGCGTTTCAACTTCTAGATGCTGCCGCTCCAATTGGGCTTGTAGATCGGTTCGCAGATGAAGAATCTCTGACTCAAAACGCCCCTGGCGCTGCAATCCCCCTGCGCTCGCAATGAGAGTTTCAACTGTCATGCCAGGTTGGAACTCCAAGCGACCAGGGCTCGTAACATCGCCACCAGCAACAACTGCTGCGTGTTCCACTAGGGCGATATCGACGCGAGGTTCTAAAAACAGATCAGCCGCTTCGATGACATTTTTAATGGCATCAACCGCCTGATCAAGTTGGAGTCCCCGTACCGCAATCGGACCAAAATCAACAAGCCGAATATGCCCATTTAAATCAACGGTCGATATGATAGCCGCATCCGTTCCCGGATGACTAATCGCCAGAACATCACCAGAAACGAGCCGATAGCCCTCCGCTTGCAAGGGAGAAAACCAACCGAAATACGCAACAAGACAACACAATATGCGCAGCCAAATTCGGCTCGTTATATGATACATAAATCTGCGGGTACGTGTCATCGTCATGTGATCCCCAAATCGCATTTTGGCGTCTAATTGGCGTCTAAAATTCACCTCACAAGACTGAGCTCATATAGTTGAGTTTCGGTTAACCATCCTGGAAGCTCTTGCGTTCAGGCTCGTCTATGATCGCTTTCCAATCCAAAAACTGTTGCATGCAGGCCTTCGAGAGTTCGCGCGAAACCCCTGGAATGGGCGCAAGATCAAAGGGATACGTATGCGGTATAATTCGCTGCACCTCACCACTCAGGATCGGGTCACCCCCTCCGGGTAATAGCGAAGCAGGATGACTTTTGTAACTGGTACCTAATTCGCTCTGCAACCCGAGCCATGCTCCGATGTCTCGACTATAGGTTTCCGGATCAGAAAGCAGATCTTCAGTAAATAATCCAAACCGATGTCGAGGGTGAAATTGAAACCATGTCGCCTTTAGGTCTAGCAAACGATCCAAGTAATATTGGGCTGCTGCTTGAGGGCATTGATAACAAACATTTCCCGTGTGCCGGGCGAGCCGAACAATTGACTGCACCGCTGGTGTCGGAGAACGAATGAGAAAGATGGCATGCGCCTCAAAAAAATCGGTCCCGCTCGCCATGTGCAGATCGCCGTGTAAAACTTTATCAAAAATAAAACGCGCCTTAGGCTCCCAAGCGCAGCGTATCATCAAATTCACAACAGTCTGACCAACGCTTGCTTTGGAAACGTAAGAAACATGTGTTTCACCGTACCCGGATATTTCGGGGCATGAACACAGCACGTTTGATAACGCAGTTGTCGCGGCACGCATGTGGGACAACACGAAAATCATATTTCGGTAGCGTGCTTTTGGTATCGAATAGATCATTGCATGAGCAGCAATTTTCTTTGTTGTCGATAGCAGCATTTCATCCCTCCAGTTTGAAGGGGACGCAAACTTTACAAATAATTGGTTAATACTTGTCTTGGCGCCAGAATAATTGCTGGTCCTTATGACGAACAATTCAATCGTGTCACCGACGGCGCAAACCAAAACAATAAGCAACCGAGACTTGACCAAAAACGCCAACAAAATGTAAAGATCGCGCCAGCGCAAACAGGTTCAAATATCTCTGTTGGATTTAACCAAACGCTCAAAAAGTAGATGATTTTTGAAACTTAACCACCTATAAGTCTCAATATGAGGTATGAGTAACGATGACAGATATTTCCAAACTTGCTGAACTCCGTAAATTGCTTCTCGGCATGGAACGCGCCATGGGTCTTGAGGACCTTAGCGCTGTTGAACGCGATATTTATTATGCCGCGACAGAACTTGCCTCGAACAATCATGGAGTCCGCACGACCGGGCTTCTGTCCCACAGTTTGGTCGCAAGCATCTCTCGTCCAACCTTCTTCCGGGCGCTTAAATCCCTCGTAAGCAAAGGTTATCTATCACAAAGCTCGACATCCCGCCGTGGCGTTTATATGGTGCACTCACCACAGGTCTAAATTGACCAAGCGCTAGGGAGCACATATTGGGGTTGAAGTCGCTTGCTGCTGAGACAGTGATTGCCTCAACAGCTTATATCATCGCTTTCTTTCTAACGTTCGAAGCGTTGATGCCCGTTCAGAACCTATTTTTTGCGGATTTTCACAGCAGCGCGAGCTTGCTGTTTTTACCCCACGGCGTTCGCGTACTTTCCGCTTGGCTACTAGGCTGGCGTTCATCGATCGCCTTACTGCCTGGCGTCTTGCTCACCTACGCTTATCTTGCCGGCAGCAACGTCTTTTTACCCAGTCGAATGGCAGGTATTGCAATTGCGGTTTTAGCAGCGCCTCTCGTCTTTGAGCTTATCGCCCGTCTTTGGAAAGATATTCGCCCAAATTCAGAGGTTGAGCCCTGCTGGCCCTGCGTCATGGGGGCTGGTGCCATTGCAGCAATTCTTGGGGGTATTTTAACGAATCTTGCCTTTGGCAGCCCCCCTCTTGATTACTTTGCCTTCTTCATCGGAGACTTTGCCGGTCTATTTTTCCTCATGTTGCTGCTGATGCTTGTGTTCCGGCAACTTCGCGTACGCTCAAATTAATTTCATAAATTACAACTGATTACCTATGGCATCGCTCAGATTAGTGGGTGGACCTTTGACGCGAAAAAATTCACCGCGTAATTATACAATCATCCCAGCGTCACTTTTTGTATTTTTGTTGCGCTGCAACTGCAAAAGGATTATGTCACGGTGCAGCAAAACAAGGATGTGATTCATGGCTCATGACGGACAGGACCTTACAATGACCAATTCTGCCATTCTGCCCGATCTTCTGGATCTGACCAAAGCCGCGCTGCCGCCGGTGGGTGCGATTGTCGAAACCGCTACCACCAAGCTGCGCGCTGCAACATTAGACGGTGAACGTGTTTCCGGTGCAAAAATTGAAGAGAACCAAGTTGCTGCTCATGCACTTTCTTGGCTCGCGACATATGACGAAGCCTTGAAGCAAATGCAGGCTTGGGCGGAACGTTTAAAGGCGGATGGTAGGTTCGGCGAAGTCGAACAACTGATCCATCAGATCGCATTTGGCGAGTACCTGTGGCAGATCTACGGCGGCATCCCAATGAGCCAGGGCGAAATCATCCGCCTGCAAGACATCGGCCTATCCCAAGATGAAATGCGCGGCCTAATGGAACCTGCGGTGATGACGCTTTGTCAGAACGGCAACACACAAGCCGCACGCACGCGCCTTGTTGAATTGATGCAAGAACAGGCCGCGAATATCACCGTTGGCACCTCTGGCCTGGATGAAGAACTTGAAATGATCCGCGAGCAGTTCCGACGCTACGCGGTCGATAAGGTCATCCCACACGCACATGAATGGCATCTAAAAGATGAATTGATCCCGCTTGAGGTGATCCAAGAGCTTGCCGATATGGGCGTATTTGGCCTGACCCTCCCTGAGGAATACGGCGGCTATGGATTGACCAAAGCAGCCATGGTTGTTGTCACCGAAGAACTGTCTCGGGGCTACATCGGTGTTGGTTCATTGGGAACCCGCCCAGAGATCGCATCTGAACTGATCCTGTGCGGCGGCACCGAAGAGCAAAAACAAAAGTGGCTACCCAAGCTTGCCAGTGGCGAGGTGCTGCCAACGGCCGTCTTCACCGAACCCAATACTGGTTCCGATCTAGGGTCCTTGCGCACACGCGCGGTCAAAACCGACGACGGATATGAAATCACCGGCAATAAAACATGGATCACACACGCGGCTCGTACGCAGATCATGACCTTGCTGGCGCGGACGGATTCCAACACCGACAACCATAAAGGCCTGTCGATGTTTATCGCCGAAAAGACACCGGGTACGGATGAAAATCCTTTCCCTACCGACGGCATGACCGGCACAGAAATCGAAGTTCTGGGTTATCGTGGCATGAAGGAATACGAGCTCAGCTTTGATGCTTTCAAAGTCAAAGAAGAAAACCTGCTGGGCGGCGAAGAGAACAAAGGCTTTAAACAGCTGATGCAAACCTTCGAAAGCGCGCGAATTCAAACAGCGGCTCGTGCCGTTGGCGTTGCGCAGGCCGCGCTGGACGTTTCGATGCAATATGCAATTGACCGGAAACAATTCGGTAAATCATTGATCGATTTCCCGCGCGTTTCAGGCAAACTGGCAATGATGGCCGTCGAGATTATGGTTGCCCGTCAGCTTACATACTACTCCGCATGGCAAAAGGATCACGACAAGCGCTGTGATCTTGAGGCTGGCATGGCAAAGCTTCTGGGCGCGCGCGTCGCCTGGGCGTCTGCTGATAATGGCCTACAAATCCATGGTGGTAACGGTTTCGCTTTGGAATATGAGATCAGCCGCATCCTTTGTGACGCGCGTATTCTGAACATCTTTGAAGGGGCCGCTGAAATTCAGGCACAGGTGATCGCGCGCCGTCTTCTTGGCTAAACCAGATCACATGACCAAGAAGGGCGCGTGCAGAAATGCACGCGCCCTATTCTTTTCTGTAGTTTGCTTTCCAAGTGAACTCCCTATATTTAACCTAATTGTTAAATATAGGGAGGGAAAACCATGCGTGGGATCACAATCACTTATGACTACTCTGGCGACGAAGTCCCGTGGCGCGCTGCCATTCAGGACTTTATCGACGCGCTAGACGCAGATCCGGGAGCTGCTAACTTTAGCTATCAGGTGTCAGTTGCGGACAACGGCATCAGCCGCATTCATTGGGGGCGCTGGGACAGCCAAGAAACCTTGGCGCATGTGCAAAGTCAGGACTATTTCAAAACCTTCGCAGCAAGAGTCGGAGGGTTTTCAGGCGGCACACATAAGCCCGTGCCTGCAGATGTCACCGTCAAAACATCAAGCTGGTAAAGCCTTTTGTCTCAACGTCCCGGCTGCCGAAATGGCCGGGATCAGCAAGAAAACAATCCACTGGGGCATCGGCCAGATGGTTCCAAGCAGAGTGGTTCCGTACCAGAGGAACAGCGTCGCAAAACCCAGCTGAGTGGCGCCCAGGACAATGGACAAGGCTTTGTTATCGTTACGCGCAAGCCAAAGGTAAGCCAGCGCAAATACAGCCAAAATGACGCTGACGGCGTGCCACAAGACCGCACTGATGGCACGAAGATACTCTGAAAGTTCACTTGCCTGAATGGCTACGTGAACTTCGGGGCCCCCGGCAAAAACATGCACTCCAAAAGTTAAAGCCATTAAGACGGCAGCGGCCAAATTCAAACGATTCATGTCACACTCCTGATTCCATACGCTACCGTATGGATAACGCAACTTGCTCCTATCGGCAACGCCAATTAGTCCTGTTGCATGGCAAAGAATCGACTATCTCGCGAGCTGTGGCTGGCAGCAGGCTTCAAGGCACTGACAGAACAGGGGCCGGTAGCCCTTAAGGCAGAACCATTGGCACGCCGTTTAGAAACGACAAAAGGGTCGTTCTATTGGCACTTTCAAGATGTTCCAGCTTTTCAATCTGCCATGTTGGAGCTGTGGGAACAGCGCGCCTATTCCGAAATCGTGGAAGCCCTCGAAGCCGAAGAAAATCCTATAAAACGACTGCGCACACTTGGTGACATCGCCACCAAATCTGCACCCGAAGAATTTGGCGGTTCAGGTGCAGAACCTGCCATCCGCGCCTGGGCACGTGAAAACACTGCTGTTGCCGATGCGATGGACCGGATCGACGGTAAGCGGATGGGATATTTGAATAGCCTGCTTGCAGAGATCGGCCTCACCAATGCGGAGCTTTCCCGCATCATCTATGGAGCCCTGCTGGGAATGCAGGAACTTTCTACACGAGATAAAACAGACAACAGGCAAGCGATGGGGACCTTGGTTGACCTCATCCTCGCCCTATATGAAGACACATGAGACTTCTTGCCATTCTCCTTCTGATCAACGCTTGCGTGCGTGACGAAACGTTGACCGCCTATGGCGCAGATGGTTCGTGGAAACTGCATCAACTAAATGGGCAACCCTTTAGCGCGACCGCCACAATTCGTTTCTCCGAAGATGGTCAGATTGATGGGGATGCGCCTTGTAACGCATATAGCGCGGTTCAAACGGCCCCTTATCCTTGGTTTGAGCTGGGTCCAATTCTTTCAACAAAGCGTGCTTGCGCCGCTTTGGGTGTTGAACAGACCTATTTTGCTATGCTCACCGAGATGACTTTGGCAGAAGTTTCAGGAAACGTGTTGATCTTAAGCAATGATGCCGATCAGACCCTGTTGTTCACAAAGTTGCCCGACGGCTAAGCGCATCAAGGTATCTGGCACGGGCGTCAGGAAGCGCCTTATTGCCTAGGCTAGGTGCCAGTTTGTTTTCCAAAAAATAACCGGTTGTCTTTAATGCTGCTAAAATTGCTTGGTCAGTGTCATCGCCGCGCCCTGAAAGGATCTCAGGGAGCGGAAGCATGCGATCGATCCATTCCCCGGCCCCTTCACGCGTCACCGCTCGGCCCGATTTAGGCGATATGTGTGTGAGCCCGTCGGTTTTTCCGGTCACCGCACAGCTGCTAAGATCCAGACCAAAACCAAGCTCATCAAGCAACGCGACTTCCCATTGCAGATAGGCCAAAGGCCACACCTCGTTTTTTCCCAACAAGTCCATCAAAGGTTCTGTCTTTTCATATAGCGCAAGATGCGCTTCACGTTCTGGCAAAGCAAAGGACAAAAGTGCCGTCACGGCGTTCAACCCAGCTAAGGCAAACCTATCGCCAAGTGCCAAGGCGCGGCTGCGAATTGGTTCAACCGTAAAAGACCCAATATGTTCTGAAAGCCGCGCTTTCCATTGTACTTCTACTTGTCCGCCGGGCTGCAAGATAGGCGTCATTTTGCGGCTGGTGCCACCACGTACAACCCCGGCATGTCGCCCCTGCGTCGGGGTAAACACCTCAAGGATCACAGAGTTTTCCCCATGTTTGCGAGATGCAATAATGATGCCTTGGTCACGCCATTCCATAGCTGCACCCTAAGTGGTTTGGGGCAACGGTCGCAATTGAGTATTTGAGGAAAAGTGACCGCAGGGATCAGTCTTTGAGGCCGGGTTCATCTAGTAAATGACGACCTTGGCGATCTTCGACTTCGACCACCCAGAGATCGGGATCAAAGCTTCGTTGCTTGGCCAAGGCTGCATCAACGTCTTTTTCAGGGCCTTCCGACAGGACCACCCATGTGCGCTCACCGCTCATCAAATCAAAGGACCTTTGATAGGCCGATGCCTGGCCATCTAGCGTGTTAAGTTTAACGAGAACCGAGCCTGCGGTATCGTCACCATGTGTAACAACAAAGGCTGGAATTTCATAAAGGCGCAGGCGTGTTAGATAGGCCTGCACCCAAAATTCCGCCGTGAGGCGTGTCATGTGTTGCCGTCTTTGAAATCAAGGCCCATTTCCGAATAGCGCTCGGATTCTTCAAGCCAATTCGGGCGTACTTTGACCTGCAAGAAGAGGTGTACTTTACGTCCCAGAAATTCAGTCAATTCAGCACGGGCTGCGGTTGAAACAGCTTTGATGGTCTCGCCACCTTTGCCTAACACGATGCCTTTATGCCCATCACGCATCACATAGATCAACTGATCCACACGTGCTGAGCCATCTTTGCGTTCTTCCCATTTTTCGGTCTCGACTGTCAGCTGGTAAGGCAACTCTTGATGCAAGCGAAGCGTCAGTTTCTCGCGCGTCATTTCTGCCGCGATCATCCGCAAAGGTAGGTCTGCGATCTGGTCTTCGGGATAAAGCCACGGACCCTCAGGAAGCTCGGCAGCAAGCCAAGCACGCAGATGTTCAGCGCCATGGCCTTTTTCCGCAGAAATCATAAAGGTTTCGACAAAATCGTAGCGGCTGTTCAAGTCTTGCGCGAGCCCAAGCAGTTTCTCAGATTTCACCATGTCGATCTTGTTGATCGCCAGCGCGACTTTGCGCCCCTGCGCGATCTCTTCGAGGCCTTCCAAAATAGCCTCGACGCCTTCGGTGATGCCGCGATGGGCTTCGACCATCAGCACCACAATATCCGCATCCGCGGCTCCGCCCCATGCGGCTGCCACCATGGCACGGTCCAAACGGCGGCGTGGGCGGAAAAGACCCGGGGTGTCGACAAAGACAATTTGTGACTCCCCCTCGATGGCAACGCCACGAATGCGGGCACGCGTGGTTTGCACTTTGTGGGTTACTATCGACACCTTCGCACCAACCATGCGGTTGGTTAGGGTCGATTTACCTGCGTTTGGCTCTCCGATGAGGGCTACGAATCCTGCGCGTTTCATGCGCTCTCCAATCTCGTCAAAAGCGCCTTCGCGGCGGCTTGTTCGGCTTGCCGTTTAGACCCTGCGGTGGCCTCTTCGACCTCACCATTGTCCAGAACGGCCTTGATGGTGAACACAGGCGCATGATCTGGCCCCGCGCGTTTCACCAGTTCATATTTTGGCGGCGACAAGCGGCGTGCCTGCGCCCATTCTTGCAGCGAAGTTTTCGCGTCTCTCGCATCCGCCTCGACCTTTGTGACCCGATCCCCCCATAGGCGCACAATCAAGGCCTTGGCAGCATCAAATCCACCATCTTTGTAAACGGCTGCGATCACCGCCTCCATCGCGTCCCCAAGCAAGGCTTGCTTACGACGTCCACCCGACAGCATTTCAGAACGGCCCAGCTTAAGAGCCGCCCCAAGTTCGATCTCACGCGCCACATCGGCGCAGGTTTCTTTGCGCACCAAAGCATTGAACCGCGGAGCCAATTGGCCTTCGCTTGCTTCAGTGTCCGCCTCTAGGATCGCTTCAGCCATCACCAAGCCAAGAACCCGGTCCCCTAGGAACTCAAGACGCTGGTTATCCTGACGTGTCGAGGACGACATCGAAGAATGGGTAACGGCCCGCACCAAAAGCTCCGGGGCATCAAAGTGATGCCCCAGCCGCGTTTCCAGTGCTTTCAATTCGTTAGATAGTTTCACTCAATCGCCTTGAAAAATCTGTCACCACGCCAGGTCCAGAATGCAAACATAGACCGGCCCGCAGACGAGAACATAACACGATCCGCCCGGCCAATCAGGTTTTCATATGGAACGAACCCTACACCACCTCGGCTTTGTGGAACCCGGCTGTCTGTAGAGTTGTCGCGGTTATCACCAACAAAGAAGAAATGTCCACGCGGAACTGTGAAAACACCTGTGTTATCGACAAAGGAGTTTTCGATATTCAGAACGGCATGGCTTACGCCGCCTGGCAGGGTTTCAATCAAACGGATTTTGTCACATTGGCCGCCATGGCCTACAGGCCCATTTTCGCAACGTGGCAAACCACCGTGTGGTCCTTGTGGCTCCATCACTTCGGAAAAGACGCCACCGTGTTCGAGCTTAACTGCGGCCTCATTGATATGCAGCACACCATTTTTCATCTGCACCTTGTCACCCGGCAGGCCAACAACACGTTTGATAAAGTCGGAACCCGTCACCGGGTGGCGGAAAACCACAACGTCTCCGCGCTCAGGTTCTGAGCCCATGAAACGGCTATTTTCGCCATCAAACGCCGCACATATTTTCTTGGCATCAATGCCAAGTGGCGGGATCGAGGGGCAGGAAGCATAGGAATAGCCATAAGCGAACTTATTCACGAACAAGAAGTCACCAATTAGCAATGTGTCTTTCATCGACCCTGATGGGATCCAGAATGGCTGGAACAAAAGCGTGCGGAACAGGCCCGCAATCAGCAGCGCATAGACAACCGTTTTGATGGTCTCAACCAAGCCGCCTGATTTTTTTGTGGCCTCTGATGACATACTTGCCTCTCCGAATTCAGTTCGAGGTTACATGCGGTTCACAAGGGCCGAAGTCAACCCGAAGCACCGATCCCCGTCCCGATCGGCAAAGCTTCGATGACCACAAAGGCCTGTGCCCAAGGATGATCATCGGTCAACGTGACATGAATCACCGCCTCATGCCCTTTTGGCGTCATTTGGTTAAGACGGTCTTTTGCCCAGCCAGTCACCTGCATGACCGGCTGCCCGGTACGTAAATTGGTGACATGCATGTCTTTCCAAGAAATCCCCATGGCCAATCCTGTGCCCAGCGCTTTGGAGCACGCTTCTTTGGCAGCCCAACGTTTTGCATAGGTTCCAGCCACATCTTTGCGACGCTCTGCTTTGGTTTGCTCCGTCTCTGTGAAGACGCGGTTTTTAAATCGGTCGCCGAACCGATCCAGCGTGCCTTGGATACGTTCAATATTCGCCAGATCCGATCCAATACCCAAAATCATTCCAGAAAGGCCTCGATCCGCCCCGTGGCTTGGTTCAATGAAAACAATAGGTCGCCAGATAGATAATCCGCAAATTCTCCATCAAAATATTGCACCTGCACGCCAAACATGAGGCCAAAGGCCGGATCATACTCGGCTTGAATTTCCTCAAATCCGATCCCGGAGAAACCAATTCCATTTGACAAGCCGATGGTTTTGCATTGCCGCCCGCCCAACTCGTCATAGGGCGGCGAAAGCACCAAGAGATGGAAGGATCCTGCGGCTGGTTCAATCGTATCAAGCAAGGCTAAACGAACATCCCCACTGGCATAGGTTCGAGAGAACTCTTCCCAGGGCTCATAAATCGCGTCTGCCCGGGCATGCCAATCACAGTCTACAACTTCTTGCGAAACGGCAGGGCTCGCTACCAATACAAATGGGATCAGATATCGCAGCATTTAAACCTCCAGTCGGGCCGTTAGGATTTTCAGGCTTGCAGCGCCGAACAATACAGCGAAAGCCACGTCAAACCATCTTTTCGCAGCCATATAGACCCGTACGACGGCCGGATGCGAGAACAGAATGCCATATCCGATGAATACCAAAGTCGAGGTTGCAACCAGCATCAGAAACAACTGCCAAATCGCATCAGATTTGGCGTTAGCAGGCAAAACAATCGCATAGATCGCCCCCCAAGCAAGGATCGCCTTGGGGTTTGTAATGTGGATTAAAAAGCCTTTCAGAAATAGACGCTCATGGGATTGAGCCGACATATCGATCTCGGCCTTGCTGCGCGCCGCAGAAAAGGCACTACGCAGGGATTTGAACGCAAGAAACAAAAGGTAAGTCGCGCCTAGATAACGGATCACTTCAAAAATCCAAGCATTGGCAAGCATCAAGGCACTCATTCCCAACGCAGCGGCAATGCCCCAACTGGCAGAACCCACGACAATACCCGATGCAACAGCAACACCCGCAGAGCGGCCAGAGGCCATCGCCGTCCCTGAAATCGCCAAGGTTGCTGGTCCCGGGCTCCCACAAGCGACGGCCCAGCCCAATAGAATAAGCCAGATTTCAGGCCCCAGCATGCATCACTCCTTTAACCTTAGGCGGCGCGCGCCTCATCCATCAGGCGACGCATGTCTTTGATCGCGTTTTCCATGCCAATAAACATCGACTCGCCCATCAGAAAATGGCCAATGTTCAGCTCTTTGACCGTCGGGAGGGCTGCAATCGGTTGCACCGTATCATAGGTCAGCCCGTGCCCAGCGTGGACCTCTAGTCCAAGATCATGCGCAAAGGCTGCCATATCCGTCAGACGCGCCAGCTCATCATCACGCTCAGCGAACTTACCTTCGGCATGGAAATCACAATAGGCACCCGTGTGTAACTCAATAACAGGAGCACCAATACGGTGCGCAGCTTCTATCTGCTTTTGATCAGCGCCAATGAAAATGGAAACGCGACACCCTGCATCTCGCAGTGGAGCAATATAATGCGCCAACCGGTTTTCTTCACGCGCCACTTCCAAACCACCCTCAGTGGTTTTCTCTTCGCGCTTTTCAGGGACAATACAAACCGCATGAGGCTTGTGACGCAAAGCGATCGCTTGCATCTCGTCGGTCGCAGCCATTTCAAAATTCAAAGGCACCCTCAAAGCTGCCATCAGCCCATCAATATCATGATCCATAATGTGACGGCGATCTTCGCGCAGGTGGGCCGTAATGCCATCCGCACCCGCGGCTTCCGCCAGCAACGCCGCCCGAACAGGATCAGGGTAGGCCCCGCCGCGTGCATTTCTCACGGTGGCCACGTGGTCAATATTCACACCAAGACGCAACATGTCATGTCTCCAAATCATCAGTTGCGCCGACCCTAGGAGGTCATTTGCAAAGATGAAACCGATTCCTATCGGTTAGTCGTCCGCAGAACTTTCATCGCTGACCTGCTCAACCACTTGCTGCGCTTTGGTTTTCAAAGCTTCAAATTTCGCCTGAATCTGTTTTGCGCGACGTTTTTGATACGCACGGATCACAGGAACGGTCAGGTAATACGCAACTGTTCCCGCAACGATCCCCGGCACAATGCCCCCGATCAGATACGGGTAAAACACCTCATCCCAGAAAATCGACAACCCGTGCCAATCCATTTTTTCATCAGTGAAAACAGCCCATGCATTGTGCAGCAAGTCATAGCCTGCATCGGTAAATTTCCCGATCAAGCTGCTTTCCTCACCTTCTTCAAACTCGGTCCCCAAAAGAAAGTGACCGGTTTTCAACGAAATCACACCGATGGGTAGATAGGTCAGTGGATTGCCAAAAAACGTACCAAGCAATGCCGCCAAAAGATTGCCTTGAACAAAGCGAGCAAAGAGGGCGGCAACCAGAAAATGGACCCCGAAAAACGGCGAAAATGATGTGAAAACGCCAGCCCAGATTCCGCGAGCGATCCGCTCAGGTGAGCCAGGTAAGCGATGCAACCGATGGCGGACATAATAAAACGCACGCGTCCAGCCCCCGCGGGGCCAGAGAAAATCCAGCACAATCCGCTGAATAGGTCGTCTGTCCCGGCGCTTAAAGACCACTTTGTCCGTCCTTAATGTTTCGCAGGGGCAGCGGCTGCCACCCGGTTGGGATCACGATGCCGTTGCACAGCTGCGACCTCGCTTTCAGCCTGCAAGGCCAACATTAAGGAATGCAAATGTTCAACATCCCGAAGTTCAACGTGCACCAACAAGCGAAAGAAATCAGGTTTACGTTCGGTGAACTCAAGGTCTGAAATATTGGCTTTATGTTCGCCAATGACCGAACAGACGCGGCCAAGAACGCCAGCATCATTTCCGATCGTCAGATCAATGGTCGCACCATTTTCAGCCTTGTGCTTACCCATCTGCCAATGCAAATCCAACCAACGTTCTGGCTGATCTTCGTAACGGGTCAAGTTATCACAATCGATGGTATGGACCACGACACCCTTACCGCGCGACGTTATCCCGATGATGCGCTCTCCCGGCAGAGGATCGCAACAGCGTGCACGCTGAAAACTTTGGTCGTCATCCAGGCCGATGACTGCCCGTTCCGCAGAAACTTCGTCTTTGTCTTCTCTGGACAATTCCGGGAAGACAGCTTGGACGACTTGGTTGGCACTTAGCTCCGCACTGCCTAGACGTGCCAGCAAGGTTTCACGACTATCCAGTCGCAATTGCTTAGCGGCCATATCCAGAACTTTGTCAGATGGTTTTTTGCCAACATGTTCAAAGGCCGCACGCGCCAGTTCAAAACCCAGCTTTACAAACCGTTCATGATCGATCTCACGCAATGCGCGGCGGATCGAAGATTTGGCTTTGCCTGTTGTTGCGATCTCCAACCATGTCGCCTGCGGCATTTGACCATTGGCCGTGATGATCTCGATCGACTGACCGTTCTTAACGCGAGTCCAAAGTGGCACGCGCATATGATCGATTTTGGCCCCCACACAGGCGTTGCCAATCCGCGTATGGATCGCATAAGCGAAATCAATCGGCGTCGCCCCGCGCGGTAGCTTCACCACATCGCCCTTAGGAGTGAAGCAAAACACTTGGTCCTGAAACATCTCAAGTTTCACAGCTTCCAAGAAATCTTCGTGATCTTCCTCAGAATCAAACTGCTCGGAAAGCGACCGGATCCAGCGTGCGGGATCAACAGCAAAAGGGTTTTCGCCACGAACACCATCACGATAGGACCAATGTGCCGCCACGCCGGTTTCCGCAACATCATGCATTTGGCGGGTACGGATTTGCACCTCTACGCGCCGCCCATCGCGACCTGACACCGTTGTATGGATAGAGCGATACCCGTTGGATTTGGGCTGGCTGATGTAATCTTTGAACCGGCCTGGCACCGCGCGCCAACGCTGATGGATTGCTCCAAGCACGCGATAACAGTCGGCCTCGTTCGCTGTGATGATCCGAAAACCATAAATATCAGACAGTCGCGAAAAACCCTGATCTTTGGCCTGCATCTTTCGCCAGATCGAATAGGGTTTTTTCGCCCGTCCAACGATTTCAGCTTCGATGTCGGCTTTTTCCAGCTCGAATTCCATGTCGTCCGTGATCCGCTGGATCACATCGCCGGTTTCTTTTTGCAGCGTGATGAACCGCCGCATGATCGAGGCCCGACCTTCTGGGTTCAAAACTTTGAAAGCCAAGTCTTCCAGCTCTTCGCGCATCCACTGCATACCCATGCGGCCCGCAAGCGGTGCGTAGATATCCATGGTTTCACGCGCCTTGACGATCTGCTTCTGTGGCCGCATCGCGCGGATCGTCCGCATATTGTGCAACCGGTCCGCCAACTTTACCAAGATCACGCGCAGATCTTTGGACATCGCCATAAAAAGCTTACGGAAATTTTCAGCCTGTTTGGTCTCGGTCGAGCTGAGCTGCAGGTTGGTCAGCTTGGTAACACCATCCACCAACATGGCCGTCTCTTCGCCAAAAAGTTTCGCAACTTCTTGGTAAGAGGCTTTGGTGTCCTCAATCGTATCGTGCAGCAGGGCTGTGATGATGGTGGCATCATCCAACTGCTGTTCCGTCAGGATCGCTGCAACTTCGATAGGGTGGGAAAAATAGGGCTCTCCCGAATGCCGGTACTGGCCCTCATGCATCTCGAGGCCAAATTCATAGGCCTCGCGAATAAGCTTTTCATTTGTCTTGGGATTATAGGCCCTTACGAGTTCGACCAGATCGTCAGCCGGAATCATGTGGTGCCTTCTCTATCCCCTGGGGCGTTACCCCTGGCCTTGAGCTTCCATAAGTGCGCGCAGCAGCTTTTCTTCGGACATATCGTCGTCAGATGGCTTGTCGGCAGTTTCCGCGCCCATCAACAGCGCCATGCTGTCTTCTTCTGGCTCGTCCACTTCGATCTGATGCTGGTTGTTCTCGATCAGACGTTCACGCAGCTCATCCGCAGTCTGGGTCTCGTCTGCGATTTCACGCAGAGACACAACTGGATTCTTGTCGTTGTCACGCTCAACAGTGATCGCAGAACCGGCGGAAATCTCACGCGCCCGGTGTGCTGCAAGCATCACCAGTTCAAAACGGTTTGGAACCTTATCTACGCAATCTTCGACTGTCACGCGGGCCATTGAGGGCTCTCCATTCTAGGAAGGGATCAGAAGCTGAGTATTTAGGCCGCTTTAGCATCGGTTACAAGCAGATAGTCAGCGTTCAGGAAGCCGAACAACCGCGTTTCGATCACTTTCAGGGAGCTTTTGCAGCATTTCGCTCACAGTGAGGCCCAAAACCGGGTGAACCCAGTCAGGAAGAAGCTCAAAAAGCGGTACTAAGACGAACGCACGATCCTGCAAACGTGGATGAGGAAGAATCAGTTCCTTTGGTGCAATTTCGCTCTGCTTTTCAAGCTCAAGCTCATTCCACTCTAGGTATACCTCGTGATCGGGCAGGACAGCCGAGCCGCAGGCAATCAGATCGATATCCAGAGTTCGCGCCCCCCACCGCTGATCGCGCACGCGACCACACTGGGCTTCAATTTTGTGCAAAATGTTTAGCAAATCGCCCGGCTTATGCTCCGAATCACACAGGGCAACAGAGTTCACAAAGTCAGGGCCAGAGCCGCTTGGGAACGCGGGGGTCACGTAGCGTAAACTCTCCTTTAAGATGTTCACGCCATATTGCTCAAGTGACTTAAGCGCGAAATCTAGTGTCGAATTGGGACCACCCACAGAAGACGGAACATTTCCGCCCAAAGCTAATATGCTGAATTCTCTCATGATTTTAATTCTATATACGAATGGATTTCAGATGACACCAAAACTTGACCCTTCATCTCTTTGCCCACCCGCAAAATTACTTTAGTTTATTAGGCCATGCGCGCCTCGCATTTTGATAATCACAGGCATTTTGGCGCGTATTAGCAGGAAGGAAACTGGATGTTTTATAAAGACGAACGGCTCGCGCTGTTCATTGATGGTTCGAATCTGTATGCGGCCGCCAAGTCGCTCGGGTTTGACATCGACTATAAGCTCCTTCGTACCGAGTTCATGCGCCGCGGCAAACTGCTACGGGCCTTTTATTATACCGCTCTCTTAGAGAACGATGAGTATTCACCTATCCGTCCTTTGGTTGACTGGCTGCATTACAACGGCTTCACCATGGTGACGAAACCCGCCAAGGAATACACCGATAGCCAGGGCCGCCGTAAGGTTAAGGGCAACATGGATATCGAACTTGCGGTGAATGCTATGGAGCTTGCACCTCACGTTGACCACATTGTGCTATTCTCAGGAGACGGCGATTTCCGCCCGTTGGTAGAAAGCTTGCAGCGTCAGGGTGTGCGTGTGTCTGTGGTGTCGACAATTCGCAGCCAACCGCCAATGATTTCAGATGAGTTGCGCCGTCAGGCCGATAACTTCATCGAACTTGAAGGTTTGAAAGATGTGATTGGTCGCCCGCCGCGCGATCCGATGCCAGGTGAACCAGAAATGGATTACACCGCAGGAAAATAAATCTGCAGAGAACCGGGGCCGAAACGCTCCGGTTTTTTCTTGCTATCACTTGATCCATCCCCAAGATCAGAGTTCAATTAAGTTGAACCACCGACCAGTGAACATTTTTGGGGCTTTTATGATTTCAGCACATTTTTTTCTCACGGCCCTGGTTGTCGTACTGGCACCGGGAACGGGTGTGATCTTTACAATCGCAATGGGGCTGGGCCGTGGACCAAAGGCCGCTCTTTGGGCGGCTTTGGGATGCACTTTCGGCATACTTCCCGCTCTAATAGCTGCAGCTTTAGGTCTAGCAGCGATCCTGCATACAAGCGCTGTTCTATTTAATATCATGAAACTCCTTGGTGTTGCCTTCCTGCTATATCTTGCTTGGCAGGCCGTGAAAGAGGGCGGAGCGCTCTCTGTGCGCGCCGAGACTGACCGAAGCAGCGGATGGACCATCTGTCGGCGCGCCGCTTTGATCAACATCCTGAATCCAAAACTGTCCGTTTTCTTCCTCGCTCTGCTTCCGCCTTTCCTGAGCGGCCAAACAGCCACGGCCTCTCAAGAAATGTTTCTGCTTGGTGGCGTATTCATGGCCATGACGTTTTTCGTTTTTGCCGGGTATGGCATCTTTGCAGCTCAAGCGCGTGAAGTTTTGCTAGGGTCCGAGCGCATCATGCGCTGGCTCAACCGCAGTTTTGCCGCGATTTTCGTCGCCCTCGCAGGACGCCTTGCATTTGAACGCGCATGAACGGTATGGCTGCCGGCCAAGAACTTCAAAAAGGATAGCAGGCCATGGCCGAACTCTTTGCCTATACCGACGGAGCCTGCTCAGGCAATCCAGGCCCCGGCGGATGGGGCGTGCTTCTGCGTGCCACAGACGGTGATACCGTTGTGAAAGAACGAGAGCTGAGTGGCGGCGAAGCAGAAACGACCAATAACCAGATGGAGCTGATGGCAGCAATCATGGCGCTTGAAACGCTCGAACGCGCCAGCACGCTCACGGTGGTAACAGACAGCGCCTATGTGAAAAATGGCGTCACCGGATGGATTCATGGCTGGAAGCGCAATGGTTGGCGTACCTCCTCAAAAAAACCGGTTAAGAACGTTGAACTTTGGCAGCGCCTAGATGCGGCGCAAGCGCGTCATTCGGTGACTTGGGAATGGGTTAAAGGCCACGCAGGCCATCCAGAAAACGAAAAAGCAGATGAACTGGCCCGTGCGGGTATGGCCCCCTTCAAACCTAGCAAAGCATCATGACGGCGATCACGTTTCTCGACTTTGCATCTGTCTTTGTCTTTGCTTTGACGGGCGCGCTGGTAGCCAGCCGCGCACAGCTTGATCTTGTCGGGTTTGCCTTTGTCGCCTGCCTCACTGCAGTCGGCGGGGGCACATTAAGAGATCTACTTTTGGGCCGCGACCCTGTCTTCTGGGTCGGCCAACCCAGTTACATCCTACTCGCCTGCGCAGCCGCACTGCTTGTGTTTTTCACAGCGCATCTTTTCGAAAGCCGGTATCGTCTGCTGCTTTGGCTCGACAGCATCGCACTTTCGGTTGCTGTTGCCGCGGGTGCTGGCGTTGCAATGGACTTAAATCAGAACGCCATCATTGTGGTCCTGATGGGCATTTCAACCGGGTGCCTCGGCGGCCTCATGCGCGATGTGGTTTGCAACGAAGTACCATTGGTTCTGAAACAGGGTGAAATCTATGCCACAGCAGCCTTTGTAGGTGCCACCAGCGGTGTTTTGGCCATGTATGCTGGCTTAAATGGGCTACCTGTTCTTGCCATTTGCGCGGCAGTGACATGGGTCCTCAGAGCCGGCTCGATGATCTGGGGTTGGAAGCTGCCTGTTTACAAAGCACGACCACCAAAACAATGATCAGTTGAAAACTGTACCAACTTTCACAGACATGCCACGCGCAAAAACATCTGCGTCCTGCGCGCCCTTGCCCGCACGCTGCAACCGCAGCAGCTGCACGGCACCATCACCGCAAGCCACGATCAACTCATCCGACAGCACTTCGCCAGCTGGGCCAGTGCCCTCGGCAAGACGGGATCCTAGCAATTTGACACGTTGCCCATCCAACTCGCACCATGCGCCAGGGAACGGCGATAACCCACGTATCTGACGATCCACTTCGATCGCAGGTTTTGTCCAATCAATTCGCGCCTCTGCCTTGTCGATCTTATGCGCATAGGTCACGCCAGTTTCCGGCTGAACCTCGGGCACCAACTGAGACAAATTAGCCAGCGCATCAACAATCGCGCTCGACCCAATCTGAGACAGGTGATCGTGCAATTGCGCAGTGGTTTCTTCTACACCAATCGACGTGGATTGACGTAGCAAAACCGGCCCAGTATCCAGCCCGGCTTCCATCTGCATGATGCAAACACCGGTTTCGGCATCACCCGCCATGATCGCGCGATGGATCGGCGCAGCCCCACGCCAACGCGGCAAAAGGCTGGCATGAATATTCAAACATCCGTGTTTCGGCGCATCCAAAATGACCTGCGGCAGCAAAAGCCCGTAGGCAACAACAACAGCCACGTCAGCATTTAACGCAGCAAAGGCATCTTGCTCTTCAGCCTCCTTCAACGACTCCGGATGGCGAACATCAACGCCCAACTCTTCAGCGCGCGCATGAACTGGCGTTGGGCGTAGTTTTTTCCCGCGCCCGGCTGGACGTGGCGGTTGGCAATAAACTGCAGCGATCTCGTGGCCGGCATCAACCAAAGCATTAAGCACCGGAACCGAGAAATCTGGCGTGCCCATAAAGACGACCCTCATGAAAGCTTCCTCGCCTTCTTGATCAACATCTCGCGCTTGGTGCGGCTCAGATGATCAAAGAACATTTTCCCGTTGATATGGTCGATCTGGTGCTGAACCGACGTAGCCCAAAGACCAACAAAGTCTTTCTCCGTCATCTCACCATTTTCATCCATATAGCGCACAGTCAAAGCGCGCGGACGCTTGATCACGGCAGACACACCCGGCAAGTTTGGGCTCGCCTCTTCGTGCTCGCGCAGCTCGATCGACTTATGCAGGATTTCTGGATTGGCCATTTTCACGACCTGGCCACGTTCGTTTGAAGCATCGACGACAATCAATCGACGCAGCACGCCAATCTGGTTTGCTCCCATGCCAACGCCGGGCATGGCTTCCATCGTGTCGATCAGATCATCCCAAGCTTGGCGATCTTCATCTGTCAAAACTTCAACCGGCTCGGCAGCGGAGCGTAGGCGCTTATCGGGCCAAGGCAAACATGTCCGAACAGTCATGACCGCGCCAATTCGCGTTTCATCTTGGCAGATTTGCGCGTCATCATCTGACGTTTCATCGGACCTAAATAATCAATGAACAGCTTGCCGTTCAGGTGGTCAATCTCGTGCTGCACACAGGTCGACCAAAGCCCGTCAAAGTCCTTTTCCTGCGGATTGCCGTCGGCGTCGATCCAGCCCACTCGCACCTCTTTCGGACGCGTGACTTCGGCAAATTGATCCGGGATCGACAGGCAGCCTTCTTCATAGACATTGGTGTCATCAGACGACGCAAGAACTTCTGGGTTAAACATCACCACCGGCTCCGGTTCACCGTCTTTCACGCAATCCATCACGATCAACCGATCAAGCACACCGATCTGCGGTGCAGCAAGACCAATGCCCGGTGCTTGATACATGGTCTCAAGCATATCCTCGGCCAATGTGCGCAAGTCATCACTAAGGTCAGCCACGGGTGCGCAGACCTTTTTCAAACGGGGATCAGGGTGGATCAGGATCGGTTTTAACATGGCGCTGACATAGGCCAAAGGGGCTGCTACTGCAACGCCTCTTGCGCTCGTCTCGGAATTGGATAGCGTGCCGTTGAACACTGACAGGAGAGCCACATGAGCTTTGATAACATCGTAAATCGCCTCGGCACTGGATCGTCCAAGTGGGATCTAATGCAACGCGGCTTTGGTGTGCCGGAAGATGGCGGCATTGCGATGTGGATTGCGGATATGGATTTCGCGGCCCCTGAGTTTCTTAAGAAGGCCACGCAAGGCATCGTGGACAATGGCAACTATGGCTATTTCTGCGGCATGGAAGCTTTTCACGAGGCCATGCATTGGTGGATGGACACGCGCCATGGCTGGAAAGTGGACCCTACCTGGACATTCGTCACCTTTGGTCTTGGCCACGGGATTGCGACGGCAATGCAGGCCTACACGGCAAAGGGCGACAGGATCGCTACCTTCACGCCAGTTTATCACGAGTTCCAGTCGAAGATTGAAAAATCAGGCCGCATTAATACCCAATTGCCTTTAAAAAAAGATGCGACCGGTCGCTATGTCATGGACTTTGACGCCTATGACTCCCTGATGACCGGTGAGGAGAAAATCCTGCTGATCAGCTCTCCGCACAACCCGGCGGGCCGCGTGTGGACACAAGACGAGCTAACAGCCATGGCTGCTTTTGTCGAAAAACATGATCTGCTTTTAATTGCGGATGAAATCCACCACGACTTGGTCTTCTCTGGGCACAAACATCTGGTGGCCCCGCTGGCGATGCCAGAAATTGCAGACCGCATGATCATCACCACGGCCGCATCTAAAACCTTCAACATAGCCGGCGGGCGCTGCGGGTGTGTCATCATACCGAATGAAAAACTACGCGCGACCTTCGAAGCCTTTTACAACTCTTTTGACATCAACCCCAACCTTTGGGGCGTCGAGCTGACCAAAGCCGCCTATTCGCCTGAAGGCGCTGCATGGGTCGACCAATTGGTCCCCTATCTCGAAGAAAACTACCAAACTTTCAAAACTACGTTTGATTCCATACCAGGCATCGAGATGATGCCAATGGAGGCAACTTATCTTTCGTGGGTAAATTTTGCAGACTGCGGCCTGTCGATGGATGAGGTGAACGATCGTGTCTACAAACAGGCAAAAATCGCGGCCACTCCAGGCAAAGGTCTGGGAAATGGTGGCGAGACCTATTTGCGGTTTAACCTCGGCACTCAACGCGCTCGGATCAACGAGGCGGCAAGCCGCCTAGCTGATGTGTTTTCTGATCTAAACGGCTGATGACGCATCGCGCCGTCACAGGTCAATTGCGTTGGTCAGTCACCAAAGCCACAGGCGTGTCGTCTTCGACAACATAGTCCCGCGCCGGCGCATTGCTGGCGGCGGTGGCCCGTTTGAACTCGTAAAACATCTCCCCGTCTTCTTCGACGGAGGCGATGACAAGACACTGATACAGGTGTTTGGCCCCATCATAGAGGTCCACGAAGCCGCGCAGATGCGGGGCTTCTTCGACGTCCAACGTAAACCCGTCCTCTCGGAAACGCAGCACTTTGAAAATTTCTTCGCCCGCCTTCACACGCAGGCGGTTTTTCTTTTTCAACTCTGCTTTCCGAGCCGCGTCTAGACCGGCTTGAACTTCTTTCGGAAGATACATTTTTCTCTCCGTTAACCGCTAAACCCTCGCGTTAAATACACATAACGTCAAGCGAGGGCTGACTTTTCCGAACCGTTATGTGCGCATATGCGCAACACTTCTGCGCAGGCTTGGGTTTGAGCCACTTTGATTTGGCCCTAGTTTAAAGCCGAATGATTAAGGAGATACGACATGGGTTTGCTCGTAGACGGCAAATGGGTCGATCAATGGTATGACACTAAGGCAAGCGGCGGAAAATTTGTGCGTTCCGAAGCGCAATTTCGCAATTGGATCACTGCCGACGGTAGTGCCGGCCCCAGTGGCAAAGCTGGATTTATAGCCGAAAGTGGGCGCTATCACCTCTATGTGTCACTTGCATGCCCCTGGGCGCACCGCACATTGATTTTCCGTAAGCTCAAGGATCTCACCAACCATATCTCGGTCTCCGTTGTGCATCCGGACATGCTGACCGAAGGCTGGACCTTTGAAACAGATGATCATGGCGCTACTGGCGACACGCTTTTTGGGAATGCGTTTGCCCATCAAATCTACACGCGCGCGGATCCTACCTATTCCGGCCGCGTCACAGTCCCGATCTTATGGGACAAGCATCAGAACACCATCGTTTCCAACGAAAGCTCTGAAATCATCCGCATGTTCAACTCGGCATTCAACGGGCTAACGGGCAACACATTAGATTTTTGGCCAGAAAATCAACGTGATGCGATCGAAGAAGTCAATCAACGCATCTATTCGAACGTCAACAATGGCGTCTACAAATCAGGCTTTGCCACAAGCCAAGAGGCTTATGAGGCGGGCGTAAAACCGCTCTTTGAAACTCTTGATTGGCTTGAGAAACGTCTCGAAACTTCGCGATACTTGATGGGTGATCACATCACCGAAGCAGACTGGCGTCTATTCACCACACTGATCCGCTTTGATCCCGTTTACCATTTGCATTTCAAATGCAATCTCAAGCGACTGATCGATTACCCCAATCTGTGGGCCTATACGCGCGAACTTTACCAGGTGCCGGGCGTGGCTGAGACCGTGAATATGCAGCACATTGTGCGCCATTATCACTACAGCCATGAAAGTATTAACCCGCACCGGATCATCCCGATAAATCCTAAAATCGATTATCTGGAACCCCACGGACGCGGCGCATAACCCCTACCCTGCCCGCCGCAATATCAACGCGGCGGGTTCGAAACATTGACCCAAAAATCCCACGAGCACCCCGCCGCCCCTTGCCAAAGCGTTCAATTTCCGCAAACAGGCTAGGGACGGACGGAGGGTGTTATGCAAGAAAGAGATCACGGGGGCGGGCTAGACGCAGCCATCGCACGCTGGGGGGGAATGCGTTCTGATTGGCTCGATCTATCTACAGGCATCAATCCAACCCCCTATCCACTGCCTGAATTTTCGGAAAACGCGTGGACAGCCCTTCCTGACAAAGCCGCGCAGACCGCTTTGATAGAGACTGCACGCAGGTTTTGGAACGTCCCCGATGGTGCCGAAATATTGGCCGCACCGGGTGCCTCAAGTTTAATTGCGCGCATGCCGCAGCTTTTTGAGCAGCAATCCGTTGATATTCCCAAGCCTACCTACAATGAACATGCCGCAGCCTTCGCAGCGCAAGGTTGGGATGAAGACACATCCGCAAGTGTCCGCGTGCTGGTTCACCCAAATAATCCGACAGGTCAGCTTTGGACCCAAGATGATCTGACCGCGCCGGTCACAATCATCGACGAAAGCTTTTGTGACGTCACGCCTGAACACTCACTTATCGCAGAAGCAGACAAACCTGGTCGCGTTGTATTAAAGAGTTTTGGCAAATTCTGGGGCCTTGCCGGTTTACGCCTTGGCTTCATTGTGGCTGAACCAACCCTGATCGCCAAAATGCGCGATATGATTGGTCCATGGGCCGTTTCAGGCCCAGCCTTGGAAACTGCCACCAAAGCTCTAGAAGACTTGGCTTGGGCAGAGGAGGCGCGAAAGTCTCTGGCACAGGATGCAAAAAAACTCGACGGCCTAATGCTGCCACAGGGGGCTCAGTTAGAGGGCGGTTGCGATCTTTTCCGACTTTATTCTGTTGATCACGCCCAGCGCTGGCATGATCGGCTGGCGGAACATCACATCCTCACCCGAATTTTCCCATATTCAGACAATTTCCTACGACTGGGTCTTCCCCCCAAATCCGGCTGGCAGCAGCTCGAAACCGCGCTGAAAGGGTAAGTCATGGATACGGCCACCATCCTCTTAATTGCGATGCTTCTGGATGCCATCTTTGGAGAACCAAAATGGCTTTGGGATCGCGTTGCGCACCCCGCAGTCCTGATGGGCAAAATCATCGGCTGGGCAGATCAGAGACTAAACAATGGCAATGCCCGCGCTAAGGGCATCGTCGTATTGGTTGCGCTAGTGCTTGGCGGTTGGTGGATCGGTGGCATCATCGAATGGTTTGGCGCGCTACCAACTGTGCTATTGGCCGCCATTTTGATCGCACAAAAATCACTCGTTGATCATGTCAAAGCTGTTGGCCAAGCCCTGCGCCGGTCGGTTTCCGAAGGCCAAATAGAGGTCGCCAAAATCGTAGGTCGTGACACAAAAGAGATGTCTGAACCCGAAGTTGCACGCGCAGCCATCGAAAGCGCCGCTGAAAACCTATCAGACGGCGTGAATGCCCCAGTGTTCTGGTTTCTGATCGCGGGCCTACCCGGACTGCTGGTTTACAAAGCAGTGAATACAGCTGACTCCATGATCGGCTACAAAAACGAAAAATATGAAGATTTCGGTTGGGCCTCTGCCCGCTTTGACGACTTGTTGAACTGGATTCCGGCTCGCCTCACGGCATTCCTGATTATGCTCAGCAAAGCAGATTTCACATTCGGGGCGAGCTTACGCGAAGATGCGCAACTTCATCGCAGCCCAAACGCGGGTTGGCCTGAGGCTGCCATGGCTCGGGTCCTTGATATAGCCCTGTCAGGTCCACGTTCTTATGACGGTGAAATGCGCGAGTTTCCTTATGTGAATGAATTCGGCCGTCGCACAATCGGGGCAAATGACATCGATCAAGCCACCGCTATCCTATGGCGCAGTTGGGCCATCATGCTGGCTGCCGTCGTCGTGATCGCCCTGATCTAACGGTTGAGCCTCCGTTTAAAACCGCTACTCTGCGACCAAATTCCCTTATCGAGTTTCTAAAGAGGACCTACATGCGTTTTGCTCTTACCTTAGCTGGCTTCTGCCTGTCCGCCACTGCAGCCTTGGCCAATACGCCCTGTGGCGGGCCCTTTTCTGGGTTCGTCGGAGACCTGAAAAAAGAGGCCGTCGCCCAAGGTCACGACCGCAAAACCGTAAACACCTTTTTTGCCAACGTCTCCAAAGATCAACGCACCTTAAAAGCCGACCGCGCGCAGGGCGTTTTTCAGAAACCGTTTCTAGAATTTTCACAACGCTTGATCAGCTCACACCGTTTGAACCGGGGCAAATCCAAAGGCAATCAACACGCAAACACCTTTGCACGGATCGAGCAAAATTACGGTGTGTCTCGCGGAGTTCTACTGGCGTTCTGGGCCTTTGAAACCGATTTCGGCGGGTTCCAAGGCGATTTCAACACGTTGAACTCGCTTGTGACGTTGGCGCATGATTGCCGCCGACCAGAGCTGTTTCGACCGCAGGTCTTTGCTGCACTGAAGCTTTATGAAAGCGGTGATTTCTCTCCAACCAAAACCACGGGTGCTTGGGCTGGCGAAATCGGCATGGTGCAGATGCTGCCTCATGACATTCTGATCAACGGTGTGGATGGTGACGGTGATGGAAAAGTCCGTCTGAAAACCTCGGCCACCGACGCGTTGATGTCTGGGGGTAAAATGCTTCAACACCTCGGTTGGCAGAAAGGCCAGCCTTGGCTGCAAGAAGTCACAGTTCCAGCAAAGATGGATTGGTCGCAATCCGGCCTAAACACCAAGAAGTCCACTAACGAATGGGCAAGTCTTGGCGTGAAACCACGGCAAGGCAAGCTGGCCAATCTGCCAGCCTCTTTGATTTTGCCACAGGGCCACAAAGGGCCAGCCTTCCTCGCTTACCCGAATTTCGACGTTTATTTCGAGTGGAACCAAAGCTTTATCTACGTGACCACGGCTGCCTATTTTGCAACCCGCCTAGAAGGCGCTGCGCCTTATAACACAGGCAATCCTGACACAGGTCTGAGCGGTCAGCAGATGAAACAGCTGCAACGCAAACTGCAATCCAAAGGTTATGACGTGGGCAAGGTTGACGGCATTCTTGGTGCGAAAACCCGTGACGCCGTTCAGCGCGAACAACAACGCCTTGGGATGCCAGCAGATGCATGGCCAACACCTAAGCTACTAAGCCGTCTTTAAGTCTACTAAGGCCGAAGCGGGAAACGATCTCCGGCTTCGGTCAACAGAACCAATCCTGCGCCTGACAACACAAAGCGGTCGCAGCGCTTGAAACCATTGACATAGTCAATGCAGACTACCCCGTTTGGATGCAGCTCAAAATACCCGTAGGCCGTGCCGCCACCATCATACGTGTAGGTATAGCGCCCATCGTCATAAAATTCACTTTTGCCATTGTCGTAGAAAATGATCGTTTGACCGACGATGCGATCCGCCAGTTCACTTTCCGAAAGGAGCTGATCGGTTGCCCTCGCGTTCCAATCCTGCGCCATCAACGGTGTCGCGGTCAGCATCAAACTCAATAAGATTCTGTTCATATTCGCCTGCCCCTTTCCAAGCAGCGTAGCGAATAAAAGTTGAACTGCGCGTCACGATCAGGTGACTAGGCCACCAAAGTTTCAGCTGCCTTCAGATCGACGCTGACCAATTGGCTAACGCCCTGTTCCTGCATGGTCACACCAAACAGTCGATCCATACGCGCCATGGTCACGGCATGGTGCGTGATGATCAGGAAACGCGTATCTGTTTGCCGGCACATTTCATCAAGCAGGTCACAGAAACGCGTGACGTTTGCGTCATCCAGCGGCGCGTCGACTTCGTCCAACACACAGATTGGCGCTGGGTTCGCCAAGAACACCGCAAAGATCAGCGCCATAGCAGTCAGAGTCTGCTCACCACCAGAAAGCAACGACAAAGTCGACAGCTTCTTGCCCGGCGGTTGGCACATGATCTCCAGCCCTGCATCCAGTGGATCTTCGCTTTCCACCAAAACCAGATTGGCTTCACCACCACCAAAGAGATGTTTGAACAACATGGCGAAGTTTGTGTTCACCTGTTCAAAGGCCGTCAGCAAACGCTCGCGCCCTTCTGAGTTCAAACTTGCGATACCTGACCGTAGCGTGCGAATAGCCTCTTCGAGATCCTGCTTTTCGGTCACCAAGGTCGCGTGTTCTTCTTGAACTTCACGACTGTCCTCTTCGGCACGCAGGTTCACAGCCCCCAAAGCGTCGCGCTGGCGTTTCAAGCGGTTTACATCGGCCTCAATCGTATGGCTCGCTGGCATGTCGTCGGGCGCGACATCTATGCTTTCCAACAAGCCTTCAGGAGTCAGCTCCATTTCATCGCGAATTCGTTCAGCAGCGGCCCCGACGGTTTCTTGTGCCGCATCTGTCAAAGCCTCAGCACGCGCCCGGCTTTCACGTGCTTCAGAGGCTGCGCGTTCTGCCTCACGTTCCGCTTTCTCTGCTTCACGCAGCGACGTCTCCGCTTCTGACAAGGCATCCGAAGCCTCTTTGCACCGCATCTCTGCAGTCTCGATGGCAGAGGTGAGCTCTTCGCGCTTTTCTGCAATCTCTTCAGGTGCAAGCTGCGCTTCTTCCAACTCCATCTCTGACGATGTCTTACGTTCCGCGAGCTCCCCGGTGCGCTTCTCAGCGGTTTCTAGGCGATGTTTCCAACCTGAAATTTCTTTGGTGACTTGCTGACTGCGCCCTAACCGACTTTCGCCCTCGCGGCGCAGCTCATCATGCGCTGAACGCTTAGACATCATTGTGATCCGCGCGGCTTCGACGGTCATCTTGATGTCTTCTACTTTGGCCCGCGCAGCATCCAAATCCCCCAGGTCCTGCATTGCACGTTGCGCTTCCTGCAGGCGCCCCCGGGATTCCAAGGCCTCCTCTTCGTGACGACGTACGGCATCCCCTAAAGTTTCAAGCTTGCCCTCTGCCAGATTACGATCGGCTTCTGCACGGCTTAGTGCACGAGCCGCATCCGCCACTGCACGATCAGCAACCTTACGGGCTTCCCGCGCACGTCGGTCTGCTTCGGCCAGTTCTTTCAAGCGCGTTTGCAACGCTTCATGAGCTTGAACTGCACCATCGGCCCGCGCTGTCGCGCGCGCCATTTCCTGCTTGAGCTCTTCCAATCGGTTCAGCTGTTGCAAGCGCAGAGCGGCGGCACTTGGTGCATCCTCGGCCCAAGCCCTATAGCCGTCCCAACGCCACAAGTCGCCTTCCAAAGACACCAAACGCTGACCGGGTTTCAACAAAGGCTGAACCTCAAGCGCATCCTCGGTGGCCACCAAACCAATCTGGCTCATGCGGCGCTCCAGCACCTCAGGCACCGAGACGTGCTGAACCAAGGATGTCACCCCATCTGGCAGCTCTTGATCGCTGTCATAAGGCGGCAAAACATGCCAGCCAGACGGGCCGTCTTCGTCAACTTCGGGTGCGCGCAGATCATCTGCCAGCGCAGCCCCCAAGGCTTTTTCAAATCCTTGCTGCACTTGCAGACGATCCAAAATCTGACCGCCTTCAGCGGTGTCGCGCTCTACCAATTTCGCCAGCGCCGTGACTTCAGCCCTCAGGGCATTCAACTCACCTTCGGCTTCCGAACGTTCAGCCCGAGCATCTGCTTCGCGCGATTGGGTTTCCGCGCGCGCCTCTTCGGCCATGGTCAATGCATCTTCGACCTCAGAAGCTTGCTCAACCGCTGCTGCCTCTGCGCTTTGTGCAGATGCGAAATCGTGTTCTGCATTTTCCAATGCAGATTGGCTGGCCGTAACAGCCATCCGGGCTTTTTCAGCTTCGGCTTCGCTTTTTTCCTGTTGCCGCTGTGTATCTGTCAGCAATCGCTGTGCAGATTGATGCCGCGCCGCCAAGCGCGCCACGTCTTCGGTCAACTCAGACAAATCACTTTCACGATCCTGAAGCAATGAAGCTGCTTCACGGGATTCATCCGCAGCGTTTTCTAGGCGATCATCATGCCCTTCAGCAGCTTTTGCCAACTCACGTTGCTCCCATTCAAGCTGCTGAATGGTTTCGCCCGCATCACGGTTTAGCCCGCCTTCGCGTTCGATATCTTTGGCCAACTGTTCAATTCGGTTGGTCAAGGTAAAGATGATCTGGCGTGCGTGATCTTCCTGATCTTTTAGGCTGTCCCTTTGTACCTGAAGACGTTGCAGAATCGCCGCGGCAACCGCTTCTTCTTCACGCAACGGAGGCAATTTCTCATCCAAGGTTTCCCGTGTCTTGGCAGCCAAGCGCGCGGCAGATTCCCCCTGCGCTGCCAACACCGTCCGGCTGCGAAGTTCTTCGTCTGCCTTTGCACGCGCCTCTTCAGCATCACGCCACCGACGGTAAAGCAGCATGCCCTCTGATTGTCGCAGCTCTGCACCGATGGCCTTATACCGTGCGGCTTGGCGTGCCTGTCGCGCAAGGCTGGAAAGCTGACTCGCCAATTGCTCAATCACATCATCGACACGCGTCAGATTGGATTCTGCGCTTTTCAGTTTAAGCTCGGCTTCGTGACGCCGTTGATAAAGCCCCGAGATGCCCGCGGCTTCTTCCAAAATACGACGACGCGCCTTTGGCTTTGAATTGATCAGTTCAGAAATCTGACCCTGCCGCACCAAGGCTGGCGAATGCGCACCGGTAGAGGCATCCGCAAACAGCATTTGCACATCGCGTGCCCGCACATCTTTAGTGTTAACCTTATAGGCCGACCCCACGTCACGCGTGATCCTGCGGGTGATCTCAAGATTATCGTCATCATTGAAACCTGCGGGTGCAAGGCGTTCATCATTGTCGATTTGCAGTGCCACTTCGGCGAAGTTGCGTGCCGGGCGCGTGGCTGCACCTGCAAAAATAACATCCTCCATACCGCCACCGCGCATGGCAGTCGGGCGATTTTCACCCATCACCCAGCGTAGCGCTTCAAGCAGATTGGACTTGCCACAGCCATTTGGTCCCACCACCCCAGTCAAGCCATCGGCAATGATCAGGTCGGTCGGATCCACGAAGCTTTTAAAGCCGGTCAATCGAAGTTTGGAAAAGCGCAAATGGCGAGTTCCTGTGATTCCTAGTCCACTCAGAGTGCGAAGCCCAGGCCTTACAAGTCAACGTTTTTCCCCCGAATATGGGGCATTTGGCCGAGTTATCCACAAGATATTGCGAATATCACAATCATTGCCATGGAATTTCGACATACACCCAATATGCCCTTTCCATGAGCATTTGGAGTTTCTACCAGCGCTTTGACCCAGCGTATTCATTGAAAAACTGGACCTAGGTGCACATCCCTGCAACATAGGGTGCCACGAAGAGCGAGGACGACAAAATGACAAAACTTGAGGTCACACGCGGCGATCCCAGGGACCCAGAAGCGACCGCGCTTCTTCAACAAAGCCATGCGTTGATGCAAGAGCTGTTTGATCCTGAAGATAATCACTATCTGGAAATCGGTGCTCTATGTGTGCCAGACATTCATTTTTTTGTTGCCCGAACATACGGTAAAATCCTCGGTTGCGCGGCGCTTGCCAACAAAGGCCAGTATGGTGAAATAAAATCTATGTTTGTCGATGCTGAGGCGCGGGGCACCGGGCTTGCGGATGCATTGATGGAAGCTCTGATTCAAGATGCGCGCGGGCAGTCGCTGGCAGTGATCAAATTGGAAACCGGTGATTTGCTGCAAGCGGCGCATCGGTTGTATGCGCGACATGGTTTTGCTGAATGTGGCCCGTTTGGTGACTACCAGGAAAACAAATCATCCATATTTATGGCGAAAGAGCTTTCAGCTCAGTAGCACTCCAGCAAAATGTCGCTCCAACCGCCCCACCGCGAGGGGCTGCTTTGGCCATCACAAATCAAAGAGCGGCGTGGCGGAGCAGTCCATTTTGCCCATTCCCCAACCTTTAATGGCTTGGAGCAATCCAGCTGCCCAACCATAACGGCAACGTCGCCGTAGATTTCGGTCACAGGGCAATGCGCGGCTTCTTCAATCGCACGTTCAGCCTGTCTTGAAATCACACGAATGTCCGGCTTTTTTGCAAAATTGGTGCGAATGACTTGCGCCCTATCGCCTTTTACATGAACCGAAAATGAATGACCGCCGATCTCATGCACGGATTTTTCGCCGTCCATAAATTCAATCGACGGTGAATCACAGGCCACCAGCCCCAACAAAACAAAAGAGCAAAGAAAATACCGCATGCATCCTCTTTGCCCAATCTTGCTTAATAAGTGATTAAGCTCTCAAAGGACGGTCTTAATCACTTTACTCAAACGACGAATACCTTCGCGGATAGTTTCTTGATCCGCGCAGGAAAAGCTTAAACGCATTGTGTTGCGACCCGATCCATCTGCAAAAAAGGAATGACCCGGTACAAAAGCGACGTTTTCCGTTTCAATCGCAATCTTGAAAACCTCTGTCGTATCGACATGAGCAGGCAAGGTCATCCAGACAAACATGCCCCCTTCGGGCTTGGTCCACTCGACACCTTCAGGCATCATCTCAACCAAGGCCGCCAACATGGCATCGCGCCGTTCAGAGTACACACGGTGCAACGTGTCCACATGTTCATCAAAGTAGGCCTCTGCAACCTGGGCCATCGCCATTTGGTTAACTGTGGACACATGCAAATCCCCTGCTTGCTTCAACAGGACCATCTGCGAAATCAAAGGTTCAGCTGCGCAGACCCAACCGATGCGCAGACCCGGCGACAGAGTTTTCGAAAAACTGCCGCAATAAATGGTCCGGCACTCTTCAATGCTGCCTTTACGCTCAATCTCAAGCGCCAAGATTGGCGGGATAACCTCTCCGTCATAGCGCAGCGACTGATAGGCGGCATCTTCGATGATAACGCAATCCAATTCTTCAGCCGTATCAATCAGGTTTTCGCGGCCACGTCGATCGACGGTTTCACCGGTTGGGTTTGAGAAATCTGCTGAAAGGTATGCAAACTTAACGCGGCCCCCAGCAGCTTCGGCGTCAGATGCGAAGTCTGCGGCAGAACGGTTGCCATTAATGCTGAGTTTATCATAACGCGGCTCATAGGCATTAAACGCACCCAAAGCGCCTAGGTAGGTTGGCCAATTGACCAGCGCAGTATCACCCGGCGACAGCAACATCTTACCCAGATAGTCCAGCGCCTGTTGGGAGCCCGAGGTGATCATGATGTTGTCTTCGGTACAAGGCACACCGATCTTGCCCATTTCAGCTGCCAACCATTGACGCAAAGGGCGGAACCCTTCGCTGATCGAATACTGCAATGCTGTACCTGATGTTTCAGAATTCAACGCATCTTGAAAAGCCGCGCCAAATTGCTTTGCCGGAAAATAAGATGCATCCGGGATGCCGCCTGCGAAGGAAATCACCCCTGGTCGATCCAAGAGCTTTAACAGTTCGCGAATTTCAGATGCCTTCATCCGCGATGCACGGGTGGCGAAATAGTGCTGGAAGTCCATCGAATCCTCTCCCTTCCAATGAATTGAAAGGACAGTAATACAGACCTAATTAATGTCAATAACTCTGTCCTAAATACAATCGACACGCGACGTCACTTGCGAGCGCCCATCAGCCGTGGTCAAATGACCTGACCAAAACATTCCGAGGCCCCATGCCCTTTCAAAAAGTTGTCCCCGAGAAACTGTCCACATCGGTTGTGAAGCAGATTGAACTTCTGATCCTTCGGGGCGTGCTGCGTCCAGGTGAACGCCTGCCTGCAGAAAGAGAACTCGCCGACAAATTAGGGGTATCACGCCCCAGTCTTCGCGAAGCCATCGCAGAGCTGCAGGAACGAGGCCTGTTGTCTGCGAAAGCCGGGGCCGGTGTGTTTGTTGCTGATGTCTTGGGCAATGCATTTGCGCCCGCTTTGGTGAAACTTTTCGCAGCACATGAGGATGCGGTATTTGATTACGTTTCTTTCCGCAAAGACATGGAAGGCTTGGCCGCAGAACGGGCAGCGGTTTATGCATCAGACACGGATCTTCAGGTCATAGATTCAGTTTTCAAAAAGATGGAAGCCGCCCATCCAAAACGGAACCCAGCAGATGAAGCCCACCTGGATGCAGAGTTTCATTTGGCGATCATTGAAGCCAGCCACAATGTCATCATGCTGCATATGATGCGGTCGATGTATGATTTGCTGCGCGAAGGTGTCTTCTACAACCGATCAATGCTGTTCAAACACCGCGCCACACGGTCCGAACTTTTGGACCAACACCGGCTCATCAACGATGCGCTACAGGCGCGTGATGCAAAAGCCGCCCGCGCTGCCGTCGAAGAGCATCTAACATTTGTGGAACACTCATTGACGGATCACAGCAAATCTCTTCGCAACGAAGTGGTGGCACGTCAACGTTTGGAGCACGAACAAGCTCGAGGATAACAAAAAACCCGGCCGCTAAGGCCGGGTTCTTTAGATTTGAATGAAGCTCAGCTTAGTGCAGCTTCGCGTCAACCTCAGCAATCGCCGCGTCGATCAGCTTATTGCCGTCCGCCGCAGTAATGCCTTTCGCGATGACTTCGTTGGCAGCACCAACGGCAATCACGATCGCTTGGTCGCGTACTTCTTTCACAGCAGATGCTTGAGCAGATTCAATCTGATCTTCCGCAACGGCCAGACGGCGCGCGATGGATGTTTTTAGATCTTCTTTTGCTTGCTCAGCAGCAGCTTCAGCATCGGTCTTAGCTTGCGCTACGATACGGTCAGCCTGTTCCTGAACTTCTTTTTGCTTGCGCTCATAAGAGGCCAGGATGGTCTGTGCTTCTTCACGCAGAGCACGTGCTTCATCTAGCTCGGACTGAATGCCTTCGGCACGTTTGTCCAACATACCTGCAAGCATGCCCGGCACCTTGAACTTGATAAGAACAAGAATGAACAGGATGAAAGCAAGCAGCACAACGAAGTCTGTGTTGCCCAAAGAAAAGAACGGGCCAGACGCTGCAAAGGCAGGCGTCGCGGCGGTCAGGGCAAGAAGAGTAGCCAGTTTACGCATGTCTCTTACCCTTTCATCCGTGCTTCAACCGCAGCAGTGACAGCTTTGGCATCAGCCTTGCCGCCCAATGCGGATACGATTTCGTTTGCCGTGTCGGCTGCAACGTCGCGGATACTGTCCACTGCGCCTGCGCGGATTTCGGCGATTGCCTTTTCCGATTCAGCCGCTTTGGCAGAAATCTCTGCGTCCGCTTTCGCGGTTGCTGCATCCAGGCCGGCCTGAATGTCTGCTTTTGCTTCAGCAACGATACGCTGTGCTTCCGCACGTGCATCTTGAAGCGCCTTGTTATAGGCCTCTTCTGCTTCAGCAGCTTTCGCCTTCAGCTCTTCAGCTGCGGCGATGTCATTGGTAATGGTCCCCTGACGCTCGGCCAGAACCGCGGCAATACGCGGAAGCGCGATGCGCGACAGGACGAAGTAGATCACAACAAGTGTGACCAAAAGCCAGAAGATCTGGTTGCCCCAGTTCGAGAAATCCAGCTGTGGCATGCCGGGTGCGGATGCAGCCTCGGCGGCGTTTGTATCAGTCGCCATAACGTCCTCCTGGGAACTTCCGTTTGATTACGGGTGGGGCGTCAAGCGCGCCCACCCGCACGTAAGGATGGTTCCGCTAGATTAGACGGCGAACATCAGCAGAAGTGCAACCAGGAACGAGAAGATGCCCAGTGCTTCTGCGAACGCGATACCGATGAACAGTGTCGCTGTTTGGGATGCTGCTGCGGATGGGTTGCGCAGTGCGCCTGCCAGGTAGTTACCTGCAACGTTACCAACACCGATAGCTGCTGCGCCGGAACCGATTGCTGCAAGACCTGCGCCGATGTGTGCGAGTTGACCTTCCATGGTGAATTCTCCTTACGTTGGAAGTTAATAGATAGATAGATGTTCGACTTGCCGTAGGCCGGGCTTCAGCCCGGCACCACGTTGTTAGTGCGATGGATGCAGTGCGTCCTTCAGGTAAACACAAGTCAGAATGGTGAAGACGTAGGCCTGAATGAAGGCCACCAAGACCTCAAGACCGTACATTGCAGTGATTGCGACCACGGACACCGGGGAAACCACGGCGATGGCTGCGAAACCTGCGAAAACTTTGATAACAGCGTGGCCCGCCATAACGTTGCCCGCCAAACGAATAGAGTGGCTCACTGGACGCACGAAGTAAGAGATCAATTCGATGATCGCCAGAATTGGTCGCAATGGCAGAGGTGCTGAGCTGACCCAGAACAGGCCCAGAAAGCCTAGGCCGTTTTTCACGAAACCAACAATGGTCACGGTCAGGAAAACCAGCAGCGCCAGGACAACAGTCACAGCAAAGTGCGAAGTGGTTGTAAAGGACATCGGCAGCAAGCCAAGGAAGTTGGCAAAGACGATGAACATGAAGAGCGTCATGATATATGGGAAGAATTTAATGGCATCTTTGCCAGCAACATCTTCAACCATTTTGTATACAAAACCGTAGGCCAGCTCTGCAACGGACTGACCGCGTCCAGGAACAATTTTGCGGCTGGATGTGCCGAAAACCATCAAAGCAACAACCGCTACGATCGATAGGGCCAACCACAGCGTAACGTTCGTAATGGTGAACATACCAATCGTGTCACCACCGAACAGCGGTTTCACAATGAACTGATCCATTGGGTGGAAAACAAGACCACCCTCTTCTGCGCCATGTGCTTCGCTCGCCACGTCTAGTCCCTCTCATCCTTCTCGGCCTGCTCGGCCAATTGTTTCGACTGGATTTCCTTCGCGCTGCGGATCATCACATTGACCCCGGCGGCAAAACCCAAAAATATGAACAGAATTAGGAAAATCGGCTTAGTCCCGAATAGGGTGTCTAGCCCCAACCCAACTCCGAAACCGATCAAAAGACCGGCAACTAGCTCAATCACCATCCGCCAGGCCAGCTGTGCCTGAGAATAGTGTTCCTCCATGTGGTCCTTGGGTGCCTGGGTCTTTTTGACCGCCTCGATCCGTTCCTCAAGCTGCTTAAGCCGCTCTGTGTCTTCAGGATCGGTCACGCGCATTCCCACTGGTTGAACTTGCGCGCATTCCTAGGCGGGTGAGGGCTATGAGTCAATGTGAGTCTTTAAGCGGCACAAATTCACCCTAAGTCAATGATAATTAATGTTTTATTTTGAGGGCGAATAAGTGAATTTCCTCACCATTCCGCCCCCAAACCTGTCAAAGGTGAGAATTACACGTATTCAACTATTTGGTTGAATATCGCGGCGTTTGAAAAACCGCCCATCTACAAAGAGCATCCCCACAAAAATCACTGCCATTCCCGCATATTGGATTGGCACAAGAATTTCGTTCAGGATCATCACTCCCAAAACAACAGACGCGACCGGCGCAATGAATGTGATGGTTGATGCCGTTGTGCCGCCCACTTTGGGGATGAGCCAAAACAGAAGAATGAATGCCGCAGAGGTCAGAACAAATCCGATCATCAATAATGCGTACCAAGTCTCGGCGTTGGTCACGGCGGGCAAGCCCTCAAACCCAATCGCGAATGGCGCGAGCATGACTGTAGCGATGGTAAGCGACCAGGTCGTCAAAAGCACGCGATCCATCTGGTCAAGGTAACGGATCAAGTTCAAGGCAATAGCATAGCAAAGCGGTGCAGCCATTGTTGCGAATAACGCGAAGGGATCTGACTCGCCTTGGCCTTGCAAAGCTGGCAAGGCAATCAACACAATCCCAAAAAAGCCAAACAAGACACCGATGCTTTTGAGAAAGGTGATCTTTTCACCCTGCGGCCAAAGATGGCTGACAATCACAACCATGATCGGCGTGACCGCATTTACGATGCCTGCAGCTGATGAGGTTATATACTGCTGCGTCAGCGGGTAAACAGTCAGCGGAATCGCATATTGGAAGGCACTGAAGAGAACAAGCACCAGCAGGCTCACCTGCCCTAACCCCAAAGATCCGCCATGCACGGTTTTCTGACCGATAAGCCAAATCCAGCATCCCAACGCCCCAAAACCAACCCGGCCAAAGCCGACCATCATCGGACCAAGCTCTCGCAAAAGAATTTCATTGAAAAAGAACGACGAACCCCACCCCGCTGCAAGTAGCAAAATGGCGGCCCAATAACGCAATGGCATAGCGACCTCGATAAATTGATACCGGAGCACTATGCAAGAATGGGGACCGCTGTCGACCCGTTCCATGCGGAATGGCTTTCACTTGCTGTTTCAGCCCTGTAGGATTGACGCCAATGAGCGACCTCGACACCAAATTTGCGGCCCTTGCCGATGCCACACGGCGCAGCATTCTTTCAATGTTGCTTGAGGACGACATGGCGGTGACAGATGTAGCTGAACCGTTTGATATGTCGCTCGCTGCGATTTCCAAACATCTGATGATCCTCGCCAATGCAGGATTGATCAGCCAGGAAAAACGTGGCCGCGTGAAATGGTGCAAGCTGGAACCTGACGCCCTAAAGGGCGCCAGCGTTTGGATGCAAGGATTTGGGCAATTTGAACCGGTGAACTTGGATGCGTTCGAGAGGTTTCTAGAAACCGAGCTGCCAAGTTCAGATGCGAATAGCGCGCCTGACTAGCTTTATTCCCAGCTCAGCGCCTTCTCTTTTAAGAAGTTCAAAAACGCCTGCACCTTAACTGTTCTATGCAAATCCACGTGGGTCACAAGCCAGACTGCACCATGCCATTCCGCTTCAGGTTTCCAAACCTCATGCAAACCATCTTGATCGCGCGAAAACCACTTAGGTAAAAAACCTATGCCCGACCCCTGCAATACGGCTTGTTCAATGGCGGCGGCATCAGTTGCGCGAAAACTGATATTCTCACGCGGGACGACATTGGACAGCCACTGATAAAATGGTGCGCGGCTTTTCTCATTGTCAACGCCGACAAACCTGTGGTTTCTGAAATCTTCCAAAGTTTCGGGCTTTCCATGCTCTTTGACGTAAGCATCTGTCGCATAAAGTCCCACCTGCATGGTCGCCAAATCTTGCACAACGTTATCAGGTTCCTGCGGCACAGCCCCGGCCCGAATGGCCACGTGAGCCTCACCATATTCCAAGCGAAAAACCCGGTCATCAGTCAGGTACCTGATCGTCAAGCCGGGATGAATTTTCTGAAATTCCGCCAAAATAGGCGTGACCAACCGGGACATCGTTGCCAATGACGTCACAACGAGCTCACCGCTCACGTCGTTTCCGCGTCCTTTAATACGACCTTCCAGCTGACCGAACTGATCGTCTGTTGCCTGACCAACGCGCATCATGTCCTGACCTGCTTCGGTAGGTGTGTAACCTCGAGCGTGGCGTTGGAAAAGTTTCACACCCAGCCGCGCCTCAAGCGCATCGATATGCCGTATGACTGTCGCATGATGAACGCCAAGTACCTCTGCAGCGCCACTGACTGTGCCGTGCCGCGCCACTTGATAGGCGGTTCGAATTTCATCCCAGTTATCCATCAATCACCTTTAAGTCCAAGCAATACTTAATGTGCATAATATCACACTCAGAGTTCATTTTGAGAGATTGAGTTTAAATTTGCAATGCTCAAATCTACCGGCAGATCTGATTGAAGGAAAACAACATGACCAAGACAATCTTGCACATCGATGCATCTGCACGCCGTAACAGTTCTGTCTCGCGAGAGCTCTCCGCCAAATTGGTAACCGAGACCGGCGCCGAAAATGTGATCCGTCGCGATCTGAGCGAAGAAATACCTTACTTAAACGAAACTTGGGTTCAAGGTACTTTCACGCCTCCTGAGAACCGCAGTAAAGAGCAGGTCGCAGCGCTTGATTTCTCCGACACTTTGGTTGCCGAGCTCACAGCGGCAGATACAATTATCATCGGAACCCCGATCTACAACTTCAGTATCCCAGCGGTGCTTAAGGCCTGGATCGACCAGATCGCACGTGCCGGCGTGACGTTTAAATATACAGAGAATGGTCCAAAGGGGTTGCTGGAAGATAAAAAGGTTATCATCGCTGTAGCCAGCGGAGGCACAGCCATTGGCTCGGACTATGACTTTGCTTCGCCATATCTGAAATTCGCATTGGGTTTTCTAGGCATAACCGATGTCACAGTTCTGGATAAAACTGAAATCCTTGGCGCAGAAGCCGCATAAGAACGCATATTAAAGCCATCCCTTTGGGGCTTTCCAAAGGGATGACTGCATTGTGCGCCTTAACCCGCCTCTGCCAGTTCAGGGTCATCGTCTGCCGAGATCAAAGCAACGTCCGCACGCATCAAGGTGAATCGGAAAGTGCTGCCTTCCCCGACCTCGCTTTCGACAGAAATATCCCCACCGTGCATCTCGATGATCTTCTTACTGATCGCCATGCCGAGGCCCGTGCCCCCAACACGTCGTGTCGTGCTGCTGTCCACCTGTGAAAACTTCTGGAACACTTCATCCAGCTGCTCTTTGGGAATACCGCATCCGGTATCCTGAACCGTGACGATCACTTTCGCCCCGTGATCCTGGGCCGAAATTGATACCCCACCGGTTTCGGTAAATTTGATGGCGTTGCCTACAATATTGATCAGCACTTGCCGCAGACGCCTGCTGTCAGCATCCACAAAAATCTCGTCATCATCGGTGATTTCATTTGTGAGATGCAGGGATTTGGCAGAAGCCCGAGCTGCAAATTCCTGAGTAATCCCCTCCACGACATCGCCGAGGCTCAATGGTTCCAGAGCAATATCCATGCGGCCAGCTTCGATCTTTGAATAATCAAGAACGTCGTTGATCAGAGTCAGCAGATGTTTTGCAGATCGATCCACCTTTCCGGCCAGAGTTTTCAAAGCACCCAACAATTGATTGACCTCAGCTGTGAGAGCTTCGGCATCCTCTCCGCGGGCTTCAAGCGAATTGAACAGCTTCGTCGCTGCAGGCAACATTTCTGGTTTGCATAAAAACGGAGTGCCTCCCAATACAACTGTAAGAGGCGTGCGCAATTCGTGACTCATCACATCCAGAAATTCAGACTTTGCCCGATTGGCAGTTTCGGCTGCGTCGCGCGCGTTTTTCAATTCTGTAATGTCGACCCGAAAGCCGATTGTTCCACCTTCAGGAGATTTCGATTCCCTGATTTTCAACCAACGGCCGTCCTCAAGTTTTTGCTCGATATCCACACCGCCTTTGCGGTGGGCTTCAAGCCTTTCTTGCAGGAACTCTTCTTCGCGCCCAACGGCTTCAGCATATTGGCCGTGCACCAGACCAAATCGAATAATATCTTCAAACTTAGCCCTTGGCACCATCGCTTCTGCCGACACCGCATAAAGCGCTTTATACTTATCGTTGCACAGAACCAGTCGGTCATCGCTATCGTAATAAGCGAAACCATCATCGATACTATTGATAGCCGAAGACAGCTGCGCATCTGCCCGCATGCGCAGCTGAACAAGCCGCATGATACAGGTGATCACAAACGCCAAAGCAAGCCCGCTCAAGGCAAAGCCAACACGTACGCTCCAATAAGCTGATGCCGCAATACCCCATCCCATTTCCGGTACCGCCGCCATAACCCAATGACCGTGTGGCAGATCTACGCGCACACGCTCTGGGTCTTGCGCAAAAACAGAAGGCTGCCCAGTGATTTTCCCACCACTGGCACCCAAACCATCTTTCCCACGAATAGCCAAATTTAAAGAAGTTTCCGTGGCTCCTGCCACTTTCAAAACCTCGTCCAAATCCAAGACAAGCGAGACGATCCCCCAAAGCCTAGAATCAAATGCCCCTTTATCAACGACTTCTACAGCTCTGCGCGCGATCAAAGCGCGACCGCCTTGCACCAAATCAACTGGCCCAGCGATCACGACATTGCCTGCATCGATTGCTTGGTTTACCGCATCAAGCTGGGCTTCGTTCGCGGTATAATCCAACCCAATCGCAGCTTGATTGCCTTCGGCAGGGAAGACTTGTGAAATCACCAAATCTGGCGCAAGCGCGACCAATCTAAATTCTGGGCTGCGCAGAAACGTGCGCCGGCTATAGGCCTCAAATTCTGCGGTCGAAATATCAGGGCGCAATGACACCATGGCAGCCAAGGCATCAATCGAACTTGAGTGTCGAACAAATGTGGTTTCAAACGCCCGCGCAATCGAAGCAAGCTCAGATTGCACTTCTGCGCGCTGTTGCTCCAATGCTGCAACACGCGCTTCACGCTCGTAAAAACTCCAGACCACATAAGTGAGCGTCGCAATTAACGCGACAACAGCGACATAACATGCGCCCCATCCTAGACGGCCTCGCAGAAGCATCACGATTTTGACCTTTTAATAGAATTTTCAGTCAACCAAGTCTCCTCAGTGATCTCAAAGGCAGCGTAATGAGAGGGGAGGTTAAAAATCAACCAAAGGTAGACAAAAATTGTATCTTTTTGAGACGATTCTTTTGCTTTCACCGGACAACAAGCAACATTACCTCCCTTCAGCAATGCCCTGAAGAACATCAGCAAGGTCACGCATTCCCACGCCGGCTAAACTGTGCCCCCCAGATATCTCGGTGAAATTCCAGCCGCGCCAGATCTCTAAATGCTTACCGTAGCTTCTAAAAATTTTGGATTTGCTTTCTTTGCCAACAACATATGTACCTGGGGTATCGGGCAACGGGCCGCTGCCGAGTGTAACCTCACCATAAACAGACTTTATGGATTGCGAGGCCAGAACCTGAGAATAGCTTTGCTTCAATCGCGCTGGAACAGGCAACATGCCTTGTTCTACCAATGCGGGATATCGTTCCATGATAAACCTCATCGATTTATGATCCTTTGGAATGGCGATTGAGTCGTCATTCACGGGCGCTACGCTTTCGACGTAAACAACATGCGCAATCTCTTCTCTGAGAGTATCCCATGCGGCCGTCAAAGGTCGGCCGCCATAGCTGTGACCCACGAGAATGATATCCTCCATTTTCAACTGCTCAACGGCAGAGATGATATCAGCCGCATGATCGGCAATAGAAACCTTGGGCCCACCCTCCGCTCGACGTTGACCATGACCTTTTAAAGAAACCGCATGTGGCCGGTGCCCAGCTGATTTTAAAATTGCAACCAAATCACTCCAATACCACTCGCCAACCCAAGCCCCATGCACCAAAACAATATCCCGCCCAGCAGCATCGTCAGCTTTGGCCCCCATAGAGCAGACGCCAAAGACAATCACAGAAAGAATAGTGCGCGCTACTTTCGCTGAAATCCCCAATAAATACACAGTTTCTCCTCCCTTTCTTGACCCTACATCGCTTGACTCTATGGCGCACCCTCTGTATTCCGCGCAGCAATTCCGGGAGTCCGTAAAAGCTTCCGGTCCTAGGCAAAGGCCAGGATCGCCCCCCGTCAGCGAGTTTCGCCCACGGGGGCCTTCATGCATTTGCTTTTGGAATTGGTCGGATCGTACCTATCTTCGGTCCATGTCGAAACGGTCATAAGGAGCCGAAAAAGATGTTTGAGAATCTAAGCGAACGCCTTTCCGGTGTCTTTGACCGGCTGACAAAACAAGGTGCGCTCAGCGAAGATGACGTTAAAGCAGCGCTGCGCGAAGTGCGTGTCGCTCTGCTTGAGGCTGACGTATCCCTGCCCGTGGCCCGCGACTTTGTAAAAGCGGTTCAAGAAAAGGCCACAGGCCAGTCCGTGACCAAATCCGTCACTCCCGGCCAGCAGGTTGTCAAAATCGTTCATGACGAGCTGCAACATGTTCTGGCGGGCGGCGACGATAATCCGGGCGAGTTGAAAATCGACAACGCCCCTGCGCCTATCCTGATGGTGGGTTTGCAGGGCTCAGGTAAGACCACCACCACTGGTAAGCTTGCAAAACGGCTGACCGAAAAGAACGGCAAGCGCGTTCTGATGGCATCGTTGGACATCTACCGTCCAGCAGCGATGCAACAGCTTGAGATCCTTGGCCAGCAAATTGGCGTTGATACCCTGCCAATCGTGGCCGGTGAATCCGCCGTTCAGATCGCCAAACGCGCCAAGCAACAAGCCACATTGGGTGGCTATGATGTCTATATGCTCGACACTGCGGGTCGCCTGCAGATCGACGAAACCCTCATGCAAGAGGTCGAGGACGTTCGCGATGCGGTGAACCCACGCGAAACGCTTCTGGTCGTTGACGGCCTGACAGGTCAGGTTGCTGTTGAAGTTGCTGAAGAGTTTGACGGCAAAATCGGCATCTCTGGCGTCGTCCTGACCCGGATGGACGGTGACGGTCGCGGTGGTGCAGCGCTGTCGATGCGCGCAGTCACTGGCAAGCCAATCAAGTTCGTCGGTCTTGGCGAAAAGATGGACGCGCTGGAAACTTTCGAGCCCGACCGTATCGCAGGCCGTATTCTTGGCATGGGTGACATCGTTGCCTTGGTTGAGAAAGCTCAAGAGACCATCGAGGCTGAACAAGCCGAGAAAATGATGAAGCGCTTCCAGAAGGGTCGCTTCAACATGAACGACCTGAAGATGCAGCTTGAGCAGATGATCAAGATGGGCGGCATGGAAGGCGTGATGGGCATGATGCCTGGCATGGCCAAGATGAAAAACCAAGCTGCTGCCGCCGGCATGGATGACAAAATCCTGAAACAGCAAATCGCGCTGATTCAGTCGATGACCAAAAAGGAACGCGCCAACCCGCAGATCTTGCAGGCTTCCCGTAAAAAGCGGATCGCGAAGGGTGCAGGCATGGACGTGTCTGATCTGAACAAACTTCTGAAAATGCAGCGCCAGATGGCGGACATGATGAAGAAGATGGGCAAAATGGGCAAAGGCGGCATGCTGAAACAGGCCATGAAAGGCATGTTCGGCAAAGGCGGCATGCCTGATATGCCTGCCGGTATGGACCCATCCTCGATGGATCCAAAAGCCCTTGAAGCTGCGGCCAAGCAAATGGGCGCGGGCGGTCTTGGCAAAGGCATGCCGGGCGGTTTGCCTGGGCTCGGTGGTGGTGCGTTGCCTCCCGGCCTCTCTGGCTTTGGAAAGAAAAAGTAAGTGACCGGCAGCGCCGCATATCCTTGGACCCTTCCCGTCCAAAACCAGCCAGCTGCGCTGGCTGCGTCTTTGCGCGCATTGGTACCAGTGATCAAGACCGAACGGTTGATTCTGCGCGCGCCTGAACTGCTGGATTTTGCGGCCTATGAAACCATCATGGCTGCGGATGTGCACGGCTATATGGGCGGCCCATTTAATACCGAAGATGCATGGCTCGACTTCAACCAAGGCCTCGCAGGTTGGTCCCTGCGCGGCCAAGGCATGTGGACCGTGACGTTGGCGGATGAAACCGTCGTTGGTTTTGTCTGCGCAATGTCGGGCTGGGGCGATCAGGAAACCGAACTTGGTTATCTTTTTCTCGCCGACCACCATGGCCGGGGTTTCGCAACCGAAGCCTGCCGCGCAGCGCGCGACTACGCTTGGGACACACAGGGCGAGACCAGCATGGTCAGCTACATCGATCCCAAAAACCTCACCTCCCGGAAACTCGCTGAGCGTCTTGGTGCTCAGGTTGATGCCAATGCGCCTATGCCGGATGACGCGTCTTCTGAAGACACAATCGTTCTGCGCCACCTATCTGGGAGGCGCTCATGACACAGACGTTGACCACAGAGCGCCTGATCCTGCGTAAGCCGGCGGCACGCGACGTTGATACTGTTGTGGCCTTTTTCCTGTCTGATCGCGCCGCTCACGTAGGTGGCCCGTATGATCAGGGCAAAGCCTGGCGCCAGTTCGCAGCAGAGGTTGGCCACTGGGACTTGCTTGGCTTTGGCATGTGGGCTGTGACCACCAAAGATAGCAATAAAATCATTGGTCTCGTCGGGCCTTGGTGCCCAATCGATTGGCCTGAAACCGAAATCGGTTGGCTGATGTTTGAGGGCTCTGAAGGTAAGGGCTACGCGTTTGAAGCAGCGCAAGCGGCCGTAAATCATGCCTTCACAGAACTCGGCTGGGAAACCGCAGTCAGTTATATCGCTGAGGAAAACACTAGATCCATAGCTTTGGCTGAACGTCTAGGTGCGGTCTATGACCCCAGCGCTCCGCAGCCAAAGCCAGATCAACCTTGCCTGATCTACCGCCATCCACGCCCAGCATCTCAGCCAGCACCCAAGACGGAGACGTCCCAATGACCGACGCAGTCACCCGCGCCGCGGAGCTTTTGAAAGAACACCGTGAAAGCATCGACCGTTTGGATGCGATCCTCGTCTATACCCTAGGCGAGAGGTTTAAACACACACAGGCTGTCGGCCAACTCAAAGCCGAACATGACCTCCCGCCATCCGACCCGGCCCGCGAAGAAATGCAAATCGCGCGCCTCGAAGATCTGGCCAATCGGGCCCACCTGGACCCCGACTTCGCCAAGGCTTTCCTGAATTTCATCATTCAGGAAGTCATCCGACATCACAAGAAACACCAGGAATAACAGAGCTGAGGCTCTGCTCACGCCATCTAAGGAGATTACACCATGGCTATGAAAATTCGTTTGGCCCGCGGCGGCTCTAAAAAACGTCCATTCTACCGTATCGTTGCAGCGGATTCCCGCATGCCACGCGACGGCCGCTTCATCGAGAAGCTGGGCACATACAACCCGCTGCTGCCTAAAGACAGCGAAGAGCGCGTAAAAATGGACATGGAACGTGTTCAGTACTGGGTTGGCCAAGGCGCACAGGTTACTGACCGTGTTGCACGCTTCCTGGAAGCGGCAGGCGTGAACGAAAAGACCGAGCGCAAGAACCCTAAGAAAGCGGAACCAGGCCAAAAAGCTAAAGACCGCGCAGAAGAAAAAGCAGCTAAAGCAGCTGAAGCGGCTGAAGCAGCGGCTGAGCCAGCGGCAGCTGAAGAGTAAGAAGGAGGGGGTTGCGGATGCAGTCTTTCCCAAAAGACTTTCAATCCGAATTGACCCGCCTTCTTCTGTGGCGGCGCGACGTGCGCCGTTTCCGCACCGATCCGGTGGACGAGGCGCTCCTAATAGAGTGCCTCGACGCCTTTCTGCTCGCCCCTTCAGTGGGCTTGTCAGAACCATGGCGTGTTGTACGTGTTGAATCCGACACGGCCCGCAATGCTGCCTATGAGAATTTCAAATCCGCAAACGCAGATGCGCTGACTGGCTATGGAAGCGAAAAAGCCCAAACTTATGCCGGGCTGAAGTTATCAGGCATGTCCGACGCGCCAGTGCAATTGGCAATATATTGCGATGAAGCAACCGACAAAGGATCAGGCCTTGGCGCGAAAACGATGCCAGAAATGCGCCGTTATTCCGTTGTTGGGGCGATTAATTTGTTCTGGCTAACCACGCGCGCGCGCGGGTTGGGTGTGGGTTGGGTCTCGATCTTGGACCCCGAGCAATTGAACAAGGACCTGAATGTCCCCGATGATTGGTCGCTCGTGGCCTATCTGTGTGTAGGATGGCCTGAAGATGTCTCTAAAACCCCTGAGTTGGAACAACTCGGGTGGGAAGACCGACGCAAGCAGTTGCCAATCCAGCGTCGTTGATCACCGCATAGGGCACTTGCACCTTGCGGTGGAATACGCGAAAAACCCAAAGTCTTTGCGCAACCCCATCTAGAGTTGGAAAAACCATGTCTGAAATGATCTGTGTCGGTGTGATCAGCGGCGCATTCAGCGTTCAAGGCGAAGTTAGGCTAAAAAGCTTCACCGCTGACGCGATGGCAATTGCTGACTATGCGCCTCTTTCAACCGAAGATGGCAGCCGCGAATTTGATGTGGTGATCACACGTTCAATCAGCAATGGTCTGGCCGCGCGACTATCCGGAGTGGTCACCAAAGAGGACGCGGATGCGCTCAAAGGCACCAAGTTATTTGCACCACGCGACCGTCTGCCTGAACTGTCCGAAGATGAATTCTACCACACCGACCTCATAGGGCTTGAAGTTCGGGACACAGGCGGAACAGTTTTGGGTAAGGTGAAATCTGTGCAAAACAATGGTGCAGATGACATGCTAGAAGTTCATGGGCCGGGGTTGAAAAACACAGTTCTGTTGTTGTTTACTCGCGCCTCTGTCCCAACGGTCGATCTTGCAAGCGGCCGCATCATTGTGGATCCTCCTGAAGGTTTGTTTGAATAAGTCCTAAAACGCGTGAATGCCGTTCGCGCTTAATACAATTCACCTGAACGCGGTGCGTGCAGAACGGAGCAATGGATGACCAGCCTCAATAAGTCCCTCGGCCGCAAGGCAATTTCAGTATCTCTGAAGCCACGGGAATTGATGACCCATAATCCGACTCTGGCCAATGTCTGGACGGCGCGGATCATCACCTTGCTTCCACAGGCTTTCCCCGGCGTTTTGGGCGAAAGTTTAACAGGCAAAGCCTTGAAAGACGGCAAATGGCAGCTGGAAACCACAGATCTACGCCCTTTTGGGGAAGGCAAACATCGCAATGTCGATGATACGCCTGCAGGCGGCGGCGCAGGTATGGTTTTGCGTCCCGATGTGCTCGGCAAAGCGATAGACCATACTTTGCGCGGCCTGCGCGGCAACACGCCACTGGTTTACCTCAGCCCGCGTGGCGTACCATTCACTCAAAAGATCGCCAGACAATGGAGCCAATGCGACGGTGTCACCATGCTCTGTGGCCGCTTTGAAGGCGTCGACCAACGTGTTTTGGATCACTACAACATTCAAGAAGTTTCGCTTGGGGATTTTGTCCTGACCGGCGGCGAAATTGCGGCCCAAGCGATGATTGACGCGACCGTACGTCTGTTGCCTTCAGTTCTTGGAAATGCGGAAAGCATCGAAGATGAAAGCCATTCCAACGGCTTGCTGGAACATCCGCAATTTACACGCCCAGCCAAGTGGATGGGGCGTGAAATCCCAGATGTGCTGACATCTGGAAACCACGGTAAAGTCGCTGAATGGCGTCAAAAAATGTCTGAGGAGCTCACCAAAGAACGACGCCCTGACATGTGGGAAAAGTGGCAAAGCAGCCGCAAAACCTAAAATGCGGCTGTCGTGAATTGTTCACACTCAATCTAAATGATCTGCGGCAATTTCGATCCAGTCCCAGCCGCCTGATCGCCCTCCAAGGTGTTGATGCAAAAAGTCTTCCACCTTCCGCGCGTGCTGCACTTTGGATTGCCAGCGATTAAGTCCATGTCCTGCTTTTTCGAACAACAACAACTCAGCGTCTTTTCCGAACGCTTCCGCTTGACGCATAAAGCTCTCGGTTTGCTCAAAACCAACGACACTGTCTCGTTTGCCAGCAACCAACAATACAGGCACCTTCAATTTCTCGACAAGTTTATTAGGAGAATACCGATCCATAACAGCAGCATCGGCTTCAAGTGAAGCGTCCCCGAAGTACCGCCTCCATTGCGAAATATTCAGGCCCCAAGAATGAGGTGGATATTGAGACTGGTATTTCACATCCAACATCGCATGTTCAATAATTGCAGCTTTAAAGGGGCTTTCGTCTGTCATAACCGACATTGCACTAGCATAACCGCCATAACTTGCACCCATCACTGCTAAGGCATCGGGAGCAGCAATTCCTTGGCTTACAGCCCAGTTCGCTGCATCAACGAGATCGTCCTGCATTTTGCGACCAAATTGCCGGAAGCCTTTTGATTGAAATTCAAGGCCAGCCCCAGTCGATCCTCGAAAATTCACTGACAAAATCGCATAGCCGCGATTTGCTAGGAATTGTCGGAAATGATCGTACTGCCATTCTACGTGCCCGGCCGGACCACCATGAACTTCAATCACCGTGGGAACAGCGCTCTGAACACCTTTGGGACGAACAAGGATCGCGTTCAGCATTAAGCCATCACGCGCTTGGATTTCGACTTCTTCTGATGTCGAAAGTCGATCCAAATTTCGTCGACGGAAGGCTTGCTCTTGCACCAACTCCGATGTGCCATTTACCAAATCCATCAAAACGAAAACGTAATTCATAGCGTCCGGCGATAAAGAAGCCATCACGCTGTCACCAACGCCAGACCAGCTAAGATGTTCAACTTCAACTCGCTGACCATATTGCGCGATCAACTTGGCTAAGACTTCGCCCTTTTTACTTAATGGAATAACGTCAGACGACCCTCGTTTCGGAAGTACGGCATCGACCAGTCCGTCAAATGGATCAAAGTTCACAACATCAAACACGTCCTCATCAGCCTCAGCGTGAATGACTTCCTCTGTGCCTGTGAGAAGATCCACCTCAACCAACGCTGCTTTGTCTCGGCCGCGTGACGAGATCGCTATCACTGTTTCGTTGTCTTCGAGAGCCTCTACAATCCAAAAGTTTGTGTTTACCGAAAGGTCCAAAACTGTTTGCCATTCGATACCGTCCCAACGCTCAACTGTGCGGTCTAGCAAATCCTTGGCACGACGAATGCGAAGCAGTGGCTCAAGGTCCTTTGACAAAATCCAATTCAAGGTTCGGCCATCATTTTCGACCAAAAGTTGTTTATCGCTGCCGTCCTGTCGAGTGGTATACAAATCGCTGAAAGCAGGATTGCGATCACTTGAAGATACCAACCATCGCTCTTGTGACTGGTGCAGGTGATTGGGCCATGTCCAATGCCCAAAACCACGTGGCGTGACGTCGGACCAATTGTCCTTGTCGGAGGCCTCTGGGTCCACCTTCCAAAGTCGGCCATTTGATACAAGCATCAAATGAGCAGACACATCATTCCAATAAAAGCCGTGAATATCCTTTGCCCAACCGAGGGGTTTCTCGCCAACACGACCGAAAAACACGACCTCTTCAGTTAACCGTGTTCCGCGCCAAGCCAAATATTCGCCATCAAAACTTGCGCGATATGACCACTGAGCTCGCTGATCCGCGTAAAACTCTCGAACCGGGATGATTGATGGCAGATCACTGTTCCGCAATACTTCATGCGTTGCCTCGTAATCGCGTGTCACCCAGGCAAGCCCAACCACACCGAACAAGGTAGCACCTAATAGAATCCCGGCGACCCATTTAAATACACGTTTCAATAATTCAGACCTTTAAAAATAAGTACTAAAAGACGCCAAATGCTTAAAAGGCATCCGTTTCAATTTCAACCTAAAGAAGACCTCAGAACGAAGTTAAAACAATTATAAATTGCAGTGAAAAATTTTGGCCTAACCCCACACCCCTTTGCGAAGCAAGTTTAGACCCGCAAATATCAGTACAATCAGTGTGACCTTTCGAAAAACCGCTTGGTCCAAACGGTCCTGGATCCGAAAGCCAATCCATAATCCGATCATCGCGACGGGCAGAATACTGAGCGATAGTGGGGCTGTTTCTCTGTTCATCACTCCGGATTGAAGATGCGCCATAATCAGCGTGACAGAACCAGCTCCATACACCACTCCCTGAACAATCATCTGCTTAGCCTTTGGGGTATTTATAGCCATCAGATATAAAACTGTGGTCGGCCCCCAGGTGCCGGCAAAGCCTCCAAGTGTCCCGGAAACCACTCCGAGCACCCATTCCGCACGGTTTCTGTTTTCGGGCGCAACAGACATTTGCACCCCTAAAAGCTGGAGCACGGACAAGGCTACTACTGGCACGCCCAACACTAAGTAGAAAACTTGACTGGAAATATGGGGCACCATCTGCGCTGATAAAAAGATGAACAAGCAAACGACCAGCAAGTATCGCCAGTACTCTTGCGCAGCTTCGATCGCAGGGACAACCCCTTGCCTAAACGTCTGAAGGATATTGCTGAACACTGTCGGGATCAGCATCGCGGCAATGGCCAATTTGGGATCGGTCAATGAACTGATGCCGGAGACCAAAATCAGTGGCATCGCAAATCCGATGGCTCCTTTGACAACACCTGCAAGCAGCGCCACCATCAGGCACAAAACAAGCGTGGAAGCATCAAATTGGGAAAGTACGCCGTAGTCCAAGTTACCTCCAAAATATGGGCCAAAGGTCGCGTTTTAATCGCGTAGTTGCAACCTGCGGGTTTGCGGCCGAAATGCAAGCAGGCATTTGCTCACACTTCGGTCCCGAATAGCCTTAAATATTCTCAGATTTCATTTTAGCCATGAATTGCGCTTTCAACTCGTGACCTCGGATCGCTGGGAAGGAGATTGCCGTTAAAGTCAGAACGCCGAGTTTGTTTAGGGCAGCGAAGACCAAGCCATCAAAGAACCACCCCATCGGTGTCGCGAGCGGTCCCCAAAAGGCGGGCAAATCGGCAAAGGCTTGAACAAACCAAGTTCCGGTCGCGCCATGCAAGGCGAGACCAATCCAGAATCCGGCACAATAGGGACAACGCCACTGTTCGTAGAGCGATTTTATTGGTTTTGGCAGTCGCTTCAGAATGGCATTAAACCAACTTCCCCAGTGCGGAAGATGCTCCCAGATGAGCATGTGAATTGAGATGCCAAGTAGCAGATTTGGGAGATTCAGACTTTCCATTGTGAAATCCTTATTTAGTTTGACTAACTTACTATATGGAGAGAGGGAGGTTCCGCTCGATGCAGCCCCTCAGATTTTAGGTTTCTTTGGTTGCAATTGCTTCGGCCACCCGTTCGTAGACCCCGAAGCCCATTTTCAGCAAAGCACGTCCCTTATCGGTTAGCACGATATGCTGCGCTCTTGCGTCCATTTTGCATTGGAACCGTTCCACGAGCTCGCGCCCTTCAAGTTTCGCAATCATTGTGCTGGCCGAGGCTTTGGTAACCCCGAGCGCGTCAACGATATCTTGCAAGTGCTGGCCGTGTTTATCCTCATAGCGTTGAAGGCGTTCTTCTTCATAGACAGCCGAGAGATATTCAAACTCGTTAAAGCTTAACCCCAAACTCCGCGCGGCAGCGTTCCATTCGCGATGGGCAAGCCGATGGACTAGGTGTAGCTGTTCTGCGGATCGGGTCATAGGAAGCTATTTAAGTTAGGCAACCTAACTATTCAAGCCCAGAGTCGGCAATGAGTCAATTTTTTATGGCGATTGCACGCTTGCCAAAGTGCCAAGTTTGCCCTAAACCGCGCCTGTCCGGGACTCTTTTGAGTCGTTCGGACCTGCTTTCTATTGGCACACCCCTTTTTCTTCAAAGGGCCAGCACATTGAAGCAGAAAGAATAAGCAACGACGGACACCCTCTTGCGGGCGCTCTTTTGACTTCAAAGTGCGGACCCGGTGAAGACACAGAGTTCTTGGACGGCACCTAACTTCGTGGACTAAACCACGGGCAACATAGGAGATGGTCATATGGACCTGATCGCACAGCTCGAGGCGGAACAAATCGCCTCCCTGGGAAAAGACCTCCCAGACTTCAAAGCGGGTGACACCATCCGCGTTGGTTACAAAGTGACCGAGGGCTCCCGCTCTCGTGTACAGAACTACGAAGGCGTTTGCATTTCCCGTAAAAACGGTGAAGGCATTGCCGGTTCTTTCACTGTTCGCAAAATTTCTTTTGGTGAAGGCGTGGAACGTGTGTTCCCACTGCACTCCACCAACATCGACAGCATCACCGTGGTTCGCCGTGGTCGCGTGCGTCGTTCCAAACTGTACTACCTGCGCACCCGTCGTGGTAAATCCGCACGTATCGCAGAAGTCACCAACTACAAGCCTAAGCAAGCGTAAGGAGTGGCATCATGAAAAAAGATACGCACCCAGATTACCACTTCATCAACGTAAAGATGACAGACGGCACTATCGTTCAAATGCGCTCCACTTGGGGCAAAGAAGGCGACCAAATGGCGCTGGACATCGACCCATCCGCGCACCCAGCGTGGAATGGCGGTTCGTCCCGTCTGATGGATGCCGGCGGCCGGGTATCCAAGTTTAAAGCGAAATACGAAGGCCTGGGCTTCTAATCCCAATCCTATCGATTTTGAAAACGCCGCTCTTTTTAGGGCGGCGTTTTTTATTGGGGGGCTTTTTAGTAGCCTGATTAATGGCAGCTACGCGGACGAGGCTAGTCGTGGACAGCCACAAAACGAATGACCGCAAAGTGCAGGTGGCGGAAATTGCACAGTTCTGCTCCCAGCCCGAAGCGGACTTTCAGCTTGAAAGCTTTTCCTCAATGCGGAAGCATTAACATAAATCAGCGGCAACAATACTGAGACCGCCAACCTTCACTGCCTTCTCTACTTAGCTTCCCGGAATAACCAGCTTATCTAATGTCCGCCCTTCAGCTTTCAATTGCGCCATCATTTCAGGCGAGCTTTGTACATATTGCCGAAGCTCCGCAGCACTCATCTCGCTCATCTTTAGGTATTCACTGCGCCGCGCATTACCGCTTGCAGTCGCGGCGCCAGACGGATTTTTACCGCCAAAAGGCCGCTTATCGATGCGATCCCAGAATTGAGAGTCATCATAAGCATTAAACCGTTGCGACGGCGGTGCGTTTGGGTCCGATGATCGGGGTGCATCAAAGGCACGCTGGACTTGGCGTGCATTGCCCGCTCGCGCCGCGTCATCCGCCCCTTTCATGGGCATCATCCCGCCAGTATCGAAAAAGACAACGCGGCGGCCCGTAGGCGATTTTAAATCCGGCACAACAGCAAGGTTCGCAAGCTTATGATCGGTAAACGCAATCCCCTGTGCGTTCAGATCACGTATAGCCAATTCCATCGTCAATCGATCCAACGGAGAGGCCGCCGGCGCGCCACGCCAATCATGTTTGGGGTTGAGAGGATTGGCAAATGCGGCCTTCGCATCGGTCACCAGTTCTTCGGTCGCAACGAAATAGTCTTTGCCATTGATCCTCGTGATCCCGTCTTTACTGCTCCGTTTCGCTGTTCGGAAATAGGTGGCCTTGGGCTCGGCCTCTTCCAACAGTTTACGACCCACCTGATCGGCCTCAAAGCCTTTACGGCTTTTACGCGACAAGTCCAATCCCGGCCCTTGTGGAATGCGATCTTTTGAGGTCATCTCAGCAAGCCGTACTGCCTCGCTCCCATCACGTGTTTTATAGACGGTAGAGGTCGTCCCTCCGCCAAGACGTTCACCGACTTTGATGTTCTCGACAGAGCCATCAGGGCGAACAACTTGGAGATCTAGGTCAGCGGCCCCTTCCCGATCTTTCAAGATCGCAGGCTGCCCGTCGGCAGTTTTAGCCGTGCCTTTGATAGGCGTCATCTCAGCCGCGCTTGGCAAGCGGTTTCCATTGAATGGGCTTGCCTCTGATAAGGCCTTTTCCGCTTTCGTCAGACCCTCTGGACGCCCATCCAGCATGGCTTGCAAGGCGGGACTAATCTGAAATTTTTTGTCCTCGGGAACCAACGCGCCGGAATTCGGATTTGCCGCAGCACCTTCAGGTGCATTCGGGACAAATTCATGCGGTGTCGTGACTGTCCCCTCGTCCAGCACACTCGAGCCCGGGATCGGGCCGGTATCTTCGGCAAACATCGCTGCATTGTTGAACGTGCCATCATCCGGCGCATCCTTTACGCTGCTTGGCGGCGCCGTTTCTGCACTGCGTGTCCCCGGTTGAGACGGTGGAGCAGTTTCCGCACTGCGCGTACCGGGTTCCGATGGTGGCGCGGTTTCCGCGCTACGGGTTCCCGGTTCTGACGGGGGCATAGTCTCTGCACTACGTGTACCGGGTTCCGATGGTGGAGTGGTTTCTGCGCTGCGCGTGCCTGGTTCAGACGGTGGCGCAGTTTCCGCACTCCGCGTGCCTGCGCCATCGTTGAATGGAACACGCTCACCTTGATTGGAAAGCGGCGCATCGTTGTTAAAGGTGCCCGGTTCGCTGCGGTTATGTGTCGTTGTACGGTCACCTGACGCATCTGGCATCGCCGAGGTCGTGGGATCAGCGGGGCTATCGGCATTAAAGGTTGCCGTTTTCTCGCCCGTTGGATCTGGTGAAAAGCTTTTAGTCGTCTCAGACGGTGCATCCGCATTGAATGTCGCTGTTTTCTCACTTGGTGCCTCAGGGGTAAAGCTCGCAGTCGCATCCTCTGGTGCGTCCCGGTTAAAGGTAGTTGTGCGATCATCCGGTGTGGCGCTTGGCTGCTTTGACGCCGGCGCAGTTTCCACAGGGGCAAGTGGTGCATCTGTTGGGCGGGTCGGCGGAGGCGCATCTGCCACTTCCGACAGCTTTTGCAGATCAGAGGCATTCCCGCCCTTAGTCACATCCGCTAGCTTATCACCAGACTTCGCAATATCTGTTGCGCTTTCAGCGCCTTCAATTGCTTTCCCAAGCCGTTTGACACCCTTTAGGGCCGATAGTGCTGCAATCCCTGCATCAGAGAACTCACCGACAACCTCGCCCGCGCCTTCGATCGCCACACGCAGCTCTTTTTCGCCGCCTTTAACAATCTTGCCCAAACGCGCATCGCCTGCATCAGCGATAATTCCGGCCGCTTTTTCCGAAACAGAGGCGGTTCGATCTGAAAAAGCCTTGGCGGTTTCTTCCAACATCTGGCCAACTTTACTTGGGTCGTCCCATGCTTCTTTGAGCGTGATGTCATCCCGCACACCACTCCGCGTCTCGGTGCTATCCCAGAATTTTTCCATCGCCATACCGGCTTTGGCAAAGGTATTCGCCGCCGATTTGGTTTTGCGATCTCCGAAATAGTCGATCTTTACGTCTTTGCCCGTCGCCTGGCTAAGTGCATCCTCTAGAATGGCTTCTTGGCGTTCTGCTTCGAGCGCGAGCCCATCCATGCCCAGTTCACCAAGCCCAATCAGGCCCTTTCCCGTCCCGACAATCGCACCTTTGGCATAACGACCGTATCTTTCGCGAAAGGCGATTTGATCATCAACGACTTCTTTCAAAGTGGTTTTACCGTCGGCTATATCCTTAAGCTTTTTAACCGCATCATACGGTGTCATAATCACCTTTTGGCGCTCTTCGCCAAAGGCCATCGCGGTATCGCGGAACTTTTGATAGGAATCGTTTGCGCGGCTGGCGCTGCCCCCTAATGTGGTTTGATCTGACTTGGCAATCCGCGCTGCGCGGTCCATCATGCCGTCTTCGGTGCTCTCTATCCTCTGTTCTGGATCAACGCCGATTTCCGTTATCTGATTGAGAGTTGATTGAACGTCGGTGGGGCCTAAGCCGTCCTCGGCATTTTGCTTAAAGGCCCGATTTAGATCGCGATAGCGCGCTGCTAGACTGCCGCTGGTTTGATCGCTCCAACTGTCGTAGAGCCGCTTATAGCGCGCGCGCGCCTCTTCATAGCCAATGCGCGTGGACTCATCTGGTGCGGTTTTGATTTTTTCGTCATAGTCCCGCAGACCATTTTGATATTCTTGAATGGCTGCAGCGCGTTGTTTTTCGTATTGGCGAACCGCGCGCAGATTGTCTGCCGCTTCTTCTAAACGTTTGGTACGCGCCGCTTTGGTTAAGGCCGGGTCAGCCTTAATCGCTTTGATTTCAGCATCATGGGCAGCTTTGTCGTGTTTCGCTTCTTCAGTTCGAATACGTTTTTCGAGTGTCTCCAATGGATTAGATATCTTGCGAACGGCATTTTCTGCGATTTGGATTTGAACGCCAAGCTTACGCTTACGTTCTGAATCCGTTTCGGTTTTCAAACGCTCGCGCAAGCGACGCAGCCTCTGGCGTGCCGGTTGTAAATCATCTGCGAGGCGTGCAGCCTCGGCTTTCAGAACCAAAAGATGGCTACAGGCCTCCGGTAGGCGGATCGGGCCAGAAACCCGCATATTCGACTGTGGGCTACGTGGCTCTGACGCGATCACTTCCATCTCAAGCGAAGACCACGACTCGCCATTGCTAAGCTCAGTTACCTCTTCGGTTCCAAGGGTAGAGCTCCAGCCCTTCATGCTATTCCCGAGCTGTGATAGATCCTTTCGAATACGCCGCGCGGCCTCTGGCTTGATGCGGTTAACATCAAAATCGACCGACGTATCCACTACGGCCATTTTCACAAACATCGGATCCCCGCTTTTGAAAACGGGCACGACCTTGATCTGACCGTAAGCATAGCGATCCAATTGACGATCAGACACAGAAGGTTGCGTTTCAGCCGTCTCTGCCTCTGAACTGTCTTCTGCGGGTGCGGTCGCTTCTGCAGGACGGTTTAGTTCTGCTTCGGCCTCTGTTGGTGTCAAAGGCGCAACGCGGGTATTCATGTTCAAAATTTCAGACGTAACACCGCAATCGATCGCACCTGTAATACCCCCACCCGAACAAGAGGATGCATCGCCGCCTGTTGGAGCAAACGGAGCAAGTGCATTGTTAAACAAGGCCTCTGAGGTCTCTGGTCGTTCTAAAAGCTCCGGTGGGCGATCCAGATCAAGGGGCCAACGGAAATCCAAGGTCAACGGACTACCTAATAAATCGCCATTATGGCGATGGCAAAATCCATCAGCGATAGCGATCACTGGTGTCGTCATCGTAACCGATAAGGCACCTATACGTAGAAATTTTGAAAAGGCTGGTTTCATTGGTCAGCTCCTCTGACGGTCACGCGCCCATGGTCACTTATCTGCTGAAAGCCAAAGGGCGACCGGTACAAAGGCCAGCTGATCGTCCAACGTCGCAGCGTTTGGTCATCGGTTCCCCTCGTTTCAAAATAGGCATCAACGATTAGATTGGATTGATCTTTTGGTGTCGCTGATAGCTCATAGACATGCACACCGCTTTCAAGCGTACGCAATCTGGTCATTTCGGTCGATTGATCTCCATGACGTAGCACAACGCGCCGCAGCAAATCGCCACCATGGTTGGCAACATTCTTAGCAATAACTTCAGGATGCCGCCCAATGGCTGCAGCAAGACCAGCGTGGGAGGTCCCGTTCACTGAAATCGAAAGCCCAAACAACGTTTGGTTGCCAACCTCAATCGGCGCAAGCTTGGCGGTGCCCGCCAGCCAAAAGAGCTGATGGTTCTCTTTGGCAATCTGGACCGGTTCCAGAAACACACGTGTATCTGCCGCCCCAGTAAAAGGCCCGGTCTGCGCAACCTTTCCACTGGTTGCGACAGACTGATAGGATTTATAGCGACGCATGCCCAAGGTATCATCTGACGCTGCCAAGGCACGGTTACGCATGTAGTCCGGGGCGCTGTCTAAGACATTGATAGACGGGATCGCGTGATCTGCGCGCGCGGTCGCATCTGTCAGCATTTGGTCGGGACTATAAAAAGCGAACCCCCAAGGCTCCGAAAATATGGAGTAATCACGGTTCTCTGGTCTCTCCAAATGGTCCAGAGACGCGCTATCACTTTGGCAATGCGTAGTGCCAGCAGTTGCAACAAACTCTGCCCAATAGCCAGGGCGTGGCACATCGTTTGGAAACAATGTGCCATAGCTCAACAACTTTGATTGCAACGCTTCGGCCCAAGCCGGTTTATCGGCGCGGCCGGCCGTCAGTTTGCAAATGGCAAAGGCAAGTTCGCTGTTGCGCATACCCCTTGGATTTGGGGTGTCCATCGCAACAATGTGCCCCAACAGATCCGCCGGGTTGTCAAAGGCAGGTCCCAAATCAAACATCTGATTCCACTGTGGGATTGGCACATTCAACCGCGCACGGTCCTCCTCTGGCGCAAAGGCGGCCGCATGTAAAAAGGCCTGCAAAAAGGCCGATGACTTATAAAGCCCCTCGTATTGCGCATCCACATCCGCGTCCTTGTGATGCATCAACAAAACCTGTCCTTCAAATTCCTCAACAAATTCAAGGGCAAGTTCGGTGACCGCAGGTACAGGTTCATTCAAGATCACAGAAAACCCAAGAAACCGATCATCATTTGACCACGTCACCGTGGATCGCGTCACAGCAATCGCATCGATCAACGCCTCGGTCGCGTCTCGATCTCCAGATCGAGCACGAAACGCTGCCAAGGGTGCAAAATGAGGATGTTGATAATCTTGTTTCAAAGCGGCCAACGCATCCGCGGTTGCACCAACTGATAATATCCCTAACCGTGTTTCTATCTCGACCACAGTTTCCCAAAGCCGCCGCGCGAGAAAATGCCCCGATCCTCCGATATAAGGGGCCGTTTGAGCAAACAGCCATGACGCATCTTTCTCAGTCCCGACCGACGACAGCACTGCCCGCGCAAGGAGCGTGTGTTGGTAAATGTGCCGCGTCATTTCTTCGCGGGTTTCGCGGCTAAGATCGTTGTATGTCGCGTCTGCGGGGAGGCTGGCAAGAAATTGCACCGCCGCCTCAAGGTCTTTACGCGCTTTTGCACGAGCCAATATGCGGGCTTCAGCCGTTGCATCGGGTCGCGCGACCGGAAGCAATTCATAGGGTCGATACCCAGGCCAACGGCTTTTCATAACTTGCACAAGCTCAGCTTGGCGACGCAACGCCAAAGCCGGTCCGCGACGAATTACATCTCCATCACGCTCTAATCCAAATGGGGACGTGATCGCTGGCAATTCAATCCAATACTCAGCCCCCTCTGCTTGCAGATCAATCTCGGTCCAGCTTTGTTCCTGCTCGAACGCGTAAAGACCCGGCAACATATCAAGCGGCAGATCAGACACATAGATGTCACCAAGCCAATCACGTCGCCCGTCGGCGAAGACCCGGTGCAAATTTCCAAGAGCCGCATTGCCTGACGGCTCAAATGGACTGTTCGATTCAAGGTCAAACAACGACAGGCGTGCCAACCCGCCTTGGGTTTTCGGATAGGCCGCACGCATCGCAGTAATGGCAATGTCTCTGCCTTCGGTATCGGCAGCGCTTACGATATTTTGCCAAAGGACTTGGGCGTCTTCTGCGATCACGATCTGATTGATCAGTGACATATTCGCCGGCGCGGCACCCGCCGAAAGATAACCATCGCCTGGTCCAAAAAAGACCGAATGAATAACTTCAGATGCCCCGAGCGCTTCGCCCCCAAGAGCGATATCTTCGTATACAATGTCGCTTCCGCTCATGTAGAACGGCGCATTAGCATAAACCGCAACACCCGATAGCTCTGGCACAAAGGCCGAATTGGCAATATTAACTGCACCAACCGCTGCGTCTTGGTTAAGCTGCACGCCTGACGAATGTTGCCCGGCAAATTGACTTTCGGCCACATCTAAAGTGCCCGAAAGCACTCCGATCCCAGTGCCTCCACCTTCAAAGACACTTTGCACTACGCTAGCGCCTGCACCACCAGACAGAATGTGAATAGCCTCTTTACCCGAGGTCGTAAAATAAACGCGCTCAAAGTCGACTGGGGAGTGCCCACCATTGATGGACACACCCGTCGCTGCATCGGTCATGTGCACATCGGTAAATGCACCCGCAGCGTCGACCATGGTGATCCCGGTATCCATCGGGCCTGTCAAAGTAGCGCGCTCGACCGAAACCTGTGACCCGTTTTGGGCGTAAATGCCGTAATTCTCGGCCCCTTCTACCCAGATATCTTTTAAGGTTACCGAGGCCGTATCTGCAAAGATTGAGACCTCAGTTGCATTAAAGAACTCAGTATTTTCAACGAAAAGGCTCGCACCATCGTCAACCGCAACCCCCCGTGAACCATAGGACAACAGGCTGTCCTTTAGAACCAACGAAGACTTCTCACCGGTCACCCAAATCGCGCCTTGGACAGAGTTGGAAATTTCTGCGGTTTGAATGGTGCTGGTTGAGCCCTCGGTCAAGGCAATGGCGGTTTGCGCATCCCAAAAACCGCAATCCTTAAGGTTAAGCACCCCACGCCGCATATAGATCGCAAAGCGCCGCTGTGTGGTGAAAAAGCAGTTGTTTAACGTAAGCGTGCCTTGTTCAACATAGACAAGCGTATCGCCGGGTTGGTCCTCTTGGCTGTAAAGCGCAACAAGATCGAGGGTCAAATGCCCCCCATCAACCACCGTAAAGATGGGGGCCTGCGACTGATTGCTAATTGTATAAGAGCTATCGCCATCATTGCTAATTGTGACGCTTCGACCGGCAATAACAGCATTGTCGGCTGTTCCATTTTCAGTCAGCGAAAGTGTGACGTCGCCCTGGTTTTTCCCAAGAAGCGCACCGATATCCTCGGCGCAAAGGGCGTGGCCCGTCGCTAAAACAAAACCCGCAGCGCAGGCCATAGATTTTAGGATTGATACCATAATACCCCTCATCCTTTGGGAAAGCGTAGACAACGATCCCAATCCAATCAAACCCTGAAACAGAACAAATTTCGCGGGGTGTTGGCCTAGAGATCAGTTAGCAACCAATATCAGAGACTTACGAGAGGTAAGGTAATTGCGAAAAAGGTAGTCGCCCTAATAAGGCAACAACCCTCACGCGAATGAAGTTGAAAACCACCTTGGCCCTGTCGCGATATGACGCCGCTTCTTTGATCGCATTTAAGGTAACAAAGAAGACAAACTAAGGACTGAAACGGACGGACGAATTCCACCAGGATGCGGAACGGATCACGTTTAAAAGCGGGCTGACGCGCAGGCAGGTGCCTGACGATCTTGGCGTTGGGATGTCGACGCTGAACAAAAGGATCACTCCGCCTCGATCCGAATTTGTGTCCGCTTTGCAGACAATACTATGTTTACTCCTTGCAATCGAACGGCAGCTTTTTCGCTTTTTTCGACCGTTGCAAACCTCACCTGGGGCGTGGGACCGACATTCGTTTAAAAAGTCATCGAATATGATCCAGATTTGCTATCTCAGAATTTGGACTCGCCAGAAACGAAGCTTTGGCTCAAATGCACTAGACTTGAAAGTTACCTTCAGCACTTTGAAAGAACTAAAGTCACGCTGGCTCCGTTTACTGATCCATTGATTTTAACCTGTCCGTTGTGCCGTTCCGCAACTGAGGCAACGATTGCTAGACCAAGCCCACTGCCGCTTGAGGTGCCAACTTGGGAAAAACGGCTGAATGCAGCGTCGCTTTGGTCTGGATTTAGACCTTTTCCATCATCTTCTACGGTGATTGACGCGGTTTCAGCATCAGCCTTCAGGGTAACGGTGATCTGCGACAAACTTTCGCCGCCATGTATCATAGCATTGTCGATCAGGTTCTTCACCGCCTCCATCAAGTATACCTCGTCGCCTTTGATACAGAGATCTTGATCCGTCACTTTCAGCTCAAATTCCAGACCTTTTGCAAGGACCTGCGGCCCCATGTCAGCGCAGGCCGAATGGAGGAGGTTTCGCAACTCTAGCGGCTCAAAATCCGTTTCCTGGGCTGGTTGTTTAAGCCGATCCAATGAGAGCAGTTGAACAGCGGTTTTCGCGGATTGGCGGGAGGCTGCTATCAACTCGACAACGCGTTGATCTCTTTCCCTGTCATCTTTCGCATCCTTTACCGCCTCTGCCATGGACTGCACGGCAGCGGCGGGATTGCGTAGCTGATGGGCCGCGTTTGAGATAAAGGTTTGCTGTGCCTCAAAGCTACGTTCGACCTGATCAAAAAGCCGATTAAGAGTGCTAACAATACCTTTGGTTTCCTCTGGGATGGCCCGCTTGATACGCGAAAGATCATCGGGGGATCGCATCGCAATTGCGTCTTGTAGGTCAGCTAGGGGGCGCAAACCTAGATGCACGCCAAACCAAACCAGCAGAGAAAGTGACAACAACAACCCACCCATTAAGGCGGCGGCGCGCGTAGCCAGTTCGCGCGCAAAACTGTTGCGATCCGCGACGCGTTGCCAAACTGTGGCAGTGCTGTCTCCGGTAATGCCTTCGATTGTGGTGCGTTCAGTCACCCGCAAGACTCGCACGTCCTCGCCTCTATAGTCGGCCTCAAAAAATTTCAGTGCACTGGTCTCAGTCGTCGATTGATCTAACGAGGGTGGGTAAGCGTAGCCTGTGACGTAAATGCCGCCAGGGCCGGTCGCATGATAAAACACTTCACCTCCAGCGGCGTCATCTACCAACTGCCTGGTAGACGGAGACAACGCATCACCGCCAGAAATCGTAATATCACGCGATATCGCCAATGCCGCTGCGAGAAGAGATCGGTCAAACAGTTCTTCAGCCGTATTTTGTGCGACGGTAAAACGCCAATATCCCAAGAGAATGGACATGATGATCAGGGGGGTCACGATGACCGTAAAGAGCCTAAGCCTTAAGGAATAGGCGCGGCGCATTAATTGGTTTCCTCAAGCATATACCCCAATCCGCGGGCCGTTTTTATGCCAACGCCATAGCCCGAAAGGCGCCCTCGTAACCGCGAGACATGGGGTTCGATGGAGGCTTCATCGACATCCGCTCCCACTCCATAAACAAAGTCGACGAGGTTGGATTTCCCAACGATGCGATCGCGTCGTTCGAGCAGGCATTCAAAGACCGCGAGCTCTCTGCGAGGAATATCGAGCGCCTTCCCATCGGCAAGAATTTCGCGACTATTACGGTTATAGGCAAGCTTTCCGATCACTTCTTGTTCGCCATAATCTAGGTTTTTTCGACGAGATAACGCGCGAATGCGTGCTTCCAATTCGTCCATTTCAAAGGGCTTGACCAGATAGTCATCTGCACCCGCATCCAACCCTTCGACGCGCTCGCTTGTATCACTGCGAGCGGTCAACAAAATGACCGGGGCGCTTTTTCCGTTTGAACGAAAATTTCTCAATATTTCCAAACCATTGATGCCAGGTAGATTGATGTCAAGAATGATCAGATCCGCACCTTCTTGGTGCAAAAACTGCATGCCCTGATCTCCATCGGTGATCACATCCACTGCATGACCTCGATCTCGCAAACGATAGGCGATGGCATTCGCGAGCGTTTCATTATCTTCGATGATCGCAATTCGCATTTTTTGAGACCTACAAGGTTCGCGCAAGGTTGGAAGGTCATGATCAGACGATCGAAACGGGGAATCAATCCCCGAAATTTTTGGTCAAGTTGGTGACGTGGAGGACGTTACCGTGTTTGACTGGTCATTAGGGGAGGAACATATGACCGTATCCAAATTCACTCGTCGGGCCGTGATCGGGGTTATCGCTGCAGCCGGGCTTGCAGCACCTGCAGCGGCCGAAGTTGATTTTTCCGGCAAGACCATCGAATGGATCATCCCATTCTCTGAAACAGGCGGCTCCGCCAAATGGGCGAACTTTTTTGCGCCATTGCTGTCCGAAGAATTGCCAGGCAATCCAACAGTTGTTGTGAAATTCATGCCAGGTGCGGGCTCCACGAAAGGGGCAAACTGGTTCCAAGAGCAAAGCCACGACGATGGAACGCTGCTCTTTGGGACATCGGGTTCGACCCAGTTCCCATATCTGCTTGGCGATCCGCGTGTGCGTTATGAATACAACGACTGGAACCCCGTTATGGCATCCGGCACCGGTGGTGTTGCCTATCTGAACGCTGAAGATGGCGCGAAGTTTGACGGTTCTGCAAACGCTCTGAAAGATGTGGATTTCATCTATGGCTCGCAGGGGGCAACACGTTTGGATCTGGTACCGCTGCTGGCTTGGCAGATGCTTGGCATGAATGTTGAGCCAGTGTTTGGCATCAAAGGCCGTGGCGATGGCCGCCTGATGTTTGAGCGTGGCGAAGCAACCATCGATTATCAAACCTCCTCTGGCTACCTCGGCGGGTCCGTTCCGTTGGTTGAAGCCGGTGCTGCGGTTCCAATGATGACTTGGGGTGCGCTGGACGAAAACGGCGATATTGTACGAGATCCAACTTTCCCAGATATCGCGACCTTCAAGGAAGTCTGTGAAGCAACCGATGGGTGTGAAACCTCCGGTGATGCTTGGGATGCTTGGAAAGCATTCTTCGTCGCGGGTTTCCCGGTTCAGAAACTCGCCTTCCTGCCTGCAGGTACGCCTGATGATGTGATTGCAACCTACACCGATGCGTTCAACGCGGTCGTAGCACGCGCAGATTTCCCGGAAATCTCGTCCAAGCGTGTGGGCAAATACCCTGTCTTCACAGGTGCTGGCTCGCAAGATGCACTCGCAACAGCGACCCAGGTGCCTGACTCAGCAAAAGAGTTCGTCACAACATGGCTGAAAGACGCATACGGCGTCACGCTGAAGTAAGCGACATGCCTCAAGCTCGGCCCAAATAGGGCCGGGCTTCCAAACACACTCAACACTGACATCTTAACAGAAAGCGGCTCCCATGGAGATTTTCGCGACCGCACTTCCTGCGCTTGGTGACGCGTGGGCTCTGATCCTGCAGCCCATCGTTCTTGGTTATCTTATTCTTGGCGTCGTGATGGGCCTCGCCGTTGGGGTCTTTCCGGGGCTGGGCGGCATCGCTGGCCTATCCCTTTTGCTGCCTTTCATGTTCGGTATGGATCCCATTCTGGGTCTCGCCCTGATGATCGGTATGGTGGCCGTTGTTCCCACGTCTGACACTTTCGCATCTGTGTTGATGGGCATTCCCGGCAGTTCGGCATCTCAGGCAACCGTCTTGGACGGCTTCCCAATGGCGAAGAAAGGCGAAGCGGCGCGGGCTCTGTCCGCCGCCTTTGCCTCTTCGTTATTTGGTGGCCTTGTTGGCGCGACCTTCCTGACGATGTTTATCCTGATCGCACGACCAATCGTGTTGGCCTTCGGGTTGCCCGAGATGTTGATGATCACCATCCTTGGCCTTTCCATGGTCGCCATCCTCGCAGGTCGCATTCCCTTGAAAGGTCTCGCAGCCGCAGGTCTGGGCCTGATGATCGGCACCATTGGTGAAGCCGACGCGGGTGGCAGCTTGCGTATGGCGACTTATGACATTCCTTATCTGACAGATGGTCTGAAACTGGTGATCGTCGGTCTTGGCATCTTTGCTGTTCCAGAGATCGTGTCCCTGCTGCGCCAAGATAAATCCATCGCCAAAGGCGCGAAGCTTGGCGGCGGTTGGGCTGATGGCATCAAAGACTGGTTTGCCAATATTTGGTTGTCCATCCGTTGCTCGATCATTGGCGTTATTGTTGGTGTGATCCCGGGGCTTGGCGGTTCTGTCGTCGACTGGATTGCTTACGGCCATTCCGTTCAAACCACAAAAGACAAATCGAACTTCGGCAAAGGCGAAGTGCGCGGTGTGATTGGGCCAGAGAGTTCCAACAACGCGAAAGAAGGCGGGGGTCTGGTTCCAACGCTTCTGTTTGGTATTCCGGGTTCAGGTTCGATGGCGATTTTCATAGGTGCCGTTGCGCTATTGGGCTCGGGCGACATCGAAGTTGGCCCGAACATGCTGAAAGACAATCTGGACATCACCTATTCCATCGTCTGGTTGCTGGCGCTGGCAAACGTTGTCGGCACGATCCTGTGTATCGCGGCTTCTGGTGGCATCGCGAAGCTGACCCAGATCCGCTTCACATACCTTGCTCCCTTCCTCTTCATGCTGATCAGCTTTGCGGCCTTCCAATCAGGTCAAAACTTCGAAGACCTGCTGGCGCTTTTTGTGATCGGCCTGATCGGTATCTTCCTGCGCCGCTTTGATTGGTCGCGCCCAGCTTTCTTGATCGGTTTCGTGCTGTCCAATCCAGTGGAGAAATTCACAAACCAAGCCTTCCAGATCGCAAGCTTCCGCTTCCGCAGGAGTTTTGAGGAAGGCATGGACTATGTGTTCAGCCCAATTGTAATTGTCTTGATCATCGTCACGGTTGTGTCGGTGATCCTGGGAATTCGCCAAGCCAAAACCATCATGGCAGAAGGTGAAGTGCAATCTGGCAGCAAACGTGCACCGCTGGTGTTCCTGCTGATCATCGCGGGTTACCTGGCCTTCGCATTGATCAACGCCAATATGATCCCTGACTACAACATGACGGATAAAATCATCCCGTTGGTTGTGGGTGGCTTTGCTTTCCTGTGCTGCGTCGTCCTGCTGATCCAGATGATGCGCCGCCCCGAAGGCGACGCAATTTTTGCAGACAAAGAAGTGTCAGGTGATGACTCGGAAGCACCCTATGGACTCTGGGGAACATTGGCTTGGTTTGCGAGCCTGATCATCGGCACCTTCTTTGTGGGCTTCATCCTCGCGCTTGTTGGCTTCCTGATCGCTTTCCTGCGCACGCGTGCGCAAGCTAATTGGCCAAAAACACTACTTCTGACTGCCCTAGGCATCGGCTTCATGTGCTTCATGGCTGGCATGTTGAACCGCGACTTCCCTCCTGGGCTTTTGCAAAGGGCAGTTGACCTGCCATGGCCACTGAAATGACCCAGACAGCAATACCATTTGTAATGATGCGCGGCGGGACTTCGCGTGGCCCATACTTCCGGCGGGACGACCTGCCGGAGGATCTGGATCAGCTTGCTGACGTTTTGATCAGTGCTTTAGGTTCGGGTCATCCACTGAACATCGACGGGATCGGTGGCGGTGCTGCCGTGACCACCAAAGTTGCGATGTTGTCTAAGTCTGATGATGACTGGGCTGATATCGACTATTTCTTCGCACAGGTTTCTGTCGAAGAGCAGCTTGTCGATTTCAAACCCACTTGCGGCAACATCTTGTCCGGGGTCGGGGCAGCTGCGATAGAACTCGGGTTGTTCAAGCCGCAGGGCGACAGAACCGAGATCAAAATCCGAGCCGTGAATACCGGCGCACAAGTGAGAGCCGTATTGGACACAACCGGCAAGGAAGTGACATATGAAGGGACCACTGAAATTGCAGGGGTGCCAGGAACGGCAGCGCCGGTGCAGCTGACCTTCATGGGCGTTGTTGGCTCTGCAACCGGGGCATTCCTGCCAACCGATCGATTGCGCGACACCATCGATGGCATCGAAGTCACCTGCATGGACGTTGCCATGCCCATCGTCATGGCGCGGGCTGAGGATTTTCGACTGACAGGCTATGAAAGCGTTGCCGAACTAGATGCAAACACCGAGTTCTTCGCCCGGATGGAGGCCATCCGTTTAAAAGCCGGTGAGTTGATGGGCATGGGCGATGTCTCTAAATCCGTGACTCCAAAGTTTGGATTGCTGGCGCCTGCAAAGAATGGCGGTACCATCGCAACACGCTATTTCATGCCGTGGAAAACCCACCCCAGCATGGCTGTAACGGGTGCCCAATGTCTTGCCTCCTGCGCTTTGACGCCGGGAACAGTGGCAGACGGGCTTCTGGAAAGACCTATCGATAACCCAGCGACTGTTGTTCTGGAGCACGCCTCCGGCACTATCGACGTCATCGTGGATTATGAACAAAACAATGGCTTCAAACTGAATGCAGCCGGTTTGTTGCGCACCGCGCGCAAGCTCGTGGACGGAATGGTCTATGTCCCGAAATCGGTTTGGGCGAAGGAAAGCTGACGCAGCTTGGATGTGAATTGGACCAATCAAGGATGAAAATATGAACGATAAGGCGACGGCTCTGAGCCACATTTCGGATGCGCTTAGGAATCTGGAAGACGCGCGCAAAATCATCAGTGATTTGTTAATCAACAGCACAACGCAAGCAGGTGGCGGGAATGTCGACAAACGCTTCCTTGAAGATTTGCACAAACGCGTCATACAGGCGACTACTGTGTTGCCACATAGCGGACGGAACACGTCCAACAGTACAAAAGGTCGGAACGAGATCTAGGATTGAAGCAGCATCATTGCGAGGCCTTCAGACATTGGGAGTTAAAATGAAAGTTCACATTCTCGATGACTGGTTTGACACGCTTCGCGGGCTTCCTTGCTTTGACACGCTTTCAACGCACGAGGTTACCGTTTGGACTGATCATGTTGACGATGTGAGCATTCTTGCCGAGCGATTGCGCGAAGCAGAGGTTTTGGTTCTGTTTCGTGAGCGCACAAAGGTAACGAGAGCCCTGCTAAATGCGCTCCCGAACCTTAAGCTCGTGTCACAACGCGGCGTGTACCCGCACGTGGATGTATCCGCTTGCTCCGACAATGACGTGTTGTTCTGCTCCAAACAACCCAGCGGCAGTGGGCCAAATTATGCGGCGGCGGAACTCACCTGGGCTTTGATCATGTCTGGCATGCGACAATTGCCGCAGCAGATGGCATCGGTAAAAGCAGGAAATTGGCAGATGGGGGTCGGCAAAACCCTAAGAGGACGCACGCTTGGGCTTTATGGATACGGTCGGGTTGCCAAAACCGTGGCAACCTATGCCGAGGCTTTTGGCATGAAAGTCATATGGTGGAGTTCCAAAGAAGGCCGTGCCCGTGCTCTGGCAAATCAACAGACGGTGCCTGAAAGCCGAGAAGAATTCTTTGCGCAAAGCGATGTTGTCTCTCTACATGTGCGCCTGAAACCAACCACCCGTGGGATCATAACCGCTGAAGATTTTGCGCAGATGCAACCGGGTGCCTTGTTCGTGAACACTTCCCGTGCGGGCCTGATCGAAGAAGGCGCGCTCTTGGCGGCCTTAAACGCGGGCCGCCCCGGTCAGGCTGCCATCGATGTGTTTGACAGAGAACCACTGACAGATCCCAATGATATGCTGCTCAGCCATCCCAATTTGATCGCAACGCCGCATATTGGCTTTGTGACCGAAGATGAGTTCGATCTGCAATTCAGCGACATTTTTGATCAGGTGAACGCATTTGCAAATGGAAACCCAATTCACATGATCAATCCCGAAGCTTACGCAAGTTGATCCGCAACGGATTGGCGGATCGTGTCCTTAAGTGCACTTACCGTGCGTGTCTCCGTCAAACCAAATCGCGTCAACACGCCAATCGGGCGCTTGATCTGCGGGTCGCGTAAATCGCGGAAGGTCAACTCCCGCCCATTTGCTGACGCCATCACCGACTTTGGGAGAAGTGCGAGGCCCAATTGGGACGCTGCAAGATCAAGTGCGGTGGTGGATCGTCCTGTTTCATAGGTCCAAACCAATGAAGCTTCAGCGCGGGCACGGGCTTCGTCAATCAAAAGACGGTTGCCCGTGCCCCGTGCCGGTAAAATTAGTTCCTGATCCGCAATATCGCGCCAGCTTAGATTTGTCTGTCGTGCTAGCGGATGGCTTGGATTAAGCACCACGCCGATTTCCTCTTCAAACAGCACCTCAAAGTCTGTGTTTGCTTCGAGAAGAGGTAAGGAGCAGATCCCAAAATCTGCCTCACCCTGCGCGACCCATTCGGCGACGTCATTGGCGGAGCCATCCTTGATTTGTACCCGTGCATTTGATCCGTGTCCGCGAAACTCGGTTATTGCCGGGGCCAAAATACGGGCCGCAATGGTTGGGATGATTGCAACGGTCACAACTGTACTGCGCTGGTGTTCGAACGCGACGCTTTCATCCCGCATGGCCTGACTGGTTTCAAATGCATCCTCAAGCATGGCCCGCGCCCGCGCCTCAAGCCGTTTTGCTGCCAGAGTGGGTTTCACCGACCGCGTGCTGCGATGGAAAAGCTCAGTGCCCAAAGCTTCTTCAAGCTTCTGCACCCGCCGTGTGACTGCTGATTGTGACAGGTTCAGGCGTTCGCCTGCTAGGTGGAATGACCCGCAATCCTTGACTGTCAGAAAGGCCTCGAGATCCCCGAAATCGTAATTAATGCGCATGACGCATTAATATGGGAACTTACAGCATTGGTCAAAATAATACCCGAAGGCTATCGATGTTTCATCAAGGAATATTGGTATGACCCAGGCTTACGACATCGTAGTGATCGGCGGCGGAAACGCTGCTTTATGTGCCGCCATGACCGCTGCTGAAGCGGGATCAAAAGTTCTAATACTTGAAGCCGCGCCCAAAGCCTATCGTGGGGGCAATTCGCGCCACACACGTAACTTTCGTTGTATGCACAAGAAACCCCTCGGGCCGCTGATTGAGAGCTATCACGAGGAAGAATACTGGAACGACCTTTTGAAGGTCACCGATGGTCAGACCGATGAGACCTTAGCGCGTCTTGTGATCAGCAAAACCGAAAGCTGCTTTGAGTGGATGCAGGACCGTGGCGTGCGGTTTCAGCCAACTTTGTCTGGTACACTATCATTAGGACGCACGAACGCCTTCTTCATGGGGGGCGGCAAGAGTTTGGTGAACGCCTATTACCGCACGGCTGAAACGCTTGGGGTGGACGTATTATACAAAGCCAAGGTCACGCATCTTGAACTGGATGGCGACGCGATCTCCAAAGTCGAATACGAACACGAAGGCGGCACAAAATCCATTTCGCCAAAGGCCGTCGTTGTCGCCTCTGGTGGCTTCCAAGCGGATATGGACTGGCTCGCGAGGGCCTGGGGACCGGCGGCCAAGAACTTCCTGATCCGTGGCACACCTTACAATCGAGGTGTTGTCCTAAACGACCTTCTTGAACAGTGTGCCCAGACGGTTGGCGACCCTACCCAGTGCCATGCGGTCGCCATCGACGGCCGCGCGCCGCAGTATGACGGCGGGATTGTCACGCGCCTTGACTGTGTGCCCTTCTCCATCGTGGTGAACAAGAACGCAGAACGGTTTTACAATGAAGGCGAAGACGTCTGGCCGAAGCGCTACGCGATCTGGGGACGTCTGGTGGCCGCCCAACCGGATCAGGTGGGCTATGCGATCATCGACAGCAAATCGATCGACCTCTTTATGCCATCTGTCTTTCCGCCTTTGAAAGCAGACAGCATCGAAGAGCTTGCAAGCATGATGGACCTGCCGGCGGACGCGCTGAAGCAAACCGTTGAGACCTTCAACGCCGCCTGCGGCGATGATGCCAACTTCCATCCAACCGAGCTAGACGGTGTTACTACCCAAGGTATTGATCCCATCAAAACCAATTGGGCCCGCCCGATCAATTCGCCGCCCTACTACGGCTATTCACTCAAGACGGGCGTCACCTTCACTTACCTTGGTCTCAAGGTTGATGAACGCGCGCAATGCTCCACCGAGCACGGCAAAATTCGCAATATGTGGGCCGCTGGCGAGACCATGGCAGGCTCTATTCTGGGCAAAGGGTACTTAGCCGGCTTTGGCATGGCCATTGGCACCGTTTTCGGCCGCATCGCAGGACAAGAGGCAGCAAATTATGCAAAGTGATCTGATCAATGAAGCCCGGCGTCAGGTGGAGATATGCAACGCGTGCCGCTACTGCGAAGGTTATTGTTCCGTCTTTCCCGCCCTTCACAGCCAGCGCGCCTTTACTGAGGGTGACATCACCCAACTCGCCAATCTGTGTCACAACTGCCGCGGTTGCTATTACGCCTGCCAATACACGGCTCCGCACGAGTTTGATCTAAACCTGCCGAAAGCCTTGGCAAAAGTCCGGCGTGAGAGCTGGGAACACTACGCATGGCCCAGTAACTTCGCGAAGGCATTTCACACATCGGGATCCCGTATAGCGCTTGCGCTGGTTGTCGGCTTCGCCGTGCTGTTCTTTGCGATCCATCTTTTGCGCTCATCAGGCGGCGACGGATTTTATGCGGCTCTGTCACACAACGCCATGGTCGCGATCTTCCTCCCGGCTTTCCTGTTTCCACTGGTAAGCATTGGCATTGGCTTAAAACGCTACTGGTCAGATATTGGAGGCGACCGCATCAGACTACGCGACATCACCGTTGCTTTTGGCCGCACGGCAAAGATGAAAGACCTCGCAGCGGGTCATGGCGATGGCTGTAACTTCGAAGAAGAAGACAAATTCAGTCACGCCCGCCGCTACGCGCATCAGGCAATTATGTACGGCTTCTTGTTGTGTTTCGCCTCCACGAGTGCGGGCACGGTGATGCATTACATCTTTGGTATGCATGCGCCTTATGGATTCTGGTCGCTTCCAAAACTGTTGGGGGTTCCTGGAGGGGTTTTGCTGACGCTTGGCTGTCTGCGGATGGTTGAATTAAAATGGCGGTCCGATCGGGATCTGGGCGATCCGAAAAGCTGGGGTGGTGATATAGCCTTCATTCTTTTGCTGGGCGGCGTCGCATTGACCGGACTTGCGCTCTACGCTGGTGGAAGTACATCCCTCATGCCTGCTCTTCTCGCGATTCACCTCGGCGCGGTCTTGGCCTTCTTCCTGTTGACGCCTTTTACCAAGATGGCGCATGGTTTTTTTCGCTTGGCCGCGATGATACGAAACGCCCAATCAGAATTCGTGAAGTGAGACGGTTTTTCGAAAGATGCAACGTGTGGCGGTTCAGATCATTGTTCTTTCGCTTCAATTTCTTCTGTAATCAAACTCAGCAGAAACCTGCGATTTAGCGTCTAAATGCAGCCCTTAAGGCTGGGCCACATGAATTTCCGAATTATTACGTGCGATTTCAACGCAATTGCCTGCCATTGAAGTCACACGCTGTTCGTACTTGATCTGGAATCTGTACGTATGGGCTAAGACCCGGTATTCGCTGCAAATGGAATTAACCGCTATCGACACAAAAATGGATCGCGGCCAATTTCTAAACTACCTACTTCCGATCCAATACTATCTTTACGATCAACCCAAACACGAGCCCCCAAACCGGGGCGCCGATGTTGAAAAAGCTAATACCGCTGACCACCATCATAAACGTAACCAATGCCGCGTCCCGATCTCGAGCATCAGCCAATGCTGCCGTCAAGCTGGATGTAATCGTGTTTAAGAGTGCAATGCCTGCGATTGCCAGCACCAATGCCTTGGGAGCGATAAGGAACAGGCTAATAATAGTGGCCCCAAACAATCCAGCCAGAACGTTCACTGATCCGCTCACCAACACGGCTTTATAACGTTGTGAAGGGTCTGGGTCCGTTTCAGGTCCTGAACACAACGCGGCAGTGATCGCGGCGAAGTTAAAGGCATACCCCCCGAAGGGTGCGAGCAACAGAGAAGTAACACCAGTTACCGTCAAAGTCCCTGACACCGGTGGCTCATATCCCGCGGATTTCAGCACAACGACGCCTGGCATATTTTGGGATGACATCGTCACAATATAAAGCGGTAAACCGAGCCCTATGATCACGGACCAATTCAGTTCGGGCATCACAAAAACAGGCTTTGCCAAGGCAAGCGTTATGTCGACATCAGGGTTATACATCCCGGTCACTGCGCAAAAAGCTGCGCCTACCAACAGAACGACTGCCACTGTCAATTGAGGGAACCACAGACGTCCAGCCAGCCATGTCATTAACATGATGATCACAAGCAAAGGGGCCTGTTCCAAAGCTTCAAAAGCCCCTAACCCAAAACGAAAGAGAATCCCTGCCAGCATTGCACTGGCCAATGCGGGGGGGATCACTTTGGTAAGGCGCTCGAAAACGCCTGTAACGCCGGTCAGGATCAATAAGATCGCGCAAAACAGAAAGGCGGCGACAGCTTGCTCTATAGGGACGCCCTCGCCTGAAACAGCAATCAATGCAGCCCCGGGGGTCGACCAAGCAGTTAATACAGGCATGCGATACCGAAACGCGAGAACGATCCCGCTGAGCCCCATGCCGATCCCCAGCGCCCAAAGCCAACTGTTGGCCTGTGCCTGCGTCGCGCCTAGCGCCTCAATCGCAGCAAAGATGATAGCAATGCTACCCGTATAGCCTACAAGAGCTGGCAAAATTCCTGAAGTTATATGCGTTAGTTTGAATCCAAACATTCCGACTCGCCTTCACAAATGATTAGCTCAAGCGAGCATCGTGCGTTATAACGCACAAAGCAAGAGGTATTCATGACCGACGACACAATCCAGATCAATCTGAAAGCCATTCGTAAGCAGGCCGGCCTTAGTCTTTCGGCTACCGCGACGTTGACTGGAGTGAGCAAAGCAATGCTTGGACAGATAGAACGTGGAGAAAGCAGCCCTACCATCGCAACGCTTTGGAAACTCTCAAAAGGGTTCAAGCTGCCGCTGTCAGCGTTGATCACTGAACCACCTGTGGCAGGACATCACTTTAAAGAAAGCATCACTGTACAGACCCTATTTGCCTTTGATGCGGCTCTTGGGTCTGAAACATTCATCGTCGGCTTGGCAGCAGGCCTTTCCCACGAATCCGCTGCACACCGCAAAGGCGTGATCGAGGATATTTTCGCGATCGATGGGGACCTCGAGATCTATTTTGATGGCAAGTGGCGCCCGCTTTCACAGGGGAATTCCCTTAGAATCGCCGCTGACCAGCCCCACGGCTACCGCAATCTTGGCCCATTTCCAGTGCATATCCACAACACAATCCATTATCCGAGCTGACCCCGAGCCGAGAGTATTATGAGTAAAAAGTTCCTTGTGCCCCTATTATCGGGCCTGATTTTGATGAGTTGCGTTGAGCCCGCTGGCTCTCCGGAAGTATCCCGCAATGCGCCGCAGAGCCCTCGCATTCTTGCGATGGGCGACTCAATGATGGCTGCGCACAAAGTGTCTGGCCGTGCTGTGGCTGACTATGTTTCCCGCGCATTGAATGAACCCATTAAAGATCACTCCATGGTCGGTGCCAGCATGTCGTATGCTCTGCCGATTACCGGTGCGATGGGATTGAACATTGCGCAACAATTTCGCGGTGGCGAATGGGACTGGGTGGTGTTGAACGGCGGCGGTAATGACTTGTGGTTGGGTTGCGGCTGTAATGGTTGCGAAACCAAAATGGAAAAACTGATTTCCCTGGATGCAACCGTCGGTAAAATTCCAAATCTGGTCACTCGCCTGCGCAACTCTGGCGCACAGGTGCTATGGGTTGGCTATCTGCGCAGCCCGGGAATGAACTCACCAATTGAGAACTGTCGCGATGAAGGCGATGAGTTGGAAAGCCGCCTGCTGCACATGGCGCGATCCCAAGATGGGGTTCATTTTGTATCCATTGCCGATCTTGTGCCACATGGCGACAATTCTTTTCACGGCATTGATATGATCCACCCTTCCCTGAAAGGCAGCGCTGAAATCGGTGCGCGCGTGTCAGAATACATCCGCAGGGTCGATCCGATCCGCTAACTATTGCCCAAGCGCCTTCGAGAAGTCCTCGATCAAATCATCGACGTCTTCAATACCCACTGAAAGCCGCAGCAAGTTCTGCGGCAGGCCAGTGTGGGACTCAATGGAATAACGGTGCTCCACAAGGCTTTCGACTCCACCTAGCGACGTCGCTCGCAGAAACAACTTCAATCGACCTGCCACCTCGAGTGCACGCTCTTTGTCTCCTTTGACTAAGACCGACATCAGGCCGCCAAAGCCGCCTGCCATTTGTGTCTTTGCCAGCGCATGCCCCGGGTCGGTCTCCAAGCCTGGGTACAAAACGGCCTCAACACCGGGATGATCTACAAGGTTTTCAGCCAGCGTTTGCGCATTTGCACTCATGCGTTCCACACGCAAAGCCAGCGTGCGCATGCCGCGCAGCAACAACCACGCCTCAAATGTCCCCATCACTGCGCCTGCATCAGCACGGTCCGTGCGGATGGCCTCCCAAATTTCTGTCTCAGCGCGGCAAGAAAGAACACCGCCCAAAACATCTGAATGCCCATTCAGAGCTTTGGTCGCAGAGTGCATGACGATGTCTGCACCCAGCGACAAGGGCCTAGAAAGAACAGGCGTCGCTGCCGTGCCATCCACAATCAATATACCGCCTGCTGCGTGGGTGACTTTTGCGGCATGCTGGATATCCACCACTTTCAGCCAAGGATTAGAAGGCGTTTCAACAAACACCAAATCCGCGCCGCTGGTGCAGGCCTCCGCCAAAACATAATTGTCACTCGCATCAATCTGGATCAGATCAATGCCGCGACGCGCACAGAATTCTTGAATCCATTTGGTGGTGCCCCAGTAAATTCCCTGCTGCACAACGGCCCGAGCACCAGCTGGTAACCAACGAAAAGCTGCTGCGATTGCCGCCATTCCGGATGGGAAAACCAAAGTATCTGCGGCACCTTCTAGTTCTTTGATCACCGCCTCAACTTGGCGAACATTCTCGCTATGTGGACGTTGATAGATGTTATCTGGATTAAGCGGTGCGTAGCCTTCGTCTCTTGCGAAAGTAGTGGCTGGCTGAATAGCTGGCACAACACCTCCGCTGCTCTGGTCCATGCATCCACCAGCATGCGCCACCCAGGTGGCTGGCTGAACATCTTTCTTCATCGTGATTTTCTCGCGGCAAGGCCTTGTTGTTGCAAGTTAGAGCCAGATTTACGGCGCATCGCAATAGCCATCTCGCCAAGTTGCGTGTAAATGCGGCCCATGCCCAACGTGATCTTATTTAATAAACCCTTCGATGTTCTGTCTCAGTTTACGGATAAAGGCACTGAAGGCAGCCCGCGACGCACACTATCGGATTTCATTGATGTGCCCGGCGTCTATGCTGCAGGCCGATTGGATCGTGACAGCGAAGGTCTGCTTTTGTTGACCGACGATGGCAAACTGCAAAATCGCATCGCAAACCCGAAAAACAAAATGTCCAAATGTTATTGGGCACAGGTTGAAGGCGTGCCTTCAGACGATGCGCTTGAGCAACTTCGAACAGGTGTGACCCTCAAGGATGGAATGACCCGCCCCGCCAAAGCCGAGCGTATGGAAGAACCGGCGATGCTTTGGCAGCGCTCCCCCCCTATCCGGTTTCGCAAGAACGTTCCTGACAGCTGGATCAAGTTGACTCTAACCGAGGGGCGCAATCGACAAGTGCGCAGAATGACTGCAGCTGTCGGCCACCCCACTCTGCGCCTGATCCGCTATCGGATCGGCGCATGGACCATCGACGGTCTTGAAAACGGCGCATGGATCGAAACCCAAGCCTAGGCCGACAACACAAAGCTGTGGATAACCGCAGTGATCGCGCTTCCCCTATTGCCCGACACAACATATAGTGTGACTAACACAGGCTTGGATCGCTCTATCCGGGCAACTGAACATAAATGAGTGGGGACGAGCGCATGGCACATATTATTGTCGTGGGGAATGAAAAAGGCGGTGCAGGCAAATCAACCGTGTCAATGCACGTGGCAACCGCGCTGGCCCGCATGGGGTTCCGCGTCGGGGGCCTTGATCTTGACCTTCGACAGCGCACCTTCGGTCGCTACGTTGAAAACCGTAAAGCCTTTTGTGACACGGCTGAAATTGAACTGCCGAGCCCGTTCTACCACACTCTGCCCGATATCGACCCGGCGACGGTTCAGGAAGGCGAGAACATTTACGATCTGCGCCTATCTGCAGCGGTGGCGGAGCTAGAACCAAAAACCGATTTCATCCTGATAGATTGCCCGGGCAGCCATACACGCCTGAGCCAAGTCGCGCACTCGCTCGCCGATACATTGGTGACGCCACTCAACGACAGCTTTATCGATTTCGACCTCTTGGCGCATATCGACAGCAACGGTGAAAAAATCCTAGGCCCGTCGGTCTATTCCGAAATGGTCTGGAACGCGCGTCAGTTGCGGGCACAGGCCGGGTTGAAACCGATCGATTGGATCGTGGTACGCAACCGTCTGGGCGCGCAGAACATGGTGAACAAGGAAAAGATGGGCAAGGCGATTGAACGTCTGGCCAAACGCATCGGTTTCCGCACCGCACCTGGCTTCAACGAACGCGTCGTGTTCCGCGAACTATTCCCGCGTGGCCTGACACTACTGGATCTGAAAGATATCGGTGTGAAGCAGTTGAATATTTCCAACGTTGCCGCGCGCCAAGAGCTGCGCGATCTGATCAAAGCGCTGGACTTGCCGGGTGTGACCGTCAACTTCTGACGCTGCAGTTCCAACCGCTATATTGGAGAATCAAACCGGCTGAGCAGATTTCATTCAGCAGGTCGGTTTGAACTCAACTCGTACAAAAATCTATCATTTTCGGCTATCGCGGATTTCCGTCCGCTAGGACGCACAAATGCGTTCCATTTCACCATCAATCGTGTTTCGAAATGATAGAAATCACAGGAAAGCGTCGCAGGTGGCCTTTTTTCCTGTGGAAAACAGCGCTAATAGACCACGTCCGAAATTTTGGAGATGATCAATGGGCTATCGCATCGTTGTCGTTGGTGCCACAGGTAACGTGGGCCGCGAAATGCTGAACATTCTGGCGGAACGCCAGTTCCCAGTAGACGAACTTGCCGTTTTGGCAAGCCGCCGTTCGCTGGGCACCGAAGTCACCTTCGGCGAAAAGACCCTAACAACCAAAGATCTGGACACGTTCGATTTCACTGGCTGGGATATGGCTCTTTTTGCGGTTGGTTCTGAGGCCACCAAAAAATATGCGCCAAAAGCCGCAGCAGCTGGTTGTGTGGTGATCGATAACTCTTCGCTCTACCGCTACGACCCTGACGTGCCTCTGATCGTTCCAGAGTGTAACCCACAGGACGTGCATGGCTACGCAAAGAAGAACATCATCGCGAACCCGAACTGCTCGACTGCGCAGATGGTTGTCGCACTGAAACCGTTGCATGACCGCGCAAAAATCAAGCGCGTAGTTGTGTCCACATACCAATCTGTTTCTGGCTCCGGCAAAGAAGCGATGGAAGAGCTGTGGGAGCAAACCAAAGCGGTTTACAACCCAACTTCCGAAGTGCCCGCAAAGGTGTACCCAAAAGAGATCGCTTTCAATGTGATCCCGCATATCGACGTCTTCATGGAAGATGGCTCCACCAAGGAAGAGTGGAAGATGGTTGCGGAAACCAAAAAGATCATCGATCCATCGATCAAAGTCACTGCGACTTGTGTGCGTGTGCCTGTTTTCGTGGGTCACTCTGAATCTGTGAACATCGAATTCGAAGAGTTCCTGGACGAAGACGAAGCACGTGACATCCTGCGCGAAAGCCCGGGCATCATGGTGATCGATAAGCGCGAAGATGGCGGCTATGTGACTCCGAAAGAATGCGTTGGCGACTTCGCAACTTTCATCAGCCGCATCCGTCAGGACAGTACCATCGACAATGGTATCAACCTGTGGTGCGTGTCTGACAACCTGCGCAAAGGCGCCGCGTTGAACGCCGTTCAGATCGCGGAACTTTTGGGCCGTGAGGTTTTGAAAAAGGGCTAACTCCGCCCCAGTACTGAATTTATTAGGCCCCGCCCATTCGGCGGGGCTTTTTTATCCCAGTAGGTCCCGTGCGATCCGTTCAAATATAGCCGCCCCGATTGGGATCAGATCATCTGGAAAATCATAGTCGGGATTGTGTAGCGCTGCATAATCTACGCCTGGCCCTAAACACAGCATCGCTGCCTTGGCATCCCACCCGAACACGCCAAAATCTTCGGACGCCCGCATGGGCAAGCCTTCGTTCCCATGCGCAATACCCAAAGTGCGCATGGCTTTCAGGGCAACCTCGGTCGCATCAGCATCGTTAACCGAAGCCGCGAAATCATCGAAGACGTCAAACACGACATCTAGGCCATGGCGCGCTGCTGCGTCCTGCGCGAGAGCTTTGGCTTGCGTTGAAACACTTGCCATGCCGTCGTCAAACGCCGTGCGTAGAGTCGCATAAATCACAGCATCTGCAGGAGCGATGCCAAATGTTGGCTCACCGATATTCACGTGCGTGATGGTCACCAATCGGAAATTTTCATCAAGCGCCCCACCTTTCCCGAGTGCCGTCAAAGCCGGTATCAACTCCGAGACTGCAAATGCAGGCGAAACGCCATCTTGCGGGTCAGCCGCATGGGCCGTTTTCCCCGTCAATTTGATCTGCAATCCTTGCGATGCGCAATTCATCAGCCCAGCGCGTGTGGCCACAAATCCAAAAGGCTTACCCGGCTCGTTGTGTATTGCAAAAGCCCACTCGGGCGCGATGTCAGCAAACCGTGGATCCGCCACAACAGCACGTGCCCCACTGCCATCTTCTTCGGCGGGTTGAAACATCAAGATCACGCGCCCGTTGGCCACAGGTTGTCGCGACAGCAAGCGACCCAAGGCCAGTAGCATCGTCATGTGGCCATCGTGACCACACAGGTGCCCTTTACCATCAATCTCTGAACGCCAGGGCGCGTCTGACACTTCATGGATGGGCAATGCATCCAATTCAGCGCGAAACAGAACCGTCAACCCAGACTTGCCGCTGTCAAATATGGCAGCAACACCATGGCCACCTAAATTCTTCAAAATTTCAGTCGGGTTTAGCTCTTGAAGTGCTGCACAGATCACCTTTGCAGTTTCCAATTCTTCACCTGAAATCTCAGGGCGACGATGCAAATCGCGCCGGAAGGCCGTGAGTTCTACAAGATCGGAATTTGACAGCATAGGCACCTCTTTGGTTCCACTATGTCATGTGAATTGCATAAGAAACACCATGATCTGGCCTAGATGCAGGTTCTGGACTTGAGACAATTTGGTTTTGATGATTTAAGATTTGTAAAAGTTTGTAACTCATGTCCAATTCTGCACATCCCCCTTCTCCGCGCAGCTCGCGCCAAGTACTCTCCGTGGCCTGGCCATTGGGCCTGAAGGCTGTGATGACCCATGGGCTCATTGCGATCGATGCCTATTTGGTGTCGCCTCTTGGGGAAACTGCCTTGGCCGCGATGGGGCTGGCTGGATCGATTGGCGGATTGATATTGGGCACGCTCTTTGCCTTTTCCACCGCCACGCAAATCCGCGTTGCTCAGGCCTATGGATCGGGCAACGAAGTCTTTATAAAATCCGCCTTTTGGCTCGGCCTTCTGATCAACGCCATTGTTGGATTGGTTGGTCTCAGTCTGGCAGTCCTTTACGCCGATGACATTCTTCGATCCTTCGCACATACGCCGGAAATTGCAGCACAAGCGCAGGCCTATTTGAATATATTTTTGCTGATCGTGGTTGCCGAGATCGGCAATCAACTTTTGACGAGTTATTTTAACGGCTGCGGTCAAACGAAAACGCCATTTTACAGCTATCTTATCATAATGCCGATCAACGTCGGGCTAAGCCTTATATTGATCCACGGACACTTCGGTTTACCAGCCATGGGCGTTGCCGGTGCTGCAGTGGGATCAGCGGTCGCAGCGGGCATTCAAGCCCTCTATTTGGGATCGCGGCTTTACGTGAAAAATCGAGCGTTCAAAGGCGTTCAAGGTTGGCGCAACGACACCTTCATACTGAGCCTCAAGCGCCATTTGGTCTTTGCATTGCCCCTGGCTGCCACGTTTTTTAGCGTCGCATTAACCAATAATATCTGCACGTTGATGTATGCAAAACTACCTGTGAACCAATTCGCAGCCAAGACGTTGATCATGCCATGGGTTCATATCGCAGGAACTGTCGGGATCAGCTGGGCACAAGCAACGGGCATTACCGTCGCCCAGTTGCTCGGCGAGCGCCAGCAGGGATCAACACTTGACGCTTTCCTCAAGCATTCTTGGAAAGGCGCGGCCATTTCAGCTGGAATTGTATCGCTTATTTATCTCGGCATCATTCTAGCGTCCGCCGTCGTCTATGCCGGTCTACAGGATGAAACGAAAGCCACACTTTGGAGTTTTCTTCCGGTCCTGTTGCTATTGCCGTTTCCCAAAACCTCCAATGCCATGTGCGGCCATAGCCTGCGCGCAGGCGGAGATACGGTTTACGTAATGAATATCTTTCTTTCCTCGCAATGGCTTTGCAAACTGCCGCTTACTTTCGCCTTCATCTATTGGTTTGAATGGTCGGCGACCTTGGTCTTTATGATCTTTCTGATCGAAGAGCTGTTTAAGTTCCCCCTGTTTCATTTGCGCCTTTTAAAGGGGAAATGGAAAGAAGGGCCACTTGATGCATAGCTCTGCAATGGGCCCGACAGATTTGCATTAAAAGCCGCGCATTATTTCAGCCAGCTTCAACCAAATCGACAGAGTTCTGTTGTTTGTTCCGCTCGCGCGGGGGTGTGATTTTGAGGTGGCAGAATGGAGCAGGTCAGTGTGCTGTTTCCGGACGAAACGGTATTCTTTGATAGCTTAAAAATCAAAGAACTTGAGGGCCTATTGGGTGCAGAGGATTCAGACAACATCAAGACAAAGGCAATGGAAGAGATCGCCATTCGCTTGTCCCAAAGTGAAAAGCTCTTGGCCCAACTTCAGTGGCCTGAACTACGAAAGGTTTGCGCATCCATCGGTAAGATCAGCGACCAAATAGGCATGACTTCTTTGGTCGAAGTCAGCGCGTTGGTGACCGACTCTATCGATAACAATGATGCTCCCGCAATGGCAGCAACTCACTTTCGGCTGCTGCGGGTCGGCGACAGGTCATTGACCGAGTTTTGGGATCAACAGGATATGTCCGGATAAAAGACTTGCGGCGCGAGGCATAGCGGATAGGTTTAAGAGGAAGAACTACAACCAAAAGAAGAGCAACATGGCCTCTACATTTGCCAAAGTCGCCCCCGACACCATTCCTTTGCATATCGTCGATACCGAGAGTTTCGACGCATGGCTTGGCACGCAACCCAATGATGTGCAGACTCTGCTCAAGGCGACCAGCTTTAAGCCAAGCATCGGTGCGATCTCGATCCTGCCCAACGCCGATGGCTCAATCCTTGCTGCTGTGGCTGGCATTGGTTCTCCTCAAGACCAAAAACGTGGGCGATTTGGACTGGCGGCGGCGGCTTCCAAGCTTCCGGCTCATAGTTATCAAATCATGAGTGCGCCAGACGGTTTTGAAGCTGAAAACGAGGCCTTGGGGTGGTTACTCTCTGATTACCGGTTTGATCGCTATCGCCAGCCTGCCTCGGCTAGACCGTCATTGGTATGCCCGGATGGCGTTGATGCTGCAAAAATTGAAGCCATCGCCGCCGGGGAAGCACTGACACGCGATTTGATCAACACCCCAGCAAACGACATGGGCCCCGATGAGCTGCATCAGGCTGCACGGTCTTTGGCCGATACGTTTTCTGCGGCTATAACAGTAACTGAAGGCGATCAGCTGCTTTCTGACAATCATCCACTCATTCACGCAGTTGGACGTGCATCAACTCGCGCGCCACGATTACTGGACATGCGATGGGGTGATGCCGGACCGAAACTGACGTTGGTTGGTAAAGGCGTGTGTTTTGATACCGGTGGCCTCAACTTGAAGCCCGGCAACTCCATGGGGTTGATGAAAAAAGACATGGGCGGTGCGGCAACTGTACTGGGCTTGGCGCATATGATCATGGCGTTGAAATTGCCAGTACAACTGCGTGTCTTGATCCCAGCCGTAGAAAACGCGGTCAGCGGAAATGCCTTCCGACCAGGAGATATTCTACCTTCCCGCAAAGGTCTTTCGGTTGAAATCAACAACACAGATGCTGAGGGGCGTTTGGTGCTGGCCGATGCGCTGACGCTTGCGGCAGAAGACAACCCTGACCAAATCATATCCATGGCAACTTTGACCGGAGCGGCCCGCGTTGCGGTTGGTCCGGACCTATCCCCCTTCTATGCAAATGACGATGCTATGGCGGCAGCGCTTTCGGACGCCGGCACCCGCGTGGCCGATCCACTTTGGCGCATGCCATTTTGGGATCCATACGAGTCCATGATTGAACCGGGAATCGCAGATTTGGACAATGCCCCTGCCGGTGGATTTGCCGGCTCGATCACAGCTGCTTTGTTCCTACGCCGGTTTGTCGATACCCCGAACTATACGCATTTTGACATCTATGGATGGAACCCGACTGCAAAGCCTGCACGCCCTAAAGGCGGTGTTGGCATGGGCGCGCGCGCAATCCTTGAGGCTCTCCCAGAGGTGCTAAATCTATGAAAGATCGTCGTCTGACCCCCGCCAACAAACGTGTTGCCGATCCGTCGTTGCAATCAGATTGGCCGGGCGTCAGCTACGTCGAACCTGAACCATTTGCAGTACATTGGCCTCTGGTTGATCTGATGAATGCACCCGAAGGCCATCGCGATCGACAGCTGCTGTTCGGTGAAACTGTGGGGGTCTATGAAACCCACGAAGGCTGGGCGTTCATCCGTTCAGACAAAGACGGCTACGTCGGCTATGTGCCTCGATCTTCACTGGCAAGCTCTCCGCAGGCCACGCATCGTGTCTCGGCCGCCGCAACACATGTTTATGATGCGCCAAACTTTAAATCCCGGGACCGTATGAGGCTCAGCCACGGGTGTTTGCTGCACGGCTTAGGCACCGAAGGCAGCTTCTTACAAACCGCAGATGGCTATGTGCCGATGGTCCATTGCGCGCCCATTCAGGAATTTTCGAAAGACCCGGTGTCTGTGGCAAAGACCTTTTTAGACACACCTTATCTTTGGGGAGGAAACAGCCGGTTTGGGATCGATTGTTCGGGTCTCATTCAGGCCGCACTCGTTGCCTGCGGGGCTGCTTGCCCGGGCGATAGTGATCTGCAGGAAGAGACTTTGGGCTATGAGTTGCCTGCAGATGTCTCTTTGCAACGAAATGACCTGCTGTTTTGGAAGGGACATGTCGCAATGATTGTAGACGACGCGCGCCTGATCCATGCGAATGCACATCATATGGCGGTGACTTTTGAAAATACGGAACAGGCAATCAACCGCATTGATCAACAAGGCGACGGCCCCGTGACCTGTCGCAAACGTGTGATTCTATCCCAAGCGGTCTAGACCTTAATCAAGATCAACGGCCCTGATCAGCTTGCGCTCCAGCACCCGTAGCACAGTCTTGAGCTCGTGACCTCGTTTCAAAATCTGCCCATCCATTCCGATCACCGCATAAAGCCCCTGCTTGTTACGCAGCTTCGGACGTTTTTCGATTCGATACAGCGGATGTTCTGCCGTGCGCCGGAACACCGAAAACACAGCGGCGTCCTTTAGATGCGAGATCCCATAATCCCGCCATTCACCTGCAGCAACCATCCGCCCGTAGAGGGATAGGATGACGTTTAATTCTGTACGATGAAAGGCCACCTGCGTGGGGGCAGAGCGATCTCCGGGGAAAGGCGTCGTAGGAGAAATATTCATAAAAACAGGTTCGCCTCGATTTAGAATTAAATCAACCCTGCCTCGATTTTGCCCAAGATTCATCCGTAAAAGGCCTTTGACCTTCCGCGAATCCGCCAAAACCGGTCGTCATAAAGGGATTATAGCGAAAAATACCGCTACCCCGGCGACGTACTCTTTTCTTGCCCCCACCCAGTTACGTCGTCGGGGGCTCTTTTCTCAGAAAACTCCGAAATCACGCAAAGTCGATTTGACTTAGCCACGTGGTCGTGTTGCTTAGATAGTAATCGACCAAAGGAGCACTGTGTGACACGACTGGCAATCATCACTGCATTCACGTTCAGTTTAGTTGGTGCTGCTCTAGCACATCAGGGTGTGAAAGACGCCAAGGTCAAAGCCTGGATGCATGCGATGATGCAGGCGGGCCAAGCCAGCAAAACACTAGGGAATATGGCTAAAGGCACTGCAGCTTTTGACGCAGATCAGGCTGCCGATGCGCAAGCTATTTTGATCGAAGTCTCTGCGGCGATCCCAACTTTGTTTGAAGTGAAGTCCGACGACCCAGTCAGCGAGGCCCTGCCTGCCATTTGGGAAGACTATGCGGACTTTACCGGAAAGGCAGAGGCGATGAAGGCCGCATCTGAGACTTTGGATGTGTCCAGCGCAGAAACGTTGACTGCCGGCATGCGCAGCCTTGGCCGCAGCTGCGGCGGATGTCACCAAAGCTACCGAAAATAAATCTAAAACGACGCAAGCCTGAGGATCGGTGTCGCAGACCGAGTTGAATCGACTCGTCGTTTCGCGCAGAATCCTCACAAATCTATTGGAGGACCGACTATGATGCGTACCCGTGCAGCCGTTGCGCTTGAGGCAGGTAAACCCCTCGAAGTTATGGAAGTAAACCTGGAAGGCCCAAAGGCCGGTGAGGTTTTAGTTGAAATCAAAGCGACTGGCCTGTGCCACACGGACGAATTCACCCGTTCCGGCGCCGACCCAGAGGGCCTGTTTCCGTCGATTCTGGGCCATGAGGGCGCAGGCATTGTGATGGAAGTCGGCGAAGGTGTTACCACCTTGAAGCCAGGCGATCACGTGATCCCGCTTTACACGCCGGAATGTCGCGAATGTCATGCTTGCCTTTCCGGCAAAACCAACCTTTGCACCGCAATCCGCGGCACCCAAGGTCAAGGCTTGATGCCTGACGGAACATCACGGTTTTCCATGTTGGATGGCACGCCAATCTATCACTACATGGGCTGTTCGACTTTCGCGAACCACACCGTTCTGCCAGAAATCGCACTGGCGAAAGTCCGTGACGACGCGCCTTTTGATAAGATCTGCTACATCGGTTGTGGTGTCACCACGGGGATTGGCGCGGTGATAAATACAGCCGGCGTTGAGATTGGCTCATCTGCGGCGGTCTTCGGCCTTGGCGGCATTGGTCTGAACGTAATTCAGGGCCTGAAAATGGCCGGCGCGGACGTCATCATCGGTGTCGATTTGAACAACGACAAAGCGGAAATGGCCAAAAAGTTCGGCATGACGCATTTCGTGAATCCAAGTGAATTGCCAGAAGGGCAATCCGTGACCGAAGCGATCATCGAGCTGACCAAAACCGAACAAGATCAATTCGGCGGCGTGGATTACTCCTTTGATGCAACCGGCAACGTGCAGGTCATGCGCGATGCGCTGGAATGCTCGCACCGCGGTTGGGGTGTGTCGGTCATCATCGGCGTGGCGCCTGCCGGTGCAGAAATCTCAACCCGACCGTTCCAATTGGTCACTGGTCGCATCTGGAAGGGCACAGCCTTTGGCGGCGCGAAAGGCCGCACCGATGTGCCGAAGTTTGTGAATTGGTATATGGATGGCAAGATCGAGATCGACCCGATGATCACCCACAAACTGACATTGGACGAAATCAACCATGGTTTCGATCTAATGCATGAAGGCAAATCGATCCGCGCGGTCGTGGAATTCTAAATTCTGAGAATTCAAACGAAAAGCCCCGCTTATTGCGGGGCTTTTTCATTTTGAAGGATGATCACTTGGGCGCGTAGCTTTTCATGAACATTTCGACAGTCGAGTCTGCGACTTCGCGAATTTCAGCTTCCGTAAACTCAGTGCGCACGCCAAAACACGCCAGATTGAAGTTTCGAGACTTACACAGCTCAGAGAACTGATAGGCCGCCATATCAACGTCCTCAATCTCCAGTTCCCCTTTGGCAACGCTTTCTTTCAAGTGTTCCACCAATTGCTCGTGCCCATTTCCAGGGCCTGCCGCGTAATAGGCCTGACCGAGTTCGGGGAAGCGGTCACGTTCGGCGACACAAATGCGGAAAATCTTTTGCGCGAAATCAGACACCAAGAAGGACGCAAGCCCATAGGCCGCCATGCTTAGCGCATCACAGATCGGCATGGTGTCATCGATCTGCGAGACGATCTCGGTCGACATGCGTTCACATTCCGCCTGTACAACTTCTTGGAAAAGCTGGCGCTTATCAGAAAAGTAGCTGTAGAGCGTAGCCTTTGAAACACCTGCAGCGCGCGCGATGTCATCGACGCTTGCTCCTTCAAAGCCATCCCTTAGGAAGATGTCACGCGCACCGGCAAGGACTTGATCGATCTTGCGACCTTTACGAATGACTGGAGCTTGCGTGTTCATGACTGCCTTTTGAAATTGCTAACTTCGAATATAAACTGATCAGTTCACTTTTGCCAAGGTGACCTAAAGGATGCATCTGCGGAACGCGCTCCAATAGGCGGGGGAACATGGCTTAGCAAGTGATTGAGCAAGACCCTACGCGATATAGCTAATTGTCGCTTGCGATTTGGTCGGGAATTGTTACCAATTCACCATGGTTGATGTATTTCTTCAAACCCTGCCCTTCTTTGCAATTATCGGCCTTGGCTATTTGGCTGGCCGCACCGGTTTTTTTCCTGAGGCAGCCACGGCTTACCTCACAAAATTTGTCTTTTTCTTCGCCTTATCCGCTATGCTCTTTCGCTTTGCAGCCAACCTGTCACTGAGTGAGGTGCTGAATTGGCAACTGATTTATGCCTATCTTGCAGGAACTGGTGTGATTTACATCATTGCTACGGCGGTCGCATTTGCGCGAAACCAAAGCACAGAGGTCACTGCGGTTGAAGCGCAGTGCGCCGTGATTGGCAATACGGGCTTCTTAGGCATTCCAATGCTGGCCTTGTTGATGGGGCCAGAATCCATCGGACCTTTGATGCTGTTGTTGGCGGTGGACCTCATCGTATTTTCCTCGCTGATCGTCATCCTAATCAATGGATCGCGCGACGGACGTATGTCTTTGGCGATCCTGCGGACAGTTGGCATAGGATTGATAAAGAACCCAATGATTGTGTCGATTGTTCTAGGTCTGACCTGGTCCCGCATGGGCTGGCCAGTTGTAGCGCCAATTGATCAGTTCCTGTTGGTGCTCGGCGCTGCCGCGACACCTGGTGCACTCTTTGCCATTGGAGCGTCTTTGGCCAGCAAGTCAGCCGAACGCATGCATGTGGCCACGTGGCTCAGCTTTTGTAAACTGATCTTGCATCCGCTTGCCGTTGCTGGCTTTGCGCTATTCGTATTTGAGCTCAATGCATTCGAAGCCGCAGTGATCATTGCAGCCTCGGCCCTGCCGATTGCGGGCAATGTCTTTATGCTGGCGCAACACTATGGCGTCGCGCCACAAAGGGTATCAGCTTCGATTTTGATCTCGACCACATTGTCGATCATCACATTCTCAATCGCGATTGGCTGGGTGGCTTTGCTGTAATTTTCGACAGTTTGCCCTGAATCCTACGTGCGGCGGACCGCATCGCTTGCCGCCCTGCGCAACGATGTTATAGCCATGCAGTGGATAAAGTGAGGATCACCATGGAAAGCCTATCTGAAAACAGATGTTTCGGTGGCAAGCAGGGCGTATACAAACACGCCTCAACCAGCTGCAATTGCGAGATGACATTCGGCCTTTTCCTGCCCGAAGAAGCCAAATACGGGCCGGTGCCGGTATTGTGGTACCTGTCAGGCCTGACCTGCACCCATGAAAACGCCATGGCAAAAGCCGGTGCACAGGCATGGGCTGCTGAACAAGGCATCGCATTGGTTTTCCCAGACACCAGCCCGCGCGGAGGCGACGTTGCTGATGATGACGCCTACGATCTTGGCCAAGGGGCTGGTTTCTATGTGAATGCAACCCAAGCTCCATGGTCTCCACATTTTCGGATGTGGGACTACATCGCTTCTGAGTTGCCCGAACTACTGGCCGCGAATTTCCCACTGGATATGGAACGCCAAGCCATCACAGGTCATTCGATGGGCGGCCATGGCGCGCTCACTCTCGCGATGTCCCTGCCTGGTCGTTTCAAATCCGTGTCTGCCTTTTCTCCGATCGGCAATCCAACAGGATCGGATTGGGGCCGCAAACAGCTCACCGCCTATCTCGGTTCAGACGAAACCACATGGGCTGGACATGACGCATCGATCCTGATGCGTGACAGGGGTTTTGATGGGCCGGTTTTGATCGACACCGGCACCGATGATCAATTTATGGATCTGCTCAAGCCAGAAACCCTTGCCGCAGCAGCCACCGAGAAACGCCAAGAGGCGACGATCCGCATGCAAAAGGGCTACGACCACAGCTATTTCTTTGTTTCCACCTTCATGGAAGATCACATCTCTTTCCATGCTGAAGCTTTGTACGCGGAGTAACACATGAGCCACTATGATTTGATTGTAATCGGGTCTGGCCCAGCCGGCCGCGCCGCTGCCATCCAAGCTGGTAAGCTGAAACGCCGGGTCCTGGTCATTGACCGCAAGGATCGCCTTGGCGGCGTATCCGTGCATACGGGCACCATTCCCTCCAAGACTCTGCGCGAAACGGTTTTGAACCTATCCGGCTGGCGTGAACGCAGCTTTTATGGCCGCAGCTACCGAGTCAAAGACGAGATCAAAGCAGACGATCTAAAAGCCCGCCTACACATGACACTTGATTACGAAGTCGACGTGCTTGAGCATCAATTCAACCGCAACCACGTTGATACATTGAACGGTGTGGCCAAATTCATTGGTCCACGCAAAGTTGAGGTGGCTACCGAAGCGGGCGAAACAACGGTTCTGACGGCTGAAAATTTCTTGATCGCAACCGGAACCAAGACCTACCGCCCAGAAACAGTGCCTTTTAATGGCAAGAATATCGTCGACAGTGATGAATTCCTGGAAATGGCCAAGATTCCACGGTCTTTAGTTGTGGTTGGCGCAGGCGTGATCGGCGTTGAATACGCCACGATGTTCTCGGCCCTTGATGTGCGTGTGACCTTGATTGAACCACGCGACAGTTTCCTTGATTTCATCGACAAAACCCTCATCCAGGACTTCACACATCAGATCCGCGAAAATGGTGTTGATCTGCGGCTTGGATCGGCCATCGTGAAAGTCGAAGAGCACGGCGACATGGTTGAAATTTCCTTGGAAAATGGCCGCCATGTCCGCGCCGAAATGCTGCTATTTGCAGCGGGTCGCATGGGCGCGACAGAGCGTTTGAATCTGGATGCCGTTGGGCTGGAAACAGATCACCGTGGACGCATCACAGTGGATCGCAAAAACTACCAAACCTCAGTCCCCCACATCTATGCGGCAGGTGACGTGATCGGGCACCCAAGCTTGGCCTCCACTTCGATGCAACAAGGCCGTGTGGCGGCTTGCCATGCACTTGAAACACCGACGTTGCCAGAAAGCCCATGGTTCCCATATGGCATCTATTCCGTGCCAGAAATCTCGACCTGCGGCATGTCCGAGGAAGAGCTAAAAGAACGCGACATCGCTTATGAAGTCGGGGTGGCACGGTTCCGTGAAACCTCGCGTGGGCACATCATGGGGCTTGAGCACGGTATGCTAAAAATGCTGCTGTCGCTGAAAACTCGGCGCCTATTGGGCGTGCAGATCGTCGGCGAAGGCGCAACAGAGCTGATCCACATTGCTCAGGCGGTTATGAACCTGAAGGGCACCGTGGATTACTTTGTTGAAAACACATTCAACTACCCAACCTTAGCTGAGGCATATCGCATTGCGGGCCTTGATGCCTTTAACCGCATGCCGATCCCTGACGAATTCAAAGTTAAACGCGAGGAACGGCTGGAGGAGAAGAAGGCCACCCAAGCGCGCCTAAAAGCGGAAGCAAAGGATAAATCGTGACCGCGATTTATATTGATGCGGACGCCTGCCCGGTCAAAGCCGAGGTCGAAAGGGTCGCCACGCGCCACAAGGTTAAGGTCTTTGTGGTCAGTAATGGCGGCCTACGCCCGTCCCAAAATCCACTGATTGAGAACGTCATTGTACCCGAAGGTCCAGATGTGGCCGATATGTGGATCGCCGATCGTGCAAAAACAGGGGATGTCGTGATCACAGGCGATATCCCTTTGGCGGCAAAATGCGTGGAAGCCGGCGCTAAAGTGTTGAAGCACAACGGCGAAGGCCTGAACGAACGCAATATCGGACAAGCCCTCGCCGTGCGCGACTTAATGAGCGATTTGCGGTCAGCAGACCCTTTCCGCCAAGGTGGCGCCAAGGCCTTTTCAAAATCAGATCGCAGCCGTTTTCTGGATGCCTTAGAACGCGATCTTCGTGCAGCAAAAGCTGCAAAACCTTCAGGTTAGGGTCTATATTCATGACAATCGAAGCAGTGATTTTTGATGTCGGCAACGTGCTGATCGAATGGCAGCCAGAGCGTGCCTATGACCGGTTGATCGGCGAAACACGACGCAAAGAGATGTTCGCTGAACTCGATATGCACGACATGAACAATGACATCGATTTAGGTGCGCCCTTCAAGGAACGGATTTATCAATTCGCCGAGGAAAACCCCAAATGGCGAGATGAAATTCGCATGTGGCACGACAATTGGTTTGACCTTGCCAGTCCAGCGATCGACCATTCTTGGCGATTGCTGCGCGCCCTGCGTGCCAAGGGTATCCCGGTTTTTGCGCTCTCAAATTTCGGTGTTGATAATTGGCCACCAGCGGTTGAAGTCTATCCCGTCCTTGGAGAATTTGACCGCGAATATATCTCTGGCCGCATGGGTCATGTGAAACCCTTCAACCGCATCTATGAAATGGTCGAAGAGGACTGCCAGATCGAACCGGATCGTCTGATCTTTGCCGATGACCGCGAAGAAAATCTGGTGACTGCGCGCGCGCGCGGCTGGAAAACCCATCTCTTTGAAGGCCCGGAAGGCTGGGCAGATCGTTTGGTTGCCGAGGGGCTCCTGACCCGCGAAGAGGCGGCTTAGGCCGCCGAGGCAACCGGTGGCAGGCGTTTTTCGCGAATGGGCAGATGCACAATCGCGCTAAACGCACCCACGCCAACACCGATCCACCAGACCGCCTCGTAACTGCCATAGGCGTCATACATACGCCCGCCCAGCCAGACACCTAGAAAGCTACCAAGCTGGTGGCTAAAGAACACGATACCGTAAAGCGTTCCCATATAACGCAGACCGTAAAGATGCGCGACAAGGCCTGACGTCAAAGGCACCGTCGCCAACCAAAGCGATCCCATGACAATCGAGAAGATGATGACTGTCGTAGGCGTCATCGGCAGCATGATAAAGGCCGCCGCCGCGATGGTTCGACCCAAGTAAATGCCCGCCAATAGATATTTCTTAGAATACCGCTTACCCAGATAGCCCGCATAAAGCGTGCCACCAATATTGGCTGCTCCAATCAAAGCAATCGACCACGCTCCAAGCTGGGATGTCGTGCTGATCCCAACCGAAGCCAAAACGCCTTTTGGATCAATCGCGGCACAGACCTCGGTGACAAAGGCGGGAAAATGCGCTGTCACAAAGGCCAACTGGTAACCACAGCTAAAGAACCCAAGGAAAATCAGTGTATATGATGGGTCTTTGAAAGCGCGTTTCAGGATGGTTCCCATGCTTTCTTCAAGTTCAGCTTTGCTAACGGCTGGTGCACGGACCAATGGCAAAGTGACCAACACAGCCAAGATCATAGCCGCGAATACCAAGAACGTGCTCTGCCAACTCATGAAACTCAGCATCCACTCGGCCACAGGTGCCCCAAAAATCTGCCCCGCGCTCCCGGCAGCAGTGGCAATTGCCAATGACATTGAACGGTTTTCATCAGAACTCGCGCGTCCAACAACCGCCAGAATCACGCCGAACCCTGTTCCAGCGATGCCGAAACCAACCAGTATTTCGTAAAACTGGTGCGCTTCTGGCGAGACTGCGAAGGATGACAAAACCAGACCGGCTGCATAGACCAAAGCCCCCATGATGATGGCTTTTCGGTCGCCGATTTTTTCAGCGATCGCCCCAAAAATCGGCTGGCCGATCCCCCAGGCAAGGTTCTGAATCGCAATCGCCAAAGAAAACTCGGATCGAAGCCACCCGAATTCCTCAGCGATAGGGATCTGGAAAACGCCAAAGCTCGCGCGGATCGAAAACGAGACCAAAATGATGATGCAACCAGCAATCAACACCGGTGTCATAAGAGGCGTGCGTTCCTGCATGGCAGACTCCTTCAGCAGTGAGCAGATGATGCGGGCCACAGCCCCATTTGGTCAATTCATCATTTGTGAGCAAAACGTCACGATCATTGATACGTCAGTACTTATGTCCTGTTTACATAGTATCAGAGTTTGGGAATCGGCCCAACATCTGCTGGAACGCTATACCCACGCTGGAACGCTGGGCGATCTGCCAACCGCAGATACCAGTCTCGAACATTGGGGAAATCATCCAGGTCGATTTGCTGAAACTCGAACCTTGAAACCCAAGGCCAAATTGCAAACTCGCAAATCGACAGGCCACTTAAAATGGTCTCTCGCCCCTTCAGGTGCCCATCCAAAATCCCATAGAGGCGCTTTGCTTCGACCCGAAAGCGCTCTTCTGCATAAGGCGCCTTACCCGGATTGAACTTTAGGAAATGGTGCGCCTGTCCAAGCATCGGCCCCTGCCCCCCCATTTGCCACATCAGCCAGCGCATCATTTCCCAGTACTCGGGATCATCGCGTTTAGGAGCAAACTGACCGGTCTTTTCAGCCAGATATAGCAGAATGGCCCCGCTTTCATTTACGACTGTGTCCCCATCCACCAAAACAGGGATTTTGTGATTGGGATTTAACGCCAAAAAGTCAGGTGTGAATTGATCATCAGCCCCGATGTCGATTGCTTTAACTCCATAGGGCAAGCCCATCTCTTCCAGCGCGATGGAAATCTTTCGGCCATTGGGGGTGGACCAAGTATACAGCGTAATCATGCAAAACCCTTCTCTTTCGACCCACCCTGCCAGCTTTTACCGCACGTTTCTTCTGCTTTTTCTGATCAAGCCTGCGACAGATCACATCTTTTCACGCAGCGCAGCAAAAGCTATGCAGCTCTTATGACTTCTGTCCAAGATACCTACAGCGCGCGTGTTTCGACAGGCGAGCTAACCAGCGACCCGGCGCAAGAAGCCGTTCTCTCCGAATTTGAACGGGTGCGCGCCGGCCTGGCGCAACCTCCTGCGAAAAAGGGTTGGTTTAAAAAGGCCAAACTCGACCCCGTCAAAGGCCTTTACCTTTGGGGCGGGGTTGGCCGAGGAAAATCAATGTTGATGGACCTCTTTGTTGAAACCGTCGACGTGTCTGCCCGCCGTGTGCATTTTCATGCGTTTATGCAGGAAATCCACGCTGGCATGCACCTGGCCCGCCAAGATGGCGTTGACGATGCGCTGGCGCCCGTTGCCGCAAAAGTGTCTGAAGAAGTCCGCCTGCTGGCCTTTGACGAAATGCAGATCACGGACATCACGGATGCGATGATTGTTGGGCGGCTGTTTGAGCTTTTGTTTGCAGCGGGCGTCACAGTTGTCACCACCTCAAACCGCATTCCGGATGACCTTTATAAGGACGGTCTTAATCGTCAATTGTTCCTCCCATTCATCGATGTTCTGAAAGAGCAGATGGTGGTGCATGAAATGGTCTCTCCGACCGATTACCGTCAGAACCGGCTGTCAGGACAGCAAGTCTATTTCGTGCAAGCCAGCGGCGAAGCTCGACAAACCATGCGCGATATTTTTAAAGACCTCTCTGGCGGCGCAACCACTCCTCTCATGCTGACTGTGAAGGGGCGTGAAGTCGAGATTCCCGCATTCCGCAACGGTGTAGGCCGAGCGACGTTCTTTGATCTTTGTGGTAAGATGCTTGGCCCGGGAGACTATCTTGCCATCGCCGAAGCACTGAAGGTTTTGGTGCTTGAAGACATCCCGCGCCTAAGTCGCAACAATTTCAACGAAGCCAAACGTTTCGTTACGCTGATTGATGCGCTTTATGAAGCAAAGGTGCGTCTGATTTGCTCTGCTGCAGCTGAGCCCGAAATGCTTTATGTCGAAGGTGAAGGCACCTTTGAATTCGAGCGTACAGCCAGCCGCCTACGTGAAATGCAGGATGTCGATTGGGGCAAGGATAGCTAAACCACTCTCATGCGTTCCCATGATTTTTTTCACCGAGAATCATCAAAAAATCGGGTGCTTTAAAACGAATCGGGGGACGCCAATTGGCATCCCCCGGTCCCGATAGACTTGCCTGTACTAGGATCAAAGGCGCTGCTCGGCCACCCTCTATCCTACTGCCTTTATTGAAAAAAGTTCTGCTTTGCTAACTATACGCGCCTGTGAGCGAATCGGTCAAGTGGCCGCGAATCGATTTCTTACGCGCGACAACATAACGATTCGCAGAACTGAGTCGTTTCAACCACTTAGCACAGCAAAAAAAATCGCTTTAAGCATTCTCACGCAGCACAACACCGGCCAAATAGAGCGATCCGCAAATCAGCACACGACAATTTGGTGATTTTTCCACAATCGCCTTCAAAGCCTCTGACACGTTTTCTGCGATCTGAGATGGCATGCCGGCCTGCGCCGCCGCAAGTGCGGTTGCTTCAGCGGGCAGCGTGTTGGCCTCACCAGGGATCGACACTGCCGTCAAACTTAGAACTTGTTTGGCAATGGGGTTGAGGTAACCGCTGACGTCTTTCGTGTTCAGCATCCCGCAGATCAAATGGGTTTCGCGCGTTGGCAAAGATTTCAGCAGATCAGCGATTGCGATACCCGCAGCCGCATTGTGCCCGCCGTCGAGCCACAACTCAGCATCACCCGCTACGTCGATTAACGGACCAGCTTTTAAACGCTGCATACGAGCAGGCCATTCCGCCCCCGTCATTGCGGCCTCGCACGCGGCCTCATCCGCCCCTAGGTGGCGCAAGACGGCCAAAGCTGCCCCTGCATTGATCACTTGGTGGGCACCCAACAGGGCAGGCATCGGCAGATCCAGTAATCCGCGCTCATCTTGATAGACCAACCGGCCACGTTCCGTGCTGACATGCCAATGTTGGCCATAGGCCAAAATCGGAGCGCCAAGGCGCATCGCAGTCGCCTCGATGACTTCCATGGCCTCCTCTTCCTGAGGGCCAACCACGACGGGCACGCCACGCTTGATGATCCCGGCCTTCTCTGCCGCGATTTTTGCCAGCGTGTTTCCCAAAAACTGTTCGTGATCGATGGAAACCGGCGTGATTACTGAAATCTCTGGTGTAATCACATTCGTGGCATCCAACCGTCCACCAAGACCCACCTCAAGCAAAGTGTAGTCCGCTTTGCTGCGCGCAAAAGCCAGTAGCGCAGCACAGGTTGTGATCTCGAAATAGGTGATGTCGATGCCACCATTTTTGGCATAACACTCATCCAGCACTTCAGTCAGATAGTCTTCAGAGATCAGCTCTCCGGTCAGTCGGATACGTTCATGAAACCGTGCCAAATGCGGAGAGGTGTAGGCATGTGCTGACTTACCCATGCCTTCGATACCAGCGCGGATCATGGCTTGGGTCGAGCCCTTGCCATTGGTACCTGCAATATGAATGACAGATGGCAGATCATCCTGCGGATTGTCCAGCGCCTTCAGCAGACGCCACACGCGATCAAGCGTCAAGTCAATCACCTTGGGGTGCAAGGCCATCATTCGGTCAAGAATTGCGTCAGATGTTTGGGCTGTCATGGTCAGATCTCAAATAAATTCTATGCAATGCGCTATATAAAAAACGCGCCCGGCTCAATGCGGGGCGCGTCATAAAACTTGGCAAATACGTATAGTTTAATCCGCTTTTTCGACTTCAGGTGCGGCTTCTTCTGCCTCCGCAGCCGTTTCTGCGCCTGGCGCTGGCAAATCACCCTTAATCGCGGGTGGCATATCCAGCAGCATCCGAACGATTGTGATCAACTCTTCGCGCATTTCTGTACGGTTGGTCACGCGGTCCAGCATACCATGGTCCAGCAGATATTCTGCGCGCTGGAAACCCTCTGGCAGCTTTTCACGGATCGTCTGTTCAATCACACGGGCACCCGCAAAGCCGATCAGAGCGTTTGGTTCAGCAATCTGTACGTCGCCCAGCATCGCATAAGACGCAGTCACACCACCTGTCGTTGGGTGAGTCAGCACCACGATATAAGGCAGGCCTGCCTCTTTCAACATTTGAATGGCGATGGTCGTGCGTGGCATCTGCATGAGGCCCAGAATGCCTTCCTGCATACGCGCGCCGCCTGCAGCAGAGAACAGCACCAATGGACGCTTCATCTCAACGGCGCGTTCAGCGGCCGCTATGATGGCGTTGCCCACATACATGGACATGGAACCACCCATAAAGGAAAAGTCCTGCGCACAGGCCACAATCGGAGTGCGCCCGATCTCGCCTTCAGCCACCAGCATGGCTTCTTGTTCGCCGGTCTTTTTCTGAGCCGCTTTCATGCGCTCAGGGTATTTCTTTTGATCTTTGAAGTGCAGCGGGTCCGCAATCGGAGCTGGCACATCGATCTCGGTAAAAATGCCGCCATCAAACAACGCCGTGAACCGATCCCGCGGAGAAATCCCCATGTGATGATCACATTGGGTACAAACGTTAAGATTGTCTTTCAGCTCACGATGGAAAAGCATCGTGCCGCATTCACTACATTTCGTCCAAAGGTTCTCTGGCACTTCTCGGCGAGAGAAGATCGAGTTGATCCGAGGACGGACGTAGTTGGTGATCCAGTTCATGTACAAAACCTCTGATGTCGCGCAACAGAAGTGAAATAATGCGCAATTTCGAGAATTGCAATCAACGCCTGAGCGCGATGCGTGCGATTAGCCAAAAACACAGCAAAATTGGCCCCTCAAGCACGAGGGCCGCCCGCACATGCCCCACATCCTGAGGGCCATAAGGTACATGAAGCAAAGCCAAGCCATCCCAATGATGTTGCATGGCAACAATCATGATCGCGGTGACGTTGTTCACAAAATGCAGTGCTATTGCGGGGCCTAAAGACCCGCTGCGTGCAGTCAGATCAGCAGCTGCAACGCCAAACAACGTGGCCCAAATCGCAATCAGAATTGCGTTTTCACCATATGTCTCTGAACTAAGGTGCAACATGCCAAACAAAACGCTTGGGATCACCATCCAAATCAGTGGGTTGGAGAACCGTGCCGCAAGTTGGCTTTGCAAATAGCCGCGGAAAATCAGCTCTTCAGCGCTGACTTGAATTAAAATCCCAACCAAGGCCGGCAGCACCAGCGGTAACCATCTATCAAAACCCAGATGCATGGTCGGTTGTTGCGACGGCGGAGAAGGCAAGATCATGATCACTGCAACCATGACAATCAGCCACCGAAACACCCGAAAAAAATCCGAAAACGCCAAGCCAAGCGGACCGATCAAACTTGTGAACGACCTGTCATGCACCATGCGCAGAACCACCCACAGAGAGACGATTGGCAGCACAAAGGAATACAGCGTAATCAACAAGGCGCGCGCCGTGTCGCCGGTGATCAACTCGATCTCAATCCGAGCCCAGCTTTCCAAGTTTTGTAGAATCTGCAGCATCCCAACATTGAATGCCAAAATAGCCAACATCAAGACCACAAGCCCGGCACAAAGACGCGGCAAGCTTGAACTTGCACGGGCTGGAGCAATCAATTGCTGATGAGGATCATAGGCGCGCATGTGGCATGGCTATCGTCATTTTCGCCACAGGTATAGAGCGCAATTTTCTTAAACTTGCTCTAATCCAAGCAGTTGACTATCCATCCCGGACCCAAAGAAAGGCCTGTCTAAGGAATGGATATGACCACCAAACGATCGATGATCATGCCCTGCTTCATTATGATGAGTACGTTCTTTTTGACAGCCTGCCTGCCTAACTTTGACAGTTTTAGCAGCGGACGGAGCCAACCCAGCAAACACTTCTTGGCTGACGGAGAAATCGTCGTTGTCGCTCCAAAATCATATTGCGTTGACCCCAACGCCCGCGCATCCCATCAATTCGTCTTATTGACCAATTGCGACCTGCTTGAGGGCGTTCCACAAACCGATCCTAAGGACCGCATCGTCTTAACTGTGAGCTCCGGGAATACACTGAACCAAAGCGAAAGCACTATTCCTTTATCCTCTGCCCTTGGTCAGTCGTCTGCACCATCGACCCGAGTTCCCGGCCTTGTTCTCAGATATATGGCCAACCAAGGCACACCTCGTCTTGCAGGGGCTTCCGCGTCCCATTGGCGCGGAGTGTTCAAATTGAATAACCGAATTGTAACCCTTGCGGCTTATGGACCAGAGGGTGGCATCGTTTTGGGAACAAAAGGGAAAGCTGTGTTAGAACAGCTGGCCGATGAAATCATCTCTGCCAGCCCAAAACTAGTTCAGGATTCTGTAGCCGTCGCACAAAAAAATCAAAAGACTGGTGGGTTTCTTCCACTTCGGAGTTGGTTTCAACGACCTCAATCGGCTAAACAATAAAGAAACAATTCGCGTATTGTTTCTAAATCGCGGTCAGTTGGGGATCATCACGGGGCGGTATGAGTACTCGAACAGGTAAATTTTGGCATCGTTTGGTGAGACGCGGCGTTATTCGCTTTTGGGCACAAGCCGCGCGCGAAGCGGCCGACACGGATGTCCGTGTATTGCGACGCCGACGCAATGTGGCACGCAAACTGCGCAGCCATTTGGACACATTGATTTCCATCGCTGACGGTCGTTTGGCGCTTCCGATCATTGGTTCGAACACTTTCCCTAAGCCCCATGGAACTGACTGGGCTTGGCGCCCCACTGTATGGCGCGACAGCCTGCCTTCGAAAGGCCGCGTTGCTGTGCAAACCAAAGAAGGGCTTGGCGAAGAGGTCACGCTGTTTCACGACTGTTCGATTTCAGAACTCACCCTGCGCCAACTGCGAAATACGCGCGCCAAAGACCTTGCACCCTTTGGCCTGCGCATGGATGTTTTTCGATTTGATGGCTCGTTCTTGTCGCTTGTGATCGATTTCCCCAAGGAAGCATTGCAGGGGTTAGATCGCAAATTTCTAATCCGCATGGATACGATTGTTGAAATGGAAAAGCCGCTGGAAATTTTTGCGCGCTTTAACATCAAGCATGGCCCGAATACGGAGCAAATTGTTCGCGAACTTCCGCTGCATGAAGAAGACATTATGGTGGAATTCGACTTGGCCTATTCCAAGCTGAATGAGAAACGCATTGAACGCGCTTGGGTCGATTTGATTTTTGAAGGCCCGGAAATGAATCAGGTCATCCTACGTGATGTCACCTTTAGCCGCCGCCCACGCGCCGAGATGTAAGGACAAGAGATGAGCCAATACAGCATCAGCAAAACCCGTCTCTTTGAAGGTATCTGGGAAGGTATCGTCACCGCAGAAAAGGGCGTGACAGAGCAACCGCATTTGGAACCTTTGTTCGAAGAAAAACCTTTGGACAATCTTAAGCTGGTCGAAGTGGGTGAAGGTCGCTGGACACTGCGCATTCCGATCCCGGCACATATTCTGACTGACGGTGTGCAAACCATCTTGATCAGAGACGTTCTGGCGCAAGAAACGCTTGAGGTGATCACCATCATTTCTGGTGAACCCATCGCCGAAGACATCCGCGCCGAAATGGACCTGCTGCGTGCAGAACTCGACATGCTAAAACGCGCGTTCCGGCGTCATTGCTTGGAAACCATGTAGTCGCGCTTACGCGACGTTGGCGATGACAGCCCGTCTGGCTTGCGGCACAGTTTAGCCTCGAATATCGGAGGCCGCATGACTCGCTACCCACATCTATTTGAACCATTGGATCTTGGCTTCACCACGCTCAAAAATCGCGTGTTGATGGGATCAATGCACACAGGCCTTGAAGAGACCAAGGATTGGAACCGCGTGGCCGAGTTCTATGCGGAGCGCGCGCGTGGTGGTGTCGCTTTGATGGTGACAGGAGGCATGGCCCCAAGCCGCGAAGGCGGTGTTTTTCCCGGTGCTGCTGGGCTGTTTAGCGACGAAGATATTGCCAATCACAAGGTGGTCACGGATCGCGTGCATGAACATGGCGGCAAGATCGCAATGCAGATCTTGCACGCAGGCCGCTATGCCTATGGGCCGGATTGCGTCAGCGCCTCGCCAATCAAATCTCCGATTTCGCCCTTTCCACCAAAAGAGCTTGATGCAGACGGAATAGAACAGCAAATTCAGGATTTCGTCACAGCAACTCTGCTGGCAAAGCAAGCAGGGTATGACGGGGTCGAAATCATGGGGTCGGAAGGTTATTTCCTGAACCAATTCCTCGTCACACACACGAATAAACGTACGGATCGTTGGGGCGGCGTCTATGAAAACCGCATGCGCCTACCAATCGAAGTTGTGCGCCGCTGCCGTGCAGCCGTTGGTGAGGATTTCATCATCATTTACCGGCTTAGCATGATCGATCTGATCCCAAATGGATCCACACACGACGAGGTCGTTCAACTTGCTCAAGCCATCGAGAAAGCCGGTGCGACAATCCTAAACACCGGAATCGGTTGGCATGAGGCCCGCATTCCCACAATTGCCACCAGCGTTCCACGTCGCGCCTTTGCCTGGGTCACTCAAAAACTGATGGGCAAAGTGTCGATCCCTGTGATCACCAGCAACCGTATCAATACGCCTGAAGTGGCCGAAGAGGTACTGGCCGAAGGCTGCGCTGACATGGTTTCGATGGCACGCCCATTTCTGGCGGATAGCCAGTTTGTTCTCAAGGCGCAGGCTGATCGCGCCGATACAATTGCGCCCTGCATTGCCTGCAACCAGGCTTGTTTGGATCATACGTTCAGCGCGAAAATCTCAACCTGTCTTGTGAACCCACGGGCTTGCTATGAAACCGAACTGCCCATCACGCGCGCGCATGATCCTAAGAAAATCGCGGTGGTTGGCGCCGGACCTGCTGGAATGTCGGCTGCAATGACGGCGGCTGAACGTGGACATAAGGTGACTTTGTTTGATCGTGACACACAATTGGGCGGACAGTTGAACGTCGCAAAACAGGTGCCCGGTAAAGAAGAATTTTGGGGACTGGTCGATTGGTATGCCGCCATGTTGCGCGAAATGGGCGTCACACAGGTTCTCGGCCAAACGGTAGGAACAAGCGAGCTGGACGGATTTGACGAGGTCATTGTCGCCACCGGTGTCACGCCTCGTGATCCAAACATTCCGGGACAGACCCACCAAAAAGTGCTGAGTTATCTTGATGTACTGAAACATGGCGCGCCTGTTGGCAAACGCGTGGCCGTCATCGGCGCGGGTGGTATTGGCTTTGATGTGGCCGAGTTCCTTGTTCAAGAAGGTGAAAGCCTCACTGAAAACCTACCAGACTGGATGGCAGAATGGGGCGTCACCGATCCTGAAGCCGCGCGCGGTGGATTGGCGAAAGCCGGAGCAAAGCCGGAAGCCCCTGCGCGAGATGTCATCTTACTACAGCGCAAGGCCAAGGCTTTGGGCAAAGGGCTGGGTAAAACCACGGGATGGATTCACCGGATGTCGTTGCGCATGAAAAAGGTGCGCATGATCGGTGGCGTGAACTATGAAAAGATCGACGATGCAGGGCTGCATATTTCCTACGGTGAGGCACGTGAGAATCCAGAGGTTCTGGATGTCGATCACATCGTGATCTGTGCGGGCCAATTGTCTGACCGCAGTTTGGCAGATGCGCTTGAAGCAAAAGGTGTCGCTTGTCACGTGATTGGCGGCGCGGATGTCGCCGCAGAACTCGACGCCAAACGTGCGATCCATCAGGGTGTCCGACTGGCCGCTGCGCTTTAACCGTGTTTCGAGAGGCTGTCAGCTGGGACCTCTGCTCGATCTGTCATGCTATAGTCCCGTAGAACCGAAGCAACCCGCAGGCGGTAATTGGCAAATATCCCAGCGCGCCCCTTGGTCTGTGCCATCCGGTGTTCTGCCAAATCGCGCCAGGCAGCGACGGCGCCTTCGTCACGGAAAAACGACAAAGACAGCAACTTGCCTTCATTCGTGAGGCTCTGGAAACGCTCAACAGAGATAAATCCATCGATCTGTTCCAGCAGTGGCTTCAATTCCGCAGCGATGTCCAAATAGTCTGTTTTGCGCCCATCGGCGATTTCGACTTCGAAAATAACAGCGATCATTTAGCGACCCCATGTGGCGTTGAGGCAAGTGTTAGAAAAGTCCGGTCCTCTCGCAAGATGAAACGTTCCTTTTGTGCAAATTCATAGTTTTCACGACCCAGTGGATCTGTTGCCAAACGCGCGCGATATGCTTCGTAATCTGCGAGATTCGCCACATTATAGATACCATAGGCCAGTGTTGTGCTTCCTTCATGCGGCGCATAATAACCAATCAAATCCGCGCCATTGCGTGGAATGGCCTGCCCCCAGTTTCGGGCATACTGTTCAAACTGAGCTTTCTTTGTCGGGTCGATCTGATAGCGAATAACACAGGTTAGCATGGTGACTCCTCTTCGTTGCATCTCACCCTACCCCCTTGCGCGGCTTTAATGCTTCGGCCATGATCGAAGTATGAAAGAAGGCCCAAACTTTGCGCAAATCGCAGCGCTGATCGGTGATCCGGCACGCGGCAACATTCTTACCGCATTGATGAGCGGCAAGGCTTTGACAGCAAGCGAACTGGCAAATGAAGCTGGAGTCAGCGCGCAAACAGCCTCAACCCATTTAAGCAAATTGCGCGATGGCGCTTTGGTGAGCGAACGAAAATCCGGACGCCACAAATACTTCACCCTAGCAAGCGATGACGTCGCTGATGTGCTAGAGGCCTTGATGGGGCTGGCGGCCACAACCGGCAACCTGCGCACGCGCACCGGCCCTAAAGACACGGCAATGCGGGAAGCGCGGGTTTGCTACAATCATCTGGCTGGCGATATGGGTGTTCAAATGTACCGCGCCTTGCGCGCGCAAGGGCATATCGTTGGTTCTGAGGATGCATTGGAACTCACACAGACCGGGCAAGACTTGGTCTCTGCCCTCGGCATCGATCTTGAAACCCTTCCCAATAGCAGATCCCCATTGTGTAAATCCTGTCTGGATTGGAGCGCACGAGAATCCCACCTTGCCGGAAAACTTGGACGCGCATTGTTAACGCGCTTTTATGAATTGGGCTGGGCGAAACAACTGCCCGATAGTCGTGCGATTCAGTTCACGCAGGCTGGTAAAATAGCATTCCAACAACGATTTGGCGCGGATACTAAGGGCTGAGGCAAACCAGTGCTCTGTTTGTTATGTTGTTTCCAGGTTAAGAACGATCCCTGACAAAACCCCGATATTGTCCGCTGCGCGCCCCTTTCACGCCTCATTCTGAGATCAAACCTAGGGTCAACAAGTTTGACCACGAGGAATGCGAAATGGATCGCCTTACGGAAATGGAAGCCTTTGCCACGGTCGTTGACCAAGGTGGCTTCACCGATGCCGCGAAAAAGATGGGCATCTCCAAATCTGCGGTCTCTAAACATGTTTCAAGTCTGGAACATCGTTTGGGCGCCCGCCTGCTAAACCGCACCACACGTCGGGTCAGCCCGACCGAAATCGGCTTGGCCTATTACGACCGTGCCCGCCGCGTCTTAAACGATGCAGGCGAAGCGGACGCCTTGGTGACATCAATGCAATCAGAGCCATCCGGTCTGCTGCGCATTTCTGTAGCCACTGACTTTGGCGTGAATCACCTCAGCCCAGTCTTGGGTGAGTTCCTCGCGGACTTCCCAGAAGTCACGGTGAACATGGTACTGAACAATCGCTACGTCGAGCTGATTTCTGAAGGCTTCGACATGGCCATTCGTGTTGGCGAGTTGGAAGACAGCTCTTTGCGTGCCCGCAAACTGACTGAAACCACGACACGTATGATCGCCAGCCCTGAGTATTTTGAAAAACATGGTCGTCCGGCAAAGATCGACGATCTGAACGAACATAAGCTGCTGCATTATTCGAACCAATCCAATGGTGCGGTTTGGAAGTTGACTGCGCCATCAGGTGAAAAACGTCAGGTGCGCACAGCTGGCTGGCTGAGTGTGAACGACGGGCAATCCCTGTTGAACGCGGCCATTGCAGGTCTCGGCATCGCTTACCTTCCAAGCTACCTTTACGCTGATGCGATGGAGCAAGGATTGGTGACAGATGCCATCCCTGACCTGCCAATCGAAACACAAGGCATTTACGCTGTTTACCCACCCGGTCGGTTCACCCAGCCAAAGGTTCGTGCGTTTATCGACTTCCTTGTGCATTCCTTTGCCGCGAAAGGCCCGTCCGACTGGTAATCAGGTCTGCGCGTTCAATCCCAAAATACCTAGGCCGCTCAAGCCCACTCCCCGGCGTTCCGCGTCGGGGCTTTTTGTTATTTTAGATCAGCACCACGTATTATTCCTGCGGTACTCGGCAATTTTATTGCAAACTCACCCCGATTATAGTCAATGCCATGAAAGATTGCACAAAATGTAGTATAGGGACCGACAGTCCAAAAGGAGGGGTATTATGGACCAGAATATCAATTCAACGGAATATAAATTTGGTGCGGGACAGGCCATACTTGGGGCGCAGATGCTTTTTGTTGCCTTTGGTGCCTTGGTTTTGGTGCCGCTGCTGACAGGCCTAGATCCCGCTGTTGCGCTGTTTACAGCAGGCCTTGGCACACTAATTTTTCAGATAGTTACGCGCGGGCAGGTGCCGGTTTTTCTAGCGTCATCCTTCGCCTTTATCGCGCCAATCATCTATGGGGTTCAGACTTGGGGCATGGCTGCCACAACCGGCGGACTTGCAGTGGCAGGTCTACTGTATGTGGTCATTAGCTTTGCCATTCGCATCTTTGGCACCGACTGGTTGCACCGGGTCTTGCCGCCTGTCGTTGTTGGGCCCGTCATCATGGTGATCGGCCTCGCCTTGGCACCGGTCGCCGTGAATATGGCAACAGGTTTGGCAGGCGACACACAAATTATGCCAAAGGGCCATGCTCTGATCATTGCGGCAATTTCACTAGGCACGACAATGCTTATCGCCATTCGCGGCAAAGGCATGATGAAGGTTCTGCCGATCCTATGCGGTATCATCGTGGGCTATATCTCGGCATTGATCCTCGGTCTTATTACCGGCACGACAATTGTGGGCTTTGCGAACGTGATCAACGCACCTTGGTTTGCAGTTCCTGGATTTATTGCCCCAGAATTCCAGCTCGCCGCGATCTTGTTCATCTTGCCTGTAGCATTGGCGCCGGCCATTGAACACTTCGGGGATATCATGGCAATCGGTGGCGTTACCGGTAAGGACTATATGGAAAAGCCGGGCATCCAAAACACCATGCTTGGAGATGGCTTGGCAACAACTGCAGCAGGCTTGCTTGGGGGACCACCGAATACCACATATTCAGAAGTGACAGGCGCGGTGACATTAACCAAAGCCTTCAATCCAGCGATCATGACTTGGGCAGCGATCTTTGCGATCACCCTATCCTTTGTTGGAAAAATAAGCGGGGCGCTATCTACCATTCCGATGCCTGTCATGGGCGGTATCATGATCCTGATGTTTGGTATGGTGACGGTTGTTGGCCTGACAGTCCTTGCCAAAATCGGCAGCGAAGCCCTGACGAATGCACGCAACATGGTGATTGTCTCCACCATTCTGATCATTGGCATCGGAGGGCTGGCCATCCCATTTGGCGCGGACTTCACGCTTTCCGGAATCGGGCTTGCGGGTATTGCCGGTGTGCTGTTGAATTTGATCTTACCGCAAGAAAGCGCAGCAGATTAATGCAAAACGCCAGCCTTTACAGGCTGGCATTTTTGCAAACAAACTCGAATGAGGCCGGTCTTATCCGGCCTTTTTCAGGTCTGAAATCAGACCATCCAAATCACCACGACGCTTATCAAGCATCGCACCGATTTCACTCTTTTCGGTCAATCGTAGGCTGATGCCTTCGATAACCATATCAAAGAACAAGTCTTTGCCGGTGCGATTGGACACGCGGAAATTCAAGGCAAAAGGTGCCTCGCCGCTCAAACGCGCTGTACTTTGAACTTCGTAATAGCTTTTCACTTTACGTGTGCCATTCACAGTGATTTCAGCGCCAACAAACTCGTTAAACCGCTTACCGTATTTGCGTGAAATATAGCCAGTGAAGGCATCAATATAACGCGTTTTCTGCGAACCGGACAAGCGGCGCGCGTCCGGACCAAGCGCCGAGCCTGCGATAAATGCAACGTCACCGTAACGCTTAAAAATGCGTTCAAAGTCGCTGATCATCCGGTTCAGCGGTTTGCCCGATGCGATCACCTTGTTGATATCGCCCACAACCTTGTCCACGAGAACCTCGGCTTCTGCGCTTGAAAGCGCAAAAAGTTGAGCTGGCAACAAGGCGGCGGCCGCGGAAGTGCTAAGGAACATACGTCTGTTCATAACGTTACTCTCACTGTGCAAATGGGTCGGCAAAGGGATCAAAATCAGGGTCTTCAGCTTCAACGCTTACGCCAAGTTCGAAGCGGCGATTTTGCAAATATAGAATACGGGCCTGCGCGTAGCTATCCGCACTTTCGTACAGAACGGAATCAATTGCACCGCGCAGTTCATAGCGGTCGCCCATGCGATCCGCGATATTGGCTGCAGTGCCTACATAGCTTTCAGGTGCCGGTAGAACCACAGATACCGGATCAAGGGCGAAATCTAGAATAGTGCCCATTGCGTCACGTTCCGTGGACGGTCCAAGAAACGGCAACTCAACATAGGCGCCTTCTTTCATACCCCAGACATGGAAGGTTTCACCAAAATCGGTTTTGCGACGGGGCACATTCAAAGCCTCGGAAGGATCAGCAATCCCGCCAAAGCCAACAACGGTGTTAAAGATAAAGCGGAAACTATTGCTTCCTGCGCTCTTCAGATCACCCTGAAGCAGGTTGTTCACAACATCAGCAGGCAGGGACAAGTGATCCGCAAAATTTGAGACCATTAGACGTGCATTTGGGTGCACGTTTTCACCATAGCCATTAGAGACTGGACGGAAAATAACCCTATCAACCTTAAGATTGAACTCGTGCACCTCACGGTTCGCGGCTTCTTGAGGATCATAAATCTCGGCCGAGCTCACGGCATCATTCTGAGAAGCGCAAGCACCAACCAGAGACAGGCAAACAACAGCGACAGCGCCCCGCACAGGGGAGCGTGATGAAAAGCGACTTAGCGACAACACGGGATTTCTCAACTTACGACAACAGGTCCCATTTAGTTTACAGATTGAAATAGACTACACCCAGCATTGTTTTCACCTTGGGATTGTGGCCGTGCTGCCACAGGCAATTTCTTGCCATTCGGTAAGCAAAACTTTGTAAAGTCGCGATACAAATCAGCACGATGAGCAAAATGAAACTTCAAATCACGCCTGGACGTGATGAATTACGCGCCGTACGTCGCGAAAGTCGCATGCTTTATTGGTCGGTGGCCCTTTTTAGCGCCTTTGCGAATCTATTGATGCTGACGGGGCCGATGTACATGCTGCAAGTATATGATCGCGTGCTCAGCAGCCGTAGCATTGAGACCCTTGTGGCCCTCACCGCGCTGGTGGCCTTTTTGTATTGCATCATGGGTGTTCTGGATTTCACCCGCGGGCGCATATTAGCGCGGATTGGCGCGCGATTTCAGACTCGGCTCGAGCGCCGCGTGTTCGATGCCGTTCTGACCAACTCATCACGCGCGCAAACCGAAGGGGCACAGACTGGGCTCTCTGATCTAGCAGTCCTTCAACGCTTCATCTCATCCCCTGCCCCAACCGTAGTTTTTGATATTCCCTGGACACCCGTATTTTTGGTTGGGCTTTCGATTTTTCATCCTTGGCTAGGCTATCTTGCTATGGCCGGCGGGGGCGTTTTGATTGTCATTGCTTTACTCAATCAGACTTTGATGTCCGGACCATTACAAAGGTCAAACATCAACGCCCACGGTGCGGCACTTTTTGCTGAACAATTGCGCGTTGAATCTGAGTTGGTGCAAAGTCTAGGCTTACAAACAAATGCCTTTAAGCGTTGGCGGACCAAAAGCAAGTTGTCACTTAGAGAGCAACTCGTAACTACAGATATTAGCGGCTTTTTCACAACGTCCACCAAAACCGTTCGACTGTTTTTGCAATCGGCGATGTTGGGTCTGGGGGCTGTGCTTGTCCTACGAGGAGAGCTGTCAGCTGGGGCAATGATCGCAGGCTCCATCCTCATGGGCCGTGCGCTGGCCCCAATCGAGCTCGCAATTGGGCAATGGCCAACGTTTCAGCGTGCACGAAAAAGCTGGGATACCCTTGCTACGCTGTTAAGTAAGACCCCCTATCTCACTCCACAAACCCAATTGCCAAGTCCTAGGGCAAAGCTCAAAGCACAATCATTAACGATTGTACCGCCCGGCCGTACCAAGGCCAGTCTGCGCATGATTAATTTCGTATTAGAACCGGGGCAGGCAATGGGAGTGATTGGCCCTTCAGGAGCAGGAAAGTCAACTCTAGCAAAGGCCATAACAGGAACGTGGCCTGCAGCCGGAGGCAATGTACGACTAGATCAAGCCACGATCGATCAATATCGCCCTGAACGCCTGGGGGAATACATCGGCTATCTGCCACAACGTGTTCAATTGTTTGATGGAACAATTGCCGAAAATATCGCACGCCTATCTCCCGATCCAGATGATGCCCAGATCACTGCCGCCGCCCAGCAAGCAGATGCACACGACATGATCCTAAAGCTCCCCGAAGGATATGACACGCCTGTATCGGCGACTGGTGGGCGATTATCAGGAGGTCAAATACAGCGCATTGGCTTAGCGCGCGCCCTATATTCCGACCCTGTCGTATTGGTTCTGGATGAGCCCAATTCCAACCTCGACAATCAAGGTGCAGACGCACTAAATACTGCCATCCGCCGCGTGAAAGCGCAGGGGAAATCGGTTGTAATCATGGCCCACCGGCCGGCAGCCATTCACGAATGCGACCTACTGTTAGTGCTGAAAAACGGTACAGTTGAGGCCTTTGGACCACGCGACACAATCCTGCATAAATCCGTTCAAAACCACGAAAGCATAATATCTGCATGCGCCGCTGGGGGAATACAATGACCCGACGCAAGCAACATTATTCAGCGATCCGTTTCGTGTGGGTTGGATTTTTCAGCCTAATTCTATTGATCGGTGGCTTTGGCACTTGGGCAGCCCAAACCAAAATTTCCGGTGCGATCATTGCGTCAGGAACTATCGAGGTGGATCGTAATCGACAGGTTGTTCAACATCTAGATGGTGGGCGCGTTTCCAAAATACTCGTAAGTGAAGGGGACACAGTTCAAGCTGGCGATCCCCTCATTCATTTGGATAACGCACCGATCAGCTCACAAATCGCCATTCATGAAAGTCATCTATATGAACTCATGGCGCGACGAGGCCGCTTGGAAAGCGAGCGCGACAATGGCCCCGCAATTTCCTTTGATTCCGATCTTGTTGAAGCTGCTGAAAAATCACCTGAAATCCAAAGCCTGATTAATGGTCAATCACGCCTTTTTACTGCCCGCAAATCCACGCTCGACCGGGAAATTGAACAACTGGGAATACGTAGGGACCAATTACAGAACCAAGTGACCGGTATTCAAGCTCAGGAAGTAGCGTTGTTCAAACAGATTGAGTTGATCGATCGGGAACTATCGGATCAAACGGCCCTTTTAAACAAAGGTCTCGCACAAGCCAGTCGCGTTCTTAACCTGGAACGCGAACGTGCGCGTTTGTCAGGCCAAATCGGCGCCTTAGCAGCAGACAAAGCCCGAACCGAAGGGCGCTTGACTGAGCTCGGCATCGAAGTTCTTAAACTAAAAAGCGCACGTCGCGAAGAAGCCATCACCAAGCTGCGTGATCTTCAATACCGGGAGATCGAAGCACGAGAAGAACGCGATTTGCAAATCGCGCGCTTGTCACGTCTCATCATCCGCGCGCCGGTTTCTGGTGTAGTTTATGGGTTAACCGTGTTTGCCGAACAATCGGTCATCCGACCAGCGGAACCATTGCTGTATTTGATCCCGCAGGATCGCCCTCTTGTCATAGCGACCAAAATTGAACCCATTCATATCGAGCACGTTCACATAAATCAGGATGTGATCTTGCGTTTTAGCGCATTTGATCAGAATACAACGCCAGAGCTAAACGGCATCGTCAGTCGAGTTTCCGCTGATATCTTTGTCGATGACGCCACCCAATTAAGCTACTACCGGGCTGAAATTCTGGTAAACGAAGGAGAGTTGGATAAGCTTCCGGAAAACTTAACTTTGATCCCTGGCATGCCGGTCGACAGTTTTTTGAAAACGGACGACCGCACCCCTTTGGCCTATTTGATCAAACCGTTCCAAGACTACTTTGCTAAAGCGTTTCGAGAAAGTTGATTGACGCAAGAAGTGACTTCTCAAATCAACTAAGAGCGCCTAGCGTCCGCGTAAGATCTTTTTGCGATTCACAGGAGACCGAACATGGGCGTATTCGAAACCAAACTTGCGGAACTGGGCATCACCTTGCCGGAGGCTCCGGCTCCTGCGGCCAACTACGTTCCATATGTTATGGTCGGTGACATGGTTTATGTCTCTGGTCAGATTGCCAACGGCCCTGACGGCTTCATTGTCGGAAAGCTTGGTGATGACATGAGCATCGAGGACGGTGCAGAAGCTGCCAAAACCTGTGCAATTGCTTTGTTGGCACAAGTAAAGGCAGCATGTGGCGGAGACCTAGATCGGCTGGTCAAAGTGGTGAAACTTACCGGATTCGTAAATTCGACGCAGGACTTCACCGATCAACCTCAGGTGATCAATGGCGCATCCAATCTCTTGGGTGAAGCTCTTGGCACGGTCGGGCAACACGCGCGCGCAGCCGTGTCTGCGGCCTCGTTGCCGTTTGGAGTTGCCGTTGAAATCGACGGTGTCTTTCAAATCAAATGATTGGGTTAGATCAACGGTTCCTGACAACACCTATTGCCCATCGCGCATTGCATGACTTGAAAAAGGGCCGGCCCGAAAATAGCCGGGCCGCAATCCGTGCGGCGATTGATGCAGGGTATGGGATCGAAATTGATCTGCAACTGTCCAAAGACAACGTCCCGATCGTCTTTCACGATTATCAGCTTGACCGTTTGTCAGATGGCGACGGGCTTGTTCTTAACAAGACCGCGAACGAATTGGCTCAAATTCCTCTTAAGGGGGGTAGTGAAGGTATCCCAAATCTTGATGAAGTGCTCTCATTAGTAAACGGTAAAACGCCGCTGCTGATTGAATTCAAAGATCAAGATGGGCAAATGGGTGACGCTATTGGGCCACTCGAAGAAAGCGCTGCCGAGTTCCTGAATGCCTATGATGGCCCGTTGGCAGTGATGTCATTTAACCCCAATGCGGTTGCGCGTTTGGCGCAGCTTTGCCCCGATGTTCCACGCGGACTTGTGACCAGCGCTTATGACAGCAAATCTTGGGACAAGCTGCAGGAAAACATCTGTGATCATCTTCGCGAAATTCCAGATTATAACCGTGTCGGCGCCTGTTTCATCAGCCACGAGGTCGCCGATCTGAAACGCGCGCGCGTCTCAGAATTGAAGGCACAGGGCGCTCACGTCCTCTGTTGGACAGTCACCTCCGCCGAAATTGAAGCACAAGCCCGTGAAGTGGCTGATAATATCACCTTTGAGCAGTATCTGGCCGCACATCCCGCTTGAAGCCAGACTGACCAGCGCCAAAGATAGCGCTGTGGAGATCCAGCATGTCAGACACTGCGATTGAAATTCAGGTTCACGGTTCGCTGAGCAGTATTGCGGCTAGCGATTGGGATTCCTGCGCGCAATATGGCGCAAAGGCACGACCCACTGACCCCTTTACAACCTACCGCTTTCTGAAGGCTCTCGAAGACAGCGGTTCTGTTGGTCCGGGAAGTGGTTGGCAGCCGCAATATGTGACAGCACATGCAGGCCATGAAATGATTGGGGCCACACCGCTTTACGCAAAGGGTCATAGCCAAGGCGAATATGTTTTCGACCACAATTGGGCACACGCCTATGAAAATGCGGGCGGGCGCTACTATCCAAAGCTACAGATCGCGGTCCCTTTCACACCTGCCACCGGACGTCGTTTTCTCATCAAACCAGGGCACGCTGAAATTGGGCAAGCGGCTTTGATACAGGGAGCCATGGAAGTAGCTAAAACCAATCAACTTAGCTCAATTCACGCAACCTTTTGCACGGAAAACGAAGCTAAGATCGGTGAAAAATTGGGACTTCTTCATCGCACAGGGCAACAGTTTCACTGGATCAACCAATCCTATGGCAGCTTTGAGGACTTCCTCGGCAACCTTAGCTCCCGCAAACGCAAAAACATCCGCAAAGAACGCGCTCAAGCCAAAGCTTTTGGCGGGGAAATTCGTTGTTACACCGGTGAACAAATTCAGCCTCATCATTGGGATGCGCTTTGGACTTTTTACCAAGACACAGGAAGCCGAAAATGGGGCACACCCTACCTAACCCGCGCGTTTTTTGACATCGCGCATGATACATTGCGCAATGACATCTTGCTGGTGTTTGCCGAACAAGACGGGCAACCCATTGCCGGTGCCATGAACGTCATTGGCCAAGACACGTTGTTTGGCCGCTACTGGGGCTGCACCGAACACCACCCCTGTCTTCATTTTGAAATCTGCTATTATCAGGCCATCGATTGGGCCATTCGGCACGGCATTTCCAAAGTCGAAGCGGGCGCACAGGGTGAACACAAACTGGCGCGGGGTTACTTACCCGTGACCACACATTCTTTACATTGGCTCGCAGATCCCAATTTTTCCGATGCCGTCGCCCGCTATCTGGTGGCGGAACGCGAGGCCGTCGCTGAAGAGATCGAAGTCCTGACTGACTATGGCCCCTTCAAACGCGATGACCGCGAAGAGCAAGACTAATTAGCAAAACAAGTCCTTGTTTCACCTGTCCAAAATACTCTGGGGTGAAAGCGCATCGCGCTGAAGGACAAGGCCCCGCCTCCGAAATTTTCAACAAATTCAGCCCCACTTGCGAATCGATTAAGGCTTCGCCATCTAGGTAATGAATATTCATTATCTAAACAGATCGCAAATGCCTCGCCCGTCAAAAAATCAAATCGCCGAAAACATCCGCTGCGCCGTTGTCCGTGCCACAGCGTCCAAAGGCATCAGTGCTGTATCGATGGCGCATGTGGCTAAAGAAGCAAAAGTATCAGCAGGAACACTTTATCTGCATTTCGACAACAAAACCGACATGCTGCAGAAAACCTATATGCACATCAAACGCGACTTCTACGCGTCACTCATGCAGGCATGCACTGGCCAAGATACCGCAACAAAAGTGCGCCAATTCTGGATGGCAATGTTTGCCTACGTGCAAAAACAGCCAGAGGCCTTTTTGTTCATCGACAACACTGGTGCATTTCAAATCCTGTCGGAGACCCAAGCCAGTGAAACCCGCCTCCTGCAACAGGACATCACGAATGTTCTGTCTGCAGGCATACTGGATGGCACTTTGGCCGACCTGCCACTTAAATTAATGACCACTCTTCTGGTCTCCCCCGCCTTCATCATGGCCCGTACGGGCGCCATGGAGAACTCAACCTACACTCAAGCTGACCTTGATCTGACCTTTGAACGGGTCTGGCTTTCAATCTGCGCGACCACCTTTGAAACTGTCTAACTCTCTACTGGAATCCCTCATGTCTAAAGTCATTCTTGTCACCGGTTGTTCTACTGGTCTTGGTATTTCTATCGCGGTTCAAGCCGCACAAGCCGGTCACATCGTTTACGCAACAATGCGTAATCTCACAAAACGCGACGCCCTCGATTCAGCGGCGTCTGACGCTGGCGTGTCCCTAAACGTTCTGGCCCTTGATGTGCAAAGCACTGAAAGCGTGAATGCAGCTGTCGATCAAGTGATCACAGATCACGGCCGTATCGACGTTCTGATCAACAATGCAGGTGCGGGCTACGTGCGCACCACTGAGCAGGCGACTGAAGAAGAGATCAACTGGGTCATGGACGTGAATTTCAACGGCGTTGTGCGCGGCACAAAAGCCGTGATGCCACATATGCGCAAAGCGCGCAGCGGTCATGTGATCACAGTGAGCTCCGTTGGTGGTTTGGTTGGTCAGCCGTTCAACGAAATCTACTGCGCAGCAAAATTTGCAGTTGAGGGATACACCGAAGCGCTAGCATCATACGCAGGTCCGGCCTTTGGCATCCATTTCTCTGTTGTAGAGCCCGGCGGCATCGCGACCGAATTTGCGGCCAATGTTATGAAACAGGTCGAGGCGACAGGTGGCATGTTGGACGATGAATATCTACCACTTCTGCAAACCTATGTTGCCGGCGCGCAAAATCGCGCAGCGGATGGTCTTTATCAAACGGCTGATGAAGTGGCTGAGGTGATTCTGGATGTCATGAACGCAGAAAAGCCGCCGATCCGCAAACGAACGTCTGAATGGGCTGAAGGATTTGCATCACATAAGACATCTGGTGATCCGGATGGCAAAAAAGGTCAGAAATTAATCCAGACCTTCTTTATGGGCGCAGACACATAAGTGGAAAGGGCGGGGAATTTCCCGCCCTCTTCATAAAACAGCTCGAGACTTAGATCTTTTCAAGCAGTTCCTCGCCAGTTGTCAGGCTACACGCACCGGCTTTCTCCTCAAGGTTCAAAACATTCACGACCCCGTCTTCGGCCAGCAAAGCAAAGCGCTGGCACCGCTTAAAGAATCCTAGTTGTGGCACGTCAAAGGCCAGACCCAGCGCTTCGGTAAGTTCACTTTGCGGATCGGCCAACATCGTGACGCCGGACTCACCCGCTCCGGATTCTTGGTCCCAACGTTGCATTACAAATGGATCGTTTACGGCAATACAGATCACCTCCTCAACTCCCTTGGCCTTGAAGCCGTCAACGGTGCGCACGAAGCTTGGCAAATGCGCCCGATCGCAGGTCCCAGTAAAAGCACCCGGCAAACCAAAGAGCACAACCTTCCGACCTTTCGTCAGACTCTCAAGTTCGACAAATTGCTGGCCCTCTGAACCCATTGTTGAAAGGGTGGCGTTCGGCAAAGTGTCACCAACTGAAATCGTCATACCGCGTCTCCGTAATTGCGTTTCTTTCTTCAAAGGATATAGGGTGAGCGCTGAGAACGACAACGCTATTTATTGAGGTTTGCGCATGTCCCATGTGATTGTAATTGGAGCAGGCCAAGCTGGCGCATCCTGCGTCGCAAAACTGCGTAGCGAAGGGTTTGATGGTCAGATCACTTTAATCGGCAAAGAGCCAGCCTTGCCATACCAGCGTCCCCCATTGTCCAAGAAATATTTGCTGGGAGAAATGGACCTTGAGCGACTGTTTCTACGTCCCGAAAGCTTTTACGCACAAAACGACATCACCCTACGCCTGGGCCAATCCGTTGATCAAATCGATACCGAAGCACAGACCGTCTCTGTAGGCTCAGATACTTTGATCTATGACCATCTGGTACTTGCCACAGGCTCTGATCCGCGGCGTCTGCCTGCTTCGATCGGAGGCGCGCTTGGGAATGTATTTACGATGCGGGATTTGGCGGATGCTGATGCGATGGCTCACGCGTTTGAATCCGGCAAACACGTCCTAATCGTTGGCGGCGGTTATATCGGGCTTGAGGCAGCAGCCGTTGCAGCTGCTAAAGGATTAGAAGTCACTCTTGTCGAAATGGCAGATCGCATTTTGCAACGCGTTGCTGCGGCGGAAACCTCGGATTTTTTCCGCGATCTGCACAGCTCGCATGGCGTCGGTATTCGTGAAGGTGTTGGCCTGAAAACCTTGACGGGTGACGGCAACGTAACCGGTGCGACCTTGTCTGATGGCAGCGCATTGGCTGTCGATTTCGTGATTGTGGGTGTCGGTATCACTCCTGGCAGCGCATTGGCCGAAGCTGCCGGTGTGACCCTGAACAACGGCATCGAAACCAATGCCAAAGGGCAGACTTCTATACCTAACATTTGGGCCGCAGGTGACTGCGCCTCATTCCCATATCGCGGTGAACGCATTCGTCTGGAAAGCGTGCCCAACGCCATTGATCAAGCTGAAGTCGTGGCGCAAAACATCTTAGGGGCGGACAAAGAATATGTAGCCAAGCCTTGGTTCTGGTCGGATCAATATGACGTCAAACTGCAAATCGCTGGCTTGAACGCTGGTTATGACACAGTGATCTCCCGCAAGGGCGACGCGAACAGCCAATCGGTTTGGTATTACAAAGGTGATACGCTTTTGGCTGTTGATGCCATGAACGCGCCGCGCGACTATATGATTGGCAAGCGGCTGATCGAGGCGGGCAAATCGCCAGGCCCAGCGCTGATCCAAGATCCTGACACCGACATGAAAGCCTTGTTGAAAGCATGAGGATCATTGCCGGCCAATTCCGGGGAGTCGCGCTGGCATCGGTTGGCAAAGGCGATGCGGGCGCGCATCTGCGCCCGACAACCGACCGCGTGCGCGAAAGCCTGTTTAACGTCCTGCAAGGTGGCAAATTTGGCGATCCAATCACGGATGCGCGCGTTCTGGACCTATTCGCAGGCACAGGCGCGTTGGGGCTAGAGGCGCTTTCACGCGGTGCAGAACACGTGTGTTTCGTTGATGATGGTCGCAAATCTCAAAGCCTGATCCGCCAAAATATACAAATCACGCGCAGCAAACCTGCCACCCAGCTTCTGGCGCGCGATGCCGCAAGACTACCGATCAACAATGACGCGCCCTATAATCTGGTCATTCTTGATCCCCCATATGGCAAGGGTCTGGGCACCAAAGCTCTCCTGTCTGCGGCCTCTGGTGGTTGGATCGCTGAGGATGCTTTGATTGTATTTGAAGAGAGCTCACCGCAGCTGGCTCCAGAAGGATTCACCCTGCTTGATCAACGCAAATACGGTGACACTCATGTCACCTTTCTTGAGTATTCCACAGTCTAAATTCCGTTAACCCACGCGTTCATCACAGAAAATTTTGACCTTGTGACCCCGGCCGAAGCATTATGTGTTATGCTAACTTCAGGATCGCGGGCCACTCCGGAACTGATGATGACGGCCCGAGGACAAATCGCACTTTAATCGGGCGTATGTTGGTTCCGTGATCACGGCCTGCTTGAGACATCAAGGAGGAGAACATGGTTCAAACCATCGGCAACCCTTTGTCATGGGGGGCGCAAGCTCTCGGCGACGCAGGGCAAACAGCGGGCGAAGTCGCGATACATCTGGGCAGCCACGCCCAGGCAGAGCCCAAAATTCAAACCATCAATATCAACGACGTGCACGCGGCACTGTCGCTTGGCTGGCAGGATGTACTTCGGTTCCGAAGCGACGTGCTGGCCCTGGTCGTGATCTATCCGATGATCGGCTTCGCACTGACTTTCTTAGCCTTTGAACAGGCACTCTTGCCAATGCTCTTCCCAATGGCGGCAGGCTTTGCACTGCTTGGCCCAGTTGCAAGCATCGGCATGTATGAAATCAGCCGCCAACAAGAAGAAAGCGGCACCGCAAGCTGGGGGTCCGCTTTGTCAGCGCTCCGTGGCCGCGTGATCGGGCCGGTCATGATCTTGGGCTTGTTTATGCTCGGCTGGTTCATGCTTTGGATGGCTGCAGCTTTTGCAATCTATTCAATAACGCTTGGCCCCGCGATGCCCACGGGCACCTTTGCCTTCCTATCCGATGTCTTCACAACATCCGCCGGCTGGATGATGATCATCCTCGGCATGGGTGTCGGCGCCTTCTTTGCAATAATCGTTTTGTTTGTTTCCGCGATTGGTTTTCCAATGCTGATCGATCGACCGGTGGGACTGCCCATCGCCGTTGCAACCTCGATCAAAGCTGTCCGTCAAAACATGCGCCCAATGCTGGCCTGGGGCCTAATCGTTTCAGCGCTGCTGGCGCTTGCGACAATCCCGGTCTTTTTAGGATTAATCCTCGTATTGCCATGGCTCGGCCACGCCACATGGCACCTTTACCGGATGGTGATTTCCTACGAATGAACGGCACACGAAAAGGCAAAATGAAAGGGCGCTCACTTGGCGCCCTTTTGCATTAGCTTTGGTAGGTCGGGTGGAATGTCCCGGCGGGTGAGAGCGTAAAGATCTCAAACCCATCTGACGTCACGCCAATCGAGTGTTCAAACTGCGCAGACAAAGATTTGTCACGGGTGACAGCTGTCCAGTCATCAGCAAGAACCTTGGTCTCTGGGCGGCCAAGATTGATCATCGGCTCAATCGTGAAAAACATGCCTTCCTCAAGAACAGGGCCCGTACCCGCGCGACCATAGTGAAGAACATTTGGTGGTTCATGGAATTGTTGACCAAGGCCATGGCCACAGAAATCCCGCACCACGCTCATGCGATTGCCTTCGGCAAAGGTTTGGATTGCGTGACCAATGTCACCAAAGGTATTGCCCGGCTTCACAGCCTCGATGCCCTTCATAAGCGCATCATGGGTGATCTGGATCAAACGTTCCGATTTACGTGACAGTTTGCCTGCCACATACATCCGACTTGAATCGCCAAACCAACCATCCACGATGGTGGTTACATCGATATTCAGGATATCGCCGTCTTTCAGCTTTTTATCACCCGGAATACCGTGGCAGACCACGTGGTTCACAGAGATACAGCTTGCGTGTTGATAGCCTTTATAACCGATTGTCGCAGACTTCGCGCCTGCCTCTTCAACTTTTTCGGTGATGATGCGGTCAATCTCACCGGTAGTTTGGCCCGGGAAAACATGCTCCGCGATTTCATCCAAAATCCGTGCAGTCAACTGACCTGCAGCACGCATGCCTGCAAAATCCGCGTCCTGATAGATTCTGATCCCGTCGCGGGTTCGTCCTGCCTTACCGATCATAAGGGATCTCCACATTCTCAAAGTCCTCCTTACTTAGGATGGTTTCTGAAAAAGAACCAGAGGGGCGCTAACGAATAAATGGCAAGGATTTTCCAACCAAAATTCCTTGCGGAGAAATCTGGCAATCGTAGGCCATAACCTGAACACCCGCAGCGCGCGCCACATCAAACGCAGCAGCATAGGTGGGGTCAATGTCATCCGCCAAAACCACATGATCGCAATCCGTGCGCTGCACCAAATAGAACATCATCGCCTCATGACCTTGGCGCACAACCTCAGTCAATTCGAAAAGATGCTTAGTTCCGCGCGCAGTCACACTGTCGGGAAATTCGCCCTTGCCTGCCACACGCGACAAAGTGACGGATTTCACCTCAACATAAAGATCGGGTGCTCCGTTCTTGGTGAGTAGGAAATCAACACGGCTGTTTTGTCCAAATTTCACCTCGGGCCGGACGGTATCATAATGTGCAAGCTCTGGGATCTCCTTGGCCAATAGCGCGGCCTTCAAAGCGCGGTTCGGCACAGAGGTATCAACACCAGTAAAATGTCCATTTTCGTGATCCACTAGACGCCAGCCGTATTTCAGCTTTTTCTTAGGATCGTCATTTGGCTCTAGCCAAATACGAATGCCTGCATCCTTCAGACCCAACATCGAGCCCGGGTTCGCACAATGGGCGGTGATCTCGCTTCCATCCTCTAACGTGGCATCCGCGAGAAACCGTTTGTAGCGGCGGATCAATTTGGCGGGGATAAGATCTTGTGAAAACTGCATGGGATTTGACTATCCTGCCGTTGAACATTTTCAAAGAAATCTATTCTCTTCTTCCAGTACGTAGCGTTGGTTCATCGGCTTTTACCTTGTCTCCTTCCGCTCGCCCGCTAAGTTGCCGAAGACAAGGAGACCAGAATGCCAAACCCAATCGCAGCAATGATCGTCATCGGTGACGAAATCCTCTCTGGGCGTACCCGCGACGCCAATATGCATTATCTTGCAGGGCAGCTGACGGAAATGGGTGTGGACCTGAAGGAAGTTCGCATGATCAGTGACGATGCGCGCATCATTACTGAGACTGTCTCAACACTATCAGCGTCTTATGATCACGTGTTCACTTCAGGCGGCATTGGCCCTACGCATGACGACATCACAGCTGATTGCGTCGCAGCAGCCTTTGACCAGCATATCGACGTCAGAGATGACGCGCGCGCGCTTTTGGCTGCACATTACGAAAAAACCGGCCGAGAATTGAACGCTGCCCGCCTTCGTATGGCCCGCATTCCCGATGGCGCGACTTTGATCGACAACCCAGTCTCGATTGCACCCGGGTTTACGATTGAAAACGTTCATGTAATGGCCGGCGTACCGTCAGTGTTCACCGCAATGGTGGCGAGTATTTTGCCCACAATCACGGGCGGAGCTCCGCTATTATCCGCCTCTCTCAGAATCGAACGAGGTGAAGGCGACATTGCTGGCCCTCTTGCAAAACTCGCTGAAGACTTTGAAGATCTCTCAATCGGATCTTATCCATTTCAAGACAATGGCGTCTATGGCGCAAACATCGTGGCTCGCGGCACTGACCAAAGCCGCATCGACGCTTTGATGGCTGAACTAAAGGAGGTCTTTGCGTGACTCTCCCGAGCATCCAAACGCTTTACGATGTCTGCGAGCAAACCTGGCCCTGTGCAGCTCAGTTTGAGGCGGGTGGCTTTACCATTCGTGACGGAAAAGGGGGCGGTAAACGAGTTTCTGCTGCAACATTGAACGGAGCGCTTGAAGACGCGAAGTTTGACGACGCTGAAGCCGCAATGACCACCTTAAACCAACCTATGTTGTTTCAATTGCGTGAGGGCGAAAATGAGCTTGATACGCAACTGGAAGCCCGGGGATATCAGATCATTGATCCAGTCAATGTCTATGCGGCAAAAGCAGAGATACTGGCAACGGAATTACCTCCTCGCACAGTGGCAATTCCTGCCTGGGAACCCCTGCAAATCATGAAAGAAATTTGGGCCGAAGGCGGTTTAGGACCTGAGCGCGTCGAGGTCATGATGCGCGCTAACGTGGTCAAAACAGGTTTCATCAGCCGTTGGAACGATCATCCCGCCGGAACGTCTTATCTGGGGATGCACCAAGGGATCTCTATGCTGCACGCACTTGAGATCAAACAAGAACAGCGCCGCAATGGATTGGCCCGCTGGGCCATGCGCCGTGCGGGGTTTTGGACTCTGGAAAACGGAGGGCATACGGTTTCAGTGATTTGTGTCAAAACGAACAAAGCGGCCAATGCGCTTTATCAATCGCTCGGCATGTCACTTATTGGTTCCTATCACTATCGGATCAAAGAACCATACGGCTGACCCGCACAGAGTTGCATCCCCTTATAGGCTCGCGCATACAGAACATTATGAAGACCCTCTCTGCGCTGATACTAGGCCTTTATATGCCCACCGCCTCTTTGGCTTTGGAACTGGCGATGCCGGAAGGCAGCATCTTGGCCTTTGATGATATCGTGGAACAGGGCAGTTACGCGCTCCCTGATGGGCCTTATCTGGACGATGCTTTATCTACACGCCAAATCAATGGGTATGTCTCTCGACAAGCCTGGCACCTATCAGGCGATGGTGTCAGCAGCGAACAACTGATTGCGCCACTACGCAGCCAACTTGAAGCGGCCGGATATGGCATTTTGCTTGATTGCGACGCCGCCAGCTGCGGTGGATTTGATTTTCGCTTTGCAACCGATGTTTTGCCCGCACCAGATATTTTTGTGGATCTTGTGAACTATCGGTTCATCTCTGCAATGCGGGAAACCAGCAATGGGACATTTGCTGTTTCCGTACTCGCCAGCCGCTCTGATGTTCAGGGCTACACGCAATTGATTGCGGTACAGCCTGGCAATGCGGCTGATCCGTTGGAAATCAGCGAAGCCAATCAAGGTGCTCCGGTTGTGCCAGCGCTGCAAATACCAGCGGATGTTTCGGACGTGGTTAAAACGCTCCAATCCACGGGGCACGTGGTTCTTGGGGATCTGGCTTTTGAAACTGGATCAGCAAATCTGGCTGCGGGGGCCTTTGCATCGCTGAAAGCCATTTCTGATTTTCTAAACGCCACACCTGAAGCGCGCATTTCCTTGGTTGGTCATACCGACAACATTGGAAGCCTTGAGGGCAATATTGCTTTGTCAGAAAAGCGCGCGAATGCGGTCAGGCAACGGCTCGAGCAAGATCATGGTATCGCGGCCGAACGAATAGAAGCGCGCGGGGTCGGGTACCTCTCCCCGGTGGCCTCAAACCTGACCGACGAAGGTCGTACCGCCAATCGACGTGTCGAGGCGGTACTGTTGGCTGACTAACTCCTAGTTCCCGCCTAAAATGCCACGCAGCAGCTGTTCCAATACATTTTCACGATTGTTCGGGCGCTGAGGCGGCAAGGGCTGAGGTTTCGCTTTAGGCGTAAATGAAGGCAAAGCAGATGGGGACATGCCGTCTGTGACCCGCAGCATCACTTCCTTCCAGATTTCCGCAGGCAAACCACCACCTGTCACTCCAGTCAAAGGTGTGTTGTCGTCGTATCCCATCCAGACACCCGCCACATAATCCGCCGTAAATCCAATAAACCATGCGTCTTTAGAGGCGCTGGTTGTGCCGGTCTTACCAGCCACCTGCCACCCGGGCAGCTGTGCCCGTGAGCCGGTCCCTTCCGAGACAACTTTGGACATCATATAGATCAGCTCGCGCGCGGCCCCTTCACTAATCACACGTTCCCCGATACCGCCACCGCTGCCCATCAAGGGTTCATTGTCGCCCTGAAGCTTTAGCTCGACCAAACCAAATGGCGTCACCGAAGAGCCACCATTTAGGATTCCAGCATAGGCCCCAGTCATTTCAAGCAATGAAGATTCAGAGGCACCCAAAGCCAAAGCTGGACCATCCGCAAGATCACTGGCGATCCCAAAATCACCCGCGACTTTGCGCACATTATCTCGGCCAACGGACTCAGATATCTTAACGGCCGGAATGTTTAGTGAGTTCATCAGCGACCACTCCAGAGAGACTTCTCCGTAGTGTTTGTTGGTATAGTTGCGCGGACACCACTCCCCTGACCCCGGAATGTTCAAGCAATAAGGTGCATCAAGCACGGTGTCCTGGTGGGAATAGCCAAGCTCAAGCGCAGTTGCATATACAAAGGGCTTAAAGGCCGACCCAGTTTGACGTTTGGCCTGAACCGCCCGATTGAATGCGCCCGACACTTTTGACTGGCGACCGCCAACCATGGCACGCACCGCACCATCGGCTGACATAACCACAATCGCTGCTTCGGCTTTCGATCCTTCGCGAACTTTGTTTTCAAAGACCCAAGCCAAACCTTCCTCTGTGGCTTGCTGGATGCGCTGATCCAGAGTGGTCGAGATGATCACGTCTTCGGTGGTATTGTTCGTAAAGAACTCTGGGCCCGTCGACATGACCCAATCCGCAAAATACCCACCCGCCTTAGCCTGCGCGGCCTCTGACAAAGTGGCCGGATTATCCTGCCACTTTGTGGTCAATGCGTCAGACAAGAACCCTTGATCATTCATCAAGCGCAACACTGTCGCCGCGCGATCCTGCGAGCGCTTCAGATTGCTGGTGGGTGCAAGTCGGGATGGCGCGGTCAAAAGCCCAGCAATGGTCGCTGCCTCAGCTGGGTTCAACGCAGCAGCGCTTTTACCAAAATATCTTTGTGCTGCTGCCTCGGCACCATATGCCCCGCCACCCATGTAGGCGCGGTTGAGATAGATCGAAAGGATATCGTCCTTGGAATACTTGGCTTCCATCGCCAAAGCATAAATCGCCTCTTTGAGCTTGCGCGCCATGGATCCACGGCGGCAATCGGCAACATAAGCCGCTTCGCTCTCCCATTGGTCTTTGTCAAACTCAACACCCAAACAAAGGAGCTTTGCAGTCTGCTGGGTAATCGTCGAGCCGCCGTGACCAGACAAAGGCCCGCGCCCTTCACGCAGGTTGATGCGCACAGCTGATGCTACACCCCGTGGGCTAACCCCGATGTGGCGGTAAAAACGTTTGTCTTCGGTCGCAATCACCGCGTTTTTAAGATGTTCAGACACCGATGTGGCTGTGACTGCGCCACCAAATTGATCTCCCCGCCACGCAAACACATCGCCATTGCGGTCGCGCAAGACCACAGAGCCTTGTGCGCGCCCATCAAGCAAGTCGTCCAAAGCCGGTAGAGACGCATAGACATAGGCGACCGCCAAACCGACGATCAAAGACACAACCATCGCGCTGCGCCAAGTGATCTTCCAGATCAGGGCAAAAACCCAACGGATCAGATTGATGAAAAACCCAAGAATCCCTGTCCGCTTTTTCGCAACGGTCCGCCGTGCAGCACCGCGCGCACGGGTTTTCTTTGGCTTCGGATTCGGCTTTGGCTTGGCCTTGCGTTTCGTCGCAGCCTTACCGCCGTAGCGTTTCTCCGCCACCAAAGGTGGTTTCTTTCGTCTGGAATCAGTCATTGCGATGTCTGCCCGAAATCGTCTCTTTTCGCGCATTCTAACGAAGAGCTCACCAAATGTAGAGCCGATCTTACGGTTAAAATCCCTTCTCTTAACGCACAACTTTTAATCAAAAGCAGTCTTTTGTGCAAAAATTGTGCGTTTTAACCCTATAGAAAGCCCAAAAATCCCGCGTTTTGCTTCGTTTTCAGCCCTTCAGGCGATTTTCTGCCGCTGCATCGGATTGATGGCCGTCTCCCGGCCGTCTGCATTCAGAAAAGGGGAAACGGGTGAAACTGATTATTGCAACAATCAAGCCATTCAAGCTTGAAGAGGTTCGTGAGGCGCTGACAGATATCGGCGTACGCGGCCTTATGGTGACCGAGATCAAGGGCTTTGGTGCTCAGTCTGGCCACACAGAAATTTACCGCGGTGCGGAATACACCGTGAACTTCGTTCCGAAAGTAAAGCTAGAGCTGGTCGTGGCGGAAGCCATGGTCGAGCAAGTTGTCGAGACCATCTCAGGCACCGCACGCACTGGCAAAATCGGTGACGGTAAAATCTTTGTTCTGGATGTGGCGCAGGCTGTGCGCGTTCGGACCGGCGAAACCAACGAGGATGCGCTGTAAGCGCGCGCTTGGGAAAAGGATACAACCAATGAAACTCGTTCAAAAAATTGGTCTAGCCGCTGCGCTGACCACCCTGCCAACTTTTGCACTGGCTCAGGACGCTGCTCCTGGCTTTGACGAAATTGGCCCATATATCATGACAACCCTGCTGTTCTTGGTCGGTGGCTTCCTTGTGTTCTGGATGGCAGCTGGCTTTGCAATGCTCGAAGCTGGTCTTGTGCGCTCTAAGAACGTTGCGATGCAGCTGACAAAGAACATGGCGCTCTTTTCACTAGCCGCGATCGCTTACTGGCTGATCGGCTTTAACCTGATGTACCCAGGTGATGGCTGGTTGATCGGTGGCTGGCTCGGTCCGTTCTTCTCTGTGACATCGCTGGAGCCAGTTGGCCTTGCAGCGGGTGACGCAGCACTGGATTACGCATCCGCTGGTTCTGACTTCTTCTTCCAGCTGATGTTTGTTGCGGCGACCGCATCCATCGTTTCCGGTACCGTTGCTGAGCGTATCAAACTGTGGCCATTCCTGATCTTCGTGATCGTTCTGACTGGCGTTTTCTACCCGATCTCCGGTTCCTGGCAGTGGGGCGGCGGCTGGTTGTCCGAAGCAGGCTTCTCTGACTTCGCTGGCTCCACCATCGTACACTCTGTAGGCGGCTGGGCAGCTCTGACAGGCGCAATCATCCTGGGTCCACGTCTGGGCAAATACAAAGACGGCAAAGTCTTCCCAATGCTCGCGTCTAACCTGCCTCTGGCAACACTGGGTACATTCATCCTGTGGCTCGGTTGGTTCGGCTTCAACGGCGGCTCTCAGCTGGCGATGGGCACAGTAGGTGACGTAACTGACGTATCCCGCATCTTTGCAAACACCAACATGGCAGCGGCATCTGGCGCAGTTGCAGCCCTGATCCTGACACAGGTTGTGTTCGGCAAGGTTGACCTGACCATGGTTCTGAACGGCGCGCTGGCGGGTCTCGTATCCATCACTGCTGAGCCTCTGGCACCATCCCTGTTCGGCTCTCTGCTGATCGGTGGCGTAGGCGGCGTGATCGTAGTCTTCGCGGTTCCACTTCTGGACAAGCTGAAGATCGACGACGTTGTTGGTGCGATCCCTGTTCACCTCTTCGCAGGTATCTGGGGCACAATCGCAGTGGCCTTCTCTGGCTCCGCAACACTGGGTGCACAGATCACAGGTATCCTCGCATACGGTGTCTTCACAGTCGTAGCTTCCGCAATCCTGTGGTTCATCCTGAAAGCGACAATGGGCATCCGCGTCTCTGAAGAAGACGAGATCAACGGCCTGGATAAAGCAGAGCTGGGTATGGAAGCATATCCTGAGTTCTCCAAAGGCTAAGTCCTAAGGACGTAAAACATCTGAAAGCCCGGGGCATATTGCCTCGGGCTTTTTGTTATAGAATTGTCGTAAGCAGTTTTGGGTGTCTATGTAGTGACAATGCGAAAGGACACATAATGGAAACCACCATCTTCCAAGCCGAGGAACTGGCAGCACAGCTCAAAGAGCGTGGATCACTGGTGATCCGTACCATTGCCATGCCAAGCGATACCAACCCCTCGGGGGATATCTTTGGTGGCTGGCTCTTGGCGCAAATGGATTTGGCGGCTGGCAATATGGCAGGTCAGATCGCCCGTGGTCGCTGTGCCACGGTAGCCATCGAAGGTATCCAATTCGTGCGGCCTGTGCATGTTGGTGATGAAGTCACGATCTATGCGAAGCTGGTAAAGCTAGGCCGTTCTTCGATCACCATGGACATCCAAGCCTGGGCGCGCCCGCGTGATGCAGCGCATTCGGAAAACGTGATTAAGGCCAAGTTCATCTTCGTCGCAATTGACGAAGACGGAAACTCGCGCGCCCTGCCAGAAAACGCGCAGGAGAATTTGGTTTATACGCGGCTACCGAAGTCTTAAACGAACTCGATCAAATCCCAAAGGTTGCCGTAAAGGTCTTTGAACACGGCAACCGTCCCATAGCTTTCAGTTTTCGGCTCGCGGGTGAATTCCACACCGCGCTCTTTAAAAAGATGATGATCCCGCCAGAAGTCATCAGTCTGCAAAAAGAACGTCACACGGCCACCAGTTTGATCCACGATGAAGTCATGCTGCCGCGGGTCGCTCGGGCGGCCCAGCACAACCGAGCAACCGTTGCTTCCCTTAGGGCGCACAACCACCCACCGCTTATCTTGGTCTGGCTGATAGCTGTCCTGCAGCAGGTCAAATCCCAAGGTTCCTACAAAAAAATCTATTGCCTCGTCGTAGTCTCGAACAACCAGTGTGACGTGAACCAAATTGTGCTGCAAGGTGAGCCTCCCTTTCTCTTCATATCAAGCCGTAAAACAAAGAAAAGCCCGAGCATCGCTCGAGCTTTCCCTGCGCGCGTCGGGGACACGCATCGGGGTGATCTGGGGATTTGGGCATGGCCCATCACCACCGCAAGCCTTTCGCACCTGTTATGATGATACGGACGGCGCCTTTGGTTCCGTCGCAAAAAGAAAAGGCGCCCCGATACGGAGCGCCTTTGCAATACAATCAGATGTGTTGGGTTACACGCCCGCGTCGATGATCGCTTTTGCCAGAACAGGTACGGTCTGCTTGTTCAGACCTGCGATGTTCATGCGACTATCGCCAACCATGTAGATACCCGCATCCACGCGCATTTTCTCAACCAGCTCCGGTGTCGTGCCGATTTGGCTGAACATACCGCGGTGCTCGGCAATGAAACCAAAGCGGTCAGAGCCAGACAGTTTTTGCAACTCGTCTGCAAGCTGCTGACGCAGCTCGAGCATGCCCAAACGGATCTCTTCCAGTTCAGCCGCCCAATCAGCGCGCAGCTCTGGATCGGTCAGGATCGTGGTCACAACGCGCGCGCCGTGATCCGGCGGAAAGGAGTAGTTCTGGCGGTTCAGGAAGTTCAGGTTCTGCTGAACAATCGGTGTTTGCGCCGCATCATCAGAGATCGCCATCAGGATACCTGTACGTTCACGATACACACCGAAGTTCTTAGAGCAGCTTGCCGCGATCAAACCTTCTTTGATCGAAGACGCTACCAAGCGGGTCGCCGCAGCGTCTTCGTCCAGACCATTGCCAAAGCCCTGATAAGCGATATCGATCATCGCAATCAGACCCTTTTCGTTGATCAGATCAACGACGGCTTGGAACTGTGTGATGTTCAGGTTTGCACCCGTTGGGTTGTGGCAGCAGCCGTGCAGCAGAACGACGTCGCCTGCGTTCGCCTGGGCGAGATCCGCCAGCATGCCTTCAAAATCAACCGCTCGGGTTTCGGTGTCAAAATAGCGATAAGCAACGGTCTCGATGCCCACATATTTCAAGATGGATACGTGGTTTGGCCAAGTTGGATTAGACACAAACACGCGCGCATTTGGATTGGCTAGCTTTACCAGCTCAAACGCCTGACGCACAGCGCCAGTCCCTCCCGGTGTTGCCGCAGCCGCGATATTTTCGCGTGCAACGCTATCACCCAGAACCAGATCAATCATGGCATCTGCAAAAGCAGGATCACCCGCCAAGCCAACGTAGCTTTTGCTGGTTTGTTCTGCGACCAGACGGCGTTCTGCTTCTTTCACAGCGCGCATCACAGGGGTCACGCCCTCTGCGTTCTTGTAAACACCGACACCCAAATCGACTTTTTGGTCGCGCGGGTCTTCCTTGAATTTGGTCATCAAGGCGAGGATTTTGTCAGCGGGCTGAGATTTCAGGTTGCCGAGCATGATTAGGCTTCTCCAGTGGCAATTGGGACGGTTGGGAAGGCACCCCATTCGGTCCATGATCCATCGTATAGCGCATGGTCGGTTTTGCCGAACCGTTCCATGGCCAAAATCAAAATCGCAGCGGTCACACCTGAGCCGCAGCTGGTGATCGCAGGCTTCGCCAGATCGACGCCGGCTGCCTCAAAAATGGCGCGGGTCTCTGCTGGCGATTTCATGGTTTGATCTGCGTTCAAAAGGCTCGCGAATGGCACGTTTCGAGCATTCGGGATATGCCCGGCGCGCATTCCTTCGCGCGGCTCGTCGACTTCACCGCGGAACCGTTCTCCGGCACGGGCGTCAACAATCGCATAGTCCTGCAACTTGGAAGCATGTGACACCTGTGTGACGTCTTTCACCATGTCGCCACGATAGGTCACAAACATATGTCGATCACGGATCACCGCTGGATCAGAGGTCACTGGTCGCTTTTCTGCGATCCATTTCGGCAATCCACCATCCAATACCGCGACATCGTCATGTCCCATAAGCTTAAACAGCCACCAAACCCGCGGTGCGGAAAAAATGCCTTTGCGATCATAGACAACAACCTGATGCCCATCGCCAACGCCCATTGCCCGCACACGTGACATGAACTTTTCAACCGGCGGCACCATATGAGGCAGATCAGAGCGCAAATCAGCGATTTCATCGAGATCGAAAAAACGGGCTTCAGGGATATGCTCGGCTTCGAACTCCGCCTTTGGATCACGACCCTCTGCGGGCATAAACCAAGAGGCATCCAGAATGCGAATGTCTGGATCATTCAAGTGCTCTGCAAGCCATTGGGTGGAGACCAATGTTTTCGGATCATTCTGCGCCATGTCGGACCTCGATTTCGCAGTTCGTGACCTGCCTACATCCGCCGTTCAGCAGAGGCAAGGCCGAGTGCTGTGATAGCATCATCTAGGGCACATATTTGAAGGTATTCATACGAATAATGTGCTGAAATCGACTCTGCTCCAGAAAAGCGGATCAAGTGCTACCGCCCTGCGTGTTTCACAGTGTTGTGACCATGCAGTGAAAGTTTGTCCAAATGTTAAATAATGAGGTAATATGTATCAATTCCTCGAATCGAGGACACGCAATACGAGTGCCAGGGAGTTATGAGTGCCCCCATGCTGTTCAATCGGCATGGGGTTTATTTTTTACTCACCGTGCCGCAGCAAACGCTGCTTTTGACGGCCCCAATCCCGCTTTGCTTCGGTTGCACGCTTGTCGTGATTCTTCTTGCCTTTGGCGATGCCAACCTTCAGTTTCACAAAGCCCTTGTGATTGAAGTACAGCACCAGCGGTACAATCGTCATACCTTTGCGCTGAGTGTCGTTCCAAAGCCGCGCCAATTCGCGCTTGCTGACCAGCAACTTACGGCGGCGGCGCTCGACATGGCTGAACATGGCGCGCTCATAGGGCGCGATATAGCTGTTCACCAACCACAATTCACCATCTGCAACTTCCGCATAGCTTTCTGCAACATTGGCCGAGTTCTCGCGTAGGGATTTCACCTCGGAGCCCGTTAAAATGATCCCGCATTCAATGTCATCTTCGATGGCATAGTCAAACCGTGCGCGCCGATTTTCGGCGATCACCTTATAATTCGGATCTGATTTATCTTTCTTGGCCATAGTCGGGTTTGCTTACAGGTTGCTTGAAACCCTGTCCATCGGATTCACCGCCTCCAGATAAGAGGCGATGATCCACGTTCAAGACCCTATTGATCTAACAAGCGACCGCCATAAGGGTTATCGATCACCATTTTCCAACTGCCATCTTCTTGACGGCGCGCAACAGCCACGGACAGCCCTCCACCTGCGATTTCCTGACCGTCTGGCAGAGTACCTGTCATGGACCAAGGTGAGATATGCAATGCAATATCGCCCTGAACAATTACCTCATGCCCAGAATAAGAAAATTCAGGATTAACAGCCGCGAACTCCTTAAAGGCACCTTTAATCGCTACGAAGTCGCTGGTCTCAACTCCCGGTTCGAACATAATTGTCGCCGATGGTTCGTATGTGGTCATCACCGCGTCGATGTCTTTCGCTTCAAAAGCTGTTGTCATGGATTCGATTAGATTTAGGACGTTAGTTTGTTCAGCGTTCAATTTGCTTTCTCCTGCAAAAGTTGAAGTTGTCGACAGCGCAAGCGCCATCAGCCATGCGGCTGCATGTTTCATCGTGTTTCCTTTGGTTTTAGGTGGGGTGGGTTAGCCGGGAAGTCCCGGCGGGTTGACGATGCGCAGCACATCAGATGCGATGTCGCGCCCCGTATGAAGCGGGCCGGTGGCCTGCTGTAATTTCTTCGAGATCAGGGCCGCATTGGCCTGCTCAGCCATCGCCTCAGTTTCAGAAAAACTTGGTGCGAGCGCAAAAGTCGGCTCATTTTGCCCGATCCGACCCTGCTCGGTCGCAGCTTTCACCCGACGCGGGCAGTGGCACGTCGCCGTTTTAGAGGCGAGGCCGCAGGCACGGGCAGTGAACTCTTGTACCTTTTGCCGAGCCCGCGAAAGCCGTTGTCTGTAGGTCGCGGGTGTGACCTCCAAAACTTCAGCGGCAGGCGCATGCTCCATGTCCAGAATTTCACCCAGCACATAAGCAGCACGGTGATTGGCATCCAAACACAAAAGCATAGCCATGGTGCATTTCAGCCGCAGCTCATTAAGAGCAACCGCATCTACTGCATCCGGTGTATCGTCGGATAACCCGCTTAGAAGGTCATTTTCAAAGGCTGAAAAGTTAAGGCCTGGGTCCGCAGCGCGGACCTTTTTCGCCGTTAGCAAATGGTTCATCGCAACCCGATAGACCCAAGTTTCAAATTTGCTTTCGCCATTAAAAGTCGACAACTTGGTCACGATGCGCAGTAAAATATCCTGAGTGGCATCCTCAGCCAAAGACACATCCGCCATCATGCGCAAAGCCAAGCGATGCACTTGATCTTGAATAGAGCGCACAATGGCCTCCAATGCATTCGCATCACCTTGCTGCGCTTTTTGAACTGTTTTCAACATGCCTATCTCCTGAAGCCTATATTGAGTTAGACAGCGCCGCATGGGAATGTGTGACAAAGAATTTTAAAAATTCGGAGATTTTTATGCCGATGCCCTGGACTTACCGTCACTCACATCGCGAATGGCGTGCGTTTTTAGACGATGTAATGAGTCAAATGTCTCCGCAAACCGACAATACCACTTACACAGCCATTCAAGGTGTTCTGCTCGTGTTCAGACGACGGTTAACCCCGCAACAGGCTTTAAAATTCGCGACGGTTTTACCCACCGTGCCCCGAGCAATATTTGTTGAAGACTGGAATGTGGATGATCCTATATTGCCGTTCTGTGATCGCGAAACATTAACGGCAGAAGTAAAGTCACTCAGACCTCACCACAACTTGACCCCTGATAATGCGATCGAGGCCACCGCCTATGCGCTTTGGCGATCGGTTCAACACCGGGATCTAAACCGTGTTTTGCAATACCTTGGGCCCGACGCTGAATCCTATTGGAAAGTTAATGTGAGCGATCCGCAAGAGCTTGCGCAACGGATCGTTTGATCAAAAATGCTCAGCGAATTCCGCAACAACCTGTTCATAAACCGTCCGCTTAAATGGCACGATGTTGTCCACCAATTCATCAACCGGCAACCAACGCCACTCAGAAAACTCTTGGTGATCGACCTGAATGTTCACCTGATCGTCTGATCCGTGAAAGCGCATAAGGAACCACTTTTGTTCCTGCCCGCGAAAGCGACCCTTCCAGATCCGTGGCACGATGTCATGTGGTAGGTCATAGGCAATCCAACCATCTGTCTCAGCAACCAAAGTCACCAAATCTGCTGAAACACCGGTTTCTTCTTCAAGTTCCCGCAGGGCGGCTGTCGTTGCGTTCTCACCCTTATCGATCCCACCTTGCGGCATCTGCCATGCAGGGACCTCGCTATCCAAACGCTGACCGACAAAGACGCTGCCATTTGCATTCATCAGCATTACGCCAACGTTTTTACGATACGGCAATTTGGCAATCTCTTCGGGGGTCATCGTGTGCTCCTGTATTTGTCTGCGTTAAAGCAGGCCCATCGCAAGGCAGCAAGCCCCGCATCTTGTTCCAAACACCACAAAAAACCCCTCCCCCTGTGGAAGGAGGGGCCACAGGCGCAAGCAATACGCCAAGCATCCACATCAGTGGGGGCTGTCAGACTTTACTCACCCGGAGCCAAGGCAGACAGTCCTTTCAGGATATCGATCGCATAGGCCAACTGATAGTCATCTTCACGCAATTGCGCTGCTGCTTCTGCCGCCGCACGATCATCTTCAATCTGACGTATCTCGTCTTCAGACAGGCTGTCATTGTTCAGACTGCCTCGCAGGTCAGCTTCGGAACGGTTGCGACGCGCGTCTTCCTCTTCGGTCTCGCCTGGACGACGGCGTGGCTGCTCCACCACGATGTCCGGAGAAACACCCAGCGCCTGAATCGAACGACCTGATGGCGTATAATAACGTGCTGTTGTCAGACGCATTGCACCTTCACCGCGCAGCGGCATCACGGTCTGAACAGAGCCTTTACCGAAGCTTTTTGTACCAACCACAATCGCGCGGCGATGATCCTTCAGGGCACCCGCAACGATTTCGGACGCAGAGGCCGAGCCACCGTTGATCAGAACCACCAAAGGCTTACCGTCGATCAGATCACCCGGTGTAGCGTTGAACCGCTCACCATCTGACGCATCACGTCCACGGGTCGAGACAATTTCACCCTTTTCAAGGAAGGCATCGGATACGCGGATCGCCTGGGTCAACAGGCCGCCCGGGTTGTTGCGCAGGTCCAGAACCAGGCCGTTTACGTTATCCAGACCACCGGCAGCTTCGATTTCCTTTTCAATACCTTCTTTCAGGTTAGGATAGGTTTGATCGTTAAACGTTGTCACGCGCATCACCAGTGTGTCGCCTTCACTACGCGCGCGAACAGCTGTCAGCTTGATGGTGTCGCGAATGATGGAAACATCAAACGGCTCAGACTCACCCTCGCGGGCCACTGTAACGATGATCTCAGAACCCACAGGGCCCCGCATCAACTCTACAGCCGCATCCAAAGTCAGACCCAAAACGCTTTCACCATCTACGTGGGTGATAAAGTCGCCCGCTTCGATGCCTGCTTCGTCAGCAGGTGTGCCATCAATCGGAGAAACAACCTTTACGAAGCCTTCTTCTTGTGTGACCTCAATGCCGAGGCCACCAAATTCACCGCGTGTTTGCTGACGCATTTGCGCCGCGTCATCAGGGGCCAAATACCCGGAATGCGGATCAAGTGAGGTCAGCATGCCATTGATGGCCGCTTCAATCAGATCGCCTTCGTCGACTTCTTCCACATATTGCGCACGGATGCGTTCAAAGATGTCGCCAAACAAATCCAGCTGCTCATATACGCTAGCCTGACGATCGCTTTCCTGCGCGATCAGCGGTCCCGCAATCTGAGTTGTCGCCAAAATACCGGCCAATGTGCCGCCCAGCGCTGCAACGACGAATCTTCTCATCTTCATCCATCCTTATTGGTTTGGAACCAATCCTCCGGGTTAATCGGAGTCTTGCCCTGTCTGACTTCTATATAGAGCGTTTCTGAACGCTCCTGACCAGTGCCTTCACTGGACTGTGAAAGAATGGCATCGATCGTAGGATCATTTCCGCCCATTAGACCCACCGGCGCACCACTTGCAACCACTTGTCCAACGTCGCCATAGACGCTCGCGAGGCCGGCAAACACAAAAAGCAGCCCCGGTTGCGGTTCAAGCACCATTACGTTTCCAAAATCCAAAAGCGGACCACGGTATCGTATTGTCGCTGCTGCCGGAGAGGTCACCAATGCATTCGGACGCGTGGCCAGAACCAGCCCCGGTCGCGCCAAACCTGCAGCATCAGCTTCACCCGGCCTGCGTAAGATTTCGGCCTGAACGGGCAGTGGCAAAGCCCCTTTACGATGTGAAATATCTGGTAGTGGCGAAATGCCCTCGGGTTCGGGCGCCATCTCGGTCAACCCGCTGGCGAAACCTTCCAAGGTTTCGGTCGACGCGATCAAAAGCGCAGTCTGAACCGGATCTTCGGTAAAGCGTTGCGGCAAATCAGTGCGATCAGAGATCGCCTTAGCCAATTCGATCCGCGCTGTTTGCGCGCCTTCAAGGCCTTCGCCCAGCGTGTCGGCTGCACTTTGCTGCAACTCCCGCAGAATGCGCACTTCGGTCAAGAGATCCCGAAGCTTGGCCGCCTCACTGTCCATCGCAGGCGTGACATCAGCCAAGATCATCCCGGCGCGTACTGTGCCCTCTGGCCCTTTCGGATGCAGCAGCATCGTTGGGCTTTCAACGCGCCCAACGGCTTGAAGCACCCCCAACAAACGCGCGATCTCAGCCTCTTTGGATTTCAACTGCTGATCCAATTGTTGCTCGCGGATCGCTGCGCGGCGTAGACCTTCCCGCAAGGATGCCAAACCATCTTCATAAGCGTGAATGGTTTGCGTCAATGCCTTCACTCGGTTGCGTGAAGTCTTGGCTTTGGTCAGTGATAACGATGCTTCTTCAAGCTTGGCCGCCGCCGCGCGCGCCGCCGCTGAGGCATCAACCTCAGCAGACACCGGAAAAGCGCATAACACTAGCGCAACAAGGCAGGCGGCTAATCTCATCGCGCTATCAAGCTTTCACCCGTCATTTCACCCGGTTGAGAAATCCCCATCAAATCCAGCAGTGAGGGTGCCAAATCGGCCAGACGTCCTGCTTTCAAGCTTGCACCTTCAGGGCCATTCACCAGCACAACAGGTACCAAATTTGTCGTATGCGCCGTATGCGGACCTTTGGTTTCAGGGTTGATCATGACTTCGCAATTACCGTGATCCGCGGTGACAATCATAGTGCCCCCGACCTTTACCAACGCGTCCCGTACTGCGCCCAAACCTTGATCCACTGCGGCACAAGCCGCCATGGCGGCTTCAACATCCCCAGTATGCCCGACCATATCCGGGTTGGCATAATTGGTGACGATCAAGTCATAGCCTTTCTCAATCGCCGCCACGAATTGCTCCGTCACCTGCGCAGACGACATCTCTGGCTGCAAATCATAGGTCGCCACTTTCGGGGACAGAGGCATAAAGCGATCTTCACCTTCTGACGGTGTCTCTTCACCGCCGTTCAGGAAAAAGGTTACATGCGGGTATTTTTCAGTTTCTGCGAGACGGAACTGCGTTTTGCCCTGCTTTGCAACCCACTCTCCAAGAGTATTCACAATTGCCTTTTTCGGATACGCTGAGGTCATGAATTTCACGTGTTCATCCGAGTAATCCACCATTCCAAGCATGGTCATGGGAGGACGTGCACCGGTATCAAAGGCCTCAAATCCCGGCTGACCAATGGCTGCCAGAATTTCGCGCGCTCGGTCGGCCCGGAAATTCAGGCAGAAGAACCCATCGCCTTCTTTTGCCCCCGCATATTCACCGATCACAGTCGCCTTGATGAACTCGTCGCTTTCGTCACGCGCATATCCATCTTCGACAGCCTGCGCCGCATTTGACGTTTTTAGACCATTTGCAAAGATCATCGCGTCATAGGCTTCTGAAACCCGCTCCCACCGATTGTCGCGATCCATCGTCCAATAGCGACCAATCACCGTCCCAACGGAGGCATTTGCAGGCAAGGCAGCTTCCAAAGCCGCCAAATATGGCAGGGCTGATTTCGGGGCAACATCACGACCATCGGCAATCGCATGAACAACCACGGGCACACCTCGATCTGTCACCGCCTTCACAGCTGCAATTATATGGCTGAGATGCCCATGCACACCACCGTCAGAGACAACGCCCATCAAATGCGCGGTGCCACCGGAGATTTTCAATTTTTCCACAAAGGCGACGATCTCTTGGTTTTCAAAAAACGACCCTTCTTCGATGGCCAGATCGATCTGGCCCAGATCCATCGCGACCACACGGCCTGCGCCGATGTTGGTATGACCCACTTCTGAATTGCCCATTTGTCCAGTTGGCAGGCCAACATCCGGTCCATGAGTAATCAAAGTCGCATTCGGACAGCCTGCCATCATGGCATCAAAATTCGGGGTATCCGCCAGCACAGGCGCGTTTCCTTCAGTGGAGTCTGAAAGACCCCAGCCATCAAGAATACATAGGACAACAGGTTTTGGGGTGCTCATGAGGATCGCTCCGGTCGCAGATTAGCCATTGAGTTTGCCAGTCTTCTAGCCTGCCGAGGCGCGCGTTTGAACCGCTTAGTTGACTTGAAACCGCTATTGCCGCCCCTCGCGCAACCAAGCGCCGATTACGAAGGCAGAAATAATCAACAATATGACCCAAGGCGGCAGCAAAGCTGTTCGTGACACACTCAGGGTTTCATAGGCATTGCGCGGTGTTAGACCGATCCACCCATTGCCAGCGGCAGGCCGTCCGGGACGTACGTTCCGCACAGATGGTAAACCGTCCTCAAACGACAGAATACCGCCGCGCAAGGTTTGAATCACCGGCGCCAGCACTTCACCAGTGGCAATCACTTGGGCATATTCACGCGGCGCAGCGGGCCCGAGGCCGATCACAGAACTCAAATCGCCGTTCGTCAGCCGGTATAGTCCAATTTCTGGGCCATCGTATCTTGCCTCAAACAAACCTGGTTCAATTTCGAGCATCGGCAACGTGGCTGTGTCACCGGATGGAGTTTGCACCTCAACTGAGCCGACTTGCTCTGCCAAAGAACGCCGCAAAATGCGCAGGCGTTGTCCACTAGCTTCGCCCCACAGTGCTTCTTCCTCAAGATCCGGTTCCGCCATCATCCAATGGGCCAAGCGCCGCAGCAATTCTAATTGAGGACCACCGCCATCATATCCACGCGCCCAAAGCCAGGCCTGATCCGAAGCCAAAAGAGCAACGCGCCCTGCGTCAACGCGATCCAGCATTAACAATGGGCGATCATTTGCTCCGGTCATCACCACATGCCCTTTATCAGGAACGACATCGACCAAACGGAGCCATTCGCCCCAAGGCTCTATATCCGGCAGTCCGGCCGTGACGGGATGGCGGCTCCCGATATCACTAACAGTTGGCACGTAGGGTTCATTCAGCACCAAAGCAGTTGGGCCGGCAGGTAGGATTTCAGACAAAGGTGAGCGATAGAGGCTATCTGCTGATGCAAAATCAGGCCCCGCCGCCACCAACACGGCTCCGCCATTGTTCACATATTCCGCGACGTTGCGCAGATACAGAGAAGGCAAAATACCCCGCCGTTTGTAGCGGTCAAAAATAATGAGATCAAAGTCATCGATCTTTTCCAAAAAGAGTTCACGCGTTGGGAATGCGATCAACGACAGCTCATCCACTGGCACGCCATCCTGCTTGGCAGGGGGACGTAAAATGGTGAAATGTACCAAATCTACAGAGCTATCGGACTTCAACAAATTTCGCCAAGTCCGTCCACCCGGATGTGGCTCGCCTGACACCAACAGCACCCTCAGTCGATCGCGCACCCCATTGATTTGAATGATCGATGTGTTGTTACGATCGGTCAGTTCACCCTCAACAGCGGGGGCTTTGAATTCCAATACATTACGCCCACCATGCGGGAGCGTCACAGGGATCTCTATATCCACGCCGATAGGCACCTGGAACGCTTGCGGGGCGCCGCCGTCCACCGAGACTTCGACGCGCGCATCAGCAGACGGCGGCGCTTCTCCAGTGTCTTCAATCCTAAGCCGCAACGTGATCGGCTCGCCTAAAATCGCAAAGGCGGGGGCATCCCTGACGATCAGACGTCGATCCCAATCGCCGGCCCTACCACTGTGCAATAGATGGAAAGGAGCAGGCAATTCTGGCGCCTCTTCAATGTCATGCACGCGGCCGTCTGAAATCGCAATGATTCCGGCAATTCGCCCAAGGGGTTCACTGGCCAATGCCTCATTCATCGCTGCCATCAGCGCTGTACCACCATCTCCGTCGGAATCGGCGACTTTAATGCGACGCACATCTGTGTTTGATCGTGCTTCCAAACGTTCAGCCAAAGTGTTGGCAGCAACTTCAGAGCGTGATGCGCGACCTGACAAAGTCTGACTCGCGGTCGTGTCCTCAAGCAACAAAACCACGTCCGTTAAGGCCTCGCGATCTTCGCGGTGGAGCACCGGCCCCAATAGCGTAGCCAAGATCATAACAGCGCCTAAAGTTCTCAGCCACCAGCCCGTTAATCCGCGCCAAAAAGCAAATCCACAGATCACAAACAAAAGCGCTGCCAAAGCGGCAATCAATCGAAGGTCAATCAAAGGGTCAAAGAAAATCTGACTGTTCATTGGCCCAACCTGTCCAAAAGCGCAGGCACATGCACTTGATCGGACTTATAGTTTCCGGTCAGCACATGCATGATCAGATTGACTCCAAACCGATAGGCCAACTCCCGTTGCCTTTCGCCTGTAACACCGCGGCCGACGCGGAACATTGGCACACCGCGTTCACTGGTCGCCCAAGCCGCAGCCCAGTCATTGCCACCAATCACAACTGGCGTCACACCGTCATTCAGGTTCCGAAAAGGCATACCTTCGACTTGTTCAGCATCCGGTGGCGCCGCCTCGACCCAGACGTCGCGATTGGCATAGCGTCCCGGAAAATCCTGCAGAAGATAAAAGGTTCTGGTTAACACATGATCCCTTGGGATGGGTTCCAGTGCTGGGATCGTTAGACCCGCTGCGATCTGCTGAAGGCGCTTGCCTGCCGGACTGGCCCGACCCAGATGCGCCACATCGGCATCGCGTGTATCAAACAAAATCATGCCGCCAGACCGCAAATAGGCATTCACTTTTTCAAAAGCCTTCGCCGAGGGGAGCGCAAGGTCAGATGTGATGGGCCAATAGAGAAACGGAAAGAATGCCAACTCGTCCTGTTCCAGATCCACACCAATCGGATTGACGGGTTCAACCGAAGTGCGCCGAAACAACACATCACTAAGCCCATACAGCCCGGCGTAAGACACCTCATCAAGGGATTGATCGCCCGTTATCACATAGGCCAAAGCGATCTCATCCGTCAGCTCATTGGGGGTCACAGACTGCGCCTCACTTATGGATGGCGAGACAAGCATCAAAGCAAAGGCCGCCGTCAGCCCGCCTCCACGCAAGCGTCCTGACAGAACCAAAGAGGCAATGGTGTCGACCGCCAACAGGATCAATGCAGAGACTAACAAGGCCCATTTCAAATCGATCGCACTGGGTCTGCCGTAGTCACTCACAATTACACCCGCAGGCCATTGCGCTGGTTCTAAAGATTCACTCTTGCCAACTGTGTTGCGCGCAAAACTGTTTTTGCCACTGCGATACAAGCCTGGCTGCAGATCGGGGCCAAGTGCTCCCGACGCAAGGGCGCTTCCATCCACTCCTGCCAACGCTTGGCCATCGATCAAGCGGCCTTGGCCGGACAACACCTGTAAGGGTTGCCAAACCGTTCCTTCCATAGCGGCAGCCTCATTACTGCCGCTTGCAGATAAGACCGCAAGCCGGTCCAGCATCTGCACAAATAATCCCGATAGCGGCACATCGGACCATTCGGCATTCGCGGTCACATGAAACAGCACGACCTGCCCCTGATCTACATTTTTGCGCGTGACCAAAGGCGTCCCATCACTCAGCTCGGCCAAAACGCGTTCGGCCAAATTCGGATCAGGTTGCGCCACGACCTGAGCGGTAACACGCAATTCGTCTGGAATTTTCAAGCCAGCAAAGGGGCCATCAGATTGAAATGGCGCAAGGGACTTAGGTTCCCCCCAGCTCATCGCGCCACCTACTGATCGCCCTCCGGCCCGCAACCGTACAGGCATCAGCGGATCTTCCTCAACGCGACTTAATTCACTCGCCGCCACCTGCGGACCCGCAAATCGCAATAACAAGCCGCCACTTTGAACCCACTCAAGTAAAGCAGCCTTTTCAGACGGCGCAATCGTCGCAACATCAGCCAAGATAATCACATCAGGATTTGCAGGCAAAACATCGGGAAGCGCGCCTTCCAGTATGTCAGCGGTTTCAACCAATGCCTGTTTTAGGAAATGCGTCGGAGCCAAAAGCTCCAATCCTTCACGGAATGTCCCTTCGGAGATCAAAGCAACCTCGCGGCGGCGAATGCTATCATCGGTCAAAAGAACCGCGCCTGCTGTCGTGCGGTTTTCGATCGCCACGCGCTCCACGCGGCCGCGTAACTCAGCTGGCAGAGCAAACGAAGTCTCAGCCTCCCCACTATCATCAAACGTGAGAGACCCTTTGGCAAAAACGCGATCCACACCTGTCGGATCTTTCCCGATCACTTGAATCACCGGATCCAAAGTAACTGGCGCTGACGTCTTTGCCGACACCACCAAAGCCCCTTCGTTCAATGTTAAATCGCTTAAACCAACAATTGCCCCAGTTCCTTGAAGCACACGCACGTCCCCAGCACGCTCAAGAGCGGCCAACATGTCCAAGCGCCCGTCATAGGCCAAACCATCCGACGCCCAAAGCGTGTCAAATGTCTGCTCTGATAACAGCTCGGCAGCCCGATCAAACTGAGCCTGCATTGGTCGCCAAGGTTTTGGCGCAAATTCGGTAACCCGACGCGCCCAAATCGCAGCTGGTAGGAACTCTGTCGTTTGCGGATCTGTGATCTGCAAAATAGCCGCGTCTTGCCCGCGGCGATCCGCGTCTTCAAGAATGGCCACAAGCGCCGCACTTTGCTGACGCCAAGTTGCGCCGGTCGCCCAGCTGCCATCCATCAGAACCAATAAGGGTCGATCAGAACGGCTTTCGGTGTCTGGATTCAACACTGGCCCGGCGAGCGCAACGATCGCGCAGGCGATAATCAACATGCGGATCAATAACAGCCACCATGGCGTGCGATCCATTACACTTTCGTCGTCTTTTAAACCCAACAACAACACGACACCGGGAAACCGCCGGCGGATCGGGGCTGGCGGCACCGCACGCAACAACAGCCACAACACTGGCAAACCAATCAGCGCAGTCAGCAACCACGGTGTTGCAAAGGCAATCGGCAATCCCAGCATCAGCGCCCCCGTTCTAAGGCCCGGTAGACCCATAACAATGCTGATTGAACCGAGGCATCCGTAAGATGGCATTCATATTGCCAACCCGTAATGCGCGCGAGCTTGCGCAATGCGTCTTTGCGTTCCTGCAACCGCGCCACATAATGATCACGCAGATCATTGGCCTTACGCGTTTCATACAGAACCTGCGCACGCATGCTTTCAAAAATCGCGCGACCCGAAAACGGGAAAGCCTCTTCGGCTGGATCAAGCACCTGCAGGATGACGCCTCTCACACCGCGGTCTGCGGCCTTGTAAAGGGCGTGCTCCATTTGCGCAAAATCACCCAGGAAATCCGAAATGAATAGAGCGCGCGAATGTGGGATCATGGCCCGCGCTTCGGGCGAGCCGTAATCATCCCCTGGATTGTCGTCCAACAAGGCTTGGGACAGTCGCCAAATCTGGCCGTCTCCACGTTGTGGCGGCAAAGCTGTTCCAGCCAAACCAACGCGCTCTCCTGCGCGGATCAACAGGATCGACGCCGCCAATGCCAATAACTGAGCACGGTCCGACTTCGGTGCTAAATCTTTGCGACTGGCGTAGTCCATCGAGGCGGCACTATCGATCCACAGAGAAACTGACTGAGCAATCTGCCATTCTTTTTGACGGACGTATTGCGCATTGGTCTTGGCCGAGCGGCGCCAGTCAATCATCCGGTAACTGTCGCCTTCTTGCAAAGGGCGGTATTGCCAGAAATCGTCCCCAAGGCCCGAACGACGGCGACCATGTTCCCCCAACAAAACTGTATTCGCCAAGTTTTCTGCCCGCGCAAGAAGCGGGGGCAGGCGCGAGGCGGCAGCCTCTGCGCGGCGGCGAAGTTGGGGGTGGGCGCTCACGCAGCAACCTCATTGCTATCCGCGGTCGCGACGATGTTTTCGATCAACTGCCCAAGATTGTCCCCACGCGCACGGGCTGCAAAACTCAAGGCCATTCGATGACTCAACACGGGCCCGGCCAAATCCGCAACATCATCTGCTGATGGCGCAAGTCGACCATCCAGCAATGCCCAAGCACGGGTCATCATCATGAAGGCCTGCGCCGCACGCGGACCCGGCCCCCAGGCCACAACATCTTTGACCTGTTCACTGGCGGTTTCATCATCCGGGCGGAAGGCCCGGACAATGTCGAGAATGCGCTCCATCACGCTTTCGCCAACCGGCATACGACGGAGTAATTGTTGCGCAGCAATCAATTCTTCTGCCGTGAAAATCTGTTTCAACTCATCTTCCACAACGCCCGTGGTAGACAACAAAATCTCGCGTTCCGTTTCGCGATCCGGATAGGGCACATCGATCTGCACCAAGAAGCGATCAAGCTGCGCTTCGGGTAATGGATAAGTACCTTCTTGTTCAATCGGGTTCTGCGTGGCCAAAACATGAAAAGGCTCGTCCAATGCACGATCCTCACCCGCTACGGTCACCTTCTTTTCCTGCATGGCCTGCAGAAGCGCTGATTGCGTGCGTGGGCTGGCGCGGTTGATTTCATCCGCCATCAATAGCTGACAAAAGATTGGCCCTGGGACAAATCGGAACTCCTTGCCACCACTTTTGGCTTTTTCCAGAATTTCAGAACCCAGGATATCCGCAGGCATCAGGTCGGGCGTGAATTGCACACGGTTGCCGTTCAAGCCCATGACTGTAGAAAGTGTCTCGATCAACCGGGTTTTTCCAAGTCCGGGCAGACCAATCAAAAGCGCATGGCCCCCACATAAAAGCGCGGCCAGTGTCAGGTCGACCACCCTCTCCTGGCCGATAAAGCGGTGGGTGATCGCGGCCTTGGCCTGCCCGAGCTTTTCGCCAAGCGTTTCGATTTCACCCAGCAAGCTGTCGGGATCAGTCATGACAAATCTCCTGCTTTCTCTATATTTAAGAGAAGTCTATCGCCTGCAGCAGAAATGGCAAAAACTATGAGTACACAAAATATTGTAAATCTCTCAGCTGACGGAATTGCGGCGAGCGCCAAAAAGGCCAAAGGGCGCGGTTTGCCCCCTGTTCACCTATGGAATCCACCGTTTTGCGGCGATTTAGACATACAAATTCTGAAAGACGGCACTTGGATTCACGAAGGCGGGAAAATCAATCGCCCAGAAATGGTGAAGCTGTTTTCATCTATTCTACGCAAAGAAGGTGAGTCGTATTTTCTAGTGACCCCAGTCGAAAAGGTTGGGATCACGGTCGAAGATGTGCCCTTTGTGGCAACAGGCTTTACGCTATCTGGTGATGGAAAAGACCAAGTACTGACCTTTAAAACCCATGTAGGGGATGAAGTAACGGCGAGCGGCCAACATCCGATCCGGGTCGAGCTGGATTCCAATACCGGGGAACCCTCCCCCTACGTGATGGTGCGCGCGGGTCTTGAAGCGCGGATTGATCGCAAGACGTTTTATCGGATGGTCGAACTCGGTACGGAAAAAGATGGCTGGTTTGGCGTCTATTCCGGTGGCACGTTTTTTTCGCTGATCAAGGCGGATGATCTCTAGGCGTCCCGCCGAAAACTGACAGGGCCATCGGATAGGTCTGTTCCTGTATTCAAATCAGGAGCATTCCCATGACTTACCCCGTAAAAGACACCGTTGTTTGGTGTGAAATCCCCGTCACTGATATGGCCGAAGGTGCTGCGTTTTATGGTGCTGTCTTTGACTCAGAAATGGAGATCACCGACATGGGGCCAAACCCGGTCTCTTTCTTTCCAAAGCAAAACGAAGAAGACGTCGCGGGCCACATATATCCCGGCAAACCTGCGCAAAATGGCGAAGGCATGACCGTGCATTTACATGCACCTGACACACTTGAGGCCACCGTGGGCCGCGCGCAAAAAGCAGGGGCCGAGATCATCGGGCCGATCGTCGATCTGCCCGTTGGTCGCTTTCAATATGCGATTGACCCGTTTGGCAATTCGCTCGGGATTTATTCAAAGCTGCGCTAATCGCGCTTAGTGCGCTTCGGCCCAATTGTCGCCGACGCCTGAATCGACAATCAAAGGCACATCCAGCTGAACCGCTGGGTCTGCCGCCCCCTGCATCACATCGCGCGCTGCTGCAATTGTATCATCGACTGCATCCTCGGCCACTTCGAAGATCAATTCGTCGTGCACCTGTAGCAGCATCTTGGCCGGTAAGTCTTTGATCGCCGTTGGCATGCGGATCATGGCGCGGCGAATGATGTCGGCAGCCGTCCCTTGAATTGGCGCGTTAATTGCAGCGCGCGCGGCAAACCCAGCATGTGGGCCCTTGGCGTTGATCTGCGGCATGTTGATTTTGCGCCCAAACAGGGTTTCCACGTAAAGGTTCTCTTTCGCAAACGCCTTGGTGTCATCCATGTAGGTGCGAATGCCCGGGAAACGTTCAAAATAGCGCGTGATAAAGGCCTGCGCATCGCCCCGTGGGATATGCAGATTGCGAGCCAGACCAAAGGCCGAAATCCCATAGATCACACCAAAGTTGATTGCCTTTGCTTGGCGGCGTACATCGGGCGTCATTTCGTCAAGCGGCACATCAAACATCTCGGACGCAGTCATGGCGTGAATGTCATGCCCATCCCGGAACGCCTGCTTCAAAGAGTCGATGCCAGCGATATGCGCCAAAATACGCAGTTCGATTTGGCTGTAGTCAAGGCTGATCAGCTTATTGCCCGGAGAGGCCACAAAGGCCTCGCGAATACGCCGACCTTCTTCCGTACGCACCGGTATGTTTTGCAGGTTTGGATCGTTGGATGAGAACCGCCCGGTGTTCGCGCCGATCTGAGAGTAGGAAGTATGAACGCGGCCGGTATCCGGGTCGATATGTTCCTGCAGCGCGTCCGTATAGGTGGATTTTAGTTTCTGCAGCTGACGATAGTCCAACACGCGACGTGGGAAATCATGTTGCGCTGCTAGGTCTTCCAAGACATCCGCAGGGGTAGACCATTGACCGGTTTTAGTTTTCTTTCCGCCTTCTAATTCCAGGTCTTCAAACAGGATTTGGCCCACCTGCGCCGGGGACTGCACATTGAAAGGCTTGCCTGCCATCTCATGCAATTCGGCCTCATACTGCGCCATCTTTTGAGCAAAGGAGTTGGACATTCGGCTCAGCGCATCGCGATCAACCTGCACCCCATGCATTTCCATTTCCGACAACACCGGCACCAGCGGGCGCTCCAGTGTTTCATAGACGGTGGTGACTTTCTTCTGATGCAACTGTGGTTTCAGCAACTGCCACAGGCGCAGCGTAATATCGGCATCTTCGGCAGCATATTTCACCGCATCTTCGAGCGGCACCTTGTCGAAAGTGATCGCGGATTTACCAGTGCCGAGCAGTGATTTGATCGAGATCGGTTTGTGATCCAGATAGATCTCGCTCAGAGTGTCCATGCCATGATTATGGATGCCCGCATTCATCGCGTAAGACATCAGCATGGTGTCATCAATCGGTGCGACCGAAACGCCGTAACGTTTGAAAATCTTGCAGTCGTATTTGGCGTTCTGGAAAATCTTTATGACCGCCGGGTCTTCTAGCAGCGGCTTCAGCATCGCCACCGCCTCTTCCAAATTCATCTGCCCTTCAGCCAGATCATCGCTGCCAAACAGATCGTCGGCGTCGCCTTTCTTGTGGGCCAAAGGAATATAGCAAGCCTCACCTGCCTCGACAGAAAGAGAAATGCCCACCAGATCGACCTGCATTTCATTCAGGCCGGTGGTTTCCGTATCAACCGCTATCCAACCGCGCTTATGCGCCTTGGCGATCCAAGCTTCCAGCTCTGCAGCTGTGCTGACCTGCTGGTATTTTTCAACTTCAAACGGCAGCGCAGCTGGTGCCTCAACTGCACTTTCAGACTTGGGTGCTTCTTTGATCACTGGCGCTTCCACACCCAGCTGATCCGCAATGCGTTTCGCCAGGGTGCGGAATTCCATCTCCGCCAAAAACTCCATGAGTTTCTCTGACATAGGATCCTGCGCTTCGAGGCTTTCCAAGCTGAAGTCCAAATCCATTTCGCAATCCAGCTGAACCAGTCGTTTGGACAGTTCAATCTGGTCACGTTTCTCAATCAAAGTCTGACGACGCTTGGGTTGTTTGATCTCTTCAGCGCGATCCAGCAGCGTTTCCAAATCACCAAATTCATTGATCAAAAGGGCTGCAGTTTTGATCCCAATGCCCGGCGCACCCGGCACGTTATCCACGCTGTCACCAGCCAGCGCCTGCACGTCAACAACACGTTCCGGGCCGACGCCAAATTTCTCACGCACGCCATCGCGATCAATGCGCTTGTTCTTCATCGCGTCGAGCATCTCTACCCCGCCACCGACCAATTGCATGAGGTCTTTGTCTGAGCTGATGATCGTACAGCGACCACCGGCATCGCGTGCCTGACACGCCAATGTCGCGATGATGTCGTCAGCTTCAAAGCCTTCGACCTCTTTGCAGGCGATGTTAAACGCGCGGGTGGCGTCGCGAGTCAGTGGAAACTGGGGGCGCAGATCTTCCGGCGCAGGTGGCCGGTTGGCCTTGTATTGATCATACATCTCGTTGCGAAAGGACTTGCCAGAATGGTCAAAAATCACCGCCACATGGGTAGGCGCATCAGGGCCAGTGTTGCCTTCGACATAGCGGTGCAACATGTTGCAAAATCCGGCCACGGCCCCAATCGGAAGCCCATCGGATTTGCGGGTCAAAGGCGGCAATGCGTGATAAGCGCGGAAAATAAAGGCCGAGCCATCAATCAGATGCAGATGGCAACCTTTGCCAAACTTTGCTTCACCATTTTCTGACCCGTTCTCAGCCATGTCGCGCTCCTAAATGTCCTGTCCCCTTGTGCCATGCATGCGTTGCAGCGGCCAGACTTGAATTGCCTGTTCAAAGGTGCTGCTGACAGCTTCTTGCACAAGGTCGCACCCGCGCGATGTCACTTGCTCAGAAACGGCGCTTCGCATAGCGTTTGCGGGGTCTTCTTGAATGGAACGCGCGCTTGATCTTATCCCACCCTCTTCCGCCGCCGTCGGTGCGGCAACAGGTCGGCCAAATTGCACCTTGGACCGAGGATGCACATTGGCAAACGCTGTTCGGTGGACGCACAAATGCGGCTTGGCAAGTCAGTGGTGCCGATGATTCCGCGGTCCTGAAGCTTTATCGTCGTGGCGGGCAAAACCCTCTCTTTCCAAATGATCCAGCCGCCGAGGCCAAGATGCTCAGGCATCTGCAAGGGACGGAAATCGCCCCGCGTCTGATCGCAAATTTCACAACCGACGAGATGGATTGTAATCTATATGAAACCTTGCCAGGTCAGGCTTGGACCGACGGCGTTGAACGGGTTGCGGAACTCATCCAACGGCTACACAAAATCTCCGCACCAACTGGATTAAGGGTGGCGGTGAATGGATCTGAAGAGCTGTTAGACCACGCACTGAAAATCCATAAAGCGGCAGGTATGCGCACAACTCCACCTGAAAAAATGTATCAAATAAGCGTCGCAAAAACCGCATCTATTGGGCTGCTGCATGGGGACATCGTTCCAGGCAACTTGATCGCTGAAGGTGATGATTTGCGGCTGATTGATTGGCAGTGTCCTGCCATCGGAGATCCGACTGAAGATCTCGCGATTTTCCTCTCTCCTGCGATGCAGCTACTTTATCGCGGCGGGGTTCTCTCAGATGAAGAAACACAGTCTTTTCTGTCCGGTTTCTCAGCTGAGCAACAAGAGCGCTATCGCGCCCTTGCCCCTCTCTATCATTTTCGCATGGCCGCCTATTGCCGTTGGCAAATCGCGCGCGGGCAGTTGGATTATGCCGAAGCCTTAACCGAAGAAGAGCAAGCACTCGAAGCGCTCTAACGCAGCTTTTTCAAAATCGCCAAAGACGCATAGCCATCCGGTTCCATACCGATAGACCGTTGATAAGCACGCACTGCATCAATAGTTAAGGGGCCAATCTTGCCATCAATTTTGACTGTATCAAACCCAGCTGCTGTCAGACGCCGTTGTAGCTCTTTGCGTTCGGAGAACGTCAAAGCGCGATCCTGACGGGGCCAGTTTGACTTAAATTTGCCACCCCCTTTGATGCGGTCACTCAAATGGCCCACACCGATGACATAAGCATCGGCGGTATTATAACGCTCAATCGCATCAAAATTTCGGAATATCAGAAGCGCGACGCCATTGTGGCCCGCAGGTAAAAGCAATGAGGCCTGCCCGTGGTTTTTCACGGTCTTACCGTCGAGCCCCTTCACGCCCAGAGCCCCCCATTCGCTGGGCTTCTTTTTAATTTTGCGATTGGCCAGCGCATAGTTAAACCCACGCGGAAGGGTCACTTCGACCCCCCAAGGCTGGCCCGTGACCCAGCCAGACCGCTTCAAGTAAGCCGCTGTTGAGGCCAGCGCATCTGTTGGATCATCCGACCAAATGTCGCGTTTTCCGTCGCCGGTGAAATCCACGGCAAAAGACAAATAAGACGTTGGAATGAACTGCGTATGCCCCATGGCACCCGCCCAGCTGCCAACCATACGGCGCGGTACGGTATCGCCGCTTTGCAAGATTTTGAGGGCCGCGATCAACTGCTGTTCAAAGAAACGACCACGGCGTCCATCAAATGACAATGTGGCCAAGGCCTCGATAATCGGCACGTCACCACGCACTGCTCCGTAAGCGCTTTCCAATCCCCAGACGGCGACAACAACTTCCTTTTCGACGCCGTATTTGCGCTCAATCGCATCCAACGTCTTTCGATGTTTGCGCAGCGCAGCCTTTCCGTTTTTAACGCGGCTGTCAGACGCCGCTGAGTCGAGATACTCCCAAAGGGTCTTGGTGAACTCAGATTGGTTACGATCCCGACGCACGACATCAGCGTTATATTGCACCCCTCGAAAGGCACGATCCAATGTCGATTTTGAGATCCCCTGTCGCGTCGCGCGGGTTTTGAAGGAACGTATCCAAGCTTCAAATCGTGCATTCGCTTGCATAACCGGCGGCTTGATCTGGGCCGGTCTCAACACAGGCCGCACAGAGGTTTCCAGGAAGGCAACCTGCACCTTATCGCTGGCGCCAGTAGACCTTAAAACGGGTCGCAAAGAACTATCGGGCGCGCTGGCCACTGCCATCGTTGCCCCTAAAACCAAAGCGCCAACAATTGCACAGCTATATGTTTTAAATACCATAATTTGATTCACCACTCACTCTCAGAACCAGTCTACTCAGAATTGTAGAGGGCCGAGAAGGGGGAATTCACCCGTAACCATGTTCTAGCGCTTCAGCGCGCATCTGATCCCAATATTGCCGCAGCATGCTAACGCGACGAGGGCGGAAACTTTCGTCCAAAACTTCTAAATTCCCCATACGATCCAAACGGAACACCCTGAAATTATTACGTAAATGGCACCAGCCCACCAGACAATGACTGGATTGCATAAAGACAATCGACAGCGGGTAAACCTCTCGGCAGGAATTCGCACCTTTTACGTCTGAATACTCAAAACGAATACGGCGCTCATCCCAGGTCGCGCGGCGCAACACGCCCGCATCGACCTTGGGTGCAGGCGGCGGGCTATAGCTTTTGGCTGTCAAAACCGCATGTTTTAGACGCCGAGATTGCCCCTCAGGCAGCCGTGCACCCAGTTTGGCCAAAGCAGATTCAGCTCCTTTGGCAAGGGATGGATCACCAACCGCCATGACCTCGCGCAGGCCAAGAACCAAAGCCTCAAGTTCTTCGTCTTCAAACCCCAGCGGTGGCAATGTGGCGTCTTCGATCAACGTATAGCCAAAACCGGCTTCCCCATCGATCACCGCGCCCAACCCACGCAGACTTTCAATGTCGCGATACATTGTGCGGATTGACACATTGGTTTCATCTGCCAACCGCTCAGCGGTGACAGGGGACGGCAGGCTGCGCAGAGCTTGCATCAATTGGAACAGACGTGCGGTACGTGACATGATGGACCTATAGTGCATCACTCCTGCCAAAAAATGGCAAGAGCATCTGCGAGAAAGCGCTTAGACTTGCATTTGGGTTTTACGATGAGCTTTACCGATCCAGCGATCGCCGCCACATTTGACCGCACACCGGAACCTGCACGCACCGGGTTGCTGCGGCTTCGTGATCTGATTTTTGATGTAGCTCAAGGTCTGCCAGATATCGGTCGCGTCGAAGAGGTCTTACGCTGGGGGCAACCCAGCTACATTACGCCTGACAAAAAGGCTGCGACGCCTCTGCGTTTAGGCACACACAAGTCCGCCAGCTTTGCGATTTTCGCCCATTGCCAATCCAATGTGATTGCCAACTACGCCACGCGTTTTCCGGGCTGGGATAGGCTGGATGGCAACAGAGCGGTCTTGTTTGACCGCCCCGATCAGATCGAACCCTTTCGGTTGCGCAGCCTGATTGAGGACGCGCTGACCTATCACCTTCGTTAGCGCCGACGGCGCTCCACCTTGCGTTTAGTTTTCTGCGCCTTTTTCTTAGCGGCAGACATCTTGCGTTTGGTTGGTCGGCCGCGCCCTGACTTGCGCCCTTGCGATGGGCGCTTCCCGTCAATTTCGAGCAGATCAAGAATGACGCCACCGGTCACCGGAGCCGCCTCTGCCAGACGCACCACAACGCGTTGCCCCAATCCAATAACCAGACCTGTATCAGAACCAATCAGCGTATTGCTGTCATGGTCAAACTTGAAATACTCGGTGCCTAGCGCACGCATCGGCACCAAACCGTCGGCCCCGGTTTCATCAAGTTTCACAAAGACGCCAAACCGTGCGATTCCGCTGATTTTACCAGCAAACTCATTGCCCAGACGTTCGCTGAGATAAGACGCCAAATAGCGATCTGTCGTATCCCGCTCTGCCAACATCGACCGGCGTTCGGTTTCAGAAATATGGGTCGCAGTTTGTTCTAAGTTCTCGATGTCATGATGGGTTAGCCCATCCTCACCCCAACCATGCGACGCCACCAGAGATCGGTGCACAATCAAGTCCGCATAGCGCCGGATCGGCGAGGTGAAATGCCCGTAGGATTTCAGCGCAAGGCCGAAATGCCCAAAGTTATTAGGTGAATAATAAGCCTGCGTCATTGACCGAAGCGTCGTTATGTTGATCAGCTCGGCTTCATCCGTGCCGACGGCATCCTTAAGCAACTTATTCAAATGACGTGTTTGCAAAACCTGCCCCTTGGCAAGGTTCAGACCTGAAGACCGCGCCACGTCGCGCAGGCTATCGAGTTTCTCTTGGCTTGGCTCTTCATGGACCCGGAACAGCAACGGAGAGGTCTTTGCTGTCAGAGTTTCCGCCGCTGCCACATTGGCAAGGATCATGAATTCTTCGATCAAGCGATGCGCATCCAGACGTTCACGGAAATTAACCGAAGCGACTTCACCTTCATCCGTCAGAATGATTTTACGTTCTGGCAGGTCTAGTTCCAAAGGCTGGCGTTCTACACGAGCCAATTTGGTAGCTTCGTATGCCTCATACAAAGGCGCAATCACCTCATCCAACAGCTCAGCGCAACGCTCATTTGGCTTGCCATCACGGGCCTGCTGCACTTCTTCGTAGTTCAACGAGGCGACGGATTTCATCATTCCGCGAACGAAACGATGGCCAATCTTATGGCCCTGTGCATCAAGCTTCATGCGCACCGCGACACAGGCACGTGGAACACCTTCATGCAATGAACACAGATCACCTGACAGCCGATCAGGCAACATCGGAACAACGCGATCAGGGAAATAGCTGGAGTTGCCCCGTTTCTTTGCTTCGCGGTCCAGTTCCGATCCCGGCGTCACGTAATGGGCAACATCCGCAATCGCGACCCAAACGATATGGCCACCGATATTGTCCGGGTCGTCATCTGCATGCGCCCAACAGGCGTCATCATGGTCCCGTGCATCAGCCGGATCGATTGTCACCAACGGCATGGTACGCAGATCTGTGCGATCACCCAAGGGCGCGGGCTTGGCCGCGTCAGCCTCGGCAATCACCGCATCAGGAAACGCATCAGGAATGCCGTGCTGATGAATCGCAATCAAGGACACGGCCTTCGGCGCTGTAGGATCACCCAAACGCGAAACGATCTTGGCTTTCGGCAGCCCCATACGAGATCGCGGGCCAATCTGTTCGGCCTCAACTAACTCGCCATCTTTCGCGCCGTTTACTTGCCCATCAGGTACAGACCATTCTTTGTCAGTGCCTTTGTCGATCGGCACAATGCGCCCGCCTTCGGTGCCTTTACGAAAAAGCCCCAAAACCCGTTTCGGATTTGTGCCGATGCGGCGGATCAAACGACCTTCATAAGCGTGGTCTTCGCCTTTGACTTCAGTCAGACGCGCCAAAACCTTATCACCTTCACCCAGCGCAGGATCAGACGCCTTTAAGACCATTAAGATGACGGGTTCCGCGCCCTCACCTTCCCACTCCATCGGCTCTGCGAACAGATCGCCGTCAGAATCGGCCCCCAAAATTTTCAACACGCTAACGGGTGGCAATTGATCAGGGTCACGATAGCTGCGACTGCGTTTGCGCAGATGCCCCTCAGCCTCCAGCTCGCGCAGGATGCGTTTTAAGTCGATCCGCGCGGCGCCTTTGATGCCAAAGGCTTTGGCGATATCGCGTTTGCTGGTGAGGGTCGGGTTTTCAGAAATCCATTCCAGAATCTCTGCTTTGTTAGGCATTTTCATGCCCTCGCCCTAACACGCCCTGCCCGGCGCGTCACCGGGAAAGCGCTTGTAAATCCGCCAGAGTATCCACATCGCGCAAAGTCGCAATTTCTGCGATCCTCAAGCCAGGCATCGTGGCTTTGCTATCTGCTAAGGCATGTTCAGTGGACCAACGGACGCCCTCAAACAGGCGCAAAGGAACAGGTCCAACGCGCTTCATACCGACCAACCAATATCCACCATCATCCGCCGGGCCATATACCGCATCATGTGCGCCCAGCGCCCCAAAAGCCTCTTCGATCCGCACTGCATTGATGCCAGGAATGTCGGCTCCGATAATACAGACTGGCCCGTTTGGCAGGCCACGGAATACCCGCGCCATGCGATCCCCAAGATCGCCTGCACCCTGGCGAATACGTGGTAAATGGCCGGGCCATACTCGGCTACTCATGCCTGCGACATCAGGTGCCACTGCCAGAACCACATCCCATTTAGGGCTCTCAACACGCTTCAAGAGTGCTTTGACTTGATGGCGAAACCACCAGGCCGAGGTCGTCAATCCAATATCCCGCCCAAGACGCGTTTTAACCCGCCCCGGTCGCGGTTCTTTGACCATAACAACCAGCGTTTTCCTCACAGCAGAATTTCCATCTCGCGATGCGGAATTCCTGCGTCGTCATATATTGGGCCACAGACCTGAAAGCCCAGTTTCTCATAAAACCCTATGGCATATTCCTGCGCACCCAACGCGATGCGCGCTAGATCCCCGCGGTCTTTCAACTGCTCTGCACTGAATCGTACAAGTGCAGCCCCCAGACCGGTGCCCCGCTGCGATTGAAGCACACAAATGCGACCGATCTTTCCAGTGGTTCCTGAAATCAACAAGCGCGCAGTCCCAACGGGATTGCCCTCGACCGTCGCCAGAATATGGGTCGCCACATCATCCAGATCATCAATTTCATCTTCTTCGGCAATGCCCTGTTCATCGATGAAAACCGCACGGCGCAAGTCGACACAAGCTGCGATGTCATCTGTCTGGAAGACCTCCCAGTTCATGAGAAATAGTCTCTCAGGATGCGCGTATAAATCTCTTTCAACTGATGGATTTGCGCCACTGGTACATTCTCATCCACTTGGTGCATGGATTTGCCAACAAGTCCAAATTCCACGACCGGACAATGATGCTGCACAAACCGCGCATCAGAAGTGCCGCCACTCGTAGACAGCTCGGGTACCAAACCTGTTTCCGCCGTTACGGCCTTAGCAATCAGATCAGAAAGCGCACCCGGAGGCGTGATGAAGCTCTCGCCAGATACACGCGAGACCATCTCGATCTCAACACCGGTGTCCTGCTGCACTTGATCCACAAGCCCTTGCATCCAATCGATCAAGGATTGGCCAGAATGTACATCATTAAAGCGGATGTTGACCGCAGATTTGCATTCCGCCGGAATGACGTTGGTGGCAGGATTGCCAGTATCCATCGTCACGACAGCCAAGGTTGATGCATCAAAGTGGTCTGTCCCCTGATCCAGCTCGTGCGATGCCATCATGTGCATCAATTGCGCCATGGCTGGCAGAGGGTTTTTTGCGCGGTGCGGATAGGCCGAATGCCCCTGAATACCCTTAAAAGTAAACCAAGCTGTCAAAGACCCGCGTCGGCCGATTTTCATCATCTCGCCCATCTCATTCGGGCAAGTCGGCTCGCCCACCAGACAGACAGACATCTGTTCGTTCTGGGCGTCCATATAGTCCAGCAATGCAGTCGTACCATCGATGGCATCGGCTTCTTCATCGCCTGTAATGGCAAGAATAATCGATCCATCCGGTGGGGTTTCACGCACAAAATCAATCGCAGCAGCAGCGAATGCCGCCACGCCTGATTTCATATCTGTCGCGCCCCGGCCATACATAACGCCATCTTCAATAATCGCGCCAAACGGCGGTTTCGTCCATGCAGCTTCATCACCAACTGGCACAACGTCGGTGTGCCCATTGAAGCCAAAAGTTTGCGCGTGACCCTTGTCACCCCAACGCGCGAACAGGTTTGATACTTCGCCGCGATCCACGCGTTGACAAGCAAAACTAGCCTGACTCAGCAGCTGTTCTAGCAACACCAATGCACCGCCTTCAACAGGCGTTACAGAGGGGCATTTGATCAGATCGGCGGTTAAGGCAGCAGCATCAATTTTGGACATAGGATCCTCGTTCATTTCCGCATCACGCCTAGCCCGAAATCAGGACCGGTGCAAACCTCAGAAATCACTATTGGTTTAGCTTGCTGCCATGTTAGGCTAGGGAAAACCAAAAAACGGCCAACAAATGAGCCGATACATGGGACGCGCAGTGATGACCAAGAATTTGACGCCCAAATCTACACCCGGACTCCGCCCGGAGGGTTACACATGAGTTGGCTGGCACTCGCAGATAATCACACACATTCTTTGGCATCATTCTCATATGATCAGCCTTTGCCGCGTGGCACTGTGATGTTGGAAACACGCGTGGCCCCAGACAGCAAACCGCAGACTATTGTCGGGCTAGAAATGCGTGGCTCAACCACGTGTGATCTGACAGTCCAAGCCATGCCAAATGGTGGGATCCACTTTTTGTTGCGCCATGAAGAAGAAATCATCCACGCTGCGCTCTCTCATGATGCCGAAGATCAGGCGAACCTGCTGCGGATCAGCTATTCTTGGGATATCCCCGCGCAGCTTGGCCGTTTGGTGATCGAGCGACCGGGGACCAACAAGCTTTACATCCGCCACATCGAGCGCGCGTTGCCGCTAAGCCCAGAGGCGATTTTGGCATTAATGCAACCGTCTGGGCTGCGCCATTTTTGTGATGATCTGGTATTCATCGCTGTGTCTGATCAAGTTGAACCCATTGGCCCGATGCCGGGCATCTGTCCAAAAACCCCGGTTCAAACTCCAGAGGGGATGAAACCCATTGGCACGCTTAAGAGAGGCGATCTGGTCACCACCTTGAATGGTGACGCCATTCCGATTTTGCAAGTTCTGCGAAAAACTGTCCCGGCGCGCGGATCCTTTCAGCCAGTGCGCTTACGAGCCCCTTATTTCGGACTGGCGCAGGACATCGTGCTTACGCCCGAAGCGCGGCTGGTGGTTGGTGGCTCTCAGGTGGAATACCTTTTTAGTGCCGAAAATGTACTGGTTCCGGTAAAGCATTTGACCTCCGCAGCTTCGGCCACATTTGAAGGGGATCATAACCTTGTCACCTATGTGCAATTGTTGCTGCCAGACCATGAACCCATCATTGCCGGTGGCACAGCCGTTGAAAGTCTAAGCATTGGTCGCATCAGGCGTAAACGCGATCTGATCGGCGCGACCCTTTTAGGCGAGTTTGATCCACATACTCTACCAGAGCACTCAAAAACTGCGTTTCCGGTGCTCAAAAGCTACGAAGCTGTCACCTTAGCTGAGCTACGCGCCGCATAATTGTTGATCAAAAGCAATGGATTGGGTAGGCAGATTGGCGACGTGGGGACGGCCAATGCTTAAACGCTTTTTCACAATTCTGATTTGGATTGCCTTTTGGGCACTCCCACTTTCGGCACAAACGATTTCAGTTGGCACCGTGGAACGCATGCCCTTTTCTTTTGAAAAGGATGGCGCTGCTGACGGGTTTTCGATGGCGCTCTGGGCACAGATTGCCGCGGATTTGGGTCATCCATTTGAAGTCACCTACTTTGACACATTTGCAGAGATGTTATCTTCCGTTGAAAGCGGTGAAAGCGATGTCGCCGTGGCCAATATCTCAATCACGGCGTCCCGCGAACAGGTGATGGATTTCACCCACCCGATCTTTGAAAGCGGCTTACAAATCATGGTGCCCAAGGATGGAATGTCCGGCTCTCCGCTGTGGGCGGCACTTGCCTCAAAGGACATCCTCATCGCGATCGTTTTGGCATTCGCTCTGCTATTTGGCGGCGGTATGTTGATGTGGGTTTTTGAACGAAAATCCCAACCCTATTTCGACCGGCCAGCAAGCGAAGCCATGTTCCCAAGTTTCTGGTGGGCGCTGAACCTGGTGGTGAATGGCGGATTTGAAGAACGCGTGCCACGCTCATTTTTTGGCCGCATCTTTGCCGTGCTCCTGGTGCTGTCTTCGCTCTTTATCGTATCGGTTTTTGTGGCGCGGATCACAGCCGTTATGACCGTTGATGCAATCAACGAGAACATCACGTCGGTGAATGACCTATACGGCAAAGAGGTCGCCACGATCCAAGGCTCAACCGCTGCGAATTTCCTGAACAATCGCGAAATTGACTTCACGAGTGTTGAAACGCTTGCTGCACTTAAAGCAGGCTTTGAAGCAGAAGAATTCCAAGCCGTGATTTTTGATGCGCCTGTCTTAGCCTTTTACGCACAAACCGCAGGAAAAGGCTTTGCTGATCTCGCAGGCCCGATTTTCCTGCGTGAAAACTATGGTATCGCCCTGCCAAGTGGCAGCACTCTGAAAGAGCCAATCAACCAAACACTTCTGAAACTGCGAGAAAATGGCGAATATGATCGCCTGCACCACAAGTGGTTTGGCTCACTGAACTAGGCTTTCGTCCGCACCTTCTTCACCGTTGAAAAACGGAGTGAGTTGCGCAACCACTACAGAGTTTTCATCCAAAGCACGCTGCATCAGTTCGCGTTCATCCTGCGCAATCTCATGACCCTGTGCCTCACGTTCTTTCAATGTGCCATAGCCAGTCACATCCAAAGGCGCCAAATCTGCTTGTTTTAGAATCGCTACCGTTTCGCGCACGGCCTCGGCCTCATCCACACCAGAGGCATAGATCATCAATGCGCCACCAGTGGCACCTTCTGGCAGGCCATCGTCTTCTTTGCGGCCCACTTGGACCAAAAGCGTGTAGACTTGCTGGCGGGATTTTTTCTTTGGTTTATCCATGGCTCTTCCTTGAAAGTCTGACCTCTGAAAGTCAAGTTGCATTCAGAAATTGATATCGTTACCTTATAACGTAACACCATCAACGCCCCAAATTTCGAACCCCGTGACGAGAAACCTAAACACCCAGCTACGACGGCGCCGGCGTCAGGCAAATCCCATGGCTGAATACGATGCCTTACCCACAGAACTGCGTCTTTGGCTGGCGGATGCCGCACTGCCTTGGTCACCACATTCAGTGCGTAAATTGTGGCAAAAAGCTTTGAACAAGTCCGGCGGACAGACCGAAGGGGCTTTGGCTTTCATGACCAACTGCGAGGTCAACGCCATAAAAAAAGACGCGCCCAAAGTCTGGAGCGCGTCTTATCCAATTGCCTAAAGCGCGAATTTAGTCGCGCAACAGCTCGTTGATACCAGTCTTGCTACGCGTACGCTCATCAACGCGTTTCACAATCACCGCGCAATACAGGTTAATCCCGTTTTTGGAAGGCATAGAGCCCGCCACAACTACGGAATAAGGCGGTACTTCGCCGTACATCACTTCACCTGTTTCACGATCGACGATCTTTGTGGATTGGCCGATGAACACGCCCATCCCCAGCACCGAACCTTCGCGAACGATACAACCTTCGACCACTTCGGAGCGCGCGCCGATAAAGCAGTTGTCTTCAATGATGGTTGGGCCAGCTTGCATTGGTTCAAGAACACCACCGATACCAACGCCACCAGACAGGTGTACGTGTTTACCAATCTGTGCGCAGGACCCAACAGTCGCCCAGCCATCAACCATGGAACCTTCGCCGACATAAGCGCCGATGTTCACAAAAGAAGGCATCAAAACCACGTCTTTTGCGATATAGGCAGACCGGCGAACAATCGAACCAGGGACCGCACGGAAACCCGCAGCACGCCATTGGTTTTCACCCCAACCAGCAAACTTTGACGGTACTTTATCCCACCAAGTTGTATCGCCGTTACCACCGTTAATAGGTGCCATATCGTTCAGACGGAAGGACAACAGAACGGCTTTTTTCGCCCACTGGTTTACATGCCAGTCGCCGCTTTCCAGCTTTTCAGCCACACGCAAAGAACCAGAGTCCAGCGCATTCAGCGTATCTTCGATCGCTTCGCGGGTTTCACCAGTGGTGGATGGCGTGATCGTATCTCGGGCTTCCCAAGCGGCTTCGATCGCTGTTTCCAATTGCGCATTAGACATGAATTTCGGCTCCAAATTTACGGATTCGAGCTTTCATAGCGAACCTGACAAGGCCCGTCACCCGGAGTCCGCCCTATCACAGCTAAAAAACGTCAAAAGTGACGGTTCACACGTCTTGGTGTTTCCCCCTAACCTTCTCTGGTCACACAGGCCGCTTCACGCTAGGCGTTAGGAAACGGCGCACAATTAAGGACGACCCCGTATGAAAGACGATCACCGCACCCCGTTTCGCGACGCCCATTCTGACCGCAGTTCTGCGCAAGAGGTCCCTGATACTCCGCAGACACGCGCCCCGGCCTATCGTTTGGCCTTTGCCGACGAAGATTTTCTATGCCGCGAAGAGCTACGCCCAGTCCGCCTACAGCTTGAGCTGCTAAAGCCACAAATGCTGCTTGATGAACATGGCATCGAAAGCACGATCGTCATGTTCGGTGGCGCACGCATTCCAGAACCGTCTCAGAAGGACAAGGCGCGAACTCAAACGCTGGCAGACCTGTCTAGTTTCTATGACGAGGCCCGTGAATTCGCGCGCTTGATGACAGAACGCTCGATGAAATCTGATGGCCGCGAAGACGTGATTGTCACTGGCGGCGGGCCGGGAGTGATGGAAGCAGGTAACCGTGGTGCGATAGATGCAGGCGGTGCTTCGATTGGCCTTAACATCGTTTTGCCGCACGAGCAGGCGCCAAACGAATATGTCTCGCCTGACCTGTGCTTTAACTTCCACTATTTTGCGATCCGCAAAATGCACTTCCTGATGCGCGCCCGCGCCATCTGCGTTTTCCCGGGCGGCTTCGGAACCTTGGATGAATTGTTCGAAGCGCTCACTCTGATCCAAACCGGTCGAATGGAACGTGTGCCGTTCTTGCTGTTTGGCCGCGCCTTCTGGGAAAAAATCATCAACTGGGACGCTCTCAGCGATGCTGGCACCATTTCTGCCGAAGATCTTGATCTGTTCAAGTTTGTCGAAACCGCCGCAGAAGCCATCGAAGTGATCGACACTTGGGGTGAAACCGAGTGCCGGGACGCGTTGCCGGGTCGCTAAGCGCGCGCAATTCTAAAACGTTCAAGCAATTTGAAGGGCGGCTTTTGAGCCGCCTTTTGTTTGTGCCGCGAAATTTCACGGTAAATCGCGATACGGGCGATATCGCTTACTGCAACTCTTTTATCTCGTGCCAACCGCGTGAGCTCCGACCAAGCCTTGTCATCCAATGACAGATTAATTGGGGCGTCAGGCAAGACAGTTTTCATTGTACGTGCCTAACTGCGGCCACAACCGATTGAGGTTGCGCCAACAGATGACGGCACAAAGCGGTTCGCAAAATGTCAGCCTCGCTGACTTCACGACGTCCAGCTTCCAGTCTTAGAATTTCCAGAAGTCTCTGATCGATTTCAAACATAACAGTCACTTGGTCCATAAGACCAAAGTGACCTCAACGATCTAAGAAACCGTTAACCCTTAAGACCCGCCTCGGCTTCAATTTGCTTGCGCGACTTGCGTGCACGCTCGGTTGCAGATTTCAACTGGCCGCACGCCGCCATGATGTCCTCACCACGTGGTTTACGTACCGGGCTCGCGAAGCCTGCATCGTGAACGATGTTTGAAAAGGCGCGAATGCGGTTGTTGGAAGACCGTTTGTAAGGTGCACCCGGCCATTCGTTAAATGGAATCAAGTTGATCTTCGCCGGGATGTTGTGGCGCTTGATATGACCAATCAAACGATGCGCATCTTCGTCGCTGTCGTTCACACCATCCAGCATCACATATTCAAAGGTGATGCGTTCAGAGTTGGATACCTTTGGATAGGCCGCCAAAGCCGCCAGTAGTTCTTCGATGTTCCAGCGCTTGTTGATCGGAACCAACATATCACGCACATCATCTGTGGTTGCGTGGAAGGAAATTGCCAGCAAACAACCGATCTCATCTGCGGTCCGCGCGATCTCTGGCACCACGCCAGAGGTAGATAATGTAATCCGGCGACGGCTAAGGGAAATCCCTTCAGGATCCATGGCGATTTTCATCGCGTCGCGCACATTGTCAAAATTATAAAGTGGCTCGCCCATGCCCATCAAAACAATGTTGGACAGCAGGCGTGCCTGGTTTGTCGGCTCACCCGGAATGGGCCATTCATCCAAATCGTCACGCGCCATCATAACCTGACCAACGATCTCACCTGCGGTCAGGTTGCGCACCAGTTTCTGAGTGCCCGTGTGACAGAAAGAACAAGTCAGCGTGCAACCAACCTGTGATGACACACACAGTGTTCCGCGGTCTTCTTCAGGGATGTAGACCACTTCAACTTCGTGACCGCCTGCAATCTTAACCAGATATTTCCGTGTCCCGTCGGAAGAGACTTGCTTAGAAACAACTTCTGGAACTTCGATCACAAACTTTTCGTCCAAATCCGCACGGAACGCTTTGGACAGATTTGTCATCTCGTGAAAATCACGTTTGCCCCATTGATAGATCCATTGCCAGATCTGACCCACACGCATCTTCGCCTGTTTCTCAGGTGTGCCATTCTCGATCAGCAATGCACGCATCGCATCACGCGTCAGACCAACAAGGTTGATCTTATCGCCTTCTGGCATTTTGCGCGGAATGGTGTGTACGTCCTGCGTAATCGGTGCGCTGGCGGTCATGGTTTTCATCTCCGGGAGTTCAGGCGCGTCTGATACACGATACACAGAATTTTGCAAATCACCGAACGCACTGCCGTTTTATGGCAGCGCGTTGGTTCATAAGCGCCACACGAGAACAATAAGGAGACATCAATGTCTGTCATCGAAACTGTCCGCTACCGTCTCAAAGAAGGGGCAACCGCAACCGAGGCGCTTGCAGCATGGGAGGAAAGCCAAAGCTTTGCCCGCGCTCAAAAAGGCTTTCTTGGCCGCAAATTGGCTGTCACTTCGGAAGGAGACTTTCTGGATCATGTCGAATGGGCCAGCATGACGGACGCTAAAGCCGCGGCGGCCAATTTCGATCCGGGTAAATACCCCGAACTTTTAGGGCTCGTTCAAGTGCTCGATGAAAGCAGCATGGTCATGACACATTACGAAGTTCTGGGTGAAGCAGCGGCTTAAGCCAAACTTGGTAAGCATTTTGGGAAAGCAAATTTCGACCAAACAGAACTTAAAGAAAAACCCCGGAGCAGGCTCCGGGGTTTCGTAAAATCATAAAGGCGGAAGGCCTTACCCACAGCGTTTGCCCGCATCGTCATGCGCTGCTGTGAACCCAAGCAAAGAAAACGTATCTTTTGTGCGCGTGCCACGGCCACTTTCACCAGACAAAACAGCCTGTTTGCCGCGTTTCATGGCCGCCACGATTTTCGCGTCGTCTTCGACACTTTGTGGCCACGCCCACTCACCCTCGGTGAATAGATCATAGGTATTTTCGTCCACTTGCATGGTCACAGTGGAACCGGACCGAAACGGATAGCCGCCGGTAAATCCAACTTGGCCTTTCACGTTTTTATCTGGACGGAAGAACACCATCAGCAAAGTTTGTGAGCGATTCACAGCCACAACAGCGCCGTTCCGCGTGTTCACACTTTCTTTAAAGGTGCTGACAGCCCAGCATTCTTTTGGACTGCTTTCTACAAAGACGCTCCAATCGGTCTTTGCGGCCACTTGATTGCTGCTTTCCTGTGCCACCACAGCAGAGCCAACAAGCGTTAATGCGCCCAATACTGTCCCGATGACGGACGCGCGCAATGTCTTTGATCCCATATCTACAGCCTCCAAGCTGTCTTTGCCTTCACTTCCGAGGCCCTCAATTCCGAGGTCGACCGCACCGTTATCCGGCTTTCAATTTGCGGCATTCCCTTCTCGATGGGCTTACAATACCCTTATTTTTATCAAACGCGAAAGCCCCGTTGGCACGAATTTGCGCATAAGTTGGGAGCCCCTATGCCTGAACCTGTTAACCTTGTCGAAATCTGGCGTGGATCGCTGCTTGAAAGCATCCATCAAGGCCATGCTGTGGTCTGTCATGCAAACGGAGATATCCTGCATGCCTGGGGTGATCCAGACGCTTTGGTCTACCCACGTAGCTCGGCCAAAATGATCCAAGCCTTGCCTTTGATTGAAAGTGGAGCTGCCGATCGGTTTGGCTTGAATACTGCACAATTGGCTCTGGCGTGCGCCTCGCACAATGGGGCTGCGATCCATACGGATCGAGTGCAATCTTGGCTATCAGACCTGGAATTGGATGATTCCGCGTTCCGCTGCGGGGCACAGTTGCCACAGGAAAAATCGGTACGCCACTCCATGCTCAAAACCGACTCGTCCCCATGCCAATATCACAACAATTGTTCTGGCAAGCATGCGGGCTTTTTGACTCTTTCAAAACATCTGAACGCAGGGTCCGAATATGTCGAGGCTGATCACCCTGTCCAACAGGCTATTTTTGAGGCATTCAATGAGGTTACGGGCTTTGAAAGCCCAGCCTATGGCATCGATGGCTGTTCCGCTCCAAATCCAGCGACAACCATACGTGCCATGGCGCGGGCGATGGCTTTTTATTCCGCCGCCAATCCTGAAGGCGACCGACGCAACCAAGCCGCCGCGCGATTGCGTGACGCCATGATGACTTATCCAGAACTTGTGGCTGGCGAAGGCCGGCCTTGCACACGCCTGATGCGGGCAATGAATGGCAAAGTCGCCATCAAGTTCGGCGCAGAGGCCTATTTCATCGCCATCATTCCGGAAAAGAAATTAGGCCTGGCGTTGAAGATCACCGATGGCAGCACACGTGCTGCAAATTGCGCGATTGCTGCGATCTTGGTGAAACTTGGCGTGCTTGACCCGAACCACCCAGAGGCACAGGCCTATATCAATGAGCCAATCAAAAATTGGCGTGGCATTCAAACTGGCTGGATGCGGCCTGCGTCAGCGCTGAATTAGACCTGAAAAAGGCGGCTCATAAGCCGCCTTTCTGTTTTTTTGTCACTTCGATATCGAAGTTACATTTCCATGCATTCCGCGACTTCAACAGTGCCATTGTTGTCGCCGACGATTGGGCATCCTTTGGCCATTTCAATCGCTGCATCGATGGAATCGGCGTTCACAACGGTGAAGCCAGACAATGGGTTTGAACCACCGTTATCTTCGACGCCATTTTCAGTCACTGTTTTAGACATTCCAACCGGCGCACCACCGTCAGCAAGGTTCGGTCCAATCTGCTCATACCAAGCCGTCCAAGCCGCCATAACTTTTTGACCCTCTTCTGGGGTCTCCGGCATGCCGCCGCCGTGATATGCAAAAATAAACTTAGGCATCGTTATTCTCCTACTGGTCAAATTGATGGGCGCGCAGCCCTTTTGGATCAGATAAGCCAAACGCACCTAGCCTATCGGAATTCTAGTGTTTTTCGTTCAGCTCGATTTAGCCGTTCAAAATGCGGGTCATAGTGCCCAGCGCATAGGTCCAACCGTTGTTGTGGTTGGCCGCTGCTTCCTCATCAGAGAACTCTCGGTGATCAATAGTAAGTTTGGCACCCGTCTCTGACTGAGACACCGTGAACATCACATGACTTTCCGGGCCACGTTTGTCTTCTGGATCGTGCCAGCCCCAAGTAAAACCAACGGTCTTGGGCGGATCAACATGGGTCACATGACCCGACAGTTTCAACTTGTTACCATCCTTGGTCAGCATCTCGACAAACCAAGGTCCCTTGCGTGAAAAATCCATCTCTTCTGCAGGGAAGGTCATTCCTTCATAACCAAACCACTCAAGTACGCTGGCGCGTTTGGTGACGAAGTCGAACAAACGTTCTGGCGTCACGCTAAATTCGCGTTCCAATCTGATGTCAGTCAATTGTCCTCCTCCGCTGCCAAATCAATCTCAAGCGCAGCTTCAATACGGTTCAGGCTAACCTCCCAGAAAGCCCGATGATCAATGGTCCAATCTGAAATTGTTTTCAGCGCTTCCGGCCGCACAGCATAAAGCCGTTTGGTGCCCTCAGCGCGCTGAGACACCAAGCCTGCTTCTCGCAACACCTTGAGGTGGCGCGAGATTGCCGGCCCGCTGATGGCGACGTCAGAGACCAGATCACCAGCAGGAAGCTCGCCGTCCTTCATCAATCGTTCGACAATGTCAAAACGCGTCCCATCTGACAGGGCAGCAAATACAGATCGTAAATCATTCATATGTTATATTTAACACAAATGTTAAATAATAAAAGGATTCTTTTTACTCAATCAAAAACGACGAAACGTCATATCGCTCACGCCCAACTCAAAAGGGTTTAACCCTATGGTAGCTTAGCGATTTGCGCTAGGATTTCCGCAAACACACAGGCGCATTTGAGCGCTCAGAATTCATGAAAGCCAATGCATCATGCCCTTGAAAGCCAAAGATAACCCAAGCCTTGCAGCCTTTAAGTGGGACGATCCCTTTCTGCTGGAAAACCAGCTCTCCGAAGAAGAACGCATGCTGCGAGATGCGGCTCAGTCTTATGCCCAGGATAAGCTGCAGCCGCGGGTCACTGAGGCTTATGAATCCGAACACACAGATCCAGAAATCTTCCAGGAAATGGGTCAGATGGGCCTCTTGGGTGTCACCATACCCGAAGAATATGGCGGGCTGGGTGCGGGGTATGTGGCCTACGGTCTGGTAGCGCGCGAGATTGAGCGCGTGGATTCGGGCTATCGTTCGATGATGTCCGTACAAAGCTCGCTGGTGATGTATCCGATCTACGCCTATGGCACAGAAGAACAGCGCCAAAAGTATCTTCCCAAGCTCGCAAGTGGTAGCTGGATTGGGTGTTTCGGGCTGACAGAACCTGATGCAGGTTCTGACCCTGGGGGCATGAAAACCACAGCTACAAAAACCGAAAACGGCTACGTGTTGAATGGCTCGAAAATGTGGATTTCCAACGCGCCAATCGCTGATGTTTATGTGGTCTGGGCTAAGTCTGATGCACATGGGGGCAAAATCAAAGGATTTGTCTTAGACAAAGGCACGCCGGGTCTTTCGGCGCCAAAAATTGCCAACAAAGCCAGCCTGCGTGCGTCTATCACAGGTGAAATCGTCTTAGAGAATGTCGAGGTCGGCGAAGACGCCTTGCTGCCCGACGTTGAAGGCCTAAAAGGGCCATTTGGCTGCTTGAACCGCGCGCGATACGGTATTGCTTGGGGCGTGATGGGTGCAGCCGAGTTCTGCTGGCATGCCGCATTGCAATACGGTCTGGATCGCAAGCAGTTCAACAAGCCTTTGGCGCAAACCCAGCTCTTTCAACTGAAACTGGCCAATATGCAGACAGAAATCACATTAGGCCTCCAAGCCGCCCTGCGCGTTGGCCGCCTGATGGACGAGGCCCAAGCTGCACCTGAAATGATCTCTATGATCAAACGCAACAACTGCGGCAAAGCGCTTGAAATCGCGCGTCATGCGCGAGACATGCATGGTGGCAATGGGATCTCGCTGGATTTCCACGTCATTCGACACATGGTCAATCTTGAAACTGTCAACACCTATGAAGGCACCCATGATGTACATGCATTGATTCTAGGCCGTGCCCAGACCGGACTGCAGGCCTTCGCCTAGAAGGTCTAGACCAGAACTTCCTGTGCAGCCTGTGCGCCTACGCCGAACACCCGTTTGTATCGCTCGATCTGATCCGTCGGCCCCATGGCTTTCTTGGGATTATCCGACAGTTTCACGGTCGGGCGGCCATTGGCGGACACCGCTTTACAGACCAAAGAAAACGGCGCAAGGCTATCGTCTGGCACCAACCCACGGAAGTCATTGGTCAGCAATGTGCCCCAACCAAAGCTGGTCATCACCCGACCCTCAAATTGTCTTTGCAACTCGCTGATTTTGTCGACATCCAACCCATCTGAGAAAATCACCAATTTCTTGGTTGGGTCTTCACCACGGGAAACCCACCAATCAATCGCGGTTTCAGCACCGGCCGCAGGGTCCCCGGAATCAATCCGCATCCCGGTCCAACCCGCAAGCCAATCTGGCGCGCGATCCAAAAAGCCCTTCGTGCCGTAAGTATCAGGCAAGATCATGCGCAGGTTGCCATCATGCTCTTCATGCCAATCAGCTAAAACCTGATAAGGGGCCTGCGCCAATTCTTCATCAGTTTCAGCAAGGGCCGCATAGACCATCGGCAGTTCATGCGCGTTGGTGCCAATGGCCTCTAAATCACGGTTCTTCGCAATCAGACAGTTCGACGTTCCAACGAATTTCTCGCCCAGCCCCTCACACATGGCCTGCACCGCCCAGTCCTGCCACAGGAAGGAATGCCGCCGCCGCGTGCCAAAATCTGCAATACGTAGATTGTCGACACCGCGAAGGGTTTCGACCTTTTGCCAAAGCTTGGTCATGGCGCGAGCATAAAGAACCTGCAGCTCAAACTTCTCCATCCGGTCGAGCACTGCGCGGCTCCGCAACTCCATCAAGACGGAAAGCGCCGAAATTTCCCAAAGCATGACCTCAGGCCAACTGCCTTCAAAAGTCAGTTCAAACTGGTCGCCAACCCGCTCCAAATGGTAATCGGGCAAGCGCATATTCTCGAACCACTCCATAAAATCTGGACGGAACATCTGGCGTTTTCCGTAAAAGGTATTGCCGCGCAGCCAAGTGCTTTCCCCACGGCTGAGCGACAGCGAGCGCACATGATCCAGCTGTTCGCGCAACTCACTTTCATCAATCAATTTTGCCAAGGGCACCGAGGTCGTTCGGTTGATCAGCGAAAATCTGACCTGAGTGTCACGGCGGTTGCGAAAGACGCTTTGGCACATCAGCAGCTTGTAGAAATCCGTGTCGATCAAAGACCGTACAATCGGGTCAATCTTCCACTTGTGATTCCAAACGCGTGTTGCGATGTCGACCATGTTGTCCTCCGGGTGCAATTCTAGCAAAGCACCGATTGATCTTGGCGAAAGCCTGCCCAGAGGGCAAGGCAGTTAACGCAAGTGCACACCCGCATCAGCCATCCCATTCAGCGCGGCCCCAAGCGAGCCATTCAGATCAATCGCCCGGCAAAGAGACTGCAAAACAGTGACATCAAACCCAAGCTTCGCTGCATCCACAGCAGAGAAGTTCACACAGAAATCCGTTGCCAGCCCCACCATGGTCAGATCGCTTAGTCCTCGGTTGCGCAAGTAGCCTTCCAGGCCCGTCGCTGTGCTTTGGTCATTTTCAAAAAAAGCAGAGTAACTATCGATGGCAGGATTAAACCCCTTTCGGATGATCAGATCAGCACGTTCCGATTTCAGGTCTTTGTGAAACACCGCTCCGTCATTGCCTTGCACACAATGGTCCGGCCACAAGACCTGCGGCCCATAGGGCATTTCGATCATGTCATAAGGATCTTTTCCCCCATGCGAACTGGCAAAAGACGAATGCCCCGCTGGATGCCAATCCTGCGTCAGGATCACCGCGTCAAAATCCGCCATCAGATCGTTAATGCCACCAACAATCTGGTCTCCGCCTGGTACAGCCAAGGCGCCACCCGGACAAAAATCGTTCTGCACATCGATCACAATCAGGGCTTTGGACATTGGTCATTCCTTTGTTGATCCGCCTTGGTTCATTCATGGGTAGGAATTGCGACACGTAAGGTCAATGGGCGGCAAAGGGTGGTCTTGAAGCGAGACTAAAATAGGCGTACAGGGCGGCCATGTTTACAGTCTGCGCCCTTTATCACTTCACCCGCTTTGACAACCACGAGGCCCTTCGCGCGCCTCTGCTAGAGCTGTGCGAAAAGAACAGCATCACTGGCACGCTCCTATTGGCACATGAGGGCATCAACGGCACCATCGCCGGTCCACGCCAAGGCATCGATGCGGTGATTGCGCATATTAAAACTCTGCCGGGCTGTGCGGATTTTGAATGGAAACTCAGCAATGCGGCAGAAAAACCTTTCCCGCGCATGAAGGTGAAGCTGAAGAAAGAGATCGTGACTTTGGGCCAGCCCAATGTTGATCCAAAGGCCCATGTCGGCAACTACGTGAATCCTCAAGACTGGAATGAGTTGATCCAATCCCCAGACGTGGTGACCATCGACACGCGTAACGATTACGAAGTGGCCATCGGCACCTTCCAAGGCGCTGTTGATCCGGAAACCGCCACCTTCCGCGATTTCCCAGCCTGGTGGGACGAAAATAAAGACCGTTTCCACAACAAACGCGTCGCCATGTTCTGCACCGGCGGTATTCGCTGTGAAAAATCCACCAACTTCCTGATGAGTCAAGGCGTCGAAGACGTTTATCACTTGAAGGGCGGCATCCTGAAATACCTCGAAGAGGTCCCTCGAGAAGAAAGCACTTGGGAAGGTGAATGCTTCGTTTTTGATGGGCGTGTTTCTGTTGGTCACGGACTTGAAGAAGGCCCACACGTGTTGTGTCACGCCTGCCGTCGTCCCCTATTGCCCGAAGACGCCAAGCGGCCAGAATACGAGGCAGGTGTAAGCTGCCATCAATGCATCGACGATTATTCGGACGCCGACAAAGAACGATTCCGCGAACGTCAAAAACAGATGCAACTGGCCCGCGCTCGTGGTGAACAACACATCATCGGTTTAGATTGATTTTCACCCTTTGTTCCTGTTTGATGGCTCCAAAATACGGAGAGCATCTTGCGGGCACCTTTAAAGATCGACAATCGTACTGCGCGCCGGCTTTGGCTGGCGTCTCAAGGCCTGTCTGACACGCCGACTGGTCCACTCGACCTTTATGGCACCATCCAGAAACTTGGCATGGTGCAGTTGGATACGATTCAAGTCGTCTCGCGTGCGCATCACCATATCCTTTGGTCGCGCAACCAAAATTATCGCGAGAAAATGCTGAACCCGCTTTTGGCCAAAGATCGGGCGATCTTTGAGCATTTCACTCATGATGCCAGCGTTCTACCGATGGAATTCCTACCCGCCTGGCAACGGCAATTCCGACGCATGGTTGTGACTGCACGTCGATGGCATGGCGACCTAGAGGGCAATCCATATCTTGATGAACTCAAGGATCGCATCCGCGCAGAAGGTGCGCTTTCGACCCACGCTTTTGACACTAAGATCGAAGGCGAGAAAAAGATGTGGGCCCGCCCGCCCCACAAAAAGGCGTTGGATTACATGTGGATGACTGGGCAGCTAGCAACCTGTTTCCGTGATGGGTTTACGAAGTATTACAACCTGCCCGAACGCGTTTTCCCAGACCACCTACGCAATCGCAGCCTTTCAGAAAAAGACGAGCTCGATTTTCTAATGAAAGCCGCCGTGGATCGCATCGCTATTGGCACCCAGGGCGAAATCCAAAAATTCTGGGAAACCACCTCTGCCAAAGAAACAAAAGACTGGCTTGAAACGGCCAACCTTATCCCGGTCGAGGTCACAAACGCCGATGGCTCCACCACCCCCTGTTTCGGGGCAATTGATATCGAACAACGACTCACACAGCTATCTGCCCCAACCTCACGTCTACGCATTCTAAACCCATTCGATCCTGCAGTCCGCGATCGCAACAGATTAGAACGGCTCTTTGGCTTTAATTATCGCAATGAGATGTTCGTGCCTGCCACCAAACGCATCTGGGGATACTATGTCTTTCCGATCCTTGAAGGGGACCGGTTTGTGGGGCGGATCGAAGCCAAGGCAGATCGCAAAGCTGCGCGTCTGAATGTGATCGGTTTCTGGCCCGAACCCGGGGTGAAATGGACCAAGGCCCGTCAGGCGAAACTTGATGCTGAACTGGACCGGTTGGGGCGATTTGTTGATTGCACAGAGGTGCATTGGGTCAAACCAATTCAAGTCTAATCAGACGGATTCGCAACAAACATGCTGCGAGCCTTTCAGTATCAGACTGGTAGCGCTCACAGAATTGTGATTAATTTCTTTATACTTACACCTGCGCAACCCGCCGCCCCACCGATAGGCTGGCGGAGTTCACACGTTCGTGTGTAACCTCAGATAAGTCCCCTAACAAAAGGGGCCACTTGGGAGATGAATATGAAAAAACTATTCGCGGCCACCGCTGTGGCCTTGGTGACGGCACATGCCGCCAGCGCAGAGACCTTCCGCTGGGCGGGCACGACCGACCCACAGACCCTAGACCCACATGCTGTAAACTCAGCACCTGTTCTGGGGTTCTTGAACAATGTTTACGAAGGCCTCGTGCGTCGTGATCAGAACATGCAAGTCGAAGGCGCGTTGGCGACAAGCTGGGAAGCCCTTGGCTCTGACGGCTGGCGTTTTAACCTGCGCCAGGGCGTTAAGTTCCAGGATGGGTCTGATTTTAATGCCGAAGATGTCGTGTTCTCATACGAACGTGCAACACGGCCTGAATCAGATGTTGCAAGCTGGTTCTCAACGATTGCCGAGGTTAAGGCCGTGGACGACTACACGGTCGATTTCCTAACCAAAGCACCAAACCCGATCTTCCCTGACACGATCGCGAACTTCATGATCATGGACAAAGGATGGACCGAAACCAACAACTCGGCCGTTCCTGCCAAGGAAGAAGAAAACCACGCCACCCGCAACACAAATGGCACCGGTGCCTTTAAGGTTGTTGAGCGTCAGGTTGACCTGAAAACGGTTCTCGAGCCGCACTCAGGTTGGTGGGACGAAGCAACACATAACATCACGCAGGGTGTTTTCACTCCAATCCAGAATCCAGCGACTGCCGTTGCGGCTCTGCTCTCTGGCGAAGTGGACATGATCAACCCAGTGCCAACGCAGGACGTTGCGCGCCTGTCTGCAAGCGATGAAGTCAAAGTGATGGTGGGCATCGAAGCCCGCGTCATCATGTTTGGCTTTGCCCATCAAGCGGATGAGCTGAAATATTCCGCCGACGCAGGCAAGCCGAACCCATTCAAAGACGTGCGCGTCCGTCAGGCTGTGAACCATGCAATCAACGTGGATGCCATTGTGCAAACCATCATGCGCGGCTCTGCAGAGCCGATCTCGCAGCTGGTGAGCTCCACGATGCGTGGCTACTCTGACAGCCTCGCGGCACGTCCAGAGTTCAACCAAGACAAAGCTCGCGCCTTGCTGGCCGAGGCTGGTTACCCGGATGGTTTCAGTTTTGGCCTTAAGTGCCCGAACAACCGCTACATCAACGACGAAGCGGTCTGTCAGGCTGCAGTAGGCATGCTCGCACAAATCGGCCTGAAGGCAGAACTGGATGCAATGCCGGTCAGCAACTACTGGCCTGAACTGCGCGCGGATAACTTTGACATGTATATGCTGGGCTGGTCCCCGGGCTCTTTTGACGCCGAGCACCCAATCCGCTTCTTGGTGACAACGCCAAACCCAGAAAAGAAACTGGGCAGCTGGAACTTTGGTGATTTCTCAAACGCCCGCGTCGACGAGCTGCTTCCGATGATCCAATCCGAGGTTGATGACAGCAAACGCCAAGCGATGCTAGATGAAGCCGCGAAGATCCTACAGGACGAAGCAGGCTATGTACCGATGTATGTCCAGGCCCTGCTTTGGGGCGCACGCAGCAACGTAGACGTGGTACAGCGTGCGGATAACTTCTTTATCCTGCGTTGGGCCTCTGTGAACTAAGCGAATGAACGACAGCTTCGGCGGCCCTGTTGTCGCCGAAGCCCTAAAGACCTAGATGTCTGGCATGATTACTTTCTACGGCCATGACACGATCAACTCCCTCAAAGTCTTGATGCTTTTGATGGAGGCCGACCTTCCCTTCAAATTCAATCCGATCAACATCCGAAAGGGTGATCAGAAAACGGCGGACTTTCTCGCGATCAACCCTGCGGGCAAAGTTCCAGTGATTGCGGATTGCGGTGTCGTGATCAGCGAGTCCAACGCGATCTTATTGCAGCTGGCAAATAAAACCGGCTGGGGTCACTACGCTGAAAATCACGATCAAATCCTGCCATGGCTCTTTTACCAAGCCTCTACGCAGGGGCCGTTTTTTGGACAGGTCGAATACTGGTCATTCCTGTCACCCAATCCCAACCCGGACACGCTCGCGCATTGCAAATCCATCGCACAGCGTGTGATTTCGCACCTAGACGATACTTTGACAAATCACCCTTATTGCACCGGGGAAACCTACAGCATCGCCGATATCGCGCTGTTTCCATGGATCAACAAGCATACGCACTTGGGATTATCATTGGATACTGCAGAACACGTGCAGCGCTGGCTTGGGGAAATCCACGCGAGACCCGGCACTCAGAAGACCTTTGAATTCTTAAAGCCGTATCGCCTCCCTCCACTTAGCAGAGGGTAACTTAAAAAGAAAAAAGCCCTACCAAATGGCAGGGCTTTCTAATTCTCACATCAGCAAAGGCTTACGCAGACTTTTTGCCTTTGTGTGGCGCCCAAAGACGCTTGTTTGTCAGGTACAGCAGCACTGTCAGCAGGAACAATGCAAGTACACCAATGAAGCCCGCCTTTTTGCGATCCATCATCTTTGGTTCAGCTGTCCACATCAGGAAAGCAGAAACATCTTCTGCTGCGTGATGCAGATCTGTGGCGTGACCGTCGTCAAACTCTACGGAACCATCTTCCAGCGGTGGACCCATTGCGATCCAGCCACCTGGGAAGGCGGTGTTTTCGTAGAAGGTTGTGCCCGCTTGAGTCTTTTCCTTGCCGGTATAGCCGGTCAGGATCGACGTGATGTACTCTGGACCACCCATGCCTTTGAACAGCTGGTTCAGGCCTGTGCCCTGTGGACCGTGGAAGCCCGCACGCGCCTTTGCCATCAAGGATAGGTCAGGTGCGTTTTCCAGTGCGGAACCCGGGAAGAAATCCGCAGGCTTCGCTGGGCGAGTATCGTCCAGTTCTGCATCAAACACTTCGAAGTTCTCAGCTGAATAAGCGCGAACCTGTGCTTCGGAGAAGTGAGGCCCACCTTTGTCAGACAATGTACGGAACGGTACATAGCGCAGACCATGACAGGCTGAACACACTTCGGTGTAGACTTTCAAGCCGCGTTGCAGCTGGTTTTCATCGAATTTCCCAAAAGGGCCTTCGAAGGAAAAGTCCACGTCTTCGATGTGACCGGCGCCGCCGGCTGCCATCGCACCACCTGCCGCAAGGGTCAGGGCGGCTATTGCGGAAATCGCAAGTTTCTTAAGCATTATCCCTTGTCCTCTTATTCGGCTGGTTTGCCGTAGTGGTCATTGAAGTCGTCTTCGATGGTCGCTGGTGGATGCTCTGGTGTTTCAAACACGCCCAGAAGCGGCAAGATCACCAAGAAGTATGCGAACCAGTAGGTCGACGCGATCAAGGAGATGATCGAGTAGATCCCTTCCGCTGGCATCGCACCCGCCCACATCAGGACAAAGAAGTCCAGAAGCAGCAAGCGGAAGTACCATTTGAACATCGGACGGAAACGACCGGAACGTACAGTGGAAGTATCCAACCATGGTGTCAGCGCCATGACAGCAATCGCACCAAACATCGCCAGAACACCAAAGAACTTCGCGTCAACGATGCCACCAGTGATCCAGCTTGCAAACATCACAACCCAAACAGAGGAGTCGAATGCGCGCAGGATCGCGTAGAACGGCAGGAAGTACCATTCAGGCACGATGTGTGCAGGCGTGGATAGCGGGTTCGCTTCCAAGTAGTTATCCGGGTGGCCCAGATAGTTTGGCATGAAGCCAACGATCGCAAAGAAGATGACCAGAACAACGCCCAGCGCGAACAGGTCTTTGATCACGAAGTATGGCCAGAATGGCAGCGTGTCTTTCTGTGCCTCTTCTTTAGAGCCCTTACGAACATCAACACCTGTTGGGTTGTTGTTGCCAGTGTGGTGGAACGCCCAGATGTGAAGGATCACAAGGCCTGCAATCACGAATGGCAGCAAGTAGTGTAGCGAGAAGAAGCGGTTCAGAGTTGCGTTATCAACCGCTGGTCCACCCAGCAGGAATGTCTGCAGCGCGTCACCAATGAATGGGATCGCACCGAAGAGGCCGGTGATAACAGTCGCCCCCCAGAAGGACATCTGACCCCAAGGCAAAACGTAGCCCATAAAGCCAGTTGCCATCATCAGAAGGTAGATCAGCATACCGATGATCCATGTGATCTCGCGTGGGGCTTTGTAGGACCCATAGAACAGACCACGGAACATGTGGATGTAGACCGCTGCAAAGAACAAGGACGCGCCGTTCATGTGCAGGTAGCGGATCATATGACCGCCGTTCACGTCGCGCATGATGTGCTCAACAGAAGCGAACGCCAGATCAACGTGTGGGGTGTAGTGCATCACCAGAACGATACCGGTGACAATTTGCAGAACCAGGCAGAATGCCAAAACGATGCCCCAGATCCACCACCAGTTCAGGTTTTTCGGGGTTGGGATCATCAAAGTGTCGTACAGAAGGCCAACGATTGGCAGACGGTGGTGAATCCACTTTTCAGCGCCAGTCTTAGGCTCGTAATGATCGTGAGGAATACCGGACATATGCGCGTTCCTTATCCAAGCACCAGTTCGGTGCCATCAAAGCGGGCAACCGGAACAGGAAGGTTTTCAGGAGCCGGACCTTTGCGGATACGGCCGGAGGTGTCGTAGTGGGAACCGTGACATGGGCAGAACCAGCCACCAAATTCACCTGCATCACCCAGTGGAACACAACCAAGGTGCGTACAAACGCCGATCATCACCAGCCATTCGCCCGCTTCGTCCATCGCGCGGTTTTCATCCGCAGCGTCGGTGCCAGGCTTGTTGGCGTTTTGAGATTCGGCGTCGATGGTCAGATCTTCCAAAGGCACAGCGCGCGCTTCGTCGATTTCAGCCTGAGTACGGCGGCGAATGAACACCGGCTTACCAAGCCATTTCACTGTCAGCTGCGTACCTGGCTCAATGCCAGAGGTATCAACACGGATAGAGGCCAGAGCCTTAACATCCGCGGATGGATTCATCTGGTTGACCAAAGGCCAAACAGCCGCACCTGCGGTCACTGCACCTGCGCCTGCTGTGGCGTAGTAGAGGAAATCCCTCCGGGTGCCTTCGTGATCTTCTGCGTGGGACACGAGGTTTACTCCAATTTCTTGGCCTGCTGGCCTATACCGGTTCGGGCCGTGTTCACGCACAGCCTCTCCAGCCCGCTTATTAACGAAGCCAATACAACCCGTCCAGATGACATTCGCTTGATATGGATCAAAGCGTTGATGTGTCGCGCTTGAGAACTATGTATTTGAGGTGTATTCGCTATACCAAGACGTGAATTTCGACAAATGGCCTACAAACCTAAGGGGTTTTCATGCGCAAACTTGGCGTTAAAGCAGCTGCCGCAGCAGTGATTCTTGCCTCTCCGGCCGCAGCCGAGATGGAATATAGCTTCTATATCGGCTCTCAATCAGCGCCACATAGTGTCCTTTCGGGCACAATCGATGGCACAGCCGGGACAGCAATCGACAGCACCGTTGCATGGGAAGGCCGCTCAACAGCACCTCCGCCTTATTACGGCATGCGCGGTGTCTACTGGCGCGAAAGCGGTTGGGGTTACGGTTTGGAATTCACCCATGCCAAAGCCTATGCCTCTGATGCCGATCGTGCCTCGCTTGGTTTTGACAGCCTAGAATTCACCGATGGACACAACATCATCACAGCAAACATTCACCGCCGTTGGAAAAACCAATGGTGGAATGGTCGCCTAACACCCTTTGTCACCGCCGGTGTCGGTGTTGCGATGCCGCACGTTGATATTCAACACGGCGGAGGCGCACATACATTTGGGTATCAATTAACGGGTCCTGCCGCGCGTCTGGGTGCAGGTGTCTCTATGGCAATCACTGATCGCATGAGTGCTTTCACTGAATATCAGTTCACTTATTCAGATAATAAGATTGATTTGGACAGTGGCGGCACATTGGAAACCTCTTTGATTACCAATGCGCTGAACTTCGGGATCAGCTACAGCTTCTAACATGAAACCCCGCCAAGAGCGGGGTTTTCTTTTGCCGATCATTCACGCCAAATCAAGCGGCTCTGTTTTGACCATCGCAGGCCTCTGACGGAAACCTTCGTACCAAACCGCCAAAGCATCATTGCCTTGCCGCCAATTTCGATGATCCAGCCTGAAATCCAAATACCCAAGAGCACAACCCACTGCGATGTGTCCCATGTGGACGGGTCCATTAAGATGGCTTAGCCATTTATCGTTCAAAGCTGACAGACCATTTTGAACCTTGCTCCATTGCGCATCCAGCCAAGTTGCATTCTGTTGCGCCTCGTCACGAAAGCGCGTTTCGTAGACAATCGACAACGCCGAATCCAACATACCATCCGCCGTGGCTTCGATGGTCAGAACATCCCAAATGTTGCGATCAGGGTAATATTCACCACCCGCTCGCGCGTCCAAAAATCGACAAATAACCCGGCTGTCATACAGGGCCGGACCATCCGTTCGTACAAGGCTGGGGATTCGCCCCAAGGGATTCGCTGCTTGCGCCTGCGGATCGACGGCCAAGGGAGATGTTTTAACCTGGACCATCTCGACGTCATCCATTTGCCCCGTTTCCAGAATAAGAGTTTTGACTTTACGACTATACGGGGAAGCCGGGGCGGTAATCAGTTGCATGAAGGCGGTCTCGCGCTTGAAAATGTCGGATTTCATGTTGCAAGCTCTCGCCGCTCTTGGCAAGTTGCGCGCGTTCTCAGGGCGGGGTGAAATTCCCTACCGGCGGTAAATGGCGAAAGTCATGAGCCCGCGAGCGGCCCATTGTTGGGTGTCAGCAGATCTGGTGAGATTCCAGAGCCGACGGTTATAGTCCGGATGGAAGAGAACGTAGGGTCTACGCGCCATTGGCGGGTGGAACCTTCGTGATCGCCTTGGGTGACGTGTCTGTTGCTGAAAAGGAGTTCAAACCATGACACACACCCGATTTGCTTTCATCAAAGCACAGTGGCACGCAGATATTGTGGACCGCGCGCATGAAGGATTTTGCGAAGTTATTCCGGCAGAGCAAGTGGACGTGTTTGACGTTCCCGGTGCTTTCGAAATGCCGCTTTTGGCCAAAGAGCTGGCCGCAACCGGTAAATATGGTGCCATTGCCTGTGCCGCCTTTGTGGTGGATGGCGGGATCTATCGTCATGATTTCGTCGCGCAAGCAGTCGTAGATGGGCTGATGCGCGCTGGTATGGATACAGGCGTTCCTGTGTTGTCAGTCTCTTTGACGCCACATCAGTATCAGGAAACTGATCACCACAATGCCATCTATCGCGCGCATTTTGTCGAAAAAGGTCGCGAAGCGGCGCGAGCGGCGCTTGGAGTTTTAAAAACCAAGGCTGCACTGGTTACCGCTGCCTAAAAAGGCTTTGCCCTTCGGGTGAAACCCATGGTTTCACCCTCACCCCAGAATACTTCGACAAAGAAGCAACCCTATTCGGGAAACAGTGTCGGAGCATCCCCCTCAACCCACTTTGGATATTTGGCCATGATCGATTGAAAGCGGTCAGAGACAAGGAAGCTCTCAAGCCAGCGCGACAGGTTGGGCCAGTTCTCAGTATCAAAGCGTGCTTTGTCGATGAAGGCGAACTGGCGCACGAAAGGCAGAATGGCCATATCAGCCAAATTAGGCGTTTCTCCAAAGAGAAATGGCGTCGTAAGCTGATTGTTCAACCTGTGCAGAAATGCGTGCGCCTGAATTCGTTGATCTTCTGGATTGGCATCTGGATAGCGTGACGCATATTTTGTTCGATCCAGCGCTTTTTTGAATGGGCCGTCAGCCTCGGCGATCAGATCATGACCAGCCGCTGGCATATTCAACCAACCTTCAGGATCAGACTGCCCCAATGCCCACTTCATGACATCGAGAGATTCGTCGATCACATCGTCTGCAACTTGCAAGCAAGGCACCGTGGCGCTTGGGCTCGTTTCAAGAAAAGCGGGGGCTTTGTCGCGCAACAGAATTTCGCGCAATTCGACTTGTTGACCCGAAGCCGCAACCGCCAGCCGTGCACGCATCGCATAGGGGCAACGGCGAAAGCTATAAAGGATCGGCGTCATACAAGCAGCTGCCCGGCGCGTTGCCCAATGATCTGAGCCTTCACAACAGCGCCTTCGATCTGTGGCGCGTCGAAATGCACTTCGGTGAATTGCTCGGTACGGCCCATATGCGGATTTTCCATCAGGATGTGATGAACCTTCCCGATCTGAGCCGCCAAGTGGGTTGCGACCTGTGCTTCTCCCGCAGCACGTAACTGCGCGGCGCGTGCTTTAATCACAGGACCAGGCACTTGCGTTGGGATTTTTGCCGCCGGTGTCCCTTCGCGTTTGGAATATGGAAAGACATGCAGCCAAGTCAGGTCGCACTCTTTCACCAGCTTCAAGCTGTTTTCAAAATGCGCATCAGATTCGGTTGGGAAACCCGCGATGATGTCCGCGCCGTAGGTCATCTCTGGACGCAGTTTTTTGGCTTCTTCACAAAAGCGGATCGCATCATCACGCAGATGACGGCGGGCCATACGTTTCAGAATCAGATCATCGCCATGCTGTAAAGACAGATGCAGATGCGGCATCAGGCGCGATTCCGTCGCGATGGCCATCATCAGGTTTTCATCCACCTCAATCGAATCAATCGAGCTGATCCGCAGGCGCTGCAAATCCGGTACGAGCTTTAGAATGCGCATCACCAGATCGCCCAGCTTTGGCGTTGCAGGAAGATCTGCACCCCAAGAAGTCAGATCTACGCCGGTCAAAACAACTTCATTGAACCCTTTGTCCACAAGCCGCTTGATCTGATCGACAACAACGCCCGCAGGCACAGAGCGAGAATTCCCGCGACCATAGGGGATGATGCAGAAGGTGCAGCGGTGATCACAACCGTTTTGCACCTGCACATAAGCGCGGCTGCGCGTGCCGAATCCATCAATCAAATGACCCGCGGTTTCAGTCACCGACATGATGTCATCGACTTGCACTTTTTCGGTCTCGCCGATGAAATCGCCAGCCATCTGCTTCCAGGTGTCCGGCTGCATTTTCTCTGTGTTGCCAATGACACGATCGACTTCATCCATCGCAGCAAAGGTCTCCGGTTCGGTCTGTGCCGCGCAGCCCGTCACGATAATGGTGCTGTCGGGATTTTCCCGGCGCAATTTGCGGATCTCTTGCCGTGCCTTACGCACCGCCTCTGCTGTCACAGCGCAGGTGTTCACCACCACAGCATTAGACAGCCCAGCTTGTTGGCTGAGGTCCTTCATGGCTTCGGTCTCATAGGCATTTAGCCGACAGCCAAGTGTTGTAAACTTAGGAGGTTGAATCACATTCTCGGTCACTGTGAGGCTTCCACGAAATCAACTGTGAAAGTGCCGGAAAAGACATGCATCGTCGCACCCGTCATCCACACACCGTCTTCGGCCCAATCGATGTGCAAAGTGCCACCATCCAGATCGATCTGGACTTGGCGACCAGTTAGACCACGACGCGCGGCGGCCACAGCGGTGGCACAAGACGATGAACCAGAGGCCAGTGTCGGTCCCACGCCACGCTCCCAAACACGCATGCGAAGATGGTTTTCACCGACCAAAGATGCGAATTGTACGTTGGTGCGTTCCGGATAAAACGGATGATGCTCCATCCGTGCGCCCAGAGCCTCTAGATCGACCTTTTCAGCATCTTCCACAAAAAAAGTACAATGCGGATTGCCCATGCCTGTGGCAGTAGGTGCGCCTTCAATCGGCAACTCCAGCGTGTCCATTTCATGGGCCAAAGGCACCTCATGCCAATCAAGCTGAGGATGTCCCATATTAACCGATACAAGCCCGTTTTCGGCCTCGCGTGCAACCAAAAACCCACGTGCTGTGGTCAGCGTCAGCGCAGCCTGCCCGCCCTCATCCAACAATTTGCGCGCAATACAGCGTGTCGCATTTCCGCATGCAGCCGAAGTTGACCCATCCGCATTGTAGAAAACCAGATGCGCATCCGCATCTTCGGCCTGTTCAATGACAGCCAATTGATCAAAGCCAACACCGCAATGGCGATTTGCAATGGCCGTGATCAGCGACTCGGATAGACCCGAGTCGCGCGTCCGCGCGTCTATCACCACGAAATCATTGCCGAGTCCGTGCATTTTTTCGAATTCAATTGTATGTCTATCAGCTGTCATAAGGCGGCATATAAAGGGGAAAAACGGGTAATTCCAGTCGCGTGCAATTTTTGTGACTTTTTGGCTTGACCCTACCCGTCGTTATTCTTAGAAGCCCCCTCACGCAAGGCATTGTGGGCCGTTAGCTCAGTTGGTAGAGCAACTGACTTTTAATCAGTAGGTCGAAGGTTCGAACCCTTCACGGCTCACCACTTTGTCCAAAACCCGAGCAGAAATGCTTGGGTTTTTGCGTTTAAGGGCTGAAAATACTGCCAAAATCCACGTCTTAAATAAAAACCGCCCACCTGAATGAGGCGAGCGGCATGTCTTGCAAGTTTAGCACTTGGAACCCGTTTAGTGACCCAATGCCACGCCTTCGCGCCGTGGATCAGCAGCGCCAATCAGCAGCCCGTCCTTGATCTGAATCGCGTGCAAGCCAGAGTTCAAGTTCCGCACCTTCACCTCATGGCCAAACGCCTCAAGTGCCGCCTGATACTGAGTCGCGTCCGAGCCCTCTTCCAGATCAGTTGCGCCATTGCGGTTCACTACATGGCCCAGGTTGATGGCATCCTGCGGATCCATATTCCAATCGATGATCGCGACCAAAGATTTAGCCACGTAGTTGATGATGCGCGATCCACCAGGAGAGCCGATCAACAATACTGGTTGACCATCTTTCAGGACAATCGTTGGCGACATCGAAGAGCGTGGACGCTTGCCAGCTTCAACACGGTTCGCGATCAGCTTGCCGTCTTTCTCTGGCGCACGAGAGAAATCTGTCAGCTCGTTGTTTAACAAGAAGCCACCTGACATCACACGCGAGCCAAAACCGGTTTCAATGGTCGTCGTCATCGACACCATATCACCTGCCGCATCTACAATAACAAAATGCGACGTCCCTGGGCGTTCCAATTGCGTGTCAGGAGAGCGCAGCTGCGCGTCCTGCCATGGTGGATTGCCCGCTTCGGCTTTACCCATGGACGCCGCTGCATCAATCAAGCCGGCACGTTCTTTCAAGTAGCCTTTGTTCAGCAGACCTTCTGGCATCTTCACGAAGTCAGAATCAGCCATATAAAGGCCGCGGTCCGCATAGGCGAGTTTCGCCGCCTCAGCATAAAGGTGCCAAGCTTCCGCATTTGGCTTTGACCCCAAATCGTGATGCTCCAGCATACCTAAAATCTGCCCAACCGTCAGACCACCAGATGTCGGAGGCCCCATACCGCAAACTTCATACCCACGATAATCCGCGCAAACAGGATCGCGTTCGATGACCTCATAAGCCGCAAGGTCTTCTTCAGTCAGAATCCCCGGGTTAATGTCAGTTCGTGTCGCCGCAACCAAGTCCGCACCAATCTGGCCATTATAAAACGGTTCAGCGCCACTTTCAGCGATCAAACGCAGAGTATTCGCGAATTCAGGGTTAGTTAGAACTGTCCCCGCTTCTTTGGGTGTCCCATCTGCGTTGAAGAAATAACTGCGCGTTGGTTCGAACAAGTCCAATTTGCGCTTTTGTGCACCTGCAATTGAGGCTGCCATGCGTGGTGAAATCTCAAAACCAGATTCGGCCATCTCGATGGTAGGCGCCAGCAGATCACCCCATGGCATCTGGCCATGCGCCTTATGCATATCCTCAAGCAGTTTCAGCGTTCCGGGCACGCCAACAGAGCGTCCACCAACAACAGCATCCCACCAACCAATTGGTGCGCCATCATCGCCCAGCCAATAGTCAGGGGTCGCCGCCATAGGTGCTTTTTCACGGCCGTCCAGTGTGAGCAATTTTTGTTCAGAAGCATCCCAGTAAAGCAGGAAAGCACCACCACCGATGCCAGAGCTTTGTGGTTCAACCAGGTTCAGCATCATCTGAACCGCAACTGCGGCATCAGCAGCGCTGCCCCCCTTTGCCAAAACTTCACGCGCCACCACAGCCGCATGTGGATTGGCTGCAGAAACCATGTAATTTTTGGCAATAACTGAAGTATTTTGAGCGACCGCAGTCGTTTCCTCTGGCTGCTGCGCTTCCTGCGCATAGGCTGGCAACGCCAACGCCAAACACATCGCAACAGATGCGAAATATCTCATAATATTCTCCCAATTTATGTGGTCGGAATTTCATGTTCCGACTCTTATGACTTGATGCTAGCACAACCCTAAGAAGCATTTTTACAAGCGTCTATACTCAAACCCATCCGCCGAGAAAAATTTGTCCATTTGGACAATTTTCAACAATAAACCAAGATCTTTGCGCTTACGCTGTCATTTTAGGCACAACACAGGTCCGTACTATCCGCATCAAAATCCGCGCATTACGCTGAAAAAGTTGAATTATCGGCCAATCCACCCACCATCAACAACGAGAATTTCACCATTCACATAAATTGAAGCCGCGGATGCTAGAAACACAATTGACCCCGCAAAGTCTTTGGGTTTCCCCCATCAAGCTTGCGGAATATTTGCATGAATTACTTGCGATCAATCCCCACCCTCATGCAACGCATGCGTGTTGTCCGTTTCGATATCGCCAGGTGCAATCAGGTTAACTTTCAACCCATTTGACACCTCTTTGTTTCTAAAGCTTTGGTGAGCTGTTCAATGCCTCCTTTTGTGGCTGCGTAGCCAGGCTCAGAGATGCCGCCTTGGGAGATCAACAACGAAGCGGTCATGCGAACTCCCCCACCTTCAGCAAGCTTTTCACCGCGCTTGGGTTAGCCGCGAGATCGTCAAAAGCAGCTTGGACCTCCGTAAGTGGGCGAATATCAGTAATGATAGTATCTGCATCAATCGCGCCAGAACTGACTTTTTCAATCGCTTTGTCATAGTCCTGCGGCTCATAAACCCGCGCACCCAGCAATTTAATTTCACGCCAGAAGAATTGGAACAAATCCACTTTGGGTCGATCAGCATGTATTGCAACCATCACAATGCGCGCACGCGCTGCGGCTATTGCCGTCATCGCATCTACTCCAGCCTGAGTGCCGGAAACTTCAAAGATAACATCAGCCCCTTTGCCATCTGTCTGTCCATCGATGGCTTCAGCCAGGCCCGTTTTCAGTGGATTTAGGGTCGAAAAACCCAAGGATTTCGCCACATTCAGGCGGCTTTCGTTCACTTCCGAAATAATGACTTCACCGCCTGCATCCCGGGCAATCATGGCGACCAACATGCCAATCGGACCACCGCCAATCACCACCACCGTTTCGCCTGGTTTTAGGCCGGATAAGCGCACGTCATGGCAGGCAACGGCGACAGGTTCGATCAGCGCAGCATGTGTAAGCGGCAGTGTTTGCGGCAGCGTACGCAATGTATCTGATGGCACCGCCCAATATTCTTGCATCGCCCCATGCGTGTCGATGCCCAGCACTTTTAGATTGTGACAAATATGCTGCAAACCTTCATCGCAGGCAGGGCAGTTATCGCAGTGGGCAAGCGGGCGCACTACGACTTTCTGCCCGATCTCATAGCCTGTTACGCCCTCACCTAAAGCATGAACCACTCCAGACATCTCGTGTCCAATCACGCGTTCAAATCCAACACGCGCATCCATGTGACCTTGGAATATGTGCATGTCTGTGCCGCAAATTCCGCAGTAAGCGACCTTGATCTGCACCTCGCCGGGCTCAGGCGCTACTGCCTCGATTTGATCTACAGAAAATTGCTTTTCACCGCGATAATGCGCTGCTGTCATGGTTTTGGTCATTACGTCCGCCCTCCCTATCCGGTTGACACTTTATGACACCCACCACCCCCTGTCCTTACAAAATATTACAAATCATCTTGTTTATTCATCGCCTCGACTATACATCGTGCCGCGAACCACTACGGCCTTGAAAAATCCGTTAGCGCGAACATACCTTGAGCGCCCACCCTTTTTGCGCCCTAAACCGGAGATCAGAATGTCGACCGCAAAACGCCCAATCCGCAAAATTGCCTGCGTTGGCGAAGTGATGATCGAAATGATCGCGACATCTGAAACAGATGCCAAGCTTGGCGTCGCAGGAGACACGTTTAACACCGCCGTCTACTTAAACCGCGCTTTGCGAGACACAGATGTATCCGTTGCGTATGTTACAGCCCTTGGCACGGACTCCTATTCTGACCGCATCATGAACGCGCTCAGCGGCCACGCACTCGATACAAGCTATGTAGAACGTCGCGACGGGATCATGCCCGGTCTCTATGCAATCGAAACCGATGATGAAGGCGAACGCAGCTTTAGCTACTGGCGCTCAGCGGCGGCGGCGCGCACCTTGTTTTCGATGCCATGTGATGTGACTTTGGACCGCCTGAACGACTTTGACATGGTGCTATTGTCCGGCATCTCAATGGCCATTCTTCCGCAATCCATCCGCGAATCGATTTTGGACTGGGCCGATGAGTTCTGCGCCAATGGTGGTACCTTAGTTTATGATAGCAATCACCGCCCCCGCCTATGGGAAAGCGTTGAAGTTGCGCGTACCGTGAACAGTTCAATGTGGACCCGCGCTGATATCGCACTTCCATCTGTCGATGATGAAATGGCACTTTATGATGACCCGACACCAGAGGCAGTTCTAGATCGGCTCACCAAACTGGGCGTTGCACGCGGTGCCTTAAAACGTGGCTCAGAGGGTCCAATGGACCTTGCCAGCGGGGAAACCCCGACAGATCTACCCAGCGTCTCAAAAGTGATCGATACCACCGCGGCAGGGGACAGTTTCAACGCAGGCTTCCTGGGCGCGATCGCAAAAGGCGAAACCGATCTGGATGCGGCAGCGGCAGGGCATAGGTTAGCGGCAATGGTCATCTGCCATCCAGGCGCCATTCTCCCAGAATGATCGCTCGGCGGAAACTTGCGGCCTAGCACGATGCCAGGATCCATTCTGGCTTTCTATCTATAATTCCATCTGCAATTCGCTAAGCTGCACCCGCTGAAACGGGAATAAAGTCGGACGGATGCAGCATCATACTGGCGCGCTATTGGTGCGGGATCTTCATATTCAAAGCCCACGCGGCCGCAAGCTTTTGCATGCTGACCACCTAGAGCTCGATGCCGGGCAATCTCTTGGCATAAAAGGTCCATCTGGCGCAGGTAAATCGACATTATTGTTTGCTCTTGCAGGTATTCAGCCCAACGCCACTGGCACAGTGCGTTGGGGTATATTCGATTTGGTCGCTTCTACTGAAAAAGACAGCTCGGCCTTTCGACGTACCCATCTGGGCATCGTGTTCCAGGATTTCCTGTTATTTGACGAACTTGGTCCGTTAGAAAATGGAGCGATTCAGGCTCTATTTCAGCCAAAAACGGCCAGAAAGGCACTTTGGAGCGCAGCCCAAAAACAGCTAAATCATCTCGGCGTGGCGCGTGATACCGATGATGTAACCTCTTATTCTGGCGGGGAGCGTCAACGCATATCCATCGCCCGCGCCTTGGCGCATAACCCAGCCATTCTACTGGCGGATGAACCAACCGCTAATTTAGATCGTGACGCTGCAGATGCCTTGGCGACCGACCTAGTGAGCCAATCAAAAACAGATGGGCGTACTTTGATTGTGGTCAGCCATGACCCAGCGGTGCTGGATCAAATGGACCGCGTGGTCACAGTGAAGGACGGGAGTGTCACATGACCTCGCTATGGAATACGCTTTCGACACAGGCTCAGGATATCATCTTTTTTGCCGTACTCCTACTGCCCCTGTTGATGTGCGCCGCTGTTCTGATGCGCGGCTACGCCCCTGCTCCATTGGTACGCGCGCTGCTTTGGCGGTTCCGTTGGGCAAATATCACTTTCGTCTTATTGATCGCGATTTCGGTGGGCGTCGGAATTGGCCTTTTGGCCCAAGAACGCGGCCTCAGGATCGGATCAGCCAAGGCGGCGGATAAGTTTGATCTGGTGATTAGCGCGCCGGGATCAGACCAGACCATGATGCTGGCAACTGTGTTCCTGCAACCCACAGTGACGCCGCTCTTAAACGGCAACACTTTTGCTGAGGTGGCAAATCATCCCCGCACTGAATCTGCCGCTCCGCTTGCGTTTGGTGACAGTTACCAAAGTCATCCGGTCGTCGGGACAACCGCAGACTTTATCAAAAATTTGACGGACGATCAGATCGAAGGTCGTATGTTTGAAACAATCGATGAAGCCGTCGTTGGTGCGGAAATCGATCTGCCCATTGGCGGGCATTTTGAACCATCGCATGGCGTCGCCGATTCAGTGGAAGGTGGCCATGGATTCAATATCACCGTGGTTGGGCGGATGGCTCCGACAGGATCACCGTGGGATTACGCCTTGATCGTTCCTGTGGAGAGCGTCTGGGACACGCACGGCTTGGCCAATGGCCATGCGCCCAATCAATCCCATCTGGGTGCACCGTTCGATCCAGAATTCTTCCCGGGAACCCCAGCCATCATCGTAAAAGCCGATAGTCTTGTCGGGAATTACCAGCTGCAAAGTCAGTTCAACCGTGATCTGGAAACCATGGCGTTCTTTCCGGGCGGTGTATTATCCAATCTCTACCGGATCATGGGGGACATGCGCCAAGCCATGTCGATCATGGCGCTGATCTCACAAAGTCTTGTCGCGGTTTCGGTTTTGCTGGGCATGTTTATCCTAAGCCGCCTTTTTGCCCGCCAATTGGGCCTTTTACGCGCAATTGGGGCACCGCGCAGGTTCGTACTTTCCGTCGTCTGGAGCTACGCGACAGTTCTGGTGACAACTGGCAGCCTCTTAGGAATAGGCCTTGGCCTCGCGGCGAGTGAGGTCATTGGGCAGATTATTTCAGAACGCACACAGATTTCAGTGCCAACGGGCCTTAGATGGAGCGAGCTGCATCTGGTCGCAGCTTTTGTTTCTGCGACCAGTATCTTGTCATTGATCCCTGCAGCTTCGGCGCTGCGCGGTTCTATTCTGGCCGCGCTTCACGCGTGACAGAAGCAGGTTCGAAATGGCGGCCGTCATAGGTCGCAGTTTCAGCACCATAGTTAAACCAGAACCGTTCCGTTGCCGTATCCCGCACGCGCAAGCCGCCTTCTAACGCCAAGACGTCAATCCCAGCACTTTCGACAATCGGTGCTAAGAGACGACGCAAACCGGCTTGATCGAGCCAAGCCCCACAATAAGTCACCTTCTCGTTCGTGACAGCAACGGGTTGGCCGTTGGCCATCTGCAAGACAACTTCGGCCGTTCCAATAAGATCTTCGCGATATCCGGTGACGAACCCACCGCCTTGCAGTGGCTCAGGGCAATCCGGGCGCAAAGATTCAACGCGATCCACAGTGACATCCAGGCCTGGTATCGCAGGCGGCAACGGCAGCGGTATCGTCATATCTCCATCACGCGCGCCACTGCGTGGCCCAAGGACAATCTTCGCATCGGCCTGAGTTAGAGCCTGTTTTAGGCCCTCATCCATGTGCATCATCCCCGGTGCCAAAACGATTTTATACCCGGCAAAATCGCGCGTCTCTGGCCGTAGAATGTCAATGGACAGTCCCATCTTGCGAAGGGCTTTGTAGGTGTCAAAGAACAGCGAGAAATAGCTTAAGCCCGCGCCATGCGGCTGCACGGCCCATGCATATTCGGCGTCGTAGTCAAAAATCATCGCAACGGGTGCCTGAAGCGGAGCAACGTCTGGTGACTTCGCGATCTCATCACGGACTTGCTTGGCTTCGGCCATTGCTGGCGCATCGACGCTATCTGGCCGCAACAGTCCTGCATGCATCTGCTCTTGTGCCATTGGCGCCTGACGCCAACGGAAATAACAAACGGCCTCAGCGCCATGGGCGAATGCCTCCCACGACCATAAGCGTACCATCCCCGGCAAAGGCGCCGGGTTATATGGCGCCCAATTCACGGGGCCTGGTTGCTGTTCCATCACCCACCAGCGGCCCTTGCCGACGGCACGATACAAATCGTGGTGCAATGCTTGGAAATCAGGATCGCCTTGCCGCGCATAAGCGCGTTGCTCTTCAACGGTGGCCCCTACTCGATCTTCAAGGAAGCCCATCGGGTAGCTATCCCAAGTTGCGATTTCGAGATCATCGCCAACCTGATAGTGATCAAAGTCAGTGATCCGCCCCATGTAGTTATGCGACAGCGGCGCTGAGGAATGCGCGCGAATTATATTCGCCTGCAGCCGATTAAAACTAACCACTTGATCCGAACTAAATCGACGGAAATTCAAAGAATGTGCTGGATTAGGCTCTGTTACTGTGAGGTTTGGCAACTCGATCTGGTCAAAATCATTATACTCCATTGACCAAAACACATTGCCCCAAGCCGAATTCAACGCATCGATGTCATCGTACTTTTCACGCAGCCATAGTCGGAAAGCGCGCAGTGCCGCAGGGCTGTAGGAAATGACCGTATCATGACAGCCATATTCGTTGTCAGTCTGCCAAGCCGCCACGTGAGGATTTGCGCCATAGCGCTTGGCAACGAGTTCAACGATCCGTTCGCATTCACTGCGATAGCCTTGGTGGCTGAAACAATAGTGACGACGAGAACCAAAACCGCGTGGCTTTCCGTCAACATCCACAGCAAACATATCCGGGTGTTTGTCAGCCACCCAGCGCGGAGGTGTCGCTGTGGGCGTTCCCAGCACAACCTTCAGGCCAGCAGCGCCCAGCACCTCAATGGCGTCGTCCAGCCAATCCCAGTGAAATTCTCCTTCGCGCGGTTCAATCCGGCTCCAAGCAAATTCCCCAATGCGGACCCAAGTGAGACCAGCATCCACCATGCGACGGGCATCTTCTGCCCACATCTTTCGGTCCCAGTGCTCTGGGTAATAACAAGTACCAAGCGTGCGTTTCATATTCAGTCCAGAATGACTTGATGTTCCAGCTGGCCCGTAACACCAGCTAAGGTGATTGCAAAGGTCAGGCCTTCTTTAGCTCCAGTCAAGCCAACGGCTGCTGTGGTTGCAAACAACGTGTTCAGATCCTTGCCGCCAAAGGCCGGGCAACTTACTTGTTCGGCAGGAAACTCCACCGCCTTCACGAAGGTGCCATCCGAAGCATAACATGCAACACGGTTCGCGCCCCATTGAGCATTCCACAGATTACCATCTGCATCGACTACAGACCCATCTGGGTTCAGGCGTGCAGAGCTAAGATCGATGAAGACCTCCGGTGCGCCAACAAGCCAACCGCTGTCATTTTCCAGCGCTACAGACATTATCTGTTTCGTCACAGTGTCTGTGAAATAGGCGCGGCTGCCATCTGGTGCAAAACAGATCGAATTACTGATCGTAATATTACTGACGATACGACGTAGTTCGCCTTTATAGAGCCTATAAATCGCCCCTGCACTGGACTCAGAACCTTTGCCCATCGTCCCGATCCAGAAGCCACCATAGGGGTCAGCACGCCCATCATTTGAACGGGTCGTGGCGTTATCGGCTTCAAGTGAACACACTGGCTTTTGCGCGCCAGTGGTCAGATCAAAGGTGAACAAGGCTGTTTCCGACGCAATCAACAGCGTCTCTTTGTCTACCCAGCCAGCTGCTGAAACATGTTCGTCAAACGCCCAAGACAGTTGTTCACCATCCCTTTGGCTCAGCAAGCGCTTTCCAAGTATATCAAACCAGAACAACTGCTGGCGCAAAGGGTGCCAAAGTGGCCCCTCTCCCAGTTCACATGGGCGATCATCAAAGATCTGAACAGACATCAGCCAAGTGCCTTATCATATGCCGCAACAATAGCGTCGGCACGCGCGCGAACTTCGGCGACGCTAAGCCCGGCTTTATAGATCGCAGACCCAATACCAAATCCAGTCGCACCCGCTGCAGCCCATTCGGCAAAGTTATCTGGTCCAGCACCGCCAACGGCATAAACCGAAGCATCAGATGGAAGCACAGCCCGATATGCCTTAAGGCCTTTCGGCCCCACCAGATCACCCGGGAAAATTTTCAAGCCATCGGCCCCTGCATGCAGCGCAGCAAAACACTCTGTCGGAGTCATCACTCCCGGCCAAGATTGCATGCCTAGCTCTTTGGCCTTTTTGATCACCGCGACATTGCAGTCAGGCGATACAATCAATTCGCCCCCAACATCTTTGACGCGCTGAACGTTTTCGATATTCAGTACAGTGCCCGCACCAATCAGCGCTTGCCCTCCAAAAGCACGCGCAATCGCGCCAATGCTGTCAAATGGATCCGGCGAGTTCAGAGGCACTTCGATTTTATCGATGCCAGCCTCAAGTATGGTCTCGCAGAGACCTACGACTTCGTTTGGTTGCACGCCACGTAGAATGGCAATGATTTCACGGTTCATGAAAGAGTTTCCCTTACATCGGAAAAGGCGGCGATCAAGCCAGCCAAAGTCATATCGCTTGCGGAATAGGTATTGGCAAAACACCCCTGTGCCGCCAAGCCATCTTTGTAAATATCACACAGTGCGGGTGCGCCAATCAGGGCGATGTCCATGCCCAACCAATAGGGGCGCGCACCCGCCAGTTCCATGCCAATTAAATAGCCTGAAAGTGCCGACTTGCCGTGACTTAGAGACTGATCAGACACCAGATGTGCAGCCCGCAGCCCAAAGAGCTTGCTGGCAATGCTCTGCGGACGAGACATGGCGTCAGACAAAGCATCACGGAAGACGTCGCCATCAAATTCGGCTGTGTTCACCGAATGGCGCAGCACTGATTGCTTTGAAAGCAAAGCAAACAGTTCGCCGGTCATGAAGGTTTGAAAACTGACGATTTCTTTAGCGCTGATACGTGCCCATTTGGTATGGGTACCGGGCAGACAGACAACCCCATCAAAATCAGGATTCTGCGCCAGAAATCCTGCGACTTGGGTTTCTTCCCCCCGCATCACATCATCTGGCCCAATCTGTTTCACTCCCGGAACAATCCAAAGCGCGAGACGTTGGTCCTGAACTTCCGCACGTGTGGCTTTGGCCCCACCCGGCGCTTCGCACGGAACCGTCATGTAGCCGGCTTCTTTCCACCCTTGCCGCGAACCAACCATGCCACAGCACATGACCGGTGTTACCCGATCGAATGGTAAATCCCCGTCGATCAAATCAAGCAAAGCGGGTTCAAATTCACTTTGGGCAAGCGTGCCCATGCCTTTTTCAGACTCGCGTATTCCTAAGACATTTCCCGGCGCATCAAGCAGCCAGACACGCAGATTGCTGGTGCCCCAGTCAACGGCCACAAGGGCCAATTTATCTTTGATAATATCGCTCATCCCGTCACCACGACGCCACCGTCAACCACCATGGCTTGACCGGTCATCATCTTGCTGGTGTCAGAGGCCAAGAACAACGTCGCGCCAACGATATCATCTGGGTCCAAAGTGTCCTTCAAGCACTGGCGTGCCACATGGCCTTCCAACGCTTCGGGTGTCACCCAAAGATCTTTTTGTTTCTGCGTGAGAACCCAGCCCGGTGCCAAAGCGTTGACGCGAATGCGATCCGGTCCAAATTCGCGCGCAAGACTGCGGGTCATTCCGTTTAGACCAGAGTTCGCGGTTGTATACGCAGGATATCCAGTGTTGCCCATGATGTAGGAAATAGAGGTGAAGTTGATGATCGAGCCACCCCCGGCTTTTTGCATGCCCGGCATCACATGCTGACAGGCAAAGAAGTAGGCCTTCAAGTTGATCGACATCGACCAATCCCAGAACTCTTCATCTACGTCCGGTGTCTCGTGACGTTTGTCATTGGCCGCATTGTTCACCAAAGCGGTGATCGGGCCATGAGCCGCAGCAGATTGATCGATCGCCGCTTTCAGTGCAGGGATATCGGTGATGTCACACTGGATGAACAAAGGGCGGGTGCCGTGTTTGGCCTCCATTTCATCGCAAAACTCAGTCGCATCAGAGCGGCCAACAAAGGCCACTTTTGCGCCCTGCGCCATGAAACCATCGGTCAAGGATGCGCCGATACCAGCGCCGCCTCCAGTGATAAAAACGGATTTACCTTTTAGGTCATGAAAGGTTGCATTGAGGGGCATCAGTGACTCTCCCGCGTGACAGGGCGGGTGTCTTTACCCACCAAGAAATCCAAGTCCGCGCCTTTGTCAGCCTGCAGGACGTGGTCTACATAAAGTTTCGCGTAACCGCGTGTGTAATACGGCTCCGGCGCAACCCAAGCCGCGCGACGCTTTTCCATCTCTTCTGCGCTGACCAGCAATTCTAGAACACCAGTCGAAGCAGAAACCTTGATCCGATCACCAGTCTGCACCAATGCAATTGGGCCACCTGCGGTCGCTTCAGGGGCAACATGCAGGATCACTGTTCCAAAGGCAGTACCAGACATGCGCGCATCAGAGACTCGCACGATGTCTTTCACACCTTCTTTGGCAAGCTTTGCAGGAATCGGCATATCGCCAACTTCAGGCATACCCGGATAACCTTTTGGTCCGCAATTTTTCAGCACCAGAATGCTATCCTTAGTCACCGGCAAGTCGTCACGATCAATGTTGGCTTTCAGCTCTTCAATCGATTCAAACACATAGGCCTCGCCTTCGTGTTCGAGCAGATGATCAGAGGCCGCCGACGGTTTCACAATCGCACCATTTGGCGCAAGATTCCCCCGTAGAACCCGCAGACCTGCTGCGGGTTTCCGCGGTTCGTCAAAGGCATAGATGACATCGCGGTTATAGCATTCGGCCCCATCGTAATAATGGGAAATGTCTTTGCCCATGACCGTATTGGCTTTGCGCAGCTTGTGGCTAATTTCTTTCAAAACAACAGGCACGCCGCCTGCGTAGCAGAAATCTTCCATCAAGTATTTACCGGATGGCATACAGTTGACCAGCAATGGAATTTCACCGCCGATTTCGATGTCTTCCATCGTCAAATCGACCCCAACACGGCCCGCAAGCGCTAAAAGGTGCATCACGGCATTAGTCGAACCACCAAGGGCTGCATTCGCAAGGATCGCGTTTTCAAAGCTTTCCTTGGTCAGAATGTCAGACGGTTTCAAATCTTCTTCGACCATCTCAACAATACGTTTGCCGGTCATATGCGCCAGCGCCATGCGTCGCGCATCAACTGCTGGCAAAGACCCGTTCATCGGCAGCGAAAGCCCCATCGCTTCGGACAAAGACGACATGGTCGAGGCTGTGCCCATGGTCATGCAGACGCCTCTAGAGCGGGACATGCCGGACTCAGTTGCCATGAAGTCCTGCAGAGTCATCTCCCCCGCTTTCACAGCGGTCGCGAATTTGCGCACGTCAGTGCCAGACCCGAGATCACGGCCCTTCCATTTGCCGTTCAGCATTGGGCCAGCAGAAACAACGATCGACGGCAGGTCAACTGACGCAGCCCCCATCAATTGTCCCGGGGTTGTCTTGTCACAACCACCCAGCAACACAACACCATCCATCCCATAGGCACGCACGGATTCTTCGACATCCATCGCCAGCAAGTTGCGGAAGAGCATCGCGGTTGGTTTCATCTGTGTTTCACCCAGCGACATCACCGGGAATTCCACTGGGAAGCCACCGGCCTCCCAGACGCCACGTTTCACACCCTCAGCCAGCTCGCGCAGACCAGAATTACAAGGCGTCAGTTCAGACCAGGTGTTGCAAATGCCAATGACCGGGCGGCCATCGAATGCGTGATCAGGGAAGCCCTGATTTTTCATCCAACTGCGACGGATAAAGCCATCTTTATCCATCATGCCGTACCAGCTGCGATTGCGTCTATCTTTACTCATAAACGAGTTCCTTCAAGCACCCACATCTTGTCGGGGAAGCTCCACGGCAAGGTCAGGCCATGCGACATAAGATATGCTCCGCTGGCAACCAATGGCTCGGACTTGAGCAAGGGTGTGCCGCGCGAGAGTTCTGGCGCATCTTCTTTGTTGATCAGTTCGACGCGGTACATTGCGTCAGCGGTCAAGCGCGTCAAGCGCAAAGGCCGAGGGGCGATCTGCGTTGACGTGCCGGCACGACCCGCAAAGACCACAAAGCGTCCACCACCTTCGGCCAATTGCTGTTCGGCAATCAACGAAGGATCAGAACTATCCAAACGCAGAATATCTGCCCGGTTCATCCAGTCACGATTGTCTTTCCACCACGTGGTCACGTCTTTTAGAACCGTGGCTTCATCTTCGTTCAGCTCGCGCGGGTCCATTTCAAAACCCATGTGGCGCTGTGCTGCAACCCATGCACGGAAGCGGATATCATAGACACGCCCAGAGGTATGGCACTCGCGCGGGCCAACGTGGCTGCCGGTGACAGCCGAGGGCAAGAAGATCGCCGCATTGTGTTGCATTTTTAGACGTTCATGCGCGTCGTTGGAATCTGACAACCAAACACGATGCGTGCGGCTCAGTATGCCAAAGTCGATGCGGCCGCCGCCTGAGGCGCAGCTTTCTATTTCCACATTTGGGAAGGCTTCGCGCAGCCGATCGATCAACGCATAAGAGCCACGGGTTTGCGACGCATCCGGGCTTGGCAGCACACGGTTGTGGTCCCATTTGATATAGTCGATCTCATGATCGCTTAGGATTTTACTGATCCGATCGAACAGAAACTCCTGCACCTCAGGCAGCGACATATTCAGCGCTTTCTGTTGGCGGCCAAGGATTTGATCTTCGCCCCCCAAAGCCCAATCAGGATGAGCACGGTGGATATTAGAATCTTCGTTGATCATTTCCGGCTCAAACCAGATGCCAAAGGACATACCTTCGGCATGTACATGGTCAATCAACGGCTTTAAGCCTTCTGGGTATTTGCGCGGATCAACTTCCCAATCAGACAACGCCATAGTGTCGTCGTCACGGTTCCCAAACCAGCCATCATCCAGCACAAAGCGTTCTGCACCAAGCGAGGCAGCACGGCTGGCGATGTCTTTGAGTTCAGGTAAGTTGTGGTTGAAATAAACAGCTTCCCAGCAGTTGTAATGCACAGGACGCGGGCGATCAGGATCGGGCCAAGTCACCACGCGATCGCGCAGGTGGCGTTGGAAAGCGACTGCGCATCCGTTGATGCCGTCGTCAGAAAACATGGCGTAGAGTGTCGCCGTTTCAAACCGTTTCTTGGCTTGAAGTTCAACACGTGTAGCATGGCCAAATTGAATTTGGCGACGCCCATCCGGCAGCTCTTCGGCAGCCATACGATGACCACCAGACCAGCCGTAGTGGAAGGCATAGGCATGACCAGAGGCATTCGTGGCGCCTCCGCATGGCACAATCAGACCTGGGAAGTGTTCGTGCCCCGTACGGCCCGTACGGTTCTCACGGAAACGGATACCGGCAGACCAAGGTGTGCGGTTCATTTGGAACTCGCCACACCACCGACCTGCAAAGTCAATCATCTCATCAGAATTCTGCGGCGCTGGGAAAACAGGCGCAGATAGCCAGTGCAAATGCACCGGGCGATCGGCATCAACCCAGGCCCTCGCCTCGATCATATGGGTCTGCCCATCGATGGCGAAACGCGCCGTATAGGTCAGCTCGTCGTTCTGATCCTTAAAGATCAACGTCAGAGCATCTCCCTCTTCCTGCGCGTCGGCAAAACAGAATTTCGGCAGCAAAGGCGTGCCATCCTGTTCACGCAGGCTCATCCCCGGTTGGCCGGGGAAGGTGCGTGTTGCCTCTGGGCAAATTGAGAGTTCGGGGTTTTGATCTAGCATGCCCCCAGTCACGTCCGGGACATGCGCCTTGTATAGTGTTGTCAGATCTTCTTGATCTGACAAACGCGGCCCCCAGTAGACCACCTCAGCGAGGTGGCCATTCTGAGAACCTAGAACAAGCGTTTGACGTGAGTCATCAAGACGCCAGCATTGGATCATTTAACGGCTCCTAGTGTTAGACCGGCAATAAAGTGTTTTTGCATCAGGAAGAACATAGCAACCGGAGGCAAAGCAGCGACAATGGATCCCGCACTCATCAGGTGATAGGCCGCACGGAACTGAGCGTTAAAGCTCGTGATACCGGCGGTCACAGGTTGACTTTCAACCCCCTGCGTCAGCACGACAGCCCAGAAGAAGTCGTTCCAGATGAAGGTAAAGATCAGGACCGCCATTGCTGCCAAGGCAGGCTTCATAAGCGGCAAGATCACATACCAGAAGATCCGCCATTCAGCGACACCCTCCACACGAGCAACCTCGATCAGATCGAATGGAAGCGCGCGGATGAAGTTCCGCATAAACAGAGTACAGAAACCTGTTTGGAAGGCGATATGGAACAACACAAGGCCGGGGATAGTATTATACAGCCCCATATCCAGAGTTAGATCACGTACAGGGACCATCAGAATTTGGAACGGAACAAAGTTTCCCGCAACAAACATGAAGAAAATCCACAGGTTCGATCTGAACTTGTAAACGCCCAGCGCAAAGCCTGTCATTGAAGACAGAACCACGCAACCGATCATGGTAGGCACCGTGATCAGCAACGAATTCAGCATGTAGCGCGGCATGTCTGACGCGAAGAAGACCTTTCCATAGTTGGCCACAAACTCAAACGAAGTTGGGAAACCCCAATAGTTACCGGTGGTGAAATCGGTGTCTGGTTTGATGGAAAACACTGCAACGGCTATGAGCGGCAGAAGCCAAAGGATCAACGCGACCGGCAATAGTGCTTGGTAAGAAATCTGCCAGCTGCGTGAAGTTTTATCGATGGGAGTCGGAAACATATCAGCGGCCTCCTTTGTCGTCTTGGTACATCGAGTACAGGAAGTAGACGATGAAACAGAGCATGATCAGGAATAGGACAACTGCAATGGAAGCACCGTAACCCATACGGAATCCGTATTCTGACAAAGCAACTTCGAACATGTAGAAAGAAAGCACGCGGCTTTCACCAAATGGGCCACCATTTGTCATGATCGAAATCAAATCAAACGACCGCAATGCGCCAATGATGGTCACAACAAAAGCGATAAAGGTCGCCGGTTTCAGCTGAGGGACAATAATGTGCCAGAGCATGCGCCAGCCCTTCGCGCCATCGAGACGCGCCGCCTCAATTTGCTCTGGGTCAACTGCATTCAAACCTGTGAGATACAGGATCATACAATAAGCAGTCTGCGGCCAAAGACCTGCAGCAATGATACCGTATGTTACATAACGCTCATCACCGAGGACGTTGATTGGATCGATGCCGAATACGCCAAGAATCTGGTTCAGCATGCCAAAGGTCGGATCGTAGAACCAAGTGAACACAAGGCCAACGACGATCTGGGAAATCACGAACGGGAAGAAGAAGAGCGATTTATACAGGCGAATGCCTGTGACTGTCTGATTAAGAAACAATGCGATAAATAGGCCTGCTGGGATCGCAAGAAGATACAAAACCAGCCAGATCAGATTGTTGCGTAAAGAGACATAAAACGCATCGTCCCAATACAATTCTTCGTAGTTACCAAGGCCAACCCAAGTGGCCTCACCCAAACCGTCCCAGTCATAGAATGAGACGTTGATAGAAGAAAAGATCGGGTAAATTACATAGAGCAGAAAGAACGCGACACCTGGGATGAGGAACAACCATGGTGTGACAGAAATCTCATTCCGCTTGTACCACGACGAACGGTTCGTGGCTTCGGTGGATGAAGACATAGTCAATCTCCGATTTGTGAGGGATTCACAGTCAAAAATTGCTGGCATTACAAATTTCGGCGCCAGCTAATCGCCGCGAATTTTCAAAAAAGACGCAGCACAGTTGTGCTGCGTCTTTCAGAGATGGATTACTTGTAGATACGCTTTGCTGCGCGATCCAGACGATCCAGGATTTTGTCGAGGTTGTCAGGTTTCACCATGAACTCCTGGAAACCTTCCATGGCAACTTTCGCCATTTCAGCTGGAGCATCACGGTCAAAGAACTGCGCAACACCGCCTGGGCTGTTGGAAGACAGCATCGCAAAACCTTCCTGCAGGAACTTGTCGTCATCTACGGAAGAGTTAGCATTCACAGGCAACTGACCCAGGTTCTCACCATTGTTGATCAGAGTCTGGTTTTCTGCAGAAACCACGAACTTCAAGAATGCTTTTGCAGCTTCTTTGTTCTTCGCACCAGATGGGATGTGGAAAGTATCTGTTGGCGCATCTTCCGCCAGTGCAACACCTTCAGTGATCGCTGGGAACTGATAGAAGTCCAGCTTGCTGTCATCCAGACCCGCTTCGCGCAGTGGTGGAACCGCAAAGTTACCTTTCAGGATCGCTGCTGCGTCACCGGAAACGATGAACGGCAGAGATTCCTGCCAGCTGTAAGCTGTATGGTTGTCGATGAACGCACCCATATCGATCAGCTCACGCCAGTTGGCAAAAGTCGCTTTAACGCCGTCATCTGTCCAAGCGATTTCACCACCAGTCAGTTTTGCGTGGTAGTCATAGCCATTGGTACGCATGTTCAAGTAGTCAAACCAACCACCTGCAGTCCAAAGGAACTTGGTGCCGATTGTATAGCAAGAACGACCAGAATCGATGATGGTCTGGCAGTTAGACTTCATCTCGTCGAAGTTTGCTGGCTCGTTTAGGCCCAGCTCTTCGTAGATGTCTTTACGGTAGTAAACACCCCATTGGTAATAAGTGTATGGAACACCCCACTGTTTACCATCCAGAGTCATCGCACCTTTAGTGGATGCCAGAGCTTCCAGCTCATCGGATTCCCAAACATCAGAGATGTCTTCGAACAGACCAGCGTCTACGTATGGCTTCATGCGGTTTGCCGCATACCAGTTCGCAACATCCGGAGAGTTTGCAGTCAGGAAGTTCCGGATCTGAGTTTTATAAGCTTCACGGTCGATAACCGTCAGCTCGATGTTCAGATCTGGATGCATCGCGCCGAAACGCTCTACCATGCCTTCCATAACCGCACGCGGTGCTGGGTTAGACATGTCAGAGAAGATCACGAGATCCCCTGATAGTTTCGCGTGGCCATCAGCCATTGCACCAGTGGTAAGTGCGGCGGTTGCAGCCAAAGTCGCCAAGACGGACTTGGTTTTATGGAACATGGTTTTCCTCCCCATTTCGCTCCAAGGATAGTTCCAAATAATGAAACTAAGTTTTAACTATTGAAAACAATGGGCCGTCACACTAGGGTTGTCAACATGTTTCGGCAGGCTTAGCCCGTCGAAGCTGGGAGGAAAAATTAATGGCGCAAGCTGAAAAAAAGGACGGGACGGTCGGTAAGGCCTTGGAAATTCTAGATTTGGTCGCATCTGCGGAGCGACCCATCCGGTTTTCCGAGCTTCTGGTGCAAAGCGCGCACCCAAAGGCGACTCTATACCGTTTCCTACAGACCCTAACGAATCAGGGCATGCTGTCTTATGACGATGACCGTCAAACCTACAGCCTTGGCCTACGCTTAGTACGCCTTGCCCATGCGGCATGGGGTCAATCATCATTGGCTCCAGTGGCGCGTCCACATTTGGATTCTCTCGCTGAAGAAACCGGTGAAACTCTGCACCTCGCACAATTTGACAATGGCCAAGTGCTCTATGTCGATAAACGCAACGCGGCGAGACCCGTCGAAATGTTTGCTGCCGCCGGTAAAGTCGGCCCAGCTTATTGTACCGGTGTTGGCAAAGCCATCATGGCCTACATGGCGGATGACAAACTTGAACGTGCCCTCAGCCAGCAGGCCTATCTTCAATATACATCTACAACGCTAACCTCCGCAAAGGCACTTTGTGATGAGCTAAAAACCATTCGCGCTGAAGGCTTTGCCTATGATCGCGAAGAACACGAACCGGGGATTATCTGCATTGCAGCCCCCATTCATTCCGGCGGCAACCGCGTGATCGGCGCGATTTCCGTCACAACCACAACTCAACGACGCTCTTTGGAAGACCTGGACGAACTTCGCCCCCGTCTTCTCAAGTGCGCCACAGAAATTGGGGAAGATGCTGCCGCGTGGCAATTCCCCGTTCAGAGCTAGGAGTAAGCCGCAATGTCCGGTGTTGAACTATCAAACGTCATTAAAAAATACGGTAAAACCCAGGTTATTCATGGCGTTGACCTAAAAATCGAAGATGGCGAATTCTGCGTCTTTGTTGGCCCATCAGGTTGCGGCAAGTCTACTCTCCTGCGTATGGTTGCAGGCTTAGAAGAGACCACAAGCGGTCAAATCGACATTGGATCCCGCGATGTGACGCACATGGACCCATCCGAACGCGGCGTGGCCATGGTATTTCAGACATACGCACTCTACCCGCATATGTCGGTCGAAGAGAACATGGGCTTTGGCCTAAAAATGAACGGTGTCGCCAAAGACGAGATTGCAAGAAAGGTGGGGGAAGCCTCCAGCATTCTGAAGCTTGATGACTACCTGAAACGCAAACCAAAAGCATTGTCCGGTGGCCAGCGCCAGCGTGTGGCGATTGGTCGTGCTATTGTCCGTGGTCCTGAAGTGTTCCTATTTGACGAACCACTGTCAAACCTAGACGCCGAGCTGCGTGTGGACATGCGCGTTGAGATTGCACGCCTGCATAGCGAAATCGGTGCGACGATGATCTATGTCACCCACGACCAAGTCGAAGCGATGACGTTGGCGGACAAAATCGTTGTTCTACGCGCGGGTCATATCGAACAGGTCGGCGCACCGATGGATCTATTCCGTGATCCGGACAATAAATTTGTTGCAGGCTTTATCGGCTCTCCAGCGATGAACTTCCTAAGCGGGATCGTCAAAGGCGGAAAAGTGAGTGTTCCGGCATTGGACAATGAAATGGTTGAAGCAAACGTGGCTCTTCCGGCCGAAGGTTCGGAAGTTCTGGTCGGTTTGCGCCCACAGCACCTCACAGTTTCTGCGGCAGATAGCACCGTCAAAGTTGATCTTGCTGAACAGCTGGGTGGTGTGTCTTACGAATATTTGACCGCCGCAACTGGCGAGCGAATTGTCGTTGAAAGCAAAGAAGAAGACGTCTTGGCAAAAGGCACCACTGTCAAAGTGAACTATCAGCCAGAAAAAGTTCTGTTCTTCGATGCCAAAACAGAGTTGCGCATTCGCTGATCTGATCGCCATATAAAGTTGAAAAGCGGCGCCCTAATCAGGGCGCCGTTTTTTGTTACCTTAGCGCAGGGCGTGATCTGCGGCACGCGTAGCCAGCGCCATGATGGTTAAGGCAGGGGCTTCCCCGCCACCAGTGGATGGGAACACGCTGGCATCGCAAATCCAAAGATTGGGATGATCATGGGTCCGGCATGTTGCATCGACCACTGAATTTGATGCATCAGCCCCCATTCGCGCGGTACCAAAGACATGCGTTGATAAAAACGCCGAATAGCAGCTGCTTTCTTCTAAAACTTCTGCGCTGGCTGCTGCGAGTACCTCGCGACAAGAATTCGCCATCTCGCGCAACAGCAAGTGGCTGTTGGTTGTTAGTACTGAATTGATTTGCGGCACCGGAAGGCCGTTTTGATCCAATTGATCTGGCGACAAAGCAATAAACGATCTGTCATCGGGAATGGTTTGCCCAACAGCACTCACGGCTAAAGCTGACCCAAATTTTTCCCGCAATTCTCGTTTCAATTCCGCACCAAACCCTCCCAGCATCCGTGTAGCGAAGCCGATCGGCCCATTAAGGCCAGTGTCCAACGTCGTATGGGTAAGCTTAAAGCCACCGGACACACCTGGAACGGATCCAGGCGCTGTGCGTGACCAATCAGCGACATCCGCTGGCAGACCCATATGACTGTTTTTCAAACCCGGCACGAGCCCTGCACTGCTCCACCAAAGGGTCTCCATAAAATTGCGACCCACTTGCCCAGAACTATTGGCCACCCCATTGGGCTGGGATGTGCCTGATGATAGCAACAATAACCGAGGCGTCTGAACGGCGCCTGCCGCCAGAATTAAGATCGGAGTTTCGATCTCTTGTTTCTGGCCCTTATAAATCACTTCGATATGGCTGACCCGCCCATCTCGTCCAAGTTTCAACTTGGTGACAGGCGTGTTTTCCGCAATCACCAATCGTTCGGTCACGTTGGCTTTGCGCAAAAATGTAACGTCAGCGCTGCCTTTGTCCCCCAAAGGGCACCCGCGTGAACATTGGCCACAATAATTACATGCCGGGCGCTCGTCATAAGCTTCAGAATTTGCTGCACGTGGATTCAGATGCCACTGACTGCCTAGCTTCTCCCCTGCACGCATGAGAGTGGTTCCGCCTGGACTAACGGGATGCCCCTTCATCGGAAAAGGCATGCTACGCCAACGATCAGGGGTGGGCTCATCACAGGCAACACCAATCATGGTCTCGCAATGCGTATAGTAGGGCTCTAAATCGTCGTATTTTATGGGCCAATTCGCCCCTGTTTCTGGGGAATTCGCTTCAAAACTGTTTGGATGGATGCGATTGGCTTCGCCTACAAAGTGTAAAGTCGAGCCCCCAACCCCTTGCACATGGGAATATCCATCTATCTCCGCACGCCGAGGCTCCCCCAACACTGGTAAAACGGATGGACGATGACGCGACCAAGTTTGCAAATCCGCGAATTCAGTCTCTAACCTACCCAGATCACCATATTGAACTGTGCCTTGGCTGCCCGGCTTAATTGGAAATAGGTTCTTTTCCCAATCCCAATTACTTTGTGGATAATCCACTACCGGATCAAAGCGTGGTCCCGCTTCTAGCATCAGCACTTTCGCCCCTTGCTGCACCAATCGCAGAGCGGCGGCAGCGCCACCTGCTCCCGAGCCCACAACCACAACATCGTAGCGCGCGTTTAGGTCCACGGCGGCAGATACCCTTCAGGTTGGGGAGCTTCATTCAGCGCGAGGCCTTCCAAGGCGCCAGGGTGACTGAAGTAGGCCTCAAAGAACATGGATTTTAAAACGTGAAAGAAACGGCCAGGGATTTGGTTGTAGTCCGAGCCTTCGGCCCAAGCCAATATTTGTTGCTGCTGTTCCAGCGTTAAACCCGCAAAGGGACGCCCCCCGGCCTGATCCAACCACCCCAAGCCAGCAGCAATCAGGCGATACAACAACGGCTGACTATCGATGGCGATAAGCACTTCCGACACGATCCCAAGTTCCGATGCCGAAGGTGTTAATTCATCGCGTGGCAGCAGCGTATTCGCGACATGCTTCAGTGCCTCGAAATCAATCCTTTGCTGGGCTTGAACCGGCAGCGTTTGAATGGCCAAACTTGCGGCCAATGCAGAAAGCGCGTCTCGCCGGTTCATTGCAATAAACTTTCCTGGTTGTTCAGCCGCTGCCCTAATCGGGTATTTCCGTTGTCGTTGTGGGCTTTTTGATCGCTCCAAGGCCAATCACAGGCAGGCTGCGGCAGAAATCATAACCGACAGTCAGGCTAGCGCCACCGTTGTTAACCGCCCCACCAATGTCACAACCAAAGCTACCATCAAAATAATATGTAAGGCCGATCGCGCCTGCCAGAGTATCAGGTTTATTTGTGCTCAAGTAACGCAAACTAAAACCAAATGGGTTTGATCCCGAAGCTGCGCTTTCACTTCCCGCACCAAACGACCAAGTGAAACCTGCAAAGAATGTCGGATCATATTCTGTGGTCGTCGTAGATGGAAGCGAGCCAGCAAAGCCAGATGTCGCCATTCCCATAGCAAGCGCTGCAATAATTAACTTTTTCATTTTATCCCCCAGTATAGATGCAAGCAGTTTACGCTTAGAGTTTGAAAGGCCTAAGTAAATTTCAACCGTTTGGGTAATTTGCGGCATCTTTCAACATATAGATGTATCAACTACTGCACCATATCACGCATAGCGTGCTAATTTGCACCCATTTCGCCAGTTTATTCAAAGAACCGTGCCAAAACCTCAGGCAAATCAAATTCTTCAAGCACTCGCGCACGCGCATTTTCTGACATTTTGCGCGCGGTCTTTTCGACGATACTGTGGATTTTTTCCTCAGAATGCTTGGCTGCAAATGGGGCGAAATACCATTTGAGAAAGACAAAGCAGATCACGTCTTCCAGTGCTTGGACGCCAGTATCTCGCTTAAGACCTTCCTTGCGCAGCATCCTTTCAGCTTCAGCACAGGCTTCTGCTGAATATCCCGCATCTGACATCAAGCCAGAAACCGTAGCCGCGTGGTGCGCGCCCAGATCACGGCGCCACTTCAAGTAACCTGCACGCCCTTCTGGGTAATCCGCACGTTTCAGAACCCAACGTTCAACGTGTTGCCCGCGCGCTGCGATTTGAAGAGGTTCAGATGCGTTTGGGAACAGCCTTTCACATTCCGCGCTCATCCGTTGGCCGTAAAGCAATGCTTCGGGCCGACCGTCGTCCAGGCGCGGATCTTTGGCATTTGCAGTGTCAATTGCGGTCAGTACTTGCTGTAGCTGTGTGCTCATTGCGGCATCCTCATTCTGTCTTACCTCATCCTACGCGGAAGGGGTCGCCAATGACCATACGAGGCAAGCAACTTACAGCTTAAGAGGTGCAATTCACCACAGCATGTCATTGAATAACAACGCGCGACCCCGTAAGTCGGAATGAAGTCAAAACATGAGGGCATCATGGCAAACCATCTTTATCAGGGCGATCTGCCCGACGGACTTGATTTGGGTTCGGTTGTAGCAATCGATTGCGAGACGATGGGCCTTAATCCGCATCGTGACCGACTGTGCGTGGTGCAAATGTCAGGTGGCGACGGCGACGCGCACATTGTTCAAGTCGGCAAGGGCCAAACAGAAGCACCGAACCTGTGCAAAATGCTCACCGACCCAAACGTGTTGAAACTGTTCCACTTCGGGCGCTTTGATATTGCTGCAATGCATAATGCTTTTGGTGCGCTGACAGCGCCGGTTTATTGCACAAAAATCGCCTCCAAGCTGGTGCGCACATATACAGATCGCCATGGGCTCAAAAACCTGCTTCAAGAATTGTTGAGTGTCGATATTTCAAAGCAACAACAAATGAGTGACTGGGGGGCCGAAACCCTCACAGATGCTCAGTTGGAATACGCGGCATCTGATGTTCTTTACCTGCACCAGATGCGTGAAAAACTAAACGAACGCCTTGCCCGTGAAGGCCGTACCGAACTGGCACAATCCTGCTTTAATTTCCTACCAACACGAGCGGTTCTGGATCTTGAAGGCTGGCCAGAGATCGACATCTTTTCTCACTGATGGCACGCCGGGGTCTGACATATTCGCAAACGATAACTTGGTTGAAGGTCCTGCTACCGCTTTTTGCGCTGGCTCTATTTTCAACCATGTTCCTTTTTGCGCAATCTGTTGCCCCCACCAGCACCATCCCTTTTGCAAAAATTGAACTCGAAGATCATGCCCGCGAACAACGTCTAGGTGCGCCCTTTTTGACTGGTCAAACAGTTAATGGGCATAACATTCAGGTCACGGCTGCCTCCGCAACGCCCGACCCGGATCATCCGAGACGGTCCTTTGTAGAAAAACTGAACGCCAAGCTGGACCAACAAGACGGTGTCTCGCTTGAACTTGATGCGCGAACTGGAACCATCAACAGTGGTCTTCTGACGGCTGATTTAGCTGGCGAAGTCCGCCTAAACGCTTCAAATGGATACCAGTTTCAAACAGAAGCGCTAACCTTGAATATCGATCAGGGCACCGCCATGTCGGACACCACGACCACGGGCTCTGGTCCCTTCGGGTCATTCGAAGCCGGTGCGATGGAATTGACCTTTGAGGGGGAACAATTGGGCGGCCGTTTCCTTTTCACAAAAGGCGTAAAGCTGATATACACGCCTTAGAAACGCATGAGGTCCACCTTGTATCGATTATTCGCTTTTTGTATCGCCTGTATGATCGCACTAACGATCACGACTGGCAGCCCAGTTCATGCGCAGGAATTCAAAGTTGATTTTGGCCTGACGAATAACGATGCCAACGCCCCAATCGAAGTGCAGGCCGACAGCCTGAGCGTTGACCAAGACACTGGAAACGCTCGATTTGAGGGCAATGTCGAAATCACGCAAGGTGTGATGAGCTTTAAAGCACCACTCGTGGAAGTCGTCTATTCCGCGGATCAAACAGGCATTGCCAGTCTGAAAGGGTCGGGAGGCGTTTCAATTGTCAGTGGCGCCGACACTGCCAAGGCAGAGACCGCAGAATATAACGTCGACACCGGTTTTATCTACATGGCAGGCAATGTTGCATTGGCGCAGAAGGGATCAACGATCTCGGCCCAGCGCATGACGGTGAACACCAACAATTCAACCGCAGAACTGCACGGACGTGTGCGCACGGTTCTGCAGCCGAGGCAGTAATGACCGCTCCGACCCTGACAGTGACCGAAGGCCAATCTGGCCTGCGTATTGAAAACCTACGCAAAAGCTATCGCAAACGCGTCGTGATCCGCGATGTCGGGCTGGAACTGCAACGTGGCGAAGTTGTTGCACTTCTCGGCCCCAACGGCAGCGGCAAGACAACTAGTTTCTATGCCATTGCAGGGCTTGTGGTCCCCGAAGGCGGCCGCGTCATCATCGATGGGCAAGACGCAACCACCTTACCTATGTATCGCCGCGCCAAATTGGGCATCGGATACCTACCACAAGAAATGTCGATTTTCCGCGGACTGAGTGTCGAAGACAACATTCTCGCCATTCTCGATATCGCGGTGAAAGACCGTGTGAAACGTCGCGAACGTCTGGAAGAATTGCTGTCAGAATTCTCAATTGAGCACCTCCGCCGGGCCCCCGCATTGGCGCTTTCCGGTGGTGAGCGACGCCGCGTAGAGATCGCGCGCTGCCTTGCAGCCGATCCAAAATACCTATTGCTAGATGAACCTTTTGCAGGCGTCGACCCGATCAGTGTTGGCGATATCCGCCACCTTGTCGCGGATTTAAAAAAGCGTGGGATCGGCGTGTTAATTACCGATCATAACGTGCGCGAAACCCTTGAAATCGTTGATCGCGCTTACATTTTGCACGACGGCAAAGTGTTGATGTCTGGCAGCCCAGATGAAGTTGTCGAAAACGAAAACGTGCGTCGCGTCTACCTTGGTGACGGTTTTAAAATCTCCTGATCTCTGCTCGGAAATTTGCCGATATCTAATCGCACAATTGACATTTCCGCGAATGGCTGGCCCAATGGTGTCATGACGCTGATGCACTTCTTCTTGGCGAATCTGACAACCCTTTCCAAAGGGCCTTTCGCCTCGCAAACCATCAAAGCGTCCAATTCCTACATTCCGAACTAAAGAACGCGGGCGCCGGTTTACGGTGTTAACCCCCCGTTTTTTGTTTTCGGACATGTTCATAACTAAGGAGATAGAATGCGCTATCAGATTTCAGGAAAACAGATCGATATCGGCAACGCGTTGCAAACGCATGTAGAGGGCGAACTCGGCAGTATTATGGGCAAATATGCCGGCCGACCGACGGATGCTCAAATCGTCTTTTCCAAAAGCGCGCACGAATTTGTTTGTGAAACCACCGTGCATTTGTCCACCGGGCTCACCGCCCAAGCCAAAGGACGCGCCAATGAGATCTACGCAGCATTTGAAAACTGCAGCGAAAAGATGGAAAAACAGCTGCGCCGCTATAAGCGCCGCTTAAAGGACCATCACAAGGATCGGGAGGTCCCGGTTGAACTTTCCGGCGCTTCATCATATATCCTCGCCACAGATAACGCCTCAGAAGAGACAGAGCCGGACAGCTTGCAACCGGTAATTGTCGCAGAGATGGAAGCAAAGATTCCATCTCTCTCTGTAGGTGAAGCGGTTATGCAAATGGAAATTGCTGGGGCACCTGTGTTAGTGTTCCGCAACGAGGGAAAAGACGGGCTGAATGTGGTCTATCGCCGTGAAGACGGCAACATAGGCTGGATCGACCCGCAATAACGCACCAGAGCAGTCTGGTGCAGGGATACAGGCTAAATGGATTTTTCTACCATCCTTCGCCCGGAGGCGGTCAAAGTGATTTCGGCCACCTCCAGTAAAAAACGTTTGCTGCAGGATTTTGGTGATCTTGCAGCCAATGCCTATGGCCTTGCGGCCAATACTGTTGTTACGGCTCTGCAAGAACGCGAAGGCCTTGGCCCAACAGGTGTGGGCAATGGTGTGGCGCTACCGCACGCACGTCTGGATGGCCTAGGCTCAGTCCGCGGGGCATTCATTCTTTTGGAAAACCCTGTTGATTTCAATTCTGTAGACCGCCAACCTGTTGATCTGGCCTTTGCTCTATTTGCGCCTGAAGACGCTGGAGTTGAGCATTTGAAAGCGCTGGCGCATGTATCGCGTCGACTGCGTGAAAGCAATGTGTGCACCAAGCTGCGTGCGAACCCACAGGCTTCGACGCTATACACCATTCTGACTGAAACAGACACGATGCAGGCGGCTTAACGCCTGCCGCTCAAACTCAACTATTCGAGTTTGAACCTAATGTTGAGTGGCTTTCCCACTCCGTTTTAGTTGTTATTTCCAGCGATCAAATCCGAAAATAACGTAGTCCCGCTGATACACATCTTGGCACATGCGTTCGATTTCAGTGTCATAAATATCAGAGATAGAATGCGGTGTTTCAGGCTGATACGGCGTGAAATTCGGTGCAGTTTCAAGGCCAATTTTAGCCGCAAGTTCGGCCAGGCCAAATTGTAATTCCTGCTCGCGCAGCACCGCATCTGGCAGCATATGGCCCGCAAACCCCGCAACGATACTGGCCTGGGACGACCAATGCGCATCTTGCCGAATCGTCGTTTGACCAGACAGATTAGCCTTCACAAAGTTCAAATATTCTTTGAATGCCAGACGGTGCTCGTCAACGCCATAGCCCGCATTTGGCATCTCTTCCGGTATGGGCAGACCAAATCGATTGCGCAATGTGCGGCGGATTTTTGAAAAACTGCCCGGCCCTGTCGAAAGGATAGTCTTACAGAAACTGACATGCGCGCGCTCCACTGGGTGTCGCAACACGCAGAATGTCCGGTTTGGAACGAACTTTCGCTTCCATTGACGCAGCTCTTTCTGGTTCATCCCAGTTTTCAGCTCCGCCGTAGTTTCTTTGCCGATTTGGGAGAACCACTGTGTGATTTCATCGCGTGGCCCACCGGGAATAGGAAGGAACATTAAACCTAAATCAGGATGGGCGATGTAGCTTGGTACAGCGGCACCGCGGCGCGGCTCAAAGTTTGGAGTTCGGGACAGGTTAAACTGATCCAATTCCTTTAAAGCTGCAGAGATGTCTTCAAAATTTTCAACTTTATCGGAAATATGGCTTGGGTTTTGGCGCTTAAGCTTACTATCCAACTCTTCCAAACGCGCATCAACACCTAGGAACTTCGCCAATCCATTCATGATCTCAACATCTTGCAAATCTTCGTAGGCGACGTAAAAAGCCGTCTGTCCCGATTTCTGCAGCGTGTTCATCAACTCGATTTGGAAAGCCTGCAAACGCGCGACGTGACGTGCAAATTCAGAGCCATCAAATGTAACTTTGCTATCCTTGCGCTTGCGTACATCGGTCAATTTCCACTGCCCGGTCGCCTGCGCAATCTTCAAGCTGACATAGCTGTCCATCGGGTTCCGAGTCAGAACGATTTTCGCGCATTTTGGATCTTGAAGAATTTGCTCCATAACCCTTGGATCATGGTCGTTAAAAAACCGAAACCCGCCTAAAACACCCTCCTCCCCCTTAACCGCATCCAACAGTAAATTGGGGTCCGTCTCGCGCTGTTCTGCTGTAACACCTAGGATCTCTGACTTGTTTGGATAGCCGATGAAATGCGGGTTGAACGCTTCGCCATGACAAGTCACCCCTTCAAGGGCATTCAAGTTTGCTTCTAGAAAATTGGACCCTGTCCGCATCTCTGCAAACACAACGAAATAATCAAATCGGTTCGACATAGCGGTTTATTGTACCAAGTAGGGGCGCCGAGGCGGCTTTGTTTCGTTAAAGTCAGCGGGTCCAACCGGAAAGTCGCCCATCAGATAGGGGTGCATGCCCTGATTTTTCAAATTCTGCAGGAATTGTCCGAACCCTTTGAGATCCGTCATACGTGGCGCTTCTGACAACCGTCGCGTCGCACTATGGGCGATCTCATCGATCACGGATTGCAATGGCTCCATCGGAGCCTCAACAAATTCCGCCATCGTCCATATTCGCACCCGCGCCTTCGCCCAAGGAGAGCGTAGGACATCCAAAAAATCAGCCTCTGCTTTTTGCAAGCGCGCCGCTTCTTTTCGTAGGTCAGAAAAGTTGCGGTTGGATTTGAACAAGGGCACGGCCCAAGCGCCGGAAATTACAGAGATCTGCGCATTTGGATCTTTGGCCATGAGCCAGTTATTGGCCTGTGAGTCCCGTGGTCCGTACTGAAAACACTGCCGTTCACCACGCGTGTTCCAGATCAGATTGGTCAGAAACGCTTGCGAGTTATAATCACGCAGTTTCGCACTATCGGTAAGCACGCCATTTAGCACCTTTTCACCACCCGAAAATTCGGCTCGATCAGGTGCAAATAAATGACCGTGAACTCGACAATCCGTTGCTTTCGTCAGCCAGCTCTCGAAGTCTTCAAAAAGTTCAGCAAACCCTTGGAACACTGAATACTGTGCCGAGGTCACACCGTTTTCCCAGTGCTGATCCAAAAATCTCGACTGCATATAAAGCCCTGCACGACCAATCGTGCGACGCTCCACAGCTTTTGCAAAAATGCGATCGATCTTGGCTGGGTTCGGTTCGACTTTGCGCATTTGGGTGTCGGCGTCAGTTAAGAAAGCCTCATACAGGCGGCCTGCCTTTGGCCAAATTTTCCGCGCCACAAAACAATCGGAGCGACGCAGCAACTGAAGGTGGTCATCGTAAAAGATATGCGGCTTACCCTGAAAATCGAATTTCGAAAGGGTCAATGACCGACTTTCAATCGTTTTAGAATAAAGGCGTGCAAGGGACTGAAAATAGCTTTCGTCAGGAATCCAAACTTTCTTGAAATACCGATCATAAGCATCCCGATCAGGATCTTCGAGGATGGCCGAAAGCGTTTGTCGCGTCAGACACCACCATTGAGAACCCATATGCGGTACCAGCCCTTGAGGGATGCGGCGCTTGAATTTTATGCGGCGTTGCAAGTCGACATATTTGTCAAACAGGAACCGTTGGCGTTTCCATGAAAATGGGAACCTAAATATGAACCGCTCTTCATCCAGACCGCCGACTGTCCAAGGCACATCAGAAGTGGTCGCCGACTCGATGAAATCCACCTGTGGGCGTTCATCCAAATAAGCAATCAGTTCGGCCACAGGACGCAAAGGCAAACATGATCCTGAACTGAGGTAAACATGGCGCACATCTGGGTAGGATTTTAGGATCAATTCAGAGGCAGATTGCGTCGCTGCCACCAAGCCCCACATGCCCCATTCGCATTTGTGGCGCTTGCTGAACTGTACGTTTTCATTGCCATCAAAGCCGGCTTTGAACGCCCGGAATGTTTTGCGATCAACTGCGGCATCAACATGAATAACGACGGAGCATCCCGCAGCAACCCAATGGTTCGCCACCTGTGTTGCGCGATCCAAAGAGTTATGAACAAGCATAATGACGCCTAAGGTCATGCCCAGTTCCCCTTTGACATCAGACCTAAAATTTCGAGCTGCCTCCAGTTGATATATCGCTCGGACCATTTGCACCAAAGCTGTGGTTGTTCCCGCAATGCCTGTGCATAGGCCGCATATTCATAGCTCCCAGCATAATGCTGTTTGCGCAGCAATTCCTCGCCAGCCTTATGGGCAAACGTGTCTAAGAACTTGGTGTGTAAAAGCATTCCACTAGCTTTTTCACCCCCCCATTCTTCGTAGACAAGGTTCAAGCCTCGCGGCAATAGCGCATGTGTCGAGCTCGCATAGGCATAGTGTTTATCCCATTTCACCAACGGCGTTTTATTCAATGCAGGCGCACGTTTCGGCGCATCTTTGAAAAACATGCGTGCACGTGGTCCACCTTGTATCCAAAGGTTGCCATATTCCCGGTTCTTGGAAATCGTGTAGTTTCCAGCATCAAACCAATTTGCGATCTCAAGCGGATCTTGGCCTTCGTGATACGGGGTCTCATCCAGCCGACCCTTCGGATACATGTCCAAAAGCATCGCAGAAAAACTGCGGATCGCTGAATTGTCTAGCCAATCCGTCAATGCATTGATCGGGCGGCTGTCACAAAATGGGTAAATAAAGAACTCATCCGGATCGACAACCAGAGTCCAGTGATCATGTGCGTAGCGACGCTTCAGGCTATTCATCCAGTCGATGCCATATCCCGCAGACTTATAGCTAGAGTCGGTATACCAAACGGAAATATCAGACTGCCCAGCGAGGTGATCCATCAAACCATCTGCGCTGCCATTATCCACGATTAGGAAATGACTAACGCCCATGCGCCGGTAATATTGCAGGAAGTACGGGATCCGAATAGCTTCATTTCGCACTGTTGTGACCAGCAAAATATCGCCTTTTCGGATGTTGTTTGTATGATCCTGCTTCACGCGCAATTGCAGGGACTTTCGCATCGCCCTGACAATGCGTCGTTTCCGACGCAACCGCATCTTATAGGAATCTAATAGCCCCAACGATCCAACCGCTTTTCTGCTGCGCAGGCCTTATGACCCGTTCTACTGCCCTTAAAGCACAGTATGTCACGTTTTTCTTATACGAATCAATGAATTTAGATCGTCTTAGCTCGGATCAAAAAATACCGAAAATGCGACCTAATTTGATTTGTTCAATCACTCAGCAGCCAATCTCGGTTTGTGATCAAACCAAGATCAGCCAGTTGCTGGGGATCTTTGTACCGCACTGAGGAGTCGCACATCAAATTTGGCAATGCCAAAATATCAGCATAGTAGCCTTCAAAATCCTGGGGTGTATGAAAGTGCTGTTGCCGCGCGCGTTCTGTTTCTGATTTGAAAACAATCTCGGGTAGAAACTTCGTGTGCAACAGCGCGCCCGACGGCATTTTGCCTAGCGGCCCATCATATTGATAATTCAACCGCGCTGGCAGCAAGGAATGGCAAGAGTTCACCCATGCGAACCGTCGGTTCCATTTTATCAACGGGATTTTATTCAAAGTTGGTGACTGATCCGGAGTCGATTGGAAAAAGACCCGTTCGCGCGCACCACCTTGCAGCCACAGATTTTGCTTTGGAAGCTGGCGCACTTGACGATACGGCCCTGCATCGAAGTGCGTAAGTACATCACGCGGATCGCCCTCAGCGTTATAAGTTTGCGCCCCTAATGGGCCGTCGGGGTAAAGATCCAGCAACAAGGTTCCAAACCCGATCTGCCCCGACCGATCCAAAGACTTTGTGAGGTCAGTCAATGTGCATTGGTCATCACCGTCAAACACCAAAAGCTCGTCCGCATCGGCCATCAGGCACCAGCGGTTGTGACCGAATTTGATCATCAGCCAGGTCAGCCAATCCAATCCAAATCGCGCATCGCGATAAGACTCAGATGTGCTCCAAACCGAACAGTCATCTTGCTGATGTAAAAGCTGCAGACTGCCGTCATCGCTTTCATTGTCGATAAACAGAAACTGCGAAACTCCGAGCTTCCGGTAGAACTCTAAGAAATACGGTAAGCGATTGACCTCGTTTCGAATAACCGAAAACACCAAAACACCGTCTTGCGGAATTTCGTTGACACGGACCGCTGTCAGATGATGTCGCGCCCGAAAAGAACGCCAAAGCAACCTACGGCGCTTTAGGCGCAGCCGATATTGTTGCCAAAGAGAAACCAGACCTGTCATCGCCTCTTTGATACGCCAAAACCGGGTAGGACCAATAGGGATAAAATCCAAGATCAAAAGCGAAGCGCCGCTGGGGTCATCCAGCGACGCAAATCGCTCAGCTCAAGCTTTCTTCAATTCAACGCTTGGTGCGTAGGCGATGAAGAACGGGTTCGCAAAATCATCCTTGCCGTAGGTAAGCGGTGTGTGATCATCAAACCGCACGACATCGCCACCCGCACCGAGCAGAACCGCATGACCTGCGGCGGTGTCCCATTCCATTGTACGTCCGACGCGCGGATAGATGTCAGCTTCCCCTGTCGCGACAAGGCAGAACTTCAGCGAGGAGCCGGCACTTTTGCTATCTTTGACGCTATATTTGTTAATGTAGTCTTCGGTGGCCTGATCCCGATGCGATTTTGACGCAACAATCATCACAGCATCATTATCTGCTTCAGACACATTGATCGGTGTCACAGCGCCGATCTGATCAAGGTCAAACTGACCTGTCTCTTCAACTGCTTGTCCATCAGCTTGGGTAAAGAACATGCGATTTTTTGCAGGGGCAAAGACCACGCCACGCTGTGGTACGCCATCTTTGACATAAGCAATGTTGACGGTGAAATCACCGCGGCGATGAATGAACTCTTTAGTGCCGTCAAGCGGATCAACGATCAGGAAGGTATCGCCTTTGGCTTTGTGACTGTCGGACTGCTCTTCAGTCACAAGCATGACGTCTGGAAACGCGGCACGCAAACCCGCTGCGATGATTGCATCGGCAGCTTCGTCAGCAACTGTCACAGGGCTATCATCTGACTTCAGCTTCACATCAAAATCGTCGGCATCATAAATCTCCATGATTTTCTGACCGGCTTCGATTGCCAAACGGCGCATGACGGGGACAAGCAGTTCGTAGTTCAAAGTGTGCTCCAATACAGGCATTTGTTGAATATTTACCTCGCGCCCCTTATGCTGTGGGCAATACGGAACGGCAAGAAATCCGTCCGATATATCAGGCAATTCAAGCAGGATGCCCCATGTTTGAGAAAACTGGCCCCAAAACCAGCCTCCAATCCGTGTTTGCGATCTCGGAATTGGTGTACCATTCGATCGTACGTAAAGTGCGCAAGAAGCATGGCAATGCTTTGATGTCCATTTTGCTGAACATGATGCAGACCGCCATTTTGGTGCTGGTCTTCTATTTGATGTTCTCAGTTCTTGGTATGCGCGGCGCGGCACTACGCGGGGATTTCCTGCTGTATCTGATGACCGGCATTTTCAACTTCATGACCCATACGAAAACGATGGGGGCGGTTGCCGCGGCTGAAGGCCCAGCGTCGCCGATGATGAAACACGCGCCGATGAACACAGCGATCGCCATTTTGGCTGCTGCAATTGGAACGCTTTATATCCAAATGTTGTCGCTGTTTAGCATCCTGTTCATTTATCACGTCGCCATCACACCAATTGTTGTGGATGACCCGGTGAATGCGATTGGAATGGTCCTGCTGTCATGGTTCACGGGCGCTGGCGTCGGTCTGGTCTTGCTGTCGATCAAACCTTGGTACCCAAACTTTGTGCAGCTCATGACCACAATCTATGCCCGTGCGAATATGATCGCCTCAGGCAAAATGTTTGTCGCCAACACTTTGCCGAGTTTCATGCTGGCGATGTTTGACTGGAACCCATTGTTTCACACCATCGATCAAGCGCGCGGCTATACGTTTATCAATTATGTGCCCCGAAACAGCACCACGGATTATCCGCTGTATGTCGGGCTTGCCCTGCTTGTGATTGGCATGATGGGAGAGTTCTTTACCCGCCGCCAAGCCTCACTCAGTTGGGGGTCAAAACGATGATGCGTTGGGCCATTCGACTACTGATTTGGCCCATAATGATCTGGCCGCTTGCTGCCGTCGCTGATTGGCACAACCAAGATCAATTCCCTCAACTTGGCAATGTGATCAATGTTGCCAGCGATGATGTATTAAACATTCGACTAGAGGCGGATCACACCTCTGAGATCATCGGAACTCTCGCGCCCGCTGCTCGTGACATCGAGATCGTCTCTGTTGATGAAACAGGTGACTGGGGTCTTGTGAACAGTGGCGAAGGCAGCGGTTGGATTCGGCTTTCATTCTTTGAAATTCCAGAACAGCCGCGCTGGCACGAATTTGAAACGCCGATGACCTGCTTTGGCACAGAACCCTTCTGGGACTTCAATTTGAACATTGGCGCTTCTGAAGCTGTATACACGGATTACGACAGCCAGGCGCATCCATATCCAATCGACTGGAAGTCAGGAATAGCCGCACGCCCACATGGGACAATTGGCATGGGGTCAAATGATCCAACGGGCGGGTTTTCCGCTGTGATTGAAAACCAAATGTGCCACGACGGCATGTCTGATCGCGAAAACGCATTACGCATCCGGCTATTCATTCAAATGAACGGCGAAGCCTTTGGCTTGGACGGTTGTTGCGGTCTTGCGCCGTGATCAGCTTGTTTGATCAACAACCCGTAAAGTCAAATTAATCCGGCCACCTTTGGGCAATAGCGAAGAGCTTTGAAAGCGTATGCGGTCGATACCATGATAGCTCAAACGGGCGTCCCCTCCCATGACAACGACATCGCCTGATGTCAGCCAGATCGACTCCGTTTTCCCGCCGCGCGTGGGGTTGCCCATGCGAAACAGCGCGTCATCGCCCAGCGATACCGAAACCACGGGCCATTCAAAATCGCCTTCATCTTTGTCTTGATGCAGGCCCATGCGTGCATCTGCGCCATAAAAATTCATCAGACAGCTGTCCGGCAGTCGGTCAGGAGAGGCAACTGCGCTCCAGATATTCAGAATGACGTTTGGAATTTCAGGCCAACTTTGCCCGCGCGGATGAGCAGTTTGATACCGATATCCAGTTCGATCCGTCACCCACCCTAATCGACCAGCAGAGGTCATCTTGACCGACATAGGCTTTCCACTCGGAGTAGTGGGCTGAAAAAACGGCGCTTCAGTCGCCAATGCGCGCGATTCTGCCACCAATTGTTCCTGAGAGGCGCGGTTTAGAAACCCTTTGTAAACCTTAAATCCGCGAATGTTCAGCGGTGGGACCTCGGTCAATTCGGCCTCCTTAGGCATTCTTGATGCGATCTAGGTGCCAAACCCGCAGAAATTGGACTTTGGACACCAAACAGACGCTTGCAGCAGCTTTTCCGGCTCCCTATATACCCTGCGAAGCGTGGTGACCAAAGGGTCATCGCCAACCAGATCGGGGCGGGATGCCAAAACGGGTCTCGTCTCGGATTATCGCCTTAATTTAGAAGGGATCAAATATGGGCAAAGTGATCGGTATCGACCTCGGTACGACTAACTCCTGTGTCGCCATCATGGATGGTTCTCAGGCACGTGTGATCGAAAACGCGGAAGGTGCACGCACCACGCCGTCGATCGTCGCATTCACAGAAGACGAGCGCCTTGTTGGCCAGCCGGCGAAACGCCAGGCCGTCACCAACCCAGAAAACACAGTTTTCGGTGTGAAGCGCCTTGTTGGTCGTCGTTTTGACGATCCAGCGGTCGAAAAAGACAAGAAAATGGTGCCATTTGCCATCGTCAACGGTGGCAACGGTGATGCATGGGTTGAAGCACGCGGTGAGAAATACTCCCCGTCTCAAATCTCTGCTTTCACTCTGGGCAAAATGAAAGAAACCGCTGAGTCCTACCTCGGCGAAGAAGTGACACAGGCGGTTATCACCGTTCCTGCGTACTTTAACGATGCACAGCGTCAGGCAACCAAAGACGCCGGTAAAATTGCCGGCCTGGAAGTTCTGCGTATCATCAACGAACCAACTGCGGCTGCTCTGGCTTACGGTCTGGACAAAGAAGAAACCCAAACCATCGCGGTCTATGACCTTGGCGGCGGTACTTTCGACGTAACCATTCTGGAAATCGACGACGGTCTGTTCGAAGTGAAGTCCACCAACGGTGACACCTTCCTGGGTGGTGAAGACTTTGACATGCGCATCGTGAACTACCTCGCGGATCAGTTCAAAAAAGAGCACGGCGTAGATCTGTCTAAAGACAAGATGGCCCTGCAGCGTCTGAAAGAAGCAGCAGAAAAAGCCAAGATCGAACTGTCTTCTGCAAGCCAAACAGAGATCAACCAACCGTTTATCTCTATGGGCAAAGACGGCGCGCCATTGCACATGGTTATGAAACTGACACGTGCAAAGCTGGAAAGCCTTGTAAACGATCTGATCAAGAACTCCATGAAGCCATGCGCAGCGGCTTTGAAAGATGCTGGCCTGTCCGCATCTGACATCGACGAAGTTGTTCTGGTGGGTGGTCAAACACGTATGCCGAAGGTCATCGAAGAAGTGACCAAATTCTTCGGTAAAGAGCCAAACAAGGGCGTGAACCCTGACGAAGTTGTAGCCATGGGTGCTGCAATCCAAGCGGGCGTTCTGCAAGGCGACGTGAAAGACGTTGTTCTGCTGGACGTGACACCACTGTCCTTGGGTATCGAAACTCTGGGCGGCGTGTTCACACGTTTGATCGACCGCAACACAACAATCCCTACGAAAAAGTCCCAGACTTTCTCGACTGCGGAAGACAACCAGAACGCCGTAACCCTGCGCGTGTTCCAAGGTGAACGTGAAATGGCGGCGGACAACAAGATCCTCGGCCAGTTCAACCTGGAAGACATCCCGCCGGCACCACGCGGCATGCCTCAGATCGAAGTGACTTTCGACATCGACGCAAACGGTATCGTATCCGTTGGCGCGAAAGACAAAGGCACCGGCAAAGAGCAGTCGATCACCATCCAAGCCTCCGGTGGCCTGTCTGATGAGGACATCGAAGCAATGGTTCAGGATGCAGAAGCAAACGCTGAAGCAGACAAAGACCGCAAAGAGCTGGTGGAAGCACGCAACCAAGCAGAAAGCCTGATCCATTCGACTGAAAAGTCCATGGAAGAGCATTCTGACAAGGTTGACCCAACCACCATCGAAGCGATTGAACTGGCAATCGCTGCGTTGAAAGACGATCTGGAAGACGAAAAAGCAAACGCTGACAAGATCAAGTCTGGTGTTCAGAACGTCACTGAGGCGGCAATGAAGCTGGGCGAAGCGATCTACAAAGCCTCCGCTGAGGATGCAGGCGAAGAGCCGGCAGCCGCGGATGCAGGCCCAGCAGACGATGACATCGTCGACGCTGACTTCGAAGATCTGGATGGCGACAAGCGCTAATCGCGCGGTCGGAATGAGACATGGGGGCCGGTCCGCTTGCCGGATCCGGCCCCTGACTTTTTCCGGCTCGAAGGAATAAACCCAGGAGGTTTTCCATGGCGAAACGCGACTATTACGATGTGCTGGGCGTGGGCAAAGGTGCCTCGGCGGATGAAATCAAAAAGGGCTATCGCAAGAAAGCCAAAGAATTTCACCCGGACCGCAATGCCGACAATCCAGATGCTGAATCCAAGTTCAAAGAAGCCAACGAAGCTTACGAAATCCTAAAGGATGCCGAAAAGAAGGCGGCTTACGACCAGTATGGTCATGCAGCCTTTGAACACGGTATGGGCGGTGGCGGCGCAGGCCGTGGCCATCCAGGCGGTGATTTCTCGTCTGCCTTCTCTGATGTGTTTGACGACCTGTTCGGCGACTTCATGGGCGGCGGTGGACGCGGAGGCGGGCGCCAGCGTGCAACACGTGGCTCTGATCTGCGTTACAACCTGCGTGTCACTCTGGAAGAAGCCTATTCAGGCATGCAAAAGACCATTCAGGTACCGACATCCGTCAGCTGTGGCGAATGTAATGGCACCGGTGCTGAAGGCGGCGCAGAGCCTGTGACCTGCCCAACATGTTCCGGCATGGGTAAGGTGCGTGCACAACAGGGTTTCTTCACTGTTGAACGCGCATGCCCAACCTGCTCTGGTACAGGTCAGATCATCAAAAACCCATGCCGTTCCTGCGGTGGTGTCGGCCGAGTTGAAAAAGACCGTTCGCTGGCTGTGAACATCCCTGCTGGTGTAGAAACCGGCACGCGCATTCGTCTGGCTGGCGAAGGCGAAGCTGGTTTGCGCGGTGGTCCGACAGGTGATCTCTACATCTTTATCGAAGTGTCAAAGCACAAGATATTTGAACGCGAAAGCACCAACCTTTTCTGCCGCGTTCCGGTGTCTATGACAGCGGCCGCATTGGGCGGAGACATTGAGGTGCCTACGATCGATGGCGGACGCAGCCGTGTAAAAATTCCGTCTGGTAGCCAATCTGGTCGCCAGATGCGGTTGAGGTCCAAAGGCATGCCAGCGCTGCGCGGTGGCGGTCAGGGTGATATGTTCATCGAACTGGCCGTGGAAACCCCTGTGAACCTGACAAGCCGTCAAAAAGAGCTGCTGAAAGAGTTCGATGAACTCTCTGAAGACAACAGTCCGGAAAGCAGCAGCTTCTTTAAGTCCGTCAAAGGCTTCTGGGATTCGATGAAATCCTGATCCCTGCAACAGATGAATGAAAAGGCGCGTCTTCGGATGCGCCTTCTTTATTTGAGTTTACCGAATCCTAAGATTGATCCTGCAGCCTGGCGGCATGACCCAGCAAAACGCCTTCCAAGAAAGCGCCCTGCCATTGCTACACGGCGTGCAGCCCATTGCAGGTAAGACCCGCCTGCCCTCTTATATTCGCGATCATCGCAAACGCCTGCGCGATCGCTTTATGAAAGGCGGTGCGACTGCGCTCCCGGATTATGAACTCTTAGAGCTTGTCCTCTTCCGGGCCATCCCTCGGCGCGATGTAAAACCAATTGCACGCAGATTGCTTGACCGGTTTGGCAGTTTTAACGGTGTGATTGCGGCACCCGTTGCGCGCTTAAAAGAATGTCATGACGTCGGGGACGCCATTATCTGCGAACTGAAAGTTGTTGAGGCCGCAGCGCAGCGCCTTGCACAGTCCAAAGTCATGCGCCGGCAGGTTATAAGTTCTTGGGATGCGCTGCTTGATTACTGCCAAACATCCATGGCGCATCTTGAAACAGAACAATTTCGCATTCTGTTTTTGGACACAAAGAACACCTTGATTGCTGACGAAGCACAGGCCCGCGGCACCGTGGATCACGTACCGGTTTATCCCCGAGAAGTGGTCAAACGCGCACTGGAGCTCAGTGCCAGCGCTTTGATCTTAGTGCACAACCACCCCTCAGGCGATCCGACCCCATCACAGGCTGACGTCGAAATGACGATGAAAATTCAGCAGGCTTGTTCCGTGATGTCGATCGACCTGCATGATCATCTGATCATCGGTCAATCGCGCCACCTAAGCTTCCGATCCGAAGATCTTCTTTAACGCAGCCAGACCTCGACCCGGCGGTTCACTTGCCGACCCCAAGCGCTTTCATCGCAGGCCATAGGCAGCGCTTCACCAAAGCCCTCAACCGCAATATTGAGCTTGCTATGATCCGCCGTTTCAGCAGCCTCAAGAACGGCATCGCGAACAGATTTCGCCCGACGCAATGCAATGGTGCGGTTGGCCTCGGAAGAACCCTCTCCATCACTAAAGCCAACAAAGACCAGTTCGCGGCCTTCATAGGTGCCAATCTCTAAGGCTCGGGCCAGTTGCTGTGCGTTGGATTGCGATTGCGGATCTAGGGCTGAAACACCCGGACGGAACCGGAAGGTCGTCGTCAGGCGTTCATGATTGCCAAGGCGTGCGACAATGGCTTGCACATCCGCCAATGGCACAGACTTATCCGCCTGCGCAATGGCATTAGCGAAGCGTTCACCTTGTAATGAAATTGGCACTTCTTCTGGCGACTGATCAACAAACCCTGCGCGTCGAATGACAATCTGGGCGGCAGGACCCCGCGTATACGTCAGGAAATCGCGCGCCATTTTTGGCAAGCGGCGCGCAGGCAGATACAAGAACATCGGCGCTGTCAGCGGGTAGTCTTCGGTTTTAATGCCACGTCGCGTGGCGTGTACCGCAAAACCACAGCCCCCTGACAATGGAAGACGTAAAGCGCTGCCAGAGCTTTCATAAGTCGCCAGCCCAATGGCAAATGGGTCGCGCTGCACTGCGCTCACCAAGTCAGCTGACTTTGTATGGTGTTCTGCCTTAGGCGCCAGGGTTTGCGCAGCCGGCGCAAGCAGCCGGTCTTCGATAGCCTGAAGCAGTCCGGACGTTTGTTCCGGGACATGCAATGCAATCGGCGCATCAGGGCCGCCTAAGGCTTGCCAATTGTCGATGCGACCAGAAAACACCTCTGCAAGCTCTGCTGTTGTGATGCGCGACACGAGATTGCCTGGGGCAACAATGGGAACCAAGGCATTTAACGCCAAAACACGGCTTCTGTTTTTGCCACGCAAATCACCAAGCCCGGCCTCATACCCACGTTTTGCCTCTGCTGCGCGAATTTCACGCAAAGACATCGCGATGTCAGCCTCATCCGCCAAAAGATCAGCGAAGCCCTCATCCGTTGTGGAGGCCTTAAACCGAAACCGTGCCAAATCAGAACGCGTGACCGGATCACTGAGAACATATGTGAAGTTAGTCGTGCCAGTGATGTCCCGTTCAACCGCGTAGCCATTACGAAGGGCAAAGCCGTCTAACAATGCAGGCATCAGAATGTCCGCCATGCCGCTGGACCCAGAAATGGTAATATCAGCCACAAAGTCGATCAGGTTCGGACAACCTGGGCCATCACAGGTCACCCCAGAACCATCCACGGTCAGCTCTCCGTAGACGGTTTCAACACGATAGAACTCCCCATCAAAGCCAAGAAGGGTCCCGGATATTTCAACTGCCCCATCAGGCGAGGTTAAAGTGATATCCTGTGCAACAGCGATAGAGCTGAAAATAGAAAGTGCGGCGATACACGCCGCACGCAAAATTGTCATAATAAGACCCTACGCTACGCTTTGTTACTTTTGCGCAATTGTCAGGTCTTTGAGCAGGTTTGACAACACCAGAAAGTCACCTGTTGCACCACAATCGGGCATGATCATTTCAAGCTCATTTGTCAGCTTGTCACCACCGCCATGCACCTGCAAGGTTTGTGCAGAAATTGGGCGATTGCAATTGGCACCATTCACTTCGGCCTCAACAGAAAGAGCGACTTCTCCGACACGCGCAGGATTGCCGACAGGGAAGGTATAGACATCAGCCATCCGCGAGATTTCGCTTTCGCCTGCGCCCATGCGCATCAGAAATCCACCCTCGCCCCCAATGACAGAGGTCAAATCACGCGGATTTCCAAACCAGACATGACCCTCTTCGCCATAGTCAGCTTCGAACTCTAACGCATGAATTTGCAGACCCGTTTCGCCCAACCACTGCACCGCAACGCGATCATAGAACACAATCGATGGCACCTGCGTTTCGACCAATTCTTCGGCACCATTCGGGAAGGTCACCGAAAATTCTGCGAATTCATCAAAGGCCGGCACAGTGATTTCCAGGTGCCCTTGATCATCCAACACTTCATGAAAGCCTACGTCAGCATGCGAGATCGCAATGCGAGCATCTGGCATACAGGTCGCATTGATCGACAGGTTCACCAAAGCTGCAATTGTTGGCTCTGCGGTCAAACTGATTTCACAGCCAAGCAAAGGTGCAGGCTCTTCTTGCGGCATCGCAGAAATCGGCTCATCCTTTGACGGCGTAAACGCTGCGGGCAGCACAGGCAAAGACGCCTCCGGATCGCTTGGAACCGCCGGAAGATACTGCCCGGTTAATCCAACAGACGAGGCGATTTGTAATTCTGCCTGCGCTGGCACCTCAAACTTCTTGACCCTTTCAGGCTGCACAGCCGAAGCTTCCGTCGCGGTGCCGCTTTGCAAAAAGAAACCAGTGACAGCCACAAGAGCCGAAGATCCAGCAACCAACGCCAGCCTTACGGAACGGCCAGACATAGTGATTAGTTTTATGGGAAGCTTCATGACTTCCTCCTACTCGCAATAACTCAAGGGCGAAGCTATGCAGCAAAAAGGGCGCCGCTGTGGCGCCCTTTAGGAGAGAGTCAGACGATTCTTTGCCGAGTTAGGCCAGTTTGCCGTGGCAATGTTTGAACTTATCACCCGATCCACATGGGCATGGATCATTACGGCCAGGGTTGCCCCAGGTGCTTGGATCGTCCTCATTGAAACCTTCGATCAGAGGCACACGCGCGGCCTTTTCAGCAGCCTCAGCCTGCGCCTGAACCGCTGCGGCTTGCTGGGCCTGAACCTGTGCAATCATCGCGGCCTGCTCTTCTTCAGTCAGAGGGCGAATTTGGCTTAGGTTACGTGTGACGTCAGTGCGCAGCCCATCCAACATGCTTTCAAACAGCTGGAAGGCTTCTGATTTATATTCGTTCAACGGATCACGTTGCGCATAACCACGGAACCCGACAACAGAGCGCAGGTGTTCCAGCGTCAACAGGTGCTCACGCCATTTGCGGTCGATGATCTGCAGCAAAAGCTGCTTTTCGATACCGCGCAGTTGCTCTGGTCCAAACCGCGCCGCTTTCTGGGCCATATGTTCGTCAGCTGCTTTTTCTAGACGTTCGATGATGTCTTCATCATCCACGCCCTCTTCCTGCGCCCAATCGATCACAGGCACATCAATGCCCAGTTGTTCGATGGTGGCCGCGTAAAGACCTTCGGTGTTCCACTGATCAGCGTAGGTTTTTGGTGGCATATATTCATCCACCAGATCACCAATCACCTCGTGGCGCATGTCCTGAACGATTTCGGACAGATCCTCAGCTTCCATGATTTCGCGACGTTGAGAGAAGATCACCTTACGCTGATCATTCATCACATCGTCAAATTTCAGCAGCTGCTTACGAATATCAAAGTTGCGGCCTTCGACTTTCGCCTGCGCGCGCTCCAAGGACTTGTTCACCCAAGGGTGTACAATCGCTTCGCCTTCTTTCATGCCCAGAGTGGACAGAACCTTGTCCAAACGATCAGATCCAAAGATGCGCATCAGATCGTCGTCCAGAGACAGGAAGAACGCCGAACGGCCCGGGTCACCCTGACGACCTGAACGGCCGCGCAGCTGGTTATCAATGCGGCGGCTTTCGTGACGTTCTGTGGCCAGAACAAACAAACCGCCAGCAGCTTTCACAGCATCTTCGTCAGCCTGGTGACCTTCTTCGATCTTGGCACGGATTTCATCTGGGTTCGCTTCTGGGTCCGCCGCAATGGCTTCCATGATTTTGAACTCGACGTTGCCGCCCAATTTAATGTCCGTACCACGGCCCGCCATGTTGGTCGCGATGGTCACGGCGCCCAGTTTACCGGCATCTGCAACGATCTGCGCTTCTTGCTCGTGTTGGCGCGCGTTCAAAACGTTATGCTTGATGCCTGCTTTCGTCAGCAGTTCAGACAGCAATTCAGATTTATCAATTGACGTTGTCCCAACCAGCGTTGGCTGACCTTTGGCAGAAGCCTCTTGAATGGTTTCAACGATGGCGTTGTATTTTTCCTGAGCCGTCCGGTAGACCGCATCGTCATCATCGACACGGGCGATGGGACGGTTGGTTGGCACTTCGACCACGCCCAAATTGTAAATTTCACCGAATTCTTCCGCTTCTGTCAAAGCGGTACCAGTCATGCCGCCCAGCTTGTCGTATAGACGGAAGTAGTTCTGGAAGGTCACCTGCGCCAAAGTCACGTTTTCAGGTTTGATCGACACACCCTCTTTGGCCTCAATCGCCTGATGCAAACCTTCTGACAAACGACGACCCGCCATCATACGGCCAGTGAATTCGTCAATCAGCACAACTTCATCGTTGCGCACAATATAGTCTTTGTCCTTTGTGAACATCTTGTGCGCACGTAGGCCTTGGTTCACGTGGTGGACGATGGATGTGCTTTCAGGGTCATACAAAGACTGGCCCTCTGGCAGAATACCACGCGCCAACAGTTGCTCTTCGAGCCAATCGTTGCCTTCATCCGTAAAGGACACACTACGGGCTTTTTCATCCAAGGTGTAATGTTCGTCGCCGATCTCGGGGATCACCTGATCCACAGCCATATAGAGATCGGTGCGATCCTCAGCAGGGCCCGAGATAATCAGCGGTGTCCGGGCTTCGTCGACGAGGATCGAATCTACTTCATCGACGATGGCAAAATAGTGATCGCGCTGTGCGAGATCTTTTAGTTCGGACTTCATATTGTCGCGCAGATAGTCAAAACCGAGTTCGTTGTTGGTCGCATAAGTGATGTCACACTGGTATGCGGCTTTTTTTTCGTCTTCGGGCTGCTGCGGGTAAATCACACCAGTGGACATACCAAGAGCGCCGTAGACTTTGCTCATCCATTCCGCGTCACGGCGTGCAAGGTAATCGTTCACGGTGACGATATGCACGCCACGGCCGGTCAAAGCGTTCAGATAGGCAGGGAAGGTCGCAACAAGTGTTTTACCCTCGCCGGTTTTCATTTCTGAAATATTGCCCTCGTGCAAAAAGATACCACCCAAAAGCTGCGTATCAAAAGCACGCAGACCCAGCGCACGTTTCGCGGCTTCGCGGCAGTTGGCAAAAGCTTCCGGCAGGATTGCGTTCAGCGCTTCGCCGCCGGCAATTCGTTCACGATATTCGGCTGTTTTTTCGATCAGTTGTTCGTCGCTCAAAGGTTCGAACTCTGCTTCAAGTGCATTGATCTTTTCGACAATCGAACGGGTAGCTTTGATCTTACGGTCATTCGGGGTTCCGAAGACCATTTTCTTCAATTTACCAAAACCCAACATGTTCGCTTGTCCTTTGTTGACAATTTCTTGCGCCGCTTATGCTTGCCCGTTCTGTGCCCTGCTCATACAAACGGGGAAGAAACTCTTGCGACGGCCTCAAAGCGATGTAAGGGCCCAGTTATACAGTGTCAACGTCGCCAGCCAGTGCGGCCCCCACTTGGGGTAAAACCAAGGACGAAACGATGTCAAAAACCCTCAATTTCCTGCGTGGCTCCGCCATTGCTCTTATGCTTGTAACACCTGCGTTTGCAGACGATTCGGTCAATGCAGACACGGTTGTCGCAACCGTTGCTGGTTCTGACATTACAGTCGGCCATATGCTGGCTGTTCGCGCTGGGCTTGATCCACAGTATCAATCACTTCCTGATGACGTTTTGTTCAACGGCATTCTGGAACAGTTGGTGCAACAGGCTCTACTGAGCAGCGCTTTTGAAGGCGAGCTTCCAAAACGTTTGCAACTTGAGCTGGACACACAGGCCACAGCAATGAAAGCAACCGCCGCAATGTCCCAGCTTGTCGAAGACAAAGTCGACGATGCGGCCATCCAAGAAGCCTATGACGCGCGCTACGCAAATTTCGAAGGCACACCTGAATATAACGCCTCACATATTTTGGTCGAAACAGAAGAAGAAGCCAAAGCAATTGCCGAAGACATTCGCGGCGGTGCTGACTTCGCTGAAACAGCCAAAGCCAAATCCACCGGCCCTTCTGGACCAAATGGTGGCCAATTGGGTTGGTTCGGCCCAGGTCAAATGGTTCCAGCCTTTGAAGGAGCTGCCGCCGCATTGGAAAAAGGGCAGGTGTCTGATCCTGTAAAAACCCAGTTTGGCTGGCACGTGATCATCTTGAACGATGCGCGCCAAACATCAGCCCCCGAGTTAGCGTCTGTGCGCCCTCAGATTGAAGGTGAATTGCAGCGTCAAATCATCGAAGCTGAATTGGCTCGCTTGGAAACAGAAATTGAAGTAGACACAGCTGCCGCTGGTGACATTGATCCTGCTATCTTGAAGCAAACAGATTTGCTGGAGAATTAAGTTGGCGACAATTGAAAATATTTCTCCGCTGGCTCCGGCGGAGTTTCCAGCATTGCCTGTCATCGAAGGCGTTCAGTTTGCCTCTGATGCAGCAGGTGTAAAATACAAAGATCGCAAAGACGTCTGTCTGATTACACTTGCGCCGGGCAGTGCCGTTGCTGGCACGTTCACACGCTCTGCTACACGATCTGCCAACGTCTTGGATTGCCAACGAAAACTTGGTGGGGATGCGAGCTCCGGCGCGGCATTTTTTATCAACTCTGGCAACTCAAACGCCTTTACGGGGCGCGCAGGTGAAGGGTCTGTCAAAGCAATCAGCACATCAATCGCAGAAGCCACTGGCCTGCCGGAAGATCGGGTTTTCACCTCTTCCACCGGTGTCATTGGCGAACGCTTACCACACGACAAGATCACCGCGAAAGTCGGCGATCTGGTGGCTGGATTAGATGCTGCCGGCATCGAGGGCGCCGCGGAAGCGATCCGCACCACGGATACCTTCGCAAAAGGAGCCACGGTCTCAGTTGAAATCGATGGCACGCCGGTAAAAATCGCTGGCATAGCCAAAGGTTCTGGCATGATCGCGCCAGACATGGCGACAATGCTGGTCTACATCTTCACTGATGCGAAAGTAGCCCAACCTCTGTTGCAGCAAATCCTTTCGGAACTAACAGACACAACTTTCAACTGCATCACCGTCGACAGCGATACCTCGACATCAGACACGCTTTTACTAGGTGCAACCGGTGCATCTGGCGCTGAAATTACCTCCTCAAAAGGCGCATTTCGCGATGCCTTAGAAGAGGTGATGTTAGAGCTCGCCCACCTCGTCGTGAAAGACGGCGAAGGCGCGACCAAATTTGTGGAGGTCCAAGTGACGGGTGCCGCCAATGATGCGGATGCAAAGACTCATGGATTGGCCATTGCAAATTCACCTTTGGTGAAGACCGCGATTGCCGGCGAAGACGCGAATTGGGGCCGTGTGGTGATGGCAATTGGTAAATCCGGAGCTGCCGCTGATCGTGATCTTTTGTCGATCCGTTTCGGGGACATACTGGTTGCCGATAAAGGTTGGGTTGCTGAGGGTTATTCCGAAGACGATGCCGCCGCCTATATGAAACGCGATCATCTGGTTGTTACTGTGGATCTGGGCATCGGCGAAGGTCAGGCCAAGGTTTGGACCTGTGATTTGACCCATGGCTATATTTCCATCAATGCAGATTACAGATCATAAGGCTGGCAGATGAAAACAGTTCTAGTATCCGCTGTCGCCCTGATCGATCCAGACGGGCGGGTGCTGCTAGCGCAGCGCCCGGAAGGCAAATCTATGGCTGGCCTATGGGAATTCCCCGGTGGAAAAATCGAACCAGGAGAAACACCTGAAGCGGCATTGATCCGCGAACTTGAGGAAGAGTTGGGCATCAACACCTGGGCTAGCTGCCTTGCGCCACTAACCTTCGCAAGCCACAGCTATGAAGACTTTCATTTACTGATGCCGCTCTTTGCCTGCAGAAAATGGGAAGGCACCCCGATTGCACGCGAAGGCCAAACGCTAAAGTGGGTTTTGCCAAAGGATTTCAAAAACTATCCGATGCCACCTGCAGATGTTCCATTGATCCCAATTCTGCGAGATTGGTTATAAAAGCCTTAACATTTTGGCGGGAAATCAAGTTCATTCGAGTAGGAAACCCCTATTTTTTCTTGGCAAAGTTAACTTTTTGCGCGATTAAGAATACGTCTGACGATTTATGTGCTGTCAGAGAAGAACCGCGATCTATCTTAGCGTTATGTCAAATCAATCTGGGGGGATTGGACATGCTGAAGACAATCATGATGGGCAGCTGCATTTCCGTGCAGGGCTTTTTCGTAAAAACTCTTCCGAACGGGCTTATTGCTGTCCGTGTTGGGGATAAAATCTATCAAGGCAAGCCAGTCTGAAACCTGATAACACTCCTTAAAAAGGCGCTCTTGCAGAAATGCACGAGCGCTTTTTTCATGTCTTCATTCCTGTGCCAGCTAGAAACAAAGAGCCCGCCATCAAGGCGGGCTCTTTATATTCAGAATGTAGGGACCATTAGTCCAAAGAACGCTCTACTTCTTCACGCTCAAAGATCTCGATCACGTCATTTGCGCGGATATCGTCGTAGTTCTCAAACGCCATACCGCATTCCTGACCAGAGATGACCTCTGCAACTTCGTCTTTGAAGCGTTTCAGGGTTTTCAGCGTGCCTTCGTGGATCACCACGTTATCGCGTAGCAGGCGGACACCTGCAGAACGACGTGCCACACCTTCAGTGACCAAGCAGCCAGCAACCTTGCCAACGTTGGACACTTTGAAGACGTCTTTAATGGTCGCGTAACCAATAAAGTTCTCTTTGATTTCCGCAGAAAGCAGACCAGATGCCGCCGCTTTCACATCATCCACGAGGTCGTAGATGACGGAATAGTAGCGGATCTCAACGCCCTTTTGGTTCGCAGTGTTTCGCGCAGATGCGTTGGCACGGACGTTAAAGCCCATGATTGGTGCACCGGAGGCTTCGGCCAGACCAACATCAGATTCCGTGATCGCACCAACACCAGAGTGTAGGACGCGCACGCGCACTTCGTTGTTGCCGATTTTTTCCATCGCTTGAACGATAGCTTCCGCAGATCCCTGCACGTCAGCTTTGACCAGAATTGGTAGCTCAGAGACGTTCTCGTCTTCTTTCGCTTTCTGCATCAGCTGTTCCAGAGTAGTCGCTGCACCTGCTGCGGCACGCTTATCTTTGGCGGCCTTTTCACGGTATTCCGCAATCTCGCGCGCCTGAGCGTCCGTTTCGGTCACGTTCAAAACGTCACCTGCTTCAGGTGTGCCGTTCAGACCCAAAACCTCAACCGGAACGGATGGGCCAGCTTCTTCAACGCGCTCACCCTTGTCGTTGATCAGCGCACGGACCTTACCGTACTGCTCACCCACAACAAAGATATCACCCTGACGCAGCGTACCCTTCTGAACCAGAACAGTCGCAACCGGGCCACGGCCCACGTCAAGCTGCGCTTCGATCACAGCACCTTGAGCGGCGCGATCAGGGTTGGCTTTCAGTTCCAGAATTTCAGACTGTAGCGCAATCGCTTCCAGAAGTTCATTTAGGCCCTGGCCGGTGATGGCAGAGACTTCAACGTCCTGAACTTCACCAGACATGGCTTCCACGATCACTTCGTGCTGCAGCAGTTCTGCGCGCACTTTGTTTGGATCAGCCGCTGGTTTGTCACATTTGTTGATTGCAACGATCATCGGCACTTCTGCCGCTTTCGCGTGGTTAATCGCCTCGATGGTCTGTGGCATCACAGAGTCATCCGCCGCAACAACCAAAACAACGATGTCAGTCACCTGAGCACCACGGGACCGCATGGACGTAAACGCCGCGTGGCCCGGAGTATCAAGGAAGGACAGGGTTGTGCCGCTGTCGGTGGTCACCTGATACGCACCAATGTGCTGGGTGATGCCGCCGGCTTCGCCTGCAACAACCTTCGCGTCACGGATCGCATCCAGCAAGGATGTTTTACCGTGGTCAACGTGGCCCATGATGGTGATGACCGGAGGACGATCCTGAAGGTTTTCTTCTTTCTCTTCCACATCTGTGATGACATCTTCAACATCAGAGTCTGAAACCCGCACGACCTTGTGGCCGAACTCTTCGATGATCAGTTCTGCAGTATCCGCATCAAGCGTTTGGTTCTGCGTCACCATCATGCCCATGTTCATGAGCGATTTCACAACGTCAGCAACACGTTCCGCCATACGGTTCGCCAGCTCAGAAACAACAATGGCTTCTGGCAGCTGCACGTCACGGATCACCTTTTCACGCTCAACCGTGCCACCCATCGCCTTTTGACGCGCGCGCTCTTGCTTACGCTTCATGGCTGCCATGGATTTCTGACGACCGCCCGCACCACCGGTGGCTTGGCTGAGAGTCAGTTTACCGGAACGGCGACCATCGTTCTGGCCTCCGCGACCACGACCACGCTGATCACGTTCGCGATCCGCTTTGCGCGGTGTCGCCGAAGGTGCTGGCTTGTGGTTTGGTTCACGTTTTGCTGCAGCAGCAGCGGGCGCGGCCTTAGGGGCCGATTTCGCAGCGGCGGCAGCATCTGCAGCGGCGCGTTTTGCGGCGTCTGCATCTTTGCGTTTTTGCTCTTCAGCTTCCGCTTTGGCTTTCGCCTTTTCTTCCGCTTCGCGCTGTTCGCGTTCTTTGGCTTCAGCCTCGGCGCGACGACGCTTGCGTGACTCTTCACGCTCACGCTCTTCAGTAGCGCGACGCTCATTGTCTTCGGCTTCGCGCGCTTTCGCGGCTTGCAATGCCTTCAGACGACGCGCCATTTCCGCATCGGTAATCCCACCGGGACGTTTGGAAGGGTCTCCGCCCGGGCGACCTGGGGTCACACCTGGTTTCGCTGCGCCTGGCTTTGGCACCACAACGCGCTTGCGTTTGGTCTCCACCACGACGTTCTTGGTCCGGCCATGGCTAAAGCTTTGCTTTACGTTACCCGGACGGGCACCTGCGCCACGTAGACCCAGAGTCTTTTTACCGTCGTTATCGCTCATCTAGCTGTCTTACCCTTTCCGACGGCCCCTGCCGCCGTAATTTCGCGTACGCCCTTTAGTCTTTGGGCTTCCTCTACAACTCTTTTCGTGAGTCCACCAGACGCAAGCGCCCCATGTATCACAGTTTGTCGCCCAAAAGCCAATCCAAGCTCCTCTGTGGTCAGCCAACCGATGTAGCTGCCGTAGTGCGGCGTGCTAAGTTTCGATTTTCCGCGTCCAGATCCATCCGAAGATTGAATCAGAACCTGCGCCACCTCTTTCGAGAGCCAGTCTTTCACTTTTTCGTATCCAGCAACTGCATCACCGGATTTGCGCGCCAGGCTAATCAAATCAACCACCCGACGTACCAATTGTCTTTCGACTTCATCGGCCAATCCTTCAGGTACTTTGACCTTGGTCTTGGCAGAGCGCGCGAACGCGCCCTTTGATGCTGCCTTTTCGATCGCTGAGCGATCTGCAGAAACCCACATGCCCCGACCGGGCAATTTGCCCAGCACGTCCGGGTACACCATGTCATCAGGCCCAACCACAAAGCGCACCAGCCCGTGTTTGGGCTGGGTATCACCTGTCGCGATACATTTGCGTTCCGGGCCGTCTTCCCGGTTTTTCGGCTGACCACCGCGTGACATGTCGTTTCGTCCTTAAGTCTTAGGCTTCAGGAGCCGCGTCGCTTGAAAACACAGATTCAGCAGTTTCTTCGCCTTCAACAGTTTCTTCAGCGCCATCTTCTTGGGACTGAGCGATCAATTCCTCAGGATCAACCCAACCCAGAACGACACGGGCGGTCATAACCATATCCTGTGCTTCTTCCAAAGTTGTGCCGAATGGTTCCAGAACGCCGTCGTCTTTAACGCGTTGGCCATCGACTGTTGTCCAGCCACCCGCCAATTCCCAGTCAGCGCAGGTCGCGAAATCTTCCAATGTTTTCACATCATCCTTCGCCAGCGCTTCTACCATTTGGGCAGTCAGGCCTTCAAATGCAATAAGGCTATCCTCAGCACCCAGCGCACGCGCTGCATCCAAGGCTGCTTTTGCAGCGGCTTCTAGGTATTCACGAGCACGTGTTTGCAATTCACCAGCTGTACCTTCGTCAACACCATCGATGACCAGCAGCTCGTCGATTTCGACATAGGCCACTTCTTCGAGGTTTGTGAAGCCTTCGGAAACCAGCAACTGTGCAAAGAATTCGTCGATATCCAGCGCATCCACGAACAGTTTAGTGCGGGCTTCGAATTCTTTTTGACGACGTGCGGATTCTTCCGCCTCGGTCATGATGTCGATGTCGAGGTTGGTCAACTGAGACGCCAGACGCACGTTCTGACCACGACGACCAATCGCTAAAGACAGCTGCTCTTCTGGAACAACAACTTCGATTTTACCGGCTTCGTCATCCAGAACAACCTTGGTCACCTCTGCAGGCTGCAGTGCGTTCACAAGGAACGTTGGCTGATCTTCGTTCCAAGGAATGATGTCGATCTTCTCGCCTTGCAGCTCGTTGACAACGGCCTGCACGCGAGAACCGCGCATACCAACGCAGGCACCAACAGGATCGATGGAGTTATCAAAGGAGATCACAGCAATCTTCGCGCGGGAACCCGGATCGCGGGCCACAGCTTTGATTTCGATAATGCCGTCATAGATTTCTGGCACTTCCATTTTGAACAGCTCTGCCATGAATTCTGGCGCTGTACGGGACAGGAAGATTTGTGGGCCACGCTGTTCGCGACGCACGTCTTTGATGTAAACGCGGATACGATCGTTCGGGCGATAGCTTTCGCGGCCGATCTTTTCGTTACGACGCAGAACCGCTTCGCCACGACCGATATCAACAATAACGTTGCCGTATTCTTCGCGCTTCACCAGACCATTGATGATGGTACCGGCCTTGTCTTTGAACTCTTCGTATTGACGATCACGCTCTGCTTCGCGGACCTTCTGCAGAATAACCTGTTTCGCGGATTGCGCTGCGATACGGCCCAGTTCAACTGGTGGAATTTCTTCCACGTAAGTTGCGCCAATTTCCGGAGCTTCCATGTACTGTTTGGCTTGCTCAACGGTGAATTCTGCCTGGTAGTTTTCCAGCTCTTCATCTTCAACCACGGTGCGCACACGTGTGAAGGTCGCTTTACCGGTCTTGCGGTCGATGTGAACACGAATGTCCATTTCCGCGCCGTAGCGAGACTTAGCCGCGCGGGCTAGCGATTCTTCCATCGCCTCGACAACCAAACCTGGGTCGATCATCTTCTCGCGTGCAACGGCTTCGGCAGTTTGCAGAAGCTCTAGCTGGTTTGCAGAGGTAATTGCCATTTACTCAGTCCTCCTTGGAACCGGTGTCGGTTTCGGTCTCGTTAATAGTATCTTCGTTCAGATTGCCAGCCGCTTTACGCTGCTTCAGCATCTCGGCGATCAATTCATCAGTCAGAACCAGCTTGGCATCAGCCAACCAATCCATCTGCAAACCAACGGTTTGCACTTCGCCTGCGGCGTCAATGTTCACCAGAACCTCTTCGCCTTCGACGCCAGCCAAAATGCCGCGGAACCGTTTCTGACCATCGATCAGTTCTGTGGTTTCGATTTTGGCGTCATAACCTTCGAAGGTTTCAAAGTCCTTCAAACGGGTCAGCGGACGGTCAATGCCCGGGCTGCCAACTTCAAGCACATAGGTATCTTCAAGCGGGTCTTCGACATCCAGAATGGCGCTGACAGCAGTGCTGATCTGGCCGCATTCGTCCACTTCAATCCCGCCCTCAGGGCGTTCCGCCATGATCTGCAGCGTATTGGTTTTGCCACCCATCAAGCGCAGACGGACCAGTTCGAACCCCATGTCTTCGATGACTGGGGCAACAATATCAGCCAAACGCCGATCCATCGCTGTTTTTGCAATCAAGTTGCTCATGTATATCGTGTCCATCCACTGAAGCAGGCACAAAAAAACGGGCGCGCGGCCCGTTGGAAATTCCGGTGGTGCGTTCGACCCGAAGGTCCAGCGCGCCGCTGTTGAAAAGGCATATACGCACAAAGCCCTGAGTCTGCAAGTGCCGTTTCAAAACAGGGCTATCTCGATGAAAAAACCTACGATGGTCGGTTAGGGGATATTGGCAGCACTCTACGGACAACAGCGTCCACGCGACGATGCAAATCGTTTTATTTACCCCAGGGACAAAGTTTTTCGACCTGTTGGCGACCAAGTTTTTTCAATGTTTCGATGTTATCTTCATAAATCTTCTCGGGATCCGAAACCTGAGCAAGGACTTTGGTCATCTGATCCTGACGCAGAAGATGAATGGTTGGATAGGGCGCGCGGTTGGTAAAGTGACTAAGATCGTTCCGCGCCACACCCTCAAATTGATATTGTGGATGAAAGGACGCCAATTGGACATGCTCTGTCAGATCGGCTTGCTCTAACAACTGCTCAAACCAATCGAGTACATCGAGGTAGTCATCAAAGGCTTCTAGTCCTTGGGTAAACATCAGCAAGCTGGTTGCAATGTCATTTTCGTTGGCCCCAAGCAGACGTTCAAGTTCATTCAAATAGAACTGCTTTAGCTCTGTATCAGATGTGGCGTCACATACGGCATAGCGCACTTGACCTCGGGCTATAACGCTTGAGGAAAATGGGCATAAGTTTAATCCGACGACCATTTTCTCAAGCCATAGTCGGGTGTTTGTAACCACGTCTTGATGCGCTGGTGATAGCGTTTTGAGGTCAAACTTTGTGATGGGAGAGATCCTTACTTGTTTGACGGAACTTAAGTATGTTGGCGAAAATCCAAACCATAGAATTTGTAGTGCCGCAACCGTCTAAGGGTACTAAACCATCCAACCCCTTTTAGCACGCGAACAAAAGCGAGCGCGACCCTAAAACCTCAAAGCATCAGCTTGCCCCGGTTCTAATCATCCCGCCACTTCGCATCACGGTGCGACCCATCACAATACGGTTTGTTGCCAGACTTCCCGCAGCGGCACAGTACATACTTCCGCTCTGACATGTTCTCTGCCTGCGGTGGCACCGGACTTGGCACATCCAAAACCCAATAGGGGCCATTTTTCTCAATTTGAATTTGAGCACGCTCCGCAGTCAAATGCGGCTCATCCACATCGGCCAAAGCCAAAGCGCCTGACGGGCAGGCCGCGATCACAGCTTTGACTTCTTCAACCGTACCATTGTCTGGCTGCACCCAAGGGCGTTCATTTGCATTAAAGATGTGTTTCGCCAATTTTCCACATTGCGCGGCATGTGAACACAGCAGCGGATTGAACGTCACTGAGATATCTTTGCCTTCATAGGTCAGCAGGCGATCCCGACCGGCTGGCGTACCACCCCTGCTCTCAAATCCAGCGTCTTTGTGGCTACCATCACAGAAGGGTTTATTTTTACTTTCTCCACACCGACACAGCGCCATCACCGGTTTGGCTTCAACATCGGACCCGTCAGGCATCCGCAAATGCGTGATGCCCTTCACCATAAGTGGCCCGTTTTCACGTTCTTCGATGATTGGTGCGTCTGACATGGCTAACCCTCTTGGCATGATGTGGCTGTGTCCTTGAGCTCAGCCTATATGCAGAGTGGAAATCCACAAACGCTTAACTCTGTGCACAGACGCAGGGGAAGACTGCGTTAAGAGAACCACCATCGTTCAATCATGCGCCCACTGTCCTGCGCATAAAGATTGCCGACCTGTGCGCCATGGCGCAGTCGATCATGATGCGCATCGGCAAAATGCGCAAAGGCCGGGATCAGCGCTCCGCCCTCATCAGACATCAATGTCTGCATGTCTTTATAAAGCGACTGCCGTTTGGTGGTCGACAGCTCAGCACGCGCGCTCAGCAGAAGATGTTGGAAATGTGGATTCTCCCAATGACTAGCGTTCCAAGGACTGTCGCCCGCCATCATTGTGAACATCCAATCTTCAGTGATGCGCCCTGACCAAACCGATGCTTGAAGCGTCAAATCCCTATGCGAATCTTGATTTGCAACGGATAGTCCTGCAACTTCTGCCGAAGTCGCAAATGCGCTCGCCAAACGACCCATCGCTGAATGATCCTGCCCCTCGGCCGGGATCGTCACACTCAGCTGTTTCACCCCAGCTTTGCGTAGATAGAACCGCGCTTTGTCTGGGTCAAAAGCAGTTGCATCTGCACCCATCGCCATGAATTGGTTCACAGGACCAATTGGATGATCTTGTGCCACACGGCCATGCCCAAAAAGGGCCTGATCCACAACGGCCTGACGATCGATAGAATACTTCAATGCACGGCGCAGATTCACGTCATGAAACGGTGCCTGATCAGCACGCATGGAAAACCCAAGGTGCTGATTGCCCACAACTTCAGACAAACGCAGCGCTTTGTGCGCCTTTAACTCAGCTTTACGTGCCAGATCAAAATCATCGATCGCATCGACCTGACCCGTCATCAAAGCCCGTGCACGCGTGGTTGGATCATTCAACGCAATCAGTTCGACCGCATCAAACCAGCCCTCTTTGCCATCTTTGTAGTGCCCCTGCACGCGGCCCAACATGGCGCGCTTACCGGGCTCAAAACCGATGACCTTATAAAGCCCCGTGCCAATCCCCTGCGCTAAAGCGAGGCCCAGATTGTCAGACGGATAAATGCACAGATGATAGTCAGCCAGTAAGAACGGGAAGTCCGCATTAGGCGCGGCCAACCGGAACTGCACCTTATGGGTCTCTACGGCCGTCATCTCGGAGATCGATGCCACGATCCCGCGTGCCGGAGAGCGTACAGTTTGATCTAAGTGCAACCGCAGCGAAGCAATCACATCATCCGCGTCAAACAATTTGCCGTTATGGAACTCAATGCCTTTGCGCAGAGTAAACGTCCAAAGCTTGGCATCCGCCGAAGCTTCCCAGCGTTCGGCCAATTCACCAACCAGCTCGCCGCTCGCAGCGACCTGCGTCAGCGTATCAAAGACCGCTCCGTGACCGGCCATGATCATAAACTGCCCAGCGTGTGTCCGTGCATCCCAGCTGTCACTGGTGCGAGCTCCGCCAACACCCAATCGCAACACGCCCCCCCGGCGCGCAGCGGCACCCAGTGGCAGACCAGACGCCGCAAGAACACCGGCTGCAGCGCCGGTCTTCAAAAGGCTACGTCTGTCCAAACGAGTCATCGTTCAAGTGTCCTCGGTCAAAACCAGCCAACAGGAAAGCGCGGATCGCTGCGAATAGCAACCACGCAAACGCATATTTATAGCTTCACGAAGTCTTTCATAATCTGCACGAGTTCTGACGTAATCCCCGGCTCACTCAGCGCGTGGCCAGCATCGCGGATCATTCGCAATCGCGCATTTGGCCAGGCTTTTGCCAGCGCATAGGCAGAATGTGGCGGGCAGATCATATCATAGCGCCCCTGCACAATGACGCCGGGAATATGCGCAATCTTATCCATATGCGCGAGGATCTGACCGTCAAAATCCAAGAAGCCCGCGTTGCTGAAATAGTGATTCTCTAGCCGAGAAAACGCCCGCGCGTATTCAGCGTTGGGCTGCCCTGACATGCCGTTTGAGGCCATCGACGCTAAAGAGTTCTCCCAGGCGGCCCAGGCCTTGGCGTATTTCACCTCAGTCGCATGGTCTCCGGAGAACAGCCGCTTGTGATAGGCCGCGATCATATCATCCTGTTCGTCCTCAGGAACGATATTGGCAAACCGTGCCCAAGCCTCTGGCCAAAACTGCCCAGCGCCACCGCCATAAAACCAATCCAGTTCGCGCTGCATCATCAGGAATACGCCGCGCAGCACCAAAGCCACAGGCCGATCAGGATGAGTCTGCGCATAAAGCAACGCCAATGTCGCGCCCCAGCTGCCGCCAAAGACCACCCATTGATCAATGCCCAGCGCCTCGCGGATGCGTTCGATATCCGCAATCAGATGCCAGGTGGTATTATCCTCAATCGAGGCATGTGGTTTTGAGCGTCCACATCCGCGCTGATCAAACAGAATGATCCGGTACACACTTGGATCAAAATACCGTCGCATCGCCGGGCTTGCCCCGCCGCCGGGGCCGCCGTGAAACACCACAACCGGAATACCATCTTGCCGACCCGACTGTTCGACATAAATCGTATGCCCATCACCCATATCCATCATCCGCTGATCAAACGGCTCGATCGGCGGAAATAAATTCTGCGCTGCGCTTTTATGTCCTGAATGTTTGTCCATATTCGATCTATATAGTATTGCGCGCCCAAATGAGCACATGGAGGCTAGAATGCAACCCACGATGACCACTGTCGACCCGGCTGAAGTCGCCAAGTTTCAGGCCATGGCCGCTGAATGGTGGGACCCGAACGGGAAGTTCAAGCCACTGCATATGCTTAACCCCTGCCGCCTAGACTACATCACCCGTCAAATCGCCGCAGAATTTGATCGTGACCTGGCGTCCGATAAGCCATTTGCGGGCCTGACGCTGCTGGATATCGGTTGCGGCGGCGGTTTGCTGAGCGAGCCAATGGCGCGTCTAGGGGCAACCGTTGTTGGTGCCGATGCCGCCGAGCGCAACATCCCCGTCGCGCAGGTACATGCGGAACAGTCGGGCCTAGAGATCGACTATCGCCACACCACCGCCGAGGCCATCGCTGAGGCAGGCGAGCAGTTTGACATCGTTCTGAACATGGAGGTCGTCGAACACGTCGCTGATCCGCAGGAGTTCATCACAGTCTGCCAGCAATTGGTGAAACCGGGTGGTCTGATGATCTGCTCGACCCTGAATCGAAATGCCAAAAGCTTTGCGATGGGCATCATGGGTGCCGAATGGATCATGCGCTGGCTGCCAAAAGGAACTCATGAGTGGAACAAGTTCATCACGCCAGATGAGCTATACGCGATGCTAGAAACCGGCGGTCTGAAACCGGTGGACCGTAAAGGTTTTGTGTTCAATCCGCTGGGCTGGAGCTGGTCGATTTCAGATCGGGATCTGAGCGTGAACTATGTAACGACGAGTTTGAAGGCTGGGTAAATTCAACTCAGCTTGCCATTGTGTATCCAACTTGATCTGTTCAAAATGATTAGGCGACAATAGTCTTATGGGTCCGAAGCACGATGTTGAAAACCGAACCTCAGCCCTCAGAAACCGCGATAGAGTTTATACAACGGGCGGAGGCTCAGGGTGCATCCGACTCGTCGATCACCAAAGCACTTCGAACACATTTCAAAATCGATCAAGAGGACCAAATTAAGTCACTGCGACTTAGGTCTGAAATCTTTTGGAAAAACATCTATTTGGATCATGCTCGCCAACTGATTGCGCGCGGAGGATCAAGATATGCCGCAGTGACGTTTATCAAGCGAAAAAACGGCGAAGCCGGTCAGCGTTTTCTAACTGATGAAGAAATTGATTCCATCGTCAATTCGGTTGGCGACTGGCGGGATTAATTTGCTCAAGTGAAAATTGAGAATTCTCCCAGCTTCTTAGTTTGAATGAGAATTTCAACAGGGTTGCTAATATATCGCCCTCGTCGGTAATACTTACGTCACGCCCTAGCGTAAGACTCAACTTTTCACAGAATCCCAAGACTGTATCTAAATCCGCTTGAGAGTTTATCTCGCGGGGGTCAATATCCACCTCGATCTCATCCACAAGATAAAACCCAGTATTCAAAACGAGACCATCAAGTTGCAGCCTCATGCAATGCGCATGGTCCGAATCTTCGAATATCGACTCGGCGGAAGATGGAAGTGCGGTCAACGCACCGTCACGGATATAAGACACTTCGCCAATTTGGCGCGATAGACCCATCAGCTTTTCCCAATCCACTATCGTGGTTTCGCCCACGATAATGTCGCGAAGCGATCCATCGCTGTGAAAAAACTGTGAGACTTCGTTCCAACGCATAAGGGTTTCTACCGCTCACAAACCCCTTCAGAGTGCATCCAACGCCCACCCTGTTCTGCGCAGGCCTCAACCTCCGCGGCATTCCGCAAAGTCGGCACCGTATAAACCAAAAGAAAAATCACAGCCGCAACGACCGCAAACAGGTTCATGCCCTTGCGGCCCTTCACCCGTCGTCCTCCAGCTTCACCCGCAACTCCCGCAGCACGGGCAACACGCCTCGCACGCGGTGCTCTCCCAGCTCTGTGACCACCTCGTTCAGGAGCGGCGCAATGCCAGCCAGCGCCGCATCGCGGGCGGCCTGACCTGCTGGACTAATCGCTACCATCTTGCGGCGGGCGTCGTCCCAGTCAGGCCGGATATGCACATAGCCTGCGGTTTCAAGCTTGCCCAAGGTGTTCGTCATCGCACCACGCGTCACATGAAAGGCCTTCGCCAGTTGCGCCGGGCTTTTCTCTCCGTGGGAATGTGCCAGATGGTTCAAAACCGAGAAATGCGACAGCTCCATCCCCTTGGGCAGCGCCTTGGTCAGACGGCTGCGCGCCAACTGATCCGCCATCAAGATTTCGCTGAACAGAGAAACCGCTAATGCGTTGGAGTCATTTGCGTTCTGGGCCATCGAAATCCTTGTCATGCGTCAGCGACGGAATGCGCTTGCGTGCTTCTGCCACTTTTTCACGGTCCAAATCAATGAAGATGATGCCGGGATCCGTGCCGGCATCCTGCAGGATCTCTCCCCAAGGGGAAATAATCAGCGAATGCCCATAGGTTTTGCGCTGCGGGCCTCGACTGGCCACGTGGATGCCTGTCTGCGCAGGTGCCAACACCCAACAGCCCGTTTCAATGGCCCTTGCCTGCAACAACGGATGCCAATGCACCGCTCCGGTGACGCTGGAAAACGCTGATGGGACCATTAGCACCTCGGCCCCGGCCTTTGCGAGTTTGCGAAAGAACTGCGGAAAACGCAGATCGTAGCAGATCGACAAACCGATCTTGGCAAAGGGCGTTTCCGCAACGACCGCTTGCTCGCCTGGTCGATAGCCTGCGGATTCCCTGTAGGTCTCTGTTTCAGACACCTGCACATCAAACATATGGATTTTATCGTAACGGGCGTGAATATCGCCCGTTGGGCTAATTAGGAACTGGCGATTGGCAAAACGCCCATCGGCATCTTTGGTCTTCAAAGCCAGTGACCCTATAGTCAGCCAAATCCCATGCCGCGCAGCCGCATCGCGAAGGCCAGCGAGGGTTTCATCCTCGGCCTCTTGCTTCAATACGGCGGTTTGATACGTGCGACTGCCCGAGACACAATTTGTGACCTCAGGTGTCAGCACATAGCCCGCGCCATCTGCCACCGCCCGCGCCATCTGTTCTTTGACCACAGCCAAGTTCTGCTGAGGGTCATCTGACGAGGTGATCTGCAGAAGCGCGGTTTTCATTTAGGCGGCCAGCAACGGGTCCAATTTGCCAGAACGTTCCAGCGCCATGATGTCATCACAGCCGCCAATGTGTTTGCCATCAACAAAAATCTGCGGGAAAGTGCGGCCACCATTGCTGCGCTGGATCATCTCATCCTTGCGCGCGGGTTCTTTCCAACCGTCATATTCTACAAAAGCCACACCTTTGCTTGTCAAAAGGCGCTTTGCAGCGGTGCAAAATCCGCACATTGGGCGGGTGTAAATTTCGATCTGTGCCATATCGTGAACCTTTATGTGACCCAGCGGCCTATTCGTTGCGTTGTCTCAGTCTTGAGCCATCTAGGGACGCTTTGCAACGCGTGCCAGTGAGATCACGTTCACTTGATCTGCACCTGTTGCCAAACACGCCTCTGACGCTGCGGCAAATGTCGCGCCACTGGTCATGACGTCATCTACTAGCAGAATATCTGCGCCTTGGATGTGATCAACGAACTTGGGATTCGCGATGATACTGTCATCTAGGTTCGCAAATCGCTCCGCCTTTGACATGCCCTCCATGCTGACTGTTGCGCGGCACCGCAGCAGTAGGTCTGGAATATGGCGCAGGTTCAGTTGACGTGCCATGGCATCGGCCAATAGGGCGGATTGATTGTATCGGCGGCGCAAAAACCGACCCCAATGCAGGGGAATGGGACAAACTATTGTGTCAGATTGAATAAGCACGCGCGCAGCCTTGGCCATCCAGCGTCCTGCTGGGTGAACTACATCATGACGATCTCCGTGTTTCAATCGCATCACCATCTGCCTTGCCTTATCTTCATAGACCAAAACAGCGCGCCCCTGCTCCCATGGCCGCGGGGTCCGCATACAATCGTCGCAAATTTCGGTCTGCCCTGTCTCTTCGCCAGGCAACGGCGCACCGCAAACATCGCAAATCACACCGCGAATAAAGGGGGTATCGCTCCAACAGCGACCACAGAGCTGAAAGTCGATCTCGACCAAATCACCACAGCCGATACACCGGGGGGGGAAAATCAATTGCAAGGCTGTTTGAACTTGCCGACGAGGGATCATATGGTCCGCACCATGCAGAACACTCCGCTTCTCACCGATCGCAGCGCCCTTTTGGCGCACAGACATCGTGCCGACCACGATGGCGGAATGTTCCTGCAAACCACCGCGGCCGACGACCTGCAAGATCGCCTATCAATGGTTAACAGAACCTTTACATCCCCTGCGATTGTCACGGGATTTCCGCATATTTGGGAAGGTCGTCTGGACAACGCTATTGTTGTCCCTGACGACGAAGTGCTTTCACTTAAACCCGGCGCGCATGATCTCGTGATCCATGCCATGTGTCTGCATTGGGCCAATGACCCTGTCGGGCAGTTGATCCAGTGCCGTCATGCGTTGAAAAACGATGGGCTCTTGCTAACCGCAGGATTTGGCGGCCAGACGCTACACGAACTGCGCGCAAGCCTCGCGCAGGCCGAATCCGAAATATCCGGTGGCCTGTCGCCTCGTATCCTGCCTATGGGAGAAATTCGCGACCTTGGTGGGCTTTTGCAACGCGCAGGGTTTGCTTTACCTGTCACCGATGCCTTCCCGCAAAAAGTCAGCTATGAAAGCGCATTCCGCCTGATGCGTGATTTGCGCCTTATGGGCGAAACCAGCGCGCTTTCTGGCCGTAAAAGAATCTTCACACGTCGAGATGTGCTTGAACGTGCCGCAGAGATTTACGCCGAGAATTACTCGGAAGACGGCCGTATTATCGCAACTTTTGAGTTCATTTTTATGACCGGCTGGTCCCCTGATGCCTCGCAGCCAAAACCACTGCGACCGGGGTCTGCAGAACATCGATTGGCGGATGCATTGGGCACTAAAGAAGACAAATTGCCCAAGTTCTGAATAAAGTTCGTTTTCCTCTTTGACCTAGGCCATCAGAACGCTATCTCAGATAGACCAAACCGAACCCAATGCAGGACGCCATCATGTCAGCCACCAGCCCAGAAAATGCGCCAGCCGATCACCCGAAGGTACCCCGTGGCAAGACTGGCATCCTGCTGGCCAACCTCGGCACACCTGATCATTACAGCTATTGGCCAATGCGCCGTTATCTGAACGAATTCCTATCGGATCAACGCGTCATCGATTATCCGAAATGGAAATGGCAACCGCTGCTCCAACTGATCATCCTAACCAAACGACCGTTTAGTTCTGGCGAAGCTTACAAATCGATTTGGAACCATGACAAAGGCGAAAGCCCTTTGATGACCATCACCAAAGCCCAAACCGAAAAATTCCGCGCGGTGATGAATGAAGCTTATGGCGACAAGGTGATGGTGGATTTCTGTATGCGCTATGGCAACCCGTCCACCAAATCCAAGGTGCGCGAAATGGTTAAAGCAGGCTGTGAGCGCATTCTGTTCTTCCCGCTCTATCCGCAATACGCAGGGGCGACGACCGCAACAGCAAACGACAGTTTCTTTCGGTCTTTGATGTCAGAAGCTTGGCAACCAGCCGCGCGTACAGTGCCCGCTTATTCGAGCCACCCCGACTATATCGAGGCTTTGGCGCAATCTGTTGAAACCGCCTACGGGCAAATGGACAAGCGCCCAGATATTCTTGTGGTCAGCTATCACGGCATGCCAGAACGTTATCTGCAGCAAGGTGATCCCTATCATTGCCAGTGCGCGAAAACCTCGCGGCTGCTGAAAGAGCGTCTGGGCTGGGAGAACACGGATCTCGTAACAACTTTCCAATCCCGCTTTGGCCCGGAGGAATGGCTAAAGCCGTATACGGTCGAAGAAGTCGCGCGCCTTGCGCGGACCGGTAAAAAGAACATCGCGGTGATCGCACCAGCCTTCTCAGCCGACTGCATCGAAACACTGGAAGAGATCAACGAAGAGATAAAAGAGAGCTTTGAAGAAGCTGGCGGTGAAAACTTCACTTACATTCCCTGTCTCAACGATGACGATGCCCATATTCAAGCCTTGGCGACAATTGCGAAGGAAAACCTGGGCGGTTGGCTCTAAGCGTATTGGAGCGTAGCTCGCGCAAGCTTAGGAATGCCATCCGGAAAACGAAAAAGGGCGCCGCAAGCGCGGCACCCTTTTAATTTTAGATCAGCATTACTGCCGATTGATAGCTTAGTTAGAAGAAACCGCTGCTGCTACCACTGCTAGGATCAGCAAAGGAACAACAAAGTTAGAAGAAGAAGACGCTGCTTCTTCCATGATAACTGGTGCTTCAACCATTGGTTCGGACATGCCGCCTGCGAATGCAGTGGATGCTGCTGCAGTCAGTGCTGCTGCGAGAACGAGTTTTTTCATAGTAACCTCCAAGAATTTGGCTTACGTCATGTTTAATGCGACGCAAGCCCCCAAGACTTACCTCGTAGTTCAGGTGTAAACAGTAAACCAGAGGGTTTGCAAACCTAAACATGGGGAAATTTTCGGCCAGAAGCCCCCTTGTCGTCAAATAAGCAACACTTGTGTGCCGATTTTCGCCAATCCGAACAGTTCGGCAATATGCTCGTTGTAGAGACCAACGCAACCATTGGATGAACGACGCCCGATCTTGCGCGTGTCATGGGTTCCGTGGATTCGGTAGTATGTCCAGCTCAGATAAAGCGCGTGGGTTCCCAACGGGTTATCTGGACCCGGACCAACATATTCTGGCCATTCAGGATTACGCTTGCGCATGGATGGCGTTGGGCGCCAGCTTGGACCTTCGACTTTGCGAATAACCTTTGTACGACCACGGCGTGTCAGATCTTCTGTCAAAGGAACCGAGCTCGGATAGAGTTTATAGCTCCCATCTTCTGCCCAAAAATGCAGCGCTCGGCTGGTGATATCTACCAAGATTGCGCCGTTCTTCAGGTTGTCGAAATAGGGCTCCCATTTCATGGTGCGGAAGCTCGACGTGTTCCGGCGAACGGTCTCAGTGATGTCGCGTTCAACTTCGGTTGTCGCTGTGGAATTTACATCCTGCGCCAGTGCCGGTGCGCCGACAAATGCAGCGCCAGCAGCCAAAAAGGTCCGCCGTCCCAATTTCAGTTTTTGATCTTCACTCATGTCTTCGCCCTACTATCTTGCGCGATTTTGCGCCAATCTATGACCGGAATGCCTCAGTCGCAAATCAAACAAGCGTCATTTGGCCGAACTCACGCGAAAGTGGGCTTTCAACGCAACGAGCCCCGCGTTACACCCCTATCCCAAATGATTTCCCAGGTGGAAGGGTTTAAAAATGCGTCTGATTTCAGCCTTGATGGCAGTTTTGCTAGTAGTTTCGGCCTGTACCACATCGGTTCCAGACCAATTGGGTGCAGATGGAAAACCACTGCCGCGCCTCTATCGCATCAAAGATAAAGACACATCCAAGATTCAGTTCCGCATGGTTGATTCGGTGAATGCCCTACGATCCGCCTCTGGTCTCGGTGCGGTCGAGTTGGATTCCAAACTGGTGGCCGCCGCCGCAACCCATTCGCGTGATATGTCGATCCAAAACCGCCCGTGGCATTTCGGATCTGACGGCTCCTCACCAATCGATCGCGTAGCACGTGTTGGATATACCGGTACTTTGACCGGCGAAGCCATTTCGGAAACCTATGAAACCGAGCTGCAAACCCTCGGTGCCTGGATGGAAGACCCAGGCCCACGCGCCGTCATTCTTGATCCAAATGCAAAGCACATGGGCTTTTCCTGGCATCAAGAAGGTAATGGGAAAATCTGGTGGACTTTGGTGATGGGCGCACCCGCTAGCTTAGCGCCTGCCCCAGCAGAGTCCTTTCTAGATGTCGCCGCTGCAGCAATTCCCCAGTAAAATCTATTTATAGACTGAGATCGGCGTTCCGTTTTTCACCATCGCATAGATTTCCTGCATCTCGCGATTGGTGACGGCAATACAGCCCGCTGTCCAATCATCAGGTGCCTTGCGATATCTCTTAGGGCGGCCGTGGATGAAGATATCTCCGCCAGGGCTAACCCCAAGCTTTTTGGCATAGGCACGGTCATTGTTGTTTGGGTAAGAAATCCCCAAAGACAAATGGAATTGGCTGTTTGGGTTGCGCCGGTCAATCTTGTATTCACCTTCTGGTGTGCGCCCATCACCTTCGCGGGTTTTGTGCCCTTGTGGCGCAAATCCCAACCCAACGTCGTATGCCTTTAGTGCCTTTGTACCATGCATCAGATACATCTTGCGCTCGGCCTTATAGACAAGGATCCGCGTGACCTCTGGACCATGATAGGATTGGAATTTCGACGACCCACATGCCGCGAGGGCCAATAAAAGCCCCAACAATAGTGCTATTTTACGCATCTTTTATCTCATGACTGCTCACCCGATCCGTAGCACAGATCAAGCTGTGACCACAGGCCCAAATCCGCACTCAGATCCGCCTCACAGTAAATTGAGCATCAAATCCGCGTAAATTTGCCGACAAGTTCGATGTGCGGCGACCAGCGGAACTGATCGACGACCTGCACCCACTCCAGCGTATAATCGCCACGGATCAACGTTGCCGAATCTCGCGCAAAGGTCACAGGGTTACAAGACACGAAGGCGACGGTTGGGACTTTGGACTTTGCTAAGGCCAAGGATTGCGCCTCAGCACCTGCCCGTGGAGGATCAATAACCGCCGCATCAAACCGCAAATCCTGCGCCATAATGGGGTTGCGGAACAAATCACGGGTTTCAGTGGTGACGCGCTTAAGGCCCGTGGATTTTCGCCACCCAGCATCTAAGGCTTTCATCATCGACTTCAAACCCTCAACAGCGTGCACCTCGGCGTTTGCCGCCAATGGCAAAGAGAAAGTCCCGCATCCGGCAAATAAATCGACCACTTTGCTAGCATCGCCCACAATGTCCTGAACCGCTGCAAGCAATGCGGCTTCGCCATGCTCTGTGGCTTGCAAAAACGCGCCCGGAGGTGGCGTGACTTTGGCCGCACCAAATGACTGATAAGGCGGGTAGCTGGTGGCAATCACCTCATCATCCCACGTCAATCGAGCCAAGCCCAATCGCTGTGCTTCTTGCCCCAATTGCGCCTGAAACGGACCATCAAGCGGCTTGCCGCCAGACACCGCAATATCCAACCCTTCAGCCGACAAAGTCGCTGTTACTGACAAGGCACCTTTGCGCGATGATCCGATGACCGCCAACTGCTTGGCCACCTCCAACGCAGGTTTCAAATCGGGGTGCAGCACCTGGCAATCTGGAATTTCAACAATCACATCGCTGGCGCGCTGATGAAATCCGGCCATCGCCCCTTTTTTGGTTCGGCGTGCCGAAATCGTCGCTCGACGCCGTGATTGGGCAGGCGAAATTGAGATCGGTTTAAACTCTGTCACCACCCCCTGCGCGGACAAGGCGTGGCGCACAACATCAATCTTCCAATCTGCCAGAAAGCCGTCTGACACATGCTGCAGATTACAGCCACCACAGGATTTGAAATGCCGGCAAGGCGCTTTCACGCGATGTTCTGACGGGGTCAAAATACGGACATCTGTCAACTGGGTGCCATCCACGGTTCCGGTAACAACCTCTCCCGGAAGGGTCAAAGGCGCGAACAAGGGGCCATCTGCGATCCCGTCGCCCTGATGCCCCAAACGATTGATGTGATATTCCGTCATGAGGCGGCAATAGCCTGCGAAGGCCCGTTAGAAAAGTCTATTCCGCAGCCTCGGCCCCAATGAACCCACCCGATTGGCGTTGCCAGAACCCAGCATAAAGCCCGTTCTGAGCCAATAAATCCAAATGCGAGCCCTGCTCGACAATGCAACCTTCCTCCATAACAACAATCCGGTCCATTTCAGCAATTGTGGACAGGCGGTGCGCAATGGCGATCACTGTTTTACCTTCAACAACTTCATGTAACGCCTCTTGGATTTCGGCTTCGACTTCGCTGTCCAGGGCCGAGGTTGCCTCATCCAAAATCAGTATCGGTGCATCTTTCAGAATGGCCCGTGCCAAAGCAATGCGCTGTCTTTGCCCACCTGAAAGCTTAACGCCCCGTTCACCTAAAAAGGCCTCGTAGCCTTTGCGGCCGCTATAATCCTGCATTTCCACGATGAATTCATGCGCGCGCGCCTGTTGCGCAGCTGCGATGACCTCTTCTTCGCTGGCATCCGGTCTTCCATAGCGAATGTTTTCCATTGCTGATCGGTTAAACATCGCCGTTTCCTGCGTCACCATCCCGATTTGCCGGCGCAGGCTTTCTTGCGTCACGGATTGGACATTCTGGTCCCCGACCAGAACCGCACCTGCATCCACCTCATAGAGCCGCAAAAGCAACGACACAAAGGTCGACTTACCCGCACCTGAAGCGCCAACAAGCCCGATTTTTTCGCCTTGAGGCACCTTAATTGAAACATTGCGAATGCCTGCAGCAGAGTCGCTATAAGCAAAGGTCACGTCTTGGAATTCAACTGATGCTGGACCCGTCAGTTCAGCCGCGCCCGGTCGATCTTCTATCCGCATCGCAGGTGTTAACGTGTTCATTCCATCTTCGATTTCACCAATCCGCGCATAGATCCCCATCAATGCAAAAGACACCCAGTTGGTCATCTGTCCCAGCCGAATGGCCTGCGCACCAACGGATGTGATCTCTCCCGGCGTGGCTCTACCCAACGACCAGAAGTAAACCGAGGTCAAAACGATCATGATCGGCAGGAACCCCGCCAAAATCATCAGGCAAGCTCGGAAACTGACGGATACAAAACCAAAGTTAATCGCCGTTTCTCGGAAATCTGCCATGGCCCCAATGGCCGCCGAGTCTTCATGTTTGTTGTTCGCAAAAAGATGCACCGTGCGCATGTTGGTGATCGTATCCACCATCTGCCCACTGATCGCAGACCGCGCATTGGCACGCAGCTTGGCCTTCTTGCGCACCCGTGGGATGAAAAACCGAAGGAGCATCACATAGGCGATGCTCCAGACCAGCAAGGGAAGTGCAATCCACCAGTCCACCATGGCCATCAACACTGCAGCTGCGACAACTGAAATCAGCGCAAAGACAACGGTGTTCACAACCTCAACCGCTGCATCGGAAATCGCGCCTGACGTCTGCAGCTGTTTCTGTGCAATGCGCCCGGCAAAGTCATTGTCGAAAAAAGACACCGACTGCCCCATGGCCCAGCGATGAAGCCGAGCATTGACCATCGGGGCAATATTGGGCTGCAAAACTAAGTTCTGAACCGCCAGGTTTGTCGTGAACAACAGCGGACGGAATACGATAAAAAACGCGGTAAACCCAATAAACACCCAAGCGTTTTCAATGAATACGGTTGCAGGGTCACTGGCCAGAACGGAATCGATCAAGTTACCCAGTAGGAAGGCCGCAATGGCATCCACCGTTCCGGCGATGGACGAAAAAACAATCCCCAAAGCCAACAGACCAAAACTGCCCTTGAGCGCCCAGCGCACAAACCCCATCAGATGATGCGGCGGCGGCGTATCCACGCGGCGGAAAGGATCAATTCGCCTGATCAATCGGGCAATGCCCAAACGCTCAAAAACAGCGTGTTCCTGCATGTCGGGCTCCGATGGTTAACGCATAGACGCCGAGGAAATAACTAGTCTTTTAAAAGTGGGTCGCGACCCAGGGTAAATCCAGATGAAATCCATTTTTCTTTGAGCGCACGTAAACGGTCGCCCAATTCTTTACCCTGAAACTCAGGCATCAAATCTGCAGGTTGAATAGGAAATTCAGCGTTCGCCCCTAAAATGATTTCCGACTCGAAATCTGAGGGAACGGGCTGCTCAAAAATAGCAGAGCGCAAGATCATCACCGAGCGCGCGATATCAGCATCATGCCGATAGGCCATTTCCGCCGGGCTCATCATGCTACCCATCAGCTCACGCAGGATCATCAAAAGTGCCGCGCTCTTTTTAGAAAGCCGCAGCGCGGCCTCAGCATTTTGACCACCCAACACTGCCAAACGACGGACAGGGTCTGCGGGCAGACCTGCGGTTTGCTCAAAATGCACAAGCAAAGCCAACGCTTTGTCATCGGCACCAGATATGACCTCGGACAGGACATTGCAGTGTCGCATGGCCGCGACCGCGGGCGCTGGATCTGGAGCGGAAAGCAGCTTTATCATCTCCGCCCCGACCCGTTCTTTAGACAGGGAGGCAATCCCTGCAGCATGTGATGCGATGGCGGACAAAGCATCAGGATCAAGCCCTACATCCGGGTCGCCATACCAGGCGTTAAACCGAAAGAATCGCAGTATACGAAGGTAATCCTCGCGGATGCGCATGTCAGCGTCATCGATAAATACAAATCGGCGCGCTTTTAGATCCGCCAAACCGCCCAAAGGGTCCACAACCGATCCATCAGCATGCGCATAGAGCGCATTCATCGTAAAATCACGACGATGGGCGTCGTCTTCTAGAGTGTCTGAAAAGGCAACAACGGCGCGGCGACCATCAGTTTCAACATCTTTGCGATAGGTCGTAATTTCATGCGCAATACCACCCGCGATCACCGTGATTGTGCCATGGTCCTTGCCTGTTGGCACAGGCTTAAGGCCGGCGGCGTATGCCAATTCGATGACCCGATCTGGTCGCGCGTCGGTCGAAATATCAATATCTGAAACCGGCGCGCCCAAAAGCGCGTTTCGCACGCATCCACCAACTAAAAAGGCCTGATGCCCTGCGTCGGTGAGCATTGCACACACGGTTTGAGTTTCCACCCGTGTCAGCCATACTCCGGTCACCTTCATGTCGCCACCTGCTGCGCCAATCCAAACAACATGCGCGCAGTCGCGCCCCAAATGTAATAGGGGCCAAACGGCACAGTGTGATACTGCCGCCGTTGACCGCGCCAGCGCCGACCTTCGATTAGAAAATTTGCGGGGTTGGTGACATGACTTAAAGGGACGCGGAAAACCTCGTCAACTTCACCCGGCTCGGGTCGGAATTCAAATGGAGCCAGAACTTCGCCAATCACTGGCGTCACAGTGAAGCTTGTCACCGTTTCATGCCGGGGCAATGTCCCCAAAACGCGCACATTGTCTGGCGCAAGGCCGATCTCTTCGTTCGCCTCGCGTAGCGCGGCGGCCACGACATCGGCGTCACCTTCATCTTGCTTGCCACCCGGAAAAGCGATCTGCCCCGGGTGATGTTTCAAGTGTGAGCTTCGTTTAGTCAGGATCACATGAGCGATCCCATCGATCACCTCAACAGGGATCAAGACGCCTGCAGGTCGCAATTTACGCCCTTCGGGCAGCACCACGTCGGGGTTTAGATCAAAATCCGATGACGCCACACCTTCGCGGCTTAGCGCGGTCAAAAGTGGCGTCATCGCGGAATTCATTCGGCAGGTTTCTCCGCTTGGAACCCAACAGACTTTGGATCCATATCGTAATGTGACCCACAGAACTGACAATCGGCGGTGACGCGACCTACCTCATTGGTCATTTTCTCGATGTCTTTCGCAGAATAGATCGACAACGATTGACGCACGCGATCCTCAGAACAGGTACAGCCAAACTTGACTTGCTGCGCGTCATAAACCCGAGGAGCTTCCTCGTGGAACAACCGGGTCAGCAAGGTTGTTGGCTGTACAGTTGGGCCAATCAGCTCAAATTCTTCGACCGTATCCAGTAGGATATTCGCACGGTTCCAATTCTCTTCTTCGTCATCTTCCAACAGATCATTTGCCGCTAGTTGGCCATTTTCACCTGACCCACCTTCGCCACTCACATGCGGAGAGGCCTTCGGCATATGTTGCAGCATCACTCCGCCAGCGCGCCAATGTTCGCCCACACCCGGCTCTGACGATTTGCCAAACCGCAATGCAAACCGTGTTGGCAGCTGCTCAGACTGAGCAAAATACCCTTCAGCGCTCGCACTCAGCGATCCACCCGTCAACGGTGCGATGCCCTGATACGGCTTGGTGCCTTCGCCCTGGTCGATCAACACAGCAAAATACCCATCACCCAATTGATCAAACGGAGCGGCATCGGTCAGACGATCCGCGTCGAATCCGGCGTAGGCACGGATTCGGGCAGGCTCGCCTTCCTTTTGCGGCGCATAGTAATCCGTGGCGATCATGCGCACTGGGCCATTTGTCTGCACTTGCAAAGACAGCTTCCAGCGCAGGCTGATGGTTTGGCCAATCAGGGCAGTCAGCATGGCAACCTCAGCCACCAGCGCTTCAACCACTTCGGGATAGTCGTGCTGTTTCAGGATACCGTGCAGCACGTTATCCAGCCGCGCCACGCGGCCGCGAATGTCTGATTTATCCAGCTGAAACGGCAGAACCGTGTCGTCCCAGGCGATTTTAGTTCCGAGGGTCATGGGGTTTCCTTACAGGCCTGATCTTGGCATACCGCAGCTATATAGGTGCGGCAAGACGAACGAAAAGGGCTGGTAGCGTATGATCAGGCGGTTTGGAACCCCACCAGAGGTTGGACGTGTCTATAAACCCCGCCCCGGCGCCTATGCGATACTATTGCTGGGCGATCAAATGCTGGTCACACGTCAAAATGCATCCGCAGGGCTACCGGCATCTGAAATTCAATTGCCCGGAGGCGGCATCGATCCGGGCGAATCTCCCATTGCTGCCTTGCATCGCGAAGTCTTTGAGGAAACTGGCTGGCATATTGCCTCTCCACGTCGGTTGGGCGCCTTCCGGCGGTTTGCGTATATGCCCGACTACGACAAATATGCCGAAAAGCTTTGCACCATCTATGTTGCGCGTCCCACCCGACAGCTTGGACCGCCGTCAGAACCTGATCACGAAGCGCTCTGGATCCATCGAGAAGAGGCCAAGAAGGTTCTAGCCAATTGGGGAGATCGATCCTTTATTGATCTTGCGCGGCTTTGAAGAACTGAAATTCAAATAAGATGCCCGACACGTCATCGGGAATTGCTTGCTCACCGGCAAATTCCTGAAGCCGCCACAACAGACCCTCCAGGAAATCTCCCCCGCATTCCTGTTCTAGATCTTTGATGATCGCCTCGAGCCCTTCATCATCCAACATATTCCCTGATGGGTCCGGGCATTCGATACATCCATCCGATAGGATCAGCAGCCGATCTCCAGGAGACAATACCACTTCAAATTCGGAATAATCTGCACCTGGAATGAGCCCCACCGGAAGCCCTCCGCCCCCGAGCGTTTCAATCTTACCGCCCGCGCGCTGCACCAATGGATGAGGATGCCCAGCCTGCGACATGCGTACCTTACCCGACCGCAGATCAACTTCTGCCAAAATCATGGTGAAATAGTGCTCAGTTTCGATTTCATCGAGGAACAAACCGTTGAGCTGTTCAATGACCTGATGCGGCGGTAAGGCGTCATAGCCCCCATCATCAGTTGGGATCAGCGCAATGTTTTGATCCCGAGCTGTCGACGACAAATAGCCCGCTAAGCGCGCTGTCATCAAAGCAGAACTAATCCCGTGGCCGCTCACATCAATGGCAAACAAACCAAAGCGCGAGCCATCGATCTTATAGTGCCCCACCAAATCACCGCCGACATGACCGCTGGATTCCATCATCAAAGACAGCTGCCCATTTGGAAACTCGACGATCCGATCGCGAACCAAGGATTTTTGAAATCGTTTCGCCGCCTGCAGGTCCTTATCAACCAAATCATGAACGCGCCGCAGCTCAGACAAGGTGTCATTGATGATCCGATGTTTTTCTGAAATTTCCCGCTGCATTCGTAAAATCCGCTCTGCCGCTGATAGACGCGCGTGCAACTCATGGGCATCCACGGGCTTCAGAAGGAAATCATCCGCCCCATGTTTTAACGATTTCACCACGTCATCCTTTTCCGACTTGGCCGTTAGTACAACAAAATAGCAGTAGTGATCTGATGGTAGATCGCGAAAGCGGTTACAAAATTCTAATCCACCCAAATCGGGCAAGATCCAATCCGACAGAACAAGATCTGGCATGTTCTGTTGGCAAGTCAGCAGCGCGTCATCCGCGCTTTCTGCTTCCAGCACCTCAAAGCCTTCCCGCTTCAAAGACGCCGATAATATCCGACGCTGCAATCGACTGGCGTCTACCAACAAAACACGCCTCAAAACACCCATCTCAGGTACTTTTTGATCTATGGCTTGCTCGGCAGTCAGCACGTGTGATTCCCATTCTTTGCCAGACCAATCTGCAACAAAGATACTTAAGAGCGCATGAAAATCGCCTTTACGACATTAAAAGGCAGACTCACGGTTTCTTAAAACATTGCCTTCACACTGAAATCCGGAGGCAAGATGCTTGACTGGACACATATTGATCAACTGAAGAAGGATGTCGGATCAAACGAGTTTGCTGAAATCGTTGATTTGTTTTTTGTCGAAGTTGAGGGGCTGTTTAAGCGCTTAAACCGCGAAGGTGCTGTGGCCAATGACCTGCATTTTCTCAAAGGCAGCGCTGCGAATTTGGGGTTTGCTGAGTTTTCTAAATCTTGCCAAATCGCGCAACATCAATTGGTCGCAGGACAGCAGGCAGATCTGCAACAAATTGTGGCGGTGTTCGAACAGTCCAAACACGCTTTCATCGCAGGCCTCGCCCAGCGCCAAGTCTAATCGATATCAAATCAGGAACTGCGCCAGCATTTCATCGTTGGTGATATCTGTGTAGGTCATCCCGGCAGCCTCTAGGCGTTCAAAATACGCGGCGAAATTTTCAGGCTTCTTGGTTTCAATCCCAATCAAAACAGACCCAAAATTGCGAGCTGATTTCTTAAGATACTCAAAGCGCGCAATATCATCTTCAGGGCCCAGAAGATTCAAGAATTCCTTCAGGGCTCCGGGGCGCTGTGGAAGACGCAAAATGAAGTATTTCTTAACACCTGAATAACGCTGCGCCCGTTCTTTGACTTCGGGCAAACGTTCAAAATCAAAGTTCCCGCCAGACGTGACACACACGACGGTTTTCCCTTTAATGTGATCCGCAACATCGACCAAAGCATCAACCGCCAAGGCACCGGCAGGTTCAAGCACAATGCCTTCAACGTTCAGCATCTCAAGCATCGTTGCGCAGATGCGATCCTCAGATGCCGCCACAATGTCTCTCAAATCGGTCTTGGCCAGTCGCGCAAATGTCCTTTGGCCAATCCGCGCTACGGCAGCACCATCAACAAAGCCATCAACTTGCGGCAACGTCACAGGCGCACCCGCCTCAAGTGCCGCCGCAAGGCTGGTGCCTCCAGCAGGTTCAACCAAAGTGAAATGTGTATTTTGTCCAAAAAAGCTTGTGACGCCTGCCGCAAGGCCGCCGCCGCCTACTGGTAGAATAACGCGATCAGGTGCTTTGCCAAGTTGCGACATGATTTCCGCCGCCACAGAGGCCTGCCCTTCGATGACGTCTTCATCGTCAAACGGAGAGAGGAACATCCCCTTGGCCTCGTCACAAAAGGCCTGTGCCGCAGCCAAAGTATCGTCGAAGTAGTCACCAACAAGGCGAATTTCGATTGCGCCTTCCCCAAACACTTTGGTTTTAAAGATCTTCTGCTGCGGGGTGGTGACAGGCATGAAGATAACGCCCGTCACCCCAAAGTGTTTGCACATATAGGCGACGCCCTGCGCGTGATTTCCAGCAGAGGCACACACAAACAAATCGCGGCTAGGATCGTTCGCTAGAACTTTGCGCATTGCATTAAACGCGCCACGCAGCTTGTAACTACGTACCGGCGTCAAATCTTCGCGCTTGAGATAAATCTCAGCCCCAAACCGTTGCGACAGATGGGCATTGCGTTGCAATGGCGTCGCCTCAAAGACGTCGCGCATCGCCGCTTCGGCAGCTCGGGCTTGGGTACGGAAATCAGTCATGTCGCTCTTGGTGCCGGATGCCTCACCAGAGGGCAAGGCTTCGCAGCAAAGAATACCAATGAATACCGGATCAGAGGTCGCGGTTTTCGACGAAGTAGCCGAAAAGCGTGGTTAATGCTCTAGCCTCGGCATGGGTAGCAAGCAAACTAAATCCTTTACCAAAAATCATATCCAAAACTGGGGCAACGCCGTTTATTGTTCAGAAGCGAGCCCATCAAAACGAAATTTCATTAGTTAAATTCCGCCAACACGTCGTGTTTTTCGTCCGCTTTGACAAGCCCGATAGGTCACAACGCTTGCCCCTTTGCTGAAAAAGCGCTATCGGCGCAACGTTATCCCGCACGATGCCCGTTTGAAGGAAAATGAAATGTCTGCGCCTAAGAAAGTTGTTCTGGCCTACTCCGGTGGCCTTGATACCTCGATCATCCTGAAATGGCTGCAAACCGAATATGGTTGCGAAGTCGTCACCTTTACCGCTGACCTTGGTCAGGGTGAAGAACTGGAACCAGCCCGCAAAAAGGCCGAGCTGCTGGGCATCAAGCCAGAGAACATCTTTATCGAAGATGTACGCGAAGAATTTGTGCGCGATTTCGTCTTCCCAATGTTCCGTGCAAACGCGGTTTACGAAGGTCTTTACTTGCTTGGCACGTCTATCGCGCGTCCGCTGATCTCCAAACGTCTTGTCGAGATTGCGGCTCAGACCGGCGCCGATGCCGTCTCTCACGGTGCAACCGGTAAAGGCAACGACCAGGTGCGTTTCGAACTGGCAGCCTATGCTTTGAACCCAGATATCACCGTAATCGCCCCTTGGCGTGAATGGGATCTGTCCAGCCGCACCAAACTGCTGGAATTCGCAGAAGCAAACCAAATTCCAATCGCCAAAGACAAACGCGGCGAAGCGCCATTCTCTGTGGATGCAAACCTGCTGCACACCTCATCAGAGGGCAAGGTTCTTGAGGATCCGGCTGAAGAAGCGCCAGATTACGTTTATCAGCGCACCGACAGCCCAGAAAATGCGCCAGACACACCTGAGTTCATAGAAATCGGCTTTGAAAAGGGCGACGCGGTCAGCATCAATGGCGAGGCCCTAAGCCCGGCCACAATCCTGACCAAGCTGAACGAATATGGCCGCATCCACGGCATCGGTCGTTTGGACTTTGTTGAGAACCGTTTTGTCGGCATGAAGTCCCGCGGCATGTATGAAACACCAGGCGGCGAAATCCTTCTGGAAGCGCACCGTGGCATCGAACAGATCACTCTGGACAGTGGCGCAGGCCACCTGAAAGATTCGATCATGCCGCGTTACGCAGAGCTGATTTACAACGGCTTCTGGTATTCTCCAGAGCGTGAAATGCTGCAGGCCCTGATCGACAAGAGCCAAGAGCACGTCACCGGCACTGTTCGCGTGAAACTCTACAAAGGGTCTGCACGCACTGTTGCGCGCTGGTCAGATCACAGCCTCTATTCCGAAGCACACGTGACCTTTGAAGAGGACGCAGGTGCATACGACCAAACAGATGCGGCGGGCTTCATTCAGCTGAACGCTCTGCGCCTGAAACTTCTAGCAGCACGTAATAAACGCGTATCTGACAAATAATTCGTTAAAACTCTAGGTTAAAAGCCCGCTGTTTCGCGACAGTGGGCTTTTCTTTTTAGCCCAAATACCCCGGAGGAGAGCGCATTCTGCGCTCGGGGGCAAAGCCCCTCTTCACCGTCGCAACTGTTCACGTGCGCGTTATGTCACGCGCCCGTGACTTGAGGCGGCCCCTAGCGCTGTGCAACCTGCGATCAACCTGATTGGAGGACACCCCATGGATCGCATGATCAATCTAAAAACACTTTTGCTGGGCGGGCTGATCACCGTCGGTGCAATGTTGCAATGCACTCAGGCTCAGGCGGGCACCGAAAAACTGATCGTCGCCGGCGGCTGTTTCTGGTGCGTCGAAAGTGATTTCGAAAGCGTAAACGGCGTCAAAGGGGCAGTGTCGGGCTATATTGGCGGCGCTGCTGAGACAGCAGAATACAAAAAGATCAGCAAGGGTGGCACAGGCCATTACGAAGCGGTTGAGATCACCTTTGACAACAAGAAGGTCTCTCGCGATCAGCTGCTACACATGTTCTTCCGCTCGGTTGATCCAACCGACGCAGGTGGTCAGTTCTGTGATCGTGGCGACAGCTATCGCACGGCGGTTTTCTATAAGAACGACGCTCAGAAAGCGGCTGCAGATTCCGCAAAATCATCTGCACAACAAGACTTGGGTCGAAAGGTTGTGACCCCAATCCTTGCAGCAGGCGAATTCTACAAGGCGGAAAAATACCATCAGGATTACTACAAAGGCAAAAAGCTTGTGCTGACACGCTTTGGACCCAAAAAGCAGTCCGAAGCCTACAAAGCCTATCGAGATGCCTGTGGCCGCGATCAGCGGGTCAAACAGCTCTGGGGCAAGGACGCACCATTTGCCAGCAAGTAAGGCTTAAAACCGTGCGCTCTGGACCTCTTTGAGGTCCGGAATCACATCCGCTGTGCCCTCGCGCGTCACCATCAGAGCCCCTGCTTTCATAGCCAACCCTATGGCTTGTTCCATCGGCATACCGCGATCCAATCCAGCCAGCAGATACCCGGTGAATGTATCGCCAGCGCCTGTGGTATCCACCACATTCACAGAATGTGCAGGGAAATCTTTAGCGACGCGTTTGACGGAATTGGTCCAACGGCAGCCTTTCTCGCCGAGGGTCACCACCACATCCGCCACGGGCAGATCTTCGATCTCGATCCCAGTGGCTTCGGTCAGCTGCGCGGCCTCGATTTCATTCAAGATCAGAAAATCCAGATAAGGCATCACGGCCTGAACAGCCTCAGCATCAAACGGTGCAGCAGCATAAGCGACATACATGCCTAGCTCATGACCCATTTTCGCGGCATAGGCTTGCTGATTGGATTCATTTTGAATCAAAAGCGTATCACCGCGAGCGCTTTCGCTTAATGCCTGACCAACAGCACTTTCTGTGATCTCATGATTGGCACCCGCAAAAAGCACGATTGCATTCTCGCCACCCTCTTCAACATTGATTACTGCATGGCCTGTCGCGATGTCTGGCAGGATCGCAATATGCCGTGTGTCGACCCCATATTCCAAAAGCCGTTGTTTGGCCCAAGCGCCATCAGCGCCAACCGCACCAATATGCGACACCAGCGCGGCACCGCGCGATGCGGCGACAGACATATTCGCGCCTTTGCCACCCAGACCTTTGGTTAAACTCTTCGCCGCCAATGTCTCGCCCGGTCCGGGCAAGTGCGGCACATGATAAAACAGGTCGGCATTAATGGAGCCGAGGTTATAAATCGACATAAATTACTCACACAAAATGTATCCCTGAGACCATTGTTGGATGGGTCTCAGGGTGAGTTCAAGCGCTAATTGGTATAACAATCGCTGATACAGCTCATGAAAATAGCGTAATATTAACCGAATTTATTCGACTGCATTTCGCATAAGTAAACCCAATTTCAAAACGCCTAATCTGGCAATTGAGTTGCAGCCATTCTCCGAAAATAGTCTCCTAAAGAAGCATCAACCAACCTTACAAGCCGCCAAGATCGCCATATTCACGATGTCATTGGCTGTGGATGTGGTTGAACAAATCTGGATCGACTTATCTACACCAGCCAAGATTGGGCCAATCACTGTCGCGCCAGCCATTTCCTGCATCAATTTGGTAGAAATACTTGCCGAGTGGCGCGCCGGTACCACCAGAACGTTTGCAGGCCCAGATAGACGCTGGAACGGGTAAGCCTCTTGTGCCGCGGTATTCAGCGCAACATCTACGGTCATCTCGCCTTCGTATTCAAAGTCAACACTGCGCGTATCCAAGACGTTTGGCGCGAGATGCATTTTCTCAGCGCGCTCCGATACAGGGTAGCCAAAGGTTGAAAAGCTAACGAAGGCCACGCGTGGCTCCAATCCCATATTACGGGCCACTTCGGCACAGCGTTCAGCGATATTCGCCAGATCGGTTTCGTCAGGCCACTCATGCACCAGCGTATCTGATATCAGGATGACGCGACCATTGTGCAGGATCGCGGTGACACCGACTGCGCCTGCCTCAGCATCCGCATCAAACACGTGATTGATCAGCTCCATCACATGGGCAGATTTACGAGTTGCACCTGTGACCAAACCGTCGCCGTGGCCATGCGCCAACATGAGGGCGGCGAAGACGTGACGATCCCGCGCTGCGAGGCGGTGTACATCGTGGCGGTCATAGCCTTTGCGCTGTAGTCGTTTGTACAAGAAATCTTTGTAGGAACGGAAATGCATAGAATTTGCGGCGTTCACAATTTCAAGCTCTGCAACTGCATCACCCAGACCAGCCGCCTCAAGCTTTTCAGCCACATCCGATTCACGGCCCACAACCAAGGCCTTACCAAGGCCAGAGCGCTGATAGGTCACGGCGGCGCGCAAGACACGTGGGTCATCGCCTTCTGCAAAGATCATGCGCGCCTGCGCATTCCGAGCGCGCGCATTCATATTGCGCAGCATGTTTGCAGTCGGGTCCATGCGGGATTTCAGGCTTGCTTCGTAGCCGTCCATATCCACGATTGGACGACGAGAGACCCCGGTTTCCATGCCCGCTTTTGCTACGGCAGATGGAATGCGATAAATCAGACGGGGGTCAAACGGCGTTGGAATGATATAGTCACGACCGAAAGACAGCTTGCGGCCATAAGCCATCGCAACTTCGTCTGGCACATCTTCCCGCGCCAGTTCCGCCAGCGCTTCAGCACATGCAATTTTCATCTCGTCATTGATGGCCCGCGCATGAATATCCAGCGCACCACGGAACAGGTATGGGAAAGCCAGAACATTGTTCACCTGGTTTGCATAGTCAGAGCGACCTGTGCCAACAATCGCGTCAGGGCGCACGGCCTGCGCTTCTTCCGGTGTGATTTCTGGATCAGGGTTTGCCATTGCAAAGATCAAAGGATCCGACCCCATGGATTCCACCATCTCTGGCGTCACGGCGCCACGTGCGGAAACACCAAGGAACACATCGGCACCCTTCATGGCATCATCCAAAGTACGCAGCTCTGTTTTGATCGCATGCGCTGACTTCCACTGGTTCATACCTTCGGTGCGTCCCTGATAGATGACGCCTTTGGTGTCACAGACAACGCAGTTGTCGTGTTTTGCACCCATGGATTTCAATAGCTCGATACAAGCGATGCCCGCAGCACCCGCACCGTTCAGAACGATCTTAACGTCTTCGATTTTCTTTCCCGACAAACGCAGCGCGTTGATCAGACCGGCAGCACAAATCACCGCAGTACCGTGTTGGTCATCATGGAAGACTGGAATGTCCATCTCTTCTTTCAGACGCTGCTCGATGATGAAACACTCTGGTGCTTTGATGTCTTCCAGATTGATGCCGCCAAAGGTCGGCCCCATCAACTTAACGGCCTGACAGAACGCATCCGGATCTTCGGTATCCAATTCGATATCGATCGAGTTCACGTCGGCAAAACGCTTGAACAGAACCGCCTTGCCTTCCATCACAGGCTTAGAGCCCAGCGCGCCAAGGTTCCCAAGACCCAGAACCGCGGTCCCGTTTGAAATCACCGCAACAAGGTTGCCCTTGTTGGTATAATCATAGGCCGTGGACGGATCTGCAGCGATTTCCTCACAAGGCACAGCCACACCCGGAGAATAGGCCAGCGACAGATCGCGCTGCGTTGTCATCGGCACAGTTGCCTTGATTTCAAACTTGCCTGGGCTTGGCTCTAGGTGAAAGGCCAGCGCCTCTTCACGCGTCACTTTGGTCTTGGTCATGCCGGTCATTCCTCCTGCGGTCTCTTGCTCTTAGACAAGCCGCGCGGGGGCCTCAACATGTTAGCGCCCAAACTCGATACGTTTTCACCTTTCGCCTCCCTTGTTTCCTTTGCTACACCAACTGGAACAACGTTTGGGGGAACGGGCCGTGAGTGCAGCCAAACCTGCTGTAACGCCGATGATGGCGCAGTATCTGGAAATCAAAGAGGCGCACGCAGATGCGCTGCTGTTCTATCGAATGGGTGATTTCTATGAAATGTTCTTTGACGACGCGGTTGCGGCGGCTGAGGCGTTGGACATCGCGCTGACCAAACGCGGCAAACATGATGGCAATGAAATCCCCATGTGTGGCGTGCCACATCACGCGGCTGAGGGCTATTTTCTGACGCTGATCCGAAAAGGGTTTCGCGTGGCAGTTTGCGAACAAATGGAAAGCCCGGCCGAAGCCAAAAAACGCGGATATAAAGCAGTCGTGCGCCGTGAAGTTGTGCGGCTTGTCACACCCGGTACACTGACCGAGGACAGTCTGCTAGATGCCCGTCGCCACAACTTTCTGGCCGCCTTTGCGCAGGTCCGAGATGAGGCCGCATTGGCTTGGGCTGATATCTCCACCGGTGCGCTGCATGTGATGACGCTTCCTCAAGTTCGCCTAGGTGCAGAACTCGCGCGGCTCGCACCATCTGAATTACTGATCGCTGAGGGTTCAGAAGCAGATTTGGCTGAAACAGTCTCTGATATGGGGGTTTCAACCACATCCGTATCCCGTGGCTCTTTTGACAGCACCGCCGCTGGCAAACGCGTTGCAAGCCTCTTTGGCACTCAAGATTTGGATGCTTTTGGCAGCTTTACCCGCGCAGAAACTGGCGCGCTTGGGGCCATCGTCGATTACTTAGAAATCACCCAAAAGGGAAAGCTGCCGCTGTTGCGTCCACCCGTCAAAGAACTGACCGGTGGCACCATGCAAATCGATGCATCAACACGGCGGAATCTGGAACTCACACATTCCTTATCAGGCGGCAAATCGGGCACGCTCTTGGCCACAATCGACCGCACAGTCACATCAGCCGGCGCGCGTCTGTTAGAGCGTCGCTTGTCGTCACCTTCCCTATCACTTGAAACCATCCATGCGCGCCAAAATGCTGTGACCTTCAACGTGGAAAACGCCCACTCGGCACGTGATCTCAGAGACATGCTGCGCAAAGTGCCGGATCTAGATCGCGCCCTTTCGCGCCTATCCTTGGATCGCGGTGGCCCGCGGGACTTGGCGGCGATCCGCAATGGCCTCGCGCAGGCCATCGACATTTGCGGCTTGCTGGGTGCACTAGACCTTCCCATCCTGCTCACCGAAGCGATGAACAATCTGCAGGGTCATGACGCGCTTTTGGATCTGCTGGATCAAGCGCTGATCGCTGAACCACCTCTACTCGCCCGTGATGGTGGGTTTATCGCTCCGGGGTACGATGATGAATTGGATGAGTCGCGTCGTCTACGCGACGAAGGGCGCGGTGTGATCGCCGGGCTTCAGGCGCAATACAGCGAGCTTACCGGTATTCAGGCGCTGAAGATCAAGCACAACAACGTCCTTGGTTATTTCATCGAAACCACGGCCAAACACGCAGATACGATGATGTCTGCGCCGCTGTCTGAAACCTTCATTCACCGCCAAACCACAGCCAACCAAGTGCGGTTTACGACGGTAGAGCTGTCTGAACTCGAAACTAAAATCCTGAACGCAGGCAGCAATGCGCTTGAGATCGAAAAGCGTCTCTATTCCAGCCTAAGGGAAGCAATTTTGGCGGCTTCAGGTCAAGTCTCTAGTACGTCGCGCGCGCTTGCTGAGTTGGATTTACAAGCCGCAATGGCCGATCTGGCCACGGCTGAAAATTGGAACCTGCCACAGGTTAATGACAGCCGTGATTTTGATATTGTCGCAGGCCGCCATCCTGTCGTCGAAGCCGCGCTCCGCAAGCAATCAGGCGCGCCTTTCGTGGCCAATGACTGTGATCTATCCGGTGGGGACGATGCGAGCATTTGGTTGCTCACTGGTCCAAACATGGCCGGTAAGTCGACCTTCCTGCGCCAAAACGCTTTGATCGCTCTGCTCGCGCAAATGGGCAGCTATATACCAGCGGACAGCGCCAAGATTGGGATTGTCAGCCAACTCTTCTCGCGCGTCGGTGCTTCTGACGACCTCGCCCGTGGTCGATCAACTTTTATGGTTGAGATGGTGGAAACCGCGGCCATTCTAAACCAATCAGATGACCGCGCACTTGTCATCCTAGACGAAATCGGGCGCGGCACCGCGACTTATGACGGCCTGTCGATCGCATGGGCAACCCTGGAGTACTTGCACGAAGTAAACCAATGCCGCGCATTGTTTGCGACCCACTATCACGAAATGACGGCGCTTTCCGGCAAGCTAAAAGGCGTTGAAAACGCCACCGTGACCGTCAAGGAATTTGATGGTGAGGTGATCTTTCTACACGAAGTCAAACGCGGTGCTGCAGATCGCAGTTATGGTGTGCAGGTGGCCCAATTGGCGGGCCTTCCGGCCTCCGTCATCAACCGCGCACGCGATGTACTAGATATGTTGGAAAAGAATGAACGCGAGGGCGGTGCTCAAAAAGCTATCATCGACGATCTGCCGCTTTTTGCAGTTGCACCAAAACCGACACCGCAACAAAATGCCGGGCCTTCACTTGTCGATGAACGGCTAAATACAATTATCCCTGATGAGCTTACACCGCGTGAAGCGCTTGATTTATTGTATGAATTGAAAGGCTTGGCGAAGCCAGAAAGCTAACCTTACCAACTTCCGCTTGCCCCACCACCAGACGAAGACCCACCACCAAATCCGCCAGAAGATGACGAAGAACTTTTGGACTTTTTCGGAATGGTCACATGGGTATGGTAACGGTCATCACAGTGTTTGCAGTGATAATCGATGCGCTTAAGGCCTGTACTAGATGTTGTCGCGCTTTCAAGGATCGTAGATTCCCCTTCAAGCGTTCGGTAGTTGCAGGTTCGGCAGGCGCCATAATTTGAAAACCAGGACTTGTAGCTTTCAATCGTGCGATGATCACATTGATCGCATAGCCAGACGTCATAATCGACGCTCTGCAACCGCTCCTCGAGCTTTTGCCCATCTTTTAAATACTTGTCGTCTTCGAGCTCTGCGACGCGATGCATTTTTGTCCCATCAATCGGACAAATACGAGGCTTGTTGCGCTTCCAGCGTCGATACAAACGAAACAACAGCCCCGCCGCAAAGGCATAGAATACTGCAATCCAATCCCCAATGGCATTGAGACCAAACGACAGCCGGTTGCGCAGTTTTTCAAAGAAGTTGGCGTTGAATTCGCCAGGCCAGGCCCCGCCCACTTCGCGAATGATGGCATCAACACCGCGGTTGATGCCCTTTTCATATTCATCATCTCGAAAGAGCGGTACGATTTTGTCATCAATGATCGCAGCCATAGCGTCATTCTTAGTATCACCGTAGCCAGCGCCCACCTCGATCCGCAGCACACGATCCAGACGTGATACCAGCAACATCACCCCATCATTTCGCGCAGAGTTTCCGATGCCCCAATAATTGAACAAACCTGTGGCAAAGGGCTCGATGGGTCCGTCATGCCCATAGGTGCTCATCTGATCAATGATCACGACTGTGAACTCAATATCGGTTTCGGTTTTCAGCTCTTTCAGCTTGTCGCGAAGGGCATCTTCTTCTTCAACAGACAGCAGATAAGCAAAGTCGTTCACATAGACTTCGGTGTAATCCGGATAGCTCTGCGCATTCGCGAAGGACGCGGTGATGAAGAAAAGAAAGCCAACAATCAGATGTCGCAAAGAAAAAGCCCCCGAAGTCTCGGGGGCTTTGTAGCAGATTTTTTAAAAACTGTAGAGGTTTAGCCAGCCATAGAGCTGACGCCGACCTTTGCAGGGCGCAGCAAGCGGTCATAAAGCATAAAGCCTTCAGCAGAGACCTGAATGATCTCGCCAGCTTTGGTGCCCGGCACAGGTGCTTCGAACATTGCTTCGTGATGGTTCGGGTCAAACTTATCGCCGACCTCAGGCACGATGATTTCAAGACCGTGCTTTTTAAACACGTTCAGCAATTCGCGCATGGTCAGCTCGATGCCTTCGATCACAGCTGGCGCTGCCGCCTTCTGTTCTTCAGTGATCGATTCCATCGCGCGTTTCATGTTGTCGTAGACCGGCAGCATGTCACGCGCCAGCTTGGAACCGCCATACATCTCTGCATCACGACGCGCTTTATCCGCACGCTTACGGGAATTTTCCGCGTCCGCCATCGCGCGCATCCAGCGATCTTTATACTCGTCGCGTTCTGCTTTTAGTTCATCCAGCTCAATGGCTTCATCTTCCAGCTCATCCAGATCCTGCAGCTCTGCTTCCAGGTCATCCACGTCGTCTAGAAAATCGTCTTCTCTTGGCTCTGCCATAATCTACCTCTAGGTCCGGTCGGAGATCAGCTTTCCAACCAGCTGCGCCGTATAATCTACAATCGGCACGATGCGTCCATAGTTCAGGCGCTTGGGTCCGATAACCCCAACAGCACCCACAATCTTACGATCAGAGTTCATATATGGAGAGACCACCAAAGAGGAACCCGAAAGTGAAAAAAGTTTGTTCTCAGACCCAATAAAAATGCGCACACCGTCGCCTTGATCGGCCAATTCGAGAAATTCAGCGATATCACGCTTGCGTTCTAGGTCGTCAAACAGCGTTCGGATCAGCTCTAGCTCTTCTTCGCCCTGCGCATCGCCCAGCAAATTGGACCGCCCCCGCACGATGAGTCGCTCATCCGCGGTACCATCGTCGGCCCATGCCGCTAGACCTGAATCGATCAGTGCACGCGACAGTTTATCAATTTCTTGACGGCGTTTGTTGATCTCTTCCCGAATCACAGTTTGCAGCTCGGACAAAGTCCGCCCTTCGATCAACGCATTCAAAAAATTTGCAGCTTCGCGCATGCTGCTGGGTGTCTGCCCGGGCGGCGGTGTGAAAAGACGGTTTTCCACATGACCATCTGCCATAACCAAAACCACCAAAGCCCGATCATGGGCCAGGCTCACAAATTCAATATGTTTGATGGGTGCTTCATGCTTGGGCGCCAATACCAGCGACGCCCCATGCGTCACCCCGGATAAGGCTGCACCGACACGGTCCAGCATAGTGCCAACATCGCCGCCGTTAGCCCCAAGCGTATCATCAATTTTCTGTTGATCTCCGCGGTCCAGATCGCGCACTTCCAGCAAGCCATCAACAAACATGCGCAAGCCCTGCTGTGATGGAATACGCCCCGCACTGACATGAGGCGAATCCAGCAGCCCCAGAAACTCCAGGTCCTGCATCACATTGCGAATGGTCGCAGCGCTGACCTTTTCAGAAAAGTCTCGGGTCAACGTACGCGACCCCACAGGATCACCCGTCGCTAGATAGCCTTCAACCACGCGCCGGAAAACCTCGCGACTGCGGTCATTCATTTCACCAAGGATGTCTTTGCTATCACTCATCTAGGTATCCACTTTAGACGTCCCTTAACGAGCCTCAAGCAGAAAGGTCAATCGGGCTTGCGTCTGACCCGCGTCGCCCTGTATCTCATGGCCCAACACGTTACCCCGATCAAAGGAATGTCCTATGCGTCCATCTGGCCGTCAGCTGAACGAAATGCGCTCTGTCTCTATCGAGACAAATGTCACGAAACACGCAGAAGGCTCCTGCATGATCAAAATGGGTGACACCCATGTGTTGTGCACGGCCACTTTGGAAGCACGTGTTCCGCCTTTCATCAAAGGCTCTGGCCTGGGTTGGGTGACGGCTGAATACGGAATGTTGCCGCGTTCCACCACATCTCGCATGCGCCGCGAAGCGGCAGCAGGCAAGCAAGGTGGTCGCACTGTAGAAATTCAACGCCTCATCGGCCGCTCCCTACGCGCAGGTGTAGACCGTGTTGCCCTAGGCGAACGTCAAATCACCATCGACTGCGATGTTATTCAAGCAGACGGTGGCACACGTTGCGCATCCATTACAGGCGGCTGGGTTGCCCTACGTCTGGCAGTAAACAAGCTGTTGAAATCAGGCGAGATCACAACCGATCCGCTGATCTCGCCTGTTGCGGCGATTTCTTGCGGCATCTACGCAGGCCAGCCAGTGCTTGATCTGGATTACCCAGAAGACAGCGAAGCCGGTGTTGATGGCAACTTCATCATGCTCGGCAATAAAAACCTGATCGAAGTACAGATGAGCGCAGAGGGTTCTGTCTTCTCTCGCGATCAGATGAACCAACTGATGGACCTTGCGGAAAAAGGCGTCGAGGAACTGGCAGCGAAACAGCTGGAAGCCACTGCATGACCCGCAAGTTTGAGGGCGACTGCTTGTTGGTCGCCACACACAACGCAGGTAAACTGAAAGAGATCACAGAGATCTTGGCACCGCATGGTGTTACAGTTGTCGGCGCGGGCGACATGGATCTTCCCGAACCCGAAGAAACCGAAGACACTTTCGTCGGCAACGCGCGCATCAAAGCGCATGCGGCTGCGAAAGCCACCGGCCTTCCCGCGCTCGCCGATGACAGCGGTATCACTATTGATGCGCTGAATGGTGCGCCCGGCGTTTACACCGCGGATTGGGCAGAAACCGGAAATGGCCGCGATTTCATGATGGCCATGACGCGTGCCAACGATGAAATCACAGCCGTCGGTCCAGATGCCCCACGTACAGCGCAGTTTCGCTGCACCTTGGTTCTCGCTTGGCCTGATGGACACGACGAAGTCTTCGAAGGCGTGATGCCGGGGTCGTTGACTTGGCCGATCCGCGGCGAAGGCGGCTTTGGCTATGACCCAATGTTCATTCCTGAAGGTCTGAATACAACCTGCGCCGAAATGGACAAAGCCGAGAAAAACAAAATCAGCCACCGCGGCCGCGCGCTGCAAGCCTTTGTGGCAGGCTGTTTTGGGTGAAGACTGGCAAAATGGGGGCTTTGGGCTTTATATCCATTGGCCCTTTTGTCAGGCCAAGTGCCCCTATTGCGATTTCAACTCGCATGTTTCCAGAAAAATAGATCAAAAACAATGGCTTAATGGGTACTTAGCCGAATTGGATCGCGTCGGTTCCGAAACCTCCGGCCGCGTTCTTAACTCGATCTTTTTTGGCGGTGGTACACCGTCTTTGATGGACCCAGATGTGGTCGCAGAGATCCTCTCAAAAGTCCAAACGCTCTGGCCATCTGCCAACGATCTAGAAGTCACCCTAGAAGCCAACCCCGGATCCGTCGATGCTGGCCGTTTTGCCGCCTACCGCCAAGGCGGGGTCAGCCGCGTTTCAATGGGCGTGCAGGCCTTAAACGACCGAGACCTCCAGCGCCTCGGTCGCATCCATTCTGTCGACGAAGCCAAAGCCGCTTTCGAGATTGCGCGCACCACTTTCGGCCGCGTCAGCTTCGATCTGATCTACGCCCGCCAAGACCAAACCTTGGATGCTTGGAAAGCCGAACTCCGCGAAGCGCTCTCAATGGCGATTGACCACCTGTCGCTTTACCAACTGACGATCGAGACCGGCACCGCCTTTGGCGACCGATACGCTAAAGGTAAACTGCGAGGGCTTCCCGAAGATGACCTTGCAGCCGATATGTACCAGGTGACCGGCGACATCTGTGCTGAAGCAGGTCTCGAGGGCTACGAGGTCTCCAACTACGCCAAGCCCGGATCAGAAAGTCGGCACAATCTGATCTACTGGCGCTACGGAGATTACGTCGGCATCGGCCCTGGCGCTCATGGACGCGTCACTTTGAACGGCCAACGCTATGCAACCGAGTGCTCGCGTAATCCAACCAAATGGCTGGAAGCCGTCGAAACCGGTTCTGCTGAAAACATCCGTCGCGCCATCACCCTGCCCGACCAAGCGGATGAAATGATGATGATGGGCCTACGCCTGTCTGATGGCATTGATCTAGCGCGATGGGAAAAACTTTCCGGCCGCCCTTTAAATCCTGAACACATCGCCCATCTGCAAGACATTGGCATGATCTCCCATTCCGGCGATCGCCTTTTTGCAACGCAAGACGGCCGTATGGTTCTAAATACCCTGCTCGCCGAGATATTGGTGGAGTGACAATATGCGGTATATTTGGGGAACCATCGGCCTAATTGCAGTAGGCCTTGGCCTTTTGGGCATTATCCTCCCGCTGCTGCCAACTGTTCCCTTCTTACTTCTCGCCGCATTCTGTTTCGCCCGTAGCTCAGAGCGCCTGCACTCCTGGATGATGGACCACCCAACGCTCGGCCCACCGATCCAAGATTGGCAAGACAATGGGGCGATCAGTCTGAAAGCCAAAAAGCTGGCGACGCTTTCGGTTGTCGCCGTATTCGCAATTTCTTGGGTTTTAGACGTAAAAGCCACGGTGCTGATCATTCAGGCCGTGACTTTATCTTGTGTAATGCTGTTTATCTGGACGCGCCCAGACGCATAAAGCGTCTCTAATCCAGCGGAAGTTACTGTAACGTTAGAATACGGCACAGCTCATCCAGCTGTTCCATATCTTTGTATTTGATGGTGATCTGACCAGATTCACCGCCAGCTTTGTGATCAATCGCAACCTTCATGCCAAGGTTGGCAGACAAATCGCCTTCCAGAGCAGCGGTATCCGCATCCTTTGCAGGCTTCGCCTTCTTCGGCTTGTCCATGTCGCCAGAGGCATACTTTTTCACAAGCGCCTCAGTCGCGCGCACAGACAGCCCTTCTTTGACAATCCGCTTTGCAATCTCTTGCGCATGATCAGACGTAATCAGCGCCCGGGCATGGCCAGAGCTTAACTGACCTTCCTCAACAAGCGTCTGAATGTCCTGAGGCAAGTTCAACAAGCGCAGCAGGTTCGCAATATGACTACGGCTTTTGCCAAGCGCCTTGGACATCGCCTCCTGCGTATGACCAAACTTCTCCATCAGCTGGCGATAGCCCGCTGCTTCTTCAACCGGGTTTAGATCAGAGCGCTGAATGTTTTCAATGATCGCAATTTCAAGGACTTCAATATCCGTGAATTCTCGCACAACAACGGGAAGCTCATGAAGTTGCGCTTTTTGCGACGCACGCCAGCGACGCTCACCCGCGACGATCTCGTATTTGCCACCTGGCTTTTCACGCACAATCAGCGGCTGAATAACGCCCTTTTCGCGAATGGAATTGGCCAGGTCTTCCAAATGCTCAGGATCAAAGCGCCTACGCGGCTGATCTGGATTTGGTTCAATTTTCTCAATAGGAACCACCAGATCTGGCCGACGCTGCCCGTCAGCGGTCGTCGCTGTAACCGGCGCCTCATTTACATCTGCCATCAATGCAGACAAGCCTCGGCCCAAACCGCGAGATTTTGATTTACCTTCAGCCATTGCTCAGCCCCTATTTCGTGTTCTTATTCAATTTTACCGAAATGCTTGTCCAACATTTCCCGCGCAAGTGCTCGATATGCATTTGCGCCTTTTGACGTTGGATCATACTGCAAAACTGGCTGCGCGAAAGAGGGCGCTTCAGAAACGCGGACATTGCGCGGAATGCGAGTTTCATAAACAAGATCGCCCAAATTGCTACGCGCATCATCTTCTACCTGCTGAGACAGGTTATTGCGCGCATCAAACATGGTCAAAACCACGCCCTCTATGCGCAAATCCGGATTAGCAGTTTGGCGCACTTCACGCACGGTCAGCATCAACTGAGAAAGGCCCTCAAGCGCAAAGAACTCACTTTGCAACGGGATCATCACTGAATGCGCAGCAACCATCGCGTTGACCGTCAGAAGGTTTAAAGAGGGCGGGCAATCGATCAGGATGTAATCCCAATCAAAGGTATCCATTGCCGTTTGGCGCAGAGCGTCATGTAATAGGAAAGAGCGCTTCTCATTCGACATAAGCTCCATATCGGCCGAGCTTAAATCAACGGTCGCTGGAATGATGCCAAATCCCTCTGGGTCGACCATTTGAATAACATCTTCAAGATCAACGTCATCGACCAGCAGATCATAGGTTGTCAGAGGTCGCTCATCCACCCCTAATCCAGTTGACGCGTTTCCTTGGGGATCTAGGTCTACCAAGAGAACTCGAACGCCTTCTTCAACAAGCGCCGCGGCCAGATTGATCGTTGTTGTGGTCTTACCCACCCCACCCTTCTGATTGGCGATTGCAATGATTTTTGGCCCGCTGCCGCGTACTGGATCAGACACGTTTGATATCCCTGACTTTCAGAATAACTGCACCCTCTAGGGTTCCACTATTAATCACATCAGAGGTAAAAGACCACGATTTCTCAGCGACTTGCACTTCTTTTTTCCAATTCACACCTTTGGGAAAAATCGCCAGCCCGTCAGGCAATAGGTGGCGTTCGGAAAATTCAAAAAGTTTACTTAGATCTGCAAGTGCGCGCGCAGAAATAACTGACGCGGAATGAGGGTCCGCCTGTTCTATTCGAGCCGTAACCACGCTCGCTGAAACACCAGTTTCTCGAAGTACGGTTCTGAGGAAAGTACATTTTCGCACGTCGCTTTCCATCATTGTAACCTGCCAAGGTGAATCAATATCAGCGTTCAGTATTGCAACAACCAAGCCTGGAAAGCCGCCGCCGCTACCAATGTCCAGCCAATGACCACCCGATTGCTCAGTCAAATTAAAGAGCTGAACAGAATCTAAGATATGTCGTGTCCACAGATCTTGAATTGTGGACGGGGAAACCAAATTGATTTTGCCGTTCCACTTTTCTAGAAGTTCCGCCAAAATCTGTAAACGAGCTAATGTTTCACGTGAAACATCTAGCTGCGCCTCAATATTCTTTGGAATCATGCTCTCTTTTCCATGCGCTTGCGCTGCCTGAGCTTAGCGAGAAGAAGAGTCAACGCCGCTGGTGTCATACCATCAACTTTCGCTGCTTGGGCCAAATTAGACGGCTTTGCGCGATTGAGCTTTAACTTAAGCTCATTCGAAAGCCCTTCAATTTCATCAAACACAAAGTCGACCGGTATCGGCTGAGCTTCATCGCGGCGAACAGCTTCAATATCTTTCTGCTGGCGCTGGATATAATTTGAATACAAGGCATCGCGGTTAAGCTGTTCACGAATTTCAGGTTCCACCGATGAGAACTCGTCATTAAGACCAGTTAAGTCATCAAAATCTACTTGCGGAAACGCCAACACCTGAAAGGCAGTACGGCGCTGACCATCGCTATTTACGGAAATCCCCGCTGCATTGATCTGCTTCGGAGTATAGCTGGACGATTCCAAAAGGGATCTCCCAGATTCAAGTTTCTCTAGCTTTTCATCGAACACACGCGCCCGTCTTTCTTTGACGAGGTTCAATTCCTGCCCCATCGGCGTCAATCGCTGATCTGCATTATCAGCTCTCAGCGACAGTCGAAACTCTGCACGCGATGTGAACATCCGGTAAGGTTCTGTAACACCTCGCGTAATAAGGTCATCGATCATCACGCCAATGTAGCTGTCGGATCGACTGAAATGATGCTGCTCCAGGTCCTGAGACGAGCGCGCGGCATTCAGACCTGCGACCAATCCCTGTGCCGCCGCTTCCTCATACCCTGTAGTACCATTGATTTGCCCCGCCAGATAAAGGCCAGGAACATCCCGCAATTGAAGATCTGCAGTCAAGCAACGTGGATCGACATAGTCATATTCAATTGCATAACCAGGCTGCAAAATTTTTGCGTCTTCGAGACCATAGATTGAATGAACATATTCATCTTGCACATCTACGGGCAACGACGTCGAAATTCCGTTCGGGTAAACCGTGTAGTCGTCTGCCCCTTCTGGTTCTAAAAACACCTGATGAGAATTTTTATCAGCAAAGCGAACGACTTTGTCTTCAATAGAAGGGCAATAGCGCGGCCCCACCCCATCGATATGTCCGCCATACATTGCTGAACGACTGAGGTTCTCGCGTATAAGGTCGTGAGTCCTCTCGTTGGTGTGGGTGATTCCGCAGCTAATTTGCCGAGCAGACACCGACTTTGACAAAAACGAAAACAAGACAGGGTCATCATCGCCAGGCTGGCTGTCTAGCAAATCCCATTTGATCGTCCGACCATCCAAACGAGGTGGCGTACCGGTCTTTAAGCGTCCAAGTTTAAGATCGAAACTATCTATTCTTTCTGCGAGTTTGATGGATGGCTTATCCCCAATGCGCCCACCAGGTTTAGATACATCACCAATATGGATCACACCTCTAAGGAAAGTGCCGGTCGTTAGGACAACTGCGTGTGCGTGGATCTCCGAACCATCAGACAGTTCAACTCCTGCGACTCGCTCACCGGACATGAGAAAATCAGTTGCTTCTCCCTCAATGATCGTAAGGTTTTCGCAATTCGATATCTCTTTGAACATTTCCGTCCGATAGATTTTACGGTCTGCTTGCGCCCGCGGCCCCTGAACAGCAGGACCCTTTTTTCGATTGAGCAAACGAAACTGAATGCCAGCAAGGTCGGCAACACGACCCATGACACCATCCAGCGCATCAATTTCTCTGACCAGATGCCCCTTACCCAGGCCGCCTATAGCAGGGTTGCAAGACATCACCCCAATCCCCGACTTGGTCAGGGTGATGAGCGCTGTATGAGCCCCCGCACGTGCAGAAGCATGTGCGGCATCGCAACCTGCATGGCCACCACCAACAACAATGACGTCAAAATGTTTCACGTGAAACACTCCCTACTTACCAATGCAGAAGCTAGAAAAAATTTCGTCTAGCAGGTTTTCAACATCCACACGCCCTACAATCGAATCTAACGCTCGAATCGCAGTACGCAGTTCCTCTGCAGCTATATCATACTGCTCAGGACCGAGGGCGAGCACGGCTTGTCCAGCAGACAGCGTTTCCGTTGCTCGAACCATTGCAATGCGGTGTCTCTCTCGTGTCGCGATACCAAGATTCGCTGTTCGTTTTGAAAGAACATTTTGGATGTCAGAAATTAACTCAGGAACACCGACACCAGTCTTTCCAGAAATCGCGCCAGTCGCATCTGTAAGTGTATCGGATTTTCCGATCAAAATGATGTCATCCGGTTGCGATGTTAACTCAGGCGACTGTCCCTGCTCTACCAGAAAAACACGAAGATCAGATTGCTCTGCACGTTTCTTTGCAAGCTCGATCCCAATGCCTTCTACATGATCATCCGTCTCGCGCAGGCCGGCTGTATCTAGCAAAGTGACGGGCAAACCACCAAGATCCATGCGGACTTCGATCACGTCACGTGTGGTGCCTGCATATTCTGATGTAATCGCTGCTTCGCGACCAGCGATCGCATTTAGCAGCGTAGATTTACCCACATTTGGTGCCCCTACAATGGCAACTTCGAATCCTGTTCGAATACGCTCTGCAGTCTCTACACCATTGATTTGTTTAGATAATTCCTGTGAAACACCTTCTAATAAGGCGTCAACTTCGGGTGTCACATCAACCGGGACTTCTTCGTCTGCGAAGTCAATTGTTGCCTCGATCAACGCAGCTGCACGAATAAGATCGACACGCCACTTTTCCGCAAGATTACCGAGATCACCAGATAAAACACGTAATGCTTGGCGGCGTTGGGCTTCTGTTTCTGCTTCAATCAAATCGGACAGGCCTTCGACCTGCGCGAGATCCATACAGCCATTTTCCAAGGCTCGTCGCGTGAATTCCCCAGCCTCAGCAAGGCGTAATCCTGGCATATCACCAAGGACACGAAGCAGTCGATTTACGACTGCTATGGAGCCATGCGTATGAAGTTCTAAGACCTCTTCCCCAGTAAAAGAATTTCCTTCTGGGAAGTATAATATTAGAGACTGATCCACCCGAATACCTTCGGAATCGCGGATCAATTTCAAAGTTGCTAGGCGCGGTTCAGGAACCTCACCGCAAAGCGCCTTTGACACAGCTTGAACGCTCGGACCGGACACCCGAACGACAGCGACCCCCGATTTCCCGGGGGCCGAAGCCAAAGCAAATATGGTGTCATTGACCAAGGTCATGACACATCACGCATTCATGGAGTCAAAGAACTCGCCATTGGTCTTGGTCTGCTTGAGTTTACCAAGCAGGAACTCGATCGCATCGGTTGTACCCATCGGGTTGAGGATGCGACGCAGAACAAAGGTCTTCTGCAAGTCTTTTGGATCGGTAAGCAGGTCTTCCTTACGCGTACCAGACTTAAGAATATCGATCGCTGGGAAGACGCGTTTATCTGCAATCTTACGATCCAGAACGACTTCACTGTTACCAGTACCTTTGAATTCTTCGAAGATAACTTCGTCCATCCGAGACCCAGTGTCGATCAACGCTGTAGAGATGATAGTCAAAGAACCACCCTCTTCGATATTACGTGCCGCACCGAAGAAACGCTTAGGCCGTTGCAGCGCATTCGCATCCACACCACCAGTCAGAACTTTACCTGAAGAAGGCACAACAGTGTTAAAGGCCCTACCAAGTCTTGTGATGGAATCCAATAGAATCACAACATCTCGTTTATGTTCCACCAAACGCTTGGCTTTTTCGATCACCATTTCGGACACAGCTACGTGGCGTGTTGCTGGTTCATCAAAGGTAGAAGAGATCACTTCACCCTTTACAGAACGCTGCATGTCGGTGACTTCTTCCGGACGTTCATCGATCAGCAGAACGATCAGATAACACTCTGGGTGGTTCTTTTCGATGCTGTTCGCGATGTTCTGCAGGATCACCGTTTTACCCGTACGCGGTGGCGCAACAATCAGGGAACGCTGACCTTTACCAATCGGCGCGACCAGGTCGATCACGCGGGCGGATTTATCTTTGATGGTTGGATCTTCGATTTCCATCTTCAGGCGCTCATCCGGATACAGCGGCGTTAGGTTGTCAAAGGCAATCTTATGTTTCGCTTTTTCAGGTTCTTCGAAATTGATCGAAGTGACGGTTGTCAAAGCAAAGTAACGTTCTGCGTCGTCAGGCGCCTTGATCACGCCATTGATGGTGTCTCCGGTCCTCAGGCTGTGTTTGCGGATCATCTCTGGGCTGACATAGATGTCATCTGGACCCGGCAAGTAGTTCGCTTCAGGGGACCGCAGGAAACCAAACCCGTCTTGTAGAACTTCCAGCACGCCTTCACCGGATACTTCCCAACCCTCGTCTGCGCGTTCTCGCAGAATTTGGAACATCATTTCACCCTTCCGCATCGTGGAGGCGTTTTCGATTTCCAATTCCTCTGCCATTGCCAGCAGATTTTTCGGGCTTTGTGCTTTCAATTCAGAAAGCGCGAGTTTGTTCTCGGACATGCGTAAACCTAACGGGCCCTAAAGGCCGCGAATTCAAAGATGTAAGTCGGAAGACACTTAGCCCGGACGGGCCAGTTGCTAGCAGAAATAGGCGGATTCCCCAGCTAAGTCAAACCGCGATCAAAACTTCACAACGACCGAAAGAACAATGATCACCATCAAGACTGTCGGGAGCTCGTTCATCATTCGATAAGCTTTGCCATTGAGCTTATTCTCAGCCCGTACGAAGTCCTTACGACGCGCCATAAGCCAATGGTGAAACCCTGTCATCAAAATCACTGCGACAGCCTTCGTGTAGGGCCATACAGCGCTCCAATCGACTATTCCTGGGGTGAAGACCAGTAAAAGACCAAAAAGCCACGTAGCGATGCTTGCTGGGCCCATGATGTAGCGAAGAAGCTTGTACTCCATGATCTGGAGCGTCTGATCCAATTGATCACCCTTCTTTGCTTTCTCTGCGTGATACACGAAGAGACGTGGCAAATAGAAAAGTCCTGCCATCCAACTGATCACTGCCATGATATGGAGCGATAGGATCCAAGGATAAAGCGTTGCGAGAATATCCGACATGTGTGTGTTCCGTCCGAACTGATCCCCTCTCTAAATAAATAATATTATTTAAAAAGGAAGATGATTTGGTAGGGAGATCAATTTCTGTGGATTACTGAGTTCTACGTTACTTTTCCACAGTTTGAAGCCGGTGGGAAAGTTAAATCTCTCAAAGGTCTGCAAATTGTATTTTCTTTTTTCTGTATTTTGAATCAAGTGTTTAGTTTGATATTATATTTAGATGAGCTGTGGATAACCTGTGGGATGAATCTGACTGTGGACGATTCCATCACCGTTTTGATTTATCCCTATCCACGCGGGAGGAATCAGCGGGAAAAACTTTAAACGGGTGGAGTTATCTACCGCTTGCGGCGGGCTTCGATTTACCCGACAAATCATACGCAAGTTATGGCACCAATTATCCAGCGGGTTATCCACATGAGCCAACCATTAATCTTGGCAAGCGGGTCAAAAATCAGGGCAGAAATGCTGAAGAACGCAAATGTGCCATTTGAGGTGCTGACCTATCCTGTAGACGAAGAGATGATCCGCATGAGCCTTGATGCCGAGGGAACATCTCCACGTGATATTGCGGATTCTCTGGCTGAAGCGAAAGCACAAAGAGTAAGTGCCAAGGTGCCAGGCGCTTTGGTTTTAGGCTGCGATCAGGTGCTGGACTTTGAGGGCGAGGTTTTTTCCAAGCCAAAAAACAAAGATGACGCGCGGGCGCAACTAAAACGGTTGCGAAATAATCGTCATGCCCTGCTGTCGGCTGCCGCTATATATGAAGACAACAAGCCGATTTGGCGGCATGTTGGAATGGTCCGACTTCGGATGCGCGATTTCTCGGATGAATTTCTGGATGACTATGTCGAACGGAATTGGGATGAAATTCAACATACCGTGGGCTGCTATCAATTAGAGGCCGAAGGCGTGCGCCTATTCACGCGTGTCGACGGCGATTATTTTACGGTTTTGGGAATGCCGCTGCTTGAGCTGCTGTCCTACCTGACCCTTCGAGGAGATTTGAAACGATGACATTGCCAAAGGTTCCTCTGGCCGCCGTGCTTGGCCATCCGATTGCGCATTCTAAATCTCCGATATTGCATGGCTATTGGTTGAAAGAATATGGGATCGACGGACATTACATTCCGATGGATGTAGCGCCGGATGATCTAGAAGTTGTTTTGCGCAATATGCACAAAATGGGGTTCGTCGGGGCCAATGTGACCATTCCGCATAAAACCCGTGCTTTGGAAATTGCTGATCAAGTGACGGATCGTGCGACGCTGATTGGTGCTGCAAACACCCTTATATTTCATGAAGATGGTAAAATTCTTGCTGACAATACAGATGGTTACGGGTTTATTCAAAACTTGCGTCAATCTGCGTCGGACTGGGATCCTGAATCTGGGCCTGCAGTTGTTTTAGGCGCTGGCGGGGCTGCGCGCGCGGTTGTTGCGTCTTTGCTGGATGTAGGAGTTCCTGAGATTTTTATCACCAACCGGACCCGTGTTCGGGCGGAACAGTTGCGTGATGATTTCGGTGCGCGTTTGAAAGTGATCGAATGGGTGCAGGCCGGTGAGGTCATGGAAGATGGCGCAACGGTTGTGAATACAACGTCTTTGGGGATGGCAGGAAAGCCAGAGCTAAAAGTCTCTTTGGATGGTTTGCGTGCGGGTAGCCTGGTGACGGATCTGGTTTATACGCCGTTGCGCACGCCGTTTTTGGATGAAGCCGAACAACGCGGTTGCGTGACAGTTGATGGTCTTGGGATGTTGTTGCATCAGGCAACGCCCGGATTTGAGCGCTGGTTTGGCCCACGCCCAGAGGTCACAGATGAATTGCGCCAGGTGATTTTGGGATGACCTTCAAGCTTGGTCTGACGGGGTCGATAGGGATGGGCAAATCCACGACGGCGAAGATGTTCGCCGACTTGGGTTGCGCGGTTTGGGATGCGGACGCAGCAGTCCATCGGATGTATGCCGAAAGTGGTGCAGCTGTGGAACCAATGCGAACTGCCTTTCCAAGTGCCATTGTCGATCAGGCTGTATCTCGGAATGCACTGAAAGAAATCATTTCTACCGACGCCTCAGCGTTGAAAAAGATCGAACAAATTGTGCATCCACTCGTGGCGGCAGACCGGGATCAATACCTTTCCGAAACCAGTGCAGAGATCACAGTTTTGGATATTCCTTTGCTCTTTGAAAACGGAACCGAAAAGACTTTGGATGCTGTCGTATGTGTTTCTGTTTCGCCAGAAATTCAAAGAAAACGCGTGTTGGCACGTGGCACCATGACAGAAGTGCAGTTTGAAAACATCCTGTCTAAACAGATGCCGATTGCTGACAAAATCGCCAAATCTGATTATGTGATTGAAACAGATACGCTGGATCATGCGCTGGTGCAGGTGAAAGCGGTGATTGCAGATATTAAGCAAGGGTTGGCCAATGCGTGAAATCGTTCTGGATACGGAAACCACAGGTTTTGATGCTGAAGGCGAGGACCGGATTGTTGAAATCGGGTGTGTGGAACTTTGGAACCATATGCCAACAGGCGAAACCTATCACGTCTACATCAACCCGGAACGGTCCATGCCTGAAGAGGCCTTTGGAGTTCACGGGATTGGCCCGGATTTGCTTGAACCACCGTGCCAGCCAGAGCCGGGTCAGATTGTGCTGCGTGATAAGCCCGTGTTTGCCAAAGTTGGTCAATCCTTTGTAGATTTTGTCGGTGACGCAAAAATGGTGATCCATAATGCGGCCTTCGACATGAAATTCTTGAATGCCGAACTCAAACGCATGGGGCTGGCTACGCTTCCAATGGAACAGGCCGTCGATACGCTGGCGATGGCACGTAAGAAATTCCCCGGTGCGCGCGCGACTTTGGATGCGCTCTGTTCGCGATTTGGTATTGATAACAGCAACCGGACGCTTCACGGCGCGTTGCTTGACTCTGAAATTCTCGCCGAAGTTTACTTAGAACTGATTGGTGGTCGACAGCCAGACTTTGCGCTTGCTTCGTCGGCTGGAGCATCTGGCGGTGCTGCACAAGATGATTGGCGACCAACGGCACGACCAAACCCCCTCTCCTCGCGTTTGACCGAGGATGAAAAGGCAGCACATGCTGAATTTGTCGATGGCATGGGGGAAGAAGCGCTTTGGACAAAGCTAGGGTGACGTCCCCGGATTGGACCTGATCCACCGAGGACATCGAAAGATTTAGGCGTCCAGTTTTTGTTCGCCTGCTGCGGCCTGACGGCGCGCGATTTCGCTACGATACAGAGCAACAAAGTCGATTGTTTCCAGGTTCAGAGGCGGGAAGCCACCGTCACGAGTCACGTCTGAAACGATGCGACGCACAAATGGGAAGATCATACGTGGGCATTCGATCAGCAGGAATGGGTGCAGCTGTTCGTCAGGAATGCCTTCGATTGAGAAAATACCGACATAGTCCAGTTCCAGCACAAACAGGGTCTCATCACCGTTTTTTGCTTTGTTGGTGATGTTCAGTTTGATTGCGCACTCATACTGGTTTTCCTGGGTGCGTTTTTTCGCATCCAGATTGACCTGCACCTGCACGTCTGGCTGAACGTCGCCTTGAATGCCCTTTTGCGCGAGGATGTTTTCAAAAGACATGTCGCGCACATATTGTGTCATGACATTCATTTTGATCTGAGGGGCTTGTTGCGGTGCAGCCGCTGCGCCGCCGTTTTCAGGCGTGTTTTCAGCCATGGTTATCTCCGAAAATATCTAAATTTGCAGCAAGGCTTAACAGAGGCCGGGGGGGGCCTCAATGCTTTGTCCAGCCAGAAGGTCCACGCGTTGGATCATGGGTAGGCTTTTTTGACGTATCAACCTCTGCAAACTCGCCATCGATGACGTTTTCATCCTGCTGGGCATGGCTGCGAAACTGCATGCCTTGCGCGTTTCCGCCCATGCTGAAGCTTTGCGCGTTGATGCGTTTGCGGGCGTATTTCATGATTGCGACGCGTACCGGCGGCATCAGAAGCGCAAATCCAACAGCATCGGTGAAAAATCCAGGTGTCAAAAGCAAAGCGCCTGAAAACAGGATCATTGCCCCATGTGCCAAAGGTTCTGTGGGGTCATTGAGTTCACTAAAGGATTTGCGCAAGTCGCCCATCGCCATTGCGCCTTGTGTGCGAACGAGCCAAGTGCCCAAAACGGCTGTTAAAACCACAATCGCTAGCGTCGGGAATAGTCCGATCGCACCGCCGATTTGAATGAACAAACCGATCTCGATCAACGGTACGGCCAGAAAGGCCAAAAACAACCACATGTTCTAAACTCCTTGTCAGCTTGCGCGTGTGGACTTGACTGCGCGTGTGACATACATAAGTCCAGTACATGTTGATTTCCACGCCTGACACGAGGTTCTTATGAATTCGCCAATTATTCAGCTTTTGGTTCTTGCCGGTATCGCTGTCTTTCTGATCCTGCGGCTGAAAAATGTGCTTGGCACACGTGATGGGTTTGAAGCTCCGCGTGAAGCCGCACCTGCGCAACGTCGCGGTCCAGAACTTGAAGTGATCGAAGGTGGTCCAGATCGGGACATCACGGATCATGTCGAAGAAGGCAGCGCGTCTGCTGAGGCGCTGGGTAAAATGAAAGCCGCAGAGCCGAGTTTCGGCGTCAGTGATTTCCTTGGCGGCGCAAAGGGCGCATACGAGATGATCCTGATGGGTTTCGAAAAAGGCGATCTGTCTGGGGTCAAAAACTTCTTGGCTGATGACGTTTACGAAACCTTCGATCAAGTTGTGAAAGCGCGTGAAGAACAAGGTTTGACCATCGATGCTGAATTCATCGGTGTGCGCGAAACCACTTTGCAGGAAGCGACATTTGATGACGCGACCCACGAGGCTGAGCTGACGGTGAAATTCATCGGCGAGCTAACTTATGTGGTGCGCAATGCAGAAGGCGAAATCGTCGAAGGCAGTGAAACGCAAGTCAAACGTCAGAAAGACGCTTGGACCTTTGCGCGTGTCATGGGTTCTGACGATCCTAACTGGCAGCTTGTTGCCACGGGCGAATGATTGCGGCGCTTCGGGCGGCACTGGTTGCGGGGATTGCAATGATGACAAACATTGCAACCGCCGAAACCTCGTACACGATTTTAGACTATAAAGACCTTGAAGGTTGGGAGCGCGACGATCACCACGCCGCGCTTCGTGTGTTTCAGAATACCTGCCCCGATCTTGACGCGCCCGACTGGCGCGCGATCTGCGCTACAGCACCGACGTTCGGCAACGCCAAGAAGTTCTTTGAACTCTTGTTCCGCCCGGTCCTGATTGAGGATGGGGCTGATGCAAAATTCACAGGTTATTTTGAGCCAGAACTGCAGGGCTCTCGTGTCCCGACTGCCCGGTATCGCTTTCCTGTTTATCGTAAACCGCCTGAGGTGCGACTGGGGCAACGGTTCTTATCGCGGGCAGAGATTGAAAACACCGGTGCGCTTGTGGGCCGTGGGCTGGAAATTGCCTGGGTGGACGACTCGGTAGAGCTGTTTTTCCTGCAAATCCAAGGGTCTGGCCGTATACGTCTGCCAGATGGCAGTGCCATCCGCGTGGGATATGGTGGTGCTAATGGGCACCCATATCGGTCCGTGGGCACAGAATTGGTGCGACGTGGAACCTATGCCAGCCATCAGGTATCAGCCCAAGTCATTCAGAATTGGGTGAAGCGCAATCCGGTCGATGGTGCTGAATTGTTGCGGCACAACCCGTCGTACGTTTTCTTCCGTACTGTGAATCAAGTACCCGCGCACAAAGGGCCTTTGGGGGCGATGAATCGCTCCATCACAACCATGCGCTCAGTGGCGGTTGATCCTGCCTATACGCAGTTGGGGGCCCCGGTTTGGGTGGAAAAGGATGGCGATAACCCCATCCGTCGTTTGATGATTGCGCAGGATACCGGTTCTGCCATCAAAGGCGCGCAACGAGCAGATATTTTCTTTGGTACCGGGGATGAAGCGGGCCGGCAGGCGGGCCGTTTGAGGGATCCGGGGCGCATGATTGTGCTACTTCCCATCCAGCGGGCTTATTCACTTTTGCCTGAGGCTGTGATGTGAAACGCAAAGGCTTAAGTGAAGAAGACAAGGCGTTGTGGAAACAGGTTTCTAAAACCGCAGAGCCTTTGCATCCTCAAAAACGAACCTCAATCGCTCCAGAAGATCGCCCCTTGCCGATGCCAAACCCGGTCATGGTGGAGCCTGCGCGCCTGCAGGCTTTTGAACTGGGTGCGAAGGCCAAGAAAAGCGCCAAGGGCCACGATCTGATGCCGTCAATTTCAGAGCGGGTCGGTCGTCAGCCGGTTCAGATGGATAAGAAGGCTTATAGCCGCATGACCAAGGGCAAACTGGTGCCTGAAGGGCGGATTGATTTGCATGGGATGACCTTGGATCAGGCGCATCCTGCGCTGATTGGCTTTGTGATGCGCTCTTATACCGAAGGTAAGCGGCTGGTTCTGGTGATCACAGGTAAAGGTAAAACCAAACGTGATGACGGCCCAATCCCAGTGCGTCGTGGCGTATTGAAACATCAGGTGCCGCAGTGGCTGCAGATGGCGCCTTTGCGGTCTGTGGTGTTGCAGGTGCGTGAAGCGCATCTGAAACACGGTGGCTCTGGCGCATATTACGTCTATCTGCGCCGGGGGATGTAATCTGGAATTAAGCCGGGCCTTTGATGGGCGCGAGGCGCCATAGAATGGCCCGCCCCTTGGTTTCTTTTGTGACGGCAATCTTTTTAGAACCAGCTTTTAAGATCAAAGATGTACCGGTGTCCGCTGTCAGCAAGTGTTGAACCCCACCACTTGTGATGAAATCCAATAGCGCTGGAGACGTCGCGATGGCGAAATGGTCCGTGTTTCGATCATCGCCAAAGGCCGAGATATCGAATACCAAAATCTGGTGATCGGCGAGCGCAGCAATATCGCTGTCATTGCCCAAACGACTTGGTCGGCCACTGATGAGGCCTGAAAGCCGTAGGGCTGCATCTCTCTCCGATACAAAAAGCAAGAAGGGTTGAGGCAAGGATTGCAGCTTGGTCAACTGGCTGTTGAAAACATCAATGTCGATATCAGGCACGATCAGCGCAACGCCAAATAGGTTCTTTGCCGCCCAGCCGGGTTGCCCGATGTCGAGCTGTCGTAAAGCTTCCATCGATAGCAAGGCCCCCATTGAGTGGGCCAGTAGGAATGGTTTGGCGCGGGTGCCTTTGCGCGTTGATTCTAGCGTCTCCACCAAGGCGTCGCGGCTAAATAATGCGCTGTCTCGGTCGTGCCCATATCCGACAACAGTTGCAGCGCTAGGCCATGCGAAATTCACCTGAACGTCAAAGGCATCGGCATCGTGCAGCATCTGGGCCTGCCGATAGAGCGCTTCGGAATAGCTGTTGTTAAAACCGTGTACAAATACCATGGCCCGACGGTCATCTAGGCTGCGCCCTTTCGTGTGCCGGGCTAATGCGTTTTCAAATCCGGTGTCATTTTTAAGATCATGGAGTGCTGCGATTGAAAAATGGGTCTGCGGATCTGGTTTTTTGTGTTTGATGCTTAATTGGCCCCGCACGTGGTCTTTTGGAACAACCACTGTGGCTTGCTGATAAGCAACATCGAATGACCGGGATTTGCCATAACCATGCGCGTTGGATTTGGGTTGGCGATTGGTTGCGACAAAGATTTGATGGGGCGTTCCGACGTGAACGGCTTCTGGTCCAAGGATCAATTGTTCCCGATCAGCACAGGCCGTCAAACAGAGCGAAATGAAAACGCCTAAAATCCAATTTCGCATCACAACATACCAATACATACCCTAGCTGGACTATCTGCAGCTAGGGTATTTAAGGCAAGAAGAAGTTAGAGCACGTAGCGTGAAACATCTGTGGATTTTGACAATTCACCTAGATGCTTTTCAACGAATTCCGCATTCACGGCGATATCGGTGCCGGCTTGGTCAGGTGCGGTAAAGCTGAGGTCTTCAAAGACCCTCTCTATCACGGTGTACAAACGGCGCGCGCCGATGTTTTCGACCGATTGGTTCACCTCTGCCGCGATTTTTGCCAGTGCCGCGATGCCGTCATCGGTGAAGGTCACTGTGACTTCTTCGGTTGCCATCAAGGCGGAATATTGAAGGGTCAGCGCGTTATCGGTTTCCGTCAGGATACGCACGAAGTCATCTTCGGTGAGCGCGCGCAACTCGACGCGGATCGGCAGTCGACCTTGGAGTTCCGGCAAAAGGTCAGATGGCTTGGCGATATGAAACGCACCCGACGCAATGAACAGGATGTGGTCGGTTTTCACTGGGCCATGTTTCGTACTGACAGTTGTTCCTTCGATCAGTGGAAGCAGGTCACGCTGCACACCTTCGCGAGATACATCACCGCCACGCGCATCCGAGCGGGCGCAGACCTTGTCGATCTCGTCCAGGAATACGATGCCGTTTTGTTCAACAGCTTCCAAAGCTGCCTTATTGACGGTTTCATCATCCAGCAGTTTATCGGCTTCTTCGCCGATCAACACATCGTAGCTTTCAGCAACAGAAAGGCGTTTTTTCGTGGTGCGACCACCCATGGCTTTGCCAAAGATATCACCTAGGTTCATCATGCCCATCTGGCCACCTGGTTGACCCGGAATATCAAACATTGGCAGCGGGTTAGACGTATCAGAGACCTCTAGATCGATCATTGTATCGTCGAGCTCACCTGCATGAAGTTTCTTGCGGAACATTTCACGCGTGCCTTCGCGTGCGTCTTCGCCTGCAATGGCGGTGATCACGCGCTCTTCGGCCGCGTTTTGGGCGTTGGCTTTGACCTCATCGCGCATCAACTCGCGGGTCTGGATGATGGCGGCATCCACCAGATCGCGCACAATCTGTTCAACGTCGCGGCCGACGTATCCGACCTCGGTGAATTTGGTGGCTTCAACTTTGATGAACGGTGCTTTGGCGAGCTTTGCCAGGCGGCGTGAAATCTCGGTTTTACCAACACCTGTCGGCCCGATCATCAGGATGTTCTTTGGATAGACTTCATCGCGCAGATCATCGGTCAGTTGCTTACGCCGCCAGCGGTTGCGCAGCGCCACGGCAACGGCGCGTTTGGCGTCGTTTTGGCCGATGATAAAACGATCTAATTCAGAGACGATTTCGCGAGGGGTCAGGTCTGTCATGGGTATCCGTACTTAATGGGCAGGTGGCAGCCGCTTAAGCGGCAGAACACCTGAGAATGTTTTTAGAAGCGCAGCGCGGATGCGGGCCCAGAAGGCCCCCAGCGCCACAAGGAAGATGCCAAGCAGCAGGATCGATAGGCCCGCGCTGTCACCGTCAAAGACAGTGAAGGTCAAGGCCACGACATAGCCGATGGCGGTGATCAGGAAGGACCGGCGATCGATGATGATCGCGATCAGAGCGAAGGTCAGTAGAACGACCAGAAGAACAGCGTTGCTTTCGCTTTCCATCAGCGCCAGCGCGATGGTGTTGACCAAAGCAGGTGCTGCCACAACGTGCAGCCAGAACCCCTGCGCAGACCGACGGGTCACGCGGTGTGGATCCGACATGTCAAAAATCATGGCCACAACAAAAACCGCAAGACCAACAGCCAGGGTGATCCAAGCAAATGGCCCCTGCGCACTGAGGCGGAAAATATCGGTGATATCAGCCGGCGTGCCTGCACTGTTCGCCCCGATGATCATCGCGAGACCAAACATGCCAAGCGCAATCAAGGCCATGGCAAAAGGCACACGGAACCGCCACCAATAGATCGTCAAAGCAGCAACGCTTGCACCCATTGCCATGGGCAAAGAAGAAAAATCTTCCTGTGCCACCATAAAAGGTTCCGCGAAATAGGCGGCGCAGCCAGCAACGGCGTTACCAGCGAACATGATTGATAAGGCAATCGCCGGGGCAACCATGCGTCGGATGCGGATGAAATATTCTGAGATGCCCCACAGCACCCCTGCCCCGATCAAGGTCGCAGTCAGGATATGGGATTGGTAGTTCACGATCTCAGTCGCCATGGTCACGGAGTTCACTGTGACCCAGCCCGCGGCAAGGATCACCAAACCAACGACAATGAAAATCTCGTTGAAGCCTTTGAACAATTCAAACGGCTCGTCTCCGGGATCAAGCCCTTCGCGTGCTCCCCTTCGGCTATCGGCCAAAGCGCGCAGCGACACAGCTTGGGCTTCGGTCAACAGACCAGACCCAACAGCTGCCCGGAGATCATCAGGTGCGATCATGCAGAGATCTTTTCCACCGTCAGACGGCCATTTGTGTAGACGCAGATATCAGCGGCAATCGCCATGGCATCGCGTGCGATGGTTTCGGCGTCTTTGTCGCTGTCCATCATGCCGCGTGCGGCTGCGAGGGCGAAGTTGCCACCCGAGCCAATCGCGGTCACGTCATGTTCAGGTTCCAAGACATCCCCTGCCCCGGTGATGACAAAGATGTCTTTGCCATCGGTTACGATCAGCATCGCTTCAAGTTTCTGCAGGTATTTGTCGGTGCGCCAGTCTTTAGCCAGCTCGACCGATGCGCGCGCCAGTTGGCCCGGCGTGGCCTCGAGTTTGACCTCAAGCCGTTCCAGCAAGGTAAACGCATCTGCCGTAGAGCCAGCGAAACCAGCCACAACTTCGTGCCCACCTGGCTTCAAGCGACGCACCTTGCGCGCGCTACCTTTGATCACCGTTTGGCCAAGGCTCACCTGCCCGTCACCTGCGATGACAACTTCGTCGCCTTTTTTGACGCCGATGATCGTCGTGCCGTGCCAACCTGGGAATGAGTCTTCTGCCATGGGGATCTCCGTAATTTCGTCCACATTATATGGGCCGCTGGCAGGCGAGGTGCAAGACAAAGCCCGCGTTTTCAAATCGCCTAAAAGATATGCACAAAACGCAAGGCGGACATTTGCGATGGGCATTTGTCAGACTCAGGCCCTCGTCCTAGTTAGGCGCTACAACCGACGCTGTGTCGGCTGACGCACAAAGGACATGACATATGGCTACTCAAGCTATCGCCGCTCACGCGCCTTTCGGAGCTGTCAACGCACTCCGGGAGTACAACCTTGCCTCCGAAATCTTCGCAGGCATCGTTACATGGTACCAAAAGCATAAGACACGTCAGGAGCTGATTAAGCTGACAGACGCGCAGTTGGATGACATCGGTCTGGCACGTAAAGACCTGATCTAAATCGATCTGAAGTTTCGATCCTTCGTCGTGAGACGCCGGATCAACGGAAAGCCGCTCTTACCCCTCAAGAGCGGCTTTCCACTATTTAAGGCCTATGGATTAGTCTTCAGACAGCGCCCATTTCCCGGTTTGATCCGGTACAAAGGCTTCGATCGCCGCGGTTGCAATCACATGGCACGTGCCGGTTTCGTCGTGATCGACATTCAGCCCTCCTTTGACGGCTGTGACCTCGGCAACCCCGCGCGGCAATTCTTGTGCCACAGCTTCACAATCCACATTCTCAGGCTCGGCAACCCCAATGGTCACCTTCACGCTCATCTCCAGATGATCCATGCCAATGCTTGGGAATAACGTAATGGACGAGTGATGCAGGGCGTCTTGGACGGCGCGTTTGGCCGCTTTGGTGTAATCCTTGCCGTACAGATCGTTGCCGGTGCCCATTTCGAGAATGATACGTTTCTTGCTCATTGCGCTGGCTCCATATCAAAGGACACGATAATAGCGGCATTGGCGATCACGGTATGGCCGTCCCGATGCTGGGCATCTACGTCAAGCCCGCCTTCTTCCACCGTGATATTTGGCTGTCCATATGGGAAAATCTTTTCCAGTTCGGTCACGTCCACCTGTTCTGGCTTGGCACAGCCGATCTTGGCATCGATGATCATGGCGCTTTTTTCAAAACCGAACAGTTCCGCCATATTGATCGAGTTATGCCACAGCGCGTCTTTGAGGGCGCGACTCGCAGCTTGGGTGTAATCTTCGCGGCGCAGGGATGTGCCCATCCCGAATTCGACCAGCACACGTTTTTTGGCCATTGGGGTTCCTTTCTGAAGTTGCCGCCAGACTGGGCAAAGGCGTTGTGAAAGGAAAGAGGCCAAATGGACGCTTTGTTAGGTCCAAAAGAAAATGGCGCCCCGATATGGGACGCCACTTTTAAATTCGAATGATCATTCAGATCAGATGGATTCGTCGATCCAGCTTTGTAGGGCTGCCTTTGGCGCTGCACCGGCGCGGTTGGACACAACCTGACCGTCTTTGAAAACGAAAAGTGCAGGGATACCGCGCACGCCCATCGCTGCTGCCGCGTTTGGATTGGAGTCGACGTCGACTTTCACAATCTTAACTTTGCCTTCGTAGTCAGCGGACAGCTCTTCAAGCGCTGGGCCGATTTGTTTACATGGGCCACACCATTCTGCCCAGAAGTCTACAACAACTGGGATATCGGAATTTTTGACTTCGGCGTCAAAAGTGGCATCGGTGACAGCAACAGTTGCCATGTGAGTCTCCTAAGGAAGAAATTGGGTCGGTCATGAACCTAGGTACCCGATGTTGTGTCGTCAAGCGCGATACACGTTTCCGAGAGCTTCTGTGATCAGCCCGTCCGGCAATGGCATCAATTGTCCCGTTTTTGTCCAAAGCAGCGCGGTTTTGATGACCCTGTCCGGGTAGATTTGTTTCAAAGCATGGGCATAGGCCCCCATTTGACGCAACAGGCCTTCAGGGGTTTTCGCAATCTTTTCTGGGACAACCGCATTGGTTTTGAAATCAACAGCCAGAACCTCTGTGTCACTGACAATAAGGCGATCAATGGTGCCGTGCAGTTTTTGGTCGCCCAAATTTGCGGTCAGAGAGACCTCGGCCAAAGTGTCAGCCGCAAAGAGATGCTTGAGTTTCGGCGCGGTCAAAACTTGCGCTGCCTCTGCAAGTAGGTCATTCCAGGCCTCTGCCCCCTCCCCGGCGTTTTCCAGAACGCGTGGTGCCAGTTCTGGCCAGTTATTTTCGGGCTCATCAACCAAATGTTCCAATAATAGGTGAATTTGACGACCGCGTTTTTTGGCTTCTTCTTCGTCCAAGCCGGCCTCGCCCGGCAAGGCTTTGGCACCACCTAGGTCCGACGGGCTAAGCGCTGGATCAGAAGCCACCGCCTTGGGAGCGACGGATTTGAAATGGGCTGGCAGATCAGGAGTTATGGTTTCGGCTCTGGCTTCTTCTGCAATCAGGTTGCCTGACCAATCACCGTGCTCAAACCGCAACCCCAGCCCTCCGGCAAAGGCTTGCGGTTCAGCGTGCAGGTGTTTCATGCCTGACTCAATTGTTTGATACCAAGTGTCGCCAGACTTATCCAAATCGCCCGCCGCGGCCACGATCAGCCATTTCTCGGCCCGTGTCATCGCCACGTAAAGCAACCGCATTCGCTCTTCGCGCTGGGCGTCAGCCTTAGCTTCGCGCGCCGTGCGCACCGCATCAGGCGCCGTTGCGCCACCTGAATTCCAAAGCGCCACATCTTCACTGTGCACAATCTGGTCCGTCATCCGCAGCAACCGTTTGCCGGTGTCTGGCATGATCACAATCGGCGCTTCCAGCCCTTTAGAGCCATGCACCGTCATCACCCGGATCTGATCGCTGGCGCTGTCCATCTGGCGTTTGATTTCCAGATCGTCGGTTTCCATCCAGACAAGGAAACCGGTTAGACTGGGTACCGCACTGCGTTCATAGGCAAGCGCCTGCGATAACAACGCATTGATCCCGTCCTCGGCTTCATTTCCCAGTCGCGCCAGCAATTTCCGGCGGCCATCATGGCGGGTCAAAATACGCTCGATCAAATCGTAAGGGCGTAAAAAGTCCGTCTGCCCCATCAGATCGCCAAGGAAAGCCATGGTTTTGGGGAATTCCTCGCCTCGACTGCGCAGGGCTTGCCATAGGAATGGCGTTGTGCGGCGGTGGGCAAGATCAAACAGTTGCTGTTCACTCCAGCCAAGCAAGGGTGATCTAAGGACTGTCGCCAAAGACAGGCTGTCTTCGGGTGTACCGAGGAATTTCAGCAGCGCTTCAAGGTCTTTCACAGCCATTTCTGCGCCGACTTTCAGGCGGTCAGCCCCCGCAATGGGTAGTTTCGCGACCTTACAAGCACGGATGATTTCTTGGAACAAATCAGAGCGACGTTGCACCAGAATCAGGAAATCACCGGCTCTTACTGGACGCTGTGAATAGATCCCGTTTTCACCCTTTTTGGCAGGAATAGAGACTTTTTCCCGGATCATGCGCTCGATTTCCCAGGCGATGTTTTGGGCTAATTGTACTGTATGGTGCGTGTCACTTAGCCGGTCCACAGGATCGAACCACTCGCCCTCTTCCGGCGTTTCGGTTTTCTCAACCGCCGGCCAAAGGTCCACGCGCCCAGGCAGGTCATTGTTAAAGGCGATGTGTTTTTCAAATGCGGTGCTTGGTTGGACTTCGAAACATGCATCGACAACGCTCAAAACCGCATCAGACGAGCGGAAGGAATATTCCAGCTCGAGGTTTTGTAGCGGCGTTTCGGACGCTTGAAGCCGCTCACCAAATTCTGCACGCATGCGGTCAAATTCAACCGGGTCAGCCCCTTGGAAGCTGTAAATCGACTGTTTTTTATCCCCGACAACAAAGATCGTGCGCTGAGTATCGCCCCGCGCGCCAGTGCCAGACGTGAACTCCTGCGCCAATCGCTCGATCACCTGCCACTGAACAGGGCTTGTGTCTTGCGCCTCGTCCACAAGGATGTGGTCGATGCCGCCATCAAGACGGTAGAGCACCCATTGCGCCACGTTGGGGTTGGACAACAGGTTCCGCGCCCGTAAAATTAGGTCATCAAAATCGAGCCAGCCCAGACGTTGCTTGTTGGCCTTATAATGTTCCAAAAACCGGTGGGCAAAGGCCCAAAGCGCAAGGCTGCGGCGGGCATTTGCCAGCGCAAGCCGGTCGTTGCGCGCGTCCTCGACACGCATCATAAATTTGTCCAACCGCGCAACCAGATCTGGGTGATCCTTTTGCAGTCTCTTGGTTGGAAAAGACCCTATCTTGGCTGAAAATGGCTCTTTTGCCTTCTCTCCGGTCAGAAATATTCCTTCAAGGTCGGGCAAAGAATCGTAGCCAATTGAAGGTAGTGCCGCGAGTTTCACCGCAGCTTTGTTGTCATTCGCTCCGCCCGTTTTCAGAACCTCGATCAAAGCTGAAATCAAATCTGCTTCGTCGCCCAAAAACACTGATTGCGCGATGTTTTCTTCGCTGGTTGCGGGTTTAAGCCCAAGCACTTCATATAACCGCTCACTGGCCACGGGTTGATCATAGCTGCTTGCAGATCGCACGATGTCAGTAGTTAACATTTCAAAGCTATCGCCGGTGAAATGCCGCGCCATATCGGTGATCAGATGCGCATCTTCGCCATCTGCCATCTGATCGACAATTTCTTCGCGCAGGAGCGCAGCCGAACGATCTTCCATCTCTTTGAATAATGGACTGACGCCAGCCTCGAGTGGGAAGCGTCGCAAAAGAGACGAGCAAAACGAGTGAATGGTTTGAATTTTCAAACCACCTGGTGTTTCGATCGCACGGGCAAAAAGCGTGCGCGCGTCATTCAAACGAGAGGTATCAACCGCCCCTTCCACACCCAGCTCCAGCAGCTCGGCTTTTAGGGCCGCATCGTCGCGCATGGCCCAAGAACCAAGTCGTTTGAACAGCCGGTTTTGCATCTCTGACGCTGCTGCTTTGGTGTATGTCAGACATAGGATATGTTGTGGTTGTACGCCTTCCAAAAGCAAACGTGCCACGCGGTCGGTTAATACGCGGGTTTTGCCAGACCCAGCGTTGGCTGATAGCCAAGTCGAAGCATCCGGGCGAGCGGCTTGAACCTGGCGTTCGGTTGCATCGTTGCGCTTCATACCAGATCCTCCGACGTGGGCTCTTCGGTCACGTCCCATTCGCCAAATCGTGCAAGCTGGTCGTAATCGCTGTGGTCCGTGTCCTTGCGCAAAGCACGGCGCGAGGTAAAGCCTTGGTCGGCATCCAGATAGCGCGTGATCAGCTGTTCAAATTCTGCCCAAACCTGTGCCGTTGGCATTTCAATCAGCGGCGCGGCTACGGTTTTTGGATTGTTGGAAAGGCCAATATAGATCGCCTCGGCAACTTCGGCCGGGTCGATGTCTCGGAAACCGTCTTTTTCTGCCATGGCTGCTTCAAGCAGCAATTGCTTGTCAAAGTATCGCTGTTCAGCAGGCGTTGGCGGGGAGCCGGTTTTGTAGTCATAAATCACCAGATCACCGGTTTTAGTGCGGTCAATCCGGTCAGCCGTCCCGGTGAGCGTAAATCCGAGCTGTGGAATGTCGGTTTTGGCTGATGTTTCAAACCCGATCGGTTTGCCGCGGTTTTGGCGGGCATTTTCGTCGGCAACAAATTGATCTGAAATGCGATCAATTCGCGCTTTCCACAGGCTGCGCGCTGTGGCCCAAGGGACATTTTGGGCCAGTATAGTCTCTGATATGTTGACTAAATGCGCGCGCGTCAGCAGGTTCCGATCTTTGCTGACGTCTTTGATGAACTCTTCCAGGACTTCATGGATCACAATACCTCGCAACAGCGCATCTGGTGTGCGCATCAACGGATCCATCGGGCGCAAGCGCAAGGTGTGGCGCGCATAAATCGCATAGGGATCGCGGATCAGTTTTTTGATCTCGGTGACTGAAAGCTTGGATGGGCGCGACGCAACAGGTGGTTTCGGCGAAGGGCGTTTGGCAGCCGGAACCGTTGTAACCGTTTCCAAAGCGCGGGACATATCCAGCCATGTTTGGCCGCGTTGCCGCATGCCTAGTAAAGCCATCGGGCCACCTTGTTCTGGTAGTCCATCCAATAGGTTGGTCAGCCGGTTGATCCAGCGCGATGGCACGGTTTCGGCGTCATCTGAACGGATCGAGCGCGTCAGCCAGACTTCTTTGGAGCCAACGGCTTGCTGAAAATCATGGGCAGATAGGCCAATGCGGCGCTCGGGCAGTAAAAGACCTGCATCATGGCGCATTTTGCGATTGAGCCATGGATCAGGCTTAGCATTTTCTGGCCAGCTGCCTTCGTTCAAGCCACCGAGGATTGTCAGCTCAGCCCCCTGAACGCGTGCTTCCAACGTCCCCCAGATCAGAATGTTGGGATGCGGGGCGTCACGATCACGCACTTCGCCCTGAGACAGCACGGCTCCAAAAAGATCGTTGTAGTCAGCAGCACTGATTTCGCCCGCGTGAGGCGCGTTTTCGCGCAGATTTTCGATGATCCGAACAGCTTCGCGACCCGCTTTTTCATCCCATAACCCACCGGTGCCATCCGCATCAACGCTGCCGCGTGCGATGGATTCAGACAGGGCCAAATGCGTTTCCAGGCGTGTTTCAAAGGGCAGGGAACTTGGCTGCTCTTGATTACAAAACGTTGTTGTTAACCAGCTGCCCCAAGCCTCAGCAACATCGATGGTTTTGCTCCAGGCAGACAAGATATCGGGTTCGGGAAAAGTGATACCTTTGCGGCGAAGATAGAGTTCCAGCTCGCGGGTGAAACGCAGATGATGGTTCCGATCCGTGCCAGAGTGAGTTAGCGGATGTTTCAGCAGGGTTAAGAGGGATTCCGATGTGAGCGGACGAAAGTACAGCGCTGCTACGTGGCGCAGGAATCGGCCCGGAGGCGATAATTGTAGCGGCGTACCAGCGGAATCGTCGGGCAGGATATCCCACCGATCCAGCGCGGCCGTGACTTGCCGGGTCAGCATCCGATCAGGCGTGATCAGTGCAGCGGTTTGCCCGTCTTCGGCAGCTTGTCGTAGACGCATAGCGATCGCCAAAGCCTCTTCGCGCATGGAGGGTGCTTCTAGCAATGTAACGTCTTGTGTGGCTTGATCCAGATTGGATAGATTTGGGCCTTCGCGGCGCCATTGATCCGTGACGGGTGCAGGTCGAAGAGCAAGTGAAATCAGAGTGTTACGCGCGGGACAGGGTGCGGTTTCAGCGGTCCATTCAGCCACGTCATCTGAGGTCAGATCAAGTTCGGACAGGATTTTCTGGAACCGATATTGTGGGTGATCTTCGGCGGTTAAGGCGTCAGACAGCGCGGACCAAACTGATTTTGGTGTATCAAAATCAAATCCCGGAAGAATTAGCGCACCTTGGGGTAATTTGGCGACCGCCTGCATCAACAGCATAGTTGTGCCGCGTGATCCAGTGGAGCCCGCCAAGATCACAGGATGTTGCGGCGGATTATGCTGCCATTCTTCGGAAAGGCGTTGGATCACCATGCGCTGACGGGTTTCGCTGTCAGGTGCTTGATCGACAGTTTCAAGGAAACTACGGGCAATGCCAAAAAACGCCTGCGCGCGCTCCCAATGGCCAGACTGGTCAGAAACATCCAGCGCTTCGATCGTGTCAGGGGACACGCCTTCGCCGCTCATCTCATCCATAAGGCCGGCAAGACTATCGGCCAGATCATAAAGTGAAGCTCGCGGCGCAAGGTCGGGTTGCTGTTCTAGCAGGCGCGAGATCAGTTGGATCAGCTCGAACCGCCGACGTAGTGGGTTCACGGCCGCTGGAATCTCTTTGTGGGCGAGGGTCTTACCGACGTGTGACAGCAAATCAATGCGTGGCATTAGCGTGGCGGGGCCTGCATCGGCGATCATGCGCATGCGGCGCGCCATGCGTTGGGTGTTCACGATGATCTGGACCTGTGCCATGGCTTCGGGCGACTGATCATCCATCCTTGTGCGAAGCCCATTCCAGAGCGCCTGTGGGAAATCAATACCCGGCGCAATGCCGTATACGCGGGGCTTTATGGCGGGTTTAAACATCGTCACCCCGTAGCATGTTTTCAGCAAGCCTAATGCCCTCAGGGTGGCCAACGTCGCACCATTTTCCCGGATATCTGAGGCCAAAGAGGCGGTCATCTTTTAGCAATTGGTTCCAGATCACATTCAAGGAAAAAACCTTCTCAGGCGTAGCTGCAATAAGATCGGTTTTCAGAATTTGAATACCGCTATAGACCACATCGCCGGGGCCTCGGGTCAAAGCACCATTTTTTTCAATAACAAAGTCGCCTTTGCCGGTATGCCCAAGGCAGTTCTGTAGCGGGACACAGACTAAAAGAGCATCCATCCTGTCCGGGCTCCAAGCGTCAAGCGCCATTTCAAATGGGTTTGGACCCTTCCAGACCGCATCTGTGTTTGATGTCACGACAGGCTCAGATCCAAGCAAGGGAAGGGCGTTTTTCAAGCCCCCGCCGGTTTCCAGAACGTCCGGTGTTTCATGCAGGGTTTGCACATTGCGTGGAGCAAGGTGGGTTTCCAGTACCTCTGGTAGGTAATGCAAATTGGCGATGGTTCGGTCGAACCTGCTGGTTTGTGCGAGGTCCAATGTGTGGTCGATTAGCGGCTTGCCGGCAACTTCAATCATTGGCTTGGGTTGATGGGCTGTGAGGGCACCCATGCGCGTGCCAAAGCCCGCCGCGAATAGCATCAAAGCGTTGGGACGGTGCCGCATTGGTCTCTCAAACTTTGTAGAATTTCAGGGGTGGGGGCAGGGAGGTCTGTGGCGATTAAATCACGGACTCGTGCGGACACTGAATGGGCCAGATCGCGTTCGATGAAGCCCCAGACGCGAGGGATGAAATCGACGTAATGGGGTTTGTTGAAATGCATGGAGAGGCGGGCAAAAATGCCGAGGATACGTAGGTTTCGCTGCAGGCCAAGAAGATGATACGCGGCATCGAAGTCATCTGCGTTTTGCCCAGTTTGCTGGATGTAATACGCGATCATTTCGCGCTCGATATCTGGCGAAACATCGCGCCGCGCGTCTTGCAGCATAGACACCAGATCATAAGCGCGGTGGCCAGACATGGCATCCTGGAAGTCCAGTAGACCAACGCGCGCTTGGCCGTTGCGATCTGGTAGCCACAAAAGGTTTTCAGCGTGGTAATCTCGTTGGATCAAAACATCACACTCTGGAACGTTCTGGGCCAGAATAGTTTCGAATTTGCTTTCGAAATTTTGCGCTGATTGTTCAAATTCTAGCCCGCAGCCACGGCGATACCAGCGCCAAGCATGGGCGGCCATTTCTGCCATAACTTTTGGCGAATAAGAGAGCAAATCGGATGGTGCTGGCGCTTGGTGTAACGTGACCAGCACATCGGCTGCGGCTTGATAGAGCTGAGTTTCCAAAGACGGATCCGCTTGAACCACACGTGCAAACAAATCGTCGCCTAAGTCTTCCAAGATCAGAAACCCATTTGCAGCGTCTTCAGCGAGTATTGCTGGCGCAGATAGGTTTAAAGACTGCAGATGACGCGCAATGTTAACGAAGGGGCGGATATCCTCACCCTTGGAGGGTGGTGCATCCATCAAAACGCGCGTCGACCCATCCGCAAGATGAAGCCTTTCATAGCGGCGATTGGAGGCATCTCCTGCGAGGTTTTTACGCTCTACTTCTAAGAAGCCGGAGCTTGCTAGAAATGAAGTCAAAAGCGTCGCGCGATCAGTCACTGAGAGCATCCTTTAGTTTGCTGTCCCACTTTGGATCCGTCCACGCCAGCATCATCTGACGTTGTCCGGTTTCGTCCGTCATTTTAAGCGACATTGATAGGGCGTTTGCTGGGGCAAGCTCCTGTAAGCGGTCGGGCCATTCGACCAAGCAAATCTCGGTTTCGAAAGCATCAATTAGGCCCAGTTCGATCACTTCTTCTGGGCTGCTGAGCCGGTAGAGATCTGAATGCCAAATCTCGCAGGTCGGGCCATCATAGGTCTGTACCAGAGTAAAGGTTGGCGAGGGCACATCTTCTAAACACCCAAGGCAATTCTGGATCAGGTGACGTGAAAAATGGGTTTTGCCAGCGCCAATATCACCGGTCAAAAGTATGGTGTCACCAATCGCAATTACCCGCGCGAAACGAGCCGCAAAATCTGCGGTTTCTTCGGGGGAATTCAATAGGATTTCGCGGTACTGCTCTGCCATGTATCGAGGATACAAGCCCGGAGCACAGCTGCAAGCCAGAACCGTTTATTCGGCAGGGTTTTTCAGGGCCTCAAGATGCGGCAGGGCGTGCAAGGGTTTTTGTGTCAAAACCTGAATTTTACCTTCGGCAGATGTAAGGTGAAATTCTGCATTCTGGCATGAAGTGATTTGATTGCGATCTGGCTTTTGTGTTTTGAGTGATTTACGCAAGCGGACAAGTTCGGCGGCACTCATTTCTGGCTCAATCAGGTTGAGCAAATCATCTATCGTAAAATCAGCAAAACTGCTTTCAGGATCAGTTTTCCAACGGTCTTTGAAAGCTTTGTTGGTAAAGAACACCACGCCATGTTGATTGATCGCTGCCATTGGATCGGGCTGCGCATCCATCAACCCATAGGCGCGCGATACGTCTTCTTTAAAACGCCGCGATAGCGAAATTTCGGCAGTGATATCTTCAAATAGAAAGCCCAGCGCACCTTCGGGGTGGGATTGTCCTGTGACGCGGATGGTTTCGCCTGTCGGAAGCTGCCAGTTTTCCCTGTATTTGCCTTCACTGGCCCCCAAAATCAGGTTTGTCAGTTGCTCGCGCCAAGACACATAGTTGCGTGGTTCGGGAATCATGCGATATTCACGCATGTGGTCAAAGAGGCTTTGTAGCGTCGGGCGTGACGATAGGAATTCCGCGCTGAGACCAAATATATCGGTAAGCGCAGGATTGAACATGACCAGTCGGGGGCCGTTGTCAAAGACCGCAATACCGGTAGAAAGCTGTGCAAAGGTTTTCCCTAAGGTCTGAACAAAATCACGGCGAATGGATTCGGCTTTCACAGCGCAATCGGCGTTTAGTCCATAGTAGATCTGACCGCGAAACAAGTTTTGCGTCAGAACATCAAAGTAACGAAGCTCATGACTTTTAGGATCGGTGACGGAAATGCGATTTTGGGCGGGGTTCGTATTCAGCTTTTTGGCTGCAATTGGAACCTTAGGGAAACCGAACTCCTCAAACTTTCTGTTTTTCCAAGTGATTATTCCCTTTTCGTCGGTTTGCCAGATCGGGAACGGAGCGGTGAGCGCAGCGAGGCCCAAAGACGCTTTCGGGGTGATTTGAATGTCGTTAGTGCCCTCAAACATATTGATTAGGGAAAGGCGGGTGAAGGCGCCGCTTTCTTCTAAAACGGCTTGCGGCTCATCGGGACGCGGATCCTCAGGGTAGGTTGTCATTTTTCCGTGGCCATCCATTAGGACTTTTGGCAGGCCCTCGATGCGGGCAGACAGGCCCTCGGACACATCTTGCCAAGTGATGTTCGGCGCATCTGTGAGGTGCAGCAGTTTCAGACCTGCAGGGTCAGCTTGGGTGAGTTGCCCCTTTTCAAAAAGAAACCTCAGCTGGTTTGCTGCTTCAGATCTGTTGGGTGTTTCCCGTATGCCATTTGATGATTTTGAATAGCGGTATCCGCAGACCATCCCAATGCAGAGAGACGTCAAAACCACAATCGCCAGCAATGCCAATGTATCAAATGCCACTTTCGAACCCTCGGTTTTGATCCCAAAAAGGAAAATCCAAAGGTGCGAAAATATGATTAATAAGCCGTTAAGAACTTAGCGTGAAATCACCGGGTTCTGGCCGGCAACTTCCTTGGTTCGGTCTACTTCAAGCCGGGTGCGAGGCCATGAAACTTCGACAATCGCGCCGCGGCCTCGGGTAAGTGTATCGGCAGGGTTAAACGGGTCTGATCCATTGGCAAAACTGAGTTCCGCGCCAGTGCGTTCCAAAAGCGTTTTGGCGATGAATAGACCAAGTCCCATGCCCTCATAGCCAGGGCGCTGCCTGCGTTCTTTTTCAGTGCGGCGCTCGCGCACAAAGGGGTTTCCGATGCGGCCAATCAGATGTGGCGGGTAGCCACGCCCATCATCCATGATGCGCACAGTAATGCGATCCGCAGTCCAATCGCTTTCGATCCAGACGTTGGATTTGGAAAAATCGACAGCGTTTTGGATCAGGTTGCGCAGACCATGGATGATTTCCGGGCGGCGATAGACCGTGGGTTCCTCTCCCTCTGGTAGCTGAGAGAACTCTTCTGAAAAACTTAGGTTTTTGCCTCGATCCAGATGAGGTTCGGCGGCTTCTTCGATCAAAGTTAAAAGAGGAGCTTGGCGCAGTTGCAGGTCGTCTTTGCCCGCCCGCCCCATCGAGCGCAAAATGTCACGGCACCGGTTGGCTTGGTCACGGATCAGCGCGGCGTCCTCATAGAGGTCGGTTTGGTCTGACAGCTCCTCCATCAGCTCTGCACTTGTTAATTTGATGGTCGCCAGTGGGGTACCAAGTTCATGGGCTGCCGCTGCAATAACCCCACCTAGATCCGTCAATTTTTGCTCGCGCGCCAATGCCATCTGAGTCGCAGCGAGGGCTTCTGACATTGACGACATTTCAGACACAACGCGGCGAGAGTAAATGGAGGAAAACAAGATGGCGATGGTGATGCCGGCAAGATTACCGAATAGAAAAATATCGGGAATGCGTAGGAATGACCCATCGGCTGTTTGCAGCGGGAGGTGGAATTTCAACATCAAAACCACCAGTACGATTGCGACCGTGGCCAGCGTTATGGTCGACCGCACCGTCAACGTTGCCGCGGAAATAGTCACGGGTCCTACGATCAGCATCGAGAAGGGATTATTTAGACCACCAGTGAGGAACAGTAGAAAACATAGTTGCAGCAGATCAAACAGTAACATGCCTGCGTTTTCTGTTTCCGACAAAAGCTTGTTTTCAGGAAAAACTAGGGTGCCAACCAGATTGGCGATGACCGAAACGCCGACGGCGAGGTAGCAAAACCCGTATGCAAGTTCGAGTTGAAAATATTGATCGGCGACTATGAGGGCGGTGATTTGACCGACAATTGCGATCCAACGGACCATTGTAATTGTTCGCAGGCGAATCCAATTGCTGCGACGATGGTCAGAAATCAGATCGTAGGAAAGATCGGTCATGATCGCATTTTGCCTTCGTTATCCCATTCTACCCATTGTTAGGTTTTGTTTGCGCCTTTTACAAACGCCTGCGATCCACCCCTGCGGTTGATTGGCGCGGATAGGCAATCGTGATCCGCTGCATGTTGCGCGCTAACAGGCTCACCTCTACATATCTGCCAGATTTACGTGAGTGAGGGAACGTAACGATGATCCGTACAATTGCGGCTGTTTCAACGATTGCCATGGTCGCCTTGATGGGCGGTATTTGGTATGCCAGCCAACCCAATTCAGACGATGCATTTGCACAATGTCGATCCAGTACCGTTGCAGGTGGGGCTGGGGCGATTGGTGGTCCGTTTGAGCTGGTGAATGAAGATGGCGCGACGGTTACAGATACTGAGGTTATCACAGAACCAACTTTGTTGTACTTCGGCTATACCTTCTGTCCTGACGTTTGCCCGATGGACACTGCTCGGAATGCAGAAGCTGTGGAATTGCTTGAAGAGCGCGGGATCATGACTAATCCGGCGATGATCACCATCGACCCTGAACGCGATACACCTGAAGTCATGGCAGAGTTCACGGATTACTTACATCCGCGCATGATTGGTCTGACGGGCAGCGAAGAGCAGATCAAAGCTGCGTCCAAGGCCTATAAGACTTATTACAAACGCCAACCCGCAGAGGATGAGTTTTATTTGGTCGACCATTCCACGTTTACCTATTTGGTTCTGCCAGAAGTCGGTTTTGTGGAATATTTCCGTCGTGAGACCACACCCGAACAGATTGCCGAAACGGTCGCTTGTTACGCGTCTCATTCCTAACTGCGACCAAGGTGCGTTTGACGACCGATGGAACGCGGGCTAAAACCTAATGAATACAGGATTGTCTCGGAAAGGCGCGCATGTCTGAACCCAATCTGAAAGACATCGGACCAGATAAATCTTTGCTTTTGGTCGACGATGACGAACCGTTTCTGAAACGCTTGGCCAAGGCCATGGAGAAACGTGGTTTTGAAGTAGAAACAGCAGGCTCGGTTGTGGCAGGCTCTGCCATTGCGACGGCTCGACCCCCCGCCTATGCGGTGGTGGATTTGCGACTAGAGGATGGCAACGGCCTTGATGTGGTCGAAATCCTGCAGAGCAAACGCGAAGATTGTCGTGTGGTTGTTTTGACCGGATATGGTGCGATTGCGACAGCAGTTGCAGCGGTCAAGATCGGGGCGACGGACTATCTGTCAAAGCCTGCTGATGCCCAAGACATCACCAACGCACTACTGACCGCCGAGGGTGAATTGCCACCGCCACCGGAAAACCCGATGTCTGCGGATCGCGTGCGTTGGGAACATATTCAGCGTGTGTATGAGCTTTGTGATCGCAACGTGTCTGAAACCGCGCGCCGCTTGAACATGCACCGTCGGACTTTGCAGCGTATTTTGGCGAAACGCTCTCCGCGTTAGTATTAAAGATCGTAGCGTTTCAAAACCTTGTCGACGATTGTACCGTCGGCAAGCGTTACGTTCTTTTCGACGCCGTAGTCTTCAAAACCGCGCGATTGGTAATAAATTAGCCCGCCACTGTTGTCCGAACGGATATTGGCTCTGATCCAAGTATAATCCAGAGCGACTGCCACCTTTTTGGTTGCTTCAAAAAGTTTGCTGCCAATGCCCAAACCCGTTTTCCCCACTTGGGCAAAGGTTGCTATTTCGGCGGCTTTGACAGGTAGCGCGCCGGATTGCTCAATCCACTGAAATCCCAAAACCTCTCCTTGACTACTTTCAGCAAGGTGCCAGGCGCTTCGGGTACCACTATTAATTTTCTGTTGGATGTAGGAGCTGGTCACTTCATTCGTATAGGCTGTTGTACCACCTACGTTGATAATTTCATTCAGTAGTTCTGCCAAAGCGCGGCAATCCATGTCACCTACGCGACGAATTATTATGCTGGTCATTTCAAGTCTTTCAAAAGAGCTTTGTGTCGCGCAGTGAAGTCATTTCTAACCTCAACCGGCGGACGTAATGAAATGGACAAGTCGTCGATGAGCTCAGGCTTGGGTTTGCCAAAGAACTTTGCAGCCTCATTTTCGGAGAACCCCGCAATTTGCGTGGCTTCCATATAGGCGCTGACCTTATCGGCGCGTTTTATTTGCGCCTTGATGGTTTTGGGTAGGGCCGCCGGCAGACCAAATCGAATGTGGATTGCGGCCATCAGCCGGTTGTCGAGCTCTCCATAGTCAGGCCCAACCGCAGCTTTCACAGGCGAGATCATATCACCGATGACATATTCTGGCGCATCATGCAGCAGGGCCGCCAAGCGCCATTTGATCGGTGCCTTTGGATACATTCTGGAAAACAAGGCTTCGACCAGCAGCGAATGTTCGGCCACCGAATAGGGGTAATCGCCTTCGGTTTGTCCATTCCAGCGCGCAACAAAGGCTAGCCCATGCGCGATGTCTTCGATTTCGATGTCCATCGGTGTTGGATCCAATAAATCCAACCGCCGTCCGGACAACATACGTTGCCATGCCCGCGCCATATGCTCTTGCCCTAACGATTCAGTTTTGTGGAGTGTCGATCACATTAGGGCGGGATTCAATGTGTTCTGAGACGAAACAAACAAAATTCTTGGCCCGAAAAAACGAGAGGAATGTATTGCTCGATCTTGTTCATCACAGAGGGGGATCTGTGACTATTGAGTCCTAATTTACCACAAAACCTGCATAAATTCAACGATCTGACTTGATTTCGCGCAAAACTGGTCTCATGCTTGAACTATATCAAGATCACTGCTGCCGACAAATCTGTGAAGCCATGTGCTTAAACGTGTTTTGAATTTGGCGCTGTTGATCGCGATATTGGAACCGAAAGGGGGGCACATACAGTCCTCCCGTGTGCCTCCCTCTCAGCAAACTTAAGAACTATGAGAAGGAGCTATGTCATGTTCAAACGTATCTTAGCAGCCGGGCTCTTGTTCGGCATGGCCGCCACCGCGCCTCCGGCGCAGGCCAGCAACTGTGCATTGCGCGATCAAGTGGTTGATCGGTTGCAAAGCAAGTATTCCGAAACGCTGACTGCAGGCGGACTGCAGGGAACACAAAGCATTCAGACCATGGTAGAGGTCTGGGCATCTGAAAAAACCGGAACGTTCACTGTGATTTTGACCAACCCACAAGGTGTGTCTTGTATCGTGGCAACCGGAACGGATTTTTTCAAACGTGAGGCACCCATCGTTGCAGATGGGATCAAAAGCTAAATAGACGACATACTCGCCACTTGTTTTGTGGATCGGCCTGCCATTGTCGTAGAGCCCTTGCAGTGCTATCTGACCCTTGAATTCATGTGGCAAGGAGCACGGCGAGATGCCGACAGACTACATCGTAAAAGACATTTCTCTGGCAGATTTCGGCCGGAAAGAACTCGACATTGCTGAAACCGAAATGCCTGGCCTGATGGCGCTGCGCAAAGAGTACGGCGAAAGCAAACCATTGGCAGGTGCCCGGATCGTTGGATCGCTGCACATGACCATTCAGACCGCAGTTCTGATCGAGACACTCGTGGCGCTGGGCGCAGATGTGCGCTGGGCGTCTTGCAATATCTTCTCAACCCAAGATCACGCTGCAGCAGCGATTGCAGCGGCAGACATTCCGGTCTTTGCAATCAAAGGCCAAAGCCTTGAAGAGCATTGGGATTATTTGGATAAATCCTTCCTATTTGACGAAGGCCCGAACCTGATCCTGGACGATGGCGGCGATGCAACCTTGTACATCCTGCTGGGTGCACGTGCGGAAGCGGGCGAAGACGTCATCGCCGTGCCAGCGTCTGAAGAAGAAGAAGTGATCAAAGCGCAGATCAAGAAACGTTTGGAAGCAAGCCCAGGCTGGTTCACCAAGATGCGCGATCAGATCAAAGGCGTGTCTGAGGAAACCACAACTGGTGTGAACCGCCTGTACCAACTGGTGAAAGAAGGCCATCTGCCATTCCCAGCGATCAACGTGAACGACTCGGTCACCAAGTCCAAGTTCGACAACAAATACGGCTGTAAAGAATCGCTCGTCGATGGCATCCGCCGCGCGACCGACACCATGATGGCTGGTAAAGTTGCTGTTGTTTGTGGTTATGGCGATGTGGGCAAAGGCTCTGCAGCTTCTTTGCGTGGCGCGGGTGCCCGTGTGAAAGTCACCGAAGTTGATCCAATCTGTGCCCTTCAGGCGGCGATGGACGGTTTCGAAGTGACCTTGTTGGAAGATGAAGTGGCCACCGCCGACGTTTTCATCACCACCACCGGCAACAAAGACGTCATTCGCATCGAGCACATGCGCGAGATGAAGGACATGGCGATCGTTGGCAATATCGGTCACTTTGACAATGAAATCCAAGTGGCAAACCTGAAAAACCACAAGTGGACGAACATCAAAGAACAGGTGGATATGATCGAGATGCCATCCGGCAACCGTCTGATCCTGCTGTCCGAAGGCCGTCTATTGAACCTTGGTAACGCGACAGGCCACCCGTCTTTCGTGATGTCTGCGTCCTTCACCAACCAAGTGTTGGCCCAGATCGAGCTGTGGACCCGTGGTGAGAACTACAAGAACGACGTTTACATCCTGCCAAAGCATCTGGATGAAAAAGTCGCACGCCTGCATTTGGACCGCATTGGCGTCAAGCTGACCAAGCTCGACAAAGACCAGGCGGACTACATCGGTGTTGGCACCGATGGTCCATTCAAGCCAGAGCATTACCGCTACTGATTTTGAATTTATTGAATCAAGAGGCTCCCAATTTTGGGAGCCTTTTTCTATTTGAATTACTTTACGAGGCCGCTGCTTCCCATTCATTTAGGAATGCCATGATTTCCAAAGAGTCTTTGAGGCGAGGGGAGGGGCGCTCTGCTTCCGTTGTACCTTTTAAGAGGTTTGCTTCGACCATCTTAACCTGATGATAGAAAGCATCGTTTGGATCATCACTTTCGATGGCTTCAGAGTGGCCCTCATACGGCACCCAGTTGAAACTGTTGCGCGCCCCTTCAGGCAGCCACGGGTTGGTGTCAAAGCGGATTGTGCCTGTGGTGGTCGCAATGACAAATTCATGCGCCATGCCGTAGCTGTCGGTCGATTGCAATGTCGCCAAAACACCATTGCTAAACCGTACCGTCGCGGCAGTGTCTTGCAGATTACCATCTTTTCTAATGTTGCCAAGCGCGGTCAGCTTGCGATCAGCAAAAGCCTCTTCGCCACACATGGTCTGTACTGTCAGATGCAAAAGGGAAGCAGGGTAACAACCGAGGTTATAAAGCGTGCCCTTGCCGGCTGGGTTCACAACCTGCCAGATGTCGGCTGAATAGAACCCGCTGACATGACGCAATTCACCAATGTCATCTCGTTGTAGGAAGGCGTGGAGCTTTTTGATGATTGGGTGAGCTGTGTACATCAACCCTTCGACAAAGAACTGTCCGGAGGTTGTGACGGCCTCCGCAAGGGCTTCGGCATCGGCGACGGTTGTTGTCAGGGATTTTTCGCAAAGAACGTCTTTGCCAGCGGCAACAGCCAATTCTGTCGCCATGCGATGCAGGTGGTTTGGCAAAGCGATATAGATGGCATCAACCTCTGGGTCGGCCACGAGGGCCTCAAGCGTATCTGTTCCGCGCTCAATGTCATATTCCGCCATCAGTGCTTCACGGGTTTCTGCGTTTCGACCATAGACCGAAACCGCACGTGACCCGTCACTGAGCGCAATGGCTTTTAACATCGCATGCGAAATAAAGCCGGACCCGGCAATGCCCCAACGGATCATGTTCCACCTCTCAAAAAGTCTTCTCTGCGTTAACTAGGATTGAGGCTCGCAGCAAGGTTTGTCGGTTTACGGGGAAAAACCGTGCAAACTTTTCCTTTGTGATTGGCACATTTAGCCGTAACGTTTTGCCATCTGGGGTAAGCCCTCTGTTTTTTGTACTGGGAGAGTGACTATGGGAAAACGCGACGACCTGATCGCACAATATGCTGACGACCTGCGTAACAAATGCGGGATGCAGCCTGATATGGATCTGCTGACAAAAGTGACCATCGGTTGCGGTCCAGCGATCTATAACGCGGATGCTTCTACGGTTGCAGCAACCCAAGAAGCTGAACTTGAAACGGTTAAAAACAACTTCCTCATTAAAAAGTTGGGTTTGGCCGATGGTCCCGCGCTTATGGAAGCGATCAATTCTGTGATCGAAACCTACGGCCGTTCCGAACGCAATAAATATCGTGCCGTTGTCTATTACATGCTGACAAAGCACTTTGGTAAAGAAGCTGTTTACGGCTGATTTTCACAATCGACACAGATCGATTTTCTGAAAATCTGAACTGAATTCGAGGCACTTAGCACATCTGCTAGGTGCCTTTTTCATTGGGATGTAAGGCTTTGGATTTATGCACGAAGCGTGCGTCCGTGGTGTGGTGAAGGCATAAGGGGAGCGGGGGTTTCGTGATGGACACGAAACCCCCGCTTACAAAACGCTAGCACACGGCTTTTGCCGCCTTGCGATTTGATTTTAAAATGCAGTCAGCACGATGCCCATGATGGTGCAGCCGATGGTCGCGTAGCCGCCATCGATGACGATCAGGGCCTTGGGGCGACCAGCAAATGTGTAGTTGGTCGCAATCCAAGGCGTTGCGATAAACAGGCCTGCACCCAAACCTGCGATCAAACCTTTGTCGATTGATCCAATGCCCGCGAGGCTAAAGATGTGGCGCATCATACCCGCCACAACGATCAAACAGATGATCGAAACGATATAGGGTACCTTGTCAGATGAATTTGCTGGGCGGCCGTCTTCGCCAACCTCAACACCGGACGCCGCCATCCAAGGTTTTGCCAACGACATGTACCAAATTGCGCCGAATACGTAGGCCGCAATTGCGGCTGCGATTACGTTGATGAATTCCATGTCCCTCTCCATGTCCACCGTTAAGTCGAACGAACTATGCCTAGGTTTTGGGCATCTGGCTAGGGTTTAACACCACCCATGGTGGTGATGATGCTCCATTCAGCCTCAGTCACAGGTTGCACGGATAGGCGAGAGTTTTTGACAAGCACCATATTCTCAAGACGTTCAACAGCCTTGATCTGATCCAGCGTCACGGCAGAAGGCACCGTTTTTACAGCTTTGATATCGACGCATTCCCAGCGTTCATCATCAGTGGTGGAGTCCTGATGCGCCTCGGCGATCACCTCCACAATGCCAACCACGGATTTCTCTTTCTGAGAATGATAGAAAAACCCGAGGTCGCCGATTTTCATTTCGCGCATGAAGTTGCGCGCTTGGTAGTTGCGCACGCCGTCCCACTCTTCGCCCTGATCGCCTTTATCGATCTGGTTTTGCCAGCTCCAGGTTGAGGGTTCAGATTTGAACAGCCAGTAGCGCATCAGCCGATCACCTTGTTCCAGGCGATGATTTCCACAGATTGGAACAGATCAGCCTTTTTATAGGGATCGTTGGCCGCCCAGGCCTGCGCGTCGGCGATGCCTTCGAATTCTAGAACGATCAAAGAGCCGCACATCTCGCCGTTTTCGTCCAAAAACGGTCCGGCCATTTCAACAGCATCAGTCGATTTCAGGTAAGCGACATGCGCCTCGCGGTTGGCTTTCCGGATGTCCAGCGCGCCGGGTTTGTCTTTTGCAATCAAAGCAAATCGCATTGTTATTCCTCTTTTGGGGGCCGCGCGAGCAGCTGGGTCACAGCCTCGCGCACGTTGAGTTTCTGGTCAAGCAAAGCGACCACAGATTGGGTGATCGGCATGTCAATTTCGAGTGATTTGGCACGTTCAAACGTCGCTCGCGCCGTGGCGGCACCCTCGACTGTGATTGCTGCATCAAAGGCCTCGTCGCGTCCCAAAGATAAGCCAAAGCGATAGTTGCGCGATTGTTCTGATGTGCAGGTGAGGATCAAATCACCAAACCCAGACAAACCCGCCAGCGTATCTGGCTGCGCCCCTAATGCGAGCGCCATGCGGTTCATCTCGGCAAAGCCGCGCGTGATTAAAGACGCCCGCGCGCTTTCACCCAGTCCCGCACCCATCGCGGCCCCGCAGGCGATGGCCATGACGTTTTTTAGTGCACCACCCAGCTCGGCTCCGGAGGTGTCGGTGGTACGATAGACGCGCAGATTTGGCGTGATGAGTTCGGATTGTAGGTGTTCTAATGTGTCAGCATCATCGCAGGCCAACGTCAGCGCGGTGGGCAGGCCCTTGGCAATGTCCGCGGCAAAACTTGGCCCTGTCAGGATCGCAGCCTTTGCCTTTGGCGCGATGTCTTTGATGACGTCAATCGGGCCAGCCCCAGACGTTAGTTCGATGCCTTTGCAACAGGCGACCAGTGTTTTTCCATGCAGCTCAGGTGCTGCTTGTAGGGCGGACCTTAGCTTTTGCATTGGCACGGCGAGCAAAACGATCTCATCCTCGAGATCGCCCAGTTCGGCAGTGATAGAGACGGTATCTGGCAGATCAGCCCCCGGCAAACGCGCTGTATTCAGGCGTTGGGTCTGCATCATCTTCGCGGCGTTGTTGTCACGCGCCCAGAGGGTTACAGGTTTTCCACCCAGTGCCTGTGAAATCGCCAATGAGGTGCCAAAAGCCCCAGCGCCCATGATGCTGATACTCATGCTTTTGCGCCTTTCTTGCCGCTGCCGAGCAAAGCAGGCGCGGTTTTATCCAGCGGCCAACGCGGGCGCGCAACGAGGGTTAAGCCGTCTTGTTGTCCGGATTTGAACCGCTCAAGCCCGGCATAGGCAATCATAGCAGCGTTATCCGTGCACAATGCCAAGGGCGGTGCGGTGAAGGTCAGGCCATGCTGATCACAAACAGTCTCTAATCCTGCGCGAATGCTTTTATTCGCAGCAACGCCGCCTGCCACAGCCAAAAGGGGTTCTTTAGGGCTTTCCTCAAGATAAGCGACGATGGCGCGCGCGGTTTTCTTGGCCATAACGTCAACAACTGCCGCTTGGAATGACGCGCAAAGATCGTTGCGATCCTGTTCCGTTAGGCCACCCTTTTCAGCAACCAGTGCGTCGCGGGCGCGCAGGAGCGCTGTTTTAAGCCCTGAAAAACTAAAATCGCAGCCGGGGCGGTCCATCAAAGGGCGCGGAAAAGCAAACCGTTTCGGATCACCCAGCTTGGCAGCATTTTCTACCGAGGGCCCGCCGGGCTGTGGCAGGCCTAACAGACGTGCAGTTTTGTCAAAGGCTTCGCCAGGCGCATCGTCGATGGTGCCGCCTAAGCGCGTGAAGTCTTCAGCACCGCGTGCAATTAGGAACTGGCAGTGGCCACCAGATACCAGAAGCATCAGGTAAGGAAAGGCAACTTGGTCAGTCAGGCGTGGTGTCAGGGCGTGACCGGCTAGGTGGTTTACGCCCACGAGGGGAATGCCCAATCCGGCTGACAGGCCTTTCGCGCACATCACGCCTGACATTACACCGCCGATAAGGCCTGGACCTGCTGTCACGGCAACCGCATCGATGTCAGCCAGGGTAACACCACTCTCGGCCAGAGCCTCTTCTACACAAATATCTAATTTCTCAGCATGGGCCCGCGCTGCGATTTCAGGAACCACACCGCCAAAAGCTGCGTGCAGCTCGTTCTGGCCATGCACAACAGAAGCTAGGATTTCAGTCGGGGCATCGCCGGTTTGGCGCAAAATTGCAGCGGCTGTGTCGTCACAGCTGCTTTCCAAACCTAGAATTGTAAGGACGTCTTGTGTCATCCGATCGCCGCAACCCATTGCACGTTTTGATATCGGCAGGTAACACCGTAAGGCGCTGTAAACAATGGGTCTGCCTTTGCCAAAGCCAATACCAAGCCTTCTTTTGACCCGCCCGCAGGCGCAATCAGAGCAATTTGCCAATGATCTGCGCGAGGCTGGGTTTGAGGGAGAGATTGTGATTTCCCCGCTGATGGAAATCCAAGGGGTTGGATCAGAGGTCGATCCTGACAGTTACGATGTCGCGATTTTCACCAGCCGGAACGCAGTCGATTTTGTGCAGCCTGCACAGAAATTGGCATGGTGCGTCGGTAATAAAACAGCCGAGAAGGCCCGTGCTTCAGGATGGATGACGCGATCTTCTGGCGGAGATGTTGAAGATCTATTGGCTGCCATTCAAGCGGCAGTCCCGGCAGGCCGAGCCATGCATTTTCGCGGGGAGCATAGTCGAGGCGCAGTGATTGAGCGCTTAAAGGCTGCGGGTTTCATAGCGCAAGAGCGGATCGTTTATCGGCAAGTCAGCCGCTGTTTGTCGCCCAGCGCCTTGGCATTGTTATCCGGGGAAACACCAGTGATAGTCCCCTTGTTTTCACCGCGCTCAGCCAGTTTCTTTGCAGAAGAAGTTCCAAAAGGGGCGCTGATTTGGGGCGTGGCGATGAGTGAGGCTGTGGCGAAAGAGATGGAGTCGATTTCTTGTGATCGCTTGCACATTGCGCAAGCACCGACTGCGGCGGACATGATGAGAGGCATTCTTTCGCTAATAGATGCAGCTTGACGCATTGTCGTTGATGACAACGCCGCCTAAGTTCAGCAGTAAGAATTAAAAACAACGGATTCGAAAGGGTAGGTATACGTGGCCAAGGCTGACAAATCCGACACGTCCAATGAAGAAGAGAAGGCCGTGGAGGCCAAGATTTCGCATGACGTGGTTGATGCCGAGATCATCGAAGACAGCTCTGATGAAGGCACTGAAGCCAGCGTTGAAGACTCTTCAGATGAAATCACTGAAGAAGCAGCGGAAAACACTTCTGACACAAGCGACGAAGATGTTTCTGAGCAGGGTAGTGCTGAAGATGGCTCTGAACTTGAAGAAGCCTCAGATGATGTGACCGATAATGAGGCTGTCAGTGATGAGCCGTCTGAGGACGCAGATGCCGTGCTTCCTGAAACTGAAGCGTCCGAAGATGCGCCAGTGACGCCTCAGGCAGCCGTCGAGCCCGTTGTTAAAAAGACCGGATTTATGCAAGTTGCTTTGGGTGGCGTGATTGCAGCTGGCCTCGGATTTGGCTTGTCGCAATATGTCGGACCATTGTCTGCTGAAAAAGACCCCGCGCTGGTGGAGCTTGAAGCCGTTGTTGCAGCACAGTCTGAAAAGATCGCACAATTGCTGGCGGGGCAAACAGAAACCCAGACAGCTATGAGCGCGGCGCAGGATGCGTTGACCACGGCGAGTGGAAATGTTGATGGACTGACCGGTGCAGTTGCCGCAGTCAATGGCCGGATCGATGATGCCGCTGGGGCGCTGGCCATTTTGGACGGCCGTATCGCTGCGATTGAAAAGCAACCGATCACACAGAGCCTGCCGTCTTCTGCCATCGAAGCCTATGAGCGCGAAGTGGAAGAGCTGAAGGCAGCTGTTGCATCGCAACGCGCAGAAGCAGCCTCGATGGAAGAAAACGCCAAATTGACCGCGCAGCAGGCTTTGGCCCGCGCAGCGTTGTCGCGGGTTTTGTCCGCACTTGATTCTGGTGCTGCATACCGCGTGGCTTTGACGGATTTCTCTGCTGCGACGGGCACGGCCTCTCCGGCGGATTTAGAAGCCTTTGCTGATACAGGTGTGACTTCGTTGGCAGCATTGCAAAACGAATTCCCTGATGCGGCGCGTGTGGCTTTGGCGGCTGCCCGCAGTGGTGAGCAAACTGAAGGCAACAAATTGACGTCGTTCTTTAAGGCGCAATTGGGTGCGCGGTCTGTCACGCCGCAAGAGGGCGATGGTGCAGACGCGGTTCTAAGCCGCGCAGAAGCCGTATTGCGGGCAGGGCGCGTCAGTGACGCACTTGCTGAATTGGCAACATTGCCAGAGGCCGCGCAGCATGCATTTGACGCTTGGATCGCAAAAGCCAACGCGCGTCAGGCAGCCTTTGCTGCAGGCGAAGCGCTGTCCCAACAACTGAACTCAAACTAAAGGTCTGCAGATGCTCTGGTCCCTTACAAAAATCGTCATTTTTGTCGCCGCCATCGCAGGTCTGACCCTGGGTGCTGGTTATCTTATGGAAAGCGACGGTGGTATAATGCTGACCGTTGGTGGCGTGGAATACACGCTGACTCCATTGATGTCCGCGATTGCTCTGGCTTTGCTGGTGGTGGCGCTTTGGGTGCTGCTGAAGCTGGCTTCGCTGACCGTCGCGGTTTTGAAATTCCTGAATGGTGATGAGACTGCGATATCCCGTTACTTTGACCGTAATCGTGAACGTCGCGGATATCAGGCGCTGACCGAAGGCATGATGGCTTTGGCGTCTGGCGAAGGTCGCACTGCAATGGACAAGGCGCGTAAGGCAGAAAAACTGCTGCGCAAGCCAGAGCTGACCAACCTGATCACCGCGCAGGCGGCAGAGGTTTCCGGTGACCGCCGCAAGGCGGAAGAGGTCTACAAACGTTTGCTGGCGGATGACACAACGCGCTTTGTTGGTGTGCGGGGGCTGATGAAGCAAAAGCTGGATCAAGGTAAAACGGATGTAGCTCTGAAGCTGGCTGAAACCGCGTTTGCGCTAAAGCCACGCCATGTGGAAACGCAGGATACTTTGCTGAAGCTACAAGCCGGTGAAAAGGACTGGTCTGGTGCGCGTGAAACGCTGAAAACCAAGTTGAAACACGGCAGCCTGCCGCGGGATGTGCATCGTCGTCGAGATGCGGTTTTGGCGTTGTCTGAAGCCAAAGATCTGATCGGCAAAGACACCAGCATCGACATGCGCGAAGCATCAATTGAAGCCAACCGCCTGTCGCCAGATTTGATTCCGGCAGCGGTGATGGCGGCCAAAAGCTATGTCACCGAGGGTAAGCCCAAATACGCGACACGCGTTCTTAAAAAGTCATGGGAAGCGCAGCCGCATCCTGATCTGGCAGCAGCCTTTGCGACCATTGCACCAGCGGAATCCCCGACAGAACGGATCAAGCGGTTTGGGGCTTTGGTGAAAACCACAGCCGACCATCCAGAATCCAAGATGCTGATGGCAGAGCTGCAGATCGCAGCTGAAGATTTTCCTGCGGCACGCCGTGCGCTGGGCGATTTGACCGAAAAAGACCCGACAGCCCGCGTGCTGACTATCATGGCTGCGATTGAGCGTGGCGAAGGCGCGGAAGATGCTGCTGTTAAAGGCTGGCTGGCCAAAGCGCTGACGGCTCCGCGTGGCCCTCAGTGGGTCTGTGACAGCTGCCACAATATCCATGCGGAATGGGCTCCAGTTTGTGAAAACTGCCAGAGCTTTGACACATTGAGCTGGAAGACGCCTCCTACCACGGAAAGTGTCAGCTCAACCGGTGTAGAAATGCTGCCGTTAATCGTTGGTGCGTTGGAAAAAGCCGAAGACGCTGAAGCGCCGGTGGATGTCACGCCCGTGTCTGAGGATGTAAAATAACACCATTTGGCAATGGATCGGGGTAGATATTGCCCCGATCACTCAATGATTTTTCGCTAGTTTTGTTGGCAATGACGCCTGTTTTTTAAGCAGAACGATTTGTGGCCGTGGAATCTCTAACTGGTCTCTCGCTGTGTATCTCGCAGCGGCCTAAATCATAGGCAACTTCACCAGCCAGAGACATGATCTTGGATCTTCCAGCGGCGAATGCCCTAACCATTGTTATTGTGGAACACGATAAGGATCGTGCTCTTTCGATCGTTGACAGTCTGCGCGAGACAGGCCCGCATAAAATCCATGTACTGGCTGAAGAGAGTGGCTTGTCTCGGTCTGTGTCGCAGTTGAAACCCGATGTGGTGTTGATCGATGTCGCCAACCCGTCGCGGGATTCAATTGAACAGCTGGCGACGGCTTCCTCTCCGCTAGAGCGGCCTGTGGCGTTTTTTGTGGATCGCAGTGATGCGCAAATGACCAAAGCGGCGATCGAAGCTGGTGTCTCTGCCTATGTGGTAGACGGTCTGCAGATGGACCGGATCAAACCGGTTATGGATGCGGCGATTGCGCGGTTTCAGATGTTTCAGCGGATGCGGACAGAACTGGAAACTACAAAGCGGGCACTGGAAGAACGCAAAGTGATCGACCGGGCCAAAGGCTTGTTGATGAAGGTGCGCGGCATTTCCGAAGAAGAAGCCTATGCCTTGCTCAGAAAAACCGCCATGGATCAAGGAAAGCGTGTAGCAGATGTGGCGCAGGCTTTGGTGACAGCGGCGGATTTGCTGTCATGACCAAACATCACATTAAAGCAGGCTACATTCCCCTAATCGACGCAGCGCCTTTGATCGTGGCCCATGAAATGGGGTTCGCTGAAGAAGAAGGCGTAACATTGGCACTGGAAGCTGCACCCAGCTGGTCCACATTGCGAGATCTCTTGGCCTTTGGGCAAATTCAGGCTGCTCATATGTTGTCACCTGTGCCTGTTGCGTCCGCACTCGGGCTGCTGGCAGGGTTGCCTCGATTGAATGCGCTAATGGTGACTTCAGCTAATGGCAACGTCTTTGGTGTGTCCAAAGAGATGTCAGATCAGTTGGAAGCGGCCGGATTTGATTATCAGTTCCAAGATGCGACTTCGGCAGGTCGGGCGATTGCCTCATTGCCTCGGCCTTTGCGGATTGGCGTACCTTTTGATCTGTCGATGCATTCGGAATTGATCACCCTGTGGCTGTCGAGTTTTGATCTGGAAAAGGGCAAAGATTTTCAAATTATGGCGGTGCCGCCCCCGATGATGGCGCGCGCGATTGAAAATCGGGAATTGGACGCATTCTGTGTCGGAGAGCCTTGGGGTTCGATCACCGTTGAGCGCGCTGCAGGGTCTCTGATCCTGCCGGGTGCTGCGATTTGGTCCTGTGCGCCGGAAAAGGTGCTGGCTGCCCGCGAAGATTGGATTGCTGATAATCCAGCGGCGGTCTCCGCGCTGATGCGCGCTGTGTGGCGGGCCTGTGTGTGGTTGTCGACACCTGGTAATAAGACCATGGCTGCGGAGATATTGTCGGCGGATGTCTACTTGGGGCTTGGGTCTGAAATTATCGACCGCGCTTTGTCTGGTCGTTTCATTGTGAACAGTGACGGAGATCTGCGTCGGTTTGATGACTTCATGCTGTTTGCGGGTGATGGCATTTGTTTTCCTTGGCAATCCCAAGGTCGATGGATTGCGGATCGATTGTCCAAACGCTTCGATCTTGCTTCAAATGTACATTTGGATGATGCCCAGAAGGTTTTTCGCAGCGATCTATACCGTGACAATCTGATGCCAATCGGCGCAGAAATGCCGCTGCGATCTTCTAAAGTTGAGGGTGCTTTGGCCAATCCAGTTGAGGTGCCAACGATCTCTGGCAGCATGATTCTGGGACGGAATTGCTTTTTTAATGGCGAAATTTTCGATCCGGGTCAGTAAAGCTGCCCATTTTTTCAGCACCGCAGAAAAATCACGCTGCAATGCAGAAAAAATCACCCATTCGACTCGTTTCATGAAAAAGTTAACGACATACTAAGTTCAAAGCAGAGCAAAGGCGCTCTGTGACAACATCACTCTCTGGGGCCGCTGTTTGGTCTTGGAATGATTGAGCAAAGCCGCTCGACAATGGGTCCCTCCTCCTCCCTGGGCCCTTTTTGTCGGCGGCTTTTTTATTGCCCATCCGTTGAGTGGATGGGCCCGAACAAGGACGGAACGAATGAAACGCATAGCTTCCATTCTCGCAGCAACAGTCGCGATGGCCACCCCTGCCATGGCTGATCTGGAGCTCGAAAAAGACGAACTGACTTTCGGATTTATCAAGCTAACCGATATGGCGCCTTTGGCAGTTGCCTATGAACAGGGGTATTTCTTGGACGAAGGCCTGTTCGTGACACTTGAAGCGCAAGCGAACTGGAAAGTTCTGCTGGACGGCGTGATTGACGGTCAGCTGGACGGCGCACACATGCTAGCGGGTCAGCCTCTGGCCGCAACCATTGGTTACGGTACCGAAGCGCATATCATCACCCCATTCTCCATGGACCTGAACGGCAACGGCATCACGGTTTCCAACGAAATCTGGGAAGCGATGAAGCCAAACGTTCCAAAGATGGAAGATGGCCGCCCACAGCACCCAATCAGCGCCTCAGCTCTGAAGCCAGTGGTTGAAGAATACACGGCTGCCGGTAAGCCATTTAACATGGGCATGGTTTTCCCTGTTTCCACGCACAACTACGAACTGCGCTACTGGCTGGCCGCAGGCGGTATTGAGCCGGGTTACTACTCTCCTGAAAACATCACAGGTCAGATCGGTGCGGAAGCGCTGCTGTCCGTGACACCTCCTCCGCAGATGCCAGCAACAATGGAAGCGGGCACCATCTATGGTTACGCCGTGGGTGAGCCTTGGAACCAGCAGGCTGTTTTCAAAGGCATCGGTGTTCCAGTGATCACTGACTACCAGATGTGGAAAAACAACCCTGAGAAGGTTTTTGGCATCACCAACGAATTTGCTGAAGAATATCCAAACACCACCAAAGCAGTTGTGAAGGCTCTGATCCGTGCAGCGATCTGGCTGGATGAAAACGACAACGCCAACCGTGAAGAGGCCGTGGAAATCCTGAGCCGCCCAGAATACGTGGGCGCTGATCCAGAAGTCATCGCGAACTCTATGACCGGTTTCTTTGAATTCGAAAAAGGCGATAAACGCGACATCCCGGATTTCAACGTGTTCTTCCGCTACAACGCGACTTACCCTTACTACTCGGATGCGATCTGGTACCTGACACAGATGCGTCGCTGGGGTCAGATCTCTGAAGCGAAATCTGACGAATGGTACATCGACGCCGCGAAATCTGTTTACCGTCCTGATATCTATCTGGAAGCAGCCCGTCTGCTGGTGGATGCCGGCATGGCCAACGAAGCGGACTTCCCATGGGATAGCGATGGCTTCAAAGCGCCAACACCTGCTGCCGACATCATCGATGGCATCGCATACGACGGTAAAGCACCAAACGCTTACATCGACAGCCTGCCAATCGGCCTGAAAGGCGCGCAGACAGTCGTGGGCACCGAAGTTCAAGGCTAATCTAAATCACTCTTGGTGGGGTACCAATTCCGGTGCCCCATCATTCCCATTTCGCGCTTTGGCCTGTGCCTTTGAAACAGGACGCAGCTCTAAGCGCAAAACCCAGGTCCGGCTAACGGTTACACGCCGGCCCACCCAAGGAGCAAAACAATGACTGCCATCGATCCACAACAGTTGGATGACCAAGCCGCCCGCGAGGCGCGGAAGGCCAAGATCTTTACATGGATCAACAAAGCCGACACTTGGTTCACCGTCTTGGGCCTCGGCTGGCTGACTCCGATTTTCCGTGCCATTGCGGGTGACAACCCAAAGGCACAGTACAAAGAAATCTGGAAACTGGCCGGCGTTCCGATGCTGGCAATCGTGGGTTTCTTGTTCTTGTGGGCCACCTTGGCGCCGCAAGTACAGACCTCGCTGGGTGCGGTTCCGGGACCGGGTCAGGTTTGGGAGCAGGCCGTAAACCTGCATGAAGATGCGCAGGCGAAAGCGGAAAAGAAGGCGCAGTTTGAAGCCAAAGTTGCTCAGTTGAACGAGCGTCTGGTCGCGCAAGGCAAAGAGCCTAAAGAGCGCGCCTTTACCGGAGCGCCAAGCTATTACCAGCAAATCTGGACATCGATCAAAACCGTGTTCTTCGGCTTCTTGATTGCGTCTGCTGTGGCCATCCCGCTTGGTATTCTGGCCGGTCTGTCGCCCTACGCAAATGCGGCCATCAACCCGCTGGTGCAGATCTTTAAACCAGTTTCACCGCTGGCGTGGTTGCCGATCGTAACCATGATTGTGTCCGCGACTTATGCCGTAGATGGTGACGGTTGGTTTGCGAAATCCTTCCTGAACTCGGCCATTACAGTGACGCTCTGTTCCTTGTGGCCAACTTTGATCAACACGTCACTGGGTGTGGCATCGATAGACAAAGATCTGGTGTCGGTTTCCAAGGTTCTGAAAATGAATGCCTGGACCAAGATCACAAAGCTGGTTCTTCCGTCCTCATTGCCACTGATCTTTACTGGTCTGCGTCTCTCGCTCGGTGTGGGCTGGATGGTTCTGATTGCTGCGGAAATGCTGGCGCAAAACCCGGGTCTCGGCAAATTTGTATGGGACGAGTTCCAGAACGGCTCTAGCCAATCTTTGGCGAAGATCATGGTGGCTGTGTTCACCATCGGCATCATCGGCTTCCTGCTGGACCGCTTGATGTACGCGATCCAAGCCGCCTTCACTTTCACAAACAACCGGTGATCTGACCCATGGCTATTCTGAAACTCGATAACGTTTCTAAAAGCTTCGGCGAAGGCACAGCCAAAACCGACGTTTTGAAGAACATCAATCTGGAAGTCGAAGAGGGCGAGTTCCTTGTTCTCCTCGGCTTCTCAGGCTCCGGCAAAACCACTCTCATCAACTTGCTCGCAGGTCTGGAAAAACCTTCGCACGGTGAGCTGACGTTTAAAGGCAAAGAGATCACTGGCCCGGGCCCCGAGCGCGGTGTGATCTTCCAAAGCTACTCTTTGATGCCTTGGCTCTCTGTTGCCGGCAACGTGCGTCTGGCGGTCGACAGCGTCTTTCCAAAGATGCCAGCTGCGGAAAAAGATGAGAAAGTTGCGCACTACGTTAAGATGGTGGGTCTAAGTCACGCCGCATCGCGCCGTCCTGCGGAACTGTCTGGTGGTATGCGCCAACGTGTGAACGTGGCGCGCGCCTTGGCAATGAACCCAGAGGTTTTGCTGCTGGATGAGCCACTGTCTGCGCTCGATGCTTTGACACGCGGCAACCTTGCGGATGAGATCGTTTCGATCTGGGCTGCGGAAAAGCAGACCTGCGTTCTGATCACCAACGATGTGGACGAAGCCATTGTGATGGCGGATCGCATCATTGCGCTGAACCCAGATGGCACCTTGGGAGAAGAGTTCAAAGTTCCGCTGGCGCGTCCACGTGATCGCACCGCGATGAACAATGACGAGACTTTCAAGAAGCTGCGCATGGAAGTGACCAACTACCTGATGGATGTTGGCATTGAAGCGAAGGTTGAAGGCTCTAAGCAGCTGCCGAACGTGACGCCAATTCACGGTGTTCCCGCGGCTGTTGCGCAGGCGCAAGAAGGTCTGATTGAAAACCGTTTCCTGGATTTCTCGCAACTGCACAAAGTCTACCCGACACCAAAGGGTCCACTGACTGTGGTTGAGGATTTTGATCTAAAAATCAACAAAGGTGAATTCATCTCGCTGATTGGTCACTCTGGCTGTGGTAAGTCCACAGTTCTGACCATGGCGGCTGGTCTAAACGAGATTTCAAAAGGCGCCATTAAACTGGACGGTCGTCACGTTGAAGGTGCTGACCCTGAACGTGCCGTGGTGTTCCAATCACCTAACCTCTTCCCTTGGCTCACCGCGCGTGAAAACTGTGCGATTGGCGTTGACAAAGTCTACCCCAAAGCCTCTCAGGCAGAGCGTCAGGATGTTGTTGAATACTATCTTGAACGTGTTGGTCTGGCCGATGCGATGGATAAATCCGCGTCTGCGATGTCCAATGGCATGCGTCAACGCGTGGGTATTGCCCGTGCCTTTGCTTTGTCGCCGAAGCTGCTTTTGTTGGATGAGCCTTTCGGCATGCTCGACAGTCTTACGCGCTGGGAGCTGCAAGAGGTTTTGATGGAAGTTTGGTCTCGTACCAAAGTCACAGCGATCTGTGTGACCCATGATGTGGACGAAGCCATCTTGTTGGCTGACCGCGTGGTCATGATGACTAATGGCCCACAGGCGACCATCGGTAAAATCACTGAGGTTGACCTGCCACGCCCGCGCACCCGCAAGGCGCTGCTAGAGCACCCCGATTATTATACTTATCGCCAAGAGGTTTTGGATTTCCTTGAGGAATACGAGCACGGCGCTAAGCCCAAACCCAAACCTGTCAAAATCGCAGCGGAGTGACCCTTATGATGTCCCAAGCGCTCGGATTTAGTATTTCTAAAGCAATCAACCCTATCGTCTGCTCCGACAAAAAGGAGTGCGTTGATGGGTGTTCTGAACAACGAAGAAATCGAATTGATCCAGGATTCTTACGAAAAGATCCGTCTCAGCAAAGGCTATCTGGCCGACGCGTTTTATCGCAAACTGTTTCGCCTCGCACCCGAGGCGCGCGGGCTGTTTCAAGCCGATCTCAGTCAACAGATGGGCAAATTTTCCAGCATGCTCGACTTTCTGGTGCACAATCTGCATCAGCCTTGGTTTTTCACGGGAAAACTGAAGAAGCTCGCCAAGCGCCACGTCGCCTACGGGGCACTGCCGGAACACTATCCGATCGTCGGGCAAGCCTTACTGGCCGCCCTGCACGAGGTGGCACCTGGCGGGATGAGCGATCCGGAAGAACAGGCTTGGAAACTACTGTTCAGAGATGTGTCTGGCACGATGATCGAAGCGGCCTATCCCAACGCCGCCTGACAGAAAGAAACTGTGCCTCAGTTCAAAAGTGCGGAGGCACAAATGTCTAAAAAGCTTGTTGTTATTGGTGCTGGCATGGCCTCGGGCCGTGCGATTGAGCACCTGTTGGAGGCTAATAAAGATGCCTACGACATCACTCTTTTCAACGCGGAACCACGCGGCAACTACAACCGGATCATGCTGTCTCCGGTCCTGTCTGGCGATAAATCCTATGAGGAAATCGTCACACATGATGCGAATTGGTATGAAGACAATGGCGTAACCTGCCGCTTTGGCGAGCACGTTGTTGGCATCGACCGTGAACGCAAAGTGGTGGTGGGTCAAAATGGCGAAGTGGCCTACGACAAACTGCTGATCGCAACGGGTTCTGCCCCTTTCATCATTCCAATTCCGGGTAAGGATCTGCCTGGTGTGATTGCTTACCGTGATCTAGACGACACAAATACCATGATCGAAGCGACCCAGAAACCGGGTGCCAAAGCTGTGGTCATCGGTGGTGGTCTGCTGGGTCTGGAAGCAGCCGCTGGCCTGAAAGCGCGCGGAATGGACGTGACGGTTCTGCACCTGATGGGCCATCTGATGGAGCGCCAGTTGGATGAGGCAGCAGGTTATTTGCTGCGGCGTGCGCTGGAAGACAAAGGCATTGAAGTGAAATGCCAAGCTTCTACTGCTGCGATCCTTGGTGAAGACAAAGTCGAAGCCGTTCTGCTGCAGGATAAGACCACGATTCCTGCCGATCTGGTTGTTATGGCTGTGGGGATCCGACCTGAAACACGTCTGGCAACTGACACCGCCATCGAGGTTGAGCGCGGTATCACCGTGGATGACGCAATGCGCACGTCGGATCCAGATATCCTTGCGGTTGGTGAATGTGTGGAGCATCGCCAGCAGCTCTTTGGTTTGGTTGCGCCTCTGTATGATCAGGCAAAAGTGGTCGCAGCGACGCTCTTGGAAGAGGACGCTGTTTTCGCGCCGAAGGAAGTTTCTACTAAGCTGAAAGTCACAGGATGTGATCTATTCAGCGCAGGTGATTTCGCGGAAGGTGAAGGCCGAGAGGACATTGTGTTCCGCGATCCAAGCCGTGGCGTCTACAAACGTTTGGTGATCGAAGACAACGTGATTGTCGGCGCTGTGATGTATGGCGACACTGCGGATGGCAACTGGTTCTTTGGACTGATCAAAGACAAGACCGACATCTCAGAGATGCGCGATACGTTGATCTTTGGCCCAGCATTCCAAGGGGGTGCCGCGCTGGACCCCTTGCAGGCCGTTGCAGCCTTACCGGATGACGCAGAAATCTGCGGTTGCAACGGCGTATGTAAAAGCCAAATTGTCGATGCCATCAAAGGTGGTGCTACTGATCTGGGTGCGGTACGCGCCACGACGAAAGCCTCGGCCTCATGTGGTACCTGTACCGGTCTTGTTGAGCAGCTAATGGCAGTCACCCTAGGGGATGACTTCCAAATGCCCGCCGCGCAATCTGTTTGCGGCTGTACCGATCTGACCCATGAAGATGTGCGCCGTCTGATCAAAACCAAAGAGTTGAAATCACAAGCCGCGGTCTGGCAGGAACTGGGGTGGAGCTCTCCGAACGGGTGTCACGTATGTCGCCCGGCGGTGAACTACTATCTGCTGGCGGATTGGCCGGTGGAATACCAAGACGACCCGCAAAGCCGTTTTGTGAACGAACGCAAACACGCGAACATCCAGAAGGACGGTACCTATTCTGTTGTTCCTCGGATGTGGGGTGGGATGACCACACCAGACGAGTTGCGCGCGATCGCCGATGCAGCCGATAAATACAACGTCCCGACGGTGCATGTCACCGGCGGCCAACGGATCGACTTGCTGGGTGTGAAAGGCGAAGACCTTCCTGCGATTTGGAAAGATCTGAATAACGCGGGCATGGTCTCGGGCCACGCCTATGCCAAAGGTCTGCGCACGGTGAAAACCTGTGTGGGCAAGGATCATTGCCGCTTTGGTACGCAGGATTCAACGGGTCTTGGAATTAAGCTGGAAGAGAAGCTCTGGGGCTCTTGGTCACCGCACAAGGTGAAGCTCGCAGTTTCAGGCTGCCCGCGCAACTGTGCGGAAGCCACCTGCAAGGACATCGGCGTTATCTGCGTCGACAGCGGCTATCAGGTTGGTGTCGCAGGTGCTGCCGGTATGGACGTGAAGGAAACCGAACGTCTGATGGATTGCGAAACCGAAGAAGAAACCATCGAGGTCGCAACCGCCTTCATGCAGCTTTACCGCGAGAACGCGAAGTATCTGGATCGCGCATACAAGTGGATCGCTAAGGTCGGCTTGGATTGGGTCAAAGAGCAGATCGTGGATGATATCGAAAACCGCAAGGCGCTTGTTGCCCGGTTCGAGCTGTCGCAGTCGATCTATCAAAAAGACCCATGGGCAGAATTGGCACAACCTGATGAGGCGCCAAAGTTTGGCCCTCTGGCAAATCTGACATTGGAGGCAGCGGAATGAGCTGGATTGATATTGGATCCGTTGAAGACATCCCATTGCGTGGCGCGCGCGTTGTAAAAACCGCGTTGGGCTGCGTGGCGGTGTTTCGCACCAGTGAAAACGAGGTCTTCGCGACCTCGGATCGCTGCCCTCACAAAGGCGGCCCGCTGTCAGAAGGTATTGTGCACGGCCAAAGCGTAACCTGCCCGCTACACAACTGGGTGTTTGATTTGAACACCGGTGTGGCGCAGGGAGCAGACGAAGGAAAAATCGACACGTTTCCAGCCAAAGTCGAGGCTGGACGCATCTTGCTTGATAGCACTTTGTTAATGAGCCGAGCGGCCTGATGACTTCAAAAATCCGGTCTACATGCCCCTACTGTGGGGTCGGTTGTGGGGTTCTTTTGACCCCTCAATCAGATGGCGGCCTGAAGGTCGAAGGTGACCCTGAACACCCTGCGAACTTTGGGCGGCTGTGTTCTAAAGGTCTCGCGCTGGGCGATACTGTTGGGCTGGAGGGGCGCTTGCTAGCCCCTAAGGTCCTTGGAGAAACCAAGCCTTGGGATGAGACGCTGCAATTGGTAGCGGATCGATTCAAAGACACCATCGCAACGCATGGACCGGATAGCGTTGCCTTTTATGTGTCGGGGCAGTTGTTGACCGAGGATTACTATGTCGCCAATAAGCTGATGAAAGGCTTTATGGGGTCAGCTAACATCGACACCAACTCGCGGCTTTGCATGGCGTCGACCGTTGCCGGGCACAAACGCGCCTTCGGAACCGATACGGTTCCTGGTGAATACGAAGATCTTGAATTGGCCGATTTGGTGGTTCTGGTCGGTTCGAACCTCGCGTGGTGCCACCCGGTTTTGTATCAAAGACTTGCGTCCGCAAGGGCGGAACGTGGAACGAAGGTTGTGGTGGTTGATCCACGCCGGACGTCGAGCTGCGACATCGCTGACATGCACCTGAAAATTGCACCGGGTGGCGACGCGGCCCTGTTCAATGGTCTGTTGGCCTATTTGGCTGATTCAGGTGAAATAGACACTGAATACTTGGAAAAAGGCGTGTCAGGTTTTGACGATGCCTTGCAAGCTGCCCAGCAGGACAATCCGAATATAACAGGTCTGGATCCCGCCGAGCTTCAGGCCTTTTACGAGCTCTTCACCAAGACTCAGAAGGTGGTCACAGTCTTTAGTCAGGGCATCAACCAGTCGTCTTCTGGTAGCGACAAGGTTAATGCCATTCTGAATTGCCATCTGGCAACCGGTCGGATCGGCCTGCCTGGGTGTGGCCCATTCAGCGTGACAGGTCAGCCAAATGCTATGGGAGGCCGCGAAACCGGTGGGTTGGCAAATATGCTGGCTGCGCATTTGGATCTGGAAAACGTTGACCATCGTGCGGCAGTCCAAAGCTTTTGGAACGCACCGCGCATGCCTGAAAAGGCCGGGCTGAAAGCCGTGGATATGTTTGACGCGATTGAAAATGGTCAGATTAAGGCGCTTTGGGTGGCATGTACTAACCCTGTGGTTTCGATGCCGGACGGAGATCGAGTGGCAAAGGCGATTGAGAACTGTGATTTCGTTGTCGTCAGTGATCTGAATGATCGCACCGACACTGCAAAACTGGCTGAAGTTGTGTTGCCTGCCTTGGGGTGGGGTGAAAAATCAGGAACGGTCACCAATTCAGATCGGACGATTAGCCGTCAGCGCGCCGCGCTGATGCAACCGGGAGAAGCGCGCGCTGATTGGGAAATTTATGCTGAAGTTGGGCGTCGCATGGGCTGGAAAGAGGCCTTTGCCTATCGATCAGAGGTCGATATTTTCCGCGAACATGCCGCGTTGTCTGAAGTCGCCGGAAAGCTGGGTAAGGATTTTGATATCTCTGCGCTGAGTGATTTATCTGACGAGGGCTACGAAAAGTTTGAACCGCAAAAATGGCCTATTACCGCAGCGCGCCAAGGTGGTCGGTTCTTTGCGGATGGCAAGTTCTTCACGCCCTCGGGCCGCGCGAATATGTTGCCAATCACCTCGCGTGTTCCTGAGGCGAAGTTGGATGACGCCTATCCATTGCGCTTGAACACAGGGCGCGCGCGGGATCAGTGGCACACCATGTCGCGCACAGGTCTATCCGCAAAACTGTGCAAACACCTTGCGGAACCCTTCCTACAGATCCATCCAGAGGATGCCTTGGCTTATGGCGTGAAATCTGCGGATTTGGCATTGGTCAAAGGCCACTCCGGAGAGGCAATTTTCCGGGTTTGGATCACCGAAGATGTGCAGCGCGGCAACCCGTTTGCGCCAATTCATTGGACTGGAGAAACCGCTTCGGCATCAGTTGTGGCGTCTGTGATCCCTGCGATAACGGATCCGGTTTCTGGTCAACCTGAAAGTAAGTCGGCAGCCGTGAATGTGACGCGGCTTGAGGCCAATTGGTATGGATTTGCCATGTCCACACAGCCGTTTTCGCCGCGCTCAGAATATTGGGCTCAGGTGCCTGTAGATCATGGATGGCGGGCAGAATTGGCTGGATCAGAACCGCAAGACTGGTCCGCCTATGCCAAAGCGCTATTTGGGTTTGAAGCGGATCCGATGATTATGACGGATCCAAAACGTGGCCAGACACGTATCGCCTTTTATGAAGGAGATACATTAATGGCGGCCCTATTTGTCGGTCCGGAACCAGTTGCAGTGGCACGCGATTATTTGGTGACGCAACTTGGAAAGCCCGCGCTTGGCGTTTTGGCTGCGCGCCCGGGTCAGAATGTGAAAGACCCTGGCCCCACCGTGTGTTCCTGCATGAACATCGGCCGCAACCAAATTCTCGATGCTGTTCCGGCAAATGGGCAGGCCTCGGTCGAGTTCATTTGCCAATCAACAGGAGCAGGTACAAATTGTGGCTCTTGCCGGTCAGAAATCGCGCAGCTAATCTCGTCTCAGAGCACCCAAATCGCGGCGGAATAAAGACAACATGCGAGCCTTTCCTATGTTTATCAAAACCAGCGGTCGGCGGGTTGTTGTCGTTGGCGGGGGTGAACAGGCCGCGCAGAAAATGCGTCTATTGGCCAAGACAGACGCAAAGCTGATCGTTCTCGCGGAAACGTTGAACGCTGAACTCAGTGGCAAAGCCACGGCAGGGCAGGCGGCGCATCGCAGCGGAATGGTCTCAGCGGACTCCTTCAAGGGCTCGGCGATGACATTCATTGCGACCGGTTGTCCTGGCGCAGACGCGTCTTATCACCCGATTGCGAAAGATGCTGGCGCGATGGTGAATGTGGTCGATAACCCAGCCCTATGTGACATGACCACGCCGTCGATTGTGGATCGTGATCCTGTCGTTGTGGCGATCGGTACCGAAGGAACAGCGCCTGTCTTATCGCGCCTGATCAAAACCCGGATCGAGGGCATGTTGATCTCAAACCTTGGCCGGATGGCCGCCTTCTGCGGGGCGCAGCGGCCTGATGTGGATCGCGCCTTTTCGGGGAGACAACGGGCGTATTGGGCCTGGGTGTTTCGCAAGGCACCAATGGCGTTGTTTGCGGTAGGTCGGGATGATGATGCAGAAACTGTCATTTTGGATGCAATCAAGAACCGCGAGATACCAGAGGCTGACGCACGGCCCGCGATCAATATTATCGGAACAAACCTGCAATCGCACGATTTGCTGACGATGCGAGCCGTGGCGTGCTTGCAGGAAGCAGATGTAGTGTTTCACGAAGCCGAGGTGGATCCCGCAATTTTGGAATTACCCCGCCGCGATGCCGAACGTGTTGAGATCGATGGGCGGGCGAGCGCGCCGTTTGATGTGGTCGCAGATGCTTATTCGCGTCAGGCAAAAGGGAAAAAAGTCGCGGTTTTGACGGCTGCAAAATCTGCTCTTGGCCAGAGCTTTGCCTCAGATTTGGTAGATGCCGAAGAGGCAAAGATCATTTATCACTTCCAAGGCCACGTGCACTAAGGCTCATGGCCCTTGGATGATAGCGCTTTCCCATTCTTTTAGGAAATTGCGACGCTTTAACTCGTCAAGATAGGTCATGAGGGCGGGCTCCAAAGCAATATTGGACCGGCCTGTGGTGTCGTTGGACACATCCAACCGTGGCAAAGGTAGCTCGGCGCCCGTGGTTTGCAAGGCCAGTAGGTGTTTGATGAAGTTTTCTGCGGCGCTCGCATTTTTGGACTGTGCCGATACCAATGCGGTACGCATCATGGTGGTTGGGAAGTCAGACGGCAGGATGATTGTCAGGTTTCCTTCGTCCTTCTGGCGCGCCTCCGCGTAGCTGCCAAGCACGTTATAGGCGACGGCGATTTCTCCGCTGATCAAATCGTCGATCATGGCGCTGGAACAGCAGTAAAGGCGCGCATCTAGGCTGCCCATAACTTCGGTCAAACGCCAGTAGGTTTCCGAGGCGCGGGCATCCTGCGTTGCAAAAAGATATCCCAATCCCGATTGGCGCACATCATAGGTGCCGACGCGGTTATGGAATACTTCAGGACGATCCCTGAGCGCGCGGATCAAGTCCTGGCGGGTCTGCGGCGTGGCGATGTCTTTAAAGGCATTGCTGTTGATTACGATCGCTGCTGGTTCCGTGGTGAAGGCAAACAGGCTCGACCGCCATTGCGCCCAATCCGGTATGTTAGAGACCGATATTTCACGTGCATAGCCGTCATTGGCGAGCTTTAGTTGTAGGTCCATCGCGCTGGAAATCACGACGTCAAACTCATCAGGTTTGCGCCGCACATGACGGTTCAAGTCAGCAGTGCTGGTTACAAAATACTCCACAGATAGAGTGGGGTTTCTTGTGATAAAGCTTTGCAGAATCGGTGCGAAAAACGAGGTGTCGGTGCTGGAAATCACGCGCAGGGTCACACTGGATGCGCTGCCTTCAAAAACCTGACGATCCTCCCATTCCTGGGCGTGCGTTAGGATTGGGATCAGGGACAAGATCAGAACGATAAGGTTACGCATGCGCCCCCCTCTGCATGGTTTTCCAAATGCATTTGACCGCCATGGGCTGCAACCACATCTTTTGCGATGGTCAACCCAAGACCCGAACCTGTGATTCCTTCTGCGTTTGCACCGCGGGTAAATCGATCCGCCAACTGCGCAATGTCATCTGGTGGAAATCCGGGCCCTTCATCACGTATCATCACTCGGCTATCAGCATTATTAGAGACTGTTATTGTGATGTCGCTTTCGGCGGGTGAGTATTTCAGAGCGTTATCGATGACATTGCGGATTGCGTTTTGCAGAAGGATCGCATCGCCTGACACTGTAACTTTCTCGGGCGTGATCAAGCGCAGGTGGACATCTTTCATATCCGCAATTGGAGTGAGGCCCCGGACCATTTCTTTTACAAGCTCCGTAAGGTCCAGATCGACCCGTTCTAGATGATCGGCGCGGAAGGTGATCATGGCGTGGTCCAACAACTGCCCGGCCGCGCGCGAGCTTTCGTCAATGGCGCGGACCATTGAACGCAGCGCATGGCGGTTTTCTTCACGTCCGACTCGTTGCAGCGTGGCTTCGGCGTATGACCGTACCGTGGCCAGAGGCGTACGGACGCGGTGGGCCGCTTCGGCGATGAAATCCTCTGATTGGCTGAGCGATTGATCCAGCCGCCCCATGAGGTTGTTGAGCGACGAAACCAGTGGTTCCATCTCGGTGGGTACGGGCTGCACGAAGGGGCTGAGGTCTTGCGGACCCCGGCGCGTGATGGATGATGTGAGGCGTTTGAGAGGACCAATGGTGGTCGACGTGGCCCAAAACGACAGGATCGCGGCCAGCAAGAAAAAACCAGTACCAAAGGCGGCTGCATTGCGAGAAATCCGGTTCAGTGTAACCGACAAGGCATCTTGGGTTTGGGCGACAGAAACCGAAATCACAGTGGTGAATCGTGCGCCAATCAAGGTGCGCGACGCAGTCGCGATCCGAACCGTCGCATCTTGAAATGTATCAGTGCGAAAGGCATGGCCCGCATCCATCGGCGCAGTTTCATAGGCGATACCTTCATAGCCTGAAATCAGGGACTGGTCCTGGTAGATGCCGTAGAAAACGCGGTCATCCGAGGCTGTGCTGAGCATCGAAAAGGACGCATAGGGGAAATCGACTTCAACCTGACCATCGCGCAGGATGGCCGCGTCCAGAATAGAGGTGACGGAAGCCGCAAGAATGCTGTCTTGGCCCTGTTGCGCGATCTGAGCAGCGTAGCTGCGAACGACCAGATAGAGCAGGATCGCCAAGACTGCCGCGCCGCCGATCAAGGTGATTGCAAGTCGGTTGCGCAGCGACCGAAAGATGCCGCCGAATATGTCGGTGGCCTCAGTCATGATCCAGGCGATATCCCAACCCGCGCAATGTCTTGATCTTAACATTGGTGTTTTCAAGGTGTTTGCGCAGCCGGCCAATATAGACTTCAACCGCGTTCTCAGAGACATCATCGTCGTAGGAAAACAGCCGGTCCACCAGTTTTGTTTTTGGGAATATTTGTCCGGGCGCATTCATCAGAAGCTCTAGCAAACGCAATTCTCTATTGCGTAGAGAGATCACCTGATCATGGATTTTAAGGTTGCCTGCGACAGGGTCCAACGCCACATCGCCAAGCCGTACGACAGTCTGTGCATTGCCGGATTTGCGACGCAGAACGGCTCGGCAACGGGCCTTGAGTTCAGCATGATCAAACGGCTTGGTGACATAGTCATCCGCCCCCAAATCAAGCATGCTGATTCGATCTGAAACCTGACTGCGTGCAGTTAAAACGATCACGGGAGTGTCCATTTTCCCGGCACGGTGGTGTTCTAAGAAGGTGCGACCGTCCCCATCGGGCAGCATAATGTCCAATAAAATCAGGTCGTATTCCCCAACCTCTGAAAAAGCAGTCGCATCGCCTAAAGTTTCAGCGTGATCAATAACATGGCCGTCCAACTGCATTCGCGAACTTATAGCGTTTGCGAGGTCCAGATTGTCTTCGACAAGGAGGAATTTCATAAGAAATAAGGGCCCAGTTAAGACCGTGACAGGTTTGTGTCAGGTTGGTTTGCTTGTTTCGTTCAACTGAACCGTCAATCGGTCAGTTGTCAAATGGGAGGCTTACATTATGACATTTAAAATTGCTCGCCGCGCCATCATGGCGTCGGCAGTCGCAGCGATGGCTTTGGGTACATCTGCAATCGCCGGTGGTCACAAGGTTCTAGACGAAATTCACTTCCTGATTCCAGGCGGCGCTGGCGGCGGCTGGGACGGGACAGCACGTGGTACTGGCGAAGCTCTGACAGGTGCTGGGCTTGTTGGCAGCGCATCTTACGAAAACATGTCTGGCGGCGGCGGCGGTAAAGCCATTGGCTTCCTGATCGAAAACGCAGACAGCAACCACGGCACATTGATGGTAAACTCCACCCCAATCGTGATCCGTTCCCTGACTGGCGTCTTCCCACACAACTTCCGCGACCTGACCCTCGTATCCGGCACCATCGGTGACTATGCGGCAATCGTTGTTGGCAAAGACAGCCCAATCAACTCTATGGCGGACCTGCTGGCAGCTTATGACGTGGACCCATCTGCGACAGCGATCGGTGGCGGTTCTGTTCCAGGCGGCATGGACCACCTGGTTGCAGCCATGGTGATGGAAGCAGCTGGCAAAGACGCGCTGGGTGTAAAATACATCCCATACGACGCGGGCGGCAAAGCGATGGCGGCGCTGCTGTCTGGTGAAATCGCGGCTCTGTCCACTGGTTTCTCCGAAGCGGTTGACCTGTCCAACGCTGGCGAAGTCAAAATCATCGGCGTTACATCTGACGAGCGTGTTTCTGCAGCACCTGACGCGCAGACCATGATGGAGCAAGGCATCGACACAACCTTCGTCAACTGGCGTGGTTTCTTTGCTGCACCTGGTCTGCCAGAAGATAAGCTGGCGATGTACCAAGACGCGATTGCGAAAATGTACGACACCCCAGAGTGGGAAGAAGTGCGCGCGCGTAACGGTTGGGTCAACATCCATAACTCTGGCGATGACTTTAAAACCTTCCTGGAAGCGCAAGAACAAGTCATCGGCGATCTGATGAAGAAACTGGGCTTCCTGTAAAGGTTCGTTTGTTACTTTGGCAGAGCGGGAGATCGCTCTGCCATTTTTATATGGGGATACTGCAATGGCACTGGATCGCTGGATTGCACTGATTTTATTGGGGATATGCCTCGCCTATGGCTATACGGCCTGGTTTACGATGGACGGGTCCTTGGCCCCCTTCATGCGGCGCAACCCAATCTGGCCAAGCACCTTTCCAAAGGTTCTTTCCATTCTGGCCATCATCGCTTGCCTGACTATCCTTTTGGGATTGGAAAAGGGAGAGCCAAAAGAAGCTGACATCGATTACCGCCGCCTCGGTGAGTATCACCTTGGCCAAGCAATCCTGCTGCTGGGCCTTATGGTTGTCTATGCGCTGTGCCTACGTCCAATGGGGTTCCTGTTTTCCACCGTCGGTTTCCTGATGCTTGGATCGGTTATTCTCGGTGAACGCAAATGGATCACCATGATCATTGTGTCCGCAGTCGCAACCGGCGTCGTTTGGTACCTCGTGCAAGAGGTTCTGGGTATCTACATGCGACCACTGCCAGGCTTTATCGGAGGTTAAAATGTTAGAAGGACTTCTGATCGGCCTGCAAACGGCCCTGTCCCTACAGAACTTGTTAATGGTGATCGGTGGCTGTCTGATCGGCACATTCATTGGTATGTTGCCGGGCCTAGGCCCAATGTCGATCATTGCAATTATGATCCCTGTGGCGATCTCCATGGGAGATCCATCCGCCGCGCTGATCCTGCTTGCCGGCGTCTACTATGGTGCGATCTTTGGTGGCTCGACGTCTTCGATCCTGCTGAACGCGCCGGGTGTTGCCGGTACCGTAGCCTCGAGTTTCGATGGCTACCCGATGGCCAAAAAGGGCAAAGCAGGTAAAGCGTTGACCGTTGCGGCGATTGCGAGTTTCGCAGGCGGAACCATCGGTGCGATCCTGTTGATGGTCTTTGCTCCGGCGCTGTCGTCGGTTGCGCTGCTGTTCCACTCTGCGGAATATTTCGCACTGATGGTCGTAGGACTTTCCGCGATCGCGGCTTTTGCGGGCACCGGTCAGGTGGCCAAAGCGATGTTGATGACCTTGCTGGGCCTGATCATGGCGACCGTTGGCGAAGGTGCGCTGTTTAACATGCCACGCTTCACCATGGGCATCATGGATCTGCAGTCTGGCTTTGGCTTTATCACCCTAGCGATGGCGATGTTCGCCCTGCCAGAGGCGCTGTTCTTGGTTCTCAAACCAAAAGTGACAGCGGGCGGTGATGAAGGTGAGATCAAAGATTTGCGCATTACGCGTTCTGAAGCGAAATCCATTGCGCCGGTCATTGGACGTCAATCGATCCAGGGCTTCTTTATCGGCGTTCTGCCGGGTGCCGGCGCGACAATCGCGAGCTTTCTGGGCTATGCGGTTGAACGCAATATCGCGACCAAAGAAGAGCAGGAAGAGTTCGGCAAAGGGTCGATCAAAGGCCTGGCGGCGCCTGAGACCGCAAATAACGCGGCCTGCACCGGCTCTTTTGTACCGCTGCTGACGTTGGGAATTCCCGGGTCCGGGACCACGGCGATCTTGTTGGGTGCGCTGATTGCGCTAAACGTTACTCCGGGTCCGCGTTTGATGATCGACGAACCGCAGGTGTTCTGGGCTGTGATCATGTCGATGTTCATCGGGAACTTGGTGCTGCTGGTGCTGAACCTGCCGCTGATCCCTTACATCGCCAAAGTGCTGATGGTTCCGCGTAACTATCTGATCCCGTTTATTTTGTTCTTTACCTTGATGGGGGCCTATATCGGCCAGAACAACGCAACTGAGCTTCTGCTGTTGGTTGGCTTCGGTATTTTCGCGACGGCTTTGAAGTTCGCAGACTACCCCCTAGCACCGCTGTTGATTGGCTTCATCCTGGGCGGCATGCTGGAAGACAACTTCTCACGCTCCATGCAGCTTTATGATGGCGTGGCGTTCATCTGGGAACGCCCAATGACATTGGGTCTTCTGGTGATCGCGTTGCTGCTGGTGTTGCTGCCAAGCTTCCGCGCCCGTCGCGCTAAGGCGCGGGCGCAGGGAGTGGCAGATGGCGACTAAACAATAACGAGCTAGGTGAACTCACCACACAGGCAAGTAGGCAGGCGATCCTTTGGGTCGCCTGTTTGCGTTAGGACGTGGCGCAATTTGGCGTAAGCGGCTTCGACCGTCATGTCGCGCCCGTCGATCACGCCGTTGTCCCGCAGCACGCCGCCTGCGGCATAGGTGCCAAGCGCCATGCCGCCTTCAGGGCATTGGCTGACAGCCAGAACCGGGATGCCGCGGCTTTGCGCCGTTTGCAGAGCTGCTACCAAACCCTGGCTTTCTGGTGCGGTGCCAGAGCCATAGACTCGCAAGAGCAAGGCATCGCTGTGCTCGGCTGCAAATTGTATCAAATCGGTGCCCATGCCGGGAGCAGTGGCTAAAACCGCTACCTTATGGCTGCCATAGGTGTGAAGACGAAGTTGATCGCCCGAGCGCACAGGAGCAGCGCCACCGGTGTTGGCTTTGAAGGCGTCAAAGTCGGTGGAATGCGATTTGCGTACCCGAGCACCGTGCAGCAACTGCCCGGAGAATTGTACCCAAACGCCTTTCGGTGTCGCCTCCACCTTGGTTAACGCATCCAATAGGTTACGGGTGCCGTCAGAGCCTTCTACGGTCAGCGGCAGCATCGATCCGGTTATGATCACTGGTTTTGCTAACCCTTCTAGAGCAAAGCAAAGTGCTGCTGCCGTATAAGCCAGTGTGTCTGTACCGTGGCTAATCACGAACCCGTCGTATTCTGAGTGATGGATGGCAACCACTCTTGCAACACGCGACCAATCAGTAGGCGTAGCATTGGCGCTGTCGATGAGCGGTGTTAGCGGGTGAATCTCGATTTTGGATTTTACTTGCCCAGAGGCGATCAGCCCCTGCACGTGGTCTTCGACGACGCCTTTTTGTGGTGTAAATCCGTTTTCGGATTGCATCATGCCAATTGTTCCGCCGGTATGTATCAAAAGAATAGCCATAACCCTGCCTAAGGCAGTTGGCAGCCGAGTGAAAAGTGCTTATGCGGTTTCCTGCTGATGTTAGCGATAACATTTTGAGTCACGCTGTGGATGGTTTAGGTTGCTCACAGCGTTGTTTTGCGAGAGGGCGCGAGATGATTTTATGTGCTGGTGAATGTCTGATCGACATGCTGCCAAGGGAAATAGATGAGCAGGCCATGTTGGAGCCTGTCGCAGGCGGTGCTGTAATGAATACTGCCGTGGCGCTTGGGCGTTTGGGAGTCCCGGTGGAATTCCTATCTGGCCTTTCCAACGATCAATTCGGGCGTGTAATCGAGACACATTTGCACAACAGCAAGGTTGGTCTCAGCCATTTGGTGCGCAGTGATCGCCCGACGACATTGGCTTTCGTCGACTTTAGCGACGGCGTCGTTTCCTATGATTTCTATGATGAAGGTACAGCGGGCCGCATGATCAGCTCTGACGATCTGCCTGCATTGCCGGATTCAACACAGGCGGTTTTCTGTGGCGGCATCAGCCTGATCAATGCCCCAGCTGCGGATACTTACGCTGCTCTTGTGGAGCGCAATGCAGACCGGTTGGTGATGCTGGATCCAAATATCCGTCCAACTTTTATTAAGGATGAACCCGCCTTTCGTGCGCGTTTGGCCGGAATGCTGAGTCATGCAGATGTTGTTAAAACCTCTGATGAAGATCTTGAGTGGCTGTTTCCCACTGCGGAGACTGCTGAAGCTGCCATCGAACAGATGTTAGCCCTTGGTCCGAAGATCGTCTTGTTTACTGAGGGCTCTAAGGGCGCAAGTGTTTATCGAGCCGGCAAGAAAGCAGTATTTGTGCCGTCTGAGAAGGTGAAAGTTGTTGATACGGTAGGGGCCGGTGATACGTTTAATGGTGGCTTTTTGGCTTCCTTGTTTGATCAAGGGTTGCTCTCTAAAACGCAATTGGCATCCGCGACTGATCAGGAATTGGCTACGGCCCTTGCATTTGCGGGCAAGTGCGCCGCGCATTCCGTACAACAGGTTGGCGCGCAGCCTCCGTGGCGTCAGGATGTGAAGGCATAGCGACCCGTCTTTGTCATCATCAGGTATAAAGTCCCCCCCCAAAAAGCGAGGCGCAAGCGGATCTAAGCTGAGAGGGGGGTGAAAACTGCACATTATCTCTGTGAGACCCAGTGCGTGCTTCTTTTCAATGTAATGAAGAGTGGTGCCCAGAAGAGGACTCGAACCTCCACGTCCATACGGACACTAGCACCTGAAGCTAGCGCGTCTACCAATTCCGCCATCTGGGCTTAGATGTCGTGAAGGGGGATTTAGTGATATGGACCCAAGGAGTCAACGCGGTTTTTGAAGTTTTTGCGAAAATCGTGAATTTCACATTGCTGCATTGGCGGTCTGTATTTAACGCATTGTTATACCACCGAAAAAATTGATCGCCTGCGGGCCGTTTGTACTTTCTAGACGGGAAGAGGCTTCACCGAGGATGCTGCTTTGCTTGGTGAATAAGCTTGTGAATGCAATTGCGCCTTGTTTGGTGTGCTTTCGGTGGGTATTTCTCGGTGAGAGATCAGAAAGCGGAGGCCTGCCAATGTCTAAACTCGTCACTATTTACGGCGGATCGGGATTTGTCGGGCGCTATATTGCACGACGCATGGCCAAAGAAGGTTGGCGGGTTAGGGTCGCGGTACGGCGACCAAATGAGGCGATGTTTGTAAAGCCTTACGGTACCGTAGGGCAGGTTGAGCCAGTGCTTTGCAATATCCGCGACGATGCGTCAGTTCAGCATGCGATGTCTGGAGCTGATGCTGTGGTAAACTGCGTTGGTATCTTAGCGGAAGATCGTAAGAACAAATTTGACTCTGTGCAGCACGAGGGTGCTGAGCGTATTGCGCGGTTGGCCGCTGATGCCGGCGTGTCTACGATGGTGCATTTGTCGGCCATTGGAGCGGATGCAGAATCCGCAAGCGAATACGCCCAGTCTAAGGCTGAAGGAGAGGCGGGTGTTTTGGCCTATATGCCAAACGCTATGATCTTAAGACCGTCGGTAATTTTTGGGCCCGAAGATCAGTTTTTTAACCGCTTCGCGGCCATGACCAAGTTCGGACCGGCCCTGCCTCTGGTGGGCGGCGATACAAAATTCCAACCTGTTTACGTGGATGATGTCGCGGAGGCAGCAGTGAAAGGTATCTTGGGGCAAGCCAGTGGTGTCTACGAACTTGGCGGGTCCGAAGTGAAGTCATTGAGCGGTTGGATCGCAGAAATGCTTACTGTGATCCACCGTCGCAAGCTTGTTATGAATCTGCCGTTTGCAGTTGGGTCGTTGATGGCTTTTAGTTTTGATCTGCTGCAAAAGCTGACCTTTGGACTTTGGCGCAACACTGTTCTGACGCGCGATCAGCTGAAGCTTCTGCGTCACGATAATGTTGTTCCTTCGGGTGCAAAAAGTTTTGCGGATTTGGGTATGACGGCAACGCCCGCGTCTGCTGTGCTTGAGGACTACCTTTGGCGCTTCCGCCCATCTGGGCAATATGACGCCATCAAAGAGTCAGCCAAGAATATGAGCGCTTAAGGGCAATCAGGCTGCGCTTACGTGTAAGCGACGCCTAGCAAGATCAGTCCTAAAATCACGCGGTAGATCACGTAGGGTGTGAAGCTGACGGATTTCAAAAGCGCCATCATGAGCTTGAGCGCAAGAAGAGCTGATAGAAAGGCTAATGCTGTCGCGATGAGTGCGTCGCGTGCTTCTGGACCGGAAAGATGAATGCCGGTGTCTAAAAGCAAATAGCCGCCGCTTGCCATGATGGCAGGAATGCTCATCAACATCGCAAGACGCGCGCTGTTCTCTCGATCATACCCCAAGGCACGGGCGCCGGTGATGGTGATGCCTGATCGCGATGTGCCGGGGATCAGGGCAACCGCTTGCCAAAGACCCATGATGATGGCGTCCCGCATGGACCAATCGCCAGACACTTTCGTTGTGCCTCCCTTTTGATCCATCCACCACAGCAACAGCCCGAAACCCAACATGGTCCAGCCGATCACAGCCATGGACCGCATCGCATCATTCAAGCCGGTCACAGCCAGGAAAACGCCAAAGATCATCACCGGGATTGTGGCGATGATCAGCAGTAATGACAGTTTTGCACCGCGGTGATCTAACTTACCCATCACGAGATGCGGCAGGCCGGAAAGCGCCTGTTTTACATCTTTCCAGAAATACAGAATGACGGCACCTAGCGTGCCAATATGAACCGACACATCCAAGAATTGCCCCTGATCCTCGGTGCCCAATGCGTTTGGAAGCAAAATTAGATGGCCAGAAGATGAGATGGGCAAAAACTCGGTAATACCCTGCACAATTGCCAAAAGAATCAGGTGATACAGTGCCATAGAAAATTCCAAATTGGTGTTGGGCAGAGGTATAAAGGAGCAGAAAAATTAGGGAAGAGTGCATTTGGGTCCGTACCGGATCTAATTTTCGCAACAAATCGGCCTGCCAAAGCGATATTTTCACAATAAACTGAATATAGGTCAGCTTAGTTGACTTTTATCCTGTTTTGACTTCCCTTACTACGAACTCAACCTAGGAAATTGCAGGAGGCAGCCGCCGTGGCGAAGCAACCGATGCTGAAATTTGTATCTGTCGATCGTGACATGCCGTCAAAACGGGATGCTGACGAGCGCAACAAGGATTTCAACGAAATCTACGCGGCCTATGCCGAAGCGAAAGCAGAAGAGCAGGCAAGCCGCTGTTCACAGTGTGGCGTGCCATATTGCCAGTCTCATTGTCCGCTGCACAACAACATCCCGGATTGGCTGCGCCTGACCGCGACTGGCCGACTTGAAGAGGCCTACGCGGTTTCTCAAGCCACCAACACGTTCCCAGAAATCTGTGGCCGTATTTGCCCGCAAGACCGTCTGTGTGAAGGTAACTGCGTGATTGAACAGTCAGGCCACGGAACTGTGACTATCGGCTCTGTCGAAAAATACATCACCGACACCGCATGGGAAAAGGGTTGGGTCAAGCCGGCTTCTCCGACAGCAGAACGCAGTGAATCGGTTGCCATCATCGGTGCTGGTCCTGGTGGCCTAGCAGCGGCTGACATGCTGCGCCAAGAAGGTGTACAGGTCACAGTCTATGATCGCCACGACCGTGCAGGCGGCTTGCTGACCTACGGCATTCCGGGCTTCAAGCTGGAAAAAGACATTGTCATGCGCCGCAATGAATTGCTGGCCGAAGGCGATGTAACGTTCAAGTTGAACTGTGAGATCGGCAAGGACATTTCGTTCGAAGAGATCCGCAAGGCACATGACGCCGTGATCATCGCAACTGGCGTTTATAAATCTCGGGATCTGCAAGGGCCGGGTGCTGGTGCAGCCGGCATCGTGAAAGCGATTGATTATCTGACCGCATCTAACCGTCTAAGCTTTGGTGATACGGTCCCAGAATATGACAGCGGCGAGCTGAATGCCGAAGGCAAAAAGGTTGTTGTCATCGGTGGTGGTGACACTGCAATGGACTGTGTTCGTACGGCCCTGCGTCAAGGCGCTAAAAGCGTGAAGTGCCTGTATCGTCGTGATCGTGCAAACATGCCGGGATCCCTGCGGGAAACACAGAACGCCGAAGAAGAAGGCGTAGTCTTTGAATGGCTCGCAGCGCCGAAAGGCTTTAGCGGCGATCCGGTCAATGGCGTGATGGTTCAGCGCATGCGTTTGGGCCAGCCCGATGCATCCGGCCGTCAGTCCCCTGAAGTGATCGAGGGTGCGGATTATGTCGAAGAGGCTGATCTGGTCATCAAGGCACTGGGTTTTGAGCCAGAAGATCTGCCAACTCTTTGGGATCAGCCGGAGCTGGAAGTGACGCGCTGGGGCACCGTGAAAGCGGCCTTCACAACGGGTGCGACCGATCTGGATGGCGTTTACGCGGTGGGTGACATCGTGCGTGGTGCGTCTTTGGTGGTCTGGGCGATCCGCGACGGTCGCGACTGCGCCGAGGCGATCCTGAAAAACTTCGATGCCGCGAAAGCCATCGCAGCCGAATAATTCAATGAATTGATCCGGCAGGTGCCAATCCATCTGCGCACCGCCGGGCTGACATGTGACCTACCGAATTGGGGAAGGGTTCAAGAATGACAAAATACGATCAAAACTGGGTTCGCGACGAAGAAGCCAAGCGCCAGTATATGGCTGAGAACGGCCTTTACAGCGAATCTGAAGAGCACTCTTCTTGTGGTGTTGGCCTTGTTGTTGCCGTTGACGGTAAGAAAAGTCGCAAGGTTGTTGAGGCGGGTATCGATGCGCTAAAAGCGATCTGGCACCGCGGCGCGGTTGATGCAGATGGCAAGACTGGTGACGGCGCGGGTATCCACGTCGATATCCCTGTGCCGTTCTTTTATGATCAAATCAAACGCACTGGCCACGAACCTCGTCAGGATGAATTGGTTGCTGTTGGTCAGGTCTTTCTGCCACGCACAGACTTTGGCGCACAAGAAACTTGCCGGACCATCATTGAATCCGAAATTCTGCGGATGGGGTACTTCATCTATGGTTGGCGCCATGTGCCTGTCGACATCAGCTGCCTTGGCGAAAAAGCCAACGCGACACGCCCAGAGATCGAACAAATTCTGATCTCAAATTCCAAAGGTGTCGATGAAGAAACCTTTGAGCGTGAACTCTATGTGATCCGTCGCCGGATTGAAAAAGCTGCTCAGCGTGCTGGGATTGGCGAGCTATATGTGGCGTCACTGTCCTGCCGTTCGATCATCTACAAAGGCATGATGCTGGCCGAGCAGGTTGCCGTGTTCTACCCGGACCTGATGGATGAGCGCTTTGAATCCACATTCGCGATCTACCACCAGCGTTATTCCACCAACACCTTCCCACAGTGGTGGTTGGCACAACCGTTCCGCATGTTGGCGCACAACGGCGAAATCAACACGCTGAAGGGCAACATCAACTGGATGAAGTCGCACGAGATCCGCATGGCCTCCGATTATTTCGGTGACCTGGCTGAGGACATTAAGCCGATTGTTCCTGGCGGAGCCTCTGACTCTGCCGCGCTGGACGGCGTATTCGAAGTGCTGGTGCGCGCAGGGCGTTCAGCGCCAATGGCCAAAACCATGTTGGTTCCCGAAAGCTGGTCCAAACAGGCAGTCGAGCTGCCGCAAAGCTGGATCGACATGTATTCCTACTGCAACTCGGTGATGGAGCCATGGGATGGCCCAGCCGCGCTGGCGATGACCGACGGTCGTTGGGTTTGTGCAGGTCTGGACCGGAATGGCCTGCGCCCGATGCGCTATGTTGTGACCGGTGATGGCCTACTCATCGCAGGCTCCGAAGCAGGCATGGTGCCAATCGACGAAGCAACTGTTGTTGAAAAAGGCGCTTTGGGTCCTGGTCAGTTGATCGCTGTCGATAAGGTCGAAGGTAAGCTTTACCGCGATACAGAGATCAAAAACAAACTCGCTGAAGCGCGCCCATATGGCGACTGGGTTGGCAAAATCCGTGATCTCGACACAGAGTTGAGCAAAGTCACTGAACGTCCTTTGTTCACAGGCGAAGAGCTGCGTGAACGTCAGATTGCAGCCGGCTACACCATCGAAGAGCTAGAGCAGATTCTGGCCCCAATGGCTGAAGATGCCAAAGAGGCCTTGGCCTCGATGGGTGACGACACGCCGAGCGCGGTTTTGTCGAACAAATATCGTCCACTCAGCCATTTCTTCCGTCAGAACTTCTCTCAGGTGACAAACCCTCCAATCGACAGTCTGCGCGAATTCCGCGTGATGTCTTTGAAGACCCGGTTTGGTAATCTGAAGAACGTGCTGGATGAGGATGGCAGCCAGACTGAAATCATTCTGCTTGATAGCCCGTTTGTGGGTAACGCGCAGTTTGAAACTCTACTGGAAGCCTTTGACGACACCGTCGTTCGCATCGACTGTACTTTCCCAGCAGGTGGTACATCTGGCGCGTTGCGTGACAATCTGGAGCGTATCCGCGCTGAGGCAGAAGACGCCGTGCGTGCGGGTGCAGGCCACATTGTTCTGACTGATAAAGATCAAGGTGCGGACCGCGTTGCGATGCCGATGATCCTTGCGACATCCGCGGTGCACAGCCATTTGACACAGAAAGGTCTACGGACCTTCTCGTCACTGAACGTGCAATCTGCGGAATGTATCGACCCGCATTACTTCGCGGTTCTGATTGGCTCTGGCGCAACAGTTGTGAACGCCTATCTGGCTGAGGATTCCCTTGCGGATCGTATTCAGCGCGGCCTGTTGGACGTGGATCTGACAACCGCAATCGCGCGTTATCGCGAAGCGATTGACGCGGGTCTTCTGAAGATCATGGCGAAGATGGGGATTTCGGTGATTTCCTCCTACCGTGGTGGTCTGAACTTTGAGGCCGTGGGCCTGTCTCGCGCCATGGTGGCACAATACTTCCCGGGCATGACCTCTCGGATTTCTGGGATCGGTGTCTCTGGTATTCAGAAAAAGGCTGAAGAAGTTCACGCCAAGGGTTTTGTATCCGAACAAAACGTTCTGCCAATCGGTGGCTTCTACAAGGCGCGTAAGTCTGGCGAGACCCACGCTTGGGAAGCACAGTCCATGCACATGCTGCAGGCGGCCTGCAACCGCGCATCGTTTGAGTTGTGGAAGCAGTATTCAGCGAAGATGCAAGCAATGCCGCCAATCCATTTGCGCGATCTGCTGGACATCAAAGCCATCGGCAAACCAGTTCCGATTGAGGAAGTGGAAAGCATCACATCGATCCGTAAGCGTTTCGTGACGCCGGGCATGTCCCTGGGTGCGCTCTCTCCAGAGGCACACAAGACACTGAACGTTGCGATGAACCGCATCGGTGCGAAATCTGACTCCGGTGAAGGTGGTGAAGATCCGGCACACTTCGTACCAGAGCCAAACGGTGACAACCCATCTGCAAAGATCAAGCAGGTTGCATCTGGTCGTTTCGGCGTCACAGCTGAGTATCTGAACCAGTGTGAAGAGCTGGAAATCAAGGTGGCTCAGGGTGCGAAACCCGGTGAAGGCGGTCAGCTGCCAGGCATGAAGGTCACCGATCTGATTGCACGTTTGCGTCACTCGACCAAAGGTGTGACACTGATTTCGCCTCCGCCACACCACGACATCTATTCGATCGAAGATTTGGCTCAGCTGATCTACGATCTGAAGCAGATTAACCCGACCGTGAAAGTCACCGTGAAACTGGTGGCCTCTTCTGGCGTGGGCACAATTGCAGCCGGTGTTGCGAAGGCGAAAGCTGACGTGATCCTGATTTCTGGCCACAACGGTGGTACAGGCGCATCCCCAGCAACCTCGATCAAATACGCGGGTCTGCCATGGGAAATGGGTCTGACTGAAGCGCACCAAGTTCTGGCAATGAACAACCTGCGTGAGCGTGTGACTCTGCGGACCGATGGTGGTCTGCGCACAGGTCGTGACATCGTCATGGCGGCAATGCTGGGTGCTGAGGAATACGGCATTGGTACAGCGGCGCTGATCGCGATGGGCTGCATCATGGTGCGTCAGTGTCAGTCCAACACATGCCCTGTGGGTGTCTGCACGCAAGACGAAGCACTGCGGGATAAGTTCACTGGCAATGCCGACAAGGTTGTGAACCTGATCACTTTCTATGCTCAGGAAGTGCGTGAAATCCTTGCCTCCATCGGCGCACGTTCTTTGGATGACGTCATTGGCCGTGCTGACCTGCTGGCTCAGGTTTCTCGTGGCTCTGCGCACCTCGATGATCTGGATCTTAACCCGCTGTTGATCACCGTCGATGGCGCGTCTGAAATCGTCTACAACCGTGACAAAGACCGCAATGTTGTTCCTGACACGCTTGATGCAGAAATCGTGCGCGACGCTGCACGCTTCCTGAACGACGGTGAGAAAATGCAGTTGTCCTACGCGGTGCAAAACACGCATCGGACTGTGGGTACGCGTACTTCGAGCCACATCGTTCAGAACTTCGGTATGCGTAACGCGCTGCAAGAGGATCACCTTACAGTCAAACTGACCGGCTCCGCAGGTCAGTCCCTGGGTGCCTTTGCGGCTCCGGGTCTTAAGATCGAAGTGTCTGGTGATGCCAATGACTACGTCGGCAAGGGTCTGTCTGGCGGTACCGTTGTGGTGCGACCACCGATGAATTCGCCGCTGACAGCAGCTGACAATACCATCATCGGTAACACGGTGCTGTATGGTGCGACTGACGGTCACCTATTTGCGGCAGGCCGCGCGGGCGAGCGTTTCGCGGTGCGGAACTCTGGTGCGAAGGTTGTGATCGAGGGCTGCGGCACCAACGGTTGTGAATATATGACCGGCGGCGTGGCTGTGATCCTTGGGTCCATTGGTGCGAACTTTGGCGCGGGTATGACCGGCGGCATGGCGTACTTGTATGACCCAGAAGGCAAAGCCGAAGAGGTGATGAACCTTGAGACGCTTGTGACCTGCGCAGTGACTGTCGATCATTGGCACGATCAGCTGAAAGGCCTGGTTGAACGTCATTTGGCGGAAACCGGATCCCGCAAAGCCGCAGAAATCCTGCAGCATTGGGACACTGAAAAGGTCAATTTCCTGCAGGTGTGCCCAAAAGAGATGTTGAACAATCTTCCGCATCCTCTGTCGCTTGAAGACGCAGCGATCCCAGCGGAATAAACGCAAAACATAAAACCGACAAACCCCGCCAGTGCGCGGGGTTTTTCTTTGCGCCCTGCGCAGGTGCTTGCCTCACAGCTGCGCTTTGACTATCCCGATTGGGCAGGGTTAGAGCAAATTTGATGGCAAAAGCAGCGACGAAATCGAAAAAGAAGACCAAGACGCAACCGAAAGAGCGTTGGCATAAGCGTCAGATCAAGCGCGCGCGTCGCCTTCTGTTTCGTACGGTCATTTGGTCTATTTCGATCTTTTTGTTCGCCATACTGATATTCACTCTATTCAACCCGCCCATCACTTGGACCATGTATTCCGAGAAATCTCGATTGGGCCATGTCGATCACCAATGGGTGCCCATAGAAGAGATCTCGCCAGTAATGGCCCGCTCTGTGGTGGCCGCTGAGGATGCGAATTTTTGTGAACATTGGGGATTTGACGTCAACGCCATTCGGGCGGCCATCGAAGATGGCGGTGGGCGCGGGGCGTCGACGATCAGCCAACAAGTGGTGAAAAACGTCTATCTCTGGCAAGGGCGCAGCTGGGTGCGCAAAGCCATGGAAACCGCGATCACGCCGTTTGTGGAACTGGCCTGGAGCAAGCGCCGCATTGTCGAGGTCTATTTAAACATCGCGGAATTTGACGAAGGTGTCTTTGGTGTCGAGGCCGCTGCGCGTCATTACTTTGGCGTTGGTCCCGAAGACCTAAGCGCCAGTCAAGCTGCGCGCTTGGCGATGGTTTTGCCAAATCCGAAAAAGCGCTCTGCCGCGCGCCCGACGCAATCGCAAATTCGACGAGCGTCTTCGATCCTAGATGGAGCTGCCACAATCAAAAATGACGGGCGTTCGAGCTGTTTCGAATAGATAAGTTTCGCCTGTCACGAGAATAGCGAGTTGAAACCCGCCCTAAATTTCGGCAATTAGGAGGTGGTTTTCTCTGATCTTGGTTCCCAAATGGCCCGTTTATTCCACGCTCCTCTATCTCCTTTCTGCCGCAAGGTGCGCCTGAGCTTGGCGGAGAAAAAGATCGAATGCGAGCTGGTCGAAGAACGCTATTGGGAACAGGACCCGGATTTCATGCGCCGCAACCCGGCAGGCAAGGTGCCGATTCTTAAGATCGACGGTAAAATCCTGACCGAAAGCGCCGCGATCTGTGAATATCTGGAAGAGCTGCACCCCGAACCTTCATTGATGCCCAAAGGGGCTGACGCGCGCCACGAAGTGCGCCGCTTGATTGGCTGGTTTGACGATAAATTCCACAGCGAAGTCACTGCAAAATTGCTGAACGAGCGGGTTTATCGAAAGCTGCAAGGTACGGGTTATCCGGACAGCACCAATCTGAAAGCAGGTGCGAAAGCGATCAAATATCACCTCGACTATATGGCGTGGTTGCTTGAGCACCGTCGGTGGTTGGCAGGGGACAACATGACCCTGGCCGATTTTGCTGCCGCTGCGCATCTGTCGTCACTCGATTACATTAGCGATGTCGATTGGAACCGGTCGGAAGCCGTCAAAGATTGGTACGCAAAGATCAAATCGCGTCCGGCGTTCCGCTCGATTCTCGCGGATCAAATTCCAGGGTTCTTGCCGCCGCTGCATTACGCAGATCTTGATTTCTAAGGGATCAGAGCGGTGGATCTAAAAGCACGCCTGGTGGCAGAAGCAGAGGCAATCGGATTTGACCTTTGCCGTATTTGCCGCCCCGATGCTGTGCCGCAGGTGCCCGAAGGACTGCGTGGTTTTCTGAACCAAGACTATCACGGCCAAATGGGGTGGCTCGCTGATCGCGTGCATTGGCGCGAAAATCCCGCCGCCCTGTGGCCAGAAGCCCAATCCGTGATAATGCTTGGAGAAAGCTATACCCCGCAACATGATCCGCGCGCGGTTCATGCGATGGCGGACCGAGGCGCGATTTCAGTTTACGCCCAGAACAAAGACTATCATGACCTTGTCAAAAAACGCCTCAAGCGATTGGCGCGCTGGCTGATTGCGGAGGCTGGCGAAGAGGTCGAAGTAAAGGTTTTTGTCGATACCGCTCCGGTACCTGAAAAGCCGTTAGGGCAGGCAGCCGGGCTGGGATGGCAAGGCAAACACACCAATCTTGTCAGCCGAGATTTAGGCAGTTGGTTCTTTATCGGATCCGTATTCACGACGCTGAAATTAGACACTGATCCAGCGGAAATCGATCATTGTGGGTCTTGCCGTGCCTGTATCGATGCGTGCCCAACGAAGGCGTTTCCAGCACCAAATCAAATTGATGCACGACGCTGTATTTCCTATCTCACGATCGAGCACCACGGTCCGGTCGATGAAGAACTTCGCCCGCTGATGGGAAATCGTATTTATGGTTGTGATGATTGTCTGGCGGCCTGCCCATGGAACAAGTTTGCCGTAGAAGCGCGCGAAATTCGTTACCATTCCCGCGACGATCTGGCTGCGCCGAAACTTGCAGAGTTGGCTGCCCTTGATGACGCGGCTTTTCGCATGAAATTTTCCGGCAGCCCAATCAAGCGCATTGGCCGCAACAGGTTTGTCAGGAATGTGCTTTATGCGATGGGGAATTCAGGTTTGGTCGAGTTCATTCCCCAAATCGCAAAGCTTAAGAACGATCCCGATGAAACAGTTTCCGACGCCGCACATTGGGCGCAGCGCCAGCTGTCTTAAGCAAGTTCATCCCGTTACTTCTCTGTAAAATACTCCCGGGGTGAGGCCACAGGCGGAGGGGCAGCGCCCCTCTTTTATCCTGCGCGCTTAGGCAAAACCCAGTCAGCGCGCGGGAAGTGGCAAGTGTAGCCACCCTGGTTCTTTTCCAGATAATCCTGATGGTAGTCTTCAGCTTCCCAGAAATCGCTGACCGGCGCGAGCTCTGTGGCGACCTTTCCAGGCCAAAGACCAGACGCATTCACATCCGCGATTGTGTCTTCGGCCACAGCTTTTTGTGTTTCGTCCACATAGAAAATGGCAGAGCGATAGGCTGTCCCAATGTCATTGCCTTGACGGTTCACTGTGGTTGGGTCGTGGATCTGAAAGAAAAACTCCAGCACTTCGCGATAGCTCGTGAGTGCTGGATCAAACATGATCTCAATTCCTTCAGCATGGGTGCCGTGATCTTTGTAGGTCGCATTTGGAACATCGCCGCCGGTATAACCGACGCGGGTCGACACAACGCCTTTTTGACGTCGGATCAGATCCTGCATGCCCCAAAAGCACCCACCTGCCAATACTGCGCGTTCTGTCATGTTACATCCTCTACTTGATCAACGTAGGCTCCGTAGCCTTCGGCCTCCATGTCATCGCGATGCACAAAGCGCAAGGAGGCGGAATTGATGCAATAGCGCAGTCCACCGCGATCAACTGGGCCATCCGTAAAAACATGACCTAGATGGCTATCACCATGCTGCGAGCGTACCTCAACACGCACCATGCCATGGGTTGCGTCGTGGTGTTCAGTGACATTGTCGATGGGCTTGGTGAAGCTTGGCCATCCACAACCTGATTCATATTTGTCAGCGCTTGCAAACAGCGGCTCACCAGAGACGACATCTACATAGATGCCGGGTTCTTTGTTGTTCAGAAGCTTACCGGTCCCCGGGCGTTCGGTGCCATTTTCCTGGGTCACCCAGAATTGCTCATCCGTCAGGTTTGCGACAGCGTCGGGGTCTTTGCGATAGGTGCTCACACGGGGTCTCCCTTATTCGTTTCCACGCCTATTAGATGGAGCCAGACGTGGAAATTCAAACGGATATTTCAAAGGGGTGACCAGGATGTGATCATCTATCTAAGCTGCGAGCGCCGCATCCATCAGCTTTTTAATCTTTCTAGAACTGGTATCTGCCACGATCCGGCCAATTTCGGCATCACCTTTCAAGGCGACCAAAGTGGAACGGCGCGGAACGCGGAGGGATTTCACCAAATCAGACCGCCCGTACTGATCCCAATCCACGTCGATAAATACGATCTTGGCATCATAGTCAGGATTTTCAGATTTCAGCGCATTGATTACGCGTTCTTGCGCCCGGCATGTTGAGCACCAAGCCGCTTTGAAATCCAAAAATACCGTATCGCCTTGGTCGAGGTGTTTTTTCACCAGACCGGGTGTGTAGTCGGTTGCTGCAAAGCCAAGGGTTGGTAAGGCAGCAGCTGCGCCGGTGAGCGCGAGGAATTGACGTCGGAACATAGAAACCTCCTTAAAGGGATCGTTACAAGGCAACAGAAAAGTCGATAAGCCAATGTGGCAGGTGGTCTAGCAACCATGCCTCGGCGATGTGATGTAGCCGGAATAAAAGCGCGAGGCCGACCAGAAGGAACACAGCACCCATCAATGGTTGTGCGGCATTGGCAATTTTACGCATCAAAGCTTGATTGCGTTGCAATGCACCCCGTGCGCCATATCCCAGTGCCAGTATGATTGTCGAAACCCCAAGCGCAAAGAACACCATGATGGCAGTCGCAAACCCAAGGCTTTCCCCCTGGCTTGCCAAAGAAATCGCGCCGCCCAGTGTTGGACCAACGCATGGGCTCCATACGGCACCCAACAAAAGTCCGCCGATGAATTGGCCGCGTAGGGTGGAACGGTCCACCGTATCAAGGCGGTGGTCAGCCTTTGCCGCAACACCAGCGGTTGCGAGCGAAAAGGCCGATGAAAAGCGTGGAACCAGCAGGATCAGGCCAAAAGCGATCATCAAGACAGCACCTGCCTGTGCAAGTGTATCGACGGTCAGACCAATCGCGTGACCAAAGGCTGTGATCAACATACCCAGTGTCACAAAAGAGAGGCTCATGCCGGCAGCAATTGCCAGCGGGCCGTGACGGCTTGCTTGCAGTGCAGTAGCCAGAACAATCGGCAGGACCGGCAAAACGCAGGGGTTTATCAGGGTGAGCAGGCCAGCCGCATATGCAAAGATTAGTTCCATGCGGGCAAAATGCCGTGGCCTATTCAAAAAGTCATGCAAAAGCAGCTTGCTGTGGCTTCAATATTTCGTGTGACAGGTGTCATAAGAATTAAATTGGTATGCTTGAATTGCATAATTTTGGATGTTTTTCTGATGCCGGATCTGGTCCAATTTCGGAATGAGCAAGACGGGAACACTCCATGGCCAAAGATTTTGATACGCAGCCAAAAGGCGAGATAAAGGTGCTTCCAAGCGTTTGCCCCTTGGATTGCCCCGATACCTGCAGCCTATCTGTAGATGTGATCGATAATCGCGTGACAAAGGTGCGTGGATCTGGCGCCAATGCTTATACGGCTGGGGTGATATGCAACAAGGTTGCGCGCTCTTATCCTGAATTCGTGCATGGCCCGAACCGTTTAACCCATCCTATGAAACGTGTCGGTGATCAATTCGAACAGGTGACATGGGAAGAGGCTTTGGATCTTGTTCACGCAGGTTTCTCAAAAGCGACTTCATCCTATGGACCGCAGTCTGTAATGCCGCTGAATTATGCTGGCCCACATGGGCTACTGGCTGAGGGCTCAATGGACTTACGGTTCTTCTATCGTCTTGGTGCCACCCTCTTAGATCGCAAACCGCTATGTGGTGGTGTGCGTGGAGCAGCCTATTCGAGCCTCTTTGGTGCGACCCCAGGAATGCCGCCTGCGCAGGCGGTGCATAGTGATTTGGTAATGATTTGGGGGTCCAATATTACCGTGGCGAACCTGCATTTCACGCGGGTTTTGAAAGAAGTCCGCAAGGCTGGTGGGCGCGTTGTGGTGATTGATCCGAAGCGGATTAAACAAGCGCAGCAGGCGGACCTGTTTTTACAAATCAAACCCGGTACGGATGTTGTTTTGGGTCTCGCACTGGCCGCAGAATTACACCGACGTGGGGTATTGAATGATGGGTTTGTTGATGAATGGACCCATGGTGCTGACGAGTACCTTTCGCATGCGGCACAATATTCTGTTGCGGATGTCGTGCAGATCTGCCGGATATCAGAAGGTGCGTTTCATCAGCTTGCAGATTGGATTGCTGACGCCAAAGCCATGGCAACCTGTGTTGGCGTTGGCTTGGAACGCAGCGCGTCTGGCGGGGCGGCGATCCGGGCGGCCATGTCGCTTAATGCTTTGATGGGCCAGCATGGCCGTTTGGGCGCTGGGGTGGTTTCTAAATCCGGTGCGATGGTCGACAAAACACTAGATCAACTGCAAAACGCGGATGCAATGCCGGATGCGCGGGTGGTGAATATCCTGGATGCTGCCAAGGTCATTTTGGATCGCACGGCGGATGTGCCGATTGGTGCTGTCATGGTCTACAACCACAACCCCGTGGCCACGCATCCAGATCAGGCAAATATGATCAAAGCCCTGCAGCACCCAGATGTGTTTGTGGTGGGCTGTGATGTGGCGATGACGGACAGCATGAAGCTCTGCGATGTGATCCTGCCAGCCTGCACCCATTTTGAACATGACGATATTTTTGGGTCTTATGGGCACAATCATGTGCAGCGCGCAGCGCCTGTGATTGCGCCAGTTGGCGAAAGCTTGCCAAACACCGAGATCTTCCGTCGCCTGGCGGCACGGTTTGGGTTTGAGGAACCGATGTTCAAAGCCACCGATGATGAATTGATGGATCAATCGATGACAGGTTTGGGCATGAAGCCAAGTGAGTTTCCCTTGGGCACTTCAAAACCAATCGGTGGAGATATCGGCGAAGAAAAGATCATTTGTGCGTCGATCACACCCGCCACGCCAAGTGGCAAGATTGAACTTTATAGCGAAGACCTTGAGAGCCGTTTTCAGGCAGGTCTGCCGCGGTACATAGATGTACCAAAGACCCGTTCATTGACGCTCGTGACACCTTCCTCAGACAAACGCATCAACGCCACTTTCGGCGGGTGTAGCCAATCTGACGGTATCGAGCGACTTGAAATGCATCCAAAGGACGCAGAAGCACGCGGGCTGTCAGATGGCCAAAAGGTTGTGCTTTGGAATGAGCTTGGCGAAGTCACCTTGTCGCTTTGGGTATCAGATGCCGTACAGCCCGGTGTCGTCTTTGTTCCCAAAGGGGCGTGGTGCGAAACCAGCGAAACGGGGCTGACAGTGAACGCTCTGATTTCGGCTGACAGCCGGTGTGATCTTATTCAAGGGGCTGCTTATTACGATACCTTTGTCGATGTGCGGTCTGCGTAAATTGGTCTATGCTTGTTCTGTAGATATATCCCATTAGAGCAAACCAATCGCATGAGACCCGTTAGCCTTTCGATTCCCATAGATCGGGAAAGCCCTATACCTATTTTCGAGCAGATTGCGGCGGAGCTGCGTGCTCGGATCATGTCTGGAGCAATCGCAGCCGGTGCTCAACTGCCTCCGACGCGCGCCTTTGCACTGCAGCTTGGCGTGTCGCGCAGCACGATGGTCACAGCCTACGATCAGCTTGTGGCCGAGGGGTATATCTCGGGCAGGAGAGGCGCTGGGTTTGCCGTTGAAAATATTGGTGATGTCAGCCTCCCCAGCGCGTCGAGAGCGCGAGAGGTTGTTGAGCCGGTTGCGCGTTTGTTGCTTCCATTTCGTCCCGGTGAACCGGATATGCGCCTGTTTCCGCATCGTGCTTGGGGGCAGGCCGTGTCCCGGATATGCAGGCGTGTTCCTGAAGCCATGCTGGGGGCTGCACCGCGGTTTGGATTGCCGGCCTTGCGCCACGCAATCGCACAACATGTGGCTGACTGGCGCGGGTTGGAAGTGGATCCAGCGCAGATCATTGTGACGTCCGGGGCAAGCGATGCTTTGGAGCTGTGCTTGCGGGTCTTTTGCAGACAGGGTGATTTTGCTGCGATTGAAGATCCCGGGTATCGCCCGCTGCGAGAATTCATTGCCGCGCAAGGTTTAACACCTGAGTATCTCGCTGTGGGCGCGCAAGGCGCAGAACTGCCTTTGCAGGCCAAAATCGCGGTTCTCACGCCGTCACAACACTTCCCTTTGGGTGGCTCGATGACCCCGCAGCGTCGTCACGCCTTTCTGCGCTGGGCGCAACAGAACGATGGCTGGGTGATCGAAGACGATTATGATTCAGAGTTTCGCTTTTCAGGCCGGCCGATACCAGCACTGGCCAGTTTGGATGGGCAGGGACGGACGATCTACGTTGGCAGTTTTTCAAAAATCTTTTCGAATAGCTTGCGGATTGGCTATGCGGTTGTCCCGCCAGAACTGCAGCAGCGTTTTGCGGATGTGCAACGCCGATTTGGCATGCGTGCAAGCCTGATGCCGCAAGCCCCACTGGCTGAGTTTATGCAGACCGGTGAATTCTATCGCCACCTGCGCCGCGTACGACGGACCTATGATCAACGCAGGCAGTTTTTAACCGATGCGCTGCGCCGCGATTTTTCAGATGTCGGCACCTTTGATGACCATCAAGCCGGCATGCAAATCGCTTTTCATCTAAAGAATGGATTGCGTGACACCCAAGTGGCAGAGCAAGCCGCAAAGGCGCAGGTCGAGGTTGAAAGCCTCTCAGCCTATTGCGCTGAGGATCGAGGATACAATGGCTTGTTGATGGGGTTCTGCGCCTTTGATGAGGAAGAGATGGCGCAAGCGCTGACGCGGCTTCGCGCGGTCTTTGATCAACTTTAGGCAAAGCAAAAGGGCCGCCGATTGGCGACCCTTTCGTATTCAAAACAATTCAAACAGATCTGAAAATCAGATTAGCCGTTTACGCTGTCTTTCAGAGCTTTCGCGATTGTCATTTTAACAACCTTGTCCGCTTCTTTTTTGATTTGCTCACCAGTTGCTGGGTTGCGAACCATACGCTCAGGACGCTCACGGCAATAAATTTTGCCGACGCCTGGCAGAGTGACAGCGCCACCAGCCGACACTTCACGGGTGATCAGAGCGCAAACTGATTCCAGTGCAGCACCCGCGGATTTTTTGTCGGCGCCCATTTCCTCGGCCAGAGCGGCAACAAGTTGGGTCTTGGTCATTGGCTTTGCCATTGTTGGTTATCTCCTTTTATCTGCCCGGTTCAGGGCCTCATGCCGGGCATTTAAAGGAATATATTTCTGGATGACAACGAATTGCTGCACGAAAACCCCTAAAAACATGCATTTTCTGTGGATATCCGCCGTTTATAGGAATGCAGTCTCATCAAAAGACCTAAGTTTTCGTGAATGAAGCCGTTCAAGCGGCATTTCTCGCAGGCATTCCATGGCTCGAATTCCGATCATCAAGTGGCGTGCGACCTGTGTTTTATAGAAATCTGAGGCCATACCGGGCAGCTTCAATTCACCATGCAGCGGTTTATCCGAAACGCACAGCAGCGTGCCGTATGGAACACGGAAGCGATAGCCATTTGCAGCGATAGTGGCGCTTTCCATATCTAAGGCAATGGCGCGGGATTGGCTGAGGCGCTGCACAGGACCGGTGTGTTCTCGTAGCTCCCAGTTGCGGTTGTCGATGGTGGCCACTGTTCCTGTTCGCATTACGCGCTTGAGTTCGTAATCTTTCAATTCTGTGACTTCAGCCACCGCTTCTTCCAGGGCAATCTGCACCTCGGCCAGTGCCGGGATCGGAACCCAGTTTGGTAGGTCGTCATCCAACACGTGATCCTCGCGCAGATAGGCGTGGGCCAGAACGAAATCCCCAAGGCTTTGAGAGTTGCGCAGACCGGCGCAGTGTCCCACCATGAGCCATGCATGTGGACGCAAGACGGCGATGTGGTCTGTGGCGGTTTTAGCGTTGGATGGGCCAACCCCAATGTTGACCAGCGTGATGCCTGATCCATTTGCGCGTTTCAAATGGTAGGTCGGCATTTGCGGTTGCTTCTCGACCGGCGGAATCAAAGCTTCGGGATCGGTGATTTCCACATTCCCGGTCGAGACAAAGCTGGTGTAGCCGCTTTTGGGGTCAGCCAGCATCTGGCGTGCGTATGCTTCGAATTCGGCGACGTAGAACTGATAGTTAGTGAAGAGAACGTGGTTCTGGAAATGCTCGGGGTCGGTCGCCGTGTAGTGGGACAGGCGCGCGAGCGAGTAATCAACCCGTTGTGCCGTGAACGGCGCGAGGGGTTTGGGGCCGTCGTTGATATTGGCAAAGACGCCATTCACGATGTCATCGTTGGTGGTGGACAGGTCAGGCACATCAAAGATGTCACGCAATGTGAAATCTGCAGCCCCTTCTTGCGGCACAGTGATGGAGGCGTCATTTGCGACGGCAAAATGCACCGGAATTGGAGTTTCCGACACACCGATGGTCACCGCGACATCGTGATTGCTAATCAGGAGGCTGATCTGCTGTTCTAAGTAATGACGGAACAGGTCCGGGCGGGTCACTGTGGTTATATATGTGCCAGGTTCTGCCACGTGGCCAAAGCTCAGACGGCTATCAATCTGTGCAAAGCTTGTCGTCGTGATGCGGATTTCCGGATAAAACGCGCGGATGCGATGCTTGGGCGCGCCACCACTAATGGCGGCTGAGAATTCTTTGCAGAGATAGTCGGACGCGGTTTGATAAAGCTCGCAGAGACGATCTACGGCGGCCTTCGGATCGGTGAAGGCTTCGGGCGTTTTCACCGAAGGAGATTTCACGGTTGTATGGATCGGTGTCATTGTTGCGCCTGTATTACGTCTGTCATTTCAAATTTGGTTACGTCTACCAGCCCGAGGTCGGAAATTCTGAGTTCCGGGATCACCACAAGAGCCAGCAGGGAATGTTGCATGTAAGCGTTATTCAGCGTGCAACCGCAAGCTTCCATTGCCTCGACCATCTTTTGCGTCTTGGCGGCGACCTCGGTGGCGGGTTGGTCGGACATAAGACCAGCGATGGGCAATTCAACCAAGGCGAGCTCATGGCCGTCTTTAAAGATGGTCACGCCACCACCTACCTGGCTGAGGCGGTTTGCAGCTTTGGTCATGTTCTCACGGCAGGTGCCAACGACAATCATGTGATGACTGTCATGCGCCACGGTCGAGGCCATGGCCATATCGCCTTGATAGCCAAAGCCACTGACAAAGGCGTTGGTGGTTGTCCCAAGCGCTCGATGGCGCTCAACCAAAGCAATCTGGCAAACGTCGTTTTCAACATCCATCTGGACGCGACCATCTTTGACGTTGAGCTCTGCTTTCAACGCTCTGGTCGGAGCTTGGTTTTCGACCACGCCGATCACGTTCACGGTGACGCGGTTTGCCCCTTCAGGTGCTGAGACGATGAAATCATTTGCGGTGCGATCTGAGCCCATGCGTACGGTTTGGCGGGCTGTATCTGGCCAGTCGAAATGTGGGCACTCGACAAGGCACGCGCCGTCTTTGGCAATTGTTTGCCCTCGTGCAATGACATGTTCGATTGGCAGAGTATTCAGATCACTCGTCAAAATAACATCCGCACGTCTTCCCGGCGTAATAGAGCCCAACTCGCGCTCTAAACCGAAGTGCGTTGCGGTATTTATGGTTGCCATCTGCAAGGCCACCATTGGATCACATCCGCAATCAATGGCATGACGCACGACTCGGTTCATGTGACCGTCGTTGACCAGAGTTCCAGAGTGGCAATCATCCGTGCAAAGAATGAAATTGCGTGGATCGAGCCCCTTTTCGGTGATTGCGGTGATTTGTGTTTCCACATCATACCAGGCGGATCCCAATCGCATCATCGAGCGCATGCCCTGTCTCACTCTTGCGATTGCATCAGCTTCGCAGGTGCCTTCGTGATCGTCAGCTGGCCCACCGGCGACATAGGCATGAAAGGCCGGTCCGAGATCAGGCGAAGCATAGTGGCCGCCAACGGTTTTACCGGCACGTTGAGTGGCTGCGATTTCGGCCATCATCTTCGGATCAGCATTGATCACGCCGGGGAAATTCATCATCTCGCCTAGACCGATAATGCCAGGCCAGGACATGGCTTCGGTGACATCTTCTGGTGTGATTTCAAACCCGGTGGTTTCCAAACCCGGTGCAGAAGGCGCGCAGCTTGGCATTTGGGTGAAGATATTGACCGGCTGCATCAGGGCTTCGTCATGCATCATGCGCACGCCGTCCAGCCCCAGCACGTTTGCAATCTCATGCGGGTCAGTGAACATCGTGGTCGTGCCATGCGGGATGACTGCGCGGGCAAATTCCGCCGGGGTCAGCATGCCGCTTTCGATATGCATGTGACCATCGCAAAGACCGGGGATTATATAACGACCATTGGCCTCGATGATCTGAGTGCCCTCGCCAATACAATGGCTGGCATCGGGACCAACGAAGGCAATACGCCCCTCTGCTATAGCAATGTCGTGATCGGCCAGAACCTCTCGGCTGTGGACATTCACCCACTGACCTTTGCGAATAACCAAGTCCGCCGGGGCGCGCCCTGCGGCCACGGCAACCAATGTGGGGGCCACATCGGCCCAAGATTTTACTGAAATACGCTCCATGTCCCAAGGTGCCACGCACCACCAGAAGGATCAAGCGGCCCAAAGGTGAAGCTTTTGCGAAAGCAGTTTCAAATCAGACAAGATATGGCGCGTTGAGCACGGCAAACTCGACCAAGTCAGGTGCAATCGAGTCCTTGTACCGGATAGAAAACTGGAGTTTCATAGGTGAGCAAAAAACGGAGTCTCGCCTTGCCCATCGATATCGTTTTGACTTTCTCTATCGCTGTATTTCTGTTGGCTCTGGCTCCCGGTCCTGACAATCTTTTTGTTTTAACACAGTCCGCTTTGAACGGAGCCAAATCCGGCCTTTGGGTGGTTTTAGGCCTGTGTTCGGGTCTAATTTTTCATTCTGCCGCGGTCGCACTTGGATTGGCGGCTTTGCTTAAAGCGAGCGTTGTGGCCTTTACGGTGATCAAATTTGCTGGCGTCGCTTATTTGCTATATCTTGCCTATCAGGCCCTTCGAGCCCCGGTGCAGGCGCTTAGTCAAGACGCGCCAAAACGCAGTGCATTTTCGCTTTATCGCCGTGGGTTGATCATGAATATAACCAACCCCAAGGTCGCCATCTTCTTTTTGGCGTTTTTCCCGCAATTTACAGATCCAGTGTATGGTTCAATGATTGGACAAATTGCCTTATTAGGCACTGTTTTTATCATAGTGACCTTCCTGGTTTTTGGGGGTGTGGCGATTCTGGCTGGCGGGCTTTCCGATCGTATGGCGCGCACTCCGAAAGTGCAGTTGTGGATGAACCGAGTGGCCGGTGTGGTGTTTATCGGTCTGGCAGCCAAGATCGCATTAGGAGACCGCTGATATGGCCAAGCCCAACGTGACGATCACCTATTGTACCGGTTGCAATTGGCTATTGCGCGCCGGTTGGCTGGCGCAGGAACTGCTATCGACTTTCCGCAATGATCTAGGGGGTGTGACCTTGGTGCCGGATGATTTGGGTGGCGTCTTTGAAATTCGCTGCGATGGCGCGCTGATTTGGGAGCGAAAGCGCGATGGCGGCTTTCCTGATGCCAAAACGCTCAAGACGCGCCTGCGCGATGTGGTCGAACCCGACCGCGACTTAGGGCATATTGATCGAGACTGACTATTTGAAAGGATCCCATGGCCACGATCCATGATCTTGAACGCTTTCTGATGCCGCAGGAGATGACCCACGCCAAAGCCTTGGCGGAAATTCGGGCCGGCATGAAGTTGAGCCATTGGATGTGGTGGGAATTCCCGCAGCTGCGGGGACTTGGGCGATCGAAACGCGCGAAAGATTACGGTTTGAAAGACCTAGATGAAGCGACGCGTTATCTGGCGCACCCTGAAATGGGTAAACGATTGGTCGAGCTTTCGATGGCCTTGATGATGCATCAGAACAAAAGTCCCGAAATGATCATGGGGCCTGTTGATGCGGTGAAACTGCGCAGCATGGCGACTTTGTTTGCTGAGGTGCCCGGCGCGCCTGCAGTGTTCAAAGATATTCTGCAGGTTTTTTATGCAGGTATGGCCTGCCAAAAGACTTTGACGGTGTTGAATGACCCTGAATAGCGGCCTTGCGCTTGCAACCCGGCCCACGCGCGCGCAGATTGTCGGCCATGACTAAAACCTTACTTTCTATCGGCCACGGCTTTTCTGCGCAGGTCTTGGCAGCAGAGCTGATCGCCCAAGGGTGGCGCGTGATAGGCACCACGCGTAAACCAGAAAAACTCTCTAAATTGGAAGCGACTGGTGTTGAGCCACTGCTTTGGCCCTGTGATCTAAGCGAAGCTTTAAGTGAGGCGACGCATGTGCTGACATCCGCGGGGCCTGATGCGGAAGGCGACCCAATTCTTCGCGTAGCGGGTGAGGCAATTACTCAGGCTGCATCCAATTTGGAGTGGGTTGGGTATTTGTCGACAACCGGTGTCTATGGCGACCACGATGGCGGCTGGGTTGATGAAGAAACAGAGACTGATCCAGCGACGTTGCGCGGTCAGCGCCGGGTGAAGGCCGAGCAAGAGTGGCTAGGACTTGATGGGCTGCCGGTCCATGTGTTCCGACTTGCGGGCATCTATGGCGATGGGCGCGGGCCATTCATGAAGCTGCGCCGAGGCATGGCGCAACGGGTGATCAAGAAGAACCAGATTTTTTCCCGCATCCACGTCGAGGACATCGCCCAAGTGTTGATGGCCTCGATGGCAAAGCCCAATCCGGGGAGGGTGTATAACGTATGCGACAACGACCCGCAGCCGCCAGAAGTGGTGTTGGAATATGCGGCGCATCTTTTGGGCATGGAGCCACCCCCTGCGGTGTCTTTTGAAGAGGCTGAGCTAAGTCCGATGGCGCGCAGTTTTTATTCCGACAGCAAACGCGTGCGGAATGATCGGATGAAAGATGAGTTGGGGGTTACGTTGAAATACCCTGATTTCAAATCCGCGCTGCATGGGATGCTTGAGGCTGAAAAACAGGGCTAAGCTCTGTTGTTATGCTGACTGACTTTCAATCTGAGCGATGCCTAGAACGTCGAGCACTTTCGCCTCGATCTGCGCTGCATTCAGGCCCGCTTGATCGTACATCTCAGCAGGTGTTGCTTGGTGAATGAACTCATCCGGCAGCACCATAGAGCGGAATTTCAGGCCGTGGTCAAACACGCCTTCGTCAGCCAGCATTTGTGCCACATGTGAGCCGAATCCACCCACAGCGCCCTCTTCAATGGTGATGAGTGCCTCGTGTGAGGAAGCCAGCGACAATATCAATTCGCGATCCAATGGCTTTGCAAATCGTGCGTCTGCGATAGTTGGCGTGATCCCCTTGGCAGTCAGAGCCTCGGCTGCTTTCTGCACTTCTTCAAGACGTGTCCCAAATGACAGCAACGCAACGCGGTTTCCCTCTTGGATCATGCGGCCCTTGCCGATCTCCAGCACCTCGCCTTTTTCAGGTAGCTCCACGCCAACGCCTTCGCCACGTGGATAGCGGAAGGCAATCGGGCCATCTTCATAGGCTGCCGCAGTGACTGTCATGTGTTTCAAATCGGCCTCATCGGCGGCCGCCATGACCACCATTCCTGGCAGGTTTGTCATAAAGCCGATGTCAAAGGATCCCGCATGCGTGGCACCGTCTGCACCGACCAATCCCGCACGGTCGATTGCAAAGCGCACGGGCAGACCTTGAATCGCAACATCATGCACAATCTGATCATACCCGCGCTGCAGGAAGGTTGAGTAGATGGCGCAGAATGGCTTCATCCCGCCAGCTGCCAATGCAGCGGCAAAAGTCACCCCGTGTTGTTCTGAGATGGCCACGTCAAAACACCGGCTTGGGTATCGTTTTTCAAACAGGTCGAGCCCTGTGCCATCGGGCATCGCAGCGGTGATGGCGACGATTTTATCGTCTTCGCCAGCGAGTTCCACCAATGTCTGGCCAAAGACCGATGTATAGGTTGGCGCGTTGGATTTCGCTTTTCGGCGCTCTCCGCTGATCACATCGAACTTAGCGGTGGCGTGCCATTTGTCTTTGGAGTTCTCAGCTGGGGCAAACCCCTTGCCCTTTTTGGTGACCACATGGATCAAAACTGGTCCGTCGGCACGCTCTTGAACCGTGCGCAACACAGGCAACAGCTGGTCCAGATCGTGTCCGTCAATCGGGCCGAGGTAGTCGAACCCCAGTTGTTCAAACAGAGTGCCGCCCACGGCCATAGTTTTCAGTATATCGCGCGCGCGTTCGGCGCCCAGACGCATTGGGCCTGGAAGTAAGGAAAAGGCCCCTTTTGCGGCGGTGCGTAATTCTTGGAAGGATTCGCCTGCATAGAGCCTAGATAGGTAGGTCGACATCGCGCCGACGGGTGGGGCGATGGACATGTCATTGTCGTTCAGGATGACGATCAGGCGGCGATTAAGGGCTCCGGCGTTGTTCATTGCTTCATAAGCCATGCCGGCGCTCATCGCTCCATCGCCGATCACGGCAATCGCATCACCCAAACCGCCCTCGCATTGCCCGCCCAGATCGCGAGCAACGGCAAACCCTAAGGCCGCAGAAATCGAGGTCGAACTATGGGCCGTGCCAAAGGGATCAAAGATTGATTCATCGCGTTTGGTAAATCCACTCAGCCCATCTTTTTGGCGCAGAGTGCGAATACGATCGCGGCGTCCGGTCAGGATTTTATGGGGATAGGCCTGATGGCCTACATCCCAGATCACCTTATCTCGTGGAGTATTAAAAACAGCATGTAGCGCCACCGTCAGTTCGACCACACCCAAGCCAGCGCCCAGATGGCCGCCGGTTTCCGAGACTGCCGAGATCGTCTCAAGCCGCAATTCATGGGCCAGCTGCGCCAGCTGGCTGTCTGAAAGCTGCTTAAGATCTTCGGGTTTGTGCACCCGATCCAGCAGAGGTGTGTCGGGTCGAACCGTCATGGATGCCCTTTATTTATTTCGCGTAATCACGAATCGCGCGACGTCCTTGAGTATATCCGCTTCGGCCCCAAAGGGATCAAGCGCTGCGCAGGATTGGTCGATCAGCTCGTTCGCGCGCGCTTTTGCGGTGTCGATGCCCAACAGAGACACAAAAGTTGCCTTGCCCGCGTCAGAGTCTTTGCCAACCGCCTTACCGACGACTTCGGCATCGCCTTCGATGTCCAAAACGTCGTCCCAAATCTGGAAGGCCAACCCGAGCCCTTTGGCGTAGTCCGCCCAAGGTGTCGTATCGGCCTTTGCCATCCGAGCCCCCGCCATCGCGGACCAGCCAAACAAGGCACCGGTTTTGCCGTCTTGCAGTTCGGTGATCTGTTCCAGAGTCAGCGGCGTATCAGAGGATTCCGCAGCCATATCCAAAGCCTGACCCAAAACCATGCCCTGCGCGCCCGCCGCACGGGCGAGTTCCAACGCAAGTTCCGCGCGCACTTCAGCCTTTGCTGAAACTTGTGGATGAGAGGTCAACTCGAATGCCAAAGATTGCAGGGCGTCGCCTGCAAGAACTGCGGTGGGGTAATCCCATTTCACATGCACGGTTGGTTGACCGCGGCGCATGTCATCGTCGTCCATGCAAGGAAGATCATCATGCACCAATGAATAAGCATGCATCGCTTCAATCGCAGCGGCGGGCCAGATCGCTTGTTCTGTCGGGATGCCATGCAAGCGGGCGCTTTCCAAAACAAGAAAGGCACGCAAACGTTTGCCGCCATGAGACGCATAGCGCATGGCTTGCACAACGGGCAAATCCCCTGCTTGGCCATCCTTAGGGGCCAGCACAGAATCCAAATGCAGCTGCACCCGCGCAGCGCAGTCCATCAGTCGTGTTTTGAACATGGATTACAGACCTTCGACCGGCTTCAGACCATTTGGGTCGCCGTTGGCATCCAGCGTGATCGCCGCTACTTTTTCCTCGGCTTCTTTCAGCTTGGCCTCACAGCGCGCCTTTAGTTCGGCACCGCGTTCATAAAGCTTGATGGAATCCTCCAGCGCAACGTCGCCGCGCTCTAGCTTGTTCACGACTTGCTCAAGTTCAGCCATCGCCGCCTCAAAGCTCATTTCTTTCACGTCGCTCATGCGCTTTTCTCCATCAAAACTTGCACGTGGGCGGCCACGGAAGCCGCCAAAGCCGTCAGATCATATCCGCCTTCCAGAGTCGAGACAACGCGGCCCTGACAATGGGTCGCTGCCAGATCGCAAAGCTGACGCGTCAGCCAGGCGAAGTCTTCGGTCTGCCAGTTCAGATTAGCCAATGGATCCGCCATATGCGCATCAAATCCGGCAGAAATCAGGATCAGTTCCGGCTTGTAGCGATCAATCGACGGTAGGATCTCTGCCTCGTAGACGCGGCGCATGTCTTGGCCGGTCGAGTGCGGATCCAGTGGGTAATTACAGATATTATTGTGACCACCGGTTTCGTTTTCATGGCCTGATCCAGGCCAGAGCGGGCTTTGGTGGCTGGAGATGAACTGCACACGCGGTTCGTTCCACAAAAGCGCCTGCGTGCCGTTGCCGTGGTGGACGTCAAAGTCAACGATCGTGACGCGTTCAAGACCGTGGCGTTCCAAGGCGTATTTTGCAGCAATGGCGATATTACCAAAAAGGCAGAAGCCCATCGGAGTAGTCTGCTCTGCGTGATGTCCCGGAGGTCGTGTTGCAACAAAGGCGTTATTGATCTCACCCGCCATGACCGCGTCCACGGCAGCAACATTGGCCCCAACAGCGCGGCGCGCGGCTATTAGGCTGCCCGGCGACATATGGGTATCTGCATCCAACGACCGCCAACCACTGTCGGGTGCGGCACCAATGATGGCTTGCAAGTGGTTTTCCGGGTGGCACAAAAGGATGTCAGCGTCCTGACAGTCCGGGGCTTCGCGGCGCTCAAGCTGAGGGAATCCTGCAAGCGCTGCATTAATGTGTTCCAAACGGGCAACCTGTTCCGGGTGGCCGTCAGGGGTCACGTGGTCAAGGCAATCGGAATGTGTATAAACTGCTGTCGTCATGGGTGGCATCAAAGCCGCAAGTTCAACCGTAAAGCAAGGTTCCAGATATGAGAATGTTATCGCTGTTTCTGATTTTTCTAAGTCCACCGGCCTGGGCAGAAATGCAGACAAAACTCAGCGCCGATCTGAACGGGAACGAAGTGCCGGAGTTTTATGAGCTTTTGGTCAACGAGGAAAACATCGTGACGCTGCTGATTTCCGAAGATGATGCAGAGCCAATTGAGGCGGCTGATATTGCTTGGAAGGGTGGGCTTTATGGGCAGGAACCTGAGCTGGAGCTTGCGCCGAACGGATCGGTACGTGTGATTTCACAAAACGAAGGCTGTTGTAGGCATCGATGGAGACAGACACTCACCCTCGCCTATCGCCAAGGCGCGATCCGGGTTGCAGGCATGACCTACCAGTGGCGAGATACGCTCGATTTGGATTTATATGGCACCTGCGACGTGAACCTGCTGACCGGGAAAGGTGTTGCAGAAAACGGTGGCCGTTCGCCCAAATGGTTTGCTGTGCCCGCTGTCGCACCAAGAGTGACGGACTGGACACTGGATGCCAGCCTGCCAGAGGCCTGCGAAATTCAATAGGCTTTAGTCTGGGGCCAGCATGTAACCTGCGCCACGTACGGTTTGTAGGTAACGAGGCTGTTTCGGGTCGGTTTCGATCTTGCGCCGCAAACGTGTGATTTGAACATCAACCGCACGTTCCTGTGCCTGACCGCGATCACGACCAAGGTCTTCAACCAACTTCGCACGGCTGATCGGCTCGCCCGGTGTTGCCGAGAAGATTTTCAACAATTGGCTTTCGGTCGCCGTTAAGCGCACCAAATCATCACCCTGCCACATCTCGCCGCGCTCAATGTCATATCGAATCGGGCCAAGGTTCAGGAATTTGGGCGTAGTATCCACATCGCCCTCGTCAGGTACGCGCCGCAAGATGGCATTGATACGCAACAGCAATTCCTTGGGCTCAAACGGCTTGGACAAATAATCATCTGCCCCGGCTTCAAGTCCGGCAATCCGGTCTTCGGTTTCGCCCTTGGCAGTCAATAACATGATCGGCGTTGAAGAGGTTTCGCGGATAGATTTGGTCAAGCTGACGCCGTCTTCGCCTGGCATCATGACATCTAATACGATCATGTCGAAATCCAAGCCGGCCAAAATACGCCGCGCATGGGCGGCGTCTCGCGCCGCAGAAACCAAAAACCCATTCCGGATCAAAAACTTCTGCAACAGACCTCGAATACGCTCGTCATCGTCGACGATCAGAAGGTGGGGTTGCGGATCCATCATGAATTTGACTCCCTTAGAGACATGTATTTGCGATGCAATTCAGCATCCATCATGGCTTCCATGACCTTGCGAAACCCAGCCACAGCCTCTGGTCCTGCCGCGCGGTAGGTTGCGCGCATTCGGGTGCGTTGGGCGTCTGATAAACGCGCTTCTAATGCGGTTCCTGAGTCTGTTAAAAACAGGTTCCGCTCGCGTTTGTCGATTTTCCCGACCCTGCTTTCTACCAAACCGTCTTCGATCAGCGTGCGCAACACACGATTGAGCGATTGCTTGGTGACACCCAGCATTTCAAGCAGGTTGGTCACGGTGGTTCCCGGTGCGCGATTGATAAAGTGGATCGCCCGGTGGTGTGCCCGGCCATACGCCATGGTTGCCAAGATTCGATCTGGTTCATTGGTCAGGCCGCGATATGCGAAATACATAGCCTCAATGCCCTGCCGAATTTGCTCATCCGTCAAGAACAGCCGTTCACTGCCAAGGGGTTCACCCATTTTTCAATACCCGCTCGCTGGTTTTGATATTTAGCCTTCACATTAAGTCAGCCTTGTTGACACTCCAAGAGCGAATTGGTAGCGAAACCCAGTTTCCGCGTAACATTATGACCGCATCGGACATATTTTGCGCAACATTCGAAATTCTAGGCATGAAGAAGGTGCACCATGGCGGGCTCTTACGACGATCGCGACGGAAAAATCTGGTTGGACGGCAAACTTGTGGAATGGCGCGAGGCCAACGTCCACATCCTGTCCCACGCGCTGCATTATGCAAGCTCGGTTTTTGAAGGCGAACGCGCCTATAATGGCAAGATTTTCAAAAGTGTAGAGCACTCTGAACGTTTGCTGAAATCCGGCGAATTGCTTGACATGCCGATCCCTTACACCGTCGAGGAGATCGAAAAAGCCAAATACGACGCGCTAGAAGCCAATGGTTTCAAAGATGCGTATGTACGCGTCGTTGCATGGCGTGGCGCTGGCGAAGACATGGGTGTTGCCTCTTCGAAAAACCCTGTCCGTATGGCGGTCGCGTGCTGGGAATGGGGCGCGTATTACGGCGACGCCAAGATGAAAGGTGCAAAGCTCGACATCGCACAGTGGAAACGTCCAAGCCCGGAAACTATTCCAACTGCTGCAAAAGCAGCGGGTCTTTATATGATCTGCACCATGTCCAAACATGCGGCAGAGGCGAAAGGTTGCTCTGACGCGCTGTTTTACGACTATCGCGGCTACGTGGCTGAAGCGACCGGTGCGAACGTCTTCTTCGTGAAAGACGGAGAAGTGCACACGCCGATCCCTGACGCGATCCTGAACGGCATCACCCGTCAGACCATCATTCAGATGCTGAAAGACAAGGGCATCACCGTGAACGAACGTCACATCATGCCAGAAGAGCTGGCAACGTTCGAACAGTGCTGGCTTACCGGTACAGCGGCAGAAGTGACGCCAGTGGGTCAAATCGGCGAGCATACTTTTGAAGTCGGCGATATCACCCGAGATGTGGCGGAAAGCTACGAGGCGCTGGTGCGGGCATAAGCGTCCAAAGTCTGTTCTTGAACGAGGCCGGGAATATCCCCGGCCTTTTTTGTCAGCCCTGTGGCGTTACACTCGGACGCGCCTTACCGCGTTTCAGGCCCAGCTGGCGTTCGCGCCAGATAATGGCGATGCCAGCAGCGACAATGATGAGAGACCCCCAGATCGTCGTTGCGGTTGGGATTTCTGAGAAGACAAAATACCCAATCAATATGGCAAAAATCATAGACGTATAGTCGAATGGTGCGAGTAACGATGCCTCGGCAAAGCGATAGCCGCTGGTTAGGAAAATCTGCGCCACACCGCCAATCAAACCAGCACCTATCAAATACATGGTTTCAGTTGTGCTGGGCATGACCCACCCAAAAGGGATGGTAAACAACGCAAGCAAAGTCGAGGTAAGCGAAAAGTAAAAGACAATCGCTGAGGTCTCGTCTGTCTGTACCAGCCTTCGAATGTGAATCTGTGCCAAGGCGCGAAAGGCCGCGGAGGCCAAAGTGAAAATTGCACCCCACAAAGCCAGTGTCGAAGCCGTACCACCGTCAAAAACAGTGATGCGCGGGTAGAGAATGATCCCGACACCGATCATCCCCACAAAGACCGCACTTAAGCGAAACAGCCGGACTTTTTCGCCCAGCAGAATGGCGGCGAAAATGACGATCAGGAAGGCAGAGGCAAAGCCAATGGCTGTCACTTCAGGAAAAGGCAGCAGGGCAAGGCCGGTAAAGCCAAGCGCCATAGCGGTCGTGCCAATGACGCCGCGCCAAAAGTGGCCCCAGGGATTCTTGACTTTTAATCCTGTGCGCAGATCGCCTCGCTGCGCGAGCCATATCAGGATCACCGGCAGGGCAAAGAACGAGCGAAAGAAGACAGCCTGCCAGGATGGTACATGCTCGGTGGCAGCCTTAATCAAAGACGCCATGATTGCGAATAGGAACAAGGCAAAGACCTTGTACATGATGCCTTTGGTGGGATTCATAAGCTGTCTCTTAAATTACCTGCGGATCGTAACCTCGCAAATGCCAAAGGCAAGGGGGTGCGGCTATATCTACCTTGCGCCTTGGCTTTGATTTTGCTGATTAGAGCAAATCCAATGGAGAGACCCGCAATGTCAGCCACCAATCACCTGATTTCCCGTTTGCAAGCGGCCAGCCTTGGACGCAAGACTGATGTCTTTGCGACATTGCCTTATGGGCGCAAGGTTAGTTTTGGAGAGCTGTTTGATGGTGCGGCGAAGGCTGCAGGTGCTTTGATTTCACTGGGCCTCGCACCTGGAGACCGCGTGGCGGTTCAGGTCGAAAAGACCATCGAGGCAATCCAGCTCTATCTGGGAACGGTCATGGCGGGCGGGGTCTTTCTGCCATTGAACACCGCCTATACGGTCTCGGAACTGGAGTATTTTCTAGGCGATGCGACGCCGAGCGTGGTGGTTTGTGATCTCTCTAAATTAGAGTCTATTTCAGAGATTTCGGGCACTGCAAAAGTTTTGACATTGGACGCGGATGGCCTAGGGAGCTTGACTGATCTGGTGCGATCCAGTGATCCGATTGAACCGATCGCTCGGAGTGCCGATGACCTGGCGGCGATCCTTTATACTTCTGGCACCACTGGGCGTTCCAAGGGGGCAATGCTGAGCCACAACAACCTCTCGTCCAACTCGGAAATGCTGCGGGATTATTGGCAGTTCACTTCCGAGGACGTATTGATCCACGCCTTGCCGATCTTCCATACCCATGGGCTCTTTGTTGCCACCAATGTCGCTTTATTGGCGGGGTCTTCGGTGGTGTTCCTGCCGAAATTTGATGCTGATGCGATCCTTGAGGCAATGCCAAAAGCCACAGCGCTGATGGGCGTTCCAACATTCTATACCCGACTTCTGGACGATCCTCGCCTCACCAAAGAGCGTGCGAAGAATATGCGGCTCTTTATTTCGGGGTCCGCGCCTTTGTTGGTCGACACACATGAGAAATGGCTAGGTCGCACAGGTCACCGTATTCTCGAGCGCTATGGCATGACCGAAACCAATATGAGTACCTCAAACCCCTACGACGGTGAACGCCGCGCCGGGACTGTTGGGTTTCCGCTACCGGGCGTTGAGACCAAGGTAATGCTGGATGGACAAGAACTGCCCGAGGGCGAAACCGGCGTGCTTTGGGTGCGGGGTGCGAACGTCTTCCAAGGCTATTGGCAAATGCCTGAAAAGACCGCTGAGGAATTGATGGAGGATGGCTGGTTTATCACGGGCGACCTCGCTCGGATTGATCAAGATGGCTATGTGACAATCGTCGGGCGTGAAAAGGATCTGGTGATTACAGGTGGCTTTAACGTCTATCCAAAGGAAGTTGAAAGCCTGATCGACGATCTGAATGGCATTCTGGAAAGTGCCGTAATTGGTGTGCCGCATCGGGATTTTGGTGAGGCGGTTGTTGCGGTTGTTGTCGCGACACGGGACGGTACCACAATAGATGCGATATCAGGTGCATTAGAGACGAAACTGGCCAAATTTAAACGACCAAAACAGATCATTTTTGTCGATGCCTTGCCGCGCAACACGATGGGTAAAGTTCAGAAAAAAGCGCTACGCGAAACCTACGCGGGGCTTTTTGCCTGAGGCGCTATTTCAACAGGTTTGACCAATGGTTTGGCAAATCTGTGTCCATCTCTTTTGCAAGTTGCTTGAGGTAGGCCAACATCAGCCGTGCGCGTTTGCGCGCGATCTTACGCCCTTTGCGCGTCACCATCTCGCCTGGCAATTGCAGCAATTTCAAGTGCCAATGATCGATGGACCAAAGCTGATCATCTAATGCTCTGCCCGCAGCAAAGGGGTCCTCTGGGTCCGCTAGCGGACGATCCATTTGCCCTGCAACCATGAAAGTACGCGCGATGCCAACTGCTCCAAGCGCATCCAGTCTGTCTGAATCGCGTAAAATAAAGGCTTCGGTCGACTTCGGCTCAATCCCAGCAGAGTAGCTATGCGCCATGATCGCGTGTTGGGCCGCCCTAATTTCCGCGTCGGAATAGTCGAGTTTGGCCAAAATAGGCTCTGCTTTTTGTGCGGATAACGTTGAAGCCTTTTTGCGGTCCGGGTGGTCTTTCGGCAGGTTCACAAGGTCATGCAGGTAGGCGGCAGCCATCAGCACGCGGAGGTTTACGTCGCCTTCGTCGAGCGCAATGCGATGCGCCTGTGCCCAGACGCGGTCCAGGTGCAAAACATCATGTGCCGGGTCCTGTGCCATTTCTTGTTGAATGACTTTGCGCAACCGCGCACGTAGAGTATCCATCAACCGATCGTGCCTTGGTTTTCACCGATTTGACCGCGGTGCAGCAACAAATGGTCCAAGATAACGCAGGCCATCATGGCCTCGGCTACTGGAACCGCGCGGATGCCAACACAGGGATCGTGGCGGCCTTTTGTGACCACCTCAATCGGAGTGCCGTCAATCCGGATCGACTTACGAGGGGTTAGGATGGATGACGTTGGTTTAACCGCAAAACGCACAACCACGTCTTGGCCTGTCGAAATGCCACCAAGAATACCGCCTGAGTGGTTGGACGAGTAGACCGGTTGCCCGTCATTGCCCATGAAAATTTCGTCTGCGTTTTCTGTGCCCTTTAGGCGTGCAGCGGCCATACCTTCGCCAATCTCAACGCCTTTTACGGCGTTGATCGACATCATCGCTGCAGCAAGATCAGTGTCTAGCTTGCCATAAACGGGGGCACCGATGCCGGCAGGCACACCGCGTGCAACTACCTCGATTTCGGCCCCAACAGAATCATGCGCCTTGCGCAGGGATTGCAGGTAGTTTTCCCACTCGGTTGCTTTTTCGGCACCGTTTGGAATCCAAAAATCATTTTTTTCGATGGCGTCCCAGTCAAAGGCCTTGCGGTCGATTTCGACGTCGCCCATGCGGGTCATATAGCCTTTGATTTCAAGACCTGGCACCAATGCCTTGATCGCCTCACGTGCCACCCCACCGGCGGCCACGCGGGCTGCAGTTTCTCGGGCTGAGCTGCGTCCGCCGCCGCGATAATCGCGATTGCCGTATTTCTGGTGATAGGTGATGTCAGCGTGGCCCGGGCGGAAGGTCTGGGAAATCTCGCCATAATCTCGGCTTCGCTGATCGGTGTTTTCAATCATCAACTGAATGGGTGTGCCAGTGGTTTTGCCGTCAAACACGCCCGACAGAATTTTCACCGCATCCGGTTCATTGCGCTGGGTGGTGTTTTTGTTTTGTCCTGGGCGACGTTTGTCCAGCCATACCTGCAACATCTCAGGTTTAACCGGCACGTTCGGCGGGCAACCATCCACAGTGGCACCCAATGCAGGCCCATGGCTTTCGCCCCATGTTGTCACACGAAAAAGATGGCCAAATGAATTCACGGACATGTGCGGTCTCCTATTACAATGACCCGTTTAGCGGCAAAGCGCGAAAGGGGAAAGCCCATGATAAAAAAGGCCGTCCTGCGGGGGCGCAGAACGACCTTCCTTCGCGGCCCGAGGGTGCCGAGCGCTTGCGAACTTAGAAGCCAGATCGTTCGGTAACGTCACCGAAGTAGGATAGCGTGTCGACTTCGACCGAATGGCGATGCACAGGCTTTGCACCTTTTTGAGTTGCACCACCCAAAGGCACCGTGAGCGTTAAGCGGGTGATATTCGTGTCGCCAAAGAAGCCTTCGTTTTTGCCAAAGGCCGCATTCAAATAAACCGGCTGGGGCAGGGGGCCATCTAGCTCGACCCCGACTGTCACACCGTAAGATTTAACCTTGCCAAGAAAGTCAGCTTCTTCGTGTTTGTAGAAAGCCCCGAAATCAATGCCATTTTCGAGGATATGGACGACATCAAGACCCGCAACAGTGCTGCTTTCGTTCACCAATTTATAGTCACCCTTGCCAACAAACCCGCGGAATTGGGTGGCCCCCATTTGGTAGGCCGCTTCAAGCCCATAGTGATCTACGATAGAGGATCCCATGAAACCTGTTAGTTCGGTTCGGTCAAAGAAAATGCCCAAGGCCAGTGTATCTGTTGCTTGATACATGCCCAGAAGGGAAGCGACCGTTAGATCCAAATCAAAAGGACTAACGTCGGTCTTGGTTGCTCCGACGCTTAGGTCAAATTTGTCAAAAATGCCGAAAGTGAGAGCGCCGCTGATAGATTCATTTCGCGCTTTCTCTGGTGCAAATGGATCGCTGAAGGTCATAAGGCTGGTTCCGACAGTGATTTCTGCATTTTTCAATTCAAAAGCGTGCACGGTTCCGGCCGCTGCGACGGTTGCCGCAGCGATGATCAATGTGGTTTTCATTGGTATTCCCCAGTTTAATATTGGGGCGGGGTGTAAGCCCGAAGCGAAAACGAGAAAAGAATAGATATTTGATTTAATTGAATTTAATTGGATTGTCGGTCAAATCGGAGATTTTATGTAACATAAACTCATAGGGTTTATGAGTTGCGCCGAAGGTTTGTGGCGGGTTTATGAGGAACATACGTCGGAAATCAAAAGCGGTATGCCTGTAGAGAAAAGGCATACCGGTAGTGAGCCTCATTTGAGCGTCACTTTAACCGCAAAGGCACGGAGGGCGGCCTCCGCTGAAGCGCCCGAAGTTAGATAGGATATTGAAGTCTGCGGAATGTGCGTGGAAGTGATGTGTTCCGCGAGGTGCGGCGTTACCCAATGGCACAGTAATGGACGCACCAATATGGTTTGCTGTTTCGAAGAAGCCTTCTGAGCGCCCGAATGTCAAATTCAGATAAACGGGAGCTGTACTGTCACCTTGCAGTGCGTAACCGACATGCACTCCATATTGTTTAATGGCGTCATACTTGAAATCTGCATGAAGAAAGAAGAACCCTGCATCAAATCCGCTGGCAAAATTATACTAGCCATTGACGCCGTAGACGGTGCTTTCGATATCGTCGTCGCTGCCTCGACCTGCAAACCCCATCACCTCGAAGTTGTTAATGTTAAGTGAGCTTTGGACACCGATGTGTCTTATGGTTGCGGATATATACATGTTTGAAAGTTGAGTTTGGTCAAGGAAGACACCCAGACTGAACGTGTCTGAAAACTTATAATCGGCTAACAGGCTAAAGACCGCCATATTTTCAAAGAAGATCTCTGAATTCGCGTGGTTGAAACCGAAATTCAGATCAAAGTTTTAACCAAATCCAAACGTTACTTGGCCGCCGATGAATGAATTGTTTAGTTCAACGCCTGGCCCGTGCTTGAATGTCATTTCGCCATAACCCAGAGTGATCGCACCTGATTTGACCTCAAAGGCCCGTACACTGGTTGCCTTCGTTGCGAGCGCCAAGCCCGCAAGTATTTTCTTAAACATCTGGTCATCCCAACCTTACTAGTGGGGTTGGACCCTGGTTCGACCATTTCGGAAATTTGCAGCATAGTCAGGGGGTTATGACTATGCTGCAGAGGGCGTTCCAAAGCCTACAGCAATAAGACCGCTATAGTTGAAGCAGACCCTAGTTCTCGAGTTTCGTTGCTGGAGCGCTTAGTTCGTTTTGTTTCAAGAGGGCGGTAGCAATATCAAACTGTGGATTGGATCTAATTTGTGCGCTGCCTACGATTGTTGCATGCGTATCGTTGCGTTGTGGTGAGGTATGCGCGGAAGCATTAGGTGCGATGGCCGCCACGAAGCTTGCCGCTAGAACTGTGAACCCAATTCTATTTTTTGCAAATTCGTTCATGTCGTGTCCTAACCAATGAAGTGAATACACCGTTCATATGGGTCCAAAGGAGTAGGGATGTTAGAGGTGTTTGGGTAAAGTTTGGTCACAGTTTTGCGAAAGAAGATGAGCGTTTTCGTGACCCGGTCAGGGGTTGAAATCGCCTTTGAACTCTCGCCGGGAATGGTCTACCCAGAACAGGAGCGGCCCCGTGGCTCAACTGGATAGAGCAGCCCCCTCCTAAGGGGCAGGTTGCAGGTTCGAATCCTGCCGGGGTCGCCAAGTTTCTTAGATGCCTAAAAAACCAAATGTCTGCGCAAAAAACAGAACAAACATTGCGCAAAATGTTGGTTCGGTAAGTTGAGTTTTTGTTAAATAGTTGATTTAGAAGTGAAAATTACCCAAGCGAATTTGTGGTTGCTATCAACGTATTATTTTTTCAGCGACATTTCTCGTAAAGAGACGTTCTTATCTAAGTTCACGGTAGCCTTTGATTGCTGTTTCAAGAGTGTATGCATGCGCAAAAAGGGCGGAAAGCGGACTTTCGCTGCGATTGGCAAACACGATATTTGACTTTCAGCGAGCGGACGTTGCCCATAGTGCGACGCTTTCCATCTAGTTGGTTTTCAGCATAGGGTTGAGCGGAAAAAGGCAAAAGTGATTTTTGATGTACGATCCCACATTTGGCAGCGCAGCACTTGCAAGGCACCTGAGCAAAAGTGATTTTCTAAAACAGCCTGCATTGAAGAATGAGGTGAACAAGGAAGCTTTAGTTACTCAAGCTGTTGCCACAGCACGAAATGGTTTTTCCGCTCTGCCATTGACACCGAATAGCTTGGCTGGCCGGACCATCTATCAAGTAAATGATCTGGCGTGCGATCTGGTGCTGAGAAAGGCCGCTCAGAACATTCGCAGAATCACAGCGTCAAAACAGGGAAGTCGGATCGAGATCGTTCGCCGTCTAAAGTTACTCTGCGAAGAAGGGTTGCCATTTACCGTCGCAAAGATGGACATCGAGAAATTTTATCCGTCCATTGATCAGGATTCTCTGTCAAGCCAACTTAGCAAAAGACTTATGACGGCTCCAAGCACGAGATCTGTTGTCAAGTCATTGATTGAGCAATGCAAAGCCAACTCGGTGAACGGCTTGCCCCCGGGTTTGGCAATAAGCGCGGAACTCAGTGAGTTCTACATGCAAGATTTTGACCAAAGAATGCGGGAACAATTAAGCGCGCATTACTTTGCCCGATATGTTGATGACATAGTGTTGATCCTACCGGAATTGGATAATCCGAACTCGCTTAGGGTACAGGTCGAAGAAGCTTTGCCAGCGGGGTTGAAGTTGAATTTCTCCAAGTCGAAAATCTACGCCTTCGGAAACACGAAGAAAAAATCGACATCCGTTGAGCACAGCTTTGATTACCTCGGCTTTAATTTTAACGTCTACGAGACCAGTAAGGACCGGCCTTTTGGTCGTCGAGTTGAGTTGGATATCGCTTCGTCAAAGGTCAAAAAGAACAAGACGAGGATCGTGAAATCCCTTCTGCAGTACTTGGCTGACGGAAACTTTGATGACCTCATAGATCGCGTCCGTATTTTGACCTGTGGCTATCAGTTCTTTGACGAAAGGCAGCACAAGAAGCGAAGCGCGGGTTTGCAGCATACATACAGCCTCATCAACAGTAACGCACCGGCACTCGCCGAGCTTGATAAGTTTTTCTCGGGGATGGTCCTGTGCCGTTCAGGGGCGATTGGAGGGAGGCTCGCACTAGTTCTGACAAACCGTCAAAGAAAAGAGCTTCTGAAGTACTCATTCGTTTGCGGGTTCGCCAATCGCGTTCACTTCCGACTCAATGCTGATCGGTTGGCCGACCTAATGGAGTGCTGGAAGTATGCCTAGCAAGAGAAAGTCACGGGTCAACCTTAACCGAGCCGACAATTGGCGAGTGGTACTCACAGACACGTCACCTTTTGAGGTGCCGATAATCGTAAGCAACGATGGCTTCTACAAAAACCTTCATGGGGTAGCCAAGAAATCGGAGCACTTCCAAGAATTGGTGAACGCCCTTTTGCTGAAAGACGACGGCAAGAGCTACACCGTTCCGCTAAAGTACAATATCGTCAAAGATTCTCGAAGCGTCAGAACCTTGAGCCTCCTGCATCCGAGGGGTCAGGTTATATTGGCTGATTTCTATCAGAAGTACGAGGAGTTGATCTGCGAATTTTCAGGGCGCGGACCGTTCTCCATTCGTGCGCCGAAGAAAGTTGGGAGTTCCTTTTTTGTGCCATCCCCCTTGCAGGACAAGAATCAATACAAGAGCGCGACCGTCGATACTGCGGAGTTGGATAAACTGGTGCGAAACCCGGCAAGCTATTTTGCATATTCAGGATTTGAGCGCCTCTACAAGTTCTTCGCCTCGAACGATCACATTCGCTTAGAAAAGAAGTTTCGTTACCAGTTGTCTTTGGACATTACTAAGTGTTTTGACAGCATTTACACACACTCTATGGCTTGGGCCACCAAGAGCAAGGAGGAGGCGAAAGAAAATACGTTCGCACATAGTTTTGGAAACCGGTTCGATAAGGTAATGCAGCGGCTCAACCACAACGAAACTAGTGGAATCTGCATTGGCCCGGAGGCCAGCCGCATTTTTGCAGAAATCATTCTTGCAAAGGTGGATCAGAACGCACGCCGTAACCTTGAAGCGAAGAGCCCTCCCATACGTGATGGCGTCGACTATGAGTGCAGGCGGTACGTGGACAACTACTATGTGTTTTCCAATGACCCTGCGATTGCCGAGCAGGTGGAGCACGAGCTATCAATCGCGTTGCGAGAGTACAACCTGCACCTGAATACTGGGAAAAGAGAGCTCGACAAGCGCCCATTCTACTCGAAAAAGTCTCTGGTGATCGACGAGATCAATAAATCCCTTGGAGCTCATTGGGAAAAGCTCTTTGAAGCTGTTACACTGCCTGCGAGCGGCAAGCGGGTGTTACTTCCGAAGTACATTTACAAGTATCGATCATTGTTTGGAAAGTTCACTAGAGAGGTTAAGGCAGCATGTTTTTCCTCCGAGCTTGGGTACGACGCAGTTGCAAACTATGTTATTGGGGCCGTGCGCCGGAAAGTTATTGAGATAGCTGACGGGTACATTGACCTTGTCGCGTTGGAAGAAAGTCCTGTTGTCCGGGACTATCGCCAAATGTTCTTTTTCCTGCTCGATGTTGGATTTTACTTCTTTACGCTTCACCCAACAGTCGCGTCATCGCTTCGCCTGTCTCACGCCATCGTGCGCGCAGCGCAGCATCTGCAACAACATGACCCCGAAGGTTTTGACATTCTCAAAGAAGCCTCTCTTCGGTGGGCGTCACAATTGGCGAGAGCGCCTAGCTTCGAAGGCTTGTTCTCGAAAAATTCTGTGATCCCAATCGAGATACTTAACATTTTGGTTAGTCTTCAACAATTTGGGGGCGATGGGCGACTGGAGCACGAACTGATCTCGCTCGCCAAACTGGACAGAAAGAGGCAAGGCTACTTCGAGTTGGTCGTAAAGCTATTCATCTATGGTGATCGGTTGGAGTTCGTTAACCAAAGGAATGAAATTTGGGATTTCATCTGTAAGCGAGTTTCGTCAGAGAAGTACCTGAATAGGGATTCTGAGACAGTGCATCTGTTGCTGGACTCCCTTGCTTGTCCCTATCTGGAAAGGGCCAAGAGAGCTAAGTTGCTTCGGGCTTCATGGAGCAGGATCGGCGCGAACTCCGGAAACATCACTGTTGCTGAGGCCGAAGCGCTAATTGACGAAATCCAAAAGCAGCATTGGTTTGTTCGCTGGGATGGTATCGATCTATTGAACATGATCGAAAAGAAAGAATTGAGCAGCGTCTACGCCTAGGATACCTAGAAGGTGGGTGCCAGCCACGTTTTGCCGTGACTCGTTTTGCGGTACAGACGGGCGATCAAACTGCGGTGTTCAGCCTTGCGTTGACCACATGGATCGTACAGTCCGCGTAAGAGGTCGTCTTGAGCAGCAATGCACACACTTACTGTGACTGGCATCCAAACGTTAATTCCGTCATTGTCTGCTAAGTGGGCTGCAACCGCAGCATTTCAGCCCATCGATGAACGGCAGGTTTGGGCCCGCAAGCGACGGCTATTGATCTTCTGCAAACGTAAATGCTGCACCGCATCCGATGTCCACAATGAGCCCAATCCATCTCAATTCGGCGGAGCGACGAATTTCCGCATTGCGGATAGATGGCTTAGCCTCATTCACACGCAGCAATTGAAGGCGCTGACAACGCTCGTTAGAGTTTGTCGCAGATGAAACCTCAGCAAAGAGGAATTGAGCAGTGCATTATCTAATTACACGTCGCACGATCCTCCTGGGAGCCTTGGCGACCTTTCTTTCTGGATGTGCTAACAAATTCCGCACTTACAGTGGGCCAGAGGTGACCCGGGTGCGGGTTTACAAGGGGCAGCGCATGATTGTCCTGGATGGCAACGAGGGTATTTTGCGTACTTTCCAGATGGGTCTAGGTTTCGCCCCAGAAGGTCACAAACAGTTTGAAGGGGACGGGCGCACGCCGGAAGGCTCCTATGTGATTGACAGGCGAAATCCAGACAGCCTTTTCCATCTTTCGATAGGAATATCTTACCCAAATGATGCAGATATCGCATACGCAAAAGCTCAGGGTCGTTCCCCTGGTGGAGATATTTTCATCCATGGGGGGCCGCGCCCTGGCATTGACCCGACAAACAAGCGCGACTGGACGGCTGGGTGCATTGCCGTTTCGGATCGGGAGATTGAAGATATCTACGCAATGGTGAAAGACGGAACGCCTATTGATATCTATTCGTAACCGACTTGGCTTGGAAAAGGTGGCGTTTGAACGCCTAAAGAAGATAGTGCCGTTACGCTATTCTGACGGTTTCAAAAAAAAGACGGTTCAAACTGAAAAACACAGATATTGAGTGAGTTAGGCGCGCCTCTTTTCAACAGATTTGATCAGCGGCCAGCAAAGTTATTTGAAGGGCACTTCGAAAAATTAAACACAGCAAAGCCCAAGGCACCCGACCTCCCTAGGCCGGACCATTCATGAAAACCGCTTTTGTAAAACCGTATTGAAACCTTCGAACAGCAGTACCAGAGAGATGATAGCAAGCGTGACAGTCGCAGCCTTGTCATATTGGAATGAACGCACGTAAGTCTGAACGTGCAGCCCTATGCCCCCGGCGCCAACGATGCCCAAGATCAAGCTTTCCCGGAGGTTCAGTTCAAAGCGGAAGACTGTGTCGCGGAGCACCACCGGAGCCATCTGTGGCCAGATCGCCCACCGTAGTAGTTGCGCCCGGCTGGCGCCTGCGCTTTCCAGTGCAGCAAGCGGAGCAGTACCGACATTGTCGATCGCTTCAGCATAAAATTTCGCCAGCATACCGGTGGCATGAAAAGTGATTGCAAGAATACCGGGTAACGGACCCAGCCCGACAGCCCCCACCATCAGCATCGCCACCAGGATCAGTGGAATTGAACGGATTGCTGCCAGTAGCGCCCGCACCGGGCGCCAGATGGTTGCGGGTACAAGTGTCTCAGACGCAAGCACAGCCAGCCCCGCAGACAGGACGATGGCAAACAGCGTACCAAGAATGGCGATTCTCAGTGTTTCGGCCAGGCCTGTAAGGACCTCCGGCCAGACAGAAAGGTCTGGTGGCATCATACGGCCTAGAAATTCTGCCAGCCTAGGCCCCGCTCCGGGCAGTTTGTCCAAACCGATATTAGCGTTTCCCGCAGCCCACAGAAGTGCAAGCCCGAGCACGATCCAAACCAAGATCCGGCTCATCAGCTTACAACCCGCAATCCGTCACCAGGTACTGTTCCATGGTATAATTCACTTATGTCGTCGTTGCCGACCATTGCAGAGGGCTTGTCAAACAGCACCGCGCCCGCGCGCAACCCAATGATGCGGCTGGCGAAGCGCCGCGAAAGCTCTGGCTGGTGCGAACTGAAGACAACGGTGATGCCACGCTTTCGTGCTGCATCGGTGATCAGTTCCAGAATACGTTCCGCATGGGCTGGATCAAGGTTGCTGACCGGTTCATCTGCCAAGATCAGCTCAGGCTCCTGCGCCAAGCAGCGGGCGATGGCTACCCGCTGGCGCTGCCCGCCGGAAAGTTGATCCACACGGCGCTGCGCCAGATCCGTCAGGCCTGTGTCCTCAAGCGCAATGGCCGTCTTGAGGTGATCCTCCGCGCCGTACCACCCCCAAAGCGAAGACCAGGTGCGCATCCGCCCGAGCCGTCCATTCATCACATTCTGATATGCGCTCTGCCGATCGACCAATGCGAACTCCTGAAAGATGAAGCCGGTTTCCAGTCGAGTTTCACGCTCCGGAGCCCTGTTATTTGGAAGTCGGTTACCGAGCACCTCGGCTCTGCCGCGCCAGCCCCGGATCCGTCCATCCAGCAAAGCCAGCAAGGTCGACTTGCCGGCACCCGAAGGCCCCAGCAAGGCTACGCATTCACCCGGTGCTATTTGCAGGGATACGTCCTGCAGCACCTCTGCACCGTCAAAGCAGTGCGATATTGCATGGAGGGAAAGCGCGTGGGTCATTTCAAATAACCATAGCGGCGTGCCATTTGCCTGACCCCGTCATAGGCCTTGGGGTCTGCAACCACATAGCCGTCGGGACCATAGAGATAGGCCAGCAAATACTGGTTCTCAGCCTTGTTCAAGCGCAGCATAGCATCCACGAAGCGGCCCTGCAGACCCGAATCCAGGTCAGGCCGAGCAATGATGGCATGGCTGGGAATTTGCTCGCTTTCGCCCAGCACCATGATCTCGGCCTGCTGTTCGGGCGTTAGATAGAGGTCGGCATACTGGCTAGCCCCCGCCGCATCGACCAAACCGTTGACCATAGCCTGCATGGCCTGCTGATAACCGCCTGCAAAAAACTTTTGGCCAAAGAACCGGTCCGCATCGCCTGCATCGGTCACCAGACCCTCACGGACGAACAGGTCCAACGGATAGAGATAACCGGATTCCGACACTGGATCGGCAAAGGCAATGTCGCGGCCCTGTAGGTCAGCCAGCGTCTCAATGCCACTATCCTTGCGTACAAACACCCTCCCCGCATAGCTCGGCTGGCCGCGGTAAACCTCGGACAGAAGCGGCACCGCTCCGATCTGGTCTTCTGCCAGCACAAAGGGCAGGGCGCCCATGAAAGAGATATCGGCATCGCCATTGCGCAATGCCTCTACTGCCGCAGCATGATCAAAGGTAACAAAGCCGGTGACTGGAACCTCCAATTGCCGGGACAGCCAGGCAGTGATCACCTCGATATCCCCCAACAGCTTCTCTGGGTTTTCTTGCGGAATGAAGGCGAGTTTCAGCGCCTCCTCCGCAGAGGCCGTTGCTGGCACTGTCAGGGCGGCAGCGGCAGTGGTAAAAAAGGTACGGCGCGACAGCATCAGAACATCCTCTCATCAATCTCGGCTTGCATGGTTTTGAAAGCGTCCCACTGGCGGCTCGCTTCAGCCCAGTCGCCAGTGGCGCTGGCATCGCCAACTGCCTGGAGTATTGCGGCAAGCTGGTAGATTTCAGGCTTGGCGTTTTGGTTGGTCATAACGCTCGCATCCGCCGCCAGGTCCGGCGCAACAGTGTCAATCAATACGGCAATGTTCTCTGCGTCGCGCATCGGGATCAGCGTGTCCAACGTCGAAGCAAAGGTGGTGAGCTCCTCCCACGACAGGCGGAACACGCTGTCTCGGCCTTCAAAGCGCTGGTAGGGCTCCTCACCATCTCCGACCGCCTGCACATAGGCAGTTAAATCGGCGCGCTGTTCCGCATCCAAGCCCAGATCCTTGGTATCGTTGAACCAGTCTACAACGCTTGCTAGGGTCGGCAGCGATCCGTCATGCATATAGGGTGCGGTGAAGTTGGCATTGCGCAATGTGGGCGTTTCGAATGCGGTTGTGGTGCCGCCTGGGAACGGCGGTTCGGCCGAGCCGATGTCATAGGTCTGTCCGTCTCGGAAAAACCGGTCCGGGGTGTGGCAGGAGGCGCAGGACCTGTCGCCAAGCCCGGCAAATTCGGTATTGAACAGTACCTCACCGCGTTTCGCAGCCTCAGAGGCCTTGTCTGTCAGCCGCCCGGCTTCGTCGATCTGAGGGTTCGGCAGAAAGTCAAAGGCGCGCAAGTAGGCGACCATCGCATCGAGTTGGAACGGCGTTGGCTCCGCCCCGGCAAACTCGGTCACGATCACATTGCGTACAAAACGGCGCAGGCTCGGCTCGCGCCCATCACGCCCGTATGGCGCTGTAAAGCGGATGCCCCGCATTGACGGCGTATCCAGGTGATCGTCTTCCCGGTCGTTGAACATCGGATTGAAGAAGGAACTGTCCACATCCATCCCGCCGGCATGGCTTGAGAGGCCGGGGATGAAGAAATCCCGGTTCACGTCGGACCGGTTGTGGCAGGTGGAACAGGCTATCCCCAGATCACGTGCTGGAGAACCGAAGATCTCAGGGCTATCGAACAGCATGTCGCCATAGGCTACAAGCGGCAGGTTGGCCTCGTCCTCGCCAGCCTCTTCAAACTGGAGCACCAGCCGGGGTAGCTCGCGCTGATCAGCAATATTGGAGCCCGGTGGGAGTGTGGCGGGCAACACTACCGGCGTACCGGAGCGAACTGCGCTCTCCGGTGCCGGGGTCAGCTTGCCACGTTCGACAAAAACGGAGGGCAGATAGTTTTTCTCAATGTACTCCACGATAACTTTTTGCGCCTCAGTAAATCGCGCGACATTCGGGTCCTGAGCGCCATAATCCAAAATACCGGAGCTACCCAGAGAAGAATTCAGAACCAGCCAGGCGCGACCTAGATCGTATGCGGCCTGCTTGTCCGCCGCCAGGATGCCGTCCTCAAACGCGCGGTACAAGGCCGTAGACTGCGCAACCTCAAACGCGGCTTCAGGCTGGCCAAGTGTCGCCTCGGCTGCCTCTAGGTGCTGTAGAATACCTTTGGCCAATGCTGTTGTAGTCGCTGCAAACAGGGCCTGTCGGTCTTCCGAAGCCAGCGCTGCGCGAATGTTCTGGGCGTCGCTATCCGATACCCGTGACAGAGCCTCCACCGCAACTGCGCTGCCGGGTGCCGGAGCGGTCCAGTTGTTTTCAATCTTCTCCCAGGGAACGGGTGTCAGGTTCGCCATGAATAGGCTCAGCCGGTAGGCTGCGGCTCGTGGTGCCCATGGGGCTTCTTCAATGGCAGTGGCCCCCACACTAAGCGGAAGAAGGCCAATCAAGGCGGATGCAATCAGGTGTTTCATGGTTCAGTCTACAATTATTAGCCTTGGCTAAGTTTTGTAGAAAGGTCTATGTCATTGTCAAGCCCCACGTTGCTGGTGCATACACATTAGGGTGCGGTAAGCAGGGTTCCGCGCCAGCAATAGACACCGAGAGCAGAATGACCGACCAGAAACCACAACCCTTCGGACGCAACCCTGACGACCAAGCGAGCGGTTTCGAGGCAGCCCGCGCCGCTCGACAAAGCGAAGTTGTTGAGGATTATGTTGAGCTGATCTCAGAGCTGATTCACCAAAACGGTTCAGCAAGGCCAGTGGAGATTGCCGAGCGTCTCGGCGTGACCCAACCCACTGTGTCCAAGAACCTGTCGCGGCTAAAACGCGAGGGGTTCATTGTGCAGGAACCTTACCGCTCAATTCGCCTGACAGATGCCGGGCGGCGACTGGCCGAGGCTTGTCGAAAGCGGCACCGAATTGTGGTGGAGTTCCTTATCGCCTTGGGTATTTCCAAAGACGTGGCCGAGCACGATGCCGAAGGTATCGAGCATCATGTAAGCGAAGAGACACTTCGCGTATTCAAGGATTTTTCGCGGAGCTAAATGAGCCAATAGCGATGTGGTCAACGCAATTGCCATTTCCTGAAATAGCGCGTCGAGGAATGGCATTGTGCATTCAAATCTGATCTGCAAACAAAAGGCAAAGCAGGGGCGCAAGACCCCCGCAACCGAAACTCACCTAGATTTGAAATGTCGCTCAGGAGCCGTCATCGTCTGCTTGAACGATCAGTTTGGCCTCGACGGGCACGCCCCCAACCATTAGCGGGCTGTGGCTGTTGCCATTGAGAGAGACTTTTACCTCAACGTCGCCATCCGGCAGGGATGGGAGGTGTAACCAGTTGGCATAAAGGCGCCCCAGCTTTTCGCCGTTGATATAGACATGCGCGTGCCCTTCACCAAGTATATCCTCAGTAGAGGCATTTTCAGGAGAAAATCGGAAGTTTTGCGGTGTCACGTGCAAGTTCCAACCTGCCATCGGATCTTTAATCATCTTGATCGCCACGCTGGGGGCATTGCTGTCAGCCGGTAAGTTAGTGGCAGCAGAATGGTCATGGGCTGCCATCTCCGCATTGCTACCATGTTGAGACGGGTCAGCGTGGTCGTGGCTGTCAAAGGTGCCGCCGCTGCTGGCGGCGATCACAAAGCCGACACCACCACCAAAAATCAGCCCGATGGCAAAGAGCGCGAGAGAACGGGACATTTTGTCCTCCTCAATAAATGAAAGCTCCTGCCGGCGGTGACCGGCGGGAAAGCAATAGAGGAAAGGAATCAGGCGGCGGCGTTCGCGCGTTTGCCTTCAGCCTGCCAGAAGTATCCGGCAAAGCTTCCCAGCAACACCCAAGCGGCCATGCCGATGCCAAAGGCTCGGGCGGCAAAAAGCGCGCCGATCTCGGTCGGAACCGGGCCAGCGAAGGTGTCGGGTTCAGGCGCACCGACGACGTGTGGCGCTATCAGCAGTGCAGCGGCGATCAGATAGCTCACCAAGTTGCCTCCAAAGGCGATCAACCACATGGCGACGCCAGCCGTGGCAACAGTAGCAGTCCACCATACTTGGCGCACACCGACATCTGCTGCGGCTACGCCTGGCACTTCAGGCGCCAGAGACAAGCCAGGCGCAAAGTGGAAGGCAACAAAGCCAGCCAAGCCCCAAAGCAAACCGGTGCGACCGTTAATCTCACGACCCTGTTGTTCGGCAATCGACATAAGCGCCACAAGGGCCAATGCATAACCAGTATACGTCAGCATCGTGAAGATGATGCTCAGGCCGTCGCGCACCGGCTCGGCGAACATGCCGGGCAACTCGGGATGCGCAGTCACAGGATCAGCGCCAAAATGCACCAAATCACCACCCTCATAAAGTTCGGCGTGGAGAAGTACAGGCTGCACGAAATAAAGCTGCAGCAAGGCGGCAATCAGCCCCGCTGCAGCACCAGCGAACAACGCGCTGGTCAGAATACGACTGAACATGGTCTTAGTGGCAGGGGAAACCAGTTGCGTGGCGCACATCGTGAGCAGCGTCATGCAGGCCAGAAGCTTGAGCATGGCCGGTCACAGTAACAACACCCAAACCCAGAATAAGGGCGAAAACTGCGGGCAGAATGGTTGATCCTACAGCGGATGCTTTGATAGCGTTTGTCGTCATTTTAGTCCTCCTTGCCGTCACACCCGACGGCGCAAGTTACGTTCAATATACGGCCGGTCTCCTGACTCGCGGGTCGATGCGGTCTTCCTCCTTCCCAGCGCTCTCGCGCCAGTGGAAATGGAAGGTAGCTCGCCGCTCACAGTCGCGGGGGCGGTTAAGGTTGGGTGCCGTTGAATCGGTCCACCGTCCTCATTCCCGTTTCAGTTCCAGTGCATCCGCACCTTTGAACACCGTAATGATCGTTACTGGCTCATAAAGCGGCGGTTGGTCAAGTAGGAAACCGGCATGTCCGGGTTCTAAAGCGCCAAAGTCATAGCTGGAACTTTCTCATTGGGTCGCGGGCGGGCTACTATATATTTGCCGGAATACGAGCAATAGCCTTGAAACGCAGGTTTCCCAGTGGTCTTGCATCAGTGAAGTTGCCGTCTGTGCTCTCTTGATACATCTGGATGAACTTCAGTATGTCCGGCAAATCTAGCGCCGTAATTTCACCAAATAGATAGGCAGTCTTGCCGTTCTGTCGAACGGCCAACGTTTGTGGTCGCAGGCAACCGGACATACAGTCCACCTGCTGCAATCTTACCTTCACGTTCGCGAGCTCTAGCGTTGATACCACTTGATCATACAGGGTTGGGTCAGCGTCACGGCAGGTACGGCATAAAGTAAGTGTCGGTAGGTGCATGCGCCGGGCAAGTCCTTATTTGAGCGACCCTCTTAACGGTTCAATCACCGTTGGTCGTTTATTAGTTTGACTTCGAGACCTGATTTTGACGTGATGCTTGGAGAAAAGTCCATACTTTGCGATTGGCGTGCTCACCGGAGTAAGTTTCCTTGAAGGCATTTTGGAATACTCAGACCTGTGCCTTGGTAGGTTTCCACTTTCCGGACCAAACTGCTCTCAGGTAAAACTGATGCTGGCTGCTTGCGTTTTTTTACCTGTCAACATCTTGTCACGTCACTACTTCGGCTACTTTTGGTCGGCCTGCGCTGCAGCTGCTGAACAGGCCGGGCAAGATTGAGGGAGGGACTTCCACCAATCGGCTCGGTTACTCTTCCGGGTAGCTCGAAAAGACCTCGGTCGAACTGTCCCTTTGAATCAAGTATACGTCGTAGGCCTCGCGGTCGTCCTCGGGTCCCATGCCTGGCGAACCATAGGGCATTCCTGGCACTGCAAGGCCGACAGCATCGGGACGCTCTTGAAGCAGGCGGTGGATGTCGGCGGCTGGTACGTGTCCCTCGATCACGTAACCTTCGACGAGCCCAGTGTGACAGGAGACCATGCGTTGCGGCACTCCGTTGTCGAGCTTGAAGCGTACGAGAAGACCGCCGAACATGTCCTGACCTGTTGGCGCGAAGCCGTTCTCTTCGAGATGGCTCATCCAGGACAGACAGCAGCCGCATCCATTGGTCTTGCGGACATCGACTGGAATTGCCTCCGCGAGAGCCTGCGCCGCCGGGAGAAATGCAAAAACGATGGTCAGAGCTTGGGTCAAGTGTTTCATGGGTCAGAGCCTTTTGGTTTCTGCCGGTGTAATTTCACCGAAGAGATAGTTGGAATGGAGCGCGGGCCTCGGCCAGTCGGGACAACGCGGTAGCTTGGCAGGCCTCGCGCTCGGCGGCTTCAATGAATGCCCAGGCAGTCGTGGTTTGGGTCAACATCGCTTGAGGCTGCTCGAGTACCCAAACCAAACGCGGTGTCCAAAGTGTAAACCTCAGCTGTTGCCAAAGTCTTTGCGCGTACAATTCGCTAGACCTCAGAATTGCCGAATAGGTTGCTTCAGGCACCACTAGGCCCAAGAATGTATGTGTGAATTTCACTATGCTTCGGCGTGCGTGTGAGCTGACGCTTCTTTCCTTTCTGCCAACGCTTGTCGGACGATCTGGAATGCAGATGAAAGGAATAAGCCCGCCATTATTGCGGCAACGATAAGATCAGGCCAACCGGTTGCTGTGCCCCATACACCCAAGGCCGCGAACATCACCGCGACGTTTCCGATGGCGTCATTACGAGAACAGAGCCAGACTGAGCGCACATTGGCGTCCCCATCCTTGTAACGGACGAGCAGGAGAACACTTGCGAGATTGGTCATCAGAGCGAAGAAGCCAATAATCCCCATAATCTCTGCTTCCGGAACGCCGACATAGAAGACACGGTACACTGTCGATCCGAAGACCCAAAGGCCCATCAACAGCAAGCTAACCCCTTTGGCCAAAGCCGCATTGGTGCGCGCCCGGATCGAAGCTCCGATCACCGCAAGCGAAATACCATAGGTCAATGCGTCTCCCAGAAAGTCGAGAGCATCAGCCTGAAGCGCCTGTGATTTTGCGTAGTGACCGGCGGTCATCTCGACAACGAACATGATTGCGTTCAGTGCAATGACGATCCACAATCGCCGCTTGTAATCATCTGATACGCCGTCGAACTTGGCGTCATGTCCACAACATCCTGACATTGGGAAGCCCTTTTGATTCTATGTTACATCTAGTCTAGAATCTCTAGTCACTAGAGGTTCAAGAGGTTTTTATGCATCTCGAGCACCTTCGAAATCTGATGGGTTCACATTCAATCGGCCTGACCAGAATGCTTGGGTTCTACAGAATGCTGCTTAGTCCAATGTGCGCCGGATTTTTGGCACGGCGAACTCCCTTGGCTCATGATAATCGATCATTGTGGTGAACCGCCCTTCAATATCGAACAGAAAAACGCTGGCGGTGTGGTTCATTGTGTAATCACCGCCATCTGTTGGCACACGCTCATAGCGCGCACGGAAGCCCTGTGCTGCGCGAGCGATTTCCTCTTGCGTGCCGGTCCAGCCACGGATCGAAGGATGGAAATAGCCGACATATTCAGCGATTGCCTCGACAGTATCCCGCTCTGGATCGACGGTGATGAACACCACGTTCATTCCCTCTGCGTCTTCGCCTAGGTCATCAAGCCAGCCGGAGATGTCCGACAGTGTCGTCGGACAAACGTCCGGGCAGTAGGTGAAGCCGAAGAAAACCATCGTTGGCCGACCGATTAGAGTTTCGGGTCCAACCTCGTCCCCCTCGTGATCTGAGAGGCTGAACTCCATTTCGGTTAGGGCGAACGGTTGCCGTTCCGTCTGTTCGGATGCACCGGGGCCATCGACCTGCCACCACCCGACAGCAAGTGTCAGTGCAATCGCTGCGATGCCTGCATAGGCACACTTGAGGGTCGTTCGTCCCGTCATCAGCCCTCTGGGCCACGCGCCGCAATACCGAGAATTGGGACTTCGACGGCGATCTCACCACCATCTGAGAAGTCGAGGATCACAGAGAAATTTTCCCCCTCGGTCATTGGTCGCTGCAGGTGCATCAACATGGCGTGCAGTCCTCCCGGTTCCAGCGAAACAGCTTCACCCGGCGCAATTTCGATCTCGCCTGCGGGTGCCATTGAACTGACACCTTCTGCATTTGTAGATGTCTGGTGAATGTCAGGCATCATCGCCAAATCTGTGCGGAGACCGGTCAGTGTGACCGTCTCGTCGCCTGTATTGCGGATGGTCATATACGCAGCGCCCGGACGATTGACCCCGACCGATGCGCGCGACCAGGCATCTTCGACGACTACGCTCTCTGAACCAGCAAAGGTTGGTGTCGCCGCGCTTGATGTAAACATCAGTGCAGCCATCAGGCCATAGAATATTGTTTTCACTTTGCTGTTCCTTTTTTGACCACTAACTACCAACCGCAGCTACTTCGGCGTCTACCTGCTGTCTCAATTCGTCCATTCCAAACGGATCCAGCGGCTTGCCATTGATGAAGAACGTTGGGGTCTGACGAACGCCTATTGTGTCTACGTCTGCTTTGTCTTGATTGAAGATTGCCACGATATCGGGTGATTTCATCTGCTCAATCGCAAGTTCGAGATCGAGCCCGGCTCCGGCCGCGATCTTTCCGAGCTTTTGTTGATCGAACGCCCCATGCGCCGCCCAGACGTCTTGATACGCCATTAGAGCATTGAGCACCGGTTCGAACTTGCCCTGCATCCGGGCCGCTTCAAGTAACTTGACGGCTGTATCCGAAATCGGTCCGTGAAACGGTGTGTAGCGTATTACAACGCGCACGGTTTCGGCGTTTTTGTCCAAAATATCTTTTACAACGGGATGAAATGCCCGACAGGCCTCACAGGCCGGATCGAAGAACTCGACAATGGTTACGGGCGCGTCCTCAGGGCCAAGGATGGGAGAGTAAGGCCGGATCAGAGATTCTGCCAATTCTGGGGCGATGGTTTCTTTCTTTGATGCTGGAGTAGGTCGGTTCACATACCAGGTTGCTCCGCCAAAACTGGCGATACCAAGGGCTGCGACAGAGAGGATGAGGCCACGACGGTTCATGAGTTTTTGTCCTTTAGTGAAAGAGCGCTCAGCGCCGCAATTGCGGCAAAAGCAGCAAGCGCCATCAGCGGGATTGGGACGCCAAAAATCAATTGGTTGTCGTCCACGCAGGAGGGTCCTGTTGCGGTGCAGGGCTGAATCCGTTCCGGGATGACACCGACATAAAGCCCGAGGTGCCAGAGCGCGACAGCGCCGCCGCCAATTGCGAGTGCGACCCCGTACCGGCCCACGCGATCATCGTGCCACCAGAAGCCGAGCCCCAGCACGATGGCCAGCGGAAACATGAAGGCCCGTTGGAACCAACACAACAGGCAGGGTGTTTGCCCCAGCACCTCGCCAATGAACAGAACGGCAAGCGAGGCGATGAGAGCGATTACCCAGGCCAACCCAAGGGCCGTTTCTCCGTATAAGCGGGTCATTTCGGTCAGAGCCTCGCTTTTAGGTCGGTGAGTATCTCTTCTGCTGGCGTGCCATAGGCCCACGACTCCGCGAAACCTGCCTTAGGATCGAAGAGGAACAGATGCGATGTGTGGCCCATTGTGTAGCCATCTGGCGCGGAGGCCTCTTCGATCCGCTCATAGAATATCGGAAAGGTCTCAGACGTTTCTGCAATTTGTTCCGGAGTACCCGTCAGGCCGATGATCCCTGCATCAAACAAGGGCACGTATTCCGCCAGCGCAGCCGGTGTGTCGCGTTCAGGGTCAACCGAGATGAAAATTGGTTGCACTTTTTTGGCATCTGGACCGAGGTCTTCCATAACCGCGGCAACTTCGGCAAGCGTTGTTGGACAAACATCTGGGCAGTTTGCGAAGCCAAAGAAGACGAGCAGCCACTGCCCAGCAAAGTCGCGCTCGGTTTGCGTCATTCCGTGGTGATTTGTCAGTTCGAACGCGGCGCGAAACGCAGGATCAGACATGTCCGCGTTAGTGTCGACCCGAATACCAGCGAACTGGAATGCCGCAAATGCAAGCAGCGCTATGCTTGCCAGACTCCACAATATTTTCTGAATAACTGAAAGACGCATGTCGTTCCGCCTGTTTGATTCATTACTTTGAGTCGGGTTACACCCTCTAGCTGCTGTAGGTTCAAGTGATTTTCTGCCGCACCTGCGAGTGATCGCCAATGCATGAGTTCCGCGGTTGCGCCGCTGGTCATGCAAACCTACATTCACTTGACGATTAACGGGGTTTCGACATGCTCACAATTGGTTCGCTCGCAAAAAGAACTGGCACCAAGGTTCAGACGATCCGTTACTATGAGCAGATCGGATTGATGCCCGAACCTGGTCGGACCGAAGGCGGTCAACGGCGCTATGGTGACGCTGAACTCGATCGCCTCGCGTTCATTCGGCACAGCAGACAGTTGGGATTTCCGCTCGACGCGATCCGGGAGTTGCTTGATTTGTCCGACGCTCCGGACCGGCCCTGTCACGAAGCCGATGAAATCGCTCGCCGACAATTGAAGCTCGTTGAGCAGAGGATGGAACGCTTGAAAGCGTTGCGCGCGGAATTGAAGCGCATGGTCAAGGAATGCAGCGGCGGTAACGCCGCGCAATGCCGTGTTCTTGAGGTGCTGAGAGACCATTCAGAATGTCTGACCGAGCATGATCAGATTGGCGTCTGATTAGGCGCATACAACTTTTTGATATTCTTACTTGAACCTACAGTGACTGTAGTAATTATCTATATCCTCGAAAGATTCGAGGAGACCCATTGTGGCATATGAAGACCCCTTGCTGACGGCAACCCCAATCCTGGATTTTGGTGCGGCTTCCATCGCGCAGTTAATTGATGGAAGGGGCTGGGCCAATCTGTCCGATACTGACAAGATCGGAGCTGTTTATGACTTTGTGCGTAATGAAATCGCATTTGGTTACAATCGAGCCGACGACATTCCGGCGTCCGAGGTGCTTTCCGATGGATATGGTCAGTGCAACACCAAGGGTACGCTCCTTATGGCGCTGCTTCGGGGTGTAGGCATAAAGTGCAGGATCCACGGATTCACGATCCACAAGGGCCTTCAGCGCGGCGTTGTGCCGGAGCTTGTCTACCCGATCGCACCGGAAGAAATTCTCCACTCGTGGATCGAGGTCGAACTGGACGGCAGGTGGATCAACCTGGAAGGCTTCATTCTCGACAGCGCGTTTCTGAAGGTTCTGCAATCTTCGTTTGCCAACACTGAAAGCCTCTGCGGTTACGGCGCTGGAACAGATTGCCTGAGCGCCCCGCCAATCGAATGGAACGGGCAGGACACCTACATCCAGAAAACCGGGATCGTGCAGGATTTTGGCACGTACGATACGCCCGATGCCTTCTACGCAGAACATCAACAACAGTTCGGGCGACTGCGCGGTTGGTTCTATCGAAGTATTATCCGGTATTGGATGAATGCACGCGTACGGGCCTTTCGCGCTGGCCGACTGAAACCCGACGTATCTGTAGCGCACAGCCATGAGGACGAGATCCATGCCGCATGATCACCACGGTCATAGCCATGCCCATTTGGACCCATCCAGCGGAGATCGTCGGGTCGCCATTGCAATTTGGGCCAACGGTCTTCTGACCGTTGCCCAGATCGTGGGTGGCATTTTTGCAGGCTCACTCGCTCTGATCGCGGATGCGCTCCATAACTTTTCGGACATGGCGGCGCTCGTCATTGCCTTTGCGGCCCGCAAGATCGCACGTCGGCCTGCCGATGAAAGGATGACTTTCGGCTATGGTCGTATCGAGACCGTTGCAGCTTTGATCAATTACACGACACTGATCGTGATCGGACTCTATCTTATTTATGAAGGCGGCATCCGCCTTTTCGAACCGCCCGAAGTGCAAGGGTGGACAGTGGTCATCATCGCGGGATTAGCGCTGGTCGTTGACGCCGTGACGGCGGCACTAACCTATTCAATGCAAAAGGGCAGTCAGAACATTCGCGCCTTGTTCCTCCACAACCTCTCCGACGCTTTGGCCTCGGTCGCCGTGATCGTCGGCGGCACGTTAATCATTTTTTACGACATGCGGTGGGTTGATCCTGCGATCACGATTGGAATAGCGATCTATATTCTATACTTGGCCTTCGCAGAGATCGGTGGTCCGATCCGAACCCTCATGCTCGGTAGTCCGCCGGACATTGACGGCGGAGACGTGGTGACCGCTCTGCGCCAAACAGATGGCGTCATGGACGTCCACCATGTTCACCTGTGGCAGATGGAAGAGAATGCACCGGCGCTCGATGCCCATATAGTCGTCGAAGACGCTGCATGGGGCCGGTTGGAGCATATAAAGGCAGAGCTAAAGGCGCAAATTGGTGCAGAATTCGGGATCAATCACTCCACTTTGGAGTTAGAGCGCGACGGAGTTTGCGAGGACGAGGTTCCGCTGTTCGGCCATGATTTGCTCTAAACCTCATAGCTTGCCGTTTCGAAATACCGTTTGCACTTGACGCTCAAAAGCTCTTTTCGAAACTCACTCGTAAGTGGCTGTCGCGGCTCAGCCCATAGACAAGATCTTGCGGATCGGCGTCTTGCCAAAGAACTGCTTCGGCCTTTGCAACCAGACCGTCCATCACCCTGTGCTCGAACCCCAACCTCCACGCAGATGAGTCGAATGAAAGGTCCTGCTGATAGCCGATCTCAAATTGCGTGTCCGCAGTGTTCTGAAGGCTCCAACGAAGTCCCGCATAAAGATCGTTCTGATTGTTCTGCCATGCTTGCTTACCGCGTTCATCCCGAGCGTATTCGACAGCTACGGTAATATCGCCAGGTGACCCGAAAACCCCATAAAACGAGTGCTCGGCACCGACAGATATCGCCCAACCGTCGCTGCGTACGCCAGTGCGATCAAGTTGATTGCTGGTGTGGCGAAGCTCGAGTTTTGCGGCGCTGGACCCAAAGGTCACTTGTGCGTCGAAACCGGCCTGTTGCACCCAAGCATAATACGGAGCAAAGGCTGAGCCAACGGAGACGATCGCCGCTTCGCGTGTCGGGCCGACATAGCCGTAAATGCCAAAGTCTGTGATCCCGATGCTTGCCTCATAGCGCAGTGCAAAGGCATGCGTGTTCTGATTTTTCTCAAACTGGGCATCGCCTGTGACTGGAAGGCGGGATCTAAGGCGGCTTTCGGCACTTGGATAGCGCGACGGAAGTGGGCGCGGGACAACAACCGAGGTTAACACGCCCGGTCCTAGCGGCAGATCCCAACGGAACATTGGTTGACCCAAGGTTGTCTCACCGCTGGGATCGAAACGATAGTCGCGCGGATTGATCACATCCGATAGCCTTGCGAATTCGCTTTTCGACCAAATCAGAGTGTCATAACCAAAGCTGAGAATTGAAGCCGCGATCTGTTGATCCAGGCTGAGCCTGTTAATCCGACCAAACGCAAAGCCGTGTTCGCCACCTGACCAGCCACCGGTACTGTCAAATGACAACGTCAGAGTGTCTGACAGTTCAAGCCGGCCAATCAAATCCAAGGCGATGCGGCTTGGATTGTTCGTTTGTTGTGGCGACAGAGCATCCTCGGCAAAGGCATATGCGTCCACCCGTAGGGTCGCGCTGAGATCTGACTGCGCACTGACAGCTTGCGCGCAGGCTAATATAGACCACGCGACGAACCCGGTTCGAACGGACGGCATCACTTATCAAGCCTTTGCGGCGATAGTTCAGTGCTTGAGACATTTACGCCGAACTTATAGCCTGACCACTTCAATATCGTTCGCTTGCCTGTTTGAAGGTTGAGCATGTCTAGCTGGGCCGGACGCCAATGACCGCCGTAATTTTTGAAACCGGTGCTGGTCATCCGCTTTTCTAGCTTGCCGCGCTTGTTGAAATACTCGGTCTGAAAAACTCTGTATTCTTGCGTGTCGAGCCAAAGAATACGCTGCTTATAGCCGGATTTTTTGTTCTTGGGATAAGCGGCGACCACATGGCAGGACAGCTTTGCATTGTCCGGGCAGGATTCATCGCGCAGCCAGCCATAGGTGTTATCCTCGAGTTCGCTGCCCCCCATATCCTCATAACTGAACTCAGATGACAGGAATTTGCCTGATCGGTTCCCCGAAGAAATGCGGCGCGCCTTGCGCGTGGCAGGCAGAAACAGCCATTGATGGTCATCCTTGGGTTCGACATTGCCATGTGTCAGCAACACGGTTCCCTTCACGTCCGCTGGAGTGGAAAAGGTCAGGCGGGAATTATCCCCCTTGCTGCGCGACGGGCGTTCCGTACGAACCAGTCGAAATGCGCGGGACGCCGAAATGCTGGATCCGCTTTGTAGGATCATTTCACCGTTCACCCGAACAGTCTGCCATCCTGCATCGCGGCGATCCTGTTCTTGCATTATGCGCAGACCTTTGGCGGTATCAGCGGCATTGGAGGACGTCGCAGGTGCGAGAGCGGCGAGAACCAGCGCCAAAACTCCTATTCGCAGACGACCAGTTGCCGAAATAGATGAACAATTCATGATTTCTCTCCCAAAACTGTTAGTTCTTCTGTTGAGATGGGCCGATCGCGCCGGGCAAGCGCGCTCAAAAGGACGGGCAAAAGAAACAGGTCGGCCAAAACGGCAAACCCAACCGTGCATGCCGTTAGAAGGGCCATATCGCTGTTTAGGGCAAAGCCCGAAAACGACATCACAAAGAATCCAGCCATTAGGCTGAGTGACGTGATGAGTACGGGACGACCCACCTCGCTAACTGCGGCAACGGAGGCTTCTTGGTTGGATTTACCCGCGCGACGGTTGCGGTTGAAAGCCATCATCATATGGATTGTGTCATCCACCACGATGCCAAAGGTCATGGCGGCCACGACAGAGATCGCAAGCGTTACCTGACCACTTATGAAGCCCCACAACCCAAAGGCCAACGCAGCAGGCAATAGGTTCGGTACAAGGCTGATAAGAGCCAACCGGGGATTGCGCAGCAAAACCATCATAGCGACTGAGACCAGCGCAAGCGCGAGTAGTGTTCCCACCACCATGGCCTTTGCGTCTCGAAATGCGATCAGGGTAAAGACATGAGCAATCCCAGTAGGATCAGCGCTAAGCAAAGGTGCATTTGCCGCAATCCAAACCGCGGCCTTTTCTTCGAAGTGGCGGGTGTCGGCTGTGGTGACATTTTGCAGCACTACCGTGGCTCTAAGCGCGCTTTTGTCCATTGAAAGCCGGTCCGAAAGATCCATGCCGTAGCCCAGCGACATTTCGTAAAGTAGGACATATTGCGCAGTGCTCGCGCGCGCGTCCGGCAGACGATAGGCCGCTGCTTCGTCCTCGTTCATGTTCATCGACAACTGCTTTATCGTGTCCGTGACAGACTGGACTGATACAACATTCGGCTGGGTGCGCGCCCAGGCGACAAACGCGTCAACCTGCGTGAGAAAAGCCGGGTTATAGACACCTTCGGGCTGTCCAGAATCGAATGGATACTCAAGAGTGCGTAGTCCAGTCAGGTTTTCCTCAATCCGGTCGGTATCGCGCCGAAATTGAAAACTCTCGTCGAAATAGGCAACAAAATCATCTTCGAATTGCAGTCTGGCAATGCCCGGGACGATAGCGCTCACGATCAATGCACTGACCAGCAAAACCACGATTTTGTGGTCCAAGGTCCATTGGGCCAGAATGGTCAGTCCCCTATGATGGTGCCTAGCTCCAACCGAGCGGGGGGGCCAGATTACTACCAATGCCGGCACCAGAGTCAGGATTAACAGCAGTGCCACGAACAGCCCGGCAGCAACAGCATTACCCAATTGCCAAAAAGGTGGTGAGATTGAGAAATTCAGCGCCAGGAAGCCGATGATCGTCGTAATCAGGGATAAGGTGATCGATGGTGCCAGTCGCTGCAATGCATCAGCGACGGCGTTTTGGCGTGCGTACTGATCGGTTGCTGACAGGCCTTCGGTTGCAGAACCGGTGGCGGACAAAAGATGTGTCACCCCAGCCACGCTTAGTGTCAGGATGATCAACGGCGCCATGACGGTCGCAGTATTCAGCGGCACTCCCGCCCAGCACAATGCGGATATGCCAGATAAGGCTGAGATCAACGAGACCGTCAACGCAATCGCCGCGCCGCGGAAAGAGCGGAGCGAAAGGCCGAGTATCAACATGGCGACGAACACCATTGCAGGCAGCAATGTCTTAAGATCCTGGCGAGCAGCCAATGTAAATGATGCATTCATTGCCGCGGTGCCTGACACAAGGATTTCGATCTCTGGGAACTCGGCCTCGATTTCTTGCTCTAATTCCAGCATCGCACGATAGGCTTCAGGGGCTTCATTACGCAGATCAAGACCTGGCAACATAAACAGAACTCGTACTTGAGTCATGCTGGCATCAGGATTGAGCAGGCTGCCTACGATTTCAGGTCGTTGCAGTGCGCGGGCGCGGGCGACATCCAGCTCAACCTGGTCGGCGTTGAGTGGATCGGGCAACAGATCACCTACGAGAACCGCATCGTCTTCGGCCCGCGAGTCCTGAAAGGTAATCACCGAGTCTATGCGGCGCACGTAGGGAAGATACCAGGCTCGTTCAACGACCTCATGTACTGCGCGGATGGCGTCGGGAGTGAAGACATCACCCGATTTTGCGGCGATCGCGATGATACCACTATCTTCACGCACGAAGGCTTCTTCAAAGTCGTCCAAGGCGATCTTGTCAGGATTTCCATCCGAAAAGAACACCCGCAAATCGGGACTCATTCCGATGTATTGTAAGCCAGTCGCCGCTATGGAGACCAATAGCAGGGTCGCTGCAAGGATTGCTCGAGGGTGAGAGACTACCAGCTGAGCTGCGTTGCGCTTAGGCATGGTGCTGATCTCCGATTGCAGAGGGAAGCTCAGTTTGCGGAATGGCCATTGGACGGGATGACAGATACAATTCTACTTGGGCCATCACGCGTTCTGCATCGCGGGGGGCGCCAAGAACCAGTTCTGAGGCACGACTGGTCAACCAACGGCGCCCGGCCACAAACAAGCCCGGCACATCGGTCTTGCCGCGTCCATCGGTGTACCAGCTGTCCAATTTGCCCGTAGCAAAAGTATTGAATGGACTGTTTTCATTATAACCGACACACCAGACGATATGATCAAAATGACAGGCGGAACCGCCCTCGAAGTTGGCCTGCCCGCAAGGTTTTCCTGTCCCATCCAGCGATGCCAGAGTGCCGATTAATTTTGCCCTCTGCACGACGCCCGCCTGCTTTAGAGACGCGTCGCCCAGTGTTTTTTTGTTTGGAACCGGATTTAGCTTTCGCAAAAGACGGGCACGAAATGTGTCGCGATCTGCGCGCAGCAGGCGTGCGGACAGCAGCCAGGCAAACAAACTGCGTCCCAACAGGTGCGCAGGTGCTAGTCGGCGTCCTGCACCGGAAAGTGTGGTCTCATATCCTTTACCAGCAAAGTCCAGTGCCGTCTGGCGACCGCTGGCTCCATCTCCCACCACAAGCACCCGCGCGCCGGGCGCGGGGAGTGATTGCCAAAAGTCACGCGCGGTACCTTGTGTCGTGCATTGACGGATAGGTTCTGCAAGCGAGGCAGGAACAAGCGGCTCTTGGTTGGATCCATTTGCCAAAACGACAGTGTGAGACCGGAGCGTAGTGCCATCGGCCAATTGCACAACGAACAAACCCGCGTTGCGCGAGAGGTTGGTTACGGTACTTCCGGTGCGTAGGGGAAGATCAAATGTGATCGCGTATTGGGTAAAATAACGTGCCATTTCAGAATTGGAGGGGTAGCCGGATGCTGGCCCCTCAATCAAATCCAACCCTGGTAACTTGGAAAGCGCGCGCGGTGTGAACAGCAAATGCTCCGGGGCTCGACGGGACCATTCAGCTCCGGCCGCCTCACCGCGCTCAAGGATCATGAAATTTAGCCCAGTGTGCTGAGCCAGCCGTCCGGCAGACAATCCGGCTTGTCCCGCGCCAATAATCAGACAGTCGAGAATACGTTCATTCTTGGGCATGTGGTACCCTCTGCATCTGGCCGATGAAATCGGCCAATGCATTAATCGTGGGATAGTTGAAGGCCAGTTCCGGCTCGAGTTCGATGTCCAATCGCTCTTCGATCAATGTCACTAAATTGACCATGGCCAAAGAATCCAGTCCGAAAGACGTTAAGGACGCGTCGCGATTCACCGTTGCGGGTCGCGTGCCGCTGCTGGTCTCGACGATATCGGCTAGTGCATCCGCAAGGATTTCAGCAAGAGCGGGCTGCGTGATCGTATCAGGCATGAAGTATTCCAGTTTGGATTGCGTGGGTAGAAAAGGCTTCGTCAATTTCGCCGCGTCCGAGCGCGGCCTTCAGCCCAAAGCGAGAAATTTTACCGCTGGTGGTACGCGGTAGGGTATTGCTGCGCAAAAGCAGAACTTGCGCCGGCACTATGCCCACGTGATCCAAAATGCGTCCTGCGATATCGGTTCGCAATGCGTCCGGATCCAGATCGCGCATCGAGGCGGCAGGTATTTCCTGCGCAACAACCAGTGACTCCGTTCCATCTGTTGATGTCAGACCTATGGCGGCACAGGAATTGGCGCCAGCACGTGGAGTACAGGATTCGCTTAGCGTCTCGATATCGGTTGGATAAAGGTTGCGTCCACGCAAAATGATGAGATCTTTCTTGCGACCGGTGACGAATAGTTCTCCATCCCAAAGAAAGCCAAGATCTCCAGTGCGCGCGAGCCCAGTATGGGGCGTTTTGCCCCAATATCCGACGCATACGTTGGCGCCGCCAACTGTGATCTCTCCTTCGACACCTTCAGGGCAGTCCCGCCCTTGCTCATCAAGGATGCGCAGATCCAAGCCAGTAGCAGGATATCCGCATGCAACAAGTTCAGTTGTACCCTTGCAGGCAATTGGACCGTCTAACTCTGGTCGCAAGGTGCGGATGCGCGAGCTGCGCGGATGCGCGGACACCATCAAGGTTGCTTCGGCCAGTCCATAGGTTGGCATGGGTGCCGTTTCGGCCAACCCACAAACGGCAAGTGATTTCACAAACCTGTCGAGCACATCAGCATTGATCGGCTCCGAGCCACACATCAGTGTGGTAACACAGCTCAGATCTAGCCCTTCCAAGTCGCCTGGGCGTAACCGATCTAGGACGTAAGAGAACCCGAAATTTGGAGCAACAGATCCATGGGCGCGGTACTCGGATAGCGCCTGCAACCAACGAATTGGGCGCTGAACGAATTCCAACGGTGACATGTAGGTGGTTTGAATGCCTGCGAAGATTGGCAAGAGCATAGTGCCGATCAAGCCCATATCGTGGAACTGCGGTAGCCAGCTAACTATGCGACTATGGGTGTGGCCAATAGCGTTTTGGATTTGTGTAAGATTGACCGTCAGGTTCTCATGACTGACGATCACGCCCTTTGGCTGGCCTGTCGAACCGCTTGTATACTGCAAAAAGCAAATGTCACTTGGCGCAACGCTGGGAAGCGTAGCATCATCGTCTCCCTCGGCAAGGGTGGCGTGCTCTACTGCCAAACAACCTTCGGGGACCGCGCAAGTCAGGCCCACGCTGTTCAGGGATGGGCTGACAAGCAACCGCGCATCGCAATCCTTGCCAATTGCTGCGATACGTTCTCCGTTGCGCACATTGCTTCCGAGGCTGACGGGAACGGCAATCCGTCCAGCATAAAGACACCCCAGAAACGCGATGACGAATGCATTGCTCGACGGATAGGCCAGAAGCACCCGATCATGTGGCTTCGTCAATGTGCAAAGGGTCCGGGCGAAGCGTTGTGCAGCCTGCTGTAGATCAGCAAATCCCAATTCATCATGTGGTTTTTCGCGAAATCCCAACCGCCGCAGCACGATCGCATTTGGGCGCTCTTTGGCGTTATGGTCTAGCGCATTGAGCAACGTGGGAAAGAGAGTGGGAAACTGTTGCATCCGATACTACTCCGCTGCTGCCAAACGCTGAAAAACGCCCAATCCATCTTCAAGCGCAGCTGCCAATCGGGTGATGTCGCCACGTGTGGTATAGCGCCCAAAGCTGATGCGCATCGAGCCGACAAGGCGTGCTTCGTCCAGCCCCATGGCTTGAAGGACATGTGAATGACGGCTGTGCTTGTTGGTGCTGCACGCGCTGCCAAGCGATACTTTGATGCCATCTACCAGTCCCAGGCGCGCGACCAGCGACTCGGCACGGATGCCGGGGAATGACAAGTTTAGGGTACACAGGGCCGTCTGCGCCTGATCTGAAGGACCGTTGACCTGGAATGACAGGTTGCGCGTGTGCAATTCGCTCAGCAGCGCGGTGCGTAGCGCATGCACATGTACGGTCCGATCCGCAAGCCGCGCGCGGGCCTCGGCCGCCGCGGCCCCCATGCCTGCTATACCGACAATGTTTTCGGTGCCTGCCCGCAACCCTGCCTCTTGACCGCCACCCACAATCATCGGTGTCAGCGCGTCGGGGTTTTTGATGTACAGCGCACCTACGCCCTTTGGTCCGTGGAATTTGTGAGCGGAGAGTGAAAGGCTGTCGCAGCAGAGTGAACTTACATCGACAGACAACTTGCCCGCAGCCTGAACGGCATCGACGTGAAAAAACGCATTGGTCTGCCGGGCAATCCCCGAGACCTCGCGAACCGGCTGGATTGCCCCCGTTTCGTTGTTGGTCAACATAAGCGACACGAGCGACACGTCGCCCTGGCAGGCCTGCTCAATTGCAGAGGCCGGCACAATACCTTCACTATCAGGAGAGACGATCCGGAGGTCGCGTCCCTGCTGATCACATATCATCTTGCCTGAAGCCAGCGTTGCGTCATGTTCGATGGCTGAGGTAACAAAAGCCCCCGAGCGATCTTGGCATTCGAGGATCGACCTCAGCACCCAATTGTTGCTCTCGGTGGCACCCGAAGTAAATACAATTTGTTCCGGATCGGCACCAATCAAGGCCGCCACATCCGCACGCGCTTGGGCCATCAAAGTCTTAACACCGTCAGGGGCCGCATAAGCCGCCGATGGGTTTTCAAACTGCTCCATTGCATCGACCATCGCCGCCTTGACAGCGTCGGACAAAGGCGTTGTCGCATTGTAATCAAAGTATCCGCTAAGATTGCTCATGCGACGCTCTCTGGTTGAAGTTGCGCGACCAGGTTGACGGCAATCTCATGGCAGTGGCGCTGCTCAGGCGTCAGCGTGCCCAACTGCTCTGCCAACTCTTCCGGTGTCGCGGCGACACAATCGGTCAGTTGCTTGCCCTCCATCCACACACACAGAATGTTTGCCGTCGCAAGCGATGTTGCGCAGCCCCAGGCCCGAAACCGGGCCTGGGTGATTGAGCCATCATCGACTGCGATAGAAATGCGGATCTGGTCACCACAGACCGGATCTTTATTTTCTAGAACGATGTGCGGATCGGCCAATTCTCCACCATGGGTCGGACTAGTGAAATTCTCTGCGATACGTGCGCTAAACATGTTTGTTTCCCTCTCTCAGGCGTCCTGAGCGTCCATCTTCTTTTCAAGGTTGACGGCGCAGCAACCGAACTCAGTGGAGACAGGCGCGCGCATGATGTACTTGATCCGCTGGCCAGATCGAGTATCGCCGTCACGCTTAGGTTCTTGCGTGACGATGTCTTCGGTCAGAAGAAAACCGGGCACTGTGAAGTTCGTAGGGTCATAGATCGCGAGTTGTCCGGGTTTGCCCAACGGCATTTCGCGCGAAAGGTCGTTCTGATCGCGGACTGAAATGCGCGCGGTGGGTGACACGTGCTTGACGCCATGTTCGTCCTCGATGGCAACGATGTTGGATTCCACTAGTGCATAAATGTCCCGGACGTTTTGCGTTGGTACACCCAGCCATTCCTCGCATTCCTGGTTGAATTCCACCCGCGAGATCATCGCGCCACTGAACCGCTTCCAGCCCCCAAGGGTGATGATCAGGCTACCTGGGTCAAGTTTAAGCTTGGTATTCGTGGCCTTGAGAAACGATATAAAGCGATGGATCAGGAACGGTGGCCCAATGATATGTCGCGTAAAGGTATCCCACTCTTTAAGCTGGGCCACCGCATCCTCAGGAATCATCTGTTCATTCCGAACCATAAAGCGATGTGTGTCCAGAAGACCGGCGAGCATGTTGAGCGCTTTAATCATGCCCATCTCAGGGATTTCCTCGGTCGATGGACACAGGTACAGTCCAGCTCCCTTTGAGATTCCGAGAAACTCACGGTACATGCCGTAAACCGACTGTACACCGCCATCGACTGTCGTCGTGCAACGGCGCGCAACAGAAGGCACTCCGGATGTACCAGTAGAACGCATCTCGTGCTCTACTTCAGTGAGGCCAACTGACAACAACCGGTGGCTGTCCTGACCTTTGTAGGCTGAAACCGGGATAAGCGGGATTTTTGCCAGGTCGGCTTCGGTGTGCAACGCATCTGGCGTCAAATCGGCACATACCGCTAGATCGCGATAGAAAGCATTATTTTCGAAATGATAGGCGTAGCTGCGCTTGATCATCTCGAATTGAAAGGTTGCAAGATCTTCATCAGAGAGTGCGAAAAGCTGAGAAACCGCACCATTGGCGAGCCGGATTAGATCAGTGTTATTGGTCAGTTTGTTAACGATTTCGTTCACTTTATAGATCCTCAAAACAATAGGTTCTTTGCCGGAGGGGCATGGAATTCGATGTGAGGTCGATAACGCGATGTTGCGGCACCGCGCACTAAACGCCAGTTGGTGACAACCGAATGTTTAACTAAGGTTTAGGAAGAGATTAGCGCCAGCTCATTTTGAAGATGTCCCCTTCGTAAGGGCACACGAAATTTCAATTTTGAGCGTTAGAGCCAGCAGGAGCAGCGCTTTTTAAAACAGAGCCAAAACATAGACTATTAGCTTCGCAACGACGTTGAACCGGTACAATTCGGCTCAGGCTCGAAGATGGATGCCTGCGATCTTGTAGGAGATAAAATTTAGTGGAAACTTGATGTGTCTTAAATCGAAAGGCTCAAACGCTGCTGGGTTTTCAGCTTGCCACGAACGAATTGGCTCCAATGAGGATAGCCTCAACCGGTGGCGCAAGTTAGGTGTTTGAGCAAATTCCTTAGGGAGTGTTTCAACCAGTTTCACAACCAAGCCGTCCACTGACGTGCAGTGAACGATTTTGATCATAACTTCAATCAGCAAGATCAGATAGGTTGCTTGATCAATTTACGTATTACGCTCTGATCTTGATGCGTCGTCGATTTTTCATTCTCTGATAGGCTACCCAACTCGATAAAGCTTTCCAGACAAGTTGCCAGTAGCTCGGTCCGAGACGATACATTGGCTTTTCGAAAAATCGCGTTGAGATGCGCTTTGATAGTGCCTTCACGCGAGTTCCGGTACTCGGCAATTTCGCTGATTTTCAACCCCTTGAGTGACAATAGGGCGACGTCCCGTTCGGAAGATGTTAGGCTCCAAGTTTCGAATTGCCAGTTGATATGACCGCGCAAAACATGGGCGATCTCCAAATTTTTTTGGCGGCTTTTCTCAAGTTTTTTAGAAACATTGCCAATGTTTCGCTTCAATGGCGACACCCACATATACAAAATGACAGCGATCATTGAAACGCTGATTAAATGGTTGAACGCGTTGACCCAGTAGTGGGGATCGTTGGGGTCAAGCGGTGCGCGGGCTAACCACGAGAATAGGACACATCCTGCGATTTGGATAAAAGCAAAAAAGGACAAAACCACGAACTCAGGGCGATTGCGTGCTTCGGATGCCATAGCGCTGAGCAACTTAGAAAACCTAGACATAATCATAAATTGCCATTCAATCAAAGCGGGTTTGGTAAATTTCTTAGACACGTATTGAGGGAATTTCATTTTAGCAAGTGATTCCAGCCTGACCAAAGACTCCTGGCGACCGGTTAAGCGGCAACTCGCCTATCAAAAGGTGAGCGCACTGAAACTTACGATGCCGGTCTGGGTAGCCCTTTTCGGGTATCGGTTAATAAGGAACCGACTAGCCGGGTGGCTTTTTACAACGGTAGCGATCCTATCGACTTTTCCCGCCTGCCGCCCGTCGCTCACATCGGATACTACTTCTCAGGCAAAGTTAATTATGTAAGGCCGCTGTTGGATGGGATGACGGTCTTTGGTTCCAACTACGATGCCCTGAGGAATGAGGTGCGGCGATGAAAGCGGCTAAACAAGCAATATTCAATAGTTTGGGCTCGTTGCTGACCTTTGCTGCTACTACTTTGAATGGCCGCTTGGTCTGCCTATTCGACATTGGTAGGAGCACAGTGAACCACTACTTTCCGCCCGAATTGTGGGTCGGACATGCTCGTTTTTTGCACGCGAGCGGCCATAAAATGCGAATGGAAGGCAAGTCCGCAATGGGTCGGGAGTTGACAGCAAGGTAGCTGGATCACACAACTATTGCTTCCATTGTCATACTTTGGGCATTCAGGTCTGAATGCTAGACGTAGGTACCGTGATCAATCTGCAGCAGGAGTTGCCTTGTCGCCAAAATCCCCGGATGTGACCTAAGCATGTCAATTGGCCTCTGATTATTCAGCCCAATTGACGGCCTGAGAATCCAGTTTTCGGCTTCCACGGGATCGCCGAAAACCTCGGTTGCCCGTGCAAGGAGCGCAGCGAAATTCCAAAGGTGATTTCCTTGTGTTGCCTACAATTTAGTGTTTTTGGAATTGCCGTTTCTCTTTCGTTGAAGAGTTCCCGACGACAAACCAACGACTTGCGACAAAATTTCAAATGCAAGCGGGTGTTTCATAATGTCAGAGAGATAGAATACCGAGTGGACTGGAAGACCACTTTCGATTGCATGATGCGCTCCAATAAAGTCACGCACCTCAACCGGTAGAAGGTTTTTGCCTCCCAGTAATTGATAGACTTCCGCAGAAGGATCTGAAAACGCGGCCTGCGATTTGAAGCGCATGGCCTGAACTTGATTGGTATGTGACGTAGCCCCAGTCATTGCCGTGTCCTCCTCGCTGAAAATACTCCGTCCTTGGTCCGCACCATTTGTTGTTTCAAGCATCGCATTATCGGCCAGAAATGCGAAAAACGCCAACACTGGTGACATACTTAAGCTCGATCGTGTTTGCGAAAAACGCGAAGTTTGTAACGGACACAGCGCCATAGTAAGGCAAGAATCACTAGTAAGCGCATTTTCAGATCACCCAGTTTTCTTGATCCCAGCACTTATCGAGTTTTGTTCTGAGCACTTAAACTCCAGGTTTACACCCACTTCTTTGAAAGTTTTTTTACTCGAAAACCCGTTTGCGAAAAACGCCGATTTTGGCTTGCGACTTTTTGCTATCTTCCCGACCGCATTGAAGAATTGCGATTGATGCGCGTTTGCGAAAAATCGAAGAAAGTCATGCAATTTCAATGTATTGCCTAGGCTGTTCCGTGAGCCCCCTCTTTTCGAATCTGAATGTTCGTGTTATGTTCTGTGTAGCTGGGGGGATTTATCAGCCGCCAAATCACCGCAGATTGTTTGGTCTGACACACGGTTTTCGTGAACGCATACGCTTTGCCAGAAGGAGGACGAATATGCCTAGTCAGCAGCCCTATGAGAGTTGGCCTCGTACAGCATTTGCTAAGATCTCTGAGTATTTGGAGTTCCTTGCAGAAGAGAACGACCTGCCTGCGCTTCCGTCGGCAAACGGGCGAAACGGGGAGAACATCGGAGATTTTGAAATCTTCCATAACGGAGAGATGGATTTGAGGCTCTTCATTCTGGTGCTGCTTCTCAGCCGTGCAATCTCCAAGATGCAACGAGATATCTTCCGGGCTAAAGCCGTCACATGCATCCGGACAGATCTGCCTTTAGATGACTGCTTCAAAGCGCTGACGATCCTCGCTCCGAGAGGCAAAAGGGTAAAAAGCGGTCGCTACGGTATGAAGGACACAAGCGATAGCATTTACCTATGCGAAATTGACTGCACCACAAGTACAGAGCGCAAGAGTGAGGAGCTCAAATCTCTCTTCGCGCGAAGAGAGCCAATCATTTTGGTTTTGGACCAAACTGGTGAGCCAGAGAGACTCCTCCCGCAGTGTTCCTACGATGTCATTGAGCTTCAACCTATACCCGGTGAGATTGTCGGCATAGCGCTTGCATTCGAATACCCAGGCCTCGATCAAAATGCACTTGGTGAAGCACTGCATCAATTAACTGAAGACAATGATCTTACAGGTCTGTCTTTTGATGATTTGGTCATGGCATTCCGTGCGGAATCTGCTTTGGACGCTGCTAAGCTGATCAACGCTCTGCTCCAAGATTTAGACGCAGATGTGCCAATCCAGAAAACTGCTAGCGCGGATGAGATCGCAGAAGCCGTTGTGCCGCTCGATGAGATCGTCGGGCTTGGCTCGGCTAAGACTGCAGCTCAGGACATTGTTCTTGCGCTAGAGGCCTACCGGGAGGGCCGTTTAGATTGGCAAGATGTTCCACGAGGGCTTCTTCTTGTTGGCGATCCGGGAACCGGAAAGACTGAGCTTGCGCGCGCCATGTCTCAAACCGCAGGCCTCTCTTTTGAAGCAGCATCATATTCCGAATGGCAGCGTGGAAACCATCTCGGATCCTTCCTGAAGGCCATGTCTGACTCATTTGAGAACGCCCAGGCAAAAGCACCCTGCATAATATTCATCGATGAATTGGACGGTTTCCAACAAGCTCTGGATGGCAGGAACTCAAGCTACGATCAAAAAGCGACCAAAGGCCTACTAGAGCAGCTAGACGGTATCCGTGGACGTGAAGGAATAGTGGTTATTGCCGCTGCCAATCGGCTTGGGGCCATTCCAGTATCAATTCGTCGAGCCGGACGGTTCGATGACGTTGTGAACATTCCTCTGCCAAGCCTGGCCGATCTGGCGGTGATCACGCGTCAGCATTTGCGGCCTTCTGAGCGCGATATCGACGTTGAAACATGTGCGGTTCATGCTGTTGGCAAGACGGGTGCAGACTGTGCCGCAGCAATACGCAAAGGCCGCGCTGCTGCTCGGCGTTCAAATCGGCCGCTCAGGACAGAGGACATCACGCAAGCCTTGATTGGCGAGCTTATGAGCTGCCCAGAGGATGTCCGTTTTCGGATGGCGGTTCATGAATGCGGGCATGCTTTTGCGGCAAACGCATTTCCAGAGCTGACGGTCGAATACGTCTGTGCATACCCGCAGAGCGCGCAATGCAACGTATCTGGGCAATTGCCCATCCACACCACAGAAACCCTGCACAGAGATCGCATCATATGGGCCGCAGGACGCGTTGCAGAAACTCTTGTCTGTGGGTCTCCGTCCAGTGGAGCTGGAGGTGACCATAGGTCTGATCTGGGCCGGATCATGTTCTCTGCCGCTAATGAAATCGGTGCATATGGGTTGGGGCAAAATGGTCCACTTTGGTTGGGTGCCAGCTACTCAGACAATCTGTTCAAGGTGGTCGCGCGCAATCACCAACGTGAAATCGCGGAGCTTGTGTCGAGAGCTGAGACGGCGGCGCAACGGCTGCTCGAACCGATGGTGCCCCAAATTGTCACTGCGGCTGAAGAGCTCATGAAATCAGGTGTTCTGGCGGGTGATCGTCTCACCAACCTGCTGTCAAACGACAAGTCATCCGCGCCCCACTTTTGACCAAGCCTCAGGATGCTGACCGGAATTTCTAGCTACTGAAAGTCAATCAAATCCCAAAAGGAAGGAGAGTAAAATGAACGATAGATTGGTGTTATATGAGATCGACAGCGCCATCGATATTCTGAGCGATATTGTTGAGGTGAAACGTTCCAGAAATCTTGGCCATGCTCCGACCATCCATAAATGGATCACCGTCAAAACTGGAGCGCGTGTTGCGTTGTGGGGACAGGTCACAGGTCACCCGGAACGCATTGAACAAGACGTCATGACCTCGCCTTTGTTCTACATCGATCCAGAGACCGGCTTTGCGCGAACGAGGTCTCGTTGGTACTGGTTGGACAAGCCGCTACGCGATGAAAATGATCTGGCCCACGAAGCAATGGTTTTTGGTCCGGATAGCGTTGAAGTGCCTTTGGAAGAAGCTCTTTCTGTTACTAGGACAATTCCCAATTTGTTGCTTATCGAAGTTGAAATTCTCGGTGACGAACACAGGAGCGAGAGGGTGAGGGAAATTCAGAAGCAGTTGCTCAATTACTGATGTGCAATCACCGCTCAGTTCAGAGGAAGTACACGTTCAACATCTGCTTTCCAAAACACTTTGGTAAGGACACGATCACCGATTTCCACTCCAGTAACTCCTAGAGATCTAAGCTCCCGTGCCATAGACCGATTGTCTTTCTGACAGAGTTTTGAGAGCAGTTTCAGCGTGGTGAATTGCGCATGGAAAGCGGCTTGGTCCTCGTCGGTGCAGTAAATACCTGTTTTCAGAGTTTCTGGGTTGAAGAAGGAAGTTGTCTGGATTTTCCCCGCTTCAAATAGCGCCTGCAAAGCGCCGTCTTTCTGTAATCCAACAGTCAGACCAAACTGAGCCAGGGTAGGGTATCGGGGTTTTTCTGGCCTAAGGGCATCCATTTCAGACTGTTTCACAACGATGGCAGCGTAGCCAAATTTTCCGGCGCGCGTTCCGACCCTTAGGGTGCCTTCGTCAACGGCTCTGATGGCTTTGCTGAGGTCAACACGAGCTCGCCCAGCGGCAACTCCGAAAGCAACCCAGGTGCTGTCATCGAAATTCACAGGCATTGGGTTGGCCAGTAGGGTCTTGAGCAAAGCATCGGCGTCAGCCGTGTCCCAATGAAGTTTCGAAATCGTCGTTGGCAATGCTGGCACCAGCACACGTTGTTTGGTGAGCGTTTCGAATTGACTGGGTGTCGCTCCAAGATGCTTCATCATTTGCTTGGTCATGACGAGTCTGTTTGCCATCGAAAGCACTGGGGCGGCGCACTTTGCATCAAAGGTGAGGCGTTTATCTGTGCGTGAATCGTCGGCAGAGATGAGGTTCTTATGTGCTAAGATTTGACGAGCGACTTTGTTAGATCGGCCAATCTCTCTAGCAGCACTGTCAACCGAGTGTAGCCGCCGCGCTTGGAGCACTTTGCCTAATACCTCTTCACCTTCGGGAATGGCCCATGTCTCAAGAATGACCTTGCGCATGAGATCTCTAAATGCATCCCAGCGTTGGTCGGCTATCCCGTACTGGCTTAGCCACGTGTAGAGTTCGCCGAACGCTTTCTTGGGGCGGTCTTGAGGGCCATCAGCTGCGGCCGTAAGAAACTTGAAGGCATTCAGAATTTCCTCCGGGCCTTGCTTCGCAACGTTGAAACCAACCAATGATGCCTCTGTGTTTTTCGGCTCAAGTGTGGCATTAACGCGCTTCAATTCAGCACCGAGCAAAGTACAAAAGTTTGCCGCGATTTCAGTATCATGGTTCGCAAGCCATGTTGAATCTTTGCTGTATTCTAGCCGCTCATCCAGCCAGACGTCATAGTCTGTGATTGGTGTGTCACATTGCGAGAGACGTCCATTCAAAATGTCATCGGATAGATCTCTGAGACGTGCGGCGTGGTCAAATCTATGCCGTGGATTGCTGATTTCCCAAAGAGGGACCAGTTCCTTTTTGTGAAGCAGACATTTTTGCACATATTTGACTTGCCATTGACCCTGCATGACCATTTGTCCTGCGGGCAGCAATGAGGTCGTCGTAACATTGTCACGAAGGCATGCGGGACAGCCCCGCACAACTGGATTCATCAATGTGCGAGAGACATATGTCTCGTTTCTAAAACGCACTTTTACGCCAGGCAGCGGCACCAGCGACCAAGATTGCACCTCTTCACGTGTTTCTTGGTCTAGTCCAAGTAGCTCTACAAGTCGTGAGATTTGCGCAGGATCATGAACCAAGAGTTTCTTATAAGACAAGCCAAGCTCTGCGCAGAACGATGCTGTAGATAGGTTGCGACTCCCGGCCGCCCTAGCGACGAGCGAGAGCATTCCTTCTCGAGGCTTGGGTTCAGGTGTTTGTGGGATTGGTAAAGACAGAGTTGGCTCCAACTTTTTTGGTTTTTGGCGCGGAAGTGCGGTGTTCAACGAAGCTATGCGCTCAACTCGTCAGTTTCCAATCTTACTGTGCAGAGCTTTCTCTCGTGATTTGAAAAGAGTAATGCTGCGCCATGCAAGAAGAGCCGTTCCAAAGCTATGAACAAGAGCGTACCCACTGGCTCACCTTATATCTGAGGCTGCCAGCTGAGGGGGTAGCTGCTGAGTTTCCGACAGAATCAATTTGTGAGAACCGCCTGGAAGCCGTTCGCTGGCCTCAGGGCCCCAAATGTCCGAACTGCAAAGAAAAAAAATTCGGCTATTTGGAAGCGCGAAAACTCTATTATTGCAAAAAATGCCCTACGCATTTTTCTTTGACTTCAGGGACACTGTTTCATCGGCGACGACTAGATTTGCGTGTATATTTTTTGCTCGCAGAAAAACTGATTGAAGCAGAAGTCAAACGATTGAGGCCGACAGGGCATCAAATCAAAGACGAATATCAAATCGCATATGCAACGGCTTTTAAGTTGAAAGCCAACATCTCGAATGCACTAAGAGACGCTGAAGGAGGACTGCTGGGGCGCTGCATATGCTTACGCGAACTGCATCTGCCGCCAGATTTAGATCGAGAAACAACTGGTCATTTGAACTGGCTGGAGAACGAGCTGCAGCAACGGCAACGGCAGTCGTTTGGCTGTTGATTAAAGTAGACAGTCCATCCACATGTGAAATCTTTGGACATCTTCCATCTCTGAAATTCAACGCGTACATCATTTTTCAAAGCACAATGACAACCTTGAGTTGCGCGAATGTTGAGTGGAGAAAGGGGATCAAATTGCACGTGAAACACATGCGAAAACAGGCAGCGTGAATGCTTTCAAGCCTCTGATAAAAAACAACAATTGACTCGAAGTGGTTCTGTGTGAACGCTTAGGGTGCCTAGGAAGCCTGATGTAGCGGACAACGTCGACTGGGCTCCCACAAAGAATAAGACGCGGGCTAATCGCGCACTGAACATGGAGATGATCGCCGTCGCGCTGAGGTCTCCCAAAAGCAACCTGGAGCATGCGAGTCTGCTTGCTCTGTAAAACCGAAATTTTAATTGAAAGGCTCGGGAGCGCACGCTTTCGAGAACGGAGAAGCTATGTCCTATCCACTAGACTGGGATACCTCTCTCGTAAAAACGGCGAAACAACCGCCGCTACAATTGGGGCCGATCCCAGGCGTTTTGCCCTATCAAGGTTACAGGAGCCCACTCAGCCGTAGCAATACGGCTCATCGGATCTCTATGGCACTCCCAACACCCGCGACCAATGGGGTGCCGCAGGTGTATCACTTTGAGAGTGCTCGCGAGATGGCCGTTGCTATCGAGGCGCTCCTTATACCTGAGTTTTTTAAGCTCGAGGTTCAGTTACCGCCGATTGCTTACGTCAACCATCGCGGCAAGCGCAGTCAACACAGTTTCGATCTGCGCATCACGTATCGGTGTGGCTACCGAGAGGCAGTATTCGTGCGGAACGGAACAAGCCTTCTCAGACCCGAAACGCGCGCTGACATTGAGGCGATTTTCGAGGGCGCACCTGCGACCTTCGCTGACAAAAAGGTTGTCATTAACGGCGATGGATACACCAGAGCATATAGGGACAATCTGTTACTCGTATGGGAGGCAACTAAGACCCCTGACGAAGAGTTCGATAGGTTTGTGTTGGACAAAGCCAAGCGTACGTCTTTTTGGGACATAAAAGGCTTGATGGCTGCCTGCGACCTTGAGTGCTCGCGTGTATTCGATTCCATTCTGCGGCTGGTCGGTCTCAAAAAGCTCGGTACGAACTGGCACACAGCTATGTCCATCAACAATCGGGTTTGGGTCCTTTAATGCCTAGCGCTCCCCTCTATAAGGTCCCCGCAGGGTCGGAGCTTGTCCTCGATCACGTGCGTTGGCGTGTGATTGGCAAGGACGCTGACAGTTATGCTGTGGAGAGCATTGACAATGGGGAGTGCTGTTCGCTCTCATTTGAGCGTGTAGATACGGCCCTCGCGGCCAATGATGCTCAGCTGATCACGCCAACGGCTTTGGAACTGCATAAGGAGCTGTTGGCTTATACTGGCGGTATCGAGAATACTGCTCAGTTACCGGACCAAGAGCGGCGCGATATTCGTGCCAGGACTGGGCTGGCTGAGGCGATGCTTGAACTCGAAGAAGAGGGCCAAAAGCTAACACAGAGATATCTGAATCGTCGTGATGTCAGAGCTCGTTTGAAATCATCGGCCTGTTCTCTAGCTAATGACCCGCACCTTTTTCATGGCGTTTATATTGGCAGTGCAAGTTCACCCCATTCTTTGCCAAATGGACGCTCTCTGCAGGAGATGTATCGCCGCTACATAAAGTTTGATCGCAATCCGGTTGTGTTGCTACGCAAGCATCATGCGAAAGGGCCCCAAGGCAGTTCGTTTAGTAGGCTTACGAAATTGCAAGAACGGTTTATCGAATATGTTTTCAATATTATGGTGGAGGAACATCAAACAAAGCTTTCGAAGACCTACGAGTGGTCGGTGGCCGTCTGGGACAAAGATCCCGATATGATCCTCAAAAATTTTGTGGCCCCTTCGTTGACGACGGTTCGGGCAAGATACAATGCTAGCAGTCTTGTAACCCGAGAAGCAGGTCGAAATGGGATCAAATATGCGCGCAACAAGTTCGGTGCAGGGTCAACCGATGTTCGTGCTTTGAAGTACGGTCAACGTGTTGCAACTGACCAAGTCTACCTTTCCATCTTTACCAATGATCAAGGCAACGTCGATTTTAGGCCGCTGGCCAAGGAGGACATAGACACTGAACTGGAAGAAAATGAGATTTGTCGGCTGTGGTTGCATGTTATGTTTGACGTTGCAACACGTATGCCACTGGCGTGGGTCTTGACTGAAACAGCTGACTCAGATGCACAAAGGCAGCTGCTTAGAATGGCAACCAGCGATAAGAAGCGTGAGAAATTGCGTTATGGCTGCGTGAAAGACCCAGCGCCTGCTGTAGGCCTATCTCTCGTTCAGTCCGACAACGGGACCGCAACTCGGAATGCGAAAATCTATCAAAGTGAACTTGGAATAGGATCGTCGATCATGATGGGACGCACCTATCACTCGTCGGACAATCCTTTCGTTGAAAGCGCAATTGGGACCTTACAATGGGAAGTTTTGAACTTTCTTCCAGGATACACAGGTAGTCGGCCAGGCGAGTTAAGCGCTTACGATGGAAAGAAAGAAGCCACTCTAACCAAAGATAATCTCATGGGGATTATTACGCGATATTTCGTTGACGAATACCCTTTCCGAAAGCACTCAGGCACAGGCATGTACGGCGCGATGCCAGTCCAGAAATTGGATGAGGCTATTGAGATTTACGGTGGTATTGACGCTCCTGATCCAATTGCTCGACGTCTGCATCTGGGTGAAAAAGACACCGTAACCACGAGCTCAGAAGGTGTTCGTGTTTACGGCATTTGGTACAATTCAACTGAGCTGCAGCGTTTTGCGGCGGGTGTGTCCAAGAATGTGACCGTATGCCTTGATCCTGACGATCTGCGCGAAGTTACAATTTTTAGTCAGGATACGAAGGTCGTTATGACCGCGCAGTTAAGAATGACTGTCTTTGCGGATATGACATTGGCCGAGGCAATAAACCTGCAGCGCCAAACGGCTGAGCGTAATCCTGAAAAGCGTCTAATGTATGAGCAGCACCTTAAGGACGAGAGGGCCCGTCGCGCTAAAGAGTCCGGCCTTTTCCTTGATCCGAATGACCCCGACGCATACGTCAATATTGAAAAGCTGAGAAAACAGTCTGAACAGTTGGATAATGTCGAGTACATTCCGATGCCGAGATCGCAGCCAACTGTTTCGCCCGCCAGCGTTTTGGGGCCGCCCCGAAGGGAAAACTCGGCTCCTGTGAAGTACCAGCCAGCCGAAACAGAGGTTTCTCCAGAGACCGACAAGATCACTGATGTCCTGCCGACTTCAGTCAGTGCGGAAAACTTGTCTGAAAAGCCCGCCCCAATGTTCGCTCCAATTAGGAAGAGTAAGCTATGAACGAATTTGTCGACGAAACGATCCGCGACTTGGTCGAACAGCAAGGAAACCGCATCTACCCTCTTTCCAGAGGCGAAGAGCTAAAAGCAGATCTGAGGCAACTGTTCAGCACCCACCTGGGCAATCTTAGTCATGGCGGGCATTTTGAAGCAGAGGGACTCTTGGTAACCGGACAGTCAGGCAGCGGGAAAACCACTGAGCTTGTAAATCTTATCGAGAAGTTCAATGCCAGTGGAGCCAAACTGCCAAACGGCCAGCAAGCCAAGTTTGCATCTTGCCTTTTGAAGAGTGTCGCCGGTTGGAAGGATCTAGGCTATCGCACGGCTCGTTCTTTGCATTACCCAATTGAATCAAAATCCAAACTCACTCAAATCGAAATTTGGGATATCGTTGTTCGCGAAGCAAAACTCGGAGGCTATGTCGGGATTCATTTTGATGAAGTGCAGCATATCTTTCGGAAGAAGAAAGACACTGATCAGTTGGCAATTTTTGATGCCTTCAAGACATTGATGAAGTCGCATGATTGGCCCCTAATTTTGATCTTTTCTGGTATCCCCGAGTTGGATGACTACATGCGTCAAGAGATGCAGCTTTATCGGCTTTTGAAAAGGTTTCCATTCGATGATGTCGTCCTTCCCAAGGACTACGAAACCGTACATGAAATTGTTGGGAGTTATGCGCTCGAGCAAAATCAAGAAGTTGACCCTGACCTTATGTCCCAGGACTTTTTCGATCGCTTGGTCACGGCAGGGGCGTATCGATGGGGTCTGATCATCAAGCTGGTCGAAACTGCTGTAATTCAGGCAAAGAGAGTTGGCTCAAGCGTGCTTTTGCGGGAGCATTTCGTGCAATGGTGGGTAACCAAAACAAAAGCCGCGCCTGCAGTAACGCCTTATCTGCACCGAGACTTTGAGACGATGTATCGAAAGGAACATCCGTTTCTTGAGGCGATCCAAAGTTAAAGCGACATCAAAACAGGAAAATTGACTGAACCCGTGTCATCCGACGCGGGTTTTTCTTTTTGATTAGAGGCGCTTCCGCAGCCCACTCACAACTTGAGAATAGTTTGCGCAGACATTTGCTTTCTTGCGCAAACTATTTCTTTCTCTATTTTTCGTCACCTTGTAAGTCATTGAATTTTAACGGATTTTATAGCCCGTTTTGGGTGGTAAATTTGATTTGCGCGAACAATTGGTTTCTTAGGCATTAGAATGTGCCTAAAAAACGAAATGTCTGCGCAAAACGCAGAACAAACACTGCGCAAAGTGTTGGCTTGGGTAGCGTGGTATCTATTTAAGGTATTGATTTATAGTGATAAATTGCGATGGCGGGTGGTAGGGCTTTACCAATATAACCTTTATCTTCTGAAGCATCGTTCGTAATGAGACGCACCCATCAAAACTAACGATATCCTTTGATTGCTGCTTTTAGAGTGTTTGCTTATGTAAAGGGCGGAAAGAAGACTTTCGCCGCAACCTGCACCAAGGCCAGCTCTGCGATCAGGCTATTTTGATGCCAACGAACAGAATTGCACGCGGCTCTTTCCAATTGTGCATATGTTATGCTGAGTAATTCGTGGTATCTGCGCCTTTACACATGATCCTGGAGAACGTGCATGTTTCGTTTGGTTTTAGTGGCTGCATTTGTGATGCTCGCTGTCCCGCAATCGGCTTTCGCTCAAGATGCGCCAAGCCTTGTGAAGTTGATGAAGGTAAATTCTGGTGTCGAGAAGGTGACCCGTGTCTTTTTTGGACAGGTCAAAGCAAAGGAAACCGTGGATCTTGCTTTCCAAGTTGGTGGTCAAATTGTCGACCTTCCGATTGTGGAGGGGACAACGGTTTCTAAGGGCGCAGCGATTGCGATGCTTGATCTTGAGCCTTTCGAGCTCGCACTGGATCAGGCAGTTGTTCAGAAGCAGCAAGCCGACCGCACGGTTGATCGTTTGACTAAACTTCAGGGTAACACCGTGAGTCAGGTCACGGTTGACGATGCCCAGACACAACAGCAGCTTGCGGAAATCTCTCAGCGCAACGCACGGCGCTCATTGAACAACGCGACCTTGCTCTCTCCGTTTGATGCTTTGGTCGCCACTCGCAATGTTGCCAAATTCTCTACGATCAACGCGGGTACGCCGGTTGCGCGTTTGCATGATATGTCTGATCTGCGAATTGAAATTGACGTTCCTGAAGTCCTATTTCAGCGGACAGGTGAGGACGCTGATTTCACGCTGACAGCAAAATTTCCTTCAAGCGACACGACCTACCCACTTCAGGTGCGCGAATACAACGCTGAAACATCGCCGGTTGGACAAACCTTTCGGATCACATTGGGCATGACGCCTCCTGAGGGGCTGACAATCTTGCCCGGTTCGTCTGTCACCGTCTCCGCAACGCAGAATAATTCGGATGACCGTATCCTGATCCCATCTTCGGCGATCCAAACCGCCAATGACGGCACGCCAAAGGTTTTGGTGTTTGAGCCAGCAGGTGCGGATGAAGGCATTATTCATGCAGTTGAGATCGAGATTTTGCCCGATGTGAAAGGACAATTCCAAGTGGTATCCGGTCTCAGCGATGGACAAGAGATCGTGGCAAGCGGTGCCAGCCGATTGACTGATGGCGCCGCAGCGCGCCGTTTCACCGGCTTTGCAAATTGAGGGTGAACCTATGAACGTTGCGAGCGCATCAATTTCACGACCGGTTCAAACTTGGATCATCATGTTGATCTGTATGATCGGCGGAATTTGGGGGTTCTTTTCCCTCGGCCGACTTGAAGACCCGGCTTTCACAATCAAAACTGCTGTTGTCGTGACCGAATATCCTGGCGCTGACGCCAAACAGGTTGCGCGTGAGGTGTCTGAACCCCTTGAATCCGCGATCCAGAAAATGGCTGAGGTCAAGGAAATCCGGTCCATGAACCAACCTGGTCTGTCGTGGATTACGGTTGATATGCAGGATCAGTATGACGGCGATGAGCTGCCTGAAGTCTGGACCAAACTGCGCAATCGCGTAAACAGCGCTCGGCTACCGTCCGGTGCTGAACGTCCGTTTGTGAACGACAGTTTTGGTGATGTTTTTGGGATTTATTATGCGGTGACGGCCCCTGGATTCACGGATGCAGAAATCCATGACCTAGCGACTTTTCTGAGGCGTGAAATCCTGACCGTTCAAGGTGTCGCTGACGTAGATGTTTCTGGCTTGCCAAATGAGGTAATCTACGTCGAGCCCGATTTGGAAATCTCGACAAACCTAAACGTTTCTCCAGCCGCGATTGCCAATGCGATTGCCACGTCAAACTCTGTTGCGGATGCTGGCTCTATCCAATCCGTAGATGGCCGCACGCTCATTCAGGGCCCAACGGGATCGGACTCGGTTTCCGACATTGCAGGCCTCTCGGTGGGGGTCGGCGGACAGGTGTTGAACCTTTTTGACTTTTCTCAAGTCAGCCGTGATCGCGAACAAACCCCGGGCCTGCTGATCCGTCATAATGGCGAAAGTGCCTTTACGCTTGGCGTTGCCGGGTTGGGTAGTGAAAACATCGTCGAAGTTGGGCATCGCACCGATGCCAAGATTGCCGAACTTGCCCCACAAATCCCAGTCGGAGTCGATCTACACCCGGTTTACCAACAACATATTGTTGTCGAAAACGCCTCGAACGATTTCCTTGTGAACCTTGCCATGTCCGTCAGCATCGTCGTTGTTGTGTTGGCCCTATTTATGGGTTGGCGAGCCGCGATCGTGGTCGGTAGCACCCTTTTGTTGACCGTTGTGGGCACGCTGTTCTTCATGGCGATCTTCTCAATTGAGATGGAACGCATCTCTCTCGGGGCCTTGATCATTGCGATGGGCATGCTGGTGGATAACGCCATTGTGGTTGCCGAAGGTATGCAAATCTCGATGCGGCGCGGGATGACCTCTCGTCGGGCAGCAGAAGATGCTGCAGGCAAGACACAAATCCCATTGTTGGGCGCGACGGTTATTGGGATTATGGCTTTTGCCGGTATTGGCCTTAGCAATGATGCGACGGGCGAGTTTCTGTTTTCACTCTTTGCTGTGATTGCCATCTCCTTGATGCTTTCTTGGGTGCTTGCGCTGACCGCAACTCCGATCTTGGGGCATTACTTTTTCCGCCAAGGCAGCTCTGACACAGATGACGCTTATAGCGGTGTCATGTTCCGCGCCTATTCCGGTTTGCTGCGCCTTTGCCTAAAAGTTTGGTGGCTGGTTATTCCGGGACTATTGGCTGTGACGGTCGTCTGTTTCGCTCTCTTTGGGCAAGTGAAGCAGCAGTTCTTCCCGGACAGCAACACACCACTCTTTTTTGTGCATTACAAGTTGGCGCAGGGTGCATCGATCCACGAGACCTCCCGTGATCTCGAAGTGCTGGAGGAATGGCTGAGAACGCAGGAAGACGTTGTGTCTGCAACCGCATATGCAGGACAAGGTGCAGCGCGCTTTATGCTGACCTACCAGGCAGAAGATCCGAACCCAAGTTACGGTCATATCATCGTGCGCACCGAGACCATCGATGAAATTGCACCTTTGATCTCTGAAATGGAAGCCTTTGCTGCGGAAGCATTGCCACAGGGTGAATTCCGCGCAAAACGTCTGGCATTTGGTCCAGGCGGCGGCGATCCAATTCAGGTGCGTTTCTCTGGGTCTGACCCTGAGGTCTTGCGCGATCTCGCGGATCAAGCAAGTGTCATTCTGAGCAACGCTTCAGAGAACATCGTGGCTCCACGTGTTGATTGGCGCGAAATGGAGCAAGTTCTGCGCCCGGTCTATGCGACGGAACGTGCACAGGAAGCAGGCATTACGCGCGACGACATTACAAATGTTATGCGGTTTGCGACGGAAGGCTTTGACGCCGGTGTCTATCGCGAAAGCGATCGTCAGATTCCGATCATTGTCCGTGTTGCTCCAGAAGATGACCTCTCTTTTGCTGATCAGGTGATCTACTCTTCAACCGGTCAGATCTACGTGCCCTTTGAACAGGTTGTTGAAGGTCTGCGGTTTGAGCCGCAAAACACCTTGATCATGCGCAGGGATCGCGTTCTGACAATCACAGTTGGCTCAGACGTTGTTAAAAACGTGACTGCAGCGCAGGTTCAAACCGAAGTGCAGGATGCCATCGAGGCCATGCCGCTCCCCGCAGGATATAAGATGGAATGGGGTGGTGAATACGAAAGCTCACGGGATGCGCAGGCCAGCCTCGGCCGACAACTTCCTTTGAGCTTACTGATCATGGTGTTAATTTCGGTTCTGCTGTTTAACGCACTTCGTCAACCGCTGATCATCTGGTTGTTGGTGCCAATGTCAGTAAACGGCGTTGCTCTCGCGCTGCTAGGCACCGGGATGCCTTTCACGTTCACAGCGCTTCTTGGTCTGTTGTCTCTGTCCGGCATGCTGATCAAAAACGGCATCGTATTGGTCGAAGAAATCGATATTGTACGGGAAAATAAACCGGAGCAGCCTCAAGTGGACTCGATTGTCGAAGCGTCTACGTCGCGACTACGTCCTGTCATTTTGGCAGCTGCAACCACTATTCTCGGGATGACACCTCTGATTTGGGACGCATTCTTCCAATCCATGGCTGTCACGATCATGGGCGGTCTGGCATTCGCCTCGATTTTGACGCTCATCGCGGCACCGGTGTTCTACCATGCCTTCTTTGCCAGTGGTCGTAAATTAGCTACATCCAATAAATCAATCGCAGCGTGATTTTGCCACTGAGTAAGAAAATCACCTAGTTATCGTTGGGGCGAGGTTACTCAATTCCTTCCCTCGCCCCATCAAACGCGCAAAAGCCATCTTTCTTCTGCTCTGTCTGAGCTCAGCAAATTCCAATGTCAGAATTGGGCTGCGTGTAGTCACTAGGCAGAGGTTGCACGGATGTCCGGCAAAGGCTTTGAGCAATCTTGTCTGCGACCATTTTTCTGCGCATTCCTGTCATCGGAATAGGCTGCAGCGAAAGTCCGCTTCCCGCCCGTCGTGCAAAAAATGCGTGGACTACAGCAAGCTGACCGAGATTGCCGTGGAGGTGACACATTTCGCGTTGCCAGAAGCAATATATCTGACCAAAAAGGCAGAACTTTGTGATAATTTACATCTGCGCAACCGTAATCCAAAGGTTCGTCAGCTACCACCCTGCAGCGTGCGGCCGCTTCGTCCGCAAAGCCGACCTTGAACTAACTTTAAGTCATGTAATGGAAACGAACGTCCATTGCGACGCACTTCACCGCGGATATGCGTTTCAGTCAATGCTAACGGAGGCTACGAGTTGGATTGTGTTGCTTCAATGCGCACAGCACCTTTTTGCCGAATTTGAGCGCAGTTTCCGCCAAGTCCAATAAGGGAGTTGCCGCCCTTTTTAGCAATTATAGCATTGCGAGGTCATTTCAGAACTGCGTTGACACATTTATCAATGTCTCCAGCAAGTTCGAAATCTGAGAAACCAGCGCGTGCTCGAAAAACCATGCCTTGCCGCAGGTCGAACATCAGCTTAGCGCGATCAGCGCTTGGGAAGTCTTGCGGTAGTTTCCCCAGCATTATTTCATGATCAAAGCGCGCTTTGATGCGATTGTCTGTTGATGTGATTGCGTCACGCAGCAATTCGGCAGTGCCCTCAACATGCCCTGCACTTGTTGCAACACAAGAGACAAGGAAGCAGCCTTTTGCCCCGCTTGTATGAAGGGTTGAGTAGTCAAGCACCGCTTCGAAGAACGCCCTTACAGCCTGATGAATGTCTGATGCCGTTTCCAATGCGACCAATGGGGAACAGGCATCGTTGTTTGCATAGCTGTTAATGGCTTCCAGGTAGAGGCCATGTTTGTCCCCAAACTCTGCATAGAGGCTGGGGCTGTTTATTCCCATCTCGTCTGTCAGCAGTTTCATTGACGCCCCTTCATAGCCCTGTTTCCAGAACACGCTGATCGCCTTGGTTAAGGCTTCGTTCCGGTCGAAGGTTTTAGGGCGACCAACTTTTTTTGTGACGTTCATTACAAAAATCCTTGACGTTTTACTTTTTCATATTTTATAACGATCATCACAAAATGCAAGGACGACCGATATGTCATCACAAAAGACACCTGCTGGATCCTTGTTTCCAGCCATTACAACAGCCAAACTGGGCGGCGGCGAACTGACGCTCGGTACTCCGCAGGCGGGATACGACTGGCAAATGGTGGTCGTGTATCGCGGCAAATATTGCCCAATGTGCACCAGCTACCTGAAAGAGCTGGAGGCATTGCTGCCAGAGTTTCATGCTCTTGGCGTAGATGTTGCCGCGGTTTCAGCAGACCCAGAGGCCAAAGCAGCGGATCAAATCGCGCTTGTGAATCCAAGCTTCCGTGTCGGCTGTGATCTTACCTTAGATCAGATGCACCAACTCGGGCTGTATGTATCCGATCCTCGATCAGCGGAAGAAACAGATCGTCCCTTTGCTGAACCAGGAATCTTCGTCGTAAATGCGGATGGAAAGTTCCAGGTCACGGATATTTCCAACGCGCCATTTGCTCTGCCTGACCTGAGAACCCTTCTGGGTGGGTTTCGATTTATTCGCAATCCTCAGAATAAATACCCAATCCGGGGGACACGCGCAGCGTAAGGCCGAGTTCCTCTAACCACCTAAAGCTAAATAACTAACTTGAAAGGACAAGCTCATGCGCTTGACATCCGTACTCTCTGCTATTGCCGTTTTCGCGTCTTTGGCTCTACCTGCAATCGCTGAAACACACGCTCAAGCCCAAGCTCGCGAAAGCCTGATCGCCTTCAATGATCGTTTCAATGAATTTGCTGCAACCCATGACGCGTCGGGGCTACTTTCGCTCTATGGCGAAGATGCATTCTGGATCGCACCTGCGACACGTCCAGCAAAGGGACGCGATGGCGTACCGCGCCAGACCATCAACTTCATGAGCGAAAACAAAGGTCAGTTGTCGCACACTATCGAAGACCTGTTCATCTCTGATGACGGCACGCAAGCAGTTATGAAGGGTGTGACCCGCGCCGCTGTTGAAAGCCAAGGTTTCAAGCTTGAAGGTTCGTACATCTACGTCCTTGAGCGCGAGAATGAAGACGACCAGTGGCAGATCGTTTTGGATATGTTCAGCAACTACGCGCCAAAGTGATCTTCAGCGTCATCTCCCCGCAGGACACCTAATCTTATAAGGAGCACAGCAATGGCAATGACTGAAGATCACGCAAATTCCGCTATCGTCAAAGAGACACTGGATGGATTGATCCACGGTGTATCCGGGCACTCTTTTGAAGTTCTGGATCAACTCTATCACCGCGACATGCAGACGTATGTTCTGTTAAATGATGGAACCCTGATGCTGAACGACAAGAACGGGTTCATGGAGTTCATAAAGAATAACATGGGTGCGTTGATAGATGACAACCCATGGGTGAAGTACCATTTGGTCGAAGCCGATGATACGCACGGGCATATTGTGGTAAGCCGGAAGAACGACGCCACTGGGCGGTATCAGCTTATCTCACTTAGCATTGATTTTGTGCTAGAAGATGGCCGCTGGCAGATCATTCGGGAAATCATCATGACGCGGAGCGATCCGACTGATGCGTAAGTGAGGATCCGTGATGTGACTACACATATCAATTCGCGACCAATGTTTAGTCACGCTCAATTCAACTTGAGTTTAGGGCGGACCCTTCTGAGAAAATGAGTGGCATGGCGTTTTCGCGCCATGCCTTTTTTGACTCGGATGTTTTGAAATTATCCACTCAAATATGGTCCTAAGGAGTAATGCGTAACTCTGATCAGGCGTTGCGGTTTCTTCTTCAAGCAATCAGTCCGGTGCCTGATCCAATACCGCAAAATCCCGGGGCGAGAGTTAAGACACAAATGCCGCTGGTTTTTGCCGAAGAAAATTCAGGCCCATCAGGCCTCTTGCAAAAAAAGCGCATACCTCGGTAATTGGGACAAAACTGGCGCTCATTGATATAGCCATGGCCACCGGATTTGCATCAACGTCTAGTTTATCAGTCGCGTTTTTTGCTAAGTTTGGGCAACGTCCAAAGGAGTGCAGGCACAAAAGCTTTCAATAGTAATGTTAAACAACAGCTATCGAGCTGTCGCAGTGGAAGTATTTGAAATTACCCATTTGCTGCTGTTCTGAGGTGAACAACGTTTGAAATTTGGACTATCGAAAGTGGTGAATAATTGACGGCCTAACGGCCGCCAATCTCAATTTGAGTGCGTTATTTAGCCCAGAACCAAGCTTGAGGCATAAATACGTTTGCTGGGCTAGGGAATTGGCTGGTTGACTTCATTCCCGGTAGAACATTTCTCAGTTCCTTTGCCACCACACCATATGTCGAAGCATTTTTGGTTACTCCAAAGGCTTCGAATTCATCCGCTGCGATATCCGCAATCGCGTGGAATAGGCGAATACGTTCCTTTGGATCCGCCGTCGCAAAGATGGCTTCCCAATGCTCGTAACGTTTCTTGGTGTGCTCTGGTGGTTCAACACCAGACTTGCCGCCAGAACGATACCATTCGGTCCAAAGTGGCGCGTGACGCGAGCTCGAATCGATTGGCAGGATCGCAGATGGCAGCTGACCAGGCATCCAAGTCGCGTTACCTGAGTCAGATGTCATGTCGTGATCAGCATTCTTGGAACGCAGCTTGTGAAGGGAACGGTCCACAACGTTCAGATCGATAGAGACACCAAGCTCTTCTTCCCACTGGTCTTTGATCACAAGCATCATGTCGACGATGTGCGGATATGTGTTGCGGATATCAACCAGGAAGCGCGCAGGGCGACCGTCAGACATCAGGCGAATGCCATCGTCGTTGCGCTCTGTCAGGCCAAGACCGTCCAAAAGTTCGTTGGAGCGGTCTGGGTCAAACTCAAGGTGCTGGGTTGCAACACGTTCGTGATACAGATCAGTGTCTTCAAACGGTCCGGTTTGCCAAGGAGTGCCCTCACCCAGAAGCGCCGTGTCGATCACTTCTTCACGGTCGATGCCGATGGAAAGCGCAACGCGGAAGTCTTTTTCGTTAAAGAGCGCGTTGATGACAGGGTCTTTGTGGTTCAGGTTTGGCTGGATCCAGTTGTAGTTACCACCTGCGGCAGTCACTTCATAAAGCTCATAGCCACCAGCATCGCGGTTGTCTGCGAGAACAGGACGGTTACCAGGCGCATCAATGTGACGGTATTGGAAGTCAAACTGACCACCGATTGCTGCCAAAGTCATGGCTTCCGGGTCTTGGAAGATACGACCTTGCAGATCGTTAATGTATGGTAGCTGGTTACCGGCTTGGTCGACTTGCCAGAAGAATGGGTTCGCTTTCAGGGTCACAACAGTCGCTGCGCCATCCAGAGGGTTCACGATGACCCATGGATCCAGAACAGGACGTTCTGCATTCAACCAACGCTGACCTTCACGTGGGTTACCACATTGCTGCAGGAACAGGGTTTGCCAGTCTGGCGCCCCATTGGCTTCCATCGCAGCCGAAAGGTCATCGGTGTAGGTTGGGTGAAACTTTTCGCAGTAGTGACGTGGGAAGAAGTTCAGGTTTGCACCTTCTTCACGGGCCATCTGGCCGAGAAACTCACCGTTTGGATGATCAAAAACAATCTTGAATGTTGTTTCGTCAATGACTTCCAGGCGCAATGCCTCGCCACCAGATTTGAAGCGGGTCGAAAGATCTTCGTACTCGCCATTCAAAAGAACATCATTGATGCTGAACGCGATGTCCGACGTGGTGAATGGTGCACCGTCTGACCACTTCATGCCTTTACGCAGGAAGAAGGTAAACTCACGTGCGTCCTCAGAAACTTCCCAGTCTCGGGCGACGTTCGGTGTCAATTCTTTCAGATTGCGATGCCAGCGCACCAATCCATTTGTCCCGACATGTGACCGCAATGTGCCATCGTCACCTGTGCTGGACAGGCCAAAGCGCCAAGAACCGCCGTATGTACCAACTTCGCCAAAGTCGATGACTTCAGGTTCCATTGATGCGCGTTCCGCAACAGGCGGTAGCTCTCCGTTAGCTACCATTGCTGCGAATTCAGGGCTTTCGCCAGTTGCTTGCGCAAAAGCGACGCTGGTGAAAGCAGTGGTTAGCGCGACCGTGCAAGCACTCATTTTGAGTGTTTGAAAATTCATAGAGTCTCCTCCTCCGTTGAACGACAGCCACCCCGACTCGGATTCGGGCCTTGGGTGTTGTCTTCCATAGTTAAGAAGGGTTCAAAGTGGTTTTTCAAGCATAAAAACCAAAAAAACTGTAGATTTGATCTTGATTATAGGATTTCTAATTTCATATAGCCAATAGACGCCACTCAAAATTCAATGAAGAATCGGCGCTGGGAGGAGAATTTATGGCGGCATATGTCTTGCGGCGGCTCTTATGGGCCGTGCCATTTTTGTTTGTTGTTTCACTTATTGCTTTCGCAATCATTCAGGCACCACCGGGTGATTACCTGACCACATATGCTGCGCGGCTCGAGGCCGCTGGCCAACAGGTGAACTACGCGCGGCTTGAGACTTTGCGCGAGCGCTTTGCCCTAGATGACCCATTTTTGATCCAATATCAGAAGTGGATCACCAATATTATTTTCCACGGCGATTTCGGGATTTCTTTTGAGTTCCAACAGCCTGTTTCCGAGCTGATCGGTGATCGTATGCTGCTTTCAATCGTTTTGGCGACATCCACTTTGCTTTTCACTTGGGCGGTCGCGTTGCCGATCGGGATTTACTCTGCGGTAAAACAATACACAGCCGGTGATTACTTCATCAGTATTCTTGGTTTCTTGGGCTTGGCTACGCCGAATTTCTTACTGGCATTGGCCTTGATGTACTACGGTGTGGTCTACCTTGGGGCTGATGTGACGGGTCTATATTCACCTGAATATGCAAACGCGCCCTGGAGCTGGGACAAGTTTGTTGACCTGCTCAAACACTTGATCATCCCGGTGATCATTGTGGGGACCGCATCCACGGCAAGCCTTATCCGCGTCATGCGCGCTAACCTGTTGGATGAGCTGTTCAAACCCTACGTGACCACAGCGCGCGCCAAGGGTTTAAGCGAATTCCGCATTCTGATGAAATACCCTGTGCGTCTGGCGTTGAACCCCTTTGTATCCACAATTGGCTGGGCGTTTCCTCAGATTATCTCGGGATCAACGATTGTTGCAGTGGTTCTCTCTCTGCCGACCTCTGATCCGCTGATGCTCGATGCTCTGCTGTCGCAAGACATGTATCTGGCCGGTGCCTTCATCCTTTTGCTTAGCATTCTGTCCATCATCGGGATGCTGGTTTCTGACATTCTTCTTGCGCTGGTTGATCCGCGTATCCGCTATCGCTGAGGTAAATTATGACTGACACTACGATTGATCCTCGCCTCGCTGGCCATTCTCTGGATGAGGCCTCTCAGTGGAAACTGATTTGGTATAAATTCCGTCGCCACCGCGTTGCGATGGTGAGCCTCTATGTGATCATCTGTTTCTATGTTGTCGCGCTGTTTGCTGAGTTTTTTCAGCCTTTTGATCCAAACGACACGTCTCGCGGGAATGTTTATCATCCGCCGCAGATGATCAAATTCATCGATACCAATGACGATGGAAGTAAGTCGTTTAGACCGCATGTTCAGGACATGAAGTTGAAGCGTGACAAGCTGACCCTAAAGGCGACCTATACGCCCGAAGAAGATGAAAAGACGTACATCAAATTCTTCCCGAAAACCGAGACATATTATATGACCGGTTTCATTCCCATGAATTTCAAACTGATAGGCGTAGAAGGAAAGCGTGATCGTTTCTTCCTTTTTGGCGCTGACCGACTTGGACGCGATATGTTCAGCCGCGTGATCGCGGGCACACGTATCTCTATGTCCATTGGTCTTGTGGGTGTTGGCTTGAGCCTCGTTCTGGGGCTCATGATCGGGGGGGTTGCCGGGTACTTCGGCGGATGGTTTGATACGGTTTCCTCCCGTGTGATTGAACTCACTCTAGCCATTCCAACAATTCCAATCTGGTTGGGATTGAGCGCGGCGATCCCTCCAACCATGGATCCACTGACTCGGTATTTCTTAATTACTGTGATCTTGTCACTCATCGGCTGGACCGAACTGGCGCGTGTGGTGCGCGGACGATTCCTCGCAATGCGGCACGAAGACTTCGTGATTGCTGCACGCCTAGATGGTGCAAAACCCTCGCGCGTTATCTTCCGCCATATGATGCCATCCTTGGTGAGCCACATCATCGCCTCTGTATCGTTGGCAATTCCTGTGATGATCCTTGCGGAAACATCCCTGTCTTTCCTTGGCCTTGGTTTGCTACCGCCTTCGATTTCTTGGGGTGTTCTTCTGAAAGAAGCGCAAAATATCCGCGCCATCGCACAGGCGGCTTGGTTGTTTATCCCTGGTATATTTGTCGTGATCGCCGTGTTGGCCCTGAACTTCTTTGGCGACGGCCTGCGTGATGCCGCAGACCCATACGCGCAGGAGAGCCACTAATGAAAGACCTTAAGATGTCTCAAGAACCGATCCTGCGGGTTGAAAATCTGGTCACCAGTTTCAAAACCCGCCATGGCGATTTCCGCGCTGTTGATGATGTGTCTATCGAACTTTTCCCGGGCGAAACCCTGTGTCTGGTTGGGGAAAGTGGCAGTGGTAAATCTGTTTTGTCCCGTTCTGTTTTGCAAATCGTAGACAAACCGGGCCGCATTGCTGAAGGGCAGATCTTGTTCAAACAGGGCGCCAGTTCCTCTGATGTTTCCGCTGACGACGCCGTTGATATTGCACGGCTGAAAGCTGACAGCACCATCATGCGCGGCATTCGCGGCAAGCATATCTCTATGATTTTCCAAGAACCGATGAGCTCGCTATCGCCAGTACATCGTATCGGCAATCAAATCGATGAGATGATCCGGCTGCATAACAATGTTTCCAAAGCCGAGGCACGCAAACGGACTGTCGAGTTGCTGCGTGAAGTGGAAATTCGCAATCCCGAAGTGGCAGCAAACCAGTTTCCGTTCGAGTTTTCTGGTGGGATGCGGCAACGCGCTATGATTGCGATGGCTTTGGCGTGCAATCCGGAAATTCTGATTGCGGATGAGCCGACTACTGCGTTGGATGTAACCATTCAGGCGGAAATCCTGCAGCTCTTGAAGAAGCTGCAGAAGGACCACAACACGGCCATTCTTTTTATCACCCATGACATGGGCGTGGTCGCCGAAATCGCTGATCGAGTGGCCGTGATGCAGCATGGTAAGATCGTTGAACAGAACGATGTTTTTGCCCTGTTTGATGCTCCACAGCACCCATACACACAGTCACTTTTGTCTGCGGCCAAGCGCTTTGATCGCCCTTCAGAGAAACGGCTGAAACTGCGCCAAAACCGCCCGCTTGGTGAACCGGTCTTGGAGGTGAAGAACCTTTGCAAAACCTTCACCATGCGCTCTGGTGGATTGTTTAAAAAGACCTTCAACCACGTGCACGCAGTCGACAATGCAAACTTTGCGCTTTTGGACGGTGAGAATATTGGCGTCGTTGGGGAGAGCGGATCAGGCAAAACTACGCTCGCGCGCTGTATCCAACGCATCCACAACTTTCAAAGCGGTTCTTTGAATATGCGGGATGATAAAGGGAATATGGTCGATATCTCGCAATTCAGTGATGATCAGTTGCTGCCCTATTGGCGCAATATACGGATGATTTTCCAAGACCCGTTTGCGTCCTTGAACCCACGTATGACAGTTGAACAACTGATCGGTGAGCCATTGCTTCTTCAGGGCATGACCTCGTTGAAAGAGCGCCGTGCCCGTATTCATGAGTTGCTAGAACAAGTTGGCCTTCCTGCGAATGCTGCTCAACGCTATCCGCATGCCTTTTCTGGGGGGCAACGTCAGCGCATATCAATCGCGCGCGCCATCGCGCCGCAGCCAAAGGTGGTCATCGCCGACGAAGCGACGTCTGCGCTGGATTTGAGCATCCGGTCCAAAGTCATGGATCTGCTGTTGGATATTCAACAAGAGTTGGATCTAAGCTTCCTATTCATCAGCCATGACATTGGTTTGGTGCGTTACTTCTGTGACCGTTGCCTGGTGATGTACCACGGCAAGGTGGTGGAATTTGGAGGTTCCGAGCAAGTCTGCACTGATCCTCAACACCCTTACACGCAGGCGCTGCTGAGCGCAGTTCCCGTGCCTGATCCGCATCAGAGATCAGACCGTGAAATTCTGCGTTACGTCCCAGCCGAATAAGTCATCTAAGGAAGATTGACAGTGATTTATGAGCTCTTTCTGACCTGCGTCGGCCTCGCCGTGCTTATCTATTCCGCTGATACTTTGGTGGAAACTTCAGAGACCATTGCGAAACACTTTGGTATTTCGGCAATGATCCTCGGCCTCACGGTGGTTGCCTTTGGTACATCCTTGCCGGAGCTCGTTGTCTCACTGCAATCAGCGATCTTAGATCGCGAAGGCTTGGCAATTGGTAATGTTGTTGGAAGCAATATTGCCAATACACTCTTGGTTTTGGGCGTGGCAGCAGCCTTGCGTCCAATCCCGCTCAAACAATCCGTCCTCAAACGGGACGGAGCCGTCTGGATCCTCTCCAGCATTCTCTTCCTCGTAGCCTGTGGCCTTGGCATGATCCCGCGTTTGATGGGTATTTTTATGGTCATTGCGCTACTGGTCTACGTTTGGACATCGTTCAAAGCAGACAGAGCAGGGGATGACGCAGAGGACGAAGAAGATGAAGATCAGGACAACGAATTTGGTATCAAAAGCGTTGTCTTTATCATTGGCTGTCTGGTTGGTGTCGCCGCAGGTTCACATCTTACGGTCACACATGCTGTGAACGTGGCAACCCTAGCCGGTATTCATGAATCCATCATTGGCATCACTTTGATCGCGATCGGCACCAGCCTGCCAGAGCTGACAACGACCATTGCCTGTGTTCGCCGCGGTCAGACAGATATGTTGGTCGGGAACATCATTGGCTCCAATATCTTCAATATCTTGGCGGTTCTCGGCGTGACGGCTACGTTCATACCATTGACCATACCAGAGCGGATGCTGGGGATCGACCTATTGGCCTTCTCAGTTGCGACTTTGGCGGGCTACTTCTTCTTGCTGACTGATCTGAAAATGACCCGAAAAGAGGGAGCTGTGTCGATACTTATGTATTGTTCATATATCTCAATACTTGTGTATATTTTGTAACCCGTGACCGGACGCTATGACGCGTTAAAAAGACGACAATAATAAATAGCACTGCCAAGACAGTGACCCAGCCGGTGAAGTAACCTTATGAAGCAACCGAAACTCCCACATGCCATAGCGAATTCGATCCTTCGCAACATTGCCGGACGGAAAATCAAAGAGGGGACACGTCTGAAAACTCAATCAGTTGCTGATGAGTTCGGAGTTAGTCGTTCTCCTGTACGGGTTGCACTTGAAATACTCGATGGCAAGAAAGTCCTGAGGCGCGAGCTAAACAAAGGATACTTCGTCACAGAAGAGGCTTTGAGAATTGCCGAAGAAGCTGATCTCGCTGATGACTATCAGGACATGGACGGGATCTATGATCGGTTTGTGAATGACTGGCTGAATGATCGGATCTCAAATGAGGTCAACGAAAGTTCATTGCGCAAGTTCTACGATATCACTGCCTCGCGGGCCAACTCGATCATGTTTCGCGCCGTTCACGAGGGGTGGGCAGAGCGCAAACCCGGTTATGGCTGGCGACTCAGGGAAGTTGCAAAGACTGAAGAAGCGTTCAACCAAATCTATCGCTTCCGTCTACTGATTGAACCAGCCGCCTTGTTGGAACCAGGCTTTACTCTGGATCACAAAGCGATTGAACGTTTACGTGAGGATCAGGAGGGAATTCGTGGTCTAGATGTCGCTGATATCAAGATGTTTGATCAGTTAGAACGCGGTTCACAGTTTCATGCGGAACTCGCGCGGATGTCTGGCAATCTAATGTTCCACTTCGGCGTGATCCGTGCCAACAAAATGCGCCGCCTATTGGAATATCGCGCCCCGATCGACAAAGAACGATTGGTCATCCAATGCGCAGAACATCTTGAGATTTTAGATCTTATTGAAGCTGGGGATATGACCGAAGCATCATTTAAGATGCGCATTCATCTAGATGGCGCATTGAACTTCAAACGACGCTCAATTCCCTTCGGTGCAAATTCCAAGATGTGATGCCAATGAAAAATTCGAGTGCTTTTGCGGTGTTTCGCCGCCGCTAAACCTTAATCCGCTCATCTTTTTTCGCATCCGACCAGTTCCACGCTATCGGTGACTTCCGCTTTAGAGCGCCACTGAGATGGCGTCTCATGAGATAAGACGCATCAGCGATTTCGCCACGTTCAAGCAGGTTGATGATCTCAAGGTGATCGCTGCACTGTTCAACAATGCGCTCGTGGTTGATTTCTGCGCGATACTCCATAAGGCGGCGCATTCTGTTGACGCGTTGCAGCGCCATCAGAAAGAACGGGTTTCCGGACAGACGAATGATTTCTTCGTGAAATTCGGATCCGTTCCGAAGAAGGACTTCACCAGGAATTTTGGATAAGTCATCTTCCAACATACCGTCTTGGGTGCGCTTTAAATCATCAAGTACTTTCCGATCAACTTCGAAACTCGGCTCGAGCATTGCCGCCGGTTCAATAGCCATGCGAAATTGATAAATTTCGTCGAAGGCTTCAGCAGTTTTTGCGACTGGCAGTAGTTTCCAACCGTAGCCATCCTTGGGTTCAACCCAACCTTCTCGCGTCGCGCGACTTAGAAGTTCTTGCGTGCCGGATTTTGTTAAGCTGTATCGCTGGCGCAGGCTTTGCTCTGTTACAATTTCCGGAAGAATGTCTGTAAGCCAGTCTTCTGCGAACTGCTGATACACATTGGAATCTGTGTCTTGTTCATCCGCGAATTCTTCGATGCTCGAGCGGTTTATTCTTTCTGGAACAAAGTACCCGCGATTGGGTATTCTTGTTAGAATGTTTGCTTGTTCTAATGTGATCAATGCATCCCGTACCGGGGTACGGGACACCTGGTAGTTATTCGCAATGCTTTGCGTCACAATATGTGATCCGGCCTCAAGCGCGCCGCTCAAAATTTCTTGAGCTATTCGGCGTGCAATTTTGTTGCTCAGATCGGTCGTTCGCAAGTCTTTGCCCTCACATTAGTCTTTTGATTTTTAGCTAGCATTGGATTTGTGCCTAATTCTAAGCCAAAACTCAAACAGGAATTAGTTTTGGTTATCTTGTACCTAATATCCAATTTATCCAATGAAATTTTTTCATTTTGGGTGAAAGTATCAAAGTACATTGAATTTCTTGGGGTTTTTCAGAGTCAGGGAGTTGTCAGATTGGCTTTTGGATTTTGTAGATGCAAATTATTATTGGCTTTTAGTATTTTAATATGCAAATTTACTGCGACGAAGATTCGTCTAACAAAACTGGGAGGAAAAACATTTTGTTTAGAAAAATCGCAATCGCAGGTGTTTCCGCAGCAATGATGATGGGTGCAACAGGCGCCTATGCAGACTTCAAAGCGGAAAGCCCACAGTGTATCGCTCCGTCCAACCCTGGTGGTGGCTGGGACTTTATCTGCCGTACAACGGCAAAATACCTGTTCAACTTGGATATCATTGAAGATTCCATGCAGGTTACAAACATGTCCGGTGGCGGCGGCGGTGTTGCTTTCGCACACGTGACTAAAGAGCGTAACGAAGACAACAACCTGATCGTTGCTGCTTCTATGTCTACAAGCGCACGTATCGCTCAAGGCATCTATGAGAACGCGACTCAAGACGACGTTCACTTCCTGGCAACATTTGGTGCGGAATACGGTGCGATCGCTGTTCGTGCAGATTCCCCATACCAAACACTTGCTGACATGATGGATGACATCATGAAAGATCCACGTTCCGTTGGTATCGCAGGTGGTTCATCTGTAGGTAGCTTCGACCACATCAAACCGATGCTGGTTGCACGTGAAGCTGGCATGGAAGATGTAACAAAGCTGAAGTACGTTTCCTTTGATGGTGGCGGCGAAGCGATGACTGGCCTGTTGTCTGGTGCAACTGAAGCACTTTCCGGCGACTTCTCTGAAATGCTGGGCTTCTTGGAATCTGGCGACATCCGTATCATTGGCATCATGGCGCCTGAGCGTCTGACAAACTACCCTGATATCCCAACAGCCAAAGAGCTGGGTTATGACGTAGTTGGTGCGAACTGGCGCGGTCTGTACATGCCAGCAGGTGCTTCTGACGAAGCGAAAGAGTTCTGGTCCAACGCGATCAAAACTTTGACTGAGAACGAAGACTTCCAAGCGGAACTCGAAGCGGCTGCGATCGCTCCGTTCAATAACTTCGGTGACGACATGTACAACTTCGTAGCGGGCAGCATTGCTGACGTTGAAAAGCTGTCACGTGAGATCGGCATCATCGAGTAAGCCATATAGCTTACTAACAGTTCGGGCTGATCTGAAGATAATTCAGATCAGCCCACATGCACACTTTATTGGAGGCAATTATGAGTGACCGCATCTTTGGCGGCTTTGGATTGGCGTTGGCCATATTCTACATCTGGGCCGCTTCAACAATCAAAGACAGCTTTATGGTGGATGTGGTCGGACCACGTGCCTTCCCATACATCGTTGGTTCAATCGTAGGTCTTTGCTCAATCTATTTCATCGTTCGTCCGGATGATGAGCCAGAATGGCCGCATATGCGCGCCTTTGCAGAGATCTTCTTCGCAGCGGCAGTGATGTTCGCATATTGCGTCGCTTTACCAGAATTCGGTTTTGTCATCTCCACGATTTTCGCAACTGCCTATTTGACATGGCGACTTGGTACAGAACCGCTTTGGTCTCTTGTGTCGGGTGTTGGAACATCGGTTGGCATCTACGTCGTATTCCACCTGATCCTCGGCCTTTCGTTGGCTGAAGGTCCACTGGGTTTCTAAAGGGTTAAACTATGGAAATTCTATCACTTCTTGCGGATGGTTTCGGGGTTGCACTTACTCCTACAAACCTATTCCTCGCGGTTGTCGGCTGTTTCTTGGGTACCCTGATGGGTGCACTGCCAGGACTTGGCCCAGCAAACGGCGTTGCGATCCTTATCCCAATCGCGTTCTCTTTGGGGCTTGACCCAACCGGCTCTTTGATCTTGCTCGTCAGTGTTTACTACGGTGCGATGTATGGCGGTCGGATCAGCTCGATCCTTTTGAACATTCCGGGCGATGAGCCTGCAATGATGACCTGTCTCGATGGCTTCCCGATGGCCCAACAAGGCAAAGCGGGTGAAGCACTGTCTCTATCCGGTGTGGCTTCATTTGTTGGTGCGTTCGTGGCGACCTGTGGTCTGGTTCTGCTTGCGCCACAGTTGGTGAAAATCGCGTTGTTGTTCGGCCCAGCTGAATACTTCGTTCTCTTCACCGTGGCCTTCGCGACACTTGGCGGTATCTCATCCACCAACCAAGCCAAGTCTGCATTCGCTGCAGCATTGGGCCTTGGTATCGCGATGATCGGTTCCGACAGCCAAACCGGGTCTCAGCGTTTCACTTTCGATCATGTACACCTGTATGACGGAATCGACTTCCTTATCGCGATTGTTGGTCTGTTTGCTTTGAGCGAAGTGTTCATCTTCCTTGAGCATCACCGCACCAATAAGGGTGTTGCACCTAAAGCAGCAACAGTTGGCCGCATTATGCCGGACTTTGCCATGATCAAGCGCTGTATCCCGTCCATGGCACGCGGTACTGGTCTTGGCTTCTTCTCGGGTGTTCTTCCAGGTGCGGGTGCCTCTTTGGGTTCCTTCTTGGCGTACTCCCTTGAAAAGCAAGCGGTTGACCGTGACGGTAAAACATTTGGTAAAGGTGACCCACGTGGTGTTGCTGCTCCTGAAGCGGGTAACAACGCGGCATCTGGTGGTGCATTGGTTCCAATGCTTGCGCTGGGTGTTCCAGGTTCCGGTACAACTGCGGTTCTCTTGGCTGTTCTCCTGCAGCTGAACATCACGCCTGGTCCTCTGTTGTTCACTAAGAACCCAGACATCGTTTGGGGTCTGATCGCGGCACTGTTCCTTGCGAACTTCATTCTACTTGCGATGAACATTCCACTGGTTGGTATCTTCACACGCGTTCTGATGGTTCCAACACGGATCCTGATGCCAATCGTTGCGATGATTTCCTTTGTGGGTATCTACAGCATCACCGGCTCTTCTTTCGACGTGATGTTGATGGTTGGTTTTGGCATCGCGGGCTGGGTACTTCGTAAACTCGACGTATCTCTGGTTCCTGTGATCCTCGGCATCCTCTTGGGTAACCAAATGGAAGTGAACTTGCGCCGCGCGATGACCATCTCTGATGGTGACTGGCTCATCCTCGTGGGTAGCCCACTGGCTATCATTCTCTGGATGATCGCGATCGCGGGCTTTGTCCTTCCAATGATGATGGGACGTCGCATGAAGAAGCGCATGGAATCTATGCGCGATAACGAAGAGTTCGTTGGCGACTAATCCTTAACAGAAACAACCGGTCCGCATCTGCGGACCGGCCCCTCAAGAAAGTGTCACGCTGCGTGACGAACTTAGGAGACAAAAATGCGTATTATGACTTTGCCGTGTGACGGTATCGGCCCAGAGATTATGGCGGAAACGCTGAAAGTTGTTGAAGCAGCTAACAAGAAATTTGATCTTGGTCTGACCTTCCACGAAGAAGAGTCTGGCTTCAAAAGCCTCGAAAAGCATGGCATCACGTTGCGCGAAGAAGTTTTGGATCGCGCACGCACTGAATTTGACGGCGTAATCTTGGGCACGCAATCTCACATGGATTACCCACCGCTGGTTGAAGGCGGTCGTAACGTTTCTGCAGGTTTCCGTATTGGCCTTGACCTGTATGCAAACGTTCGTCCAGCACGTACACGTGACTTCATCCCGAACAAAGCGCCAGACATGGATCTGGTTATCATGCGTGAAGCGACTGAAGGTTTTTACCCAGACCGCAACATGTTCAAAGGCGTTGGTGAAATGATGCCAGACGAGAACATGGCGTTGTCTGTACGTAAGATCACACGCCACGGTTCCATGCGTATCTGCCGCGAAGGCTTTAAGCTGGCGATGCAGCGTGACAAGAAGATCGCTGCGATCCACAAAGCGAACTCCTTCTTGATGACTGACGGTCTGTTCCTAGAGTGCTTCCGTGAAGTTGCGAAAGACTTCCCAGAAGTTGAAACAGAAGAGTTTATTGTTGACGCATTTGCAGCTCTGCTGGTGCGTAAGCCAGAAGCGTATGACGTTGTTGTTGCAACAAACTTCTACGGCGATATCCTGTCTGACCTAGCGTCTGAGCTGTCTGGCTCCTTGGGCCTTGCAGGTTCTATCAACGCAAACGCCGAAACTGGTCTGTGCTGTGCTCAGGCGCAACACGGTTCTGCACCAGACATCCAAGGCCAGAACGTTGCAAACCCAACGTCTCTGATCCTGTCTGCAGCTATGATGCTGACATGGCTTGGTGAGCAGCGCGGCATCCAGAACTTGCAAGACGCAGGTGCAGCAATTGCCGCCGCTGTTGATGCAGTGATCGACGATCCAGCAAAGCGCACACGCGACCTGGGTGGCTCTGTAAACTGTGATGATTTCGGTACATTTGTTGCCGATGCAGTAGCCTCTGCCTAATAGCTCCCTTGGCCGGCTCCCTCAGCCGGCCATCTCTGGGTGGCGCTGGTCGGTCGGCGTCACCCAACCTAATTCCGAGGAATTCAGATGTCTTCACATCCACGCATTGCCCTGATCCACGCCACACGTATTTCGGTTGACCCAATCGAAACCGCAATCTCAGAACAATGGCCTGATGCGGAAACCGTCTGCATTCTAGAAGAAGGTCTTTCTGCAGATCGCGCAAGCGGTCGAGCGACTCTGGATGAACTGAATGCCCGCATTGTGCGCTTGGCACGCTACGCCGAAGACATGGGCCCTGACGGTATTCTTTACACATGCTCTGCCTTTGGTCGCGGTATCGAAGAAGCGGCAGCCACATCAGATATTCCAGTTTTAAAGCCTAACGAAGCCATGTTCGAGGCCGCCTTCGAAGAGGGTGACGACATTGTCATGTTGTATACGTTCAAACCCGCAGTTGAGAGCATGGAAGTCGAATTCCGTGAAGAAGCGGAACGTCGGGACTCTAGCGCGAAGATGCGTTCTGTTCATGTTGCAGGCGCACGTGAAGCTCTATTAGCCGGGGACGGGGAAACTCATAACCGTCTTGTTGCTGAGGCTGCAAAAGCCTTGGGTAAAGTCGATGCGATCTTGCTCGCCCATTTTTCAATGGCCCCTGCCGCCGCGGTCGTTCGGTCGATGACAGATGTACCTGTCTTGTCCAGCCCCGAAGCAGCCATCAAGAAACTTCAATCCGCCTTGCGCGGAACGCCAGAATAAGGAACCCTTCATATGCTGATTGGTGTCATTGCCGACGATTTCACAGGCGCAAGTGATATTGCCAACACTCTTGCAAAAGGGGTTGCCCCTGAAGGTGGTTTGGCGACGGCGCAATTCCCCGGGGTTCCAACATCACCTGCACCTGAGCATGTCGAAGCGGGCGTGATTTCCCTAAAAAGCCGCACCGCGCCAATTGACGAAGCTGTCGCGGAGAGCCTCGCGGCACTGGAATGGCTGCTAGAGCAGGGCTGTCAGCAGATCATCTTCAAATATTGCTCGACCTTTGATTCAACCAGTGAAGGCAACATCGGCCCAGTCGGCCAAGCGCTTGCGCTGGCAATGAACGCACGCGGTGTCGTGGTTTGCCCCGCATTCCCAACAGTGGGACGTACGGTCTATCAAGGGCACCTATTTGTCTTTGACAAACTGCTGAGCGAAAGCGGAATGCAAAACCACCCGCTTACTCCAATGACAGATCCTGATATTCGCCGCGTCCTGTCCCAACAGACAGAATGGGGCGTTGGTCATGTGGCGCAAGCAACTGTGGATGCTGGGTCTGAAGATGTCGCCAAAGCGCTGGCTGCCGACGCAAGTGCCGGTAACATGTTTACGGTTGTCGACGCGACATCTGACGGAGATCTTCTGACCATCGGTGCAGCGCTGCAAGATGCATCGTTGATTACAGGTGGTTCTGGCATCGCCCTTGGTTTGCCTCGTAATTTCATCCGCAAGCGTTTGGCGCGTGGAGGTGAAACGACACTAGAGGCACAGGCTGGCCCAGATGCGATTTTGGCCGGGTCCTGCTCTGGTGCGACTCGTGGACAAGTGGACCTGCACGAAAGCAAGCACCCGTGCTACGCGATTGACGTGCCACAGGTTATGTCTGGCGATATCACGGCGGAAACGCTTGTGGCGTTTATCTCAGAAAACAAAGGCAAACAGCCATTGGTCTATTCTTCTGGTACGCCTGAAGCGGTGAAAGAAATTCAAAATACCTACGGTCGCGAAAAAGTGGCGGCGACGCTTGATGCGTTGTTTGCAGACACGGCGCGCCAACTGATCCAAAGCGGCTATCGTAAGATTGTCGTGGCGGGTGGTGAAACATCTGGTGCGGTTGCACAGGCTGTAGCCGAAGAACTTGGCAATCCAGCGATGCAAATCGGCCCGGAAATCGATCCGGGTGTGCCTGTCCTAAAAGTGGGCGAGACAGACGCCGTTCTGCTTGCCTTAAAATCCGGTAATTTTGGCGCCCCTGATTTCTTCAGTAAGGCACTGTCTATCATGGGAACGAAGTGATGAATTCAGCTGAACTCAAAGCGCGCGAGGATATGGCGCGACTGTGTAAGTCTATGTTTGATCGTGGATTTTCCGTTGGAACCGCAGGCAACGTTTCGGTGCGATTGGAAGATGGGATCTTGATGACCCCGACCAATGTGACTTTGGGCGACCTTGTGCCAGACCGGATTTCTAAGATCGATCTGGAGGGCAACCACGTGGGTGGTGATCGCCCGACTAAAGAGGTCTTTTTGCACCAGGCGTTTTATGAAACGCGTCCAGAAGCTGGGGCCGTTGTGCATCTTCATTCGACTTGGGCGACTGCGTTGTCGTGTCTTGCGGATGTTGATCCGGATGATTGCGTTCCACCGCTTACGCCATATGTGGTTATGCGGGTCGGCACGGTGAAACTGGTGCCATATGTCAAACCGGGTGATCCGAAGTCTGGCGAATTGATCCGTGACCTTAAAGGTAAATACGCCGCTGTTCTGCTGGGCAACCATGGCCCTGTTGTCAGCGGCAAAAACCTGTTCTCCGCCGTATGTGCAGCGGAAGAGCTGGAAGAAACAGCCAAGCTTTTGGTTGCCCTGCGCGGTCAGAAAACCAAGCTTTTGTCCGACGAAGAGGTTGCTGATCTAAAAGCCACCTTTGGAACGATTTGAGGGCATCATGAAAACTGCTGATCTAATTGACTCGTATGCTGCCCAACTGGAATTTGTCGATCTGCCATTCCGAAAATTTGGACGAAAAACATTCATTGGCGGAATGATCGAAACAGTTAAGTGTTTCGAAGAAAACACCAAGATGCGTGAATTGCTGCAGTCGCCCGGCGAAGGGCGCATTCTTGTTGTCGACGGTGGCGGATCAACTCGCACAGCCATTCTTGGCGACAAAATGGCGGGCTGGGCAATCGATAGCGGTTGGGCTGGTTTGATCATCAATGGCTGCATCCGCGATAGCGTTGAAGTCAATGAAATGGATATTGCTGTATTTGCACTTGGGACCTCGCCAGTAAGATCGCAAAAGACGAATGCTGGACAGGCAGGTATCGACGTGAAATTCGGCGGGGTTCGGTTTGAATCTGGTCACTATGTTTACGCGGATGCAGATGGGGTTCTTTACAGCCCGGCCAACTTGGTTTGAACCGTCTAAAAGTTAATATCGAGCCAGCCGCGACAATCGCTATTGCCGCCCTTGTAGGTTGGCTCGTTTCATTAACTGGCATCCCCCTTGCCTGGCTGATCGGCGCTATGTTGGGCGTTGTCGCCATGTCGCTTTTCAAAATTCCGGTGCATCAACCGCGTCGGATCATGCCCTTTGTAAGGGCCTCGGTTGGCACTATGTTGGGTGCTTCTGTGACCCTTGGCGTACTGCAATCGTTAACGATGTGGTGGCCATCTTTCGTCTTTATGGTAGCGGTGATGTTGCTGGGTGGTTTTGTGAACTACCATCTCCTGCGCCGTGCCTTTTCCTTCGGGAAATCTGAATCCGCATTGTGTTCGGTCCCCGGTGGGATTGCTGAAATGATCCTTCTGAGTGAAACCACAGGCGGGGAGCAATGGCGGGTTGCGATCGTACATGCGGTACGCATTGCATTGGCGATCCTGCTTATCCCGATCCTGATTGGTTTCATCGCTGAAAACGAAATCGTCCGGGGCGGTGGTCCGGTGCTTCCTGATATGGAATGGGATGACGCCTTCTGGTTCGCGGTCTGTATTGCAGCGGGGCTGCTATCTCAGAAGCTGAAGTTTATTCCCGCCCGTATTGTGCTTGTACCAATGCTTGTTTGCGGCGTGCTGCATGTCACTGGGGTAACGGATTTTGTGGTCCCGACGCAGCTTTCGAACGTGGTGCAGATATTCATCGGCATCAATGTAGGAGGCCGCTTTGTCGGGGTCTCTACCAAGCTTTTGATGCAGGTGATGCTGGCGGCAGCCTGCGTCGTCATGGTGCAGATTTGTTTCGCCTTTGGTTCCGCCATTGTCGGCGCTGGCTTCTTGAATGTTGATCCCATCACTCTGGCCTTGGCTTATTCGCCCGGCGGGCTTGCCGAGATGTCTCTGATCGCCATCGCCATCGGGCAAGAGGTCGCGATCATTGGCTTTCACCATATCGCCCGGGTTCTTGGCGCTTTATTCACTGCGCCACTTATTCTGAAATCCCTGACCAGGAGGCCCTAATGTTTCCTCAGAAATCCACCCAAACTCCAAGCCAATCTGTCCAGTGCGTAGATCTTCCTGAAATCCTCGGAGATCGCCTGCCACATCTGCCGCATGTACTGCGGCTGCTTGCAGAAAACCACGTACGGGCCGGTGCTAGCCTTGAGAATTTGCGCGTTGCGCTGGATGGGTGGCTCGCAGGGAAGCCATCGCAAGCAGAGCTGTCCTTCCGGCCCAACCGGATTTTGATGCATGACACGACCTGTACACCTGCGCTGGCTGATATTGCAGGCCTACGCGATGCCGTGGCGGAGGCAGGTGGTGATCCAAGCAGCCTAACACCGACTTTGCCGGTTGAGGTCTCCGTCGACCACTCCCTAGCTGTCGATGTCTATGCCCAAAGCGATGCGAGCACCATCAACCGTCGCAATGAGATCACGCGGAACCGCGAACGTTACGCCTTTATGAAATGGGCTTCGTTGAATATGGATGGGGTGACTGTGAACCCTCCGGGCACCGGGATCATGCATACGATCAACCTTGAACAGCTGGCGACCTTGCTGGTGATGGGCGAGGATGGTTTTGCGCATCCTGATATGTTGCTGGGCACAGACAGCCACACGCCCATGATCAATGGGATCGGCGTATTGGGCTGGGGCATCGGCGGTTTGGAAGCAGAAAGTGTAATGTTTGGCCAAACCGTTTCTTTGGCCGTACCCGAGGTGGTTGGGGTGGAGCTGAAAGGCGCGTTGAAAGCTGGCATCACACCAACGGATTTGGCTTTGGTGGTCACCCAAAAGCTGCGTGAGATCGGCGTGGCTGGCAACTTTGTAGAATTTTTCGGGTCGGGGGTGTCGACCCTGTCAGCAGATGCGCGTTCCGTGATTGCTAACATGGCACCGGAATATGGTGCCTCCACCGGGTTCTTCCCGGCGGATGAAGAAGTGGTGAGCTATTTGCGCCGCACGGATCGTCCTGACGCGCTTACCACCAGTATTGAACCTGTGTTCAAAGCGATGGGGCTTTGGTTTGATCCGGCAGAGCGTCCTCGATTTGACCGCTGCATTTTGATTGATCTGGATAGCATCGGCACCAATATCGCAGGCCCACGCCGCCCGCAGGATTGCTGTCTGCCAAAAGATGCGCAGGCGCGTATTGAAGAGGCGATCGGGCGCGATTTAGAAACGCTCCCTGCGGATCTTGATCGCGATGTCGGTGATGTGCCTGATGGAGCCATAGGGGTTGCGGCGATCACCAGCTGTACGAACACGTCTGACCCGCGACTGTTGATCTCTGCCGGTCTATTGGCACGCAAAGCACGCGCTTTCGGTCTGCGTCCGCCACATTGGGTCAAGACGTCACTGGCACCGGGATCTCCTTCGGCTCGGGCCTATCTGGAACGCGCGGAGCTAACGGAAGATTTGGATTCCGTTGGGTTTTCCATCGTTGGCTTTGGGTGCACGACCTGCATCGGCAACCCGGGCCCGCTGCCTGAAGTGATTGAACATGCCCTTGGCGAACAGAAAGCCATCCCGGCGATCCTTTCAGGTAATCGCAACTTCCCGGGCCGTGTGCATCCGAAGCTTGATTTGGGGTATTTGGCCTCTCCACCATTGGTCGTGGCTTTTGCGCTAAAGGGCACTATTCAGGGTGACATTCTAAGTGACCCGATTGGCCAATCAGCGAATGGCAACGACGTCTATTTGACAGACATCTGGCCAGACGAGGTAGAGATCGATGCGGCGCTGACCAAAGGCTTTGAACCCACTGACGTGCCACTGGCCTTCTCAGAAGCGTGGCGCAGCAAACAGTGGGATGACATCGAAGCGCCGAAAGCTGCACAATTCCCATGGAGTACCGGATCGCGCTATCTGCGTCGTCCGAAGTTTGCCTCTTTGGAAGAAACCTCACGTTTGGGCCACTATCAGGCCGCACCGCTTTTGGTGTTGGGGGATGATATGACCACAGATCACATCTCTCCAGCGGGTTGGATCGATCCGAACAGTGAAGCGGGCGATTGGTTGATTGAGCGCGACGGTGATCCGAAAGACTTGAACGTTTATGCCGCCTATCGCGGCAATTGGGAGGTCATGGTGCGGGGCCTCTTTACCAACCGGCTGGCGACCAACTATTTGGCAGAAGGTTTGGCACCACCACAGACCGTGCTGGAAGATGGTTCCGTGCATCCGGTTTATGCAGCGTCACAAATTCTTGCAGATCGTGGCCAATCTGTCGTGATCCTTGCAGGTGAACGCTATGGCATGGGCTCCAGTCGTGACTGGGCCGCGAAGGGTGCCGCGCTTTTGGGCGCGCGCGCGATCATCGCAAACGGGTTTGAGCGAATTCACCGCACCAACCTGATCGGGATGGGCGTTCTGCCGTTGCAGATTATTGATGACTTTGTCCCAAAAGAAGCAGGCGTTACCGCCGCTGATCGTCTTGAAGTGAATATCTCAAATGAAGCGCTGACACCGTTGCTGGAAACAGAGGTGATCCTTCATGCTGCGGATGGATCACAACGTACGATCAAGTGCCGTGCTGCGGTGGAGACCTGGCAGGATGTCGAGACCTTGAAAATGGGTGGAATCTTGCCGGCGATATTGCAGGAAACAACTGAGAAGAAAGCGTTTTAACCGTGATCCATCATTTTGCACCAGATGTGCTGAACTCGTTTGCCGCTGAAGTATTTCAAAAGGCTGGGCTGCCTGAAGGGGACGCCAAAATTATTGCTGAAGATCTCGTTAAGGCCAATCTGCGTGGTTTGGATTCTCATGGGGTCTCTCGTATTCCGATGTATCTTAACCGGCTTGAAAAAGGTGTGGTTAATCCAACACCGAATATTCAGATCGAACACATCACCCCGGCTGTGTCTCGCGTAGATGGAGACAATGGCATGGGGTTTTTGCCATCCCATATCGCGATGGATGAAGCCATGCGTCTGGCGGAAACCATGGGCATTGGTCTTGTGGCTGTCCACCGTTCCACCCACTTCGGGATGAGCGCGCTTTATGTAGAACAAGCCATCGAGAAGAACTTTGTATCGATGGTTTTCACCAACTCCTCGCCAGCTTTAGCGATGCATGGAGGGCGTAGTGCATTCCTAGGGGCCGCCCCTATGGCGGCTGGTATACCGGGCGGACCAAATGGCGAGCCATTTGTGATGGATATGGCGATGACCGTTATCGCGCGCGGTAAAATCCGCCTAGCTGCGATGCGTGGTGAGCCAATCCCAGAAGGCCTTGCTCTAGACGTGGAGGGTCGGCCAACCACGGATGCGGATGACGCATTTAAAGGGGTTTGTTTGCCGTTTGGTGGCGTGAAGGGATCTGTCTTGGCAACTATGATGGACCTGATGGCGGGGGCGTTGACGGGTGCAAACTATGGCGGCGACGTAAAGAGCCTCTATTTTGACCATTCAGAACCGCAGAACGTGGGGCATCTGTTCTTTGCCATTAAGCCTGATCTCTTCATGGCGCTGGAACAGTTTGAGGGCCGCATGGACACGTTCCATGACCGGATCAAAAATCTGCCAAAGGCCGCAGGCGTGGATGAAATCCTGATGCCGGGTGAACCTGAGGCTCGCACACAGGCCAAACGCGCGGCAGAGGGTCTGCCAATCACCGACAACGTGGTGCGTGATCTTAGCGGAGTGGGTGAGAAGTTCGCGGTGGACTTTCCGGCAGCCTTGGGCTGATGGGGTACCACTTTTCTGCGCATCTTGGGTTTCTGTTTAAAGATCTCCCTCTTGAGGTACGGTTTGAAGCAGCAGCAGCGGCGGGGTTTGACTATGTCGAGCACCCGTCGCCGTTTGAATTGCCCGCAAAACGGTTCCGGGAGTTGCTGGACCAAAACGGTTTACGCATGGCGCAGATGTCCTCTGGTAATGGCGGTGCTGGGCTGAAAGGCTTCGCGGCGCTTTCTGATCATACAGATGCGTTTCGAGAAGGATATTTGCGAGCGGCTGACTATGCCGAAGAGGTCGGCAGCCCGTTTTTACACCCGATGGCCGGGTTGATGACAGAGGCGCATGACCGCGCTGAATGTCAGAAGACCTGGTTGGAAAACGTTCTTTGGGCTCAAGAGGCGCTGAAGGGAAGGGCGCTGAATGTGATTGTTGAACCGATCAGTGAAGCAACGTTTCCGGGGTATTACCTATCAACTTTGGGGGTTTTGGAAGAGATGCTACCGGAGCTACCTGAGAATGTTTACGCCTTCGTTGATATTTTCCATGCGGCTTGCAATCACGAAGATGTCTGCGCCTTTATCAGAAAATATGCGGACCGCGTTGGGCATTTGCATATCGCGGACCATCCGGGGCGGCATGAACCTGGAACCGGAGAGATCGATTTTGCACCAGTAGATCGCTGTTTGAAAGAGGCCGGTTTTACCGGTTGTCTGGGGCTTGAGTATCATCCAATGGCATCGACAAATGACGGTCTGATTTGGCGGGATTCATGGCCAATTTTTCGAACCAAATCAGGTGAATGAGAAAATGACTGTACGTTTCTGCCAGAATCGCTACAAATGATTAGCTATTAACGCAGTTACAGTCGAGGGTGCCCGTTATCGCCGGAGTTACAGCCAAACAGCGTATTTACGATCATTTTGTTCATCAGATCCGTAGCCAAGAACTGAAGACCGGACAGCAATTGCCGACCGAAAAGCAGATTGCGCAACAGTTTGAGGTCAGCCGTTCAACGGTACAAGCTGTCATGGCGCGACTTGCGCTTGAAGGGTTTGTCCGGCGGCAAGCGGGGCAGGGGACATTCGCGGGCCGGCCTCAGGATGATATGAATGTGCGGGTGAATCTGGATATTCATAATATCCAATCCTTTGAAAACGAAATGGCGGTATCGGGCGACCACATAACCTACAGGTTGCTTTCTTTTTCGCGCAGTTCGGTGAGCTCAGTAATTGCCTCAAAACTTAGCATTGATCCTGCTACAATGGTTAATACGTTGCATAGACTTCGTTTTCTCGGCGACGATTGTATTGGGTCCGAACTGCGATATTTCTCACCTAATATAATCTTGGATGTTTCCGCCCACGCATTGGAAAACCAAGGTGGGCACGACCTTATTGAAAAGGGCTTGGGGTTGAAAATTGGGCGTATTGATGCGGCTCTCCGTGCTGTTGTTGCGAGCAAAGAGCAATCCATGCAAATGAATGTCGCAGAGGGAGCGCCATTGCTGGTGCGCTCTCACACATTATTCTCTGATGACGAAAGTATCATCCTTCACGGAGAATCCTTCTATGTTGAACCCTTTTCGTTTCGTTACACGGCCACCGTGCGAGGCACTTAAAAACCAAATAAATTCAATGACGTATCTCTGGTAATGGCCTGAAATTCAACCTGGTTAGAAGCCCAGTCTTGTAGATACCTAAGCGACATTTGATCATCTATATTCATGAAGGGTTCAATTTCGGACAGAGGCCGCGCTGCGCGTTCGGAGGACTTCCCAGTGTGGGGCCAATCGCTTCCCCAAATCGTACGTCCTTTAGCTGCATTTAGCATAGAAGGCGCAAAGGGGGCTAACAGGTCGTAGTTGGCGGCATAGTCGACTACACGGCATTGGCCTGAGGTCTTTAGAATGACATTCGGCAAGGCGAGAACTTCGAGTAATTGTTCGAATGTGTTCTCGAAATCATCAGTGCCGAGTTTCAGTCCTGCACAGTGATCAAGAATGGTGGGGCGGCCCATTTCTGCGATGGTGTCCTTCAGAGCGATGATGACATGTGCTGGCAGAAAAATCTGCATCATCATGTCGGTTCCCGTCATTTGACCATTCAATTGCTTAAGCTGAGTTTTGGCAACTTCTACTGCCGTATCGCCGCTTGTTTTCAGGTTGGCCCGAAGTCCCCGCACCCCTGCTGCCCAAAGAGATTGAATGTAGTCCTTGTTTTGTAAGGCTGGATCGACAACTGCAATCGCGCGCGCGGTTTGTTGGCCCAGGATGTCTACAGCTTCTAGAGTCGCCCGATTGTCCGGCCCGTAGGGGCTTGGCTGCACTATGACCACTTTCTCAGCGCCGATTCGTTTCATATGCGCGGCCAGTTTTTCCGCGTTCGCATCCCCCGGAGTGTAGCTTCTTTTATCGGCGTAATGGTATTTTTTAGGAGCAAAAACATGTACATGAGCGTCGATTATTGGGAAATGAGTGGTCATTATATTATTTATCCATACATTTGGCTTGCGTTGGCAGTATTATTGTATTTATCATCGTTAAAAAGCAATGTGAGTCTGCCAATGTTCTTTGCCCCACCAGAAGATTTAACCGCTGAGGTCTTTGCCCAAGTTCCTGAGGAGCTGGCGCCTAAAAGCGGTTCTGAGTGGGGTAATGTTCAACATCCTGGCAAGAATTTCCGGGCCTTCTTGGAAGGTCCGTCCTTTGACCGCGACGGCAATCTCTATTGTGTGGACATTTGTCATGGCCGTATCCTGCGCTGTGATCCAGAGGGTCAGTTTTCTGTTGCCGCAGACTATGATGGTGAGCCAAACGGCCTGAAAATCCACAAAGATGGCCGCATTTTCATTGCCGACCACGCACATGGTATAATGGTGATGGACCCCGTGAGTGGCACTGTTGAGCCTTACTTGACGCGGCCCGCTCTGGAACGGTTCCACGGTTTGAACGACCTGCATTTTGCATCGAACGGCGACCTATATTTTACCGATCAGGGGCAAAGCGGATTGCAGTCGGCACATGGCAGACTGTTCTGCCTTCGTGAAGGTGGTGAACTGGAGTGTCTGATCGACAACATCCCGAGCCCAAATGGCTTGGTACTGAACGAAAACGAAACTCAGCTTTATCTCGCCGTTACGCGCATGAATGCCGTATGGCGCATCAGGTTCCTTCCCGGAAGTCGGACCGTCATCAAATCGGGCACTTTCATCCAGCTCTCTGGTGGGCTGGCTGGTCCTGACGGTCTGGCTCTGGGGGAAGGTGGCGAATTGATCATTGGTCACATGGGCCTTGGAACAATTTGGGTGATGTCTCGTCTGGGTGAACCGATGTATCGCATCCGGTCTCCAAAAGGGATCTTAACTGCCAATTGCGCCTTCGGAGGAACGGAAGGACGTCACCTCTATATCACTGAGGCTGAAAGCTCTTCGATCCTTCGGGTTGAACTGCCCTTCGCAGGGAAGAAGATGTTCGCACACATGTAATACCGGCCAGCCGTTGGGGGTTGGCCGTTTGGGAGGGAAAAATGCTTAAGAAGTTTGATAGCGTGTTATGCGTCATAGAAGATTGGATCATGGTGGCCCTGTTCTTGGCTGGCTTGATCATGGCGACGTTGCAGGTTGTCCTGAGATATCTTTTCAATACCGGTATCCACTGGTTGGAGGCAGGGCTCGTGACTGCTTTGATCTGGGCCATGCTATTTGGTGCAGTGCGCGCGGTGCGCGACGGGTTCCATCCTAGGGTCGATCTTTTGCCTACTCTCGTGTCACCGAAGGTACGCGCAATTTTGAATTTCTGTGCCCTGGGTGCTGCTTTCCTTCTGTCAGCCTATGTGCTGATAGATTCCGTATTCTACGCCAATTTCCTAAACTTAATCAATGCGTTGCACCCTGAGCTGGGTATCAAGTTGGTCTACCCATTCTTGATCATCCCAGTGATCACCGTACTTATGACAATTCGTTATGGGCTGCTGATTTACACACTGTTTTATCGACCCGACGCTTTGTCTCCTGAAGATCAATACCGCGACCACATCGGCGCGAAATACAAAAAGGGCATTGTAGAATGATCGTCCTAACCCTTGTCCTGGCCTTCTTTGGCCTCATCGTTATTGGCGCGCCAATCGCTGTCGCTCTTGGCGGTTCTGCGCTTATCAGTTCCATGCTGTTTTCCCCGATTGCAGACGGAATTGTTGGGCAAAAATTCTTCGCGAACCTGAACCACTTTACCTTGATGGCGATCCCGTTCTTCTTCCTCGCAGCAGGACTGATGGAGCGTGGCGGTCTGGTGCAACGTCTTGTCGCTTTTGCGCAATCCCTAGTCGGTCACTTGCGTGCTGGCCTTGGCATGACGACGGTTCTGACCTGCATCTTTTTTGCAGCGATTTCTGGTTCAAGCCCGGCGACCGTGGCAGCTGTCGGGAACATCCTATACCCATCGCTGAAGAAGGAAGGCTATTCTGATAACTACGCAATCGGTGCTTTGGCGACGTCAGGTTCCATTGGTATTCTGATCCCGCCATCCATTCCTTTGATCCTCTATGGCTTTGTGACCGAGACATCGATTCCTGCATTGTTCTTGGCCGGTATCATTCCAGGGCTCCTATACGGTGCACTTCTTCTCTTCACTGCGCGTTTTTTGGCAGTCAAAGAGGGGATCCAAGTGCGAGAAAAAGCCAGCCGCAAAGAAATGCGCTCTGCTTTTGCGTCAAGTATTCCTGCTCTATCGCTACCCGCCTTTATCGTGATCGGCATCTATGGTTTCCCAGAGTTCAGCCTGTTTGGCATGTACTATGACGGCGGTGCGATCTTTACACCAACCGAAGCGGCTGCGATCTCGGCTGTACTAGCGATGTTCATAGGTTTCTTCATCTACCGTGAGTTGACTTTCCGTGAGCTTCTGAAGGTGACCGCTGAAACAGGCCCACGTGTCGGTATGATCTTCTGGATCACGGCAAACGCGCTGCTCTTCGGCTTCTTCCTGACGAAAATCGGTGTTCCAGCGGCAATGGCTCAATTCGTACTCGACATGAACGTGTCCCCGATTGTCTTCCTGCTCTGCGTGAACGTCCTGTTGGTGATTGTAGGCTTCTTCCTCGAAGGCGTTCCAACCATCCTGATCTTCTCTCCACTGTTGGTTCCAGCAGCCGAGAGTTTGGGCATCGACCCGGTTCACTTTGCGATCATCATGGTTGTGAACATCGAACTCGGCCTGATCACACCACCGGTTGGTATCAACCTCTTCGTTGCAAGCTCGATCTCTGGATTGCCTGTTCTATCCGTCTTCAAGGCGACCCTGCCTTGGATGATCGCAACGATCATCACCTTGATGATTGTCACCTTCTTCCCGCCACTGTCTTTGTACCTACCTGGTCTGACGCAGTGACGAGAATACAAACTACTCAAGTGTTGAAAACATAAACTGGAGGAGAAGATATGTTCCTTAAACACGCAAAGACCGTTACCGCGGCACTGGCAGTTGCTGTTGCAGCAACTGCAGCATCGGCAGAAGTCAAAATGATTATGTCGAACGACAACAACAACAAGGGTCTGAAAGGGCAGACCTTTGACTATCTGGTCGCTCAACTGGAAGAGCGTCTGGGTGATAAAATCGACGTGGAAATGCACCACGGTGGCACGCTGTTTGATCAGCAGTCCCAGATCCAGGGCCTGCAACTGGGTGGCACGCACATTATCTCCCCAACTGCGGGTATTTACAGCTCTGTAAATCCAAAAGTTGCGGCTTTGCAGCTGCCGTTCCTGCTTAACACGCCTGAGAAAATTCAGGCTGCAGTTGCGGATCCTGTTGTACGTGACGCGATCATGCCAGGCCTGAACAACCAGAATATCGAGGTTGTTGCGGTTTGGATGAACGGTCCACGTGATCTGGGCTATAAAGCGCAAAAGCCAATCCTGCTGCCAACCGATGCAGAAGGCCTGAAGGTTCGTGTTCAGTCTGCTCCGATTTTCGTAAAAACTTGGGAAGCCATTGGTGCTAACCCAGTGGGTATCAACTGGTCTGAAGCCCCAACTGCTTTGCAGCAGGGTGTTATCGATGGTGGGGAAGTGACGCCAAACTCATGGCGTGGGTCTTCCACATACCAGTTTGTTGATCACATCACGATGACTGACCACCAGTACTCGTTCTACCTGGTTGGCGCGAACAAGCAGTGGTGGGATGGTATCCCAGCGGCTGAAAAAACAGAGATCAATGCAGCTCTGACAGCGGCGACTGAGTGGAACATGGCGAAGAACGTTGAAATCAACGGTGCTGCAGCTGAGTTTATCGCAAGCGAAGGTGTTGGTGTTCATTATCTGACGGAAGAGCAGCGTGCTGTTTGGGCGGAAGCAATGAAGCCAGTATGGCAAGAGCTTGGCAACGAGCTGGTTGGTGACGAAGTCATGGACCGTCTGAAGGAAATCGCAGGCGTAAGCTAATTAGCGATCGTAAAGAAGAAAAGGCGGCACTTGTGCCGCCTTTTTTACGTTTGAACAGATGGTTGCTTGGAAGCGCCTTAGTTCATGCTGCGAAGTGAGTTAGGTTGTTCAGAAACTTCCACTTTCAAATCGTACTCCGCCCAGTTTTCAAGCAAGGTTTCAGGCAGTGCGGCGTCAGTGAATAGCGTATCGATGTCTTGGACTGAGCCAATTCGCCCAGGGGCAGTTCGCATGATCTTGGAATTGTCAGCGACCACAAAGGTCGAACGCGAGCGCGAAATAATGGCTTGCGTGGCATGAACCTCTTGCAGATCGAAATCCAAGAGTTCCCCGTCTGCATCAATGCCAGCACAACTGATGACCGCGTAATCGAACTTGAAAAAATCGACGACTTGGGTGGTCAAATTTCCCAAAAGCCCGCCGTCTGCTCGGCGCAACGATCCACCGGCGACTACAATATCAATGTTCGGATTGGCGGAAAGGATATTGGCCGTGTTCAAGCTGTTGGTCACAACAATCAGATCTCTGTGGTTCAACAACTCGCGTGCGACAGCTTCAGTGGTAGTGCCAATGTTGATAAACACGCTGACTTTGTGAGGAATGGCGGCGGCGCAGGCTTTTGCAATTGCTTGTTTGCCGGTTGCGTTCAGCTGTTGACGCTGAACGTAGTCGATATTGGTCGATCCATCCGCGATCACTGCACCCCCATGGACGCGTTCAACGTGCCCACTATCAGCGAGATCAGATAGGTCACGGCGAATGGTATGAACTGTTACGTCAAAGTGCTGGGCAAGGCCTTCCACGGTGACGCGCCCGTCTTGACGCGTGATTTCAAGAATCTGTGCTTTTCGCATTCCGCCGGTCAATCGGTCGCCATGTTCCATAAGAGTAATCCCTTGCTCGGTTTTGCTCGTTTCGGTTCCAATTTAGCGGTTTTCGCGAAAACCTCCAGCGAAAAAGCGAATGCATTGTCTATAAAGGGTGCTCGTTTGTGCTCGTATTGTTGACATGTATGCGCGAATATGCTCTTTTGTGGATCAAATCGAGCAGAAAAGAATCGAGTTTTTGATTCAATATGCAGAAAACCGAGAAATTAGGCGCGATATGTAGCTTTTTGTTCGGATTAAACGATGACGCGGAAGCGCGATGGGAGGAAAAATTATGAGTTCTGACAGTCAGACATTGCGTCAGTTCCTTTTGGCTGAGCAACGCCAGGGACGTGTTGAACAGGATATGGTCCTGTTGATAGAGGATATCGCAACCTCTTGCCGCACCATCGCGCATCAAATTCGAAATGGGGCGTTCCTTAATATTCTGGGCGCGACCGAAACATCCAACGTGCAGGGCGAAACTCAGAAGCAACTTGATGTCATCGCCAATGATATTTTCATCAAGCACTGCCCGAATTGCGCGCGCGTCGCGGCGCTGGTTTCTGAAGAGATTGACGATGTCATCTGGCTCAAGGACGCGCCAAAGGCAGGAGACTATTTGGTCTATTTCGATCCTTTGGACGGATCTTCGAATTTGAACGTGAACCTGTCGGTTGGATCCATCTTCTCAATCGTTGAACTGGCTGAAGACATCACCGAGCTCAGCAATGAAGCGGTGTTGTTCTCAGGTGCGAAACAGGTTTGCGCTGGCTACAGCCTATATGGTCCATCGACGTCTCTGATCCTGACAACAGGTCACGGCGTAAATGGCTTCACCCACAAGATCGGCACAGGTGAGTTTAACCTAACGTTCCCGGATATGCGCCTGCCAGAAGAGACCGAAGAGTTTGCGATCAACGCATCGCGCTTTAAAAAATGGGACGCGTCGATCACGCGTTATGTCGAAGAATGTCTTGAAGGCAAAGATGGTCCGCGCGGCAAAACATTCAATATGCGTTGGACTGCATCCATGGTGGCCGAAGTGCATCGCATCCTGATGCGAGGCGGCATCTTCCTTTACCCAAAAGATACAGGCAACGCGGACATGGGCGGCAAGTTGCGTCTTCTTTATGAGGCCAACCCGATGGGATTCATTGTCGAGCAAGCAGGTGGCAAGGCGTCCACTGGAATTGAGCGCATTCTGGACGTTGAACCAACATCTCACCACCAACGGGTTTCGGTCATTCTGGGCAGTGCCTCAGAGGTCGACCTGATCGATAGCTACTATAAAGAAAACGCCTGATCTCGGCGAACGGCGAAACAAAGAGGACATCCCAAATGGCACTTATTTCATTGCGCCAGCTGCTGGATCATGCGGCGGAACACGGTTACGGCTTGCCGGCATTTAACGTTAACAACATGGAACAGATGTTGGCCATCATGAAGGCAGCGGATGCCGTGGGCAGCCCTGTGATTATGCAGGCGAGCCGCGGCGCGCGGCAGTTTGCAAACGACATTGTTCTAGGCCATCTGATTAAAGCGGCAATTGAGATGTATCCACATCTGCCAATCTGTATGCACCAGGACCACGGCAACTCGCCCCAGACCTGCCTGTCTGCGTTGATGAATGGATTTTCATCTGTGATGATGGATGGCTCGCTTGAAGCAGACGGCAAAACACCGTCTGACTTTGAATACAACGTTGGTGTGACCGCTAAGGTGTCAGAGATGTCTCACCTTGTCGGCGCATCCATCGAAGGCGAGTTAGGCCACCTTGGTTCATTGGAGACCGGCAAAGGCGAGGCCGAAGATGGCCACGGCTTTGATGGCGAAATGACCATGGACATGTTGGTGACCGACGCTGATGAAGCCGCCGAATTTGTGAAACGCACCAATGTTGATGCGCTGGCAGTTGCCATCGGCACCTCGCATGGTGCTTACAAGTTCACCCGCAAGCCAGATGGTGACATTTTGGCGATGGGCGCCTTGAAGAAAATTCACAAAAAACTCCCTGATACGCACCTTGTGATGCATGGCTCGTCTTCTGTGCCACAGGAACTGCAGGACATCGTCAACGAATATGGCGGTGAGATTGCACCAACTTGGGGTGTCCCGGTTGAAGAAATCGAGGTTGGCATCAAACACGGTGTGCGGAAAGTGAACATCGATACTGACCTGCGCCTCGCTTTGACAGGTGCGATCCGCAAGCTTCTTTGGACAAAACGGGGTGAGTTTGATCCGCGTAAATACCTTGCGCCAGGCATCGAAGCCATGTCCGAGGTTTGTAAGGATCGCTTTGAACGCTTCGGAAGTGCAGGCCAAGCGAACAAAATTAAACCAATCCCGCTTTCTGATATGGCCAAGCGCTATGAATCCGGTAGCCTGATGGCTCAGGTTAACTGAGCTGTAGAAACGGCGACAAACGATAGGTCTTGGAATGACACAAGAAAAACCAGGTCAATTTTATATGGATTCTCTGACAGCTGATATCATCCGCCATCTCCGGTATGATCTGGGGAAGGATGAAAACCATGCATCCCTTTACGATTGGCGCATGGCGATGTCTTTGGCCATTCGTGACCGCTTGGTTGATGCATGGTTTGACAGCACCCGCGCGACTTATGCGCAAAAAGGAAAGCGCGTCTATTACCTGTCGATGGAGTTTCTGATCGGCCGTTTGACCGAAGACATGGTAATTAATGCCGGTCTCGAAGACGCCACACGCACGGCGTTGGAAGCTTTGGGTCTGGACTATGATCAAGTAGTTCAAGATGAACCTGATGCGGCGTTGGGTAACGGCGGTTTGGGACGACTGGCGGCCTGTTTCATGGACTCTTTGGCCACCCTTGGCATCCCGGCCTATGGCTATGGCATTCGTTACGAACATGGTCTGTTTGAACAGGACTTTGTGGAAGGTCGTCAGGTTGAGACAGCGGAAAGTTGGCTTTCACAAAAACACGTTTGGGAGTTTGAACGCCCAGAAGTGTCTTATGAAATCTGCTTTGGTGGCCATGTGGAATATCCAGATGGCAAGGCCGTTTGGTACCCGCATGAGCGCGTAAATGCGCGTGCCTTTGATACGCCGGTCATCGGGTGGAAAGCGGAATGGGGAAATACGTTGCGCCTTTGGTCTGCGACTGCGGTCCATCACTTCGACCTCGCAAGCTTTAACCGTGGTGACTATCTGGCAGCGAGCCGGTCTGAAGCTTTGGCACGAACCATTTCGCGCGTGCTTTATCCAGATGACACCACCGAAGCCGGAAAAGAGCTGCGCCTTAAGCAGGAATACTTCTTCACGGCCGCATCGATCATGGACCTGATCCGCCGCTTCCTGTCTGAACATGATGATATCCGCAAATTGCCGGATCACGTGGCTATTCAGCTGAACGACACACACCCAGCGATCGCTGCGCCAGAGCTGATCCGTATTCTTTTGGATGAACACGGTCTGGAAATGGATGAGGCTATCGACATCACGCGTCAATGTATGGGTTACACCAACCACACTTTGCTGCCTGAAGCGCTAGAGCGTTGGAATGAATGGCTTTTCGGTCGTGTTCTGCCGCGCCACATGGACATCGTGCGCGCCATTGATGCCGACCATCAGGAGAAGTATCCGGGCTCCCCTCGTATTCTGGACCATGGCAACGTGAACATGGGCGAGCTGGCCTTTATCATGGCGCATCGCGTCAATGGCGTGTCGGCGCTGCACTCTGAATTGGTCAAGGAAACCGTCTTTGCGGACCTGCATAAAATCCACCCGGATCGGATTATCAACCAGACCAATGGGATCACCCCGCGTCGCTGGCTCTATAACTGTAATGCCCCGCTGCGGAAACTGATCAACAGCGAAATTGGCGAGGGTTGGGTGTCTGACCTAGAGCAGTTGGAGGCATTGACCAAGCTGTCTGATGACTCCGCTTTCTTGGAAAAGTTCCAGGATGCGAAGACGCAGAACAAGGCAGCGCTTTCCAACTGGCTGAAGGAAACCACTGGCGTTGAGGTTGATCCTCAGGCGATGTTTGACGTGCAGATCAAACGTATTCACGAATACAAACGCCAGCACATGAATATTCTGGAGACGATAGCGCTTTGGAATGCAATCCACGAAAATCCAGATGCCAACTGGACCCCGCGCGTGAAGATTTTTGGCGGTAAAGCTGCACCGGGTTATGTGGTTGCGAAAGAGATCATTCAGCTGATCAACGATGTGGCGCACACCATCAACAATGATCCGGTGACAAGCAAATATTTAAAGGTTGTCTTCCCGCCAAACTACAACGTTTCGATGGCTGAAAAGTTGATTCCGGCGGCGGATCTGTCAGAGCAGATTTCGACAGCTGGTAAAGAGGCATCTGGCACAGGCAACATGAAGTTTGCCCTGAACGGTGCGCTGACCATCGGCACACTTGACGGTGCCAACGTAGAAATCCGCGAACATGTTGGTGCGGAGAACTTCTTCCTCTTTGGCCTGACAGCGCATGAAGTCATGGAGCGTCGCCAGCACCACGGCTATGCCCGAGCTGCGATTGAAGCAAGCCCGCGTTTGGCACGCGTTTTGGGACAGATTGCTTCGGGCGTTTTCTGCCCGGGCGATCCAAGCCGCTATCATGGCCTTGTCGGCAATCTTTATGATCACGACTACTTCCTCGTGACCTGCGATTTTGACGACTACTACGACACGCAGCGTAAGGTGGATGCGACCTATCTGAACCAGCGCGAGTGGACGTCGAAAGCTCTGATCAACACTGCGAAGATGGGGTGGTTCTCCTCAGACCGGACGATCCAAGGCTATGCCAAGGATATCTGGGGCGCAAAAAGCCTTAATCGGTCATAAGGAGGCACACCGTGGGACATCAGGTTGGATCTTTGCAGATCGAAGAAGCTCAGGCCTTGGCGGATGGTCGCCACGGTGATCCTTTCGCGGCCTTGGGGCTGCATAATGTGGACGGCAAATTGGTTGTCCGTACGGTTCACCCAGAAGCTGATGCTGTCGATGTTCTAGATGCAAAGACCAATCGCAAATTGGCCAGCCTGACTCGCCAAGACCACACCGACGGGCTGTTTATTGGTGTGATCCCTCGGCGCAAAAACCGCTTCGCCTATGTCCTACGCCTGTCTCAGGGGGATCAAGTTTGGGAGCAACATGATCCGTTCGCCTTTGGCCCCGTGATCGGGGAAATGGATGAATACCTTCTGGCGGAAGGCTCTCATGGCGCGGTTTGGAAAGCGCTTGGTGCCCATGTGCTCGAACATGAAGGCGTATCAGGCACGCATTTCGCGGTCTGGGCTCCAAACGCCACCCGGGCCTCCATTGTTGGTGATTTCAACGGCTGGGATGGCCGCCGTACGCCGATGCGTCGTCGTGGTGGCACTGGGATTTTTGAAATCTTCATCCCAGGTTTGGGCGATGGAACTACCTATAAATATGAATTGCTCGATCAACACGGAAACCTATTGCCTGAAAAGGCTGATCCGGTTGGCTTTGGGTCGGAGTGCCCGCCGAAAACCGCCTCTGTGGTGCGCGATCTGTCTGGCTATGATTGGAAAGATCAAGCCTGGATGACCACCCGCGCCGAAGCGCAGCGGCATGACAAACCGATCTCAATCTATGAAGTGCATCTGGAAAGCTGGCGACGCGTGCCTGATGAGAACGGGCGCAGCCTGTCTTATGAGGAAATGGCCACACAGTTGGTCAATTACGCGCGCGACATGGGGTTCACTCATATCGAGCTATTGCCGATTTCCGAATACCCGTTCGGCGGATCATGGGGTTATCAGCCTGTCGGGTTGTTTGCACCGACTGCGCGCTTTGGCGACCCAAATCAGTTCCGCGCTTTGGTTGAAGCCTGCCACGCTGCAGGCCTTGGCATGATCCTTGATTGGGTACCTGGTCACTTCCCAAGTGATGCGCATGGGTTGGGTCAGTTTGATGGCTCTGCACTTTATGAACATGCCGATCCCAAAGAAGGCTTCCACCCGGATTGGAATACCTTTGTCTATAATTTTGGTCGCGCGGAAGTTCATAACTTCCTCGTTTCAAACGCGAAATTCTGGATGGAAGAATACCATATCGATGGTCTGCGCGTGGATGCAGTGGCCTCCATGCTGTATCGCGACTATTCGCGCGATGAAGGGGAATGGGTGCCAAATGAGTTTGGCGGCCGCGAGAACCTTGAGGCGATCGCGCTTTTACAGCGCATGAATGAATCCGTCTATGGCTACTATGACGGTGTCATGACCATCGCTGAGGAATCCACATCCTTCCCAATGGTGTCTGGTCCAACGGATGCCGGTGGTCTGGGCTTTGGGTTCAAGTGGAACATGGGCTGGATGAACGACACACTGGACTACATCGGCAAAGATCCTGTGCATCGCAAATATCACCATGATCAGATCACTTTTGGCCTGCATTACGCGTTTTCTGAAAACTTCGTGCTGCCTTTAAGCCACGATGAAGTGGTGCATGGCAAAGGCTCTATCTTGTCTCGCATGCCGGGGGATGACTGGCAGCAGTTTGCGAACGTTCGCGCCTATTACGGCTTTATGTGGGGGCACCCCGGCAAGAAGCTGTTGTTTATGGGGTGCGAGTTTGCGCAGCGGGATGAATGGAACAATGAAAGCAGCTTGGATTGGCATCTGCTAGATGCGCCAAGCCATGCGGGTGTGCAAACACTGGTGCGCGATTTGAACACGCTTTATCGCACAAAACCTGCGCTCCACCAGCTTGATAGCAATGCCCGCGGATTTGAGTGGATTGACGGCGGCAACGCCGAAGCATCCGTCTTTAGCTGGGTGCGATACGGAGAAGAGGGTGAAAGCCCGATTTTGGTTGTGACCAACTTCACCCCGGTCTTGCACCGCTCATTCCGCCTTGGCGTGCCAAAGGCAGGCTTCTGGAAAGAATGCCTGAACACCGATGCAGAACGCTACGGTGGCAGCAATCAAGGCAACATGGGCGGCGTTCACGCCCAATCGGTCAGCGAACATGGCCGCCCATATTCAATTGAAATTACGGTGCCCCCTCTGGCCACCGTCTTTTTTGAGCTCTCAAACGAGATTTGAGTCTCATGCCCATTCTGGAGGAGGAATTCATGAAGAAAGTTGACAGACGCGTCACGCAGCAAACCATGGCGTTTGTATTGGCAGGAGGCCGGGGGAGCCGCCTGAAAGAGATGACGGATATTCGCGCAAAACCCGCCATGTATTTTGGCGGCAAGGCACGGATCATCGACTTTGCCTTGTCCAACGCTGTGAATTCCGGCATCCGCCGGATTGGTGTGGCGACGCAATATAAAGCGCACAGCTTGATCCGCCATATTCAGCGCGGTTGGAGCTTCTTTCGTGCCGAGCGCAATGAATCCTTGGATATTCTCCCAGCCTCTCAGCAGCTGAACGAAGACAACTGGTACAAAGGCACCGCAGATGCCGTAACCCAGAACATCAGCGTTCTGCGTGGCTATGGTCCGAAATACATCCTCATCCTCGCGGGCGACCATATCTATAAACAAGACTATTCTGTGATGATCGAAGAGCACGTGCGATCTGGTGCGAAAGTCACAGTTGGCTGTATCGAAGTGCCGCGCGAAGAAGCCAAAGGCTTTGGTGTGATGGCCGTTGATGGCAAGGACAAGATCCTTGAGTTCGTTGAAAAACCAGCCGACCCGCCTGCAATGCCGGACAATCCGGAGAAATCCCTGGCCAGCATGGGTATCTATGTTTTTGAGGCCGAATACCTTTATGAACTTCTGGAAAAAGATGCGGTTGATCCAGACTCCAGCCATGACTTTGGTCATGACATCATCCCGCAGATTGTGGCCGAAGGTAGCGCCTACGCGCATCCGTTCAGCCGCTCTTGTGTAATGTCGGGGCTTGAGCCCGAACCATACTGGCGCGATGTGGGAACGATTGATGCCTTTTGGCAGGCTAATATCGACCTGACGGATTTCACCCCTGAACTGGATATCTATGCCAACGACTGGCCAATCTGGACTTATTCAGAGCTGACGCCTCCGGCAAAGTTCATTCACAACGAAGAAGGTCGTAGAGGTCAGGCTGTCTCCTCCATGGTATCCGGTGGCTGCATTATTTCGGGTTCATCGCTCTATCGCTGCTTGCTTTTCACCGGTGTGAAAACTCACTCGTTTGCGCAGCTCGAAGGCGTGGTGGCCATGCCATATTCCACAGTAGGGCGTCGCGCATTCCTGAAGAATGTTGTGCTGGATCGCGGTGTGAACATTCCTCCGGGGCTGATCGTTGGCGAAGACCCGGAGCTGGATGCGAAACGTTTCCGTCGGACGGACAACGGCATCTGCCTCATCACCCAAGCGATGATCGACAAACTGGAAAAGTAACATGAATGTCTTGATGGTCGTCTCAGAATGCGCGCCTTTCATTAAAACCGGCGGTTTGGCCGATGTGGCGGGGGCTTTGCCAAGCGCTCTCGCCACACATGACATCAGCTGCCGCACGCTTATGCCCGCCTATCCGGCACTGAAACCTCTTCTTGCGAAAGGCAAAGAGGTTGCGGTTTTGAAAGATCTGCCCGGCGGCAATGCGCGCGTTGTTGCAGTGAAAGCAAAGGGCATCGACCTGCTGCTTTTGGACCAGCCTGATCTTTATGATCGTGAAGGCGGGCCATATACCTCAGCGCAGGGCAAAGACTGGGACGACAATCACATTCGGTTTGCGGCGCTGGCCATGGCGGGCACGCGGATTAGCGCAGATGGCATCAACGGGTGGCGGCCTGAGATTGCCCATGCGCATGATTGGCAGGCGGCCTTGCTGCCTGTCTATTTGAAGCAGTTGAACATCACGGATGTGAAATCTGTTCTCACCATCCATAACATCGCCTTTCAGGGCCGTTTTGGTCCTCATGTTTTAGGTGCGCTGGGCTTGCGGCAGGATTGGTTCCACCCGGAGGCGCTGGAATATTATGGTGATCTTGGGTTCTTGAAAGCGGGTCTGACTATGGCCGATCAGATCACAACAGTTAGCCCAACCTATGCGCGTGAAATCCTGACACCTGCCTTTGGGGCCGGGCTGGAAGGCGTGCTGAGTGCAAGGTCTCATCGTTTGACTGGTATTCTGAATGGCATTGATCTGGATGTCTGGAATCCGGCGACGGATGATGCACTGCAAGCGACCTATGATGCGCGCAGTCTGAAGCGGAAGGCAAAGACCCGGGCAGCAATTGCTAGGCGTTTGGGGCTATCCGCGAAATGCGATGGGCCATTGTTTTGTGTGGTCAGCCGCCTGACTGAACAAAAAGGGTTGGATATCCTGCTCGAAGCCGTTCCGCATTTGGTTGCCAAAGGTGGGCAGTTGGCTGTGCTTGGGTCTGGTGATCCGGTGCTAGAGCAAGGATTTGAGCGCGCGGCAAAGCAATTTGCCGGGCAGGTGGGAACTTTCATCGGCTATGACGAAGCTTTCTCTCATGAACTGCAGGGCGGTAGTGATGCTATCCTGATCCCATCAAGGTTTGAACCTTGTGGCCTGACACAGCTTTATGGTCTGCGCTATGGCACATTACCTGTTGTCAGTCAGACGGGCGGCTTGGCGGATACGGTTGTAGACGCCAATGTTGCGGCTTTGAATGCCGGCGTGGCCACTGGCTTTAAAGTTTATGATCTGACAGCTGATGGCCTACGAGGTACGCTAGATCGAGTGTTTGATGTTTATCAATCGCCAAAACGCTGGCAATCCATGCAACGCGCCGCAATGAAAAACGCCTTTGATTGGGATGCATCGGCGCAGGATTACGCCGATGTTTACAAGGCCCTGCACGCATGACGACGCGACTAAACCGGCCGTCTGAGCTGTCGCCGGGAAGCCCCCACAAACTGGGCGCGCATTTTGACGGTGAAGGTACGAACTTTGCGGTGTTTTCGGAAAACGCGGCTCAAATGTATCTGTGTCTGTTTTGCCCAGAAACCGGTGAAGAAACTGCTCGCCTTCCGATGACGGAAAAGACTGGGTCGATCTGGCATGGCTATTTGCCAAAGGCGCAACCCGGTACGCTTTATGGCTATCGCGCAGATGGGCCATATGCACCCGAGGAGGGCCATCGGTTTAACGTCAATAAATTGCTGATTGACCCCTATACCCGTGAGTTTCATGGTTCTTTCCACGAAGACCCGGCTCTGCTTGGATTTGAAAGCGGCTCTATCGCGGGGGACTTGGCTTTTAGCCCGGATGACAGCGCTGATTTCATGCCGAAATCTGTGGTCTCTGATCCAGAAGATTTTCAACCGACAGCCAAGCAATTGGGGCGCAATTGGGGGGATGACGTCATTTATGAGGCCCATGTAAAAGGCCTCACCCAGCGCCACCCGGATGTACCAGAAGCTCTGCGCGGCACCTACGAGGGTCTTTGTAGCCCTGCCATCACTGATCACCTGAAGTCTTTGGGCGTTACCGCCATTGAGTTGCTGCCTGTTCACGCTCTACGTTCGGAAGGTCAGCTGACGGCACGCGGGCTGAAGAACTACTGGGGTTACAACACCGTTGGCTTCTTTGCAGCAAACCCCGAATACTTCGGTCCAGACGGCATCCAAGGATTTCGCAAGATGGTCAAAACCTTCCACGATGAAGGGATCGAGGTCATTTTAGATGTGGTCTATAACCATTCTGCAGAAAGCGACCAGTTGGGGCCGACGCTGAGTTTTCGTGGGCTCGACAATGCCTCTTACTATCGACTGCTCGATACACAAAAGCGCTACTATGTGAACGATACCGGATGCGGAAACACTCTGAATGTTGAGCATCCCTATGTGATGCGCATGGTGCTGGATAGCCTACGCTTCTGGGTTGAGGTCATGGGCGTGGACGGATTCCGCTTTGATCTGGCGACCACCCTCGGGCGGCAGTTCGACGGGTTTGACCCTTACGGAGCATTTTATTCCGCCCTTCGGCAAGATCCGGTTTTAGCAGGGACAAAGCTGATTGCTGAGCCTTGGGACGTTGGGCCCGGCGGCTATCAAGTCGGGCAATTTCCGGCAGATTTTTGTGAGTGGAACGACCAATCCCGCGACGCAGTGCGCAAATTTTGGCGCGGTGATGAAAACGGCGCGCAGCAATTGGCCTCTGTTCTGTTGGGGTCAGCGGCGCAGTTTGATCACAGTGGACGGCGCGCTTGGACGTCGATCAATTTCGTGGCGGCGCATGATGGGTTCACGGCGGCGGATACCACACGGTATTTGGAGAAACATAACATCGCGAACGGCGAAGCAAACCGCGATGGGCACCATGCGAACTTCAGCGACAATTTTGGCGCGGAAGGGGATAGCGATGATCCCGAAATCCAAGCGAAGAGAGATCGTCGGGTCCGCAACCTTTTGGCCACGGTTTTTCTGTCACAGGGCACTCCAATGCTTTTGGCGGGGGACGAAGGCTGCAATAGCCAAATGGGCAACAACAATGCTTACTGCCAAGATAACGAAACGACTTGGATCGATTGGGTTGGGTTTGATCACGAGCTAAAACAGTTCGTTGCGGATCTGACCTCGCTGCGCCGCCGCCTGCCTGCATTGCGGCAAACACGCTTCCTTCATGGCAATCTGCGTGCGACTGACGGTCTGAAAGATGTCGAATGGTTCGGCTTTGACGGAAAAGGCCCTGAATGGCACAACTCGCGTCTGGATCGTCTGGCCGTTCTGCTGCGAGGGAGCGCTGAAACGACACAATCCCAGATGGATATGGCCGAGGTCTTTGTCGCTTTCAACCGATCTGACCAACAGTTGGGCCTTGTGATGCCCACGCCCACAAATGGGCGCTGGAGCAAGGTGTTTGATACCGCCAAGCCAAAGCAGTCAGAGCTATCGATTGACGGGAACACGATCGTTGAGCCGCATTCGATAAGTGTTTTCGCGACGACAGGTGATGGGGCCGAAAATGCAGCATGACATGTCATTGCGCGAACTCGCGCGGGCCTATGGCATCTACACAGAGTTTCATCAGTTCTCTGGGGAATTGCATGAGGCCAGCCCGGATTCCCTGCGCTTGCTGCTCGCCGCGTTGGGTGTGACCGCGGACAATGACGGTGCTGTTTCCGATGCTCTGGCATCCAAACGCCACGCTGATGCGTCTCGGGTTGTGCCAAGCGAATATGTGATCCGGGCCGGCGAGCATGTGGACATCCACGTGACCCAGCCTTGTTCTTGGCAGTTGCTCGATGCAGCGGAACAGGTGTTCGCCGAGGGCTTCGCCGAGCACACAATCCACTTGCCACCTCAATCGGTAGGCTATGCGTTTCTACACGTGAATGGACAGGGCTTTGAACAAGTTGCTTTCATGCCAATCCGCCCACATTCGGCACCCATTTTGGACCGGCGTGGATGGGGCTGGGTGACGGCGCTTTATGGATTGCGGTCGAAATCCAATGGCGGTTTAGGCAATTTTCGTGACTTGAAACACGCCGCCAAAGGTCTGGCGCGTGGCGGGGCGGCGTTCCTTGGGATCAATCCGGTGCATGCCTTGGGCTGGGCCGAGACAGAAATGATCAGCCCCTATTCGCCATCCCATCGTGGCTTTTTCAGCACTGATCATATTGCGCCCGACACCGATCTTGGACCGACCCCAAAAGAGGAGTTGGTGGATTACGCAAGCATCCGCCCTAAGCACCGCGCGACCCTAGAAGCGGAGTTTGCTGCCTTTGAAAAAGCCACTGGGAATGCAGAGAAGGCCACCTTTGAAACCTATCTTACTGAAGGACCTGACGGGTTGGAAGACTTCGCGCGCTTTGAGGCGCTGAGCGAAGTACTGGGCGGTGATTTCCGTCAATGGGATTCGAAGGCACTAAAAACTCAGAAAGTTGATCCCGCGCGTGTGCGGTTCCACTGCTGGCTGCAATGGCGCGCTGAAACCCAGATCGATGCAGCGCAGACCGCAGCCAAGTCGGCTGGAATGAACCGTGGGCTATATCTGGATTTGGCCGTTGGCTCTCGGCGTGGTGGGGCCGAGGTTTGGATGAACCAGACCTCAATTGCTCAGGGCGTCTCTGTCGGAGCCCCCCCGGATCACCTGAGCCCCGATGGGCAATCTTGGGATCTTGCAGGATACGCGCCAAACCGATTGGCAGAAGAGCATTACCTACCCTTCAGGCGGTTGCTGTCACGGCTCATGCGGCGCTGTGGCATCCTGCGGATTGACCATGCGCTTGGCATGTTGCGCAGCTTTTGGGCGCCTGATGACGGTAACCCAGGCACTTATATTGCTCAAAGTTTTGAGACCCTTCTCGCGATTGTCACAATCGAGGCGCATCGCAACGATTGTGTTGTGATCGGAGAGGATTTGGGTCTGGTGCCAGACGGGTTTCGCGAAAGACTGCAGGGAAGTGGGCTATATAGCTACGCGGTCTGGCAATATGAGACCTACGAGGATGGCTGGCTTTATCACGCCAATGATCTGCGTGCCTTCAGCCTATCGGGCTTTAGCACCCATGATACGCCGACGGTTTCCGGGTTTTGGACAGGACGCGATCTGGATCACTGGGAGCGCCTGGGTTGGGTTGCAGAAGACGATAAAGAAAATCAGCGAAACCGTCGCGAGCATCAGCGCAACAGCCTGCGGGCACATTGCGAATTTGAAGGCGATATCGCGCCAAATGAGCTTAACCGGAAGATAAATGAGCAGTTGGTCCAGTCGCCTGTGGCCTTGGTCGCTTGTCAATTGGATGATGCTTTTGGCGTCGTTGAAGCACAGAATTTGCCCGGAACAGTCTCAGAGCACGTCAATTGGCAACGCCGATGCCCTGAATGGGTCGAAGACTTTGAAAAATCAAAAGACATTACGGATCTCTGCGCGGTGTTTGAGCCGCTTACAGAGAACAGTTAACCTTGGAGGACAAGATGACAATCTCGACCGTAAGCTGTGAGCCATTTGAGGGTCAAAAGCCGGGCACCTCTGGCCTCCGAAAGAAAACCCGCGTTTTCATGCAGCCCCATTATCTTGAAACCTTTGTGCAATCGACGTTTGACGCGATTGGTGGACTTGAGGGCAAACGCCTCGTGGTAGGGGGCGATGGTCGTTACTTCAACAAAGACGCGATCCAGACCATTCTGCGCATGGCCTCCGCCAATGGAGCGTCAGAGGTCATCGTCGGGCGGGGCGGTCTGCTTTCCACGCCTGCTGCTTCTAACCTGATCCGAAAGAACAAAACCGATGGCGGTCTGATCCTGTCAGCCAGTCACAACCCCGGTGGCATCGATGCGGATTTTGGTATTAAATACAACATTTCAAACGGCGGCCCCGCGCCAGAGGGCGTGACCAATGCCATCTTTGAAAACACGAAATCCATCAATGAATACAAGACTCTGACGACAGAAGATATTGATCTGAGCGCAATTGGAACTCAGCAACTAGGTAAGATGACCGTTCGAGTTGTTGATCCCGTGGCGGACTATGCCGAACTGATGGGGCAGATGTTTGACTTTGACAGGATCAAAGCGCTCTTGGCAGGTGGTTTCACCGTGCGTTTCGACGCCATGCATGCGGTCACCGGACCCTACGCGACACAGATCATCGAAGGTATCCTCGGGGCTCCGAAGGGAACAGTGATCAATGGCGTCCCATCCGAGGACTTTGGCAAGGGTCACCCCGATCCAAACCCGATTTGGGCCAAACCTTTGGTGGATGAGGTCATGTCGGCTGAAGGTCCTGATTTTGCAGCAGCAAGCGACGGGGACGGAGATCGCAATATGATCCTTGGTAAAGGGATTTATGTTACTCCGTCCGACAGCCTTGCTGTGCTTGCCGCCAATATTCACTTGGCACCCGGGTATAGCCAAGGCCTAGCAGGCGTCGCACGCTCCATGCCGACAAGCCGTGCCGCCGACCATGTGGCCAAATCATTGGGCGTAGAATGTTATGAAACGCCGACCGGCTGGAAATTCTTCGGTAATCTTTTGGATGACGGCCGGGTCACCCTTTGTGGCGAAGAAAGCGCGGGCACCGGTTCAGACCATGTGCGTGAAAAAGACGGGCTTTGGGCGGTTTTGCTGTGGCTCAATATTCTGGCTGAACGGAAGGTTTCCGTTGCAGAGATTATGGCCACGCATTGGGAGACCTTTGGCCGCCACTACTATTCCCGCCACGACTATGAGGCGATTGATAGTGATGCAGCGCATGCCCTTATGTCAGCAACCGAAGCGCAATTCTCAACGTTGCCGGGAGTTCAGATTGGCGATCTGACAATCGAGGCAGCCAACCAATTCTCTTATGATGATCCCGTAGATGGCTCGGTCAGTAAGAACCAAGGTCTGCGTCTGTTTTTTGAAAGCGGAGAGCGAGCTGTTTTGCGCCTCTCGGGTACAGGCACAGAAGGCGCGACATTGCGGGTCTACTTGGAAAGCTATGAAGCACCTAACGGTGATCTAACAAAAGATCCGCAGGAAGCATTGCAGCCGGTGATTGAAACCGTTGCAGAACTTATTGGATTGGAAGCCAGAACAGGGCGGAGCGCACCTGACGTGATCACCTGAATTACGCTTTAAGTTTTCGAACGCAGTAGTGATCAATCGGAGAAAGGTTGAGGGCCATAGCTCGCGATTCCGTTGTTTGATCTGAAACACGAATTTCGTGAATGCATGCGCTTTGTCTGAAGGAGGATGAACATGCCTAATCAACACCTACGTGTGAGATGGCGCCATACGGCATCTTCCAATATCTTTGAGTTCTTAGCCCTTGCTGCAGAAGCGAACGACTTGCTTGCGCCGTTTACTGACCAAATCGCAGAATACTGATCGAATACTCATCCTTTGAGGTTATCCAATTTATGACCGGAGGGAAGTTAAACATTCCTGAAATCTTGGTAATGCGCCAACAATCAATAAATGGATCACCGTCAAAACCAGAGCGCGCGTTGCATTGTGGGGCCAGGTACGGGCCACCTGGAATTGATTGGACAAGACGTCATGACGTCCCCTTTGGTCTACATAGATCCATTAGCCGCCTAAGCCATTTTGCGGCCAATTGTATAAAACACTTTGCTTTGAGATCCTGCTCGGGCATCGTTGCGATCAGGAAATTTTATCAGTAGGCCGAACATGATCAAAAGCCAGATCACCCTGAAGCAGTTGGAGGCTTTTGCCTTTGTTGTCGATACTGGCACCTTTCGTGCTGCGGCATCGGCGCTTGGGACGACGCAGCCCAATATTTCGGCACGGATCAATTCTTTGGAAGCAGCGCTTGATACGACGTTGCTGATCCGAGATGCAGGATCGGTGCGCCTAACCGTCAGCGGTGAAAGGTTACTTAAGAAAACGCGCGAGGTTCTCTGGGCTGGTGAAGCCCTGATTGAAGACGCTGGTCGCCAAGAGTTGATTGAAGAAACTTTAAGGCTAGGTGTGACTGAATTGGTCGCTTGTACGTGGCTGCAAAGATATCTGCGCCTGATGAGGGAAGCCTATCCCAAGCTGCGCATTCAGTTGGAAGTCGACCTATCAACCGCAATTGATGCACGATTGATGGAAGGGCAATTTGATCTGGCCTTGCAGACTGGACCATTTAGATCAAAGTCATTCGCCAGCGACATTCTTGGGCAGGAAAACTATTGCTGGGTTGCAAATTCGGACCTGTTTCAAAAGATCGGTGCACAAACATCTTTGCCTGAGCTCTTTGATTTGACGGTCTTAACACATGCCAAACACACCCAAGCCTGTGCAGCACTTCATCAGCTGGCGGCCGAGCAGGGGCTACGCCGTGAGCGCATCGTGCATTCAAGTGCGCTATCTGCATGTGTTCCAATGGTGCTTGAAGGCCTAGGGGTTGCTTTGATTCCCGAACGTTTGGTCAAAGCCGAATTGGTGTCGAAGGTGTTGCACAAAGTCGATCCGGATTGGCTGCCTGATCCTTTGTCTTTTTATGCGCGGTATGCGCCTGCGCGTTCTGGTCTCTATGTTGAAAAAGCAGCGCAGATTGCGAAAGAAGCAATGCAGTCTCTTTAGATAAAGAAAATTGATTGGGGTGAAAAATATAATCGATTTGATTATTTGTGGCGTTTTAGGTCACCTGCAATTGTAACCCATTGCAGGAGCCCCACGATGGCAACATCCTCCATCCGTCTTGGCGTCGATATCGGCGGCACATTTACTGATGTTGTATTGGAAAAAAACGGTGAGCCGTTTTCCACAAAAGTACTTACGACCTACGCGGCACCAGAGAACGCAATAATCGATGGTATGCATCAGGTTTGCGCAAAGGCTGGAATCTCTCCATCCCAGATTGATCAGATTATCCATGGCACAACGCTGGCAACCAATGCCCTGATCGAACGTCGTGGTGCAAAGACCGCTTTGATCACCACCGAAGGATTTCGTGACGTTATTGAGATGCGGACGGAATCCCGGTTTGAGCAATATGACTTGAACTTAAACCTGCCCGATCCACTTCTGCCACGCCAAATGCGTTTCACTGTGGCAGGGCGCATTGATGCCAATGGGCAGGTGCTAGTGGACATCGACCGCGCAGAGGTTGAAGCAGTGGTCGATCAAATTGCGGAAGCCGGTTTTGAAAGCGTTGCTGTTGGTTTGATCCACTCATATCTGAACCCAACACACGAACAGTTGGTACGCGAGGTATTGGCTGATAAACTGCCCGACGTTTCAGTGTCGATTTCCTCTGAAGTGTCGCCTCAAATGCGCGAATATGAGCGTTTTAATACCGTTGTCGCCAACGCTTATATCAAGCCTTTGATGGCCTCTTATTTGGGACGTCTTGAAGATCGTTTGAAAGGCGAAGGTGTGTCTTGCCGCATCTTCTTAATGCACTCCGGTGGTGGCATTATTTCGATTCAGAATGCAGCGGATTTTCCAGTGCGCTTGGTTGAATCAGGCCCGGCTGGTGGCGCAGTTTTTGCAGCCCATATCGCAGCACGCTACGGGCTGGATAAAGTGCTGTCCTTCGACATGGGTGGCACCACAGCCAAGATTTGTTTGATCAAAAATCAGACACCGAAGACATCACGTGTCTTTGAGGTTGCGCGGACCTATCGGTTCAAGAAAGGGTCCGGCATGCCAATTTCGATCCCTGTGATTGATATGGTCGAGATCGGTGCGGGAGGTGGCTCGCTGGCACATGTGGATGCGATGCGTCAGATCCGGGTTGGACCTGAAAGTGCAGGTTCTGAACCTGGTCCTGCCTGCTACGGTCGTGGTGGCGAACGGCCAGGTGTCACCGATGCAGACCTGGTATTGGGCAAGCTCGACCCTGATAATTTTGCGGGCGGTTCGATCAAGTTGCACCCGGAAGAGTCCAAATCTGCGCTGTCTAATCACGTTGCAAATACGTTGGATATGGATGCTGTAGAAGCGGCATTTGGTGTGGCAGAAGTTGTCGATGAAAACATGGCCAACGCTGCACGGGTGCATGCGGTTGAGAATGGTGAAGATCTATCCGAATACACGATGATCGCATTCGGCGGCGCAGCTCCGCTTCATGCCGGCCGTCTGTGTGAAAAGCTGGGTGTGGAGCGTCTTTTGGTGCCACCGGGAGCAGGCGTGGGTTCGGCGATTGGTTTCCTGCGAGCACCGTTTAGCTTTGAGGCGAACCGCTCTGTTTATATGAAGTTGAGTGACTTTGATGGCGATCGGATCAAATCCTTGCTGACCGACCTTAAGTCCGAAGCGACAGGGTTTGTGCGCACCTGTGACGAAGTCAGCCCGATTTTGTCAGAGTTCAAAGTTTACATGCGCTACACTGGTCAGGGTTGGGAAATCCCGATTGAGTTGACCGAAGAGCAGGCGATGAACCCGGATGTGGCAACCTTTGAAGCACGGTTCATCGAAGACTATTCCAAACTCTTTGGCCGCCCAGTTGAGGGCATGGATATCGAAATCACAGTCTGGTCTGTGAATGCAACCACGCCGCCTGAAGAGGTCGCGCGTATTGGCGAGACCGAGGGATCGGATACGGCAACAGCCGTTGGTGAACGCCCGCTCTTTGATGCCGCATCGGCCAAATATTTGGATGCCAAAATCGTAAACCGATTTGACATGAACACGGGCGAACGGGCCTCTGGACCGGTGGCCGTTGTCGAAGACGAAACTACAATCATTGTACCAGCAAGCCGCGATGCAATTCGCCAGCCTGATGGCTGTATTGACGTGGTCGCGAAGGGATAATCCAATGACTCAAGAACATTCCAAAGTCGCCTATCAAGTCATGTGGAACCGCTTGATTTCGGTGGTTGAAGAACAGGCCCAAGCGCTGGTGCGCACCGCCTTTTCAACCTCGGTTCGTGAAGCGGGAGACTTGTCAGCAGGTATTTACGATACGCAGGGTCAGATGCTGGCGCAGGCCGTCACTGGCACGCCGGGGCATGTGAACGCCATGGCGGATGCAGTGGCGCACTTCATCCGCCGGATTGGTCGCCAGAACATCCTTAAAGGGGATGTTTATATCACTAACGATCCGTGGGAAGGGACAGGCCACCTGCACGACATCACGATGGTGACACCGTCCTTCCACAAGGGTGCTCTGGTTGGGTTCTTTGCCTGTACAGCGCATATCGTAGATATCGGCGGGCGTGGCTTTGGGGCAGATGCGCAATCTGTTTATGAAGAAGGTCTTTACATTCCAATCATGAAATTTGCCAACAAGGGCAACGTTGACGATACTTTGGTCCGCATCATTCGCGGGAATGTTCGTGAACCTGATCAGTTGATTGGGGACATTTACGCGCTTGCGACATGCAATGAAATTGGGCATCGCCGATTGATTGACATGATGGAAGAGTTTGAGCTTGATGACCTAAATGGGATTGCGGATTTCATTTTGGAGAACTCTCGTCGTGCAACCATCGAGCGGATCGCTGCTCTGCCGCAACAATCGGCCGAAGGTGAAATGACGATGGACGGCTTTGATCGCCCCATCACTTTGAAAGTGAAAGTCAGCGTGGAAGGCGACAAAATCGTTTCGGATTTCACGGGCACATCTGGATTGGACAAAAAGGGTATCAACTGCCCATTGGTCTATGCCAAAGCCTATGCCTGCTATGCGCTTAAGGTTGCGATTGCGCCTGAAATTCCTAACAACGCCGCATCGCTTGCGCCTTTTGAAATTAGCGCGCCTGAAAACTCGATTGTGAATGCTTTGCATCCGGCACCTGTCGCGCTGCGTCACATCGTTGGCCATTTTGTTCCAGATGCCGTGTATGACGCGTTTGATAAAATTGTACCGGGGTTGGTGCCCGCGGAAGGGGCAGGTTGCCTGTGTAACTTCCAAGTTTCATTGCGTCCGCGCATGGACGCGCCTGCCCCAGCAAGCGCACGCCGATCTGAAGTGTTAACGTTTAACTCAGGTGGATCTGGCGCGCGTCCGGAACATGACGGATTGAATGCTACGGCTTTCCCATCAGGCGTGATGACCATGCCAATTGAGGCCACAGAACATGCCGGCCCAGTAATCATTTGGCGTAAAGAGCTGCGCCCGGATTCAGGTGGCGCAGGTAAAACCCGTGGGGGTCTTGGTCAATATATGGAGGTCGGCGCCCAGGAAGGGCATGAATTCGACATCCAAGCCATGTTTGACCGCGGAGAGCACCCGGCCCGTGGTCGCCGTGGCGGTAAGAACGGTGCAAATACCACCATCGTGCGCAGTGATGGCGCTGAGATGCATGTGAAAGGCAAACAGTTCGTGCCGCATGGTGAACGTGTGATCATGGCCTTCCCTGGAGGTGCGGGATACGGTTCTGCCAGCGAGCGCCCTATCGATCTGGTGAAACGCGATCTTGCACGTGGATATATCTCCGCCGAGACTGCTGCGAAGGACTATAATCTATCTGTAACTGAAATCGCTGAAGTCGAAGCAGCTGTCGCGCGAGGGGATGCAATATGAAGACACAGGCTCCTCAGAACACCTCATATGACGTGATCATCATCGGGGGCGCCATTATGGGCGCCTCCGCTGCGTGGTTCTTGTCAGATGACAAAGATTTCGATGGCAAGGTTTTGGTGGTCGACCGAGATCTGACCTACGAGAACACATCGACGATGCACACCAATTCCTGCATGCGCCAGCAATTCTCTGGTGAGTTGAACGTGCGGATCAGCCAATTTGCAGCGGATTTTGTAAAGAACCTACCGCGCTACATGGGCAATGATGACCGCGTGCCTGAGCTATCGATCCGCTCGTTCGGATATATGTATCTCGCAGACAACGAAGGTTTTGCAAATGTGCTGCGTGAAAGCCGCGATGTGCAGATCAATGCAGGTGCCGCCACACAGTTGATGACACCCGACCAGATCAAAGAAGCCTACCCGTTTTACAATGTGGATGACATTGTATTGGGGTCGATCAACCTCGTTGACGAGGGCCTTTGGGATGCGACTGCGGTGTTTGATTGGTGGCGCAAATCAGCCCGTGAACGTGGTGTTGAGTATATTGAAAACGAGATTGTCGCGATCACAAAAAACGCCTCCGGCACACGTGTCGAAAGCGTGACTTTGAAATCAGGTGAGGTGATCGCTTGTGGTCAGCTGCTGAATGCGTCTGGCCCACGAGCGGCGCGCACAGCTCAGATGGCTGGAATCGATGTGCCGGTTGAACCACGCAAACGATTTTCTTGGATTTTCTCCGCTGAAAAACCGCTGGACCGCGATTTGCCACTGACCATTGATCCTTCGGGCGTCCACGTGCGTGAAAATGGCGGTGGGACGTATCAATGTGGGGGACACACGGATTTCGATCCCGCAGTAGATTTTGATGATTTCGCCATGGATCACAGTCTTTGGGAAAGCCACGTTTGGCCAATTCTTGCGACCCGAATTCCGCAGTTTGAAGCCATCAAAGTTCAATCCGAGTGGGGTGGGCATTATGCAATGAACACCTTTGATCATAATGCTATTCTTGGGCCGCATACGGGTGTCGAGAACTTCTTTTTCCTGAATGGTTTCTCAGGTCATGGCCTGCAGCAAGCACCTGCAATGGGGCGCGGTACGGCTGAGATCATGGTGCATGGCACCTATAAGACGCTGGATATGACGCAGTTCCATTTCGACCGTATTCCGGCTGGCCGTAAGATCATTGAAAAGGCGATCATCTGATGAAACTCGCGCAAAACGCATTTCTGCAAGCGCTGGGCCGAGGCGAAAAGCAGATTGGTCTTTGGGTTTGCCTATGTAGCAACTTGGCAGCAGAGGTCACTGCACCGGCAGGATATGATTGGGCACTAATTGATATGGAGCACAGTCCAAATGACTACAGCTCTGTGCTCAGTCAGCTTCAGGTGTTTGCGGCCAGTGACACAACGGCGCTTGTCCGGGTGGAAACTAACGATACGATTGCCGTCAAACGCTTGCTGGATTTAGGTGCATCGGGGCTTTTGTTCCCGATGATCCAATCCGTTGAAGAAGCTGAAAAAGCAGTTGCCGCGACCCGTTACCCTCCGCATGGTGTCAGGGGCGTGGCGGGTGCAACGCGGGCCACAAAGTTTGGACGCGTGAGCGATTACATTGACCGCGTTCACGAAGAAACGGCAGTTTTGCTGCAATTGGAAACAAGGGCCGCAGTTGCGCAGGCCGAGGCCATTGCGGATGTGGATGGTGTGGATGGTATATTCTTTGGCCCCGCTGATATTGCCGCCGACATAGGCAAGATTGGCAAGCCAATGGACCCAGAAGTTTGGTCGTTGATCAAACCCGCAGCACAGGCATTGATTGCCAAAGGAGTGCCTGTTGGGACGTTTGCACTTGATCCAAAATTTGCGACGGAGTTGCTCAACGAAGGGTTCTCTTACGTTGCCTGTGGTGTGGATGCCTCGTTGTTGGCCAAAGCATCTGATGCTTTATTGGCGCAGATCAAGGGTGGTTTGAAATGAACTATGTGTCTTCTCGCCTTGATCCAGTGAAACCCTCAGCGTCAGCTTGGGTCAGCCAAGCCGCCAAAGAGGCAAAAGCGCGCGGCGAAGATGTAATTGATCTTGGATTAGGTGAGCCTGATTTTGATACGCCTGCTCATATCGTAGAAGCAGCGCACCAAGCGGCTCTGCGGGGTGAAACGCGCTATCCTCCGACCAATGGCACCTTGGAAATGCGACAGGCTGTGGTCGATAAACTGTCGCGCGAAAACAATCTAACTTATGCCGTGGATGAGGTAATTGTCTCCAATGGTGCTAAGCAGGTTTTGTTTAACGCGATGATGGCGACGCTGGAACCGGGGGATGAAGTTTTGATGTGCGCCCCCTATTTCGGGCAGTACAAAGACATCGTTCTAATCCTTGGCGGCGAAGCTGTGGCTTTGACTTGTCCGGCTAAAAACGGATTTCGGCTCACGCCGGAACAGTTGGAGGGTGCGATCACGCCAAAGACACGCTGGATCATGTTGAACCTGCCGTCCAATCCAGCGGGTGCGGTTTATTCGGATGACGATTTGCGAGCGTTGGGGGCCGTCTTAGAAAACCATCCTAATGTGCTGATCCTGTCGGACGAAATATACGAACACATCCTATTTGATGGACGAGAATTCTTGTCTTTCGCCGCTGCCAATCCTTCGCTCAAGGATAGGGTCTTAACGGTCAATGGTGTTTCAAAGGCCTATGCGATGACCGGCTGGCGTATCGGTTATGGGGCTGGCCCAAAGGCCTTGATCGCAGCCATGACCAAGGTGCAAAGTCAGATTTGTTCTGGAGCCTGTGCCATTGCGCAGGCCGCGGCTGCGGCTGCCCTCAATGGTCCGCAAGATGACGTGCGCCGGTTCCGCGATGCTTTTGAAGCGCGGCGTGACTTGGTTGTGGATCGGGTTGCAAAGATTGACGGGCTTACTCTTGAGCCACCCGGGGGCGCGTTTTACGGATTGATCGGCTGCGCTGATTTGATCGGTGCTGTGACCCTAGAAGGTGAAACACTCATGAATGACGCGGATGTCACCGCCTATATCTTAAAGGATGCGGGTATTGCCGCCGTTCCGGGTAGCGCTTACGAGCTATCCCCATTTTTCCGAATATCTACCGCTGCTTCGATGGATGTTCTTGGGCAGGCGATGGACAGAATCGCCACGTCTATCGCCAAACTTAAAAGAAAGACCTGACCTATGAAAAAACTTGTTCTTACCGGTGCTGCTGGCCGCCTAGGGTCCTATCTGCGCGAACCTTTGACGAAGATGTGTGATGAATTGGTTTCGACCGATATCGCCGACGATATTGGCGCTCTCTATCCGGGCGAAACCTATGCCAAGGGTGATTTGGCCAGCCTAGACGACATGATGCGCGTGCTCGAAGGTGCAGATATGGTTGTTCATATGGGTGCCTACGCGGATGAAGGCCCGTTTGAAAAATTGCTCGGCCCTAACTTTGTCGGCGCATACAACATTTGGGAAGCAGCTTATCAACGTGGCTTGAAACGAGTTGTTTATGGCAGTTCGATCCATGCGGTTGGGATGCACCCGAAAAACGAATTTATCGGTACGGATGCGCGTCATCGCCCTGATACGTTTTATGGGTTGGCCAAATGTTTCGCTGAAGATCTCGGTTCGATGTATTGGGATAAGCGCGGCCTAGAAAGCGTTCACATGCGTATTCTGTCTTGTGCACAAGTCACAAATGCACGCGCGCTTGGCTCTTGGTTGTCCTACGACGATCTGATTCAGCTTGTGCAGCGCAGCATTGATGCGCCGGTCACTGGGTTCTCAGTTGTTTATGGCGTGTCCAACAATGACCGTGTTCCAGTCGACAATGCGAAAGCCAGCTTTTTGGGGTACCGCCCGAAGGACAATGCTGAGCAGTTTGCCGAGCAAATTTTGGCAGAAACAGAACCGATGGATAATCAAGATCCCGGCAATATGTGCCACGGTGGTCCATTTGCATCCGTCGAATTGGGCAACAGCGGTGTTGCGACAATGAACATCATCGACGACAGCAAGAAAACCTAAAGGGGAGATCCGCAATGTCAGATCAAAAAGTTGCACTCATCACCGCTGGAGGCTCAGGCATGGGTGCTGATAGTGCCCGAGCCCTCGCTGCCGACGGGTTCAAAGTTGGTATTCTGTCGTCTTCAGGAAAAGGCGAAGCCTTGGCCAAGGAGCTGGGTGGCGTCGGAGTGACCGGGTCCAACAAATCCGAAGCGGATCTACAGAACCTTGTGGACGCCGCAATGGATCAATGGGGACGTGTTGACGTGTTGGTCAATTCTGCAGGGCACGGGCCACGTGCCGCAGTTTTGGAACTGACGGACGAAGATTGGCACGAAGGTATGGAAGTTTACTTCCTGAATGCCGTGCGCTCATCGCGTTTGGTGACACCGATTATTCAAAAACAGGGCGGTGGGGCGATCATTAATATTTCTACCTTTGCTGCATTCGAGCCCAATCCTGTTTTCCCAACATCGGGTGTCATGCGTGCAGGCCTTGCTGCCTTTACCAAATTGTTCGCTGATAAATACGCAGCAGAAAATATCCGAATGAACAATGTTCTGCCGGGTTTCATCGACAGTCTTCCTGAAAAGGAAGAGTTTCGCTCAATGATCCCGATGGGCCGTTACGGCAACTCGCTGAACGAAATCGCCAGCGTCGTCGCATTTCTTGCGTCCGATGGTGGTGCTTATATCACTGGACAAAATATCCGAGTGGATGGCGGTATCACGCGCTCTGTCTAGCCGCGTTCACTGTGAATAAGCACAAAGCGCTGCCAGCCTTTTGAAGGTTGGCACGCTTATTTATTTTCGATTGATGCAAGCCAATCCGAGAAATGCTGTTTCGGGCCATGGTCCGAGGTGCTTTGCGGCCAGACCAAGTAATAACTCCCGATGCTTATCAGTGGCAGATTGGAGATCGGGACCAGGGATCCAGCCTCCAGTTCATCTTGGATCAGATATGAAGGAATAAGCGCTGTTCCCAATCCATGAGTCGCGGCTTGGATCATTGACGCAAACTGATCAAATAACATGCCATGCCGCGGCGCGTTTTTGATGCCTTGTGCCGCGGCCCAAAGCTCCCATGCATTTGGCCGCGTATCCAGATGTAGAAATGATGTTTGGGTCGGCCAATTTTCGTCTTCAAAATTGATCATTGCTGCCCGTTCTGGGGACGCGACCGGAATGACTGTTTCTTCCATCAAATGTTGGTAATGCACGTCCGGCCAATCCATCTGACCAAAGTGGATCGCCGCATGAAAGGGCTCTCGTGCGAATTCAAATGGCTTCAGGCGTGTGCTGAGGTTCACCGTCACTTCGGGGTGTTTTGCGACGAAATCAGGCAGTTTCGGTGCCAGCCAGCGGACGCCAAATGCTGGCAGGATGGCCAGGTTCAACTGACCGCCTCCAGGGTTTGCCTTAAGACGCAAACTTGCAGTGCTGATCTCATCCAAAGCCCTGCGAATGTCGCGCGCGTATTCTCGTGCAGCGGGCGTGAGAGTGATGCTTTTACGCTCTCTCACGAACAGAGAAATATCTAAGTATTCTTCTAAAGCTTTTAGCTGCCGGCTTACTGCGCTTTGAGACAATCCAAGGCTTTCCCCGGTTTGCGTGACATTGCCGGTGCGTTCAAAGGACTCCAATGCACGTAGGGCTGAAATCGGGGGGTGGAACCGCTTGGGAGAAGGCATAGGTATGAGGTTTCTGCATATGTTATGGCTTTAAATCGTTTCCCACGCGCCGATAATTTTGTCAAATTGCCTTAGCTGCGACGATTGGTATTTGAAATCTGCATTTATCAACTCGTGTGCGAGAACCAGTTTAAAGGCAAGTACATGCTGCAAGCAGCGAAGCATCAAACCTATGACGTTGTCATTATAGGCGGAGCTATCATGGGGTCGTCTGCGGCCTGGTTTCTGACCAAACAACCTGGTTTCCAAGGTCGAATTTTGGTTGTGGAACGTGATCCGAGTTACGAGCAATGTTCTACCGCTCATACCAATAGCTGCATGCGCCAACAATTTTCGACAACGCTGAATGTCAAAATCAGTCAGTTCACGGCTAAGTTCATAAAGAACCTAACTGAACACATTGGAGACGCGCGGGTTCCTGAACAGACCATCCAGAATTTTGGTTACCTGTACCTTGCCGACAATGAAGATTTTGCTGATCGCTTGCGCGCGCAGCGGGACATTCAGGTGGATGCGGGTGCCGCTACACAGTTGCTAACACCAGATGAAATCGCCAAGCGTTACCCATTTTATCAGTTGGATGACATTCTGCTTGGATCAATTAATCGCAAGGACGAAGGGTATTGGGACGGGGGCGCAGTATTTGATTGGCTCCGTCGATCTGCCCAAGATCGCGGCGTTGAATACATCGCAAACGAAGTGGTCGATATAACCAAAGACGCCGCCGGTTCGCGTGTCGTCAGCGTGACGCTTGCGTCAGGTGATGTGATTTCTTGTGGCAACTTGGTCAACGCCTCAGGTCCACGTGCAAATGCGACATCCAACCTGGCGGGTATTGAGTTGCCAGTTGAGCCTCGCAAGCGGTTCACGTGGGTTTTTACTGCAGAACAACCCTTAGATCAGGACCTGCCACTGACGATTGATCCATCCGGCGTGCACGTGCGCCAAGACGGTCCAAAGACCTACATGGCCGGTTGCGCTCCTGAGATTGATGTTGCTGTGGATCCGACAGATTTTGCCATGGATCATGCGCTTTGGCAGGATCACGTCTGGCCGATCATCGCGACGCGTATACCGCAGTTTGAAGCCATCAAAGTTGTGACGGAATGGGCCGGGCATTATGCCTATAATACCGTTGACCAAAACGCTATTTTGGGACCTCACGCACAGCTGAAAAACTTCTTCTTTATGAATGGTTTTTCGGGGCATGGTCTGCAACAAGCGCCGGCCATGGGCCGAGGTATCGCCGAGTTGTTGACCTATGGTGGCTATCGCACGCTTGATCTTTCAGAGCATGGTTATGATCGAATTCTACACAATCGTCGCGCGGTCGAAGACGCCGTAATCTGACGCTATTCACTTGCCGGAGTTAATCCCTATGACCTCTTTCCGCAGTCCCAACGCAATTCGGGCAGATTTTTCCTCAGCCATGTCGATCATGTATCGCGAGGAAGTTCCTGCATATGGGCAATTGATGACAATGGTTGCGGAGGTGAACGCGAACGTTTTGCGCAGCGACGCTGCTATTGCGTTGAATATGACACCAGAAGAGGACACTTCTCGGATCAGCGAAGAACGCCATGGCGCCATTCGGTTGGGCACAGAGGCCGAGCTGGCGATGATGGCGAGGGTGTTTGCCGTAATGGGGATGTTTCCGGTGGGTTACTACGACCTCTCCGTTGCGTCGGTGCCCGTGCATTCGACCGCCTTTCGTCCCATCGAAAGATCAGATCTCGCGGAAAATCCGTTCCGCGTTTTTACCTCCTTGTTGCGGCTAGAGCTGATTGAAGATGAAGACCTGCGCAGGACCGCTCAGACCACCTTGGAGCGTCGCCAGATCTTTTCAGACAGCGCAATTGCGCTGACGGAAAAAGCTGAACAGCAAGGTGGATTGAGCCCTGAAGATGCTCAGTCCTTTGTGACAGAGATATTAGAAACTTTCAGGTGGAACATTGACGCTTGCGTCAGTGCAGAAACCTTTGCCGCGCTCATTGCTTCGCATCGGTTGACGGCGGATGTGGTGTCTTTCAAGGGACCGCATATTAATCACCTTACGCCACGCACATTGGATATCGATGCCGCGCAGTCAGAAATGGTGGCGTTGGGCTTGCCAGCAAAGGCGGTTGTGGAAGGGCCACCGACACGCAAGTGTCCGATTTTGCTGCGTCAAACTGCATTTAAAGCGCTTGATGAATCCATTCGTTTCCCAGATCAGAAAGGTGGTTGGGTCAAAGGCCAGCACACCGCACGGTTTGGTGAAATCGAACAGCGTGGCGCAGCGCTGACACCAAAGGGCCGTGCGCTATATGATCAGCTGTTGGCTGAAACACGGGCTAAAATCCTGCCTGATGCCAACGGTGACAACGCGCAAGAGTACGAAGCGACTCTGCGCAAGACTTTCGAAGCTTTCCCAGATGATTGGCGCGCGCTTTATGATCAGGGCCTCGCCTATTTCAAAATCTCAGTTAACCCAGAAATCGAAGTCCCTGCTTCACTTGATGTTTCGGATCTTTTGGATGCCGGAGTGTTTTTACTTAGCCCGATTATTTATGAAGATTTCCTTCCGGTGAGCGCCGCAGGTATTTTCCAGTCAAATCTGGGGGACGATGCGCGCGATAATTTACAGGCACAGTCCAGCAAAGAGCAGTTTGAGCGAGCGCTCGGCGGTTCGGTTGCTGATGAATTTGCGCTTTACGATGCTATGCAAGACGCTGCGCTTCAACACAGCCTTGCGACCTTGCAAACTAGCGGTTCAGGTCAATGACGCTTCGCCCCCCAGTTGGGATCGAGGTAATCACCGAGCCTTCTGATATGGTGCCTTATCTGAATGGGGTGCGCGGGGAGCAGGGGCAAAGCCCCTTTGTGTTATGTCCAACTTCGACAGAGCGGGTACAACAGTGTGTGCGCCACTGCCAAGAACAGGGCATCGACTACGTTGCGCAATCAGGAAATACCGGACTTGTTGGTGCATCAGTGCCAGATGACAGTGGCAGTACGACTGTTCTTAGCCTTAGCAAAGTGCGTGAAGTTTTTGAGCTTGATGTCGCCAATCGGTCTGTAAGGGTAGGCGCGGGTTTGCTGCTGTCTGAGCTCAATACGCGCCTTGCACAGCATGATCTATTCTTTCCAATTGATCTGGGTTCAGATCCAATGATCGGCGGAATGGTTGCGACAAACACCGGCGGAAGCCGGTTCCTCAGATATGGTGATGTGCGGCGCAATGTGTTGGGATTGACCGTTGTGTTGAACACGCCTCAGGCTGATATTTTGACTCTTGGCAGCCCTCTGCGAAAAACCAATATCGGGCCGGATTGGAAGCAAAATTATATTGGCACTTTTGGATGGTATGGTGTGATTACCGAAGTCACTCTGAATTTAGAGCCAACCGTCAAAGAACAGGCCACGGCGCTGGTTGTGCCTAAGAACGATACCGACATGTTGGCAATTCTTCAGTATCTAGAAACGCGGGTTGGCCCGCTTTTGTCCGCATTTGAATTCATGTCGGAACCCGCGATGCGGCATACGTTTCATCATATATCGTCTTTGTCGAACCCATTCGCGCAAGGCGTTATTCCTAAAACTGCGCTTTTGGTTGAATTGTCACGCACAACCAAAGGTGCTTCCTGGGACGTCCCCCTTGATGATGTTTTGCAAGCCGTGCTGATGGAAATTTGGGAACAGGCCGAAAGCCCGATCGACGATGCACTGTTTGGCCGCCCAGAAGAGATTTGGGCCCTGCGCCACGGCTTGTCTGAGGGCGTGAAATCTGCAGGTCCACTGATCGCTTTTGATTTGGCCTTTACCCGAGATCAGGTCGCACATTTTAGGCATTCCATGCAGGTGTTTCTTCCTCAGGCCTTCCCTAACATCGAAATCTGCGATTTTGGGCACCTCGGCGACGGAGGGCTTCACTTCAATCTAATCAAAACCGATGGTCCCTGTCTGCCAACATTCGAGCAAGACTTGCGGGATTGGGTCGTGCAAAGAGCGGTTGAAGATTTCGGGGGTAGTTTTAGTGCCGAACATGGAATCGGGCCCAAAAACCTGCGGTATTTCGCGCGTTATGCTCCGCTTAATGCCGATCAACTATACCGCCAGAGCGAAGTCTTGCGCTTTTCTCCGAGCGCCGCAGTGACCTGACTAATTGCAGCGGGCCGCCTTCTTCGGCCCGCTCAATGGCTTTGTAATCTGGAAACTTATCCGACGATCAGTTGTTTAAGCTGCAACGCCTCAAGTTCCAGTGCGGTCAATCGATGATTCACCACGTCACCGATTGTGATCATGCCGATCAAACCTGAGGCATCGGTCACCGGAACATGGCGAAAACGACCTTTGGTCATCATTTGAAGCGCGGAAACAAGTGTTTCCTCAGGCGAGATGGTCTGAACATCCTTCGTCATCACCTCTTCCACCTTATGGGGAAGTGTGCGACCGGGCGTATCTGCCAATTTCCGCACAATGTCGCGTTCAGACAAAATGCCAACCAGGGCACCATTTGCATCCGTGACCACAACTGCACCAATCCGTTTGTCTCGCAGTACTTCGACAGCGTGACCAATCGTGTCTTGCGGACGAATGGAATAAATCGCATTGCCTTTCTGTCCAAGTATGTCGCCGACTTTGGCGTCGGCTGTGGACAAGTTGGTGTTTGTAGACTGGCTTACGGTCTTGTGACCGGTCTGGTCACCACGATTTGCGGCACGATAGGATGTTGGCATTCAGGGCGGTCCTCCTTGATTAAGTCTTTCGACCATGACATCTAGCCTACTGCTAAAATCCGATTTGGGAAGCCTTTGCTGTGAATGAACTTGCTCTAACCCCGCTGATTGCAACGAGTCTTTTTGTTCTGGCATGCCTTTCAGGCTTTCAATATCGCCGGGTTTGGAAGGCTGAAGGGCCGCGCTGGAAGCTCTGGATTTATGGCTTGTTTGCCGGCGTTACGCTGCTTGTTTTGGGTTTTGTACCCATGGATACTGGCGTTTAAATCTACTTAAATACTCTTGAGTCAAAAAGAAAAAGCGCCTCGTGAGGCGCTTTCAAACTTTGTGATTTTTAAGCTTAGTTTTAGTCGGCGTTCATCTCGTCAAGCATCTTGCGTGCCCGTGGGCAGGCCAAACGTTCGCGCAGCGGGCTATCCGGATCGATCTCTTTCTTGCAAACAAGGCAGTGATCCGCATCCGCGATCGCATTCAATCCACCGCAGCTGCCTTTGATGGTTTTGCCCATAAGCATCACGCCAAGCGCCATGCCCGTCATAACCAGCAGAAGAAGACCGAAGGTGAATGCGAAAGTTGCCACGATGAAGTCCTTTGAGCTTACGCCTGTAGAGCCGCGAAGGCCGCGCTTGGCGTTGTTACAAAGCCGTTTTGCGCAGAATCAGCGTCGCGATCAATAAACAAAACTGCGAGGTCGCGTTCATAGGCGATTTCAAGGCCACGCTCTGTGCCCAGGACCAGCATCGCAGTCGCCCAAGCGTCCGCCAACATCGCGTTTTCAGTCAGAACAGTCACGGAGGCGGTTTTGTGTGTCACAGGGCGACCCGTTGTGCCGTCCAGAATATGAGAATAGCGTACGCCGTCTTGCTCAAAGTAGTTCCGGTAGTCGCCAGATGTCGCCATACCGTGGTTGGAAACGCTGACAACCTGCTGAACACCGCGGTCGTGTGCTACTGGTGTTTCGATACCAATCTGCCATGGCATGCCATCTGGGTTCAGACCTGCAGTATAAAGGTCGCCGCCGATTTCGATCATGTAGTCTTTAATGCCGAAGCTCTCGATAGTGCGGGACACCTGGTCAACACCAAAGCCTTTGCCGATCGCAGAGAGGTACACTTCTGTATCAGGCTGCAGCTTTTGCAGAGATCCACCTGCAACACGCAAAGTGTTTGAGTGACCAGTTGTGCCCATCACTGACGCAATTTGAGCATCGGTAGGCGCTGCGGTTTTGGTTTGGCCTGCGCCAAAACCCCACAGATCGATCAGACCGCCGAGGGTCACGTCGAAGCGACCATCAGATGCAACGTGCACGTCCTGTGCTGCTTGCATCACAGACGCCAGCTCAGAAGACACGGCGAAAGGCTGTGTAGATGTGGATGCATTGAAACGAGAGATTTCGGAACCTGCATCCCAGTTAGACATCTGTGTGTTAACCTGAGCGAGGCTCGCATTGATCGCGGCCTGCAGCTCTGTCTTGTTCACAGATTTGGAATGATCGATGGCTGCTACAGAATAGCTGGTGCCCATTGTGAAACCTGTCAGCTCCAGAATCGACCAGCCTTTTTTACAAGCGGCCAGTGCGAGTGGCATAACAAGGAAGCTACGGCGCGAAAATAGAGGCTGCGAAGTCACGGTTTTTATCTCCAAGAGATGAGGAATTGATGGTCTAGATTGAGTTGAGGGGCTTGTGAGCCGTTTTTGGGACCGTTTCAACAAAAAAATTTCAAAAAATGGCCAAAAAGACCTTCCCGTGCGCGTCCCTTCCGCGCATAAGACCCCAAAAATGGACGGGACTATATCATCGTGCAAAAGTTCACATGTAAAAAAGGTCTAAACGTTCCAGTGCTGGGTCAACCAGAAGGCGCTATAGGGGATGCTCCTTCGGTCGGTACAGTGGCGATACTGGGCGCAGACTATATCGGTTTAAAACCCAGATTGGCTGTAAAAGAAGGCGATATCGTTGGGGCAGGTGCTCCGATCCTTGCCCACAAAGACACGCCAACTGTTCAGGTCACCTCTCCGGTCTCTGGCCGCGTCAAAGCAATCAACCGCGGGGCCCGTCGAGCACTGGTCAGCGTTGAGATTGAAATTGATGATTCTGCAGCCTCTGCAGTGGACTTTTCGGGGGTGGGTAATAATGAGACTCGTGAGGGCCTTGTTGAGAAACTTTCTGTCTCTGGCCTTTGGACTTCGTTCCGCACACGTCCCTATTCGAAAGTCCCAGATCCAGAATCACAACCAGCCGCAATCTTTGTAACGGCGATTGATTCTGAGCCTCTTTGTGGCAATGCCGCAGAGATCATCAACGCAGATGCGGACGCTTTCGCAAAAGGTCTGGCGGCGATCACCCTATTGACTGAAGGCAAGACATATCTATGTCAGGATCCAGATGCGTCGATCCCAGGTGCGGATATCGATGGTGTTGAGGCCGCTGGTTTCACCGGTCCACACCCAGCCGGTCTGGCGGGCACGCACATCCACTTCCTACAGCCACCAACTGCAAACACATTTGTATGGACCATCGGGTTCCATGACGTGATATCGATCGGCAAGCTGCTTGAGACCGGCACATATGATGCGTCCCGTGTCATCGCGCTGTCTGGTCCACTTTGTGCCAACCCACGTTTGGTGCGCACGGTAGCCGGTGCATCCATGGCCGAGTTGACTGCAGGCGACATCTCTGGTGATGCGTCAGTACGAATGATTTCTGGTTCGATCCTGAGCGGTCGTATGGGCGCGGGCGAAACCGCCTACCTTGGCCGTTACGCGCGTCAGATCACTTTGATCGAAGAAGACAATAAGCAAATCCCACTGGGTTGGATCCGTCCAATGGCATCTAAGTATGCCATCCAGCCAGTTCTGGGATCTGCATTCTCCAAAAAGTTCTATGCGCTGACATCCAACCTGAACGGTGGACGTCGTGCGATGGTGCCAACAGGTACCTTCGAAACTCTGATGCCGCAGGATTACCTGCCAACCCAACTGCTGCGTGCGATGCTGGTCATGGACACAGATCAGGCACAGGCGCTTGGCGCATTGGAACTGGACGAAGAAGACCTTGGTCTGGTCGGATTTGCCTGCCCCGCTAAGTATGAATATGGCATCGCCCTGCGCGACTGTCTCACCAAGATCGAGAAAGAGGGCTAAACAGTGGGCCTACGTAATTTCTTCGACAGGATCGAGCCGCAGTTCACCAAAGGCGGCAAGTACGAGAAGTACTTCCCCATCTATGAGATGGTGGAGAGCTTCCTTTACACTCCGAAAACTGTCACTACCGTCGCGCCACACGCGCGATCTTATGTCGATATGAAGCGGATCATGACCTATGTGGTCATCGCGACGATCCCTTGTATCCTTTGGGGCATGTATAATGTTGGCTTCCAGACCAACGCAGCGATTGCTGAGCTGGGTGCATCCGGCTGGCGCGCATGGATCCTGGAAACACTGGGCATCGGCTTTAATGCTGCGAACCCGTTGGCCAACATCGCCCACGGTGCCTTGTACTTCTTACCGATCTACATTGTGACACTGGTTGCCGGTGGTATCTTCGAAGTTGTCTTCGCAACCGTTCGCGGTCATGAGGTCAACGAAGGTTTCCTGGTTACTTCCATGCTTTACGCGCTGATCATGCCAGCTTCCACGCCTCTGTGGCAGGTCGCATTGGGCATCATCTTTGGTGTTGTGATTGGTAAAGAAGTCTTTGGTGGTACCGGTAAGAACTTCCTGAACCCAGCCCTCACGGGCCGTGCGTTCCTTTACTTTGCTTACCCAGCACAAATGTCTGGCGACACAATCTGGACACCGGTTGATGGTTTTTCTGGCGCGACAGCGCTGTCCGTTGGTGCATCCGAAGGATACGCCGCTCTGCCAGAGCGTGGGCTGGAATGGTCTGACGCTTTCTTTGGCATGATGCAGGGTTCCATCGGTGAGACATCCACGCTGGCGTGTATGATTGGTCTGGCCTTCTTGCTGATCACCAAGATCGCAAACTGGCGACTGATTGTGGGTTGTTTGGGCGGCATGATTGCCTTTTCCAGCCTGCTCAATCTGATTGGTTCTGACAGCAACCCAATGTTCGCGATGCCTTGGTACTGGCACCTCGTGATTGGTGGTTATGCCTTTGGTCTGGTCTTTATGGTGACCGAGCCTGTGTCAGCGTCCCATACCAACGTCGGCCGTTATATCTACGGCGCGTTGATTGGTTTCATGGTTGTGATGATCCGTGTGATCAACCCGGCTTTCCCAGAAGGCATGATGCTGGCAATCTTGTTCGGCAACGTCTTTGCACCTTTGATCGACTACTTCGTAGTTCAGGCAAACATCAAACGTAGGGCGAAACGCAATGTCTGATAATTCCGAGAACAAGGGCTTTATCCGTCGCTTCCTCGACGCGCCCGCTGATTCCGTAGGCAAGACCGTCTTTGTGGCTGTTGCGCTGTGTCTTGTGGCATCGATGATCGTATCCGCAACTGCGGTTGCGCTGCGTCCGACACAGGAAATCAACAAGCAGAAAGACAAACAGGTCAACATTCTGCAGGTTGCGGGTCTGTATGATCCAGCTGTGGATGTGACCGATGCATTCGGCAAGTTTGAACCGCAGGTTCTGGAGATCGAAACCGGGACTTTCACTGACAAATTTGATGCAGCAACTTTTGATGATCGGGCATCTGCTGATAATCCAGAGACCTCTATCGAGTTGGATGAAGATCCAGCCGGCATTGGTCGTCAGTCCAAATATGTGACTGTCTACCTACTGCGCGACGACGCAGGAGAGTTGGACAAGGTGATCCTGCCGATTCACGGCTACGGTCTTTGGTCCACGCTTTATGGCTTTATCGCTCTGGAAGAGAACGGCAACGACATCTTTGGTCTGCAGTTCTACAGCCATGCTGAAACACCAGGTCTGGGCGCAGAAGTTGACAACCCACGTTGGAAATCCTTGTGGAGCGGCAAGAAACTGTCTGATGACAACGGTGATCTGCAGATCACTGTTGCGAAAACAGCCACAGCTGCTGGTGCCGACTTCCACGTTGATGCGCTGGCCGGTGCGACACTGACCTCCGTTGGTGTCGATAACCTTGTCCGTTTCTGGATGGGTGAAGAAGGCTACGCTCTGTTCCTTGAAAACCTGAAATCGGGAGATCTGTAATGGCCCAAACCAAAAGAGATATGCTGGTCGACCCATTGGTCGACAACAACCCGATTACACTTCAGGTTCTGGGCATTTGTTCCGCGCTGGCGGTGACATCTTCCTTGCAGGTTGCTTTGGTTATGACCATCGCGGTGACATTTGTGACGGCCTTTGCCTCTATGTTCATCTCGATCTTGCGAAACCAAATTCCGGGTTCGATCCGGATCATCGTGCAGATGGTGATCATCGCCTCATTGGTGATCATCGTGGATCAGTTCCTGAAAGCCTACGCCTTTGAGATCTCCAAAACCCTGTCGGTTTTTGTCGGTCTGATCATCACCAACTGTATCGTGATGGGCCGCGCAGAAGCCTTTGCGATGAAGAACCCACCGATCGACAGCTTTATCGATGGTGTTGGTAACGGTCTGGGCTACGGCATCTTGCTGCTGGCTGTAGGCTTTGTACGCGAACTCTTCGGTGCTGGCTCATTGTTTGGTGTGACCATTCTGGAAACCGTGAACAACGGTGGCTGGTATGTACCAAACGGTATGTTGTTGCTGCCACCATCTGCTTTCTTCGTGATCGGCCTGATCATCTGGGCAGTCCGCGCCTGGAAGCCTGCACAGGTCGAAGATCGTGAATATAAAATTCAATCCGTGGAGGCGCACTGATGGAAGCGCTGCTTTCCCTCGCCGTAAAGGCCATTTTCGTTGAGAACATGGCGCTGTCCTTCTTTTTGGGCATGTGTACGTTCATCGCGGTTTCTAAAAAGATCTCCACGGCCATCGGTCTGGGTATCTCGGTTATGATCGTGCAAGCTATCACGGTTCCGGCCAACAACCTGATCCTAACCTACCTTCTGGCACCGGGCGCGCTGGCTTGGGCCGGGTTCTCCGAAGTTGACCTGACCTTCCTTGGTCTGATTTCCTATATCGGCGTTATCGCCGCGTTGGTTCAGATTCTTGAGATGGTTTTGGATAAGTACTTCCCGCCGCTTTACAACGCGCTGGGTGTTTTCCTGCCGTTGATCACAGTGAACTGTGCGATCCTTGGTGGCTCGCTCTTCATGGTAGAACGTGATTACAACTTTGTTGAATCCGTGACCTATGGTGCGTCTTCTGGCTTTGGTTGGGCACTGGCGATCACTGCGATGGCTGGTATCCGCGAAAAGCTGAAGTATTCCGACATTCCTGACGGTTTGCAGGGTCTTGGCATTACCTTCATCACAGCGGGTCTGATGGCGATGGCCTTCATGTCCTTCTCTGGCGTGAAACTTTAAGGGAGCTGAGACATTGGAAACCTTTAGCCTTGGCATCATCCTATTCACGCTGATCGTTCTGGCGCTAGTCACAATCATTCTGGCCGCGCGTTCGAAACTAGTCTCGACCGGTAACGTCAACATCACGATCAACGGTGAGAAAACCGTATCTGTCCCAGCAGGCGGCAAGCTGCTGCAAACGCTGGCAGAGCAAAAACTCTTCGTGCCTTCCGCCTGCGGTGGCGGTGGTACCTGCGCTCAGTGTCGTGTGAAAATCCACGAAGGTGGCGGATCTATCCTGCCAACTGAAGAGGGCCACATCACTAAGCGTGAAGCGGCTTGCGGCGATCGCTTGTCTTGTCAGGTGGCTGTTAAGCAAGACATGAAGATCGAAGTCCCAGAAGAAGTCTTCGGTGTGAAGAAATGGGAATGTACCGTTAAATCCAACGACAACGTTGCGACCTTCATCAAGAACTTGGTTCTTGAGCTTCCAGAAGGCGAAGACGTGAACTTCCGTGCGGGTGGTTACATTCAGATTGAAGCGCCTGCGCACAAGTTGAAATACACCGACTTTGACATCCAAGAAGAATATCGTGCGGATTGGGATAAGTTTAACGTGTGGCAGTATGATTCCACCGTGTCCGAACCTATTGAGCGCGCCTATTCCATGGCGAACTACCCGGACGAAAAAGGCGTGATCATGCTGAACGTCCGCGTTGCCTCTCCGCCTCCGGGATCAGTTGGCATCCCAGCCGGTCAGATGTCTTCCTATATCTTTAACCTGAAGCCAGGTGACAAGGTGACGATCTCTGGTCCGTTTGGTGAATTCTTTGCACGCGAAACCCAAAAAGAGATGGTCTTTGTGGGTGGTGGCGCCGGTATGGCACCAATGCGTTCGCATATCTTTGACCAGCTGAAACGCCTTGAGAACCGTGATCGTAAAATCACTTTCTGGTACGGCGCTCGGTCTAAGAAAGAAATGTTCTTCGTCGAAGATTTCGACAAGCTGGCAGAAGAGTTCGACAACTTCGAATGGCATGTTGCGCTGTCTGATGCGCTGCCAGAGGATGATTGGGGTGGCCTAACCGGCTTTATCCACAACGTTCTGATGGATGAATATCTGAAGGATCACCCGAACCCAGAAGATTGCGAATACTACATGTGTGGCCCGCCCATCATGAACCAATCCGTGATCAATATGCTTGTGGAAATGGGTGTTGATCGCGAAGACATTATGCTGGATGACTTTGGCGGATAAGAATTAAAAGGGTCAGAGCTATGCTCTGGCCCTTTTTCTATTTTAAGGCAGACCTTTGGTCGCGCTTGTAAAAACCAAAATTGTCGCGATAACATAGCGCTAACAATCAAAGGATGATTTTTGTGGCCACAGACGACAACCGCTCCCTGACATTGCGCGATGTATCCGAAGCTTCTGGCGTATCTGAAATGACCGTCAGCCGGGTGTTGCGAAACCGTGGAGATGTGTCGGAGGCCACGCGTCAACGTGTCCTTAAGGCATCGAAAGAGCTGGGTTATGTGCCCAACAAGATCGCCGGTGCACTCGCCAGCCAGCGCGTGAACTTGGTTGCCGTGATCATCCCATCCCTGTCCAACATGGTTTTCCCTGAGGTCCTCAGTGGTATTAGCGAAATCTTAGAAGACACCGAATTGCAGCCTGTGGTTGGCGTGACGGACTACCTTCCTGAAAAGGAAGAAAAAGTGCTCTACGAGATGCTGTCATGGCGTCCATCCGGCGTGATCATAGCTGGCCTTGAGCATTCAGATGCAGCCAAAGCCATGATGCGCGCCGCAGGTATTCCTGTTGTTGAAATCATGGATGTCGATGGCAATCCTGTCGATTCTGCAGTGGGCATTTCACATCGTCGTGCCGGTCGCGAGATGGCGAAAGCGATTATCAAAGCAGGCTACAAAAATATTGGATTCCTTGGCACCAAAATGCCGCTGGATCACCGCGCCCGTAAACGCTTTGAAGGATTCACCGAAGCCCTCGCCAAAGGCGGCATCGAAGTGCAGGATCAAGAATTCTACTCCGGTGGCTCTGCTCTGGCCAAAGGTCGTGAGATGACCCAAACCATTTTGGAACGATCACCGGAACTCGATTTTCTTTACTACTCCAATGACATGATCGGCGCGGGTGGCCTGCTTTATCTCTTGGATCAAGGCATCGACGTGCCCGGCCAGATTGGCCTTGCGGGTTTCAACGGTGTCGAACTTTTGCAAGGCCTTCCACGCAAACTGGCCAGCATGGACGCATGCCGTCGCGAATCCGGCCGCAAAGCTGCCGAAATCATTGCGGCGCGCGTGAATAACGAACCCTGCGAAGCCATTGTTGAATTGTCTCCGAAAATCGCATTTGGTGATACGCTTAAACGCCGGTAAAGCTTTAGCGCTAAGGGGCCGCGCCCCTTGCTCATCCCTGCCGTTTTGCGCGCCATTTCCGTTGTTTTTCCAGCACTGCTTGGGCACGTTGTAGCGCCTGCCGGAATTTGGGTCCACGCCTGCGGCTAAGAACAGCTTCACAGAAGTAAGCCGTCAGGTCAGGGCGCCCACGGCTTTCTACGATCTCCAACAATTCTCGCATAAATCGACCACTATCGCGGCGCTTTCGCATCAGCGCATAAAACCGCGGTTTTGTCAGTGTGCCGTCCACGCAACCATCGATCACATCCTTGAGCACGCCCATCTGTAACCAAAGCGAGGCCATGCGGTGACCTAAAAATCGGCATCGAAATTTGGTTAAATTATCACCGCTAAACAGGGTGGCGTGCATTGCGTCCTGCGCCATGCGCGGGTCGTAAAAGAGATAGGCGTCTTTTGCAGATTTCAAACCATCTGGCGCGTAGCCATATCGCCCGTGAAAATTGCGTCGCCAAGCTTTGACATAACGGGTTTCCCAAGGGGCGATTTCGCGACACAGAGTGGCTTGTGGTGCGATCATGATCACAGTGGCACCCGGTGCAGCCGCACTCAATGCCGCCGCTGCATAAGCCCCCATTGAAGCCCCATAAAACACGACTTTCTTAAACTGCTCGAAAAATCCTTCGTCTCGGAGGCGATCAAAGAAGTCAAACACAGCTTCGTCGCGATACCAAGTCCAATCATGCGCCATCATGCCCAGCATCGACCAGCCACGACTGGTGACAAATCCATAGCCCCAAGGCATTCGGTCATCGGTGAAATTATAGACGTGATCGAGGTTTTCAAAGGTCACGATTAAGGTGTTACCGCCTTCGACAAACAGCGCGGTGTGTTGCTCACCCAGCTCTTCATAAAAGCCATGTTCACGGCCCATTTCTTTTAAAGACGCGCGCCAGTCGCCCTGCGTAACTTCGGCTGTAACCGTCTCACTCATGAGTTGGTGCTTTCAAAAATTCGCGTGGCATTGGAAACCAGATGTGCCCGCCATTCACGAATTTGCTTGGGGTCGAGGTTGTTGTTTTTAGCCAGTTGTCGGATCGGCTCAACGCCCTTAAGCGCCTCGACAGCTATACGAGCGCGGAATTCAGGATCGCTGGATTCGCCGCTGATTTTGGTCTGAGGGCCAGGGATCGGGGCAGAGTTAGGATCAATGCCATGTTTGGCGATCAAACCCTCCATAAAAGAACCGCGTCGTGGTGTGTTGTTCTCTTTTTCCTGCAAACGAGGCTTCATGCGGCGGGCCCAGAAATGTACGCCACGTGTTGCCTCATCAAAATTATCCTCGGGCGTAAAGCGACTGACGATCATATGGTTTCGATGCTTGAATGACACTGGGTAGAAGGCCGAAACGGGTTCGGCGTATTTGATTTCTCCAGTCTGCTGCAAGGCCCATGTGACAGCAGCCGGTCCGGTAAATCCCCATTCTTGTTCTGTCATGTGAACCGGGTTGCCAGCGTCCTTGGCGGCTTGCAATTCACGTTGCTGCCACGGCTTCAACCATGGCCCAATAGGGAATTCGTCCTCAAAGAATTTAAGAAGCAAAGCCAAAGCTTTACTGTTCTTCGGTAGGCCTAGAACGGCGTTGCAAACCAAGCCCTCTTTTTCCCAACCAAACACTGATTTTCGGCGATAGTTGAACGGGCGATAGCAATAGACATCTGCATCAACCCAGATTTTATCGGTCTTTTTCAGCAGGTTTAAACGCCAGATATCCGCATGAATGGCAGGGCTGCCGGTGCGCTTATGGCGTAGCATCGGTTCGCCTGGATAAATATCTGCTGCGTCGCCTGCTTTTACGCCAGCCGGCAAGTTATCGAGCGGCTGATAGCTGTAAAGCGTGATGTCATGGCCTGCATCTGCGAAGCTTTTCAAACAGAGCTGTTCCAGCCAGCTCAGCCGGTCCCCAATCCAAAGGCTCGCGATTTCTGGAAGATTTGCCATACTCATGCCCCTCACTAATGCGCCGTCGTTTTTTGTCGGTCGACGGTGAAAAAGAAATCATCCGGATGATCGCGCAACGCAACCTCATCTGGGATGACATCTGGACCTGCGAGAAACACATTCGCGCCGAAATGCGGTAGCTGCTTTGACAGCCGCTGCATGCGCTCTCCGGTTAGGTCCTTGTAGAATTTTGCGTAGTTGTCCGTGGCCTTCAGCGCGTCAATCTTTTCACGATGCGCAGCCACACATTTTGCATGCATTGCGGCGATTTCGGGATCGGCCAACAACCGGTCCATTTCAGCCTTTAATGCAGGCATCATCCGTTTGATTGAATGATCTTGGTCAACGTTGTGGTTCATGCGGAACCAGTAGGCGAGGCCCTGATCACGGTCGACGTGGTTTACCCGGCCCCGATCACGTTTCACCAGAAAGCTCTCTGCAGAACGCACCGCATAATGGTTCAGGCTGACAAGATCATAACCAACTGTAGATTGAGTGGACCGCCAGGCATTGCGAAAGAACTCTTTTGGCATTGGCTTGCCTGACCCGTTGACCCAATGGATGTCTTCCCAAAGCTGCGGGTTAAGCCCCTTTGGTCGATGCACGCCCAGCTTTTTAAAGAGCCCAATATTGCGAAATAGCGTCTTAAAGCCCCACGCCTGATGCGGCTTGCGGGTCATTTCATGCGCGCATCGTGTGTAGTCGTCGATGATGGGGTGATCGCTGAATTCATGGATGTCGGAATTGCCAAACAGCCGCCATGTCATCGAGATCATATTGGCGTCGCCCACGGCCTCAAATAGGGCCTTAAGGGTTCCATCGCCCGCTTTGATGTTGATGAACTCATCCACATCCATGCAGATGACCCAATCGGCATTTTTAATGATATCTTCTTTTTCGCCCGCCTGAAGAGCTGCATGTTGCGGTTTTAGCCCCGTATCGCGGAAAGGGTTATCGCGGTGTTGGACGATGCCTTTGGCCTGCAGCAAATCGTGGAACTCATCAGTGCCATCCGTACAATCATTGGTGAAGACCATGAAGTTCTCGACACCGATTGCGCGGTGATAGGCAATCCATTCTAGAATGAACGGACCTTCGTTTTTCATCGTGGTGATGATGGTCACAGAATTTTTGCTGGGATCAACCTTTGGCGCTTTTAGAACAGGCATACGCACAGGTTGATGATCAAACCGGTGCTTGGCCATTTTGATCAACGCATTGTCTTCGATCAGTGAGGTTTTCGGCACGATCCGCGAGACACTGTCGACTGGGTGACGCAACCCCATGAAACGCATGAAAGGCGCGGGTGTGGACATATTCACCTGCGCGCCCACCACGCGGATGAACCGCCATGTGACGTCATCGCCAGTATTGCCGGGTGCAACGCACCAGCGCATTCGCGGTTTGACCGCATCAAACTGACGGCAGATGTGATCGGCGAAATGCACCTGGTCATCGTCGCGCACGCGCCAAGGATAAACGTGGTGACCTTCGAGAGCGACGACGCCCTCTTTCTGGGCTCGGTTAAATACGGTGTCTTTACCTTTGGCCACTAAAAGATCGGTGACATCCAACTGCGCCACAGCGCGCGCTTTGTTGAGAAACCGATGCCGCAGGAGTTCAAAAATACCCAATTGCCCTAACGGAGAGGTCCATGCATCGCTTTCGGGAACCTCCATCCGATCTTTACCCGGCGCATCTGGGGCAGAATAGGGATGCTGTTCTGCCGGCATATCGGGTTGGCCAAGTGGTGTATTGAACTGAAGCAGGACCACTTGCTTTAGCCCTTCGATTCCTCGGATGCCCTTTTTTAGAGCCTGTTTATAGTCTCTAACTTGGCCGGGTTTGGCGCGATCTACTATCAGCGCCGCCTCAAGGCCTTGCGTTTCTACGTGCCAACGCAGCCAATCCAAAGTCACCTCGGCGCTTTGGTAATTGCGAAAAGCCAAGGCTGTATTGAGCCCTTCAAACAACTCCAACTGTGGCTCTGACAGCGTAAGTTTTTCTTCACGTCCATCGATGGTAAATCGCGGCTCACCCACGCCGACGGCCTCTACGATAAGGGCGTCCCCGACTGTGCGCAGCCCATCAAAAACCGTGCCAGTTCCGGGTGTCATTTCGCGAAGATCGTGGCCCGCAGCAAAGAATATACGCCCGCCAGTTCCCGACGCGAGTGCATCCAGAACGATAGCGGATCCAATGCGCTGATGCGCAATCCGGATGTGATGAAAGGCGGCCTGCATTGGCTTTTTGTACCTGTCATGCCCTTAACCGGGCTTTAATTTTCACTGCTCTTCTGGGCCTCGTGATACCACGAGATCAGCTGTTTTTGCAAATTTTCCGGGACCATGGCGCTGCTGCCTGCGGTCACGATCTGTGTAAGCAACTTATGCGTGTCGGGATCTTTGACCAGCTCAGAAAATCGCTCTTGATGCCAAAGAACGGCGGCATCATGCAATGCCGCAACGCCTGGTAGGTTCATCAGTTTGTCGTACTGCTCTTTGGTGGCTGGGCGCATGGCGCTGATCGATGTGTCTTCGACCGTGTTGAAGTTCCGCTCCACCCAGTAGTTTAGCCCAACGTCCTTTTTGCGATTGGGCAAACCGCGCGCACGTTTGACCAAGAACCCCATCGCGGATTTTATCGCATAGTGGTTCATATCAACAAGATCGCGGCCCACCGGCAATCCAAAGGTCGAAATTCGCTCCCCAGCCATGGCGAAATCTTGCGAAAGAAACTTGCCGGACCCATCCACCATGATTGGGCGGCGCGCCTTCATGATGTCTTTTTGTTTGGGGCGGTGCACGCCCAACATGTTGAAAGGTCCTGTTGGTTTGAATAGAGTTTTGATTAGGCTGGCTGCGACCGGATATTTAGCGTCATCTGGGATGGCGCGTGTGAACTGTTCCGTCACAGGCGCATCCCGCATGTCAAAGACGTCATTGTGCCCAAAAAGCCTCCACTGCATCACAATCGCGTCGGCTTCGGGAGAGACGGCTGAAATCAGGTCTTCGAAACGATGATTGCCCACGCGGATGTTCACGAATTCATCCACATCAGAGACTAAGATCCAATCCGCTTTTTTTCGTAGAGGATGTTTCCAAGCATCTTTTAAAGCCTGCCACTGGATCGATTGCCCCGAGGTTTTTTCATGGGGGATATGGCGCAATATGCCAGCCATCTGCAGGGCTTTTAGCAGCTTATCTGTGCCGTCAGAGCAATCATTCGAATAGATCAGAAAATCAGTGACACCCGCAGCGCGGTGATGGGCGATCCACTCCAGCAAATAGGGCGCTTCGTCCTTGACGGTAGTGATGCAGAGAATGCGCAACGGCTCGATCCTGTTTTTGAGAAGAGCCTATCATGCTGCGCCGCAATGAACAGCGGCGCAGTATGGTTTTTCATAAGTGAGTCCCGAAAGCGACAGGCTTAGCTGAGGCAGCCGGAAACCCTGTCAGCGAGGCCACGCAGCCAAGTTGTGTACAGCGCAGGACCTTGTGGGATGCTAGTTGCCAACGGGTCGAGAATACCGGTGTTGGTGCCTTCTGGAGCGACCGCTGCAACCAAGTCATCATTAAACTGAGGCTCTGCAAAGACACAGGTGATGCCGTGCTCTTTGATCGCTTTTTGCATCTCGACCAGGCGTGCTGCACTCGGAGGTGTGGCGTCGGACAGATGCAAAGCGCCGGAAACGTGCAGATCGAAGGCCTCTTCGAAGTACTGGTAGGCATCGTGGAAGACCACGAAACGCGCGTTATGTAGAGGAGCCAGCTGCACCGTGATCTCTTCGATGGCGGCTTCGATTTCGGTCGCTCCGACTTCGGCGTTCATTGCGTAGAGTTCCGCATTTGCAGGGTCAAGTTCTGCCAATTCAGCGGCAATGGCTATCATCCAAACAATGGCGTTTTCCGGTGCTAGCCACGCATGCGGGTCGGTGCCGTCATGATTGTGATCATCGTGGCCCGCGTGATCGTCGTGCTTCTCTTCATCATGCGCATCATGGTGTTCATCATGTTTGTCTTCATCTTGATGGTCCTCGTGCTTTTCATCATGGTGATCGTCGTGTTGATCTTTGTGATGATCGTCATGCTTTTCGTCATCGTGACCATGTTTGTCATCGTGATCATCGAGCGCGTCATGGTCATCATGATCTTTGTGCTCGCCAAAAACGGCCTCTTCCCGGAAGTCCAGCAAATGGGTGCCGTCTGTATGCAGCAGCTCAAGTGAATGCGCTTTTGACGCCAGTGTCTCAACGGCACCTTCAAGCCAAGGGGTCAAGTCTTCGCCCATCCAGATCACCAGATCAGAGTCCTGCAATGCGCGCGCTTCGGATGGCCGCAAGGAATACCCATGCGGAGAGGCACCCTGCTTCATCAAGAGTGCTGGCTCGCCAACGCCCTGCATCACGCGAGCTGCCAAAGAATGAATCGGCGCGATATCTGTAACGACAGATGGAACTTCGGCTTGCGCTTGGCTTGCCAAAAGGCAAATAGCGGTCATAGTCCGATAGAACATTGTGCTCTCCACGTTATGGTATAACAATCGCATTGCCATTACCGGATGTGTTACAATATATCAATAGGGGCTGATGGAGGCGAGAATGGCTGAGCACGGTTTTGATCATCACGACCACAATCACTGTATTTCGACAGGGTTGGAGGTGGCTGAAAAGCACTGTGCAGATGCCGGTGTTCGATTGACGCCTGTCCGTCGCCGTGTGCTGGAAATCCTGCTGCAAGAGCATCGCGCTATGGGGGCATATGACATTCTGCCGATCCTTGCCCAAGAAGGGCTGGGTAGTCAGCCGCCTGTTGTCTATCGCGCTTTGGAGTTTTTACAGGCCAATAAGTTGGTTCATAAAGTCGAACGTCTGAATGCGTTTATTGCCTGTTCACATCCAGGCAGCGACCATGTGCCTGCGTTTATGATTTGTCGCGATTGTTCGAAAGTTGTCGAAACACAGGGTTCGACGGCCGCTGGTCTGACGGCCGCTGCGCAGGATGTCGGCTTTTCGGTCGAAGCGACCGTGATCGAAGCAGAAGGCCTTTGCCCGAACTGTCAGCCAAGCGCATGACCGTGTTATCGACTAAAGATATGAGCGTCCAACTAGGCGGCCATGTGGCATTGCGGAATGTGGATTTTCACATCTCTTCCGGTGAGATCGTGACGATTGTCGGGCCAAATGGCTCGGGAAAATCGACCCTGCTCAAGGCATTAATCGGGGCTGTTCGCCCCACCAAAGGCCAAGTCTCCCGAAAGTCGGGCCTGCGGATTGGCTATGTTCCGCAAAAGCTGCATATCGACCCAACCCTACCAATCACCGTGCGGCGTTTCTTATCGTTGCCGCGCCACCACTCGGCGGTCGCGATCGACAAGGCTTTGGCACGCGTTGGTGCGCATGATCTGAATGATAAGCAGATGTTTGCACTTTCGGGTGGGCAATTTCAGCGTGTACTTCTAGCGCGCGCGTTGTTGGAAGATCCTGAGATTTTGATTCTGGATGAACCGACCACCGGATTGGATCAGCCGGGATCTGCTGCGTTTTATACTTTGATCGAAGACATCCGTCGCGACACAGGTGCTGCAGTATTGATGGTCAGTCACGAATTGCATGTGGTCATGAGCGCCTCGGATCGCGTGATCTGCCTGAATGGCCATGTCTGCTGTCACGGCGCCCCTGACATTGTGGCCTCGGCCCCGGAATACCGCGCGCTCTTTGGGTCCGGCACAGGCGGGGCCTTGGCACTTTATCGTCATGACCACGACCACAGCCATGAGGTCGATGATCACGAGGGCTGCACACATGCTTGATGATTTTATGGTCCGCGCCACATTGGCTGGGATTGGTGTGGCTTTGGCAGCGGCGCCTTTGGGGTGCTTTGTTGTTTGGCGACGTATGGCCTATTTCGGCGATGCAACGAGCCACGCGGCTATCCTAGGCATTGCGTTGTCCTTGGCGCTGTCACTGTCTGTCTTTACAGGCGCATTGGCGGTAGCACTTGTGATGGCGCTGACTGTGTCGGCGTTGTCGGGCAAAGGCTATGCGATGGACACGCTACTCGGCGTTATGGCGCATTCGGCCCTTGCGATTGGTCTTGTGGCCGTCAGTTTTTTGCAGGGCGTGCGGCTTGATCTGATGGCCTATTTATTTGGCGATATCCTGTCGGTGTCCAAAACCGACCTTCTGATTATATGGGGTGGTGCCGCGCTGGTCATTGCTTTGATGACCTTCCGGTGGTCTCCTTTGCTGACAGCCACACTGAACTCAGATTTGGCCATGGCAAGTGGTGTGAACCCAAAACGCGAGCAATTGATCCTGACAGTCTGTTTGGCCGTTGTTGTGGCAGTTGCCATCAAAGTTGTCGGCGTGTTGTTGATCGTCGCGATGTTGATCATCCCAGCAGCAGGCGCGCGCCCTTTGGCGCGAAACCCTGAAAGCATGGCGGTTATTGCAGCTGTGTTTGGTGCGTTGTCAGCAATCTTGGGGCTGCGCATGAGCTTGATTTACGACACGCCAGCCGGACCAAGCATCGTCTGCGTCGCGGCGGGTCTGTTTGTATCGGGGCTTATCTTAGGGCGCTTTCGCGTGCCTAACCGCTGAACCAATCGGCGAGGGCTTCGGGCGTTGGCGCAACGAATTTAGCTGTTCCGCCTGAAAACTCTTCAAAGGCTTCGCGGTTCAAAGCGTTGACGCCACATAAGACCGGTACGTCTAGGGCCATGGCCTGACCAATTGTATCACGGAACCCGCGTCCGTTGGCCTCGTGTTTGCCAAATTTGTTGAGCACAAGCAGTGCCACGTCAGAGTTCAATCGATTGCCAACTTCAGTCACCGATGTTTCCAGTGCGTCAGGGTCAAGGCGGCAGCCTTTGGCTTCACGCCCCAAATCCTGAGAAATGCGAATGGTTGGTCCGTCGGGCAGCACCTCGACGTCCATATCACAGAGCGGGCAATCGTCCCGGTCCGTGTTAACTTGAACCACACCCACAACATGGGTTCCGCGCGCCATTTCTGCTTTGGCGAAACGATAGAGGACTTGATCCAGATCCCCTTTGCCTTCGGTCATGGTGTAGGCGATTTTCATGAGTGAGCATTCCTTGGTTTGCGCCACATATAAGACCTGTGGCGCAAATTGCACGTGGTTGGGTGTTATATTGATGATCTTACATAGCGTGCGGCGAGATCTTCCATAGCCTGCTTAAAAGGGGCTGGGCCGTGGCTGATACGGGCCACCCCAAGGTCCGCAAGTTCTGCAACGGTTGGGCTATTTGCGCCTACCATTACATTTACAGGAATCTCAGATTCCTCACAAAGTTTGCCGATAAGGTCTGGATCAGTAAGGCCTGGTGCAAAGAATCCACTCGCGCCTGCTTCCGCGTAGGACTGAAGGCGCTCCAGGGCCTGCGGCATGAGACCTGCATGCCAATCCAAGTTTGTTTCTTTCAGGAAGATGTCGGTGCGCGCATTGATGAAAAGAGGGATGCCATAGGCCTCGGCCGCTTCGCGCGCGGCTGCGATACGTTTGGCCTGCTCATCCTGTTTGTGCAGCCCTTTGCCACCGATCACCTGATCTTCAAAATTGATCCCCACAACACCTTGCTTCATGGCTAAGGTGACATTGGTGGCCACACCTGTTGGGCCCGTGGCATAGGCGCCTTCAAAATCTAGCGTGACTGGCAGGTCGACTGTTTTACAAATGCGCCGCGCGGTCATCAATGCAATCTCTAGCGGTAGCTTTTCACCGTCATTGAATCCCTGTGCTGCTGCCACAGACCAGCTGCCGGTTGCAATCGCGCGCGTGCCAGCCTGCTCAATGACTTTGGCTGATCCCGCATCCCAAATATTGTAAAGCACCAACGGGTCCCCCGGTTGGTGCATTTCAGCAAAGTTCTGCGCCAATTCTGCCTGTTTAGAGACTGTATCTGTCATGCTGCGGGCTTATCCTTATATTGTCGTTCCAGCTCGATCAGTCGTTGTTTACGCCACAGCCCTCCGCCGTAGCCGGTCAACGATCCGTCCGCTCCTATGACGCGATGGCAGGGAACGATCAAGGCAATCTGGTTCGCGCCATTCGCGCGGGCAACCGCCCGCACAGATGATGGGCGCCCGATGGCTTGTGCGAGGTCGGAGTAGGACCGCGTTTGGCCCGCTGGGATGGTGCGGAGCATGTCCCATATTTCTTGCGTAAAAGCGGAACCATGATAGGCCAGATTGACATCAAATGTGTCACTATTCCCGCTGAAAAAGGCCTTAAGTTCTGTTTCGAGCTTATCGGTAATATCAAACCGTCCGAACCCCAGAGAGCCCTTGGCATATACCTGCAATGCTTTCAGCGATTTTGGCAGTGCCTTGCGGTCGATAAACTCCAGGAGATGCAGCGCGTATTTATCGCAAACGGCCACCATTGGCCCTAGCGGTGTGTCGATGCAATCAGCGCGCAGCAGTGCATCTTGAGCAAAGTCACTTGGATTCTGGCCGAGAAGCTTGGCAAAGGCAGATCGGAAGGCACTAGGGCTTTCAAAACCTGCATCAAGTTGAGCTTCGATCACCGGCCCCCCTTTGGCGAGCGTTGTGAATCCTTCGCGCAGTCTTCGTTGCCGCGCCATTTCCAGAAAGGTCATACCAAAATGTCTTTTAAAGGCGCGCCGCACGGTCGAAGCATCCAGGCCCAGTCGAATAATGTCTCCCTCACTCCAGCGATAGGTTGGGCGCTTTTCGAGGGCCTCTAGCAGAGTTTGAATCACCGGTTCAGCTGCAGCCATTGGCGCAAGCGGGTGGCATCTTTTGCAGGGGCGAAACCCTGCTTCGATGCAGCCACCGACGGAGTCGAACCATTGGCAGTTTTCTGGCTTAGGTTTGCGTGCAGGGCAGGTGAGGCGGCAGAAGATACCAGTGGAGGTCACCCCGACCCAAGCTCGACCTTCATAGCTGTCGTCTCGGGTGCACAGGGCGGCGTAAAGCGTATCGGAATCAGGTAATTTAAACATCATGCGCAAAGCTTAATCCGAGTCGCTGCACTCTTGCGTCTGAAATCGGGCGTCGATGTAATTTGTGATGATTTTTTGGGTATTTTTGCCAAAAAGAAAAGAATGCAGCTTAGATCAAATCCCAAAGGAGTTTGGCGGCCATTGCGAGCGTGGTGAACACCAGAAGTGGCTTGATCAACCGCGCGCCGATTTTCTGTGCAAGTGATGCGCCAAGACGTGCGCCAAAGATCTGCGCGACACCCATGGCGAGCCCGGTCATCCACCAAGGCGTGGCAACGACTGCAAAAGCTAGCAAGGCACCAGCGTTTGAAGCACAGTTCAGCAGTTTTGTATGGGCTGTCGCTTTGAGGATGCCGTAGCCGGCGAGGGACACAAAGGCGAGCATGAAGAAACTGCCTGTGCCGGGACCTAGCAGCCCATCATATGCGGCGATCAAAGGCACCATGCTGGCCGAAAAGATCATGGGCGACATGCGGCGCTCTTTATCTTCGTCGTTCAGGCCTCGTTGCAAGGCGAAGAACAGGGCGACGCAAACCAAAAGAACAGGTAAGATTAGCCGTATGATGTCAGTTGGCAGCTGCGCGACCAAAAGGGCGCCTAGAATTGAGGCGAAGAATGAGATGGTGGCAGGCACGATTTGCGTGCGAAGGTCCACATGGCCGCCGCGGGCATATGAATAGGCAGCGGTGGCAGCACCAAAAAAACCTTGGATTTTATTGGTGGCCAGCGCGGTCAAGGGTGGCACACCCGAGAGCAGCATCGCGGGAAGAGCGATCAAACCACCGCCACCTGCTATGGAGTCGACAAAGCCTGCAACAAACCCTGCTGCAATCAAAATGAGCAAGACTTCGGTGCCGACTTCAAACATTTAATCGGCCACGAATTCTGATTTGGCGTAGCCCTGGATATAGAGCAGCGCTGTCAAATCGCCGTGGTTGATTTTGACCTTACATTTGGCCTGCAAAGCTGGTTTGCCATGTAGCGCCACGCCTGTGCCTGCGTTTTTCAGCATCAAGAGGTCATTCATCCCATCACCAACGGCCAGCACATCGGTTGGGGTGATGCCCAATTTCCCGGTGATCTCGTTCAACGCTTCGAGTTTGGCTTCTTGGCCTAATATGGGACGCACGACTTTGCCTGTGAGCTTGCCATCTGCGATTTCAAGTGTGTTTGCGCGGTTTTCGTCAAAGCCGAGTTCTGAAGCTACTTTGGCAGTGAAAGCGGTGAACCCACCGGACACCAGCGCACCATAGCCACCATTGGCTTTCATGGTTTGCACCAGCGCTTTGCCGCCGGGCATAAATTTGATACGGGTTTTCAGAACGTGATCGATGATGCTTTCGGGCAGGTCTTTCAGAAGGCCCACGCGCTCATCAATCGCGCCTTCAAAATCCAGCTCGCCATTCATGGCCTTGGCGGTGATCTCAGCTACGCGTTCGCCAACACCGGCTTCGGCAGCGAGTTCATCTATACATTCTTGTTGGATCATGGTGCTGTCCATATCCGCCAGCAGCATTTTTTTGCGTCGACCTTCGATGGGCTGAATGATCAGGTCGATTTGTTCAGCCTGAAGCGCTTGCCAGACGTCTTCTGCATTGTCCGGAACTTGTGCAATTGAAAACTCCGCAGCTTCGCCAGTTGCCAGCCATTGTGCGTCCCCGCCTCCCCAAGCGTTGCGGAGGTTTTCTACGGTTGCAGCGTCCAAGGCGGATGTAGCTGGATTGGTCAGAAGCGTGGCGATATACATGTCGCTGTCCTTTATCAGAGGCCTTCTTTGCCCCTTACCGCAGCCACATTGCAATTACCACCCGCGCTTTATCTTGTTTCCGATAGGAGACATGGCGCGACATAATATGTCGAGAAACCACAGTAAAACGCCATTTTCACTGTTGTCCGAGTCAGCGGCGCCAACTATTTCCGGCGGTGGGACACCTCTCCCCAACGAGAGGCATTTATCTGTAAGGATACCAGCAATGGCTACTCAGCAACCGGCAGCGCGCCCGGCAAACCCGCGTTTTTCTTCTGGCCCATGTGCCAAACCCCCTACATTCGAATTGTCCAAACTGGCAGGCGCCCCACTGGGTCGCAGCCACCGCGCAGCTGTTGGCAAAGCCAAGCTGAAGGATGCCATCGAAGGCACCCGCGAAGTTCTGGGCATCCCCGCTGACTATAAAATCGGTATCGTTCCTGCGTCTGACACGGGCGCGGTTGAGATGGCTCTGTGGTCCCTTTTGGGTGAACGCAAAGTAGAGATGCTGGCATGGGAATCATTCGGCGCAGGCTGGGTGACTGATGTTGTCAAACAGCTGAAAATCGACGCTGAAGCGAAAATCGCAGATTACGGTCAAATCGTTGATCTGGCCTCTGTCGATTTTAACAACGACGTTGTTTTCACTTGGAACGGCACCACTTCTGGTGTGCGTGTTCCAAACGCGGATTGGATTGCGGCGGACCGTGAAGGCCTGACCATCTGTGACGCGACATCTGCCGCCTTTGCGATGGATCTGGACTGGGACAAGCTGGATGTGACCACATTCTCTTGGCAGAAAGTTCTGGGTGGCGAAGCGGCTCACGGTGTGATCGTTCTGTCCCCACGCGCGGTTGCACGTTTGGAAAGCTACACTCCTGCATGGCCACTGCCAAAGATCTTCCGCATGACCAAAGGTGGCAAGCTGATCGAGGGTATCTTTACCGGGGCGACCATCAACACGCCGTCCATGCTGGCGGTCGAAGATTACTTGTTTGCACTGGATTGGGCACGCTCTGAAGGTGGCCTGAAAGGTCTGATCGCGCGTGCAGATGCAAACGCACAGGCTGTGTTTGATTTCTGCGATGCCAACGACTGGATCGCAAACCTGGCAGAGGATGATGCAAATCGTTCCAACACCTCGGTTTGCCTGAAGTTTACAGATGTGCGCATCAAAGACGGTGCGGCGTTTGCGAAGGCGGTTGCAAAACGCCTAGAGGCAGAGAGCATCGCGTTAGATATCGGTGCATACCGTGACGCGCCAGCAGGTCTGCGTATCTGGTGTGGCGGTACTGTCGAAACTGCTGACATTCAAGCCATGCTGCCATGGCTCGCATGGGCCTTCGAAGCTGAAATCGAAGCACAAGCTTAAAGGAGTGCCGGGCTGAAGCCCGGCCTACCGAAACTTCACCGAATTGTAGGCCGGGCTTCAGCCCGGCACCCCGACAAAAAAGGACCTAACCCATGGCCCCTAAAGTACTTGTATCCGACAAACTGTCTGAAACCGCTGTCCAAATCTTCCGCGATCGCGGCATTGATGTGGATTTCATGCCAGAGCTTGGAAAAGATAAAGAAAAACTGGCTGAAATCATTGGTCAGTACGACGGTCTTGCGATCCGTTCCGCGACCAAAGTCACGCCAACCATTCTGGAAGCAGCCACCAATCTGAAAGTGGTAGGCCGCGCCGGTATCGGGACGGACAACGTCGATAAGGAAGCGTCTTCCAAAAAAGGTGTGATCGTTATGAACACACCTTTCGGCAACATGATCACCACGGCAGAGCACGCAATTGCGATGATGTTTGCAGTTGCGCGCCAAATCCCAGAGGCGTCTGCGTCCACCCACGCTGGCAAATGGGAAAAGTCCAAGTTCATGGGTGTTGAGCTGACCAACAAAACGCTTGGCGTGATTGGTGCAGGTAACATTGGTGGCATCGTTTGCGACCGTGCCCGTGGCCTGAAGATGAAAGTCATCGCGTTTGATCCGTTCCTGTCTGAAGAAAAAGCGGACAAAATGGGCGTTGAGAAAGTTGAATTGGACGAACTGCTAAGCCGTTCTGAATTCATCACTTTGCACGTGCCGTTCATTGCGGGTGTCACAGAAAACATTCTGTCTGCTGAAAACCTTGCGAAAACCAAAAAAGGTGTTCGTATCGTGAACTGTGCCCGTGGTGGTCTGGTTGACGAAGCGGCGCTGGCTGAATTGCTGAAGTCTGGCCACGTTGCTGGTGCGGCGTTTGATGTGTTTGCTGAAGAGCCTGCGAAAGAAAACCCGCTGTTCAATCTGCCTAACGTTGTCTGCACACCGCACTTGGGTGCGGCAACCACCGAAGCGCAGGAAAACGTTGCACTGCAAGTGGCCGAGCAGATGTCCAACTACCTGCTGACTGGCGCTGTCGAAAACGCATTGAACATGCCATCCGTGACCGCAGAAGAAGCGAAAGTCATGGGCCCATGGATCAAACTGGCGGATCACCTTGGTGCCTTTGCTGGTCAGATGACTGACGAGCCAATCAAAGCCATCAACATCCTCTATGATGGTGTTGTTTCCGAGATGAACCTTGAGGCGCTGAATTGTTCCGTGATTGCCGGGATCATGAAAAAAGCCAACCCAGACGTGAATATGGTTTCCGCACCAGTTATCGCGAAAGAGCGTGGCATTCAGATTTCCACCACTAATCAGGACAAATCTGGTTCCTTCGACGGCTATGTCAAAGTGACCGTTGTGACTGATAAGCAAGAACGTTCTGTTGCTGGTACCGTGTTTTCAGACGGCAAACCGCGCTTTATCCAGATTAAAGGCATCAACATCGACGCCGAAGTTGGTTCGCACATGCTCTACACCACCAACGAAGATGTTCCTGGTATCATCGGTACTCTGGGTCAGACTATGGGCGAGAACGGTGTGAACATCGCGAACTTCACATTGGGTCGCTCCGAAGTGGGTGGCGGCGCGATTGCTTTGCTTTACGTGGATGCAGAAGTGCCAGAGCCAGTGCGCCAAAAGCTTTGTGACACGGGTATGTTTAAACAGGTCAAAGCACTGCAATTTGACGTTTAAGTCGAATTAAATCGATAGCGAAAGCCGCCCTTTCCGGGCGGCTTTTTGCGTTATAGAGTGTGCGTATTTACGTGATTTGATTGCAGTTATTATGATTTATTTATTTTTGTCGCCTCAAGTTTTTAGCCGCGCATTGCCTATGTTACTTGTTCCAATGGGCGTTTTGATCGCCAACTATGGTTGGACACCGCCAGACTCTATCTATGTAGGTGATCTGGCAACTTGGGTCATTTTTGCATTTCTGCTCGGAATCGCGATGTGGAATCAGGATCGCATAAATCAATCCTATAGTTCTCATTGGATGTTCTTGCCGATCGTTGGAATGTACAATGGATTTACGTTCGGTCTTGCGATGGTGCTGGTTTTGGCGGGGAGTACGACGCCGAATGGTGCCATCGTTCTATTCTTCATTTTTGGCATTCCTTGGGGCGTATTTGTTGCTCAAAAAGTATCTCTGAATTCTGACAGAGAGCCACTGGATGACACAAAATTAAAGCCAACTTTATTGCACCTGATTGCGGCTATCGGATGCTTTATTCTAACCGTATCGGGATTGCTGGACGTCGGTATTGGTGGAGCGCTCGGGTTTCAATTTTTAGTTTTGCTACCAATTCACCAATCCATGGATCTGGATCCCAAAGAAGAGAGTTTGCGTAGAGGCCTGTATTTTGCAGGAGGGATACTATTAATTGGGTATAGCTTTGTAACTTAGAGCTAGATGGACCCAATGAGCTTTGGTCTTATTCCAGTTCGGATTCCGTTAACCCCACTTTAACCAAACATCCCGGTTTCTGCCGCATTTGGCACAAGGTTTCGCTCCACCCAAACCTGCACGGTCAGGTTGTGGGGGCGTGCAAAAGCAATAGGTGACACATGCAGAAAGCACGTCAAATGCAAACAGCAACTCAGGCTTCCGGCGCGTTCGAGAAGTTTATGCATGCTCAGAAAGAGCAAACTCCAAGCATGATCCGTTTGATTAACGGTATCGGAGAATCGACGTTGTTCAAAAAGTTCAATTACTGAACGAATTCCGGCGGGCCAAGGCCCGCCGTGGTGATTCCTAAGTCCAATTCAAAACGACTTTTCCGGATTGTCCGGATTTCATCGCAGTAAAGCCGTCGCGGAAGTCATTCACATTGAACTCATGTGTAATGACCTTGCTGACATCCAAGCCATTTTGCAGCATCGCAATCATTTTGTACCAAGTCTCAAACATCTCGCGGCCATAGACGCCTTTGATTGTGATGGCTTTGAAAACGATCCGGCTCCAATCCACGGGGGATTTGCCTGGCGGAATGCCCAGCAGGGCGATTTTACCACCCATCACCAAAGCATCGACCATCTGATCCAATGCTGCTTGGCTGCCGGACATTTCCATGCCTACGTCAAAGCCTTGGTTCATACCAAGTTCAGGAATGACGTCGCGCAGATCTTCTTTGGTGACATCCACAGGGCGCACTGTCGGCACCACGTGTTCCGCCAGTTTCAAGCGATCGGGATTGACGTCAGTGATCACCACATTGCGCGCACCCGCATGACGCGCGACGGCGGCCGCCATGATGCCAATTGGGCCAGCGCCAGTTATCAATACGTCTTCGCCTAGCAAATCAAAGCTGAGTGCGGTGTGGACAGCGTTGCCCAGCGGGTCAAGGATCGCACCGATTTCATCCGGGATGTTGTCGGGTAAAGGCACAACGTTGAAGGCAGGCAGTTTCATGTACTGCGCGAACGCCCCTTGCACGTTTACGCCAACACCGCGCGTGCCGGGATCGAGGTGGAATTTACCTGACCGGCTTTGGCGACTGTCATATTCGATCAGATGGCCTTCACCGGAACAGCGTTGGCCAATCTTCAGCCCTTTGACGTTCTTACCCATTTCGACGATCTCACCGGCAAATTCGTGGCCAGTGATCATCGGGGTCGGCACAGTGTGTGCGGCCCATTCATCCCAGTTCCAGATGTGAATGTCGGTGCCGCAGATGCCGGTTTTGTTGACCTTGATCAGCACTTCGTTGTCCGCGATTTCCGGCACCGGGGCCTCGACCATCCACAGACCTTCTTCTGGATGGGATTTCTCTAGGGCGCTCATTTGGTTCGGGCGTGCGAAATGTGCGTTCATGTGAGTATTCCTAATTCTCTGCCGACTTTGCCAAAGGCCGCAAGCGCGCGGTCGAGTTCGTCTTTCGTGAGGGCCGCGTTCATCTGGGTGCGGATCCGGGCTTGGCCGCGTGGCACCACTGGGAAGAAGAAGCCAGAGACATAGACGCCCTCTTCATAGACTTTGGATGCAAAGGCCTGTGCCAGCTTTGCGTCACCCAACATTACGGGGATGATAGGGTGCTCGCCTTCAAGCAGGTCGAAGCCTAGTTCAGTCAGGCCAGCGCGCCAGTAGTTGGCATTTTCAAACAGTTGTTTGCGCAGATCACCGCCTTCTTCGACCAAGCGGATAGCTTCGAGGCCAGCGGCCACGATGGATGGCGGTAGGGAGTTTGAAAACAGATATGGACGTGCGCGTTGGCGCAGCAGGTCGATCACGGCTTGTGGGCCAGCGATGTATCCACCAATTGCGCCACCCAGAGCTTTGCCCAGCGTGCCGGTCAGGATGTCGACGTCCACACCGAAGTGATCTGGCGTACCTGCGCCTCGTGGACCCATGAAACCTGTTGCGTGGCAATCATCTACCATCACTACAGCGTCATGTTCCTTTGCGATGCGAGTGACCTCTGGCAGGTTCGCCAGATACCCATCCATCGAGAAAACACCGTCGGTGGCGATCATGATATGACGCGCGTCAGCCTCGCGGGCTTCTTTCAGCTTGGCTTCCAGATCAGCCATGTCATTGTTTGCGTAACGGTAGCGTTTTGCCTTGCACAGGCGAATGCCGTCGATGATCGAGGCATGGTTTAGGCTGTCTGATACAATTGCATCTTCGGGTCCAAGCAGCGGTTCAAACAGGCCGCCATTGGCGTCAAAGCAAGCGGCAAAGAGAATGCTGTCGTCTTTGTTTAAGAACTTAGCGAGGCGCTGTTCTAATTCGCGGTGAATGTCTTGTGTGCCGCAGATAAAGCGGACAGAGGCCATCCCGAACCCTTTTGGGTCCATCACGTCTTTTGCAGCTTTGATCAGGTCAGGGTGATCCGCAAGGCCGAGATAATTGTTGGCACAAAGGTTGATCACTTTGCGATCACCCACGGCAATTTCACCCCCTTGTGGGGAGGTGATCATTCGCTCGCGCTTCATCAGACCTTCGGATTCGATTTGTTCCAAGGTGGTGTTGATATGCGCGATAAACCGATCAGACATGGGGCTCTCCTATTCATTTGCGACAACTTCTACCATCTTGGATGAATTTCCGAAATAGAGGAATGCACTATTGCGGAAATTATCCGTGATGACGGAAGATCTGATCTTTAGACATGACTATGGGGCCGGGTGGGTCGGTTTCGGAGGCCTGTAAACGACACTTTGGTGTGGGGTTCACGTCAAATCAGTGCTTTACGAGAGAAAATTGTCCGCAAAATCACCGTCCGTTTCCGTTTGGAAACACCGCAGTATCCGTATGCAAAAGTATTCTTTTTCAGCGGGTTACACCGAAACAACCTATGGGGTGATTGCGCGCCAATGTATGCAAAAGTTCACTGTCGCAAATGGCACATTTCAAAGGTGCCATAAGGCAGTGGGCTATGCGTTTTGAACCACCAACAAGGCGCGCGCCGGACCACTGATCGCTTCGATGCGATGTGGCACATCCGCCGCATAGCGTGCGGTATCGCCAGTGCCGACCTCTTCGGTCGCGTTGCCAGAAACGACTCGGACACGCCCTTCAATAACCGTCAGATGTTCTCGGGTGCCCCGCGAATGGGCCTTGCTATCCAACTGACCGTCACGGGAAAACCGCAGGTCATAAAGCTCGTGGTGCCCAGCGTCTTCGGGTGGTGAGAGAATACGGATGTTGCAACCTTCACCACGGTTCTCGATGGAGGGCGTGTTGGCGGCACGTAGAACTTCGACGCGATCCGCTGTTTCGCCGTCTTCCAAAAGCCCCGCGAAATCCACCTGCAGCGCGCGTGTCAGGTTCCAGAGCGTTGCAATCGTCGGGCTGCTTTCGCCGCGTTCGATCTGGCTGACCATCGAGCGGGATACGCCTGAAAGTTTGGCAACCGCATCTAAGGACAGGCCTTGCGCACGACGGGCTTCTTTCAGGCGGGCCGGAAGAAGGTTTAGGATTTCGCTATCGGTGTTCATGCCACTGACCTGCCCGCTTGTAGGGATGGTGTCAACTTTTTGCGTCAGGATAGTCGCGCAAGAAGACCCATTTGTCGCCTTCGCTCATGTCCGGTTCAAAGGTATATCCACCTAGATCGAAGTTCTTAACGTCTTCGGCATCTTTCAAACGATTTTGAACAATATACCGGGCCATGCTGCCGCGCGCTTTTTTTGCAAAGAAGCTGACGATTTTTGGCTTACCGTCTTTGAGTTCCATAAAGACAGGCGTGATTACGCGCAGCTTCAGAGCCTTTAGATCGACCGCCCCAAAATATTCCTGAGAGGCGCAATTCACCAAAGTGTCGGTGCCAAGCTCTTCGGCCTGCTCATTCAGGTTTTTTGACAGTGTATCACGCCAGAACTCGTAAAGGTTCTTTCCGCGACGGGTTTTCAGCCGGCTGCCCATCTCCAACCGATAAGGCTGAATCGCATCCAGCGGGCGTAGCACACCATAGAGGCCAGAAAGGATGCGCAAGTGATCCTGCGCCCAAGTCATCTCGTCTCGATCCAGCGATTTGGCTTCAAGCCCAATGTAAGTGTCACCGGCAAAAGCATACACGGCCGGGCGAGTGGCGTAGGCGTCAGGTTCCATTTCGAAGGCTTTGAAACGGTCGCGGTTCAGCTTGGCAAGATCTGGGCTCAGGTCCATCAGCTTTTGCAAATTGCCCAGCGTCAGGTTGCGTGCGGTTTTCACCAGCTTTTCGGCTTCGTCATGCAGAGCCGGAGTGGTTGTTTCGGTTGCAACAGGATCCCAATCCAGGCGCTTGGCCGGGGAAACGACGACTAACATGGCTGCTCCTTCACCTCTGGTGAGAAATACTTAATCCGCACTCTGCAAGACGTCCAGAAAAGCCGACGCAAATCGTTGTGAACGTTTGTCCCCGAGGAGCCGTTGCATCGCAGCTTCGTCGCTGGGTCGCATTTCAGCAACCTTTGCTAAAAGGGAAGCAGAGCAGGTCAAAGGCTTATCGATGCCCTCAGGACCACGTGCGAGATCCGCTTGGGCTTCCAGAAGGCGATCATAGACCCCTGCGGCCTGTCGACCGGCAAGTTTGCGACGGCTTGGGTGTACGGCTTCCGCTTCGCCATTGATGACCTCTAAAAAAGCGTCGCCATAGCGGTCGAGCTTCTTTGCACCAACGCCACCAACCCGTGCCATGTCGTCGAGCGACGAGGGGCGTGTTTCGGCCATTTCAATCAGAGTGCGGTCGTTGAAGATAACATAGGCCGGGACTTTGGCGGCTTCGGCCAATGCGCGGCGTTTAGCTTTGAGGGCTGACAAAAGCGGCGCATCTTCTTCGTTCACCATGGCTTTGACCGCGGGGCGGCGGGTCGCTTTGCGAATGCTATCTTTGCGCAACTGTATGGAAGCTTCGCCGCGCAGGATTGGCAATGCATCATCGGTCATGCGCAGCGCGCCATGGCGTTCAGGGTCTGGGCGGATCAAATCATGTCCCATCATTTGACGGAACACCGCCTGCCACTGGCGTTTGTCGAATTCTTTCCCAACACCAAACGTCGGCAGCGCATCATGCCCCTTTTGGCGCATGCGGTCGGTGTCATGGCCCAAAAGCACATCGATCAAATGACCAGAGCCAAACCATTCCCCAGTGCGTAAGATCGCCGAAAGCGCCTTACGCACCCCTTCCGTACCGTCAAACACCTCGGCTGGCGTGTCACATAGGTCGCATTTCCCGCAGGTGACTTGGGTTTCGCCAAAGTACCGCAACAAAGTCGAGCGGCGGCAATGCAGAGCTTCGGCCAATCCTAGCAAGGCATTCAGGCGGGCATGGTCGGCAGCGCGGCGTTCTGGTGGTGCGAGTCCTTCGTCAATTTGAGAGCGACGCAGGCGGATGTCTTCGGGGCCAAACAGCGTTAGGGTTTCGGCAGGTGCGCCGTCGCGCCCGGCACGGCCAATTTCCTGATAGTAGCTTTCGATGGATTTCGGCAGATCGGCGTGGGCGACCCAGCGAATATCAGGCTTGTCGATGCCCATGCCGAAGGCAACGGTGGCCACCACAATCAATCCGTCCTCGCGCTGAAAACGTGTTTCGACCCAACGGCGATCATCCGGGTCCATGCCACCATGGTAATGATCCGCGGAATGCCCCGCATCGCGCAAAGCTTTCGCCAAAGCTTCGGTTTTGGCGCGTGTGCCGCAATAGACGATGCCCGATTGCCCTTTGCGGGCGGCGGCAAAATCAAGGATTTGTTTGCGCGGACTGTCTTTGGCCCCAAAGGCAAGATGGATATTGGGGCGATCAAAGCCGTGCAGGAAAGTTTCAGGTGTTTCCCCTTCAAAGAGGCGTTGAATGATCTCTTCTTGGGTTTCTTTGTCGGCCGTCGCAGTGAAGGCTGCGACAGGCACATCCAGAGCGCGGCGCAATTCTCCGATGCGCAAATAGTCTGGGCGGAAGTCATGGCCCCATTGGCTGACGCAATGGGCTTCATCGACGGCAATCATCGAAACACCTATGCGGCGCAACATGCCAAGGGCTGCGCCAGAGGCCAGGCGCTCTGGCGCGATATACAAGAGCTTCAGGCGACCGGTTTCGATAGCCTCCCAGACAGCGGCTGTTTCTTCTTCGGTATTACCGGAGGTCAGAGCGCCAGCTTCAACGCCAGCCTCGCGCAGCGCACGCACTTGATCGCGCATCAAGGCAATCAGTGGGGAGATCACAACCGTGATCCCATCGCGCATTAATGCGGGGAGCTGATAGCAAAGCGACTTACCGCCGCCAGTAGGCATGATCGCTAAGACGTTTTGACCTGCGGCGACGGCATCCACGATCTCTTCTTGGCCGGGGCGAAACCCGTCAAACCCAAAGATGTCGCGCAAAAGCGATGCGGCGGCCATGAAATTTCCTGCGATGAAGTCTGCTCTTTAGCAGGAAATGAATCACATACCGCCGGTTGCGGCAAGGTTAATGGACTTAGAAAAAGATCCCAGGCACGACAAAATCACGCAGCCAGATCACAAGAATGAAGACCACCAATGGAGCCAGGTCCAGCGGGTTGGTATTTGGCAGGATATTGCGAACCGGGCGATAGATCGGCTCCAGCAGGCGGTTCAACCCGTACCAGATTTGGCTGACCAGCTGCTGATGCAGGTTCAGGACATTAAAGTTGATCAGCCAGCTCATGATGATGTGGATCAACATGATGAAGAACACTGCATTCAGCACGAGCATAAAAAGGGCACCAATTGCGGCCACGGCGATCACTCCTTTGATTTCCTGGGCACACAGTTAAGCGTCGCGACGTCAAATCACAAGATGCCGCGAGGTCATGCTGAGTCATCAGTTGACCTGACCCATGGTCAATCTGACTTACTGGCGATAGGAGATCGCCCATGTACCCGTATCTACGCATGATCTGGGGCTGGCAACGCGCCAAAGCCCTGCCGAAAATGGCTATTGATGCCACTCATGTGTCCAGCCATCGCTGCTGGCCACAGGACATCGATATGTGGATGGAGCTGAACAACGGGCGCACCCTGACGATGTATGACCTTGGCCGCATCCCGATGGGTGTGCGTGTCGGGCTGATGGATGCGCTCCAGCGCAAAGGCTGGGGGCTGACCGTTGCTGGCAGCGTTGTGCGCTATCGCCGCCGTATTCGGCCGTTCGAAAAATTCGAAATGCGCAGCCGGGGTCTGTTTTGGGACGATAAGTTTTTATATGTCGAGCAGTCGATTTGGAAAAAGAACGGTGAATGCGCAAACCACGCGGTGTTTCGGACTGCTGTCACAGGTAAGTCGGGAATCGTGAATCCAGAGCTTGTTGTCCAAGAGCTAGGGTACGAAGGCGCGTCGCCAGTGGCGCCAGAGTGGGTCAAGCAATGGCTCAAAGCCGAGGACATGCGCCCGTGGCCTCCGATGCAGGACAGTTTTGAATTGGCCAAGAAGGCGGCTTAGTCCGACGAAACACTTGCGAAGTTCACAAGCCCCTGTCTAAGTCGTCTTAGTTATCGGGGACTGTCATGACCGCATCATCAACTGCTTTATCTACCAAACGCCGCATCTGGGGTTGGTTCTTTTTCGACTGGGCCAGCCAACCTTTTGCCACGCTTTTGTTGACCTTTATTTTTGCACCCTACGTGAAAGAGCTGATGGGAAGCGGAGCCGCTGCACAGGCGGCTTGGGGCTGGGGCGTAGGTCTTGCTGGGATTGTGATTGCTTTGATGGCGCCAATTTTGGGGGCGGCGGCAGACAGTTCTGGTCGGCGCATGCGCTGGATCTGGCTGTTTTCACTGATGTATGTGGTCGGCTCGGCGGGGCTTTGGATGGCCGCACCTGACAGTTTTAATTTGACCCTAACATTGGTGTTTTTTGCGATCGGTCTCTTTGGGATGGAGTTCGCAACGATCTTCACCAACGCTATGCTGCCCGACTTGGGCACGAAAGAGGAGATCGGCCGAATATCAGGCAACGGTTGGGCTTTTGGCTACCTAGGTGGGTTGATTACGTTGATCATCATGCTCGTGTTTTTGGCTGAGAATGCAGAAACCGGTAAAACCATGCTGGGGCTTTCGCCGGCATTTGGTTTACTGGATGGTGCTGCGCGCGAAGGTACGCGGGCCGTCGGGCCTTTGACCGCAATTTGGTTTGCAGTCTTTATGATCCCTTTCTTCCTTTGGGTGCGTGATGCGCGGCCTGCATCAGGTCAATCGATCACAATGACCCAGGCGCTGGGTCGTGTGAAAACCACGGTGCGCAATCTGCCTCAAACGCCGTCTCGATTTGCCTATTTGGGCAGTTCAATGTTCTACCGGGATGGGCTTAACGGCATCTATGCTTTTGGCGGGATCTACGCGGCGGGTGTGTTGGGCTGGAGCGTACCTCAGGTGGGGCAGTTTGCGATCCTTGCGATTATCTCTGGTGCGGTTTTCGCCGTCATTGGCGGCCGCATGGATCAACGGCTTGGCCCACGTCCGGTGATTGCATTTTGCATTTTAGTTCTATTGGCTGTCTCGGTTTCGATTGTCTTTATTTCGCGTGAGGGCGTTTTGGGGCTCGCAGTATCAGAAACGTCAAAGCTACCTGACATAGCCTTTTATGTGATCGGTATCTTGATTGGCGCCGCTGGGGGCGTCGTACAATCCGCAAGCCGAACCATGATGGTCCGACAGGCAGATCCTGCGCATATGACGGAAGCCTTTGGTCTTTATGCTTTGGCAGGAAAGGCCACGGGTTTCATCGCGCCTTTGTCGATTGGTATTGTGACCTCGATAAGCGGAAGCCAGCAGATTGGCATTACTCCTTTGATCGTTCTCTTCCTTTTAGGGTTTGTCCTGTTATTCTGGGTCAAACCAGAGGGGGACCGAGCAGAATGGGACGCATCCTCGCAGCCATAGGCCTATTGGCCGCTCTTACGGCGTGTAAGTCCGAAACAGAAACGACGCGTGTGTCGACGCGGCAGGCGATTCCTGCTGCGATGCAGGGCGTTGAAGCCAAACAGTTGTTCGGCGCGCATCAGCAGGGATCGGCGCAATCGTCGGTGCCATTTGGCAGCTATGCTAAGGGCTGTATGGCCGGTGGTGCTATGCTGCCAGAAACCGGGCCAACATGGCAGGCGATGCGCTTGTCGCGGAACCGGAATTGGGGTCATCCAGAGACTGTTGATTTCATCCAAAAGCTATCTGCCAAAGCAGCGCGTCAATCCGGCTGGGAAGGCCTTTATATTGGCGACATCAGCCAGCCGCGGGGTGGGCCGATGCTGACAGGGCACCGGAGCCATCAGATTGGTATGGATGTTGATATTTGGATGCTGCCGCCCAAACGTTTGGACCTAACACGGGCCGAGCGAGAAGCGATCAGCTCGATCAGTATGCGTCGATCTAATGGGGCCTACGTAAACAGCAGCTGGACCAAACAGCATCATGCTATTTTGAAAGCGGCGGCTCAGGATCCACGAACGGCGCGCATTTTTGTCTTTCCAGGTGCCAAGGTGCAGATGTGCAAGGATGAGAAGGGCGACCGCAGCTACTTGCGCAAAATTCGCCCATGGTGGGGACACCACTATCATTTCCATGTACGCCTAAGTTGCCCAGATGGGGCAGCGGGTTGTGTTAACCAAGCGCCACCGCCGGCAGGGGATGGTTGCAAAGATGCTGAAAGATGGGTTCATGACATTTTGAACCCACCGCCCCCAAAACCGCGCGATCCAAATGCGCCCAAGCCAAAACCTCGTAAAGAACTGACCATCGCGGACCTGCCCAACCAATGTATAAACGTATTGCAATCGCGTTAGGCGCAGCTTTGGTTATTGGCTGGCAAGTCAGTGCCACGCCCAAAGGTGCAGCCCAGTTGGTATCTGCTGTGAAATGGGATCAATCCGAGGATTGGTTTGGCGGATTTTCAGCCATTGAAGTGACGCCTGATGGTGCCGAATTTACGGCACTGACGGACAGCGGAACATTGGTTGCAGGCTCGTTTTTGCGAGACGATGGTGTGATCCAATCCGTCCAACATGCGTCATTTGAGGCGGTTCAAGATAAGCAGGGTGTGATCAAAAAGGAATATCAACGTGACACGGAGGGCCTTGCGATTAACGCCGAGGGACGCCGTTTCATTTCCTTTGAAGGACGCCATCAGGTTTTTGCCTACCGCAAATCGGGCGGGCGCGGCACCGCGTTAAAACGCCATGCGGATTTTCTAAAAATGGAGCGTAATGGCTCGCTTGAGGCGCTGGCGATTGATGAACAAAACAGGCTTTATACCCTAGCGGAAACGCCAACGGATGCATGGGATGATTTGCCTGTTTACCGGTTCGAAAATGGACGCTGGGCGCAGGCTTTTACGATTTCTGCACGAAATGGGTTTAGACCTGTGGGGGCGGATTTTGGCCCGGACGGGCGGTTTTATCTGCTGGAAAGGAAGTTCAATGGGATTGGCTTTCGGACGCGGGTTCGACGGTTTGATGTTTCAAGCGGGCAGGTGACAGGCGAAGAAATGCTGTTGCTCACAGGGACAGGCACCCATGACAACCTAGAAGGGTTGGCGGTTTGGCAAGATGGCGATGATGATGTGCGCCTGACGATGATCTCGGACGACAACTTTTTGTTTTATCAACGCACCGAGGTCGTTGAATACAGGGTCCCCTCTGAACTTTAGTGGGGCCCGTCATTTGATTGAAAGCGGTTCAATGTAACCGCCGGATTAAGCCGTGCTTAAGCTCTGGTTAATCTTATGGCGATACGCAGCATTTTGCGAAACCTTCACAAAAAACCACATGATTTTGTTTTGACATACAGAAATTCTGTGGCAGGCTGAAGGTACGCGAAATTATTGAAAGGAGGTGCCCATTGTCTAGAGAAGGAATGGAGAACGGTGTCGGAACAGTTTGGGAGGATTGCAGTTAGGGCAAACCTTAACTGACTTAAGACCCAAATTGGTGACCGCCTAACCGGCGCACCTCCTCAAATCTCGAAGGGCTGTTCCCGCGCGTGGAACAGCCCTTTTCGTTTGCCCTTAAATCGATCATTCTGCCCCCATGCTTGAGATCAATGAGACCATCACAATTCAGGATTGGGAACTGACCGAACAGTTCGTGCGCGCCTCTGGGCCGGGTGGTCAGAATGTGAATAAAGTTTCGACATCGGTTGAGTTGCGCTTTGAGGCTGAACGATCTCCGAGCCTAACCCCTCAGGTGAAAGCGCGGCTTCGGAAGTTGGCAGGTCGACGCTGGACCAAAGAGGGTGCGTTGATCATCCAATGTGATGAAACCCGCAGCCAAGCCCGCAATCGCGATTTGGCCCGTGAAAGACTGATCGAGTTGATCCAGAAAGCGCTGCACAAGCCCAAACGCCGAATTGCCACCAAACCGACCTATGGCAGCAAGCAGCGGCGCTTGAAGTCTAAAAAGGAACGCGGAGAAGTGAAGGCGCTGCGCGGGAAGGTGCGGGATGATTGAACTTAGCTTGTGCTGCGGACGCGGGCCTCTGTCTTAGAGAACCTTAATCACGTCCTTATCGATTCCCAGCATATAGCCTCGCCGCGCAATGTTCTTCACCAACAACTCACTAACCATCTGATTGCCTAAACTGTCCCGCAACCGTTTGATCCGCGTGGCTCCGGCTGCTTCTTCACAGTCGGATTCGATCTTGCCAGAAATCATTGCCTCGATTGCAACACCGGTCATGACCTCATCATCCATGCGGGCCTCTGCCAGAACAGACATGGTCTCCATTGCCGCATCGGTCAGTTTAAAGCCCATGTTATTCAGATAGACCTTTTTCTCGTCCCGGCTGATCAGCAGAGAGTTCACCTGAATGCCAGACCGTTCAATCTGCGCCATGCGACGGTTCATGGTGATCAACATCACCAGAAAGATCAGCGCGGCAATCATCATACCGGTGGCAAAGATCAGCAGCACAAAGATCACCATGCGGTAGCTCGACAAGATTTCTGCAAAGCTGGTGCCGGACTGGGCGAGAATTTCCAAAAGCTTCAACTCGGCCTGCGTGGTTAGATCGTCGTTTTCAACAAACAGATTTTCCACGCGGGCATTAAAGGCATTTGCATCTGGCAGGGTCAGCAGAAGCACCGCGCCCGCACCAAGCAAAATGGCCACGATGGCGATGATGCCAAGCGTGACCACGCGGCTGCCGATCTGGCGGGCCTCAATAGCGGAGGTAGAATGCTCCTGCATCGGCTTTCCTTCCTTCAAGTCCGGATTGATCAAAGACTGACAGAACATTCAGCAAAACCCAACCATCTGATGCCAGACGGGGTTTGAGTTGCTGTTGTGCGTTTGCCTTTTTGCAAGCGCCGCTGACCTCGGCGACGCCGTAGTGCAGGCGCAGAGGGTCATTCTGTTTGGCTTTGTAATCCGCATAGCAATCCTGAGCCATTGCGGGCGTCGCGAGGCTCAGGCCCATTGAAAGGCAAAGCGCGGAAAGCGTTATGATGGCGTGTTTTCTCATGTCAATCACTCTGCTGTGAAATGGTGAGATATTCAATAACAACAGGCGTTTCGGGTGCTGTTATTGGATAACAAGGGGGCGTTATTGCCTGACTTTTGTGGGGTGGGCCAGTGTGAGTTCATCACCTTCGCCACCTGTTCTGAACTTTGGCGAGTACGGAATCACTTCACACGAAAGGCATTGCGCCATGTCACGTACCTTTATCAAATCGATCCTGATCGCCGCAGTGACGGTGACTGGAATTTCTCTAGCAACCGCATCTCCTGCGAAGGCTGGCAATGATGACCTCGCAAAGTTCCTGTTCGGAGCGACCGCGCTGATTATTATTGGGAAAGCTATCAGCGATTCCGATGCAAAAGCAGCACCGGTCTATAAACCCAAACCTGTTAAAAAGCCGAAGCCGGTCTCGCGTCCACATCGCAAAGCGTTGCCCGCGTCATGTTTGCGTGTTCATCACACATGGGAAGGCCGGATTCGGATGTTGGGTAAAAAATGCCTGCATAACAACTATCGCCATGCGCACCGCCTGCCAGAGCACTGCCGTGTGAAAGCCCGCACCGATAATGGTGTGCGTCGCGGCTACCACGTCAGATGTCTGCGCCAAGCGGGTTACTATTTGCAATCTAGCTAATTTGATGTCGAGCACAGAGCGGCCTGATTGCATCCCCAGATAAATCGAAACCGGCTGCTCTGAGAAACCGACGCCCGTCCCGGCGTCGGTTTTTTCTTGCGAGCTGGTTGGCTATGCGCTTTGTGGGTGGCCATGACAAAGCCTGATTATGAATTAGAAAAGCTCGCGATTTTCAGAGGGGCGACCTCTGTCGTGGGTGTCGACGAAGTTGGACGTGGGCCCTTGGCCGGCCCGGTGATGGCCGCCGCTGTGGTTCTGGACCCCGACCGCATTCCTGAGGGGCTGAATGATTCTAAGAAATTGGGGGTCAAACGCCGCGAGACGCTCTATGAGCAGATTTTGGAAGTGGCTGATGTTGGCTTTGGCGAAGCCTCCGTCGAAGAGATAGACGACATCAACATCTTGCAAGCCAGCTTATTGGCCATGCAACGGGCTGTTCATGACCTAAGGTCTTTACCGGATTATGCGTTGGTGGATGGCAAATTTATCCCGAAAGGCCTGAACATTCCTGCCGAAGGAATTGTGAAGGGGGATGCAAAAAGTGTTTCAATTTCAGCGGCTTCGATTGTGGCGAAAATAAGGCGCGACCAAATGATGGAGTCCTTGGCGCAACAGTTTCCCGGATATGGGTGGGAGAGAAACGCCGGATATCCGACGAAAGAGCATCGCGAAGCTATCCACAGGCTGGGGATAACACCACATCATCGGCGTTCATTCAGACCCATACACAACATATTGTATCAAGGAAAAAACATAACATCCTGATTCAAAATATAAATTGACCTCGAATCCAGTTTCGTTGATCCTGTGGATAACCAAAGAGCGCATAAGCGCCAGGTTGCAAAAAATGAGCGGAAAAATCCGCCTACTCTACTGAGGCAGTAACATGACGAAACCTAAGAAAAAGGGCGCGGCAGCGCTCCCTTTAAACACGATCCTTGGCGGCGATTGCATCGAAGTGATGAACAGTCTGCCGGAAAACTCCGTCGATTTGATTTTCGCGGATCCTCCCTACAATTTGCAGCTCAAAGGTGATTTGCACCGTCCGGACAACTCCAAAGTGGATGCCGTTGACGATGAGTGGGATCAGTTTTCGTCCTTTGCGGCCTATGACAAATTCACCCGTGAATGGCTCGCGGCGGCACGTCGTCTGCTGAAGCCAACCGGTGCGATTTGGATGATCGGCAGCTACCACAATGTGTTTCGCATGGGGGCCGAGCTACAGAACCAAGGCTTCTGGATTTTGAACGATGTGGTCTGGCGCAAGTCCAATCCGATGCCGAACTTCCGCGGCAAGCGGTTTACCAACGCACATGAGACCATGATTTGGGCGTCCAAATCTGAAGGATCCAAGTATACGTTCAACTATGATGCGCTGAAGGCCCTGAACGAAGGTGTTCAGATGCGGTCTGACTGGGTGCTGCCAATCTGCACAGGTCATGAGCGTTTGAAAAACGAAGATGGCGAAAAAGCACATCCGACGCAAAAACCAGAGAGCTTGCTGCATCGTGTTCTGATTGGTTCGACCAATCCGGGTGATGTGGTTCTGGATCCATTCTTTGGCACGGGTACCACAGGTGCGGTTGCAAAAATGCTGGGCCGTGAGTTCATTGGTATTGAACGCGAAGAAGCTTATCGCGAAGTGGCTGAAAAGCGCATCAAGGCGATCAAGAAATTTGACAAGGAAGCTCTGGAAGTTTCCACATCCAAAAGGGCGCAACCGCGTGTCCCTTTTGGTCAGCTCGTCGAGCGCGGCATGCTGCGTCCTGGCGAAGAACTGACATCGATGAACGGCCGCTACAAAGCGAAAGTGCGCGCCGACGGCACGCTCGTTGGCAAAGACGTTAAAGGGTCAATCCATCAAGTTGGGGCAGCCTATGAAGGCGCGCCAAGCTGTAATGGCTGGACCTATTGGACTTATAAGAAAGAGGGTAAGAAGGTTCCTATCGACCTTCTGCGTCAGGAAATCCGTGAGGAAATGGCGCGCCCAAACTAAGCCTTCAGTAGACAGGATACCTATGGCGGGATGCTAGTCATCCCGACCATGAACCGAGGTACCGCCGGTGCCTGTGGACTGACTTACACAAGGCATCATACCTTGCCCCGCCATTGGCGGGGCTTTTTTGGTTGTTGGGATTTAGGGGCTTTGCCCCTCTGGTACGCAGCGCCATTCACCCAGAGTATTGGGGCAAAGAAGGAAGACCTATTAGCACATGGATTTGATACCCAGAGCGATCTCCAGTGGGGCATTGAGTGTATCTTCGACCAGAGTTCGAGCTGTAGGCATCAGGTCATCGGGCGCAACTATGCGGTCAATGAGGCCAAAGCTTAGAGCATCATCAGCGGGAATTTTCTGACCCCCCATCAAAATAAGTTTTGTTCGGGCGGGGCCAATGAGCGCACTCATCCGGATCGGATCAGACGGTTGGGGCAGAAAGCCGAGTTTCATGACCGGATAAAAGACCTTGGTCGTTTGAACGGCGATCCGTAGATCACACGCCAGCGCAAGCCCATTTGCCCCACCGGCGAGAGTCCCGTTGAGCGCCGCAATCGTCATGCACGGAAGGTTTGCAACCGCTGTTGATAGTCGCTCCCACACCGGGCTGGTCGCGAGTCCTTTACGGGCTTCATCCAGGTCCGCACCCGCGCTAAAAACCTTTCCTTTGCCTGTGAAAATTACAGCGCGCGCTTCCGCGGCGTGCTCGGCGATGTCGGCCAGAGTGGAAAGCATCTCCTCGGTTAGAGAGTTCGCTTTTTCAGGGCGGTCAATGGTGACAATCCAAAGCCCGTTGTCTTCTTTGTCGAGGTGGATCAAATCAAGCCAGCCTTCTGTCGGATGGTTTCGTCCCGTAGGCTGATTTCTGAGCCGCACTGATCGTCGGCTTCGCGGCTGCACATCCACAACAGGGTTTTGGCAGGCCATTCGGGTGGTACGTGGTCTCCCCATTCGAGCTCTGACACCGGGTTCATGCCACTGGCTTTGATATCACGCTGCATTTGCGTTGCGACGGTCCCTGGGGAGAGGCTAATCGCGCGGATCCCTTTGGCATGTGCTTCGTTGTGAATAGTGTGGGTGAGCATCAAGGCCGCGGCTTTCGAGGCGCAATATGCTCCCCAACCTTCATAGGCCGTTTTGGCAGCGCCCGAACCGATTGTTAGAATTGTACCGCCCCCATTTTCAATCATCCATGGCATCGCGGCGCGCATGCCGTTGAACACACCTTTCACGTTCACATCGAGCAAGTGGCCCCATTCTTCTGGGTTGGCTTCAGACAGATGTGAAATAGGGTCTAACAAGGCCGCATTGTTGATCAGAACATCGATCCCACCGAAGGTATCGACACAGGCCGCCACAGCTTTTTCCATTTCCCAGAAGCGGCTGACATCACAGGGAATCGCAATCGCTTTGGGACCGATTTCAGCGGTGAGGTTGGCAATCGCTTCCTCGCTACGTGCCACAAGCGCTACATTTGCACCAGCATCGGCGAAAACTCGCGCGGTGGCCGCGCCAATGCCGCGGCTGGCGCCCGTGATCAGTACGGTTTTTCCCTGCATATCGGTCATTGTGACCTCCTGAAATTGGATTTGGCACATTGGTAGCCATGGGATTTGCATTGGTCTACCCCTTGCCCCTTGACCCGGCGGGGTAGAGTCCCGAAGTTTAATAGGAAATTCATTTTGGGAAGGGTTCGGGATGTCTCGTTGGACTCAATTAAGTGGGGCCACCGCGTTGGCCTGTGTTTTTACCGCAAGTGCCAGCTTTGCTGATGTGACAGGCCAAGAGGTCTGGGAAGACTGGAAGGCCTACATGCAGGATGTGGGCTATGCCGTGACCGGCACCGAAAGCCGATCCGGTGACACATTGACTGTCGCCGATGTTGTGATGTCCATGGATGTGCCTGACGCCGAAGGCACCGTGGCGATGAAAATGCCAGAGCTGACATTCACCGATCATGGCGATGGGACGGTTTCTGTGGGAATGCCCGAGCTTTCGACTATGGAGATCGATGTCGAAGGCCCGGATGGCGAAGTTGTAGATATCACAGTGGCAATGACCATGACCGGCATGTCGACCATCGTATCCGGCGATCCAGAGAATATGACTTATGCCTACACGGCATCGGGTCTGGCCTTTGAGCTTGCTGATTTCAACGTCGAAGGCGATGCGCCTGATGATCTGCAAGTGGTGATCAGCATGGACAATCTTGTGGGTCAGTCGACAATGATAGTCGGTGATGTACGCGAAGTTGATCAGTCGATGACAGCTCAGGGCATCAATTACGAATTGCGTGTTGTGGACACCGCAGAGGACGCGAACGTTGTGATGACCGGCGCGCTAGATGGGCTGCAGTTCAGTGGCGGCGGAGTCATACCGGTCGGTGTAGATCCAGAAGACACAGTGGCCTTCTTTGATGCCGGCTTTGCCATGGATGGCACCTTCCGTCAGAACGGGTCGACCTTTCAGATGACAGTGGTCGAAGATGGCCAGCCGATGAATATCGAGACCTCCTCTGGTCCAGGTGAACTGGAAGTGGCGTTCTCCGGTGACGGTGTTGAATATCTGGGCGGAAGCACTGATTTGTCTGTGAACCTTGCTGGGGGTGATATCCCATTCCCGGTTGCTTTCCAGATGGAAGAGATCGGGTATGAGTTTGTCATGCCTTTGTCGGCTTCAGAAGAAGAGCAAGATTTTGCGCTGGGTCTGACATTTGGGGGCCTGTCGGTTCCAGAAATGCTGTGGAACATCTTTGATCCATCCGCAATTCTACCGCGCGATCCTGCGACCGTTAGCTTTGCGCTAGACGGTAAAACACGTCTCTTCAAAGACCTGATCGATCCGGCAATTGAGGATAGCGAAGAATTCCCAGGTGAACTGACTGCGCTGACATTGACCGATTTGGTTGTTGAAGTTGCAGGTGCAGAATTGACCGGTAGTGGCGATTTCACCTTCGATAATTCCGATTTGGATAGCTTTGACGGCATGCCACGCCCAATGGGCGCTGCCGATTTCCGCCTACTGGGCGGCAATGGCTTGCTGGATAAGGTCATCGAAATGGGGTTTGTTGGCCAGGAAGAGGCTATGGGCGCACGTATGATGATGGGTCTGTTTGCAACACCTGGACCCGCTGAAGACGAGTTGAACTCTCGGATCGAAGTGAACGAGCAGGGCCATGTTTTGGCCAATGGTCAGCGCTTGAAGTAAAACGCGTATTATTCACGCGAGGGCCGCCCAATGTGATTTTGGGCGGCCCTTATTGTTTCTGTTGGGTGGCAAACCTTGCTTTGGCTCCTTGCGCGGTCTACCTGAATAGAAACGATCCTCGTCACTTCATCGTAGGATCAAAGGAGGCGGGATGACCCAGAACTTAGATGACCTGACCAGCCAGTTGATCGATGCTGCAAAACGCGCTGGCGCGGATGCGGCAGATGCGATGGCGTTGCGCGGTACGTCGGTGTCAATTGATGTGCGTGGTGGTGCGCTTGAGCACGCGGAACGCTCTGAAGCCACTGACATCGGCCTTCGGGTGATGATTGGCAAACGTCAAGCCAATGTGTCTGCCTCTGATACCCATCCAGAAACCATTCGCACGATGGCTGAACGCGCTGTCGCAATGGCGAAAGAAGCACCCGAAGATCCCTATGTGGGTTTGGCTGATGCAGCACAATTGGCAACGCAGTGGGATATTGAGGCCTTAGAACTGGCCGATCCTACTCCGGAACCTGATCCTGAGGCTCTGCAGGCTGATGCTGCTGCTGCGGAGGCTGCAGCACTCGAAGTTGCAGGAATCTCACAGGTTCAGGCTGCTTCTGCGGGCTATGGTGAAACGCAGGTTCAGTTGGCGGCAAGTAATGGTTTTTCGGGAGCCTATGCACGTACGGATCGCGGCACATCCTGTGTCGCCATCGCGGGTACTGGTGCCGAGATGGAGCGGGATCACGACGGGGATGGCCGCATTTTCCAAGCCGATTTGCGCGACCCTGAGGAAATTGGGCGCAGTGCTGCAGAGCGTGCCTTGGCACGCCAAGGTGCCAAGCAACCCCCAACCGGAGCCTATCCGGTTCTGTTTGACGAACGTATTTCGAGTTCATTGATTGGCCACTTGCTTGGTGCAGTGAACGGCGCCGCGATTGCGCGCGGATCATCTTGGTTGTTGAACGCTTTGGGCGAGGATGTGTTGCCAAAAGGGATATCGTTGATCGAAGACCCCTATCGCGCACGTGTGTCCGGGTCTCGGCCATTTGATGCGGAAGGCTTGGCCACCCAGCGTCGTGCCATCGTAGATGATGGCACACTGACAGGATGGACATTAGACTTGGCCAATGCGCGCAAATTGGGCCTCGAAAGCACAGGGAATGCGGCGCGTGGCGTTGGTGGTCCACCGTCTCCGAGCACCTGGAATGTGGCTCTGACCCAAGGCCAAAAGACGCGAGAAGATCTGATCAAAGATATGGGAACCGGCTTACTGGTGACCTCGATGATTGGTTCGACCATCAACCCGAATACTGGCGATTATTCACGTGGCGCGGCAGGTCTTTGGATCGAAAATGGCGAGATCACCTATGCCGTCAACGAATGCACGATTGCTGGCAATCTGCGCGATATGCTGCGCAGCATTGTGCCAGCCAATGATGCACGGGGGCACCTGTCGCGCGTGGTGCCGTCTTTGCTTGTCGAAGGAATGACCCTTGCCGGGCAATGATTACTCAGCCGACCTACAGCTTTTAATTGAGGCCGCCCAAGAGGCGGGCCGAATAGCGACGCCGTATTCGAATGCGGACCCAGAAATCTGGGACAAGCCTGATGGGGCCGGGCCAGTGACAGAGGCTGATTTAGCGGTCAATCGCATGCTTGAGGCTGAGTTGAAGGCAGCAAGGCCTGACTATGGCTGGTTAAGTGAAGAATCTCCTCCGGACAGCGACAGACTGCATAAGGATCGTGTGTTCATCGTGGATCCGATTGATGGCACGCGTAGCTTTATTGAAGGCAGCCAAACCTGGGCACATTCAATAGCCATAGCAGAAAAAGGGAAAGTCGTTGCAGGGGTCGTATTTCTGCCATTGCGGAACAAAATGTACACTGGGGCTTTGGGTGCCGGGGCTGCGCTGAACGGTGAGCCGATGCAGCCAAGCGACCAATCTGATCTGGCGCGGGCTTCAGTCTTGGTTGCCAAGCCTGTGATGGAAGAACGCAATTGGACGGTGTTGCCAGATTTTAAGCGCAGCCATCGCCCATCCATAGCCTACCGATTATCATTGGTGGCCGAAGGACGATTTGATGCCATGGTCACACTGCGCCCCTCATGGGAGTGGGATATTGCGGCTGGCAATATCATTGTGCAGGAAGCTGGGGCTCATACTTCTGACAAAATGGGTGTCGCGCTGCAATTTAACAATCCTGATCCGCGACAGGCGGGAATGTTGGCCGCGAATGCACCTTTACATCGCGAGGTGCTGGGCGCTTTGCGTTAGGCTGATTGCTTATAGCGCTCAACAAAGTTGCGCAGAATTTTTTCTGGTGCGTATACGTTTGCAGCCCGGCACATGTCGACCAATGTCGAAGCTTCTTCCGGTGGGAAATAGCCCTTGTGTTTGTAGATCCCAATGCGAACTTCAAATTCACCGGCATCCGCTTCTGGATGAAACTGGGTCGCATAGACGTTTTGGCCATAGCGCACCATTTGATACGGGCAGCTCGGGGCCGACACGAGGTGTGTGCAGCCTTCAGGCAAATGTTGCATTGCTTCTTTGTGGCCCACGAAGGCCTCAAATGAGTGTGGCAATCCAGCCAAGACTGGATCAACCTTACCCTCACTCGTCAAAGAACAATCTGCCGTTCCAACTGGTTCAGAATAGTTTTCTTTGTTCACGACTTTACCCAGGTGATGCCCCAAAACACCGATGCCATAGCAGCATCCAAGGAAAGGAAAATCACGTGCGGTGATATCAGGCATTAAGTTGAGAATAGCCGCTTCAATTTTGGCTTCGATCTTGGTTTTCTGTTCAGGAGCGTCACTGACACAGCCTGGGCCACCCCCGACAATGACACCGGAATAATCGTCCAGTCGCAATCCTGAGGGCAAATCTTCTTTGTTCAACTGTATGCGATGCGCATTCTGTTCAAACAGGCCAGCTTTCGCCAAGATGGCAGCATATTCGCTATCGCTGGCTTCTTGTTCCGGGCGTAATTGCAGGATTAGAAATGGCTTCATCTTCAGGCTCATATATTTGGTGTTGAATTGGTGCCTGATCCGAAAAGCAAGGTCAACGGGGCAGGATGCCTCTTGTGGGGCATGGGCGAAGTCCATAGTTTGGCAGATATTCACGGCACGCCCGGTATAGTCGAGACTTCATGGCCCCTTCGCTTTCCCTGACAACCTATCTGACTTTGGCTCGCCGAGAGCCGCTGATGTTTCAGCCCGAGGTTTCGCCACGCCTTGGGGCCGCGTTGGTTTGGTTGCACTGTGCGGATGCGAAGAAGGTAATGCCGTTGGTACAATTGGGCGTAAGGCTAGCGGCACAGCGCGAGGACGCGCAGGTGTTGCTAACACTTCCTCATGGCTCAAAGGCTCCGGATGATCTGCCAAACGAAGTGATCGTTTGTAAACCACCATCCGAAAACCCGGCCGATGTCGCAAAGTTCCTAAATCACTGGCAACCTGCCGCGATGATATGGGTGGGGCCGGGGGTTCGTCCGGCTTTGATCTATGGGGCACAGCAGCAAAAAATTCCGATGGTTCTGGTTGATGCCGATCAAATCGAACTGGATATCAAAGGACGGCGCTGGTTGCCGGATTCCCTTCGCGCGACGTTGCAAATGTTTGACTGTATTTATGCGCGCAATGTGCCAGCATCGCAAAAACTACGTCGTCTTTTGGGGATCGCAAGCCCTGTGGAAGACAGCGGGCCATTACTCGATGACAGCCCACCTTTGGACTATTCAGAGACTGATTTGGAAGACTTGGGGGATGCCCTAAAAGGCCGCCCCGTTTGGTTGGCGGCGCGGGTTCAAGTCAAAGAACTTGAAGCAGTTTTTGCGGCGCATCGCGCAAGTATCCGTTTGTCGCCTCGTATGCTGTTGATCATTGTGCCTGATACCCCTCAGGATGCCGGGGCCGTGCTTTCTGCATGCGAAGAACAAAGCTGGCGCGTGAGCCTATGGGACAATGGTGAAATGCCGGATGAGAAAACCCATATTTTGCTTGCTGAAGATGCCGCGGAACTCGGGGTTTTTTACCGGATTGCCCCAATGAGCTTTCTGGGGAGCTCGCTGTTTTCAGGCCTTGGCGGACGAAACCCTTACGAACCTGCGGCCCTTGGGTCAGCTGTTCTTTATGGACCAAGTGTGCGCCACCACTTAGAAGCCTATTCTCGACTTGCCAAAGCTGGGGCCGCGCGGATCGTCAAGGACGCAGATACGCTGTCTGCATCGGTCACAAGCCTGATTGCACCTGATAATGTCGCTAAAATGGTACATGCAGGTTGGGAGGTCGTTTCTGAAGGCGCTTTGGTGTCAGATAGGATCATCTCGCAGATGAATGCTGCAATGGACGAGAAAGGAGCGCCTTGATGCGCGCACCTGATTTTTGGCAAAGTCCACCCGAACGGCCGGGTATGAAAGCTCGAATGCTCGCACCTTTGGGTGCCCTTTATGCGCAGGCCACTCGACAGCGTGTCTCAAAGCCTGCTGAATTCAAAGCAGATGTGCCAGTGCTTTGCATTGGCAATTTGAATGCAGGTGGGACGGGTAAAACGCCGACCACGATTGCCTTGCTGCAGCGCCTACAAGCGCGCGGGATTGAAGCCCATGTCGTAACGCGCGGATATGGGGGCTCTCTTGATGGGCCAATTCAAGTCGATGAGCGGAGCCATAAGGCAGCTGAAACTGGGGATGAGCCGCTGTTGCTGGCCGCCTTTGCACCCACCTGGGTCGCGAAAAATCGCCAAGCAGGTGCTGCCTTGGCCCAAAAGAATGGTGCACAGATCATTCTGATGGACGATGGGTTTCAAAACCCGTCATTGCATAAAGATGCATCGATCATTGTGGTCGATGCGCAGCGTGGTTTTGGCAATGGGCGCTGTATCCCCGCCGGCCCGTTACGAGAGCCCGTTGCCACCGGATTGGCGCGGGCAGATCTTGTGTTGTCGATTGGGTCAGAAGCCGCCCAATCGACATTTTCTAAAACATGGGGCTCGCAGATTGCTTTGCCTCACGCGAAAGCAAAATTGACACCGCTACAAACTGGTATGGATTGGACAGGCACTCCGTTTCTGGCCTTTGCCGGGATTGGCTATCCTGAAAAGTTTTTCCAAACGCTTCGAGGTCTTGGTGCAACGCTTTTGCAAACCCATGCATTAGATGATCATCAGCCTTTGACGAGCAGTTTGTTGACGCGCCTGGATGCGGATGCACAACGACTTGGAGCGCAACTGGTGACAACGGAAAAGGATGCCGTGCGTTTGCCACCAAATTTCCGGTACCGTGTATTGACTGTGCCAGTCCGTCTGGAGCTTGCAGATTGGGCACCGATTGATGCTCTCTTGGAGCGCTTGCTGCCAAAAGAAAACGCCCCCGACTAAGATCGAGAGCGTTCATCGTTAAATTGATGTTTGATTTACAGAAGACCGTCCAACACGCCTTTCATGTCTGAGTAAGACATGTTGCTGTATTTTGTGCCATTGATCATGAAGGACGGGGTGCCGGTCACATCGTCTTTGGCGGCATTGCTTTGGTACCAAGCCACCAGATTTTGTTGCCAATCTTCGTCCTGCAGACAGGATTGAATTTCCGCGTCCTGCAGGCCAGAGATGCGCCCGATTTTGCGGATCGCATCTGCAATCGCAACTGGATCACCCGCACGCGCCCAATCGGATTGGGATTTCATCAACAGGTCTGTGATACCAAAGAAACGCTCTTGCCCACCGCAACGAGCGATTTGAGACGCCCATAGGCCAAAACGATCAAAGTAGACTTCGCGGAAGATGAATTTCACTTTGCCCGTGTCGATGTAATCCGCTTTCAGCTGTGGATAGGTGTTTTCATGAAAGCTTGCGCAATGGGGGCAGGTGAATGACGCGTATTCAATCATTGTGATTGGCGCATCGGCGTCACCTAAGATCATTTCTTGGATGCCTGAAGTGTCAGCTGTCGCGGTGTCGGTGGATGCAGCTGCTGTTTCTGCCACCGCAGGTTCGCTGCTTTGAGAGAGGTAGAACAGACCACCGCCAACCCCGATCAAAAGGGCGACTGCAATTGGGATCAAACGGTTCATTAGACAGGAATTCCTTAGGTTTTGGATTTCGATAATACGTTGGAGGCGAGTTTTTCAAGCGCATCGCGCAAGCCTGTATCTTGGACAGGTGCTGCCATCTCTTGGGCTTCACGCACGACCTGCGCGCTGGGCTGTGGTTTCTCAGGTTTTGGCTTATGTGCAAATTGGGCCTGGCCTTCAGTAAAGCCCGTCGGTGCGGTCTGAGTGATCCGCATGCGCGTGATCGCGTTATAGCCATACGTAGCATTCACCCGCTCGCGTAGCTTTTCCTTTTGCATTTCAAGCATAGGCGCTTGAGCGCCGGTGGTTAGTAAAGTCAACGTGGCCCCGAATCCTTTGCGACCGTATTTGACATCAACCGGTTTGCAAATCGCTGCAGTGTCTTCGCCAACGATTTCCGCCCAATGCGTCAGCACACGTGTGACAGCAAATCCACGTGTTTCGCCCGTCTTGCGAATGCGGTCGCGCAACAGGGTCGATGTCCGTTGAAAGCCTTTGTGTGACGATTTTCGCATCTGGGGCTTGCATCCTTTCGTTCCGCGCTATTCTAAAGCGCATAACCGCCATGACCAGAGTCAGTTTGTAACCGAGGGTATAACAGTTGCGTGAACAGCCAAAAGCCGCTGATTTGCTAGAATGGTACGATCACAACGCCCGCAAGATGCCTTGGCGCATCAGCCCGGCGGATCGCAAGGCGGGAGTCATGCCGGACCCCTATCGAATCTGGCTCTCTGAAATCATGCTCCAACAAACGACCGTTGCGGCCGTTAAGGACTATTTCTTGCGCTTCACCAAGCGGTGGCCCACAGTTCAGGACCTAGCTGCAGCCAAAGATGCAGATGTGATGGGCGAGTGGGCCGGCCTGGGGTATTACGCCCGCGCCCGTAATCTTCTTAAATGTGCCCGTGTGGTTTCAATTGACCTAGGAGGAGTGTTCCCGGATCAATATGACGCTCTGATTAAGCTACCGGGTATTGGGCCCTATACCGCCGGAGCAGTCAGCGCCATCGCCTATGATCGCGCCTCGACTGTCGTAGATGGCAATGTCGAACGTGTGATGGCACGGCTTTATGATGTGCACACTCCGCTGCCTGCGTCAAAGCCAGAGCTGACCGATTATGCTGCGGCACTCACCCCGCAGCAAAGGCCGGGAGATTATGCACAGGCCGTGATGGACCTTGGTGCTACGATCTGTTCTCCGAAAAATCCGGCCTGTGGCATTTGCCCATGGCGGGCCCCTTGTAAAAGCCGGCGTGCTGGAACTGCTGCTGAATTGCCTAAGAAGACCCCAAAAAAGCCTAAGCCAACCCGATTTGGCACGGTATATCTTGCACGTCGCGTGGATGGGGCAATTTTGCTGGAACGGAGACCGGACAAGGGATTGCTTGGCGGGATGCTGGGTTGGCCGGGATCTGACTGGCAAGAAGGTGAGGCGCCGGATCATGCTCAACCAATTCGCGCCGAATGGAAAACCCTGAACACAGAAGCGCGGCACACCTTTACGCATTTTCATCTGCGTTTGATCGTGAAAACCGCCTTGGTACCGATGGATCGCGCACCAAAACAAGGTGAATTTATGCCTCAAGCCGAATTCAAACCAAGTGAATTACCCACAGTCATGCGCAAGGCCTTTGACTTGACGTTAGCCAATACTGACAATTGATCCAGACTCGTTTGCACCCCATGATGCCAAAAAACATGTGTGATCGAGCAGAGCGGAACCGCCATGACAGATGATATTCCAGCCGCAAACCTCAAAAGCGCTTTGCCGTTTTGGCTCCCGCTTTTGTTACTTCCTTTGGTTTGGCTTAGTGCATTTTTTGGCGGTTGGTGGTTGCTGTGCGTGCCTTTGGCGACCTGGTATCTGTTTTCCATTCTGGACGCCCTCACAGGGCTTAATTTGGAAAATCTAGATCCCAATACACCTGATTCAGCGCTAAAATGGCATCGGTTTGTCACCCTGATTTGGCCCCCATTGCAATTTGTAACGTTGTTTGGAGTGATGGCCTATGCGCTGAATGCCCCACATCTCGGTACGCTTGAGATCACTGGTCTTTTCTTTGGTGTTGGCGTGATGACAGGCACGGTCGGCATCAACTTCAGCCATGAACTTATGCATCAACGTAATAGTGTAGAACGCTGGCTGGGGGATATTCTGCTGTCTATGGTGCTTTATTCCCATTTTCGCAGCGAGCACCTGTTGGTGCATCATCGATATGTTGCAACCCCAAAGGACCCAGTCACAGCGCGCTACAATGAAGGGTTTCACCGGTTTTTCCCGCGCGTTTTAAAACAGTCAATGATCAGCTCATTTCAGGCTGAGCAGAGTTTGTTGCAGCGTACGCAATTGCCATGGACCTCGCTCAGAAATCCATTTTTTCGGTATTGGTCCCTACAGGCATTCATGCTGTTCTTGGCCCTGATCATTGGCGGTTGGGCTGGGCTAGGGCTGTTTCTACTGCAAGCCTTTGTTGCTGTGTGGCAGCTGGAATTGGTCAATTACGTCGAACACTACGGCATGACCCGTGAGCACCTTGGTGATGGCAAATATGAACATGTGAAGCCACATCACAGTTGGAACGCGGCGCATAAAGCTTCTAATTGGCTGCTGATCAATCTGCAGCGCCATTCGGATCACCACTACAAACCAGATCGTCGTTTTCCACTCTTGCAGAACTATGCCACCGACGAGGCACCGCAACTGCCCTATGGCTATCCGATCATGACCATGGCTGCGATGGTTCCACCGATCTGGCGCCGGGTTATGAACCCTAGAGTGCGCGCATGGCGGCAGCAATATTATCCGCATGTCACCGATTGGCTGCCCTATAAAAACGCCACCAACCCCTTGCCGCGCTAGTCATTTATATTGGTGAAATCACCTAGGGGTGAATGGTGCAGCTGAAAGTTTCACCGAGAGTGGCAGGCCCCCTATTTTTCTTGAGCTTTCATTGCAGATTGGGCATGAGAATACGATAGGTGGGGTAAACGTCGAAGGGTGCGGGTATGGAAAATCAACCAGAGATCGTGGTTCAAATGTTGGACTATTGGAATCAGGGATTAGCCATCGCAAAGGAATGGCTGCTCAGTCCGGCGGCTTGGTCACAATTTGCGCTTCTGGTTGGTGCCTTTCTGGTGGCTCTTTGGGTGAGCCGTCGCCTGAAACCAATCCTGACAAAACTGTTGTCCCCTGAAGCTGAAAACCAATCCATTTTCGCCAAAGCTCGCCGGTTTGTTCTGCAATTTGTGCCATTGGTGCTGCCGCTTGTTGCCTTTGCGTTAATCGGAGTAGGCGAAAATATCACGCGCAGCATATTTGGCTCAGGCGCAGTCATCGCATTTGGGAAACGTGTATTCCTATTCCTTGCAGTGCGTATTCTCGTAAAAGAAGTGGTGCAGGATTCTTTCCTGAAAGTGCTTGGAAAGTACCTGTTGATCCCTCTGGCGGCCGTCTACGCATTGGGGCTTCTTGGCCCAGTGATGGCCAAGTTGGATACTACTGTCATTCCTCTTGGTAACCTTAGCTTCTCACTTCTGTTCCTTGCGCGATTTGCCATTGTGGGTGGCGTTATCTTTTGGCTGGGTCGCTGGTCCAATACGCAATCTACCGCTTTCATTAAGAACCAATCCGAGATGCGCCCGGCGATGCGTGAGTTGGCGCTCAAAGCCAGCGAAATCGCGATTTTCGGCATCGCCTTCCTCTTGCTGATGAACATCATGGGCATCTCACTGACCTCACTCGCTGTGCTCGGTGGCGCTATCGGTGTCGGTCTTGGTTTTGGTCTACAAAAGATTGCCAGTAACTTTATCTCAGGCGTGATCCTGCTTTTGGAAGGTCAGGCCACTGTTGGCGATTACGTCGAACTTGATGGCGGCGAAGCGGGCACCATCGTGAAAATGACCGCCCGGGCCGCGATCCTAGAGACCTTTGATGGGCGCTGGATCGTCGTGCCCAACGAGGATTTCATCACCACACGTGTCGTGAACTTCTCTGACAGCGGATCGGCCAATCGCTACGAAGCACTGTTTTCAGTCAGCTATGACACCGACATCAATAAGGTGCCTGCAATTATTGAAGCTGCCGTTGCAAAGCTTGATTTTGTGTTGGATGACCCGGACGGGCCAGATTGTGAACTGCGCGGGTTTGGCGATTCTGGCATCGATTTTGCGGTGGAGTTCTGGGTCAACGGGATCGATGACGGCAAAAATAAATTCACGCCTAAGGTGCTTTTCGCAGTTTGGAATGCGCTGAAAGACAATGGCATCGAAATTCCTTATCCACATCGTGTGGTGGAATTCAAAGGCCAAGTGCCAGACCTTTCAAAATGAAAACTGCCTTGATCATTGGGGCTGGGCCCGCTGGGCTGATGGCGGCTGATGCCCTGTCAGCAGCGGGTCATCGGGTGACCATTGCTGAGGCCAAGCCCAGCGTTGCACGAAAGTTTTTGATGGCGGGAAAGTCAGGTTTGAACCTGACCAAAGACGAGCCGCTTGAACAGTTCTTGGAGGCCTACGAAGAGGCGCGTGAAAAACTGACTCCGATGATCTCTGCCTATGGGCCAGCTGAAGCTACTCAATGGGGCGAAGGCTTGGGACAAGAGATGTTCTCTGGATCCACAGGGCGCGTCTTTCCAAAAGTTATGAAAGCCTCCCCACTGTTGCGAAATTGGCTTGCGAAATTGGCAAATCAGGGCGTTCAGATTAAAACGCGCCACCGTTGGGTTGGTAGCGATGATGGATATATCTTTGAAACGCTGGAGGGGCGTGTCACACTCTCTGCAGATGTTATTGTACTGGCATGTGGTGGTTCTAGTTGGGCGCGCTTAGGGTCCGACGGGGGCTGGGCCGAAAATGTCGACGTGCCAATAAAGACAATCAAACCCACGAATATGGGATTTGAAGTTGCTTGGTCGGATCACATGGAAAAGCACTTTGGCCAACCCGTAAAAGGCGTGCGCTTGATCGCAGACAAACACCAAAGCCGGGGTGAGTTTGTTATCTCTGAAACCGGTATTGAGGGTGGCGGCGTTTATGCTGTGTCTCGATACGTCCGGGACGGCGCCGCGCTGATAGTCGATTTGTTTCCCGATTTAACCGAAGGTGAGATACGCAAGCGTATGGATGCCCCACGGGGCAAAGCCAGTTTTGCCAATCACCTGCGCAAGCGCCTGAAACTGGATCCTGTGAAGCAAGCTTTGCTGATGGAGTTTGGACGGCCATTGCCCGACGATATTGCGCCATTGATGAAAGCGTTGCCGATTTTGCTGCAAGGCACACGTCCAATGGATCAAGCGATCTCGACAGCCGGCGGGTTGTCGTTTGATGCGCTGGACGAGACCCTGATGATAAAATCCCAACCCGGCGTTTTCGCGGCAGGCGAAATGCTGGATTGGGAAGCGCCGACTGGTGGCTATTTATTGACCGCTTGTCTTGCAACCGGGTTATGGGCGGGACAGCGCGCGTCCGAATGGCTGGCGCGCTGAATAAACTAGATCGCCTTTTCCATCCGGTCCGCCCAGCGATCTCCCAACCGTTCAAGTAGCCCGCTGAATTTTGAGGGGGCCAATTTGTTAAACATGGCGCGCGCGAAGGCATTGCCTTTGGCTTTGACAAAGATCTCGATCAAAAATTCGCTGTCAGTGCCTTCGCCATTGACCGACCAACGCCCCTGAACGGTTTCGAATGGATAGGGGTAGCTGTCCGCTTCGGTGTGCACCGTAAATCCATAGAGGCGCCCTTCTTCATAGAGATCACAGGTTTCCGTCCAGTTCTCCCCATGGGGTCCATAACACCTGCGCTGCATACCTATCGCATCCCCTTCGATCACCTCGACCTTCGAGATATTGTCGGCCACATCGGCATAAGCAGGATGGTCATTGATGATCTGCCATACGACATTCTGGGGCGCTTTTACTTTGCGGCGTGTTGATGCGACCAGTGTCCCCTCGTCAATCGCGAAGGTCACATCGGTCGTGGCGGGTTTGATGCCTTTCGCACCCCGATATTGCCCAAGTGCGAATATCATAACGAGGGCTGCGACGCTCCAGAGGACCCAAAGACCTAAGGTGGTGAAGGATTCTGCATAAAGCCAGGTTAAGACTGCTGTCCCCACAATCCAGCCAAGATCGGCCTGAACAATTTGCATTGTCCAAAATCGCGATAGGCGAGGGTGTAGTGCGATACTTCCGACAATGAGCGCAAAGCTCAGTAGTCCAAGGCCCATTAAGCGCAGAACCAAAGGCATCCAATCTGGGGATGCATACATTAGCAAGCCCGCGATCGGAGCAGCTGCTGAAAGGCAAGTTATGCCAGTCAGAATGGAAAAGGACGCATTGGCCAATAGAAATTTGCGTGCGGTGGCTTGGTCAGACATAGATGTCTCCTCTTGCAGAATTACAGCAAGAGTGGCGCATCAGACGGAATGATCTCAATTACCTATAGGGTAAGGAAAATGCAGATCTTTTCAGCGGCGCGCCAGCATGGCAAGGCGCAGCAGGGCACGTTCGACAAGGGCCATGGCTGGTGCGTTTTGACCGGCGCTGCGCAGTTGCAGATCAGTATCGGTCAAAATGGTCAATGCCTGTTCCAGTTTGGGGGCTCCCCAACCGGAAGCCTGTCGCACCATACGGTCGCGTCTGGGGCCGAAGATTGGTGGGCGCATGCGGGAAATACCCTGCGATGCGCCGCCAGGATCAGAGGCAGCAGTATAGAGCGCGCGGAAATGGCGGGTGGCACCAATGCAAAGCCCGACGGGCTGGGTGCCTTGGGCCTGAAGCTTCGACATAACAGGCCCAATTTCCTGCGCGCGGCCTTCTGCGACAATGTTCAGCACGTCGTCCAATGCGGCCTCGGTTGAGGTTGGTGCGCAGGCCGACACATCGTCTGATGTTGCGGGAGTTGCGTCGTCATGTTTGTAAAGTGCGAGCTTTTCCAACGTTTGCCTGAAGTCGCCAGGATCGAGCTCTTTGGACAAGTTTGATAGATCGGTCATCGCCTCGGTGTCGATTTGGCTTAGACCCGCTTTGGCCAGCTCGGCTTCGATCTCTTCCCGGCTGGGGGGATCGTTGTAAATGCCGACGGCATAGGCATTGTTGTGCCCTTCAAATGCTTTGCGAATTTTTGAAGAGGCTTTGAGTTGACCTGCAGAGACAATGATCTGCGCATCACCAGGTGCCCAGTCTTCAAGTGCTGCGAGGATTGCAGGGGCTGCTGTGTCTGTTGTGTCTTCGACAAATGCCACACGTGGGCCCGGGAAAAAGGATACGGATTTGATCGCATCAACCAAACGTGCCGGATCCTTGCGTAGCTCAGCACCTGGAATGCGGGTCAGGCGCATCTCTTCTTCGCCTTGAGGGCCGATAAGGGCGGCGATGACCTCTTGGCGTTTAAGTGCGACGCGCATCGCGTCGGGACCGTAAATCAAAAGGCCGGTTCGGTCCGGATCGGGTTTGCCGAAATAACGGCTGGCGTCGCGAGCGTTTAATTTCATGCGGGCAGAATGTCTGAACTGGCGATGATTTCCGTGGCAATCCGGTCTGCAAGAATGATCATCAGCCGTCGGCGCGCATCACGTCGCGACGCCAATTCGGACACCGTGGTACCTGTGGTGGAGTAGCCAGTGAAGCTATCGACCTTACCAGAAAGCAGAACTTCTTTCGTGGAAAGATCGCGCAAGGCGTAGGTGCCTGCGCCAATGACTTCTTTCCGTGTGGTGCGGTTGTCCGAAGTTAAGGCAACGCCCTCTTCGCGGATATCCAAAGCCACGGAAAGTCCAAAGCGCGCATTGTCTGCAGCACCGAGGCGATGCTCCAACTGGCGCACCAGTTCAAACTGATCTTCTGTTTTGGGTTCATCCACCAGAATGGCGTTGCGCAGCCGAGTGGCTGCGCTGTTCGGCCCATAAACCGGTTCAAATCCGCAAGCCGCCACAAAAGGCAAGCTTGCGGACATCAAGAGGACCGAGCGGCGATTAAATGACGACATTCACAATCCGACCAGGGACAACAATCAACTTTTTAGGCTGGGCCCCATCCAGCACTTTGACCACAGCTTCCTGCGCCAGCGCCAGTTTTTCAACCTCTTCCTTTGGCATGTCCTTCGGAACGCTGATTTCCGCGCGGCGTTTGCCGTTAATTTGGATTGGCATAGTCACGCTGGCCTCAACCAGCATTGCCTCATCCGCCACCGGCCAAGGAGCATCCACGACCAGACCTTCGCCTCCTTGATGCGCCCAGATATCTTCCGCCAAGTGTGGCGTCATCGGGGACATCAGTTGCGCAAGCGTCATAATTGCTTGCTTCTGCGCCGCAGCGCCCGCTTTGGATTTGTTTAGTGTCGCAGTGAAACCATAGAGTTTCGCGATGGCTGCGTTAAAGCCGAAGCTTTCGACGCCCAAAGTGACGTCACGAATTGCCTTGTGCATTTCGCGCAGCAGGTCTTCGTCGCCTTGGCCCTTTGCTTCTGGGTCCATCGCGCCGATCTTGTCACAAAGGTTCCAGACGCGGTTCAGGTGTTTGTGCGCGGCTTCTGCGCCGGATGCAGTCCATTCAACGTCGCGCTCTGGAGGGCTATCAGACAGAACAAACCAACGTGCCGTGTCGGCGCCGTAAGCAGAGATGATCGCCAGCGGGTCGACCACGTTGTTCTTGGATTTGGACATTTTCGCCGAAGGAATCACGGTGACCTTCTCACCGGTTTCCTTGACAATCGTTTCACCGTCGCGCTCTTCGATTTCATTCGGATAATGATAGATCGCGCGGCCGTTGTCGTCCGTCCGTTCAGCATTTTTGTAAATCGCGTGAGTCACCATGCCTTGGGTAAAGAGCGCATCAAATGGCTCTTTTGCAGTATCAGGCAAATGGCCGGTGATATTCATAGCCCGCGCAAAGAAGCGAGAGTAAAGCAGATGCAAAATCGCGTGCTCGATGCCGCCGATGTATTGATCCACGTTCATCCAGTAGTCAGCGTCCGCCATATCGGTTGGCGTTTCGGCGCGTGGCGCTGTGAAGCGTGCGAAATACCAAGAGCTGTCCACGAATGTGTCCATCGTGTCGGTTTCGCGTTGTGCTGGCTTGCCGCAGTTCGGGCAAGTGCAGTCACGCCATGTCGGATGGCGGTCCAGTGGGTTGCCCGGAACCGAGAAGTCGATGGCTTTGCCGTCTTCATCGTAAGGCAGTTCAACTGGCAGGTTTTCTTTCTTTTCAGGAACAACGCCGCAGTCATCACAATGGACAACCGGAATTGGACAGCCCCAGTAGCGCTGGCGCGACAGGCCCCAATCGCGCAGTCGGAACTTGGTCACACCTTCGCCCCAGCCCGCTTTTTCGGCTGCATCAACTGCGGCATTCACAGCTTCTTCGCCGGTAATCTCGCCTGCAGCGCTGAAGCCTTTGACGTAGTTCACCTTGTCGGTTTTACCTGGCACGTAGGCGCCTTCAACAGCATCACCATTGGCAGGTTCAAACACGGGAATGATTGGCAGGTCGTATTTGGTCGCAAATTCAAAGTCGCGATCATCATGTGCCGGACAAGCGAAGATCGCGCCTGTGCCGTAATCCATCAGGATGAAGTTCGCGATCCAGACCGGCAGTTCCCAATCGGGATTAAGCGGGTGCTTCACGCGTATGCCGGTGTCGTAGCCCAGTTTCTCGCCGGTCTCGATGGCTTCCTCAGTGGTGCCACCTTTGCGACATTCCGCAACAAAAGTCGCGACCTCTGGATTGTCCTTTTCCAATTGCTTGGCAATTGGGTGGTCAGGCGAGATGCCAACAAAGGACGCGCCCATCAGTGTGTCTGGACGGGTGGTATAGACATCAATCGGCGCTTCGCCATCAGTGCGCTCAAAACCAAACTGTAGACCGCGCGATTTGCCGATCCAGTTTTCCTGCATCAGGCGCACCTTGGCGGGCCAGTTCTCCAATCCATCAAGCGCCGACAGCAGTTCGTCCGACATGTCAGAGATTTTAAAGAACCACTGAGTCAGCTCGCGGCGTTCAACCAATGCGCCAGAGCGCCAGCCACGGCCGTTCTCAACCTGCTCGTTCGCCAAGACGGTCATATCAACCGGGTCCCAGTTCACCACTGCGTTTTTGCGGTAAACCAGACCTTTTTCCAACATATCGAGGAACAACGCCTGCTGCTGGCCGTAGTATTCGACGTCACAGGTTGCAAACATGCGCGACCAATCAAGCGACAGGCCCAGCGGCTTCATCTGATCAACCATCGTGTCGATGTTGGAATAGGTCCAATCCTTCGGGTGCCCGCCGGAGGCCATTGCCGCGTTTTCCGCAGGCATGCCAAACGCGTCAAAGCCCATTGGGTGTAGCACATTGTGGCCGGTCGACATCTTATAGCGCGCGATCACGTCACCCATGGTGTAGTTGCGCACGTGGCCCATGTGCAACTTGCCAGAGGGGTAAGGGAACATCTCGAGCACGTAGTATTTCGGCTTGTTTTCATCGCGCACGGCTTTGAAGGTGTCAGCCTTATCCCAGGCTGCCTGCCACTTTGCTTCGATCTCTGCGGGGGTGTAGCGCGTCATGCGGATGTACCCTTTTGTTAATGTCTTTGCCCTACGCTGTGGGGCTTGGTCGCGAAGGTGATAGGCCGCAGGGCCCGGTTGGTCCAGTGCAATAGGGAAAAATTGCGGTTTCGCAGTGTGAAAGGACGTGACTATAACGGTTGGAAACCGATTTCAGGCGTGTGATCTTAATGAACATCCTTTTCATCCATCAAAATTTTCCAGGGCAATTTAAAAACCTTGCCCCTGCCTTGGCGGCAAAAGGTCATCGCTGCGTAGCACTGACTTTGCGAGTGAAGGAGGCCACACGCTGGCAAGGCGTGGATGTACTGCCTTATTCTATTCGCCGTCAGCAGGGCAGTGAGACCCATCCGTGGCTGCAGGATCTTGATACCAAAGTCATACGGGCAGAGGCATGCATGCTTGCGGCGCAGGACTTGAAGGATCGCGGGTTCCATCCAGATATCATCGTTGCTCATCCCGGCTGGGGAGAGGCCATGTTTCTGCGCGACGTTTGGCCTAAGGCCCGCATCGGCCTTTATTATGAGCTTTTTTATCAAGGGGAAGCTGGCGATATCGGTTTTGATCCAGAATTCCCGAAACCAGCTGGGTCGCATGATTCTTTGCGCCTGCGGCTGAAAAATCTAAACAACGCCCTGCATTATCCGCTCGGGGATATGGCAATAAGTCCGACACAATATCAGGCCAGCACTTTTCCACAGAAGTATCAGGACCGGATTTCGGTCATCCATGATGGTATCGACACAGCTCAAGCGGCTCCGAATCCTGACGCGTTGTTTCAGGTCAATGACGCGTTGTTATTGACAACTTCCGATGAGGTCGTGACCTTCGTGAACCGCAATCTGGAGCCTTACCGCGGTTACCATGTTTTTATGCGCGCTTTGCCAAACCTATTAAAACAACGTCCGAATGCGCAGGTCGTGATCGTTGGCGGAGATGGGCATTCATATGGGACTGCCGCGCCAAGGGGACAGTCTTGGAAGCAGATTTATATTGATGAGGTGCGCGGTCAGATCTCGGAGGCGGATTGGCGGCGTGTGCATTTTGTTGGCAAGCTGCCTTATGAACGGTTCATCAGCATGCTGCAGGTGGCCACTGTGCATGTTTACCTGACTTACCCATTTGTTTTGTCATGGTCGTTGTTAGAAACGATGAGCATAGGTGCGCCCATTGTAGCGAGCGATACAGCACCTGTCCGCGAAGTCATTCAGCACGATCAGACCGGGAGGTTGGTGGATTTCTTTGACCAAGACGCGCTTGTTTCAGAGATTTGCGATCTGCTGGTCAACCGAACCGCTCGCAGCCGTTTAGGGGCAAAAGCACGCGATTTGATTGTCTCAAAATACGATCTTCAAACGGCTTGTTTGCCGCGCCAACTGGAGTGGATCGACGTTTTGGCTGCGTCGAATCCCGGTGGCACAGAAATCTAGAGTTTTCCGAGAGGCTTCAGAAGCGCCCGTCACGAATGCGTAGCTGGCGCGCGCGTGCCAGAATCGCGTCTTCGACGGCCCGGACAGTGCTGTCAGCAACGGCGCGTCCGTTACGTTTTTGTAATGACACATGCAGAGAGCGCGCATCGAGCGCCGGATCACGCACCAAAACAGTGGCACGATAAGATTGACCGCCACCGGGAGGTGTCCCGAAGCCGGTTGTGATCACGCCTGAGAATGGATCGATAGAATCGACTGGAAGGAAATCGAGCACTTCGAGTGAAGCAGCCCAAATGTACTTGTTCACCTTAACGGTGATGTCGGTATTATCTTTCTTAAAGATATCCCAGATTGTCGTGCCGCGTTCTTGAACTGGAATCGCACGATTTGTCGGGTCGGAACTGGCACCATCTTGTCCGTAAGAATCGGAATTCCCACCTCCGCGCAAACTGCCACAGGAGACAAGTGCGCCTAGTGCGACACTAAGAATCGTCAGTTTTGCAGCGGATTTAATAGTCATGATAATGCCCAATATGCCCAGTTCTGTACCGTCCTAGCTAAGCTAGCATGGCAGAGCAAGGTTTTTTGCCTATGCTTATATAACGTATGTGATGTGCGGGAATGGGCGGTAACCTGCCAAACTTTCCCTCTGGTTACGGTAAGTGTGACAAACATGCATCAAATTTTGGGCGCAATGTCGGCGACGTGTTTGCCGTGCTTGCAAAGTACCCCCGAAAAAAGCGAAACCCTCGTCATACCCTTTCCGGATGATCCGGGCTGGGGCAGAATTTTGAAATCCGAGGGATAGACTATGAAAAAAGTTCTCTTCGCTTCCACCGCGCTGGTTATGACCGCAGGTGTTGCAGCAGCTGAAATCACCATCACTGGTGAAGCAAACATGGGTCTGAAGCATGACGGCACAGACACAACTGTTCACAACGAAATCGACTTCAACGTTGTTGGCACTGGTGAAACTGATGGCGGCCTGTCTTTCGGTGCGTCCGTTGATCTGGACGGTTCTTCCGACGACTCCGTAACTACTGTTGGTACAGTTTCTGACGCAGAAGTATTCGTTGCGTACAACGGTCTGACACTGACTGTTGGTGAAATCGGCGAAGCAGCTGACCAAGGTGGTCTGAAAGACGTTGGCTACGATGGCATCGGCATCGACAACATCGCAGAAATCACTGATGGTCTGGGCTTCGGTTCTCACGACGTTCGTGTTGACTACGCATTCGGCGACATCAAAGTTGCAGCTTCCGTAGACTCTTCTAACGACGACTGGGCAATCGGTGGTTCTGCTTCTTTCGACGCATTCTCCGTAGCACTGGGCTTCGGTGAAGCAGCTGACGAGCAGTACACTCTGGTAACTCTGGGTTACACATCTGGTGCGATCTCCGCGAACGTATTCTGGAACACAGACGATGGTGCAGCAGACGACGGCATGGGTGTCGATGTTTCCTACACAACTGGTGACGTTACTGTAACTGCTGTTTACGCAGACGCTGGCGCAGCTGGTGACGGTTACGGTATCGGTGTTGCATACGATCTGGGCGGCGCTACCCTTGCTGGTGGTATCGGCCAAAACGCTGCAGACGACACTGTTGCTGACCTGGGTATCTCCTTCAAGTTCTAATTCTTAGAACTAGAAGCTACCTATTTAGGGCGGGTCTTCGGACCTGCCCTTTTCTTTTGCCTGCAATTGATGTTTTGTGCGCCTCAATTGAAATTCACGGGCTCCGCATATGTCTCTTTCTGAAATCCAATCCCGCATTCATAAGGCTGAGGCCGCTGCAGGTGGTGTAACGGGCAGCACGCAGCTGATCGCGGTTTCCAAAGTGCAGCCGAATGACCGCGTTGAAGTAGTTTTGAACGAAGGCCATCGCCTGTTTGGTGAAAACAAAGTGCAGGAAGCGGCGGGGAAGTGGCCAGCTTTCCGCGAAACCTTCCAAGACACTAAAGTTCACCTGCTTGGACCTTTGCAAACCAACAAAGCCCGCCAAGCTATGACCTTGTTTGAGGCCATCCATTCAGTCGATCGTCCAAAATTGGCGACGACTTTGGCGCGATTAGCTCAGGAATTTGGGAACTGCCCGGATCTTTTCATTCAGGTGAATACCGGCGAAGAGGAGCAAAAATCGGGTATTCTGCCTCTGAACGCAGATGATTTCATAGCCGAATGTCGCGCGTTGGATTTGCCGGTCGTCGGTTTGATGTGCATCCCACCTGCAAACGAAGAAGCCAGTTTGCATTTTGCTTTGCTCAAAAAGCTCGCCGAGCGAAATGGTCTTGAAGGGCTGTCTATGGGAATGAGCGGCGATTTTGAAAAAGCTGTGGCCTTGGGCGCAACTCATGTTCGTGTTGGATCTGCCATATTTGGTGAACGCGACTACGGCTGAGCGGCTAAACCCTCTGGAACCGTCACTACGGTGCCAAGCTGAATGTGTTCGGCGATCCAGCGCAGATGATCTCGTCTAAAGGCGATACAGCCTTCAGTCCCAAACCCGGGGCGTCTCCACTGGTGAATAAAGATCGCAGAACCTTTGTCGGGCGTTGCCTTTGGCCAGTTGTAATCGGTTGTCAGAACGAGGTCATAGAGCGGATCAGCTCGGCGCAGGACCTCATGGCTTTTGGCATAGGGGCGGCGCACCAAAGTGTTGTAATCAACGTCTCCGCTATGATCTGACCATAAATCCATGGTGCCGATTGGGCGCGCCCAAGGCTGAGGGGCCGAGATGCGATCGGGGCGATAAAGCATTCCAACAATACGGTGCTGGCCTGTTGGTGTTGCGCCATCGCCTTCCCGTTTATCTGTTTTAATGCCGCCTTTTCCGATCACACAAGGAAAATGGCGACCCATAAAGCGAACGCCCGTTGGTGTCAGCACCATTTCACTCACAGCAGATGCCCAGACTTTGCGGCCTTTGTTGCCAAGTAAGCTCTATTGAATTCGTTTTCGCCGACCTTCAATTCCACTCGCTCCGCGACTTTGATGCCGGTGTCTTCCATCATTTTGATCTTGCGGGGATTGTTGGTCAGTAGGCGCACATCGCTAAACCCAAGTTCTTTGAGTATGTTGGCACCAATTCTGAAATCTCGCTCGTCATCTTCAAAGCCAAGCCGGTGATTGGCTTCAACCGTATCGAACCCTTGATCCTGCAAGGAATAAGCGCGCATTTTATTGGCCAGCCCAATCCCGCGCCCTTCCTGATTGAGGTAGAGCAACACGCCGTGACCCTCTTGGCCCATCTGCGCCAAAGCGGCATTGAGCTGGGGGCCACAGTCGCATTTTAGTGATCCAAGAATATCCCCGGTAAAACAGGCGGAGTGTAGTCGCGCCAATACCGGCTGGCTGCGGCAAGGTTTACCGATTTCGATGGCGTAGTGTTCTTCGCCGCCGTCTTCAGGGCGAAAAATATGTAGTCGGCTCGCTTCAGCTGCCTGGATCGGCAAGCGGGCGTTGACCACCGAATTCATTGGGCTGGAGGCTAAAAGAAGGTCTTCGGCTTCTTCCTTTGGAATCACCGTCAATCCGTTATCCAATGCAAATTGTGCTGCGTTTTCGATTGGGAGCATTACCACAGACGGTAACAATTGCGCAGATTTCACCAAGTTCAGCGCCATTAAATGTAATGAAGCCCCCCCGGTGCGTTCCGACTTGAAGGGGCCTTTCATCGGCGTTTTCAGATCGTCTGCTGGGTCAGACACGCAGCGCACCCAGTCTGTTGAGGCATCTCTTGGCATCAGAATCCGTGCTAGATCTGCGTCATAGGCACGCGCTTTTAACGTCTCAGCACGGCGTGCCGTTAGAACTAGCACCAATTCGTTTGACAGGGATTTCGCTGATGTAAGCCTTTGATCATCAAGCGTTTCTGACGCGAGAGCCAGAAAGGCTTGTGTTTCATCCCGTACCAGGATCGGCACCCCCATGCGCAAATCTGCGCGGGCGCGGGCCAGGCGTTCCAGAATGTCAGGTGCAAAATTCATGCGATCCTCAATGTGCGTCAGCGCGCCAGATGTAGCTGTTTTTGTAGCAATGTGAAACATTTCCACACGCATTTACACGACGGCGTGAATTTATTGCAGCATACCTTGAGAATGCCACCTTCGGCGCGCAAGTGTTAGGAAACACAAAACGGAGACGCCCGATGGGACAGCTCAAGAGAATTCTGCTGGTAGACGATGATGACGATCTGCGCGAGGCACTATCAGAACAATTGGTGATGACCGAAGACTTTGACGTCTTTGAAGCTGGCAATGGCAGCGACGCCATGGCGCGCGCCAAAGAGGGTTTATACGATCTTGTGATCCTTGATGTCGGCCTGCCTGATACTGATGGCCGCGAACTGTGCCGCCTCATGCGCAAGCAGGGCGTCAAAAGCCCCATCTTGATGCTGACCGGGCATGACACTGACGCAGACACCATTCTGGGTCTCGACGCTGGTGCAAATGACTATGTGTCTAAGCCGTTCAAATTCCCTGTTCTTTTGGCTCGTATTCGCGCTCAGCTGCGTCAGCATGAGCAAAGCGAAGATGCCGTATTCACGCTTGGACCATATACGTTCAAACCTGCCACGAAGATGTTGGTGACCGAAGATGATCGTAAAATTCGTCTAACCGAAAAAGAAACCAACATTCTTAAATTCCTTTACCGCAGCACCGATGGTGTCGTCGCGCGCGATGTTTTGCTGCATGAGGTCTGGGGCTACAATGCGGGTGTAACCACCCATACATTGGAAACGCATATCTACCGCCTGCGTCAAAAGATTGAACCTGATCCTTCGAATGCACGCCTGCTGGTCACCGAAAGTGGTGGTTACCGACTGGTGTCGTGACAACCGCTGGATGAGTCGCCTTTGCAACACCATTTATTAAAAGAATCTGGTTATGTTGACTTGGCAAAGGCACTCATGGCACCCATGTAGGTGACATAAGAGATCCCGTGCATATCCGGGTAATGATATGTACCTCCCTGTTGGACTGGTCCGGACTTGTTCCGGACCTCTTTTTTTCCGCAAAATTCGGTTTGATCTGGCGCTGCAGTTTGGGTTTGTTTAACCTAGCACAAATCGTGAACTTTGGAGCGCGCCATGTCTTTTACCCTTGCCACTTGGAACATCAATTCGGTTCGTCTGCGTGAGCCAATTGTGTTGAAACTTATGGGTGAAGAGGCGCCGGATGTACTGTGTCTTCAAGAATGTAAAAGCCCTGTGGATCTCATTCCACTCGAGGGGTTTCGCGCGCTTGGCTACACCCATATGGTTGCGCGTGGACAGAAGGGGTACAACGGGGTTGCGATCCTGTCTAAGATCCCGATGGAAGAAGCGGGTAGCGAAGATTTCGCACAGCTCGGTCATGCCCGCCATATTGCGGGCAAGCTTGAGAACGGTGTGACCATCCACAACTTTTACGTGCCAGCCGGCGGCGACAAGCCCGATCGTGAGATCAATGAGAAATTTGGTCAGAAGCTCGATTACCTCACAGACATGCGAGATTGGTTCAAAGCCGAAAAACCTGAAAAATCTATTCTTGTCGGGGATTTGAATATCGCTCCGCGCGAAGATGATGTCTGGGACCACAAGAAACTACTGAAGATTGTGAGCCATACCCCGATCGAGGTCGAGCATTTGGCGGAAACACAGGACGCTGGGAATTGGGTGGATGTAACGCGGCAGGATATTCCGGAAGGCCTGCTTTATAGCTGGTGGAGCTACCGCGCTAAAGATTGGGATGCCGCTGATAAAGGGCGGCGCTTGGATCACGTTTGGGCCACAGCTGATATATCAAATGCTGGTCATTCAAGCCGTGTTCTGCGCGATGCACGCGGCTGGGAAAAACCTAGCGACCACGCGCCAGTCTTTGCGACCTTTGACCTCTGAGTGATCTGCCACCTTGGCAGACCGGGGATTAGGGGCCATATAAGGCGCAAGTATTAATTTGGGGATGAACGACCATGTTCGAACTTGGACAGGGCGCCGAAGCGCCAGCGGATGATCTGATCAAAGATGTGAGCGAGGCGACCTTTATGCAGGACGTCGTTGAGGCTTCACAAAAAGTCCCTGTCATCGTTGATTTCTGGGCGCCATGGTGTGGCCCGTGCAAAACTCTGGGCCCTGCTCTTGAGGCCGCTGTGACCAAAGCCAAAGGCGCGGTCAAAATGGCGAAGGTCAACGTCGACGAAAACCAGATGATCGCAGGTCAAATGCGTGTTCAGTCCATTCCGACTGTCTTTGCCTTTTTCAAAGGTCAGCCGATTGACGGTTTTCAAGGAGCGGTTCCTCCAAGCGAGATCGAAGAGTTTGTGGAGCGAGTCGTTAAGCAGGGTGGCGGCGAAGCGGATGATGGTCTTGGCGAAGCTTTGGAAGCTGCCGAGGAAATGCTTGAGCAGGGTGCTATCACGGATGCGGCGCAAACCTTTGCGGCGATCATTGGCGAAGACCCAAATAACGCTGTGGCTTTTGCTGGGCTCGCACGATGCCACCTTGCATCTGACAATGCAGACGAAGCCGAGGCTGTTTTGAACGGCGTACCAGCGGAAATCGCGGATGCTGCAGAAATCGAAGCCGTGCGTGCGCAGATCGAATTGGCACGTCAGGCTGCAAATGCGGGGCCTGTTGCTGAATTGCGCGCGGCGGTCGAGGCGGATGTTGCAAATCATGAAGCGCGCTTTGACCTCGCTCAGGCGCTGCATGCGGCTGGTGAAACCGAAGCTGCCGTGGATGAATTGCTGGAATTGTTCCGTCGTGACCGAGAGTGGAACGATGGCGCTGCGAAAACTCAGCTGTTCACAATTTTCGATGCTTTGAAGCCAGAAGATACGATCGTTTTGAATGGCCGTCGCCGCCTGAGCTCTATGATATTTGCCTAATCGGCGCGACACGCTAGACTTTCAGGCATGTTCAAAGCCGCTGACCTACCCGATATGCTGCCGGTGTTCCCCTTGCCGGGGGCATTATTGCTGCCACGGGCGCGCTTGCCGTTGCATATTTTCGAGCCGCGGTATTTGGCCATGCTGGATGATTGCCTGAAGACCCGGGATCGCTTGATCGGCATGGTTCAACCCCTGCCGCAAAATGATGCCAAGCTCCATATGGTTGGATGCGCAGGGCGTGTGTCTCAGTTCTCAGAAACGGACGATGGGCGATATATGATCACCTTGGCGGGGGTCTCTCGGTTTAGGGTTTTGCGTGAAGAATCTGGGTTTCAAGCCTATCGCCGCTGTTTGGTAGATTGGCAGGATTATGATCGTGATCTTGGGGCGCATGAACAAGATACGGATTTCCAGAGGGCAGGATTTCTCTCCCTGCTGAAGCGGTACTTTGATACGCAAAATCTGTCGACCGATTGGGAGACATTGAAAGAGGCTGATGATGAAATGCTGATCAACTCGCTTGCGATGTTGCTGGAACTGCAGGTTGAGGATAAGCAGGCATTGTTAGAGGCAAAATCACTCGCGGAACGTCGCGCGATTTTGACCACACTTTTGGAATTTTCGCTGCTAAGCGGCGATGCAGAGGATCGGATGCAATGAGCGATACCGGAACATTTGACCCAAAAATGCTGGAAACTCTGGTTTGCCCGCAAACGCAAACCCGTTTGGAGTATGATGCAGCAGAGCAAGTGTTGGTCTCGAAAGCGGCTTCTTTGGCTTATCCGATCCGCAACGGTATTCCGATCATGTTGATCGATGAAGCCAAGGAACTGGACTGAATCCTACCGCATCAAAGAAGGCAGATCGCCCGTCAATCCCGCAGCTTCGCGGATAAAGGCGCGACGCGCCACAGGCATGCGATTAATCACACCAAGACCGATATCACGCCCGAACCGCAGCAGAGGATTGTCGTTCGAGAAAATCTTGTTGCTCAGGTCCGTGGCCGCCACAAGTGTCTGGGTATCAAAGCGGCGCCATTCTTCGTAGCGCTTGAGCACAAGCTCGCTAGAGATGTCCTCCCCACGCTGACGCGCATCAAACAAGACATCAATCATTGCCGCTACATCGCGCAGACCAGCGTTCAGGCCCTGGCCCGCAATTGGATGCATTCCATGAGCTGCATCTCCGACCAAAGCAACGCGCTCAGCTACGAAATTATTCGCAACAGTCAGGCCGAGTGGGTAGGTAAATCGCGCTCCTGCTAAGGAAATATCCCCGAGAAAATCACCAAACCGTGGCTTAAGAACTTCTATGTAGTTTTCATCGCTTAACCCTTGGATGGCTTGCGCGGTTTCATCTGTTTCCGTCCACACGATTGAACTGCGATTGCCTGGTAGCGGGAGGATCGCAAGCGGCCCTGGCGGCATAAAGAATTGATGCGCGATGCCCTTGTGGGGCAGCTCGTGCTCAATGGCGCAGACCAATGCGGTTTGCCCATATCCCCAGCCGGTGCGTTTGATCCCTGCACGTTTGCCAACGCCACTTTGTCGACCATCACAACCAATCAAGAGCTGGGCGTTCAAGGCTTTGCCTGATTGCAGTGTGACCGTCACGCCATCTGCAAATATATCCTGTGCGATCACGCTATCTTCGTTGATTGTTGTGATCTGCGACTCTGATTGAACCGCTTTCAGGAAGGCGCGATAGAGGTAGCGGTCTTCGACCATAAAACCCATCGGGCCTTCTTCTAGCTCCGCATGATCAAAGTGCAGAAAGAAAGGGGAGGGGCCGTCGCCTGCGCGGCCATCGCTGACTTTGATGTCCAGCATGGGTTGAGCATCCGCAGCGACGTCACCCCAAACATCAATCGCATCGAGCAACCGTTTGGATGCAAGCGCCAAGGCATAACCGCGCCCGTCGAAATTGCTTTCAGCGCGCGCGCGGGTCGGTCGCGCATCAACCATAGTCACTGAAAATCCTTTTTGGGCCAGGCCCAAAGCCAAGGCGGGGCCGTTCAGACCTCCACCTGCAATGACGATGTCGCTATCAAATTCCATAATCTTCAATATGGGAATGTGTTTCGGATTGTCCATGCGCATAAGGGTCGCTACCGTTTGAAAATCGTGAGGACGGAGCAGATCATGTTTGACTGGTTGAAAATGAGTGCAGCAGAGCTGGGGCGCGGCATCGGTGACGGTGCCATTGATCCGGTGGCTTTGACGCAGGCGTTTCTGGGTGCCATCGACAGTCATGATTTGCGGGATCGCATCTATGCCCAGGTGACACACGAACGTGCACTAACAGAAGCAGAAGCAGCTGCAGAGCGCGCACGAGCAGGGCAGCGCTTGTCTCCTTTGGACGGTGTTCCTGTCAGTTGGAAGGATCTTTTTGATACAGCGGGCGTGGCAACAGAAGCAGGCTCTGCCTTGCTGAAAGATCGCGTTCCAGAGGCCGATGCAGAGGTTGTGAAAATTGCAACGCAACTTGGGTTGGTGTGTTTGGGTAAGACCCATATGTCTGAACTTGCCTTTTCCGGTCTTGGGTTAAATCCCATTACCGCGACGCCGCCTTGTGTAAACGACGCAGGTGCCGTGCCGGGTGGGTCCAGCTCTGGCGCCGCTACATCGGTGGCTTTTGGATTGGCGCCGATGGCGATTGGGTCCGATACCGGTGGATCGGTACGTGTTCCATCTGCATGGAATGATTTGGTGGGCCTGAAAACAACTTGGGGTTTGGTCTCTAATGCGGGATCCGTGCCGCTATGCCCTAAGTTTGATACTGTTGGTCCCCTATGCCGAACCGTTGAAGACGCCGCTTATGCGCTTTCTGCTTTGACCGGTAATCAGGTGGTTGATCTGAAAGCGGCGCGCATCGCTGGCAAGCATTTTGCTGTGTTAGAAACGATCGCTTTAGATGATGTCCGCGAGACGCCATTGGATGCGTTCAATTCTGCTGTGGCACGTCTTGAGGCTGCTGGTGCAATCATTGATCGCATTCAGGCTCCGGAAGTTGAGTGGGCCATGGGTTTGACCGGAACGCTGTTCACCGCAGAGGCCTACGGCACTTGGAAAAGTGTGATTGAGGCCAATCCTCATTTGATGTTTGCTGAGATTCTCGAACGGTTCCGTTCAGGCGTGCATGTAGGGGGCGCTGATTATGTGGCAGCTTGGCAAACCTTAGAGAAAGCGCGCGACAGGTGGCATGCCCGAGTCGCTGGATATGACGGAGTTTTATGCCCCACAACGCCAATCATGCCGCCAAATCTGGAGAGATTGCAAAGCGATCACGAGTATTACGTGACTGAAAATATACTTGCGCTGCGCAATACAAGAATTGGGAATCTGCTGGGCCTGTGTAGCGTGTCCTTGCCGACCGGCACACCAAGTGCTGGATTGATGATTTTTGGGCAACCCTTTGGAGAAGCACGGCTTTTGCGCACCGCGTCTGCAGTGGAGCGCGGCTTGGCGTAATGCTCGGCTGAAATGCCACAACTTGCGGAATCGTCACGGTTTTTCTGGACGAAACTCGCTTGTTTGGGTAACTTATCCCCAAACGGGGCGTGAATGATCCCGACAACTGAGGCAGTTTTAGATGTTTCCCGAGCGGTTTTCGAACCTTCCGGCTTATGCGTTTCCGCGCCTGCGGAGCCTTCTGGATTCTCATGAACCAGGCGGTCCAGTGGTCCATATGACCATTGGGGAGCCGAAACACGCCTTTCCAGCGTGGGTTACAGAGGTGATCACCGAAAATGCCGCTGAATTTAATAAATACCCAGCGAACGACGGAACACCCGAACTGCAGCAGTCGATTGCCGATTGGATTAATCGTCGATTTGAAGTGCAGATAGATCCAGCGATACAGGTGATGGCGTTAAATGGTACGCGTGAGGGGCTCTACAATGCTTCGATGGCGCTGTGCCCGGAAACCAAAAACGGCGAAAAGCCTGTGATTCTGGTGCCGAACCCATTTTACCAAGTTTATATGATTGGCGCGATTTCGGTGAATGCCGAACCGCGTTTCTGCGCGGCAACTGCTGATAACGGCTTCATGCCCGATTACACGCAATTGCCTGAGGATGTGCTGAAGCGTGTGGCGATCGCCTATGTGTGCTCGCCGTCCAATCCACAAGGTGCGATTGCATCACGTGACTACCTCGCAAAGCTGATCATGCTGGCTGAGAAACATGATTTCAAAGTCTTCGCGGATGAATGCTATTCCGAAATTTACCGGGAAGAAAAACCACACGGGGCTTTACAGGTTGCGCAAGAGCTTGGTGCTGATCCGGAACGTGTTGTGATCTTCCACAGTCTTAGCAAACGCAGCAACCTGCCGGGCTTGCGCTCTGGTTTTGTCGCAGGCGGTCCTGAAACGCTGAAACATATAAAACGTTTGCGCGCCTATGCCGGTGCACCCATTCCGCTGCCGCTGCAGCGCGCATCAGAAAAGGTTTGGGCAGACGAGGTTCATGTCGAAGAAAACCGCCGCCTTTATGCGGAAAAGTTCGACATTGCTGACGAGATTTTCGCCGACATCCCTGGGTATATGAAACCTCAGGCCGGCTTCTTTTTATGGCTCCCTGTAGAAGACGGGGAGACCGCGGCTCTAAAGCTCTGGAAAGAGACGGGCGTGCGCGTGCTGCCAGGTGCGTACCTTAGTCGCGATGTAAACGGGGAGAACCCCGGAAAACCATATATTCGGGTCGCTCTTGTGGCTCCAAAAAACGACGTAAAGGCGGCGCTGATCACTCTGCGTGACTGCCTTTACCAATAAGTACGAGGTGTAACGATGGCATATCAGGCACGTGGACGCGACCCGCTGCTCGACAGCAATACGCAAGCCATTCTGGAAAAACGCGGCAAAGAGTTGATCGGCATTTGCCTGATCCTCGTCGGGTTGATGGCTGCGGCGATGATTGGATCGTACACACCGGATGATCCAAATTGGATGTCAGCCACGGACGCCCCCGTTCAAAACTGGATGGGCCGTTTGGGCGCGTCGATTTCTGCACCTTTGTTTATGATCATCGGCTGGGGCAGCTGGGGAGTTGCGTTGGTTGCATTGGCTTGGGGCCTTCGGTTCGCGCTACACCGTGGCGAAGAACGCGCCGTTGGCCGGGCTGTTTTTGCGCCCATCGTACTGGCGCTGTGCTCTGTTTATGCGGCAACTTTGGTACCCAACGATAGCTGGACCCATTCCTTTGGTTTGGGTGGCCTGTTCGGTGATACGGTATTAGGTGCATTGCTGACGATCCTCCCGGTTGGGGCCTCGATTGGCTTGAAAATCATGTCTTTCCTGATGGGTTTGGGCGTGCTTGCCTTGATGCTCTTTGTGATGGGTTTCACCCGTTCCGAGTTGAATTGGGTTGGCCGTTTCCTGATGATTGGTATCATTGTTACCTACGCCAACCTTATGAACTTGATGGGGCGTGGTGCGACGGGTGCGGTCAGTGCTGCGCAAGCCATGCAAGAACGTCGCAATGAACGCAAAGCCCAAGAAGCCGCGATGCAAGACGCGTGGGCGGATCAAGTGGCTAAAGATCCAATCTATGAAGAACCGCTGATTGAAGCAGCGCCGGAACCAGAAGAGCCACAACGCCCATCGCTTTTGGCGCGTGTGCCAAGCTTGATCAAACGCCCAGACCCAATGCCTGAGCCTGAATTGGTCGAACAAGAACCGGTTGCGCATGTGAGCGAAGAACCGGGCGATGACCGGATCAAGGCGAAGATCAACGATGTTATTAAAAACCGTATTCGCAGCAATAAACCAACCTATGCGCCTGATCTTGCACCGGTTACCAAAGGCATGGGTCGCGGCCCTGATCCCCTGGTTCTACAGCCGGGTGCTGACACTGGAATGCGTGCTGAACCACCATTGACGGCGCCTGCGGTGAACACCCACGCGGACATCGTTGCGCCGCACCCTGAAGAAATCTTCGCGCCCTATGTTGAAGCTGATGTTGAGCCCGTTCAGGCACCCGTTGTGCCAATTCAACGCACAGTTCCGCAGGCACCTGTTGCGCAGCAGATCCCAACGCCTGAACCGAAAAAAGTTGTGCAGAACCCGGTTCGTAAGCCTGTTCAGCAATCCGCCCGTGCCAAAGCCGAGGCACAGCCACAGTTGGCTTTTGACGAAAACGCAGCTCAATTTGAACTTCCGCCACTGAATTTGCTTGCCAGCTCAGAAACCATTGAACGCCATGTATTGAGCGATGAAGCGCTAGAAGAAAACGCGCGTATGCTTGAAGCTGTGCTGGATGACTATGGCGTCAAAGGCGAGATCGTTTCAGTGCGTCCGGGTCCGGTTGTCACCATGTATGAACTGGAACCAGCGCCGGGTTTGAAAGCGAGCCGGGTGATTGGTCTATCCGATGATATCGCGCGCTCCATGAGTGCTTTGTCTGCACGTGTGTCGACCGTTCCGGGTCGATCAGTCATTGGTATCGAATTGCCAAATGACAAACGCGAAATGGTGGCCTTTCGCGAGATCCTGTCTTCGCGTGAATATGAGTCCTCGAACCGCAAATTGCCACTGGCCTTGGGTAAGGACATTGGCGGTGATCCGATTGTCGCGAACCTCGCCAAGATGCCTCACTTGTTGATTGCCGGTACAACCGGTTCCGGTAAATCCGTAGCGATCAACACGATGATCCTGTCGTTGCTTTATAAGCTGACGCCAGAAGATTGCCGCATGATCATGATCGACCCTAAGATGCTGGAACTGTCGGTGTATGACGGCATTCCGCACCTACTGTCTCCGGTTGTTACCGACCCTAAAAAGGCGGTTGTGGCCCTGAAGTGGACGGTCGGCGAGATGGAAGATCGTTACCGCAAAATGTCCAAAATGGGTGTGCGGAACATTGACGGCTACAACAGCCGCGTTGCAGATGCGCTTGCCAAGGGTGAGACATTCAGCCGGACGGTTCAAACTGGATTTGATGATGAGACTGGCGAACCAGTCTTTGAAACAGAAGAGATCATCCCAGAGAAAATGCCATATATCGTCGTGGTTGTTGACGAGATGGCTGACCTGATGATGGTGGCGGGCAAAGAGATCGAAGCCTGCATTCAGCGCCTTGCGCAAATGGCGCGTGCCTCTGGCATTCACATCATCATGGCTACACAACGTCCGTCTGTAGACGTGATCACCGGTACCATTAAGGCGAACTTCCCCACTCGGATTTCCTTCCAAGTGACCTCGAAAGTCGACAGCCGCACCATCCTAGGTGAAATGGGTGCAGAGCAGCTTCTGGGCATGGGGGACATGTTGTACATGGCGGGCGGCGCCAAGATTACGCGTTGTCACGGTCCTTTTGTGAGCGATGAAGAAGTCGAAGAAATCGTGAACCATCTTAAGTCCTTTGGCGAGCCAGAGTATGTAGGTGGTGTTGTAGATGGCCCTGCGGATGAGAAAGCAGGCAATATTGACGCGGTGCTTGGTCTGGGTGGTAATACCAACGGCGAGGATGCGCTGTATGATCAGGCCGTTGCGATTGTGGCTAAGGATCGCAAGTGCTCAACGTCCTATATTCAGCGCAAACTTTCGATCGGATATAACAAGGCCGCTAAACTGGTAGAACAGATGGAAGACGAAGGCGTTGTGTCCTCTGCCAACCACGTCGGGAAGCGCGAGATTTTGATTCCGGAACAATAACCGGGCGGGAACCGGCGAGTTTTCACCGAAACACAGATTCCTGATGAAGGGCGGGCTAGCACCGCCCTTTTTTCGTGCCTACATTAAGCGCATGAAACACTTAAGCTTTCTGATCGCCTCGGGCCTTGGGCTTGCGATGGCGGGCTCGGCCTCAGCTGACAAGCTGACGCTTGATGAAATTTCCGCGTATCTGCAAAGGATTGGCGCGGCCCAAACCAGCTTTACGCAGATCAACGAGGATAACTCGATTTCCACCGGGACCTTGATGATCAAGCGTCCTGGCCGCGCGCGCTTTGAATACGATCCGCCTGAGGCTGCGTTGGTCATGGCTGGTGGCGGCCAAATCGCGATCTTTGATCTGAAATCCAATGAGCCGCCAGAAAACTATCCGCTGCGCAAAACACCTCTGTGGGTTATCCTTGAACGCAATGTGAACTTGAAAAATCGCGATATGGTCGTGGGCCATTCTTACGACGGTGAAGTCACGACCGTGCGCGCATTGGATCCAAAGAACCCGGACCGCGGTGCAATTGAAATGCACTTTGCCGACAACCCGGTTCGATTGAGCCAATGGGTCATTCAGGATGGATCAGGATCTGAAACAACTGTTGTGCTTGGTGATTTGGATCATAGCGTGAAGCTGGAAAACAAACTTTTCAATATCACCCGTATGACCAATATCGTCGCGCCTGAACGAGATGATGATTAAGAGATCAGGAAAAAGGGGCCATTAAGGCCCCTTCTTAAATCAGCGATAGCGACGGCAATTGGCCAGTTGGCCTTGATAGGTGTCAGCGCGTGCGGCCACTTCGTTCGAGACACGCAACAGCCAGCTTTTGCTTTTGTAGCTGCCCCGCGCATAGCCAGTATGGCCTTCGTGATAGGCAAGGTATTGGTTGCGTGCATCGCGCAACGAAATACCGTTCTTTTCGCGGGTCTGGTTCATGTACCATCCCATGAAATCGGTCGCGTCAAAGATATTATCGCGGTCAGCACCATGTCGGCCTGTCGCGCGTTTATATCCATCCCACGTGCCATCCAGCGCTTGAGCATAGCCGTAAGCCGAACTTTGTCTGCCCATCGGCAGAACGCCCAGCACATAGCGATGTGGGGTGCGCGCGCGCGCTTTGAATTTGCTTTCTTGATAAATCGTCGCCATCTGCACATGGGCAGGCACACCCCAGCGACGCTCGGTTGCCTTAAAGGCGCGCGCGTATTTCGGGCGTTGGTTTAAAATCGAACAGGCGTCGTTCAAGTTTCGGGGCGCCGAATTGTTCCCGCTGCTGCACGCGGCAACCAGGACAAGGACAATAAGGGCGCGAAAGTGTCTGCTCATGGGCCTCTCGCTATGTTTCTTTATTTTCCACAATCATACGCGTTTTTACGTATTTTTGAAATCACATTCGCGCAGGTTGTGCTCGAAATCGGCGGTGCTCTGCCGGAATTTGCAAATTCCTAGAAATCTAGTTGGTTCACAGACTGTTTCCATGAAATTGGCCTGCCTCAAATGGACAAAATGTCCTTGAAAGCGATAGTCTGGACCGGTAGGGGCTTCGACTTATGAATACGGCATACGCGAAATATCATCTTGGCCAAGTGGTCCGTCACCGCAAACATCCGTTTCGCGGAGTGGTTTTTGATGTCGACCCAGAATTTTCAAATACCGAAGATTGGTACGATGCGATTCCTGAGGATAGCCGGCCCCGCAAGGAGCAACCGTTTTACCATCTTTTGGCCGAAAACGATCAAAGCTACTACGTGGCGTATGTGTCAGAGCAAAACCTTGTGGCCGATTATTCGGGCGAACCCGTAGATCACCCAGATATTAGTGATTTGTTTGGTCCATTCGAAGATGGCCAATACCCTCTGCATTTCAATATGAATTGAGCGAGACGGGGGGTTAATACCCCAACGCGCAACCGTCCTTGCGTGGATCCGATCCGCCTTCTAACACGCCTGAAGCATGCATATAGATTGCTTGTGCTCCGCCGATTGCCGTAGGTGGCGCTGAAATTTTGTGCCCAAGCTGTTCTAACTTTTGGATAACTTTTGCATTGAAAGTATTTTCAAGCTGCAGCGTTCCATCGGTTGCAAAGGCCCTTGGTGCATCGATCGCAGTTTGCAGGTCCATGCCGTAATCCAGCATATTTGTCAGAAGACGCGCATGACCCGTTGACTGATATTGCCCGCCCATAACGCCGAACGGCATGATTGGCTTGCCGTTGCGCGCCAGCATGCCCGGGATGATGGTGTGCATTGGGCGTTTGCCCGCCGAATATTCGTTTGGATGACCTTTTTCCAAAGTGAATCCCGCACCGCGATTGTGGAATAGAATACCAAATTTATCACTGGCGATACCTGATCCGAAGGTATGAAAGATCGAATAAATCAAGGACACCGCCATCCGATCCCGATCCACGACGGTGATATATACCGTGTCCTTGTGGACGGCTTCTGAAATTGTGGTCGCAGACGGCATCGCCAGTTTCAGATCAATTAGTCCCGCTAGTTTTTTGGCAGTCTCGGGCGACAACATATGGTCCAGACGATCCATATGGTTGGTATCAGAGAGGAACCGATTGCGGGTATCATAAGCCAGTTTTGTTGCTTCGGCCTCGATATGTGTGCGTTTGGTTCCAAACGGATCCAGAGACGCCAAATCAAAATGCGAGAGGATATTTAGCAATAAGTTTGCCGTCGCACCTTGGCCATTGGGGGGATGCTCTAACAAATCATGGCCTTTGTATGAGCCCTGAATCGGATCGGTTTCAAAGGCGCAAATGTCCTTGAAATCGTCCATCGTGTGAACGCCGCCTAAATTGCGTAGGCTATCAACCATGTCCTGCGCGACTTCTCCTTCATAAAACGCAGCGCGCCCCGATTTGGCGATGCGGCGCAGCACTTCCGCTTGTTGCGGCGCTCGAAAGAGTGCTCCTACCTTTGGAACGGCGTTTTGATTTAGAAAATAGCGCTGGCCTGCACGGTTTAAGTTTTTGGCGCCCTGTAGCCAATCAAAGGCAACACGCGGAGCAACTGGCACGCCTTCATCCGCATAGTGGATTGCTGGCGCAAGCACAGCATCCAGGCCAAGCCTCCCCCACTTATCTGACATTTTGCAAAAAGCGTCGACCGCTGCAGGGATTGTAACTGCTTCGGGTGCGCGTTCAGGTACGGCGGCACATCCTTGGTCTCGGAGCGCAGAAGCCGCCGCTGCCGCGGGAGCAGACCCGCTGCCATTCACCGCAACCACGTCGTTATTTCTGGCAGGCGAAATCAGCGCAAAGCAGTCTCCGCCAAGACCCGTCATTTGAGGTTCACAAATTCCAAGCACCACAGCGCCAGCAATGGCGGCATCCATTGCATTGCCGTCACGTTTCAGAGTGTCGATTGCAACCTGTGCCGCAATTGGATGAGACGTTGCGCACATTCCATTTTGCGCAAATACAGCTGACCGGCCTGGTTTGTGAAAATCGCGCAATTTACCCCCCATAATTGTGGGGATGGTATCGGAGAACAATTAAAGATCAATGCGTAGTTTCTGGTACGGTATATGGGATTTTGAAGCTGACCATATTGGTTTCTTCAACGCGTAAATACCTTAAGTTTTGAGTTAAGCTGCGCACAAGCGACCACCCCCATCCTCCTTCGGGGAGGTCAGAGACCCTTGGTCCAACTGGCGGCATAATACCCGCTGGCGGGGTGTTTCCGGGCATTGCGCAGCCGTTGTCTTTGCACATGACATGCAGGGCGGTTGAAGTTTCAACACATTGGATATCAAACCAGCCATCCGACATATCTGCTTGCGCATGTTTCACAACATTGTTCAGAACTTCGGCAATCACGATTTCAGCTGAAGAAACATTGATAGCTGCAAGCTGCGCCTCAACTAAGCGGTATTTAATATATTGGAGGGCGTCGCGCACATCGTACAGCGTGGCGCCGACAGCGCTGCGGAAATGGATCCGAGCGGATTTCACAGGGTGGGCAGTGTATGTTGTTGCATTCACACTTCTTCCTCCGCAAATGCATCGCTTAGCGTTTTGTGAATTGCAAAAATCGTATCCAAACGTGTCAATTGAAAGACCTTAGAAACCGTCGGCGTAAGCGCCACGAGCTCCAGAGATTTTCCATCGGGTAACTGCTTCATCGACCCAACAATTGCGCCTAGGCCACTGGAATCCACAAAATCAACGCGCTGCAAATCAAGCACAATGCGATCAAGTCCATGATCTGTGGCTTGCCGCATCGCGTCCTTAAATTGCAAAGCGACAGCCGCATCAATGCGATCAGCCTGCACCGAGACGATAAGTGTGCCGCAGCGTAATTCCTTATGCAGTTCCATAACCGCATCCTTCTAATTGTCTGGATTTGCAGGATATTCGCAAATCGTTACCAATTTCTAAGCGACGTAGCGTAGTTTTACGGGGTGGTATCCAAAGCCCGATCCGTTGCGTAAATCAGGGGAAAGCGCCTCAAGGCGTTGGCAATTCAGGATTTTCCGTCAGGTGGACACGGAAATATGGAGGATTTGATGAAAACTGTTGTTATTGCAGGGGCTGCGCGTACTCCGATGGCGGGCTTCCAAGGTGAATTTGATGGCGTGCCAGCAGCCAAGCTTGGCGGTGCGGCAATCCAGGGGGCTTTGGCTGACGCAAAGGCTGATACTGTGGACGAGGTCTTGATGGGGTGTGTCTTGCCGGCGGGGCAGGGGCAGGCCCCTGCGCGCCAGGCAGGGTTTGAAGGTGGCTTAGGTAAAGAAGTACCTGCGACCACGCTGAATAAGATGTGCGGATCAGGCATGAAAGCAGCAATGATGAGCTTTGATCAGATTGCCTTGGGCCACGCTGATGTGATGCTCGCAGGCGGCATGGAAAGCATGACCAATGCGCCCTATGTCTTGCCGAAAATGCGCAATGGCGCGCGCATCGGGCATCAACAAGTCGTGGATCACATGTTCCTTGATGGTCTGGAAGATGCCTATGACAAAGGGCGTTTGATGGGCACTTTCGCAGAAGATTGCGCGGAAAGCTTTCAGTTTACGCGTGAAGCGCAAGACGCCTATGCCCTGAAGTCTCTGTCAAACGCGATTGAAGCACAAAAGTCTGGCGCATTTGATGGTGAAATCACGCCGGTCACATTGAAAACCCGCAAAGGCGATGTCGAAATATCGGTGGATGAACAGCCTGGTAATGCGCGTCCGGATAAAATCCCAAATCTTAAACCTGCCTTTCGCAAAGATGGGACGGTAACTGCAGCGAATTCCTCATCGATTTCTGATGGTGCGGCGGCTTTGGTTTTGGCCTCGGAAGACGCAGCGCAGGAAAAAAGGTTAAACATCCGTGCGCGGATTGTCGGCCATGCGTCGCACGCACAGGAACCAAACCTATTCACAACTGCTCCGGTGCCCGCGGCGCAAAAATTGTTGGATCGCATCGGCTGGTCAAAAGAAGACGTCGATCTTTGGGAAATCAACGAAGCTTTTGCCGTGGTGCCCATGGCCTTCATGCACGAGATGGGGCTGAGCCGCGATATCGTCAATGTAAACGGCGGTGCTTGCGCATTGGGCCACCCGATTGGAGCTTCGGGTGCACGGATCATGGTGACGCTTTTGAATGCGTTGGAAAAACGTGGTCTTAAACGTGGCATTGCTGCGATCTGCATCGGTGGCGGTGAAGGCACGGCCATTGCAATTGAACGCGTTTAAGCGCGGCAATCCTTCAAATTGACCTTCGGGGCGAAGCGCGTAAAAGACTGCTTGGCCCCAAAGGAGCAACTTATGACCGTCAATTACTCAGAGCTTTCTCAGACGATCCGTGCCTTGACCGAAGGTGAGACCGATGTCGTATCTTTAATGGCGACTGTGGCTTGCGAAGTGCATCATGCGGATGAGCGGTTTGACTGGACCGGGTTCTACCGTGTTGTGGCGCCTGAACTTTTGAAAATTGGGCCATATCAAGGTGGGCATGGCTGTCTTGTCATCCCATTTTCGCGCGGTGTTTGCGGGGCTGCCGCAGCGACGCGTGAGGTTCAACTGGTGGATGATGTCGAAGCCTTCATTGGTCACATTGCCTGCTCGTCTTCGACCAGATCTGAATTGGTTCTTCCCGTTTCAAATGCGGCAGGAGACCTTTTGGGGGTCTTTGATATCGACAGTGATCAGGTCGCGGCATTTACGAAAAGTGACGCTGAAAACCTCTCGCTGATTCTATCTGAAACGTTCAAAAATGCGAAGCTCTCGATCTGAGACCTGCTGCAAGCTTCCATTTACGACACTAAAAAATCCATTTTAGGCAGCCACTTGCCCTTACGTGAAAAAGGGCTTTGAATTTTCATAGATCTGTCGCACGATGAAAATCTGATCGAATTTTTCATCAACGACGGTAGGCCCATGCTGCAAAGCCCCTCCTCTTTTGCGAAATCCCTTGGCGCAGACCTGCGGGCGCTGCGCAAGGCGCGTGGGATGACCTTAGCAGAGATGGCGGATCAGCTAGGGCGTTCAGTCGGTTGGCTTAGCCAAGTCGAACGTGACAAATCCGAGCCTTCGATTTCAGACCTTCAATCCATTGCAAAATGTGTCGATGTGCCAATGTCGATGCTGTTTGGCCAGAACAATGTGCCAGCCGAAGAGCTGGGATATGTCGTGCGCGAAGGATCGCGCCGCCCAATTGGATCGAAAGATGAAGGCCTGGTAGAAGAATTGCTGTCACCCGACCTGACGGACGACTTTGAAATGGTGCATTCCACCTTTCAACCGTATTCGCGCCTGAAAGAGCGGATTTCTCGACCCACGCAAGAGGTTGGATATCTGATTTCTGGCCAATTGCACCTGACCATTGGTGAACGAGAATTCCACATTCGTGCCGGTGATAGTTTTCGCATTCGTGGTGAATCCTATCTTTGGAAGAATCCGTACAACGTTCCGGCGGAGGCCATCTGGGTCATCGCGCCGCCCGTTTATTGAGGTCAACCCATGCGCTTGACCCCAATCCCGCATACGCACTCCATCCGACTTCATGACGCTGGTGTGCGGACTTCCTCTTTGCCTCCGAGGTTGATGACCTCTTTGGCAAAGTTCAAACCTACGAAATCAGGGACGCTGTCCCTCAGTCTGAATGAGAGAATATAATGGCTGATTTCCCAAAAACCGCACGTGTGGTGATTATCGGCGGCGGTGTCGTCGGTGTATCCACGCTTTACCACCTGGCGAAAGCCGGTTGGACCGATTGTGTGCTGATCGAAAAGAACGAGCTGACTGCTGGTTCGACATGGCACGCAGCAGGTAACACCCCGAACTTCGCGGGATCCTGGGCGGTTATGAACATGCAGCGTTACTCGCTGGAAATGTACCGCACCTTGGCAGACGATGTTGATTACCCAATCAACTACCACGTTACTGGCGCGATCCGTCTGGCGCATACCAAAGCCCGGATGCAGGAATTTGAGCGCGTAGCTTCCATGGGCCGTTACCAAGGCCTGCAAATGGATATGCTGGAGCCGCATCAGATCCAGGACTACTACCCATTCATGGAAACCCATGATCTGGAAGGCGCCCTGTGGGATCCGCTGGACGGCGACATCGACCCAGCTCAGCTGACCCAAGCGATGGCCAAAGGCGCACGTGACCTAGGTGCAAGCATCCAGCGTTTCTGCCCAGCGACTGGCGTAAGCCAAGACGGCAACGGCTGGATCGTTCACACTGAAAAGGGTGACATCAGCTGTGATATCGTGATGAACGCTGCTGGTTACTATGCGGCACGTGTTGGTGAGTGGTTCAAACCATTTGGCGGTCGCGACGTACCTTTGACAGTGATGTCTCACCAGTACTTCCTCACTGAAGAGATCCCAGAGATCAAAGAATGGACTGTTGCCAACGGTGGCGGCCACTTGCCAATGATCCGCGACGTGGACACCTCATACTACCTGCGTCAGGACAACTATGGTCTGAACCTCGGTCCATACGAGCGCAATTGTAAAGCGCACTGGATCACCGAAGACGACCCAATGCCACATGATTTCTCGTTCCAGCTTTACCCTGACGATCTGGATCGTTTGGAATGGTATATCGAAGATGCAATGGCACGTGTGCCTCTGCTGGGAACTCAAGGTGTTGGTCGCGTGATCAACGGCCCAATCCCTTACGCACCGGATGGTCTGCCAGTCATGGGTCCAATGCCAGGTGTTAAAAACGCCTTTGAAGCACACAGCTTCACCTTCGGTATCGCGCAAGGCGGTGGCGCTGGTAAAACCATGGCAGAATGGATCATGCACGGCGAGACCGAGTGGGACATGTGGGCGGTTGATGGCCGTCGTTACACAGACCACGCGGATTCCGATTTCAGCCTCAAAAAGGCTTTGGAAACTTACGGCCACGAATACGCGATGCACTACCCGCATCACGAATGGCCTGCGGCACGTGACAAGAAACTGTCCCCGAACCACGAGCGTCTGGTTGCTGATGGCGGCCAAATGGGTGCGTACAACGGTTGGGAGCGTGCAAACTGGTTCGCAAAAGACGGCGACGACACTTCTGAAGAAGGTACAGAAACTTGGGCACGTGAAGGCTCTTGGACTGCACGTGTGAAAGAAGAAGTTGAAGCGGTGCGTGATGGGACTGGTGTCATCGATATGTGTGGCTTCTCTCGCTACACATTGAAGGGCGAAGGTGCTGCTGAATGGCTGCGTCGTACCGTTGCGGGCGCGCTGCCAAAAGTTGGCCGCATGAACCTAGTGTACTTCTCCGACACCCGTGGTCGCATCCTGACAGAGATGTCATGTATCCGTCATGGCGATGATGACTTCACTCTGATGACAGCGGCTGTGGCGCAATGGCACGATCTTGATCTGCTGCGCAACAACCTGCCATCCGGTCTGGAGCTGACTGACGTATCCAAAGAGTTCACCACAATGCTGGTGACTGGCCCAACCTCCCGCGAAGTTCTTTCCGGCCTGACTGATGCAGACCTTAGCACCGGCTGGCTGAGCCTGAACACTGGCAAAGTAGCGGGTCACGATGCTCTGCTGGCACGCGTCAGCTTTGTAGGCGAACTCGGCTGGGAAGTTCACGTTGCAACCAAGAACGCGGCAGAAGTCTACACCGCGATCCGCGATGCAGGCGCGACACCGTTCGGTATGTTTGCTCTCGACTCCATGCGGATCGAAAAAGGCTACCGCACTTGGAAAGGCGACCTGTCCACCGACTACACCATGTTCGAAGGTGGTCTGGGCCGCTTTGTGCGCCTGAACAAGGAGCAGGACTTCCCTGGCAAGGCGATACTGGCTGCTGAAGCAGAAACAGGCTCTAAGAAGGGTTTTGTCACTCTGGTTGTGGAAGCGCCATTCGCAGATGCGCCTTACATGTCCACTGTTTGGAAAGACGGCGAAGTTGTTGGCGAGACCACATCTGGTAACTTTGGCTATCGCGTGAACAAATCCATCGCGCTGGGTGTGGTACGTTCGGACTTGACAGAACCGGGTACTGAGCTTGAAGTTGAGATTTATGGCGAGCGCTGCAAAGCGGTTGTCCAGCCAGATCAACCTCTGTGGGATCCAGAAAACGAGCGACTACGCGCATGAACGGAGTCGGGCATATCACGGCCGTCGACGTTGTAGTCGCAGATGGATTCGTCCTAACGGAACTTGCGGGCGTGGTGGATACACTGCGCCTTGCAAACCGCGTGAGCGCCCTACCTGTTTTCGAATGGAAATACCGATCCGCCAATGGCGGGCCGGTAAACTCTAGCAGTTTTGCATCGGTGCAAACAGAAGCCTACGAAGATCGCCCGGATGCGGACTACCTGTTCGTCATCGGCAATGCTGACCCAGATTGCCCGGCTTTGGCGTTGAAAAAGGTGATTGATCGCTACACCAATCGTCAAGCAACGGTCTTTTTGCTGGCTGAGGCCGCAAGTCGTTTCATCAAAGACAGTGGTGATAAAATTGTGTCCCACACCACCCATTGGGAAAACACCGAATTGATGCATGAGCGCGGCAGCATGATCGAAACCGGTCATGCCATCGCAGCTCGGGACGGGGGCATTGTGACCTGCGCCGGCATGGGCACCACCTACGACGTGACCCTTGCGATGATTGGCCAACATGTTTCGCCTGCATCGAAAATGGCTGTAGCGAACATTCTGCTACACGACAAAATCCGCGACTTTTCAACGTCGCAACCTTTCTCAGGCGCAAAGGGCACCGTGACCGGGGATCGTGAGCTCGACCAGTGTATCGAGATCATGCAAGCCAATATCGAAGACCCGCTGCCGATTGGTGAGCTGGTCAAAGTCCTCAGCCTGTCCAACCGGTCTTTGGAACGCAAGTTTCGTCTACACCTGAACACGACGCCAAACCGTTTCTATCGCGAGCTGCGTCTGACCAAGGCAAACAACCTACTTCTGAACACCACAATGTCGGTGCGTGACGTCGGGCTAGCGTGCGGGTTTAGTAACGGATTTTCGGGTCTTTATAAGAGCTTTTACGGCATCACACCGGCGGTTCTTCGCAAGCAGCGTCGTAGCTCTCAGAAACTGTGAATTCTTGGGGGAATTTCCGTCATTTCAGTCGGAAATAGTACATTTCTTTTTCCCGACTCGTGTCAGCAATGACCTAAGAATTCAAAGGATCACGAGTCATGAGCGATATTCCAGCAAAAGCACGTGTTGTCATTGTCGGCGGCGGCGTCATTGGGTGTTCGGTAGCCTATCACTTGGCTAAAAAAGGGTGGAGCGATGTGGTTCTGCTTGAGCGTAAACAACTGACGTCCGGCACGACCTGGCATGCGGCCGGTTTGATTGCGCAGTTGCGCGCCACAAAAAACATGACAAAGCTCGCGAAATACTCGCAAGAGCTGTACGGCACATTGGAAGAAGAAACAGGTGTTGCGACTGGCTTTAAGCGCAACGGGTCGATCACTGTTGCTCTGACAGAAGAGCGCAAAGAAGAGATCTACCGTCAGGCCGCCATGGCGCGCGCCTTCGGTGTTGAGGTTGAAGAAATCTCAAACGAACGCGTGAAAGAACTTTACCCGCACATCAATCTTGAGGGCATCAAAGGCGCGGTTTACCTGCCGCTTGATGGCCAAGGTGATCCAGCCAACATCGCGTTGGCATTGGCGAAAGGTGCCAAGCAAAACGGTGCGTTGGTGAAAGAACGCACCAAAGTCACAGCCTTCGTGAAAGATGGCCGCAAGGTCACTGGCGTTGAGTGGGAATCTGATGACGGGTCCGCATCCGGCACTATCGAATGCGACATGGTTGTGAACTGTGGCGGTATGTGGGGTCGTGAAGTTGGCAAGATGGCCGGTGTGAACGTGCCTTTGCAAGCCTGCGAGCACTTCTACATCGTGACTGAAAACATCGAAGGTATGACACAGCTGCCTGTCCTGCGTGTGCCTGACGAATATGCATACTACAAAGAAGATGCGGGCAAGATGCTGCTGGGAGCCTTCGAACCAGAAGCCAAGCCATGGGCCGTCGACGGCATCCCGTCTGACTTTGAATTTGACCAGCTACCAGAAGATTTCGACCACTTTGAGCCGATCCTTGAGATGGCGGTTGAACGCCTACCTCTGTTGGCAGAAGCGGGTATTCACACCTTCTTTAACGGCCCTGAATCCTTCACACCGGATGACGCCTACCACCTCGGCCTTGCACCAGAGATGGACAACTTCTGGGTAGCAGCGGGCTTTAACTCCATCGGTATTCAATCCGCAGGTGGTGCAGGTATGGCGCTAGCAGAGTGGATGGACACCGGCGCGCGCCCATTTGATCTGGGTGACGTTGATATCGCGCGGATGCAGCCATTCCAGGGCAACACCAAGTATCTGGAAGAGCGTTCTCGCGAGACTTTGGGTCTGCTGTTCAAAGACCACTTCCCGTTCAAGCAAAAGGAAACCGCGCGCGGTGTGCGCCGGTCACCGCTGCATCACGAACTGCTGCAGAACGGTGCCGTCATGGGCGAGTTCTCTGGTTGGGAACGTGCAAACTGGATCGCGGATGCGGGTCAGAAAGCGGAATACGAATACAGCTGGAAGCGTCAGAATTTCTTTGACAACGTAGGGCGCGAACACAAAGCGCTGCGTGAAAACGTGGGCATGTACGACATGTCGTCCTTCGGTAAAATCCGCGTTGAAGGCCCAGATGCAACGGCCTTCTTGAACTACGTAGGTGGCGGTCAATACGATGTGCCTGTTGGCAAAATCGTATACACTCAGTTCTTGAACCACACTGGCGGTATCGAAGCTGACGTCACCATCACGCGCCTGTCGGAAACAGCTTATCTGGTGGTCACACCTGCGGCGACCCGTCAGGCCGACCAGACATGGATGATGCGCAATAAGCGTGACTTCAACGTGGTCATCACCGACGTCACAGCTGGCGAAGCTGTTCTGGCCGTCATGGGGCCAAACTCCCGCAAACTGTTGCAAATGGTTTCCCCGAATGACTTTTCGAACGACGTGAACCCATTCGGCACCGCACAGGAAATCGAACTGGGCATGGGGCTGGCACGAGTCCACCGTGTGACCTACGTGGGTGAGCTGGGCTGGGAGGTCTATGTGTCCTCCGATATGGCCGGCCACGCGTTTGAAACCCTCTGGGAAGCAGGTCAGGATCTGGATCTGAAACTTTGTGGCATGCATATGATGGACACAGCTCGGATCGAAAAGGGCTACCGTCACTTCGGTCACGATATCACCTGTGAAGACCATGTGGTTGACGCCGGTCTGAGCTTTGCGGTCAAAACCGACAAGCCAGAGTTTATTGGCCGAGAAGCTGTTCTGGAGCGAAAGGAAACCGGCCCTCAGAACCGCCTGTTGCAGTTCAAACTCACCGAGTCCGAACCACTGCTCTATCACAACGAGCCAGTCCTGCGGGATGGTGAAGTGGTAGGCTACCTGACCTCTGGTGCATATGGACACCATCTGGGTGCATCCATTGGCCTGGGTTATGTCCCATCCGCTGGTGAGAAAGCGGCCGACGTCTTGGCCTCGACTTACGAGATTGACGTTATGGGCACACGTGTAAAAGCCGAAGCCTCGCTGAAGCCAATGTACGATCCAAAATCCGAACGCGTGAAAGCGTAAGGATCAAGACCGCCGCATCGGCCCCTCGGGCCGGTAGCGGTCCATGACCTCATCTAGCAGGCGGTTGGTAATCTCTGGATTTTCCGCCTGCAGACATGGCAAAAGCACTGCCTTATTGGCTTTCTGTTTTGCCCCACTCGGATTGTGATTGCGATCAGGCCTAACATCGCTGAAGCAAGCTACAAATACTTCCTCAGATACATTCAAATCCGCCGCGATCTGATCGGTCGGGCGTTTACCGCGCTCTAGTGTTTCCGACGTGGCAACTGTTGCTAGACTAAGGCCGCCGAGTAGGAAGATTGCAGGAATGGTTAAAAGGCGCATGGGTATCTCCGTCATTGTTCAATGGCATGTTCAAGTGTTCAACGGGGCCATCACGGATTTCCGTCGCAGGTATCACGAAAAATCATCATTCGGGTTGATGACGGACTGGGTCATTGGCGATTAGGTAGAGGTGTAAACGATTGGATTTTTAAGATGACCCAACAAGATCAAGACACACCGCGCGGACTTGTGCTTGCCATCACGGCCTATGTGCTGTGGGGTTTTCTGCCGCTCTACATGAAGTTGCTTGCCCATGTGCCAGCAGTCGAGATCGTAGCGCACCGGGTGATTTGGTCTATTCCTGTTGCAGGCGCGGTGCTGCTGATTCTGCGCCGAACCAAAGATTTGCGCGAGGCGGTTCGTAACCCGCGCATGTTGGCCATGGGATGTGTGACGGCGGCGCTGATCTCTGTGAATTGGGGCATCTATGTTTATGCGATCTCGATCGAGCGTGCGGCTGATGCAGCGTTGGGCTATTATATCAATCCACTTTTTTCGATGTTCTTGGCCATAGTGCTGCTCGGGGAGCGACCAACCAAGATGCAGGTTGTGTCGATCTTGATTGCAGCAGCTGCCGTCCTTGTCCTCTTCATCGCCGCCCCTGCGCCGCCATGGATTCCGCTTGGATTGACCCTCAGCTGGGGTTTTTATGCATATTGTAAGAAATCACTGCCAATTGGTCCAAACCAAGGGTTTTTGCTCGAGGTTCTTATCCTGTCAGTGCCCGCTGCGGGGTATCTGATGTATCTTGGAACGTCAGGAGAAGGGGTTTTCCTGGCAAATGCGCGCGACACTTGGATTTTGCTTGCGGCCGGAGTTGTCACAGCCGTTCCTTTGATGATCTATGCGAATGGCGCGAAGCTGATCCGTCTGTCGACCGCCGGTATCCTGCAATATATCGCACCGAGCATGATCTTCATCATCGCGGTCTTTTTGTTCAACGAAGAACTTGATCAAAGCCGCATGATTGCCTTTCCCATGATTTGGACGGCTTTGATGATCTATTCGATAAGCATGGTACGCCAAATGCGGCGTCGGTGATCTTGTTCCTAGGCGCAGGGGAGGCTATCCCCACCCTATGAGCCAGATCACGCCTTATGACCCGCCGATGGACCCTTTGGATATCCTGCATGAGGATGGCCATGTGATCGCTGTGAATAAGCCCAGTGGGTTGCTTTCAGTACCGGGCAAGGGCCCAGATTTAGCAGATTGTCTGATCAAGCGGGTACAGGCGGTCTTTCCCGATGCGCTTTTGGTGCATCGTTTGGATCGTGATACTTCGGGTGTGATTGTCTTTGCACTAAACGCGCATGCACAGCGCAGCCTGTCGATGCAATTTGAAAAACGCACGACAAAAAAAACATATGTGGCGCTGGTCGAAGGCAGGGTTGCTGAAAAGACTGGGACCGTTGACTTCCCGCTGATCGTAGATTGGCCCAATCGGCCGTTGCAGAAAGTCTGTCACGAGACGGGGAAACCTGCCGCCACAGATTGGCGGGTGCTTAAGCAAACAGATGAATTGACCCGCGTGCGCCTATCTCCGAAAACGGGCCGAAGCCATCAATTGCGCGTCCATATGTTGGCCATCGGGCACCGCATTCTTGGGGATCCCTTGTATGCGCCTGAAACTACGGATGTTTACCCGCGCCTGTTGCTGCATTCCGAAGAGCTGCGCATCAACCATCCTGAAAGTGGTAAAGGGCTCAGCTTCCGCGCAAAGGCACCGTTTTAAGATCCTCGGCTGAAATCTCGAATTGACCCTTGCACCCGGCGCTCAGCAAGCACAGGTTATAGGCGAAACCAATTCACGGGAGGCCACCATGGGGCTTAGAATTAACGACGTCGTTCCAGATTTCACCGCAGAGACCGACCAAGGAGAGATCTCCTTCCACGATTGGATCGGCGACAGCTGGGCCATTTTGTTCTCACACCCCAAAGACTTCACTCCTGTCTGCACAACGGAATTTTCAGCAGTTGCTCAGCTGTCAGATGAATGGGCTGCGCGCGGCACTAAAGTGATTGGTGTTTCCGTCGATGGTGTTGAAGAACACAAAGGCTGGAAGAAAGACATCGAGGCTTATGGCGATGCGCCTGCAGGGTTCCCGATTATTGCTGACGGTGAACTGAAGGTTTCCAAACTCTTTGATATGCTTCCTGCCGAAGCGTATTTACCAGACGGTCGTACGCCTGCTGACAGCGCGACTGTTCGGTCTGTGTTTATCATTGGGCCAGACAAGCAGCTGAAACTGTCGATGACCTACCCGATGACCGTTGGCCGAAATTTTGCAGAAATTCTACGCGCGTTAGATGGTCTGCAAATGTCAGGCAAAGGTGTTGCGACTCCAGCGAACTGGGTACCGGGCGAGGATGTGATTATCCCACCTGCGGTTTCCAACGAAGATGCAAAGGCGAAGTTTGGTGAGTTCGAAACCATCTTCCCTTACCTACGCAAAACCAAAGCGCCTGAGTAAGAAACGGTACACTCCTAATAAAAAAGCCCCGCATTTGCGGGGCTTTTCCATTTCTAGAAAGAGACGGATTAGTCTTCTTTCTTTTCTTTCTTCTCAGGAACGACTTCTTCGCCGGTTTCCTGATCAACCACTTTCATGGACAGGCGCACTTTACCGCGGTCATCAAAGCCGAGCAGTTTCACCTTAACTTCTTGACCTTCTTTCAGAACGTCAGATGGGTGGTTCAGGCGGCGGTTTTCGATCTGGGACACGTGTACCAGACCATCGCGCTTGCCAAAGAAGTTCACGAAAGCACCGAAGTCTACGATCTTTACAACCTTACCAGTGTAAATCGCGCCTTCTTCTGGCTCTGCCACGATTGCGTGGATCATGTCATAGGCTTTCTGGATGGACTCACCATTCGGAGATGCGATTTTGATCACACCTTCGTCGTTGATGTCGACCTTAGCACCTGACACTTCAACGATCTCACGGATCACCTTACCGCCAGAACCGATCACTTCACGGATCTTGTCGGTTGGGATGTTCATGGTCTCGATGCGAGGTGCGTGAACAGAGAAGTCAGACGCGCCAGACAGCGCTTTGTTCATCTCACCCAGGATGTGCAACCGGCCGTCTTTCGCCTGCGCCAGCGCCTTTTCCATGATTTCAGGTGTGATACCTGCAACCTTGATGTCCATCTGCAAAGAGGTGATGCCGTTTTCGGTACCTGCCACTTTGAAGTCCATGTCGCCGAGGTGGTCTTCGTCACCCAGGATGTCGGACAGGATCGCATAAGACCCGTCGTCTTCCAGGATCAGACCCATCGCAACGCCAGCAACCGCAGATTTCAGCGGAACGCCCGCGTCCATCATAGACAAGGAGCCACCACAAACGGATGCCATAGAGGACGAACCGTTGGATTCTGTGATCTCGGATACAACACGAACAGTGTATGGGAAGTCAGTTGCCGCTGGCAGAACTGCCTGAAGCGCGCGCCATGCCAGTTTACCGTGACCGATTTCACGACGGCCTGGGCCACCAACACGACCAACTTCACCAACAGAGTATGGAGGGAAGTTATAGTGCAGCAGGAAGTTGGAGCGGAAGTTGCCGTGCAGCGCGTCGATGATTTGCTCGTCATCGCCTGTGCCCAATGTGGTCACAACCAGACCCTGAGTTTCGCCGCGTGTGAACAAGGCAGAACCGTGGGTCCGTGGCAGGAAGCCAACTTGGCTTTCGATCGCGCGAACAGTTGTTGTGTCACGACCGTCGATACGCTTACCTGTTTTCACAACGTCGCCGCGCAGGATGCCAGCTTCCAGCTTTTTCATTGCGGAACCAAGGTTCGCGTCTTCCAGTTGCTCTTCGTTCAGCGCTTCTTTGATCGCTGTACGTGCTGCGGAAACGGCAGATGTACGCTCTTGCTTGTCAGTCAAAGCAAATGCTGCGCGCATTTGCTCTTCGCCAGCTGCTTTCACCGCTTCGTAAAGCTCGGTGTACTCAGGTGGTTGGAAGTCAAATGGCTCTTTTGCACAATCTTCGGCCAGATCAATGATCAGGTCGATGACTGGCTGGATTGCTTCGTGTGCAAATTTCACCGCACCCAGCATTTCAGCTTCGGTCAGTTCGTATGCTTCGGATTCAACCATCATGACGGCATCTTTGGTTCCAGCGACAACCAGATCCAGACGTTGGTCTGGGTTGTTGCGCAGGTCCTGCATGTCGTCGACTTGTGGGTTCAGGATGTATTCGCCATCTTCAAAGCCAACACGTGCTGCACCGATTGGGCCCATGAATGGCGCACCGGAAATGGTCAGCGCTGCGGAAGCCGCAATCATCGCAACCATGTCTGGGTCGTTGACCAGATCGTGGGACAGAACAGTACACATGACCAGCACTTCGTGCTTGAAGCCATCCACGAACAGCGGACGGATCGGACGGTCGATCAGACGGGCTGTCAGTGTTTCTTTTTCAGTTGGGCGCGCTTCGCGCTTAAAGAAGCCGCCAGGTACTTTACCAGCAGCGTAGTATTTTTCTTGGTAGTGCACGGTCAGTGGGAAAAAGTCCTGACCTGGCTTTGGTGCCTTTGCAAAAGTTACGTTGGCCATGACGCTGGTTTCGCCCAAAGTGGCGATTACGCTGCCATCAGCCTGACGGGCAACTTTACCCGTTTCCAGCGTGAGGGTTTCTTCCCCCCACTGCATCGATTTCTTTGTTTCTGTGAACATCATCGTATCCTAATTGGGAGCTCTCCCGGCCCTCCGGGTCTCCCGTTTTGCATGGTGGCCCCATTGCCACCGACCTCATCTATCTTTCTTTCGCGTGCCGAGGCCCTGCACTCGTCTCAGATACCAAGCGCCATACAGGAGTTTTACGTCTTTGGGAAGCGATATGGCGTGCGGTTAAGGTGTGTGCTTGGAGGCGTCGCAGAGGATTGAGCCCAGACTGGAAAGGGCGGACGCCTGAATTTTGTAGAAGACCCAGTTTTTAATCTTTTTGGAACTCACAAGGCCCGCAGTTTCTAGCGTTCGCATGTGTCCGGTGACCGTTGGTTGGCTGAGGCCAGTCTTGTCGGTGATAAAGCCAACGCAGACGCCATCCTCGATTAAATTGCCATCCCGCTGTGGAGGGAAATGCGCTGTCGGGTCCAGCAGCCATTCGATGATCTGTGCCCGGTGCGGATTTGACATCGCGCGCAGCATCGGAAGAGCATCTAAGATTTGGGTAGGCATATAGGTTTTTTCCTATATAGATATTATTCAATATAGATTCGATTATAGGGAAGATGCCATGAATGAACTTGAGTTGCTACAACAAGCGGATCAATTCGCGCGTGCCTACACTGCACTTACCGAGTATCGTCCGTCCTATCCCAGTGAAGAGTCCATTCGCGATCTTGATCGTCTTAACGAACAGCTCACTCAGACAGGACACTCTGCTCTATCGACATTGGAACTTATGAATACAGTTGCAGGAAGCGCGACCGTAGCGTCAAACGGGCCACGATATTTTGGCTTTGTCCTTGGCGCGAGCTTGCCTGTGGCGGCTGCCGCGGATCGCCTGGCTCTGGCTTGGGACCAATGTGCATCCAGTGCGGACAGTGCGCCGGGTGTTCATGCACTCGAAACGCAGGCTGCAAAGTGGGTCTTGGAAATTTTAAAGCTTCCCGAACAATCGGCCGTCGCTTTCGGGACCTCTGCAACCGCATGCGGACTGAGCTGCATTGCTGCCGCCAGAGCGGAACTTCTGGCCCGTATAGGTTGGAACTATGTTGAAGAAGGTCTTGTCGGTGCGCCAGATATTCGGGTCGTTGTTTCCGATGTCGCGCATGTGACCATCAAGAAAGCGCTGCAAATCCTTGGGTTTGGATGGAACAATGTCATAAAAGCTAAAACCGACGAGTTTGGCCGGATTGTTCCGGAAAGCCTGCCTGACCTCGATGATCAGACGATCCTTATCTTGCAGGCAGGGGAGGTGAATACGGGTGAATTTGATCCCTTCGACCCACTTATCCGAATGGCGCATGATGCAGGTGCTTGGGTACATGTTGACGGTGCTTTTGGCCTTTGGGCACGCAGCACATCTCGGCTGAGCCACCTAACAAATGGAATTGACGCGGCTGACAGCTGGACGACGGATGGACATAAGTGGCTGAACACTCCCTACGATAGCGCTATGGCGATCTGCCGCGATCCGCAGGCTTTGGCGCGGGTGATGAATAGCGATGCGGTCTATTCCAGCGCGTCTGCGGATTCCCAAAAAAACCTGACGTTGGAGTTTTCACGCAAAGCACGTGGCGTGACTGTTTGGGCAGCATTGCGAACACTGGGCCGCGACGGGGTGGCGCGCATGGTCGAGCAGCACCACGTGCAGGCGCGGTTTGTGGCGGAGCGGCTGACTGCAGCCGGATTTGAAGTGCTTAACCGTGTGGTATTGAATCAGGTGCTGGTACGAGGGTTTGATGACGTTGCCACACAGCGCATCGTTGCCGCAGTGCAAGCATCTGGTCGGGTCTGGTTCGGTGCTACGGTTTGGAAGGCGCGCCCTGCGTTTCGGATCAGCCTGTCGAGTTTTCGTACGAAAGAACGTCACATTTTGGAATTGATTGATATCCTCGAGGCAATTGGTCCTCGGGGTTAAACAAAAACACCCGCTCGAGCGAGCGGGTGTTTCTTTAAGCCGGAATGTGAATTCCTTAGCGACGCAGGCCCAAACGTTTGATCAGGTCTGTGTAACGAGCTTCTTCTTTGCCTTTCAGGTAGTCCAGCAGCTTACGGCGCTGAGCAACCATTTTCAAAAGGCCACGGCGACCGTGGTTGTCTTTTTTGTGGGTTTTGAAGTGCTCTGTCAGTGTCGCAATGCGGGAAGACAGGATCGCAACTTGAACCTCAGGGGAACCAGTGTCGCCCTCTTTGGTTGCGAATTCTTTCATCACGCGGTTTTTTTCTTCAACAGTAATCGACATCGGGGTCTCCTATTCTAAGGGTTTTGGGCACAAGCCGGGATGTCGTCCAGCAGAGTCCATGGAGCAACCCGTGATTCCTTTGGATTCACGAGAAGATGGGCGCGTATAGGCCCTATTTTAGGGGATTGGAAGTTAATTTTCTATCTCACCGGGTTCGGAACGCAGCACGGTTACCGCCTCCGCCTCCACATCGCCACCGCCTTCTAAGGTGGCAAGCGTCTCTCCGTCGACCTGAAGATAACCAATGGTTGGGTCATTTGGATCGGTTAGGATTGAAACCACGCTTTCAACCCCTTCGGGCAATATAACCACAATTTGGTCTTCGGCGGGATCGAAATCCTGCCAGACACTCGGATCGGCATCTGTGTTCCACAGACCAAACACACCTGTATCTACACCTTCACCTCCATTTAAGACGTCACCAGCACCAGCGATGATCACGTCATTTCCGCTCCCTCCGTTTAAGAAATCTAATCCGTCCTGATCTCGGTCGTTGTCATCCAACGCGGTTCCAACAAGCAGATCATTCCCCTCGAAGCCAGACAGGGTGTCAGAGCCAATACCCCCAACCAGAGTGTCATCGCCGTGACGGCCGGCAAGCCAGTCATCTCCGAGATCACCATGTAGGATGTCGTCTCCAAGGCCACCATTCAGGCTGTCCTCACCATCACCACCAGATAGGGAATCGTCTCCGTTAGCGCCGTTCAACTGATCATTGCCAGTATTTCCAGCTAAGACGTCGTCATCACGGCCGCCATCAAGGGTGTCGGACCCTGCGCCCCCCACAAGCGAATCGCTTCCCTCATCACCAAGCAGCCAATCGTCCCCTGCTTGGCCCGAAATGTTGTCATTACCTGCATACCCGTTGATTTGGTCTTCGCCATCGGATCCAGACAGCGTGTTGTCGCCATCATCGCCGGGGATGATCGAACTACCGCCGGTCGTCCCACCGGATCCCGCACCACCATCTTCGGTGTCGTCGTCTATTGGATCATTGTCGTCATCTGTTGTGTCGCTCACGCTGACGAGCGCCGCACCCATTGCCATAACGCCAAATATACTGGCCAATAACCACATCACCCCGCCCTTTCCCAAAGCTCATGAATGACATCACGTTAGGCAGAAGGGGTAAACGAATAGCTCGTCAAATGGTTAACGCCGCTCGAATTATTGCGACAATTCGATTTGTTTTACGATTTGCGCGGCCCAGTCGCCGACAAGAGGAAGGAATTCGAACTGGCTGACCCACCAAGCCAAAAGCGAGACCAATAGGGATGCGCCCAACACGGTCCCTAGGCCAAAGGCTAAACCTCTCGCAAATTGAAACATGATCATGCGCCAAACCGAATTCTGAACGCGGATAAAGCGGTGGTTGTTTAACCGCGCCACTTCTTCGGTCAGTTTTGCAATGGCGGCTTCGGGTGTGTCCGACATGGTATTCTCCCGGATTCAATCAGCGCCATAACTCAGGTTGTTGAGCATATGGCACGTATAGGGGATGCCGAGGGTGACCTTCTTTTGTCAAGCCAAAATGGCTGAGTGTATAGCCCGCAGTAGCTAGGACCTGATGGGTGTTTGGCCCCTGTTCTAAATGCGCGCCATGCACGCCCCAAGCGGCAAGGATGGTGTCAGCCCAATCGCAAGAGGCTTGCAAAATGCGTTGATTGTCGGGCCCTTCTGGTGCGGGATGTTTGCGCATTTTGTGCGGGTGGGTTTCTCGTAGCGCAAAGATGTTCACTGCGCGGAACCCACCGAATCCCAAGGCCCTTGCACGTCGCTCACAGCGTTCGATCGTTGCGTCGTTCTGAACTTCCGTTGCTTTTGATGGATTCAACATGATGTACAAAAGCCTTGGGCTTTCTACATCCCAAACGCGCGTCAGCGCATAGCGGTAGGTCTCGCAGTCAGAATAGAGCGCTTCGGATTCAGCATCCCCTTTCTGAAAGCGGCGTGTGATCATGTTGCTTCAGGGAGTACGAAAACGCGGTTCGGGTGTAGCTCACCCGACTTAAATTCGCCAATCGCGACGGGAACGCCTTGGTGGCTGACCCAGCAGGTTTCGCCGTATTCTAGCCCGTCTGCAATCACCATCGCGGGGTTACCGTTGCGCAAGCGCACAGCGGCTTCGGCGGCGCAGGTGGTTTCGGGAATGCCTTCTAGGCCTGCTGTTAAGGGGAGGAGATGCTGATCCAACTCTGGCGTTTTAGCGAGCGCATCAATGGTTTCGAGGCTGAGTCCGTTTTCGGCCTCAAATGGGCCGGACCAAACGCGACGCAGCTCGCGCACGTGCCCAAAACAGTCAAGGGCTTCCCCAAGGTCGCGCGCGATTGAACGTACGTATCCGCCTTTCCCACAGGTCAGTTCCAGCAACACATGATCCGTGTCCTCACGGTCCAGCATAATCAAGCTTTCCACCCAAAGTGGGCGGGCAGCGATTTCGACATCTTCGCCATCGCGCGCAAGCTTGTAGGCGCGTTGCCCGTCGATTTTAACGGCGGAGAATTTTGGAGGGACCTGCTGAACCTCGCCAACAAACTGCCCAAGTGCGGCTTTGATGTCGTCATCTGACGGGCGTAGATCCGAGGAGGAAATCACCTCGCCTTCGGCATCATCCGTATTGGTCGCCTGACCAAGACGCACAGTGAATTCATAGCTTTTGAGCGCATCTGTGATGTAGGGGACGGTTTTGGTGGCTTCACCCAAGGCAACCGCCAGCACACCTGTCGCTTCAGGATCCAGTGTCCCCGCATGGCCTGCCTTTTTTGCGCCAAACGCCCAGCGCACCTTGTTGACCACCGAGGTCGAGGTAATCCCCGCCGGCTTATCAATAATCAACCAACCCGAAATGTCGCGCCCTTTACGTTTGCGGCCCATGCCATCCTCGATTTTGCAATGTGTTTCGAATTGCGCGGCCTATAGAATGACATCCATTTGGTCAATTGGCCAAGCACATCATGGATGATAACGCGAATTCTTATTCTACAACGCCGATGATCGGACCCATCCAAAAGCCAGGATCATTACGATTGATAGAGGGGGCGTAAAGGCGGCTCACACGACCATCTAAAAATAAGGCTTGAGGCAGATCCAAGGTGTCGCGGAAAAACCGTGCGAATTCATGGAAGTTCACACCGTTTTCCGATTTCACAAAAACTGTCTGGCGGCCATCAGCGCTGGTGCCAACACCATTCCGGATAAATTTCGAAGTGCTGTTTGCGATGAACTTAGGATGCAGTGTGCCGTCGATGACCAACATGGGGCCTGATTGCGTGGCAAACCGGCACTCTTTTGGTTGCGCTTCAAAGGCTTTGGCTTCGATGACATCGGCACGGCCGTCGCGAACGCAAAAGACTCCGTTTGGGACCAAGCCAAAATTACCTGGACCCGCATTTGGATAGAGCTTTTGACTCTGTGTGCCGTCCTCCACGTAATAGCCGACTGGGCGGCGATCTGGGTGATACATGCCGCCATTCATGGCAAAGGAAAGCGTTTGGGTTTCTTCCAATTGCTGTTGGACCACGTCGAAGTGGCCTAAGATGCGATCTGTTTTATCACGCAGAAATAAGCGTATGTCGGACTGTGCGCTGTCCACTTCGCAGACGGTATAACGATTGCCTTCAAAGGTCTCATCGGTACAGGACACTGCCGCAGCAGCCATCGGCCAGATAGCAAGCGTTGCTACAAGGCCGAGGATGGCTTTCATGCGCTGTCCTCATCGTCGACATCAACATTGGCTTCCACATCCCGCTGTACGCGTGCATCGCTTAGGATGCGACGGGTTTCATCCATCTGATCGTAGGTCTGATCCAGTTGGAAACGCAGCTCGGGCGTGTGCTTGAGGCCTAGCTTTTTACCGATCATTCGGCGTAGCTCGTAGGTGTTCTTAGACAGAAGTTTAAGAACGTCCTCTTTGCCTTTACCACCCAGTGGCAGCACATAGACAGTTGCAATGCGCAAATCAGGGGAGGTACGCACCTCGCCGACAGTGATCGACATGCGGTTCAGATCCGGATCGTGAATGTCACCACGCATCAGAATTTCGGACAGTCCACGCCGAATGGTTTCGCCGACGCGCAACTGACGCTGAGACGGGCCCGCGTCGCCATTAAAGTTATTCTTAGCCATAGGCATCCCTTATGCGCTTTCGGCCCCTTTGCCAAGCGCGGCAGATTGCAGTAAAGGCTGGGCCATACCGAATAGGAGATAAAGATGGAAGACCTTCCAGGTATTGTGATTACTGGCGCTTCAGGCCGCATGGGACAGATGTTGATCAAGACCGTGATCGAAAGCGACAATGCCAAACTTGTCGGTGCTGTCGAGCGTAAGGGTCACGATTGGGTGGGTCAGGACGTTGGCGTCGCTATGGGCGGTTCCGCGCTGGGCGTAACCGTCACAGACAAACCTTTGGAAGCTTTTGCCAAAGCACAGGCTGTGATCGATTTCACCGCGCCGTCCGCGACGCTTGAATTCTCGAAACTGGCGGCTCAGGCGCGCGCTGTGCATGTCATTGGGACAACCGGCATGAGCGATGAAGAGATTGCCCAATTGGAACCGGCGTCCTACCACGCGGTGATTGTGCGTGCTGGGAACATGAGTCTTGGTGTCAATCTACTGACACTACTCACCAAAAAAGTTGCTGAAGCCTTGGATGACGATTTCGATATCGAAGTGATCGAGGCGCACCATCATCATAAGGTCGATGCACCGTCGGGGACGGCTTTGATGTTGGGTGAGGCAGCGGCCGAAGGGCGCGGTGTCGATCTGAACGAAGTGTCAGATCGTGGCCGTGACGGCATTACTGGAGCACGCAAAAAAGGCGATATCGGCTTCACTGCCATCCGTGGCGGCTCTATTATCGGAGAGCATGATGTTTTGTTCGCAGGAGCGGGCGAAAATATCATTCTGCGTCACGTTGCAACGGACCGCGCTTTGTTCGCAAAAGGGGCTTTGAAAGCTGCGCTTTGGGGCCAGGATAAGATGCCCGGTCATTACAACATGCTGGATGTGCTGGGGCTTTAACCCCAGCAATACGGCTTGGATAGAGGCTTAGCGCTTGTCAAACCCGTGCATGCGCTTAGCCCATTGATAGGCCACAATGAGGGCTTTGAACCGTGGCAAAGCCAGCAATGACACCACGATCGCAATCGCACTGATCACCAAGGCCATTGTCAGTGGATCCGGGCGCCAGAACTCCCACATCATTGTCAAAGAAAAGATCATGACTTTACCAACCAGCAGAATGGTTAGGTAGGCAGGGCCATCATCGGCGCGATGATGATGTAGCTCTTCATGGCACACCGAGCATTCGTCGTGCACTTTGAGATAACTGTGCAAAACGTTACCTTCACCGCATTTCGGACACTTCAGGGCCAAGCCATTTTTCAGGGCCGGTGCTAGCGGGCGGTTTGAGATTACTTCAGTCATAGCGCATTCCATCTGTTCGCACATGGTGTTCCATAAGGAAACCTAGGATGGCATATCATCAACTTCAATTTTGAGACCTGCGACCTAGGCGCACGGTTGAGCTGCGGACATGGCTCCCTTGAGCGCATTGCATCAGAAATCGACAGCGATGCCCTTCTTTTCCCAGTCGCCAAAGCGCACTGGCTCTGGGCCATCGCGCCCTCCGAGCTCTGGCGCAAGCCCAAGATCTTTGGCCTTCTTGCGGCGCTCTTCGGCTTCGGCCAAGGCGCGTTGTGCTGCGGGTGGCAGATCCGAGATTTGCTTTTCAGATTCACTCATAGAGCGCCTTCCTTTCCAATCACCCCCTTGATATACGCCCCCATCCCATATGGACAAGGCCCATTGGGCAAACGAAAGGGTTCCCTTAGATGGCGCAAACAGGCGTTCAAGCGCGGCGGTCAGCCGTATACCTGCTGGATCAGGTGATTGGCGAAGGTCGTCTTTTGTCCGAGTGTATCGCCGCGGGGGCACTAGATCGTCTGCAGCCTGCAGAACGCGCAACTGCACAACGTTTGGCAATAGACACCCTGCGTGGCTTGGAGCGTGCGGACCGTATGCTGCAAAGGCATCTTAAGAAATATCCACCTTTAACAGTGCGCAATGTATTGCGGGTTGCAACAGTCGAGCTGTGCCAAGGCGGCGCTGCCCATGGCATCGTCAATAGTGCGGTTTCGATAGTAGGCGCGAACAACCGGACTGTGGCCATGAAAGGTTTGGTCAACGCCGTACTGCGCAAGGTTGCAGCTGCCGGTCCAGATGCGTGGAACATTTTACGTATCCCGCGTTTGCCGAAGTGGATTCGGGAGCCCTTGGTGATGGCATATGGTGGCGAAGCTGTGCAGGCGATGGAAAAAGCCCATTTTGAAGGTGCGCCTTTGGATTTAACAGCAAGAGGTGACAGAGGCGCATTGCAGCGTTCTCTTGGTGGTCAGCTGCTTGAGACAGGCTCTGTTCGTCTGGACGATTCAGGGCAGGTTTCAACGATGCCCGGGTTCAAAAAGGGCAGCTGGTGGGTACAGGATGCAGCGGCCGCGATTCCGGTTCAGGTTTTGGCGCCTAAAGAAGGCGAATCTGTCCTTGAGCTCTGTGCTGCGCCGGGCGGTAAGACCATGCAATTGGCCGCAGCTGGTGCAAAAGTTCGCGCGGTGGACAGCAATAAGCATCGCATGGAACGGGTGCGTGAGAACCTAAAACGGACCAAACTTGAAGCAGAATTGGTTGTCGGTGACGCGCTGGTTGAAACCGGAGCTTGGGATGCGATTTTGTTGGATGCGCCTTGCTCGGCGACAGGTACGATCCGGCGTCACCCAGACCTACCGCATGCCAAGGATGGCAGCGACTTTGCAGGGCTGTTTGATCTGCAAGCTGCGACGCTGGACAACGCTTTGGACATGCTAAAGCCAGGTGGTCGTTTGGTTTATTGCACTTGTTCACTGTTGCCAGACGAAGGTGAATGCCAAGTCGAAGATGCTTTGGCGCGCCATTCCAATATTCAAACCGACGTTGAAGCGCTGCGCCTTCCGGGTATCGATGAGGCTTGGTTTACCGAAGAAGGTGGATTGCGTCTGCGGCCTGATTATTGGGCGGACAAAGGTGGCATGGACGGTTTTTACATCGCGTGCTTGGTGAAAACCTGAGGCTCAATATTTAGCTGCATCAGCAAATTTCAGCGCAGGGCTCCCCTTGCGATTGAATCGGTGACTTTGCCAAAAAGGACAGCTACACTCTGCTCAAACGCCACAAGAGCGTAAGAGGCAGAGTGAATGCTCAATCCAAATAGCCCCAGTTCGCGCTACACTAGCGCCATGCATCGATTGCATGCTCGGCTAAGTACATTGGCGCGGCCAGCGACGTTGTTTACGTCTATGCCAGAGCCCCGCACCATTGGCGTTTTCGCCAAGGGCCGCCAGCTTTTGGCGGGCAATTTTCTATTTGCCGGGCATCTGATTGTTGCACCTGAAACGTCGATCTGGGACTTGCAGGCACCTGACGCCGAATATGAACAAGAACTCCACGGCTTTGCTTGGCTTGATGATTTGGCCGCAGTTGGCGACACGGCCGCACGTCAAAAAGGTCAGGCTTGGGTCTGGCGTTGGATTGAACGGTATGGTCGCGGCCGAGGGCCAGGTTGGACGCCAGAGCTTGCTGGCCGTCGATTGATCCGCTGGATCAACCACGCAATCTTGCTGCTGCAAGGACAAGACAAAGAACAATCAGATGCCTTCTATCGCTCACTCGGCCAGCAGGTCATTTTCCTGAGCCGTCGTTGGCATGCGACTGCACCGGGATTACCTCGTTTTGAGGCTTTGACTGGGTTGATCTACGCGGGGCTCGCCCTTGAAGGCATGTCCGAACATGTTGATCCAGCATTGAAAGCTCTGGCGAAGGAATGTCAGCGTCAAATTGACGATCAAGGCGGACTGGCGACGCGAAATCCTGAGGAACTGCTTGAGGTTCTCACCCTTTTGACTTGGGCACGTGTGGCGCTTGAAGATGCGGGACGCGAACCCAGTGAGACACATCGCACCGCTATCCAGCGTATCGCACCGACGTTGCGTACCCTACGCCATGCGGATGGAGGGCTTGCCCGATTCCATGGAGGCGGTCGTGGAATGGAGGGGCGCTTGGACGCAGCTTTAGCAGCGTGCAAAGTCAAGGATCGGCAGCCAGATGGACAGGCCATGGGTTATGCGCGCCTGTCTTCAGGCCGCACCAGTATCATTCAAGATGCTAGCCAACCGCCACTCGGTGAGAATTCACTAAATGCACATGCATCCACGCTGGCCTTTGAAATGACCAGCGGGCGTCGGCCTGTGATTGTAAATTGCGGGCCCGGAGATTCCTTTGGTGAAGAGTGGCGCCGGGCAGGGCGCGCGACGCCTAGCCATTCAACTCTTTCACTCGATGGGTTTTCATCTGCACGACTTGGCGAAAGCGGCAAAGGCTGGCGCGAAGAACAGTTGATTGATGCGCCGAGCGATGTGCCGGTTCAGCTAAGCAGTGCGAATGATGGTTTGCGTCTGGAAAGCGGTCACAACGGGTATGTCGCGACGCATGGTCTAACGCATGCGCGAACATTAGAGCTGACCTTTGATGGGAGAGGCCTTGCCGGCGAAGACTTATTGTTGGCGTTGGATGACAATTCAAAACGGCAATTTGATCGCGTGATGGACGCCAAAAATCTGCAAGGTATCCCTTATCAGGCCCGATTCCATTTGCATCCAGAGGTCGATGCTGCGGTCGATTTGGGTGGGGCAGCCGTTTCGATAGCGCTGAAAAGCGGAGAGATCTGGGTCTTTAGGCACAATTCAGGCGCGAATCTGAGCCTTTCTTCGTCCGTTTACCTCGAAAAAGGACGATTAAAACCGCGTGCGGCCAAACAGATCGTTTTATCCGGCGTCGCAATGGAGTATGCGACCCGCATCCGGTGGTCACTGTCAAAGGCGCAAGAAACGTCGATTGCCATTCGTGACTTGAACCGGGATGAGCTGGACCTGACACACTGATTGGACTTCGACCTGATGACCGACCTGACTCCTATTCGCCGCGCATTGCTTTCTGTATCTGACAAAACCGGGCTGATCGAGCTGGGCCAAGCGCTGGCTGCGCGTGGCGTTGAACTGCTCTCAACCGGCGGCTCTGCCAAGACGCTGCGCGACGCAGGTCTAACCGTGGTGGATGTGGCCGACGTTACTGGTTTTCCAGAGATGATGGATGGCCGCGTGAAAACTCTGCACCCAAAAGTGCACGGTGGTTTGCTGGCGCTACGGTCTAACCCGGCGCATGTGGCGGCCATGGAAGAGCACGGCATTGGCGGCATCGATCTTCTGGTTGTGAACCTTTATCCGTTTGAGGCCACAGTGGCTGCGGGTGGTGATTATCAAACCTGCATCGAAAATATCGATATTGGCGGTCCTGCGATGATCCGTGCGGCATCCAAGAACCACGATGATGTTGCCGTGATTGTTGACGTTCAAGATTACGATGGCTTGCTGGCAGAACTCGAAGCCAACGATGGTCAGACAACTTATGCTTTCCGTCGCAAGCAATCTCAGATCGCATATGCACGCACTGCAGCTTATGACGCGGCTGTGTCCAACTGGATGGCTTCCGCGATTGGTGAAGAAACACCACGTCGTCGCGCGGTTGCAGGCGAGCTGGTTCAGACGCTTCGTTATGGTGAAAACAGCCACCAGCAGGCTGCGTTCTATACTGATGGCTCTGGTCGTCAGGGTGTGGCTACAGCGACCCAGTTGCAGGGCAAAGAACTGTCTTACAACAATATCAACGACACGGATGCGGCGTTTGAACTGGTCGCGGAATTTGATCCCGCAAATGGCCCAGCCGTTGCAATCATTAAACACGCAAACCCATGTGGCGTAGCGGTGGGTGACACTCTGGTTGATGCTTACCAAAAGGCTTTTGATTGCGACCGGACATCAGCCTTTGGCGGTATCGTTGCTTTGAACCAGCCGCTGGATGCCGACACGGCCACTAAGATCACTGAAATCTTCACTGAGGTTGTGATCGCGCCGGGTGCGTCTGACGCAGCTAAAGAGATTTTTGCAGCAAAGAAAAATCTGCGTCTGTTGCTGACCGATGGCCTGCCAGACCCGCGCAAACCGATCATAGCTTACAAGCAAGTCGCAGGCGGCATGTTGGTTCAAGACAAAGACGTGGGTTCTGTTGCCGTAGAAGAGCTGAAGGTCGTCACTAAGAAAGCGCCATCCGACGAACAAATGGCGGATCTGCAATTTGCATGGAAAGTCGCGAAACACGTGAAGTCCAACGCAATCGTTTACGTTAAGAATGGCGCGACCGTTGGCGTGGGCGCTGGCCAGATGTCTCGTTTGGACAGTGCAAACGTTGCTGCAGCGAAAGCGCAGCGTATGGCTGCAGAGCTGGGCTTGGACGAAAGCCTCGCAAAAGGGTCTGCAGTGGCATCCGATGCCTTCTTCCCATTTGCAGACGGTCTATTGGAAGCTGCTGCAGCCGGTGGCACCTGCGTGATTCAGCCGGGCGGTTCGATGCGCGATGATGAAGTGATCAAAGCGGCAGATGAAGCGGGATTGGCAATGGTCTTTACAGGCATGCGCCACTTCCGCCATTAAGATATGTTAACAACGGCCCGTCCGGTGACGGTCGGGCCAAATGGCTCCCAGCAGAGGCGCAAAGCCCAGCCAGGGATCGCAACGTCGGGGTGACGTTTAGAAAGGACACGAGTGATGAAACTCGTATTTTGGGCAGGCTTTTGGGCATTCCTCGTTGATCAAGCGAGCAAGTATCTTGTGGTGCATACACTTGATTTGCGTGAAGTTGGTCAGATTGAGGTGTTTCCACCATTTCTGAATTTCCACATGGCTTGGAACCAAGGAATCAATTTTGGCCTCCTGGCGGATAGTTCTGATCTGGCGCGTTGGATATTGATTGCCATCGCCATTTTGATCAGCGGTTTCGTTTACTATTGGGTGTCCAAGGATCGACCGGGTAAACTGGGTTTGATAGCAGGGGGCCTACTGATCGGTGGTGCGCTTGGTAATGTTGTGGATCGCTTGCTTTATGGCGCTGTCGCGGATTTCTTAAATATGTCCTGCTGCGGGTTTGTGAATCCCTACGCCTTTAATGTCGCTGATATTGCGATCTTTGCCGGTGCGCTGGGTCTTGCCATTTGGGGTGGACCTAAAAAGCAGGCGTGACGTCGGCTGCATGATGGGTTAAAGCTTGGCGAAACGGCAGGAGTTTCTCAATGCGCGTGTCGCGAGCGGTCATTTTCGGATTTGCCTTATTGGTGTCAGCCTGCGCGAACGAGCGCGGTATTCGTGTATTGTCTTCTGATGATGCAGGGCCTGATGAGTTTTCAATCATTCCAACCAAGCCATTAAGTCAGCCTGAGAATTATGCCTCTTTGCCAACACCGACACCGGGTGGCGGCAATCTCACAGACCAAGATCCGCAAAATGATGCGGTGGTGGCCCTAGGTGGTCGTGCGCAAGCAACGCCAGATACCGGAACTTTTGCTTCTGGAGATGCTGCCTTAGTGAGCTATGCTGCGCGGAACGGTAGCGGCGGTGGTATTCGTGAACAACTGGCAGAAGATGACGAAAAAGTGCGTGGCCGTTTCTCACGTTTTACAGGGTGGCGACTGGCCAAACCTGACCGCTACAACGAAGTGTACCGGTTTTATCATTTGAACGCCTATGCGGAGCTTGCCCGTTGGCGTGCTGCAGGTGTCAAAACACCGACGGCCCCTCCACCACAATAAAACATTCAGACTTCGCTAACGTTTGCCTCACAAAGATGTTTGTGGGGTTGAACGTGCCTGCGCGCAGCGTAACTATTTAAACAATTGATTTGAGGAGACACCGATGCAGCGTTTGCTGAAGTTGGCCGGGGCTATCGCCCTTGTCGCATTGCCCCTGAAAGCTCAGGAAATGGTCACGGATTTCACGCTGGATAACGGCATGCAGGTTGTCGTGGTCGAAGATCACCGTGCCCCCGTTGTGATGCACATGGTCTGGTACAAGGCAGGTTCGGCAGATGAGAAACCCGGTGTTTCTGGTATCGCGCATTTCCTTGAACACTTGATGTTCAAAGGGACCGAAAACCTTGAGTCGGGTGAGTTTTCAAAAGTTGTCACAGCCAATGGTGGCCGCGACAATGCTTTCACCAGTTTTGATTACACGGCTTATCACCAGCGCATTGCGTCGGATCGCCTAGAGTTGATGATGCAGATGGAAAGTGAGCGCATGGTCAATCTGCGCATTCTTGAAAGTGATGTGCTGACCGAACGCGATGTCATCATCGAAGAGCGCAATCAACGCACCGAAAACAGCCCTGGCGCACTGTTTCACGAGCAACGCAATGCCGCACAATATATGAACCACCGTTATGGCGTGCCGATCATTGGCTGGCGCCATGAGATGGAGACTCTCGATAAGCAAGACGCGTTGGATTTTTACGAAACCTTTTATGCGCCCAATAACGCTATTTTGGTTGTCGCCGGTGACGTGAACCCTGATGAAGTGAAGGCGCTGGCGGAAACGCATTATGGTGTGATCCCTGCAAACCCAGATTTGCCAGAACGCCTGCGCACACAAGAACCACCGCAGCTATCGGCGCGCCGGATGGAGTTTCGAGATGCGCGTGTAGCGCAGGAGTATGTTACCCGGTCTTACCTTGCTCCTGAACGTGATCCTGGTGATCAAAAGGAAGCAGCTGCTTTGACGATGTTGGCGCAGGTTCTTGGCAGCGGGCCAAATTCAGTTTTGGCAGAGAAGCTGCAGTTTGGCACCGAGCAAGCTGTCTATGTATCAGCCTTCTACAGTGGTGTGTCATTGGACGACACAACCTTCGGTCTGGTGATCGTACCGTCCCAAGGGGTGTCGTTAGGCGACGCCGAGGCTGCGTTGGATGGGGCAGTCCAAGACTTTTTGCGTGACGGCGTAGAGCCTGAACATCTTGAGCGCATCAAGATGCAGCTGCGGGCCGAGCAGATTTACGCACGAGATTCGGCAGATAGTGTCGGAAATCGATATGGTCGCGCTCTGACCTCTGGCCTCACAGTCGATGACGTTCGGGCATGGCCTGACCTGCTGCAAGCTGTCACCGAAGAGGACATCTTTGCGGCTGCCGAACGTGTATTTGATGTGAACAAATCAGTCACCGGCTGGCTTATGCGCCCTAAAGCGCCAGAAGCACCGGCTGCTCAAGAAGAGGTGAAACAATGATCCGTCGTACCCTTGCGGCTCTTGCCGTCCTTATGGCCTTTCCTGCGCAGGCTGAAGTTGACATCCAAGAGATCACCAGCCCCGCTGGCGTGCAGGCCTGGTTGGTGGAAGAGCGCTCCATTCCATTTGTGGCACTTAATGTCTGGTTTCAGGGCGGCGGCACCTTAGATTTGCCCGGCAAACGCGGCGCTACGAATCTGATGGTTGGCTTGCTTGAAGAGGGCACCGGCGAGATGAACGCGCAGGACTTTGCGCGCGAAGCAGAGCGTTTGGCGGCATCGTTTGACTATGAAGCTTATGATGATGTTGTCGCCATTTCGGCTCGGTTTTTGACCGAGAACCGAAAGGAAGCGATGGCGTTGCTCAGAAAATCTATTGTTGAACCTCGCTTTGATCAGACTTCAGTAGATCGTGTGCGCGAGCAGGTTTTGTCGATCATTCGATCTGATGCGAAAGATCCGGATCGGATTGCCAGCCAGACTTTTGATGCGCTGGCTTTTCCCGATCACCCCTATGCGACCTCTTTGAATGGGTCCGAAGTAAGCGTCACTAGCCTGACACGAGATGACATCGTCGACGCGCATCAAAACGCGATGGCGCTGGGCAATGTTATAGTGTCAGCGGTCGGAGATATTTCCGGCGAAGAATTAGGTGAGCTTGTCGATGACTTGCTGAACGGGTTGCCGGCAGAAGCTGCGGTGCTTCCAGATCGGGCGAACTACCAGCTCGAAGGTGGTCAGACGGTGATCGACTTTGCAACACCGCAATCTGTTGCGATATTTGGACACGAAGGCATTACGCGAGATGATCCAGATTTCTTTGCCGCTTACGTTTTGAATCAGATCCTTGGTGGTTCGGGGTTTGACAGCCGTTTGATGGATGAGGTGCGCGAAAAGCGTGGCTTAACCTACGGAGTGAGTTCATTCTTGGTCGCGAAAGATCTTGGCGAGCTTTATCTTGGCCAGGTGGCGTCGGCGAATGATCGGATTGGGCAGGCAATTGAGGTCATCAAGGATGAGTGGAAACGCATGGCAGATAATGGTCCCACAACGGGAGAACTGCTGCAGGCCAAAACCTATCTGACCGGGGCTTATCCCCTGCGTTTTGATGGCAATGGGCCGATCGCAAATATTCTGGTTGGGATGCAGATGGACAATCTGCCTATCAACTATATTGCGACACGCAATGACAAGGTGAATGCAGTTTCGATGGAAGACATCAAGCGCGTGGCGAAACGCATCCTGCGCCCAGAAGACCTGCATTTTGTGATTGTGGGACAGCCCGAGGGATAAGCTCGGGCAGCGTTTGATCAGCGCCTCGCGCGTCTTTGACTTATCGCGTCAGTCTCTGAAAATCATCCCATTCGAGGATTTCGACTGGCTCACCGATTTCAGTTAGATTTCGCGCAAAGGCTGCCCCGAGTGTAGCAACTTTGACGCCGCGCATGTGGCGTAAAGGACCGCTCAAAATCGGGGCGAGCTTTGGCCAAACGGCAAGGGTGATGGCCTGGCCGACGCCGTATCTATTGTTTGGGGTCAGGATCATGCTGGGGTGAAAGAGGCTCAGCCGTTCAAAGCGCATGGCCTTCAAGGCATCCTCTAGCTGGCCCTTGCTACGTAAGAAAAAGCTCTTGGATTTTGGGTTTACTGCGATCGAGGATAGCAATTCAAAATGCAGGACACCTGCTGCTTTACAGGCCTCACCGTAGGCAATCACCGCATCCCGATCAACGCGTAGAAAGTCTTCTTTGCTGACTGAAGAAACCGCACCGACTCCGAGCGTGCAGATGGCGATTTCATGTCCCACAAGAAGGTGCGCATATGTCTGCGGATCAAGCGGGTCGACGATGTGTTCGACGAACTTGTCAGATTGAACCGCAGTAAAAGGACGACGCGTGAGCACCGTAACTTTTGCAATCTCGTCCATCAAAGCCAGTTCGCGCATGGCCTCGCTGCCAACCGCTCCGGTCGCACCAAGGATCACTACGTTTCTGCTGGACGAACTGTTCATTCGCCGTATGGGATCCAGATGTTTTTGACTTCTGTTCCGGCTTCAAGGAACTCTTTGCCCTCTCCATCCGCGCCCATCCAGTCTCTCGCCTGACCGTTGTTAACCCATGTGCGTTTCAGATTGCCCGCGCTTGCACCTTCGATCACGCCGGAAATGTCGCTGCTTGAGAAACTCCAGACGGCATCGACGTTCAGGTGATCTGCAAGCGTTTTTGCAAGCTCTGCATGGTTGCCGGACAGGATGTTCACGACACCTGCGGGCACATCAGAGGTTTCCAGGACCTGATAGAAGTCCAGCGCCGCCAGAGGATAGGCCTCTGATGCGGTTAGAACCACGCGGTTGCCCATTGCAATTGCAGGGGCCATTGCGGAGATGAGGCCTAATAGCGGTGCTTCGTCAGAACAGATCGCGCCAATCACGCCTACCGGTTCTTTCATTGCCAAGGCAACACCACGGATCGGCACGCCATGTGCTTGGCCATCGTATTTGTCCGCCCAAGCCGCATAGGTAAACAGACGCGAGATCGCGGCTTGAACCTCTTTATCGCCGCCCTTTTTGCCGGTCAGCGTATCAATGCGGCTGGCAAACTCGTCTGCGCGTGCAGAGAGGTTTTCGGCGATATAATATAGGATCTGCGCACGCAGGTGGCCTGTGGTTTTCGACCACGCCTTTGCACTCGCCGCAGCCTCGACTGCATTGCGAATGTCTTTGCGATTCGCAATTGGGGCTTGGCTCAGAAGTTTGCCATTCTTTGCATAGACATTTTGGGAATATCCGCCATCTGGGCGGGCTTGTTTCCCGCCAATATAAAGCTTGGCGGTGCGATCCAGCGGATCAACAGGTCCGTCCTCACCCGTAAAAGCTTCGACATTAGAAAGGGTTTTCGCAGCCGCGATTGGCTTGGTGTACGCCGCCAAACCTTCCCAGCCACCCTCGCGGCCAAAGCCGCTTTCGCGCACGCCGCCAAACCCGGCAGCGGCATCGAAGAGATTGGTCGCATTGACCCAAACAACACCAGCGGTGAGTTTTGGCGCAATATCAAGCGCGAGGTTTACGTTTTCTGTCCAAAGCGTAGCCGCGAGCCCGTAGCGCGTATTGTTGGCGATTTCGACGGCTTCACCCGGTGTGCGGAAGGTCATGGCGCAAAGTACCGGGCCAAAGATTTCTTCCTGCATCAGCTTGGAAGCTGTTGAAAGGCCAGTGATCAATGTCGGTGGATAGAAGCAGCCTTCAGCTGGTACGGTGCTGTTCGCACGGTAGACCTCGCCATCGTCATTGCTATCGACCAAGTCGGTGATGGTTTTCAACTGAACCGGATCAACTACGGCGCCGACGTCGATGCATTTATCCAGTGGGTTGCCAATACGCAGCCCATCCATGCGCGCCTTCAGTTTTGAGTAAAACTGATCTGCAATGCCTTCTTGCACCAGCAAACGAGAGCCAGCGCAGCAGACTTGACCTTGGTTGAACCAAATCGCGTCTACCAGTCCTTCAATCGCGCTGTCGATGTCAGCGTCTTCGAAAACGATGTAAGGTGACTTGCCGCCCAGCTCTAGGGTCAACGTCTTGCCTGAACCTGCAGTGGCTTCGCGGATTTTGCGACCGACAGATGTTGAGCCGGTGAAGGCGATTTTGTCGATGTCGTTGTGGTTGACGATCATTTCGCCAACAGCACCGTCACCTGTGACGATGTTCACAACGCCATTTGGCAGGCCCGCTTGGCGACAGATGTCAGCGAAAAGCAGCGCGGTCAGGGAAGTGTATTCAGCCGGTTTCAGAACAACCGTGTTGCCCATCGCAATGGCTGGCGCGACTTTCCAGGCCAGCATCAGCAGTGGGAAGTTCCATGGGATGATCTGCCCGCAGACCCCAAGTGCTTCGCGGTCTGGGAGTTCGCTGTCCATCAGTTGGGCCATGCCCGCGTGATAGTAGAAATGACGATGCACCAATGGAATATCGATGTCGCGGCTCTCGCGAATTGGTTTGCCGTTGTCGAGCGTTTCAAGAACAGAGAACAAGCGACTGTGTTTTTGCACCAAGCGCGCAATCGCGTAGAGATAACGCGCTCGGTTGTGACCCGGCAGTGCTGCCCATTTTTTTTTCGCAGCACGCGCTGCTTTCACAGCTGTATCAACGTCATTTTGGGTGGCTTGGGAAAGCTGCGCCAGCACCTCACCATTCGCTGGGTTCTTGCTGTCAAACCCTTCGGACGCGTCGGTGAACTTGCCATTGATAAAATGCCCAAAGCTTGAACCCTGATCCACCAGCCACGCCAAAACATCAGCAGCAGATTCCGGGGCAGGGCCATAGTCCATGGTTTCGAAGATTTCTTTGACGGTCATTGTGTCTTATCCCATCGCATGGCGGTAGCCCGCCGAGTATTTGCCGGTCACGTGGTGCTCTAGTTGGCGTTCAATGTCGCCAAGCAGAGAAGAGGCCCCAAAGCGGAATAGATCAGGCTGCAACCAACGGTCGCCCAGCTCGTCTTTGATCAGCGATAGGTAAACCAGCGCGTCTTTGGCTTTAGAGATGCCACCTGCTGGTTTGTAGCCGACACGGAAGCCAGTGCGTTCATAATATTCGCGGATCGCACGGATCATCACAAGAGATACGGGCAGGGTCGCATTAACGCTTTCCTTGCCGGTCGAGGTTTTGATGAAGTCAGCGCCAGCCATCATGCAAACAAGAGACGCCTTATAGACATTGCGCAAAGTACCAAGCTCACCAGTCGCCAAGATCGCTTTTACATGAGCATCGCCACAGGCCTCGCGGAAGGCTTTCATCTCGTCATACAGCGCTTGCCAGTTGCTTTGAAGCACATGACGACGTGTGATCACGATGTCGATTTCTGCCGCACCAGCAGCAACCGATTGGCGGATCTCTTCGACGCGCAGATGGAAGGGGGACAGGCCTGCAGGAAACCCGGTGGAAACGGCGGCAACAGGAATACCCGTGCCTTCGACTGCAGTCACGGCGGTTTCGATCATGTCATGGTAGACACAGATCGCGCCGGTGGTAAGGCCGGACATATCTAACGCTTGCAACAATTCTTCGCGCACGGGCTGTTTTGCCTTGGCGCAAAGCCGCTTCACGCGGCCTTCGGTGTCATCACCGGCGAGGGTGGTCAGATCCATCAATGAAATGGCTTTCAATAGCCAAGCGGCCTGATGGTCTTTTTTCACCGAACGACGCCCAGGCAAAGTCTTTGCACGGCGCTCAATGGCAGATGTGTTGGCTTGAACGGCGCGAACCCAATCAAGGTCGAGCTCCATGCCGGGATTACGCGGCTCAACAGCTTGTGGTAGCTGATGGGTCGCGTCTTGCTGGATTGTTGTTTGCATGACGGTCTCTAAGCTTAGATCGCTGCCAATTTTTCATGCAGCATTCAATATTACAAGACGTTTCAGGTCGATTCTGGTGATTATTTGTCCATTTGGTAAAATTAACTTGCGAATAATTCTCAATTGCGTTGACTTTGTTGCGAATAATTCTCATATTCAGTCGCAAGAAGAAGGAAGCCCGAAATGCGATTCTCTCGCCGATTGTTCATGACTGTTGCCGCGGCTGTTATTGCGGCCCCTGTGTACGCTGCTGAGAAGCTTAGCGTTGTGGCCACAACTGGCATGATCGCAGATGCGGCGCGTCAGGTGGGTGGCGAACTGGTGGATGTGCGAGGTTTGATGGGGCCGGGCGTTGATCCACATGCGTATCGGCAAACCCGGACTGACATCGTTGCAATGACGCGTGCGGATTTGGTGCTGTGGCACGGTCTCTACCTTGAAGCGCAGATGGAAGATTTCTTTCATGACCTCGGAGCAAAGCGTCGTGTTGTTGCTGTCGCCGAAGGGCTGCCGAAAGAGGTTTTGAAAGGTCATGACGACTACGCGGATAAATTTGATCCGCATGTTTGGATGGATCCCGAATTGTGGTCCTTGGTGGTTGCTGAAGTCCGCGATTCATTGATTGAACTGCAGCCTGAATCTCAAGTTGTGTTTGAAGCGAACGCGGCTGCGCATCTCGCTGAAATTGCGAAACTGTCCGGCTATTCCAGCAAGGCAATGGCTACTGTGCCTGCAGAGGCGCGTGTCTTGCTGACAGCACACGATGCCTTTGGGTATTTCGGATCAGCTTATGGTTTTGAAGTGCTCGGCATTCAGGGAATTTCCACTCAATCAGAAGCTGGGCTCAATCGGATTAGCACGCTGGTGGATATGCTCGTCGATCGTCAGGTTTCGGCGATCTTCGTTGAAAGCTCTGTTTCTGATCGCAATATCCGGGCCTTGATCGAAGGCGCGGCAGCGAAGGGTCACGAGATCAAAATCGGTGGCGAGTTGTTCAGCGACGCGATGGGCATCGAAGGCACTTATGAAGGCACCTATGTGGGCATGATTGACCACAACGTCACGGTGATCGCAGACGCGTTGGGCGGTGATGTCCCGATGCGCGGTATGCAGAACAAACTCAGCGCCGGGTCTTAAGGCCTACTTGGGAGGAGAGCGATAATGACATTGGCATTGGCGACAGAGCAAGGCGTTGTGACCACTGATCCAATTTCGGAAAGCCCTTTGGCCATCCGCGGTATGACCGTGTCTTATGGTGAAAAACCGGCTGTGTTTTCCACTGATATGACAGTTGCCGAGGGTGCAATGACTGCAATCATTGGACCAAACGGCGCTGGAAAATCGACCCTATTAAAGGCTGCTTTGGGTGTCATCAAGCCGTTGGCTGGCCAAGCGACGGTCTATGGTGCGTCGTTGAAAGCGCATCGCAACCGCATTGCTTATGTACCCCAGCGCGCCAGCGTCGATTGGGATTTCCCAACCCGCGTTTTGGATGTGGTGATGATGGGGCTCTACCGAGAATTGGGCCTGTTGCGCCGCGTGCGTGCGCGTCACACAGAAAAAGCCTTGGCCTGTCTTGATCGCGTAGGCATGGCGGATTTTGCCGACCGGCAGATCGGACAGCTTTCAGGTGGGCAGCAACAACGTGTATTCCTGGCGCGCGCTCTGGCGCAAAATGCCGACCTTTACCTGTTGGACGAACCTTTTGCTGGTGTGGATGCGGCCACAGAAAAAGCTATCATTTCGGTGCTTAAATCGTTGAAGGACGAAGGTAAGACAGTTGTTGCGGTGCATCATGATCTCGCAACGGTGGCTGAGTACTTCGACAATGTGTTTTTGATCAACACGCGCAAAGTAGCCGAGGGGTCAGTTGCAACGACGTTTACTTCTGAAAACCTGAGCGCAACATACGGTGGCCGTTTGGCGATGGCGCAAATCGATCAGCTGGACCTTGCGGCGGGTTGATATGTGGCTTGAGGCCCTTTTTCTACAACTTGGATATAACGCGACTCTGGTAACCCTTGGCGCGATGGCCTTGGGTGTTGCTGCGGGTGTCACGGGAACGTTTCTGTTTTTGCGAAAACGCGCGCTGGTCAGCGATGCGATCAGCCATGCGACCCTTCCCGGAGTTGGGCTTGCCTTTATGATCATGGTCGCCTTTGGCGGCGATGGCCGCAGCTTGGTCGGGTTATTGCTCGGTTCTGCGTTGTCTGCCGGCTTAGGGCTGCTGTGTATTGGGTGGCTGACCAAATACACGCGCCTTGCCGAGGATGCGGCCATTGGGGCTGTATTGTCCGTTTTTTTTGGCTTTGGCGTGGTCTTGCTGACCATAATTCAGAATTTCAGCGCTGGCCGACAGGCCGGGCTTGAAGGATTCCTGTTGGGTTCGACCGCAGGCATGCTGTGGAGTGATGCAGTTGTCATAGCCATCGGCGGGGTGGCAGCGCTTGCCATCGTGATAGCGATGCGCCGCCCGATGACGTTGGTCGCATTTGATCCTGAATACGCAGCAGCGCGCGGCCTAAATGTCGACCGCATTGATCTTGCAATTATGGGATTGGTCATGGCGGTTACTGTGATTGGTCTAAAAATTGTTGGTCTGATCCTGATTGTCGCCATGTTGATAATCCCACCGGTTACAGCTCGGTTCTGGAGCGAACGCACTGATCACGTCGTGCTTTTGTCTGGTGTGCTGGGTGGTATAGCAGCCTATCTCGGAGCCGCGATTTCTGCCGCAGCACCCGCTTTGCCGACGGGTCCGATCATTGTTTTGGTTAGTTTCGCTTTCTTTGCCATCTCGATGCTCTGCGCGCCGAAGCGCGGGGTGTTGGCGGCCTTTCTGCGTCACCACCGATTTCAACGGCGTGTACATATGCGTCAGGGGTTGCTTGCGCTGGCGCAGGGTCAGCCCATTTACGAAGGCTATACGCTGCGCCTTTTAAGATCATCAGGCTTGGTCCAAGCAGATGGGGTTGCTACCGACACTGGCAAAGCGCGTGCCGCAAAGGCTTTGCTCGATGAAAAGCGCTGGGAGCTGGTGCGGGCCGATCAGGCCATGGAAGGGGCTGCTGCATTGTACGATGGTTTGCGAGGACTAGAGACGGTTCTAACCGCGGACCAGATCGCTGAGATCGATGCCAAGTTGGGTGGACCAACGGGAGTGCCTGCATGAGTGGTGCAGAATTTGTTCCCTTGAGTTTGACGCCTCTTTTGATTGGTGTTTTTTCTGCGATTGCCTGTGCGCTTCCCGGTAATTTTCTGGTGCTCCGGCGCCAAGCTTTGATCGGAGACGCAATCAGCCATGTGGTTTTGCCGGGAATTGTTGTGGCCTTTTTGATCACAGGAACGGTTAGCGCTTGGCCTATGATGATTGGCGCCGCCATCGCCTCGTTGATTGCTGTGGTTCTGATTGAAGCCATCCGCCGTCTTGGAAAAATCGAGGCGGGTGCCGCAATGGGTGTGACCTTTACCGCAATGTTCGCAGGAGGTGTTTTGTTGCTTGAGCAAACAGACACATCAAGCGTGCATCTAGATGTCGAGCACGCGCTCTATGGCAATCTTGAGAGTCTTATTTGGTTGGATGCGATCGGCTGGTCGAGCCTTTATGATCTTGATGCATTGGCGGGCCTTCCACCTGAACTTGGTCGGATCTTTGTAACGCTAATTGGTGTGTCGCTGTTTGTTTGGCTGTTTTGGCGACCTCTAAAAATTTCTACCTTTGATCCGGGATTTGCTGAGGCCGTGGGTATTTCAACCGGCAAGATGGGTTTGGCTTTGGTGGTCATGGCAGCGGTTGCCGCAGTCGCGGCCTTTGATGCCGTCGGATCGATTATAGTGATCGCGATGTTCATTTGCCCGCCCGCGGCTGCCCGGATGATGACCAATCGACTGGGGCGTCAGATCGTTTGGTCAGTGACCTTCGCAACCATCAGTGCCGTATTTGGATACGTACTGGCCGGTTATGGTCCGCTATGGCTGGGTGCCAATCACGCGGTCAGCGCGGCCGGGATGATCGCCACCGTGTCTGGGCTGATATTGGCAATGACTGCGATTGTAGGGCCCTGCCGAAAACGTGGTGGCGCGCCTCTAGTTTAGGCGTCTAAGCCTTCCATATTATAGCCACGGAATTCTTTCGCGGTCCTCAGGCTCAACATGGTTTTCGTATGTAGGATTGCTGGGATCTTGGCCAAGCGATCCATCAGTACGCTTTCATAACTTCTGGAGTTTGGGGCCGCGACGCGAATCAAGTAATCAAACTCCCCGGTGATCACATGGCATTCTAAGACGTCATCAATGCGAGCGATGGCTTCCTCAAATGCATCGAAATCTTCGCGACCGTGAGACTTCAGTTTCACCTCGATAAACACTTGAATATGAAGGCCAACTGCCTCTCGATTGACCTGTGCTGCATAGTGGGAAATTTTCCCTTCGCTTTCCAGAATTTTCACCCTTCGGTGACAGGCTGAAAGAGATAATCCGACCTTCTCGGACAGGTTTGCCATCGAAATCTGGCTATCTTTTTGCATAATGGAAAGTATTTGAACGTCTATTCTGTCCATTGAAAAATTTCCTGATTATATCCGTTTCACCCGGTCAATTTTCGAATATTTCCCGATATTATGCAAACTAAAAAAAATATTGTACGCTCATTCCGGGTAAAATGCCCAAGCGCCGTAATGGCGCCTCATAATAATAAGGGAGTGACACCATGTCCGAAAAATTTGCCGTTGGCTTTGACGGTAGCGGTGCAGCTAAACGCGCACTTGAATTCGCAATCGGGCACGCAAAGGCGCACGGGGGATCGGTCGTACTTATTCATGTTCTTGAATGGTCACCTTATTCTTTCCTGACACCAACAGAGTTGGAAGAACGCCATAAGCGTCGCCAAGAAGAATTGGATCGTGCGGAAACCGCAGTTATGAAACCTGTGCTTGATGCATTGGATGACAGCGGTGTTTCGGTCGAAACCGTTATCAAATATGGCCACATTGCCGATACGTTGAATGAAGTTGCAGCCGCAAATGGCGCAACACAGATCGTCATCGGCCGCAACGGTCATAGCGGCATCGGAAGCCGTGTCTTTGGTTCGGTTGCGGGCCATTTGGTGCAAACCGCACCAGTACCTTGCACCATCGTGCCATAACATAAACGAACAGGGACAATGATCATGACATCCATGATGACGCGCGCAGCTATGGCTGCGACAGCGCTAATGTTGGCGGCGATGCCAGCTTCTGCGCAAGGCATTGACCAAAAAATCAACGAAGTCTTTGCGGCTTCCACAGGTTGGTTTGTTGGATTTATCTTCTCTCCATTCCCAGGCACAACGTTCCCTTGGATCGTGGCTTGGCTGGTCGTCGCGGCGACCGTCTTCACACTTTACTTTGCGTTTATTCAGTTGCGTGGCTTCCGCCATGCGATTTCGCTGGTGAAAGGTGACTATTCTGACCCGAACGATGCGGGTGAGGTAAGCCACTTCCAAGCGCTCGCAACTGCGCTTTCAGGGACAGTCGGCCTCGGTAACATCGCGGGTGTTGCTGTTGCTGTCGGTATCGGTGGTCCGGGTGCAACCTTCTGGATGATTCTTGCGGGTCTGATGGGTATGGCATCCAAATTCACCGAGTGTACGCTGGGTGTGAAATATCGTAACGAATACCCAGATGGCACCGTTTCTGGTGGCCCAATGTACTATCTAACCAAAGGCTTCGCAGAACGTGGCTTGCCGGGCGGTAAGATTCTTGCCGTTATGTTCTCCATCTTCTGTATCCTTGGTGCATTGGGCGGCGGCAATATGTTCCAAGCCAACCAAGCTCACGCACAGATCACCAACGTAGTTGGCGACTATCCAGGCGTCATCACGGGCGTCATCTTTGCGGCAGTTGTATTTGCCGTGATCGTTGGTGGCCTTCAGTCTATCGCGAAGGTGACCGAAAAAGTCGTGCCAATCATGGGCATTATGTACGTGGTGACCGCGGTCGTGATCTTGCTGCTTAACTTCGACAAAATTGGTTGGGCGTTCGGTCAAATATTTGAAGGTGCCTTCACGGGCCTTGGCGTTGCCGGCGGTATGGTTGGGGCCTTGATCCAAGGTTTCAAACGCGCGGCATTCTCAAACGAAGCAGGCGTTGGTTCTGCGGCGATTGCTCACTCTGCGGTACGAACCAAAGAGCCAATCACCGAGGGTTACGTTTCTTTACTAGAGCCGTTCATCGATACTGTGGTGATCTGTACAATGACAGCGTTGGTGATCATCATCACAGGTCAACTGCTTATTGATCCAGCAACCGGCAACTACATGTTGAACGAAGCGGGTACTGCAATCGCAACCGTTGACGGCAACGGTGGCGTAGCACTGACATCTGCAGCGTTCTCTGCATCTTTTGGTGGCTTCAAGTACATCTTAGCGCTGGCCGTGATCCTGTTTGCTTTCTCCACCATGATTTCCTGGTCTTACTACGGACTGAAAGCATGGACTTTCCTGTTTGGTGAAAGCAACGGTTCTCAGCTGTTCTTCAAAGTGATGTTCTGCTTCTTCGTGATCGTTGGTGCATCAGCATCTTTGGGTCCGGTTATCGACTTCTCAGACGCTGCGATCTTCGCAATGGCGGTTGTGAACGTTGTTGGCCTCTACTTCCTGATGCCAATCGTAAAACGCGAGTTGGAAGGCTACCTCGGTCGCCTGAAGTCTGGCGAGATCAAGAAATTCGGCACCCCAGCTGAATAAGCTGCTTGCACTTGATCAGGGAAAAGGCCGGAGATTTCTCCGGCCTTTTTTCTTGTTTTGTTCTTTCTGCTTTGCGGTGGCAGAATCGGCGTCATTTATGCTAGATTTGGCGTTATGTTAGTGGAAGACCGCAAAATAAGCGAAAATCAGCCCGTAATTCGTCAATTGGACGAAGGCGCGATCAACCGGATCGCGGCAGGTGAAGTTGTCGAGCGCCCGGCGAGCGCTGTGAAAGAATTGGTGGAGAATGCCGTCGACGCCGGTGCGACCCGTGTGGAAATCGCAGTGGCCGCTGGTGGTAAAACTCTTATCCGTGTCACGGACAATGGTTGCGGTATTTCTGCTGAACAATTGCCTTTGGCACTGAGCCGGCATGCGACGTCGAAAATCGACGGAAGCGATCTGCTGGACATCCACACCTTTGGCTTCCGTGGGGAGGCCCTACCTTCATTGGGTGCGGTTGGCCGGTTGAGCATCACCTCTCGAATGAAAGGGCAGGATGCTGCTAGCATTTCAGTCGCAGGGGGCGAGATCAGCCCTGTGAAACCTGCGGCCTTGGGGAAGGGCACTATCGTTGAGTTGCGGGATTTGTTTTATGCGACACCCGCGCGCCTGAAGTTCATGCGCAGTGACCGGGCTGAAAGCCAGGCGATCAATGATGTGGTGAAACGGCTTGCGATGGCAGAACCATTTGTGGGCTTTACGCTGCGCGATGTGACAGGTGGCGGTGACGGGCGTGTGACCTTCCGCGCGGATGCAGAAAGTGGTGATCTGTTTGATGCGCTGCATGGTCGGCTGGCTCGCATTCTAGGGGCTGAATTCGCTGAAAACGCTCTGCGGATTGATGCAGATCGTGAGGGCGTTAAGCTGATCGGATATGCGGCGCTGCCTACATATTCTCGTGGGTCCAGCACAGCGCAGTATCTGTTTGTGAACGGGCGCCCAGTCAAAGACAAACTGTTGATGGGCGCTTTGCGCGCGGCATATTTCGATTTCTTGTCGCGCGACCGACATCCGGCGGCAGCCTTGTTCATTGATTGTGATCCACAGCTGGTCGACGTGAACGTGCATCCTGCAAAATCCGAAGTCCGTTTCCGCGATCCGGGTCTGGCGCGCGGATTGATTGTTTCTGCTTTGCGTCATGCTTTAGCTGAAGCCGGGCACCGGGCTTCAACTACGGTTGCAAATGCCACTTTGGGGGCAATGCGCCCTGAACCATCAGGACCAGCGCGCGTTTATCAAATGGACCGTCCGTCTTTGGGGGCGCGTGTTGCCTCGTATCAGGCGCAGTCACCTCAACCACTAAGTCCATATCAGGCACCGGGTCTGGCGGAGTCACCCGGTGCTTGGGACAATGCTCCCGGCGCGCCGCTTGTTGAGGCGCCTGTGTCTGGCCGAGTGGATGATATTGAGGCACCCGCGGAACTGGCGCAAAACCCGTTGGGTGCTGCGCGCGGTCAGGTGCATGAGAACTACATCATTGCACAGACCGCTGATGGCATGGTGATCGTGGATCAACACGCGGCTCATGAGCGGCTGGTCTATGAAAAGTTGAAGCGGCAAATGGCTGAAAACGGCGTTGCCGCGCAGGCGCTTTTAATCCCTGATATTGTGGAATTGTCCGCCGGTGATTGTCAGCGCTTGCTGGCACAGGCCGAGGCGCTCTCTGGAATGGGTTTGACGATTGAACCCTTTGGCGGGGATGCGATCGCTGTGCGCGAGACCCCAGCCATTCTCGGTGAAGTAAATGCCCGCTCAATGATTTTGGACGTTCTGGATGAATTGGATGATCAGGGCGAAAGCATGCTGGTGCAGGCCAAGATCGAGGCAATCTTAAGCCGAGTGGCCTGCCACGGATCGATCAGATCTGGTCGACGCATGCGGGCTGAGGAAATGAATGCACTTCTGCGCGAAATGGAAGCCACGCCGCATTCTGGCCAATGCAACCATGGTCGCCCCACCTATGTAGAACTCAAACTGGCCGATATTGAGCGGCTGTTCGGACGGACGTGATGGATTTTTCTGATCCGCAAATTCAGATGTATCTGCTGATTGCAGCTGGGCTATTGATTGCGCTGATCCTGTTGATGTTGCGGTCGGTACTGCGGCAATCGTCGGGTGCGAGCCAGCAAATGGTGATGCTTGCGCAGCGTGTGGATCAGCTCTCTTCTGGCCAAGACCAGCTTGGCGGCAGCTTGACAACCGTTGTTCAGAACCAGGCGCAGGGGCAGAACCAGATCACCAACCTGATGGAGCAACGCCTGGGCGAGGTGCAGTTGAACCTGCATGAGAACCTTTCAAAAGTGCAGCGCCGCACAGGCGAGAACCTCGCAACAATGCAGCAGCAGATGTCTGATAATCTCGCGACCCAGCAGCTGAAGATGCAGGAAAACCTAGCCAATATGCAGATGCGGACAAACCAGTCATTGTCGGAACTGCATGAAAAGATGGGCCAGAGCTTGATGGGCAACGCCAAGCAAACAGCGACTTCACTGACGCAGTTGCAGGAACGTCTGGCGACCATAGACAAGGCGCAAGAGAATATCACTAAATTGTCGGGTGATGTTCTGAGCTTGCAGGATATTCTTAGCAACAAACAGACGCGCGGTGCTTTTGGGGAAATTCAACTGAACGACATAGTGGGCAAGGCTTTGCCGCGGGATAGTTATGCGTTGCAGCATACTTTGCCAAACGGCAAACGTGCGGACTGTCTGATCCATTTGCCAAACCCTCCAGGTCCAATTGTGATCGACAGTAAGTTCCCTCTTGAGGCCTATGAGGCGATGCTGGCGTCTGAAACAGAGGCGGAGCTGAAGGCAGGCATCCAGGCGTTCAAGATCTCGGTGCGTAAACACATCAATGATATTTCTGACAAATATATCATCGAAGGTGAAACCGCCGATGGAGCGCTGATGTTCCTGCCGTCTGAAGCCATCTATGCCGAATTGCATTCCAAGTTTTCTGACCTTGTTCACGAAGGCTTTGCAAAACGCGTCTGGATCGTCTCTCCGACCACCTGCATGGCGACTCTCAATACCATGCGCGCGATTTTGAAAGACGCACGGATGCGCGAGCAGGCCGGAGAGATTCGTAAAGCACTCCGTAATCTACACCGCGACGTTGAGTTGGTCGGCGAGCGCGCAGGTAAGTTGGAAACTCACCTCCGTCAGGCCAATGAGGATGTCAGTGGCATTCTGACCGCCGCATCACGCGCCGGTAAGCGGGCGCATCGGTTGGATAATTTCGACTTTGAAGAACTGGCTCCTGAGCATCCAAATGTTGTTCCTCTGACAAAACAACCGGGTGAATAGGCAGCTGTGCGCCGGCTTGAGCAAGATCAAAGCATACATGTGATAGACTAGGGTAGTGTGGCACTGTGAAAGGAGCCGCGATATGCTTGAAATTACACCATGGAAAGTTGCACAGGTTGCTCTGATGGCGCGCGAATTGGACCGTGCAGAGGGCGAACTGCGTGGGTTTTTTGAACGTCTGACAGACGATGAGATGATCGATTTGGTTGCGATTATGTGGATCGGGCGCGAGAGTTTTGAACCCGGTGATTTGGTCGAAGCCCTTAAGACAGCGCGTGATGAGCGCACCACTCCGTCTGCTGATTATCTGCTAGGGACACCGCATTTATCCGATCACCTTGAAAACGGGATGGATGCGCTTGGGGTTTCGCTTGTGGATGCCGAAGGCGATCTTATGTCTGGCCATTAATACCCTGTATTGGGATTATTCTGGTTGATTTGCCCAATGTGACGATTGGGCATTTGATGTTAGGTGCGTGATGCGAGAAGCTGCGCCGAAGCTTTTTGCATGCGAGGAAATAATGCTGAATCTGAAAGATGCCTCTCTGTTTCGCCAAGCGGTTCCTGTGGGGACACGTTGGATTGAAGCCAATCCAGAAACGGATGCTGCAATTTATAACCCGTCCACGGGTGCTCTGATCGGTCACGTGCCAAACCTGGGCGCTGCGGAAACTGAAGAGGCCATCGCTGTCGCCGAAGAGACGCGCCATGCCTGGGCTGCGCAAACTGCAAAGAAACGCAGCGCGGTCATCCGCCGTTGGTTTGAGTTGTTGCAAGAGAATGCGGATGATTTGGCGACAATCCTGACCGCAGAGCAAGGCAAGCCGTTTAATGAAGCCAAAGGTGAGATTGGCTATGGTGCGGGCTTCCTTGAGTGGTTCGCTGAAGAGGCGCGCCGGGCTTACGGTGAAACCATCCCATCCCCAGTTGCGGATCGTCGCCTTGTGGTCATCAAGCAGCCCATCGGTGTTGTTGCAGCGATCACGCCTTGGAACTTTCCAAATGCGATGATCACTCGCAAAGCCGGGCCTGCCTTGGCGGCGGGCTGTTCTATGTTGCTGAAACCTGCGCCGCAGACGCCGTTTTCAGCGATCGCTTTGGCTATCTTGGCTGAACGGGCCGGTTTACCAACTGGTTTGTTCTCTTTGATCACCGGGGATGCCGTTGCGATTGGCGGTGTCATGACTGCCAGCCCAATTGTGAAAAAGCTGACGTTCACGGGATCAACAGGTGTTGGTTCGTTGTTGTACAGTCAATGTGCGCCGACTGTGAAAAAACTGGGTCTTGAGCTTGGCGGCAACGCGCCGTTTATCGTGTTTGACGATGCTGATTTGGACGCGGCTGCTGAAGGAGCGTTGTGGTCAAAGTTTCGCAATAACGGCCAGACTTGCGTCTGCGCAAACCGCATCTATGTGCAGGCAGGAGTCTATGATGCCTTTGCAGAGAAATTCGCGAAAAAGGTGGCAAGCCTGAAGATTGCAGATGGCTTTGAGGATGGGGCGCAAATCGGTCCGCTGATCGATGAGAACGCTGTAGTTAAAGTTGAGCGTCATATCTCTGATGCTGTGTCTAAAGGCGCATCCGTCGCAGCCGGTGGTCAGCGCCATGCGCTGGGTGGATTATTCTTCGAGCCAACCATCTTGCGAGATGCTACCGAAGACATGGTTTTTGCGACCGAAGAAATATTTGGGCCAATTGCGCCGCTCTTCAAGTTTGAGACTGAAGAAGAAGTCGTCGCAGCAGCGAATGACACCGATTATGGTCTGGCCGCATACTTCTACTCACGCGATATGGCACGCAGCTGGCGTGTGAGCGAGGCACTTGATTATGGCATGGTCGGAGTCAACGCCGGTGTTATAGCCACCCATGAAGCGCCATTTGGTGGAGTGAAGATGTCAGGCCTTGGCCGCGAAGGCGCGCGTCAGGGCTTGGATGAATTCATGGAAGAAAAATACATCTGCATGGCTGGTGTTTCGTAAGCCAAAGTCATTTCAGTCAAAGAAAAAGCCCGCCAGCTGGCGGGCTTTTTTTTAATTATGAGGGTCGCTTAGAAGTCGAGATTTTCAACACTCAGCGCATTCTTCTGAATGAACTCACGGCGTGGCTCTACGACGTCGCCCATCAGCTTGGTGAAGAGGTCATCCGCACCAGCCATGTCTTCGACTTTCACCTGCAGCAATGTGCGAGCATCTGGATCCAAAGTGGTTTCCCACAGTTGGTCCGGGTTCATTTCGCCCAGGCCTTTGTAGCGCTGTAGTGTCAGGCCGCGTTCGCCCTCGGCCAAGATAGCTGACATCAGATCTAGAGGGCCGTGAATGATCTGTGTGCGATCTTTGCGGGACAGGGATGCTGCGACGCCGTAAACTTCTTGCAGGCCTTGGGTAAAGCTGCCGGTTTTGCGGGCCTCACCTGAGCGCAGCATTGGGCCATCCAGAGTACGCACTTCTTCGACGCCACGCAGAATACGCGCAAGCTTCATGCCGTGATCTTGGGTGATGCGGCCCTGCCAGCCTTGTTCGTATTCCAACGCGATCAAGTTAAGGCGATCTGCGACCTTGTCGGCCACGCCTTGAAGGTCAGATTCCACAGCGCCGGGAACGAAAGCCCCCGCAATGGCGGCTTGTTCTAGAATATGGCGTGGATAATGAGTTGGGAAAGCGTCCAGCACGCGTTTCAACTGACGCGCTTCGGTCACGATCCGAGCAAGGTCAGCGCCAACGATCTCCTCGCCGGACCCTAAGCGCAGCACAGCACCTTCAACACCTTGAGTGACCAGATAGTCATCCAGCGCGGCTTGGTCCTTCAAGTAAACCTCGGATTTACCTCGGGCGACTTTATACAGTGGAGGTTGCGCGATGTAGAGGTGACCGCGTTCGATCAGCTCGGGCATTTGACGGTAGAAGAAGGTCAACAGCAGCGTCCGAATGTGCGCACCATCGACGTCCGCATCGGTCATGATCACGACCTTGTGGTAACGAAGCTTATCAACGTTGAATTCATCGCGTCCGATTCCGGTACCAAGCGCCATCACGAGGTTGCCGATTTCCTGAGAGGATAGCATCCGATCGAAACGCGCGCGTTCGACGTTCAAGATTTTACCACGCAATGGCAGGACAGCCTGCGTACCTCGATCACGTCCGGTTTGGGCCGATCCGCCGGCAGAGTCACCCTCCACCAGGAAGACTTCGGTTTTAGACGGGTCTTTTTCAGAGCAATCTTTGAGTTTGCCAGCGAGGTAGTTCACATCCATCGCCGTTTTGCGGCGGGTCAGCTCTCGGGCCTTGCGCGCGGCTTCTCGCGCCATGGCGGCTTCGACGATCTTGCCAACAATGATTTTGGCCTGTGCCGGGTTTTCCTCGAACCATTCAGACAGTTTTTCGCCCATCAGGCCTTCTACGGCTGGGCGAACCTCAGATGAGACAAGCTTGTCTTTGGTCTGTGATGAGAACTTTGGATCAGGAACTTTGACCGACAGGATGCAAGTCAGGCCTTCGCGGGCATCATCACCCGTAAAGTTGATCTTTTCTTTCTTCGCGATGCCGCTTTCTTGGGCGTATTTGGTCAGCGTTCGGGTCAATGCACCACGGAAACCTGCCATGTGTGTACCGCCATCGCGTTGCGGAATGTTGTTGGTAAAAGGTAGAACATTTTCGTGGTAGCTATCGTTCCACCACATCGCGACTTCGACACCGATGTCGTCTTTTTCGCCGTTCACGTAAATCGGTTCTTCCATCATCGCCGTCTTGTGGCGGTCGACGTATTTCACAAACTCTTTGACGCCGCCGTCATAGTAAAGCTCGGTCTTTAGCGGCTCAGCCGGGCGTTCATCTTCAAGGATGATGCGTACACCAGAGTTTAGGAACGCCAGTTCGCGTAGGCGTTTTTCCAGCGTCTCAAAGGAGTATTCGAGATTGGAGAATGTGTCGGTCGAGGCTAGAAAGCGGACTTCGGTGCCAGTGTGGTCGCCCGCTTCGCCGATGATCTTCAAGTGCTCCGTGGTTTCGCCGCCTTCGAACTTAGCAAAGTGTTCTTTGCCGTTGCGCCAGACCCGCAATTCCAACCAGTCCGACAGCGCGTTCACAACAGAGACACCCACGCCGTGTAGACCGCCGGAAACCTTGTAGGAATTGCTGTCAAACTTACCGCCAGCGTGCAGCTGAGTCATAATGACTTCGGCTGCGGAAACGCCTTCTTCAGGGTGAATGTCCACCGGAATTCCGCGCCCGTTGTCGCTGACTGACACAGAGCTATCGGCGTGGATTTTGACGGTCACATAGTCTGCGTGTTTCGCCAGAGCCTCGTCAATTCCGTTGTCGACAACCTCATAGACCATATGATGCAGGCCCGAGCCATCATCGGTGTCACCGATATACATGCCCGGACGTTTCCGGACAGCTTCCAAGCCTTTGAGAACTTTAATAGAATCCGCGCCATATTGCTCGGGGTTCTGCGCGTTGTCGCTCATATGTTGAGGTCCCTTATTCTTTCAGGATTTTATACCTTTTGTGACGGGGAATGTCACGTCGTTGGGAGGAAAAACTGGGCGGGGAATTGCGCGTGTTTCAAAGGCATTGAGGGCAGCTCAAAGCGTTGGAAATTTTGAGTATTTCTGCAAAAGAGAAATTACGATGCAGCGCTTTGAGAAATACCGTTTTCTTCGGTGATCTCGAGGTATTGACCGCGGTCGCCGAGCGCGTCGAATAGGCTCATTTCTGTTCCAGTCATCCAGGCCTGCGCACCGAGGTCACTGATTTCATCATAAAGCGCGGCGCGGCGGTCTGCATCAAGATGGGCGGCGACTTCATCGAGCAAAAGAATCGGCGGCGTGCCGATTTGTTCTGCCAGAGCGCGGGCATTGGCAAGGATGAGAGATATCAGAAGCGCCTTTTGTTCGCCGGTGGAGCAATCCGCCGCTGGGACGCCCTTGGCAATGTAGGCACCATAGAGATCGCTACGATGTGGCCCGACAAGCGTGCGCCCAACCATGATGTCGCGTGGGCGGCTTTCAGCGAAGGCCTCTTTGAAATCGGCCTCGGTGGTTGGAATTGCGCCTTCGGTTTGTTGAATTTCTAGTTCTGCAATTGGGAAGGCAGTCTGAGTCTGCTCTTGAGCTTTGGTAAGGTGCTCGACTGTCTTCGTGCGATTGGTATGAATCTTGGAGGCAGATTGGGCCATTTGATCTTCGAGTGCACGGTACCAATGGGCGTCGCGAATTTGCTCTTTCAGCAAACGGTTCCGTTCGCGCATGGTTTTTTCATAGGTCAGCGCGGCTTCGGCATGATCAGGGAAAAACGAAAGAGCAGTGCGGTCTAAAAAACGGCGACGCCCTTCTGCACCTTCAATCCAAAGACGATCCATGGCTGGAATTAGCCAGATCACACGACAGAGTTCCCCAAGGCGCGTTTGTGGTGAGGCCTTGTCGTTGATCTTCACCTGCCGTGGCGCGCCTTCGTCAGACCAGGTCTCGATCTCTTGTGTCCCGACTGTTGCTTGCAACATGCCCTTGAGTTTCCAACCTAGAGCCTCCGGGCGGCGGGTCATGTCCTGTGCACTGGCGCGACGAATGCCACGGCCTGGCGAGAACAACGAAACGGCCTCTAAGATGTTGGTCTTTCCAGCACCATTGGGGCCGTAGAGCGCTACAGGACGTGCATCGCAGTCGAATTCGCTGAGTTTATGGCTGCGAAAGTGGCTGAGTGTGAGTTTGGTTAGAGCAAGAGTCATAAGGCCCCCGGCAGATATGCGGAGGCCTTAAAGAATTTGGATATGCAGAAAGCGCCGCTCACACACGCATCGGCATGACGACGTAGACAGCAGTTGTGTCATTGCCTTCACGCATCAAGGTTGGGTCGCCGGCGGAGTTGAACATGAAGACTGCGTTTTCACGATCCACCTGGCTTGCAATTTCCAGCAAATATTTGGCGTTAAAGCCGATTTCCAGACGTTCATCACCATAGGCCACGGCGAGCTCTTCTTCAGCGGCACCAGAATCAGGTGCATTCACCGACAGGATCAGACGATCTTCATCAAGGGCCAGCTTTACAGCGCGAGAACGTTCAGAGGAAACGGTCGCGACCCGGTCAACGGCTTGTGCGAATTCGGATGCATCTACTTCAAGGCGGCGGGTGTTGCCTGCTGGGATCACACGTGTGTAATCCGGGAAGGTGCCGTCGATGACTTTGGATGTCAGCGTGATGTCTGGTGTCGCAAAGCGGACTTTGGTTTCGGATACAGACACAGCGATGTCCATTTCATCGTCGTCCAGCAACTTGCGCAGCTCGCCAACGGTTTTGCGCGGAACGATCACGCCCGGCATATCACTTGCACCATCTGGCAGGTCGGAATCGATCCGTGCGAGGCGGTGACCGTCAGTGGCCACGCAGCGCAGAACTTTGCCACCGTCTGCGTCAGACACATGCATATAGACGCCATTCAAGTAGTAGCGGGTTTCTTCGGTCGAGATCGCGAACTTTGATTTATCAAACAAGCGGCGAAGTTGGGCTGCATTTGCTGTGAAGTTGCAGGCGTATTCGGATGACGCCATCACAGGGAAGTCTTCTTTCGGCAGGGTCGCCAAAGAGAAATTAGAACGCCCTGCTTCGACGGTCAGACGCCCAGAGGTGCCGTCGTCGGTCAGCGTAACCAAGGCCCCGTCTGGCAGCTTCCGCACGATTTCATGCAAGGTATTTGCAGAGACTGTTGTTGCACCTGCACGTTCTACTTGCGCAGCAGCTTTGTCGACGACTTCGATATCAAGATCGGTTGCGCGGAATTGAACCGTATCGCCTTCGGCTTCGATCAGAACATTGGCGAGAATTGGGATTGTGTTGCGCCGCTCCACAACGGATTGCGCCTGAGATACTGCCTTCAGCAGAGTGCCACGTTCGATGCTGATCTTCATCTCTTATTCCTCCGACGTGCGGGCGAGGTCCCGGGGAGATCACAGTAGCTGCTTCCGCCCTCGGCTCAAGCCCTTTTTGTCTTTTTCAATCGTTATTTAAAGGGCGTCAAGCGCCAGACAGAAAAGCGGGCCACAAAGGACCCGCTTAGATGTTCATTTTTGCAAAACTGTTACGCTTCAAGCGCACGACGCAGCAATTCCAGATCTTCAGCGATCTGACCATCAGAGCTGCGCAGTTCTTCGATACGGCGCACACCGTGCATCACTGTGGTGTGGTCGCGGCCTCCAAAGCGGCGTCCGATTTCCGGTAGACTGCGGCTTGTCAGCTGCTTGCAGAGGAACATGGCGACCTGACGTGGGCGCGCAAAAGTACGAACACGTTTTGGGCCGATCATATCGCTGAGGCGAATGTTGTAGTGTTCTGCGACGCGACGCTGGATTTCTTCAACGCTGATTTTGCGTTCTGATGCGCGCAATACGTCAGACAGACAGTCTTGTGTCAGGTCCATTGTGATTTCGCGACCCACAAGGGATGCAAAAGCGAACAGACGAGTCAGAGCACCTTCTAGGACACGCACGTTTGTTGAAATGCGGTGGGCAAGGAATTCTAGAACCCCATCTGCGATCATAAGATCAGGATATTGGCCGCGATATTGCTCGACTTTGCTTTGCAGAATGCCAAGGCGCAGTTCGTAGTCGGTTGGATGCAGATCAACAACCAGACCACATTGCAAACGCGAGCGTATGCGGTCTTCCATGTCTTTGATCTCACCTGGCGCACGATCGGCAGAGATGATGATCTGTTTGTTTTGATCGACCAGGGCGTTGAAAGTATGGAAGAATTCCTCTTGCGTGGAGTCCTTTCCGGCAATGAACTGAACGTCGTCTACCATCAATACGTCAACCGAACGGAAAAGTTCTTTGAAGTCCATCATCTTGCGATCACGCAGCGCTTGCACAAAACGGTACATGAATTGTTCTGCGGATAGATAGAGGACGTTTAGATCTGGGCGCTGGGTTTGCAGCTCCCATGCGATGGCGTGCATGAGGTGCGTTTTACCAAGGCCAACACCGCCGTATAGGAATAGTGGGTTGAAGGAGACAGGGCCACCTTCTGCCACGCGGTGTGCCGCTGCATTGGCCAGTTCGTTTGGTTTGCCAACGACAAAGCTGTCAAAGGTGAAGCGCGTATCAAGTGGAGCACCTGGTAGCGTGTCTTTGGAACCCGCAAAACCTGTTGCATCGGCGCGTTTTGCTGTCGCGCGTGCTGATGGCTTTGCTGCATGCCCAGATGTCGAAGGGGCTGCGATACTAGACGCTGCTGCGCCGTTTTTATTTGCTGCTGCGCGGCCAACTTTGAAGTGTACACGTTGTACTTCTTCGCCTGCCTGCGTCAGTTGGTGAATGATCAGGTCCCCAAAGTTTTGAGAAACATAGTTGCCAATAAAGTTGGTTGGCACCGTAAATGTCGCCACACCGTTGGACAATTCAGCCAGCTGAAGTGGCTCGATCCAAGCTTTATAGTTGTTTTGCCCAACTGTTTGTAAAAGGTCTTGCTGAAGAGACCCCCACTGCTCCTGTTTCATCTGTCCCCGTTTCTGCGCCTTGCCTTGTGGGGCGCATGCCCCGTCTTTTCGTATTCCTCGATTCTCAAAGTCCAACGGGTTGCACCAACGGCCGATAGGCCCAAGACAAATCTTTCCCGTCAGGAAAAGTCCCCACTTTTCCTGTGATCTATCTTTCCGCACTTATGTGCGCGTTAATGCGTTTAGGCTATGACGCCTCGCAGCTTCCCCAGACACGCATCCCACCGATAAGAATCGAGCGTGTCTCCTGTGGGTTGTAACTGCAAGCTGTTCCTCAGTGTAATGCTGAGTGACGCCGGCCCCCCGATGTGACGATATGAATCGCACTTACTAAGCTAGCAATATCGTCGGTGGCCCGGCAACAGATCTTCGATCTTGACTCTGAGATTCAATAAAAAGAATCTCTTTAGTCTCATTATTGGGCATACAAAAAAGGCGCATCCGAGGAGGATACGCCTTATTTTATTACCGTCTGGTAAAGGTTTAGCCGAGTGCTTTGACGCGCGCTGACAAGCGGGAAATCTTACGGGACGCTGTATTCTTGTGGAACACGCCTTTGGTCACGCCGCGCATTACTTCTGGTTGAGCTGCCTTGAATGCCTCTGCAGCTGCTGCCTTGTCGCCGGACTCGATTGCTTCTTCTACATTACGTAGGAAAGTACGGATGCGGGAGCGGCGTGCTTTGTTAACTGCAAAGCGGCGTTCATTCTGACGGGCGCGTTTTTTCGCCTGTGGTGAGTTTGCCATGAATCTCAGACCTTTATTTCATATTCGTTCAGTTGCGAGCGCGTGCATAAACACCAAACAGGTCCGTCCAGTTTCCCGGATCGATTCTTGCCTAAGCGGGCATCACGCGCATGTATGACGGCGGTCTATACAGTCATCCAAAGGGATTGTGAATAGTAAAAGCACAGGCTGAGCTTTTGCAGATGCAGCACGATTTTGAATTGCGAATAGTTGTTTCGAGAGAATCACATTGCGTGCCGGACGAAACAAAAAACCGCCCCAGAAGGGCGGTCATTTGATTCTTTGGCGAAGAAAGATGCCGCTTACTTGTCGCGGAACTGCGCTTCGCGTTTTTCTTGGAACGCTGCCATGCCTTCTTTCTGATCCTCTGTTGAAAACAGGGAATGGAACAAGCGGCGCTCAAACAGGATGCCTTCAGATAATGTGGTCTCGTAAGAACGGTTCACAGCTTCTTTAGCGGCCAGGCTTGCGATGATCGATTTTTCAGCGATCTTTTGTGCCGCGCCTAGCGCCTCATCCATCAGCTTCTTGGTAGGAACCACGCGCGAAACCAAGCCAGAGCGTTCAGCTTCGTCGGCATCCATGAAACGCCCTGTAAGGTGCATATCCATCGCTTTGGATTTTCCAACAAACCGGGTCAAACGTTGCGTGCCACCGATTCCTGCAATCACACCGAGGTTAATTTCAGGTTGGCCGAATTTGGCCGTTTCAGAAGCAATGATGAAATCACACATCATCGCCAATTCGCAGCCACCACCCAGCGCGTAGCCAGACACGGCGGCGATGATTGGTTTGCGGGTATTTGCAACGGCATCGCCCTCAGCGGCAAAGAAGTTTGAAAGAAACATGTCCACAAAGGACTTTTCAGACATTTCTTTGATGTCGGCGCCGGCGGCGAAGGCCTTCTCGGAACCGGTCAGAACAATGCAGCGTACTTTGTCGTTTTCATCCGCGTCTTTCAGCGCAGTTGCAAGCTCACCAAGCAATTGGGAGTTCAGCGCGTTCAAAGCGTCCGGGCGATTTAACTTGATCAGTGCTACGTGATCTTCAACTTCGACGATGATCGTCTCAAAAGCCATGTATCTGCTTTCTGTTGTTTCTGGTCAGGGACGATTCCTTACCATTTGAGGGGGGCGGATCAAGCTATCTTTGGCATTGCGGACAATAGAAGGATGAGCGTCCGGACTGTGTGATTCGGGTGATTTCACCCCTGCAGTCAGGGGCGCGACAGGGTGCAGTTTCACGCCCATAGACATCGAAAGAATGCTGAAAATATCCAAGTTCTCCATCGGCTTGGCGGAAATCCTTTAGCGAAGATCCACCGGCGGAAATGGCCTCGACAAGGACCTCTCGGATGATCGGGACGAGGCTGCGAATGCGCTTTTCAGAAATTGTGTTTACGTGGCGTTTTGGCGAGATTTTTGCTCTGAAAAGTGCCTCGCAAACGTAAATATTGCCCAGTCCGGCGACGATTTTTTGATCTAAAAGGGCGGATTTGATGGGCGTTTTGCGCCCCGAGAGCTTCTGGGCGAAGTAATCTTCATGAAAATCATTGCCCAAAGGTTCAGGGCCAATCGAAGCCAAAAGCGGGTGGTCTGCGGCTGTCGCTGTATCGAGTAGGTCCATCGCGCCAAAGCGTCTTGGATCGTTGAAAGTCACACGCGCGCCGTTATCCATATGAAAGACAACATGATCGTGTTTTTCAGGAGCAGGATGGTCGTGTAGGAATTGGCCCAGTGGATCGCCAGAAATCAACATCCGCCCGGACATTCCGAGATGGACCAGAAGTGTTTCGCCGGTCGATAAATCAGCGAGGATGTATTTGGAGCGCCGACGCAATGCAGACACGCGCGCGCCAGTCAGCCGCTCTGACATACGCTCAGGAAACGGCCAACGCAGGTCGGGTCGATTAACATCTGCTTTCGCGATCACCCCATTTTCCATTGCTGGCTCAAGGCCGCGGCGGACGGTTTCGACCTCTGGTAATTCTGGCATGCTAGGCCCCTTCATTCATGCGTTTTGCATAGCTAAAGGGATTCGCCTTATGGGGATAGTGTCTGGCTGAATGGCGCGCGATTCAACGCATTGTATGGGACGGCAGGGGGCTATATGTAGAGCGAGACAAAAGAGGTGGCAGCGCTATGACAAACACGGATGAAAACACCACGCATTTTGGGTTTGATACCGTTCCAGAGTCCGAAAAAGCTGGACGTGTTCAGGGTGTATTCAATTCTGTGGCCAGCAAATATGACGTGATGAATGACGTTATGAGCATGGGCATTCACCGCATCTGGAAAGATGCGATGATGGATTGGCTGGCGCCGCGTCCGGGGCAGAGGCTGCTGGATGTCGCGGGTGGTACCGGCGATATTTCTTTCCGCTTTCTGTCACGCGCTGGTGAAGGCCATGCAACTGTTTGCGATCTGACCGCGCCGATGCTGGTTGAGGGCCGTAAGCGGGCCGAAGCTGAGAAGATGTCCGGCAGCCTGGATTGGGTGACAGGCGATGCGATGTCCTTGCCGTTCCCAGACAATACCTTTGACGTTTATACCATCAGCTTTGGTATTCGGAACGTTACTCGCCCTCAGGAGGCGCTAAATGAGGCCTACCGTGTATTGAAACCCGGTGGCCGTTTGATGGTGCTGGAATTCAGCCAGCTGCCAAGCCCTGCTATGCAATGGGCATATGATCGATATTCCTTCAATGTGATCCCCGAGATGGGCAAGATTATCGCGGATGACCGTGATAGCTATCAGTATCTGGTGGAATCAATTCGAAAATTCCCGGATCAGGATACGTTTCTCGACATGGTTAAAACCGCAGGCTTCGCAAATGCGAAATACCGCAATCTGACTTTGGGTATTGCTGCACTCCATTCAGGTTGGAAAATCTAGAATGCGCGGACCTCACAATATTTGGCGTCTGATCCGCACAGGCGCCACTTTGGAACGCACGGGTGCCATGGGCGTCGTGCTCGAAGCGTTCAACGCTCCGAAACCTTTGCGTTTAATTGCGCGTACAGTCGTTTGGCCGTTCCGATGGATTGGTATTAAGGGCGACCAAAGCCTGCCACCAGTTGTGCGTGCGCTGAATGCACTCGGGCCGGCGTATATTAAGTTTGGACAGGTGCTGTCCACGAGACCTGATGTGGTTGGCGGCGAATTGGCCAATCAAATGCGGGTTTTGCAAGATAAGCTGCCCCCATTTTCCATTGAGCAAGCCAAACAAGCGGTAGCTGCAGAGTTGGATCAGTCTGCGGATGAAATCTATTCGGAATTTTCAGAACCTGTTGCTGCTGCGTCTATTGCTCAAGTGCACAAGGCACGACTGGCCGAAACTGGCCAGGTCGTTGCGGTTAAGGTGTTGCGTCCAGGTATCGAGCGCGCATTTCGCAAAGACGTCGATGCTTTTTACTTCATCGCAAGTTTTGCAGAATTATTTTTGCCCGGGTCGCGCCGCCTGAAGCCCACCGATGTGGTCGAGCACTTTGACGGTGTCGTTACTGGGGAACTCGACCTGCGACTTGAAAGTGCTTCAGCCAGTGAGTTTGCAGCCAATACAGCCAATGATGCCGGTTTTCAGGTCCCAACAATTCTGTGGCAGCATTCTGGACGCCGTGTGATGACCATGGATTGGGCCGAAGGTGCCCGCATGGGGGATAACGCTGCGATTGATGCGGCTGGTCACGATCGCCATGCGCTAGGCAGCCGCGTGCTAGAACTGTTCCTAAGCCATGCGCTGCGTGACGGATTTTTCCATGCGGATATGCATCAAGGCAATCTGAAGGTTGCTCCGAATGGTGACATCATTGCCTACGATTTCGGCATAATGGGCCATATCGATGAATACACGCGCCGGGTCTATGCGGAGATTCTGTTTGGTTTTATTCAGCGCGATTACCAACGTGTCGCTGAAGTGCATTTTGAGGCGGGCTATGTGCCAGCCAATCGAGACGTAGACGAATTCGCACGCGCTTTGCGTGCTGTTGGTGAACCCATCTTTGGTATGGATGCCACCAAGATCTCCATGGGGCGTTTGCTGAACTACCTTTTTGAAGTGACAGAGCGCTTTGGTATGGAAACCCGCACCGAGTTGATCTTGCTGCAAAGGACCATGGTAGTCGTCGAAGGGGTTGCTCGGTCTTTGGATGAGACGATCAACATCTGGGACGTCGCGAAACCAGTGGTTGGCGACTACATCAAAGACTCCATCGGACCCAAAGCATTGGCGAACGACCTCTGGAAGACAGCGAAGGTACTGGCTCGCTTTGGCCCACGTTTGCCAGGGCTGGTAGAGGACGCGTTGATTGCACAGGTTGCTGCGGAAGAGAAGCGGCCTACAAGGCTCTGGCCATTGCTTGCGCTTAGCGCAGTCTCTGGCGGTGTGGTTGCGGTTGCTGGGACATATGCAGCGTTGGTTTTGTTTTAACCACACAAGCGGCGGGAGGAAGGTCGATCTTTGTTGATCCCTCATCTGCCCGCCGGATTATACCCGACGCCCTTCGTGGAAACAAAAAAAGCCCCGGCAATGCCGGGGCTTGGTATTTTGAGTGTTGCGCGATGATCAGTCGATCAACCCAGCATGCCGCATTGCTGCGTCAATCTGTGCCTTTGTGCTGTCCAGCAAACCAGTCAACGGCAAGCGGACTTCTTCGCTGCACAGACCCAATTGGGACATCGCGTATTTTACGCCGACCAGACCTGGCTCGACAAAGATCGCTTCATGTAGCGGGAAGAGACTATCCTGCAGTTCAAGCGCTTTAGTATAGTCACCAGCCAATGTTGCCGCTTGGAACTCTGCGCAAAGACGTGGTGCAACGTTTGCTGTGACCGAGATGCAGCCTTTGCCGCCTTGGGCGTTAAATGCCAAGGCGGTGCCGTCTTCGCCAGACAGCTGCACAAAATCAGGGCCGCAGGTCAGGCGCTGTTGGTTCACACGATTCAAATCGCCGGTTGCATCTTTGACGCCGACAATACGTGGCAGCTTTGCTAGCTCGCCCATAGTCTCTGGAGCCATATCGACAACGGAACGGCCCGGGATGTTGTAGATAATGATTGGTAATTCGCAGCAATCATGCAGGGCTGTGAAATGAGCGATTAATCCGCGTTGTGTCGGCTTGTTGTAGTAAGGCGTCACCACCAGTCCGGCATCCGCACCGGCTTTTTCAGCAAACTTCATGAGGCGGATGGCTTCGATTGTATTGTTGCTTCCGGCGCCTGCGATCACAGGAACGCGGCCCGCAGCAGCACGAACAACCTCTTCGATGACTGTTTCGTGCTCTTCGTGGGTCAACGTTGGGGATTCGCCAGTCGTGCCGACGGGGACAAATCCATTTGTGCCTTCGCCGATGTGCCATTCGACCAGCTTCTTCAGCGTTTCAAGATCCAGCTCGCCGTTCTTGAACGGCGTGATGAGTGCGGGAAAAGACCCTTTAAACATAACACGCTCCTTTGTTTTGCGTAGCTGGGCGAAACGCCCGGTAGAAAGTCGCGCGGAACCTAGCGGGATCATGCCGGTTTGCCAAGATTGTCATTGGCGGATTGCTCTGCGCGGACTTATGTTTGGGTCATATCCTTTGTCGTGCAGGAAAATGCAAGTGATACGAATTCTTTGGGTTCTTCTTTTGACGCTGTTTATCGCCGATTCTGTGGCGGCACAGTCTCTGTCTAAAGCGATGGATGCCGTTCGTGCCAAGGATTGGGCCGAGGCCGAGCGTCTGGTGCGGCGGCAAGATGATGTGGTGAAAGACATTGTTGAATGGCACCGCCTGCGTGCTGGCGAAGGAACCGCACGCGAGGCGCAAGCTTTCTTAGATCGCCGCGGCGATTGGCCGGGGCTGCCTTATTTGCGGCGTCAAATGGAGCAAAGCTTTGAGGGCGCATCCACATCCCGCGTGGTGGCCTTTTTTGCAGACCAAGATCCGAGAACGGCAGAAGGTGCCTTGGCCTATGCTCGGGCATTAGCGGCGCAGGGAAAACGCGGGGCCGCAGAAGCAGAGATTGTTCTGGCGTGGCGCACTATGTCCATGTCTGACGCTTTGCAGGCAGAATTTTTGGCGGACTACGGGCGTGTCCTTAAGAAACACCATGAAGCGCGTTTGGATTACGCGCTCTGGAAAGGCTGGAAAGAAAACGCGCAACGGATGTACCCGTTGGTCAATGAAGGCTGGCGCAGATTGGCGGCTGCGCGACTTGGTCTACGTCAGGACCGGACCGGTGTTGATGCTTTGATCGAGGCCATACCTTCGCGCCTATCCAATGATCCGGGTTTGGCTTACGAACGTTTTCAATGGCGTGTTCGGAAGGGGCGTAGCGACTCTGCAATCGAATTATTGCTTGCGCAAAGCAAAGAAGACCGTTTGGGTGAGCCGCTACCTTGGGCCGGTCGCCGACAAATCTATGCGCGCAGTGAAATGCGAGCGGGCCGGTATAGTCGTGCTTATGCGATTGCGTCATCACATGGCCTTGTCGAGGGAAGTAAATACGCTGATCTCGAGTGGCTCTCGGGCTACCTTGCCCTAAGATTCTTGAACAATCCGAAAACAGCGCTGCAGCATTTTGTGCGCTTTGAGCAGGCTGTAGCGACCCCGATTTCATGGGGACGTGCCGGCTATTGGATTGGTCGAGCCTATGAAGCGATGGGCGATAAGGCCTCCGCGCAGCGCGCTTATACGGGTGGTGGTCAATATCAGACAAGTTTCTATGGGTTGCTGGCAGCTGAGAAGGCTGGCGTTGCGCTGAAACCTCAGCTTGCAGGTGTTCGAGCAACGGATTGGCGCGGCGCTCCGTTTACTCGCTCATCTGTGCACCAGGCCGCATTGGCATTTCTGAAAGCGGATGAGCTGTGGTTGGCAGAGCGTTTCTGGACGCACCTTGCTGAAACGCAAGATCGCGGAACAATGGCTCAGATGGGACAGATGGCGATCGATATGGGGCAACCCCATATCGCGGTCATGCTGGGCAAGCGGTTTATCAAGTTCGGGCAGACCATTCATGCGCCATATTACGCGCTGCACCCTATGGCGAAGCGGCGTGATCTGAATGTTCCTGCGGAGATGGCATTGGCAATTGCGCGGCGTGAAAGTGAATTTGACCCAGCTGTCGTTTCTGGGGCGAACGCACAGGGGTTGATGCAAATTCTGCCTGGTACAGCTAAGCAGGTGGCAGGCGCACTCGGCATTTCCTATTCTAAGGCACGACTGTTGAGCGATCCCGATTATAATGTGACGCTGGGTACGGCCTATCTTGCAGGTCTGGCCGAAGAGTTTGATGGCAATGTCATTATGGTTGCAGCGGGCTACAACGCAGGTCCAAGTCGTCCAGCTCGTTGGATGAATGAACGTGGAGATCCGCGGCGGCGCGGTGGCATGGACATTGTGGATTGGATTGAACACATCCCGTTTAGCGAAACACGCAACTATGTGATGCGGGTTGCTGAAAGCCTGCCCATCTATCGGGCTCGATTGGGCAAAAATCCTTTGCCTATTCCATTTAGCAAAGAGCTGGTTGGGCGCAGCTTGCTTTCAAATTAGATCGCCATCTGAAGCAGGATCGCGACGCCTGATGCAAGCAACAGCCACAGGATTAATGCTTTGAAAGCTGCATCCGAAGTGCGTTTGAAAACCCAAAGTCCCAAAAGTGTGGACAGCAAGGTTGCTGGGAATGACAGAACAGCAAGTTTAATTACATCAATCGTGATCATGCCGAAACTCAACATGCTGACAAGTGCGGCGCTTAAGATCAACAAATTGAACGGCTGATAACGTGCGCGTTGGTCTTGTGGTGTCAGGTTCTGCAATTGGCACCAAATCAAAGGCAATGGGCCTGCCAACCCTGCCAGTCCCCCAAGAATGCCACCTGCCACGCCGACCAATCGCTCACGATATAAAGGTTTAGGTGGCAGTTGAACCTGCCGAGATGATCCGAAGATTTTCCACATCGCGTAGGCAATCAGGAACACGGCAACGAAACTTTTGATGACAGTTGGTGGAATTACAAACAAAGCGAGTGTGCCGACAGGAACGCCAAGCAAGCCGCCAGAGATTAAGGGCCATGCTTTATGAAATGACACATGGGCCGAAAGCCGTGCCAGTCCGATCAATTGACCCGCCATCGCGCTGATCACGATCAAAGGCGGAACGAGTTCAAACGGAAGAACAGCGAACCAAATGCCCGACGCAAACAGCGCTGTACCAAAGCCTGCAAAGCCATTGATAAAGCCGCCTAAGGCTGCGCCTGCCAAAAGCCCAAGGATCAGAGTGATGTCCATGGTGTTTGATTAGGGTTGCTTTTGCGCAACCTGGCGCTCACGCCAAAACACAAATAGGCCAGCGGTCACGATAATCGCAGCGCCGATCGCCACATTCAGGCGCACGGTTTCAGTGTAAATTAAAACTCCGAAGCCCGCCGCAAACGGCATTTGCAGATAGGCAAATGGCTGTACCGCACTGGCCTCTGCAACCTCATAAGTTTTGATCAAAAGCCAGTGCCCAAAAATGCCTGTAAGGCAAAGAACGATCATCCACAGCACATCCGGCTGCGCCAACATCTGCCAGTGGAATGCCCCGACTATCGTCATCACCATTGCGCCGATAACGCCTATGTAAAGAAAGCTCGTCGTGGCACTGTCGTGTAGCCCAGCAATTCGCGTTGTCACGCCATAAAGCGCAAACATTGCAGCCCCCAGCAGCGGCAGCATCGCCCATGGTGAGACAACCCCGAAACCGGGGCGCACAATGATCAATACTCCGACAAAACCAATGAGGACGGCACTCCATCTGATCCAACCGATTTTCTCTCCTAAAATCGGGCCGGACAATGCAACGATGATCAGTGGATAGCAGACAAAGATTGCGTGGCTTTCGGTGAGGCCAAGATAAGTGAAGGCTGCCACCGTTACGCAGATTTCTAGAGGTAATAAAATGCTTCTAAACCACTGGACCGCGGGGCGGTTAGATTGGAAGTTTTGCCGAATGCCGCCGTTTCTATGAGCAAGGATCAAGGCAAATAATGCAAAGGTCCAGAACCTGACCATGACGATCATGAAGACGTTAAATTCCGCTGCAAGATGCAAAGAGATCGCGTCTTGGGCAGCAAATACAAAGGATGTCACAGACATGAGCACAAAGCCCAAGGTGTTGTTTGGGCTGCTCATTCTGAAACCGTTGTTATCGGTTTGGTGGCAATGGTCATATGCCGTTTGCGGCCAAAGCCTGACACGCGTTCAATCTCAAACCCAGCATTTTCCAAGTTTCGCCTGACAAACCCCGCGGCAGTATAGGTTGCCGCTGTGCCACCTGCTTTGGTGTGCTTACCGACTTCGGACATCAGTTTTTCATCCCAGAGCTCAGGGTTTTTAGCGGGTGAAAACCCATCGAGGAACCAAGCGTCTGCTTGCCAGTCTTCTGTGCTTAAGGTCTCGCGCGCGTCGCCTAGGATCACGCGGGCATTGATCCCTTCTAAGGTTGATAGTGTCTGATCGACCGACCAAGCTTCACAAAGGCGCTGAGCGTAATCGGCGACCTCAGGGAAGGCGTTAAGCGCGCGTGCCATTTCCTCAGCGGACATTGGAAAGGCCTCAAAGCTTGTAAAAGTTAAAGGTGTCGTGTGACCTGCAGCGTCCCATGCGCGCCACGCGGCAATTAGATTTAATCCAGTCCCAAAGCCCAATTCGGCGATATGAAACCCCGGTGCAAACCGATCCGGTAGGTTGTTCCCAGCCAAAAAGACATGCCCTGTTTCGTTCAACCCGTGTTCAAGGCTGAAATACGGATCATCAAACTTGGTCGACACCGGGATCAAGTCGTCTCGCCATTGCAGTTTTGCTGTCTGGTCGCTCATTCAGCTATGCCTTATTAGATGAGGTCTTCGGGGTGCTTCGGCGCACGATGGACAGCTTTGAGCAAAGATGAAGGATTTGGCAATGGTTGATGTCACCGTCATGGGTGCGGGCGCGTTTGGGCTGTCTGTCGCTTGGGCCTGCGCGAAACGTGGGGCCAAAGTGCAGGTGATTGATCCCATCGGCGTAGCGGCCGGCTCTTCTGGCGGTATTGTCGGTGCATTGGCGCCGCATACTCCCGAGAACTGGAACCCTAAGAAAGCGTTTCAACTTGAAAGCCTGTTGATGGCTGAAGCGTTTTGGAGCGAGATTGAAGAGGTGAGTGGCTTGCCAACCGGTTATGGCCGATTGGGGCGATTGCAACCCATCGCTGACGAACGCGCGATGGCACTTGCCCTGCAGCGTGTAGAAACGTCAAAGACTTTGTGGAAAGGGCTTGCGCAGTGGCAGATCCTTTCGGCTGAAGATGTAGGGTCTTGGGCACCACAGTCGCCTACTGGAAAGTTGATCCATGACACGCTGAGTGCCCGTGTTCATCCAAGGCTAGCGTGCCATGCTTTGGCAAAGGCCCTTACAGCCAATGGGGTTTCTATTTCTCCCTCTGGTCGGCATGAAGGTATGACAGTTTGGGCGACTGGCTGGGAGGGTCTTAAAGAACTCTCCCAACACCATCACAGAATGGTTGGGAATGGTGTGAAAGGGCAAGCGGCTTTATTCCAATTGGATCGACGAAACCAACCGCAGCTTTATGCGGATGCATTGCACATTATTCCTCATGCTGACGGGACGGTGGCCCTTGGGTCGACCAGCGAGCGTGAATTTGACGATCCTAGTTACACGGATGCGCAATTGGATGACGTGATTGAACGCGCTATCAAAGCGATGCCAGCGCTGGCAAATGCTCCGGTTCTAGAGCGCTGGGCGGGCGTGCGCCCTCGGGCCCGCAGCCGCGCACCGATGCTTGGTGTGCACCCGTTTCGATCAGGGGCGTTTGTCGCCAACGGTGGTTTTAAAATTGGGTTCGGGATGGCGCCCAAAGTTGGCGAGGTCATGGCTGATTTGGTTTTGGAGGCAAAAGACGGCATTCCCGTTGACTTCAAGCCACAGGCATCCCTTTAAAAAACCGGTCCAAGCAATGTGCTGTCTGCCTATGTATTTGATTGGCACTCGGCCAATGGTTCAACGTGCACTCTAGATTTTAAGTTCGCGCGATTTCTTTTTTCAGTGCATCCATGAGGCGTTGCACAGAGGCTTGGTATCGCTCTGAAGTCAATCGGCCCTTGTCGTCAAATTCCTTGGCAGCACCGGCAATCGCCACTTCACTTGCAGGCACAATGCGCACGCCAAAGGGAGTCATCACTGTGCGCAACATGGTCTGCGCGCGCAGACCACCGGCGCGTCCCGCGGCGGCACTCATCAAGGCCACAGGTTTGTCCGCCCAAGGATTCGGTTTTTTACGACTGACCCAATCCAGAGCGTTCTTAAGGGCTCCAGGGATAGCGGCGTTATATTCCGGAGTTGAAAGGACAATTCCATCTGCAGCTTCGATCTGATCTGCGAGGAGGATCACCGCGTCCGGCAGACCATCGCGATCCTCATCATCTCCATTATACAGCGGAAGGTTCAGATCGGCAGTCACGAAATGAGTGGGTTCCAATAAGCGCACGGCTTCGTGAACAAGCTTTGTATTGACCGACTCTTTACGCAGCGATCCCGATATTCCCAGAATATTTGTCATCATCTTCTTTCATCACAACAACTTAAAGGCACGATGACCCAAGTGGCCCGAGCACTCAAGCTGGATGAGCGCACAGGCGATGTGCATAAGATCAAAGGGGAGGCTTTGGCGTAATTACAGAGCGAAGTGATCTGCCAAGGTCTTGAAACTTAATATCTTCTTCACCTGAGCGCGTCCCAACGAAAAAGACCCGCACCATTGGCACGGGTCTGTCTTTTCATGTGAAAGCGTGGGCCAAGCGATCAAGCGTTTGGCAGGATCACAATCTCGACGCGACGGTTCTGCGCCCGACCCTCAGGGGTTAGGTTCGAAGCAACAGGTTGATCTTCGCCGCGGCCAATTGCGTCGATCCGGCCGAAGGGCACTCCGGCATCCAATAGGACATCCGCAACTGCTTCGGCGCGACGTAGGCTGAGGCCCTGATTGTAGGAGGCGTCACCAACGTTGTCGGTGTGGCCAAGAATCTGGATCGTTGAATTCGGGTAGGCCAAAAGGTTGCCTGCAATCGACCGTAAGTCGCGCTGTAGATCACTGCGCACCAAGCTGCTGTCGGTCGCAAACAGGATGTCCTGCGGGAGTGTCACAATGAGGCGGTCGCCTGTATTGGTGATTTGGACGTCATTATTGCCAAGATCACGGCGAAGATCAGCTTCTTGTTTGTCCAAATCGTTGCCGACAAGTGCGCCAACACCGGCGCCAATCGCGGCTCCGCGAACTGCGCCACCTGCTTTGTTGTCTGAAACAATCGCGCCGAAAATACCACCAACCGCGGCTCCGATCGCTGCGCCTTGTTTCGTATTTGTGCGGTCGATGCCTGCGTATTCCGGGTCAGTACATGCGCTCAGCAAAAGCGTTGCGCCGAGGGTCAGGCCAATAGTCAGTTTTGCTCGAGTCATAAGTGCCTCACTCAATTAGGTCCGTTCAGGCGGACGTTTAGTATCTGCACAGAGTCTGCGCCCGCCACGCCTGTGCAGCAAGGGGAAATACGCGAGGATTTGCCCAATTCGCTGCGGATCGGCGAGGTTTGGCCGGTTTTATTGGGTGAATCGTTCTGTACGCGCGCTTTCATACGCCAGCATTGCGCGTTTTACCGGCAGGCCCCAATGATACCCACCAAGGCCACCGGTTTTGCGCAAGGCGCGATGACATGGGATAACCCAGCTGATCGGATTGCGACCAATAGCACTAGCGACGGCGCGCACGGCTTTGGGGCGGCCAATATTATCAGCTATCTCAGAATAGGTGCTGACCTGGCCTTCTGGTATAGAGACAAGCGCCTCCCAGACCTTGATTTGCAACGCGCTGCCCATGAGATAAAGCGGTGTTTCACTTAGGGCCTCTGGCCCTCCAAAAACAGACAAAGCCAAAGGGCGAATGGTCATCGGGTCCTCGATGAATGTTGCCTTGGGCCAGCGCGCAAGCATGTCGGCCATTGCAGGTTCTGCGCCGGTTTCAGATGCAAAAGCAATACCGCAAATACCTTTAGGAGTGGCCATGACCAATGCCTCACCAAAAGGGCTTTCACACCATCCCCAGAAGATCTCGAGTCCCTCGCCACCGCGTGCATATTCACCGGGGCTCATGGCCTCCCAGCGTTGAAACAAGTCGTGCAAACGTCCGGTGCCCGATAAGCCAACGGACTGGGCGGTTTCCAGTGTTGTAAACCGCTCGCTCAGCAGGGCTTTGGCGTGACCGAGGGTGAGGTATTGTTGTAATTTTTTAGGAGATACCCCAGCCCATTTTGAGAATAGCCTTTGGAAATGTGCCGGGCTCATGCCCATGTTTGCGCTCAATTCGTCTAGGGTCATGGACTGTCCACCCTCATCGATCAAATCAATCGCACGGCGAATGACGCCGTAATGATAGCTTTGTTCCATGTCCGTCATGTTGCTCTCCTTGCAATCAATCTAGGATCTATGTCGACTACAATCGACCCGAATACTGCGGTTTTGCTGGCTTGGCGTTGAAATTTTTCAGCGACCGCCGTAAGCCCTTTGAGCGAAAAGAGGCAGGACACCATGGCCAAGCAGCTAGACTACCATACGATCCGAGAGATTTTCACACGCTTTCGAGATGATGCCCCCGAACCCAAGGGAGAGCTTGATCACGTCAATGCCTACACCCTTGTCGTGGCCGTTGCCCTCTCAGCGCAGGCTACGGACAAAGGGGTTAATCGCGCCACAGCCGAATTGTTTAAAATCGCCGATACGCCGCAAAAGATGTTGGAGCTGGGCGAAGAGGCTGTGATTGATCATATCAAAACCATTGGTCTTTACCGCAACAAGGCCAAGAACGTGATGAAGTTGTCAAAAATCTTGGTGGAAGAGTATGGCGGCGAAGTGCCAAACTCTCGGGCCGCGCTAGAAAGTCTTCCAGGTGTCGGACGTAAAACTGCCAATGTGGTGTTGAACATGTGGTGGCAATTCCCAGCGCAGGCGGTGGATACGCATATTTTTAGGTTTGGCAATCGATCAGGCGTGTGTCCGGGCAAAGACGTTGTCGCAGTTGAACGGTCGATCGAAGATCATATTCCGGCAGATTTCCAATTGCATGCGCATCACTGGATGATATTGCACGGCCGTTACACCTGTAAGGCACGAAAACCCCTTTGCGGCACCTGTTTGATCCGCGATCTCTGCATGTTTGAGGAAAAGAACCTATGAGTAAGTATCAGGTTGTCGGCATCGGCAACGCCATCGTCGATGTGATCAGCCAGTCTGACGACAGCTTCTTGGACCTGATGGGCATCCAAAAAGGCATCATGCAGTTGGTCGAAAAAGAACGCGGCGAGATGCTTTATGGCGCGATGACCAATCGTGTTCAGGCGCCCGGTGGATCTGTTGCCAATAGCCTAGCAGGTTTGGGCAACCTGGGTCTAACGACTGCGTTTATCGGTCGCGTAAATGATGATGCGCTGGGCAAGTTCTATGCGCAGGAAATGGTTGCCGGCGGCACAGATTTCCCGAATGCTCCTGTGTCAGGGGATGATCTGCCAACCTCTCGGTCCATGATTTTTGTTTCGCCCGATGGTGAACGGTCGATGAATACATACTTAGGTATTTCCTCGGACGTTGGTCCTGATGATGTGGCTGATGACGTTGCCGGGCAGGCTATGATCCTCTTTCTTGAGGGGTATTTGTATGACAAGCCAAAAGGCAAAGAAGCCTTTGAACGTGCCGCAGCGCTTTGCAAAGCGGGTGGCGGCAAGGCTGGGATTTCCTTGTCGGATCCATTCTGCGTTGATCGTCATCGCGCAGATTTCCGCCGTTTGGTGCGTGAACTCGACTACGTGATCGGCAACGAGCACGAGTGGAAATCGCTATATGAAACGGATGATCTGGAGTTGGCATTGGAAACAGCGGCATCAGAATCCGGACTGATTGTCTGCACGCGTTCCGGTCAAGACGTCGTGTTGGTACAGGGCGCAGAACGTGCCTCGGTTCCTGTGAATGAGATCGTACCTGTTGACGCCACCGGTGCTGGTGATCAATTCGCGGCAGGGTTCTTATACGGTTATGCAACGGGCCAAAGTCTTGAAACCTCTGGCCGCATGGGCTGCGTCGCTGCGGCTGAAGTCATTAGCCACTTTGGCGCGCGCCCTGAAACGGATCTAAAGGCGCTCTTTCGAAATGAAGGGTTGCTGTAACAGATGACGCCTATGCAGGGCCAAACCGGGCTAAGGCCCCGGTACTCAGCGTAGTTCTTTGCGGATCACCAATTTAAGGCCGGACCAGGTTGAGTCCACCGCACAGACTTTGGTGTCGACCAGACCCAATGGTAACGCGACTTCACGGATCACATCTTCGGTCACAGTTGTCGGGACTTTGCTGGCCTTTTTAGGCCAGCTGACCCAGATCATACCGCTGCGATCCATTCGCTCGAGGATCTGTGGAAGGCTTTTTTCCAGTACGTTTCTGTCAGTGCAAAAGAGATGCGCGAATGCGCAGCCAGAAAATGGTTCCGTTTTCCAAGAAATATCAGGCGCGCCGGGTCCCAGTAAAGCGAGGTAGTTTTCGGGCGCATCGATCAAGACGCCCGAGATATCAGTTTTAATCCCAAGTTTGAGATAGAGCGGGCGACCTGAGGTGCCCGCCACATCAATCTCCGAGTTTGGCGTGGATTTCATCCAAATCGATTTCGCCGATCGGCTTTTTGTTTGCTGGGTTTTCAAAATCGTATTTGAACAGTTCGAAATCGCGTTTGTAGATTTCGTAGACCAGATGCATGGATAGGTCGTCAAAATAGTCTTCGACAGGATGCGCGCGTTTTGGGCCGTGTCCTTCGGATTCATTAAAACGGGGAACGTCTGACAAGTCGATCGCATGTTGTACATCGATGTTGTCTAAGACGCCCTGCATGCCCTCGTTGAATTGTTCGGTCCAAAAGATTTTGTCGTAACGCCCGCCATTCACGATGAACGTCGATACGTGACCTGAGGTGGCAGACCAGTGAATGTCTGGGTCCATTGGGCGGCGCCAGCGAATGGTGTCCCGCGCGAACAACAGAAAGCGGCGGAAGCTTTTGATTTGATCAAAGTCTTCTTTACCGTCGTCACCGCCGACTTCGATGCCATATTTTTGAATGAGCATCGGAACCAGATTGCCGCGATAGCGTTTTCCGTTGCGTTGAATGCCACAGATTTTGTCAAAGAAAGAGCTAAGAATACGCGTGTAAGGATTTCTGACGCATGTGAAAGAATAGGTGTCACCCGTACGAACCACATCCGTGATCGAATTCTTGCTGCCATCTTGGGCCCATTTGTGAAGCCCATCCTTTGCATCGTGAATATCGCCGTCGAAGTATTCTCCGTTGTCGGAATAATACATAATCTGACCGATAGTCGAGCACGCGCACTTCGGCACAACGCGGTACACAACACTCTGACTTTCTGTCATCCAGGTGCCCGGGAATCCCATATTATATGCCTCCGGCTGTCGGCGACCTAAATTCTTTGGGTCACACACTTATTTATTCTTTAAAAAAGCAAATTATCGCGGTTTATTCAATCTATGTTCACCTATAATAGGTAAACAATCGGGTTAAAACAGGGTTACAGTTTCCGCAATGGCAAAGATCGCATTTATCCTTCTCTGCCACAAAGATCCTGAAGCGATCATTCAGCAAGCGGAACGTTTGACAGCCACGGGCGACTGTATGTCGATCCATTTCGATGCCCGGGCAAAGCCGGAATATTTCAAGCAAATTCAAGAGGCTCTGGGTGATAATCCCAATGTGACCTTTGCTACGAAGCGCATCAAGTGCGGCTGGGGCGAGTGGTCTTTGGTGCAAGCGACACTCTACGCCATCGAGGCAGCCCTGCGTGATTTTCCGCGCGCCACGCATTTTTACATGCTGTCTGGTGACTGCATGGCGATCAAAACCTCGGAGTTTGTACACGACTATCTGGATGACCACGATTGCGATTTCATCGAGAGCTTCGACTTCTTTGAAAGTGACTGGATCAAAACCGGCATGAAAGCCGAGCGTTTGATTTATCGGCATTACTTTAATGAGCGCGAGAATAAGAAACTGTTCTATGCTTCTTATAATTTGCAAAAGAAACTGGGGCTGTCGCGTGAAATTCCAAGTGATATTCAAGTTCAAATCGGCAGTCAGTGGTGGTGCCTGAGGCGTCCAACAGTTGAAGCTGTCATGGACATGGTGAAGTCGCGTCGAGATGTGGTTCGGTTTTTTAAAACCAGCTGGATTCCAGACGAAACGTTCTTTCAAACCTTTGTCCGCCATTTGATCCCATCGGATGAAATCAACACACGTACGCTAACGTTTTTGATGTTCACCGATTATGGAATGCCTTTGGTTTTTTACAACGATCACTATGATCTGTTGCTCAACCAAGACTACTTATTTGCCCGTAAGATTAGCCCTGAAGCAGTCGAGCTGAAAGAACGGCTTGGCAAACTCTACGCTGCCGAAGGCGTGGAGTTTAAAATCTCGGGCGAGGGGCCAAGCCTATTTAAATTTGTTACGGGCCGCGGGCGCGTTGGTCGTCGGTTCGCAAACCGGTTTTGGGAAACCGAGGCTACGCTCGGTCGTGAGCGCGAGCTGATGATTTTGGTTTGCAAAAAGTGGCATGTGGCCAAACGCATGATGGGTAAGATCAAGCAGGAAACCAACATTCCTGCGATCGATTATCTTTTCCAAGAAGAAGATACAGAGCTTCCAAATTTGGGAGGCATTCAAACCACCATCGAAAAGCGTACACGGCATCGGCGCGCGCTTATTCGGATGTTGTTTGACTATTTCCAAACCAATCGCATGATCATCTGCATGGATCCTGGGTCAATCGACCTGCTGCATGATTTCTATAATGATCGCTCCACCACGCGGGCCTTGGAAGTCCAGTGTGACTATTCTGAAGATTATTTGAAGGGGCATGCTAGCCGGATTGGCTTGGCAGGAGAGCAAACTCCGCAAGAAACCTTCAAACGTATTCTTCCGACGATCAAGCGTGACATTGAAGACGAAAGTGACGCGATCCGAGATGCGGATTTCGAAAATTATGGGCGTATTCGCGAAGTGGATGAAATAGGCGACTTCCTGCAGCCCATCATGAATTTCTTATCCGTGAGCGAAGACAAGGCGCGCGATATTGCGATGACGCCACATCTATTTGCCGATTGAGCGCGGCTCTTGCCCGCACGGCGGCTTTCCAGCATAGTCCGGCAAGCAAATAATATCAGCTAAGGACAGGCCACATGTCGATTGAAGCCCCAGAAACCAAAGTTGTGGATAGCTATCGTATCGCCTGTGACGGCGGTGATGGTGCTTTGGGGCATCCACGCGTTTGGTTGAGTATCCCGCGAGAGACTGGTGTGGTTGAATGCGGTTATTGCGACTGCAAATACATCCACAAAGATTTCGCAAAAGATGATGCCGCCTAACATTGGCGACATCGTCAAAGTGCGGAAATCTCTAAATATATGTCATGGCCTCGCGGCGCTCTGCCGCGTCTAAATGCGGAACTGCATTAAACTGCGTTACGTGCCTACGTCCCGCAATGGGCTGCCACGTATGTACAGAGGTATTAAGCGTAGCCAAGCAAGTCTGTGTCCAAGACTGTAAATCAAATCCGAGGCTATGACGCATGGCCGTGCTGATGAACCCTCCAGATGTGACAACCAAAGCGGGCCCATCTCCGGCCGCGATATCGTCCATCACTTCAGCCACTCGTTGAAAGAACCCTGCACAGGATTCGCTAACATCATCGAGTTGGTTTGCTTCCCATCTTTCCAGCAACTCACATAGCAGGATTGCGAAGTCTTCCTGCGTTTGTGGATCAACCGCGCCGAACTGACGTTCATATGCAGCACGCAATGAATAGTATGGAAACTCATTCAACCGCGCATCTTGAGTTAAAGACCCAAAACGAGTTGCGCCTAAACCTTCGGCGGTTTGGATGTGGCGCTTCATGGTTCCGCTGTAGATACGGCTGAAGTCCTGACCGGCTTGCTCAAAATGCTCGCCTAGCCATTTCGCCTGCTGATGCCCGAGGTCGGAAAGTTGATCGTAGCCCGCTTCATCTGTCGCTGACGCGTTGGCCTGTCCATGCCGGATCAAAGTCATATGTGTCATGTCGCGCTCCTGTTGCGGGTTTCGTAGAGCCCTGGAAGGTCTCCGAAAAGGGGAAATTTGCAGGTTCGGAAAAATGTTCGCCATCGGAAATTTGCGCCTCACTTTTGCTGCTGGTTGGCGCGAAAACACCCTTTGGCGTCGCGAAAGAAACCTTTGTGGCAAGGCGGGATGCGGTAGATTGGGGGTCAATGATGGAGTCTTCGATGTCCGAGCAAGTCACATTCACTCTGGATGGCCAGCAAGTGACCGCCGAAAAAGGCGAAACAATTTGGGAAGTTGCCAATGGCCGGGGGCTGGTGATTCCTCACCTGTGCCACAAGCCAGCACCGGGTTACCGCCCTGACGGCAACTGCCGCGCTTGCATGGTGGAAATCGAAGGCGAGCGCACATTGGCGGCCTCCTGCATCCGCGAACCTGCTGACGGCATGGTTGTAACAACCAATTCTTCGCGCGCCGAAACTGCGCGAAAGATGGTTGTTGAGATGCTGGTGACCGACCAGCCAGAACGCGAAGAAGCGCACGACAAATCTAGCCACCTTTGGGATATGGCGGATTTGAATGGTGTGTCTGAAAGCCGTTTCCCTAAAATGGAAGCTGGCCACATCCCGTTGCTGGACGACAGCCATGTTGCGATGAAGGTAAACTTGGACGCCTGCATTTCCTGTAGCCTTTGCGTTCAGGCCTGCCGTGAAGTTCAGGTGAATGACGTGATTGGGATGGCTGGTCGTGGTCATGATGCCTATCCAACGTTTGATATTGCTGACCCAATGGGCGCGTCTAGCTGTGTGGCCTGCGGTGAATGTGTGCAAGCCTGCCCAACGGGCGCCTTGATGCCTGCAGCCGTGGTAGACGAAAACCAAGTTGGCGACAGTGCCGATTTTGATAGCGAAACCGAAAGCGTCTGCCCGTTTTGTGGTGTTGGCTGTAAAGTCAGCCTGAAGGTCAAAGACGGCAAAGTGAAATATGTTGAGGGTATCAACGGGCCTGCGAATGAAGGCCGGCTTTGTGTGAAAGGTCGCTTTGGCTTTGACTACATCCACCACCCGCACCGTCTGATAAAACCACTTATCCGCCGTGATGATGCGCCAGCCAAAGGGTTGAACGTCGATCCGGGTGATTTGTCTACGCACTTCCGTGAAGCGACTTGGGAAGAGGCACTGGATCTTGCAGGCGAACGCTTGAGCGAGCTGCGCGATCAAGATCCAAAATTCGTGGCGGGCTTTGGTTCTGCTAAATGCACAAACGAAGAGGCTTACCTTTTCCAAAAGTTCATCCGTCAGGGTTTTAAGCACAACAACGTCGACCACTGTACACGCCTGTGTCACGCGTCTTCCGTTTCCGCGCTGATTGAAAACGTAGGCTCTGGTGCGGTGACCGCGACCTTCAATGAGATCGAAAACGCGGATGTGGCGATCATCATCGGCGCGAACCCTATTGAAAACCACCCGGTTGCAGCGACCTATTTCAAACAGTTCACTAAACGCGGCGGCAAGCTGATCGTTATGGATCCACGTGGTGTGGGCATGCGGCGCTTTGCGGCTGAAATGCTGCAGTTCCGCCCGGGTGCCGACGTCTCGCTGTTGAACGCGATCATGAACGTCATCGTTGAAGAAGAACTTTACGACAGCCAGTACATCCACCGCTGGACAGAAAACTGGGAAGCCGAAAAGGAACACCTTAAGGGCTTTACCCCAGAAAAGATGACCGAGATTTGCGGCATCGAGCCGGATCAAATCCGCCGTGTGGCGCGCATGTTTGCGGGTGCAAACGCTGGCCTGATCTTTTGGGGCATGGGGGTCTCTCAGCACATTCACGGTACAGATAACTCTCGCTGCCTGATTTCGCTGGCGCTGATGACCGGCAATGTTGGTAAACCAGGCGCAGGCCTGCACCCATTGCGTGGTCAGAACAACGTGCAGGGTGCGTCAGATGCGGGTCTAATCCCGATGTTCTTGCCGGATTACCAGACAGTGACCAGCGACGACGTACGTAAAAGCTTTACCGATGTTTGGGGCGGCGGAGATTTCTCTGACGAGAAGGGCCTGACCGTCACCGAGATTGTGGATCAAGCCTATGCGGGCAACATTAAGGGCATGTATATTCAGGGTGAAAACCCGGCGATGTCTGACCCAGATGTCGAACACGCCCGCGATGCCTTTGCCAAACTAGACCTGATGATCGTGCAGGATATCTTCCTGACTGAAACCGCGAACTATGCCGACATCATCCTGCCAGCCTCTGCGCTGTATGAAAAGAACGGTACGGTCAGTAACACCAACCGTCAGGTGCAACGTGTGCGCCCAGCAGTAACCCCTCCAGGGGATGCGCGTGAAGATTGGTCGATCACCGTTGATCTTGCGAAACGCATTGGTCTGCCTTGGGATTATCAAGACGTGTCCGAAGTCTTCGCCGAGATGAAGCTCAATATGAAGAGCCTCGACAATATCACTTGGGAACGCCTGAAAACCGAGACCGTGACCTATCCGTCTTTGAGTGAAACAGATCCGGGACAGGCGATTGTATTTGGCGATGGTTTCCCGCGGGATGAAGGCCGTGCGCGCTTTACGCCAGCATCTGTGATCCCACCAGATGAAGCCCCAGATGCAGAGTATCCAATGATCATGACCACAGGGCGTCAATTGGAACACTGGCACACCGGATCCATGACCCGTCGGTCCATGGTGCTGGATGCTGTTGAGCCCGAAGCCAACTGTTCATTGAACCCGCGGACGCTGAAACTGATGGGCGTCGAGCCCGGTGATATGATCCGTCTGACCACACGTCGTGGTTCGATCGAAATCATGGCGCGCGCGGATCGTGCTATTGCACAAGATATGGTCTTTGTCCCATTTGCCTACGTGGAAGCTGCAGCAAACGTGCTGACGAACTCGGCGATCGACCCTTACGGCAAAATCCCAGAGTTTAAATTCTCTGCAGTCCGCGTCGAAAAAATTGAAAACCAAGTGGCTGCGGAATAAGCGGCCCCTTTTTCATTTTTCCAAAAATGACCCCGTCGGCGGCATCTGTGATGTCCACCGGCGCGGGGCTCATACGACAGCGACTGCCCGATCCAGACGTGCATACCCACGGCGCTGCGCCCGGCGACGCCTACGATCTGCTTCCAAAGAGGCCTCTCTGAGATTGGAAAACGTGGTGCGCGCTTCGCTGGCTTTACCACCAGCAATGCCCCATTCGGACATGACTGCAATATTATCAAAAAGGTCGTAGGCAATTTCGACCCGGTAAAACCGAGCCCGTCTTGCCTTGCGTTGGCGATAAAGCAAACAAATAGACATGTGCCGCCGTATTCCCCCGTGTTCCCTTCTAACAGCTACCGCGCTCGAATCGCCGAATCAAGAGTCTCACGGATTGGACCTGCTGACGAAAACCGGCAGCGAGATCACTAATACCACTTATCTATAAGGCCATTCCCTTGATGTGGCAGTCTTCATACTTAGGTAACAAAAAAATTACACAGGCTCGCACTGAGACTTGTGTGTGCTTGGAGTAAAAGATGTCAGCACATTGGGATGATCTAAAAACAGTCATGCATTTGGTTCGCGGTGGTTCACTTGCGAATGCGGCCGACGCTTTGGGCGTATCTTATACGACCGTGGCGCGACGTGTGAAACGCGCAGAGGATGATCTGGGTATTCAATTGTTCGATCGGCTTGCGGATGGGTATCAGGCCACAGAAGCAGGCGAAGTGGTTGCACGTAAAGCGGCTGCGATGGAAACCGAAGAGCTGGATCTGTTGCGCAATCTCGTAGGCGCTGAACAAATAGTATCTGGCCATCTGACGATCACCGCGCCTCAGCTATTATGCTCCACGCACCTCATTCCCGTCTTTAAAGAATTCACAGAACGTTATCCTGAGGTGGAACTACACGTGCGCTCTGACAGCGCTTTGCTGGACCTCAACCGCCGAGAAGCCGATTTGGCTATTCGGGTGAGCGATGCACCAGGGGATAGTTTGACCGGGCGTGTTTTAGCGCGTCAGGAAAGTGTAGCTTTTGGGAATGCAGAATGGGCTGACAAAATCGCATCAAATCAGAATGCTCCGGTGTCATGGATTGTGCCTGAACGTATTCCCCCTGCTTTCAAAAAATACATCCCGGAGCTGCCGAATGAACATGTCATTTTAAGATCTGATGATATGGTGACCATGATAGAGGCCGCACGAGCAGGGATGGGGGTCGTGATGTTGCCGACGTTTCTTGGGCGGAATGCACTGGATCTGGTTGAATTGCCGATCTGCAACGTGATGCCTTTCCCAGATATTTGGGCCGTGGCACATCGTGACATCTGGCGTTCTGCGCGTGTTGCAGCCTTCCGTGAAATTTTAATCCCGCATTTTAAGAAAAACGCGCATTTGTTTGTGGCTTAAAGAAAAGGCCCTCGCTGGATCTAATCGCAGCGAGGGAGTGGGAGTTGACTTTCCCCGGTACGTTACTGAGGCAGACGGCCCGAGATTTCCGGTCTTGGAAGAGGAAATGAGTCAGAGATCTCCGATATCTGACAAATACACCAATATGGCGAGTAAATCTAGATGTAGTGCTTAAATCCTGAATTCGGACCTTATATTGGGCATATTTCCGCCACCCAAGCCTATAGCCAGATGACATCCCCGAGGAAAATATACCCTGCGCCGTAGATGGTTTTTATCAGGCGCGGGTTTTTAGGATCCTCGCGTAGCTTGGTTCTTAGACGCGAAATGCGAACGTCCATGGCGCGATCAAAGCTTTCACCTGCGACGCCGCCCAAAGTTTCTTGCATCTGTGCTCGGCTGACCAAGCGTTTAGGGCTATCTAAAAAGAGCCTTAAGACTTCGCCTTCGGCATGGCTAAAAGGTGTTTGGGCTCCACTGTCGTCTTCCAGCAAGTAGCCATCAAAATTCGCAGTCCACCCATTGAATGTCGCGACATTGGATTGCGAGGTGTTGGGGGCAACTTTTTCTTTACGCAGGTGGGCACGCACACGGGCAACGACTTCTGCTGGATCAAAGGGTTTGATAATATAGTCATCGGCTCCAAGCTCGAGGCCCGTTACGCGATCTTGAACCTGTGCGCGGCCCGAGATGATGATCACCACCGCGCCTTGTTCCAATGCAAGCCGATGCACCAAGGTCAGACCGTCTTTGTCAGGAAGGCTCAGATCAACAAGACAAACATCAGGCACGGATTGGCGTAGGCTCGCCTCAAACTCTGTTGCGCGCGCAAAGCTTTTCGTGCGGAACCCAGCTTCTTCTAAGGCTTCGGATAAGATGAGGCGAATTTCGGGTTCGTCATCCAGAATTGAAACGAGTGGCTCGTTCATGCGTCATCCTCGGGTGATAGAAACCTAAACAAAGCTTCTGAGGTAAAGGGTTTGCGAATGATCGGCGCGCGCGCTGCGCCTTGCATATACAACGGGTGACTCTGGTCTAAGCTAGTCATGAGATAGATTGGCAGGGCGTGGTGTTTTACCTTTTCAACAAGATCGACACCCGTCGCTGAACCCTCGACTTTGATGTCAGACAGGATCATGGAAATGCCTGGCACGTGATCCAACAACATTAAGGCCTCATCGACACTTGTGGCTTCGACAACCAAATAGCTATGTGCGATCAGCATTTCCCGGATCTGCCCACGAAGTTCAGGGTTATCCTCGACCAAAAGCGTGAGGCCAGGTGTAGGATCCGCGCGAATGCGACGCAGCGGTAGGCGCAATGTCACTCGTGCGCCTCCGGTAGGGACATTGGTAATGCGCACTTCGCCGCCTACCATTTTTGTCATGTCGTAGACCATCGACAAGCCAAGTCCCGAGCCCTCGTTGCCCTTTGTTGTGAAGAACGGATCAAAGGCCTTGGATAAGGCGTCTTCTGAAAATCCGTGACCGGTGTCAGTCACAGATAGCTGCAGCCAAGTGTCTTTTACGATCGCGCTGTGTAAGCAGATGTTACCTTGTCCTTTGCAAGCGTCGCGTGCGTTTAGGATCAGGTTCAAAAGACTGTCTTGAAGCATGCCGGGATCAAGTAAAAGCTGTTCCTCCGGAAGGTCGTTTTGCACAACCAACTCGATATTGTTTGGCAGGCTTGGGCGAGCCAAAGTTTGGATATCTGACAATAGGTCTCCAACAATCAACGCCTTCATTTGGGGTGTGCGCGGGCTTGTCATATTGGCCAGCCGATTAAGTAATGATCCCCCTCGTTGCGCAGCCGTCAAAGTCCCTTCAACCAATTCCAGCGCACCCAATGGTAGGCTCATTTTTTTCATTTTACCCTGCATGCCCAGAATGATCGTCAACAGATTTGAAAAATCATGGGCCAGACCGCTGGTCATCTGCGCTGCGATCTCGCGGCGGCGGGTTTGTTGCAGAGCTGCACGGGTCTGCGTTTCCTCGGTGATATCCATCGAGAGAATATAGGCACCTCGATTTTCTCCAACCTCGCTATCAGGTGTTAAAGCAAGCCGAATGCGACGCGTGCTCATGGGATCATTAAACTCAAAAACCGTGGGCGCCCCGTCGAGTGCTGCGGTCAGGTGAGGCGCAATGATTTCATAGGTATCCGCACCAAGAGTCTCGCCGATATGGGCGTTGACGATGTTGCTGGGACGGCCCGGCATCACGGCAGATAGGCGGCGGTTGGAATAGGTGTACCGGCGATCCGGGCCAACATGCGCGATATGCGCAGGCATCATTTCAGCTGTTAGGCGCATGCGCGCCTCACTCTCAGTGATTTGTCGCTTGGCTTCTTCCAGCGCAATAACAGTGCTTTCCAGTTCACGGTTTGCGCCCGAAAGCTCTTCGGCATAGCGGATCAACTGATCAGAGAGTTCTTCGGATTTTGATCGCAGTAGTTCTTCTTGACGTTTGGCGCGCGTTATATCGGTGTAAACGGCAATCCAACCACCATCCGGCAATGGGCTGCCTTCGACACTGATCCAGCGGCCATTGGATCTTTCGCGCTCCAGATAATGCGGTTCAAAGGTTTTTGCGAGTTCAACACGTTCGCGGACCATCTGGTCTATTGTGCTATCGTTTCCGTATTCGCCGCGTTCTACAAGATGTCGAATAATGTCTTCGAATTTCGCGCCTGGCTTCGTAAGCTTTTGAGGTACCTCAAACATTTCACGAAACTTGGCGTTGGCGACCACCAAGTTCAGGTCGCTGTCGTAGATCGATAGCGCTTGCTGAATCAGGTTCAACCCGGCCATTGTCATGGACTGTCTGGTGTCGCGATGAACTGACATTGTGTCCTCCTCCCTAACGGCTAGCATCTGAATGTAGCGCTCGAAAAGGGTGAATTACGCACTGTTACAATTCGTAAGGTTTGAGAAATGATCCCGAAAAAGTTGACGGGCTATGATGGTATCGCACCTAATGAAATGGGGGAATCGCAATCGCGATTCAGCTCACGATTGTGGGCCTTAGGGAGGAATTTAAATTGACTAAGTCGTCAAAGGCGACCGATGGGCTTGCGTCCATCCCCGCGCTCTTAAAGCGAAATGTCGAACAGTTCGGCAGTAAAACCGCTTACCGAGAGAAAGAATTTGGAATCTGGCAGACCTGGACCTGGGCTGAAACCGAGCAAGAGATCGAAGCCTTGGCGCTGGGTCTATTGAACCTTGGTGTGGCTGAAGGTGACTTTGTCGCCATCATTGGCCGCAACCGTCCGTATTTCTATTGGGCTATGGTTGCTGTTCAATCCATCGGCGCAGTGCCGGTACCAATGTATCAAGACAGTGCTGCGGAAGAGATGGCGCATGTTCTGGCAAACTGTGGCGCGAAATACGCCATCGTGGATGACCAAGAGCAGGTGGATAAGGTCATCGATATCCGCGACCAGCTGGATAGCTTTGAGCATATGGTCTATGTGGATCCGCGTGGTTTACGTAAGTATGATCACAGCCAGTTGCATGAATACACACATGTGCAAAATCAGGGCCGAGCGGCTTATGATGAGTTTATCGGTGAGCTGAGCAAGCGTCGTGATAAGCTGAACCTCGATAGCATCTGTGTGATGCTTTATACGTCAGGTACGACAGGCAAACCCAAAGGTGTGGTTCTATCGAACCGCAACATCATCAAAACGGCAGAGAATTCCAGCCACTTTGATCATTTGCGCAAAGACGAAGAGATCTTGGCTTATTTGCCTATGGCATGGGTTGGGGACTTCATCTTCTCTATCGGCCAGGCCTACTGCACAGGCTTTACCGTAAACTGCCCTGAATCGGTTGAAACAATCGCTACTGATCTGCGCGAAATTGGACCAACCTATTTCTTTGCGCCGCCTGCGGTTTTTGAAAAGCATCTGACCGAAGTCATGATCCGCATGGAAGATGCGGGTAAGTTCAAACAATGGCTCTTCCACCGCTATATGGGTCACGCCAAAAAGGTTGGCCCTGCGATATTGGACGGTAAGCCTGTCAGCTTTACGGATCGCTTGAAGTACAAGCTGGGTGAACTGTTCGTTTATGGCCCGCTGAAAAACACACTGGGCTTCTCACGTATCCGTGTCGGCTACACAGCTGGTGAGGCCATTGGGCCGGAACTCTTTGATTTCTATCGCTCTTTGGGTATCAACCTGAAGCAGCTTTATGGTCAAACAGAAGCCTCGGTGTTTATCACTGTTCAGCCTAATGGCGAAGTACGTGCGGATACTGTTGGCGTGCCTGCGCCAGATGTTGAACTGCGCATTGAAGACAGTGGTGAGATTTTCTATCGCTCACCAGGGGTCTTTGTAGAATATTTCAACAATCCGGACAGCACGGCCTCGACCAAAGATGCCGAAGGCTGGGTCGCTACAGGGGATGCAGGCTTTATCGATGATAAATCCGGTCACCTGCGCATCATCGACCGGGTGAAAGACGTGGGCAAATTGGCCGATGGTTCGATGTTTGCGCCAAAATATGTCGAGAACAAACTGAAGTTCTATCCAGACATTTTGGAAGCTGTGTTGTTTGGCAATGGCAAGGACCGCTGTGTCGCGTTTATCAACATCGACCTTACAGCGGTCGGCAACTGGGCAGAGCGTAACAACATTGCCTATGCGTCCTATCAGGAATTGGCAGGCCACCCGCGCGTTTTGGATACCATTCAGTCGCACGTTGAAGCGGTCAATCAGTCTGTTGCCGAAGATCCGATGCTATCTGGATGCCAAATCCACCGCTTCCTTGTTCTGCACAAGGAGCTGGATGCGGATGACGGAGAGATGACCCGTACGCGTAAGGTACGTCGCCCGATCGTGGAAGAAAAGTTCGCTGATCTTGTGTCGGGTCTTTATGACGGCTCTCCTGAAATCAGCACCGTAACCGAAGTGACCTATGAGGACGGCCGTAAGGGTAGCATCAGTGCCACGCTTTCATTGCGTGATGCGGCTGTGGTGCCGGTCGTTGAACACAAAGTGGCAGCGGAGTGATGGGAATGACAAAGCGACGCTCGGTTGCACCATCGCCCCGCCCGCCATCCCTCAATGGGATTGAAATTAAGACTATGAAGGAGGTGCATCATGCTTGATGCCTCTGACAGCTATGTCACCGAAGACGGCCGTACCATCGGCAGCGTGGTGATGGAGATGAAAAACATCACCTTGCGATTTGGCGGTGTGGTGGCGATCCAGGACATCAGCTTTGACATTCGTCAGGGTGAAATCCGCGCCATCATCGGGCCGAATGGAGCTGGTAAATCCTCGATGCTGAATGTCATCTCGGGGTTTTATAATCCGCAAGAAGGGCAGGTTTACTACAAGGGTAAACTGCGCCCGCAGATGCGCCCCTACAAGGTCGCGCAGCAAGGGATTGCTCGGACGTTCCAGAACATCGCCCTTTTTGAAGGCATGACAGTTTTGGACAACATCATGACGGGCCGACTGCATCACACCAATTCAGGTATTTGGGCGCAAGCCCTTTGGAAGGGTAAGGCAGAACGCGAAGAAGTTGCCAATCGGGAAGTGGTTGAAAAAGTCATCGACTTTTTGGAAATCCAAGCCATCCGTAAAACACCTGTTGGCCGTTTGCCTTATGGCTTGAAGAAACGTGTCGAGTTGGCGCGGGCCTTGGCTGCTGAGCCTTCGATCCTGCTGCTCGATGAGCCTATGGCAGGCATGAACGTCGAAGAAAAAGAGGACATGAGCCGCTTTATTCTGGATGTGAATGACGAATTCGGCACCACAATTGCTTTGATCGAGCACGATATGGGCGTCGTAATGGACCTGTCGGATCGCGTGGTCGTAATGGACTACGGTAAAAAGATCGGCGACGGCACACCTGATGAGGTGCGCAACAATCAGGACGTCATCGACGCCTATCTGGGGGTGTCTCATGACTAAGCGAGTTCACTTGAATTTAGAGGGGCGTTACGATGTCTGATCAACTGATTTTTGGCATGGAAGTGTTCTTAAATGGCCTGATGGCCGGGGTGCTTTATGCGCTTGTCGCTTTGGGGTTTGTATTGATCTACAAAGCCTCTGGAATCTTTAACTATGCACAAGGTGTGATGGCGTTGTTCTCAGCGTTGACCCTTGTAGGGATCATGGAGGGGCAGATCCCCTTTGCCCATCTGATCAATGCGATATTTGGGACGGAACTCCACCATTTTGGCTGGCATGTGCCTGCGTTACTCGCAATTTTGCTCACGATGGGTGTGATGGTCCTTCTGGCGATCTGCGTTCAGAAATTCGTCTTCCGTCATCTTGTGGGCCAAGAGCCGATCATCCTTTTCATGGCCACCATTGGTTTGGCTTACTTCCTTGAAGGTGTCGGTGACATCATGTGGGGATCTGAGATCAAGAAGCTCGATGTTGGTCTCCCGCAGGGCATCAACTTAGCCATCGATGATGCGACATTCGGTATTTTTGGATACGGGTTCTTTATCGACAACCTCGATTTAGTTGCGACAGTGATTGCAGCCCTTCTGGTTGGCGCATTGGTGATCTTTGCCCAGTATACCAAACAGGGTCGGGCGATGCGCGCCGTGGCTGATGACCACCAGGCAGCTCTGTCTGTAGGTGTCTCCCTGAACTTCATCTGGGTCATGGTTTGGTCCGTCGCAGGGTTCGTCGCGCTTGTCGCTGGGATCATGTGGGGCACCAAATCTGGCGTGCAGTTCTCGCTGTCCCTGATCGCTCTGAAAGCCTTGCCGGTTCTGATGCTAGGCGGTTTCACCTCAATCCCTGGCGCCATCATTGGTGGCTTGATCATCGGCGTGGGTGAAAAACTGTTTGAATTTGCGATTGGCCCGCTTGTCGGTGGCGCAACTGAAAACTGGTTCGCCTATGTGCTTGCGTTGATCTTCCTCGTGTTCCGCCCGCAGGGCCTCTTTGGGGAGAAGATCATTGAACGTGTATGACCCCAAATCCGTGACCTTCACCCCAACCTCTGTGGAGTTTTGAGAGATGTTCTATCGTGAAGCGGGCGATTTCAAAACGTCCTATGCAGAAGACAACCAGACCTTTCCGATCAAGTTCGACCGGTTTCGGTATTACGCGGTCCTGTTCGTTGGCTTTGCCATCGTTCCGTTCCTGATCAATGACTACTGGGTCAATGCGATCTTCCTGCCATTCCTAATCTATTCGATTGCGGCGATCGGGCTAAACATTCTGACCGGTTATTGCGGTCAGGTTAGCCTTGGTACCGGCGGTTTCATGGCTGTTGGCGCTTATGGTTGCTACAAGCTGATGACTGCTTTCCCGGAAGTTAGCATTCTGATCCATGTGATCCTTGCGGGCGGAGTAACCGGCCTGGTCTGCGTGCTGTTTGGTCTGCCATCGCTGCGGATCAAAGGCTTTTACCTCGCGGTGGCAACCCTTGCGGCACAGTTCTTCCTTGTATGGCTCTTTAACCGTGTGCCGTGGTTCTACAACTATTCGGCTTCCGGTCAGATCAACGCGCCTGAGCGCACGATCTTTGGCATCGAAGTTACGGGACCAAACACAGAAGCTTGGGCGACCTACTTGTTCTGCCTTGTGATCCTCACGGTGTGTGCGCTGATTGCTCGTAATCTGACGCGTGGCATGCAAGGTCGCCAGTGGATGGCTATCCGCGACATGGATATCGCCGCTGAAATCATCGGGGTGAACCCGCTAAAAGCTAAGATTTCAGCCTTTGCAGTCTCTGGTTTCTTTGTTGGTATCTCAGGCGCCTTGTTCTTCTCGGTCTACCTAGGCGCGGTGGAAGTGGGCGAAGCCTTTGGCATCAACAAGTCTTTCCTTGTGCTCTTTATGATCATCATTGGTGGCCTTGGATCGATCTTTGGTAGCTTTGCCGGTGCGGCCTTCCTCGTCCTATTGCCGGTTCTTCTGAAGAACTTGCTTGTCGGTACTTTGGGCTGGCCAACTGACCTAGCAGCACACCTTGAATTCTTAATTATCGGCGCGCTGATCATTACGTTCCTCGTCGCCGAGCCTCATGGCCTCGCCCAATTGTGGCGCGTTGCCAAGGAGAAACTAAGGCTCTGGCCCTTCCCGCACTAAGGCGGGGCCAAAGCCAACCAATAAGGGGGGAGGAGCCCCTGAATATCGGACAAACCAATGGGAGGAGAACCCGATGAATAAACTAACAACAATTGCAGCTGGCGCCTTTTTGGCAGCTACCCCTGCGCTGGCAGACCTGGTGATCCCAGATCTGAGCTACCGCACAGGTCCATATGCTGCCGGCGGCATTCCGTTCTCTGATGGCTACCAAGATTACTTCACTCTGTTGAATGAACGTGATGGCGGCATCGGTGGTGAATCCGTTCGCATCGTAGAATGCGAAACCGGTTTCAACACTGAGAAAGGTGTTGAGTGCTACGAGGCGACCAAGGGCGAAGGCGCGTTGGTCTATCAACCGCTTTCAACCGGCATCACCTATCAGTTGATCCCGAAAGCCACGGCAGACGGCATTCCTATTCACTCAATGGGTTATGGCCGGACATCTGCAAAGAACGGCGAAGTGTTCCGTAATGTCTTCAACTATCCTGTGAACTACTGGGATGGTGCTTCGATTGCCGTGAAACACCTTCTGGATGAAAACGGTGGTAGCCTGGACGGCAAGAAAATCAGCCTGATCTATCACAACTCTGGCTACGGCAAAGAACCGATCCGTACTCTGGAAGCTCTGGCTGAAAAGCATGGCTTTACTTTCAAAGCGCTGGCGGTTGACCATCCAGGCCAAGAGCAAAAGTCGCAATGGCTACAAATTCGTCGCGAAAAGCCTGACTATGTTCTGATGTGGGGTTGGGGCGTGATGAACCAAGTCGCGATCCAAGAAGCCGCAAACATCCGTTTCCCAATGGATAAGTTCCTCGGCGTTTGGTGGTCTGGTGCGGATCATGACGTTTTGCCTTCCGGTGAAAAATCTAACGGCTACAAAGCGTTGAACTTCAACGGTGGTGGCGAACTGCCTGTGCTGGCTGAAATCCAGTCTATGGTGGCAGATAAAGGCCTGGCCGCAGGCGACGGATCAAACATCGGTAACGTGATCTATCGTCGCGGTCTTTATGCCGCGATGCTTGCACAGCTTGCGATCGAAAAGGCGCAGGAAATTCATGGCGTAAGCGACATCACTCCAGCGATGATGCGTGACGGTATGGAAGCCCTGGAAGTGACCAATGCCCGTATGAACGAGCTTGGTGCGCCAAATATTGGTCCAGAGTTCGCAGTGTCTTGCGACAACCATGGCGGCCCTGGCACTGCGGTTGTTCAGCAGTGGGACGCAGCAAATCAAAGCTGGAACGTAATCACTGACTTCATCTCTTCAGATGCTGACGTGATCAAACCACTGATTGATGAAGATTCTGCCGGCTACGCCGATGAGAACAACATCACTGCTAGCTGCAGCTAAACCGATCTGGCCCGGCTGCCTTAGTGGCCGGGCCCACCCTTCTTGAGACCAGAAAGAGCCAATATGTTCGACGCGGCCCCAAATGATGAAGCCCTACTTGAGGTCAACAATATCGAGGTGATCTACAATCATGTGATCCTCGTTCTAAAAGGTGTCAGCCTCACAGTCCCCAAAGGCGGGATTACTGCCCTACTTGGTGGGAATGGCGCAGGAAAAACAACGACGCTTAAGGCGATTTCAAACCTGCTGCATTCCGAGCGCGGAGAAGTGACCAAAGGGTCTGTTTCTTATCGCGGTGATCGTGTGCAGGACCTTGACCCGGCGGCGCTGGTGAAGCGCGGAGTAATCCAAGTGATGGAAGGCCGTCACTGTTTTGAACACCTGACCGTTGAAGAGAATCTTTTGACAGGTGCCTACACGCGCACCGACGGCAAAGCCGCCGTCCAGAAGGACCTCGAAATGGTCTACCATTATTTTCCACGTCTGAAAGAGCGCCGCAAATCGCAGGCTGGCTATACCTCAGGCGGTGAGCAGCAAATGGTTGCCATGGGTCGCGCATTGATGAGCCGCCCAGAAACCGTATTGCTGGATGAACCCTCAATGGGGCTCGCGCCTCAGCTTGTGGAACAGATTTTCGAGATCGTGAAATCCGTGAATGAAAACGAAGGTGTGACCTTCTTGTTGGCTGAACAAAACACCAACGTCGCACTGCGCTATGCACATTATGGATACATACTGGAATCTGGCCGCGTTGTGATGGATGGCCCTGCAGCCGAACTGCGCGAGAACCCAGACGTGAAAGAATTCTATCTCGGTATGTCTGATGATGGCCGAAAGTCTTTCCGTGATGTGCGTTCTTATCGTCGCCGGAAACGTTGGCTCAGCTGATCCTTTTTAACCCAACAAACGCTTAGCCCATCGGTAATGAATCTAAACGAAAGACTAATTTATGAGCCGCTATTTTGATCAGCTGGAAACGCGCTCTTCGGACCAACGTTCTGCCGATAACGCAGAGGCGTTGTCGTCCCAAATCGCGCGCGCGAAAGTCCTTGCAGGCTATTCTGCGGCCTATGCCGATGTAGATCCGACCTCCGTTAAAAGTGTTGAGGATCTGGCAGACCTTCCAGTGCTTCGCAAATCTGATTTGGTGGCGGCTCAGAAAAAGCAAAGACCTCTTGGTGGATTTAATGCGCGGCCGGCAACAAACTTTGAACACCTGTTTCAATCTCCAGGCCCAATCTATGAGCCTGGTGGGACAGGGAAAGATTGGTGGCGAATGGGGCGTTTTCTGCACGCTTGCGGGATCGGTACAGGAGATGTTGTTCAAAACTGCTTTGGATATCACCTGACGCCGGCTGGGATGATTTTCGAAAATGGTGCAAGAGCTGTTGGTGCAGCGGTTGTACCTGCAGGGACCGGTCAAACTGAGTTGCAAGTCGAAGCCGCAGCTGCCTTAGGTTCAACGGCCTATGCCGGTACGCCGGACTATCTGAAGGTAATCTTAGATAAGGCAGACCAACTTGGAACGGCACTACAATTCAAGAAAGCTGCAGTGGGTGGTGGGGCGCTTTTCCCCAGCCTTAGAGCCTACTACGAAGATCGCGGTATCGCTTGTCTTCAAAGTTATGCCACTGCGGATCTCGGAAATATTGCTTATGAAAGCGGAGCCAAGGAAGGCCTGATTATCGACGAGCATATCATTGTAGAAATCGTCACGCCGGGTACGGGAAATCCAGTTGCACCCGGGCAAGTTGGCGAAGTTGTTGTGACGACGCTTAACCCTGATTATCCGCTGGTCCGTTTCGCGACAGGTGATTTGTCTGCGGTATTGCTGGGGGAAAGCCCCTGTGGGCGCACAAATACTCGTATCAAAGGGTGGATGGGGCGAGCAGACCAAACCACAAAGATCAAAGGCATGTTTGTGCGTCCTGAACAGGTCGCAGCATTGGTCGCGCGCCATGATGATGTTGCCAAAGCCCGAGTTGTGGCCAGCCGTGAAGGCGAAGCGGATGTCATGACTGTGCAGCTTGAAACCGAAGCCAACAATGAGGCGGGTTACCTTGATAGCGTCATTGGGCTTTTGAAGCTAAAGGGGCGCATCGAGTTGGTTGCCCCGGGAACTCTGCCAAACGATGGCATCGTGATCGAAGACCAACGCAAATACGATTGAGAAGATTACCTCCCCTGGGCGCTAAATTGCGGGATTTTTCCCGTTTTTTAGCGCCACTTTGTTTTTAGCCTGATTCTGCGCCACACTATGCGCAGGGATGCTGAAACAATTGTGGAGGGGCTTATGCGCTTTTTCTGTATGGCTTTGGCCATTGTTCTTACTTGGCTGAGCGCGCCGGCGCAGGCCAAAGACCTTGCGCTGGTGATTGATCAGCAAGACCACCGGCGCCTCCCGGATTTACGACAAGACAGTCGGATGCGCACCATGCTAGTCGCGCTCGAAGAGGCCGGATTTGACGTGACCTTGGCCGAGGACGCCACCGTCGGAGAATTGAGGGCCGCTGCTTTTGCATTGGATGCAGAGGCGCACGCCGACGTTGATCGCATCATTGTTTTGGTGCGCGGGCATCTTGTCACTAACGGTCTACAAACTTGGGTTCTGGGCCAGGGCAGTGCAACGCCTGACCGGTTTGATATCGGCAGCAAAGGCTTGGATCTTGGTCTTTTTGACCAGAGCTTACAGCAAGCAGCGGGCCGCGCGATTATAGCCATCGTTGATGACCCGCGTCCGTTGAGTAATTTAAGCGATCTGACTGCGGGATCTGCAAACACTCCGCTTGGACAAGGCATCACTGGACTAACAGGGGACAGCGCCGAAGTGGCGCGGTCATTGGATGCTTTGTTGAAAGATGGCACCTCGACTCAACAGGTCTCTGAACTGGAAGGAGGCGCGCGTCTTTCCGGATTTATTTCGCGTACGGTCACCTTCACCCAGCCCTCAACTGCCACCGAACCAAGCAGTGACTTTGGAGAAATCGCTTATTGGAGTGCGGTCCGAGACATCGGAACCCCTGAGGCGTTAAACGCTTACTTGGGGCGCTATCCAAACGGCGCTTTCGCTCGTGATGCGAGGCGTCAGCTTGAAGCACGTGTGCAAGACCGCGAAGCGCGCGTTAAAGCGGCTGAAACGGCTATGGGCTTAAACCGGGATCGCCGTCGTTCGATCCAGCGTGATCTGGCATTGATTGGATATGATCCACGCGGGGTGGATGGTGTGTTTGGGCCGGCCACGCGGCGGGCCATCGCCGCTTGGCAATCAGATCAAGGGCTCGAAACCCATGGATACTTGGATCGCGACCAACTCGGTTTGTTGCAAGATACTGCTCTCAGGCGCGCGGCCGAACTTGAAGAAGAGGCGCGTCGACGCCGCGAGATCGAAGACGCACGTGATCGGGCGTTTTGGCAAGAAACAGGATCGCGTCGAACTGAGAATGGCTATCGCCGATATCTAAGATCCTTCCCTGACGGCATTTATGCCGATATCGCGCGTGAGGAGATCGCTGCGATCGAGGAAGAACGGCGCGCCGAATTGAATGCACAAGAACGGGAAGCCTGGGAAATTGCTCAGAACGCCAATGACATTGAAGGTTATCGTCAGTTTTTAAGTGCTTTCCCGAACGGAGAGTTTGCTGACGTTGCGAAGGCTCGGATCGAAGAGCTAGATCGTGATAGTGAAAATCAAGAAGCGGCACGTCGCTTTACTGCGATAGAGCAGGCTGTTGCCGGAAACACGGCTGCGCGGTTGCTGATTGAGCGTCGTTTAAGCGATTTGGGTCTTAAGCCTGGTTCAATTGATGGACGGTTTACCAAAGAAACGCGTCGTGCGCTTCGTAGATTCCAAAAAGCGCGGCGGCTGGAAGTGACTGGATATGTGAACCAGCCAACCATGGTGCAGCTGTTGTTGGGACGTTAACCGGCTTTATCTAAGCGGTACTGTATTGGCAGAATTGAGGGCTCCTTGTGACGCTTGTCGCTACGTTTCATCCCTAGTCAGGTGGAAAGCTCTTTTCATTGCATAACGCAGACGAAGAAGTCGGACTGCAGAATGTATAGTGAAAAGAGCAGTTCTGACGGCGACTGATATCGATAAAATCTTGGCCATCGAGCCAATGATAAAAACGTTTCAGTGCAGATGCCAAGTATCGCGATCCAGAAGGGGCAGCTTGCGCTGCGCCAGATTAGAAAAGATGGCAACCCCAGCCGAAGTTGCACCATACTTTGCAGCCGGTACGTCCTTAGAGACAGCTGAAGGGTCTCTGCATATCGAAACCGTAAAAGCAGGGATGTCTGTTCGGACTGCATCTGGCCATTTGGTTCCAGTGCGCGACATCGTTTCTTTTGTATTTTGTGGGGCCTATTTCCGCCTTAATTCAAACATATTTGGCGGGTTTTTTAGGCGAGTTTCTGAGGAGCTTTCATATAAAATTCTCGTAAGGAATTGATTTTAATGAGTTATTTAGGTCTAATTTTTGCCTTAATTTGGCTTTAATCTTTGTGGCAAGCGGCGGAAGAAATCCGATCCGTACAGGGGCACAGAGCAGTTATGCCAACCACTTACACAGACCAGTTTTGGATTCTGGATCCATTTGCACCACCTGCAGCCGGAACAACTTTGGAAGTGCAGGTATATGATTTGATCGACCAAGATGACGACGACGATATCGGTCGGCGTGGTGGAGACTCAATCAACGGCGTGGATGTTCGGCGCTCTTACCCTGGCGATGTTGTGACCGTAACCCTCGCAGATGGGTCGACAGTTTCGATCACCGGAACGACCTTTTACCTTGCCAATGGTGTTGAGGTTTTCACCCCGACGGATGGTTCGGTTCTACAAGATGCGACCTTTGTAAGCTCGAGCTTTACGACCACCCAAGGCGATTTAGATGTAAACACAGATCTCGGACCACCTTGTTTAACGCAGGGTGCGTTGGTGAAAACCAGTGTCGGAGAGCTTCCAGTCGAGGACTTGCGACCTGGTATGGTGGTGATCGGGCTTGATGGACGGAAGCTGGTTTTGCGCGTTGTTTTGAAAACCAGCATCAGTGCCCGCGATATGCAGGAAAATCCCAAGCTTTATCCAGTACGCATTGTGGCCGGGGCACTTGGCAATGGGTTACCTAACCGAGATTTGATTGTATCCCGACAGCACCGGATGCTGGTGAATGCGCCAATCGTGAAGCGCATGTTCGGGTATGAAGATGTGTTGATGGCCGCGATCAAACTCACTGAAATTCCGGGCATTTTTGTGGATCAAAGCCTAACTTCTTTGACCTATTCTCATCTGGTGTTTGATCAACACGAAGTCATCTTTGCTGAAGGGGCTGCCACAGAGAGCCTTTTTACAGGACCTGAAGCATTGCGTAGTGTTCCTGTAGACGCGCTGACAGAGCTTTTAACGTTGTTCCCGGACCTTCAGACTCAGCCGGATATGAGTTTGCCAGCATGTCCGATCCTTGAGGGCGGTGCGCAAAAGCAATTGGCGGGGTATTTTGCGACTCGTGTTCAGCCAGTTCTGCAACGCACTTAAATTCGTCGTTTACGTACAACCAGACAAAAGAAAAGCCGCTCTAAAATAGAGCGGCTTTCTAAATCTGCCTTTAAGGCGTCGTTAAACCAAAATGGCTTAACCCTGACGTGCCTTAAAGCGACGCTGCGTTTTGTTGATCACATAAACGCGGCCCTTACGGCGCACAACACGGCAGTCGCGGTGACGCTGCTTTAGCGAGCGGAGCGAGTTCTTGACCTTCATGGCAATATCCTCATTTCGCGGCGCGACGTGCGCCTAGTTAATCGGGCACCCCGGAATGGGGCAGTGAATTCATGGTGGGCGATACAAGGATCGAACTTGTGACCCCTTCGATGTCAACGAAGTGCTCTACCGCTGAGCTAATCGCCCATGACACCTTTGCGAGCCTAGCCCTTTTAAGAAAAAAGGGCGCGGAAATCCGCGCTGGTGGAGGCGTCTATAAAAGGAGTCGTAGGGGGGATCAAGAGCTTTCGACAAATATCTTTTTTGCGCTATGCTTTATTTTGAAGAAGGAATGTAAATGCCTGCACGCGCGTATAATCTGGCTCGACCAAAACAGCTGACTTCGGCGGTTGTATTTGCTTCTCCGCATAGTGGCAACGACTACCCTGATTGGTTTCTGCGTCGCTCGATTTTGAATGCGCGCAGCATTCGCAGTAGCGAAGATGCCTTTGTAGACAGGCTATTTGAGCCAGCCACAGACTTTGGTGCTCCGTTTTTAAAGGCAGGTGCTCCGCGCGCATTCATTGACTACAACCGCAGTCCCGATGAACTGGACCCTGCTCTCATCGCCGGAATTCGCGCGGTTGGTAACAATCCTCGAGTCGCCTCAGGGCTTGGAGTGATTCCTCGCGTAGTATCCAATGCACGACCGATCTATCGTGGTAAACTGCGTATAGATGAAGTCGAAAACAGATTGCAGAACTATTGGCACCCCTATCATCGTACCCTGCAGGGCTTGTTGGACGAATCTCGCATGCAATTTGGTCGCGTGGTTTTGTTGGATTGTCATTCGATGCCGCGTGAAGCATTGGAAAGTACAAAGCTTAAAGGTGGCACACGTCCAGACATCGTTCTGGGCGATCGGTTTGGCGCCTCTGCTCATCCGGAAATTGTTGATGAGATTGAAGCGGCCTTTGAACGTGCGGGCTTCTTGGTCTCAAGAAACACACCTTTTGCCGGGGCATATGTCACCCAGCATTATGGCCGCCCATCACGACACCAGCATGCGGTTCAAATCGAAATTGATCGCTCTCTTTATATGAATGAGGCCAAAATTGAACCAAGTGCTGATTTTGAAGCCTTCAGGAATCGATTGCGAGATGTGATCTCTGACATTTCTGCCATAGGTGGACGTCGCCAAAGGATCGCTGCGGAGTAGCTAGCGAAACCCGCGACCTTTTTGAATCGCATCAGCTCCAAATCGTTTGCGGATTTGATCAGTCGCACGTTCGGCTTTGCGTCGTTGCGCGGCTTTTGGGTCAAGGAGATCCCCGCTTAAATCAGCGATGCTGTCGTCCACAATGTCCGAAATTCCAACGCCAATCAGCCGGTAGGGGCCTTCATTGCCAACCTGATCAAACAAACCCCGGGCAGTCTGGTAAATCGTATCTGCCATTTGCGTGGCGTCGCGTAGGCTGATGCGGCGAGAGATCAGCGAAAAATTCGCGCGCTTTAGCTTAAGATTAACCACGCGTCCGGCCTTGCCCTTGGCTTTCGCGCGATCCGCGACCTGCTCGCTGAGGCGCCAAATATGACCGTCCAGCAATTCGCGGCTGCTGGTATCTTCAAAGAAGGTGGTTTCCTTACTGATGCTCTTCACCGGCTGGCGTGCAGAGACCTTGCGTTTGTCCTGACCGCGCGCCAGATGCCACAATCGAAACCCCATCGACCCAAACCGATCTGACAGCTCTCGCTGGTCCCATCGCAAGAGATCGGCAAAGGTATGAATGCCAGCACGATCCAACGAATCCTGGGCAGCCGGTCCGACGCCCCAAATCAACCGCACCGGTTTGTCACGCAGGAAATCGTCCGTTTCGGCTTTACCAATCACCGCAAATCCCTGTGGTTTATCCAGATCAGATGCGACCTTGGCGAGGAATTTATTGTGGCTAAGGCCTATGGACCCCGTGACACCGACCTCGTCTTTCATCCGTTTCACGAGACGGGCAAGCATGACTGCAGGTGGCGCATTGTGTAGTTTTGCAGTCCCGGTGAGATCGATGAAGGCTTCATCTAAAGAAAGCGGTTCAATCGACGGGGACAGTTCGTCCATCAACGATCTGATTTGGCGGCTGGCTTCGGCATAGGCGTTCATGCGCGGTTTAACGACCACCGCATCGGGGCAAAGTTTTAAGGCTTGGAACATGGGCATCGCAGATCTGACACCTCGGATGCGTGCAACATAACAAGCAGTGGAAACCACACCGCGTTTGCCGCCGCCAATGATGACGGGCTTATCTGCTAGTTCCGGATTGTCGCGCTTTTCGACACTTGCATAGAATGCATCACAGTCCATATGCGCTATAGATAGATCAAACAGCTCGTCATGGCGCACGATGCGCAGGCTGCCGCAATTTGGACAACGGCGCACGTCGGTAGCTTCAGAGAGGCAGTCTCGACATAAAGCGGGCATAGCGGGATCAGGTTCGAGGTTTCAAAAGTGTCAGAGGTTCCCAGCATAGCATTTGCCCGCGGCGCGCACAGCCAGTTTTACGGGGCGAAGGTGACAGTCTTTGTCGGCAGCCAGATTATCACGATCCTCAGAGATGATATTCCGACCATCCCTATGCCAAATCATTGGGATTTACCTGGTGGTGGTCGTGAAGACGACGAAAGTGCGTGGGATTGCGCTGCGCGCGAATGTGTTGAAGAAACTTCTTTATCTCTCACGGCATCTGATTTGTTGTGGGGACGTATCTATGCAACGGGTCCGCGAATGAATTGGTTCTTCGTGGCGAAAGTTGATGCAAGCATGGCCAAGGACCTGGTGCTTGGTGCAGAAGGGCAGGGGTTACGGCTTATGTCTGTTGACGACTATCTTACCCACCCAATGGCCGTGCCGCATTTTCAATCGCGGTTGGCCGACTGGGTGAGTGGAAATATTTGATGTGCGGTGTCTTAGTGGTTTGGACGAACCGCTTGAACCGAGCTGAGTTCTTGCACAATCGCTTCGGCCGCCGCGCGTGGATTTTCTGAGCGCCAAACAGGGCGACCAACAACGATGTGATCCGCGCCATCAGCAACAGCATTCGCTGGTGTCGCAACACGCTTTTGGTCACCTAAATCGGCACCTGCCGGGCGCACGCCGGGCGTAACGATCAGCTTACCATCCGCTTCTGGTAGGGCCCGGATCAGTGCCGCTTCTTGTGGGCTTGCGATCACGCCGTCTGCGCCTGCAATAAAGGCATTGCCCGCGCGTTCTTGAACAAGGTCTTTGATGTCACCGTCTTTGATCAAAGCGCCGTTTAGATCCTGGCGGTCTAGAGAAGTCAAAATGGTGACCGCGAGAATTTTCATGTCTTTGCCAGATGCACCTTCTTTGGCGGCTTTCACCACATAGGGGTCGCCGTGCACTGTTAAAAAATCTAGATCAAACTGTGCCAAACCCCGAACCGCGTTTTCAACAGTGGCACCAATGTCAAAAAGCTTCATATCTAGGAAGATTTTCTTGCCATGCTCTTCCTTCAATTCGTTGGCGAGTGCCAGACCGCCACCAGTGAGCATGCCAAGGCCAATTTTATAAAAAGACACGGCATCGCCGATTTGTTCGGCCAGTTTTAAACCTTGAATGGCGTTTGGCACATCAAGGGCTACGATCAGGCGGTCGTCGGCTTTGGTCATCGGGAGGCTCCGGTCTATGGCTATGGCAAGAAATTGGCTCTGTCTATGCGGCGCCGATCTTCTTTTCAAGCAACCATTCGGCATGGAATTTACAATCGGATGACCCTTTGGGGCGGTTTTTGGGGGAGAGCGTGTTCTTCGATAATCAGTTTACCCGTACGGTGTTCAGGCATCCGTTTGATTTGTCGAATGGCGTCGCGTGCGATGGCGGCGTTGGCATGTCTGCGGCTAAGGCCTTTCGATAGAGAAATTGAATATTGGATCTGTACGCGCTCTCCGGCAGTGCCGTGCACACAAACCGACCCGGTGCAAGTGCGGTCGGGCAGCATCGATTGAGAGAGAAGTTCAACGTGTATGATTTTCATGGTGCCTCCGAAATCGCACCATGACAGCGAATGGTTAAAGCGAACCTACGCGAATTCAGGCATATCTAAGTTTAAATCGCCTGCAATTTCCAATTCCACATCGCCAGACCGAATTTCCGGCAATTGATTGATCTGTCGAACCACACTTTGAGCGATGAGCCCTTCTAGATCCTCGCTTGCGGTGATCTGTGTATCGGGAATTATATCTCTGAACTGGACGATGTGATCGCCCGCATGAACACATAGAACAAAATCATATGCGTTATCGTCCAGTGTCCGTTCAAATTTAATGACAGTGATCTTTGAGATAAGCATGATGTGTCCTGCAGCCTTCGGTTGTATTGTTTTGCCGTGTTAGGTCGTGCGAAATCAGAGAGAAAATTATGCTATATTTCCCCACAAACCTGTCTTCGAAGGGTTGAAGCAGGGGACTAAAGGGGCCAGATTAATTCTGAGGCCCACAAACGGGGCGTGCCGCAAAGCGGGCGCATATCCGGATCCGGGCGCTTATAAAAAGGAGAAAGGCCATGGACTTCAACAAGTTCACGGAACGGTCGCGCGGATTCGTACAAGCCGCACAGACCATCGCGATGCGGGAAAATCACCAGCGGGTGATGCCCGAACATATTCTAAAAGCATTGCTGGATGATGATCAGGGGCTGGCGTCCAATCTGATTAAACGCGCAGGTGGAGCGCCCCATCGTGTGGTCGAAGCCTTAGATGCCGCTATGGGCAAAATACCCAAAGTTTCCGGGGATGCCGCCCAGGCCTATATGGACAATGCAACAGCGAAAGTTCTGGGTGAGGCCGAGAAGGTCGCCAAGAAAGCGGGCGACAGCTTTGTCCCAGTTGAACGCATTTTGATGGCTTTGGCTTTGGTGAAGTCCAAAGCGCGCGAGGCCTTAGAGGTGGGTGCTGTGAATGCGCAGGCTCTGAACGGAGCCATCAATGATATTCGTAAAGGTCGGACTGCGGACTCTGCTTCGGCTGAAGAAGGCTACGATGCGCTCAAGAAATACGCTCAGGATCTGACAGAGCGCGCACGCGAAGGCAAAATCGATCCGATCATTGGACGCGATGATGAAATCCGGCGCGCGATGCAGGTTTTGTCCCGTCGAACCAAAAACAACCCGGTTTTGATCGGGGAACCGGGCGTGGGCAAAACCGCGATTGCCGAAGGCCTTGCCTTGCGCATCGTGAATGGAGATGTGCCGGAATCACTGCGCAACAAACAGTTACTTGCGCTGGATATGGGTGCATTGATTGCGGGCGCGAAATACCGGGGTGAATTTGAAGAACGCCTGAAAGCTGTTCTCACCGAAGTTACGGAAGCAGCCGGCGATATTGTGTTGTTCATAGACGAGATGCACACGCTTGTTGGCGCAGGTAAGACCGACGGTGCCATGGATGCGGCCAATCTGATCAAGCCAGCATTGGCCCGCGGAGAACTGCACTGTGTAGGCGCGACCACATTGGATGAGTATCGCAAACACGTCGAAAAAGACGCAGCTTTGGCGCGGCGTTTCCAGCCTATCGTGGTTGAAGAGCCAACGGTCGAAGATACAATTTCGATTTTGCGGGGCATCAAAGAAAAATATGAACTCCACCATGGTGTTCGAATTTCCGATTCCGCATTGGTGTCCGCGTCGACACTGAGCCACCGCTATATCACCGACCGTTTCTTGCCTGATAAAGCCATCGACCTTGTGGACGAGGCTGCAAGCCGGTTGCGCATGGAGGTCGACTCTAAGCCTGAGGAGCTGGACGCTTTGGATCGTCAGATCCTGCAGCTGCAGATCGAAGCCGAAGCCCTGCGTCTGGAAGATGATGCTGCCTCAAAAGATCGTTTGGAAAAGCTAGAGAAAGACCTGGCGGATTTGCAGGACAAGTCCTCCGAGATGACCGCCCAATGGCAGGCGGGTCGGGATAAGCTTGCGTCTGCGCGGGATATCAAAGAACAGCTTGATCACGCACGGGCCGAACTTGATATCGCAAAGCGCGAGGGCAATCTTGGTAAAGCCGGTGAGTTAAGCTACGGCGTTATTCCGGGTTTGGAAAAGAAGCTTGCCGAAGCGGAAGAAACCGAAGGCGATATGACCGTTGAAGAAGCTGTACGCCCCGAGCAGATCGCTCAGGTCGTGGAGCGCTGGACGGGAATTCCAACGTCGAAAATGTTAGAAGGCGATCGTGAAAAATTGCTGCGGATGGAAGATCAACTGCATAAGCGAGTGATCGGCCAGGGGCAGGCGGTCACGGCTGTGTCTAATGCCGTGCGCCGTGCACGCGCTGGGCTGAATGATGAAAATCGTCCACTTGGCTCGTTCTTGTTTCTTGGGCCAACCGGCGTAGGTAAAACCGAACTCACCAAAGCGGTTGCAGATTTCCTGTTTGATGACGACAGCGCGATGGTGCGCATTGATATGTCTGAATTCATGGAGAAACACGCGGTTGCCCGTCTGATCGGTGCGCCTCCGGGCTATGTTGGATATGACGAGGGCGGTGTGTTGACCGAAGCCGTGCGCCGTCGCCCATATCAGGTTGTTCTGTTTGACGAGGTCGAAAAAGCCCACCCGGATGTCTTTAACGTGCTGCTGCAGGTGCTGGATGATGGTGTTTTGACGGACGGACAAGGTCGCACAGTCGATTTCAAGCAGACCTTGATCATTCTGACCTCTAACCTTGGGGCGCAGGCCCTTAGCCAACTTCCAGAAGGGGCGGATGTTTCTCAGGCCAAGCGGGATGTGATGGATGCAGTGCGTGCGCATTTCCGGCCCGAGTTCCTGAACCGTTTGGATGAAACCATCATCTTTGATCGCCTTGCGCGCAAAGATATGGATGGGATCGTCGACATCCAATTGGAGCGGCTGCGCAAACGTTTGGCGTCACGCAAAATCGAGATTGCGTTGGATGATGCCGCCCGCAAATGGTTGGCGGATGAAGGCTATGATCCGGTCTTTGGCGCACGGCCTTTGAAGCGGGTGATCCAGCGCGCGGTGCAAAACCCGCTTGCTGAGATGATCCTGGCTGGCGATATCAAAGATGGTGTGATCGTGCCCATCAGCGCGAATGAAAATGGGCTGATGATCGGCGACCGCCTAGGAACATCAAATGCGTCGCGGCCAGACGATAGCGTCGTGCACTAAGTTAACGGCGTGAAATATGTTGAGAGAATGGGCCGGGTTTTACCCGGCCTGTTTTTTGAAATCAAAGGCCAGTTGTTGAGGTTTAAGCGGAGGGATCAACTTACCCAATTCTACGCCCATCGCCTCTTTGGCTTTTAGAACCACCTGCGCCGAAGCCCGTGCATCTTCACCCGCATCGTGGTGATGGAAGCTTAGCCCCAAGACCTTCTTGAGGTTGCCAAGGCCGTGACCGCCGTTGCCCTTTAGCTCTGGCCAAGCCTTGCGTGCGATGACGACGCTGTCTGACCAATACCAAGGCGGCGGAGGGATTTGATATAGTCGGCAGGCTGCTGCGATGGCTTTTTCATCAAACCGACTATGTTGCACCAAAGGATATTGCGCGAGAAACGGTGCCAGCACTGGCCATAACTGCGGAAATGTTGGCGCATCTCTGACTGTGTTTGCACTGATCCCATGCAGCTCGGTGTTAAATGGCGCAAATTCTGTTTGCGGATTTACATAGCACGACCAAGTCTGCACCGACCCATCCATGGCCGCACACCCTAGGCCAATTTGGCAGATGCTTCCGTGTTCTCGGCTGGCTGTTTCCACGTCCAATGCGACAAAGCGGAAACTCTGCTTCGCCAAAGGCGACATGAGGTGCGTGAGATTGCTGTTTGCCATAAAGAAGTGATCTCGCCTCTACTGCCAAAGGTCAATGCAGAGTTTTTGGCTAGGGCTACATTTTGGGTGTCGGCTTGCTGTCCGGATTGTGACTTGCGTCCTGTGACGCAACATCAGAACCTATCTGTGGTGAAACACAGGATGGGTAAGAAAAATGCAAATGAGCATGGATAGCACAATCGACCTTTTGCAAATTCTAGCTTTGCTATTTGTCTGTGTGATCGGCCTTTTGGTCTTGCTGGCGCTTGTCTTGTTTGTGATCGACCGCACGCAGACCGGGGACGCCGTTCGCCGAAATTATCCTGTGATTGGGCGGTTCCGTCATATTTTTTCCGAACTAGGGGAGTTCTTTCGGCAATATTTCTTTGCGATGGATCGAGAAGAAATGCCGTTTAACCGTGCGCAACGCGATTGGGTGTCACGCACGTCGCAAGGGAAAAGCAATACGATTTCTTTTGGTTCAACCCGCAATATCAACGCCACTGGTACGCCGATTTTTGTGAACGATCCCTATCCTCCGCTGGATGATCAGTTTGCCGCCAGCGAGGCGCTCTTGATCGGTCCAACTGCTCGGACGCCCTATATTGCGCCGTCTTTCTTTAATCTTTCTGGCATGAGCTTTGGCGCTCTTTCCAAACCCGCGGTGCAGGCCTTATCGCGCGGATGTAAAGACGCGGGGATTTGGATGAACACCGGAGAAGGCGGTCTTTCTCCGTATCATTTAGAAGGCGGCTGTGACGTGGTTTTCCAAATCGGAACAGCGAAATACGGTGTGCGCAATGAAGATGGTGGCCTGAGTGATGAAAAGCTCCGCGAAGCAGCTGCGCATGACAATGTCCGCATGTTCGAGTTAAAGCTGGCCCAAGGTGCCAAGCCTGGTAAGGGCGGTATCCTTCCGGGTGAGAAAGTGACCGAAGAGATCGCAAAGATCCGAGGGATCAAGGTCGGAGAAAGCAGCCTGTCCCCCAATCGTCATCGCGAGATCAGCAATAATCAAGAGCTCTTGGATATGATTGCTCATATCCGAGAGGTCACAGGCAAACCTGTTGGAATCAAGATCGTGATGGGGTCCCCTGACCACACACGCGCATTGTTTGAGGCCATAGCTGAACATGGCGCAGATGCCGCACCTGACTTTATCACCATCGATGGTGGGGAAGGGGGCACCGGTGCTGCGCCAATGCCGTTGATGGATTTGGTTGGCATGACCATCCGTGAGGCCCTTCCGCGAGTCGCAGACCTGCGTGCGGAATTTGGCCTGACGGAGCGCATTCGATTGATTGCCAGCGGTAAGCTGATCAATCCGGGCGATGTGGCTTGGGCCTTGGCTGCCGGGGCTGATTTTGTCGTCTCTGCCCGTGGCTTCATGTTCTCGCTGGGCTGTATTCAAGCGCTTAAATGTAGCAAGAACACCTGCCCCACCGGGATCACCACCCATGATCCACGTTTTCAAAAGGGCTTGGTGCCAGAAAGCAAATATCAACGGGTGGCACATTACGCGAAGGGCATCGTGAAAGAAGTTGAGGTGATTGCGCACTCCGTAGGCGTCAGCGAACCGCGAAAGCTGCGCCGTCAACATGTGCGCTTGGTTCAGGACACAGGGCGTTCAGAGCTTATGAGCCGCGTGTATCCGGAGGTTAAGCGCACCTTTTAAGCGCAATTGTTACAATCATCCCACCTTATCGTTATGCGATGTGGTTTGGCTTGCTTGGATCGGGGCCCTACATCACTCTTATGAAAACAGGAGTGATTGATGGCCCACCGTTGGAAAAATGATCTGACACGCGATGACGTAACCCCTTATGACGCTTTCCTGAACAGGCGGCAGTTGATGGGTGGCTTCGCGGGGCTTGGCCTTGCCGCGATGGCAGGAACCAAGGCGCAGGCCGCAGATCTTGAGCCCAACACATGGGAAGAGATCACCACATATAATAACTTCTACGAATTCGGCACTGGCAAAGACGACCCAGCCAAGAATGCGCATCGCCTGACCACGTCGCCGTGGTCTGTCACCATTGATGGCATGGTAGACCGCCCTGGTGATTACAAATTCGAAGAGATCATGGCCGCGATGACCATCGAGGAGCGTATCTATCGCTTCCGCTGTGTCGAAGCATGGTCAATGGTTGTGCCATGGAATGGCTTTGAGCTGAAAGATCTGCTGGATCTGGCCGGCGTGCAAGACGGCGCAAAATACGTCTCGTTTGAAACACTTTATCGCCCAGACGAAATGGTAGGTCAGAAATACGGTTCTTTGGATTGGCCATATGTTGAAGGTCTGCGTCTTGATGAGGCCCTGCACCCTTTGACTATGATGGCAACCGGTATCTACGGTAAAACCCTTCCCAACCAAAATGGTGCGCCGATGCGTTTGGTCGTGCCTTGGAAATACGGCTTTAAGTCCATCAAATCGATTGTGAAAATCTCAGTGACTGACAAAGAGCCACCTACCAGCTGGAATAAGGCAAATGGCCGGGAATACGGGTTCTATTCAAATGTGAACCCAGAGGTGGATCATCCGCGGTGGTCACAGGCGACAGAGCGTCAGATTGGCGGCGGTCTGTTTGCCAAGCGCATCCCGACTTTGATGTTCAATGGCTACGAAGAAGAAGTTGCTGGCCTGTATGAAGGCATGGACTTGCAGAGGTTCTTTTGAGCCAAGTAGTCCTTATATCGCGGCTTACTTGCCCTGCTTGCGCGCATGAAGAGAACCTGACCATGCCAACGGATATGTGTCAGTTCTTTCATGAATGTTCAGCCTGTAAGCAGGTAATCCGGCCTAAGGCCGGGGATTGCTGCGTCTATTGTTCGTATGGCTCGATCCCTTGCCCTCCAATCCAACAAGGTGATGACTGCTGTGGAGTGACGTCATGATCGACAAATTTAACACTGGGATACGCAAAGTTCCCGCTTGGACTATCTATGTGATCGGCGGCCTCTATCCGTTCTGGCTTCTGTGGCAAGGATTGTCGGGTGGGCTTGGTGTTGATCCTGCCAAAGCCATGGAGCACCTGCTCGGTGAGCGCGCGCTACAACTTCTGATTTTGGGGTTGGCGATTACCCCCATGCGCAAGCATCTTGGAATCAACTTGATCAAGTTTCGCCGCGCCATTGGTGTGTCTGCCTTTTTCCTTGTCTTCGCGCATCTCTTGGTTTGGCTTGTGTTAGATGTGCAGCTTCTTGGCCAGATTTGGGCGGACATCATAAAACGGCCTTATATCACGATTGGTATGCTGGCCTTTGTCTTGATGTTGCCCCTGGCTGTGACTTCAAACAACTGGTCGGTCCGCAAACTTGGGCGCCGTTGGCGCAGTCTTCATAAGGTGACCTATGGTGTCTGCCTACTTGGCGGTTTGCATTTCGTCATGCTGGCTAAGGGCTTTCAGCTTGAGCCTCTTATGTATCTCGGAACAGTGATCATTCTTTTGATGCTGCGCCTGAATCTAAACAGTTTTTCAATTGCTCGGAATCGCGCCTAAGAATCTCTGATCAAACAAGATTCTGGGGAGTCGCCCTTGGAATCGTATTTGCAGCGATTCCTACCATAATGCTGTATTTGGTATATATTGGCTGCTGGGCCACATAATATAGGAGCGCCGCCAGTCGGCGCTCTCTGTGTTTTATCTGTTAGCGTTCGTCGTATCTGATTTGATTGCTTCTCCGAGGTCCTCCCACCTCATTTAACCTATT
>NZ_JAGDYW010000002.1:0-250779 GCF_049116455.1 Cognatishimia sp.
TGGGGAGGTCTTAGTTCAGGTGCTTTAGCAGGGAGCGCACTTGAGCTTGAGTTTGATGGAAGCTGTCATCGCCATCGTCGTTGATGGTGTTTACGATGTGAGCGATTGCTGCGTCAGAATAGCCAGACAGGTCTGCTTCAGGAGCGAACTGTTTGATGGTGCCTTCGTAAGCAGATGCTGCGCCCATTGCGGAAGCTGCACCTGCGAATGCTGTCAGAGCAACTGCGGATGCGAGAAATACATTTTTCATTGTCGTGTTCCTTTCGGTTTGTGTTGGTTCGTTTTGTAGTTCGTTTGCGGTGTGTCCCGCTGACACCAAACAAACTAGGATCGCTCTTCCGGAGTTTGAATTCACGAAAACGCACACGCTCGATCACGCTTTTCTTCCTTGAAAGAAACCTTGTGTGATCAGGGGTCTGTGCATGCCTGCAGGGGGTATGTGCACCTCAATGAAATAAGGCGCTTAAGCGCATAGATTGCGTGTGAAGGCGCGAGGTTTTCGAGAGGTATGGGTGAGGAAATTTCGCAAATACAGGCGTGTCACAAAAACGTGCAGAGAAAAAATTGTTGATATGTTTCAACAGTCTCACGGGTTTGAAAAATCCCGTTGGTGATCCGGTGTTTGACCGTGAGCAATCTGTGAGGATAATTACAGCGGATTCGCATTTTTGCCTTGCACCTCACCCGACTCTCTCTTAATCCAAGCGTCACCGTAGGGGTATAGCTCAGTTGGTAGAGCGACGGTCTCCAAAACCGTAGGTCCCGGGTTCGAGCCCTGGTGCCCCTGCCACTTCTTTAAGGAGTAAGGACAATGATTATCGCGAACTGAACGAATTCACTGAATTTCTGACAGGACCACAATCATGCCTTTTCCAAATCCAAACACAGTTCACCCGATCAAATTGCAAGATGGCACTGCGCATCAAGGAACCGTCTTTTTGAACGCAGTCCTTGAGCATCCTCGCATCGAGGTCGGTGACTATACTTATATGTCGGCGCATCAGCCCCTTCTTGAACCCGCAAATATCGCACAACGCCTTGCGCCCTATCTTTGGGATTTTGCGCCTGAGCGCCTGGTGATTGGCAAGTTCTGCCAGATTGCGCACGGGGTGCAGTTTATCACCTCATCGGCCAATCACCGTATGGACGGCTTGTCGAGTTTCCCTTTTCTGGTGTTTGGCGGCGGCTGGGAGGGGCGACCGAGCCTGCCGTCACCTGGGCCAGATACAATCGTTGGCAATGATGTCTGGTTGGGCACTGGCGCTACGATCTTGCCCGGAGTAACCATCGGTGATGGTGCGATCATTGCTGCAGGGGCCGTCGTCGCAAAGAATGTTGCCCCTTATACCGTTGTCGGTGGCAACCCCGCGCAGCTGATCCGCCAACGGGTGTCGACAGAGGACGCAGCTCGTATGCAAAAGATTGCTTGGTGGGATTGGCCCGTGGAACACATCGAGCGCCATGAAGCCGAGATTTGTGGCACGAATCTGGACGCACTTAAGGCAGTGGCACCAAAATAAGTTAACAATTGGCGGCGATTCTGGTGCTAATCTTGGTTGGTTTTGCGTGACTGTTTCCAGTACGTGGACAGAGACATTTTCTTGCCTTTTTTCAGCCTTAAATCCGACCAATCTCGAACCGAATGTCGCCGCATTGTCTCGTGTGCGAGAATCCGGGGGCGGATTGGATGAGATATGACAAAAGACAACGTGCTGCCACAGCCTGCTTCAATGCTCGAGCGGGAACTCAGTCAGGAAACGCTGGCGACCATTAAAGCGATCGTTCAGGATGATCGTGCTGCTTTGGCCGAGATCAAAGCAGAAGGTCCTTTGCACATACCGGCCCGCCAACGCGCGGGTGGAAAACCCAAAGGGCGCCGGTTTTTCAAGCGCCAACCAAAATCCGTAACGGACACCAAGGTTGAGTGCGTCAAGCCAGCCATTCAGCAGTCAGGGGCTTCTGCAAAGTCGGCGGCGCGCCAAGCCACTCGCACAGATAGCCTTTGGCGTCACCTTACACCACGTCGTGTGGCGTTGGTGGCGACACTTATGACCTTTATAATCAATCCATGGTTCCTACCGACTGTGCTGGTTGTTGTACTCTTCTTTGTGACGTTGTTCGCGTTGCTGCTGGGTCCTGATCGCATCCGTCGCTATTCAGAGGTCCTGTGGCGTCGCTATGAAAAGCGCCAACCTGCAAAAGCTGCTGCTTTACGCGTAAAAGCGTCCAAGCGAATGGATCGTTTCCAGAAGCGACTGGATAAGCTGCCAGGTAGCTGGACGCGCGGCTTGCATATGCCACAAATGCAAAGCGAAGCAGATCAGGCTGCAGCCGAAAGAGCCTATATTCGTCGTATGGCACATATGGCGCGCGAAGAAGGACAGCAGAGCTTTTCTTGATTGCTTAGGCTGCATTCCAGCACTTGAATTCAAAGCGCTGGGGGCGTATGTCACCCCTTGATCCTATCAAAGAAGATGTATCATGGCTCGTACGAACCCAGCTCAGTTTATTCAGCAGACCCGCGCAGAGATCTCTAAGGTTGTCTGGCCTAGCCGTCGCGAAGTTATTTTGACTACCGTGATGGTCTTTATCATGGCCGCATTGACCGCAGTGTTCTTTTCGCTTGTAGATCTGGGCATTCGCAGCGGTTTGGAAGCAGTTCTGAACGCTTTCTAAGAGACCCTTGAAGCGTTTATCTGGCGCGATATGCACCGACAAAGCTCTTGAACTCACCGAGCTTCCCCGGTAGGTCAATCAGTACTCTTAAACAGGCGCGCGGCGATTCGCATTGCGCGCCGCAATTTTGTTTGGGAGTCGGATAATGGGCCCGCTGGTCCAATTGGTTATAAGAATGTCGGCTTTGTGCCGCACGGACGGGAAAGAACGGTCATATGGCAAAGCGTTGGTACTCTGTAAGCGTCCTCTCTAACTTTGAGAAGAAGATCGCCGAGCAGATCCGCCAGTCCGCTGAAGAAAGCGGTCTTCAAGATCAGATCGAAGAAGTACTGGTTCCGACCGAAGAGGTCATCGAAGTACGTCGCGGTAAAAAGGTCACCACCGAACGCCGCTTTATGCCGGGCTATGTTTTGGTGCGTATGGAAATGAGCGACCAAGGTTATCACCTGATCAGCTCTATTAACCGCGTAACAGGTTTCTTGGGCCCGCAGGGTCGTCCAATGCCAATGCGCGACGCCGAAGTGCAGTCCATCTTGGGCCGTGTTGCTGAAGGTGAAGAAGCGCCGAAACTGATGATCAGCTTCGAAATTGGCGAAAAGGTCAAAGTCAACGACGGTCCATTCGAAGGTTTCGATGGCATGGTCGAAGGTGTGGACGAAGAAAACCAACGCCTGAAAGTGACTGTATCTATCTTTGGCCGCGAGACACCGGTTGAGTTGGAATACGCTCAGGTGACCAAAGAAGCGTAAGCCGCTTTAATAGTAGTGAGAGTTTTAAGGCCGTCCCTTGGGGCGGCTTTTTCTTTTGTGGTCTTGTTCTTGCGTCAGGGCCTGCGTATTCCCTCGCGAAATTGGGGATGACACATGAAATACTTTAAACTGATCGGGACCGTTGTGGCGTTGGCTGTTCCTAGTGCAGCGACAGCGGACACCTTTGCAGAGATTGACTTTGGTTTGTCGCGTGACTGGCGCAGCGGCAATGCGCTGGATTCAAGCGGCCGGGGTCTTGAGGTCGACGAAAGTAAGCGTCGTAAGTTGAACGGCGTGCTGGGGCATGCGTTCGATAATGGCTTCGTCTTGCAGGGTGGATTGAACATCGACTCTAGCAAGGCACCTGCGGTGGTGGGTTTTGCTTTTTCAGACGATACCTACCGTTTGGGGCGGCAATTTAGTTTGCAGGCGGGCCAAACATTCCAGGATTACTATCTAGGTGCCTTTGCAACTGTCGGTGAAGTTCATTTTGGTTGGGATGATGCTGATCAGCGGACCTCGTTCAAAAGCTATGGGCTTCAAGCTTCTTGGAACAACGAGATTTGGTCGATTGCGGGAACACTTGGCGTGCTAGACAGCGAAGCGGATAATCCCGAAACGCTTGCAAATGCCGTGATGCTGGGTGGTGCCGCGACCTATTCTTGGTCAGACGACACCCAATTGCAGTTTGGATTATCTTATTTCAGCGGCGAGCAGGATTTGGACTCGCGCAGTGCGCCCGATCAGGTTGATGCGATTGTCGCGAAGATCGAAATTGAACATACAATACACCGATCAGCGCATGATCGGTTTTCAATCTACGGCGGGCTGTCCGTTATCGATGTGCGCGAGGACAACGGTAGTTCCAGCTTTGATCATACACGTGACGCGATCGTAACCGCTGGTGTTCGAATGACCTTTGGAAAAGAAGCTGTAAAGGTTGGTTCCCGTCTCACATCGCCTCCTTTGCCGGAGATGTTGCGGGTTTTGGGGGCTGTTCCCGCAGTTGATTAAGCCACTTTAAGAAAAACCGAGTATTCAATGCTCGGTTTTTTTTGGTTGCATCGTATTGTTGGATCGTGTGAATTCCGAAATTGGTAATACTTGATTACCAAAGTGGAGGTTTCGATGCGCTTAACAGACTGTCATAATTTCGGGGATTTCCGGAGACTAGCCAAGCGGCGCTTGCCGGGTCCGATATTTCACTACATCGATGGCGCAGCCGACGATGAAATTACCTATCGCCGAAACACCAGTTCGTTTGATGATGTCGATCTTGTGCCGAATGTTCTGGCCGGGGTCGAGAATGTCGACATGTCCGTCGAGGTCATGGGGCAAAAGCTTGATATGCCGATCTACTGTGCGCCAACGGCGTTGCAGCGATTGTTTCACCATGATGGCGAGCGGGCGGTTGGTAAGGCAGCCACCAAATTTGGCACCATGTTTGGGGTTTCTTCGCTGGCCACGGTGACGGTTGAAGAAATCGAGAAGCTCGCGCCTGGGCCAAAGATGTTCCAATTCTACTTCCACAAAGATCGCGGCTTAAACGATACATTGCTGGAACGCGCTCGCGCTGCAAACTTTCAAGTCATGGCCTTGACCGTAGATACGATCACAGGCGGCAACCGTGAGCGTGACCTGCGTACCGGTTTCACGTCTCCGCCAAAACTTACGCCGGCCTCAGCCCTGAGTTTTGCCCTACACCCACAATGGGCGTGGAACTTCTTTACAAAAGAAAAATTCGATATGCCGCATCTGTCAGGTCACGTGAGCGCAGGCACCAATTTGGCTGTTTCGGTGGGCGAGTATTTCTCGACCATGTTGGATCAGTCGATGAACTGGAAAGATGCTGAAAAGCTCTGCGCGCAGTGGAACGGACAGTTTGCCCTGAAAGGCATCATGAGCGTTGAGGACGCAAAACGGGCCGTGGATATTGGATGCACGGGTATCATGGTCTCAAATCATGGAGGCCGTCAGCTGGATGGCTCTCGTGCGCCGTTTGATCAGCTTGCTGAAATCTGTGATGCGGTTGGTGATAAGATCGACGTGATTTGCGAGGGCGGCATTCAACGCGGGACACATGTACTGAAAGCCCTGTCGGTGGGGGCCAAAGCCTGTTCTGGTGGGCGAATGTACTTGTACGCGCTGGCCGCCGCAGGTCAGGCAGGCGTTGAGCGTGTGTTAGGTAATTTCCGAACAGAGATCGAGCGCGATATGAAGTTGATGGGCGTGACTTCATTAGATCAGTTGTCGCGTGAGAACCTGCGCTACCGGTAGGAGCGGCGCGCCTATCGGCGCGCCTCTGCCGCATTACTGCACATTCAGCAATTTGCCACGCCGTAGAGCGGAGCTATATTTTTCGTCCTGTTCCATTAGGAGGGTATGAACCCAGTGATGTTCCGCCTCTGGAATGTTGGGGAAAAGATGGTGGATGACGTGGTAGGCGTCATTTTTGGGGTGGATCAACAAGCGATGCAGAAAACCATCATTGGTGAAGGTGGTCTCGAACTCGGTTTCACCCGCTTCATAGTCGTGCTCCTCGGTTTCAGCGATGGAACGAATGATCGGCAGGAAAACCATCGCGGGTAGAACCCAAAAAATTACCCAGCCAAACAGCGCTAGCGCCATGCCCACCTGCAGCTCAAAGCCAATGCCCAATGTCAGGAGCGTTGCCAAGGGCGCGACCAGTACGCAGAAGTGCCAAGCAATAAAGAGTGTCCATTGGTAGGTGGATTGGCTGCCGATCTCACGATAATAAGCTGCGTTATAGCTAGGCAACCAGGCGACAACGGCGCGGGCGATTTTCCAATGGGTCGATAAATCAATATCAGTTACACCCATATCGGTGAACCGCTGCAGGCAGGGATCTTTATGTGATCCATATTGGCCGTGGTGAATACGGTGCGATTTCCAATATTCCTTTACAGAGCTCAACACCGGCGCACCAACAAAGAGATCTGCTAAAAAATGATTGAGTTTGGGGCTTGAACGCACCCAGGTCAGATGCGACGCGTCATGGACCATGATCTCAAGCCCGCGCAATTGGCGAGCGATGACAACACAGGCCAAAAGATAGGTCAGAATGGACGCTCCAGCTTGAACGGGAAATGCCATTTCAAGGTTAAACAGCGATAGAATAATCGCCACCGTCAGTGCGGCCATCGCAGGAATGCTTGCGACCGTCAAAGTCGCCTCGCGAATGCGCGCCCATGGCCTGCACCCCTCTGCGCTTTTCAACGTTGCGCGCACATCCGCGCTGAGGTGTTGTGTGTCGTATCCGCGCTTATACCTGCGCTCAGTCTTCTTAGCTGCTGCTTTTGCAGGCGCCACTTCAATATCTTGCGCCGCGCGCGCAGTGGCGTGGCTATCAGAACTTGCAAAGTCCAATGGTCTCGTCCTTTAATTCGGAAGACCGAGCACATGCATTAAACCGCCATTTTTGGCGTATGTTTTGTTCGGACGTTTATGTGCTCAATCTGCCCCCAGGTTGATTGGGCCTGGTCCGATTTCAGGCCTGACTTGTTTTACGCTTCAACCCAGCGCTGTGCCAAAGTATTTTTGTAAAGCGTATAATTGTGAGACTTAAAGGCCGGTTACTTTGAGGCTTGCCAATCCAGACTATCGGGCTTATTCAGCGCGCTTATCGTCTTAGGGCGAGATTCTCTCGTGGGAGATTTAAGGATCGCGATCCTGACATCGGACCACGCAACATAAACCGGACGAAACGCGTTTCGTCTTTGTTGAAAGGAACAGCAAATGGCTAAGAAGCTTGCTGGTACTATGAAGCTGCAGATCCCTGCGGGCGCAGCTAACCCATCCCCGCCAGTTGGCCCAGCACTGGGTCAGCGCGGCATCAATATCATGGAATTCTGTAAAGCGTTTAACGCGAAAACACAGGAAATGGAAAACGGTGCGCCGTGCCCAACCGTGATCACTTATTATCAGGACAAGTCCTTCACAATGGACATCAAGACGCCTCCTGCGTCTTACTACCTGAAAAAAGCCGCTGGCCTGAAGCCAGTTGGTAAGCGTAACCGTCCACGCGGTGCGGAAGCACCTGGCCGTGAAATCGTTGCCTCCGTGACTGTTAAGCAGGTTCGTGAAATCGCTGAAGCGAAAATGAAAGACCTGACTGCGAACGACGTAGAAGCAGCAATGCAGATCATCATGGGCTCCGCACGCTCCATGGGTATCGAGGTGAAAGGCTAAATCATGGCTAAACTTGGTAAACGTACCCGCGCCGCACGCGAAGCATTCGCTGGCAAAGACAATGTTTCTGTTGAAGAAGCAGTTGCACTGGTCAAAGGCAATGCAGCCGCGAAATTCGACGAAACTGTAGAAATCGCAGTTTGCCTTGGTGTTGACCCTCGTCACGCAGACCAAATGGTCCGCGGCGTTGTTGGTCTGCCAAACGGCACAGGTAAATCTGTTCGCGTAGCGGTATTCGCTCGCGGCCCGAAAGCTGAAGAAGCTCAAGCAGCTGGCGCAGACATCGTTGGTGCAGAAGACCTGATGGAATCCATTCAGGGCGGCAACCTGGACTTTGATCGCTGCATCGCGACTCCAGACATGATGCCTGTTGTTGGTCGTCTCGGTAAAATCCTTGGCCCACGCAACCTGATGCCAAACCCAAAAGTTGGCACCGTAACAATGGACGTGAAAGCGGCTGTTGAAGCGGCTAAAGGCGGCGAAGTACAGTTCAAAGCTGAAAAAGCTGGTGTTGTACACGCAGGCGTCGGTAAAGCTTCTTTCGGCGAAGACAAGCTGGTTGAGAACGTACGTGCCTTCATGGACGCGGTTCTGAAAGCCAAGCCTGCTGGCGCGAAAGGCGCATACGTCAAGAAAATCGCACTGAGCTCTACAATGGGCCCAGGCGTTTCCATCGACGTGGACAACGCAGCGGCACAATAAGCTGCCTGACAATTGAATTCGGAAAAGGCGCCTCGCAAGATGGCGCCTTTTTCTTTGTCTGTTTGGTGGTTGACGTCGGTTAAAGGGCTATTAAGTTTCAACACGTAAATTGTGCTTGAGTATTGGTTTGAGGTGGTGTTGTGCCCACTAATTTTAATGTTATCTCGTTGGGTCGAAACGACAGCATTGATACTGTTGAGGGCAATAGCCGTGCCGAAAATGCCTCAAATTTAGTGGGTCGCGAATTTGGCAGCGAAGATTCTCCCCTTTCTCAAGACGTGCAAAGGTTTGAGGCTGAAAGCTACTCAGGCGGTTCGCGATCGGCATATGATCAGAACAATTCTAATTCGAACGACAGATTTTCCATTGATGGTGGGGCTCCGCAAACATTCGATGGCGTCGCGGTTTACCGTGCGACAATCACCTATACCGATGGATCCACGGCTACGATTTCCGCGGTGGTTTTTCAGGACACAAATGGAAACACCTATCTCGCGCCTGAAATCACTGACAATTCAGATCAGGCTGCCCTTGAAGCTGGGCCCATAACGTCAATCACGCTCGATAGCCTACTCGGGTCAAATTACTCTGGGCTCGCGGCAAATCGGACTGACGCTGATTTTGTGACTTGTTTTCGCGCTGGGAGCATGATCCTCACGCCTGACGGGGAGCGGCTCGTACAGGACCTTCGTGTAGGCGATTTGGTCGTCACGCGTGATGGCGGCGCGCAGGGCATTCTTTGGATCGGTCAAAGCGAATGTGCTGTGACCGAAAAAACCGCACCTATTTGTATTACAGCAGGTGCAATGGGGGCAGGGCGTCCGCGGCGAGATTTGTTTGTGTCACCGCAGCATCGTATGGTGGTGAGTTCCGCGATAGCAAAGCGTGTTGCGGGAAGTTTGGAAGTTCTTGTGCCGGCCAAAAAGCTGACCGAGATGCCGGGTATATATGCGGACCTATCAGAGGGGCGGGTGGTATATTTTCATATTCTTTGTGCGGATCATCAAATTCTATTTGCAGAAGGCGCTGAGGCGGAATCTTTGTATCTGGGTGAAATGGTTGAAAATGCGCTTTCGGCGGAAGCGCTGGAAGAGCTGGAGTTGCTGTTTCCAGATTTGATGAGTGCAGCAATGGTGCCTGCGCGTGATCTTCTGGATGGGCGGCCCGGTAAAGATCTGCTCGCACTTCACGCTCGAAATCGTAAGTCGTTGAATATGCGGCACTAGCATTGGGCAGTTTGTGATTTGGTCTTGGTGTTTTGCCATTTCAGCCTAATTATGTTAGCTGATACCAACAGCAGTATTGATATTGATGTGAACTGAGGTTTCGCCTCATGTTCACCCTTGCGCTGTCTCGTCAATCAATCTAAACCACAGCGTACAGTTCAGCGTGCGATTCTTCGTGCGCTGTTTTGTATTTCGTCCAAGACGGTGAGTGAGGGCTTCCCTCTTAATCTCTTGCCTGAGACGGGAAAGACCAGATTGACCGAGGGATTTCCTCGGGTGGTTTTGGTTCAGCCCCGTAATTCGGACCTGAACGCTGGGTTTTATACCCAGCAAATATGAGCCGGAGGGCGGAAGCCTTCCAAATTTGGAGTAAAACTGTGGATAGAGCACAAAAAGAAAAATTGGTCGACGAACTCGGCCAGATCTTTGAAAGCTCTGGCGTTGTAGTGGTTTCTCACTACGCGGGTCTTACAGTTGCTGACATGCAGAACCTGCGCGCGTCCGCGCGTGACTCTGGTGCTGCAGTTCGCGTTGCCAAAAACAGGCTCGCCAAAATCGCCCTAGAAGGAAAGCCTTGCGCAAGCATCGGCGATTACCTGACGGGTATGACTGTTCTAACCTATTCTGAGGACCCTGTGGCAGCTGCCAAAGTGGCCGAAGACTTCGCTAAGGATAACGATAACTTCGTAATCCTTGGTGGTGCAATGGGTGAGAACGCTCTTGATCGTGCTGGCGTTACAGCAGTGTCCAAGATGCCTTCCCGCGAAGAGCTTATTGCTACTATCGCTGGTATGCTTGGCGCACCTGCTTCCAACATCGCTGGCGCAATTGGCGCACCTGCTTCGAACATCGCGGGCATTCTGTCTACCATCGAGGACAAGGCAGAAGCTGCGTAAGCAACTTGAGAACCGCGTTTGGGTAACACCTGAACGTTGGAACACATATCTTATAACGGAAAGAGTCTAAAATGGCTGATCTGAAAGCACTCGCAGAAAGCATCGTGGGTCTGACCCTGCTGGAAGCACAAGAACTGAAAACAATCCTCAAAGACGAGTATGGCATCGAGCCAGCTGCTGGCGGCGCCGTAATGGTTGCTGGTGGCGCAGACGCCGGTGGCGAAGCTGCTGAGGAAAAAACTGAATTTGACGTAATTCTGAAAGCCGCAGGCGACAAGAAAATCAACGTCATCAAAGAAGTCCGCGGCATCACTGGCCTGGGCCTCAAAGAAGCAAAAGAGCTTGTTGAAGCTGGCGGCAAAGCTGTCAAAGAAGGCGTCGACAAAGCAGAAGCAGAAGACATCAAAGCGAAGCTGGAAGCAGCTGGCGCAGAAGTCGAGCTTAAGTAATCCTTTCCGGGATTTTCCCGGATTAGGTGTGAGGCAGGGTGCGGTTTTCCGTTCCCTGCCGAACCTGTCTTAGAAAGACCCTTTTCGATGTAGGGGTTTTTCTAAGGCGAGTTACGGATCGGGTGGTCTTTGGTGGGACAGAGGCCGGGAATTGATCCAACTTGTTTGTCTCGAAAGGGGATGGTGCCGGGGCCCGACGGCATGCTGACCCGATGAGAAATTGAAAGGTGTCATCGAACATGGCTCAAACTTTTCTTGGCCAGAAACGCTTGCGCAAGTATTTCGGCAAAATCCGCGAAGTGCTGGAGATGCCGAACCTGATCGAGGTTCAAAAGTCCTCTTACGATCTGTTCCTTCGCTCCGGCGATTCCGACATGCCGCTGGACGGCGAAGGTATCAAAGGTGTGTTCCAATCGGTATTCCCGATTAAGGACTTCAACGAAAACTCCATTTTGGAGTTCGTCAACTACGAGCTGGAAAAGCCGAAGTACGACGTCGAAGAATGTATGCAACGCGACATGACTTATTCAGCACCGCTGAAAGTCACTCTGCGTTTGATCGTGTTTGATATCGACGAAGATACAGGCGCGAAGTCTGTTAAAGACATCAAAGAACAAGACGTCTTCATGGGCGACATGCCTCTGATGACACCAAACGGCACATTTGTTGTGAACGGCACCGAGCGTGTGATCGTTTCTCAGATGCACCGATCTCCTGGTGTGTTCTTTGATCATGACAAAGGCAAAACACACTCGTCTGGTAAACTGCTGTTTGCTTGCCGCATTATCCCATATCGCGGCTCTTGGTTGGACTTCGAATTCGACGCAAAAGACATCGTCTTTGCGCGTATCGACCGTCGCCGCAAATTGCCTGTGACAACCCTGCTTTATGCGCTGGGTCTGGACCAAGAAGCGATCTGCGACGCCTATTACAACACAGTGAACTTCAAGCTCGATAAGAACAAAGGTTGGGTCACCAAGTTCTTCCCTGAGCGCGTTCGTGGCACCCGCCCTACCTATGATCTGGTTGACGCGGCCTCTGGCGAAGTGATCGCGGAAGCCGGCAAAAAGGTAACTCCACGCGCAGTTAAGAAACTGATTGATGCGGGTGAAGTCACTGAACTGCTGCTGCCTTACGATCAAATCGTTGGCAAGTTCGTAGCGAAAGACATCATCAACGAAGAAACCGGCGCGATCTATGTCGAAGCAGGCGATGAGCTGACTTTCGAATACGACAAAGATGGCGACATCATCGGCGGCACTGTCAAAGAATTGGTTGAAGCGGGTATCACCGATATTCCAGTTTTGGACATCGATAACATCAATGTTGGTCCTTACATCCGCAACACATTGGCGGCAGATAAAAACATGGGTCGCGACACCGCGCTTATGGATATCTACCGTGTGATGCGCCCAGGTGAGCCACCGACTGTTGAAGCGGCGTCTGCACTGTTTGACACTCTGTTCTTTGATTCCGAGCGCTATGATCTTTCCGCGGTTGGCCGTGTGAAGATGAACATGCGTCTGGCTCTGGATGCGGAAGACACACAGCGCACACTGCGCAAAGAAGACATTGTTTCTTGCATCAAAGCGCTGGTTGAACTGCGTGACGGCAAAGGCGACGTGGACGACATCGACCACCTCGGCAACCGTCGTGTGCGTTCCGTTGGCGAGCTGATGGAAAACCAATACCGTGTGGGTCTGCTGCGCATGGAGCGCGCGATTAAAGAGCGTATGTCTAGCGTCGAAATCGACACTGTCATGCCTCAGGATCTGATCAACGCGAAACCAGCAGCGGCGGCTGTTCGTGAATTCTTCGGCTCTTCGCAGCTGTCTCAGTTCATGGACCAAACCAACCCGCTGTCTGAAGTGACACACAAGCGTCGCTTGTCTGCGCTTGGGCCAGGTGGTTTGACACGTGAACGTGCGGGCTTTGAAGTGCGCGACGTTCACCCAACCCACTACGGTCGTATGTGTCCAATTGAAACGCCGGAAGGTCCAAACATTGGTCTGATCAACTCGCTGGCGACATTTGCACGCGTGAACAAATACGGCTTCATCGAAACACCTTATCGTAAGGTGATCGAAGGTCAGGTGACTGACGAAGTTCAGTACATGTCCGCGACTGAAGAGATGCGCCACACCGTCGCTCAGGCGAACGCGCAGCTTGATGATGAAGGCCGCTTCCAGAACGAAATGGTGAACACCCGTCAAGCGGGCGACTACACCATGGCGTCTGTTGGCAACGTTGACTTGATCGACGTTTCACCAAAGCAGTTGGTCTCTGTTGCGGCATCATTGATCCCGTTCCTTGAAAACGATGACGCGAACCGCGCCCTGATGGGTTCGAACATGATGCGTCAGGCTGTGCCTCTGCTGCGTGCAGAAGCGCCGCTTGTTGGTACAGGTATCGAAGAAAAAGTTGCGATCGACTCCGGTGCGGCGATCCAAGCGAAACGTGCGGGTATCATCGACCAAGTTGATGCACAGCGTATCGTTATTCGTGCCACTGAAGACCTCGAGCTGGGTGATGCGGGCGTTGACATCTATCGTCTGCGTAAGTTCCAGCGTTCCAACCAAAACACATGCATCAACCAGCGTCCGCTGGTGAAAGTAGGTGATACAGTTGGCAAGGACGAAGTGATCGCTGACGGTCCATCCACTGATCTGGGTGAATTGTCCCTTGGTAAAAACGTGATCGTCGCGTTTATGCCTTGGAACGGCTACAACTACGAAGACTCCATTCTGATCTCCGAGCGCATCGCGCGTGACGACGTCTTCACTTCGGTGCATATCGAAGAGTTCGAAGTCGCGGCACGTGACACAAAGCTTGGCCCAGAAGAAATCACTCGCGACATTCCAAACGTCGGTGAAGAAGCGCTGCGTAACCTCGACGAGGCCGGCATCGTTTACATCGGTGCGGACGTGGAGCCAGGTGACATTCTGGTCGGTAAAATCACGCCGAAGGGTGAAAGCCCGATGACGCCGGAAGAAAAACTTCTGCGCGCCATCTTCGGTGAGAAAGCATCCGACGTACGCGACACATCTTTGCGTGTGAAGCCGGGTGACTTCGGTACTGTTGTGGAAGTACGTGTTTTCAACCGCCACGGCGTTGAAAAAGACGAACGTGCGCTACAGATCGAACGCGAAGAAGTGGAAGCACTGGCGCGTGACCGTGACGACGAGCTGGCGATCCTGGATCGTAACATCTACGCCCGTCTGCGCGATCTGGTCATCGGTAAGGTTGCTGTGAAAGGTCCGAAAGGCGTCAAAGCGAACTCCGAAATCACCGAAGATCTGTTGTCTATGCTGACCCGGGGTCAGTGGTGGCAGCTGGCGCTGGCAGAAGAAGGCGATGCACAAATCGTTGAAGCTCTGCACGAACAGTACGAGATCCAGAAACGTGCCCTAGATGCGCGCTTTGAGGACAAAGTCGAAAAAGTCCGTCGTGGCGATGATCTGCCTCCGGGCGTCATGAAGATGGTCAAAGTCTTTATCGCGGTTAAGCGTAAGCTGCAGCCGGGTGACAAGATGGCGGGTCGTCACGGGAACAAAGGTGTTATTTCCAAGGTTGTGCCTATGGAAGACATGCCGTTCCTCGAAGATGGTACACCAGTTGACTTCTGTCTGAACCCACTGGGCGTTCCGTCCCGTATGAACGTTGGTCAGATCCTTGAAACCCACATGGGCTGGGCCGCACGCGGTCTGGGCATCAAGGTTGATGACGCTCTGCAGGACTACCGTCGCACCGGTGATCTGACACCTGTTCGCGAAGCGATGGGCCACGCCTATGGCGAAGATGTCTACAATGAAGGCATCGCGGGCATGGAAGAAGCACAGCTGATCGAAGCAGCGGGCAATGTGACCCGTGGTGTTCCAATCGCGACACCAGTCTTTGATGGCGCTAAAGAGCTCGACGTGAACGATGCTCTGGTGCGTGCGGGCTTTGACACCAGCGGTCAGTCCATCCTGTTTGACGGTCGTACCGGTGAACAGTTTGCACGTCCTGTCACAGTGGGTGTGAAATACCTGCTGAAACTGCACCACCTTGTGGATGACAAAATCCACGCGCGTTCCACTGGTCCATACTCGCTGGTTACTCAGCAGCCATTGGGCGGTAAAGCGCAATTCGGTGGTCAGCGTTTCGGGGAAATGGAGGTCTGGGCTCTGGAAGCTTACGGCGCTGCATATACCCTGCAGGAAATGCTCACTGTTAAGTCGGATGACGTCGCTGGCCGGACCAAGGTCTATGAAAGCATCGTCAAGGGCGAAGACAACTTCGAAGCGGGCATCCCAGAGAGCTTTAATGTTCTCGTGAAAGAAGTCCGCGGTCTCGGCCTGAATATGGAACTCCTGGATGCGGAGGTTGAGGAATAAGGGCCTCGGTCCTTCTTCCCTTCCACCCTTCCGCACGAATTTGAGGAAAACAAATGAACCAGGAACTGACGAACAACCCGTTTAACCCGCTGACACCACCAAAGGTCTTTGACGAAATCAAAGTCTCCTTGGCGTCCCCAGAGCGGATCCTGTCTTGGTCTTACGGCGAAATCAAAAAGCCAGAGACCATCAACTACCGTACGTTCAAACCAGAGCGTGATGGCCTGTTCTGCGCACGTATCTTTGGTCCAATCAAAGATTACGAATGCCTCTGCGGCAAATATAAGCGCATGAAGTATCGCGGCGTTGTCTGCGAAAAATGTGGTGTTGAAGTTACGCTTCAAAAAGTACGCCGTGAGCGTATGGGCCACATTGAGCTGGCATCCCCAGTGGCGCACATCTGGTTCCTGAAATCGCTGCCATCCCGCATCGGCCTGATGCTGGACATGACACTGCGTGATCTGGAACGTGTTCTGTACTTTGAAAACTACGTTGTCATCGAGCCGGGCCTTACCGACCTGCAATACGGCCAGATGCTGACCGAAGAAGAGTTCATGGATGCGCAAGACGCATACGGCATGGACGCCTTTACGGCCAATATCGGTGCAGAAGCGATCCGTGACATGCTGTCCATGATCGATCTGGAAGCGGAAGCTGAGCACTTGCGTGCGGAACTGGCTGAAGCAACTGGCGAGTTGAAGCCTAAGAAGATCATCAAACGTCTGAAAGTTGTGGAATCCTTCCTGGAATCCGGCAACCGCCCAGAGTGGATGGTTCTGACCGTGATCCCAGTGATCCCACCAGAATTGCGCCCACTGGTGCCACTGGATGGTGGTCGTTTCGCGACGTCCGATCTGAACGACCTTTACCGTCGTGTGATCAACCGGAACAACCGTCTGAAGCGTCTGATCGAACTGCGCGCACCTGACATCATCGTCCGCAACGAAAAGCGGATGCTGCAGGAATCTGTTGATGCTCTGTTTGACAACGGCCGTCGTGGCCGCGTGATCACTGGCGCAAACAAACGCCCTCTGAAATCTCTCAGCGACATGCTGAAAGGTAAGCAAGGTCGTTTCCGTCAGAACCTTTTGGGTAAACGCGTCGACTTCTCTGGCCGTTCGGTCATTGTGACCGGTCCGGAATTGAAACTGCATCAATGTGGTCTTCCTAAGAAGATGGCACTCGAGCTGTTCAAACCGTTCATCTACTCACGCCTTGAAGCCAAAGGCCTGTCTTCCACTGTGAAACAAGCCAAGAAACTGGTGGAAAAAGAACGTCCAGAAGTTTGGGACATCCTCGATGAGGTCATCCGCGAACACCCGGTGATGCTGAACCGTGCACCTACGCTGCACCGTCTTGGTATCCAGGCGTTCGAACCGACCTTGATCGAAGGTAAAGCCATTCAGCTGCACCCGCTTGTTTGTTCTGCGTTTAACGCGGACTTCGACGGTGACCAAATGGCGGTTCACGTTCCTCTGAGCCTTGAAGCTCAGCTGGAAGCACGTGTTCTGATGATGTCGACTAACAACGTTCTGTCGCCTGCAAACGGTGCACCGATCATCGTTCCTTCTCAGGATATGATTTTGGGCATCTACTACGTGACCATCGCACGTGATGGCATGAAGGGCGAAGGCATGGTCTTCTCTTCTGTTGAAGAAGTAGAGCACGCTTTGGATGCGGGTATCGTTCACCTACACACAAAAATCCAAGCGCGGATTCCTCAGATCGATGAAAATGGTCTGGAAGTGATGAAGCGTTTCGAGACCACACCAGGTCGTGTGAAACTGGGTGCGCTGCTGCCACAGAACAACAAGGCGCCATTTGAGCTGGTGAACAACCTTCTGCGTAAGAAGGACGTTCAGAAAGTCATCGACACCGTCTACCGTTACTGCGGTCAGAAAGAGTCCGTGATCTTCTGTGACCAGATCATGTCCATGGGCTTCAAAGAAGCGTTTAAAGCCGGCATCTCCTTCGGTAAGGACGATATGGTTATCCCTGATGGCAAATGGCCAATCGTGGATGAGACGCGTGCGCAGGTTAAAGACTTTGAACAACAGTACATGGACGGCCTGATCACTCAGGGCGAAAAGTACAACAAAGTTGTGGATGCATGGTCAAAGTGTAACGACAAAGTCACTGAAGCAATGATGGGCTCCATCTCTGCTGCAAAGACCGACGATAATGGCGCTGAAATGGAACCGAACTCGGTTTACATGATGGCTCACTCTGGTGCGCGTGGTTCTGTTACTCAGATGAAACAGCTGGGCGGTATGCGTGGTCTGATGGCCAAGCCGAACGGCGACATCATTGAAACACCGATCATCTCGAACTTTAAAGAAGGTCTGACCGTTCTTGAGTACTTCAACTCTACCCACGGTGCTCGTAAGGGTCTGTCGGATACGGCGTTGAAAACTGCGAACTCTGGTTATCTGACACGTCGTCTGGTGGACGTTGCCCAAGACTGTATCGTTCGTATGAACGACTGTGGCACCGAACGCGCGATCACTGCGGAAGCAGCGGTCAACGACGGTGAAGTTGTGGCAACCTTGGCAGAGCGTATTCTGGGCCGTGTGGCTGCAGAAGACATCATGCGTCCTGGCACCGAAGAGGTTCTGGTTGCGCACGGTCAGCTGATCGACGAATTGATGGCAGATTCCATTGATGAAGCCGGTGTTGCTTCTGCGCGGATCCGCAGCCCACTGACATGTGAAGCTGAAGAAGGCGTTTGTGCACAGTGTTACGGTCGTGACCTTGCACGTGGTACTTTGGTCAACACAGGCGAAGCTGTCGGTATCATCGCGGCGCAGTCCATTGGTGAACCTGGTACACAGCTGACAATGCGTACATTCCACATTGGTGGTGTTGCGCAGGGTGGTCAGCAGTCCTTCCAGGAAGCCAGCCAAGAGGGTACGATCCGTTTCGAAGGCACCAACGTGCTGGAGAACGCGAATGGCGAAATCCTGGTTATGGGCCGGAACATGAAGCTCGAGATTATCGACGGCAACGGCGATTCCCGTGTAACTCACAAGTTGGGTTACGGTTCCAAACTGTTCGTCAAAGATGGTCAGAACATCGGTCGTGGCGACAAGCTGTTTGAATGGGATCCGTTCACACTGCCAATCATCGCTGAGAAAACCGGTAAAGCGAAATACGTTGACCTCGTGTCTGGTATCGCTGTCCGTGATGTGACTGATGATGCGACTGGTATGACCCAGAAAATCGTAACCGACTGGCGTGCAGCGCCAAAAGGCAACGAGCTGAAGCCAGAAATCATTCTGGTGGACGCAGATGGCGAGCCAGTACGTAACGATGCAGGCAACCCTGTCCATTACACAATGTCTGTGGATGCGATCCTGTCTGCAGAAGATGGCCAAGACGTTCAAGCTGGTGACGTTATCGCGCGTATCCCTCGGGAAGGCACGAAAACGAAAGACATTACCGGTGGTCTGCCACGGGTTGCGGAACTGTTCGAAGCACGTCGTCCAAAAGACCACGCGATCATTGCGGAAGCAGATGGTTACGTGCGCTTTGGCCGCGACTACAAGAACAAGCGTCGTATCTCGATCGAGCCAGCAGATGAGTCCATGGAGCCAGTGGAATACATGGTGCCTAAGGGCAAGCACATCCCAGTTGGCGAAGGTGACTTCATCCAGAAGGGTGAATACATCATGGACGGCAACCCTGCGCCGCATGACATCCTGTCTATTTTGGGTGTCGAAGCGCTGGCTGACTACATGATCGACGAAGTGCAAGAAGTTTACCGCCTGCAAGGTGTTAAAATTAACGACAAGCACATCGAAGTTATCGTGCGTCAGATGCTGCAGAAATGGGAGATCCAGGACTCTGGTGAAACCACGCTGCTCAAAGGCGAACATGTCGACAAGCAAGAGTTCGACGCTGCAAACGAGAAAGCTCTTTCCCGTGGCAAGCGTCCTGCGAAAGGCGAACCGATCCTGTTGGGTATCACCAAAGCATCCTTGCAGACACGTTCGTTCATCTCTGCGGCGTCCTTCCAGGAAACCACACGTGTTCTCACCGAGGCATCCGTCCAAGGTAAGAAAGACAAGCTGGTTGGCCTGAAAGAAAACGTCATCGTGGGCCGTCTGATCCCAGCCGGTACCGGTGGTGCGACACAGGCTGTGCGTCAGGTTGCGCAAGCGCGTGACAACGTTGTTGTCGAAGCGCGCCGTCTTGAAGCCGAAGCAGCAGCAGCGGCAGCCATTGCGGCGCCATCTGCCGAAGGTTTCAGCGCGGACGATGTGTTTGAAACCGCTCCGGTGGACACACCTGAAAGCCGCGAAGAGTAAACTTCTCGACATAAGCTTAAAGAACCCCGGCCATTGCGCCGGGGTTTTTCTTTTGTGAACACATGTATCACGAAGCTTGATTTGTCTTTGGTTCCAAATCAGGCATTGTCGGCCAATACTGCGGAGCATCAAGATGTCAGGATCAGACAACACGCGCGGGGCGATTTTTATGATTGCCCTAATGGCGGCATTTTCGTCCGGAGATGTGCTGACAAAAATCATCCTCGTGGATATTCCGTTGCCGCAATATCAGGCATTGCGTGGTGTGTTGTGTAGCCTGTTGATCGGCGTTTTGGCTTGGCAGCAACGGGCGCTGGTTTTGAATGTGTCTCGTCGCGATGGCAAGCTTCTGTTGATCCGAAGTGTGGCCGAAGTGATTGCCGCCTATTTGTTCCTAACGTCTCTAACCTTGCTCCCACTTGCCAACGCGACAGCCATCTTGCAGGTGCTGCCACTGAGCTTGGCACTTTCTGCTGCGCTGTTCTTCCGCGAGCCCTTGGGTTGGCGGCGGATGACCGCCATCCTGATCGGATTTTGCGGAATGCTATTGATTGTGCGCCCCGGTCCCGAAGGATTTTCAACCGGCAGTTTTTACGCACTCGCAACGGTTTTCTTTGTGACCATTCGTGACCTGGCTGCAAGACGTATGTCCAAAGATGTGCCCTCGTTGACAGCCGCATTGGCCATGTCACTGGCGGTCACGGCCTACGGGTTCGTAGCCATGACCCAGTTGGACTGGGAGCCTATGACCTTTGATATTCAGATGATGATCATTGGGGCGGCATGTTTATTGGGGCTGGGATACGTCTTTTCGGTACTCGCCATGCGGGTCGGAGACGTCTCTTTTGTGGCGCCATTCCGATACACCGGGCTGATATTCGCGCTGATTTTTGGCCTTTTGATATTTGGCGAATGGCCTGATGCGCTGACGATGTTTGGGGCCGCAATCGTTGTCGGCACAGGGATCTTTACGCTTTACCGTGAGTCTTTAGCGAAATCTCAGCCAAAAACACGGCGCACCTGATCGCAATCGATAGCAAAGCGCTGTTTGAAATGTGCTTCACCGTCTGAATCCAATGGCTCGAGGTTCACACGGGTGACCTTGGCTTTCTGACGAGAGTCGTTGAAATCATTGTGGCCGCGCACAAACATGTCTTCGTCTGAAAAAGTCGCGGTCGGCATCACTCGATTGATCTTATTGTGCCCGAAATTCATGATCGTCTTATCTGTTGTAGGAGAGACCGACATACCAAGGGCCACGCCATAATAGGGCATGAAAGACGGTGAGGATAACATTCCCTCGGCGGTTGGCCGCGCGGAGAATCCTCGGTTGAAATCAATTCCAACGGTCTCGTTTGTCGTAACCAAACCCGCACAATCTGCTGCCGCTTGGCGAAACCGTTCAACAAAGTTCACGGCCACCGCATCGTCGTCGTCATGTCTGAACTGCAAACTCGGAAGGGTTGCGTCATTGCGCAAATGATCATTGATAATACGCTTCATCACGGGGCGATGCCGTGCGGGTTCTTCAGCAACGATTTTGGCCTGAGGCATATCCGCAATCATCGCTTCAAGTTCTGCGCGATAGGTTTCTGGTAGGCAGGTGCCAACCACGATTAGGAATTCAAAATTTGGATCAGTTTGCGCTTTGAGACCGGGCAGGGCGATGGTCTCAAAGGTCCGCATACGGTCATCCATTCGATCAGGCGCGTAGAGGTAGGCACGCCGCTCTTCGATGGTTTCATGTTCGACCTGAAAACCGCCAAAGGCAGGATAAGAAAATCGGCAAAGTCCGATGACCTGCAAGTCCTGACTGTTCAATGTGCTGCCCTCGGTTTTTGTTCTGCCTTCAAGGAAAATCATGCCAGTCGGGCGACAAAAGAGCAACGCGCGAAACAGGTTTGGTCAGAAGGCGCTGAAATGTAGCAACGCAAATGGTCCCAATGGTCTTTCCTTCATCACGCTTTCCGCCCAAGGTGGCAGACACCGTCCGACAAAAGACAAGAGGCAGGCCATGAGCCAAACACTAGAGTTCCCAGTATTCAATCGTGCCTACAGCCGGACCTTTCAGCCCGGCCGTTTGACGTTTGGTTTGGTCAGCCCTCTTGAAGCTTACACGGTGGGTGATTCCCCATCGATGGAACGTCACATCGAACGGGCCCAATTGGCTGAAAAGCTTGGTTTCTCGGCCATCTGGCTGCGTGACATTCCATTTAATGTACCGGCTTTTGGGGACGTGGGTCAGATGTATGATCCGTTTGTTTACCTTGGTGCTCTCGCCGCCGTCACCAAAGACATTGGTCTTGGCATCGCTAGTGCAGTTCTGCCGCTTCGCCACCCGGCACATGTCGCCAAAAGCGCTGCGTCGGTGGATGTTCTTTCGGGTGGACGCATGCTTTTGGGTGTCGCCTCAGGGGACCGGCCCGAAGAATACCCTGCGCTAGCTGCGGACTACGAAGGTCGCGACGCTCGGTTCCGCGATAGCGTGGATTACATCCGCGCTACATTTGGTGACTTTCCCAATTTTGATGGCCAGCAGGGGCGATTGAATGGTCATATGGATATGCTGCCGAAACCTGTCTCTGGCCGCATTCCTTTGCTGATGACCGGCGGCGCGCAGCAAACGCCGGAATGGGGGGCTGAACATGGCGACGGCTGGATGACCTATCCGCGCAGGCTCGATGCCCAACAACAAGCCATTGATACCTATCGCGGAAACGTTCGGGCTACCTGCACAACCGACAAACCGGTGATGCAGTCGCTTTATGTGGATGTGATGTCTAATAACACGATGCCTGTCCGTCCCATCGCTTTGGGTTATGCTGCCGGGACCGACTTCCTTGTGGAGCATCTTAAACAGCTAGAGGAAATTGGCGTGAACCACGTGGCGCTCAATCTGCGCTACAACAATGCGGATATCGAAGAGACGCTGCACCGGATCGCAGAAGAGATTTTACCTTATTTCTCTGCAGTCAGTTGATTGCAATATTTCGTGAAAAAGAAATCAAAGTCTAAGCTTTCAAGACTCATTTATTACGCATTGCAGCCTTGACCCTGACGCTAGTGTCAAGCCGCTAACACTGTCTGCTCAAAACGATTGAATCGTTCGCAGACAGGAGAAAATGCGAGATGACACAAAGTAGTATTTGGCTAGACAAAGTAGCGATTGTGACGGGTGGAAGCTCGGGCATTGGGCGCGCCACAGCCATCGAGCTTGCCGAATTGGGCGCCAAGGTTTTGATCACGGGGCGCAATATTGAGCGGCTTTCGAGCGTAACAGAGCCATCTTCCTCTATCGAAGGTCTACAGATCGATAGCGCTGATCCCGACAGTGCAGAGCAGATCGTCAGCGAGGCTATGGCGTCTTGGGGTCGGATTGATCTTGTGGTGAACAATTCCGGTTCGGGTCATCCGATGCCATTAGAAGCCTATGATCCGGGGGCCATCGCAAACATGTCGGCGGTCAATATCGTCGCGCCGTCGCTCTTGGTGAAAGCAAGTTTGGACGCCCTAAAACAAAGTCGCGGAGCGATTGTGAATATTTCAACGGCTGTGGCGAAAAATGCAGCACCGATGGTTGCACATTACGGCGCGACAAAGACCGCCTTGGAGTACCTGACGCGGACGTGGGCGATTGAGCTCGCGGGTCATGGTATTCGCGTGAATGCGATTGCACCGGGGCCGGTTCAAAGCGGAGCTCTGACTGGAATGATGGGATTGCCAGCAGACATGGCCGCACAAATCGAACAGCAGGAAGCCGAACAGGTGCCTATGGGGCGCCGTGGTACACCTGCAGATATTGTGCCTTGGATTCTTCGCCTCGGACATTCAGAAAATGAATGGCTGACCGGCCAAGTAATTGCTGTCGATGGAGGTTGGTCGCAGCGGATTTAGTCACTTGCCGGTCAGACCTAGGCGTCTGGCCGGCACTATTCTTGAACATAGTTCAGTGGGACCACATCTGATCTCTAATGGGAAAGGAGCTTACTAATGCAAGCCAAAGAAGCCGCTGATAGGCTCGGCATCACGCAGCGCATGTTGCGCCACTATGAAAACGAAGGCCTGATGGAGATAGATCGCTCCGCCAATGGATATCGACGATATAGCGAACCAGATCTTCGCCGGGCTGGCCGAATTCGAGATTTCATTGCAACCGGATTTTCAACTCGCGAAATCAAGACGATGAGTGCCTGTTTGTCGGACGAGGGCGCAGGGCCGTGCGAAGGCGGGATTATTAAGATGCGGGAAAAACTGGAACATATTGAGCGATTGCAGGCTGACCTCGAGGCGCGTAAGAAAGCTGTGCTCGACCGGATCGAAGAATTGAAACAGGGTCTGACTGCAGAGCCGCTTGAGCTATAAGCGCAAGCTGACTTCAGGTCATTAAGACACTTTGCATGCTGTTGACAGGCCCTCCGACTCCCCCTATACGCGCGTACCATACGGCTAAGGAGAGATGTCTCTGTCGCCGCAATCAAAATTTCAGTGGCTAAGGTCCGCGCTACTTTGAAGCGTGCACCCTCTGGAAACAAACCGCGATGTTCGCCTCGGTACGGGAACATTTGCGGCTTTTTCGCTATGTGGAAACATGTGGTGCGAAAGAACCGGTAGCGTATGGGGTGACCCATGCAAAATGAGTAAGGAAACGGGAAGCAAATATGCCAACGATCCAACAGCTGATCCGCAAACCGCGTCAGCCTAAAATCAAACGCTCTAAGTCCATGCACCTGGAGCAGTGCCCACAAAAACGCGGTGTTTGCACACGTGTTTACACAACAACTCCTAAGAAACCGAACTCCGCGATGCGTAAAGTTGCGAAGGTTCGTCTGACCAACGGTTTCGAAGTGATCTCTTACATCCCAGGTGAATCCCACAACCTTCAGGAACACTCTGTGGTTCTGATCCGTGGCGGCCGTGTAAAAGACCTTCCGGGTGTCCGTTACCACATCCTGCGTGGTGTGTTGGATACCCAAGGTGTTAAAGATCGTAAGCAACGTCGTTCCAAGTACGGCGCGAAGCGTCCTAAGTAAGAAGGATATTTATAAATGTCTCGTCGTCACGCTGCTGAAAAACGCGAAGTCCTACCAGACGCAAAGTTTGGTGACCGCGTTCTGTCCAAGTTCATGAACAACCTCATGATCGATGGTAAAAAATCCGTTGCAGAAAAAATCGTTTACAACGCGCTTGATCGTGTTGAAGGCAAAGTAAAACGCGCCCCTGTCGAAGTGTTCCACGAAGCACTGGACAACATCAAACCATCCGTCGAGGTTCGCTCTCGTCGTGTGGGTGGTGCTACTTACCAGGTTCCTGTTGAAGTGCGCCCAGAGCGCCGTGAAGCACTGGCAATCCGCTGGTTGATCACTGCCTCCCGTGGTCGCAACGAGAACACAATGGAAGAGCGCCTTGCTGGTGAACTTCTGGATGCTGTGAACTCTCGCGGCAACGCCGTTAAGAAGCGCGAAGATACTCACAAGATGGCCGAGGCGAACAAAGCCTTCAGCCATTATCGCTGGTAATTCCAAAAGGTATTCTGACCAATGGCACGCGAATATACGCTTAACCACTACCGTAACTTCGGTATCATGGCGCACATCGATGCGGGTAAAACAACCTGTTCCGAGCGCATCCTGTACTACACAGGTAAATCCCACAACATCGGCGAAGTGCACGATGGTGCGGCGACTATGGACTGGATGGAGCAGGAACAGGAACGTGGTATCACCATCACCTCCGCTGCGACCACCACATTCTGGGAACGCACAGAGGACGGCGTAACTGCTGACACTCCTAAGCACCGTCTGAACATCATCGACACTCCAGGCCACGTTGACTTCACAATTGAAGTTGAGCGTTCCTTGGCGGTTCTCGATGGTGCTGTTTGCGTTCTTGACGCAAACGCCGGTGTTGAGCCTCAGACTGAAACCGTTTGGCGTCAGGCTGACCGCTACAAAGTTCCACGTATCGTGTTCGTCAATAAAATGGACAAGATCGGCGCGGACTTCTTCAACTGTGTTGATATGATCATTGACCGTACAGGCGCAAATGCTGTTCCTGTTGGTATTCCGATCGGCGCAGAAACTGAGCTGGAAGGCTTGGTTGACCTCGTGACCATGAAAGAATGGGTCTACGAAGGCGAAGACCTGGGCGCATCTTGGGACAAGCGTGACATCCGCCCTGAACTTCAGGACATGGCGGACGAATGGCGCGGTAAAATGATCGAAGCGGCCGTCGAAATGGACGACGACGCGATGGAAGCATACCTGGAAGGCGAAGAGCCATCCGTTGAAAAGCTGCGCGAGCTGCTTCGCAAAGGTACTCTGGAAATGGCATTCGTGCCGGTTCTGGGCGGTTCCGCGTTCAAAAACAAAGGTGTTCAACCGCTGCTGAACGCTGTGATCGACTATCTGCCGTCCCCACTGGACGTTGTTGATTACATGGGCTTCAAACCAGGCGACGAAACAGAAACTCGTGACATCGCCCGTCGTGCGGATGATGACATGGCGTTCTCTGGTCTGGCGTTCAAAATCATGAACGACCCGTTCGTTGGTTCCCTGACATTCACACGTATCTACTCTGGTACGCTGAACAAAGGCGACACCCTGCTGAACTCCACCAAAGGTCGTAAAGAGCGCATCGGTCGTATGATGATGATGCACTCCAACAACCGCGAAGAAATCACCGAAGCATACGCAGGTGACATTATCGCTCTGGCGGGTCTGAAAGACACAACAACCGGTGACACCATCTGTGCTGTTAACGAACCTGTTGTTCTGGAAACAATGACCTTCCCGGATCCGGTTATCGAAATCGCAGTTGAGCCTAAGACAAAAGCTGACCAAGAGAAAATGTCTCAAGGTCTGCAGCGTCTGGCAGCAGAAGATCCATCCTTCCGTGTTGAGACTGACCTGGAATCCGGTCAGACCATCATGAAAGGCATGGGCGAACTTCACCTCGACATCCTTGTGGACCGTCTGAAGCGCGAATTCAAAGTTGAAGCGAACATTGGTGCGCCACAGGTTGCGTATCGTGAGACCATCGGCCACGAAGTTGAGCACAGCTACACCCACAAGAAACAATCTGGTGGTTCTGGTCAGTTCGGCGAAGTGAAAATGATCATCACGCCGACTGAACCTGGCGAAGGCTATTCCTTTGAATCCCGCATCGTTGGTGGTTCTGTTCCTAAGGAATACATCCCAGGTGTTGAAAAAGGCATCAACTCGGTTATGGACTCCGGCCCTCTGGCTGGCTTCCCAGTGATCGACTTCAAAGTTGCCCTGATCGACGGTAAGTTCCACGATGTTGACTCCAGCGTTCTGGCCTTCGAAATTGCAGCACGTATGTGTATGCGTGAAGGTATGCGTCTGGCGGGTGCGAAACTGCTCGAACCAATGATGAAAGTCGAAGTTATCACTCCTGAGGAGTATACCGGCGGCATCATCGGCGACCTGACATCTCGTCGCGGTCAAGTGTCCGGTCAGGAACCACGTGGTAACGCGGTTGCGATCGACGCATTTGTGCCTCTGGCGAACATGTTCGGCTACATCAACACTCTGCGTTCGATGTCTTCTGGCCGCGCGCAGTTTACCATGCAGTTTGACCACTACGACCCAGTGCCAAACAACATCTCTGAAGAAATTCAGGCGAAATACGCCTAAGCGAAATTGGGGCGCGGATCGGTTCCGCGTCCCTCCTCAATTGATAGGAGGCCACTATGGCTAAGGAAAAGTTTGAACGTTCCAAACCGCACTGCAACATCGGCACAATCGGCCACGTTGACCACGGTAAAACAACACTGACAGCAGCGATCACCAAGCAATACGGTGACTTCAAAGCGTACGACGAAATCGACGGCGCACCAGAAGAAAAAGCACGCGGCATCACCATCTCTACTGCTCACGTAGAATACGAAACTGACGCACGTCACTACGCACACGTTGACTGCCCAGGCCACGCTGACTACGTGAAAAACATGATCACTGGTGCTGCTCAGATGGACGGCGCGATCCTGGTTGTGAACGCAGCTGATGGCCCAATGCCACAGACTCGTGAGCACATCCTGCTGGGCCGCCAGGTTGGCATCCCTGCGATGGTTGTTTTCATGAACAAAGTTGACCAAGTAGACGACGAAGAGCTGCTTGAGCTGGTTGAAATGGAAATCCGTGAACTGCTGACAGAATACGAATACCCAGGCGACGACATCCCAGTCATCGCGGGTTCTGCTCTGGCAGCTCTGGAAGACCGTGACGACAACATCGGTAAAGAGAAAATCGCTGAGCTGATGGCTGCAGTTGACGAGTACATCCCACAGCCACCACGCGCTGTTGATGAGCCGTTCCTGATGCCAATCGAAGACGTATTCTCGATCTCTGGTCGTGGTACAGTTGTGACTGGCCGTGTTGAGCGTGGCGTGATCAACGTTGGCGACGAAATCGAAATCGTTGGCATCAAAGACACATCCAAAACCACATGTACTGGTGTTGAAATGTTCCGCAAGCTGCTGGATCGCGGTGAAGCTGGCGACAACATCGGCGCATTGCTGCGCGGCGTTGACCGTGAAGGCGTTGAGCGTGGTCAGGTTCTGTGTAAGCCAGGTTCCGTTAAGCCACACACAAAGTTCGAAGCAGAAGCATACATTCTGACTAAAGAAGAAGGTGGTCGTCACACCCCATTCTTCGCGAACTACCGTCCACAGTTCTACTTCCGTACAACTGACGTGACCGGCACTGTTAACCTGCCAGCAGGTACAGAAATGGTTATGCCAGGCGACAACCTGAAATTCGACGTTGAGCTGATCGCGCCTATCGCGATGGAGCAAGGTCTGCGCTTCGCGATCCGCGAAGGTGGCCGTACCGTTGGTTCCGGTGTTGTGTCCAAAATCACTGAGTAAGTTTGAACATCCGTAAGGATTTCAAACAGGCGGTAGGGGCTTTTGGTAAGCCAAAAGCTCCCGAAAGCCTCAGGTGAATTTATGAAAGGCCGTCCCTTAGGGCGGCCTTTTTGATTTGGTCGAATTAGCCCATAACATCATTCTAGTTGCTTCCCCCGGATAGATGATCACAAATTCCAGTTTACCAACTTTGAGATGACGGATGAATATCAGCGCACTTAAGAACAGATTCTCTAAATTATACTCTGCACCGAGAGGCCCAACAGTCGCATCTAACTTAGACAGTGATTTACCGGTTGATTATTTGGTGTTTCTGCAAAAGATAGGCGGCGGAACGATTGGAGACACCCTTTTTGAAATTTACGATCGACCGTTAACAGCTAGTGAAATTTATGGCGACGTTTCTTCGTTATCGCTAAGTGGTATCTGGTTTTTGGGTGACGACTATAACGGGTATTGTGTTGGTCTAGACCCAAGCAGGGATTGGGCAGTGGTCGAAGTCGACAAGGTTTCAAAAGAAAAAGAAGTAATAGCCGATAGTCTCGTGGCATTTTTGATGCATGATTTTCGCTTGGGTGACACCTAAATATTACGACATGTGCTTCACCTGGAACAAGGCCCGTAGCGCCGCCGGGCAGCGCCCAACCACCCGCCGGGAGGGCGCTTTTGCAACGCTTCGCCATACGCATCGTTCGATTAAAAGCGGTTAGATAAACTGCCCCACGAGAGCGGACTGATGCCCACCCAAGGTCGGGCACTGTACGGCTCTATTTTAACGTTGCACGAACCGAGGGAAGGGCGCAAAACGCTCGCGTTTAGCTGAAGGCAGGCGGGGTAGTTCGGGGGCTGCAAAATCTTTGAAATTGCATTGGGTATGACAGGAATAATCTCTCGCGACTCTCATACCATAAGTCGCTCATCATTCTCAGCTTCACTCCCAATACGCTGTTTTCGCTAAGCTTCTGTGCATTTCCGACAGCCGGTTTTTTCCTTGTCTTGCGCCTTCTGTGTCATCCCGTCGCACGCTGCAATTGCAGCAAGTTGGATGCACCTGCAGCGCCAATCCAAAAAGTTCTATGTTCTCAGGGAACTCGCCGTTTCGTATGCCATGGTGCCCTGACTTGGTATACGGCAGTATCCATTTAAGTGTTTAAAATCATTTGATTTTCCCGTCTGTGCCCCCCCATTTCTAGGAACGATTTGATAGGGGAGGTTCAGTATGGACCAGGTCAATATTCAGGCCTTGAAGGGGCAAAGTGAGATGACAACTGGCATGATGTCAGCACTGGATGTTTCACGCATGCATGCTGCGATTGGGGACGGTTCTCAGCCGGCACCTGCCGCAGGCGCGCTGTTGCCACCGCTTTGGCATTGGGCGGCCTTTCCGCCATTGACCCCCACAGATCACCTTGGAGAAGACGGTCATCCCCCGACCGGCGGGCTGCTGCCTCCTATGGCCCAAAAACGACGCATGTGGGCGGGCGGATCTCTTAGATTTCACGCGCCCCTTTTGGTCGGTGAAAAACTCAAGCGAAAATCCACAGTGCTTGACATCAAAATCAAGGAAACCGGCGCAGGCGATATGGTTCTTGTGACGGTCGAGCACCGTATCTGCGGGCAGGCGGGTCTCGCCATCGAAGAACGTCAGGACATCGTTTACCTCAATATGCCGACCTCTTTTGTGCCGCCGAAAAAACGCGCCATGCCGGACAGCCCAGCCTTTCAGGCATCCCATGCGACCCCGGCCACGTTGCTCTTCCGGTATTCCGCCGTGACATATAACGCGCATCGTATTCACTATGATCTGCCCTACGCCCAAGAGGTCGAGCATTACCCAGCACTTGTCGTGCATGGCCCGTTGCAAGCCACATTGCTGATGCAGGCAGCCACAGCCCACAAAGACGCGGTCCCCAGTGACTTCCACTATCGCGGTGTGCACCCGATGTTTGGCGGCACTGACCTTGATATCGTAGCTGTCGAAGAAGACGGCGCCCTTAATCTTTTCACCGGCCAGGATGGCCATCAGGGCATGCAAGCCACTGCCATGTGGGAGGCCGCATAATGGGTATCTTAAAAGGAATGCGTGTGGTCGAAGGATCAGCCTTTGTGGCGGTCCCGCTCGCAGGGATGACACTGGCGCAAATGGGCGCTGAAGTCATTCGCTTTGATCGTATTGGAGGAGGTCTCGATGCCGGACGCCTGCCGCTCGCACCTTCGGGCCAGAGTCTCTTTTGGGCGGGCCTGAATAAAGGCAAGAAATCCCTCGCTGTCGATATGAAGTCGCAGGAGGGACGCGAACTGATCACCCGTGTGGTCACAGCCCAAGGCGAAGATGCTGGCCTATTTCTGACCAACCTGCGCGTGCGTGGATGGATGGATTACGAGACGCTTTCTCAGCACCGCGAAGACATGATTATGGTCACGCTGTCAGGTGACCGGCATGGCCGTCCGCAGGTGGATTATACCGTCAACCCAGCCCTGGGTATTCCGGAAATTACCGGACCTGAAGGCTTTGATGGCCCGGTTGCGAATGCTTTACCGGCCTGGGATTTGATCGCTGGCAACCTGGTTGTCTCAAGTCTTTTGGCGGCAGAACGTCACCGATTGCGTCATGGCAAAGGTCAGAATGTTGACCTTGCGCTAAAAGATGTTGCTGCAGCCACTTTGGGGCATTTGGGTATGATCGGAGATGCGGTGGTGAACCCCGCGCCGCGCACAAAATCGGGCAATGCGCTTTACGGCGCCTATGGGCAGGATTTCCTTTGTGCCGATGGGCAACGCGTCATGGTTATCGGCCTGACCGATCGTCAATGGCGTGGATTGGTGAAGGCAACGGATAGTGCAGAGGCGATGACATTGCTTGAAAAGCGGAGCGGCAAATCTCTGCGCGATGAGGGCAACCGCTGGGCGCTACGGCATGACATCACCGAAATCCTTGCCCCATGGTTCGCCGCCCGCGCGCTTTCGGAGTTTGCTGAGGACTTCGACAATAACGGCCTGACTTGGTCGGTTTTCCGCACAGTGAAAGAGGCTGTCGCGCAGGATCCGGACCTTTCGACAGAGAACCCAATATTCGAGATGCTCGATCAGCCTGGCCTCGGGCGCTTTCCTGTGCCGGCCTCTCCGGCGGAGTTTTCAGAGGTGCTGAGAGATGCCCCCGGCCGCGCGCCATCTTTGGGTGAGCACACCGAAGAAATTCTGGCCGACGTTGCAGGGCTGGATTTTACAGAGATCGCGAAGCTCTTTGATAAAGGAGTAGTGGCGACAGGCGACGCGGCTTTGGGGAAGGCCGCCTAAGCTGCCTTTCTAACAACCCGATGGCCGCTCAAGATTGGCTACATTTATGTCCCGGATCCGGGAATGTCTGGAATATATTTATTGGAAAGGGTTGCCGAACGGCGCCCTTTCACATGTTTTAGACATCAGTTGTCGTCAAAGGCGATTTTCTTGTGGTCGCCGCGTAAGTTGTCGACGATCCACGATGCAGCCACACGATCTTCTATGTCACCTTCTGGGCAGTGGCCCGGTTCATCCAAGACGATCCGAGTGCTATTGGTTGCACGGTTCAGCAAGGCATCAACGTCTTCGAGGGGCGCAACCGGATCTTGATTGGTTGTCAGCACTAATATCGGTGTGTTGATCTCGGGGCCGTCAAGTAAATCGGAATTGCTGAGAGCAACTGGTCGAATTGCTCGTGCGAATGAGCGCATGGAGGCATCAGGTGCAACATTGATCCGTGCACGCACGCCATCGATTGTGAAGGCAGGCAAAGCCTCATATGCGCTTGGAGGTGCTTTGAAAGGCGCGTCAAGTGGCGCGCAAAAAGACATCACCCCCGCAAGTCCGAGTGTGTCAGCCTGTGTGAAGACGCGCGCTGCGGCGTGGCCCCCAAAACTGGCACCTTGCACAAAGATATTGTCATGGGCGAAGCCGTCCTGTGTTTTAATCCATTGGATCGCGGCAAGATGAAGCTTGTCAGACTTGCCATCCGCGAAGTCAAAGTTTGCGCTGCCACCCATCCCAGGAAGATCAAGCGAGACCAGCGCGATTCCGCGCGGGGCTAAATAATCCAGGAAGTACTCGAGCAACATTTCTTTGGATTGATCTGATCCCTGTGAAGCGACCACAACGGGAAACGGACCGTTGCCAGCTGGAAGATGGACGAAGCTTTGAAAAGTCCCCTCAGTAGCGGTAATTTCTTGATCGATTACAGAGTAGGGCGTGAGGCTAGCTGCCAGCAGATAGGCCTCTGAGGCTTTGGCTAATGCGCGTCGCTGATTTGGGTCGTTTGTGTGTGGGGCGGATGCCAAATGGAAGTAGACCCGCGCCGCCTGAGCAGAGGCCATGGATTGATTTGTGTGCGCAGTCTCTAGGGCCTCATCGCCTAGCTGTTCCCATTCGTAGGTCCAATGCCCCGGGCCGTAGGCCATTAAAGTGTCGGGTTGTTCAGGATCTTCTCGCTTGCCTACGGTGTCTGCGATCGCACTTAACGTCTCCTTGATTTTGGTTTCTTCCGCTCCGAGAGATACCCATTCTTCAATTTCAATCGGGTGATACCAATCGCCCTCGCCTTCGGTTCGGAAACCAGAGGCATCCTGCGCAGACACTGTGGTCACTGATACGGCGAGGCTTGCGATAGAGGCTAATAAAACAAGGTTTTTCATATGTCATCTCCATAAAGTCAACTTGGGTTGACTGTTGACAAATGGGCGTCGTGTTGGAAATAACAACCATGGTTGACCAAAATAATATTCGCGGACTTGTTCAAGATCTGAGCGAGCTTTTGGATCGGCGCATGGAGGTTTTGCGCGAAGGCACTGTTCTCGGCAGTGTGCGCCCATCGGATGCCAAGGTTTTTATGCTCGCATCGCGGCATTCTAGGACTACAGCGGATATTGCGCGGGATCTTGGGGTTTCTAAGCAGGCCGTCCATATGTCAGTGCAGCGTTTAAAGGAAAAAGACGTGGTTCGCATGGTTCCTGCTGAAAATAGCAATCGTGATAAGGTGATCGAAATCACAGAGCGTGGCCAAGAAATCCGTGGGTTGGTTGCGAAAAAGATTGCAATCATAGAAGCCGAAATCGAAGCCAAGCTCGGCAAAGGGAAAACCAAGGAGTTTCGGCAAAGTTTGTTGAAACTTTTGGAGCCTTAGGTCTCGTCACAGCAATGGTTCGTAGCAAAGTCCTGGGTTTGGAATATCTAGTAGGTAAGTGTTGCTTTTGGCTAGATTTAGAACACTGATGCCAAACGCTTCACAAAAGCATGCGTGAAGGGCCGAAACCCCTTGCCACGAAGCCACTCGGGACGTATATCGCGCGAGTTCTCTTTAAGAACATGAAGGCGGGGTGATTCCCGTCTTTTGGGTTCGAAGAGGGTTTGCGGTGGTCGCAGCTCCTCCTCTCAACCTTTACGCCAATGAAGGCTGACGAAATGCAAAGTCAAAATATTCGCATTCGGCTGAAGGCATTCGATTACCGTGTACTGGACGCCAGCACACAGGAAATCGTAAACACTGCAAAGCGCACCGGCGCTGATGTACGTGGCCCGATCCCACTGCCAAACAAAATCGAGAAATTCACCGTTCTACGTGGTCCTCACGTCGACAAAAAATCTCGTGACCAGTTCGAAATTCGTACGCACAAGCGTATGCTGGACATCGTTAACCCAACCCCACAAACCGTGGACGCGCTGATGAAGCTCGACCTGGCGGCTGGCGTTGACGTTCAGATCTCAGTTTAAGGGGTTCTGATATGCGTTCCGGTATTATCGCGAAAAAAGTGGGCATGACCCGCTTGTTCATGGAAGACGGTAAACAGATCCCTGTTACTGTTCTTTCTCTCGACGGTCTGCAAGTTGTAGACCAGCGCACCAATGATCGTGACGGCTATACAGCTGTTCAGCTGGGTGCAGGTTCCGCAAAGGCAAAGCGTACTTCTAAAGCCATGCGTGGTCACTTCGCAAAAGCGAATGTTGAGCCTAAGCGCAAGGTTGCAGAATTCCGCGTTGACGAAGCAAACCTGATCGAAGTTGGTGCAGAAATTTCTGCAGAGCACTTTGTTGACGGTCAGAAAGTTGACGTTGCGGGCACATCTATCGGTAAAGGTTTTGCCGGTGCGATGAAGCGCCACAACTTCGGCGGTCTGCGCGCAACACACGGTGTTTCGATCTCTCACCGTTCTCACGGTTCCACAGGTCAGTGTCAAAACCCTGGTCGCGTCTTCAAAGGTAAGAAGATGGCGGGTCACATGGGTGCGGTACGCGTGACTACACAAAACCTGGAAGTCGTCAAAACTGACGCGGACCGCGGTCTTGTGTTCATCAAAGGCGCCGTACCTGGCTCCAAAGGTGGCTGGGTCACAGTGAAAGACGCCGTGAAAAAGAAACTGCCTGAGAACGTTCCGTTCCCAGCAGCTCTGAAATCTGCAGCAACTGAAGCACCAGCTGAAGAAGCGCCTGCGGAAGGTGGTGAAGCATGAAACTAGACGTCATCAAACTGGACGGCGGCAAAGCGGGTTCCGTTGAGCTGTCTGAAGATCTGTTCGGTCTGGAACCACGTGCGGACATCCTGCACCGTGTTGTTCGCTGGCAGCGTAACAACGCTCAAGCGGGTACTCACAAGGTTAAGACACGTTCTGAAACTTCTTACTCCACTAAAAAGATCTATCGCCAAAAAGGCACCGGCGGCGCACGTCACGGTGACCGTAACGCGCCGATCTTCCGCGGTGGTGGTATCTATAAAGGCCCGGTTGTCCGTTCCCACGGTCACGACCTGCCTAAGAAGTTCCGCAAGCTTGGTCTGAAGCACGCTCTGTCTGCGAAAGCAAAAGCAGGTGAGCTGATTGTGATCGAAGACGCGTCTGCTGAAGGCAAAACCGCTGCTCTGGCGAAACAGGTTAAGAACCTGGGCTGGAAACGCGCGCTGGTCATCGACGGTGCGGAAGCCAATCAGGACTTCCTGAAGGCATCCCGCAACATTGAAGGTCTGGATATCCTGCCGACAATGGGCGCAAACGTTTATGATATCCTCAAGCGTGACATCCTTGTGATCACCAAAGCGGGTATCGAAGCACTGGAGGCTCGACTGAAATGAGCGCGAAGGCAGAACACTACGACGTGATCCGCAAGCCGGTTGTCACTGAGAAAGCAACGATGGCGTCTGAAAATGGCGCGGTTGTTTTCGAAGTTGCGATCGACAGCAACAAACCTCAGATCAAAGAAGCTGTTGAAGCTTTGTTTGGTGTGAAGGTGAAAGCTGTAAACACAACGATCACTAAAGGTAAAACCAAGCGTTTCCGTGGGACTATCGGTAAGCGTAAAGACGTTAAAAAAGCATATGTGACGCTCGAAGAGGGCAACACAATCGACGTCTCCACCGGTCTCTGATTGGTGCGTTGGTAAAATTCACGAAAGCCCCTGCGAGAGCGGGGGCTTTTGTTTTTCGAGCGATAAAATGCAACCAGTAAGGAATGGGCCCAGCCCGATCTTTGCGCAGAGTTGCGAAAAACAATGTTCGGTAAATCTCTTTACACGACTGGCCACCGACTAAGGGCCTCGTATATGGGATGGAAATGCGCCTTTGATTGCGTCGCTGAATATTACGACCAAAGAGCGAGCGCATGTTCGATTTAACATCTAAGTCTTCTACAACCGATGGCCCGGCCACGGCAAAGGAGTGGGTCAGAGTTCTGGCCAAATACCGTACCCCAAATCTGGGGCGCAGCCTGTTTGAACTTGCGGCGACGCTTATTCCATTTGTGGCAATCTGGGCTTTGGCCTTGGCTGCAATGCCGGTCAGCTACTGGTTGACCTTTGCGATTGCTTTGCTCAATGGCCCGTTCTTAATCCGTCTCTTTATTATTCAACATGACTGCGGGCATCGCTCGTTCGTTGAAAACCGCACGTTTGGCGATTGGATCGGCCGGTTCATGGGCGTGCTGACGGTGACACCCTATGAAATGTGGCGACATGCGCACGCCGTGCATCACAGCGCATCTGGCAATTTGGATCGCCGTGGCTTGGGTGACATTCACACAATGACGGTGCGCGAGTATAACGAAGCTGGCCTTATGGCGCGGCTGTATTACCGAATTTACCGCAACCCGATCATGACGTTCCTGATCGCGCCAGGCATCTTGTTCCTTTTCGTGAACCGCTTGCCCTTTGGGTTTATGGGCGAACGCAAGTTCTGGATCAGCGCGATGGGCAATAACCTTGGCATTTTGGCGTTGCTTGGCCCGATCTATGCCTTTGGCGGTTGGGCACCGATCCTGTTGATCTTTGTACCGTCTACCGTTTTAGCGTCTTCTATTGGGGTTTGGCTGTTCTATGTTCAACACCAGTTTGAGCATGCCCATTGGGAAGAAGATGGCGATTGGGACATGCACGAGGCAGCGCTACATGGCAGCTCGCATTATGTTTTGCCGCCACTGCTACAATGGCTCAGCGGCAATATCGGCATCCACCACGTGCATCACCTGAACAGCCGCATCCCATTTTATCGCCTGCCAGAAGTTTTGCGAGATCATGGTGATCTGGCCGTTGGCGCTCAACTGACAATCCGCGAGAGCCTGGCGTCGGCAAAGCTTCATCTGTGGGATGAAGAGGGCAAACGGCTCTTGTCATACAAAGAGGCGCGGGCCTTATCGCTAACGTAGGTAATCTATGTAAAAAAGCCCCGAGATGTTCTCCGGGGCTTTTTTGTTGGATTGCTATTTCGTCATTAAGGCGTGGGAGGTGTGCTGCTGGTCGGCGGTACAGTCGTCCCGGTGAACGTTGGATCTCTTGGATCATCATCATCCGGCGGGCGCTCATCATCGGGCTCTGGGATACACTCACCCATCCACGGAGTTCCCGGGATGTAGATGTAACCCTCATCACATTCACCACCACCCATTTTGTTATAAGTGGGCTCAGGAGCGACCATGGTTGTCGTCGGCGTGCTGCACGCTGCGAGACTCAGCATCGCCAATGCTGATGTCGTCAGAAGTATTCGCATTTTAGTCTCCTATCACGAGGTTTCGGCGTCTTGTCTTGAAGGCATTGGGAAAACTGTATTTGTGTGCAGCTTGGCAGTTAAGGTGAAATTGTGCACAAAGGTCATGTAAAAATGCAGGATTCTACATGAACTGGGCCAATCTCGAAATCGTGCTGGCCATCGCCAAAGCAAAATCCCTCACCAGCGCAGCGCAACTCTTGTCGATGGATCAGACCACTATTGGTCGGCGTCTTTCGGCGATTGAGCATGAGTTGAAAGCCCCACTTTTTGTGCGCCTCAAGTCAGGCATCGTACCCACTGAAGAAGGGTTGATTGTGATTGAACACGCCTATCGGCTTGAGGCGGAGTTGAGCGCTATGAACGAGCGCCTCGATTTTGCACGAGGCGAGGTATCCGGTGTTATGCGTATTTTAGCTAACTCTTGGATGTTGGAAAAACTGGCAGGGCAGCCAGCCGCGCAATTGTTAATGCGGCATCCGCAATTGGAATTGCGTCTATCGGCCCGTTTGCCGCCCGTGCCTGTCTATAGCGAGTCTACACTGTCACTGTGGTTTGATGCTGATCCGCGCGAGGGGGAAGTGGCTCGCCCCCTGTGCCGCATTCCCTATTCCGCGTATCGCGGAGTTTCAGTTGGGGCGGATGTTAAAGAGTGGGTTGAATTCCGTGATGACAACGCGACTGGCCGGAACTTCACGCGCCAGATTAGAAAACGTCGATCAAAGGATGCTTATGTGCGCTTGTCAGCGACAGATGCTGGTACTCTAACGTCGGCAGTGCAAGCTGGGGTTGGAATTGGGATATTGCCGGTCTGCTTGGCGGAGGGTCAGGCGGATCTGGTAGAGCATAATCCGGATCGCCATCGCACGGAACGTATCCTGCATGTGCACGCCAAACCTGAAGTTCATGACAACACCAAAGCCCGAGTGGTGATAGATTGGTTGAAAGGAACGGTTGGTGAGGCTTTTGGAGCATTGCCAATTGGATAGGCCGAAACCTCATGACGCCCCCAATATTAGAAATGACCCAAACATTAGGGCTGTGGGATTCTGAAGAGGCATACCACTATCCCATTGCCACATCCCTCAATCCCTGATACTCGGCGCGAGTGGAAATCGGCCTCAGATTCGTTCTGGGGCTGATTGCCTTTTCTACCGGGACCTTCGGGGCCCTTCATACGGTCACCCATTCTTCCAAGATGGGGGGCTAACATCGCGGGTACCGGCACCTCATAAGGCCAGCCCGCATTGCTAAACGGAAGACAGTAAACATGGCACTCAAGTCGTATAAACCGACGACGCCGGGCCAGCGTGGGCTGGTTCTGATCGACCGTTCGGAGCTTTGGAAAGGACGTCCAGTCAAGGCCCTCACTGAGGGTTTGACCAAATCGGGCGGCCGGAACAATACCGGACGGATCACATCTCGTCGTCGTGGCGGTGGCGCAAAGCGTCTGTACCGGATCGTTGATTTCAAACGTAACAAGTTTGATGTCGCGGCAACTGTAGAGCGGATCGAATACGACCCGAACCGGACCGCGTTCATCGCACTCGTTAAATACGAAGATGGCGAGCAAGCTTACATCCTGGCGCCTCAGCGTCTGGCGGTAGGTGATCAGGTCATCGCGTCTGCGAAAGCAGATATCAAACCAGGTAACGCAATGCCGTTCTCTGGTCTGCCAATCGGTACCATCGTGCACAACATCGAACTGAAGCCTGGTAAAGGTGGTCAGATCGCACGTGCAGCGGGCACCTACGCTCAGTTCGTAGGCCGTGACGGTGGCTACGCTCAGATCCGCCTTTCTTCTGGCGAACTGCGCATGGTCCGTCAGGAATGCATGGCAACCGTTGGTGCGGTATCCAACCCAGACAACTCTAACCAGAACTACGGTAAAGCCGGTCGTATGCGCCATAAAGGCATCCGCCCGTCTGTTCGTGGTGTTGTTATGAACCCAATCGACCACCCGCACGGTGGTGGTGAAGGTCGTACTTCTGGTGGTCGTCACCCGGTTACTCCTTGGGGTAAACCAACTAAGGGTAAGCGCACTCGCAACAAGAACAAAGCGTCGCAAAAGCTTATTATCCGCTCGCGTCACGCCAAGAAGAAGGGACGTTAATCTATGTCTCGTTCAGTCTGGAAAGGCCCTTTTGTTGACTCTTATGTCCTCAAGAAGGCAGAAGCAGCTCGCGAAAGCGGCCGCAACGAAGTGATCAAAATCTGGTCCCGTCGTTCCACCATCCTGCCACAGTTCGTTGGCCTGACATTTGGTGTGTACAACGGTCAGAAACACGTGCCTGTCAACGTAACCGAAGAAATGATCGGTCAGAAGTTTGGTGAGTATTCACCATCTCGGACCTATTACGGTCACGCGGCAGACAAAAAAGCGAAACGGAAGTAAGTCATGGGCAAGGCAAAGAATCCCCGCCGCGTGGCAGATAACGAAGCAATGGCAAAACTGCGCATGCTCCGTACTTCCCCGCAAAAACTGAACCTGGTTGCTGGCATGATCCGCGGCAAGAAAGTTGAGAAGGCTCTGACCGACCTGACTTTCTCCAATAAGCGTGTCGCTCAGGACGTGAAGAAATGTCTTCAGTCCGCCATCGCCAATGCTGAAAACAACCACAACCTGGATGTGGACGAGCTGATCGTTGCAGAAGCTTACGTTGGTAAGAACCTGACAATGAAGCGCGGTCGTCCTCGTGCACGTGGTCGTTTCGGTAAAATCATCAAGCCATTTGCTGAGATCACCATCAAGGTGCGTCAAGTAGAGGAGCAAGCCTAATGGGACATAAAGTCAATCCGGTCGGCATGCGCCTGCAGATCAACCGTACTTGGGACAGCCGCTGGTATGCGGACACCAAGGACTACGGTGATCTTCTGCTCGAAGACCTGAAAATCCGTGAGTTCATCAAAACTGAGTGCAAGCAAGCTGGTATTGCTCGTGTGATCATTGAACGTCCGCACAAAAAGTGCCGCGTGACAATCCACACAGCGCGTCCTGGCGTTATCATTGGCAAAAAAGGTGCGGACATTGAAGTTCTGCGCAAGAAAATTGCTGCGATGACTGACTCCGAGCTGCACTTGAACATCGTTGAAGTACGTAAGCCAGAGCTCGACGCTCAGCTGGTTGGCGAGTCTATCGCTCAGCAGCTGGAACGCCGTGTGTCTTTCCGTCGTGCGATGAAACGTGCCGTTCAGAACGCAATGCGTATGGGTGCCCTGGGTATCCGTGTAAACGTTGCGGGTCGTCTGGGTGGTGCTGAAATCGCGCGTACCGAATGGTACCGTGAAGGCCGCGTGCCTTTGCACACTCTGCGTGCGGACATCGATTACGCTCACTCTGAAGCGATGACACCATATGGTATCATCGGGATCAAAACCTGGATCTTCAAAGGCGAGATCATGGAGCACGATCCAGCGGCACGTGATCGTCGTTCTCAGGAAGTTCAAGACGGTCCAGCACCTCGCGGTGCCGGCGGTCGTCGCTAAGGGAGACATAGATTATGTTGCAACCAAAGCGTACTAAATTCCGTAAGGCGCACAAAGGCCGGATTAAGGGCGATGCGAAGGGTGGTTCCACTCTGAACTTCGGTTCTTTCGGTCTAAAGGCGACCACTCCAGAGCGTGTCACTGCGCGTCAGATTGAGGCGGCACGTCGTGCGATGACCCGTCACATGAAACGTCAGGGTCGTGTATGGATCCGCATCTTCCCAGATGTGCCAGTAACAGCCAAGCCTATCGAAGTTCGTATGGGTAAAGGTAAAGGCTCTGTTGACCGTTGGGTCTGCAAAGTGAAGCCTGGCCGCGTGATGTTTGAAATCGACGGTGTGTCCGACGAAGTTGCGCGTGAAGCGCTGCGTCTGGCCGCAATGAAGCTGCCGGTTAAAACACGCGTTGTTCTGCGCGAAGACTGGTAAGGTGGTGCCGGGCTGAAGCCCGGCCTACGATGAGATTTGACCCCCGGCGCGCAAGCGGCGGGGGTTTTTGTTTGCCGATTATTTGGCTGTTGCTTTAAAAGCGACGGTTTGGGATTGGATCTTGCCTCCGTCTATGAAGAACGTATCCGTTGCATATTCATACACGTTGTCAGCCGTTTCGGCCGACCAGACGATGTAGGCGACATTGCCATTGATATGTGTGGTGTCTAATGAAAAGCTCATACCGGGTTTTGAGAATTCAGCCACCAGTGCCTCAAACAATCCTCGGATTGCTTCAGGTCCTTCCAGTACGCCAAACGGCACGATGATTACGCTACTGTCCTCGTAGTCCTTCATGATTGCATCAACATCGCCGGCACCAAACGCCGTCAAATGATGAGTTAGAACCTCTTCGGTTGAGCGAGAGTGTCCTTCAGCGAAGGCTGAAGTTGCGAAAACTAGACAGAGGGCAAAGGCCGTGCCGATACGTGACATTAGTTTCATTATTAGTCTCCCCGTTATTGGTGCCGCCCAAAGCGACACGGAAAACATAACATAAAATACATTCAAAAGTTACTATTTGACACTTTGTTGCATGTGCAACATTGAACAACCGCCTTGCACGTAGGCATTTTATGGATACGAATGTTTCTTTAATCGAATGTCACTCGGCGATCTGATCATAAGTTATTGATTGATTTCAAAGGTGATGAATGATTCTGTGCGCGTCGCACTCAAGGACATAGCCCCATGGAAACCGTGACTCCATATCTTGCCTATATTGCAGCACTTGGCATTTCGGCCATTATTCCCGGCCCGGGGATCGCAGCCTTTGTTGGGCAGGCCTTGGGCGGAGATCGTCGCGCGTCGGCCATGTTTCTTGGCGGGATTGCTTTGGGCGACGTGACCTATCTTACAGTTGCCATCGTCGGTCTAGCTGCCATCGCCAAGACCTTTGCCAGCGCGTTCATTGTGATCAAAGTGCTCGGCGGGGCTTACCTTGTCTATTTGGCCTATAAGTTCTGGACCAGTGACGTCGGCCTGACCAAAATCAAACGCACCGAAGCGCAATCTGGCATCGGATCCTTTCTGGCAGGGTATTTTGTGACCCTGGGCAATCCTAAAGCCATTGTGTTTTACCTCGCGCTTTTGCCGACGGTTCTGGATTTGAACAATGTGCATTTTGCCCAGTGGGCTGTGCTTGCCGTGTTGACCGTCCTGATCATTTTTGTGGCCCTGTCGCCTTATGCCGTGCTTGCCAGCAAGGCGCGCACCATGATGACGCAGCCGAAGGCGTTGCGCCGACTGAACCGCTTTGCGGCGGCTTTTATCGGCGGGGCGGGGACGTTGATTTTGGCGGAAGCGGCGTCGGCAGCTTACAAGACCACGCGCATTTAGGTGGGGTTAGAGACCTTCTAGGAAGAGGCCGATGGCTTCTTCCAATTGGGTTTCCTCATAGCCGAAGTGAGAGCGGATCACCTCTTCGAGCTTCCAATAGACGGCTTTGGCTTCGGCAAAATTTTCCGGTGTGGTTTCAAACATCAGGGCCATGGCCGCGCGTTCGAGGCGGATGATCAGCTCGTGCACCACTTTGTGTTCCGCGCGCAGGCGGGCGACGAGGGCAGTGAGCGCGTCGACTTGCTGCGCTTCGAGCTGTGGGAAGATGCTGTGTTCTTCGGCGTCGTGGTGAAATGCGAGCACTTTGCATTCGCGGCCACAAAGCGAGCCGAAGCTGCGCATGTTTTCGGTCAGCTCCAAGCCCCGAACGGCTTTGTTCAGCTCTTCGGGGCTAGCGTCGCCCAATTCGGTGCGTCTGAGCAGTGCAGCAATGCGGGCCATATCCATTAAGTGCATGCGATGGATCGCGGCCAGTTTACGGCCTTGGCGACGATGATCCTCGGTCGCGCCGGGCAGGGGCGGCATTTCGGGACGCTGGTCGAACTCGACTGTTAGGTCTGCGAGCGGCGTTTCCGAATAGTTCATACCCATTTATAGTTAAAGCTGACTGAAATTCGTTCGTCTTCGGCCATGTTCATCGGCACTTCGTGGCGCAGCCAGCTTTCCCATAGCAGCACGTCGCCTACGTCGGGTTTCATATAGATAAAGTTCTTCATCTCGCGGCGCGCACCTTTGACGCGGGCCGGGGCACCCATCATCATGGCGTGGCGCGGGTCTTCGAGTTTCAAAGCGCTGGTGCCTTCGGGCATGGATACATAAGTTGTGCCGGAGATCACGGAATGCGGGTGGATGTGGCTACCGTGTGATCCGCCTTCAGGCAAGATATTGATCCAGAGGTCTTCGAGAACCAGCTTGCCTTCACCCAGATCAAACTCGAGGTCTTTGGCAAAGGACATCACGTGTTGATCGAGCACTTTCACCAAATCAGCAAAGATCGGGAAGCGCCAAGGCAGGTCGGTGAGCGATGCATAAGACGTATAGCCCGGATAGCCCTGTTCTTCGCACCAGGCGTGGCCGGCTTCGTCATCTTCAGCGATGACGATGCAGGAGGTCTCTAGTTCTTGGGCATCGATGACTGGTTTGAATTCAGACAAAGGAGCGCGGTAGAGGCGGGTGACGAAGAGTGATTCAATCTGTGACATGGCGTTTCTATAGCGTGCGAAAGCGGTGCAGAAAACCTTTGGTTCGCGCACATCTTTAAAGCTGCTGAAATCGCGGGTCAGTAATGATGGGGCATGTTGCGACGCACGATTGATTTGCTTTTGCCAGCGCTTTTCCCGAGTTGGCGGTTCTTTAAACAGGTGGGGCCGTCCCCGCGGGTGGAATACCGCATTCTAAATGGAGGGCAGGGGAGTGAATGGTGTGAAAGCCACCCGATCCCCGACGATGTTGGTTTGGGTCGCATGGCGCGGCGGATGATTTGGAACCCAGCGCGGAATACGCAGCTTTATATGGTAGCTTTGGCCGAACGGCTGGTGTCGGGCTTGGTGGATCACTCTGAGGCAGAGTTGAACAGGTTGATTGCTGAGAATATCCCGGAGGTTGCTGGGGAGATACAGTTTCGACTGATGTTTATGACGCCGGAGGACGATCAGATCATCGGGACAGTGGTTTATGAAAGCCAACCAGTGTCTCTCTCGGAGCTGCGGGTATGAGTTTTGACGCGATGATGCGCCTCACCGAGGTGATGCTGGCTCTGGCGATCTTGCAGGCCGTTGTCGAACATATCTGGGTGGGCCGGGATCGTGCGCTGTTTGCTTCGCGGGTATTAGCCTGCGTTTGGCTTTTGACTGGGGTCTACAGCGGGTTTGCTGTTGGGGGGCTTTGGCTAACAAGCCTTGTTCTGCTGCATCGCTTTGGTGGGCCGTATAATGGTGGCGCTGATAAGATGACGATGCTGATCACCACCTGCCTCGGCGCGGCACATTTGTTTCCGAGCTGGGCGGATTTGGCCATGGCTTATCTGGCGGTGCAACTGGTGCTGTCTTATTTTGTCTCGGGCTATGTGAAGCTCGTGAACCCAGAATGGCGGTCGGGGCAGGCTTTGGTCGATGTGTTTCGCTTTTCGGCCTATCCGGTATCGGAACGGTTGCGGGGGTGGGCGGACCGGCCACGACTGCTTTGGTTGATGAGTTGGAGCGTGATTGGCTTTGAGGTGATCTTTCCACTGACCCTGCTTAATCCGATTTCCCTTTTGGCTGGCATGGTGGTGGCAGCGACATTCCACCTCACCAACGCCTGTTTGTTTGGGCTCAATCGATTTTTCTGGATTTGGCTATGCGCCTATCCGAGTTTGATTTGGCTCCAAGATCGTCTGTTTGGATAACGCTGATTATCGCCAAGAAATATTGGGTTTTTGGGATTCTTTCGCTTGCTCTAACCCCCTGACACTCCTATAGAGGCTCATCTCACGATTCCTGCTTGCGGGATTCGTGTGTTTTGTTTTGGTCCACCAGATCAAAAGGGTCACCCTGAACATAACGTCAGGCGCTCTCTGGTGTAGGAAAGGAAGAGGCGACATGAACGCCAATGAACTTCGCGAGAAGTCCGCAGATCAACTGCGTGAAGAACTCGCAAACCTGAAAAAAGAAAGCTTCAATCTGCGCTTTCAACAGGCAACCGGTCAGATGGAAAACACAGCAGGTATCAAAGCGGCTCGCCGCAACGCTGCTCGCGTGAAAACCATCCTGAACGAAAAAGCCGCGCAAGCCGCAGAATAAGGAGCTTGAGAGATGCCTAAACGTATTCTGAACGGTGTTGTCACAAGCAACGCAAACGAACAGACAGTAACTGTTTCTGTAGAGCGTCGCTTTACACACCCAGTTCTGAAGAAAACCATCCGTAAGTCCAAAAAATACCGGGCTCACGATGAAAAGAACGCTTTCAACGTTGGTGACAAAGTCAAGATCATCGAGTGTGCACCAAAGTCGAAAACGAAACGTTGGGAAGTTTTGGAAGCTTAATTCAATAAGCTTCCCGAACGACTTAACAAAGTCGAAACCCTGGGAACATAGCTGACACGCATCGTCAGTTCCCAAAGGTCGGGAGAAACCAAATGATCCAGATGCAAACAAACCTGGATGTTGCTGACAACTCTGGCGCTCGCCGAGTTCAGTGCATCAAGGTTCTGGGTGGCTCTAAGCGTAAGTACGCATCCGTAGGCGACGTTATCGTTGTTTCGGTTAAAGAAGCTATCCCACGTGGTCGCGTTAAAAAAGGTGACGTCCGTAAGGCCGTTGTCGTACGCACCGCTAAAGAAGTTCGCCGTGAAGACGGTACCGCGATCCGTTTTGATCGTAACGCTGCAGTGATCCTGAACAACGCAGGTGAGCCAGTCGGTACACGTATCTTTGGGCCAGTTGTTCGTGAACTGCGCGCAAAGAACTTCATGAAAATCATCTCACTCGCGCCGGAGGTGCTGTAAGATGGCTGCTAAGCTGAAAAAAGGCGACAAAGTCGTCGTGCTGGCCGGCAAAGACAAGGGCAAAGAAGGTACTATCACTTCTGTTGACCCTAAAGCTGGCAAAGCAGTGGTTGAAGGCATCAACATGGCCATCCGCCACACAAAGCAATCCCAGACTGATCAAGGTGGCCGCGTGCCTAAAGCACTGCCGATCCAGCTGAGCAACCTGGCATTCTTGGACGCAAACGGCAAAGCAACACGCGTTGGCTTCAAAGTTGAAGGCGACAAGAAAGTGCGTTTCGCTAAAACCACAGGAGATGTGATCGATGCTTGATAACGCTGACTACACTCCACGTCTGAAGACACTGTACAAAGAAACAATCCGCCCAGCTCTGAAAGAAGAGTTTGGCTACAAGAACGACATGCAGCTTCCTAAGCTGGATAAAATCGTTCTGAACATCGGTTGTGGTCGTGCGGCAGTCAAAGACTCCAAGAAAGCCAAATCCGCTCAGGCAGATCTGACTTTGATCGCAGGTCAAAAAGCCCTGACAACCAAGGCGAAAAACTCTATTGCTGGCTTCCGCGTTCGCGAAGACATGCCAATGGGTGCCAAGGTTACTCTGCGCGGCGACCGCATGTATGAATTCCTTGATCGTCTGATCACCATCGCGATGCCACGTATTCGTGACTTCCGTGGTGTGAAGCCATCTTTTGACGGCCGCGGCAACTTTGCCATGGGCCTGAAGGAACACATCGTCTTCCCAGAAATCGACTTTGATAAAGTTGACGAAAACTGGGGCATGGACATCGTAATTGCAACCGACGCTAAATCCGACGCTGAAGCAAAGAGCCTGTTGAAAGCTTTCAACATGCCGTTCAACGCTTAAGCGCGGGAGAGGATATCATGGCTAAAAAATCTATGATCGCACGCGAGAAAAAGCGCGAAGCTTTGGTTGCTAAATACGCTGCCAAACGCGCCGAGCTTAAAGAAATCGCAAACGACGAAAGCAAGCCAATGGAAGAGCGCTTTAAAGCGCGTCTGAAACTGGCAAAACTGCCGCGCAACAGCTCGGCTACTCGTCTTCACAACCGTTGCCAACTGACTGGCCGTCCTCACGCTTACTACCGTAAGCTGAAGGTAAGCCGGATCGCGCTTCGGGAACTGGGCTCCAATGGCCAGATCCCAGGCATGGTTAAATCTAGCTGGTAAGGAGAGAACATTATGAACGATCCTATCGGTGATATGCTGACCCGTATCCGTAACGGTCAATTGCGCGGCAAGTCCACAGTGTCTTCGCCTGCGTCTAAACTGCGCGGTTGGGTTCTGGATGTACTGGCTGATGAAGGCTACATCCGCGGCTACGAAAGCACCACTGGTTCCGACGGCCACCCGGCTCTCGAAATCAGCCTGAAGTACTACGAAGGCACCCCTGTTATTCGTGAAGTGAAGCGGGTTTCTAAACCTGGCCGTCGCGTATACATGGCTGTCAATGACATCCCAACAGTCCGTCAGGGCCTGGGTGTGTCGATTGTCTCCACCTCTAAAGGTGTGATGTCTGATGCAAACGCTCGTGCCAACAATGTTGGTGGCGAAGTGCTTTGCACGGTCTTCTAAGGGGAAGCTGATGTCTCGTATTGGTAAAAAACCGGTCGAGCTGCCAGCAGGCGTAACTGCCTCTGTCTCCGGCCAGACCATCGAAGTTAAGGGTCCAAAAGCGACTCATAGCTTCACCGCAACCGACGATGTGACACTGTCCGTTGAAGAGAACACTGTCACAGTGACTCCTCGCGGTAAGTCCAAGCGCGCGCGTCAACAGTGGGGCATGTCCCGTACTGTTGTACAAAACCTCGTCACCGGCGTATCCGAAGGCTTTAAGAAAGAGCTTGAGATCGTTGGTGTTGGTTACCGTGCACAAGCACAGGGCAAAGTCCTGAAGCTTGCATTGGGCCTGTCTCACGACGTTAACTTCGAAGTTCCAGAAGGCGTTACGGTCACTGCACCTAAGCCTACTGAAATCATCATCGAAGGCACCGATTCACAACTCGTTGGTCAAGTCGCGGCAAACATCCGCGAATGGCGTAAGCCTGAGCCTTACAAAGGCAAAGGTATCAAATACAAAGACGAGTATATCTTCCGCAAGGAAGGTAAGAAGAAGTAAGGATCAGCAAAATGGCAAACAGCAAACGGGAACTGTTCCTAAAGCGCCGCCTGCGCGTCCGGAACAAACTTCGCAAGGTCAACGTTGGCAAGCTTCGCTTGTCCGTGAACCGCTCCAGCAAGAACATCAGCGCACAGCTGATCGACGACGCACAGGGCATCACACTGGTATCTGCTTCCTCCTTGGAAAAAGATCTGGGTATCGTTGGCAAAAACAACATCGAAGCAGCGACCAAAGTTGGCGCGGCAATCGCAGAACGTGCGGTCAAAGCTGGCCACACCGAAGCGTACTTCGATCGCGGTGGTCGTCTCTTCCACGGCAAAGTGAAGGCTCTGGCCGACGCTGCGCGTGAAGGTGGCCTGAAAGTCTAAACATTGCGGAGGACGGTCTCGTCCTCCCGATGATCCGGGTCTGGCTGGTTCTTCCTGCCAGACACCAGGATTGGATTTAACGGCGCCAAACGCGCCAGAAAATGAAGGAATGCCAAATGGCAGAACGTGAAAATCGTCGCGGCCGCGGTCGTAAGCGCGAAGAGGAAACTCCGGAATTCGCGGATCGCTTGGTTGCGATCAACCGTGTGTCTAAAACCGTAAAAGGTGGTAAGCGCTTTGGCTTCGCTGCTCTGGTTGTTGTTGGTGACCAAAAAGGTCGCGTAGGCTTCGGCAAAGGTAAAGCGAAAGAAGTACCTGAGGCGATCCGCAAAGCGACTGAGCAAGCAAAACGCCAGATGGTACGCGTACCTCTGCGTGAAGGCCGTACATTGCACCACGACGTCGAAGGTCGTCACGGCGCAGGTAAAGTCATCATGCGTACAGCACCTGAAGGTACTGGTATCATCGCCGGTGGTCCAATGCGTGCCGTGTTTGAAATGCTGGGTGTGAAGGACGTTGTTTCAAAGTCCATCGGTTCCCAGAACCCATACAACATGATCCGCGCCACCATCGACGGTCTGAAAGCTGAAGCGAGCCCTCGCCAAGTTGCAGCACGTCGTGGCAAAAAGGTAGCTGACATCCTTCGTAAGGATGAAGCGCCTGCAGCAGCAGACGCGTAAGGAGACCGTACAATGGCTAAAACTATCGTTGTTAAGCAGGTCGGTTCCCCGATCCGCCGCCCACAAGACCAGCGCGCGACGCTGATCGGTCTGGGTCTGAACAAGATGCACAAGACTCGTGAACTGGAAGACACACCTTCCATCCGTGGTATGATCAACAAGATCTCACACATGGTCGAAATCATCGAAGAAAAAGACTAAGGTCTTTTCTGTTTAAAGCTTTGAAAACGCCCTCGGATTTCCGGGGGCGTTTTTCTTTGGCGCTATTCACATTTGCTAACAAATGGTTAATGTATGGCTCATATTGATACTATTTGTGATATTGTGATGAAAATTCTTACCTTGGCCGCATTTACATTGGCTCTAATGACACCAGCAGTTGCAGCAACTTCAATCCAACCTTTTTCGACTTTCAAACTGTCTGAAATAGCCCATGGAGGTGGTTGCCGAAAGTCGTCTCCAGCGGGACAATGCTGTCACATGGAGCGAAAGACAGGTATTGTTCACTGTCATTAAGCAGTTGGAAGCGCTCTCAAATTTGAGAGCGTTTTTCTTTTTTGCATTTTCTCGGGAATAAACTTCGTTTGGGCGGCGTATGTCTTGTACCTGCACCACGCAGGGCAACCCACTAGGAGCCCAACATGACCCGTATTCTTATGATCACCGCCGCAGCTGTTTCCCTGTCTGCATGTTCCGCTTACGCCGCGGGCCACGCGTCTTCTGATGTGAAGACATCAGATGCTAGCTACCTCACTGATGGTCACGACATGACGCTTTATACCTTTGATAAAGACGATGCCGGTAAATCCAACTGCTATGCAGGTTGCGCCAAAGCATGGCCGCCTCTGTTGGTCGAAAGCGACAAGCCACTGCCAGAGGGCTTTAGCGTGATCTCTCGCAAAAATGGGGATCAGCAAATCGCTTACAAAGACCAGCCGCTGTACCTGTGGATCCAAGATAAGAAGCCTGGCCAGACCACCGGCGATGGCGTGCAAGGCGTTTGGCATATCGCGAAGCCTTAATCAGACATTGCCGGCTGGCTTCCTTGGGCCAGCCGGTCCATTCTATCCCTATTGTTTGGTTAAGGTGTGTTCAGTGTCCTTTGACAGCCAGCTAAAAGAAGCGCTGCCCCATTTGTGGCGCTATGCGTTTTCCCTGACCCGAGATCGGGCGCAGGCGGATGATTTAGTGCAGGACAGTGTCGAACGCGCCATTCGCAAACGAAAACTGTGGGATATGTCTCAGCCATTGCGGCCTTGGGTGATGAAAATCCTACTGAATGTGTTTCGGGATCGGTTTCGCGCGCGCAATCGATTGGCTGAAGTGCCGTTTGAACCGGAATACAGCGGAGCGGCGGAAGATCGTAGTGTTGAAGATCGATCAGAGCTGAATGCCGTGATCGCACGCATGCAAGGTCTGCCAGACACGCAGCTGCAAGCCCTGCAACTTGTGGCCTTTGGTGGCCTGACCTATGCGGAATGCGCCGATGTGCTGGGCGTGCCCACCGGAACGATCCTATCGCGCGTCGCCCGTGCCCGCGCTAAACTGAACGAAGATGTAAATAAAGCCGCCCCACCGCTCAGGAGTGTCAAATGACCGACTTCAAAACCATCGAAGAACGTCTTGCCGCCTATCTGGACGGGGAAATGACGCCAGAAGAACGTGCCACCTTTGAAGATGAGATGGAGCAAGACCCGTCTCTGGCAGAACGCGCTGCCTCTTGGGGGCAGACGGATGATCTGCTGCAGTCTTTGGTACCAACACCTTCTGAAACCCATGTGCAGAGTTTGATGGCGGCCAATCAGCCATCAGAGCCGCGTTGGGCCAAACGCCACATCGCGGCGGCCTTGATGATGTTCATCGTTGGCGGGGCAGGGGGCTATGGCCTCAATGTGGCGTCGACGCGTGATCCGCAGATTCTTGTGGTGCAAGCCACCATTGATGCCGCTGATGCGCACCGGTTGTTTACAGCAGAGGTTCGCCATGCTGTCGAAGTGCGTGCGGATGAGACCGAGCATCTGCAGACATGGCTGACCAAACGCATGGGGCGCGAGATGACTGTGCCGCAGCTAGAGGACCATGGGTTCAACTTTGTCGGCGGGCGAATGCTGCCCTTCGAAGGCAAAGCCGCTGCGCAATACATGTATGAAACCACCGAAGGTGAGCGCCTGACGTTGTTTATGGCCAGAACCGAAGATGAGGCGCAGACCTCGTTCCGATTCTTGGAGAGCGATGATCTGAACACCATCCGTTGGCAGGAAGGTCCCTGGGTTTTTGTGGTGGTTGCACCGGTTGAGCGTGAAAAGCTTTCACCAATTGCCACTAAAATGCACGATACGCTGATCTAGGATGCACCTGCAGCAATAGCCATGCTGCGGATGCATAACGGCTAGACCGAACTGTGCGTTGTTGGCGCTAACGAGATTTCCTAATTTGAGGGCACGAGGAGAACGAAACAAACTTGGGGAATAGGCCCCAGACCTCAAAAGGAAACGTAAAAATGGCATCAGTCGCAAACACAACTTACACAGCAGTCTCTTTCGCAGATCGCATCCGTAAAGCATACGCAGACTTCCAAGCCGCTCGCGCAATGCGCGCAGAATATGTGACAACCGTACGTGAGTTGGACGCTCTGTCTGACCGCGATCTGGCAGATCTGGCGATCTCTCGCTACGACATCACACGTCTTGCACGCGAGCATGTCTACAACGCATAAGCCAAGACACTAAAATTGAGATTTTCGCGCCTCCCAATTTGGGGGGCGTTTTGTATTGAAGGGTGTGGCTTTCCACGAAGGGCGGCGCCCGATCCTGGGTGGGTGCGAAGCGCCCTCCCGTGGGGAGGGTCGGGCGCTGCCCGGCGGTGCCGGGCTCTTGAGACGATTTTAGAACATTTTTGTTCTTATCGAAATTTTGAGTTGATAACTTTAAATCAGTTTTAGATTTGAGAGATTTCAAAATGACTTTAGATTTACTCATTCAACTGAAGCAGATTGCGAAATCAGCTCCGGAAAGCGTGTTGGAACAAATCGCTCGGCACGACTCTTATGAAAAGCCGGAAGGAACGGCGAAGCATCTGCGGCAGTTAATTTATTTGATTCATGAGCGCGATTGCGAGTTAGATTGGGAGACGATGTCTTGGTACCCTCACGAAGCCATTTCGCTTGCGAGTTACAAAAAGCGTGATGTGGATGTTTTTGCGGTTTCGATAGCGCTGTTGTTGATTTTTGACCTTTGTGCAGGTGAGGACTCGGACGCTATGGAAAGCATGCTTGGCAAGTTGTCGGACAATTACATATCGAGTTACCAGGAGCTGCCTGATCGTTATCGCGAACCCATTCTTGCAGGAGTCGAAATGCTACGATCTCGGTGGCCCGACGAGTTACATTAGTCTGCACACTTGCCAAGGTAGGCCTCTCCGCCTATACGCCACCAGTGGCCTCATCCGCCACAGAATCACAAATCAAGAAAAGCCGTGTTTGGCCCGCTTTACGCTTCAGGGGTCAGTTCCGGCAAGGAGAAGCGAAATGAAACTGCACGAACTTAGCGACAATCCTGGCGCAACCAAAAAACGCATGCGCGTTGGCCGTGGCCCTGGCTCCGGCAAAGGTAAAATGGGTGGCCGTGGTATCAAAGGTCAAAAATCCCGTTCAGGTGTTGCGATCAACGGTTACGAAGGCGGCCAAATGCCTTTGTACCAACGTCTGCCTAAGCGTGGCTTCAACAAGCCAAACCGTAAGGCATTCGCTGTTGTAAACCTGGGCTTGATCCAGAAATTCATCGACGAAAAGAAACTGGACGCATCCGCACCAATCACCGAAGAAGCCTTGGTTGCTTCCGGTCTGGTTCGCCGCGTTAAAGACGGTGTACGTGTTCTGGCAAAAGGTGAAATCACCGCAAAAGCCAACATCGAAGTCACCGGCGCGTCCAAATCCGCTGTTGAAGCTGTTGAAAAAGCAGGTGGCTCTCTGAAGGTCACTTCCGCGCCAGCGGCTGAATAAGAGGTTGTGAGCGCAAACTTATGCGCTTACATACACTCTAGTTTTCCTATTTGACGCCGCCAGAGCTGGAAAACGCTCTTGGCGGCGTCGTCATTTGAAGAGAGATCCGAATGGTATCTGCAGCAGAGCAAATGGCGGCCAACACAAGCTGGGCCGCGCTTGGTAAAGCGACCGATCTTCGCAACCGCATCCTGTTCACCATCGCGCTTTTGATCGTTTATCGTCTTGGTACCTTTATTCCGGTTCCTGGCATTGACGCAAATGCGCTGCGTGAGTTCATGGAAGGCGCGGCGCAGGGCATCGGCGGCATCCTATCCATGTTTACCGGTGGCGCATTGGGCCGCATGGGCATCTTTGCTTTGGGCATCATGCCGTATATTTCAGCATCGATCATTGTTCAGCTTCTGACCTCGATGGTTCCAGCTTTGGAACAGTTGAAGAAAGAAGGTGAGCAGGGCCGTAAGAAGATCAACCAATACACACGTTATGGTACGGTTTTCCTGGCGACGTTGCAGTCCTATGGCCTGGCCGTGTCCCTGCAGTCTGGTGATTTGGTCACCAACCCGGGCCTGTTCTTCATTGTTTCCTGCATGGTCACTCTTGTGGGCGGCACCATGTTCCTGATGTGGCTGGGTGAGCAGATCACCGCACGCGGCATCGGCAACGGTATCTCATTGATCATCTTCGTGGGTATTGTGGCGGAACTGCCAGCCGCTCTGGCGCAGTTCTTTGTCTCTGGCCGTTCTGGGGCGATCAGCCCTGCGGTGATTGTCGGCGTGATCGTTATGGTCGTTGCAACGATTGCTTTTGTTGTGTTTATGGAGCGCGCGCTGCGTAAGATCCACATTCAATACCCACGCCGTCAGGTTGGTATGAAAGTCTACGACGGTGGCTCTTCTCACCTGCCAGTCAAAGTAAACCCAGCCGGCGTTATCCCTGCGATCTTCGCAAGCTCTCTGCTGCTGCTGCCTACAACGATTTCGACTTTCTCTGGCAACTCCACAAGCCCGATCATGTCGACTATTCTGGCCTACTTTGGTCCGGGTCAGCCGCTGTATCTGTTGTTCTTCACAGCGATGATCGTCTTCTTTGCTTTCTTCTATACGTTCAACGTGTCTTTCAAAGTCGACGAAGTGGCGGACAACCTGAAAAACCAAAACGGTTTTGTGCCGGGCATCCGTCCGGGCAAGAAAACTGCCGAGTATTTGGACTATGTTGTGACGCGCATTCTGGTGCTGGGTTCAGGTTACCTTGCGGCAGTTTGTCTCCTGCCTGAGATTCTCCGTGGCCAATTGGCAATTCCTTTCTATTTTGGCGGCACTTCGGTTCTGATCGTCGTCTCCGTGACGATGGATACGATCCAGCAAGTTCAGAGCCATCTGGTGGCACACCAATATGAAGGCCTGATTGAGAAATCGCAGCTGCGTGGAAAGGGTTCTAAGAAGCGCGGGAGAAAGGGAGCTGCTCGTCGATGAATATTATTATTCTAGGCCCTCCGGGGGCCGGTAAAGGAACGCAGGCCAGCCATTTGGTTGAGACCCGCGACATGATCCAACTTTCCACTGGAGACATGCTGCGCGCAGCAAAGACCTCTGGAACAGAAATGGGCAAAAAGGTTGCGGCCATCATGGACGCAGGCGAGCTGGTCACAGACGAGATCGTAATTGGTCTGATCCGTGAAAAACTGGAAGGCGACAAAAAGGGTGGTTTCATCTTTGACGGCTTCCCGCGGACTTTGACCCAAGCGGACGCTTTGGAAGAGCTGCTGGAAGAGACCGGTGAAAAACTGGACGCGGTGATTGCTTTAGCTGTGAACGACGAGGTGCTGGTGGACCGCATCGTTGGGCGCGCGGCAGAAGCGGTTGCAGCGGGTGGTACAGCCCGCGCAGACGATAACGAGGAAAGCCTCAAGATCCGTCTGATGGAATACTACAAAAAGACCAACGCCCTGATCGGCTATTACCATGCAAAAGGTAACCTGAGTTGGGTCGACGGTCTGGCAGAGATCGACGCTGTAAAAGCAGAGATCGCAGACGCTCTGAACTAACCGTCAGTAGTTTGTTTTCAAAGCGCCCCGCCTTTTGTGAAAGGCGGGGCGCTTTGCGTATGTGCATTCGCGCACCGATCATCCCCTTTACTTTCAGCCTTCCCCTGTAAATGCTGTGGCTTGGGAACTGCTTTAGGGGACGCGCAATCCATGACCGATTTTCTACTTTTGGCTTTTGTCTTTTTGATTGCAGGCGTGATTGCGGTGCCAATTGCCTCGCGACTGGGGCTTGGATCGGTTCTGGGCTATTTGATCGCCGGTATCATGATCAGCCCAATCCTTGCTTGGCTGCATGTGGATGTGGTTTCCATTCAGCATTTCGCCGAGTTTGGCGTGGTCATGATGCTGTTTCTGGTCGGTTTGGAACTTGAGCCAAAACTGTTGTGGTCCATGCGGGCCAAACTTTTAGGGCTCGGCGGTGGGCAGGTCGGAATAACAACCGGGTTGGTGATGACCGTGGCAATGCTGTTTGGTCAACCTTGGACCGTTTCCTTGGCCATTGGCCTCGTTTTCGCACTGTCCTCAACGGCGATTGTCTTACAGACCTTGGGTGAAAAGGGACTGATGAAAAGTGACGGCGGCCAGTCGAGCTTTTCTGTGTTGTTGTTTCAAGACATTGCCGTGATCCCCATGCTGGCTTTGGTGCCGCTACTGGCGATGCCTGAGATCATGGAGGCCATGAGCCATGCCGCTGATCACAGTGGTGACCATGGCGCCCACGGCGGCGATGATCATGGAGATGGTCACGGATCATCTATGAGTTTGGTAGACGGGCTACCGGGCTGGGGCGTTGCGCTTGTAACTTTGGGTTCGATTGCAGCCGTAGTCGGTGGCGGGATGTTCCTGACCAGCCCTATCTTCCGTTTTATCGCCGGAGCTAATCTGCGGGAGCTGTTTGTCGCGACCGCATTGATGATGGTGATCGGCATTGCATTGCTGATGTCTTTGGTTGGCCTTTCACCTGCGTTGGGTACTTTCCTTGCTGGTGTTGTTCTGGCCAACAGCGAATATCGGCATGAGCTCGAAAGCGATATTGATCCGTTTAAAGGTCTGCTTTTGGGTCTGTTCTTTATGACGGTTGGAGCAGGGATCAATTTTGGACTCTTGTTTGACAACCTTGCTTTGATCGTGGCTCTAACCTTGGGGTTGATGGTTCTGAAGTCTGCAGTGCTGTTGCTTTTGTCGTTCATTTTCAAAATTCAGGGTGCAGACCGTTGGCTCTTTGCCTTGGGGCTCGCGCAGGCCGGTGAGTTCGGCTTTGTGCTATTGTCGTTCACCGTTGCAAATGCCGTTATTCCTGCCGAGTTGGCGGATCGGCTGTTGCTAGTTGTGGCGCTGTCTATGCTGCTGACGCCTGCATTGTTCATCATCTACGACAAGGTCATCGCACCGCGGTTTTCTGAAGCTGAAGAGCGCGAGATGGATGAGATTTCAGAACGCAGCGATATCATCATTGCGGGGCACGGTCGTGTCGGCGGAATTGTCAGCCGTATTCTTGGGGGTTGTGGTCATAATCCGACGGTCATTGATTTCAGCTCAAAGCAGCTAGAGATGCTGAAAAAGTTTAGCGTGCAGGCCTATTACGGTGACGCAACGCGCCCTGATCTATTGCATGCGGCTGGCATTGCCGAAGCTAAGCTGTTTGTCGTTGCGATTGATGAAAAGGACCAGATCACTGAATTGGTCCACTACGTTCATCACCATTATCCTGACCTGCATATCGTGGCGCGCGCTGTTGATCGCCAACATGTGTATGACCTTTGGCACGCAGGCTGTAAGGACATTATTCGTGAAACCTATGACAGCTCGTTGCGCATGGGGCGCTCGGCGATTGAAGCTTTAGGCCAGTCGCGAGATCAGGCCGCGCGTATGGTGGATGCATTCAATGAATTGGATCGTCGCAGCATGTTGGCCTCTGCGGATCATTATGACCCGGCCATTCCGGCCCTTGAGAACGAAGCTTATCTGCAAAGCATTCGGGAGAGCCGAGGGGACTGGGAAGCCGAGCTTGAAAAGCGCATGAAAGGGATCATGGCTGAATAGTAAGCAGTCGAACTTTAGTCCGGCTGAGTGAATGTGTGTTTGAATATGAATGCACTTGGAGTTGGACCATGTTTCTCCAGATGTGCCAACCGGTTCTTGGCGTCGCTGATCGTCGGAAGTGTGCCCGCTTCGATCCACCACAAGGCAAATGAAATACGCTTAGGTTCAAACCACTCAGCACGGCGGCGCATTATTTGACGGTGTCCCAAAGACCGGTAGACGAAAGCACTTAGGGCTTCAATGTCGGTCCATACAGACATGTTGATGGCGATCTGTGGGTCGTTGTATGCATCGATATCCATCGCGCTGTTTCCATCACCCATCAAACGCCAGACAAAACCTGGTTGCGCTTCTGCAATTGTGTTCACTCGATCTAAATTGTTGATGAAATCGAGGTTTGCTGGATCCTCCACAGGGTGGGTGAAGCGAGCAATGTTTATTTGTGCGAGATGATAACGAGACATGTTTACCAATCTTTGTTTTGATTCTGTGCTCACCATGGTTTATAGAATGTAACGAGTCAAATTAGTTTAGATGGTTACATTGACGTGATCTTTATTGAGTTGATAAACAGCGAACATATTCATGGGCCGGATCATGTTGATGACCATCTGGACAAAGCTGAGTGGCTGTATGAGGCGCTGAAAGCCTGGGGTTTTGAAATTAGGGACATTGCGCCTTGGGTGGGCCCTTTACGGGAGCTTCGTATTGTTCTTAGGGCGGCGGTTGCGGAACTTATGGAGTTTGGTCAGCTGAACGAAGCTAACATTTCGCAGCTTAATTCGTTCTTAGGGCCAATCACGTACAGATACCGAGTTGATCTTGATGCCGAAGGGAAGACAGCATTACGGGGCACGTTTGAGGATCAATCACCCACTCACGTGATTGCCTTGGGGTTTTGCCGCTATCTTGAAAACGAAGATATGAAACGCTTAAAGCTTTGTGAAAACACTCGTTGCCGTGAAGCGTTTATTGACCCGACACGGAACAAATCTAAGAAATGGTGCGCGTCAAACGCCTGCGGTAACCTGACTAAAGTACGTGCTTTCCGAGCTCGAAAAGCTGTTCAGGTTAAGAATGAAAAATCTTAGAACGAAAGCCATAAGCTTCGTTGTGCAAGACCACTTGACCCACCCCTAAATCCCCCGTATTCACCCCTATCTCTATTAGAGAATCAAATTCTCGTTTTTCGGGTCGCACCCGCAAAACAGATCACCTGAATCAGCTACGGCCCGATGGCAGAAATGTCTCGGGCTTATGTTGTGAAAAAAGGTTCTGGAGCTACGGAACCGCAACTATGAAGGACTATGACACTTGGCACGTATCGCCGGCGTTAACATCCCGACCCACAAACGGGTCCCGATCGCCCTCACTTATATCACTGGCATTGGCCATACTTCTGCTGCCGCAATCTGCGAAGCAGTTGGTATTGAAGCCACTCGCCGCGTAAACGAACTGTCTGACGCCGAAGTTCTGGCTGTTCGTGAGCACATCGACGCAACTTACACCGTTGAAGGTGACCTGCGTCGTGAAGTTCAAATGAACATCAAACGTCTAATGGACCTGGGCTGCTACCGCGGTCTTCGTCACCGTCGTAACCTACCGGTTCGCGGTCAGCGTACCCACACTAACGCTCGTACTCGCAAAGGTCCTGCAAAGGCCATTGCTGGTAAGAAGAAATAAGGGGGTCTGATTAGATGGCACGCGATAAAAGAGCGCCTAAGCGCAAAGAACGTAAGAACATCGCCGCTGGCGTTGCTCACGTGAACTCCTCGTTCAACAACACCAAAATCCTGATCTCTGACGTTCAGGGTAACGCAATTTCTTGGTCCTCTGCCGGTACCATGGGTTTCAAAGGCTCTCGTAAGTCTACCCCATATGCGGCTCAGATGGCTGCAGAAGATGCCGGCAAAAAAGCACAAGACCACGGTGTGAAGACACTGGAAGTTGAAGTGCAAGGCCCAGGTGGTGGACGTGAATCCGCACTGCGCGCATTGGCTGCAATTGGTTTTAACATCACATCTATCCGTGACGTGACGCCAATGGCACACAACGGCTGCCGCCCACCAAAGCGCCGCCGCGTATAATTAAAGAATTAGTGCCTGGGGCCGCGTGTTTTTCACGGCCCCAGTTCGTCATTTTGAAACCTCGGGAGTCGAACCCTGATTGATCGTGGGGGTTTGACAAGAATGGAGGGACGCATGATCCACAAAAATTGGGCAGAACTGATCAAGCCAACCCAGCTTGAAATCAAGCCGGGCAATGATCCTGCACGCCAAGCAACTGTTGTTGCTGAGCCACTGGAACGTGGTTTTGGTCTGACAATGGGTAACGCGCTACGCCGCGTTCTGATGAGCTCGCTTCAAGGCGCAGCCATCACCTCTGTTCAGATCGACAACGTTCTGCACGAGTTCTCTTCTGTTGCGGGCGTTCGTGAAGACGTCACCGACATCATCCTGAACCTTAAGCAGGTCGCATTGCGCATGGAAGTGGAAGGCCCTAAGCGTCTTTCCATCAATGCAAAAGGTCCTGGTGCTGTAACTGCGGGTGATATCTCTGACTCTGCAGGAATCGAAGTTCTGAACAAAGATCTGGTTATCTGTCACCTTGACGATGGCGCAGACCTGTTCGTTGAACTGACTGTGAACACTGGTAAGGGCTATGTCTCTGCAGACAAGAACAAGCCAGAAGACGCACCAATTGGCCTGATGCCAATCGATGCGATCTACTCTCCGGTCAAGAAGGTCTCTTATGACGTTCAGCCGACCCGTGAAGGTCAGGTTCTGGATTATGACAAGCTGACCATGAAGATCGAAACAGATGGTTCAATCACACCAGAAGACGCGGTTGCTTTCGCTGCTCGTATTCTGCAGGACCAGCTGTCTATCTTCGTAAACTTCGACGAACCAGAAGCTGCTGGCCGTCAGGACGAAGACGATGGTCTCGAGTTCAACCCACTTCTGCTGAAGAAAGTGGACGAGCTGGAACTGTCTGTACGTTCTGCAAACTGCTTGAAGAACGACAACATTGTTTACATTGGCGATCTGATCCAGAAAACCGAAGCAGAAATGCTGCGTACACCAAACTTCGGCCGCAAGTCTTTGAACGAGATCAAAGAAGTGCTGTCCGGCATGGGTCTGCACCTTGGTATGGACGTCGAGGACTGGCCACCGGACAACATCGAAGATCTGGCGAAGAAATTCGAAGACGCGTTCTAAACACGTCTTGATAAATTCGAGCGGGGCGTTTATATGGCCCGCTCAAATGCTCGGAATGCCGAGGAAAACAAGGGCGATCCTGCCCCAAGGAGAGCGACCGACACGCATCGGAAGCCAGACAAAGCACCGGCCAACCAAGGCCACCAAAGAAGGATTGAAATTATGCGTCACGCACGTGGTTACCGCCGCCTGAACCGTACACACGAACACCGTAAAGCGATGTTCGCAAACATGGCAGGCTCTTTGATCGAACACGAACAGATCAAAACAACTTTGCCTAAAGCAAAAGAACTGCGCCCGATCATTGAAAAACTGATCACTCTGGCGAAAAAGGGTGACCTTCACTCTCGTCGCAACGCAGCGTCTCGTTTGAAGCAAGACAAATACGTTGCAAAACTGTTTGACGTTCTTGGCCCACGTATGGCTGAGCGTAACGGTGGTTATGTTCGCGTATTGAAAGCTGGCTTCCGCTATGGCGACATGGCACCAATGGCGATTATCGAATTCGTTGACCGCGACGTTGATGCAAAAGGCGCTGGCGACAAAGCCCGTCTGGTTGCTGAAGAAGCAGCTGCAGAATAAGAATTCTGATCCTTAGGATCGCGAAAGCCCGCCAGTTTGGCGGGCTTTTTTGTTGTTGGGGTTTATCTCTTATCCGTGGCCGCCTGTTCAGCAGTCTTTCCATTCAGGCCACGCGCTTTGCGCCGCAGATGACGTTCGTAGATCACGCGCGCGACGATGTGCTTGTATCCCAAGCTCGCCATGTGGCGAATGATGGGCCACCCCCCGATTTTGGCGGCCAGTGCGTAGCGGGGCATTTGCGCCCACAACACCAAAAACGCGTCCCATCCGACAAATAGCTCTCCATCGTGAATGACATGCAACAAGCGTGCGGCCTGATCTTCACTGACGCCCCAACGTGCAAGATCCACAGTGTTCAGATCATCAAATGCAATCGAAAGGTCTTGAGATTGAGCATAACCTTCGTAGCTGCACATTTCTGCATCGCATACAGGGCAATCGGCATTGTAAAGGGCACGGGTCTTGGCGGGCTCTGGCATCGGCTTACTCCTGATACATCTCAAAGATATGACCATGTCTGGCTTGGGCAAGAGCCTGTGGCGAAATGGAGCACGATCATCTGTTAGCGACTTTTAGACGGTGATAAACCTTTTGGTTTACTAAAGAAATATGCGCCTTCTGTGTGTCCAAGTCTTGACCCAGCCCCGTAGGGCAGACAGTACTGACGCCAACATAACCCGCTATTTATGACGGATGAGGACAAATGATGCGCGTGAACCCGATTGGACTTTTACTGACCATTGTTGCGATCCTCCTACCGATCATCTGGCTGCCAGCGCTGAACCACAAGGGCGATACTCTGGCGCTATTCAGCCAATACATGGGCATCGCGTCATTGATCGCGATGGCGATTGTTCAATTTATCTCCACCCGTTGGCGTCCGGTTGAATGGCTTTTTGGCGGTCTTGATCAAGGCTATGTGTTTCACAAATGGCTTGGCATTCTGTCGATGCTTTTCATTTTGATCCACGACACCGTTGATGCTGAGATGAATCATCTGGGTGGGCAAAATCTTCTAGAGGAATTCGCGGAAACGCTCGGGGAGCTCAGTCTTTACGGCCTGCTCATACTGGTGGTCATCACCATTGCGACCTTCATCCCCTATCATCTCTGGCGCTGGACCCACCGTTTGATGGGGCTCTTTTTCCTCGCAGGGGCAGCGCATTACTTGTTCATTCTAAAACCCTTTCAGAATGGTGATCCGATTGGGCTATATACGTCAGCCTTCTGTGTGCTTGGCATCATGTGCTTCAGCTATCGCCTGCTTCCTGCACGCATGCGCCCGGCGCGGGCCTATGTGGTCGACAGCACTGAAGTCACTGGAAACGTGCTTGCCGTAACGTTGAAGCCTGAAGGCCGTCCATTGCGCTACCGCGCGGGCCAATTTGCTTTCGCTAGCTTTGTTGGATCAGAACCACACCCGTTTACAATTTCCAAAGCCCCAACAGAGGATGGCTCTATCCGTATGTCGATCGCGCGACTGGGGGACTTCACAACTCGTCTGCATCGCAATCTTCAAGTTGGCTCTAAGCTGTCGCTTGAAGGGCCTTACGGGCATTTTGAACGTAAAAACACGGGTGGGCAGGAGTTGTGGATTGGTGCAGGTGTTGGCATCACGCCATTCTTGGCCTGGGCCCATGATTTGGCGCCTGAAGACGATGCTGCCCATTTGGTCTACTGCGTTAAATCGGAAGCGGCAGCTGCGCACCTTGAAGAATTGAAAGCACTGGCAGCGGTTAAACCCAAGTTGACACTGCATATTCACAGCTCCGCGACAGACGGGCGTGCAGATGCGGATAGCATTCTTGCAATTACCGACCAAAGCGCAGAAAGCCTAACGGTTGCTTTCTGTGGCCCCAAACAGATGCGACAGGCTCTCAAAGAGGGTTTCGCAAAAAATGGAGTTACCGGTCGCAAGTTTAAATACGAAGAGTTTGAAATCCGCACTGGTGTGGGCCTCAGAAAATTTGCGAACCTTCTTTTCAACCGGATTGCGATCCCAGAGCAGATCAAAGCCCAAGCGCGCCGCTAACCTAGTTTCATCGTTGCAAAAATACTTAGGGGTGCAAGCGCGCAGCGCTGAGGGGCAAAGCCCCTGACCCCGCTTGCAAAATCAGCGCAGCCTTCGCATATCAAACAAGAACGATTTCGGAGTACCTATGCTACGCGCCGCCTTGACTGTAGTCACAATCGCCCTTTCCAGCCTCGCACATGCCGAGACAAAAGTACCCTCCAGCCAAGCAGAGATTTCTCTTGGTTTTGCTCCTCTGGTGAAAGAGGCAGCGCCGGCTGTGGTCAATATTTATGCCAAGCGTGTAGTTGAAGTGCGCGAAAGCCCTTTTCAGGGCGACCCGTTCTTTCAAAACCTATTCCGCGATTTTGGCGCGGCTCGGCCACAGGTTCAAAATTCATTGGGCTCTGGGGTCATCTTGTCGGCAGATGGGATCGTCGTCTCGAACTATCACGTCGTTGGGATGGCCACGGACATACGCGTTGTGTTGAATGACCGACGTGAATTCACCGCAGAGGTGCTTTTGGCCGATGAGGCCAACGACCTAGCGATCCTGCAGTTGAACGACCCTGAGGAGATGCCCTACCTACCGTTACGAGATAGCGATAGCGTTGAAGTGGGGGAGCTGGTGTTGGCCATCGGCAACCCCTTCGGAGTGGGGCAAACCGTTTCAAGCGGTATTGTGTCTGGCCTTGCACGTTCGGGCGCGGCGGCAGGTACGGGGCAGGGATACTTTATTCAAACCGACGCGGCCATCAATCCCGGGAACTCTGGCGGTGCGTTGATTGATGTAAATGGGGATCTGATAGGGATCAACACGCGTATTTTGACGCGCTCAGGTGGCAGCAACGGGATTGGCTTTGCCATTCCGGCCAATCTGGTCGCAGAATTTGTGGATCAAGCCAAAGCAGGCAATACACAGTTCGAAAAGCCCTGGGCCGGTGCAACCGGTCAGCCTGTCGATGCGGATATTGCCGAGAGCCTTGGTCTGGATCGCCCCGGCGGTATTTTGATTTCAGCGCTACATCCAGAAAGCCCCTTCCTTGCCGCAGGTATTGCCCCCGGAGATGTGATCCTAGCAGTAGATGGCAACCCGATCACGAATGGGGCTGAAATGATCTTTCGCATGTCGGTCGCGGGGCTTGGCGGTACGGCTGAAATTTCCGGCATTCTAGGCGGTGAACCAGCGACGCGCGATGTTGCATTGATCGCACCGCCAGAAGTCCCAAGCCGAGAAACGGTGCAAACATCGGAGAGCACTGTGCTGCCGGGTGTCGTGGTTTCCAACATCAACCCGGCTTTGACGGCAGAGCTTGGCTTGCCGCTAAAAAGTGAAGGTGTTGTTGTGCACGGCCTCGGAGACTTCGGTGCCCGTGTGGGGCTTCGCCTTGGGGATGTGTTGTTGGCCATTGATGAGACGCAAATTGAAAGCCCTACCGATGTTGAGGAGGCCCTGCGGCAGGCGTCGCGTCGTGTCAGCATGTTGGTCGAACGAGGCTCGCGTCGGGTGACTTTGCGCTTTAGACTATAAGCATGAGTGATCTATTCGGAGAATCCGCACCCGCGGTAGTGGACAATGCACCACGCCCTTTGGCAGACCGGCTACGCCCCCAAACTTTGGCGGATGTGATTGGGCAATCTCAGGTCTTAGGGCCCGAAGCGCCCCTGGGTGTGATGCTCTCATCTGGTTCCTTGAGTTCGTTGGTTTTCTGGGGGCCGCCCGGTGTGGGGAAAACCACCATTGCTCGGCTTTTGGCACAGGAAACGGATCTGCATTTCGTGCAGATCAGCGCGATTTTCACAGGTGTGCCAGATCTGAAGAAGGTGTTTGAGGCCGCCAAGATACGGCGTCAGAACGGGCAGGGGACCTTGCTTTTCGTCGATGAAATTCATCGTTTTAACAAGGCGCAGCAGGATGGGTTTTTGCCGCATATGGAAGACGGCACCATTTTGCTTGTTGGGGCCACAACCGAGAACCCGAGTTTTGAGCTTAACGCCGCTGTATTGAGCCGTGCGCAGGTGTTGGTCCTCGAGCGGCTTTCGAGTGACGATTTGGAGCGGTTGATGGCGCGTGCCGAAGCTGAACTGGATGTCATCTTGCCATTGGATCAAACCGCGCGGGCGGCGTTGTTGGAAATGGCGGACGGCGACGGGCGCGCGTTGCTAAATTTGATCGAGCAAGTTGCCGCTTGGAAGGTCGTTGCTGATTTGACCTCAGAGCAGTTGTCTAAGCGTTTGATGAAGCGGGCCGCGAAATACGACAAGTCCGGCGAAGAGCATTACAATCTGATTTCGGCGCTACACAAATCGGTGCGTGGATCTGACCCAGATGCGGCGCTATATTGGTTTGCGCGGATGCTTGAGGGAGGTGAAGACCCTCGGTTTTTGGCGCGGCGTATCACGCGTATGGCTGTTGAAGATATTGGCCTTGCTGATCCGCAAGCGCAGTCAGTCTGTTTGCAAAGCTGGGAAACCTATGAACGACTTGGTTCCCCTGAAGGGGAGTTGGCGCTTGCACAGGCTTTGGTGTACCTCGCGCTCGCTCCGAAATCCAATGCGGTTTATGCGGCCTACAAAGCTGCGCGGCGTGGGGCCAAAAAGACTGGGTCTGAGATGCCCCCGAAACATATTCTGAATGCACCGACGCGCCTGATGGAAGATCAAGGTTATGGGTCTGGCTATGCCTATGATCACGATGCTGAGGATGGATTTTCAGGGCAGAATTACTTTCCCGGTGGTATGGCGCGACCTGATTACTACGCACCAGTCGAACGCGGTTTTGAACGTGATTTAAAGAAACGTGTGGAGTATTTTGCCAAGCTGCGGAGCAAACGAAACGTCGATTGAAGGGTGCTTTGACACCGAGGGGCGGCCGTTCCCGCTCCTGCAATGTATTTGGACAAGATGAGCTGGGGTTGCGCTTGACAAAGGCGTGGGGAGGGGTGAGAGACAGCCGATGGTTTTGAACCTTATATATGTGGCCTTGGGCGGGTCTTTGGGTGCTGTTTTGCGCTATCTGACCGGCCTTGGCGTATTGCGGCTGGTTGGCCCAGGGTTTCCCTTGGCGATTATCACCGTGAACATATTGGGGTCATTTTTGATGGGGTTTTTGGTCGTGATGGCGGCCAAGCGTGGGTTCGAACATTTGAACCTGTTGATCCTGACCGGGTTTCTTGGGGGCTTTACGACCTTTTCGGCGTTTTCCCTTGAAACCGTGACATTGTTTGAGCGCGGCCAGGTGATGGCGGCTTTGGCCTATGTGGCGATTTCGGTATTGGGATCTATATTTGCACTGGCGCTGGGCGTCTGGTTGGCACGAGGATTGTGGGCATGAGCGGCGTTCAGAATATTACAGTTTCAGCGGATGATGCAGAGATGCGTCTGGACCGTTGGTTGAAAGCGAAATTTCCGCAGATCAACCAGATCCGCATTGAAAAAATGTGCCGCAAGGGCGAGCTGCGTGTGGATGGCGGTCGGGTGAAACCGGCAACACGTTTGGAAGAAGGTCAGAATGTGCGCGTGCCGCCTTTGCCAGACAAGGCACCTGAACCCACTGGGCGCGGTGCGATCAAGATTTCAGCAGCAGATGAAAAACTGATCCGCAACTGCGTGATTTATCGTGATGACCACATCATCATTCTGAACAAGCCGGCTGGCCTGCCAACCCAAGGCGGTAGCAAACAAACGCGCCATGTGGATGGGCTGAGTGAAGCTTTGAAGTTCGGTTATGAGGAAAAACCGCGTTTGGTGCATCGTCTGGATAAAGACACCTCTGGCGTTCTCGTTCTGGCGCGCAGCCGAAAGATGGCGTCCGAGTTGACGACAGCCTTCCGGCATCACGCGACCCGTAAGATTTACTGGGCTGTGGTGGCAGGTGTGCCGACGCCCTATTTGGGCGAAATCAAATATGGACTGGTGAAAGCCGCAGGTCATGGCAAGCGCGGTGAAGGCGAAAAGATGATCGCTGTTCACCCGCGCGATGTTTCCAGTACGCCAGGTGCGAAACGCGCGATCACCCAATATGCGACGCTGTACCGTGTCGCGAGCCGCGCAGCCTGGGTGGCGATGGAGCCAATCACTGGTCGTACGCACCAATTGCGGGCGCATATGGCAGAGATCGGCCATCCGATCATTGGTGATGGCAAATACGGTGGCTCTGGTCAAGAAAATCTTGGCGACGGCTGGGGCGCTCAGCTTGGTGGGATCATTTCGAAAAAGCTGCATCTGCATGCGCGCACGATCAGCTTTGAGCATCCGGCGACCAAACAGGTATTGACGGTGCACGCGCCGTTGCCAGAGCATATCGCCCATACCTTTGAGACCTTTGACTGGACGCTAGATATGGCCGCCGAAGATCCGTTTGAGGAACTGCGATGAGCAACGACTTGCGGCTTGTGATCTTTGATGTCGACGGCACGCTAGTTGACAGTCAGGCACATATTCTGGCCGCGATGACAGGAGCTTTTAACGCGCAAGGGCTTAAGGTGCCTGACCGAGAGGCCGTTTTAGAACTGGTCGGCCTGTCGCTGGATGTTTTGATGCCACGTTTGGCGCCTAATGAAAGTCCCGATATCCATAAAGCTTTGGTAGAGGGCTACAAAAATGCATTTGTTGGCATTCGTCAGAGCAATCAAAGCGTTAGCCTAACACCACTTTTCCCCGGGGCCATGGGTGTGCTTGATCAATTACATGCTCAGCCAGAAACCCTGCTCGGCATTGCCACGGGCAAATCTCGCCGTGGGTTGGACAAAGTCTTGGAGAGCCATGATCTGGCGCGGCGGTTTGTAACTCAGCAAGTGGCGGATCATCACCCATCTAAACCGCATCCTGCTATGTTGCAGGCTTGTCTTTCTGATACAGGCGTAGCGCAACAGGACGCCGTCATGATCGGCGACACAAGCTATGACATGGAAATGGCAAAGGCCGCTGGGCTCTATGCCATTGGTGTCAGTTGGGGGTATCACGATCGCGCGCAATTGAGTGCTGCAGATGTGGTGATTGATCAATTTAAAGATTTGCACGACGTGCTGAACGACTACTGGGGTTAAACAATGGCCGGCTGGAATACCAAACGTAAATTTTGGACAGAAACCTCTGTTGAAGAGCAGGGTGACGGTTTTGCAGTATTACTAGATGGCAGAGGTGTGAAAACACCTGCGAAAACCGCGGTGATTGTACCTACCCGTGCGATTGCCGACGCGATTGCCAAGGAATGGGATGCGCAGGTAGAAGAAATTGATCCGCTGACTATGCCTGTTACGCGGTGGGCGAATGCGGCACTGGATAAGGTGGCGCTGCAACACGCTGAGGTTGCGGATATGTTGGCAGATTACGGTGGTACAGATTTGCTCTGTTACCGCGCTGATAACCCGCAGGAATTGATCGCCCGCCAAGCAGAGCTTTGGGATCCGGTGTTAGACTGGGCTGATGAGGTCCTAGATGCGCGGCTCAATCCTATCCATGGCGTGATGTTCCAAGCTCAGGACAAGGCCGCTCTGGAGCGATTGCGGCAACGTGTTCACGCCTTTAGCAATTTCGAATTGTCGGCTTTCCATGATCTCGTGTCGCTTTCTGGCTCCCTGATTCTGGGATTCGCTGCGGTGAAGAAATTGCAACCAATTGAAGACCTTTGGGCGCTGTCACGCGTGGATGAGCTTTGGCAGGAGGAACAGTGGGGTCCAGACGAAGAAGCTCAAATCCTTGCGGAAACAAAGAGAAATGCCTTTGTGCAAGCCTATTGCAATTTTAAATTATGCCATGTTTAAAGGCGTTTAGCGAATTTTGATGCCAAACCAGCTAAGCGCCGGGCTGCGTAATCAATTTCCTTGATCAACCCCTTGACCTTTATTGATATTTCGCTCCAAACTGGAGGCCGCTGAGGGGGCGAGAACCCAATTCAGCGAAAATGCTGATCGCGATGACGGTCGGTGCTTTGCCCCCAACGAGGGGTGGAAACTCAGGAAGAGGTAAATATGAATAAATCCGTAATTTTTGGCGCGGCGACTGTTGCTTGCATGTCCGCTGTCGCTGCTACAGCCGGTACTGTCGATGACGTAAAAGCGCGCGGCAAACTGAACTGTGGCGTTACAACTGGTCTGGTTGGCTTCGCGGCTCCAGATGCAAATGGTAACTGGGATGGTTTCGACGTTGGTGTATGTCGTGCCGTAGCTGCTGCAGTGCTGGGTGACGCATCTGCAGTTGAGTTCGTTCCTACCACAGGTAAGACACGCTTCACTGCGCTTGCTTCTGGTGAGATCGACGTGCTGGCACGTAACACCACTTGGACATTCTCCCGTGACGTTGACCTGAAGTTCACCTTTGTTGGTGTGAACTACTACGATGGTCAGGGTTTCCTTGTCCCTAAAGAACTGGGTGTTTCTTCTGCGAAGGAACTGGATGGCGCGACTGTATGTATCCAAACCGGTACAACAACCGAGCTGAACCTGGCGGACTTCTTCCGCATCAACGGTATCAGCTATGAGCCAGTGCCAATCGAAACCAATGCAGAAGCACAGCAGCAGTATCTTGCGGGCGCATGCGACGTTTACACCACAGACGCATCTGGTCTGGCGGCGACACGTGCAGCATTCGAAGATCCAACAGCGCACGCTCTGTTGCCAGAAATCATTTCCAAAGAACCACTTGGTCCACTTGTTCGCCACGGCGACAACGAGTGGGGCGACATTGTTCGTTGGACTTTGAACGCTCTGATCACTGCTGAAGAGCTGGGTGTGACATCTGCAAACGTTGCCGAAATGGCATCCGGCGCTGATAACCCAGAAGTCAGCCGCCTGCTGGGTACCGAAGGTAACCTGGGTGAGCAACTGGGTCTGTCTGCTGATTGGGCGAAAAACGCTATCATGGCGGGTGGTAACTACGGCGAGCTGTTCGAAAAGAACATCGGCGAGAACACTCCAATCGGTCTGGCGCGTGGTCTGAACGCACAGTGGACTGATGGCGGTCTGATCTACTCTCCACCATTCCGGTAAGAGCTAATTGCTTAGGGCGCGAGACTTCTCGCGCCCTTCGCCTTTTATTCGATACGAATAACGCGATCTGATCTCACAAAATGCGCAGAAAATAGCGCTGAGGCAAAGATCGAAAACGGGGAACATCCTTAATGACAACTCTCACCGACCCTCCGAAGGAGTCGTTTCGGCTATCTATGCTGATCTACGACACCCGGTATCGCTCGGCGACCATTCAAGTTGTAGCATTGATGGGGTTTATGTTGGCGGCCGCCTGGTTGATCAACAACGCTATCACCAACTTGAATACCCTTGGGAAACCGATTTCGCTGGCCTTTTTCACTGAGCCTGCGAGCTATGACATTAACCAGCGACTGCTAGACTACAACAGCCGCGACAGCCATCTGCGTGCTGCCTTCATCGGCCTGCTGAACACTTTGGTTGTTGCCGTTTTGGGCTGTATCACCGCCACCATACTCGGTGTGATCATCGGTGTGCTGCGTCTATCCAAGAACTGGCTCGTCGCCCGCATCATGACCGTTTATGTGGAAATGTTCCGCAACGTACCGGTTCTGCTGTGGATCGTTTTGGCGATGGCAATCTTGATCGAAAGCCTGCCAGCACCTCGCGCTTTCCGGGGCGAAAATCCCGAAGCCACCATGAGCTTCTTTGACACAATCGCGATCACCAATCGCGGGGTCTATATTCCAGAAGCTCTGTTCAGCAATTCCTTAGGCAATATCCACCTCTTTGGCGCAAGCTCGATGCGGTTTGATGTTTCTTTGGACCTAATTGCCTTCTTGGTCGTTCTGATCGGCGGCTTGTTTGTATCTCGTAAGATCAAACAAAGCGCTGACAAAGTTCAAGAAGAAACTGGTGTACGTCCAACCACTTGGTGGAAGCGCCTTGCTGTTGTTCTGGTTCCAATTGGCGTTCTATTTGCCATCTTGGGTTTCCATTTGGGTTATCCAGAACTGAAGGGATTCAACTTCACCGGCGGCACCCACATGCGGAACTCTTTGATTGCGCTTTGGTTGGCTCTGTCATTGTACACTGCAGCCTTCATCGCCGAAATCGTCCGTGGCGGTATCCTTGCGATTAGCCACGGTCAGACCGAAGCGGCTGGTGCGTTGGGTCTGCGTCCAGGGCGTATCATGAGCCTTGTGGTTCTGCCTCAGGCGCTACGCGTGATCATCCCGCCTATGATTTCCAACTATCTGAACCTAACCAAAAACTCGTCTCTGGCGATTGCGGTGGGCTACATGGACATCACGGGTACCTTGGGTGGCATCACCATGAACCAAACCGGTCGTGAACTTGAATGCGTTATTCTTCTGATGGCGGTTTACCTGCTGATCAGCCTGTCCATCTCCTTGGTGATGAACTGGTACAACAAACGCGTCGCATTGGTGGAGCGGTAATATGAGTGATCAATCTTTTGTCCGCACCGAAATGCTTCCAGAGCTCGATCCACCGGCATCAACCGTCGGTATCGTTGGCTGGGCGCGTGAAAACCTGTTTTCAGGTTGGGTGAATTCCGTTCTCACAGTGATCTCTTTAGGGTTCATTTATTATATTCTGGCTGGTCTGATCCCTTGGGTGTTCCAATCCTCTTGGGCTGCAGAATCCCTGACTGAATGTCGTGAAATCTTTAAGGAAAAGTACGGCACAACACACGGCCATGCCTGCTGGGGTGTTGTGAATGACCGTTGGCTGCAGCTGCTTTATGGGTTCTACCCTGATCATCTGTACTGGCGTGTTAACCTTGCACTGGTTCTAACATTGCTTGCTTTGGCACCGATCCTGTTTTCAGAACGGTCTCCGAAGCAGATGATCTATGTGACTGCGGCTTATCCCTTTGTGATGCCTTGGCTTCTTTGGGGTGGTGCCATTTGGGGTCCGATCACTGCAGCACTTGGTTTTGTGGTCGGTTACTATGCCTATCGCTTTTTCACCAACATGCTTGGCGGGCTCGCAGGCTTGATCATCGCAGTTTTGGCAACGCTGATCTGGTGGTTCGTACTTGCGTCACCTGTGGCTGACCTTTTGACATCGATTTTGAACATTGGAATTGAATCCGTTCAATCTCGTCAATTTGGTGGCTTCATGCTGGCGCTTCTGTTGGGTATTGTTGCGATTGGGTGTTCCTTGCCGCTCGGCATTCTGCTGGCACTGGGTCGTCAGTCGGATCTGTTGATCGTCAAGACCATCTGTGTGGGCTTTATCGAGTTCATTCGTGGTGTGCCTCTGATCACGCTGTTGTTCGTGGCATCCTTGCTGTTGAACGTCTTTTTGCCGCCGGGAACCAATTTCGACGTGATCTTGCGCGTTATGATTATGATGACCCTGTTCTCTGCAGCTTATATGGCTGAAGTTGTTCGGGGTGGTCTGGCTGCATTGCCAAAGGGCCAATACGAGGGTGCTGACTCTCTGGGCCTGAACTACTGGCAGGCGCAACAACTGATTATCATGCCACAGGCGTTGAAGATTTCGATCCCGGGCATCGTCTCGACCTTCATCGGTATCTTTAAAGATACGACGCTGGTTTCGATTATCGGCCTGTTCGACGTAATCGGTCTGTCCAACGCAATCCGCGCGGATACAGCCTGGAACGGTATCTATTGGGAACTCTTCGCGTTCATCGCGGTTCTGTTCTTCATCGTCTGCTTTTCCATGTCCCGCTATTCCATGTACCTGGAGCGTAAGCTTCAAACTGGTCATAAACGATAGGAGATCACGATATGTCTGATCTACAATCCGACCGCACGATTGATCGCTCCAAAATGGGCGTAAGCGACAACGTGGCGATTCAAATCACCAACATGAACAAGTGGTATGGTTCATTCCACGTGTTGCGTGACATCAACCTGACCGTCAATGAAGGCGAACGGATCGTTATCGCGGGCCCATCTGGTTCCGGTAAATCCACCATGATCCGCTGCATCAACCGTCTGGAAGAACACCAGCAGGGGCAGATCATCGTCGATGGCACAGAGTTGACGTCAGATTTGAAGAACATCGACAAGATCCGGTCAGAAGTTGGTATGTGCTTCCAGCACTTCAACCTCTTCCCGCATCTGACGGTTCTTGAGAACTTGACGCTGGCGCCTATCTGGGTGCGCAAAACACCTCAGAAAGAAGCCGTCGAAACTGCGATGCACTTCCTTGAGAAGGTGAAGATCCCTGAGCAGGCTGGCAAGTATCCTGGTCAGTTGTCTGGTGGTCAGCAGCAGCGTGTGGCGATCGCCCGTTCGCTTTGCATGAAGCCACGGATCATGCTGTTTGACGAACCTACATCTGCGCTTGACCCGGAGATGATCAAAGAGGTTCTAGATACCATGATCGAACTCGCTGAAGAGGGTATGACCATGCTCTGTGTGACCCACGAGATGGGCTTTGCCCGTCAGGTTGCAAACCGCGTGATCTTCATGGACGCAGGCCAGATCGTTGAACAGAACGAGCCGGAAGAGTTTTTTAACAATCCGAAGAGTGAACGGACTAAATTGTTCCTCAGCCAGATTTTGGGTCACTGACCAACTCTGTAAATTATGAGAGGCCGGGGATTTCTCCCCGGCCTTTTTCGTTTAAGGCTTGCACCAAAGCATGCGGATTTCTTCATGTCCAAAGAAGTCGCTGGTCAGCCGTTCCGTTTCCCGAAACCCATGATGTTGGTAAAAGCCTTGGGCTTTTGGGTTTTCGGTGAAAACGCTAAGGGTCAATTCTGCACGGGCCTCTTTGGCTTTGACCAAGAGTTTTTGACCAATGCCAAGGCCTTGATAGTCAGGCAGCACAAAAAGCCCGCCTATTTCATCACCAAGAAAGGCGATAAAGCCGACTTTTTGACCGGAATATTCCACCATCCAGACTTCGGCCATATCAAGCAATTGATCGCGGATCATAGCTTCGGCTTGATTGGTGACGTCTGCGGAAAGAAACGGATGCGCGATGGCGCTCGCTGCTTTCCAAATGTGAAGAACGGCATCTTTGTCAGAAGCGCTATAGGGTAAAATCATTTGATGTCCTTATGCCCGTTGCGGGCTTTGATTGAATCATGGCACATCCTTTGCTCCGCCAAGGCGGGTAAGTCATTTGGGATGTGTAGACTTGACGCGCAAATCGCGCCTCAATCAGCGGGACATAAAATCTCCTGTTTCACTGAAGTCAGTTAGGCGGAAAGTTGATGGGGAGGCAAGGCCTTAGGTGAGTTCGCGCGGGATAACAAAACCCTGCACATGCCCGGTGCCATATTTCAGCGCTTGCCAATCATCGATCGCAAAATCCATCACGGTCGTTGCGCAGGTCGGATAGTCAAAGAACCGACTGTGATCCGGCTGCTCTGCAACAAGCATCTCGGCGAAAGCTGCAATACCCGGGTTATGCCCAAGCATCAGGATCACCTCAGCAGACTCTTTCTTTAACTCATCCAGCATGGTTTCGGGATCCGCAAGATAGAGGCTACGCTCAAATCGTTTTGGCCCTTCGAATCCCAAGCCTTCATATGTTTCGCGAGTACGTTTTGCGCTGGAACTCAGGATCGCGTCGGGCAGAAATCCACTAAATCGCAACCACTGCCCAACAGCAGGTGCTGACTTAAATCCGCGAGCATTCAGCGGTCTGTCGTGGTCAGGGCCCACGTGATCCCAACTGGATTTAGCGTGGCGCATCAGAATAAGACGTTTGGTCATTCTCGAATAAATGCCTTCATATGGAATTCAGATTGTGCAGCAACCCTGCCAAATTTTTTTGACGCAGGGCAGCTTAGTCGAACTTTGCAGCCGGATCGGCAGGCCCGTCCTTCATCTGATCTAAGGTAGCTCTTGCACGCTTCTACATCGTAGCCTGAGGGGGTGAGTGCCCCTATGGGGCAAGCTGTCTCACAGGGGTGAGCCTGACAGGTGTCGCATGGGGTATATGGCAATCGGGGAAGGTCGAGCTTTTCCTTAAGGGCGAGAACGCCTCGGAAAGACGCGAACAAACCGGCATTGCTGTTCACCAGCAGGCCCACTGGAGATGAAAAGCAACCCGCTGCAAGCGCCCATTGGATAAAGGGCGGATAAGGCGGACCATCAGAAGGGAAGTAGGTCAGCGCGTCTAAATCAGCTGCAACATCTTGCAAGATCCGTTTGGAAAAGCGGTCCATTGCATCGGGCAGACCATCTAAAAATTCTTTCTGCGTTGTAAAATGTGGCCAGAATTGAGGCTCATCTGGGCCGATCATTAATGCAGTTTGATAGCCTTTAAACCATTCATCGTCTTCGGGGTGAAATCCTCCAACGATGGCCAACCCATGCGTCTTTAGCCTTGAATTGATCATTTCTTACGAAACGGCAATGCAAGGGACCAGACCAATTTGGCTGGGCGATCATCTTGCCATCTCAATCCGGTTGTCATGGCGTCATGCCCCGCCTCAGGCTGCGCGATATAGGTTCCAAAAATGCGGTCCCATATGGAAAGCGAAAACCCATAGTTGCTGTCATGTTCATGCCGATGCACTGAATGATGCACCCGGTGCATATCAGGGGTTACCAACACCCTACGCACCACAGCATCTAAACCCAATGGTAGACGAATGTTAGAATGGTTAAACATTGCCGTCCCATTCAGCATTATTTCAAACAAAACAATCGCAAAAACGCTTGGTCCAAGCGCATATACCAGCCCAATTTTCAGGAGCATCGAAAAGGCGATTTCGATGGGGTGAAAGCGAATGGCAGTCGTCACATCGATGTCGCGGTCAGCGTGGTGAACCTGATGCAGGCGCCACAAAAGTGGGACTTTGTGCGTGATCAAATGCTGCAACCAAATTGCGAAATCAAAGATCAGGATTGCAAGGATAACCTCTGCCCAAAGCAGGGCATCCAATAGATTAAACAGTCCCCAGCCATTTGTGGCTGCATCAAAGGCTGCCCCGGCTGCAAGTGCAGGAAGCAGGAAAGCCATCAGCTGTAAGGTACCAGAATTGAGAAGGGACATTGCCCAATTTGTAACCCAACGAGACGTCCGACTGTGTTGTCGCGGACGGCGTGGGATAAGCGTTTCAACGCCTGCTAAGACGATGAAAAGTCCGAAAAAAACACCAAGGCGTATCGCTGCTTCATATTCCATACGCCAACAGTAGGCGCGTGGAGGCGCAAGTCAAATGGCTTGCGCTCACATTTGGGTTAGTCGTCGTCGCCGCGGATCATCGAGCCGGCCCCGTGATCGGTGAACAGCTCCAGCAAAGTCGCGTTCGGCGCGCGGCCATCCAAAATAACCACAGCGCGCACACCGTCTTGAATGGCGTTCAAGGCTGTTTCGGTTTTTGGGATCATACCACCTGCAATTACGCCCTCGGCCGTCATGTCTTTAATCTGCTGGGCTTTCAGTTCCGTGACGACGTCACCTTCAGCGTTTTTCACACCCGCGACATCAGTCAATAGCAATAAGCGATCCGCGTTCAGTGAGGCTGCAATCGCGCCTGCTGCTGTGTCACCGTTGATGTTAAAGGTTTCGCCATTTTCACCAGCACCCAGAGGGGCGATGACTGGAATTGTGTTATTGGCAAACAGATCCTGCAGAACTTCTGGGTTCATTTTAGTGGGGGTGCCAACAAACCCAAGATCAGGATTGGTTTGCGTGCAAAGCATCAAGTTTGCATCTTTGCCAGAAAGACCTACCGCCTTACCGCCTTGACGGTTGATCGCTTGTACTATGCGCTTGTTTACGGTGCCCGACAGAACCATTTCAACGACTTCAACCGTCGCAGCATCGGTTACACGTTTACCATTTACAAACTCTGATTTGATCTGCAGCTTTTCGAGCATTGCGTTGATCATTGGGCCGCCGCCATGCACAACAACCGGGTGAATGCCAACCATTTGCATCAGCACAACATCGCGCGCGAATTCTTCCATCGCTTCATCGCTGCCCATGGCGTGACCGCCAAGCTTAATGACAACAATCGCACCTGTGTAGCGTTGCAGGTAAGGCAAGGCTTGTGACAGGGTGCGGGCGGTGGCGATCCAATCGCGGTTCATGTTTTGCTTCTTCATATTTTGGTCCCTTTGGCTGACCCTGTTAGCGGGTTTGCCAAAGGTTTGCCATGGGTTTTAAGGCCCCAAGTGCCGATGCCTTAGGTCAAATTGGCAATGAGCGCGCGCAAAGTGGGCAGTCCCCATTCTTTTTCGCTCGATGTGACAACCAATTCGGGGAAAGCGGCAGGGTGTTTGGACAGTGCCTGGCGCACCTGTTCCATAGTTTTTTCCCGGTCTTTCTCTTTAACCTTATCGGCCTTTGTCATCACAACCTGGAAAGTGACAGCAGAGCTATCCAGCAGTGACATGATCTCATCGTCGACAGCTTTCACACCATGACGGCTGTCGATCAGAACAAATGCACGGCGCAGGCTGACACGTCCAGACAGGTAGCGTTTTAGCAACCGTTGCCACTTTTCTTTGACTGGAATTGGCGCATTGGCAAACCCATAGCCGGGCAGGTCGACCAGATAGTGACTTTCAGCCAACGTGAAATAGTTGATTTCTTGTGTGCGTCCGGGCGTGTTCGACGCGCGCGCGAGGCCTTTTCGACCCGTTAGTGCGTTGATCAAGCTGGACTTACCGACATTGGATCGACCTGCAAAACAGACTTCAATCCGGTCATCTCCTGGCAGGCCATCCATCGCAACGACGCCTTTTAAGAAATCGGCATTGCTGCCAACAAACAATTTGCGGCCCTTTTCACGGCTCGCGTCATCTGGTTCTTCGACAAGGGGGAAGGGGAGTTGCATCAGAGCACCTCTGCTGTGTCGCCACGCGCGATTTCACCGGCTTTGCTCACATAGGCTTTTACGCCGAAATGCAAATGGCCGAAATTATCACGCAGGCTTTTGAGTGTATCATAATCATATGCGCCGGTCTCAGGGTCGACGGTGGTGGCTTTGCAACGTTCGATCCGTTCACACACCTCAAATTCAGCGGTGCCGATACGGATGGATTTGCCAACCCAGTCAAATTCCTGCCATGGCTGCAAACCGTCCAAGTGAATGTTGCCACGCCAACGATCCATCGACAAATCCGCATCCAGCGTAGCGCCTAGGGCCTTATTGGAAGCAAGGTTCAGAATACTAATGGATGGCCAGCTGGAATCCGTCAGCCCAACGCCTGGGACTTTCATTATACCCGTCGACTGCCGGCGCTCGGCAGGCATAATGGGCCGCACCCACTCGGTGAACTTCTGAGAGTCCCGTTCAGGGTCGATCGTCAAATCCCACAACTCAGGATGGCTGAGTGTCAACTTGCCTGAGGTCTCATCTAACTTGCAGACGATCGCCATCAGCTGCGGTGCACTTGCACCACGAGAAAAGTTGATGCAGCGGGCCCATTCGGACCCGTCCGCTTTGGTACCTTCATGTGTCACGGCCCAATGTCGATCCCAAGGCATGCATTTGCCGACCTCAAGCGCAATGCGCTCAAGAGGTTCGCGGCCATGAGCTTTGATAGGATGGCGCCAGAGGGCCGCGACCGAGATCATCACTTTTCGTCAGCCTTTTCTTTGCGTTTGAAGCCCGATTTGATGTTGCCAAAAACATCGGGCTTGTAGCCGTGAATACGCATGATCGAATATTGCTGGATGAAGGTGATCGTGTTGTTGGCGATCCAGTAGACAACCAGACCGGATGCAAACGTGCCCAGCATGAACATGAAGACCCACGGCATCCAAGCAAAAATCATCTTTTGCGTTGGATCTGTTGGAGCCGGGTTCAGTTTCTGTTGCAGCCACATGGAAATGCCCAGCAGGATCGGCAGGATACCAAGGGAGAAGAAGGAAAAGACCCCGAGTTCTGGCACTGTGTATGGCAGGGCGCCAAAAACGTTAAAGATCGATGTTGGATCAGGTGCTGACAGGTCTTTCAACCAACCAACCCAAGGGGCGTGGCGCAGTTCTAGCGTGACAAAAATCACCTTATAGAGCGAGAAAAAGATCGGAACCTGAAGCAGGATTGGCAGACAACCAGCCGCTGGGTTCACTTTTTCTTTCTTGTAAAGCTCCATCATGGATTGCTGCATTTTCTGGCGGTCATCGCCAGCCTTTTCCTTCAGCTTTTCCATTTCTGGCTGCAGTTCCTTCATCTTCGCCATGGAAGCATAAGATTTATAAGCCAGCGGGAAGACGATGATTTTGATCAAAACAGTCAGGCCAATGATCGCCCAACCCATATTGCCGATCAGCGTGTTCAGCCAATGCAGAACCGCGAACATCGGTTTCGTCAGGAAGAAGAACCAACCCCAGTCGATGCTGTCAAGGAAGCCTTTGACGCCACCTTCGTTTTGATAGTCACGGATTGCGGCCCAGTCTTTGGCGCCTGCAAAAAGTTGGCTATCGACGGTTACAGTCTGGCCATCTGCAAGCGTTTGCGTCGGCAACACAGCTTCGGTTTGAAAGATGTCGCGGCGTTCGTCGTATTTAGAAACTGATTTGAATGCGCTTGTTTGTGATGGGATCAAAGTCGCCATCCAGTAGTGGTCGGTAAACCCGATCCAGCCACTTTCAGTGACTTGAGTAACCTCAGCTTTTGCGCCTTCTGCGGCATTGAAGTCATAGTCCGCCAAGTCATCATAGCTTGCTTCACTCAACTCGCCGTCAGACATTGCAACCAGACCTTCATGCAGGATGAAGAAGTTCTTAAGATCCTGTGGCTCACCATGGCGGGCAAGAATCCCGTAAGGTGCCAAAGAAACGGTTCCGGCACCGTTGTTTGTTACGCCTTGCTTGACCGAGAACATGAAGTTCTCATCAACAGAGATCTCACGGGTAAAGACCAAGCCAGCGCCGTTGTCCCACGTCAATGTCACAGGTGTTTCTTCAGTCAAAGCGACGCCAGAGGAAACTGACCAAATTGTATTAGCGCTTGGAACCGCATCGGCGTTCAAGCCAGAACCAGGTGCCCAACCGTAAAGCGCATAATAGCTACCTTCTGTGCCGGTTGGCTTGAAGAGGTGTACAATGTCAGAGTCTTCGGACAGCGTTTCGCGGTAATTTTTCAGCGACAGATCGTCAATGCGGCCACCTTGCAGTGAAATCGAACCCTTCAAACGTGCTGTATCGATATCAACACGCGGGGCATCTGCATTGGATGTGGCTTCAGCAGCGATTGCGGTTGTTGTTTCAACAGCAGCGGATCCGACAGTTGGAGTGGCGGCAACAGGCGTTGTTTCAGTTGTTGTCGCAGCATTTGGGTCTTCGGTGATCGCCGGTTCCGGCGGCGGGAAGAAGTAAAACCACCCGATCAGTACGAGAACACTAAGTGCGGTTGCAAGAATGAGGTTCTTGTTATTGTCGTCCATTGCGCAGGGCCACCTGTCTTTGTCCTAGCTGGCTTACGAAAGGCCAGCTGACTTTATCTGTTTTCAAACCTGATCCACTTCAAGCCCTCGTCTAGGCGGGTACGTGGATCTGTTCATGGTGGTTCAACAGAGGTAGGCCCCAAAGGTCAAGTGAATTCCATACAAATAAGGGTTGCTTGGTTGCTGAGTTCAGGATTTCGCGCTTACTGAGCACGAATCTGGGGTGGGCCCATAAGCGTGGCTCTGTATTCCTTCATCCAAGGAATCGTTTTTTCAAATGGCATGGGGTGTGCGATGCCATATCCCTGCACATGGTGGCACCCAAGTTGCGCCAACATTGCGTGTTCGCCTGCGGTTTCAACGCCTTCGGCCAAGGTCTCCATGCCAAGGCGTTCCGCCATGGTAACAATTGCTGAAACAAGTTTCTGCTGTTCCGGATCTTGATCGACTTTCATAACAAAGGAGCGGTCGATTTTCAGGCGAGAAACAGCGAAGCGCCGGATTGAACTGATCGACGAATGACCTGTGCCAAAATCATCTAGGTCGATGAAACATCCAAGATTTGCCAGCCCATTAACATTGCGAGAGATCGCGCCATCGGCGGCATCGGCAATGACGGTTTCAAGGACTTCGATCGATATACGACTCGGAGAGAGGTTAAAACGGTCAAGCTCCCAGTGAATTTTTTCAACTAGCATGGGGTTGCGCAGCTCTTCGCCTGCAAAATTCACGCCGACATGCGGGATGACAAACCCGTTTTTTTCCCAGGTGGACTGCGCTTCTAACGATCGCTTCAGCATATAGTCTGCCAGCCGTTCTAATTGACCAGTTTTAGTGAGCGCTTCCATGAATTCAGCAGGCGACAAGATACCTCGCTCGGGATGTTTCCATCTTGCCAAAGCCTCAAATCCAGTAATTTTCCCCGTTTCATTTGAAATCTGAGGCTGAAACCACGCTTGAATTTGGTCAAGTTGCAAAGCATTTGTGGCTTCGTCATGCTGCTTGGAGCGGGTCTTTTCGCGCTCTTTTAGGTCGTCTGAATAGGATCGAATGGCAGAGGTTCCACTGCGCGTTGCTTCGCGCATAGCCATGGATGCGGCTTCGGCGATGTCCTGAAAGTGGTCCGCCTCAAGTTGGTCATTTCGGCAAAATCCAATTGACGCCGCCATGCGCAGTGTCGTCGCATCAAGAGGCATGGCGGCTTCGATGGCTGTTTTTAGGCGCGACGCCAGTTGGATGCAGTTTTCCAAATCAAGATGCCGAACAGGGGTGAGTATAAACATGAACTCGCCCTCTTCTGTGCGAGTCAAAATGTCGTCTTCGCGCAACCCTCGCAATATGCGTGAAGCAGTCATGCGTTGCACCTGCTGTGCCGCTGTATCACCATGTCGAGATTTGAAATCCTTAAAGTCATCCAAGCCGACTGAAAAACAGGCAAATTTCCTTTGGTTTTCTGTGGTCTCAATCCGCCAGCCTTCGCCGATTTCAAAAATCGTTTCCGGAATGCGCAGCCCTGTTAGGCCGTCTGCAGGTTGTTCGTTGTAGCTTTGAAAAATGAGATGGCGCAAAAGGAAGAGTGCGGCGGCAGGCGCAAGTAGCGCTGTGCCCATCAGCCAAGGATTGCCACCTGAAAAATAGATAGACATGCACAAGAGGCCATAGGCAAGCCCCACGATCTCGGGGCGTTTTTTCACCCATTTCAGCTGGGTCTGGATCAAAAAACGATCCGACGACTTTTGCGGCGACATCCTGGAACCTTTCTGGCAATCGGCACACCCGTTGCGCAGACCATATCCAACGATGCTAAGGTTTCGCTTAACGTAGATCCGGAATGTTCTCGTTTTTTTCTTCTAATTTTATCGTCTCGCGCGCAAGCCCAACAAAATCAAAGATTTTTGGATCCAGCATATGGCTCGGACGGATGTTCATAAGGGAGCGGAACATCACCTGACGCCGACCTGGGCTGTTCTGTTCCCATTGGTCTAGGATTTGCTTGACCTGCTGGCGTTGAAGCCCGTCCTGACTGCCACATAAATCGCAAGGAATAATGGGATAGTTCATCGCTTTTGCGAATTTCTCACAATCTGCTTCGGCGACATGTGCGAGCGGGCGATAGACAAAGAGGTCCTTCTCCTCATTTACCAGTTTTGGAGGCATCGTTGCGAGACGACCACCATGGAACAGGTTCATAAAGAAGGTTTCAAGGATATCATCGCGGTGATGACCCAATACAACTGCAGAACAGCCTTCTTCGCGGGCAATGCGGTATAGATTACCTCTGCGCAGGCGGGAACAGAGTGCACAATAGGTTCGGCCAGCGGGCACCTTGTCTTTCACAATAGAATAGGTGTCTTGATATTCGATCCGGTGCGGGACGCCCATTTTTTCTAGGAATGCAGGGAGGACTGTCGCCGGGAAATTCGGCTGGCCTTGATCCAGATTGCAGGCCAGAAGATCGACAGGCAAAAGCCCACGCCATTTCAGCTCATAAAGCACCGCGAGCAATGTATAGCTATCTTTGCCGCCGGACAGGCAGACCAACCAACGCGCGTCGCGTTCGATCATGCCATATTGTTCAATCGCCTCACGCGTATAGCGTACAATCCGCTTGCGCAGCTTTTTAAAGCTGGCGGTGGAAGGGGCACCGTGAAACAGCGGGTGGATATCGTCGAGATCATCATCAAGCATGCGCGTTCCTATGCCATCGAAACGACATTAGGAAAAGGGGCAAAGCGCTGATGCGCAATGCCCCTTTGGATTAACGTTTCATACCCCAAAAGAGATCAATCGGATCCGCCACGCGCTCGGGCAGGCCCATGTCGCGCCGCAGGCGGTTATCCAGTTGGTCAGCATCTGGTGGCCGTGATTTGACCCGGACAATCGCCTTTAACAGGGCCAGGAAAAGATTTGTGCGGCCAAATTGTTGTGCCAGATTTGCGATTTCACCATTCAGGTCGGGGATCGGGTTGTGTGTTTCGTTGTTTGTCATTGGATTTTCTGCAATTTTAAGTTGATTTTACGTAGGCCCTCAGGGCCGGCCGCAAATTGATTTGCGACCGGGTACCATCTGGTCAGCGATGGTGGTTTCGGGTTAGATCGTTTCAGATCGGTGCGCCGGGGGCGGCTCTTGAAACGGAGCGAGTCCGATGTCACTGCGTAAATGATTGCTCATTCTAAAGGCTGTGTCAGGCGGACGCCCTTTGCCCTTCCAATAGGTGAATAGGATCGCCAAAAGAGCTTTCCTTCGGCCGAATTTGGCGATCAGGTAAGAGATTTCAAAGGCAAGCTCTTTCTGAGCATTGTGATAAATGGCATGATTCATTGGGTTTCCACGCGCACAACGCAGTGGTCCTCAGGTTAGTTGGGTTTGAATGTTGACCAATGAGCAGACGGATTCCGCTTGCACGAAAGATATCAGATATTGATCAGGAAGCGTTCAGAGCGGAAACCTAAGTTTCCGGGTGCCAATCAAGAATGTCGAGGCAGCCAGATAGCTCGGAAGCAATTGGTTTCAAAATATTTCATCATTTGCCTCCTTTGTATTTGTTGAACGTGCGCGCACCTTAGCAGTGAATGTTGCTGCGCAAAGGTGATAAATCAATACCCGCAAAAGTTGTTGCACGTCAGCAACAATCCGACTTCTTCGCTTGGTCTTTCTTCTCGGCGCAGGCGCAGTCGGGAACTGGATCATAGCCATCCCCACCCAAAGGATGGCAGCGTCCCAGACGTTTGGCTGTGAGCACTGTACCTTTGATCGGACCGTGTTTTTCGAGCGCTTCAAGCGCATAGGCCGAACAGGTTGGTTGATAGCGACAATTAAAGCCAACCCAAGGGCTGAAAATCAGTCGATAGGCCCGGATGGGCAGGGCGACGATATGGGCGAGGGGGCTCATTTGGATTTTGGTCGGCCTTTGGACGGGGCGTTGCTCCGTGGTGCATGCAACTTCTTGAGTGCATACTTAAGGTCGTTCTTAAGATCTTCAAAGGGACGGGTGGCTGTTGTCTTAGCGCGGCCAATCAAAACGTAGTCCCAGCCCGGCTTGCCCAGAGTTGGCAAGATCGCTTGGGCCACTTCACGCATTCGGCGTTTTGCGTGATTGCGCGCTACTGCGTTGCCAACTTTCTTGGAACAGGTGTAGCCAACCCGGACTTCGTTAGCACAGGCTGATTCCTCAGCGCGGCGTTTTCGGGCCTGAACCATCATGGATCCAACACCCTGTTTGCGCGCCCGCGCGGCCAACAAGAAATCAGATCGTTTTTTCAGAACATGCAAAGGTGTACTGTGCTGTAAACACGACGAAGCCGCCGGAGGTATGTCCCTTCGGCTGGCTGTGCCATCCAATGGGGCCTCCGGCGGCGTCATGTCTTAACTCGCAGTGCTGCTGAGGCTTACGCGCTCAGAGACTTACGGCCTTGCGCGCGACGCGCATTGATGATCTTGCGACCAGCTTTTGTAGCCATGCGCGCACGGAAGCCGTGGCGGCGTTTGCGAACCAGGTTCGAGGGTTGATAGGTGCGTTTCATCGCTCCGTCTCCGTACTTTAGTTATTCGCTCCGCGACTCACGTCGGGTGCGTGTTCTATTCGAAGCCCTGCTAATAGGGCTGAGATTAAGAGAAGTCAAACGCCCAAAACTGCTTTTGCAACAAAAATCCCGCGAAACCGCATGATATGTTTCAAAACCGTCGTAAAACGGGCCTGGTGTTCACAGAAGTCGTGAAGATCATCAACCGCGCGTGAAGTCTATACCCATTTATTGCGCCCGTCCGCATCTTGGGGGAAACCGAATTAGACGAGAGACGAGAAATGAGTGATATGACCGATACCCCGAAAAGCGGCTTTGCCCAGACGATACTTCGAAACCTACCTTTGATTGCCATTCTGATTGTAGCGGTCGTAGGGGCTTTTACTCTGCGTGATTATCTGAGTTTTGAAACACTTAGGGACAACCGTGAGGCTTTGTTGGCATTTAGAGATGCGAATTATGCTCTGACGATTGGCGTCTTTATGTTGGCCTATATCACAATCGTTGCCTTTAGTTTGCCGGGTGCAACCATTGCCACACTGACGGGTGGCTTCTTGTTTGCCACCTTCCCAGGTGCTTTATTTAATGTCAGTGCCGCAACTGTTGGTGCCGTGTTGATCTTTCTAGCCGCCCGCTGGGGTCTTGGCGAAAAGCTTGCGGCCAAAATGGAAGGCTCTGAAGGCGCCGTGAAGAAGATCAAAGATGGTATTGATGAAAATCAATGGTCCATGCTGTTCCTGATCCGTTTGGTGCCTGCTGTTCCATTCTTTGTCGCAAACCTTGTGCCTGCTCTTGTTGGCGTGCCTCTGCGTCGTTTCTTGATCTCTACATTCGTCGGCATCATTCCGGGTGGTGTGGTTTATACCTCTGTTGGTGCGGGCTTGGGTGAAGTGTTTGAGCGCGGTGAAACGCCAAATCTTGGCATTATTTTTGAGCCTCAAATCCTGCTGCCTATCCTCGGCCTCTGCGCTCTTGCCGCTCTTCCAATCGTCATCAAAGCCGTTCGTGGCAAATAAGGACATTTTCCAATGAATAAGATCAAAACCGATTTGCTTGTCATTGGTGCAGGCTCTGGGGGGCTGTCAGTTGCGGCTGGTGCGGTGCAGATGGGGGCGGATGTCACCCTGCTGGAAGGCCATAAAATGGGCGGCGATTGCCTGAACTTTGGCTGTGTACCATCCAAAGCGTTGATAGCCTCCGGTAAAGCGGCTTGGGCGCAAAGCCATGCCAGTAAATACGGCGTTGCAGATGTCACTCCGAAAGTGGATTACGCGGCCGCCAAAGATCATGTTGCGGATGTCATCGCCGAAATTGAACCAAATGATTCCGTTGAGCGGTTCGAAGGACTGGGCGTGCGCGTCATTCAGGAATACGGCGAATTTATCTCTGCGACCGAAGTGAAGGCGGGCGATACTGTTATTACAGCGCGCCGGATTGTGATCTCTACGGGTTCTTCGCCGCTGGTCCCACTAATCCCCGGTTTGGAAAGCGTGCCTTATGAAACCAATGAAACCCTCTTTGAGCTGCGCGAACAGCCCAAGCATCTTTTGGTGATTGGCGGCGGGCCAATCGGATTGGAAATGGCCCAAGCACACCGTCGGCTGGGATCAGAGGTCACTGTGATTGAAGGCATGAAAGCGCTGGGCAAAGACGATCCGGAAATGGCTGCTGTTGTGCTTGAAAACCTTCGGGGCGAGGGCATCGAAATTGCCGAAGATGCTTTGGCGCAGGAAATTCGCGGGGAAGCAGGCGCGATTGAGGTCGAAACCAAAGATGGCCGCGTTTTCAAGGGCACGCATTTGCTGATGGCTGTCGGGCGGAAACCTAACATCGACAAGCTCAACCTCGAAGCCGCAGGCATTGAGAAAACACGCACCGGGATCAAAGTCGATGCTGGTATGCGCACCACCAACAAAAAGGTCTACGCGATTGGGGATGTTGCTGGCGGGCTGCAGTTTACCCATGTTGCAGGCTATCACGCTGGACTGATCATTCGCTCGGCGCTGTTTGGTCTGCCGGCCAAAGAACGCACCGATCATATTCCATGGGCGACCTATACCGACCCGGAATTGGCTCAGGTCGGCCTGACAGAAGCGCAAGCGCGCGACATTCATGGCGATAAGCTTGAAGTGGCGCGGTTCCATTTTAACCACAACGACCGCGCGATCGCCGACCGCAAAACAGCCGGTCTGATCAAAGTCATGGTGATTAAAGGACGACCGGTAGGGGCGTCGATTGCTGGATATCAGGCTGGCGAGCTGATTAACCTCTGGGCGCTTGTGATTGCGAATAAACTCAAGATGAGCGCAGTCGCCAATATGGTTGCGCCATATCCAACAGTGGGTGAGTTGAACAAACGGGCTGCTGGTGCATATTTCTCGCCAAGGCTGTTTGAGAACCCTAAGGTGAAACGTGTGGTTGGATTTGTCCAACGCTGGTTGCCGTGAGGGGACCGAGGTAATGGGGCGAGGGGCGATGTTTAAGACACTTTCAGGGCGGTTCCTGTTTCTGACCATCATTTTTGTGATGCTGGCAGAGATCTTGATCTTTGTTCCCTCAATTGCCCGATTCCGCGAGGACTATCTGCTATCACGCCTTGAGCGCGCTCAGATTGCGTCGTTGGCCTTGCTGGCGGATGACATGATCGCTGAAGAGCTCGAACAAGAGCTTCTGCGCAATGCCGAAGTGTATAACGTTGTTCTCAGGCGTGATGAGGTGCGTCAGCTGATGTTATCCTCTGAAATGCCTGCTCCGATTGATAGGACCTTCGATCTTAGGGACCGTAAGGCAACCACGCTGATCATGGATGCCATGTCGCGTTTGTTTAATCCCGAGCCAGAAGTCATTCGGGTGATCGGAGCGCCTGTACGGGATGCAGGCCTGCTGATTGAAGTCACGATTTGGACCAAAGATCTGCGCAGCGCGATGATTGATTACGGGCTCAACATTCTACTGCTATCAGCCGTGATCTCGATCTTCACAGCGACGCTGTTATTTATTGTGGTCAGGATGATTTTGGTGAAGCCAATCAAGGGCGTGGTTGGCTATATGCAAAGCTATGCCGCGGCCCCAGAGGATGCGCGCCGGATCATCCAGCCGTCCGCAGGCGTTATCGAGCTGCGTGAAGCCGAAGAAGCGCTGCAGACTTTGCAAACCGAGCTGACTTCCTCACTGCGCCAAAAAGAACGTCTGGCGCAACTTGGCGGCGCCGTTGCAAAAGTCAGCCACGATCTGCGCAATATCTTGACCTCAGCCCAGCTTTTCACCGACCGGATCGAAATGTCTGAAGACCCCACGGTGAAGCGCATGGCGCCAAAGCTGGTGAACTCGATCACGCGGGCCGTGCATCTCTGTGAAAGCACTCTGGCATATGGCAAGGCCGAAGAACCTGCACCGCGTCTAACCGAAGTGAACCTCTCGGATTTGGTCGAAGACGTCCTCGCCTCCGAACGCTTGGCTGTCGGCGACTTTGACCTGAGTCTTGCTGACAATGTGCCAAGTGACATGATGGTGCGTGCTGATTCCGAACAGCTATATCGCGTTCTCTCTAACCTTGTGCGCAATGCGCGTCAGGCGATTGTCACAGCTGGAAAGCCTGCAGAGATAATGGTGTCTGCTGAAGAACAGGATGAGACTTGGAGCATTCAAATTTCCGACACCGGTCCGGGCCTGCCGCCGAAAGCGAAAGAGTATTTGTTTCAGCCATTTCAAGGCGGTGCGCGAAAAGGAGGCACTGGTTTGGGGTTGGCGATTTCAGCTGAGTTGATCAAAGGTCATGGCGGTATGCTCGACCTTTTGAAGAGTGATGAGACTGGCACAAGTTTTGGAATCTGCCTGCCGAAGGGAGATATTGTAGAAATCTGAATCTTTTTTTGATTTTTGCTCTTGCGCCCATTTGGGGTTAACTTTAAACCGCCCCTCATACCGCGCTCTGGTAGCTCAGCTGGATAGAGTACTTGACTACGAATCAAGGGGTCGGGGGTTCGAATCCTCCCCAGAGCGCCATTACTCTCCAATAAGTCATTGTTAGTAAAAGACATTGAGTATTTGGAGAAAATTGGCCCCTCAATCTGAAATCATCATTTGTGTTTGCTTTCGAGATTGAAAGAGATTGTATTTCTGGTCAGACAGCAGTGCATACCACCATATTGCTTACGCCAGGATAGAACGTCTGTTCGGTTATCTGCCCTGTCTGATTGCATCAATGCGCGGCATCCCGTGGCTGCAGGCAGAAATCCAAATTTTATACGCAGTTTCATATAGAAGAATAGACACGCTTATCAACATCGCTGCTGGACATCTGACGAGTATGTAGGTGTCTCTCATTGTGGTGCGAGCGGCATAACCTTTTGTTAATATTATGTATAATTTCCCTCATGGAAATTGGTGGACATAGGTTCTTCGTTGCGCCATCTTGTATGCAAATTGTATACAAGGAATCAGGCGCGTGCTTAATGTAATCTTGGGGTTGGGAGAAAAATGACTGAAACCAAGTCTTATCAACGCGGCTCGGCTGCGACAGAGATTTGCAATGTGTTGCGCCGTGAGATTCTAACGTTAGCGTTGGAGCCAGGTACGCCTTTGGATGAAACAGGGCTTTCCAAGCGTTTCAACGTTTCTCGGTCGCCCATTCGCGAAGTTCTCAATCGATTGCTGGCCGAGCGTTTGGTGGAAGCGCTACCAAACCGCACCACCATTGTTGCACCCGTTGATTTGATGAATTTCTCCAACTTCATCGAAGCGTTGGATCTGCAACAGCGCTATGCGACTCGCCTTGCAGCCCGCAATCGCAGCACAGATGATTTGACTAACCTGCGAAATCTGTCGGATCAATATCGTGAAGCCGTTCACTCTGCAAAAGCGTTTGAAACCCTTCAGGCGAACTTTGAGTTTCACAACGCCGTCGCGCTTGCGGGAAAAAATCCATACGTCGTGCGTCAATATGGCGAGCTCCTATCAGAGGCGCGACGGTTGCTGCACATCCATATTAACTTTTTGGACGCACAGGGGCGTTGGGATGTCTTGGATGATCAACACGACGACTTTGTCGATGCCATCGAAGCGCAAGATGTTGCCTTGGCAGATCGCATTGCGCACGAACACACGGTTCAGTTCCACGACCGGTTCCTGAAGGCTTTGCAATATAGATCTGACGATGACTTTCAATTTGAAACGACAGATTTCCTTGGCGCAGGGGCGCGCTCGTGACCACAATCAGTCAAATTCGGGTCTCGTCTCATTGCAATGATCTGGGTGGCAAAATCTGGAACCCTGCAATTCGCTGGACCCAAAAGTACGCGGTCTTTGTCGAGATCGTTGATAGCAGTGGGCAAGTGGGCTTGGGTGAGTGCTGGTGTTTTGACACAGCGCCCGATGCACTGATGGCGTTCTTGCGCACCGAAGTAATTCCTCATTTCGTTGGCATTCCTGTCGAAGACGCATTTGATGTGGCGCAGCAACAAATTGTTCGGGCTACTTTGACGGCGCGACATGGCATGTTGATGTCTGCTTTGTCAGGCATTGATATCGCGATCTGGGATCTGAAAGCGCAAAGTTCAGACCTACCCCTTTGGCAAACCATCGATCCGAATGCGGGTGGGGAGTTCCAGCTGTATGGCAGTGGCGGCCTCTATGGTCAGCAGAAAACCCTTCAAGACTTACAGGTCGAAATGCGGTCGATGGCGGATGCAGGTTTTCAGATTTTGAAGATGAAGGTTGGCGCGCTTTCTATCGAGGACGACGTCAAACGGGTGATGGCTGCGTTGGACTCGTTGCCAGAACCTTACAAGCTGATTGTCGACGGGGTGTACAAGTACTCCGCAGACCAAGCTTTGCGGCTTTTTGATGCGTTGCCGCGCCATCGCATCGAGGCATTCCAGTCACCTGTTGCTGCACATGATTACGCAGGTATGGCAACGCTGGTCAAACATGGCGTACCGGTGATGGCCACCGAGGCAGAATACCGTGATGAGCTCCACCAAAAATTAGTTGAGGACGTTCGAGTTCCATTTCTTCAAACAGCGCCGGTTGCCGTGGGGGGGATCTCCCGTGTGCAAGAACTGCAGCGCCTTATCGCCAATAGCGAAACTCGCTTAACGCTCGAAGTTTCGTCAACCTCAGTTGCTCTGGTTGCTGCCTGCCACTTGGCAGCGGCGAGCAAAGACATTGCACATGTTGAACGCCACTACGTTCATCAAGTGTTCTTCGAGCAGCTCAACTTTGTATCGTCACCTGATTTTCCTGGACAGTTTTCACTCCCGAAAGTTTCAGGACTTGGGTGCTTCCTGCCCAAGGATCAGGTGACGGTGCATTTCGAAACCACCCACTGACAATTTGTCCAAGAGCCAACAAGGCCATTCCAAAATCCAAAATACCAACGGAGAGTTACATGCTTAATAAACTAATGAAACTTGCAACTGTTGCATCGCTGGCATTTGCCGGTGCAACCTCTGCTCAGGCACAAGACGAAGGTGTGCTGGGCGAGATCAAAGCACGCGACAGCCTGCTTTGTACAGGCCACAACGGCAGCTATCTTGGCTTTGCCGAAGTTGACGCACAGGGCGAATGGCAGGGTTTTGACATCGAAATGTGTCGTGCACTGGCAACCGCTATCTTGGGCAGCCCTGACAAAGCTCAGATCATCCCGATCAGCTGGGCACAGCGCTTCCCGGCGATCCAGTCTGGCGACATTGATGTCATCATCAAAGTGACCGGTTGGACGATGACACGCGATACCGAGTTGGGCCTGCAATACTCGCGCCCATACTTCATCGGACCATTCTATGTGATGTCCCGGTCTGATCTGGGTGCGGAAAGCATCTCTGATCTCGAAGGTGGTGTATTCTGCGTAAATGCGGGCACAACAGTCGAGCGTGTTCTTGCTGATTACATGGAAACCAACGGCATCGAATATCAGCCGCTGGCGTTTGAAAAAGGCGAAGAGCTGCGCGCTGCACTTTACGCTGGACGTTGTGACGCGATTGCCGGCTTTGGCCCGTTCCTGTCCTCTACTCGCGTCAATGCGCCAAACCCAGACGATTTCACTATCATCGGGGACGTGATCAAGCTTGAACCAGAAGGCATTGTTGTGCGTCAGGGCGAAGATGACTTCCTTGATGTCATCAACTGGATGGTGACAGCTCTGTTGCTGGCAGAAGAAAACGGAATCACATCTGAAAACGTTGACGACATGAAGGCCAACCCGCCATCCGCAACAGTAGAGCGTTTGCTGGGTGTGACGCCCGGTGTGGGCACGCGTCTTGGTTTGCAAGATGACTGGGCATACAACGTGATCAAAACCGTTGGTAACTATGGTCAGATCTATGACCGTACCGTGGGCGATGACTCTCGCTACAAACTCCCACGCGGCTTGAACAACCTTTGGAACAATGGCGGTCTGCTTTACCCGCTGGTTCTTGACTAATCCCCGAATGGGCGCGCCACGTGCGCGCCCTTTTTTCCAAAAAAAGGGGCCATCATGACCACGCTCTTTACGTCTCAAAAATTCAGAAGAACTGCAGTGCAGGTATTGTTCGTTGCTGCAGTGGTATTGTTTATTCTCGCAACGATCATCGTTGGACGCACGAATATTGCCGACCAAGGCATTGCGACTGGTTTTGGATTTCTAAATCAAACCACAGGTTGGCCCGTTAGTTTTTCCCTTACAGATGTCGGACCTAGATCCACCTACACAGAGGTGCTTTTTGCAGGTCTGCTGAATACGATGCTTGTTGGGTTCATGACCCTTTTCTTTGCAACGCTTCTCGGCTTGTTTCTGGCGTTGATGCGCATCTCGAGCAACAGCTTGTTGAAGCTCGTTGGCACGACCTACGTTGAAGTGTTCCGCAATGTGCCGGTCATTCTGCAAGTCTTTTTCTGGTACGCGATCCTCACACATTTGCCGGGGCCACGTCGGGCGTATTCGCTTGCCGACATAGCGTTCTTTTCCAACCGCGGTTTGATGCTGCCCGCTCCAAGCCTGTCTGGTTTGGATATCCTGATATTCTTGATTGGTTGTGTCGCGATCGGCTTTGGACTGAAATCTATTAAATCCAAAAAAACCGGATTGCGTCTGTCTCTGGCGATTATAGCCGCTGTCGCTCTTTTTGTGGTTTTGTTGGTCTCTGGGCGAGACGCTGATGTGCCTCTGTGGTCTGTACCAGAACTAAAAGGCCTGCGGTTTGTTGGTGGTGTTTCTCTGAAGCCTGAATTCTCGGCGCTTTTGATCGGTCTAACTCTATTTGGAGCGTCTTACATTGGTGAGATCATTCGCGGCGGGCTTATCTCTGTAGATAAGGGCAAGCTAGAAGCCGGATCCGCGCTGGGCATGTCGGCTTTCCAGATCAACCGCTACATCCGTATTCCTTTGGCCTTCCGAGCGATGCTGCCTTCGCTCTCCAATCAATACATCTGGCTTATGAAAGGGACCACCGTTGGGATTGCCATCGGGTACCCCGACTATTTTGCCATCGTGTCTACGTCGATCAACCAATCCGGCCAAACCATGGAGCTTTTGGCTCTGTTGATGGGGGGCTTCATTGTTGTGAACTACTCCATCGGGTTTGCAATGAACCTGTTGAATTCACGCCTAAAACTCAAAGGGAGAAGCTAGTATGTCTACTTCAGTTGTCCCTCCAATACCAAAACAAGGTTTTGGCAACTGGTTGAAGAAACACTTCTTCTCCACTTGGCTCAACTCAGTGTTTACCGTCCTGTTTGGTGCTGTTCTTATCTGGATGTGCATCAAGCTTTCCAATTGGGCCATCTTGGATGCCATTTGGACTGTCGATAACAAGGAACATTGCGGCCATGGGGCTGGTGCCTGCTGGGCAGTGATCCAAGACCGCGGTCGTTTGATCCTGTTTGGCCTCTATCCTTACGAGGAACAGTGGCGATCAACATTGGCCTGTTTGATTGTGATACTGACGATTGGCCTGTCTTGCTTGCCATCCTTTTGGTCCATCAAAAAACTGCCAGCCCTTTGGGTGATCGGTTTTGGAGCCTTTGTTTTGCTGATGCGCGGCGGCTTTGCTGGCTTGCCGTTGGTGACCTCAGAACAGTGGGGTGGATTGTCACTCACAATCTTCATCTTCTCTGCGGTTTTCGTCCTAGGTATGCCACTTGCTGTTGTCTTTGCATTGGCGCGGCGCTCCAGCCTGCCCGTGATCGCAAAGGGAACGGGGTTGTTCATCGATTTGGTCCGCTCACTACCGCTATTGACCATCTTGTTTGCTGCGGCGGTCGTTGTACCGTTGCTCGTGCCGGATTGGCTTGAGGGCAACAAACTAGGACGTGTCGTCGTTGCCTTTGCCGTTTTCTTTGCGGTCTACCAGGCCGAGATCATTCGTGCTGGCTTGCAGTCTACATCTCAGGGTCAGGAAGAAGCGGCTGCTGCGCTAGGCATGCCATACTGGTCACTAGTTGTAGATATCCTGCTGCCGCAAGCCTTTCGCAACACGCTGCCATCCACCATCAACCAAGCTGTGATCACCTTTAAAGAAACGTCGATCGTCACAATCATCGGGTTCTTTGAAGTCATGGCATCAGGCAATGCCGCCATTGGTGGCGGGGAATGGACCGAACAATTTGTCGAGGTCTACGTCTTCTTAGCCTTGGTGTATTTCGTCTTCGTCTTTGGTCTGTCGCGCTATGGCGCTTGGCTAGAAAACAGAATGAGGGTTGGTCATGCTTGATAATGCGATCTCGGTTAAATCCGTAAACAAATACTATGGCACGCATCACGCCCTGAAAGGGATCAACCTTGATGTGCCGCAAGGTCAAACTCTGGTGGTCTGTGGGCCTTCTGGATCAGGGAAATCAACCCTGATCCGGACGATGAACGGTCTTGAAAGTATTGCGTCAGGTCAGCTCGAAGTCCTTGGCTTAGACATTGCTGATGACGCCAGAAATCTGGAAGCGGTGCGCAAAAAAGTTGGTATGGTGTTTCAGAACTTCAATCTGTTCCCACATCTGACAATCTTGGAAAACTGTGTTCTCCCACAGATCCGTTCTGTTGGACGTGACCGGGCTGCGGCAACCGTCGAAGCCATGGATCAATTAAAAAAGATGCATGTCGACATTCATGCTGAAAAGTATCCAGACCAATTGTCGGGCGGTCAAAAACAACGTGTTGCTTTGGCGCGAGCCCTTTGTCTGAAGCCTGAGGTGATGCTTTTTGACGAGCCCACTTCGGCGCTTGATCCTGAAATGATCTCTGAAGTGTTGGATGTCATGCAGGAACTTGCCAAAGAAAACATGACTATAGTCTGTGTGACCCACGAAATGGGGTTTGCCCAAGCTGTTGCAGATTCCGTTCTGCTGATGGCTGACGGTGAAATAGTCGAACAGGGCACGCCAGACCAAATGTTCAACAACCCTCAGCATGCGGTCACACGTCAATTCATGGATGTGGTGAAAAAATGACCCACTCTGATCAACCACGCTATGTCTCTCGTGCCGATTTTAGCGCGCCGGTGGACTGGCTGAATTTGACCGAGGCACTGAAGGCAGGCCACCGCCTGCCCAAGGCGAAGGTCGAGGACGTTTTCTTGGGAGAGCCCGGTAGCTCTTTGCTTAGTCGATCTGCTTGGATCGAAGGCCTTGGATATGGCGTGAAAAGCGTGACGGTTTTTGCGCAAAACCCGGCGCAGGGTTTGCCATCAGTCCAAGGCGCCATGCTGTTGTTTGATCACTCTCAAGGCGGGCTACGTGCTGTGATCGATAGTGGTTTGGTCACTGATCTGAAAACCGCAGCCGATAGTGCGCTTGGCGCACGTTATTTGGCGCGGCCAGATAGTGAAACTTTGCTGGTGCTCGGCGCAGGTGCCGTGGCTGGAAATGTGATATCGGCTTATTCGCAATTGTTCCCATCCCTGCGGCAGATTCTGATATGGAACCGCACACATTCCAAAGCCGAAGCGCTGGCGCAATCTTTTGAAAGTGCCCAGGTTAACGTTCAGGCCATCACGGATCTGCCCGAGGCCGCATCGCACTCTGACATCATTGTGACCGCGACCATGTCCAGCACTCCGGTTCTGATGGGTGAGTGGGTGCAACCCGGTACGCACGTCGATCTAATTGGTGCCTTCCGCGCTGAGATGCGGGAAGCGGATGATGCATTGCTCCAGAAGGGGCGCATATTTGTGGACAGCCGAGATACCACCATCCACCACATTGGGGAATTGATGATTCCGATTTCTGCAGGAGTCATATCCGAAGCTGATATCCTTGCGGACTTCTATGATCTTGCTGCGGGCCATGCTGGGCGAACGTCTGAACAGGAAATTACCATTTTCAAAAACGGTGGCGGTGCTCACCTAGATGTAATGACGGCCGACGCCATTCTTGGCGCGATCTGAAGGGAGCAAATATGTCCGGAAATTCTCAACAAGAACCCGCCGTAAAAATTGCTGGAATGCACAAATTCTACGGCACCTTTCACGCGCTCAAAGATATTAACCTTAATGTAGCCAAGGGCGAGCGCCTGGTGATCTGTGGGCCATCAGGCTCGGGCAAATCTACGCTCATCCGCTGTATCAATGCACTCGAAGAGTTCCAGATTGGGTCCGTCAACGTTCTAGGGACAGAACTCGATGACGATCTGGAAAACATCGAAGCGATCCGCCGCGAAGCAGGGATGGTGTTTCAGCACTTTAACCTATTTCCTCATATGTCAATCTTGGAAAACTGCGTGCTCGCCCCAATGATCGTGCGCGACATTCCACGCGCTGAAGCGGAGGCAACGGCGCTTAAGCATCTTGAAAAAGTGCGCATTCTGGATCAAGCCCAGAAGTATCCGGGTGAGCTATCAGGTGGTCAGCAGCAACGTGTTGCCATCGCCCGTGCGCTTTGTATGGATCCAGAAATCCTATTGTTTGATGAACCAACTTCGGCCCTTGACCCCGAGATGATCGCCGAGGTTCTCGACGTGATGGTGAGCCTAGCAGAGGAAGGGATCACGATGCTTTGCGTGACCCATGAAATGGGTTTCGCCCGAGAGGTCGCAGATCGCGTTATCTTTATGGCCGACGGGGAAATCCTTGAAGAGGCCAAACCAGACACATTTTTTGACACCCCTCAGCATGACCGGGCCAAGACATTTCTTGAGCAGGTCATCGGGCACTAACTAAACGTGAGAATAGCATGATCGAAGAACAAGCCCCGAGTCACTCAACGCACGACGCCGAAAAAGACACGCGCAATGACACCATCAAAATCTATGTGAACGGGCAGATCGTGCCTAAGGCTGAAGCTGTTGTATCGGTGTATGACAGCGGCTTTATGCTCGGCGATGGTATGTGGGAAGGGATGCGGCTGTATGATGGGCAATGGGCCTTCTTTGATGAACATATGGATCGCTTGTTTAACTCCCTGAAATCCGTATCGATCCAATTGGACATGACGCCTGACGATATCAAAGACTTGCTAAACCGCACGGCAGAAGCAAATGAAATGACCTCAGATGCGCATTGCCGCCTGATGATCACCCGTGGCCGCAAAACCAAACCGTTTCAGCATCCGGGTCTCAGCAAATTCGGCCCAACCGTTGTGGCTATTATTGAACACTCAAAGCCTGCCGAAACGCTGCTAAACAGCGGCATCCGCCTGGCGACTGTCCCTCAGGTGCGTGGCCTGCCCATGAGCCAAGACGCTAAGTACAACAGCCACTCTAAATTGAATTGTGTAATTGGAAGCCTTCAAGCCGAGCAAGCCGGTGCAGATGAAGCACTGATGCTAGACCCGCATGGTTTTGTGAACACCACAAACGCATGCAACTTTTTCATTGTTCGACGCGGCGAGGTTTGGACCTCAACGGGTGACTATTGCATGAACGGTGTGACACGGCAAAAGGTCATCGACTTGTGCCTTGCGAACGATATTCCAGTCAAAGAAAAGAACTATTCCCTCTATGAAGCCTATGGTGCAGATGAGGCGTTTTTGACCGGAACCTTTGGGGCACAAACGCCCGTCGCAGAAATCGACGGAAGGCCTATTGGCACAACCGTTGGCGCAGGGCCAATGACGTTAAAAATCCGCGAACTTTATAAAAATCTGGTTGCTGAAAACGTTGCGGCGCAAAAGGCAGAACAGGCATGAATGTAGGCGATAACGGTGTTCTATTGCTGGGTTGTGGCAAGATGGGCAGCGCTCTTTTGCGCGGGTGGCTCGACGCAGGGTTTCTCTGTGAACAAGTCACCGTCATGGATCCCCGCCCCTCCGATTGGCTCTTGGGCCTTCAAGATAAGGGAGTAATCTTGAATAAGCTCCCTGAAAAGGCCCCAAGCGTTGCTGTTATCGCGACAAAACCACAAATCATGAGCGAGGCCATTCCAGATGTAAAAGCATATGGGAATGGCGTGACACTATTCATTTCAATCGCCGCAGGCACATTGATAGAAACCTTTGAAACCCTGCTTGGCGCAGAAACACCAATCGTGCGTGCTATGCCAAACACACCTGCAGCCGTTGGGAAAGGCATCACTGCGCTTGTCTCAAATGGAAATGTTGGTGCCTCACAGCTAGCGACCGCGGAAATGATCTTTGCAACGGTCGGGGAAACCGTGTTGTTGCAAAACGAAGAGCAACTACATGCGGTCACGGCGCTTAGTGGCTCTGGCCCCGCGTACGTGTTTGCCATGACAGAGGCATTAATTTCGGCAGGGATAGGTCTGGGCTTATCAACAGATATCAGCACCCGCCTTGCCACCTCCACCGTCGCTGGAGCTGGTGCGCTCATGAAAGAGCTTGATGAGCATCCAAGCCAGCTCCGGGAGCAAGTTACGTCACCGAATGGAACGACGGCAGCTGGGCTCGAGGTCCTTTTGGAGCAAGACAATGGATTGCCTGAGACCTTTAGGAGATGTCTATCAGCAGCTGCTGAGCGAAGTCGGGAGCTGGGAGAATGAGCAAAGTTCGCGGTGTGCCAATCTTCGTGCATGCATTTTTATGCGCCACCAACTCTACAGCAATTGACGCTGGCAGAACCTTTTCTCAGAGGTCGACCTGACTTGAGAAGTTTTTGATTAAATGGCCGAGCGTAGCTCGCTCAAAGAGTCATAATCAGGAGTTCGTGGCGGAGCAAACACTGGAATTACGCCTTCTCAAAAATGCATGATCGACGGTGGATGCGACCAAGTATGAGGTATACCGCATATGAAAAGTCGGAGATCTTAAGGCCGCTTAAGTGAGCAATCGGAGCGGCATCAATCCGTGACAGGTCCATAATGCGAATGAAGCTTAGCTGAGGCTAGGTTTTCTTTTGATCAACGTAGCTTACGGTGTCAAAAAAATGTTCAAGAACCTAGGCCATAGAAAACCTGAGCCGTTCGACCGAAGAATGCATCGTGTTGAGCATCCTTAAGGCTATTGGAATATGTCTCAAACAATTTTTCGTAGTTTGATGTCAGAGAATCTACGGGGAAGTTCGATCCGAACATTGTGCGTTCAAACGTGAATTGGTCAAATACGGTGTCAATGATTGGGCGCAGGCTGGTTTCGGTCCAATTGTGTTCAAACATGCCAAGCCCTGAGAGCTTGCAGTAAACATTTTGGAGGCCAGATAGTGTTCTAAGATTTGCGCTCCATAGTTTGATGCCGCTTACAGATCGATCATAAGGGGAGCCGGCATGACACAGCGCGACTTTGGTATTTGGTGCCGTCGCTAGGATTTCTGCAGTTTTCTCCATTAGCTCCGGCAACAGTTGCAGATCAAAGCTGAGGCCTCTGTTTGCAAGCGAGCGCAGCCTTTCCGCAAAAAGCGGATTATCCAAGACGTCATTGGTGCCTGTTTGCGTGTCCTCACCGGGTGCGCGTCCAATAATCTGACGGACACCTCGAACCGTAGAAAGGTTTTGCAAGGAGTCCAGTTGCTCGTCTGCGTCAGGAGCGGTTAGATCGCAAAAGGCAACTTGAACCATTGGCCAGCTCGGATTGGCGTCAGCAACTGATTGAACCCAAACAGCTTCTTCCAAAGGATCCGCAGCGCCTACCTGGATATGTACCGACCCTTCAAATCCATAGGCGCTTGCGTCAGCGGCAAATTCATCCAATAGGTAATCGCGCTGAATAGGCGTTGGGTCGCCAAAGAAACGCGGTTCGCCTTTAGCCATAACCCATGGATAATGGACTGCGTTCAAATCCCAGAGATGGTGATGGGCATCAATTCTCATGATGTCGCTCCAGACGGTGTCTCAATCTCTGTGGTGCGTTCCAGAATATCTACGCCTTGGCCTTTCCAGAAATGCAGCAGGTCAATGAATATCCAGTTTTCTTTCAGCTTGTCGCCCTCACGGCGGTAAAGGTCGATCACACGAAACTCGCCGGGTTTGCCGGTCGCAGGCATGCCCATAAAGCCTCCTCTTGGGGTGGCGACAAAATTGGGCCAGCCAAAGAAGGCCCCGTATTGCCCTTCGCCAATGCGGCAAAGGTGTTTGGTTTTGGAGCGTTCAGAGAAGGAGGCTCTGAAGGGGCGAGAATGTTGATCGGCATAACGCGGGATCGTGTATGTCGCGCCAATCCCTGCGGGGCCCCACCACAGCATGTCTTCATGCCATGTGCGGCGCAATTCTTCTTCCAAGGGCATCCCGGAGTCCCATTGACCCAAGTCGCGCGCCATTTGGTCGATGACATCCAGTGTCTTTTGACCTTCAGCTGGGTCGTGGTCGCCAAATAACAGGCCGTTGTGCATCAGCGGCCCGGGTTGAACAAGGTTTGCCCCGGTTTCAGGCGGGAAGGGGTTTTGGCCAGCCTGCATCATCAGATGAGGGATGTCGAAATACATCGCGGTTTCGGTGATCTTGCCATCTTCGATCTTATGAAAAGCCGAATAACGCAAGAAAGTGAGTTTGCCGGTCGGGCGGATTCCTAGCCATGGCATATCAAAGAGGCCCATCAGGTGACCCATTGAGCAGACCCAGACCCCGCCCGGATCAGAATAGACATTGTCGCCTGCAAAGAAGATATCCAGACGCCGCTGCATGCCTGTTAGGCTCTGTTTAAGGGGCTGCCAGAAGCGCACTGCAACCTCCTTTGCACCGCGAATCTCATTGAATGGATGGAAGCCGCGCCAGAGTGTTTCCTCGACACAATACTCCGTGACAGCGCTAACAACCTCAGACGGGGCCGCTGCATCCAGCGCTTTGTAATAGTCCAGGACGAGTCGCTTTTGCGTTTGGAAGGACACGGTTTTTCCTTTGTTATTCAGTGCTTGTATTACGTTTGTGTTTTAGATGACTCGCAAGCCTTCGTAATATTTGCATACGTATGCAAAAAAGTCTTGCCAGAAGTTACCTAGCGGCATTACCGTTTTGCAAACGTATGCAAGATGACCAAAAGAATCCATCAGGGGGATCACATGGCCGAAATTCAGTTGCGCAATGTTGGGAAACGTTGGGGATCCTTTGTTGGTGTTGATAATTTTGACCTGACCATTGCAGACAAGGAGTTCCTGGTTCTTCTCGGGCCATCGGGCTGCGGCAAGACCACCACGATGCGAATGATTGCGGGTCTTGAGGATGTCACCGAGGGCGAGATCCTTGTGGACGGTAAGGTCGTAAACGATCTGGAGCCGAAAGACCGTGACGTGGCGATGGTGTTCCAAAGTTACGCTCTATACCCAAACATGAATGTCTACGAAAACATCCGTTTCCCATTGCGGGTGCGCGGCATTGATCCTGCGACACATGAAGAAAAAGTGCGCCAGGCCTCGGCGATGGTTGAACTAGATGAGTTCTTGCACCGTAAACCAGCTGAACTTTCCGGCGGCCAGCGTCAGCGTGTGGCCTTGGCGCGTGCTATTGTGCGTGAGCCGAATGTGTTCTTGATGGACGAGCCGCTTTCGAACCTTGATGCCAAACTTCGAGTTTCGACGCGCGCGCAGATCAAAAACCTGAGCCATGAGTTGGCTGTAACCACCATCTATGTGACCCACGACCAGATCGAAGCCATGACATTGGCAGATCGCGTTGTTGTCATGAAGGGTGGTGTGGTGCAGCAGGTTGGCTCTCCGACAGATATTTATGACAAACCAGCGAACGCCTTTGTGGCTAGCTTTATTGGCTCCCCAGCCATGAACCTTATGGATGGTGAAATAAAGGACGGTGCCTTTGTGGCTGAAAACGTCCAAATCACTGGGCTGAACGCGCCGGATGGTCCGCTGACACTGGGCTACCGCGCCGAAGATGCGACCTTGTCGGCCGAAGGCTCGGGTCAGATCAACGCGCCGATCTATACGTTGGAGCTTTTGGGCGACGCGACGATGATTTCGGTGCGTGTGGGCTCTGCGCTGGTATCTGTAAAGGCAGACAAGACTTTCCGTGCCGAGATTGGCGATATGGTGTCAATCAACGTTCCAAAAGAGATTTGCCATCTGTTCAATGCAGCAGATGGTGCACGACTGGGGGACTAACCCCAACTAGCCGCCCTCGGCATGCAAAGAGGGCCAACCGGGTCATCTGTCCGGATTTTTGACCCAAAACAGGGAGACAAAAATGTCTATCAAAAAACTATCCATGATCGGCGCCGCGGCCATGTTTATGGGCACAACCGCCTACGCAGGCTGCGGAATTTCCGCGGGCAATGTGAATATCATCGGCAACGAATTTGAAGCGATTCAAGTCGTTGTTGACGGTGCGAAAGCTTGTGCGGGCGAAGGTGTGACTGTCGAAAGCAACCTGAACAAAGATTACCGTGATTTGCAAGTTGCCGCGCTGACACCAAACCCAGCGCAATACACATCCGTGATCACCAACAACGGCGCGATCGTACCTCTGCTGGGTGACAATCTGATCCGTCCGCTGGATGATCTGATTGCAAAGCACGGCCAGAGCCTGTCCAAAAACCAGTTCATCACCATCGATGGCAAGGTAATGGCGGTGGCCTTCATGGCGAACGCGCAGCACTTGTTTGTGCGCAAAGACATTCTGGAGCAAGCAGGTCTGGAAGTTCCAACCACTTATGAAGAAGTCGTTGCAGCGTCCCAAGCGATCAAAGATGCCGGCATCATGGAATATCCATTCGCCACAACCAGTAAAACAGGCTGGAACTTGGGCGAGGAGTTCGTGAACATGTTCCTCGGCCATGGCGGTGAGTTTTTCAAGCCAGGTTCTGCTGAGCCAAACATCAACAACGAAACCGGTGTCGCTGCGCTGAACAGTCTGAAAGCGCTGACAGAGCTATCCAACCCAGACTTCCTGACTTTTGACTCCAACGCGGTTCAAGCGAACTGGGAATCCGGTGATGTCGCGATTGCGCACCTCTGGGGCTCTCGCGGCACCGGCATTCTGGATGACGAAGGCTCTACAGCTGACATCGTGAACAACACCGTTCTTGTAGGTTCTCCAACTGTTGGCGGTGGCAGCACACCTGCGTCCACACTGTGGTGGGATGGTTTTGCAATCTCTAACAACATTAGCGACGAAGATGCGGAAGCGACCTTTATTGCGCTGGTGAATGGCATTTCGTCTAAAAACATCATGGCAAACAACGACGCAGCTGTTTGGCTTGTGGAAGGCTACCAGCCAACTTCGTCCTCTGCTGGCGTTGCCGGAACTGCACAGGGTGGTGCCAAGCCTTACCCAATGATCCCATTCATGGGGCTGATGCACAATGCGGCGGGTGCGGAACTGACTGAGTTCCTGCAAGGTCGTGAATCTGCAGAGCAAGCACTGGCAGATGTCGAAGCTGCTTATGTGGCTGCGGCAAAAGAAAAAGGCTTCCTGAACTAAGCGAAGCTGAACCTGGGCAAAGTCGGCAGCGCGCTGACTTTGCCTCACCCTAAACGAACCAGATGGGGCTCTCATGCGTAACAAAACGTTCTTTTGGTTTATTCTGCCCAGCTTGGCAGCAATGTTCCTATTCATTGCCTTGCCGCTGGTGTCGGTTGTTGTGCAGTCGATGTTCATCGAGCATGAGCAGGTGATCGTCGTCACTGAGAACTGCGGCCCGTTTGGGTGTGCACAAGAAAGCTCCGTTGACACCGAGGCCACTGCAAAGCTGAAAGAAGAAAGACCCCTTGGGCGGTTTGCTGGGCTTAGCACCTATATGGACCGCGGCCACCTTGCGACCAAAGAAATCGCAGAGGCTTGGCGGACTCAAGATAGTCTGGGTGGGTTCTTTTCAGAGATTTACAACCTGCCATTCTATAAGGCCCTGTTCTTTACCTTGGCCTATACATTTGTCGTCACACCGCTTGTGATTGTCTTTGGTCTGATGATCGCCCTTGGGGTGAACCGGATCACACCGATCCTCAAAGGCCCGACGATCTTTCTCTCGCTCTTGCCGATGATCATTACGCCCTTGATTGGCTCTTTGATCCTCTTCTGGATGATCGACGCCCAGGGCGTGATCGGGAAGACGCTGCAATGGATGTTTGACGACTCCAATCTGTCCCTGAAGGCCTCGCCTGCGCTGACTTGGATGACCGTGATGTTCTACGGCATCTGGAGCTCAGCGCCCTTCGCCTTCGTTGTTTTCTACGCTGGCCTGCAGACCGTGAACACGGATTCTTTGGAAGCAGCGATGATCGATGGGGCAACACGCTGGCAGCAAATTCGCTTTGTAGTCATTCCACACCTGATGCCGCTGGTGACATTTATCGCGCTGATCCAGTTGATGGATAACTTTAAGGTCTTTGAACCGGTCGTTGGCTTTTCGGCTCAGGCGAACGCTCCGTCGCTCTCATACATCATCTACGCAGATATGCGCAGCGACATCATTCGCTTTAACTCTGCCGCGGCAACTTCGGTTCTAACTGTCCTTGGCGTCATCATTATTTTGTTCCCTGTGCTCATGCGCACATGGCGCGACTTCAAAGGAAAGGCTGCTTGATGTCTACTGCACTTAATCGCTCCTCGCGTTCACTGGTCATCTTTTCCTCAGCCTTTGTTCTGCTCTGGTTGGTGATCGCAGCCTTCCCATTCGTCTGGACTCTTTGGGGCTCTTTCAAAGTCCAAGGCGACTTCTTTTCTAAGGCGGATTGGCGCAATGCCCTTTGGGGCACGCGCACTCTGGTCGAAACTGGAGGCACCTTTACTGGGGCAGGCTACGAAGGCGCTTGGATCAAAGAAGAGTTCTGGCGCGCGGCGATCAACACCTTCATTGTTGTGTTCTTCACCGTCATCATCTCCCTGACCTTTGGCACCTTGGGCGGCTATGCCCTTGCCCGATCCGGTAAAAAATACGCTTTCTGGCTTTTGATGATCGCTTTGGTTTTCCGCGCGATGCCGCATATCACGCTGGTCTCTGGCTACCTCTTGCCCTTCTTTGAGTGGAACCTCTGGGGCCACCTGCCAACTTCCATCATCGTCTTGGTGGCGATCAACCAGCCCTTTACCCTGTGGATGCTGCATTCCTTCTTTCTGAACATCCCGAAAGATCTGGACGAAAGCGCCAAGGTGGACGGTTGCAACCAATTCCAGGCCTTCCGTCATGTGATCATTCCAGTGATGTGGCCGGGGGTAATCACCACGGGGCTCTTTAGCTTCTTGCTGGCTTACAATGACTTTGCAGTGACCTCGATGCTGTTGAGTGAAGAGAACCGCACAATGGTACCTGCGATTGCAGCCTTCCTTGGCTCAACCTTGGAAGAGGGCAATGTGATGTTCGCCGTTGCCGCCGTTGTTTCAGCAACCGCACCGCTCTTTGTGTTGGTGATGTTCTTCCAGCGTCAGATCGTATCGGGCCTGACTGCCGGGGCTGTCAAAGGATGAGTTCAAATGCAAGACATGGCGCTCTGTCGCGCCATCCTGCACTGAACAGGATGCCAAGGGATTTTTTGAAGTAAGCCGGGTTTCCCCCTCTTTCTCCCCTCTACTTCATTTCTCTTGGCATTCTGAAAGGACAACACATGAAAGGCTCACGCCCTGAACAAGCGGTGCTGACACGCGACACCGACTTAAGCAAAACCGAAGAAACCCGCACCGTGATTGAAACCATGGTCGACGGTCTGAACGATCACCGTATTGACGATATTGGTGAATTTTTCAGCCAAGGGTTTCGCTGGATGGGCAACCAAGGCTGCGGCACAAAAACCGGCCTGCAAGAGTTTCAAGACAACTGGCAACGCCCCTTTCAGGCGGCGTTCTCAGACAAGACCTGTATCGACGAAGCGCGCCTTTATATGGGCGAGTGGGCCGCTGCATTTGGTCGCCAAGAGGCCACGCACAGTGGCGAATTTCTGGGGATCGCCCCAACCGGCAAGCGGGTGGAAATCCGCTACATGGACTTCTGGAAAGTTGTCGACGGCAAGATCGTGGACAACTGGGTGAATGTGGATTTCGCCCATGTCGCTGCCCAATTGGGTGTCGATCTTTTCAATGGCCATGGCTGGGAAGCATTTGATCGTGGAGAGAAAGTGGCTCCACGTCCTGAAAACTGAGGATCATAGGATGACCATCGAATATCTGAAACGCGGAAAACCTGAAGCTGATCGTGCTGAGGACGACGCAAAGACCCGCGCAGTCGTGGAAGCCACGCTGAAGGATATCGAAACCCGTGGTGATGCAGCAGTTCGAGAGTTGTCGGAGAAATTCGACAACTACTCACCCGAAAGCTTTCGTCTGAGCCAAGAGCAAATCGATACACTGATCGCGTCTTTGTCCGAGCGCGAGCTGGCAGATATTAAGTTCGCTCAAGAACAGGTGCGTAACTTCGCTCAGGCTCAGCGGGACTCGATGCTCGACATCGAAGTGGAAACCATGCCGGGTGTGATCTTGGGCCACAAGAACATCCCTGTGCAATCCGTGGGCTGTTACGTTCCGGGCGGTAAATTCCCGATGGTGGCCTCGGCGCATATGTCTGTTGCGACAGCATCTGTGGCGGGTGTTCCACGCATCATCGCCTGCACACCACCTTTCAAAGGCAAGCCTAATGCGGCTGTGATTGCAGCGATGCACCTTGGCGGCGCACATGAAATCTATGTTATGGGTGGCATACAAGCGATTGGCGCGATGGCTCTGGGGACTGAGACCATTGATCCGGTGCATATGCTTGTCGGTCCGGGCAACGCCTTTGTGGCAGAAGCAAAGCGTCAACTCTTTGGCCGCGTTGGCATTGACCTCTTTGCAGGTCCTACCGAGACCATGGTGATTGCAGATGAAACCGCAGCAGACGGTGAACTTTGTGCAACCGACCTCTTGGGGCAAGCGGAACACGGCTACAACAGCCCATGTGTCTTGTTGACCAACAGCAAAAAGCTCGCCGAAGAAACCCTTGCCGAGGTCGACCGAATTCTGGGCATTCTGCCAACCGCTGGGACCGCACGTGTGAGCTGGGAAGAATATGGTGAGGTCATCGTCTGCGACACTTATGATGAAATGCTGACTGTAGCTGACGACATCGCGTCAGAGCACGTCCAAGTCATGACGGATCGCGACGATTGGTTCCTTGAGAATATGACCTGTTATGGCGCGCTTTTCTTGGGTCCTCGCACCAACGTTTCAAATGGCGACAAGGTCATCGGCACAAACCACACGTTGCCAACCAAAAAGGCAGGCCGTTACACTGGTGGTCTTTGGGTTGGTAAGTATCTGAAAACCCACAGCTACCAGAAGGTCACAACCGACGAGGCGGCAACTTTGATTGGTGAATACGGTTCCCGCCTGTGTATGCTGGAAGGCTTTGTTGGTCATGCTGAGCAATGTAACGTTCGCGTGCGTCGTTACGGAGGTATGAATGTACCTTATGGCACTGGTGCGCCGTATCGCGACGCGGCGGAATAGGCGTATCAACTTTATGGATAGGCACTCTCATCACAAAGCACTCTTAGCTCCGTTTAGGCAGGCTTTGTATGATTTTGACACAAATTTTGTAAAGGCGGCGATGGCGGAAGTCATGGCCGCTGACGCTGAAGTGCATCTGTCTCACCCATTTGGAGATCTAAACGGTCCACAGGCTTTTTTTGACACAGCCTTTTCCGGTCTTGTCAAAGCTTGGCCGGACTTGGAACGCCGAGATTTTATTGTTGTCGCAGGCCCAGACGAGGGTGGCCTCGATTGGGTGGGCTGCGGGGGCTATTACACCGGCACGTCTTTGGCACCTTGGCTCGATATTCCACCAACGGGTCATCAGGTTTCCATGCGCTTTCACGAGTTCTATCGGTTTGAAAATGATAAAGTCGTCGAAGTGCAGGCCATCTGGGACATTCCAGACGTCATGATGCAAGCAAGTTCTTGGCCGCTTGCCCCATCTTTGGGAAGAGAGTGGTTAGTGCCGGGACCTGCGTTGCAAAACGGATTGGTTTCTGGTCCTCGCGATGACGCAAAAAGCCAAGCGTCTTGTGATTTGATCATGAAAATGATCCAGCATCTTATCAAATACCCGTCTCAGGGTGGGCCAGAGGTCATGGAGGCTGATCGGTTTTGGCACCCAAAGGTAAGCTGGTATGGCCCCGCTGGGATTGGAACAGCGCGGGGCATGTCTGGGTTTCGAAACTGGCATCAAATTCCGTTTCTGGCGGCGATGCCGGACCGAGGTCGATATGAGGATGAGATCACTCATCACTTCTTTGGAGATGGTGATTTCGCGGCGGTGACTGGCTGGCCCAATATGGCGCAGACCCATTCAGCGGATGGTTGGCTTGGCCTTCCACCAACAGGGAAAAAGATCACCCTGCGCTCGCTTGATTTCTGGCGCGTTGAGGCGGGTAAGATCCGGGAAAACTGGGTTTTGGTCGACCTCTTAGATATCTATAATCAACTGGGGTTGGATGTTTTTGCGCGGATGCGCGAATTCAACAAGTCCCGGAATATGGGGCCAATATCAGTGCCCTCAGGAATGGATGTATGACTGACCTACCGAAAACCCCTTCCTTTGACCTTAGCGGCAAAAAGGTTCTTGTCACCGGCGCCTCCTCAGGCATTGGCCTTGGTTGCGCTGTGGCTGTAGCCGAAGCAGGTGCGCAGACTTACTGCGCGGCTCGCGGGTTGGACCGGCTGGAAGGTGCAGTTTCCGCTATGACGGGCGCGGGCTATGACGTCAAAGCGCTCCCGTTGGATCAAGGCGATGTCACGTCCTTGGCAAAGACCATGGAAGAACATGCCTTCGATGTGGTGATAAACTCTGCTGGTTTGGCGCGCCATAGCGCCGCCGTAGATACGACACCTGACGATTATGATGCTGTCATGCATGTGAATCTGCGTTCTGCTTATTTCCTATCGGCCATGGCGGCCAAAGCGATGCTTGCGGCAGGAAAACCGGGTTCAATCATTCATATCTCTAGCCAGATGGGTCATACAGGTGGCATTGATCGTGCGCTTTATTGTGCCAGTAAGCATGGGCTTGAAGGCATGATCAAAGGCATGGCGATGGAATGGGGCAAGCAGCGCATCCGCATCAATTCGATCTGCCCGACCTTCATTCGCACGCCTCTAACGGAAAGCACCTTTGAAAACCCAGAGCGGTTTGAGTGGATTCTGAGCAAGATTAAATTGGACCGGGTGGGCGAAGTTGAAGACATCATGGGGGCAGTGCAATATTTGGCCTCGGATGCCTCGGCCATGGTCACTGGTACATCTCTATTGATAGACGGAGGTTGGACTGCGGGCTAATGGCAGAAAAGGTCACATCACTTCAGGTCGCGCAGTTAGCAGGGGTGAGCCAATCCGCAGTCTCGCGCGTTTTCACGCCCGGAGCTTCTGTGTCCAAAAAGACCGCTGACAAAGTGCGCGAGGCGGCTAAGGATTTGGGTTATCGGCCCAATGTTCTGGCCCGCGCCATGGTCAAAGGTAAAAGCCGCATCATCGGGTTGGTCGTCGCCTATCTAGAGAATTTCTTCTACCCGGAAACTTTGGAAAAACTGTCTAATGCTCTGCAGGAACAAGGCTATCACGTGCTGGTTTTCATGACCAAGCAAACAGCGCAAAACGTTGATGGCGTTATGGAAGAAATTCTGGATTATCAAGTGGATGGCATTGTGATGGCCTCGGTAGCCATGTCATCTGATATTGCCTCACGTTGCGCTCAGGCCGGTGTGCCGATTGTGCTCTTTAACCGGAGTCAGGACATTGAAGGCATCACGTCGATCACCTCTGACAACTACGCCGGAGGGCGCAAGATCGCTGAGTTCCTGCTGGCAGGAGGCCATGAACGCATTGGATATATTGCGGGCTGGGACGGGGCCTCGACGCAGCGAGATCGCGAGGCTGGGTTCCGCGCAGCGCTGCAGGATGCCGGACGCGATGTTTTTGCGCGTACCGTAGGTGATTTCCATAGCGACAGGGCGAAGGACGCTGCGCGCGAGATGTTTGACGTTCCAGCCGAGCAACGCCCGGATGCGGTGTTTGTGGCCAATGACCACATGGCCTTCGCGGTCATGGATGTGATCCGCCACGATCTGGGCCTGCGTGTGCCCGAGGACGTGTCTGTAGTAGGCTATGACGACGTTCCCCCCGCCGCTTGGCGGGGCTATGATTTAACCACCATGCGCCAGCGCGCAAATTCCATGGTGGAAGAAACCGTGGATGTGCTGATGGAGCACATTCAATCCCCAGAAACAGCTTGCCCCCGCCGTGTCGCCATCGATGGCCCTTTGGTGGTGCGCAGCTCAGCCCGAATTCCTGAGGGCTGGAACACGAATAAGAGTGTCACATGAAGGGTTTTGATCCGAAATTCAAAGACTTCCCGGATTACATCATCGGGATCACAAAGGAGATCTGGGAAGACCGTGGTCTCGCGACTCTGCATGAATATTATGCCAAAGACATCGTGGTGCGCATGCCGGGATCCGTTTCCACAGGCAACCAAGGGGTTATTGGTGCAACTGCACAGACGCTTTCCGAGTTTCCAGATCGTACGCTGTTTGGCGAGGATGTAATCTGGTCCGGAACGCCGGAAGCGGGCATGCTAAGTTCTCACCGAATTCTGTCTACGGCAACCCACCTTGGCGATGGGGCCTTTGGGAAGGCCACCGGCAAGCCCCTGCGCTATCGCATCTTGGCTGATTGCCATGCCATCGATAACGCCATCAATGATGAGTGGCTGATCCGTGACAACAGTGCGGTCGTACGCCAGATGGGTTGGGATCCGGTTGACTTTACCCGCGATCAAATCGCCCGCGAAGGTGGGCCTGATGCCTGCGTGATACCTTTGACGCCTGCCAATGACATTGAAGGGCCTTACAAGGGTAGGGGTAATGACAATGAGTGGGGTGAGCGCTACGCCGACATTCTGACCCGCATGATGTCAGCCGATTTCGCCGTTGTTCCGCAGGAATACGACCGGGCAGTGCAGGGTGAATATCCGGGTGGTGAGACAGGTCACAGTTGGGGCGCAGTAGACCGCTTCTGGATGGGGCTGCGTGCTTCCTTCCCGAACGCAATTTTCAAGATCGAGCATCAGATCGGCCGCGACGATCCAATGATGCCACCCCGTGCCGCGATCCGTTGGAGCCTGACCGGCAAACATGACGGCTGGGGTATCTTTGGCGCGCCGACAGGCAAAGACGTTTACGTACTGGGCATCAGTCACGCGGAGTTCGGTGCCTTGATTTCAGGTGAGCCCAAAATTCGCCGAGAATACACACTGTTTGACGAGGTAGCCATCTGGAAGCAAATCCTGCTGCAAACCGGAGACCTTTGATGGGCGTTGCCCTGACATATCAAACCCTGATCAAAGGGGTGCATGAAACCCACGCCACGCGGCGGTTCCATATGTTCCGCCAAAGCCTGCGCGCAAGACGGTTGAACCTGCGTCCCCCGGGATGAGCGTGGCCCTTGTTTAAGGAAACGCGCAACCATCTGAAATTCATTAGGAATACTGAAATGTCCAAATCATCCATCCAAAGCCGCATCGTTCGTTATGGCGAGCTGAAGCCTTGCAAAACCGCCTTCATCGACGCCCATACTCCGGGTAGCGATCAGAAAGAAAACTTCACCATTATTGGTGGTGGTGTCTCCGAAAGCCCGGATCAACACGTTCATATCACCGACAAGATCGGCTTTAATATCGGGGCCGCGGGGCAGCCACCAAAGTGCCGTAACTCATTGCACTCCCACACAACCGCTGAAGTCTTTTTTGTCGCCAAAGGACGCTGGCGCTTCTTTTGGGGGCGGTATGGAACCGCGGGTGAGTTTATCGCCGAAGAAGGTGATATCTTCAACATCCCGACCGGCATTTTCCGCGGCTTTGAAAACGTCGGTCAGGACTACGGGATGATCATGTCGATGCTGGGTGGTGACGATGCTGGCGGCGGCGTGACTTGGGCTCCGCAGGTCATCCAGGACGCGCAGGATCATGGCCTGATGCTGGGCGACAATGGCGTGCTTTATGACAGCAAAAAGGGTGAAGAACTGCCGCATAACGTGCGCCCGATGCCTTTGCTGACCGAAGAGCAAATGCGGGACTATCCAGAGGTGCCGGTCGAGGACGTCATCGGCAAATACGTTGCCCGCTATTGGGATCTGATGGCGCTTTCGTCCCAAAAACCAGCCATTGTGATTGGCGAAAGCGGTGTGATCAAAGACAAACCAGGTTTCGAGGTTGATTTCCTATCACGTGGCTCAAGCACGTCTGATGTGTCGAAGGCGAAAAAACCGGTGGTTCTGATGCCAGCCAGCGGCCACTGGAAAGTGCGCGTGGAAGACGTCGAAACCAGTATCTCGAATGGCGACACAGTTCTGGTTCTGGAAGGTGAATGCTACTCGGTTGAGCCATCCATGACCGGTAACGCGGGTCTCTATCGCATCACGGCAACCGACGATCCAGCCGGCGCGACCTGGACCGGAATCCAAAACTAATAAGGGAGAGCCCATATGGCCAAGATCCAAACATCCCATGTGGGCTCTTTGCCCCGCAGCCAAGACGTGGTCGACTTCATTTTTGCGCGCGAAAAGGAACAGCCCTACGATCAGGCTGCCTTTGATGCCTGCATGACATCCGCGGTTTCTGAAACAGTGCGCAAGCAAGTTGAGGCGGGCGTGGACATTGTCAGCGACGGTGAAACCTCCAAGATTTCCTACGCGACCTACGTCAAAGATCGTTACACAGGTTTCTCAGGCGATAGCCCGCGCAATGCACCGGCTGATCTGAAGATGTTCCCAAGTTTTCTGCAGCGCCTTTCGGACGACGGAGGCACACCGACCTACGCGCGTCCGATGTGTACAGGTGAAGTGACATCGAAAGGCACCAACGACCTCGCGAATGACATCGATAACCTCAAGGCCGCAATGGAGGCGCACGGTGCCACCGGAGGGTTCATGAATGCGGCCTCTCCGGGTGTGATTTCTTTGTTCCTGCAAAACAGCCACTACAAAAACCGCGAGGCTTATCTGGCGGCTTTGGCGGACGCCATGAAGGACGAATACGAGACCATCGTTGCCTCTGGTCTGGACCTGCAACTGGACTGCCCGGACCTCGCCCTGTCGCGCCATATGCTCTTTGCAGACATGAGCGATGAGGAGTTCCTGAAGATCGCGAATATGCACGTCGAAGCATTGAACCATGCGCTGCAGAATGTGCCGTCTGACAAAGTGCGCGTTCACATCTGCTGGGGTAACTACGAAGGACCGCATTGCTGTGACATTCCGATGGATAAGGTGTTTACCACGCTGATGTCCACCAAGGCGCAGTATCTTCTCTTTGAAACATCAAACCCGCGCCACGCGCACGAATGGACCGTATTCAAAGACCGCAAAGCCGAAATCCCTGAAGATAAAGTTCTCGTGCCGGGTGTCGTGGACACAACAACCAACTTCATCGAACACGAAGAGCTGGTCGCCCAACGGATCGAACGCTTTGTCGACATCGTTGGCGCGGAGCGTGTGATTGCAGGCTCTGACTGTGGTTTTGGTACCTTTGCGGGCTTTGGCGCCGTTGATCCTGACATCGCCTATGCGAAGCTGAAAGCCTTGTCTGATGGAGCAGCGCTGGCCTCGGGGCGCCTGTGACACCTATCGTCTTTCTGCCCGGAATGATGTGTGATGCGCGTCTTTTCGGGCCGCAAATCAACGCGTTCTCTGGGCAATACCCGGTTATGTGCCACCCTTTGGTGGGGCATGACACCGTCGAAGGTTTGGCAGCGCAAATTCTGGCGGCCTCGCCTGAGAGGTTCTCTCTAGCAGGACTTTCCATGGGCGGCATTGTCGCCATGGAAATCCTACGTCTCGCTCCTGAAAGGGTCGAGCGAGTGGCTCTGCTCGACACCAACCCTTTGGCAGAGAAAGATGACGTTAAATTGGGCCGCACGCTTCAGATTGAGGCCGCGAAGGCGGGTGAATTGCGACGCGTGATGCGCGATGAAATGAAACCGAACTATCTGACTGACGGTCCAAACTTGGGTGCGATCCTTGATCTATGTATGGCCATGGCGACTGACTTAGGGCCCAATGTGTTTGTCGATCAGTCCAACGCGCTTGCGTCTCGGCCGGACCAGACCGAGACACTAAAATCTTTCAACGGTCCAGCGCTTGTGTTGATGGGCGAAGATGATGTGCTTTGTCCTTTAGATCGCCATACTTTGATACATGACCTACTGCCAAACAGCCAAATTGAGATCATCAAAGAGGCTGGTCATCTGCCCACCCTTGAACAACCGGAACAGACCAATGCGGCCCTGCGCCATTGGCTGGAGAGCTAATATGACACAATCTCTATTAAAACTGCTGCAATCCGTAGATACGCCAACTGTCTGCAACGCCATTGAAGTGGCGCAAGGCAAACGCGGCTTTAACGATTTTACACGCGGCACCATGCTGTGTTCAGCACCGGAGGAAGGTGCCATAGTGGGTTACGCGCGTACGGCAAAGATCGCCGCCGTGAGCCCGCCGAGTGAAGCGCCAGAGGTGATCAAAGAACGCCGTATGGCGTATTATAAACATATGGCAACAGGACCACGTCCGGCGATCACAGTGATCGAAGATCTCGATTTTCCTCACTGCATCGGTGCTTTCTGGGGGGAGATCAATACCACAGTTCATAAGGGATTTGGTATTGCCGGGACGCTCACCAACGGCGTTATGCGTGACCTTGGCGATGTGCCTGAAGGGTATCCAGTGATTGCAGGATCAACCGGTCCAAGCCACGGTTTTGTCCACGTTAAGGAGATTGGCACGCCGGTTGAGATCTTCGGTATGCAGGTGAATGATGGTGATCTGGTGCATGCTGATCAACATGGGGCGGTGGTCGTTCCAGAGGACGTTGTGCCGAGTTTGGAAACCGCGATTAACAGACTGCTTTCAACAGAAAATATTATTCTTGATGCAGCGCGTGCAGATGATTTTGACTTTGAGAAGTTCTCGGAAGCTTGGTCAGATTTTGAAAGCGCACGTACTTAATGTTAATTTTAGACCGGCGACGCCCATCTTATTCGAGTTTGGTCGCAAAACGTTGAAATAGAAAACCTGTTCCGAGAGCTAACACTGAAGCGTGGTTTGCAGCTTGAGCAGGTTGAAAGTGAGATCGTAGCAGCGTTGAGAAATTTGATCCCTACGATGTAAGTAAGAGGTGAAGCACAACGCACTCAGACAGAAGTCGTATCAAATAACATCCCTTACGCAGTGTTTTGATTTTGTTGCAACCACTCGATCGGTGATGCGCTGCGGCAACTTTGGGTTCCGATGCCTACAGTGCGTATTTCGTCGGTCAGTTCCGCCGCTGGATTGGGGAGGGCAAACAGCTACAGGCTGCAAAATTAAATTGGAGAAAGTTATCTCCACCAAAGCTTGCAAACGAAGTGGCAATCAACCGTAATTTGACCATGTGCCAGAGATTGTTTGCATTTAATCAATTTCTTAAAGTTGACTACGCATCACTGAGATTTAACAAAAGACAATAAAATAATCATTTGTAAAAAACACCAAGAGTGCGTAATTTGTGTCTTAATAAAAGTTAGCAGCTGGAGAGCGACGTGAACGTCATAATGATCCTGGTGGATAGCCTAAACAAAGATTGCCTGACAACTTACAACCCGGACACTGTTTGCAAGGCCCCGAATGTACAAATGCTGGCGGATCGCGGGCATGTATTTGAAGATCATTTTGTTGGCAGCCTTCCTTGTATGCCGGCGCGCCGTGAGATTATGGCCGGGCGTAAAGAATTCCTGTGGCGCCCGTGGGGCGGAATGGAGGTCTTTGACCCAAGGATGCCGAAGGAAATTGCCAAAACCGGCATGAACACTGCCATGGTCACTGATCACTACCATTATTGGGAAGAAGAGGCGAACGGCTACATGCAGGGCTTTGGCAACCTTCAGTTGGTGCGAGGTCATGAAGTCGACAGCTGGAAGATGCATGACCCCAAGGAAGAAGATCCGCAATGGGTCAAGAATGTTGCGAAATACCGAGCTGCGGAACACATCAGGCAATATGCTGCCAATGTGAAGGATTTCAAAGGCGAAGAGGACTACTTTGCACCCAAAGTGTTCCAAGGTGCGATGGATTGGCTTGATGAGAACGCTGATAAAGGAGAATTCTTCCTGCAGGTCGAGTGCTTTGATGTGCATGAACCCTTTGAAGTGCCTGAGCCTTACGCCAGCATGTACACCGATGGCGACAAGAATGACTATAACATCTGGCCACCCTATCAGGTTTATGAGGACCTCGAGAGGTTCATGAATGAAACCACACCTGAAGAACTCGCTTTCCTGAAGGCGCAGTATATGGGCAAGGTCACGATGATGGACACTTGGCTTGGAAAATTCATGACCAAGATGGATGCGTTGAACTTGTGGGAGGACACCATGGTGGTCTTTACCACCGACCATGGGCACGATCTGGGTGAGCGGCGTGCATTCGGCAAGCAGTTCCCGCATTATGACAGCCATGCCAATATTCCGATGATTGTCTGGCATCCTAAGCATCCAGGTAAAGGCAAACGAGTGGTTGGGCTGACCCAAACCGTGGACCTTTTTGCAACGCTGATTGATGCGGCAGGTGGCGAAATCCCTGACGCCAATCGGCACGCTAAATCCTTCTTGCCTATGATTACAGAAGATGCAGACAGCCCGCATGAGGCTCTGATTTACGGCACCTTCGGGCAGGGGCTTTGTGTTACAGATGGTGAATACACCCTGTTTCGTGCGCCAATTGAAGGTAAGCCTTTGTTCACATACTCAACGGCGATCTTTAGACCTTTGATTGTCGATAACCCGGTGGATGGTCGCGTCGGCAAGCCGCCTGAAACTCCGGCGGAGCAAGGCATGTTTGACGATTCTGTTGATTTGCCGCTTTGGAAGACCCCGATTTCTATTGATCCGCGCACCTACGAGAGTTTCCTTTACAATCGTGCTGCTGATCCCGTCCAAGAAAACAACCTTTGGGACAGCGACCAGAACCAAAAACGCCGAATGTTGAAATTGGCGCGCAAATTGATGGATTTAGAAGGTTATCCGAACGAGCAGCTTGATCGATTGGGCATGACAAATGATGCCATCGCAGCAGCTTGAATTGGAAGAGGAGGGCGTCTAGCCCTCTTTCTTGTCAAAGGCCACGCGAAACCCGCAATTTGATGTGCCGTTGTCCGCCTGTCGACCGCTGCGCGCGGCGATGCGATAGCGCCAGCAAGATGATGAATGGCAAAGGAACGAGCCGCCTTTCAATATCCGCTCATTTTCTTGTTTGGCGAATTGGTTTCGCTTCTTGGCGATTGAGCTGACGGACCGGATTTTGAATTGGTCTTCGCACCACTCCCACACGTTGCCTGAGAGATTATATAGACCTGCTGAATTCGGGGGGAAGCTTTGCGCGGGGGCCGTACCATAGTAGCCATCCGCTTCGGTGTTTTTTTCAGGAAAAATGCCCTGCCAAATGTTGCAATGCTGCGTATTTGTGTCTGAGGGTTCGTCACTCCCCCAGGGGTAGCGCATCGGTTCTGGTCCGCCGCGCGCAGCGTGTTCCCACTCGGCTTCTGTCGGTAGCCGACCACCGAGCCATTTGGCATAGGCCTGTGCATCATTCCAAGAGACGTGTACAACCGGATGATCAGGTGTTGTTTGCCAATCGCTACTGTTGCCAAGGGGCGCACGCCATGTTGCGCCATTCATGGCATTCCACCACGGTAAACCAGGCGCTTGTAGCCCATTGTGCTCAGGTATTAGGCCTCGAAATACAAAGGACCAGCCATAGTGTTCGGCGTCGGTTCGATAATTTGTATCATCCACAAAAACGGCAAAATCTGCAAAGGTTACAGTAGTGGTGCCAATGCCAAATGGCTTTAGTGTGACCCGTCGCATCGGGCTTTCGCCATCCGCTTTGATTTCAGGTCGATCAGTGCCGGTATGGCTTTTGCCACCATCAAACCAACTTATGTTAAACGATGCATTTTTCATAAAAGCTCAGTGGCAGCCGCGCAGGGCGTTGTCAAATTAGCCTGCATGAAGGCCATGCTTGAAAGTAGCATGGCCTTCTGGGGAGGTGTGCAAATGGTTAAAGAGCTTCTGCTTTGACCAAAGAGTGCACGTCTTCCACACGGGCTGTATCAAAATCACTTTCTGTGATTCCAAATTTTTGGCCCATGAGGGATTCAATGCCTCGTACCATCGCTGTGGCATCCAAGCCGTAGTAACGCATCAAATAGGGGCGGGAACCGCCGTGTGCATAAGTGTCTTTTAGACCCAGGCGCACTAGACGTTTTCCTACTCCTGCATCTGCCATGGTTTCCGCCACCAGCGATCCTATACCGCCTTCAGTGACGTGGTTTTCCAGAGTGACCACACCGTGTTTTACCGAAGCGATATGATCCAGTAGTGCTTTGGAATCAAAGGGTTTGATTGTGTGCAGATGAAGGTGGCGAATAGAAAGGCCAGCCTTTTTCAATGCAGAGCGCGCACGCATTGCCTCTTCGGTACAGATGCCAGATGTAACAACTAGGATGTCATCCCCAGACGACAATTCCCGCATTTCACCAACCTTGATTGGGCTGTCAAACAAGCGTGGAACTGATCCACGTAGTACGCGGCACCAAACCGGGCCATCAATGCTGTCGGCTGCTTCGCAGATGCTTTCGACCTCGGTTGCGTCGCCAGTTTCCAGAATAGTCATATTAGGAATCGAGCGCATGACCGAGATATCTTCGATTGACTGATGAGTCATGCCGCCCGGCGTTGTGACGCCTGGTAGAAAGCCCATCAACCGGACTTTTCGGCGCGGGTAGGCAATCGAGGCCATCAGCTGATCGTAGGGACGGCGGTACATAAACACGCCAAAGGTGTGAATGAAGGGACGAAAGCCCGCCATGCCGAGGCCGCCAGCGAAACTCAGCATGTTTTGTTCCGCCATTCCCATCGACATAAACTGATCGGGGTGGCGATCACGGAAGCCATCTATTTCACACGAAGACGTCAAATCCGCACTTAGGCACAAGATGTCTTTGTTGCCAGCAGCAAACTTTTCAAAGGCCGAGGCATAGGGGCGGGATACCATTTCTACCATATCTCAGGCTCCTTAATGTGCGTAATCGATTGGATCGAGGCCAAGGTCTTTGGCGATGGAGGCATTCATGCGAGCTCTTTCGTCTTCTGACTTGAAGCGCACATAATGAAGTCGCGGAAAACGCTCTTCCAAGATTGACATGGCGTGGAATGGATTGGTGCGCGCTAGAATAATCAGCGGTTTTCCATCGTGCTTTTCTTTAACAGCGTCACGCATTGCATTGATGTCATGCCCGTCGATTTCAACGCAGGCAGCACCGAAATTCTGGAATTTGGCTTTAATATCACCAACTTCCATGACGCTATCCATCGCGCCATCACACTGCTGGTCATTCACATCCATTATTGCAAATAGATTGTCGATACCATGATGGGCAGCTGATTGAACCGCTTCCCATGTTTGACCTTCTTGTACTTCGCCGTCGGACATAAAGACCCAAGTGCGGCCCGTGTCGCCGCGCAACCTGCGCCCGTATGCCAAGCCTGCACCCGTTGATAGGCCAATGCCCAGTGTGCCGTTATGTACTTCCATTCCCGGGCTATGTTCCGCGCCAATCATTTCGACGCTAGACCCATCTTTGTTAAACATCTGCAGGCCTTCTGGTGCCATTCGATCGACTTCAATCAATGTCGCATAGGCCACCAGTGCATAGTGTGCAGGTGCGATAAACAGACGGTCAAATTCAGGCGAAGCCGGGCCATTGTATCCAGCGCCAGTGTGGTAGTCTGTGTTGGTTGCAGATGGAACGCCTGCAAAATCTTTGGGGATCATCGGTAGTGTAGGAGCGCCTAAGTTAAGCTCTTCGTTATAGAGCCACGCCAATTGTTCACCGGCGGAACAGGCTTGAGAAAGGTAGCCACCATTATTTCGCATGGAATGTTCAAATACACGACGGCGGATGCCGAGCGCCACCTCCTCAGTGGTCTTTTCGTTGCGCATTGCGCGACCTCCTATTCAAAAAAACGAGGAATTGGATATTGTCGAGATCGATAGCATATGCCATATTAATTTACAAATGTAAAAGTGAGTTGTCGACATGACGCTTAAGAACGGGACCTCTGTTTCCGGCAAAACAATCGCTCATTGGGGTGGGTATGAAATCCATCAAAATCGAGATGGGACAACGCTAATCCCAAATCCTAAAGACGGTTCACCTGCGGTGATCGGTCGAGGATGGCTATCTGCCGTGAGCGACGAAAAGGTCCGCATCCTAAAGCCTGCGATCCGCAAGGGGTGGTTGACCGGTGATAAGGGTAAAGCACGGTGTCGGGACGATTCCTTTGTTCAGGTCCCTTGGGGTGAAGCTTTGGATCTGGCAGCTTCAGAATTGAAGCGCGTACGTCTGCAGCATGGCAATAGCGCCATTTTTGGTGGCTCTTACGGCTGGGCCAGCGCCGGGCGATTCCACCATTGTCATTCGCAACTGCGTCGATTTTTGAACCTTGCAGGCGGTTATGTCGGGCAGAAGGATACGTATTCACACGCTGCCGCTGAAGTCCTGTTTCCGTTCATAACGGGGATGAGTAACAAGCAGATCGAAGAAAATGCGACCAGTTGGCCTTTGATTGCTGAAAACTGCACTCTCATGTTGGCATTCGGGGGCATTTCGGGGCGTACCGCACAGATAGCTTCAGGCGGTACTTGGGCACATGAAGTTGAGGACTGGGTCCGGCGCGCATCAGATAAAGGTATGCAGGCTATTAATATCTCGCCTTTGCAATCAGATTATCAAGCCGCCAATGGTGTTTCATGGTTGCCAATCAGGCCAGGAACTGATGTCGCTTTGATCTTGGCTCTCGCGTACGAATTGATCAGCAACAATTTACACGATCAAGCGTTTCTGGATCGCTACACCTCAGGCGCTGAAATCTTCAAATCCTATGTTCTGGGTAAGTTAGACGGCGTCGCTAAAAGTGCCGATTGGGCTGCTGAGATCTGTGATGTCGATCCAAAGGAAATCGTAAAACTGGCGTCGCGTATGGCGCGAGAACGGGTCATGATTTCTGTGGCCTGGGGCGTTCAGCGTTCGGACCATGGAGAGCAACCCATTTGGGCGGCTCTCGCTTTGGCTTGTTTGCTAGGGCAAATTGGGCAGCCTGGATTAGGGTTTGGCTTTGGGTATGGCTCGACCACGCCGCCTGGACGCCCTAAACGCTTCATCAGTTGGCCAGCTTTTCCGCAGGGAAAGAACCCGATATCGGACTATATTCCGGTGTCGCGGATCACTGACATGTTTTTAAAACCAGGAGAGATTTACTCCTACGATGGCGGGGTGCGCGAGTACCCTGAAATCAAATTGGTCTATTGGGGTGGCGGCAATCCCTTTCATCATCATCAAGATTTAAACCAACTGGAAACCGCGTGGAGTATTCCTGAAACTGTGATCATTCAGGATCACAGTTGGACGGCCACCGCACGGCGGGCGGACATTGTGTTACCAGCAACCTCGCCTTTGGAACGTGATGATCTTTTCTTAAATCGGCGTGATCCCAATCTAATCGCCATGCGCAAAGCGATTGATCCGGTGGGTGAAGCCAAGAACGACCATGAAATATTCTGCGCTTTGGCTGACAAGATGGGTTTTGCGGCGGCATTTTCAGAAGGCCGGTCAGAAGAAGAGTGGAAGAAATGGATGTGGACTGGCTGTGAGGTCGCCGCCAAAGAAGAAGGGTTTGAATTGCCCGACTACGAAGCCTTTCAAAAGACCGGCCATTTTACAATTCCAGAACAAGATGAAACCCGCATACTATTTGAGGATTTTATTCGTGACCCGATATCAAATGCTTTGAATACGCCAAGCGGTCGGATCGAGTTGTTTAGTCAGCGTATCGCGGATCAAAAACTTGCAGACTGTGTTGGGCATCCTGCGTGGTTTAGGCCACAAGAGTGGCTGGGAGAAGCGATACCTACGCAGTTGCATTTGATTTCAAATCAACCAATCGCCCGACTGCACAGTCAGCTCGACAATGGCGAGGAAAGTCGCGCGCGCAAAATTAAGGGACGTGAAGTGTGCTGGCTGCATCCAGATACTGCTAAAGACCTGGGTATTTCGGAAGAAGACGTTGTTAAGCTTTTCAATTCGCGTGGTGCATGTTTGGCAGCCACTCGTTTCAGCGATGCTATGCGGCGCGATGTAGTGGTTTTGCCAACAGGCGCATGGCTTGATCTGCAAGAAACAAAACAAGGTCGCATCGATGTGCACGGCAACCCCAATACGTTGACCATCGATAAAGGAACTTCAGGTTTGGCACAGGGTAATATCGCACATACGACCTTGGTCGAGATTGAGCTGTGGCGCGATAAACTACCTGACATACGCGTATTTGATCCCCCTAGTTTCTGCAAAAGAGAGACATCAGAAGAGGGAGCGACAGTATGAACCCGCTTTGGTTAGGGATCGATGTTGGAACAACAGCCGTAAAAGCGGCGGTTTATACGTCCGAAGGTGTGCAGGTTTCGTATGGTGAATCTTCAAGCGCTGTCATGACGCCTGCGCCAGGGCATAGTGAACAGGACATGCTTCAGGTTTGGCAGGGTGTGTGTGATGCAGTGCGCAATGCGCTAAAAACTGTAGATACAACGCAAATCGAAAGCATCGGGCTTGCAGCTCAAGGCGATGGATTTTGGGCAACGGATTTGAACGGTAAACCAGTTGGTCCGGCAATTTTGTGGAATGATACAAGAGCTGCCGGCATTCTTGCGGATCTCAGCAAGCAGGAGCTTACGAAAATCGCGCACGCCTGCCACACCTCGTTGTGGCCAGGCACAGTTGGCCCGATTTATGGATGGCTCAAGGACAACGAACCGGATCGCGTGCGGGACATTGCCCATATTATGCACTGCGCCGGGTGGGTTGGCCTTTGTCTAACAGGCGAGGTGGCGGTGGATTTCTCCGACGCGTCGATCCCGTTCCTCGATCTGAATGAAGGTGGTTATAGCGATGATGCGCTAGCGGCACTCAATGCACAGGATCTGAAAACCTGCTTGCTGAAGCCGCAATCTGCCGAAACGCCGTTGGGTCGCGTTTCAACCGAGGCGGCTCGAGCGACAGGTTTGCCTGCAGGATTGCCGGTATCAGTTGGAACACTAGATCTCTCTGCGATGATTGTTGGAATGGGAATGGAAAGTCCCGGTGATACCATGATGATCTTGGGCACAACTGCGGTTGTGAATATTCTAAGAAATGAGGTCACGCTGGATGAGAGGCCTGTCGGGGCAACCGCCTTTCATGCAAACGGCAAAACTCTGACTCGTATTCTTGCACCAACAACAGGAGCTGCGGCCTTTGATTGGTTTTGCGCTCTGCATCCTCAGACACTTGGTGGAGAAACACCCGCTGAGATAGCAGGTAAATTGAATGCTCTTGCGCGTGAGGTTCCGGCGGGAGCAAACGGCGTCACTTTCTTGCCGTACCTGAATGGAGAACGTGCGCCTTTTGTCGCCCCCGAAGCGACAGGAGGGTTCTTTGGCTTGCGCAGTACGAGCACAAAGGCAGACATGGGGCGCGCAGTAATGGAGGGCGCGGCCTTCAGCCTGCGAGATTGTTATGTTTCTGAATGCGGTCAGCTGCCTAATGGTATCATTCGTTTAACCGGCGGCGGCGCAAAAAACCCGCTGTGGTGTCAGATCATCGCAGACGTGATGCAAACGCCAATTCAAGTCAGTGATGCCTCGGACCATGGTCTATGGGGCGCGGCTTGTTTGGGCGCGGCTGCGAACGACAAGGGCGCAGCCTGTACCTTAGCTGCGCGCGACGAAAACAGCACTGTTTTTCATCCCAATTCAACGAATGGCCTAGCCTATGACAAGGCCTTTGCAATCTACAAATCCCTTTCTCAGACAGCACAGGCTTTCTGGGCGCAGACTTCGAAGGAAAAAAAATGACCAATATGATGAAAGCCGCCGTCTATCACGCGCTTGATGACATTCGCGTCGAAGAACGCCCGGTCCCTGAAATTGGCCGCGATGAGGTTCTGCTAAAAACGCTGGCCTGTGGTCTGTGTGGTGGCGAAACCATGGCTTGGTATAAAAAGGCTGATCCTAAGGTGCTGGGACATGAGCCCATTGGCGAAGTGGTGCAAGTCGGAGCGGATGTGACCGACTACGCAATGGGGGACCGGATGTTTATTAATCACCACGTTGGGCGGGTCGATAGCCACCTATCGCGGCGTGGCCATTTCACCCGCGATCCGTTTTATGCATCCATGAAGCTCGATCCCGGTGGTGTGTGCGAGTACTACCGCGTGACAGCGCAGCACCTGAGGATGGATGCGCACAAATTGCCTGAAAATGTGTCGACTGAAGCTGCGATTACAATTGAACCATGGTCGTGCGTGATGTCTGGCCTGAAGGTTTGTAATATCCAACCCGGAGACACAGTGGCCGTTGTCGGAGCTGGGTTTATGGGCCAAGGCTTTGTGCATCTGGCGCCGCTGTTTGGCGCAGGCAAAGTGATTGCGTTAGATTTTTCGGACTGGCGGTTGGAGAAAGCAAAGTTCTTTGGAGCGACCCACACGATCAACCCGAAGTCTGAAGATGCAGTTGAAGCGCTGCGCGCTGCCAACAACGGGCGTCTGGCCGATACTGTGATCGTGATCGCGCCGTTCCCTCAGGCCTGGGCGGATGCAGAAAAACTTGTTGAAGTGGGCGGAACAATGCACTTGGGCGCGCCGCTAGCACCCGGGACTGATTGGGTTCGTGAAGGCAGCCGGGCCTATTTTGATCAGATCACTATAACATCGCGGTACAGTTCGGATCACACCGACACCTACAGCTATATCCGTCTTCTGGAAGCAGGACGGATCAAAGCGGATGAAGCGATTTCTCACCGGTTTGAGATCGAAGATAGTGCCGAGGCCTTTGAAATGCTGCGCAAAGCAGAGAAATCATTGAAAATTGTCGTGTATCCACATGGCATTCCTGAGGGCCAAAAAAATGCTTGAAGCGCTTAAAGATGAAGTTTGTGAGCAAAACCATGAATTGCCTGCGAACGGGCTCGTGGTTGGATCAGGGGGCAACGTTTCGGGGCGAGATCCGGAAACAGGACTGATCGTCATCAAGCCTTCTGGTGTTAAATTCAAAAAGCTTACACCAGAAACAATGGTGGTCGTTGATATTGAAGGTAATTTGATTGAGGGTGAGAAAAAGCCTTCGGTAGATACCGGCGTGCACCTTTATATTTATAAACATCGTCCTGATGTCTTTGGCATCACTCATACCCATTCGCCTTACGCGACATCTTTTGCGGCACGCGGCGAGCGGATTCCGGCTGTTCTCACACCGATAACCCATATACTGGGCCGTGATGTGCCTTGCTCGCGCTATGCGACCCCCGGCGAAGTAGATACCGGTCAAGCGGTGATTGAAGCCGCCGATGGCGGATACGCAGCTTTGGTTAAGGCGCATGGCGTTTTCACCATGGGTAAATCTGCAACTGAAGCGACTTCTATCGCAATGTACCTAGAGGAGGCCGCAATGACCACACACCTCGCTATGTGCCGTGGCCCCGTCGAAGAAATGCCTCAAGAGGAAATTGACCGCTGTTTCCAGTGGTTTCGCAAGAACTATGGTCAAGAAGGTCAGAAAAAAGTAAACGAGTAGGATGGCCCCAAAAGATCACACACGTCACAACGATAAAGATGCCCAACTCGCAAACGTCGCCTTGCTTTATTATGGCGAGGGTTTGACCCAAAGTGAGATTGCTAAGCGGATTGGGGTTTCGCGGCCGACAGTCGTGAATATGCTGCGTGATTGTCGTGAGCGGGGCATCGTTGAAATCCGCGTGGGTGGAGAAGTTCTGTCAGGGTCTAAACTGTCCCGTCAGCTCTGTGAAAAATTTGATCTACAAGATGCTTATGTGGCGCAGGCCAATGGAGGCAAGTCGCGCCAGTCGACATTGCCACAGGTAGCCCGCGTTGGGGCGCTGGCCGTCAGTGATATTGTTAAGTCCGGTGATGTCGTTGGCGTCGCGTGGGGTGAGACGATTAAAGCGGTGTCACTCGCGATGAATCAAAGTAATCTTCAGAACGTTACGGTATGTCAGATGATCGGCTCTATGGTGTCTGACCGCGTGCCTACATCAGAAGACTGTTCCATTAGAATCGCCAAGTCCTTGAATGGGGATTGTTACACATTGCATGCGCCGGCAGTCCTATCATCGGCAAAGTTAGCGCTGCAATTACGCTCGGAGCCAACGATCGCCACCCAGTTAGATCGATTGCAAGACTTGGATGTGGCGGTGTTCTCCATCGGGAACACGAAGACAAACACACATTTGGTCGCCGCAGGAATTGCGAATGATAACGAGCTCGAGGTAGCAGTTGAGGCTGGCGCAAAAGCGATTGTTTGTGGGCGCTATATATCGGAGGAGGGGCTGCCGCTTGGTTTGCCTCCGGAAGACCGATTGATCGCAATCGAAATCGAGCAGCTGAAAAAAGCTCAGCGAAAACTAATGATTGCAACGGGCCCAAATCGCTTGGAAGCCGTAAGTGCAGCTTTGAGAGGTGGCTTGGTCACCCACCTTTGCGTTGATGAAGAACTCGCCAACAATCTACTGACACAATAACTCGAAATTTGTACCCCATCCGTTCAGAACAGGCCTATAGTCGCAAATTTGCGTCTGTAATTGGCATGGGTATACGTCAATAATCTATCTTTCTTATGACAAAACATTTGACAAATGTAAAAGGTTGCAACTAACTTCTTGGTAACTCTGGGAGGACAGAGGCAATTAGACTGAAAAATCCAATGGGAGGATATAATGTCGAATTCCAAAGTAAGTTACGTTTCGCGCCGTGGTGTACTCAAAGGGGGTATTGCTGCTGGTGCTGCGCTTGCCGCGCCGACGTTCTTTGTTGGCAAAGCGCATGCAGCCACTGAAAAACTGAAGATCGGTATTATCCCTGCATATTCCTTTGGCCTGTATTGGCTTGTCCAAGATCAAGGCTTTGCACCGGGTGTTGAAATGGATTTTAGCGTCTTCCCTTCTGGTCCGCCTGCAATTGAAGCGATGGTTGGCGGATCCGTCGATGCGATCACGGTTGGCTCGGTACCGCCGCTTGCTGCTATGGCACGAAAAGTAGCAGATTTCAGAGAGATTTCGATCTGTGGCGATGCATCTGGCCTGTTCACAATCGTTGGCAGACCTGGATTGTCGTCTCTGGCGGACTTGGAGGGCAAGAAAATTGCTGTCACCTCCGGTTCAAACTTCGACTTCTTCTTGGGTGTGGCGCTTGAACAAGCCGGTCTTGCCGATATGCCATTAACTCGTATCAACATGGAGCCAATTGACGCCCAAGCCGCACTGATCGCAGGCGCCGTTGATGCAACTGTCCCACTGGCAACCTCTCGTAAACTGATCTTTGATAAGCTCCCTGGCGCAAGTATGTTGGCGGATGGTTCTGCAATGCCCATCGACGCTCGTCCGTCCATCATGGATGTCTTCATGACAACGCAACAAACCATTGATGCCAAAGAAGAGGCGCTGACACAGGCTGTCGCAGCCTTCCACAATGAGGCGGTTGGTATGTTGCGCGAAGACAATGCGTCTGTGGTTCAGCGCATGATTGCTTGGCAGGAAAGCGTTGGCCGCGCAGGTGTAACAGCACCTGAGGTGGAGCCGTTGCTCAACGGCTATTTCTACTTCAACACCGAAGAGATCAAAGATGTCTACAGCCGAGGTGTCCTGAACAAGGCGCTAGATGTCCAATCTAGATTCCTAGTTGATAACAATCGCATTCCAAATATGCCAGATCTTGATACGTTGGTAAGCGATCAGATCGTAAGCAAAATCTAATATGAAAATCTTAGACATACTATCTTCAAGGCGCCTGCAATTGGGCGCCTTGTCTGTGGCCTTAGTGTTTGCGGCTTATGTTTGGATAACCAATCAGCCAGACAATAATCCGGCATTGCTGCCGCCGATTTCGGACATCATAAAGTCCTTTTTTGTGAACCTTGAATCCGGCAATCTTTCCAAAGCGCTGGGGGCAAGCCTGTACCGTATTTTCCTTGGTTTCTTCTTTGGAACGACTGGGGCGCTGATCGTTGGGTGTCTGGTCGGGTGGTACAAAACCATTGAATACCTAGTGGATCCCCTAATCGAAGCACTACGCCCAATCCCACCGTTGGCCTATATTCCGATCATCATCATTTGGTTTGGTATCGATGAATTCAGCCGAGTGTTAATCATTTCGATCGCCTGTTTCATGGTCTGCGTTGTGAACGTCATCGCGGGTATGAAAAATGTACCCCAGGTCTATGTAGATGCTGCGGCGACAATGGGGGCCAACCGTTTCCAAGTGTTTCGTACCGTTGCTATTCCGGCTGCAACACCGTTTATCATCACTGGTTATCGTATCGCTCTAGGTGCTGCTTGGACCACACTTGTGGCTTCAGAATTGCTGGCCGCGCAGAATGGCCTTGGTTTTTTGCTTCAGGAAGGCAGACGTTATTTCCTGACCGATCAAGTCATGATGATTATTGTGATAATTGGTACTTGCGCGTTCATCATGGATCGGATCTTCCGCCGCATCCAAGCTTATCTCATGCAATGGTCGGAGGCGCGTGAATAATGCCCGAAATCAAAACCAACAACCTGACTCACACTTTTGGTAAAGGCGGTGCAGATGCACTGACCGTGCTAGAGGACATCGATCTAACGTTTGAAACTGGTAGTTTTAATTCTATCATTGGAACTTCAGGATGCGGAAAGTCTACTCTTCTAAAAATGATGGCTGGGCTGTTTGACCCTTCCGATGGCGAACTCACTCTTGATGGCGAAGTGATCCATGGTACCGATCGTCGACGCGGCATGGTTTTCCAGCAAGATGCAGTATTCCCTTGGATGACCGTAGCCAAGAATATCTCCTATGGGCCGCGTCTCAGGGGGGCTTCAAAGGCACAACAAGCGGAGATCGAGGCCAAGTGGACAGATTTGGTTGGCCTGAAAGGCTTTGAAAACCGTTGGCCACGTGAATTGTCAGGTGGCATGCGTAAACGGGTCGATATCGGCAGAGTTTATGCAAATGATCCTGATGTTTTGCTAATGGATGAACCCTTTGGGGCGCTGGATGCGCAAACCAAAGAGCGGATGCAATCTGACCTTTTGGAAACCTGGAACCAAACCAAAAAGACTGTCGTTTTTGTGACGCATGATATTGAAGAAGCAATATTTTTGTCTGACAAAATAGTAGTGCTGTCGTCTCGTCCGGGGCGTGTTCATCACCTCGAAGAGGTCAATCTTCCCCGGCCAAGAACTGATGATATGCGTTTGACAGATGAGTTTCTGGAAATCAAAAGACGCCTGTGGGCGATGTTGGATCACTAAAGGTTTGTTGTAGGTCAGGTCACGCTTTTGTGCCACTCCAAGTGCTCGTTTAGACCACTTTCCTTTCGAAAGCGATGGGGCTTTTCCAACCCAGTGCTGAATGACGGCGTCGTGGGTTATAAAACCCATTGATGTATTCAAAGATCGCCTTCTCCTCCTTAAGGAACCGGACTTCACGTCTAAGCCGATCATTCTCTTTGGCGAGGTTCAAATGCTCTTTGGAAACCACATCAGTTTCTCGATGCGCCGTGACCCACTTGTTCAACGTCGACATGCCAACACCTAGATCATCAGCAATCTGTTTTCGTGTAAGCCCGCTTGTCAGCGCGATACACATCACACAAGCGCGGAATTCGTCCGTTTCAGTCCCATAGCCAATCTCTTTTGTTGCAGTAGATGTTATCAAAGGAGCGGCATCAAACCGTGACAGGTCCAATATCGGGTAACAACGGGTGATACCGGACAAAATATTTGGGAGTGTCAGGAGAGAGCGCCTGCGTCATACACCGCTCAAAAGGTGGAAAAGTAGGTCGCAAGACTGAAGAGATAGTGGATTTGGTGGCCACGCTGTCAAATGAAAACGGGGACCCGGTTGCACCCTCAACATAGACCCGCCATTGGCGGGCTTTTGTTTTGTAAAGGTTTCCGAAATTATACTGCTTCAGCTCTCCGAAAAACTCTGACGGCTGACAAAGCGTTCCGTATCAATACACTTCAGGTTTCAATGCTATCGGTTGGCAATACATTTTTTGCCTGCCTGAGTGTAACGGTTAAGAACAGGTTAGCTCATCCAGATCGGGTTTCGGAAAACGGATTAAGAAATCGTGGCAGGTGCTTCGGCAGTACTTTCCGGCCCAATTCGAGCCAAACATATGATCCGGTAGGGGCGGTACCTTTAAGACGATCCGGCGCCAGCTATGGACTATCAATATACGTAGCACGGCTGTCTGCAGCGGCGAGAAGTTTACATTGGCGTTAAGCACACCATTCAAACTTCTCAGTTTTTCTGCCAACAGCACCGCTTCTGAAATGGTATTTGGATCGCAAATCTTGTCAAACATCCAGCAAGGTAGACTTTCATCCGGTTGCAGCTCGATTGCAAAGAGGTCTGAATCACTTGGTTGCGTATTAGTTACAAAACTTTGCGCGCCTGTTGAAACCACGCCTTCAGGTTTTTGTTGGCCTGAATTGCAGATACAAAGCCAGGCCCTTTCAGACGGAGGTCTGGTAGCATAGATGATTGGGCGGGCCTTCAGGGTTTCTTCTAGACCATATGAAGTTAGAAAGTAGTCGCTTGTTCGACCGGATTTTTGACTGTTGATCCAACCATTCTTACGCAGCCGGTGCAAGGCCACTCGCATGGCCTCTGGCTTGATGGCGATTTCTGCACAAATTCTACTGAGCATAGAGCCTGATACATGGACATCTTTTCCCTGTGTTAGCTCACCGAAGACCGTCACGAGAAGAGACCAGACCCGAGGGGTCTGGTCATCATTAAAAGTTGCAACGAGTTTGCGAAATTCTTCGGTTTTCATGCAACTTTTCTAAGTGTGAAAACGAGATGCTTCAAGTTTGACGTTCATAAGCGTTCATCGTCAGAAGCTCGTATTCTGCAACCAGATCATTATCTTGGTTGGCCATTGTGACGTGCCAGCGGACCTCGCCGTATTCTTCATTGCGCGGCGTTTTGTGCTTAACGCTCAGTCGAACCTTGATACTGTCGCCCGCTTCAACTGGCTTCATGAAGCGCAGGTTATCCAAACCGGTGTTCGCCAGAACTGGCCCTTCGTTTGGCTCAACAAACAATCCAGCCGCAAAGCTGATTAGCAGGTAGCCGTGTGCAACGCGATCTGGGAAGAACGGATTGCGTTTAGCCGCTTCGGCATTCATGTGAGCATAGAAGGTATCACCCGTGAAATGTGCGAACGTTTCAATGTCTTCCAGACTGATTTCACGCTCTGCTGTATGAATGGTTTCACCGATCTGAAGTTCATTGAATGTGCGCGTGAATGGGTGTGCAGGTGCCTCAAGTTCGGTTGCACCTGGAACCCATTTGCGACCTACCGCCGACAGAATGTCCGGTGAGCCTTGAACCGCTGTCCTCTGCATGTAGTGCATAACACCGCGGATACCGCCCATTTCTTCGCCGCCACCTGCACGACCGGGGCCGCCGTGAACCATATGTGGCAAAGGCGAGCCGTGGCCTGTGCTTTCCTTCATGGAGTCACGGTTGTTGAAGTAGAGACGCCCATGATAAGCGCCAGAACCCAGCACGACGGAACGCGCAACTTCGGGATCACGTGTGATGACAGATGCGACGAGGCTACCTTCGCCGCGGTTCGCGAGCGTCATAGCATGGTCCAAGTCACGATAGCCCATGATGGTTGAAACAGGACCGAAGGCTTCATTCTCGTGTACGATTTTGGCCTGATCCGGGTTTGAACAATGAAACAACATTGGAGGCACAAAGGCACCCGTATTGGCATCGGCCCCTTGGACCTCGAAGTTGTCCGGGTCGCCATAGACGCGTTCCGCTTCGGTTCCGATCAGCGATGCGGTTTTCAAAACGTCGTTCTTTTGCGATTGTGAAACCAGTGCGCCCATCCGTACCCCTTCGATCTTTGGGTCACCAATTACGGTTTTCGCCAGGCGTGCGCTGAGTGCTTCGATCACGGCAGATGATTGGGCTTCTGGCACGATGATGCGGCGGATCGCAGTACATTTCTGTCCTGCTTTTGTGGTCATCTCACGCTGAACTTCTTTGATGAACAGGTCAAATTCAGGCGTACCCGGTTCTGCATCGGGGCCAAGAATAGATGCGTTCAAACTATCTTGTTCTGCGACAAAGCGAATGGAATTTTCCAGAATATGTGGCGCTGAACGCAGCTTCAGTGCTGTATGAGCCGATCCGGTAAAGCTGACGATATCCTGATGGGTGAGGCGATCCAACATGTCGCCGAGGCCACCGCTGACCAATTGCAGCGCGCCTTCCGGTAGCAAGCCGCTATCGAGCATAATTTTAACAGCCAACTCTGTGACATAGCATGTTGCGGTTGCGGGTTTCACAATCGCTGGAACGCCCGCAAGAAGGGTCGGGGCCAGTTTTTCCAACATGCCCCAAACAGGGAAGTTGAAAGCGTTGATATGCACGGCAACGCCCTGCATCGATGTCGCTATGTGCTGACCAAGGAAGGTTCCGTTGCGCGACAACTGCTCGACATCACCATCCAAATAAACATGCGCATCTGGCAATTCACGACGGCCTTTGGACGCGAAGACAAACATGGTGCCGATGCCACCATCGATATCAATCAAGTTATCGGATTGCGTGGCGCCGGTTGCAAAGCTGATGTCGTAAAGCGCTTGTTTGTGTTTGCCTATTTCGATGGCCAAGGCCTTTAGCATACGAGCACGGTCGTGGAAGGTCATTGCGCGTAGGGCCGGGCCGCCTTTGGTGCGTCCAAACTCCAGCATGGCTTCTACATCCAACGTTGAGTTTCCGGCGCGCGCCATGCCTTCACCGGTGACGGCATTGAAAATCTGACGGGCATCGGAGTCAGGCGTGACCCATTGGCCCACAGCAAAGCTTTTGACGTCAATCAATGACATGGTTGAAACTCCTGTTGAGTTTGGAGGCGGGTCAGTGACCTAGCGCACCCATTTGATTGGGGAGAAAGAGAACAAGTGTGGGGATTGCGACGATGAGGATCAGTCGCAGAATGTCAGCCATCCAGAATGGGGTGACACCTCGGAAAACAGTTGCTGTGGTAACGTCGCCAACAACCCCTTTTAGGATGAACACGTTCAAGCCCACGGGCGGGGTGATCAGCGAGATTTCAACCACGACCACCACCACGATGCCAAACCAGATTGGGTCAAAGCCCAAGGAGGTGACCAGCGGGAAGAAAATTGGCACTGTGAGAAGCAGCATGGACAGGCTTTCAAAGACACAGCCAAGCACCACATAGACCAGCAAGATCAACAGTATCACAGTGAATGGGGCAACGTCATTGGCGGAAACCAATGTGATCAGCGCTTCGGGTAGCCCAGCGAGGTTCACAAAGTTTGAGAAAACCTGCGCACCGATGAGGACTGCGAATAGGCTCGCTGATGTAAAAGACGTCTCGCGCAGGACATCAAAGATGTCGGCAATGCGCAGGCCCCCGCGTGAAAGGGCAATGATAAAGGCGCCCATCGCACCCATGCCAGCGGCCTCTGTCGGGGAGAATGTCAGGTTCAGCGGGTGGATATCGAAAATGCCGTAGAGGCCACCAATCACCAGGAAAAACAGCAGCAATACTGCCCACACAGACCGAAGGGCGACCAAGCGTTCCTTCCAATTAGCGCGGGGGCCAGCGGGGCCGGATTCTGGATCTCGAAACACCGTCCAGCGCACAGCAAGCAGGTAAAAGAAGATGCCAAGCAAGCCTGGGATAATCCCCGCCATAAAGAGCTTGCCGATCGACGTCTCTGTCAGAAGGCCATAGATGACCAGAATAACGGAGGGTGGGATCAGGATGCCAAGCGTACCGCCCGCGGCGATAGAAGCTGTCGATAGGCGATCTGAGTATTTAAAGCGACGCATTTCAGGCATGGCAACTTTGGACATGGTGGCCGCAGTCGCAAGGGATGATCCACAGATGGCAGAGAAGCCGCCGCAGGCCATGACGGTGGCCATCGCGAGGCCCCCACGGAAATGGCCGAGGAAGGCGTTAGACACTGCATAAAGTTCACGCGCCATGCCGCCTTTGTTCACAAAGAGACCCATCATGATGAAAAGCGGTATCACAGAGAGGCCATAGTCCTGGGCCGTGTCAGTGATCTGGCGGCCAACCATAGACAAGGCTGCTTTGAGGCCACGTTCATCAAACAGATCTCCTCCGCGTTCGTAGGCAAACCCAAAGGTTCCGACGATGCCCATGGCAAAAACGATGGGCATACGAAGAAGTACCAGCCCAAGTACAATGGCAAAGCCGATCAGTGCGCTTTCCATGTCAGCACCTTTTTCGCAAGTGTTGGAGAGAACAGGATGATCGCGCCGCAGCTGACCATTCCGATCGCTGTTAGCGTGACGGATGCAGAGATGAACCACATTGGTAAATATTGGGGGATGCCGATGTATTCCGTCACATCGCCGTAGCCACGTGTGCGCTCTGCAAGGGTCCAAAGGCGTTCGACCGGCCAAAACATCAGAATGCCGCAGATTAGAAAGTTGGCGCCATCGCGAAGTCTCGACAGATTGAAGCGTTCAAACAGGCTGTCCGTAAGGTCGACGGCGATCTGTTGGCGACTAAGGGTAATATGAGGCATCACCGAAAAGACAGCAACGGCAACCAGAATGCGGGTCAATTCAGTGGCGGCTTCAATCGGCGCATCAAAAGAAGAGCGCAAAATCACATCGAAGAAGGTCATTACCATCAATAGAAATAGAGCAACTGCAGCCAGCCAGATGGGGGCAATCGCGCATAGTCGGAGAACTTTCATGATGCTTCCTCGTGCGAGCGTTTTGATGGCTGCCCAAGCATGATGGGCAGCCAAATTGGTCAGTTATTGAAGGCCGAGTTCGGCGCGGAAGTCTGCAAGCGCGGCTTGGGCGTCGATCCCTTTTGCGGAGACTTCGTCGAGCACAGAAGTCTCAACTTGCGCGGCGATGGTGTCGAATTTCGCCAGATCTTCTGTGGAAGCTTCTACGCTTGTGTTGCCTTCGGTGGCGGCTGTCAGCGCGAGCGCTTCGACGTCGGCTGCATCCCAAGCTTTGCCTGACATGCTGCTCAATGGAGCACCGAATACTTTTTCATTCAGCGCGGCCTGAAGATCGTCAGGCAGATCAGCAAAGATGTCTTCATTCATGATGAAGGCAAAGGATCCACGGAAAAAGCCGCCCGGTACTGTGTAGTAGTGTGGAGCAACTTCGGTCAGACGGAAGCTTTTGCGGCTTTCGGTTACCATCATCACGCCGTCAGCCGCGTTGGAGGCCAGTGTTTCATAGACCTTTGGGGCAGGAACTTTGATGCCGGTTGCATTCAACAGCGCGCCAACATCAGATGCCACGCCACCCGGCATACGCAGTTTCAAACCAGACATCTGGTCTAGCGAGTCCACCGGCGATCCAGTGTGCAACTGGCCTGGGCCGTGAACCATCAAACCCACAACTTTTACGCCGCGGTGTTCGTTCAGCTTGGACAGGTGGTTTTCGTGCAGGTTCCAATAGGCCGCAGATACATCTTCAGAGCTTGCTTCAAGACGCGGTAGCTCGACCAATTTGTAGCCAGTGAAGCGACCTGGCTGATAGCCATGGAAGACATATGCAATGTCAGCCGCGCCATCGAGAACAAGGTCCATCTGTGCAGGTGGCGGAGCAATACCCATGCGGATTTCCGTGGTTACACGGCCGTCAGTTGCTTCCTCGATCAAAGTGTTCAGACCGGTCAGGATTTCGGTGTTGATCATATGGGTTGGTGGCACCCAGCTGGAGATCACCAAAGTGTGCTCTGCCTCAGCCTGCGCAATTGATGCGCTGCCGATCAGACCAGCGATAATACCAGTTAGTTTTCGTTTAATTGACATTGGATTTCCTCCCTAAAATGTCCTGTTCAGGTGAATAGGCGGGCGCGCCGCCAAGAGTTCGGGCTGCTCTCCTCCAGAGTCGCCAGAGCGCTTTGTATGAGGTCGTGGCCCAAAGCTTTTGCTGCCTGCATTGGCCCACCGCGCCAGCGCGGAAAGCCGTAGCCATGCACTTTGACCACATCGACATCGTCGGCCGATTGCGCGATGCCTTCTTCGACGATCAACGCGCCTTCGTTTGCCATTGCTGCCAGCAACTGCTGTTGGATTTCTTCAACTTGAAATGTCCGTCGGGTGATGCTCTCAGCAGCAGAATATTCTTGTATGATCGCTTCAACGAGTGGGTCTCGATGGGGTGTGTGATTGCCAGATTCATAGCGATGCCAACCCTTACCGACTCTTTTCCCAAATCTGCCGAGCGTGCAGAGTTGGTCTGAAATGGTAACATAACGCTCGTTTTCTGGGCGTGTGGAATCCTGACGGCGACGATTGGAGAGTGCGATTTGCAGACCGCTCATGTCTTGCACCTCAAATGGACCCATCGCCATGCCAAACTGGCGCATCGCAGCGTCTATTTCATGGGGCAGGGCACCGTCCGCGAGCAGGTATTCAGCCGCGCGCCGATAAGAAGCAAGAATACGGTTGCCGATAAATCCGTCACAAATCCCTGATAAGACCGGCGTTTTACGTAGATTTTTTGCAACCGCAAATGCTGTCGCAAGCGTCTCAGGTGCGCTTGATGGCAGCTTCACGACTTCAACCAGCTTCATGATATGTGCCGGTGAAAAGAAATGCAGACCGACGCAACGATCTGGCTTGGCCATCTTCGCAAAGATTTGCTGCGGGTCGAGGTAGGATGTATTGGTCGCAAGGATGGTTTCTGGCGCGACCACGTTTTCCAAAGCGGCCATGACCTGCTGCTTAACGTCCAGATCTTCAAAGACCGCTTCAATCACGAGATCAGCAGAGGCTGCGCTGTTATATCCAACATTGGACGTGAAGCGCGAAAGGCGCGCGTCAAACCCAATCTGATCGATTTTCCTACGCTTCAAAGCGCCTTCCAAAATCTTGGTTACGTTGTTGGTTGCGCGATCCGCAGCTTCTTCGCTTTGTTCAATGATTGTAACGGTATAGCCTGCGTTAAGACATGCAGCGGCAATACCCGTGCCCATCAATCCACCGCCAACGATCGCGATGGTTTCAACGGATTTCGCGCGATCAAATGCGATGCCCTTAGGCTTCACCGCTTTGCGCTCTGCAAAGAAGATATGACGCAAAGCTTTGCTTTCGTCCGATCGGCGCAGCTCCAAGTGAAGCGCACGCTCTTTCGGTTGCGCTAAAGCATAAGGTTCCGCTGCCCAGCTCAGGGCAGTCAGATTGTGAAACGGAGATTTTTGACCGCGGCTTTTGTTGGTTAGTGTTGCGCGCTTTTCAGCGAGCCATTCCTGATCGATCTGAGGGGCAGGGCGCTGTGATACAGGAAGAGGCCGGTCTGCAATAAATTCCGAAGCTGCGACAAGCGGGTCGTCAGCAATAAGATCAACTGCACCAACGGCCAAAAGCTTTTCTGCGGTGTAGATTTTTCCTGTGCAGGCCATGCTTTCAGCGATGTCCCATCCCAAAAGGCGGGGTGCACGTTGCGTGCCACCAGCACCGGGAATAAGGCCGACATTCACTTCTGGCAGACCAAATTTGGTATTGGGTGCTGCGATCCGCCACGCACAGGCCATAGCGACTTCGAGGCCACCTCCCAAAGCGCTTCCGTGGAGGGCCGCGAGGAATGGTGTTTCACTGTCTTCAATGGCTTGAACAACGTCTGGAAGGTGAGGTTCCTGAGGCGCGAGATCGAACTCGCTCATATCACCACCGGCGATGAATGTACGACCTGCACCGTAGAGGACAGCCATGCGATATCCGCGCACTTTGGCAACAGTATCCAGCAAACCCTGACGCACTTCAGTCGACGTCGCGTTGACCGGGGCATTGTCAATTTTCACCCAAGCAATGTCGCCTTTGATTTCGACCGTGACCGCGTTCATGTCCGCCAAACCTTCCAGAATTAGATTCGCCTCAATATATTGACCGACCGGTTGGTTTATGCAAGATTATTTTTGGAGAGACGCTGAGGGAGGCCGCATATGAGCGACACAATACTTGTCCAAATGCATGAAAATTGGGTGGAAATTACCCTGAACCGGCCTGACCGCCTGAATAGCTTCAATCCAGAGATGCACCTGGCGTTGCGCGAATCTCTTGAGAAAGCACAGCGTGAAAAGGCGCGCGCAGTTCTGTTAACCGGTGCCGGTCGCGGATTTTGTGCAGGTCAGGATCTTGGGGATCGTGATCCGTCAAAGATGGATACGCCTCCTGATCTTGGAGAGACAGTACGGACGTATTATGCGCCTCTGGTAAAACAAATCCGCGCTATGGCGTGTCCTGTTATTTGTGCCGTCAATGGGGTCGCTGCCGGGGCAGGGGCTAATATTGCTCTTGCTTGTGATATGGTTTTCGCTGCTGAAAGCGCCAAGTTCATTCAGTCTTTTGCTAAGGTCGGGCTGATCCCCGACACTGGAGGAAGCTGGCATCTACCGCATTTGTTGGGCGAAGCCCGTGCGAAAGGTCTTGCGCTCACTGCTGAACCTCTTTCTGCGCAAAAAGCAGAGGAATGGGGCCTCATCTGGAAGGCCCTGCCAGATTCTGAGTTGATGGACGAAACGCGTGCGATGGCAGAGAAGCTATCAAAGGGCCCCACACTTGGCTTGGGGTTGACGAAACAAGCAATCCAGGAAAGCTGGCAGAACACTTTGGATGATCATCTTGAGCTAGAAGCAGGTATGATGAAGACCTGTGGCGAAAGCGCTGACTACGCTGAAGGTGTATCCTCATTCCTTGAAAAGCGCGCGCCGGTGTTCAGAGGAGAGTGACATGACACCTCTTGAGCGGGCAAAAAAATCTACGGAGGCCATGTGGCGCGAAGATGGGGCATCCCAATGGTTGGGCATGGAACTTGTCAGCGTTGCAGAGGGTGAGGCCGTTCTGACGATTGTGATCCAGAAGCACCATTGCAATGGGCACGGAAATTGCCATGGGGGCATTAGTTATGCTCTTGCCGATAGTGCTTTTGCCTTCGCCTGCAATAGCCGCAATCAAGCGACCGTCGCGCAGCACAATATCATGAATTACATTGCACCGGCCAAAGAGGGCGATCGTCTTACCGCCACCGCGCAAGAGGTTTCGTTGCAAGGCCGCAGCGGCATCTACGATGTACGCGTCACCAATCAAAACAATCAGTTGATCGCAACCTTCCGGGGCATGTCCCGCGCGATCAAAGGCCAATTATTCGTGGAATGAGGAGATCCTCAATGAAAGATCTATCCCCCAAAAAATCCGATCTGGAAGCAATTGAAATTGCCTCGATTGATGAAATTCGCGCGCTTCAGTTGAAACGCATGAGATGGTCACTTCAGCATGCATATGACAATGTTCCGATGTATCGTCAGCGCTTTGATGAGGCGGGTGTGCACCCTGAAGACTTGAAGCAGCTAAGTGACCTCGCGAAGTTCCCGTTTACCTATAAAAACGATCTTCGCGACAATTATCCGTTCGGCTTATTCGCGGTTCCTCGCGAGGAGATTGTGCGCGTGCATGCCTCCTCAGGTACGACCGGCAAGGCGACTGTCGTCGGTTATACAAAGAACGACATCTCGATGTGGTCCGATGTATTGGCCCGAAGCCTGCGCGCGTCGGGCCTGCGAAAAGGGGACATGGTTCACAACGCCTATGGCTACGGATTGTTTACCGGTGGGCTTGGCGCACATTACGGGATTGAACGCCTCGGGGCGACTGTTGTTCCGATGGGTGGCGGGCAGACCGACAAGCAAGTCGGTTTGATTACAGATTTCCAACCCCAAGGCATCATGGTGACGCCTTCGTATATGCTCAATATTCTCGAAGGCTTCCGCAAAGCTGGCCTTGATCCACGCGAAAGCTCGTTGCAAGTCGGCGTTTTTGGTGCGGAAAGCTGGACAAATGCGATGCGGGCCGAGGTGGAAGACGCCTTTGATATGCATGCGGTCGACATCTACGGGCTATCAGAAATCATCGGGCCGGGCGTGGCGAACGAATGTGTGGAAACTAAAGATGGCCTGCACATCTGGGAAGACCATTTCTACCCCGAGATCATCGATCCACAAACCGGGGAAGTGGTTGAAGATGGTCAGGAAGGTGAGTTGGTTCTGACCACGATCACAAAAGAAGGTATGCCGATGATCCGATATCGCACGCGCGATCTGACACGGCTTTTGCCAGGCAGCGCGCGCTCAATGCGCCGGATGGAAAAAATCACCGGTCGTTCCGACGATATGATCATTCTGCGCGGCGTGAACGTGTTCCCGACCCAGATCGAAGAGCAGGTTCTGGTACAGGATCACCTATCCCCTCATTTCCAGATTGAATTGTTCAAATCCGGCCGAATGGATGCCATGCGCGTGTTTGTTGAGGCAACTCCGGATGCCGCAGACGAATATTTGCGCGATAAATCAGCAAAAATGTTGACCAAATGCATCAAAGACATAGTCGGTGTGTCGACACATGTTGTTGTTGGGGTGCCAGGGTCTATAGAACGATCTCAGGGCAAAGCCGTCCGAGTGGTTGATAATAGAGCGAAGGAATAAAACGTGGCGCGGACAAAAGCCAAGGATCATAACGAGAAACGCGACCATATTCTGAAAACAGCTGCGCAGGTCTTTGCAACCGAGGGCCTGGCGCGCGCCTCTATGTCTCAGGTGGCGAAAGCCTGTGGGATCAGCAAGGCCAACATATATCATTACTACGACAGCAAAGATGACTTGCTGTTTGACATATTAGACAGCTATCTCAAATCACTGAGAGATCAGATTGTGGCTGTCCCGGTAAACGCTGATGACCCAGTCGAAGAGCTGAAGTCGATGCTGGGAACGATCCTCATTGCTTATCAGGGGATGGATGCTGAGCATAAGATTCAAACTGAAGGCATTTCGCTGCTGCCTGAAGATCAACAAATCATTCTAAAAGGACATCAGCGCGAGATGGTCCAACGGCTTAATCGCATCTTGCTTTCAGTCGAGCCAGAGATTCTGGAAAAGGATCGCGGAATGCTGCATGCGACGACGATGTCGGTCTTTGGTATGATCAACTGGTATTACATGTGGAACAAGACCGCTGATAAGGAAGCGCGGCTTAAATATGCGAACCTCGTCGCCAAGCTAACAGTCAACGGCGTGCGCGGTTTGGATGATATGTGATTGCATTTATTGCAACGTAGACGTTGCTGATTTTTAGGTTTTGTTTTGGCGGCGCGTCTCGCGGACGCGATCACTTGGTTGGCTTTTTGAAGATCTGAAATCCAGGTCGCTGCAATTGGGTTAACCTATGGCAACGACCTAATTCATCAGTGCTGATCATAGTCTACAACAATCTTGTCTGTCAGTGGGTAAGCCTGACAGGACAGGACAAAGCCACGTTCAACTTCATAGTCTTCAAGAGCGTGGTTCGTGATCATCTCGACCTCACCCTCTATCACCCGGCATTTACACGTCGAGCAGACCCCAGCTTTACAGGCATATGGCGCATCCAGTGCGTTTTCCAAAGTCGCGTCCAAAATCGATGTTTGACGGTCCATTTCAAGCTCATGTGGGGTGCCATCAATCAGAACGCTTAGCTTCGATTTGTCTTCGCGGGCACCATCGGCAGCGGCACGTTTCGTTTGCTTCAGTTTGCCGGGTTGGGACGAGGCAAATAGCTCGAATTTAATCTGATCTTTTTCTAGCCCGTGATCTTCTAGCGCGCTGGCGATTGCAAGCATCATCGGCTCTGGGCCACAGATAAATGCGGTGTCGACAGATTTCACGTCGATCCAATGTTGAAACAAAGCGGTGCATTTTTCTGCGTCGATACGGCCTCGGAAAAGGTCGATGTCTTCCGCGCCGTTTTCCAAAACATGGATCACATTAAAGCGCCCCATGAATGTATTCTTGAGGTCCTCGATCTCTTCTTTGAACATGATCGTGTTTACGCCGCGGTTTGCATAGACCAGCGTAAAGATTGAAAATGGTTCTTCTTTTAGGACGGATTTCAAGATCGACAGAACTGGTGTGATCCCCGATCCACCTGCGAACCCGATATAGTTCTTTGTTGCTTCTGCTTGAAGTGGGGAATGAAAGGTGCCCATCGGTGGCATCGCTTCCAGCACCATGCCTTCTTTCAGATCCTCATTCGCCCAGGTCGAAAAGGCCCCGCCATCAACCTTCTTGATGCCGACTTGTAATTTACCTTCATCACGCGCAGCACAGATGGAGTAGGAGCGGCGCAGTTCAGTGCCGTCGAAGTCGCGGCGGAAGGTCAGATACTGACCGGGGATGAAGTCGAAATCTTCTGCGTCTTGCGGCTGCAAGCTCACAATAACCGCATCGCGGATGGTTTTACGAACTTCGGTAACTTCGAGTTTATGGAAGCGTGCCATTTGGGGACTCCTCATATGCATTTGAAATAGTCGAAAGGCTCGAGGCAGCTGTTGCAGCGCCATTGGGCCTTACACGGCGTGGAGCCAAACTGGCTCACACGAGATACGTCAGAGCCGCCACAATGCGGGCATTCGGATGGTCCGCCGGCGGGGGTAGGAGGGGCAATGCCATAGTCTTTCAGCTTGTCGCGCGCAGAAGCCGTCATCCAATCGGTTGTCCAAGCCGGAGCGATCTGCGTTTCGATCTTTAGATTTTCAATGCCCCGATCCCGCAAGGCGGTTTCGATATCGATTGAAATCATAGAGGTCGCCGGGCAACCCGAATAGGTGGGGGTGACCGTTACCTTCAGCAGATCATCTTGCCAGATGACATCGCGCACGATGCCCAGTTCAACCACTGAGATCACAGGGATCTCAGGGTCGGGCACTGCGTCGAGCCATTGCCATATGTCTGCTGCCGACGGGGTCACCTTACCACTGCGCCCCAGGATATGCGCGTTGTAGCCACTGCATTTGGTTCAACAGATGGCCCAGATGTTCGGAGTGGCGGAAGCCGGTTTTACCACCGGCATGGGCAAAGCCACTTTCTGGTATCGAAAGCGTCGCTTGGGCCAGAGCCGCGGTAACATTTTGATCAAATGCGTCACGCAGAGAGTCAGGTTTCGGCGCGATGCCAGCCTCTGCGATTTGCGCATCGATGTCATCACTTTGGAACAGCTCACCCACATAAGGCCATGCCCAATCCAAAGCAGATTGCATGCGGGCGCGGCTTTCTTCGGTGCCATCCCCGAGCGCGATGACAATTTCTGTCGAACGCTCGACGTGGTAGGCGACTTCTTTAACGGCTTTTGCCGCAATGTCTGCAACGCGCTGGTCTGAGCTGTTCGTGAGAGACTGCAATTGCAGCAGGTAGAAGTTATCGAAAAGGAACTGGCGCATCATCGTGCGGCCAAAGTCGCCATTTGGCTGTTCCACCAACAACGCATTGCGGAAATCCCAGGCATCGCGCAGCATCGCAAGGTCATCTGCACTGCGCCCTTTGCCTTCGACTTCGCCAGCTAGCGCCAGCCACATCTGGGTTTGCCCAATCAGGTCAAGCGCGACATTTGCAAGCGCAATGTCTTCTTCCAGCGCAGGACCACGCCCGCACCATTCGCTGACGCGATGCCCCAGTACAAGGGTATTGTCCCCCATGCGGCACAACCATTCAAAAAGAGCGGTTTGCTGTGACATTACATGGCTCCCACTTCTTCTGGGATGTCAAAGAAGGTCGGGTGACGGTAGACCTTGCTTTGAGAGGGATCATAAAGCGGCCCCTTCTGGGACGGGGAGGAAGCCGTGATTTCCGCTGCCGGTACCACCCAGATGCTGACGCCTTCATTGCGACGGGTGTAAACATCCCGAGCATTCAGCATCGCCTTTTCTGCATCGGGGGCGTGTAGGCTGCCTACATGACGATGAGACAGGCCGTGCTGACCGCGGATGAAAATCTCCCAGAGGGGCCATTCGTTGTTCAGAGTGCTCATTGTGCCGCTACCTTTGCCATTTGTGTCTTGCGGGCGTGGGCCATCATGCCGTCGCGCACCCAAGCGTTGTCGTTCCAAGCGTCGTTACGTGCTTGCAACCGGTCCGTATTACAGGGGCCGTTGCCCTGGATTACGTCGAAGAATTCGCTCCAGTCCGGCTCTGAAAAATCGTATTGGCCGGTCTCATCATTCCAGCGAATGTTTTCATCGGGAACTGTCAGACCCAGATATTCAGCTTGCGGAACGGTTTGATCGACGAACTTTTGACGCAACTCGTCATTGGTGTTCATTTTGATCTTCCACGCCATGGATTGCGCAGAGTGCACACTGTCTTTGTCGGAAGGACCAAACATCATAAGCGCCGGGTACCAGAAACGATTCAATGCATCTTGCGCCATGCGTTTTTGCTCAGCTGAGCCTTTCGCCATGCGCATCATGATGTCGTAGCCCTGACGCTGGTGAAAGCTTTCTTCCTTACAGATGCGGATCATCGCGCGGGAGTAGGGGCCAAAAGAGGTCCGCTGCAGAGGCACTTGGTTCATGATTGCAGCGCCATCCACAAGCCAGCCAACAGCGCCCATGTCTGCCCATGTAAGCGTTGGGTAGTTGAAAATGGAGCTATACTTCATGCGCCCATCGTTCAGCATTTCTGTCAGCTCATCGCGCGTCACGCCCAGTGTTTCTGCTGCGCAATAGAGATATAGCCCGTGGCCCGCTTCATCTTGAACTTTAGCCAATAGAATGGCTTTACGTTCCAGTGTCGGTGCCCGCGTAATCCAATTGCCCTCTGGCAGTTGTCCCACGATTTCAGAGTGTGCGTGCTGGCCGATCTGACGGATCAGGGTCTTACGATAGCCTTCTGGCATCCAGTCTTTGGGCTCGATCTTTTCGTCCGCATCAATGCGTGCCTGAAAAGCTGCAAGTTGTTCCGGGTTATCATTTGTGGCCTCGGATTTGATCATTTGTGCGTACATATCTTCAGATCCTTTCCACAAGAATTGCTGTACCTTGGCCAACACCCACACACATTGTGCAAAGGGCATAGCGGCCTCCGGTGCGGTGAAGCTGATTGACTGCTGTCAGAACAAGACGGGTACCTGACATACCCAGCGGGTGACCGATTGCGATGGCACCGCCATTTGGGTTTACCCGTGGGTCATCATCGGCGATGCCAAGCTCCCGCAACGTCGCAAGACCCTGCGCGGCAAAGGCTTCGTTCAGCTCAATGACATCCATCTGATCAATGGTAAGACCTGCCTTATTCAACACCTTACGGGTTGCTGGAACAGGACCGATCCCCATGACGCGCGGTGCAACACCTGCGCTGGCCATGCCAATGATGCGCGCCTTTGGGGTAAGCCCGTGTTGCTTAACGCCATCAGCGCTTGCGATCAGCATGGCGGCCGCGCCGTCGTTGACGCCGCTGGCATTACCGGCGGTCACAGACAGGTCAGAGCCGTTCACGCCACGGAGTTTTCCGAGGCTCTCAGTTGTAACTCCCGCACGTGGGTGTTCGTCTGTGTCAACGCGGATGGGGTCACCCTTGCGCTGTAGCACATCCACTGGCGTGATTTCTTCATTAAAGACACCCGCGGCATGTGCTGCCTGCCAACGCTCTTGAGAGCGCACGGCAAAGGCATCCTGATCTGCGCGGCTGATATTGTAGTCTTCAGCAACGTTGTCGGCTGTTTGAGGCATGCTATCGACGCCATATTCGGCCTTCATCTTGGGATTAACGAAACGCCAGCCAATCGTTGTGTCATAAATCGCATTCGCACGACCAAAGGCCTTGTCAGATTTTGGCATGACAAAAGGCGCGCGGCTCATGCTTTCAACACCGCCGGCAATCGTCAGGTCGTAGTCGCCTGCCTTAATCCCACGGGCCGCAAATCCTACCGCGTCCATACCAGAGGCACAAAGCCGGTTGATTGTGGTGCCCGGTACGTCCTGAGGTAGTCCAGCAAGCAATGCCGCCATGCGCGCGACGTTGCGATTGTCTTCACCTGCTTGGTTTGCAGACCCGTAGATGACCTCGTCAACCTGGCTCCATTCGACGCTTGTGTTGCGCTGCATCAAAGCTGCGATTGGAGCTGCCGCCAAATCATCGGCACGCACTGTGGATAGGGCGCCGCCATAGCGGCCAATCGGCGTCCGAGTCCCATCGCAAATAAAGGCGTCCAACATTTTCATTCCCTTGGTTATTAACCGACCGATGGGTCGAATAAGCATGTTTTGCATGAGTCGGTCAATAATAAGTTACATACCTAACGTCTTGTGAAAATATGTAACATATTAAAGCCAGCGGAGACAGTATGATGGTCAACCCAAAGGGAGGGTCGCACGAGTTGACTGGATGACGCTGTGATCACCAGAGATCCATTGCCTGACTTCTTCGACGTCTAAGCAAAGTGCCATTGCTAATACTTGAAAATTGATGAGGTAGACCCTGTCAGCAAACAACCTGGGAATCCGGTTTTTCAGGAAATACTAAGCCAACCAAATTAATAGGTCCGGCCAAAACACGGCATAGGCGATTACGGTTACCCAATGTCCCAACGGGTCGATTTACGTCAAAAGTGGAAGAAAAATTGCAAGCCCAAGAACCGCTATCAATCAGATTTGTGTCAGTCCCTTCAATCGGTGGACCTTGCTGTAAATATTCATCAATCGTGGTATTGGTGTGTATCTCACTTTGCCAGTTGTGCTTTGGTTTGGTCAAAGATCGGACTACGATCAGGAATTTCACGCTATGCCACTTCGGTCTTTGTGGTGGCTGTCCCTTTGGATTAGCTCGCTGCGCTCGCTTTGAACATGTCAGCAGCTTTTTCTGCAATCATGACAACGGAGCGTTGGTGTTGCCTGTAGTTCGGCGTTGCTTGATGGAAGCGTCTACAACGCGCAGACCCTCCAACCCGCGAATGCTTCGTTCAAGGTCAACAACGGCCAGTTCATCGTGGCCCATTTTACATGTACCAACCTGTTGGTCATAAGACGCCAGAGCGGAACGTGTGTAATCGGCCTATTCCTTGTCAGTTTCCTTATCTTTGTCTGGATAGATCTCTCGCGCGGTGATTTCTGCCAGAGCCTCCGTTGCGATACAGCCTTAGCTCTCCGAAAAGCAGTGTCGACTGAAAATTTCGATATGAAGGATGAAACACGCGTTTTTCACTTTATGGGTGAACCCACAGAAACCCGCTACCCGATGACGAAATCGGGCGATGCTGTTTTGCCTCCTGGCTGGTCCGTTCACAGTGGGGCGGGTACAGGATTCTATCGATTTACCGGGAGCATGGCAGGGAGCAATCAGGATTTCACCGATATGGGTTTTGTTGAAATGAAAGAACTTAGATAAGTGGGCTGCCGCGGTATCAGTCGTTTTTTGGTATGAGAACTAGAGTGATCTGGCGGAATTGCGGTCTCACAAAAGGTGTCAGTTATTAGGCTGAGAGCAGAGGTTTGCAGCGCTTGATCTTATGGGTTGTCCACTGGTGACGCGCGAAAAATTCAGCCTCTTTACACCGACAGTTTACGCCTTTTCGCAGCACGTTCTTCCCGGCGCGCTTGCTCTTGTCCTTTGCGAAAGCTTTTTTCCACGAAATCCATATGCGCGCGCGCCGCTGTGTCTGCGGCCTCGCCATCGCCCGAAAGAATTGCCTCCACCATATCCTTATGTTGCTGAAGCAGTGCTTCACCAGTGCCATCCATGGTGCGTAGATATCGGCGGTTATAGAAAACCCCCTGCCGCGTCAGGTCATAGACCGACGCCATCATATGCATCAGGGTGGTATTCTGGCTCGCGTCTACGATGGCCGTGTGTAGACGGATGTCAGCCTCTTGCGAAGCATCTGAATCGTCGTTTTCCCTGGCCTTTTCCATTTCAACAATAATGTCAGCCAGGCGCTCTTTATCAGAATTGGTTGCGCGTTCAGCTGCCAATCGTGCGGCAAAGGCCTCTTGTTCTCGACGGTACTCAAGGTAGTCGTAGAAGGCTTCTCCGTGGCGGGCGTAAAGGGAAAGGAGCGCAGGTGACATCGCACGGCCCGTCAGTGTCGAAACAAACGTACCCTCCCCATGCCGGACGGTCACGAGGCCGTTACTCTCTAGCTCCTGCAGCGCTTCCCGGATCTTCGGACGCGATACGCCCATGGCTTCTGCAAGCTCTCTTTCTGATGGCAGCTTACGACCCTCTTTTAGGATGCCATCAACGATCATCGCCTCGATTTGATCAACCACAGCGTCCGAAATTGATTCGTGGCCGACTGGTTCAAATGGGCTTTTATCCGACATTTTCTGTTTGTCCTGAGCGTTTAGGTCAATTTTCAGTTGTTAATTTAGTTTACCATCAAGTGCTATATATTCAAGGCGCAAATACCCAAAAATACTGACAAGTGCTTTGCGTATAACGTATTGAAATTCATGTATAACAGAAGATCATCACAAAATTATACACAAATATTGCGTTTCTTGCTCTCATCCAAAACCAAATGATTACCGCACTAAGTGGTAAATTAAATTGTTGACTGAATCTTGAGGTAAATATTATTTACCAATTTGAGCCGCTAGCTCGGAAATTTCGATCGTTGGAGGAGATACGATGAAAAAGACCCTTACTTCCCTAGCCGTTGCCGCAACACTGGTTGCTGCGCAGGGTGCCGCCGCCGCCGACAAGATCCTTTTGAAAACTCCAATTGCGTTTTCGACCTCTCTGCCAGGTCTGGGTTCGCCAATCCCACGCGTTGCTGAGCAACTGGACCTCATGTCTGGCGGCACGCTGAAAATGAAAGTTTACGAGCCAGGCAAACTTGTTCCGCCATTTGAAATTCTGGATGCCGTGTCTTCCGGGAAGATCAACTCCGGCTACACAACTGCGGGCTACTGGGCTGGTAAAATCCCGGCAGCACCTTTGTTCTCTGCCGTCCCATTTGGTCCAGAAGCCGGTGAATACATGGCGTGGCTCTACTACGGCAACGGCATGAACCTCTATCAGGAAATGTACGACCAAGCAGGGTTCAATGTGAAAGTGCTGCCATGCGCGGTCATCGCACCTGAAACGTCAGGTTGGTTTGCAAATGAAATCAACAGCCCGGAAGACCTTGATGGCCTGAAAATGCGCTTCTTCGGTCTGGGTGGTAAAGTCATGCAGAAACTGGGTGTTGCGACATCCCTTTTGCCGGGCGGTGAAATCTTCCCTGCGTTGGAAAAAGGCGCGATTGACGCGACTGAATTCTCCATGCCTGCGATCGATGCGCGTCTTGGTTTCCACAAGCTGGTGAAATTCAACTACTTCCCAGGTTGGCACCAGCAAGCGACCGTATTTGAGCTTCTGGTCAACAAAGATGTTTGGAACGAAGCCTCTGATCAACACAAAGCTATCATCGAAAACGCATGTAAGGCCTCCATGGCTGATAGCTTTGCCGAAGGCGAAGCGATCCAGCACGCGGCTCTGATCGACAACATCGAAAACAACGGCGTGTCCATGAAGACATGGAACGATGAAATGCTGTCAACATTCCGCACCACTTGGGAAGAAGTGGCCGCAGAGGAAGCCGGCAACGATGAGTTCTTCGCCAAAGTGCTTGCGGATCTAACTGAATTCCGTGACGGCTACGCCGTTTGGAAAGAAAACGCATTCCTCCCTCGCAAGTAACTTTACTTGCATCCACGGTGGGGCGACTTCCCTTAGTCGCCCCATTTTTTAACTGAATTCTAGCTAAATCAATGGGCCCATGGCCCTTGGAGGAGGAAGCTATGGCCACTCTGAACGCGCCCGAAACCGACCCAATTGAGGTCTATGAGCACATTCTAGAACAAGAAGAGCGTGACGCGCAGGCCGTTGCCGTCGGCATCGACACCCTGGTTAAGGGTGTCGGCAATGTGGTGATGTGGGCCAACGTACTGCTGATTGCCGCCATTTTTACGCAGGTGACGCTTCGCTATCTGTTTGATCTAAACTTCCCCAAGCTAGACGAAATCCAGTGGCATTTTTATGGGCTCGTCACCATGGTCGGCATCTCTTATGCGCTCGTGACTGATAGCCATGTCCGTGTGGACCTGCTGCACATGCAGCTTAGCACCCGCGCGCGCCGCGTGATTGAGATCATCGGCATTTTGGCGCTTTTGGTGCCCTTTATCTACTTGATGGTAGATCAAGGTTACGACTATTTCTACGAAAGCTGGCGCGTGAATGAACGCTCTGACAGCCCAACTGGTTTACCTGCACGCTGGGCGTTGAAGGCTGTAATCCCGGTAAGCTTTGTATTGCTTGGTCTTGCAGCACTCGCGCGCCTGATCCACGACGCTCACGCTCTTTACGTAAACTATGAGGACGAACGTCAGGGCAAAGGGTTGCGCTTGATCGTGTGGGCCGTGATCGGTTTTGCTTTGGTTGCGACTGCGCTGACATTCTTGGTTGAGACCACCGAAGAAAAACTTGTTATTGCGATGTTCCTGACATTCATCGCACTTCTTTTCACGGGGTTTCCGGTCGCTTGGACATTGGCCGGGGTAGGGGTTGCCTATTGCGGTATCGCCTTCCTCTTTGACAATGGCATGATGAATTGGACGGGGCTGGAAGAAACCCTGACAGGGCTAGACTACCTGACCCTTGGTGCAGTGGTGAACCGCGTTTACGCGACCATGTCGAATGCGGTGCTTGTTGCCCTGCCGATGTTCATCTTCATGGGCCTCATGCTGGATGAAAGCGGTGTTGCAGAACGCTTGATGACATCTATGCAGCGACTGTTTGGCACCGTGCGCGGTGGCCTTGCGATCACTGTGACCATGATCGGCATTATCCTTGCTGCGTCTACCGGCATCATCGGTGCCTCAGTGGTTTTGCTCGGCGTGTTGTCTCTGCCTTCCATGATGGAACAGAAATACAGTCCGTCTTTGGCTGCTGGTGTTGTCTCTGCCTCAGGTACTCTGGGCATCTTGATCCCGCCTTCGATCATGCTCGTGATCATGGCCGATCAAATGGCGCTTTCCGTTGGGGACCTGTTCATGGCTGCCGTCTTTCCAGGCATCATCATTGGCGGCCTCTATCTGACATATATCTTCATCATCGCACTCGTGAAACGTGATGTGGCCCCGGTCCCAGAAGGTGCGACGCGCCCGGATTGGGCGGCGGTCAAAGACGTTTTGTTCGCGGTAATGCCAACGCTAGGTTTGATTTTGGCCGTACTGGGTTCAATTTTTGCCGGTCTGACAACTCCAACCGAAGCCTCTGGAATTGGGGCCTTTGGTGCAACATTACTGGCGCTTGGTTACCGTAAGCTGACCTTGCGCAAACTGGTGAACGTGCTGAAATCTACCTTCAACACAACCGCCTACATCTTTGCGATCTTCCTTGGTGCAACGGTATTTTCTTATGTGCTACGTGAACTTGGTGGGGATGAGCTGATCGAAGCTATGATTCACGGCACAGGTCTTGGCCCAAACGGTACAGTCATCGCAATCCTCTTCATCGTTTTCCTGCTGGGCTTTGTGCTGGACTGGATCGAGATCACCCTGATCGTATTGCCGCTGATGCGTCCAATCGTGAATGGTTTGGGCCTTGATATCCCAGGCTTTGACGCGATCGATGAACCATCACTGGTGTGGTTTGTTATCCTTGTCGCTGTCACTTTACAGACGAGTTTCCTAACGCCACCCGTGGGATTTGCGCTCTTCTACTTAAAAGGGGTTTGCCCGCCGGAGATCAAGCTGATGGACATCTACAAAGGCATCATTCCTTTTGTGCTGTTGCAGCTGACTGGATTGGCTCTTGTATTCCTCTGGCCGGCCTTGGCAACCTGGCTGCCTTCCGTGGCCTACTAAATCATCAAAGTTCATGGGCCCGCCTGATTTGGCGGGCCTACTGACTGAATTTCGTGGTGACGAGATCAAAAAGTGCAAACCGCCTTGGTTTCTGATCGAGTGGTGTGCTTTCTTGAACGCGCTTAACGCCAATACAAATTCGTTCAGGCAATCCTTAGCTCGTTAAGCTTTAGACAGGATACATGCTCGCAAATTTGTTGCCTTCGTTATGCTAGCACCCATCGCGCAAAAAACTATCTCAGCGGTCACCTATCGTTCTTTAGTAGTGGAAATACGTAAAACTGGACGCGTGTTTTATTGCAAAACCCGAGCAGTTCACACGGTTGTTCAGAACATTTATGTGACGGCTGACCGTTTTTTAGACAAATTCTTTGCAGAAAACATGATCCTTTTTTCAATACTGTTAGGAAAGGGGCCGCAATATTTCGATCGACAATGGAGATCCCCTTCACGGTTTACCTGAATTGCAATAGGCTTGGTAGCTTCGGTTGCATCGCATTCAAATGGCTAAACTCTGAAGAACTAACAGATTACTAGCTAGAGTAGTCGTCAATCAAACGGCTTGGTTTTGCAAATTCTTCTAACGCCACAGGATCTATGATCCGAACCTGGCTGCCAGTGATTTCTAACCCATGTTTTCGCAGCTCTTTAAATGCGCGGCTTAGGTTTTCGGGGGTCATTCCCAGAAATGAGGCCAGTTTTTTCTTTTCCATGTGCAGATCGAACTCGTCCGTTGCTTTGGCACGGGCCCGTTGACGCAGCAAGTAATTGGCCAATCGTTCTAATGACGTGCGAAGCTTGAGGTCTTTCTGGGATTTCACAACAGTACGGTAGCATTGAGCGAGCTCGTTGACGACGGAGCGTGCAAACCCATTGTCATCAGCGAAGACATTTCGAACATCGATCGATGGGATCAAAAGAACTTTGGAGCGTTCCACAGTGCGGCCGGACATGAGGTATTCTGCGTCTTTAATGGTCGCTGCTAGAATGAAACTCGAAATTGGGTGTACCGTGGCCATTGTGGTTTCACGCCCCTCCCAATTTGCGAAAAGCTCGACCTTCCCCTGCACAAGGATGTGCAGAAAGTCACTTGGATGTCCCTCGGTGATCAATTCGATATGTGACGGGAAGCTTTGGAAGTAGGCCCCTCGGATCAGGCGCTCAAAATTTTCCTCATCAATTTGCGAGAATACGGGCAGGGCCCTGATTCCCGGAATATCCTCTGGTCGCATAAGGCTGCCTCTAATTTTCCCGACTTGATTTTTATCAAGCCAACGAGGTGGGAATGTCAACCAAGCAAATATGACCGATCAAGTCATGAGCTGATATTTACAAAAATTTCGCCTGATAAATGTCTGAAGTGCCTTATTTTTATGGATAATTTGGGAATCCTTGACTTGGATCAACACAGATGTGCGCTGCCCTAGTGAATAAGTTGACCAACTGAAACGACGGCTTTCTGTCGTCCGTTAGGCACCTAAGTGCCCTAAGAATGGGGGTCAACTGAATGGAACTGCAGGGTAAGGCAACAAGCCTTTGGCGTAACTTCTTCAATGTGAAAATGGTTCAAATTCGAACCTTCCACATGACTTGGTTCGCCTTCTTCTCATGTTTCTTTGCATGGTTCGGCATCGCACCGCTGATGAGCGTCGTGCGGGACGAGCTGCAACTTACAAAAGATCAAATCGGCTGGGCAATCATCGGGTCTGTTTCGATGACTATTTTTGCCCGGCTTTTTATAGGCTGGCTGTGTGATCGGATCGGCCCAAGGAAGTCTTATACTTGGCTGCTGCTTTTGGGGTCTTTTCCCGTGATGGGGATCGGACTGGCGCAGAGCTTTGAGACCTTCCTTCTCTTCCGCGTCCTAATCGGTTGTATCGGTGCGGCCTTCGTGATCACCCAGTACCACACAACAGTCATGTTCGCGCCTAACGTGGTGGGGCAAGCAAATGCGACATCCGCCGGCTGGGGCAACCTTGGTGGTGGTGTCACTCAGTTTGTGATGCCGCTTTTGTTCTCTGTGATGGTGATCGGCTTTGGGTTCTCTGAAGCGGTTGGCTGGCGCCTGTCTATGGTTGTGGTTGGTGTGATCATCTTCCTGATCGGTATTGCCTACTACTTCGTCACTCAAGACGCGCCGGAAGGCAACTTTGATGATCTGCGCGCGCAAGGCCGTATGCCTGAAAAGAAAAAGGTGACTGGCAACTATATCCAGGCGCTGAAAGATCCGCGCGTGTGGGTTCTGTTTGTGATCTACGGCTGCTGCTTTGGCATCGAGCTAACAGTGAACAACGTCGCAGCGCTTTACTTCATCGATTATTACGACCTGACACTTGTCACTGCTGGTTTTGTGGCTGCCTCTTTTGGTCTGATGAACATGTTCGCCCGGACATTGGGTGGCATATTCGGGGATAACTTTGGTGCGCTTTGGGGACTGAAAGGCCGTAGCTTCTGGTTGTTCATCTGCCTGCTGTTCGAAGGCTGCGCGCTGATGGTCTTCAGTCAGATGCAAGTCTTGTTCCTGGCGCTACCAGCATTGATCGTTTTTTCGCTTTTCACTCAGATGGCAGAGGGCGCGACTTACTCAGTTGTACCTTTCATCAATAAGAAGGCACTTGGCGCGGTCGCTGGCGTAGTTGGCGCAGGCGGTAACGCAGGCGCGGTCCTCGCAGGCTTTCTGTTCAAGAACATGATCGATTGGTCCGAAGCCTTTTTCATCCTTGGCGTTGTTGTGGCCTGTGCCTCCGTCCTGGCTTTCTTTGTGCGTTTCTCCACCCGCCAAGAAGACGAAGAACGCGCCAACTTTGCTGCGGCCAATATCGAGACACTACGTCGCCGGGCAGATGCGGCCAATGCCGCTCTGAACGAGGGCCTTGTGGCAATCGAAACCCGTGAACGCGCGCAACCCGCTGAATAATTCGAACTCCGGCGGGCCAGAGGTGGCCCGCCCCAACAACCTCAACGACGAGGAGAGACCCATTGGGACAAGATCTTAGAAACTACGCGCCGGATGATGAGGCCTTTTGGTCCTCGACCGGGCGCGCCATCGCCAACAGGAACCTCTGGATATCCATTCCATCGCTGCTCTGTGGCTTTGCCGTCTGGCTTTACTGGGGGATCATCACCGTTCAGATGATCAACCTGGGCTTTGCCTTTGAAAACTCTGAACTTTTCACACTGGCAGCGATTGCCGGTCTGACCGGCGCAACGTTGCGTATCCCGTCAACCTTCTTCATCCGCATCGCGGGTGGGCGGAACACCATCTTCTTCACAACTGCACTGCTGATGATCCCTGCGATCGGTGCAGGTCTTGCGTTGCAGAACCCGGACACACCGCTTTGGCAGTTTCAAATCCTAGCCTTCCTGAGTGGTATCGGTGGCGGTAACTTTTCATCTTCGATGTCCAATATCTCGTTCTTCTTCCCAAAGAAGATCCAGGGTTATGCGCTCGGTATGAACGCCGGTCTGGGCAACTTCGGTGTGACCACCATGCAGATCGTCATTCCTCTGGTGATGACATTTGGTCTCTTTGGTGGCGATCCAATGATCCTGGAAAACACTTCCGGTACACTGATCGGTAAAATCCCGGCTGGCACTCCAACTTACATCCACAACGCCGGCTTCGTTTGGTTGCTGCTTCTCATCCCACTGGCCATCGCTGGCTGGCTCGGCATGAACAACATCCGCGACGAGCACGTGAGCCCTGACATTCCAAGCCCAGTTGGTGCCTTTGGCATCATCACCTTCATGTTGATCATTGGTTTCGTCTGCGCGGGCTTTGGCCTGTGGCTGATGCTACCTGAAAACGTGGGTGGCTCTGGCTTCGGTGTCTCCAAATGGATCGTGCTGCCCATCGTAATCGCGTTGACTGTTTTGGGTCTGAAAATGATCCCCGGCCAAGTGGGTCAGAACCTGACACGTCAGTACAAGATCTTCGGCAACAAGCACACTTGGGCGATGACCGTGATCTACACCATGACCTTTGGTAGCTTCATCGGGTATTCCGCAGCACTTGCGCTGACCATCAAAGTTGTCTTCGGCTTCAGCCACCTCGAAGTGGGTGGTGTGATGACCCACGACACTGTGAACCCGAACGGCCCATCTGCCCTGATGTTTGCCTGGATGGGGCCATTCATTGGTGCGTTGATCCGTCCGATTGGCGGCTCTCTTGCTGACAAACTCGGCGGTGCTCGCGTGACCCAGTGGATCTCTATCGTGATGGTGGCTTCTGCTCTGGGTGTGGCTTACTTCATCCAAGCGGCCTACAACTCGGCCACTCCGGAACAATACTTCTACCCATTCCTGGGTCTGTTTCTGATCCTCTTCGCGGCAACTGGCATTGGCAACGGGTCCACTTTCCGGACCATCGCTGTGGCCTTCAACAAAGAACAGGCTGGTCCGGTTCTGGGTTGGACAGCCGCTGTCGCCGCCTACGGTGCCTTCATCATCCCGAAAGTCTTCGGCGAGCAGATGAAAGCCGGAACCCCTGAGATCGCGCTTTACGGATTTGCCATCTTCTACGGCGTCTGCATCGTCATCAACTGGTGGTTCTACCTGCGCCCAGGCGCCTACATCAAGAACCCTTAAGCGTCCCTTCGCCTGTCCGGAGCAACGCTTCGGGCAGGCACCCTAACCCCTACGGGAGCCGAAATTATGAGCCACTTGCTCGACCGACTGAACTTTCTACAATCCAAGGAAATCGACACGTTTTCCGATGGACACGGTCAGACGACCCGTGAAAATCGCGACTGGGAAGACACCTATCGCAATCGCTGGCGTCACGACAAAGTGGTGCGCTCGACCCACGGGGTGAACTGTACCGGATCCTGTTCATGGAAAATCTATGTGAAATCCGGGATCGTGACTTGGGAAACCCAGCAAACGGATTACCCGCGCACGCGACCTGATCTGCCAAACCACGAACCTCGTGGCTGTGCCCGTGGCGCGAGCTACAGCTGGTACCTCTATTCTGCCAACCGTGTGAAACACCCACTGGTCCGCGGCCGCTTGCTAAAAGCATGGCGCAAGATGCGCGAGACCATGGATGCGACAACCGCTTGGACAAAAATCCAGAGCGACCCGATTTTGCGCAATCACTATGTGAAACTGCGCGGCAAAGGTGGCTTTGTGCGCGCAACTTGGGACGAAGCCCAAGAGCTGATCGCCGCCGCCAACGCTTACACTGCCAAAACCTACGGCCCAGACCGTGTGATCGGATTCTCGCCCATTCCTGCGATGTCCATGGTGTCTTACGCGGCCGGTTCGCGCTACCTCAGCCTGCTAGGCGGTGTTTGTGGGTCTTTCTACGACTGGTACTGTGACTTGCCGCCAGCCAGCCCAATGACTTGGGGTGAACAGACTGACGTTCCGGAAAGTGCCGATTGGTACAATGCTGGTTACCTGCTACTGTGGGGCTCTAACGTGCCGCAAACTCGGACACCGGATGCGCACTTCTATACAGAGGCCCGGTATAAAGGCACAAAATCCGCCGTGATCTGCCCGGATTATTCCGAAGCTGCAAAATTTGGTGACGTCTGGCTCAACGCAAAACAGGGCACCGATGCGGCATTGGCGCAGGCCTTTGGCCACGTCATCCTGCGTGAATTCCACCTCGATCAGCAGGTCCCATACTTTACGGATTACACCCGCAAGTATTCCGACTTCCCAATGCTGGTGAAGCTCGAGAAGAAAGGCGATCAACTGGTCGCGGGCCGCTTCCTGCGGGCTGACGATCTGGACGGCAAACTGGGTGAAGAGAACAACCCGGAATGGAAAACCGTTGCCTGGGACCGCGAAAGCGGTGGGCTGGTCGCGCCAAATGGCTCCATCGGTTATCGCTGGGGTGAGGACGGCGAGTGGAACCTCGAAACTAAAGCGCAATGTGAACAAACCGACCTCGCGATGTCCTTCGTGCTGGAAGAGGACCACGACGACGTTAGTGGCGTCGACTTCCCATACTTCGGCGGTCAAGCCACTGAAAACTGGGTGCAATGTGGCCACCCTGACGTGATGACCCGCAATGTGCCGGTCAAGAAAGTTAAAACCGCTGACGGCGAAGTGCTGGTCGCAACCGTCTTTGACCTTTTCTGCGCCAACTACGGCCTCGACCGTGGTTTGGGTGGTGAATGGGTCACCAGCGATTACTCCGTCGATATGCCGGGCACGCCTGCATGGGCTGAGAAAATCACCGGCGTTCCGCAAGACAAGATCATCCAAGTGGCGCGTGAATTCGCGCAGAACGCGGCTGATACCAATGGTAAATCCATGGTCATCATCGGCGCGGCGATGAACCATTGGTACCACATGGATATGAACTACCGCGGTGTCATCAACATGCTGGTGATGTGTGGCTGTGTTGGCCAATCCGGCGGTGGCTGGAGCCACTATGTGGGCCAAGAAAAACTACGCCCTCAAACTGGCTGGTTGCCATTGGCCTTCGCATTGGATTGGAACCGTCCACCGCGTCAGGCGAACTCTACATCGATGTGGTACGCACATACCGACCAGTGGCGTTATGAGCAGCTGGAAGCGGATGAAATCCTAAGCCCCACCGCGCCGGAAGGCGACTGGGACATCAGCATGATCGACTACAACATCCGTGCGGAACGGATGGGCTGGTTGCCATCAGCACCGCAGTTGAAAACAAACCCGCTGGAAGTATCGAAATCCGCGAAAGCAGCCGGTTTGGATGTGAAGGATTACGTCGCCAAGCACTTAAAATCCGGTGATCTTCAGATGTCCTGCGAAGACCCGGATGCACCGGAAAACTGGCCACGCAACCTCTTTATCTGGCGTTCCAATCTTCTCGGGTCTTCCGGCAAGGGTCACGAGTATTTCCTCAAGCACCTTCTGGGCACGGACCACGGTGTGATGGGCAAAGACCTAGGCGAGGAAGGCAAGCAGAAGCCGAAAGAGGCGGTTTGGCATGACGAGGCACCGCGAGGTAAGCTCGACCTGCTGGTCACCATCGACTTCCGCATGTCCACAACAGCGGTCTACTCAGACATCGTTCTGCCCACCGCCAGCTGGTATGAGAAAGACGACCTTAATACCTCAGATATGCACCCCTTCATCCACCCGCTTCAGGCGGCAGTTGATCCGGCCTACGAAAGCCGCACCGACTGGGAGATTTTCAAAGGCATCGCCAAGAAATTCTCTGAAGTGGCGCCTGAAATCCTTGGTGTTGAGACCGACATCGTTCAAGTGCCAATCCTGCACGACACACCGGGCGAACTGGCCCAGCCAGTGGTGCAAGACTGGAAGAAAGGCGAATGCGATCTGATCCCCGGTAAAACTGCACCAAACTATGTAGCGGTAGAACGGGATTATTCTAACCTTTACAAGAAGTTCACTTCAATTGGGCCACTGCTCGAGAAACTCGGAAACGGTGGTAAAGGTATCAACGTGGATGCCGCCCACGAGGTGGAATTGCTGCGCGATCTGAACGGCGTTGTTCGTGAAGAAGGTGTTAGCAAAGGCCAGCCAAAAATCGAAACTGCGATTGATGCGGCAGAGATGCTGCTGATGCTGGCACCAGAAACCAACGGCGAAGTGGCGGTAAAAGCTTGGGACACGCTGTCCAAAGCAACAGGCCGCGATCACACCCATCTGGCGAAGCCAAAGGAAGAAGAGAAAATCCGCTTCCGTGATATCGCAGCGCAACCTCGCAAGATTATCTCGTCGCCAACATGGTCGGGTATCGAAAGCGAGCATGTCTGCTACAATGCCGGTTACACCAACGTGCATGAGTTGATCCCTTGGCGAACACTCACAGGGCGTCAACAGCTCTATCAGGATCATGAATGGATGTTGGCCTTTGGCGAGGGCTTCATGTCCTACCGGCCTCCGGTGGATCTGAAGACCATCAACAAGGACGTGCTGGATGACGGGGACAACCTGTTCCTCAACTTCATTACACCGCACCAGAAATGGGGTATCCACTCCACCTATTCCGACAACCTGTTGATGCTGACGCTTAACCGTGGTGGTCCAGTGGTTTGGCTGTCTGAGAATGACGCCAAATCCGTCGGCATCGACGATAACGATTGGATCGAGCTTTATAACTCCAACGGGGCTTTGACAGCCCGCGCGGTGGTCTCTCAGCGCATGAAAGACGGCACGACCTTCATGTATCACGCACAAGAGAAGATCGTGAACACACCGGGTTCTGAGAAGACCGGGAATAGGGGCGGTATTCACAATTCGGTCACCCGAGCGACCCTGAAACCAACCCATATGATCGGTGGCTATGCGCAGCAGAGCTACGGCTTCAACTACTACGGCACCGTCGGCGCAAACCGCGACGAATTCGTGGTGGTTCGCAAAATGAAGAAGATCGACTGGCTCGACGAAGAAGCAACACCAACCCCGGAGGCAGCAGAATGAAAGTCCGCGCACAAATTGGCATGGTGCTGAATCTCGATAAATGTATCGGGTGCCACACATGTTCTGTTACTTGTAAGAACGTTTGGACGAACCGTGAGGGCGTGGAATACGCTTGGTTCAACAACGTGGAAACCAAACCGGGCACCGGCTATCCAACTGACTGGGAAGACCAGGCGCGTTGGAACGGTGGCTGGGAGCGGACCAAATCCGGCAAGCTGCAACCGAAACAGGGTGCAAAATGGCGGATCCTGTCCAATATCTTTGGCAACCCGGACCTGCCCGAGATCGACGACTACTACGAGCCGTTTGATTTCGACTATGACCACCTGAAGTCCGCGCCTGAGATGAAGGCCTTTCCAACCGCGCGCCCAAGATCAAAGATCACCGGCGAGCGGATGGAGAAGATCGAGAAAGGGCCAAACTGGGAAGAAATCCTAGGTGGTGAATTCGAGAAACGCTCCCAGGATTACAACTTCGAAGGCATTCAGAAGGAAATCTACGGCGAGTACGAAAACACCTTTATGATGTACCTGCCGCGGCTGTGTGAGCACTGTCTCAACCCGGCGTGTGCAGCGTCCTGCCCATCCGGCGCGATCTACAAACGCGAAGAAGACGGTATTGTCCTGATCGACCAGGAAAAATGCCGCGGCTGGCGGATGTGTGTCTCGGGCTGCCCATACAAAAAGGTCTATTACAACTGGGAAAGCGGTAAGTCTGAGAAATGTACGCTTTGCTATCCTCGGATCGAAAGCGGTAATCCTACTGTCTGTTCCGAAACCTGTGTGGGTCGCATCCGATATCTGGGCGTGATGCTTTATGATGCGGATAAGATCGCCGAAGCGGCTGGCACGGATTCAGAGATGGATCTTTATGACGCGCAGCTGGGTGTCTTCCTTGATCCAACCGACCCAGAAGTCATCAAAGCCGCTCAGGCCGAAGGTGTGCCTCAGGACTGGATCAAAGCCGCGCAGGAAAGCCCCGTCTGGAAGATGGCGATGGAATGGAAGGTGGCCTTCCCGCTGCACCCGGAATATCGCACTCTGCCGATGGTCTGGTACATCCCGCCACTCTCACCCATCCAGAATGCCGCCGAAGCAGGCGCGATCAGCGCGGAAGATGGCATGCCGGATGTGAAAAACCTCCGTATCCCAGTGCGTTACCTTTCTAATATGTTGACAGCGGGTGATGAGGCCCCAGTGGCCAGTGCGCTGGAACGTATGCTCGCAATGCGCAGCTACATGCGAACCAAAACCATCGAAGGTGTGATCGACGAAGGCATCGCCAACCGCGTTGGCCTGACGCCGGATCAGATCGACGACATGTACCACATCATGGCGATCGCCAATTATGAGGACCGCTTTGTCATCCCGACAACCCACCGGGAACACGTTGAAGAAGCCTACGACCTGCGGGGCGGCTGCGGCTTTACCGACACCAATGGCTGCTCTGGTGGCACATCTGGAAAGTCGCTCTTTGGTGGCAAAAAGAAACCCCTGAAAATGCCTGAGGAGGCGATGTGATGGACCGAACATTTAAATCTCTTTCTGTCATCTTGAGTTATCCTACAAAGGAACTACAGGGCGCGATTTCCGAGATTTCGGCGGTGCTGATGTCAGACCCACGTCTGACCGCAGCCAATCGCCGGGCGCTCGTGCCGCTGCTGACAGAGCTCGAGCAGGATGACATCTACGACCTGCAAGAGCGCTATGTGGGCCTTTTTGATCGTTCACGCACACTCAGCCTCAACCTCTTTGAGCATGTGCACGGCGAAAGCCGGGATCGCGGCAGCGCCATGGTGAGCCTGGTGGAAACCTATCGTGACGCGGGCTTTGACCCGGTCACGGTGGAATTGCCGGATCATCTGCCGGTTCTGCTGGAGTTCCTGTCAACGCGCCCTCTCGCGGAAGCGCAGGACACTCTGGCGGACGCAGGTCACATCCTGGAGGCGATTGAACAACGCCTTCAGGGTCGTGACAGCACTTATGCACCTGTCTTTGCATCCCTGCTGCAGCTTTCAGGTGCAAAGGTCGATCAGGAGGCGGTGGCCGAGCTTATGAAAGAGCCGGAAACCGACCCTGAAGACCTCGAAGCGCTGGATCGTGTCTGGGAGGAAAGCGAAGTGCGCTTTGGCCCAGATCCAAACGCCGGATGTCCACAGGTGCGCGATATGCTCGCGAAAATAGATCAACCCGTAACCCCCGCGACAGCCGCGGAATAGGGAGGTAGTCATGCATCAGTTTCTCTTTGGAACCTATCCGTATATTGCCCTCGCGGTGATGATCATCGGCTCAGTCGCGCGTTATGAGCGCGATCCTTTCACGTGGAAATCGTCGTCTTCGCAAATGCTGCGCACCAAGCAGCTGCGTATTGGGTCAGGGCTTTTCCATGTGGGTGTTCTGGTGATCTTCTTTGGTCACCTCATCGGTCTTCTGACACCCATCTGGATTTTTGACGCCATCGGCATCAGCCACGGTGCGAAACAGACCCTTGCGGTTGTGGCTGGCGGTATAGCGGGCGTCATGGCGCTGGTGGGCGGCTTGATGCTGTTCCATCGTCGCTGGACCGATCCACGCATCCGCCGTACCTCAAGCTTCGCAGACATCGCGATCCTGCTTCTGTTGCTTGCGCAATTGGTGCTGGGTCTGGCAACCATTTTTGCGTCTTTGGGCCATCTGGACGGTCACGAGATGGTCAAGTTCATGTCATGGGCGCAGGGAATTTTTACCTTTGATGCGGCCGCGGCGGATTACGTGAAAGACGTGGCCCCTGTGTTCAAAGCACATCTTGTGCTGGGTCTGACCATCTTCCTGGTCTTCCCGTTCACTCGCCTTGTGCACATGCTGTCAGCCCCAGTGCGCTATCTCTGGCGTCCTGGCTACCAAGTTGTGCGTTCTCGCAAACATGGGGCGGCGAAATAGGTCATGAACCAGGCATTATTTCCGTCCGTCATCGTGGATGGGGCCGAAATTTCGGCCTCCTTCATTGCAGCCGAAGCGCAAAACCACACAGCTCCTAAGGGCAAGCCTGGTCTGGCTTGGCGCAAAGCGGCTCGTGCGTTGATCGTTCGGCACCTTTTACTGCGAGAAGCCGAAGCCAAGGGTATCTCGGCAACACCAACGGACTTTGGCAATGGTCGTCGCGAAACCCAAGAGGATGCACAAGTTGCTGCCTTGTTGGAACAGGTGCTGACGCCAGAGGAAGTTTCAGAGGATGATACGAAAACCGAATGGCAGCGCGATCCATCGAGGTTCAAAACCCCACCTCTGTGGGAAGCGTCTCACATCCTCTGTGAAACACGAGAAATGGCTCAAACATTGATCGCTCAGATCAATCGCGGTGCTCAATTTGCTCATGTTGCCAAAGATAACAGCCAGTGTGGTTCCGCCACTGACGGTGGCTTTCTTGGCCAGCTCTCACCGAGGGATACGGTGCCGGAGTTTGAAGCAGCCATGCGCAGGCTTGAGGAAGGTGCAATCACACAAGAGCCGGTGCAAACCCGTTTTGGTTTTCACATCATCCGCCTCGACGCCAAAGAAGACGGTCGCCAACTCCCATTCCAAGCCGCGCAAACTCGTGTCCGTGAGGCATTGGAAAGGGCAGCCTGGGCTCGGGCTGCGCGCACTTACACGTCAGAGCTCATGGATAAGGCCAATATCGAAGGCATCATCTTACCGGATGAAACGCCGAAGAAAGGGAAGACCCTATGAAACTTGGATATGTCATGATGGATGACCCAAAGGTTTTGGATATCACCTTGGCGCATGTGGCGCATAAATTACGGGATCATGGACTACGCGTGTCCGGCGTTGTGCAGATCAACACGGAACGTGAGAAGGACCATAAGTGTGATATGGACGTAAAAGTTCTACCGACAGGGCCAACCATTTGTATCTCGCAATCTTTGGGTTCTGGATCGACGGGGTGTAGGTTAAACCCTGATGCCCTTGAAGCCGCGGTTGAATTGGTCGCGAAAGATCTTGAGGGAGGGTCGGATATTCTTCTGATCAACAAGTTTGGCAAACACGAGGCTGAAGGCCGCGGCTTTCGAGAGCTTATAGGCACCGCCTTGGCGCAAGACGTGCCTGTATTGGTTGGTTTGAACGGGCTGAATAAAACGGCGTTTCAAGAATTCGCCGGAAATCTGCAGACCGAAGTCGATGCGGACAACGTTCTCAATTGGATGTCCAATTGAGCACAAGTTAGCAGATTTTGGCGGTGATCTCTAAAAGGATTACGGCAGCACTTTTTGAGACAACTCAACCAGTTCGATCACCGAACCGATTTCCAGTTTTTCAAGAATGCGAGCGCGATGGTGGTCCACTGTGCGTGGCGAAATATCCAATGCGCGTCCGATTTCTTTACTTGCGGTGTTAGAGGGGTGCTCCATCATAAAAACCGCGACTTCTCTTTCGCGCGATGTGAGGCGTTCGAACCGTTTCTTTGCATCGTTTTGTTCGGAGGCTGCCTGACGCATCTGTTGGTCGCGTTCAAAGGCCGTTTGAATGCAGGCGACAAGGTCGTTTTGGCGAAACGGTTTTTCAAGAAAATCAATCGCACCGCTTTTGATGGCCTGAACCGTTTCCGGGATACCCCCGTGGCCTGAAATGAATATGATCGGTAGCGTCAATTCCCGCTCATTCATATAAGATTGCAGTTCTAGTCCATTGATTTCCGGCAAGCCGTAATCCAGCACCAAACAGCCGCGTTGTTCAGGATTGTATTGGTCAAGAAATTGCCGAGCAGACTCAAAGGCAACCACCGAAAACCCACGTTTTGTGAGGGCGCGGGACAATGTTGCTCGGACGTCTTCCTCGTCATCCACAAGAAATACAACTGATTGTTCCATAGGTGTTTCCAAGCCCGTTAGCATAGATTTGATTTAAGGTGCTTCGCTTGGAATGGTAAAGCAGAAGCTGGTGTTGCCGGATTCGTTTTGATCAAGCCACAACCGACCACCGTTTGATTCAATGATGGTGCGGCTTATCGATAGACCTAATCCCATGCCGCCTTCTTTGCTTGTCTGGAATTGCTTAAAAAGCTTCACGGTTTTGGGCACGCCGGGGCCAGTATCTGTGACGTGAACTTTCAAAAAAGGGCCTTCTGCTTCTGCATGAACAACAACGACGCGGGTTTTTGACTCTGCAACAGCGATGGCTTCGATCGCATTGCGGGTTAGATTCAAAAGCACCTGTGCGATCTGAACACGATTTCCGTAAACCAAAGGGTTGTCCGCGCGCTTATAAACCAGAGTGACCTGTTGATCCTCGGCTTCATGTCGCATCAGTCGTTTGGCCTGATCTAAGAGTTCGTTGAAGTTAAACTGAGAGACCTTGCCGCGATCTTTGCGCACAAATCCCCGCAACGCCCGCACCACTGCTCCGCCTTGGTGGGCCTGTTCATCTAGTTCAGTCAGAATAGCCAGCAAATCCTCGTTAGGCGTATCGCTTTGTTTGGCAGTGGAAATCGCTGCATCCACGTTTTGAGTGATCGCCGTCAGCGGTTGGCTTAGTTCATGTGCAAGGCCACTTGCCATTTGCCCCATGACACTCACGCGTGAGAAATGGGCTAAGTCGCGACTTAGCTCCTGCACTTTGGTTTCAGACTCCCTGCGCTGGGCAATTTCATTGATCAGCGTTTTATTGGCTTTGCTGAGTTCACGGAAGGTCTTGGGCAAGGGGGCTTTCGCAGAGACTTCTCCTTGCGACACCAGAGCTGTGCGAACCGCAAATGCGCGCACAGGTCTTAGGATCAATTCTGCAATTGTGAGGCCCACAAGTGCTGTCAAAATGGAAATCGCAGCCGCAATCCAGATATTGCGGGCGCGGTTCTTTTTGATTTCGCCAATAAAGTCGTTTTCGGGTGCATAGACAGCAACTGTCCATGGCAGATCAACGCCCTCTAGTGGTTCAAAAAGCCCAAGGTAATTGTTGCGCCGAAAAGAAACATCGGATGGCAGGTCGAAATTCGCCACCGATCCAAGTTCAAAGTTTGCAAATGCAGCGCGTGACACCGGGTCATCGATGTCTTTGATATTGGCAAAACTCAGTGTGCCGTCGTCATTTAGGACCTTAATTTGATCAGGATCCGGGTGCGCAAGCACACTTCCATCGTCGTGCAGAATAACTGCTGCACCGCTTTCACTGACTTGCAACTCACTTAAGAAAACAGAGATATCTGAAATCTCGATATCAACCCCAACAACCCCTTGCAGGCCTTTATCTTCAAACACAACAGGGGCCGCCACTGTGATGCCTGGTTGTTGGGATGTGAAGAAAATATAGGGGTTGGTCCAAATGCGCGTGTCAAGATCGCTGGCCTTTATGTACCAGGGGCGGGTGCGCGCATCATAGGGGTCAAGAGGGTCATTGTCGCGTGCAACTACTTCGTAGTCCTCAGTGCGCCAGATGAAGTCTGTTTTGCGAGTACCATCCTCAATCGTAATGAATTTCGTGCGGAAAGGGCCTGGACCATCGCTTTTCATCACATAGACGAAATTGCCCTGTTCATCCCCATAGTTGATGCCTGCGACGTTGGATTCCGTCTGCAGTAACTCAAAGAAGTAGCGCTCCATCGTGTCGCGATCTGTGGTGCCTACAAGGCCCGAATTCAGAACACGCTGGGCCTGTTCCGCCATTTCGCCAGCCGGTTCCAAAAACCGCTTGGTGTGATCGACTGCATTTCCTCCAGCGCGCTGCATAAGGCCGCGCGCGTGATCTAAGATTGCGCGTTCAGACGAAAGGTAAGAAGTTGTGACCACAAACAAGATCGCAATGAATTGCAATCCCGCTAGGGAGATCGCCAGGACGAAGCCCAGCGAAAATCTTACACCATCTTGCCTAATTCGATATGCCAAATGTTCTGATCACATCCCTAAGTCTCTAGTGACTGCACTGACGGCGGTCGAAAGCTTGCCCACCACCTCTTCAAGGTGGTGCGTTTCAGAGATGAAAGGCGGCGCAAGCAGCACATGATCCCCATGCTTGCCATCGATGGTACCGCCCATCGGGTAGCAAATCAAACCGGCGTCAAAGGCAGCAGCTTTGATACGTGCGTTGAATTTGAGGCTCGGTTCGATCACCGCTTTGCTTTCTCGGTCAGAAACAAATTCCATGCCCACAAAAAGTCCGCGTCCGCGAATGTCTCCAACATTCGGATGTTGGCCAAATTCCTTCTGCAGCAGATTTTGTAACTGCTGCCCTTTAGCAGCGACATGATCAACGATACCGCCCTGGGTCAGTTTCTGAACCACCGCTAAGCCAGCTGCGCAGGCGGTGGGGTGACCGATGTAGGTGTGGCCATGCTGGAAAAACCCGCTACCGGTTTTGATTGCATCAAAGATCTGCGCAGAACAGAGCGTCGCACCAATCGGCTGGTACCCGGCACCTAGTCCTTTGGCTATTGTGCAGATATCGGGGCTGATCCCTTCTTGTTCAGCGGCAAAAAGCGTGCCGGTGCGTCCCATGCCGCACATGACCTCGTCCAAAATCAACAGAACGCCATAGGTGTTGCAAATTTCTCGGATGCGTTTGAAATAACCATCGACGGATGGCACGGCACCCATTGTCGCGCCCACAACCGGTTCGGCGACGAAAGCCATGACCTGGTCAGCCCCTAAACGCAAAATTTCGTCTTCGAGTTCATTGGCCACCCGTTGGCCAAATTCAAAACTGGTCTCATCTTCGCGCCGGTCACGATACTCATAGCAGGGACCAATGTGACTTACGTCAATCAACAAAGGTGCAAACTGGGCGCGCCGCCATTCGTTGCCGCCGACGGCCAATGCGCCAAGCGTATTGCCATGATAGCTTTGTCGGCGCGCGATGATTTTGGACCGCTGGGGCTGGCCGATTTCGACATAATACTGCCGTGCTAGTTTGAGCGCGGTTTCGACAGCTTCAGAGCCGCCAGAGACAAAATAGACATGCTCCAACCCTTCGGGTGCATGTGCCACCAGCAGGTCCGCAAGGTCTTCGGCAGGTTGCGATCCAAGAAACCCGGTATGGGCAAAGGCCATAGAATCAAGCTGTTTTTTGACGGCATTGATAATGTCCTGATCGCCGTGCCCAAGGCAGGAAACAGCGGCGCCGCCCGATCCGTCGAAATAGGCTTTGCCATCGGCATCATAGAGGTAAACGCCCTCTCCCTTCATGCCGATTGGGGGTAACTTGTTGGAATTTCTCGGGAAAACGTGGCTCATGGGTTCGATTCCATATTTTTCCGACACATGCAATCACTTTGGATAGGTAAATTCTATAGGTAGTGACGCGCATAGACAGAAAGGCCCGTCTCGAAGACCATTTTAGAGCGCCTCGTGCCAAAACTCCTGCATTTGAACGTCAAATGCCGCAAATTTCCTTTCGGAGGGTTGCGTCAAAGGGGTGGCAAACGGTGCGCATTCGACAATCGGGAGAGACTTAAATGTCATATTCAAAATTTAACACAGCGGCCGCTGCTGCCCTTGCGCTTGCTGTATCCGCACCTGCCGCAATCGCTGAAGAGTTCATCACAATCGGTACCGGCGGTGTAACCGGCGTTTACTATCCAACAGGTGGCGCGATCTGCCGTCTGGTCAACAAAGGCCGCAAAGAACACGGCATTCGTTGCTCGGTGGAATCCACCGGTGGCTCTGTTTACAACATCAACACCATCCGCGAAGCTGAACTCGAGTTCGGTGTTGCGCAGTCTGACTGGCAGTACCACGCGTATAACGGCACATCCAAATTTGAAGATGCCGGTGCTTTTGAAGGCCTGCGTGCGGTCTTCTCTGTGCACCCAGAGCCGTTCACGGTTGTGGCCCGTGCAGATGCAGGCATTTCTTCCTTTGCTGACCTGAAAGGCAAACGCGTCAACATCGGTAACCCAGGTTCTGGTCAGCGCGGCACAATGGAAGTTCTGCTAGGTGCACTTGGCTGGACAACCGGTGATTTCGCACTGGCGACCGAGCTGAAAGCGGCAGAACAATCTGCAGCACTGTGTGACAACCAGATCGATGCGATGGTTTACACAGTTGGTCACCCATCAGGTTCCATCCAAGAAGCAACCACAGCCTGCGATTCTGTTCTGGTGAACGTATCAGGCGACGCTGTTGACGGTCTGATCGCCGACAACTCTTTCTATCGTTCTGCAACCATCCCAGGTGGCATGTACCGTGGAAATGACGGCGACACATCCACATTCGGCGTTGGCGCGACTTTCGTGACTTCTGACGCTGTTTCTGAGGACGCGGTTTACACCGTGGTCTCTGCAGTCTTCGAAAACTTCGATGACTTCAAAAAATTACACCCAGCATTTGCAAACTTGAAGCCAGAAGAAATGGCCACTGCGGGTCTGTCCGCTCCGCTGCACCCAGGTGCCGCGAAGTACTACCGCGAGCAAGGCTGGATTGAATAACCCAGTGTAATCAAACCAAGAGAAGAGGCGTCATTGGCGCCTCTTCTTACAAATAAACCAAAAGAATTTGGGATATTCAGGGGGAATTCAAATGACGGATCAAAAGACAGAAGGCCGCGCACTCAGCGAAGAGGAGCTGCAGGATCTGGTTTCGTCTTCTGACGCAGGGGCCCGCAATCCGGTTGGCCATGTCGGTACATTTCTAGCGATTGTCGCCATTGTCTGGTCGGTGTTTCAGGTCGTTTTGGCCTCGCCATTGGCCAACTATGTGCTCCCTGGATCAGTCATTAACAACTCTCGCCAAATCCATTTGGCCTTTGCTATTTTCCTCGCCTTCATGGCTTATCCCGCGCTGAAATCGAGCCCTCGTGATTATATTCCTGTCCAAGACTGGATTATGGCGATTGCTGGCTCTTTCATCGCGCTTTACGGATATTTCTTCTATCAAAAGATCGTCGACTCTGGCGGATTGGCCGACAACACCGACAAGTGGTTCGCTCTTGTGGGTCTCATCCTGCTTTTTGAAGCCGCGCGCCGCGCACTCGGCCCTGCGATGGCGATCATTGCGACGATCTTCCTGCTGTATGTTTTCTTCGGCTCTTCCACTGTGGTCCCTGATGTGATCCGCTGGGGTGGCGCTTCGCTTAAGAAAGCCATGAGCCACATGTGGATCACCTCAGAGGGCGTCTTTGGCATCGCGCTGGGTGTATCCACCAAGTTTGTCTTCCTTTTTGTGCTCTTCGGGGCGCTCCTAGATAAGGCTGGCGCAGGTAACTACTTCATTAAAATGGCGTTCGGTGCCCTAGGGCATCTGAAAGGCGGCCCTGCGAAAGCTGCTGTGGTTGGTTCTGCCGCCACCGGCCTGATTTCAGGGTCTTCCATCGCCAACGTTGTGACCACCGGGACATTCACGATCCCGCTGATGAAGCGCGTGGGCTTTACGTCTGAACAGGGTGGCGCGGTCGAAGTGGCCTCCTCTGTGAATGGTCAGATCATGCCCCCAGTTATGGGTGCCGCGGCATTCCTGATGGTGGAATACGTTGGTATCTCTTACGTCGAAGTGATCACCCACGCCTTCCTGCCTGCGTCCATTTCCTACATCGCACTGGTCTACATTGTGCATTTGGAAGCAGTGAAACGGAACATGCCAGTACTGGGTGACCGCGTTGTTTCGATGGGCAAAACCATCGGCGGTATGGCGGCTTTCTTTGTTGGTTTCGCAGCGCTTTGTTATGGGGTGCAATACCCGGTCAAAGCCATCACCTCTGTGCTCCCAGCATCGGGCCTGATCCTATCAGCTCTCGTGTTCCTCACTTATTTGGCGCTGCTTTATCTAGCCGCGCAGGTGCCCGATCTGGAACCAGATGATCCGCACGCCAAAGAAGTGAAACTGCCAGTCGTCGGCGAGATCTACAAATCCGGTCTCTACTACCTGCTTCCGATCATCGTTCTGGTTTACTTCCTGATGATCGAACAGAAATCCCCGGGTCTATCGGCCTTCTGGGCCACCTCTCTACTGTTCGTGATCCTACTGACACAACGCCCATTGAAAGCCATTTTCCGCGGTGAAAGCGAGACTGTGGAACGTTTCAAAGATGGCATTGTCGATCTGCTTCAAGGATTGGTCGACGGCGCGCGCAACATGATCGGTATTGGTTTGGCGACAGCTACGGCTGGAGTCATTGTTGGCACAGTCACGCTCACTGGCGTTGGTCAGGTCATGGCCGATCTTGTGGAATTCCTATCCGGTGGCAACCTGATCCTGATGCTGGTGATGGTTGGTCTTCTCTCGCTCGTGCTTGGGATGGGCCTGCCGACAACCGCGAACTACATCGTTGTGTCCTCTTTGATGGCTGGGGTTGTCGTCGAACTCGGCGCGCAGTCTGGCTTGATTGTGCCGCTGATCGCCGTGCACCTCTTTGTGTTCTACTTCGGTATTATGGCTGATGTGACACCACCCGTGGGCCTCGCGAGCTTTGCGGCGGCTGCGGTCTCAGGCGGCGACGCAATCAAAACCGGTTTTATCGCCTTTTTCTATAGCCTGCGGACGGTTGCACTGCCGTTTGTCTTTATCTTCAACACCGATCTTCTGTTGATCGATGTGACGCTGACGCAGGGCATATTGGTCTTTGTGATGTCGAGTATCGCCATCCTTGTCTTTACGGCAGGGACCATGGGTTATTTCATCACCAAGAGCCGCATCTATGAGAGCATCGCGCTAATCCTCATCGCCTTCTCACTCTTCCGACCGGATTTCTTCCTGGATCGTATCCAGCCACCGTTCAAAGACATTCAGCCGACCGCACTAACTGAGGCGGTGGATGCGGCGGCGGCGGGCACCGAACTTCGGATCGTGCTCAACGGGCCAGACTTTGACACAGGTGAGTTGAAAGACACCACGCTTGTTCTGGCCATAGACGACACTCCAGCGGGCGAACGTATGGATGCCTTGGGTCTGCTGACGTTCGAGGACGAAGGCAAACTGGCCATCGAAGAACCACTCTTTGGCACGCCTTTTGCGACGACCCTACAGGGCTATGATTTCTACGCAGATGACTATGTCACTGTGAAAGAAGTCAAAGCGCCGGCTGATCAGATGCCAAAAGAGCTTCTGTTCATCCCAGGTCTGTTGCTTCTGGGTCTGATCTTCATGGTCCAAAAAGCCCGCGCAGCAAAACAAGGAGTTCCAGCATGAGCCGTTCTGTCCTATGCGCCGTCGACATCTCTAACCAAGGCAAAGATGACTCCGTTTTGAAAGAAGCAAAACGCCTTGCTGATCTTGATAGTGCGCAGCTTGATGTTGTCACTGTGATCCCTGATTTTGGCAAAAGCCTGGTGGCTGGGTTCTTTGACAAAAGTCACCATGATAAGGCGGTTGCCGAGGCTAAAAAGGCCCTAAAGGAACAAATCATCGCAAGCCTTGGCGCTGACGCCGACGCTAAGGTGCGCCACGTGGTTGCCACCGGCAGCGCTTACGAGGAAATCCTGCGTGTTGCTAAAGAAACAAACGCTGGTTTGATCGTAATTGGTGCCCATAAGCCTGACTTTGCGGATTATCTACTTGGTCCCAATGCGGCGCGCGTTGTCAGGCATTCTACCTGTTCGGTTCACGTCGTGCGCTGAGCAGGCGAATTGGAAAGATGAAAGAAGATTTTGCACCAATTAGCGATCAGATCTGGCCGCTTGAAATTGCCGATATGTTGTCCGGCTTTGCTGGGGGGCTGAACGTTTACCGCACAATGGCGCATCATCCCGCATTGCTGAAAGCTTGGTCGGACTTGCGCGATCACGTGGTCAATCAAACCACTCTGGGCGCGGAACGAAGCGAAGTTGTGATCCTGCGAACGGGTATGCGGCTTGGCTCATCTTACGAATGGCATCAACACATTGTTCGTGGCCGTAAATCGGGGTTAAGCGACGCGCGGATTGCGCGTCTTTCCGGCCCTGTGAACGAGATCGATGGGGATGATGCGCATTTGGCTAAAGCGGTCGATGAACTTTTTGAGAAAAGCCGTTTATCTGAAGCGACTTATGCGTCTTTGAAGCCGATGATTGGCAAGCTCGGAATCCTCGACCTCATCGCGACGGCTGGCTTTTATTCAACGTTGGGATTTATCCTGAACACGTTTGAGACCCCTCTTGATCAAGACATCGCCGATGCACTGAAAGAAAACCCTTTAAGGGATGCATAGGAAGGCCCGCCAGGGGTGGGCCTTCGCAATTCTTTTCTGTTTAAGCGCCTTGTTCCAAGCTTTGAGATGGTGCCGGTTCCCGGTTGGATATGATCACCGTCATTCTGCTGCGGCAGTTCACCAAAATTCCCTCTTAGTTTGGTGCGCTTCACCATTGAAGGCGGTAAAGCAATGAGGAGAGGCAATGCGGGATGATTGCTACGGATCTCGCAATTCGGCGTCGTGCGCTTGAGCTTTGACCAACGCCTGCAACCGTCGGCGCCTATTGGTTTGAAGGTGTGATCTCTTTTTCCTTCATCAGCTGCCATGGTAGTATGGCATTATTGTCATAGCCCGGATTTGACGCTACCCTTTGATCCACGCTAAGCCTCTAGAAACCCAACAAAATCGTGGTGGCCAATCCCGAGATGGCGCCAATAGCAAACGGGGAATGACATGGATGATGGGCGGCCATTGGCGAACCAAGTGTTTGATCAGCTTTTTGATGAGATAAACACGCTCAAACTTGCCCCAGGGACAAAACTCTCCGAAGTCGAAGTCGCGCGTCGTTTTGGCGTATCACCTCAGCCAGTGCGAGACGCATTTCATCGGTTGCGAAATATCGACCTTTTGCTTGTGCAGCCTCAACGTGCGACGCGGGTGCGTGGATTTTCGATGACTCGCATTAACGATGCACGGTTTATTCGATTGTCTGTTGAGCTCGAAGTGCTGTATCGCGCCTGCAAAGTTTGGGATGACGCAAAGGATGCCCTGTTGCAGGCGAACCTTTCGGCGCAAAAAGAAGCCGTTAAAGCAGATGATCCTGACAGTATGCAATCGCTGGATTATGCGTTTCATGAATTGATTTGTGATCAAGCTGGGTGTCCAAGGGCATTTCAGTTCATCAAACAGCAGAAACAGAAATTGGATCGTCTTTGCGTGTTGGAGTTTGACCGCCGCGTCCGGGTGCTAGCAACGGTTTATGAAGATCATGTCCAGATCGCACAGGCCTTAAAATCGCGCTCAACTGCAAAGGCTCAATCTGCGATACGCAAGCATTTGAGCGGCTTGGATGAAACGATTGAGTACATTTATGCAAAGCATCAAGACTGCTTTGAAGCTGAATGATTCGAGTGAATTTGGTCCCTAATTTTGTTCTGAGTTTCGTATCGAAAGCCTTCGCGTTTGCGTTTAAGACATAGGCATCAGAGCCCTGCTGAATGCGTAAAAGTGAAATAGGTGGCTCATAAGGAATGCACAAACGGATGCTTTCTTTCGTTTGTTCGTAATGGCTTATCGCCACGAATATCAGATTGCATTGAAAAAATACCCGCATTCACCGGGGCAGGAATTTTCCAAAAATGTTTTAAAAAGAAAAAAAACATTTGACCGAAGATTGATATTGTTTTTTATACATTAAAGACAAAACTGCAGATACGGCATCATTACGTTGATGAGGGGAAGCATGAATACATCTGGTCAGCGGAAAGCGATCTTAAGGGCAGAGGGCCTTAGCAAGCACTACGGAGGCGTAGTGGCATTGGACTCTGTTGATCTAGAGCTTCTCGAAGGTGAAGTGCTGGCGGTCGTTGGGGACAACGGTGCCGGTAAATCAACATTGATCAAAGCGCTTACCGGAGCAATTTCTAAAACCTCTGGGCGGGTCGAAATGGACGGTGAAGTGATCGAAATCAACTCGCCCACTGATGCAAAGGTGGCAGGGATCGAGACAGTTTATCAGGACTTGGCGCTTGTAAATGAACTCTCCATCACCAAAAATATGTTCCTTGGTCGCGAAATCGTACGCGCTGATTTATTCGGCAAGCTGTTTGGCAGCTTGGATTTTGCTAAGATGGACAGCGAAATTCGCGCGCTGTTCCAAAAGTTGGATATCCGTATTGCTGATATCTACCGGGAGGCCGAAGCCTTTTCGGGAGGTCAACGTCAGGCGGTTGCGCTGGCCAAAACAGTAATGTTTGGCAAGCGCATCGCAATCCTTGATGAGCCAACGGCCGCACTTGGCGTGCGCGAAAGTAAAATGGCCATGGATTTGGTGCGTTCTTTAAAAGATCACGGTCTCTCTGTGATCATGATCACCCACAATATGCAGCATGTGATGAACTACTGCGATCGCGTGATGGTTTTGCGCCTAGGGCGGCTGGCGGCTGTGCGGGACGTGAAGGATGTAGATGGCGATGCACTGGTCGGATTGATCACCGGTGCCACAGAAGACAAGGCCGCGTGAGATGTCTGATATGACTCAAAACTCTTCGAACCAGATTTCTATGCCTCCCGCGACAGCGTCAAATTTGGATCTGCTAAAGCATCAATTCCAACAAATTTGGCAAGTGCTTGCCGCTTTGGTCCTGATCTACCTGGTCTTCTTCGTGTTGTCAGAACCGTTCCGGAGTTTGGATACGCTTTTATCAATCTTTGGGCAGGCATCTATCCTGGCCATATTGGCCTGCGGAACCACAGTCGTCTTGATCTCAGGCGGTTTGGACCTTTCGGTTGGATCTATTTTTGCGGTGGTCGGGGTGATCGTGGGGATTGCCCTTGCCGAATATCAGCTACCGGTGTCCGTGTCTGTTTTGATTGGTCTGTTGGCTGGCGCCTTGCTCGGAGCACTCAATGGGGCCATTCAGGTGATCACCAAGGTCCCTGCGTTCATCGTCACACTCGGAGGTCTAACAGCCTATAAAGGGATCGCCGAGATCTTAGCAAGCGGGCGGGATCTGTCGCGGTTTCCTGAAAGTTTTCAGATGCTTGGGTCTGGCTACATGGTGCCAATGATCATCATGTTTGGCGTTGCGCTTTTGACGGGGCTTTTCCTAACAAAGACCCGATTGGGCAACCATGCGTTTGCCATTGGCGGCAATGAAGAAGTGGCGCGACTGTCTGGCGTGAATGTCCGCAAGAGCCGTATCTACTATTACATGATCGGCGGAGCCTTGGCAGCGACTGCCGCTATCCTTGAAGTGTCTAAGTTGAACTTCGCCATGCCCGCGCGTGGGCAAAGCTATGAGCTTTTTGCCATCGCAGCCGTGGTCATTGGGGGCACCAGCCTCTTTGGAGGGCGCGGAGGTGTTGGAAAGACGTTGATTGGCATGCTGATCATGCAAACCATCATCGTTGGCCTGTCGTATCTGGGTGTTGGGACATCGGTCCAAAGGATCGCGATCGGTATCATCATCATCCTTGCGGTCTATTGGGACGTCTGGCGACGGCCATCGCGATAACTCAATGAAATTAAAATCATTCTTTGGGCAGGGAGGAACGCCCACAGGACAAGTCCGCCTGAAATTCAGGCACAGAAAACCTTAGGGAGGAAACAATGAAACTGAAAGCTCTGAAAAACATAGCGACGACTGTTGCCGTTACGACTGCGCTCTCTGGCGCGGCCTTCGCGGCTGATCTTCGGATTGCTTATACAGGCTACTCAACCGACAACACATTCTGGATTGGGGTGGCGAATTCTGCTGCAGCGAGGGCAGAAGAAATGGGAGTTGAGCTACTGGATTTGACGGCATCGTCACCCGATGCTGCAGCTCAGAAAGATGCAGTAGATCGTGCAATAAACATGGGTGTTGATGGCATCATCATTGGTTCTGTCGACAACCGGGCATTTGATGCCTCTTTGGACAACGCAAAACGCAAGGGCATTCCTGTTGTAGCGGTTGATACCGGCATTGAACATGATCACGTCGCAAGTCTGGTGCAAACCGATAACCTCGCCGCTGCAGGTATTGCTGGCGCATATATTGTGGATCAATTGGACGCTGGATCGGTCTTGATCTTGGGCGGTTCCGCTGGCCACCAAACCGGGAACGCGCGTCGCGATGGTGTGAAGACAGCAGCTGAGGCTGCAGGTCATGAGGTGATCTTCCAAATTTGCGACTGGCAAGACGCGTGTGCCTATGAGACCACTGTGAACTTCTTGCAATCCAACGACGATATCAAAGCGATCTTTTCAGCATGGGATCCGGGCGCGTTGGCGGCGGTTTCCGCAGCAACGGAGCTTGGAAAAATCGACGATCTGGTGATTGTCGGCTTTGACGGCAACCCTGCGAACTTGGTGTCTATCGAAGCGGGTGAACAGGCTGCAACGATCAAGCAAGACAATACCCGGATGGGCGCAGAAGCCGTGACCAATTTGATCGGTCTGATCAAAGGCGAAGAGGTCCCGTCCTTCACCCCAATCGATGGGATTTTGATCACGTCAGACAACGTGGCTGAATTCAAATAATTACGCTCTCCCAGTCGCCCGCGCAATGCGGGCGGCGACTTAACTTTGACTGAACGAAAGAGCTATTTTTCTATGCAAGCTTTGGTAATCAAATCCATCGGAAACACAGCGTTTGAGACGGTGGCGACCCTTGACCCCGCTCAGGGTGAAGTCTTGCTGGACGTTGGATTTGTCGGCCTTTGCGGCAGTGATCTAAACACATTTCGAGGAATGAACCCGCTGGCGACTTTGCCACTTATTCCAGGGCATGAGATAGGTGGCACGATCCGAGATTGCGGATCAGACGTACCAGAAGAATTTGCGACCGGCGCGCAAGGAATCGTGATCCCTTATACTGCATGCGGCAAGTGCCCCTCTTGTCGAAATGGTCGCGCAAATGCCTGTAAATACAACGAAACCTTGGGTGTCCAAAGACATGGCGGCATGTCTGGGCAGATCGTAGTGCCCTACGATAAGCTCATATTGAACGATCAACTTTCCATGCCTGAGCTGGCACTTGTTGAACCGCTTTCCGTCGGTTTTCATGCCGTTCGTCGAGGCTCGGTGAAGGCCGGAGAGACTGTTCTTGTGCTTGGCGCTGGGATGATTGGGATCGGCGCGATCTTAGGTGCGCTGGCTTGTGGTGCACGGGTGATTGTGGCTGAAGTGAGCGACGTGAAACATGAGGTTTTGCAGAAGCTTGGTGTGGAACATGTCGTGAATCCTGACCAAGATGACATTACGGCGACAATCGCAGCCCTGACAGAAGGCGAAGGCGCAGATGTTGTGATTGAGGCGGTGGGTATCCCAGATACCTTTCGCAGCGCTGTGGATTTGGCCTGTTTCAGCGGGCGTGTGGTCTATGTGGGCTATGCGAAGGCTGAAGTCAGCTACAACACCTCGCTCTTTAATCTGAAAGAGCTGGACATTATGGGATCGCGCAATGCTACGCGCGGAGATTTCGAAGCAGTAATTGATTATCTTGAGGCCAACAGAGGTTTGGCAGACTTGTTGATTTCGCGTGTGTTTCCCTGGTCATGTGCAGAACAAGCCTTTCCGTATTGGGAAGCAAATCGACAGAACACCTTCAAAGTAATGATTGATTTAAAGGGCCGTGCCAATGACTGACGCGAGTGTTCTGGCCAAACAATATGGCCTTAACGGCAAGAAAGCTCTGGTCACCGGTGGGGGCACCGGCATTGGCAAAGCGATCGCAACGAGCCTTGTTCAAAGTGGAGCTGACGTCGTTATTGCAGGGCGCCGCGAAGACGTATTGATAGCCGCCTGCGCTGAAATTGGATTTGGCACCAAATATCAGGTAATTGACCTCACTGAGATGTCGGAAATTGCCGACTTGGCAGCGAAGATGTTCGACGAACACGGCGCCTTTGATATTTTGGTTAATAACGCCGGCAATACTGTGAAGAAACCTTTTATGGAATCGGATCTGGCTGATTTTGACAGCGTTTTTAATGTTCATGTCAGGGGCGCGCTTGAGCTGAGCCGCTCAGTGATGGCGCAGATGTTGGAACATAATAAGTCGGGATCAATTCTCTTTATTTCGTCGATGACGGCTTACATCGGGCAGCCCAATGTCTCGGGCTATACGATCTCTAAAACGGCGATCAATGGTGTTATTCGGGCGCTTTCGGCGGAGTTTGCTGAAAGTGGCATCCGGATCAATGGGGTGGCGCCGGGATGGATCGATACAGATGTGTTCCGCACCGCAACGAAGGGTGATCCAGAGCGCAAAGCAAAAATCATGAGCCGAATTCCAATGGGTTCATTGGGCGATCCTGAAGACATTGGCTGGGCCTGTGCGTTTTTGGCGTCTGCGGCGGCGAAGTATATCACCGGGCAAGTTTTGCTTGTCGATGGTGGTGGGGCAACGGGGTTTTGAGGGCGCAACTATGAATGATTCTGACATGTTTGAAATCATGAAAGAAAAGCTCTTCACCGCGGTTGTGGGAGACGTTTTAGACGTGCTTGGGTATCGTCATCAATTTCTGCCCCAGCCGATCAAACCTCTGGTTCCGGGTACTAAAATTGCTGGGCGGGCAATGACGGTGCTTGAAGCAGATTACTTAGAGGGAGAGGGTCACGGCCCCTTGGCGGATCAGCCTTTTGGATTGATGTTTGCCGCACTCGATGACTTGAAACCCGATGAAATCTACATCGCAACTGGGGCGTCGCTGGATTACGCTTTGTGGGGTGGTTTGATGTCCACACGTGCCATTCATCTAAGCGCAGCAGGGGCCATTCTAAACGGTTTCATTCGAGACACAGGTGAAATTCGCAAATTGGGGTTTGCGGCTTTCTCCCGTGGTGCCTTTGCGCAAGATCAAGGGGTCAGAGGCAAGGTCTTGGATTATCGCGTGCCGATTTCGATTGAAGGCGTTCAGATCGAAAATGGGGATCTGATTTTTGCCGATGATGAAGGTGTTTTGGTCATTCCAAAACAGGTTGAACAGCAGGCGATCTCTGACGCGCTTGAAAAAGTTAGTACTGAAAACGAAGTCGCTCAGGCCATCCGTGCGGGTATGTCCACGCAAGAGGCCTTTGCAACCTTTGGCGTGATGTAAGACAGTTAATGCAGAAACGAACGAACCCAAGGCGAACACATGTCGCGTGACAATTCGAAATACAAAGACAGTCTCAATCGCAGTCTCGATTTCGTCGCGGCCCTGGGTATAGCTGATACGCTTCCTTCTGAAGTTGAATTGACGCAAAAGCTGGGTATCAGTCGCACCACCGTGCGGGCTGTTCTATCTCATTTGAATGAAATCGGCATTATTCAGTGGGCCGGGCGCACCAAGACCGTCCTGCGAAAGCCGAAGACGTCAGATTATTTTGCCAAAGAAGAAACCCTGTCCACAAGCGAGCGCGTTGAAACTCAGTTTATGGAACATATTCTTGGCGGTGACCTTAAGCCGGGCACCATCCTGCACGAAAGTGAAATGGTCCGCGCATTTGGTGCCAGCACTTCGGTATTGCGGGAGTGTTTGATCAAATTCTCTCGGTTTGGGCTGATTGAAAAAGAGCCCAATCGCCACTGGGTCCTGCGGGGTTTCACACAGGATTTCGCCATCGAATTGTTTGATGTGCGCGAGATGTTTGAGCTGCGGGCATTCCGGAATTTGATCGAGCAGGGGGCAACGGGCCGCGCTTGGCAGTCTCTGATCGCTTTGGAAAACGCGCACCACAAAATCATTGGCGATATTGACGCGGAATACCTTAACTTCCCGCGACTTGATGAACAGTTCCACCGGATACTTATGGTGGATTTGAACAACCGCTTTATAGATGATTTTTTCGAGTTGGTTTCGGTCATTTTCCACTATCATTACCGATGGAATAAACACGATGAACGCGCACGTAACCTCGTGGCGGCGCATCAACACCTCGATGTCATCCATGCTTTGCAGGTCGGCGACACAGAAAAAGCCAGCGCGAAATTCCAAGAACACTTAAATGCTGCGCGCATCACTTTGCTCAATTCTGTATCTTGGGATACAGACGCATGATTGCACAGGATGCCACAGACATTCGGGTATTGGTGTTGGCCGAGGGCGACAATATCGGTGTTTTGACTGGCACAGTCATGGCTGGTGAAGAGATTGAAGTGGCCGGTCAGACAGTCGTCATGAGCGCGACTTTGGGCATGGGGCACAAGCTCGCCATAACGGCCATTCCATCCGGGGCCGACATTTTGAAATATGGTTTTCCAATTGGGTATGCCGTTGCTGAGATTTCAATCGGTGCGCATGTCCACGTGCATAATTTGACCAGCCGCTACACCACTGTAGAGATCATGGAGTAGCATATGACCCAGATGATGGCTTGGAAACGTAAAGATGGACGAAAGGGCATTCGCAATGTTGTGCTCGTCGCATATTTGGTCGAATGCGCGCATCATGTATGCAAGCAGATCGCCCGCCCATTCGATGAAAGTGACGTGCAAGTCATTGGCTTTTCAGGGTGTTTTCCATCTGATTATGGCCAGGAAATGATGGAGGCCCTCTGCACGCACCCCAATGTCGGGGCGGTTCAGCTGGTTTCCTTAGGGTGTGAAAACTTCAAGAAAACCCAGTTGGCAGAGGCGATACGTGCTTCTGGGCGTGATGTTAATGTTCTGACCATTCAGGAGACCGGAGGAACGGCCTCAACGGTGAAAGCAGGACGCGATTGGATTACCTCTGTGCAAACGCAGCTTCAGGCCCTTCCAAAGGAACCAATGGATGTTTCGGAACTCGTCATCGGAACCATTTGTGGTGGTTCAGATGCAACGTCTGGCATTACAGGTAATCCGGCGGCAGGCGTGGCCTTTGACAAGCTCGTCGCCAAAGGCGCGACCTGTATTTTCGAAGAAACAGGAGAGCTGATTGGTTGTGAACACGTCATGGCGGCGCGGGCGATAAGCAATGACCTGCGCCCAGAGATCGTTGAAACTGTGGAAAAAGCGGCGCGGTACTATGCTGCGATGGGATATGGTTCTTTTTCAAATGGCAATGCTCAGGGTGGGCTTTCTACGATCGAAGAAAAGTCGCTTGGGGCTTACGCAAAGTCCGGGCAAAGCGACATCAGTGGCATTCTTAGACCAGCACAACAGGCGGCAGCAGGTGGGCTATATTTGCTTGATGTTGTGCCTGATGGTCCCCCGAAATACGGCTACCCTAATATTAACGACAATGCTGAAATCATTGAGCTGATTTCGTGCGGGGCTCATGCGGTGATCTTCGTCACTGGCCGCGGATCTGTTGTCGGATCTGCCATTTCTCCAGTTCTAAAGGTCTGCGCTAACCCAGAAACTTACGAACGCATGTCTGAAGATATGGATGTGAATGCAGGCCGCGTTCTGCGCGGCAACGCAACGCTGAATGACGTTGGAACAGAAATTTTCGACAAGCTCGTAGCACTCGGAAATGGGGCGAGAACCTCATCAGAAGAGCTTGGACATGTGGAATTCGTTTTAACCTATAAAACAGCAACACCGGCTCAGCCGGGCTGTCACCCAAGTTGAGAAAAAGCAGATGTTAAAAGAAATACATCGTCTCTCTTTAGGGACCTCTGCGCTTGCGGGTCTCTACCGCCCGATCACTCGCAAAGCCGTGGATGAGGTGCTGAATACCGCCTGGGATCATGGGATCCGCTATTTCGACACAGCACCACATTATGGGAATGGGGCCGCTGAGGGATTGCTCGGAGACTTTTTGCGGGGCAAGCAGGACTGGGTTATCTCAACCAAAGTGGGCCGAGTTTTGAGCCCTGATCGTAACCCTCCTGCGGTGGTGAATGGGTTTCACAATGCATGGCCGTTCAAGCAGAAGTTTGATTTCACCTATGACGGCATTATGCGCTCGTTTGAACACAGCCTGCAGCGTCTTGGACTTAGTCGTATCGATATTTTGTTTGTGCACGACATCGGTGATCCAGATGCTGGCACAGATACGATTGAGCATCGCGCTCAGCTGTTGGGCAGTGGCGTGAAGGCGCTTGAGGAGCTAAAATCTAACGGGGATATCAAGTCCTTAGGCTTGGGCGTCAACACCGTTGAAATCTGTGAAGACATGATCGGCAAGTTTGATATGGATTTAATCCTACTTGCGGGGCGGTACACCTTATTAGATCAATCCGCGAAGGTCCGTTTGTTTCCCAAGCTCAATGAACACAACATTCGGTTGGTGATCGGAGGCGTGTTTAATTCCGGCATCCTTGCAACCGGATCTGTGCCCGGAGCACATTACAACTACGCTCCCGCGTCAGAAAACATCCTGACAAGAGTGCGTCGTATTGAAGAAATTTGCGGTGCTCATGGTGTCGATTTGCCAGCTGCAGCGTTGCAATACCCAGATCAAAGCCCGCTTGTTGCATCAATTTTGATTGGCACGACAAAAGCCAGCTCTCTCAAACGTAACCTCGAGCAATTTGGGTCGCAGTTGCCCTTAGAACTGTGGGCAGATTTGCGCGATCAAGGGGTAATTGGTGATCCTTCATGATCGTTGATGCGCATCAACATTTTTGGACCTTGGCGCGCGGGGATTATCCTTGGCCCAATGAAACAGTTGCCCCGATCTTTCGTGATTTCGGCCCCGAGGATTTGGCTCCACTGTTAGTCCAGTCAGATGTTGATAGAACGGTTTTGGTTCAGGCCACCGATACAATCGAGGAAACGGAATTCCTGCTGCAGATTGCTGCAAAAACAGACTGGGTGGCCGGTGTTGTAGGGTGGGTCGATTTGAGTGCGGATGATGCAATTTCTATTATAGATACACTGCTCAAAAACCGCGATCTCAAGGGGTTGCGCCCAATGTTGCAAAACATTGAAAACACGGATTGGATATTGGATGATCGGGTTGCTCCGGCGCTGACCCATATGGCCCGAGTTGGTCTTTGCTTTGATGCGCTTGTTCAACCCCGCCATCTTCTGGTTCTGACTGAGCTCGCAAAACGCCACCCATCGCTAAAAATCGTGATCGATCATGCGGCAAAGCCTCAAATGGGTGCGGGGAAAATACCGTCCAAGGACTGGTCCAATGGCATGAGGCAACTGTCGCGATGCTCAAATGTACTTTGCAAGTTGTCAGGAATGGTCACTGAAATTGGACCGGATTGGCGGCTTTCAGATATCGAACCCTTCGCCAAACAGATTTTAGAAAATTTCGGTGCTGCACGGACTATGTTTGGCAGTGATTGGCCTGTCGTTAATCTGGCGTCTGACTACGCGCAATGGCGAGGGGCTGTGGACCAGTTGCTCAAAGGGCTGACAGATGCGGATCGATCCCGGGTTCTGGGGCTGAACGCAATGGAATTTTATAAACTTTAAACCGGGTCCCAAACCAAGAGGAGGACTGCATGGCCCAACGGATGGGAATGATGATTGGCATCACTGCTGAGCATATTGCTGAATACAAACGGCTCCACGCTGAGGTCTGGCCAGATGTATTGAAGCGATTAAAACAGTCCAATATTTCTAATTATTCGATCTTTCTGCGCGAGCCGGAAAACCTCATGTTTAGCTATTGGGAATACTTAGGGGATGACTTTGCGGCCGACATGAAAGCGATTTCTGAAGACGAGGTTACGCAGAAATGGTGGACCGTCTGCGGACCTATGCAGCAACCGCTTGATAGTAGATCTCCGGACGAGTGGTGGGCCACAATGGAAGAGGTTTTTCACCTTGAATAGAGCACAGGTAGTGAGCCGTTAGGCCGCCTACATTTTCCAACAACTGAGGAGGCGTTAGCGGCGTAAGGGTGATCGCACAAGATCGCGATAGTGGAGAGACGGAATTTGCCCCCGTTTGTTCATTGCAGCCACAAGTTTTTTGTATTCAGTCTATCTGAATGTGAATGGGCTGCAGTGATATATTCCCTTATGAAGGGCATCGCAACTTTTGGTTAACGACGATTTTGCAGCAATAAATCCGCCACGCCCTTTGCAGAGCGTCGGGCCGATTTGGCGTCTAGTGGCTTGCTAGATTGTGCGGCCTCCAACCAAACGCCGTCCATGTAACTTTGCAGAGCATGACGCGCCAATTCGGCCTCAGCAGGTGGGAACAGTTGCCCCAACTCGGCGCGGAAATGAGATCTGACACGGCCTCGATTGATACGGTGAAGGCGGGATAATTCTGGCGAATAGGGGGCCGAGGCCCAGAATTGCATCCATATGCTGCACTGCTCAACCGTGAACAATGAGTCGTCAAAGTTTGCGTTCAAGATCGCATACAGGCGTTCTTCTGGGGAGTTCGCGGTACGAAAACTTTTGAGAAGCAAAGCTTGAAGTTTGCGCAATAAGTGCAGCATCGTTGCTTCCATCAGGCCATTCTTTGACCCGAAGTAGTAGCTGATTGACGCGGCTGATGCTCCAGCAACGCGAGCAATTTCTGTCATGGTAACAGAGTGATAGCCATAGCGATGTGCTGCAACGATAGTTGCCTCAATCAGCTCTTCGTTTCGAATATCTCTGATACGTTTTCGACCCATATGCTCAATGTGCGATAGGTTGGGTCGAGATTCAATATCTGAAACAACCAATCAAAAACTTGAGTGTTCATTCAATATTTGGTTAGTTCCCATTACCGGTGAACGCGCCAATCATAAATCTGATCGTGAAAACCGGGAGACCGACAAAAGAAAATTGGGGATCTCGCAAAGCGTAGATGCCCTACACTGGGAGGTGTAAAATGACCTTACTAATCTCCGCAGGCATTCTACTGGCGTTCGCGCTGGTGGCGTTCTGCGTCATCAAATGGTGGAATGTCACCGTTGTTGGCGTGACGCCGGTGCCACTGCTGACTTTCATTGCGATCCTGTTTACGTCTGGTCTGGACGTTGGGTTGATCATGTTTCCATTGGCGTGGGATTTCCCGCTTTATGCGGATACCGCAGCGGAACCAGCCTATGCATTCACCAACCCATTGGCGATGGAGTTTGGGTTCTGGGGCTTCCTGATTTGGGGCTTTTACTTCCTAACGACGTTCTATTTTTGCGTTATCGAACCAAAGGTTAAGTTCTTTGAAATCGGTATCGTGAAGCTGATCAACAACATCGTCATCATCGGCACCTGTGCCTTCACCGGCGCGTTGTTCCTGATCTACCTGCCGTATTACGCGACCTTTGTGGGCGATGGTGAATCCGTGATCACTCCATTCTATGTGGTTGTGTTCTTTGTGATCCTGTTTGCGGCGTTTTCCTCCACTGACATCAAATACGTTCGTATTCTGTCGCTTGGATCAACCGCATTGTTTGCGGCCTTGATCCTTGGCATGTGGGCCTTCGCAGGCATTGGTATCGGCGAGTTCTTCGGCACCGCTTCCAACATCGGTGGCTATTTTGCCAACATCCATAAGTTCGTTCTGCCATTGACCGACTACCATGAATTCTACCTGTTCTGGTGGTTCGCTTGGTCCATCATGATCGGCCAGTTTACCTCTCGCTTTGTGGGTGGACTTAAGACATGGCAAGTGCTCGCAGCTCTGCTGATCTTCCCATCCATCCCGTTGGGGATATGGTTCTCAGTTCTGTACTACTACCACCTGAACAGCATCGAGCTGACACTGATGATCAACATCTCGATGGCGGTTGTTGGCGTGATCTTTGTGGTCAACTCGTTTGACTCCCTGATCCGCCTGTACACCGACAACTTGGGACTGACTGTTCAGAAACTGGGCAAACTGCCCCACATTCTGGGCAACGCGATTGTGCTCTTTGCTTTGACGCTGGCTTTCCAAAGCCAGTGGCTGCAGATCCAGTGGATCGGCGCGGTTGTGATTGGTCTCTACGTTGCTTGCTTGGCCTACATCATCTTCTTCAAAGGCAAAGAAGTGATGGCGATCGATGCCAGCCCAGAAGAAAACGAACTCGATTTCACAAAGATCGACTCCGTTCACTAACTTCTAAATTTCTGCCCTCCGGATGCGTTCGGGGGGCAGCCTTCAGAGGCAGAACACTGCTTCATCCTATTAAAACTATAGCTGAAACAGGGAGGTCATGATGACTGCTCCAAATATTTTGATCCTGATGGTCGATCAGTTGAATGGCACGCTGTTTCCTGATGGGCCTGCTGACTGGCTCCATGCGCCAAACCTAAAACGATTGGCGGAACGATCGACACGGTTTGCCAATACCTACACTGGCTCACCGCTCTGTGCGCCAGGCCGCGCGAGCTTTATGTCAGGCCAATTGCCATCGCGCACTGGCGTTTATGACAACGCAGCTGAATTCCGCAGCGACATTCCCACCTACGCGCACCACCTGCGGCGCGCGGGTTATTATACGTGCCTTAGTGGCAAGATGCATTTTGTCGGGCCGGACCAGCTCCATGGGTTCGAGGACCGTTTGACCACCGATATTTATCCAGCAGATTTTGGCTGGACCCCAGATTACCGCAAACCCGGTGAACGCATCGATTGGTGGTATCACAACATGGGCAGCGTCACCGGCGCTGGCGTGGCGGAAACCTCCAATCAAATGGAATACGACGACGAGGTGGCCTATAATGCGACAGCGAAACTCTATGAGCTGTCTCGTGGGTTAGACGCCCGCCCATGGTGCCTGACCGTCAGCTTTACGCACCCGCATGATCCCTATGTGGCGCGCCGCAAATATTGGGATCTCTATGAGGATTGCGAGCATCTGCTGCCGGAAGTTTCGGCAATGGACTACGAAGATCACGATGCCCATTCTAAACGCATTTTTGACGCCAATGACTGGCGCAACTTCGACATCAAAGAAGAAGATATCAAGCGCTCCCGTCGCGCCTATTTCGCCAATATCTCATACCTTGATGACAAGGTTGGCGAAATCCTTGATGTGCTTGAAGCCACTCGCCAAGAAGCCATCATCATGTTTGTATCCGATCATGGGGACATGTTGGGGGAACGCGGTCTTTGGTTCAAGATGAGCTTCTACGAAGGCTCTGCACGTGTCCCTTTGATGATCTCGGCGCCAAATATGCCTGCAGGTTTGATCGAAACGCCAGTGTCCACCATTGACGTCACACCCACCGTTGGTGATCTCGCTGGCGTCGATATGGCTGAAATCGCCCCATGGACAGATGGCCAAAGCCTTGTCTCTTTGGCCAATGGGACCGAACGCACAGAGCCTGTTGCGATCGAATACGCTGCCGAGGCCTCCTATGCGCCGCTTGTGTCCCTGCGCTATGGCAATTGGAAATTCAATCGCTGTGCGCTCGACCCAGATCAGCTGTTTGATCTGGAGGCCGATCCGCATGAGCTTAAAAACCTTGCAGATGATCCTGCCCATGCAGGCACAGTGGCAACCCTACGCGCCAAGTCTGAGGCCCGTTGGGACCTTGAGCAATACGACGCTGATATTCGTGCCAGCCAGGCGCGTCGCTGGGTTGTCTACGAAGCCCTGCGTGAAGGCGGCTATTACCCTTGGGATTATCAGCCTCTGCAAAAAGCATCCGAGCGCTACATGCGCAATCACATGAACCTCGACACTCTGGAAGAAAACAAGCGGTTCCCGCGCGGAGAGTGACCTCTCACCTTTCTTCTGGTCCAAATACCCTCGCCGAAGGCCTTAAAAAATGACACATCCCGCTCAACCCAAAGCCAGCCATTTCATCAATGGCGCCTATGTCGAAGACATAGCAGGCACACCGATCCCTGTGATCTATGCCGCGACAGGCGAACAGATCGCCAAGGTACATGCCGCAACACCTGCCATCGTTGAACAGGCGCTGGCGACTGCCAAAGCTGCCCAAAAAGAATGGGCCAGTACAACAGGCACCGAACGCGGCCGCATTCTACGGCGTGCAGCGGATATGATCCGCGAACGCAATCACGAACTCTCTGTTTTGGAAACCTACGACACGGGTAAACCGCTGCAAGAAACTCTGGTAGCTGATGCCACTTCCGGGGCAGATGCGCTCGAGTATTTCGGTGGCTTGGCTGGGTCTTTGACCGGCGAGCATATCCCGATGGGTGAAGATTGGGTCTACACCGTCCGCGAAGCGCTGGGTCTGTGTGTGGGCATCGGGGCCTGGAACTACCCAACCCAGATCGCCTGCTGGAAAGGCGCGCCGGCGCTGGCCTGTGGCAATTCTATGGTGTTCAAACCCTCTGAAACCACGCCGCTCTGCGCGTTGAAAGTTGCGGAAATCCTGCACGAGGCAGGCCTGCCTGCAGGGCTGTACAACGTCATTCAGGGCATGGGCGAAGTTGGCGGCGCATTGGTTACTGATCCGCGCGTCGATAAGGTCTCGCTGACAGGCTCCGTGCCAACTGGCAAAAAGGTCTACGCCGCCGCTGCCGCCAATATGAAACACGTCACGATGGAGCTTGGGGGAAAATCCCCACTGATCATCTTTGATGACGCAGATATCGAAAACGCCGTGGGCGGAGCCATCAACGGCAACTTCTATTCTTCTGGTCAGGTGTGCTCAAACGGCACTCGGGTTTTTGTGCAGAAAGGCATCAAGGAGAAGTTCCTGAAACGCCTTGCTGAACGCACTCAGAATGCGATCCTTGGCGATCCAATGGACGAAGCAACAAGCTTTGGCCCCATGGTCTCTGAAAACCAGATGAACATCGTGCTGGGTTATATCGAAAAAGGCAAAGAGGAAGGCGCGCGTTTGATCAGCGGCGGTGAACGCGCATACATGGACGGTTACTTCATTCAGCCAACCATCTTTGCGGATGTGACCGACGACATGACCATCGCGCGCGAGGAAATTTTTGGCCCGGTGATGGCCGTGCTTGATTTCGACACTGAAGAGGAAGTCATCGAACGAGCCAATGACACGGAATTCGGCCTCTCCGCTGGTGTGTTCACCAAAGATCTCAGCCGGGGTCACCGCGTGATTGGCAAGCTTGAGGCAGGCAGCTGCTTTATCAACTCCTACAATGACGCACCGGTTGAGGCACCTTTTGGTGGCGTGAAAGCCTCTGGTGTGGGGCGTGAGAACTCTAAAGAAGCGATCAACTACTACAGCCAGGTAAAATCCGTCTATGTGCGCATGGGCGATGTTGAGGCTGCTTTCTGATGCAGGCTGAATACATCATCGTCGGCGCAGGCAGTGCAGGCTGCGCCATCGCCTATCGCCTTGCTGAGGCGGGCAAACGTGTGTTGGTGATTGAACATGGCGGCTCTGATTGGGGGCCATTCATCAATATGCCGGGGGCTCTGAGTTACCCGATGAATATGAAGCGCTATGATTGGGGAATGAAATCTGAACCCGAACCGCATCTGGATGGCCGCCAGTTGGCGACTCCGCGCGGTAAGGTCATTGGCGGGTCGTCCTCAATCAACGGCATGATCTACGTGCGCGGGCATGCGAGGGATTTTGATACCTGGGCCGATATGGGCGCGAGTGGCTGGTCTTATGCAGACGTATTGCCCTATTTCAAACGCCAAGAGGATTGGCATGACGGCGGTCATGGTGGAAACGCGGAATGGCGCGGGCAGGGTGGGCCTTTGCATGTCACGCGCGGCAAGCGCGACAATCCACTGACGCAGGCCTTTGTTCAGGCGGGCAAACAAGCTGGCTATGACGTCACTGGCGACTATAACGGCGAGCAGCAAGAGGGCTTTGGCCCGTTTGACATGACCGTCTGGAAGGGTGAACGCTGGTCCGCAGCCAAGGCTTACCTAAAGCCTGCTCTGAAACGCGAAAACTGTGAATTGATCCGTGCATTTGCACGTCGTGTGGTCATCGAAAACGGCCGTGCTGTCGGCGTCGAGATCGAACGCGGTGGCAAAGTTGATGTGATCCGTGCGGAAAGCGAAGTGATTATTTCGGCGTCCTCATTGAACTCGCCAAAACTCTTGATGCTGTCCGGCATTGGCCCTGCAGCACATCTGCAGGAACATGGGATCGAGGTCGTCGCAGATCGCCCCGGCGTTGGTCAAAACCTTCAGGACCACTTGGAGCTTTATATTCAGGCCGCGGCCTCTCAGCCCGTTAGCCTGTACAAATACTGGAACCTTATGGGCAAAGCTTACGTCGGTGCACGTTGGCTACTGAACAAATCCGGACCCGGTGCGACAAACCAGTTTGAAAGTGCCGCCTTTATCCGCTCGGCTGCGGGGGTTGATTATCCTGATATCCAGTATCACTTCTTGCCGATCGCCGTGCGCTATGATGGGCAAGCATCGTCCGAAGGGCATGGTTTCCAAGCCCATGTCGGCCCTATGCGCAGCCCATCACGCGGGTCTGTGACTTTGCGATCTGCTGACCCAAAGGATGATCCGAAAATCCTGTTCAATTACATGAGCCACGAAAAGGATTGGGCTGATTTTAGAACCTGCATCCGCCTGACGCGTGAGATCTTTGGCCAAGAGGCTTTTGCCCCTTATTACAAACACGAAATTCAACCGGGTGCCGATGCAACCTCGGATGAAGATCTGAATGCATTCATCAAAGAGCACGTGGAAAGCGCCTATCATCCCTGTGGGACTGTGAAGATGGGCGCCAAAGACGATCCGATGGCGGTTGTGGACCCAGAAACCAAGGTGATTGGTGTGGACGGCTTGCGTGTGGCTGACAGCTCGATATTCCCGCAGATCACCAACGGCAACCTCAACGCGCCGTCCATAATGGTTGGCGAAAAAGCGTCAGACCACATCCTTGGTCGCACACCTCTGCCCGCATCAAATCTGCAACCGCACATGTCTGAGAATTGGCAAACGTCGCAGCGCTAATGCATCTGAGGCGAGATATTACCGCATAAGTGACGCAAATCTTCCGGTTTGCGTCACCCATCTATCCTATCGTCACATTCTGATTTCCGGGAATAGATGGGCAAGCCATGTCTCGCTTTAGTGCGCTCTCACTGCTGAAACACACGTTGGGTGGTCATAAAAATTGGACCGAACAGTGGCCCGATAGCCAACCCAAAGACGAATATGATGTTATCATCGTCGGTGCCGGTGGGCACGGGCTGGGTGCGGCGCATTATTTGGCCAAAGAACATGGCATCACCAATATTGCGGTGATCGACAAAGGCTGGCTGGGTGGTGGTAACACTGGTCGGAACACGACGATCATTCGCTCGAATTACCTATATGACGAAAGCGCGCGTCTCTACGATCACGCTGTCGATCTCTGGGAGGATCTCAGCCAAGATCTGAACTACAACGTGATGTACTCGCGACGCGGCGTCTTGATGCTGGCTCATAACGTGCATGATGTTCAAAGTTTTAGACGCCACGTGCATGCGAACCGTCTGAATGGTGTCGATAACCGCTGGCTCACTCCGGAAGAGTGCAAAGAATATTGCCCGCCCCTGAGCATTAGTAAGAACGCGCGCTACCCAGTGATGGGCGGTGCCTTGCAGGAACGCGCAGGTACAGCGCGGCATGATGCGGTGGCTTGGGGCTATGCGCGCTCTGCTGCGATGCGCGGCGTGGATATAATCCAGAACTGTCCAGTGACGGCCATTCGCCGCAATCCAGATGGATCTGTCGCAGGGGTGGAAACCGCAAAGGGCTTTATCAAAGCCAAGAAAGTTGGAGTTTCTGCGGCGGGGCATACCTCTGTTGTGATGCAGACTGCGGATGTTCAACTACCGCTGGAAAGCTATCCGCTGCAGGCTTTGGTTAGCGAGCCGGTCAAGCCGATCTTCCCCTGTGTGGTCATGTCCAACGCCGTTCATGCCTATATCAGCCAGTCCGACAAGGGCGAGCTGGTCATTGGCTCGGGGACGGACCAATACACCAGCTATAGCCAGCGTGGTGGCCTGCCATTGATCGAGCACACCGTTGCCGCGATCTCAGAAATCTTCCCGATTTTTAACCGCATGCGCATGCTGCGCAAATGGGGTGGAATCGTGGATGTGACGCCGGACCGATCGGCCATCATCTCAAAAACGCCTGTCCAAGGCCTTTACGTGAACTGTGGCTGGGGCACCGGCGGTTTTAAAGCCACACCGGGTTCCGCGCATACGTTTGCCTGGACCATCGCCAAAGACGAACCTCACCCGATAAACGCGCCTTTCACCATGGAACGTTTCCGTTCCGGGCGCCTGATTGACGAAGCGGCCGCCGCCGCTGTGGCCCACTAGGGAGATCACAATGCTATTGATCCATTGCCCTTATTGCGACGAACTGCTGCCAGAGGCGGAATTCGCCTATGCTGGCGAGGCCCATATCGTACGCCCCGAAAACCCGTCTGACGTCAGCGATGAAGAATGGGAAAAGTTCCTGTTTATTCGCGCCAACGTAAAGGGGCTGCATTTTGAACGTTGGCGCCACGTCCATGGTTGCGGGCGGTTCTTTAATGCAGTCCGCGATACCGTGTCTGACAAAATTCTGATCACCTATAAGGCGGGCGAGCCAAAGCCTGATCTTGAAAAACTACTGGCGGAGTTGGATCGATGAGCACATATCGTGTTGCCGGCAAAGGCCGTGTGAACTCTGCAAAACCGGTTCAGTTCACCTTTGATGGCAAATCTTTCCGTGGCTTCGAAGGTGATACCGTCGCTTCAGCTTTGCTGGCCAATGGCGTGCATCTGATGGGCCGCTCGTTCAAATATCACCGTCCGCGTGGGCCGGTGGCCGCTGGCTCTGAAGAGCCAAACGCTCTGATTGGTACGCGCCGGGGACCAGGCCAGTTTGAACCAAACACCCGCGCTACTATGCAAGAAATTTGGGAGGGCTTAGAGACCACCTCGCAGAACAAATACCCAAGCCTGAAATTTGATGTCGGAGCGGTCAACGACGCGGCTTATATGCTGTTTTCAGCAGGTTTTTATTACAAAACCTTCATGTGGCCGAAGAACTTCTGGCACAAGGTTTATGAGCCTTTCATTCGTGCGGCTGCGGGTCTGGGCGTGTCACCGACCGAAGAAGATCCAGATCACTATGCATCGCGCTATTTGCATTGCGATGTTCTGATTGTTGGAGCTGGTCCAACAGGTCTGGCTGCTGCCAAAGCGGCAGCGACGGACGGGTTGAAGGTTGTCATCGTTGATGAAAACTCTGAACTGGGTGGCAGCTTGCTATCTGAGCCTCAGGCGCAAATCGATGGCGCTACGGCTTGGGATTGGATCGATACCGAAACGACTGCCTTGCAGGCGCTGGGCGTCAAGATCATGACGCGCACCACGGCTATTGGCTATTATCATCAGAACATGATCGGTCTGTGCGAAAAGCTGACCGATCACCTGGTTGCGCCTTCCGCCGAAACACCGCGTGAACGCATGTGGCGTGTACGAGCGAAGCAGGTTGTTCTTGCGCAGGGCGCGCTTGAGAAGCCTTTGGTTTTCCACGGGAATGACCGTCCGGGTGTCATGCTGGCGGGCTCGGCTCAAACCTATCTGAACCGCTATGGGGTGCTTGTTGGCAAAACGCCGGTCATTGTGACCAGCCATGACAGCGCTTGGTATGCCGCTTTTGATTTGCAGGATGCCGGTGCTCGTGTGCAGGCAATTATCGACACGCGTGAAGCCGTCGATGACGTCCTCCTGCAAGCTGCGCAAAAACGCGGTATCGCTGTGAAGCTGTCTCATACGGTCACCGAAACCAAGGGCCGACTGCGTGTAAAAACCGTGCGCGTGAACCCGGTTGTGAACGGTGTCGCTGGCGCAGGTGAAGTGCTCTATTGCGACGCGCTTCTGATGTCTGGCGGCTGGACGCCGTCGTTGCATCTGTTCTCCCACACCAAAGGCTCTTTGGCGTGGGATGACGACATGACAACCTTCTTGCCAAACGAAACGCCCGAAGACTGCGTGATTGCAGGCGCAAGCCGCGGGCTTTGGGGGCTGAAGGCAGCTTTGAATGATGGGGCTGAAAAGGGTGCTGAGGTTGCTGCCGCCCTTGGTAAGGCTGCTGCTGAGAGGACCTTTGTTGTCGAACAGGATCGGGCGGGGTTTGGTGTCACCCATCGAGAATTGCCGACAGACAAAGACGCCGGCAAAGCCAAAGCTTTTGTAGATTATCAGAATGATGTGACGGCGAAAGATCTGCGTCTCGCGGTGCGTGAGGGCATGCGCTCGATTGAACACGTCAAGCGTTACACCACCAATGGTATGGCGACCGATCAAGGCAAGATGTCCAACATCAACGGTCTGAACATCGCGGCAGACGCGCTGGGCAAAAAACAGCCGGAGGTTGGCCTGACCACCTTCCGCCCGCCATACACACCGACGTCTTTCGGCGCCTTTGCAGGCTACCATCGTGGCGATCATTTCGAGATCACGCGCAAGACGCAGATTGATGGATGGGCTGAAGAACAGGGTGCAGCTTTTGAACCTGTCGGGCAATGGCGTCGCGCGTGGTTCTTCCCGAAACCGGGCGAGGACATGGACACGGCTGTGACGCGTGAATGCGCGGCGACGCGGGCGTCGGTTGGTATCTTTGACGCGTCCACATTGGGCAAGATTGAAGTTGTAGGCCCTGACGCCGTCGAATTCTTGAACCGCATGTACACCAATCCTTTCACGAAGCTGGCCGTCGGTCGCTGCCGATATGCCTTGCTGTTGGGCGATGATGGTTTTGTGCGTGATGATGGTGTGATTGGCCGCATTGGCGAAGATCGCTTTCACGTCACCACAACAACTGGTGGCGCGGCGCGTGTGCTAAACACGATGGAAGACTACTTGCAGACCGAATGGCCTGACCTCAATGTCTGGCTGACCTCAACATCCGAGCAATGGGCAGCCGTTGCTTTGAACGGCCCAAATGCTGCCAAACTTCTCGCACCACTGGTCGAGGGCATCGAACTGACGGAAGAGGCATTCCCGCACATGTCCTGTGTGGAATGCACCGTTGCCGGCCTGCCTGCGCGCCTGTTCCGCATCAGCTTTACTGGCGAAGTTGGCTTTGAAATCAACGTACCAGCTGACAAAGCGCGCCAGCTTTGGGAAGCGCTATGGGAAGCAGGACAAACATACGACATCACTGCCTATGGTACTGAAACCATGCACGTTTTACGCGCCGAGAAGGGCTACATCATTGTTGGCCAAGACACGGATGGAACTGTCACGCCACATGATATGGACATGGGATGGACGATTGGTAAGAAAAAGCCTGACTTCGTGGGTAAACGCGGTCTCGAACGCCCGGATCTAAAGGCCGCTGGCCGTCGGCATCTGGTGGGGCTTTTGACCGAGGATAAATCGAAACTGGAAGAGGGCGCACAGATTGTGTTTGACCCGAACCAGCCAATTCCGATGACCATGCGTGGGCATGTGACCTCGTCTTATGATCAGGGCACAACCGGGCGCCCAATTGCGATGGCGCTGATTGAGGGTGGGCAGGAAAAGATGGGCGAGACCGTTTATATTCCAATGCCCGACCGCACCATTGCAGCGAAAATAACCAGCCCCGTGTTCCTGGACCCGGACAACACTCGCCTGAAAATCGCGTCTGATGCGCGTAAGGAGGTTTGATATGAGCAAAGCATTCTCACATCCGCTGCCGAACGTGATCGCGATGAGCAAATCCCTAAGCGTGAAAACTGCCGCGCGTAACACACGCTTTTCTCTACGAGCGCGTGGCGATCTTGCCGCGATAGAAGCTGCGCTGGGATTGGCATTGCCGGTTAAGATTGGAACCTGCGCACGCACAGATGGCTTGGAGGTTCTCTGCCTCGGTCCGGACGAATGGTTGGTTTTGACATCTGACGCCGTTGGCGCGGAAGTTTCAGCCAAATTGGCGGGTGTCTATGGCAAAGTTCCGCACAGCCTGACGGAAATCACCGCGCGAGAAATCACCTTTACGATCAAAGGCCAGCAAGCGGCCGAATTGATGACGATTGGTTGCCCGCGCGACATCGACGCCATTCCAGTTGGCGAAGCACGCCGTACGGTCTTTGACGGCGCGACCGTGGTGCTTTGGAAAGATGCAGAAGATACCTTCCGCATCGATGTCTGGAACAGTTTCGCACCCTTTTTGGCGCAGACTCTGCAAACTGGTGCAACAGAATTGGCCTTGGAAGCTGTTTAAGAAATCTGGCTTTGCCGCATGAATTTGGGTGTTTCGCCGAATTGACGGCGGAACATGCGGCTTAGGTGTGATGAATCACAGAAACCGCAGTCCATGGCGATCTGACCTACGGGTTTGCTAGTGGTTTCGACCAAATACCGTGCGATGTCTAAGCGCATTTCTAGATAGGCTGCTTGTGGTGAGAGATTCAACGCATCGCGAAAGTGCCTCTCGATCTGGCGCTTACTATTTCCAAGCCTTTTTGACAGTTCGGTGATCGAAATCGGCACGTCTATATTCTGCTGCATCAACAATAGCGCTCGCTGCACGATGGGATCTTTGGTTTTCATACGGATCGGCGTTCCAGGTTGGGGTTTTTCCCCCTGAAGTGCTTCGTCAATGATCATCACATGAAGGCTTTTGCTAGCCTGCGCGCGGCCGACGTGGCGATCTACCAGGAAGGCCGCAAGATGCGCGGAACTAGCGCCACCAGAACATGTCAGACGATCTCGGTCCACAACAAAAATCTGATCTGAAACCGGATTAAGTCCTTCAAATTGCTCTAGGAAATCTAAGTGATGGAACCAGCTTACACAGCATTTGTAACCCTGCAGTAGTCCCGCTTGGTGCAGGAAAAAGACCCCGGTGCAGACGCCAATCAGTGGCACGTCTTGATCTGCGGCTTTGTTCAAAAACGCGTGGTAGGCCGGGGGCAACGTGGGCATTTCATCCATCAACCCACCGACCACAACGATGTAGTCAAACCGACTGGGGTCTCCTAGACGCTCGTTGGGTTGAACTGAGATACCGCTGCTCGACATAACCGGATTCATCGTGTCTGACAGCACAGTCCATTTGCACAAAACTGGCCGACTACGATCGCCTTCGTCGGCGGATAATCGCAGAACGTCAACAAAGTTTGCAAAGGCGCACAATGTGAATTTATGGGCCATGATAAAACCTACGGACAAACGCGGCCCAGTGTTGGCACCGGTAGCGCGGGACTTGGATTTCAGAGCAGGGCTTAGGTTCGGCATAACGGAATCGCGCATTGAATGGGTGTAGTTACTGTCGTAGCGATAATCCGATTTTGGCGCAAACATTCTATTTTTTACCGCAGAGTTACGGCAGCATACCGCACCTAATGATCGTCTAGGCGTTCATTAGGGTTCAATGTATTCGTGACAAGGAATGTAAGAATGGCCGGTTTTCCGAAAGAGGCACATGTGGTGATCGTTGGCCTAGGCGGGATCGTCGGGGCGTCGGTGGCGCATCACCTGATTGAAAACGGCTGGGATGATATTGTTGGCATCGATAAATCGGGCATCCCGACAGATATCGGTTCAACCGCGCATGCGTCTGATTTCTGCTTTTCGACCGGTCACGACTATCTGACATCTTGGACCACGCAGTACTCGATGGATTTCTACGAGAAGCTGGGGAACTACTCTCGGATTGGCGGACTAGAAGTGGTTCGCAAAGGCGATGATGAGCGCCTTGAGGAAGAAAAACGTCGCATTGATACTGGTAAGATTTTTGGCACCGATCTGTCGATGATCACACCTGCTGAAGCAAAAGCGAAATTTCCGCTGCTGGAAGAAGATCAAATTCAAGCAGCCCTTTGGGATCCAAATGCCGGCCTTGTCGTGCCTCGCTCCCAAACTGTTGCGGGCAAGCTAATTGATGCTGCCGAGAAATCCGGCAAATTACAGTCCTTTGCCAATACGCCTGCACTAGATTTGATCACCGAAGGTAATCGAATTGTAGGTGTGAAAACTACACGCGGTACGATCTATGCAAAACATGTGATCGTCTGTGCCGGTCTTTGGGGACGTTTGATTGCCGAAATGGCAGGAGAAGACCTGCCGGTCATGCCGGTGGATCACCCGCTGACTTTCTTCAGTGGTTACGATGAGTTCAAAGACACCGGTCTGGAGATTGGCTACCCGCTGATGCGAGATCAGGGCAACTCGGCCTATCTGCGTGACACCGGCGACCCGAACACCACTGAAGGTGGGCAGATCGAGTGGGGTTATTACTACGAAGACGATCCGCATTTGGTGCATCCAAATGAGATTCTGGAAAAAGAAGAGGCACGCCTGTCGCCCTCTCAGCGCGATCTTGAGCTCGAAGAAGTCATGGAGCCGCTGGAGCGTGCCATGGAGCTGACGCCAATTTTGGGCGAGCTGGGCTATCGCGAGAACCATTCGTTCAATGGTCTTCTGCAAACCACGACTGATGGTGGTCCATCGATTGGCGAAAGCCACAAACTGCGCGGGCTTTGGTATGCGGTGGCCATTTGGGTCAAGGATGCACCGGGCATGGCAAAGCTTTTGGCGGATTGGATGACCACGGGCCGAACACATATCGATCATAACGGGATCGATTTCGCGCGGTTCAACGACTACCAGCTCGACAAACAATACATCTTTGATCGCTGCACCGAGACCGCTAAGAAAATCTATAACCCGCCGGTTCACACCCGTGAGCCGTTCTCTTTGGGGCGTGGTATCCGTCGTTCGCCGTTTTATGAACGTGAGGTCGAGTTGGGCGGCTACTTTATGGAGCTTGGCGGCTGGGAGCGCGCGCATGGCTATGCCGCCAACGAACACCTGCTCGAGAAATACGCGGATCAAGTGCCGATGCGTGAAAACGAATGGGACAGTCGTCACTTCTGGCGGGTTTCCAACGCTGAGCAACTGGAGATGAGCGCTGATTGCGCGATCATCAACTTATCGCATTTCCACATGACTGACATTTCCGGTCCCGATCACGTGGCCCTGATGGAGTGGCTCTGCGCCGCCAAAATTGGTGGAGAACGCAATATCGGCAAGGGCATTTACACCCATATGCTGGATGACGAAGGCATGGTGCGCGCGGACTTTACCATTTTCCGTACTGAAGATCGCTGCCGGCTGGTGAATGGCGCTGATGCAGGGCCTCGCGACTATCACTACATGCGCCGCATTGCTGAGGACAAAGGCTTTGACGTGACCATCACTGACGTCACCGAAGGTTTCACCACCATCGGTATTTGGGGCCCTAATGCGCGTGAGAACCTGAAAAAGGTTGTCGCGGATCCGGCTGCTTTGGACATTGAAAACTTCCCATTTGCAGCGATTAAAAACATCGAAATTTCTGGTAAAACCGTCTCAGCTTTCCGCATTTCTTACGTCGGAGAACAGGGTTGGGAGCTGCACATGCGCTATGAAGACGGTCTGGCTGTCTGGGATGCACTACGTGCCGAAGGCATCATGGCAATGGGTGTTGAAACCTATGCCAACTCGCGTCGGATGGAGAAATCCTTGCGCCTTCAAAACGCCGATCTGCAGACTGAATACAACCTTTATGAAGCGGATTTGGCGCGCCCCAAAGTCAAAGAAGCTGACTTCCGCGGCAAAGAAAAACATCTGAAATACCGTGCGAGGGACAACCAGCCCGCGATGCTGTGTACCCTTGTCATGATAGAGAACACTGACGCATCCGGTGTGGCGCGTTATCCGGTCGGACAGATGCCAGTGCTGCATCCAGAAACCAGAGAAATTTTGGTCGATGCCATTGGTCGGCGGTCCTACACGACCTCTGTCGCCTTTGGGCCGACGATCGGAAAGAATATCGCGCAGGCCTATTTGCCTTGGGATCATTGCAAGGTCGGTCAAAAGCTCGCGGTGTCCTATTTTGATGAAATTTACGAAGTAGAGGTCGCAGGTGTCGGATATGCGCCGCTCTATGACCCGCAAAACCTTAAACCGCGCAGCTAAGATAGAATAGCGCAGTTTGAATCGTGAATATGAAACCTTGCGCGGCTGTAGAAAGTCAAAGCCGTTTGAATGTTTGGTAAGGATTAAAGATGGCAACTGAAGACGGAGCGAAGGCATCTGGACGCAGAGCGCGTCGCGGCGGTGGACGTGAAGGTCGGCGCGTTCAGCGCGGCGCAATAGGAAGTGCGGCGCCAGCCTATGTGACGCGCAAGCTGAACCCATTCGAGATTGTCTCTGAAGAGGGCCTCGCGCAAATCGAATACAACGCAGATTCTTTGCTCGAACAGGTTGGTGTTGAAGTGCGCGATACACCACGCGCGATTGAGCGGTTCAAAGCGGCAGGTGCGATGGTTGATGGGACACGCGTGCGGTTTCCGCGCGGCATGTGCCGTGAAATCATTCAGGCCTCAGCCCCTAGCGTCTATACTCAGCACGCCCGCAACGCTGCACGCAATGTGCAGATCGGTGGTGATGCGACGGTCTTTGCACCAAACTACGGCTCGCCCTTTGTGCATGACATCGACAATGGTCGCCGTTACGCGACGCTGAACGACTTTGAGAATTTCGTAAAACTGGCCTATACGGCGCCGCATATGCACCACAGTGGCGGCACGATTTGTGAACCAGTCGATATTCCTGTATCTGTGCGTCACTTGGATATGGTTTATGCGCACCTTCGCTACAGCGATAAGCCGTTTATGGGGTCTGTAACCGCTGGCTCGCGGGCGCAGGATTCCATCGATATGGCGCGCATTGGCTTTGGCGGTGATCTTGCGGATCGCACCGTCATGACCAGCTTGATCAACGCATCGTCGCCGATGGTCTGGGATGACACGATGCTGGATGCGGCCGAAGTTTATGCGGCCAATAACCAAGCCTGCATCATCACGCCCTTCATTCTGGCTGGTGCCATGGCACCAGTGACGGCTGCGGGCGTTGCAGCGCAATCATTGGCTGAAGTACTGGTTGGGATCGCTTTCACGCAGTTGGTGCGTCCGGGCGCGCCTGCAATCTTTGGTTCTTTTGCAAGCTCAATGTCGATGCAATCAGGCGCGCCAACCTTTGGCACGCCTGAACCGGCAATCGTTCTCTATACCATTGCAGCGCTTGCACGTCGTTTGGGTGTCCCATTTCGCTCTGGTGGCTCCCTTACGGCATCAAAAATCCCAGATGCGCAGGCGGCGTATGAATCTTCAGCCACGTTGCATCCTACATTGATGGCAGGCGTCAACTTTGTGTTGCACTCAGCAGGCTGGCTCGAAGGCGGCCTCGCGCTTGGCTATGAAAAGTTCATTCTAGATTGTGACCAGTTGGGATCTATGGCCGCCTTTGCGCAGGGACTTGATATGAGTCCAAATGGTCAGGCCATCGATACCCTGTTGCAACACCCTCCGGGCGAGCATCACCTTGGTACGCAACACACGCTGCAGAATTTTGAAACCGCGTTCTACACGTCTACGACAGCTGACAATAATAGCTTCGAACAATGGGCTGAAGAAGGCGAGCTTAATTCAGCCAAACGCGCCAATGCGATCTGGAAAAAGCAGCTGGAAGACTACCAAGAGCCAGCGTTGGATCCTGCCATTAACCAAGAGCTGCGCGAATTTGTTGAGCGCCGCAAAGGAGAAATCGGGCTACACGATAGCTAGATCTAAATGCAGAATAGGGCCGCAGCTTAGACGCTGCGGCCCTATTTCATTTCAGCTCGCGAGGTTGCCTAAGCGTTTTGTCCTGCTTGAGGACTTTGGTCCTCAGCTTAGTGCCTGATGTCCATAAAAATCCGCTCTTTGTGGGGGGATGTTGGCTGAAACGTATTGAACTCAAATGAGTATGAGATTTAGACGCCAATGTGCTTTGTGATTGCCTGTACTCGATAAACACACACGCTTCTAAAGCGTAGTAAGTGGCGTTGTTTCAAATCATCGAAATTTTTGGAGGCGAGTACCGGAATCGAACCGGTGTACACGGATTTGCAATCCGCTGCATAACCACTCTACCAACTCGCCGCCGTTGTGGTAGCGGGGCAATAACGCATCTGAAAACCACTCGCAAGAGAGAACCTGACGAAATCCGCACAACCAGCGTTGCCGCAGGCAAATTATTGTGGCAAGAGGGTTTTAAGCGAAAAGTGAACGAATGAGTTTAGTTATGCCCGACTACACCACACGTCGTATTGCCATGGTGGATACACAAGTCCGCCCATCCGATGTCACCAAATTCCCTATCATTCAGGCCATGCTGTCTGTACCGCGCGAACAGCTTGTTGCGCATGATCTGAAAGACGTGGCCTATCTGGGGAACAATCTGGATGTCGATGATGGCCGGGTGGTGTTAGAGCCGAGAACGTTTGCGAAAATGCTTGATGCACTGGATATTCGCAAAAACGAGTTGGTTTTGGATATTGGCACAGCATATGGCTATTCTTCCGCTGTGATCGCGCAGATGGCTGAAGCCGTCATTGCAGTTGAGGATGATGATGCGCGGGCACGAGACGCCCAGTCTGCATTGATCGATTTGAACTATGACAATGTTGTTGTTCATCAGGGCCCGTTGGCGGAAGGCGCTGCGGAACATGGGCCCTTTGACGTCATCGTTGTGCAGGGCGGCGTCGCTGAGATTTCAAAAAATCTAGAAGCACAGTTGAAAATCGGCGGTCGCATCGCATGTTTGTTTATGGATGGTCAACTTGGAGAGGTGCGTCTGGGTATGAAAACTGAGGCTGGCATCAGCTGGCGACAGATTTTCAACGCGAGCGCACCGGTTTTGGCCGGTTTTGAAAAGAAACAGGAATTTAGCCTGTAACGCCTGCAGTTTCTGCTGCAAATTTTGAAGGGTTTAGACCATGAGCATCAAACACGCCGTATTGTCATTGGCTGTTGTTTTTACGTCAATGGGAACAGTCACGGCGTCAAAGGCCGACACTTTGGCAGATGCGATGGCTGGGGCCTATGTGCACAGTGGGCTGATCGAGCAAAACCGCGCTTTGTTGCGTGTTGCGGATGAAAACGTTGCGCAAGCAGCGTCCAGCTTGCGGCCGATTATTTCTTGGTCAGCGGATTTAAATCGCCGAATTTCACAACAGACAGGTGTCAGCACAAGTGTCACGGATACAGCCACGGCAGCGCTGAGCCTAAGCTGGACTGTATATGATGGTGGTGCGCGCGCTTTTGGTAAAGAGCGTTTGAAGCAGACCGTGCTTGCGACACGTCAAACGCTTGTTTCTGTTGAGCAAAACGTGCTGCTTGCAGCTGTTCGCGCCTACATGGATGTGCGCCGCGAGAGTGAAATCGTTTCTCTGCGCCAGAACAATCTACGTGTGATTACGCGCGAGTTGCGCGCGGCAGAAGATCGCTTTGACGTAGGTGAAGTCACAAGAACAGATGTAGCTTTGGCGCAGGCGCGCCTTGCGGGTGCGCGCGCGGAGCTTGCGGTTGCCCAGGGCAATCTCTTAGCCGCGCAGGCCTCTTATTCGGCAGCAGTTGGTGAAAAACCTCATAATCTTGTCGCGCCGTCGCGTTTGCCAAGACTTTCCAAATCGGCAGATACCGCTATGGCATATGCTGTACGCAATCACCCAGATATGCTGAAGGTGCAATTTGATGTTGCTGCAGCAGATTGGGGCGTGCGTGAAGCTGATGCATCGATCTCTCCAAGCATCAGTCTGAGTGGCTCAATCAATCAGAGCAACACTTTAGGCACAGGGTCTGATACGTTGACCTCCACCATTGGTATCGGGGCAGGTGGCCCCATTTATTCAGGTGGCCGGATCGCTTCTGTGTCTCGACAGGCGATTGCGCGTCGCGACGCCGTGCGCGCCGGTCTACACGCGACACGTCATTCTGTGCGTCAAAACGTAAGTGTCGCTTGGTCTCAGTTGTTGTCCGCGCGTGCACAACGCGAAGCAAGTCGTCGCCAGATCTCTGCGTCTCGCACTGCCTTTGAAGGTGTGCGCGAGGAAGCAAAGTTGGGTGCCCGCACTACACTGGATGTGTTGAACGCTGAGCAAGAACTTTTGGATGCACAGGCCAATCAGATTTCAGCGCAATCCGCGGAGTTTATTGCGGCCTACAGTCTACAAGCCGCAATGGGTTTGTTGACGGTTGATCATCTGAATTTGGTGGTCGAAAAATACGATCCTGAAGCCTATTATAATCAGGTGAATACAGCGCCTGCCAAACTCAGCAAACGTGGCCGTCAGTTGGACAAAATCTTGCGTCGGATTGAAAACCAATAACAATTTGTTCTATTGGTTGTGCGCTGCGGACTTCGTCGCTAAACTTAACGGCGAGGTAGAGTGGTGATTGCTAATGTCTGATCCCGTGAAAAACAGTGAAATCGAAGATGTCTTGTCTTCGATCCGTCGCTTGGTGTCGGAGAATCACACAGAACCTGCGCGATCTGAAAAGGTGACAGCGGCTGCGGCTTCAGCGTCGCCAGCTTATGAGCCACCTGTTCAACATGAAGAAGCGCAAAGCGAAAAAACCTCTGATCGCGCGGCCTCAGAACGTTTGGTTCTGACGCCCTCGTTGCGCATTCCGGAAAAGGCCACGGAAGCTTCCGAACCGCATGCGACGTCTCCAGTGGCCGACACGCCTTTTGTGAACAGCCTGAAAGAAGATCTACAGCCGTTGCGTGAACGTCTGCCAAGTTTCTTGCAAGAGCGTCGCGAGGAAGATGCTGACGCTGAGAGCAGCGAACTGCGTGATGAGATCGCTGAAGTAGAGCAAACCATCGTTGATGAAGCGCCATATATGGATGTTCAGATCGACGAGAGTTCCGATGCCGAAGAGCCAGCTGAAAACACTGTCCTCTTTCCGGTGCCAGAAGAGCTGACATTTGAATCCGCTCGGGCGACTGAAAGTTCAGAAGAACAAGTTGATCCAAGCGATATGCGACCTTGGGAGATCGCAGGCGAACGGCTTTCAGAATGGCATAGCGTGCGTTCTGATCAATCACCCGCGACGGCAGCCGGGTTTGAACCTGATGGTCCCGAAGATGGTGACAATGCCGGCATGCCTGTGTCTGCGTTGACCTGGGAAGATCACGACAGTGCAGCTGATGAAGATACCGCCGATGTCTCTGCTGAAAATGCGGAAGTAAGCATTGAAGATGCTGAAGTTGTTGCGGAACCCATTGTCGAAGCAGTTGTTGAAACCGTCATCGAGCAAGCAACGCCTGATGATACCGCGTCGATGGAAACCCTATCCGCAGAACAGATCGAAGCTGAATCTTACGAGACGGTTCTAGACGAAGAAATGCTGCGCGAATTGGTCGGTGAAATTGTGCGTCAGGAACTCCAAGGCCCTCTTGGTGAACGCATCACACGCAACGTACGCAAGTTGGTGCGCCGTGAAATCAACAGAGCGTTGACAGCTCGCAGCTTTAACGACGGTTAAGGGGCGGGCAGGGTGAACACGCCTGCACATCTCTTGCTGGGTTGGGCTGTTTTTGGTCGTCGAAAATCCAAGACTATTGTTGCAGCCGCGCTGATTGGCGCTTTGCTACCTGATCTTTCGCTTTACCTCCTAGCTGGAACATCGTTGTTCGTTCTCGGGATAACGCCAGAGGTTGTCTTCGGTGAGCTTTATTTCTCGGAGCTTTGGCAAACGATCTTTGCGATCGATAATTCTTTCATTATTTGGAGCGGATTGCTGGCGTTGGCGATGTGGTCGCAACGCAGCTGGGCAATTGCGCTCTGCGGAGCAGCCCTATTGCATTTGGCCTTGGATTTTCCGCTGCATCATGACGATGGTCGAGCCCATTTTTGGCCCATCAGCGATTGGATATTTGCAAGCCCTGTCAGCTATTGGGACAACCGCCACTTTGGTTCAATTGTTGGACCGATCGAGCTTGGGTTGGCCGTCGGATGTTCCGTTGCGATCTTGTCAGGGCGCGTTTGGCAGTGGCTCACTCTGCCTGTGGCAATCCTTCTGATGCTCGAAGCGTTTGTCGTGTTGCAGTGGTTCTTTTGGGATTTGGCATAAAAAAACGCGCGCCGCAGTGGCACGCGTTTTTTTGCTAAATGGCAGCTGTATTGGCTTACGCCGCTTCGCTTTCTTGTGCAGCGTTGCGACGTTCACTTTCCTCACGGGAAAGCGCAACAGATGTACGAACACCTTTACCGACGAAGTCCATCAGACCGGAAACAACCCGTTCGTTTGGGTCGATACCCGCGCAAGACAGCACTTCGCGCCCATCGCGAGAGCGTGCCCAACGGGCGATTTGATCTGGGCCGTTGCCGTACTTTTTATCGTCAGCAATTGCATCATCCAACGCGGCTAGGACGACCGCCGCAAATAGTTTGCGAGCGCGGTTGCCCTGTTCGTTATTAAAAGCCGTGCCATCAACGAAATCTTTCATCTCGTCGTCCTTGTATTATTGGTCTTGTGTTTCTGGCGTGAGGGGGCTTATGACCTATTTTATTCGATTCGGGTACCCTGAATTTGCATAGCATTTATGCAATCAGCGCATATCTTCCACGCATCGACCTACGACATAGGCTGCCTTGTCTCCTATCAACATGCGATATATAGGTCTGATCCAAATCCGATCAACCTTATTGTCATGGTTTAGTCACAATGCCAAAAATCAATGGTAACGAAATTCGCCCCGGCAACGTGCTGGAACACAACGGCGGCCTGTGGGCTGCTGTTAAGGTCGACCACGTAAAGCCTGGTAAAGGCGGCGCTTTTGCTCAAGTTGAAATGAAGAACCTGCGCAACGGTTCCAAATTGAACGAACGCTTCCGTAGCGCAGACAAAGTTGAACGCGTGCGTCTGGAGCAAAAGGACATGCAGTTCCTCTATGAGGACGACGGCATGTTGATCTTCATGGACACTGAAACCTACGATCAGGTGCAAGTTGCTTCTGATCTTCTGGGCGACCGCCGCCCATTCCTGCAGGATGGTATGACGATTGTGGTGGAGTTCTACGACGCTGAAGCTTTGAACGCGTCAGTCCCTCAGAAGGTGACATGCAAAATTGTCGAAACTGAGCCTGTTGTAAAAGGCCAAACCGCAGCGAACTCTTTCAAGCCTGCGATTTTGGACAATGGCGTGAAAGTCATGGTGCCTCCGTTTGTGGGCCAAGATGAGATGATCATCGTGGACACGATCGCGATGGAATATTCAGAACGCGCCTAATCATCATCTTATGATGCATTCTTAAAAAGCCGCCCCAGCAAGGGCGGCTTTCTTTTTGCCCGTGCTGGGCGCGTGCTTCAATCTTTACAGAGCGCTGGCACCTCGCCACACTGAGCGCATAAACATGGAGGAGGGGACGCATGTTTCGTTTGATGGCTTTGACAGTTTCACATGTCGCGGCATTGGTGATTGGGATCGGCTTGGGGATTTACCTGCTGCCAATTTTGACGGCACCTGACAATCCTGATGCGTCTGAAATTCAGAAACAGGCAGAATCTGCAATGTTTAGCGGAGAGTTTACGCGGGATCTGAAAGGCAGTGACTTTTTACACTGGGGTGAAGGTACGATCAGCCTGTCTCCTTCGATGATCGTACATGAAGGGGCTCTGGCCCCGGGGCCGGACTATAAGCTCTACCTTACCAAAGGTTTCGTTGAAAACGAGGAAGGGTTTGAGGCAGTGAAGTCAGAGGCCGTCTTGGTTGGCGACGTAAAGACCTTCGGAGGGTTGATTTTAGATATTCCTGCAGGTGTGGATATTCACGCCTATGACACGGTTGTGGTCTGGTGCGAAAGTTTCGGTGAATTTATCACCTCGGCGCAGTATCAGTAATTCTGCCGATCCTGTTGCTTATGCCTCATCCAAGATGACTTCGGCCTCACCTGCCATGAGCTTACCTTTAGCGCGGTTAAACCGCAGATAGGCGAGGGCCTTGCCATCGGCTACGCTGTGCAATATGCCAGCGGGCTTACCGTCGGCAGTGATCTGGGTACCCGGTTCCGCGGTGCCCTTAATAGACACTCGCACTAAGCCTTTGCGCAATTCAGTTTTGTGTTTCATGCGGGCCGTGACTTCTTGGCCGACGTAACATCCTTTCCGGAAATCGACGCCGCTGAGACGTTCAAACCCCATTTCAAGGATATAGCTGTCGGGTCCCAGCTCGACGCCGCTTTGAGGGACGCTTGCAGCTACCTGTAGGGCGGCCCAGTCCACAGTGTCATCTGCCTGAACTTCAGGTCGATAAGCACGCCAGCCGAGGGTGTCGGCGCGTGGATCTTGGAACGCATCCTCTGGCGCATCACCAAGGCCACGATGCACATGAAGCATGCAGTCCTCGATGGTGACATCAGCGCGCAGTTTATACATGCTCAGGCGGGTCTTTAGCATCACCGCAAGGCTTTCATGCACATCCAGAAGGATGCCATCACCATGACGGCTGAGGAAAAAGTCAGCCAAATACTTGCCTTGAGGCGTCAGGATTGCGGCATACACTAGCCCTTGATCGATCTTGTCGACATCATTGGTCACCAACCCTTGTAGAAAGCTTTGGGCGTCGGATCCTGTGATGGTCAAAAGGCTGCGATTGTCGCTCATGGGGTCCCTCAGGCATAATCCTGTATCTTGCAGTGATCTTAATATAGACAGGCGCTGGCCTTGCAACAGGGGGATGGGATGCGCGCGCCAGTTTCTGTGGTGATACCAACACTAAATGCGGAAGGCGACTTGCCTGATACTCTGTTGGCTTTGATGGAGGGATTGGCCAGCGGAGTCATTCGCGAAGTCATCATCAGTGACGGTGGTTCAAGTGACGCCACGCAAAGGATTTGTGAAGATGCAGGCGCGGTTTGGGTACATGGTGCTCCCTCGCGCGGCGGGCAGCTTAAGCGAGGGGCTGAGGCTGCACAGGGCGAATGGCTGCTGTTCCTGCATGCAGATACCATTTTGTCGGATGGGTGGACAAAGGCGGTTGAATCGCATCTGGAAACCGGCCAGGCAGGCTACGGATTGCTGCGCTTTTCTGACGGAGGTTTGGCCGGACGTATCGTTGCAGGCTGGGCGAACCTGCGTTCTCGTGTTTTTGGGTTACCTTATGGCGATCAAAGCCTTTTGCTGCCGCGTGCGCTGTATCTACAGGTGGGCGGCTTTCAAGACATTCCCTTAATGGAAGATGTTGCAATGGCACATGCGCTGAAGGGCCGGATGCAACCGCTTGCCTATGTGGCAGCCACTTCGGCAGTTCGATACCAAAAACAGGGCTGGCTGCGGCGCGGGCGTAAAAACCTATGGCTGATCATGAGATACTTTGCCGGTGCAAGCCCTGAGACACTGGCTAAAGAATACCGTCGCTAAATAGGGCTTTTAGATACGCGGTAAGCGGCCAAGCATTTTGGCCCAAAAACCCTTCTTCGCGGTTGTTGATTTCACCGCAGGCAAAGTCGATTTGCGTGCGGATTCCTCGGCACTTGGGCCATCGGAGGAGAACTGTAAATTGTAAAGCTCTGCATAGGGGCCATTCAGCGCCAACAGCTCTGTATGAGTGCCTTGTTCAACGACGCGGCCCTTGTCCATCACCACAATCTTATCGGCATCCCGCACCGTCGATAGACGGTGGGCAATGACCAAAGTTGTGTGGTTCTTAGACAGCCGATCCAATGCGTCCTGAACTAAGACTTCTGATTGCGCGTCAAGCGCAGAGGTCGCTTCGTCCAGCAACAACACAGGTGTGTTGCGCAACAAAGCCCGCGCAATGACCACACGTTGGCGTTGTCCACCGGACAATCCGCTGCCGCGCGGGCCGACGCGCGTATCAAGCCCATCCGGCATTTTCATCACGAAGTCGCTGACATGGGCGGCGTCCAGCGCTGCCATCAGTTCTTTTTCAGTGACTTGATCACGCCCCAAAAGAACGTTTTCACGCAGGGTCTCGTCAAAGAGCATGGCGTCTTGAGACACGACAGAGAAGAGATCCCGCAGGTTTTCAAGTGATAGATCGCGGATTGCCACCCCGCCGACCGTTACCGTTCCGTTTTGCGGATCGACCAAACGGGTCAGCAGATTAAAGATCGTGGACTTACCAGCCCCGGACGCTCCAACAATGGCGGTGGTTTGCCCAGCTTTTGCTGTGAAGCTTGTGCCGTTCAGAACCTGAGTGTCGCCGTAGGACAATTTCACATCCTGTAAAACGATGTCGCCGGTTTCTCGCGGGACAGGTTTGGGATTTGGCGGAGAGACAAGCGTGGGCTCGTGCTCAAGCAGCTCTTTAAGGCGCTCAATGCTGGCGGCTGCCACTTGCCATTGCCCACTCACAGCTCCGAGGCGTCGGAGAGGCTCGAATGCAATGCCAAGTGCTGTGAAAAACGTCATGAATTCACCGACGGTTTTTTCGCCTGCGATGATCTCGCCGCCGCCATAAATGAGCACACCCAAAAATCCAACGCCTGCCATGATGTCGATCAGGCCGGGAATAGCGGCTGCACCGGCTGCTGAGCGGACTTCGGTACGTACAAGCGTATCGGTCAGATTGCGATATTGGCGCGATTGATAGTTTTCCAAGCGATTGAGTTTTACCGCAACGATACCATGGAAAATTTCATCCAGACGTGTCGCCAGTTTAGCGCCTAAGTCTCGTGCTTCGCGTGCGCGACGTCGAACAAATTTCTGTACGAGGATCGAAGGTAGGACCAACACAGGGGTGCCAATGCAGGCCACCAATGTCCACTTCCAATCTACACTGATTGCAACCCCCATCAGCGCAATCAGTGCAATCGCATCACGGCCAGCACCGGTCACGATGATATTCCAAACATTGTTGATCGTTAGGACGTCAGCTTGAAGCCGTTGGATCAGATATCCTGGCGGATGTGTTTGGTGAAAACTATTGTCCTGACGCATTAAACGATCCAGCAATTGTGTGCGCAGATCCGCAGCTGTTTTCTGCGAAATATGCGTCAGCAAAACACGCTGCGCCATGCCAGCAAGGGCGCGGCTCACAAATATACCAAAAATGACGGCCCCAACCCATTTGAGCGCGGATGTGTCTCCAGACAGAAAAACACCGTCAAACATCGGCTGCATCATCCAACTCAGCGCGGCCAGCATAGAGCCTTCCACGCTCATAAAGAGCAATGCAAGTAAAAGAAGTCCGATGTGCTTTGATAGAAATTTCTTCCAAAGCCAAACGATCAGTCGTTGGTTTTCATCGGCAGACGGCTTGTCGATGGTGAGGGCATCTTGTGACACGGTGGAGAATGAATCCTTTGGGCGGTCTAGCGTTTAGACAATCCTGACCCTATGCGTTCAAAGTGGGGACTTCAAATGCGTTTTGAGCATTCTCAATCTACCGCATCGGTTTCACTGAAGTGTTTTTAGAACCTTCGCAAAGGTATCGGCGAAAATATCAAGCTCTTCACGTGGGCCGCAGCTTACCCGGATGCACCGGTTTTGAGGTGATATGAACGGCATGCGAATGAACACGCTCTCGATCGCGAGGGCCTCAAGAACGGACTTGGCAAAATCGCCATCTCTGCCGGTATCAATTGCAACGAAATTGGTGGCTGATGGTATCGTCGTCATCGCATGCGTGATTGCAATCTCATTGATATATTCGCGTGCATCGTGGACACGTGATCTGGTTTGTAAAAGCCAGTCTTGGTCTTGTAATGCGGCCAATGCGGCTGCTTGGCTGGCGCGGTTCATACCAAAATGGTTGCGGATTTTGTCAAAATTTTTGACCAGTGCGCGTGCTCCCATCGCGTAGCCAACACGCGCCCCTGCCAAGCCATATCCTTTTGAAAAGGTACGCATGCGAATGACCTTTGGGTGCTCAACCGAGTACTCCGCTTCGGTGCCGTTAGGGGCTAAATCAACGTAGGCCTCGTCTAAGATCAAAAGGCAGCCGTCGGGAATGTCATCCAGCAGTGCAGTGATCGTACTGCCAGCGTGCCAGGAACCCATTGGGTTGTCCGGGTTGGCGAAGTAAATCAGTTTCGCATCCACCTCTTTGGCCTTGGCGATCAGTGTGGGCAGATCTTCGTGATCGTTCAAATAAGGAATTGTTTCGATCACTCCGCCAAACCCAGCCACATGATAGTTGAACGTTGGATATGCGCCCAGCGACGTAACCACGCGATCTCCCGGCGCGATTAGCATGCGGCTGAGATAACCCAAGAGGCCATCGATACCTTCACCCACAACGATGTTTTCCGGCTTCACCTGGTGGAAATCTGCCAGCGCGTGGCGCAAATCATGATTTTCTGGATCACCGTATTTCCAGATATCGCCAGCCGCGTTTCGGAAGGCTTCGATTGCCGCAGGACTTGGTCCAAACCCATTTTCATTTGCACCGAGCCGCGCTCGAAAGATTTGGCCACTGGTACGCTCCTGTGTTTCTGGTCCCACAAAAGGAACGGTCGAGGGCAGGGCGGCAACGGTTGAGGTGTAACGTGGGTCAGTCATACTGTCTTATCGCGCGAATGCCGGTGGTATCGCAAGAGCAACGCATGATGACCGTTAAATGCAAAACGCCCGCCTGATCGGCGGGCGTTTGTTTGTCTATAGACGAAGTTTAAGCGATTTCTGCAACCCGCTCGAGGGCTGCTTTCAGTTTCGCTTCTTCTTCCTCGCGAGCCGCCAAATTGGCTTTTGCTTCAACAACAACTTCTTCTGGCGCTGAAGCCACGAATTTTGGATTGTTCAGACGTCCACGCAGGCCACCGAGTTCTTTCGCAAGCTTGCCGAGATTCTTTTCAAGGCGCGCCTTTTCTGCGGCCACGTCGATAACACCGGCCAGCGGCAGGCCAAAGGTCGCGCCATCCACGGCCACAGTTGCACAGCCTTTCGGGAAGTCGTCGACTTTCTCAAGGCTTTCCAAACGCGCGAGTTTAAAGATCAACGCTTGGTTCGCGGTGAAGGCCGCGTCGTTCACGTCAGTAATCTGCGTCGCAACCATTGGGATTTTTGATCCTGCTGGCACGTTCATCTGCGCGCGGGTAGACCGAACTGCTTCGATGGTCTGGATCACCCAGTTCATCTCGCGATCAGCATCCGCATTGACCAATTCTTTGCCATAGGTCGGCCAAGCTTCGTGAACCAGCATCCCGTCGCGCTCTGCAGTTTGGCCCCAAAGCTCTTCGGTGATGAACGGCATGATTGGGTGCAGCATGATCATGCATTGATCCAGCACCCACCCCATAGTCGCGCGCGTTTCGGCTTTGACTGCTTCATCTTCGGAAGACAGCAAAGGTTTCGCGAATTCGACGTACCAGTCGCAGACCTTGCCCCAAGTGAAGGCATAAAGCGCATTGGCGGCATCGTTGAAACGGAAGCTATCTAGTGCTGCATCCACTGTTTCACGGGTTTGCGCGACTTCGCCGATGATCCATTGGTTCACGGTTGCGGTCGCGTTCGGCACCTCGCGAGATGGCGCGCCATTTGCGTAGACTTCGTTCATCTCAGCAAAGCGCACGGCGTTCCAGATTTTGGTGCCGAAGTTGCGGTATCCTTCGATGCGTTTCATGTCGAGTTTCAGCACGCCGCCCAAAGCCGCCATGGCAGCAGAAGAGAAGCGCAGGGCGTCGGCACCGTATTCGTCGATGATGTCCAGCGGGTCCATGACGTTGCCAGTGGATTTGCTCATCTTCTTGCCCTTGGCGTCGCGTACAAGGCCATGCAGGTAGACGGTGTCAAACGGGATCTGATCCACGACCGCCAGCTGCATCATCATCATACGGGCCACCCAGAAGAAGAGGATGTCCTGACCGGTGATCAGCGTGGAGGTTGGGAAATACTTCTGCATTTCCGGCGTGTCTTCAGGCCAGCCGAGCGTGCCGATGGGCCAAAGGCCGGAGGAGAACCAAGTGTCGAGGACGTCGGCTTCTCGGGTGAGAGCGATATCAACGTTGTTGCCGATTTCTGGACCGTTTTGAGACGCAGCAAGAACTGGAACGCCGTGAGTTTGAGTATTTCCTCGTACATCAACCATTACCGTGCCAGAGAAAACTCCTGAATAATGCGCCTTAGCGTTTTCAATTGCTTCAGCTTCTGATGCTGCGCAAAATACTTCAACGCCATCAATGTTGCTGCCTTGAGGATCGATTTTAGGGCCATACCAAACCGGAATCTGGTGACCCCACCAAAGCTGACGAGAGATACACCATGGCTCGATGTTCTCTAGCCAGTGGTAGTAGGTTTTCTCGCCGCTTTCCGGCAGGATTTTCACGTCACCATTGCGCACTGCATCCAGTGCCGGTCCAACGATCTTGTCAGTTTCAACGAACCATTGGTCCGTCAGCATAGGTTCGATTACCACTTTGGAGCGGTCGCCAAACGGCTGCATGATCGGCTTATTTTCTACGAATGGTACGGTTTCAGTCACTTCAGACTCGTTGCCGTCTTCATCTTTAACCGTTTTGGTCTCAGAGATCATCACTGCGAGGCCTTCGGATGTGATCTGATCGACCACAACTTTACGCGCTTCAAAACGATCCATGCCACGAATGTCATCAGGGATCAGGTTGATCGCATCGACTTCGTTTTCGGTAAACGCGGCACCGTTTGCATGTGCTTGCGCTTTCACCGCCTCTTCGGCGTATGGGGCTCCGTCGGCACGCATCGCGCCTTTGGTGTCCATCAGGCGGTACATCGGGATGCCACCGCGCTTGGCGACTTGGTAGTCATTAAAGTCATGCGCGCCGGTGATCTTTACCGCACCAGAGCCAAAGTCCTTGTCAGGATATTCATCGGTGATGATTGGGATCAGGCGGCGGTGCTCTTTTGGGCCAACCGGGATTTCGCAGAGCTTGCCAACGATGGGCGCGTAACGCTCATCTGACGGGTGAACCGCAACAGCGCCATCACCCAGCATGGTTTCTGGACGCGTGGTGGCGATAGAAATGTAGTCGCGCTCTTCTTCAAGCGTGATGTTCCCGTCTTCATCTTTTTCGACGTAGGTATATGTCACACCTTCGGCGAGCGGGTATTTGAAGTGCCACATGTGGCCGGCAACTTCGATGTTTTCCACTTCGAGGTCAGAGATCGCGGTTTCAAAATGCGGGTCCCAGTTCACGAGGCGCTTACCGCGATAGATTAGGCCCTTGTTATACATCTCAACAAAGACTTTGATGACCGCATCATGGAAGTTGCCGCCCGCTTCGTCCTCGGGTGCGCCCGGGGCGCCGGACATTGTGAAGGCGGTGCGAGAGAAATCAGCGGATGCGCCGAGGCGGCGCAGCTGGTTAATGATGGTGCCGCCGGATTGGCCTTTCCATTCCCAGACTTTTTCTAGGAACGCTTCGCGTCCAAGTTCAGCGCGGGAGGGCTGTTGGTTTTTGGCCAGCTCACGTTCCACAACCATCTGCGTCGCGATGCCCGCGTGATCGGTGCCGGGTTGCCACAGCGTGTCAAAACCCTGCATCCGCTTCCAGCGCATCAGGATGTCTTGCAGCGTGTTGTTGAAGGCGTGACCAATGTGCAGAACGCCCGTGACGTTCGGCGGCGGGATCATGATGCAATAGGTGGAGGCTTCGGGCTTTGCATTGGCCCCGGCCTTGAAACAACCCGCCTGTTCCCAGGCGTCAAAGAGGCGGCTTTCGGCCTCGGCTGCGTTAAATGTCTTTTCCATCGCCATCTGCGTCATCCTGCGTGCGGTAAACTCGAGTTCCAGCGAGGTTTAACCAATGGGAGCAGGGAGGGAAAGGTGGTGATTGTGCCATATGGCAACCACCAATGCCTCTGGCGGGGGTATTTTGCCAAAAAGAAAACGTTGGTCGTTAGACTAGGGGAACAAATGGAACGCCGCAGCCTGCAAGAGTTGAGAGGACAATGAGGGCGAAAAATTTGCGTTTCATAAAAAATCCTTGCGTTTGATAGGGCGTATCAAGCGGATTTCTTTATTGAGATGCAAGGGGGAAGAATTCGTGAAAAGTGGCGGGCCCGCAAACGCAGCCGTGGGGTAATCTCAATCCCGGGGACCTGTATGTACAGGTGGGCGCCAGGTAAGTGGACCAGGATCCAAACAGAGCCAGCTCCCGTGGAATTGCTTAAGGCCACTGGATTGCTACCGGATCACGAGAAGGGCAGAACCCGCCGAGCCCACACATATGTATTGTTTCGCGTGTGGGCAAGGGGGCGTAGACAGTGCTTAGTCTGCGTGGATATCTGCGCGCATCCGGGCCATGTGGTCTTCCCAGCCTTTGTCCAGTGCCAATGCCAGACCAAAGGTTTCTTCACTGGCAGGCAGGTCTGAATGGGTCAGATTGAGACGTGTTCCGCCCGGAACCTCTTGCAATGTCCAAACAACATGGCTGCTGGCCCCATTCATTGGGGCGATTGAGAATGTCATTTCAAGGCGTTCAAAGGGATTCGCGACCGTTGTTTCACCCCACATAAGCTTTTGGCCACTTTCCGTGCCATACATTTCATAGCTTTGGCCTGCAGCTAGCGACTTAGTTGGTTTGTGAAACCAGATTGCCAGCTTGTCTGGATCTGTAAGGTATGACCAGACCTGTTCTTTGGTGGCACGAAGTATGATGGATTTTGTCAGGGTTGTTGTCTGTGTCATGATTTGTCCTGTGGTTCAGATGAGTGGGCAATATCGGCTTCGATGGCATCGGCCAGATTGGTGAGTTTGTCGTCCCAGAAGAGATCGAAATACGCCAGCCAATCAGTAATGGGTGCAAAACCACTTGGTAGGATTTGATTGAGCTTTTCGCGTCCTTGGGCGGTGACCTGTATGAAGCCCCCTTCGGTCAAAATAATGAGGTGCTTTTTGACCGCAGCACGGGTCATGTCGAAATTTTCTGCGACCTCAGCGATGGTCATAGAGCGCTGTTTTAACAAGATTAAAATCTCGCGGCGCGTCGGGTCGGCGAGCGCACGAAAAGCGGCCTGCGGGCCGTCAAGCTGTGCAACCGTCATTGGGCGACCACATTAAAGTCAAATGCCCCGTCTTGATAGAGATAGGCCACACAGGGTATGTCAGAAATGCAGGCGCTTTGGTGCGGGATTTCCGCAGGGATTTGATAAAATCCTCCGGGCCCAATTGGCATAACATCCGCTGGTTTCTGATCTTGGCGCCAATGGCGCATTTCGCCAGAGATCATCACACCAAACATATTGGCCGTTTTGATATGAGGCGGACTAACCAAACCTGCAGGAAGTTTGACCATAGCCTGATATGGGCCGCTGAATCGGTCTCCGTTTAAATCGGCAAACGCCACGCCTTCAGGTGTCTCAACCCAAGGCAAGTCACTTGGCGAAAAGGTTTTAATGTCATGGCTCAGGGCCGCAAAAGCAGATGTGCTTAGGGTCATGGCGCAGAAAAACAATAGGTGGCGCATTGGGGCTCCCTTAATGATACCAAATGGTACCCTTTATTTGTGATACCATTTGGTGTCATGTCAACAAGTAATTTGCGCTTGCATTTTGTTCATGAATTGTTCACGTTTTGATGATGGATCATGAATTGCAACCAGGGCAACTATTGGCGCGCGGTGTCTCTCGGCATCTTCGCAGCCATGGTTATGTTTCTATTGAAGAATTTGTGCCCGAGCGTGGCAAGCGCGTGGATGTGATCGCACTGGGGCCAAAGGGCGAAATCTGGGTGATCGAATGCAAATCAAGCCGCGCTGATTTTCAGTCTGATCACAAGTGGGAAGGGTACCTAGAGTGGTGTGATCGTTATTTCTGGGCGGTCGATACGGAGTTTCCAACCGAGCTTCTGCCTGATGGAACCGGCTTGATCATTGCTGATTCCTACGACGCCGAAATCATTCGCATGGGGCCAGAAGACAAGCTACCGGCCGCGCGTCGCAAGAAGATTATTCAGAAGTTTGCAATGGATGCGGCGCGCCGCTTGCACCGGTTCCGTGATCCAAAAATGTCAGCCCTTCCAGAAGAAGACTGATTATTTAGACATATTTCTGGCTGTCGCTGCTGCGGCGCGGATCTCTTCCGCTATTTCTTCTGCCTCTTCGGGGGAGAAATCCATTGGAATCTCGAGATCACCCGCATCAATGAAAATACGTACAAAGCCTTTGTCGGTTGGACCGATTTGTAGATTGGCTTCGATATCGCGTTCAGTGTTGATACCCATGATGTTCTCCGATTTGTGCTGAATTGGCATATCGCTGTTATGGGGCAGGGGGCAAGTGTATATTGCTTGACTTAGTCAAGTAAATGCGATTGCTTAGCCATATGGATCACATTGCACATATTCGCGCGTTCAATCGCGACTACACCGTTCGGCTTGGCTTGTTGGAAAGCTCATATCTTGGGTCAGGTCAGACGCTGACGCAGATTCGGGTCCTTCAAGAGATTTATCTGGCAGGCCAAGACGGTATCGCTGCCCGCGAGATTGCGCAGCAAATCAATGCTGACGAAGGATATCTGAGTCGGATCCTCAAGACCTTTGAGCAGAAAGGGTGGCTTGCACGAAAAGCAGATGCACAGGATGCGCGTCGCAAATTGTTGTCGCTGACCGCAAAGGGACGTGCGATTTATGAACCCTTAAGCTCAGCCTCAGCTGCGTTGATCGGTGATATGACAGGTCATCTGTCACAAGACGGGCGGCATCAGCTTTGCCATGCCTTGGCTGCGGTTCAACGCCTGCTTGATCACACCCCAAGAGAGGTTCGACTTCGCGGACTTGAAGCGGGTGATCTGGGGTGGATTACAGAAGCGCACGGTCGAATCTATGCCGCTGAAGAAGGTTATGATCTGCAGTTTGAAGGATTGGTGGCGCGCATTTTGGCGGACTACGTTAACGATCCTCACCCAAGCAATGCGGCCTTTATTGCCGTTGATGGCTTTGGGCAACGATTGGGATCGACCTTTGTCGTTCACGAGGACGATCAAACGATGCGTTTGCGCCTGGTTTTGCTTGAACCAGAGGCGCGGGGCACGGGGCTGGGCGCCCGAATGCTAGACCAGGCGCTTGATCATGCAAAAGCCAATGGATACCGGAAAATGATCTTATGGACCCACAAAAGCCTTAAGGCTGCTGGAGGTCTCTATCAGAAGGCAGGCTTTGAAATGATTGAGGAAAAGGCGGGATATTCCTTTGGTCTGGATGTTGTGGAACAAGTTTGGGAAAAAACCTTGGCTTGAACGCTATTTTCTCGCAAACCGCCCTTGCATTCGCTAAACTGGAAATGTAAATCGCGCTGCAGTGCCGCCTTAGCTCAGTAGGTTAGAGCGCCTGATTGTGGATCAGGAGGTCCCCCGTTCGAGCCGGGGAGGTGGTACCACCCTTCTTCTTTCTAAAAATCAATCCAACGGAAAACGAACGTTGTTCGGCTTCTTAGCCAATCGCGATGCGCCTTGGTTTGTTGGGGCTTTTGATCAAATACCTCTTCATTGTCATAGTACCAAAATTCCATAAATTAGCATAAATATTTTCATTATTGACCTTAAATGATTCTTTGGTCATACCATACCTGTCAGCGGGAGGCGGGCAGAAAAGGTGTTTGGGGAGGTCCATAAGTTGGCTTCACACGTAACGGCATGATTTGCCTCACCGTGGTGGACAATTTATTTGAGCCATACACTTAGGTTGCCAATAGTTCTTCTGTGCTGATTTTGTCATAGGAGGAAGATATGAAACTATCGACATTTACGAGCTGCGCTGCTGTTTCTTTGGGTTTCTTTGCAATGGCACAGTCCGTGAACGCAGCTGAACTGAAGTTCGCGCACGTTTACGAAGTGAGCCATCCCCTGCATCATGCTGCGGAAAAAGCTGCTGAGCTGTTTGCTGAACGCACCGATGGGCGCCACAGTATTGCTGTGTTTCCTGCGTCATCGTTGGGCAAAGAAACAGACCTAAACGAAGGGCTTTCTTTGGGAACTGTGGACATCATCTATACTGGTGCAGGATTTGCAGGATCCTTTTATGGCCCGGCATCGATGACAGACTTCCCATTTACATTACGTAACCTAAAGCACTGGGAAGCCTATTACGATAGTGATGTCTTCAAAGGCGTTGCAGAAGGCTATGCCGATGCCACTGGTGGGAATGAAATCTATTCGGTGAGCTACTATGGCTCGCGTCACGTGACAGCGAACAAACCGATTTTGAGCCCCTCGGATATGCAAGATCTTAAAATCCGCGTTCCAAATGCGCCAGCTTACGTATTGTTCCCAAAAACCATTGGGGCAAATCCGACGCCTATGGCCTTTGCTGAAGTCTATCTTGCGTTGCAGCAAGGGGTTGTAGACGCTCAGGAAAATCCTTTGACAACCATTCAGGCAAAGAAATTCCACGAAGTTCAGACGAATATCAATTTGACGGGTCACATTGCTAACTCGATCTTTACTGTAGTTTCTAGCGTCAGGTTGTCTTCTTTGAGCAGCGAAGACCAAGCCATTCTGAATGATGTTCTGGATGAAACAGCTGCATGGTCAACAGAGCAAATCGTGAGTGCTGAGGGTGAATTGGCGGATTGGTTCCGCGCTCAGGGCGTCACTGTAAACGAGGTTGATCGCGCGCCGTTTATCGAAGCGGTTGCACCGGCTCTAAAGAGTGATGATTTGCCGTTTCCGGCTGAGCTCTTTGAAGCCCTTCAGGCGATGCCTGACGCAAATTAACCTTAGAATATTCCTCGGCCGAACGTAAAAGCTTGGCCGGGGTCTTTATTGCTTTGGAAGGGTGTAGAAATGGCATCTCAAGAATCTGATATTGTTGACCAATTGGTTGGTGAAGTTGAAGAAATTACCGATGACATTTCTGATGTTAGTGTCCTAGATATTCCGGTCTTGGTGATTTTTACGACCTTATTCGTGATTGTCGCTCTGCAATTTTTTACTCGATATGTTTTGAACGATAGCCTTGGTTGGACTGAGGAAATCGCTCGATATCTTTTAATCATGTTAGCCTTCATCGGCGGCATCAGTTGTGTGCGCAACGGCAAGCACATCTTTCTAGAGTTTGCCTATCATTATCTGCCAGTTAAAACGATCAAACCTATTGTTTTGTGTGTCGAGCTGATTGTGACTGCGTTTTGGACCTATGCAGGATTTTTAGGCATTGAACTCGCAGAACGCACGAAATCCAATTTCGTGTCGATCCAGCTTCCTAAGGCCTATCTTTATTATGTGGTGGTCGCTGGTTGTTTCTTGATGGCCGTATTTGCCGCAAAAACAATGATCCGTGAATTCTCAAAGCCTGCAGATATTTTGGTTCAGGAAAAACTTCAGCAAGCGATTGAGGGACAGTAAAGCTATGGCGTTGACAGTACTTTTTATCCTCCTGGTTCTCTTTTTGATAATGGGCGTGCCAGTGGCGGTTTCGCTAGGCTTGTCGTCGTTGGCGTATATTATGATAAAAGGTCTGCCTGACGTCCTTTTGATCCACCGGATGATCGGTGGCGTTGACAGCTTCCCATTGCTGGCGATCCCGTTTTTTATACTTGCCGGTCATCTGATGAACACAGGTGGGATCACCACAAAGATTTTTACTTTTGCACGGTCTCTAGTCGGGTGGCTTCCAGGTGGGCTGGGGCACGTAAATGTTGGTGCAAGCGTGATTTTTGCAGGTATGTCTGGTGCTGCAGTCGCGGATGCTGGCGGACTTGGTAACGTTGAGATTAAGGCCATGCGTGAAGCAGGTTATGACACAGATTTCTCAGTTGGAGTAACGGCGGCGTCTTCGACGATTGGTCCAATTATTCCACCGTCCCTGCCATTGGTGATTTACGGTGTCATGGCGTCTGTCTCGATTGGTGAGCTTTTTGCTGCCGGTTTGATTCCCGGATTGTTGATGGCGGTGAGCTTGATGGTGATGGTCGCCTGGTATGCTTGGAAACGCGATTATCCGCGCGATAGCCGTGCAAGCATCGGGGCGATTTCCACATCTTTCAAACACGCTTTACTTCCGCTTATGACGCCGGTGATCATTGTCGGAGGCATTGCGACTGGGGTTTTCACTCCGACCGAGGCTGCGGTCGCTGCTGTATGCTATGCGCTTCTTTTGGGGTTATTGGTCTATCGTTCTTTGACATGGCGACATCTTGTGCGCGTTTCGATGGATACCATTCAGACGTCTGCATCCATCCTGTTGATCATCGCCTCAGCCGCCGTTTTTGCTTGGATTTTGACATCTGAACAAGTGGCAACAAAATTGGGGGCTGTGCTTTTAGGCGTAACGGACAACAAGCAGGTCTTACTCGTGATTATGATGGTGATTGTACTGTTGATCGGCCTCTTCATGGAAACCATCGCGGCCATCACCATATTGGTTCCGGTATTGATGCCAATTGCTGTAACAGCGGGCATTGATCCTGTTCACCTGGGTATTTTGCTGATTTTGAATCTAATGTTGGGGTTGTTAACCCCCCCGGTTGGTATGGTTCTGTTTGTGTTATCGGAAGTTTCGGGGGTGCAATTTGAACGCTGTGTCAGGGCGACTATGCCCTTCTTGGTGCCGTTGATCATCGTATTGTTGCTGGTGACATTCATTCCACAAATTGCACTGTGGCTACCGGAAAAGGTCTATCGCTAAGCATACGATTGGCCTTTCGGTCTAAACGTATCGAGGGTCATAGAGCTGCTTATTCGATGAGGATTGTTTGTTTCAGTTGACCGGTTAGGGCATCAAAGATCAGGATCTGATTGTCAGCTGTTACAACAGCATACCATCCATCGCCGCGGGTAAAGGCGGTGGCCTCTGACCCATCGGGCAAAGAGATGCTGGTCGGCATTTCGGGGCCCGCTCCATAGAAACGGGTGACAAGCAGCGCCACGACCACTACAAGCCCGCCAATCATCACTGCTGTGAGTACCGTGATCAATCGGCGGAGAAACTGCAGATTCGCCGGGAGTTCCGGTTCAAGAGTGTCTTGCTCAGGAGTTTTTGGCATGGCCACGTCCCGTATTACCTTTCAGATTGCGGATAATCCGCCTTCGCGTCTTGATAAGGCACTGGCTCGGGATGTGCCAGAAGAAGCGTCCTTGTCGCGCACACGCTTGGCTAAATTGCTTGCAGGCGGCCATGTGACCTTGAATGGGGCCGTTGTGACAGACCCTAAGGCGAAAGTTGCTGAGGATACGGAAGTAACAATTGATGTTCCCGTCGCTGACGAAAGCCACATCGGTCCCGAAGACATTCCTTTGGAAGTGGTATTTGAAGATGACGATCTGATTGTGATCAATAAGCCTGCTGGTATGGTTGTGCATCCTGCGCCGGGCAGTCCAAATGGGACTTTGGTCAATGCCTTGTTGCATCATTGCGGAGACAGCCTGTCCGGGGTGGGCGGGTCAAAACGTCCGGGTATTGTGCATCGCATCGATAAAGAAACCTCTGGCCTTCTGGTGGTGGCCAAAAGCGACCGCGCGCATCACGGGTTGGCGGCACAATTCGAAAAGCACTCGGTCGAACGTTATTATAATGCGGTGGTCTACGGAGTGCCTGACGCCAATGATCCCCGTTTGCGCGGTGTGCGCGGGGTGAACTTCGAATCCAGCAATATTATGAAGATCACCACGCATTTGGCGCGGCATAAGACAGATCGCCAACGGCAGGCGGTGTTGTTTGAGGGCGGTCGGCATGCGGTGACCCGTGTGCGGATTGTTGAGCGCTTTGGCACGCCTGAGGTGGCATCTCTGGTCGAATGTTGGTTAGAAACCGGGCGAACTCACCAAATTCGCGTTCATCTGACTCATGCTGGCCATAGCCTTATCGGTGACCCGACCTATGGTGGGCGGCGCAAACTGTCCGAAAAGGCGCTTTCAATCACCGGGATCAACGCAGCTCAAAAATTTGCACGCCAAGCACTGCACGCAGCGGTATTGGGGTTCGATCACCCTGTGAGTGGCGAAAGTCTGAGATTTGAAGCGCCGCTTCCTGATGATATGGCGCAGCTCATTCACGCGTTGGACATCAAGCCAGGTAAGTGATTGCCTTGCGTTCTGGTTGATAAATCAGAGCACAGTGAGTGCGAGACTTTAAAATCTAAGGTCGTTTTTAATACGGTTGACCGCAAAATTCAGCGAGTTTTCTCGCTTCCGTTTGTAACAATAGAGTGGCCTCGTCCGCTTTTATGAGCGCGAACTTACAAGCCATGATTCACGACTTCTGTGAATTTTTGCGTAAGTGTTATGCATCTATGCATGTTTCTTTCGCTATGCATGCATTCGCGAATGTGACACATTCTGCACAAGCCAGTGAGCACACAGCCACGTGACTGGAATGTCACTTCGCCAGAGTTCACTTTAAATCTAGAAATTTGGACTAGCCCGCTTGAAAGCCCGTTAGCGCCAACCTATCTGGATGTTAAGCCTTTAAACATTCCCCTTATTGAGAGGGGATCACAGGATAAGAAAGGGACAGGACATGGGAAATTATGCGAATTTACCGGCCCCAACGCCGGAAGGCGGCCTGAACCGCTACATGCAGGAAATCAGAAAGTTTCCTCTGCTTGAGCCAGAAGAAGAGTACATGCTGGCCAAGGCTTGGGTCGAAAAAGAAGACACAGCAGCTGCTCATAAGATGGTGACATCTCACCTGCGTTTGGCAGCGAAAATCGCGATGGGGTATCGCGGCTATGGATTGCCGCAAGCCGAAGTGATTTCGGAAGCAAACGTTGGCCTGATGCAGGCTGTGAAACGGTTTGACCCGGAAAAAGGTTTCCGTTTGGCGACTTACGCGATGTGGTGGATCCGTGCATCTATTCAGGAATACGTTCTGCGCAGCTGGTCTATGGTCAAGCTGGGAACCACGTCTGCACAGAAGAAATTGTTCTTCAATCTGCGTAAAGCAAAGGCGCGCATCGGTGCGCTGGAAGAAGGCGACATGCGCCCCGAAAACGTGGCAAGAATTGCACATGATCTGGGTGTGACCGAAGCAGAAGTGATCAGCATGAACCGCCGGATGTCCGGTGGGGATGCGTCTTTGAACGCTCAGGTTGGCTCTGATGGTGAAGGCACCATGCAGTGGCAGGATTGGCTTGAAGATGAAGATGCGGATCAGGCGGCTGATTACGAAGCAAAAGACGAATTGTCTGCGCGTCGCGAGCTATTGGCTGAAGCAATGGATGTTTTGAATGATCGCGAAAAGGACATTCTGGTCCAGCGTCGTCTGCAAGACACAGCTGTGACTCTTGAAGAACTGTCTGGCCAATATGACGTGAGCCGCGAGCGGATCCGTCAGATTGAAGTCCGTGCTTTTGAAAAACTGCAATTGCGCATGCGCAATCTCGCTGAAGAAAAAGGCATGCTGTCAAAGGTTTGATACAGCTCAACAGTTGAGTTGATAGCTCTAAAAGTTCCCCCAAGACGAAGGGCTCCGCGTGATAAGCGCGGAGTCTTTTTATTTGGGCAAAAGGGGTAAATCTCCTAGGGTCGGCGAAAAAGGATAGACCATTGCAGACCATAAAGATTCACCTGCCAAAGCATCAGTTGAATGGTCGAAATGCTGAAGCGCCGGGATTTTATGGCAAGCTCTATCGGATGCTCACAGAGGCCGGGGCAGATGTCGCATTTTGCCAAAGAGAAGCGATCCATTCCGGGGCAGAGTTCGGATCAGATGCATTTCATTTTGTGCACCAAGGCCTTGTCCGACAGAAGAATGCTCTCAACACGGGTTTAAGTTACTTCCCGAAGTTTTGGTATGTCGATCCACGTGGTGTTTTTGGAGAAAGCTCGATCGCGACCAAAACATTTGATCCCCGGGCGATCAATGAAAAATGGGCTTCAGGATTTGCGCGACGCATGCGCGAACAATGGATTGACACCAGGCGTTCAAAGCACTCTCAGCCTAATGAAAAAAAGGTCATCGGACAGGGATATATCGCGGTTTTTTTACAAGGGGAATCTAAGCCAGTCAGGCGTTCATTGTATATGGAAGAGACTGAAATGGTCGAAGCTTTGCTTGCCGGTTTGCCTGACCGTCGCATTTTAGTGAAAGCGCATCCGCGCAATGATGATATCGTAACCCGCTCACATTTATTGCGGCTTGAACAAGACCACAGCCGGCTTGAATTGGTAGATGCCAACGTACACGATTTGCTGGCAGGTGCCTGTTTAAGCTGCTCGATCAGTTCCAGCGTCTCAGTTGAAGGTATGCTACACAATGTGCCTTCAATGCTATTTGGGCGTACCGATTTTCATCATTGCGCCGTGACCGTACAAAACGCATCTGATGTCCCCTATGCATTTGATATGGCGATGAAGACAGAATGGCCTTTTGAGAAGTTTTTGTTTTGGTTTTTCCGCCAAAATTGCGTTGACGAGCGGAATGAAGACTGGATTGAACCTATTCTGAAAATCCTTGCGGAAAGGCATTGAAAAAAGACGAAGTAAGGAGTTTGATAGCGCAAACATTTCAAGGGAAGCCAGAGATGAAACCAGTTCGTTGGGGCATATTGGGCGCGTCGAAATTCGCCAGTCAGTTTATGGGGCCTGCCATCCACGCAGCTGAAGGTGCCGAGTTGGCAGCTTTGGCCACGTCCACTGAGGAAAAAGCGCGTGGGTTTAAAGCGTTCTGTCCCAGCCTTCAGGTCTTTTTAGACTATGACGCTATGTTGGCTGACCCATCGATCGAAGCAATCTACATCCCGCTTCCAAATCACCTACATGTCGAATGGACAATAAAGGCGTTGCAGGCGGGCAAACATGTTCTCTGTGAAAAGCCGATCGCATTAACAGATAGCGACTATGATCGCCTTATTGCCGCCCGGGATCAGTCCGGAAAGCTGGCAGCCGAAGCCTTTATGATCGTGCAGCATCCGCAATGGCAACATGTGCGGTCGCTGGTGCAAGGGGGCGAGATTGGCAAGCTTGTTCATATTGATGGGCGGTTTTCTTTTGATAATCGAGATGCTGGCAATATCCGAAATAAGCCCGAAACGGGTGGGGGTGCGTTGCGAGATATTGGTGTCTATGTCCTCGGTGCTGCTCGATTTGTGACACAGGCTGAACCAACGAAAATTGCAGCGAGCATTCGATGGGAAAATGGCGTTGATGTTTTCACTCAAATTGGCGCGGAATTTGGGGGTGCTACTTATTCAGCATATGTCAGCACTCGGATGCATCCTGCGCAGGAAATGGTGTTTCATGGGGAAACAGGCTTAATCCGCGTACCAGTCCCTTTTAATGCGAGGGTCTTTGGTGAACCGGTGGTTGAGATCCACAAAATGGGTCAAGTCGGCGGCGGCACGGTAGTTGCGCAGCGGTTCCCGGCGGATGATCAATACAAACTGCAGGTCGAAGCCTTTGGCCGTTCCGTTCGAGACAAGGGCAATTACCCTTGTCCGCTCGAATTCTCACGCGGAACTCAGGTCGCGATGGACCGTATCTTTGAGGTCGCTACCGATTTGTAGAATGGTCGATAGGTGGTAAGTCCCGGGGTGAAACCCCGGGACGTGCCGTTAGCCTTCCATCGCTTCCAGCTCGTCGATCATTGACGAGATCATGGACAGACCTTTGTTCCAGAACTTCGGATCACTTGCATCTAAGCCAAACGGAGCCAGAAGCTCTTTATGGTGCATAGAACCACCGGCCTTGAGCATGTCGAAATATTTCTCTTGGAAATCTTCGCCACCCTCTGCGTAGACTGCGTAAAGCGCGTTTACCAATCCATCGCCGAAAGCATAGGCGTAGACGTAGAATGGGCTGTGTACGAAGTGAGGAATATAGGCCCAGAAGGTTTCGTAACCTTCCATATATTCAAACGCAGGCCCAAGGCTCTCAGCTTGAACTGACATCCAAAGTGCATTGATGTCTTCCGGTGTCAGCTCACCTTCGCGACGGGCCGCGTGCAGTTTGCATTCAAAGTCATAGAACGCGATCTGACGGACAACCGTATTGATCATGTCCTCTACCTTGCCTGCGAGCAAAACCTTGCGCTGTTCTTGCGTCTCCGCAGAGTCCAGCATTTTGCGGAAAGTCAGCATTTCACCAAAGACCGAAGCAGTTTCTGCCAAAGTCAAAGGCGTCGAAGACAGCATTTCACCCTGTTCAGCCGCCAAAACCTGATGCACGCCATGCCCAAGCTCATGCGCCAAAGTCATGACATCGCGCGGTTTGCCCAGATAATTCAGCATCACATAGGGGTGGACGTTGGTGACAGTGGGATGCGCGAATGCTCCCGGTGCTTTACCCGGTTTGACCTCGGCATCAATCCAGCCGTCGGTAAAGAATGGCTTGGCGATATCCGCCATGCGTGGGTCAAAGGCCGCATAGGCCTCCATCACGGTTTTTTCCGCCTCATCCCAAGGAACTGTGCGTGTGTCTTCCATTGGAAGCGGCGCGTTGCGGTCCCAGACTTGCAACACGTCCAAGTCCAACCATTTGCGCTTTAGCTCGTAATATCGATGGCTTAGGTCTGGATAAGCGTTAACGACAGCGTTGCGCAGGGCTTCTACGACCTCTGGCTCTACGTGGTTTGAAAGGTGACGGCCATGCTGCGCAGACGGCATATTGCGCCAGCGGTCGAGCACTTCTTTTTCTTTTGCTTGCGTGTTGTGAACGCGCGCGAAGGTTTTGATGTTGGCCCCGAGAACCCGTGCAATCTCACGCGAAGCCGCCTCGCGTTTGCTGCGATCCTGTTCGGTGAGAAAGTTCAGGGTTGCTTCAATGTTAAGCTTCTCGCCTTCCATTTCGAACTCAAGACCGGCGATGGTTTCGTCAAACATGCGCTCCCAAGCATCGCCCACGACACCAAGATCGTGCAAAAATTTCTCAAGCTCGTCAGACAATTGGTGCGGTTTCATCGCACGGATACGATCAAACACCGGCTTATAGCGCGCAAGGTCGGCGTTTTCGGCGAACATCGCTTCAAGCCTGTCATCGTCAAGGCGGTTCAGCTCTAGTGTGAAGAACACCAGCGGGGTTGAGAAGTCTGTCAGCGCTTCTTGCATATTGGACATGAACTGCGCGCGTTCTGCATCCACGGTCAGTTGGTAATAGCGCAGACCCGCGTAAGACATGATACGGCCAGAGGTCTGGCTGATTTTTTCATTGCGCAGCACACAGGTCAGCAATTCGGCGGCAGAAAGCTCCGCCAATTTGCCTTCATAGTCTGCTGCGAAAGCTGCGCATTCTTTTTCCAGCCATGCCAGGTCTGCTTCGAGTTCAGGTGCTTCAGGGCCGGTGTATAGATCGCTGAGGTCCCATTCGGGCAGGTTCCCCAGACCTTCGCTGCCAGAACTGGCGTTGGCATCTCGGACAGGAAAGGGCAGGTTCAGCATAGGGGCCTCGTGGTTTTATTAAATAAGTCTGTTTGCACTGAGATAGGCAGAGGTCAGGTCAGGGTGCAAGGGGCTGCCTTGGTTTTGATTGCTTTAAACCATTCAACGCATCAGGCACGTGCGGTGATTAAGGGGCAAAAAGCGCTAAAGTTCTGCGTCAAACGAGGCTGCAATCTTGCCCATGATCGACGCGCGCGTCTTTGCATCTTCCATCAAGACTTCGTGTTCACCGGCTTGTACAAGTTCTAACGTGCCTTTGGGCCAGGCCTGCATGCGTTTTTCGATGGCATCTGTGTCAACGACGCTTTCGTCGGTACCAAGGAATGTCAGACAAGGTAAATCAGGTGATGGTAGGCGCGATAAAGCTCCGCATTCACGCAATGCTTCGTTGACCCAGCGAATAGACGGGCCGCCGATACACAGAGCGATATGGTTGCGCGCTTGTGCTTGAAGCCGCGCATACATGCCGCGATCTTTGGTCAGCAGGTTATCTTCAAACGCCGTGTCTAGAACGTAGGTTTCGTTCTTGGTGCCCGGAGCAAGCCAATTGCCTATACCTATGCCGCGTAGAACGATACTGAGAAGATAGGCCAATGGGCGGAGTTTGCCGAGGCCGATGTGCCACATTGGGCCAGTGAAGGCGGCCGCTTTGACAGGAAGACCATTCATCAGTGCCCGCAATCCAATGGCTCCTCCCATAGAGTGGGCTAGAAGAAAGTATGGCTTAGGAAAGTCAAGATCTTCAGCGGATTTCAACAAGGCCTGAACGTCACGTTGATAATCTGCGAAGTCGCCGATATGTCCTGCGTTTTCATTGCTTTGTAACCGATCAGCCAGGCCCTGACCGCGCAGGTCTATTGAAATCGTAGCATAACCACGTTTCTCAAGATCACCCGCTGCAATCGCGTATTTTTCCACATATTCGGTGCGGCCAGGGATCAGCAGAACTGTTCCCTTCGCACCTTCAAGGCCCCACGCCGCCACGCGCAAGCGTATGCCGTCATCAGCCTTGACCCAGTGAGCGTTACCAATCGGTTCGCCTTCGGGCACTGCAAAGAACGGCGCTTTTTCCATTAGGACAGAACTGATCCTAGTTTCATCGCCATGCCCATATCGCCATCCACTTTAAGCTTACCGCTCATAAAGGCAGAGGTTGGGTTCACATCACCAGAGAGAATGTCCTGGAACAATTCTGCATCAGCAGTCAGCGTTACATCTGCTTCATCGTCAGAAGCCCGCACGCCGTTGGCATCAATAATCAGGGCGCCTTCGCCTTCGATCTCGAATTTTGCAGAGCCATCAAGGGCATTATCACCCAGTTTTTCGCTTAGCGCCTTAACGGCTGCCGCCACAATATCGCTCATCTCATCAATATCCTTTGATTTGCGCCTCGTCAGGCTAGTAAATCGCGAGACGCAGGTTACATTCAAGACTGTTATGAGCTTCAAGCCAAATAATCTCAAACTTGCCGTGGCGGCAGCGGGAATGGCCCTTTGGGTCAGTTCTGCAGTTTGGGCCGAGGACAGCCGGTTGGATCGACTGATGGGAAATCTGTTGCAATCTACGCCGGAAAACGCCCATCTGATTGCTCGTGATATTCAGCTAGAATGGGAAAAGTCAGGATCTGCGACCGCAGACCTATTGCTGACGCGAGGCCGTAAGGCGCTTGAGGCCAATCAAGTGCAATCGGCCATCGAACATTTCACAGCACTTACCGATCATGCGCCGGATTTTGCGGAAGGCTGGGTTGGCCGGGCCAGTGCATTTGCGCATGCAGAAATGTTCGGAATGGCGCTGGATGACTTGGAAACTGCCCTGCATCTCAACCCAAGGCATTTTGAAGCCATCATTGGGCTCGGTGCTATTTTGGAACTGATTGAGTGGCCCAAAGACGCCTTTGAGGCCTATGAATTGGTGCGGTCTATACATCCGCATCATCCCGCCGTAACAGAGGCGCTGGAGCGACTCGAACCGGTTGTCAAAGGCCGGAACCTATAAGTCAGAGGCGGGGATATGGCCGTGCAAGGTCGGATTACGGCGGTCTTGGGACCAACCAATACAGGTAAAACACATCTCGCAATAGAGCGTATGCTGGGGCATCGCACCGGCGTGATTGGCCTGCCGCTGCGCCTTCTGGCGCGAGAAGTCTATGATAAGATCGTTGCCATCCGAGGACCACGCGTTGTAGCGCTGGTCACTGGGGAAGAACGCATTGTACCACCCAAGGCCCAATATTGGGTCTGTACGGTTGAATCCATGCCTGAAGGCATGGGTTGTGATTTTCTTGCCATCGACGAAATCCAGCTTTGTGCCGATCCAGAGCGAGGGCATGTATTTACCGACCGTCTGCTGCGGTCGCGCGGCTTGCATGAGACCATGTTTTTGGGATCAGACACCATGCGCGGCATCATCGCGGCCCTTGTGCCGGGCGCTGAGTTTATGCGCCGTGAGCGCATGAGTACGCTGAGCTATGCGGGAAGCCGTAAGATCAGCCGCATGCAGCCGCGCTCAGCCATCGTCGGGTTCTCAGTTGATAACGTCTATGCAATCGCCGAGCTCATCCGCCGCCAAAAGGGTGGGGCGGCTGTGGTGATGGGGGCCTTGAGCCCGAGAACACGAAACGCGCAGGTCGAACTCTATCAGAATGGTGATGTCGACTATCTGGTGGCTACGGATGCCATTGGTATGGGGTTGAACCTCGATATTGACCACGTTGCGTTCAGTTCGACTTCGAAATTTGATGGCCGCCGAATGCGGGAACTGATGCCTAATGAGTTGGCGCAGATCGCAGGCCGGGCCGGACGCGGAATGAGCCACGGCACCTTTGGAGTGACGGGTGAAGCGCGTCCAATGCATGAAGAAGTCGCAGATGCGATCATGAACCATCGTTTCACACCGATTAAAAAAGTGAATTGGCGTAACGCATCTCTGCAATTTGGCACGCTGAACGCATTGATTGGATCGTTGGAGGAAGCTCCGAGTGATCAGATTTTGATGAAAGCGCGCGAAGCGGATGATTTGGGCGTTCTCAAAACCTTTAGTCGCGATGCCGAAATCGCGGCGCGGGCATCGGACGCTCAGTCGGTTCGTCTGCTTTGGGATGTGTGCCGGATCCCGGATTTTCGGGGTATCAGCCACAACGAACATGCGAGTCTGTTGCAGGGAATCTACGGTTACTTGCATGAAAAGGGTCGGATTCCCCGCGATTGGTTCGCCCGCCAAGTCTCAAGAATCGATAAAATTGACGGAAATATCGATACCTTATCCAAAAGATTGGCATTTATCCGCACATGGACCTATGTCGCACAGCGAAATGGTTGGATTGATGAGGAAAACCATTGGCGAGACGAGACTCGCGCGGTAGAAGATCGCCTGTCAGATGCGCTGCATGCAAGATTGACAGAAAAATTTGTGGATCGCCGGACATCTGTTCTGTTGCGGCGGCTCAAACAGAAGGAGGCCCTTTTGGCCGAAGTGAATGACAAGGGTGAAGTGACCATCGAAGGGGAGTTCGTTGGTCGTCTAGAGGGGTTCCGTTTTCAAGCTGATAAGAGCGCTGAAGGGGCAGAGGCAAAAACTCTGCGTCAGGCGAGCTTGGCAGCCTTGGCGCCGCAGTTCCATCTGCGGGCGGATCGCTTCTACAACGCACCCGATACTGAAATTGATTATACTGAGCAAGGCGGCCTGATGTGGGGCGAACATGCTGTTGGCAAATTGGTGGCCGGCAGTGACCCATTGAAACCGACTATCACTGTTTTTGTCGATGACGAAGCTGGTCCAGATGTGGCCCAAAAGGTTGAGCGCCGTCTTCAGCATTTTATCGATCGCAAAATTGCTGCGCTATTTGAACCTCTGTTGAACCTATCCCGTGACGAAGAGCTGACAGGCCTCGCCCGCGGATTTGCGTTCCGTATGGTCGAAGCGCTGGGCATTCTGCCCCGTGGAGACGTGGCCGCAGAGGTCAAAGATCTGGATCAAGACGCCCGGGGCGCATTGCGCAAACACGGGATTCGTTTTGGCCAGTTCACGATCTTTATGCCGTTGCTGCTGAAGCCAGCTCCGACACGTTTGCGTCTGGTGCTGTGGTCCTTGGCCAAAGGTCTGGACATCTTCCCTGAATCTCCGCCTCCGGGTCTGGTCACAGTTCCTGCTGGTGAAGGCACTCCTGAAGGCTATCACGCCATGACGGGCTATCGTGCGGCTGGCGAACGTGCCATCCGCATCGATATGCTCGAGCGTCTGGCCGATATGCTGCGCACCGAAGACAGCCGGGGAGGCTTTGAAGCGAACCCAGACATGCTGTCAATCACAGGCATGACGCTAGAGCAGTTCGCGGCTCTCATGAAGGGTCTGGGTTACAACGCTGAGCGCGGTGAGCGCACCAAAGTAAAAGCGGCTGCTGTCACTGCGGAAGCAAGTGACGCAACCGAAGAAACGAAGACTGAAGGTGCTGTGCAAGCAGAGGCCGCACTGGACGCACCAGCTGAAGCTGCCATTGAAGTGGTTTCTGAGGCTGAAACAGCGGCGGAAACTCCGGCAGAACCAGAAGCAGAGGTGTTCTACACCTTCACTTGGGGCGGTGGTCGCCGTCAGAACGCCAACCGTCGCCCGCAAGGCGGTGGTCGTCGTGAAGGTGGTCAAGCCGAAGGTAAATCAGGCGGCAAGCCTGGCGGTAAACCGCGTGGCAAGCACAAGGGTAAAGGTAAACCTCGGAACGAAGGTGCGAAGCAATTTAGCGCGCGTCCTCCGAAAAAGGAAAAAGCCATCGATCCTGATAACCCATTCGCAGCTGCATTGATGGGCCTTAAGACAAAATGATCCAACGCGAAGCGTGTTTTGGATCGAAAGGCGTGCCCTTGTGGCGCGCCTTTTGCATGTCTGGAGACGCGGCATGACCGAAGCCGCAGGCAAACTGCGCGTCGATAAATGGCTCTGGTACGCGCGATTCTTTAAGACACGTTCGCTTGCAAGCAAGGTCGTTGCGGCAGGGCACGTCCGTGTGAATGGGCAAAAGATCTCCAAATCCAGCCATTCAATCAGTACAGGCGATGTTTTGACCTTTCCGCAGGCCAAAGAAATCCGCGTTGTGCGTATCGAAGCGATTGGCGAGAGACGTGGTCCGGCCCCTGAGGCGCAAGGTTTGTACTTTGATATGACCGAACGGAAAGAAAAAGTTCCACCTTCTCCGCGTTTTGAGGGAAAAGGACGTCCTTCTAAACGAGATCGCCGCAATCTCGACCTTATGAAAAACACGCGGCTTGAAGATTGACGCGACCTGATTTAGCTAGACGGTCAAATATCTAGGAAATCGAAGTACCCATGACCTACGTCGTCACAGAAAACTGCATCGCCTGCAAATATACCGACTGCGTCGAAGTCTGCCCTGTGGATTGTTTCTACGAGGGTGAGAACACTCTGGTTATTCACCCGGATGAGTGCATTGACTGCGGCGTTTGTGAACCTGAATGCCCAGCGGATGCAATCCGCCCGGACACTGAGCCAGAGATGGAAAAATGGGTCGAGTTTAACCGCAAATACGCGGAAATCTGGCCGGTGATCATCTCTAAGAAAGACCCGATGCCGGGTTATGAAGAGAAAGACGGCGAAGAAGGCAAAATGGAGAAGTACTTCTCTGAAGCGCCGGGTGAAGGTGGCTAAGGCCCTCTAAAATCAAGAAAATCTAAGCGATTCGCAGGCGTAGCAATAGATTTTGCTACGCTTTTCTCTTGTAAGGGTATGAAATTGCTTAAGAAACACCCTGATTTAAGCCGGTGCGCTTCTATCAGGGGCAATTTTGTGCTATGGTTATGTAACAAAGATATATGACCACCGATGCCATCCTGCTGGCCTGCTGCCACGGATGGTTTTTTGCGCCATAGTTGATCCTCGATGCGGAGCCCTCATTTCCGCAACGCAGATCTTTTCTGTGACGCGCTCTGTTAGGAAGGACTGCATGAGCAAATCGAAAAAGAATGAATTCCGCCCGAACGATTACGTGGTTTACCCGGCCCATGGCGTGGGACAAATTGTATCCATCGAGGAACAGGAAATCGCCGGCATTGAGCTGGAACTATTTGTAATTTCATTTGAAAAAGACAAGATGACCTTGCGGGTTCCGACCCATAAGGCGACTGACATCGGCATGCGTGGGCTCAGCTCGCCTGACGTGATCAACCAAGCCATGAAAACTCTAAAGGGTAAGGCAAAGGTCAAGCGCGCCATGTGGTCTCGTCGTGCTCAAGAATATGAGCAAAAGATCAACTCTGGTGACCTGATCGCGATTGCGGAAGTTGTGCGCGATTTGCACCGTACCGATGATCAGCGTGAACAAAGCTATTCAGAGCGTCAGCTTTATGAAGCAGCGTTGGAGCGCCTGACCCGCGAAGTTGCGGCTGTTGCTGGCGGCGACGAAGTCGCTGCAGCCAAGCAAGTCGACGATGTGTTGATGACGCGCGCAGCGTAAACTTTGCAACGTAAAGAAACAGTTAGGCCGCGCCTTTGGGCGCGGTTTTTTATAATTGGTTGAAACGTGTTTGGGTGGACGCCGCGCCTCTCAGGCGGGACTTTCCATTACCACGACCAGTAAAGCCGTCTCTGTGATTGCTTGATAGAAATGCGGTACATCAGCTGGGTAGCGGAAGTAATCGCCTTCATTAAGGTCTTCGGCAGCATCTTCTGGCCCGATTCGAGCCTGTCCTGAAATGACAAAGATATGTTCAACCGTGCCGGTAGGGTGCGCCGTGGCGTGGCGCACGTCGCCACGCGTGATCGTTGCACGGTAAAGGTCGCGACAGCGATTTGGCGGGCACTTATCAAGTACAATGGTTTGGAAGTCAGCAGATTCCGACGGGACTTCTTCTCCTTCATTTGAACGTACAAGTTTAACTTCATTCACCGGTAGCTCAAAAAGATGGCTGAAAGGCACGCCGAGCACTTCAGCAATGGCCCAAAGCGTTTCAATACTGGGATTACCTTGCCCCGATTCCAATTGAGACAGCGTTGATTTTGCCAACCCCGCTTGCTGAGCGAGTGCGGATAGGCTGATCCTTGCCTTTGAGCGTTCGCGTTGAATGGCGCGGGCAATCAATGTGGCTGGGGTCACGGGCAATTCCTGCTCTTGTTCGATTAAAAGAACATAGTTCGGTTTGACAAACGCAGCAACGCCGTTCATGTTGCCGAACAACGTTCGATTTGTCGGTTTGGAACCAAGATGTCTGAAGTCAAAGACGCATTGAAAGATGTGCTGCCTGTGGCCAGTGCGATTGCCCCTTATTCAGCTGTGTTTGGAGCGCTGGCGATCGATCAGGGCATGACACTAACGCAGCTAATGGTGACCTCAGGCAGCATTTACGCAGTGGCCAGCCAATACGTGATGCTGGATTTGATGGTGCAGGGGTTGCCCATTTGGTCGATCCTTTTGGCTGTTTTAGCCGTGAACTTTCGCCATGTTCTTTATTCGGCTGCTTCAGTGCGTTGGATAGGAGGGTTCAGCCCGCTGCAAAAGATTATGGCATTTTTTCTGTTGATTGATCCGCAATATGCAACTTGCGAGGCGCGCCACACGACCAAACCCATCACACCTACTTACTATTTTAGCTACGCAATCTGTGTGTATATCGCTTGGATGATTGCAAACCTTTTGGGTGGACTCTTTGGGAAACTACTTGGAGACACCAGCCGCTTTGGGATGGATCTCATCCTCCCCATGTTTTTTGCTGTTCTGGTGTTTGGCTTTCGTCGCAAACCGCGATTTGCGACAGTTTTAGTTGTCAGCGTTTCGGTATCAATCCTCGCCTTTTTCACTATTGGTAGCCCTTGGCACATCACTTTCGGCGGCCTGAGCGGAATCTTGGTCGCCGCCATTCTAAGCAAGCCAGACCCAGACCTAATTCAAAATACCGGGGCGCAACATGCCTGATACATATTTGCTGATTTTCCTATGTGCCTTGATCACCTTTGCAGTGCGTAGTGGCGGCTATGTTCTGATGTCCTATTTCGGGACGGTGAATCACCGTGTCGAGGCCGCGCTGAATGCGGTTCCCATCGCGGTGCTGTCGGCTTTGGTGGCCCCAACAATCCTGACAGGACAATGGCCTGACGCATTGGCCATCGCGCTGGTCTGTTTATTTTCCATGCGGATGTCGATGCTGCCAGCCATTGTATTAAGTGTCATCGCTCTTGTTTTCATGCGGCAAGTCGCGGGGCTTTAAGCCAAGATGATCAATGCCGTCAGCAGCGTAATCTGCTGTGTGGCCCCCAGCACATCCCCTGTTTGCCCATCGATTTTTCGCTGCGATAGGACCCCCATAGCGAAGGTCACAACACCGAGCAAAACAATAAGCTGAAAGGCAACCCAACCAAGGCAGACAAAGCTGATGGCAAAGCCCATACCAGCTGCTAACGCTACAGTTTGCATCGGGGGACGGCCTTGGGCATGCGACAATCCTGTGTCTCTGGCATGTGGCAGGCTGTGCATAATGGCTGGCATGGCACTGCGGGAAAGCACTTCGAGCGCAAATAAAACCCAGAACCAGTCTCCGGTCTGAATGAGTAATGTCACCGCGAACCAGCGTATGCCAATCGACAAGACCAGGGCGATGACGCCATAGCTGCCAATCTGGCTGTCCTTCATGATTTCAAGACGACGGCTCTTGTCAAACCCGCCCCAGAAGCCGTCAGCGCAATCTGCCAGGCCGTCTTCATGCATGGCGCCTGTCAAAACGATGGTGGATGTGATCCAAAACCCAGCGGCGATCGCCGGGGCAATGCCCATCCAAAGCAGTAGAAAAGTGACAACACTCGCGATCATCGCGACCGCCAGCCCGGCGAGAGGATAAGCCCATGCCGCGCGTGATACGCGGTCAAATTCCGCTTTGACGGGAATGCGCGTCAGCAGTGCAATCGATGTGCGAATATCCCCTAACGTCACAAGCGACATGTCGTCCTTTTGCACTTGGATGTCCTTTCCAGACTTGTTCGATGCGCCTCATCAGGTAAACAGCTTGCCAGCACTGAGACAAGCCCAGATGGCACGATCAGATCAAGCCATGACACGAGGACCCTGCCATGACCGCCGCATTTTCCACGCTCGACGCCTTTCGCAAACTTTTGAGTGATGCTCCTGTGTCTGATGCCAAAGCCCTAGGCGAAGCAGAAGCGCGCAATGGCCAGTTGACCAAACCTCCGGGTGCCTTGGGTCGATTGGAAGATCTGGCGATCTGGTATGCAGGCTGGCGTGCAAACCCTCGCCCAGAAATCGCGAACCCACAGGTGATTGTCTTTGCGGGCAACCACGGTGTTACAACGCAGGGCGTCTCGGCCTTTCCGGCGGAAGTGACCGAGCAAATGGTACTGAACTTCCAACATGGAGGGGCAGCGATCAATCAGTTGTCTCGCGCCGCTGGCGCAACGCTTTCGGTGCATGCGCTGGATTTGGATACGCCAACAGCAGATTTCACCAAAGGTCCAGCGATGAGCGAAGCCGAGGTCGTCGCGGCTTTGCAGACAGGCTGGAATGCTGTGGATGAGGCTACTGATCTTCTGGTTGTTGGCGAAATGGGCATTGGCAATACGACGTCAGGCGCTGCGATCCTAAACGCGCTTTATGGCGGCGAAGCGGCTGATTGGGTTGGACGAGGCACTGGTGTTGATGACGCAGGCCTTGCAAATAAAGAACGTGTTGTCACCGAAGGTCTCGCAGCCAATCCAGACCGTGCCGGCCTTGAAGTGCTGCGCTGTCTAGGTGGGCGTGAACTAGCCGCAATGGCGGGTGCCATTGCCAAAGCGCGCAGCGCCCGTATCCCTGTCATCTTGGATGGATTTATCTGCACGGCAGCAGCTGCCACTTTGGCCGCAGAAATCAATACTGCCCTTGATCATGCCGTTGCTGGCCACGTTTCCGCTGAAGCTGCACATTTCAACGTGCTGAAAAATTTGGGCAAAGAGCCACTTCTTGCGATGAATATGCGTTTGGGTGAAGCTTCTGGTGGTGCCTTGGCGATCAACATTCTGAAATCAGCAGTGGCCTGCCATTCCGGGATGGCCACCTTCGCTGAAGCGGGCGTGTCTGACGGCTAAGCTGCGTTTCTTCTTGCCAAAGTATCCTATGGGAGAGGGAACTAGGTTCCCTCGGGGGCAAAGCCCCTTACTCTGCTGCGGTTTGCTTCTCAAGCTGTGCTGTCAGCAGAGTTTGTAGGTCTTTTTCAAGCTCCTTGGCACGCGCGACGTATTCAGGATTTTGTGAGCCAGGTCGGGTTGGGTCCCACAATTGCGCCAGTTCGCGCACCGCATGGCGGTCATGATGGTAAAAGGTTTGTTCGGCCTGACTGGCTTCGTAATCAGTCAAACCCACGTTCTCTAAGACGTAGCGACCTGCGCGCAGGCTACTGTCAAACATCTCACGTACGATATCATTGGCGCCTGCCTGATACAGACGAAACACTTCGACGCGGTCTCTAGCGCGCGCGACAATATGTAAATCGGATCGTTCCCGGCGAGCGTGTTCAATCAGCTTGATCGCCGCATCCGGATCATCCAGCGCGACCACGAGAACCCGCGCTTCTTCCAAACCTGCAGCGTGCAGCATCTCTGGTCGTGTTGGGTCGCCAAAGAAGCCTTTCACGCCAAATTTGCGCATCGCCTGAATGGCTTCCATGTCGTGATCCAGAACAACGGTGTCAAAGCCGGAAGCGCGCACGAGGCGGTTTACAATCTGACCAAAGCGTCCAATGCCTGCGATGATCACTTGGCCGGTTTCGTCAATTTCATCGGCCGCAGTTTCATGATGCTCATCCTGCATTCGGTTCGAAACCACTTCGTACAAGATAAACAAAAGAGGTGTGATCAGCATCGACAATGCGACCACCAGCAACAGCGTTTCGCTTAGCGCTGTTGGCAACACATGCTGTTGTACTGCGAAAGAGATCAACACGAAGCCAAATTCCCCAGCCTGCGCCAGCCCCAGCGCAAAGAGCCAGCGATTGCGGCTTTTCAATTTGAACGCCAGCCCCAGCCCGTAGAGGATCAGCATCTTTAGCGCGATCACCGACAGGGTCAGCCCTAGGATGTTCACGGGATCGCTGAGCAAGTTGTTGAAATCAATCTGCGCGCCAACAGTTATGAAGAACAGGCCAAGCAGAAGCCCCTTAAAGGGTTCGATGTCGCTTTCGAGCTCATGCCGGAATTCAGAGTTTGCTAAAACAACGCCCGCTAGAAAAGTGCCCAAAGCAGGCGACAGGCCAACGAGCGTCATTAAAACGGCGATGCCAATCACGATCAAAAGGGCTGTGGCTGTGTAAATCTCGCGCAGATGCGCGCCAGCAATGAAGCGAAACAGTGGACGGATCAGATAGATGCCAGCCAAGATCACGGCCACGATGGCCCCAAGAGTAACGAGGGTCACGCCCCAGGCTGGCAAGCCTTCGACCAATGACAATGAATGATGCGCGTCATGTGCAGAGTCTGATGGGCGTGTCACTGAACCATCCGGCGCAAAAGTTGCTGTGGTAGGTAAAGCCAAAAGCGGCAGGAAGGCCAACATAGGGATGACCGCGATATCCTGTGTCAAAAGTACGGAAAACGTTGCGCGTCCGCCGGACGTCTGCATCAATCCCTTTTCTGCCAGAGTTTGCAGAACAATTGCCGTTGAAGAGAGAGCAAATATCAAGCCGACTGCAAATGCGACGCTCCACTGATACTGCAACAACAGCATCCCGCCCGCGATGGCCAATGTGGTTAAAGTGATCTGCAGCCCACCTAAGCCGATCAATTTGTGTCGCATATCCCAAAGGGCGCGAGGTTCCAGCTCTAAGCCGATCAGAAACAGCATCATCACAACACCAAATTCAGCGAAATGCTGAAGATCCGTTGTTTCACTCCCGCCGATAAAGCCAAAGATGGGGCCAATCACAATGCCCGCAATCAGGTATCCCAAGACTGATCCCATGCCAAATCGCACGGCAAGCGGAACGGCCAGGACCGCAGCCAAGAGAAACATGGTGGCTTGTAGTAGAAAACTTTCCATTTGGGCTCCTGGGGGTCAGGTGGGCAGAGGGGCGTCGCGTTTGAATTGATCCATCACGATCTGACTTTGCACACGGCTAACTGCAGGATGCGGCAAAAGGATTTCGTGGATCAAGCTATTAAGTGCCTGAAGGTCTGCGCAAAAAACGCGCAGCATATAGTCGGCGTCTCCGGTCAGTGTCCAGGCGCTGATTACTTCGGGACGGTTGCCAATCAGGCGGGCGACGCTGAGCGAATTATCGGGCGCATGGGTGCCAAGTTGGATTTGTACAAAGGCTTGTACATTTAAACCAAGGCGCTGCGGATCTAGTTGTGCCGCATAGTTTTTAATGTAGCCATCAGTTTCTAAACGTTGGCGCCGACGGCCTGCTTGGCTCGGTGATAGGTGCAGTAAATCCCCCAGCTGGTTCGCCGTGAGATGAGCGTCTTTTTGAAGCGCAGCAAGCAGCCTTTTGTCTGTTTCATCAAGCATGGCGCGAAAATCCCGCATGAAAATATGAATTCACAAAAATTATACGCGAAAAAATAGGAAATTGCACGCACCTTCGCGGCGTTTGCGCTTCCGGGCTGGCCTATTGTGGGGACAGCGAACAATTTAACCCAAAAATAGGAGCATCTGATGGGCCCGTTTCCACATGACGCACCCCGCGCTGAGATTTCCGACTTCAATCCGGCCGGTACCGACGGCTTTGAATTCGTCGAATTCGCGCATCCTGAACCAGAAGAGCTGCGCGCTCTGTTCACCCGCATGGGCTATACTCATGTTGCCAACCATAAATCCAAAGCGATCGAGCTTTGGCAGCAAGGCGACATCACTTACATCCTAAACAATGAGCAAGGCAGCTTTGCACTGAGATTTGTAGAAGAGCACGGCCCTTGTGCCCCCTCTATGGGCTGGCGTGTTGTTGATGCGCAAAAGGCGTTTGAGCACGCGGTGTCTAAAGGTGCCGAGCCATATGAAGCGGCGGACAAAACCCTCGCATGGCCAGCCATAAAAGGCATCGGCGGATCACTGATCTATTTCACTGACCAGTATTTTGACACATCCCCGTTCAACGAGGAATTCGACTGGATCGTGACATCAAAGCCGGAAGGCGACGGGTTCTACTACCTCGATCACCTGACGCACAACGTGTTCAAAGGGAATATGGACAAGTGGTTCAAATTCTACGGCGATCTGTTCAACTTCCGAGAAATTCGGTTCTTTGACATCGAAGGCAAATTCACAGGCTTGTTCTCCCGTGCGCTGACCAGCCCATGTGGTAAAATCCGCATCCCAATCAATGAGGATCGTGGCGAGACCGGTCAGATCGTGAGCTATCTGAAAAAATACAATGGCGAAGGCATTCAGCACATCGCTGTTGGGTCAGAAGACATCTATAGCTCTGTTGGTCAGATCGCCGACAAAGGTGTGAAGTTCATGCCAGGCCCACCTGAAACCTATTACGATCTGTCTTATGACCGTGTCACTGGCCACGATGAGCCCAAAGACAAGTTGATGGAGCACGGCATCCTGATCGACGGCGAGGGCGTATTGGATGGCGGCGAAACTAAAATCCTGCTGCAGATCTTTTCCAAGACTGTGATTGGCCCAATCTTCTTCGAATTCATCCAGCGCAAAGGCGACGATGGGTTTGGCGAAGGTAACTTCAAAGCTCTGTTTGAAAGCATTGAACAAGAGCAGATCAACAATGGTGAAATTCAAGCCGCAGAATAAGTGGCTTAGGTCTGAGCGGGGCTTGCTTGCCCTCGCTCATCCTCCTACTGGGCGGCGGACTTCGGTTCGCCGCCTGTTTTTTAGCGCAGTACAACAACGCAACATTTGGCGTGACGCACAACGCGCGCGGCCGTGGACCCGATCAAGTAGTCACTGAATTCAGGCTGGTGTGATGTTATGACAATACAGTCCACACCCGTAGTGCTGGCATATTCCAAAATGCTGCGATAGCTATGGCCGGACACCACAACCGGGGTGACATCGCTGGCCTCTCCGAGTTCGGATTTAAGCGTGTCCTCGGCTTCGGCGATGCGGTTTTTATAAACATCGTGTGGGACTTGGGCCGCCACAAAGTTTGGAATTTCTTCCAAAACGGTGAGCGCCGTGATTTGCCCGTCTGGATCAACCATTTTGCGCGCCACTTTCATGGCTTGCGCATAGGAGGTTGCGTGATCAGGTGCCACAGGGATCAGGATATTCTTGTACATAATGGGCCTCCTTTCATTGCCATAAAACCCTGTTTTAACAGAGCTTTAGAAATGATGTGGAAGCAGAAGGCTGCCACCCATTTCAAAGCCAATGTATCGGCGATGAAGGGATGGGACTTTGATTCAAGTCATGTAAATTGAAGAATTTTCTGCACTACCCGCGCGGCATTTTCAGAATAATGGTCCGGCCGCCTTTGACGTAGCGCAGCTCGGAGGTGCTGATCGCAGCGACCTTTCCGCCGTCAATCCGGTCTCCGATTTTGATTTTTTTGTAGCGTCCATTGGATAGGCGAACCAGGGCGCGCCGATCGTTCGAGGCCCCATATACACCGATTAAATTGACTTTACGCAGGTTGATCGCATTTTGCTGCGTCGCATTGCGCGCGACAGAAGCCGTGGTCGGAATGCTTGGCGCAACGGTTTGTGATTGCGGAACCGGAACGGAGGCCAGTTGTTCCTTTTGGCGCTCGACAGTGCGGGCAAAGTTAGTCGGACGGGCTTGCGGTCTGATGCTGGCGAGCACTGCCTGATCTGTTGCGGCCTGAATATCAGACGGATCGATCGAAACCACTTGAACCGCGCGCTCAGGACGCAATTTAGGCCGAATGGCTGCAATTTCAGAAAAGGTGCTACCGCCCAATGTGGCGCGTTCATTTTGTTCAACCAAATCGACAGGGCGCGATTTAGGACGGAAGCTTGCCAAACGGGAAACCTCAGCTATCGCCGCAGTGTCGACGACTTCTGGGGCAGCTTGTCTAACTGGGAAAGCCGCTGGCAAAGACGCCGGCTTACCAAGATAGACCAAAATACCTTCAGGCGAGATGGCACCGGCGGCGGTCGCGACTACCAATCCGCTTTCGTCCAAATCAAAGGTGACGCCAGCTGCAACTGGGTTGGATTGCTGTGCGATTTGTGGATCAATGCCAAAGCTTTCAGGCGTTGGCAGCGCGATGGCGTCATGTGTTTGTTGCATGGTCTCAAAGGACGCGAGATAGATCGCTTCGGCATTTTCGCTGTTGGGTGTGATGGGTTGTGCCGGTGAACGATCCCAAATGCCAGTGGCCGCATAAAGCGCATCGCCTGTAATGCTGGGCAGCGCAGCCTCAAGCACGGGGTCGATTAGAGTGCCTTCGCGGTCGTCCAGGGCTTCAATTTCTGCGGTGTCGGTGATTGTCTCGTTGTTGACCGGCGGCAGAGCTGCGGTTTCAAGCGTATCGACCTGTGCGCCATCTAGCGCGATGGTTTCTACAGGAGTGTCTGCGCCAAACCATCCTGCAAGGCCATCGTCCGAAAATACAGAAGACCAAAGCGCAACCCCTGCCAGGAAGACAAGCAAGATAACAATTAAAATGACGCCAAGATATTTTGGCTTGCCACCGATTTCGATTGGATCGGGTGCTGGTTTCTTAGATTTTTTGCTTTGTTTTGGCTTCGGCTCTGTCGGCTTCTCAATCGTCTGCGTGCCATCGGTTTCTGAAGTGCGTGACGCGCCACGCAAACGTAATTCTCCCGATGGTTCGGGGCGATTTTTGAGCCCCGCAATCAGCGTTGCTGGATCAAATCGTGGTTCTTGCGCTGCAAGTGCAGTTGCTCCGGCGGGGGCTACTTCAGGGGCGTCTTCAGTTGCAGACGGCGAAATTGTTGTGGCATCGGTGTTGATTTCCACGCCACGTTTTGCACCACCCAATCGGATCTCTGTGCCGGTATCAGTTGGAGTCGCGACCAATCGCGATGAGGCAAAAGGTGGCGCAGGTTCTGGAGTGGGTTTTTCAAGTGGCCCTTCCGAGACAACAAATACGACGGCATCATCAGGGCCAACAGACTCAGGCGCATCCATAATGCTGCTGGCGAGGCCAGTGGTGCCAAAAAAAGGTTCTGCGTTGAATTCTGTTGGGTCCGGGATGGCGGCAAAGCTCACCGGGTGAAAGCCATGTTCGCTTGCAAAGTCCAGGGCTTCTCCAAGTGTTTCATGCGCAACGGCTGCGACTTGGACGCCTTCGGTTGTCTCAACGAAATCATACGCCAATTCGTCCAAAGAATAGGGCGTCGCGGTCTCGAGTGCTTCGGTGATGGTTTCGGTCTGATCAATTGAGACCCCAGGTAGGGTCAAATATTTGATCTGGTCGTTTGGCAAGATGATCTTACATAGCGCATCACCGCCGGCATGATCTTCCCCCAACTGGCGAAGACCGCGCAGCGCATCTTCAAGATCGGCGTGCTCTAACGGGACATCGCCAAGCTGATGCCAGCCTTCATCCAAACGGCATAAGAATTTGATGCCATCGAGTGAAAGGGACAGGGCATAATTTGGTTTCATAGTTGTGCTCTAACACTGGATGGTACTTGGCAAAAGAATTTGCCCGTGGTGCGTCAGATTTATAGCAGGAAATCGCCGAAGGGGAAGGAAAGAGCCCTTATCCCCGAGTAATTTAGCGATCAAACGCTTAGCTTGAGGCTAAGATCAAAACCTAAGGGAGATTTTGATGCAATTCCTTCAGAAAATTGCGCTGGTCACGGCGCTTGCATTGCCGGTGCCGCTTTGGGCCGGTGAACTTACAGTGCAGGGCAGGGGAACCGTTGAGCAAGCCCCAGATATGGCAGTAATTTCATTGGGTGCGCGCTATCAGGCCTTCACAGCAAAAGAAGCTATGAGTGAGGTCAATAAACGTACGCAAGCGGCCTTGGATATTATGGAGCGTCTCGGAGTAGAGCCGCGGGACATGCAAACCGGCAGCCTCTATCTTAACCCTGTATGGGAGCGCGGCGATAATCGGATCGATGTGGCGCGCATCAAAGGATATGAGGCCGGAAACCAAATGCGTGTCCGTATCCGGGATCTTTCGATTTTGGGGTCCGCTTTGGATGAAATGGTCAGTGATGGGGTGAATGCCTTTAATGGCTTAAGCTTTGCACTTCAGGATCCGAGTCATGCCATGGATGAAGCACGCCGCAAAGCTGTGGCCGATGCGGTATCTAAAGCTAAGCTCTACGCAGAAGCAGCTGGTGTAGAGCTTGGCGCAGTGCTTTCGATTAGCGAAGGCGGCATTTCGGTGCCACAACCTCGCTTTATGGCGCGCGCAGAAATGGCGATGGATTCCGGTGTTCCGGTGGCGGCTGGTGAATTGAGCACGCAGGCGACCGTCAGCATCGTCTTTGACATCAAAGAAGCAGAGTAGATTTGAAAATAAAATGGGTCGCCCTAGGGCGACCCATTCTTATTATATATGTGTTGTTCGTTGCTTATTCAGTTAATCAGGCCATCGCCTTGGTCAGCGCCTGATCCAAATCAGCAATGATATCATCTGCATCTTCCGTCCCAATTGAGACACGCACAACATTTGCAGACGCGCCCGCCGCATCTTGCTGTTCTGGTGTCAATTGACGGTGGGTTGTTGATGCGGAGTGGATGATCAGGGACCGCGTGTCGCCCAAGTTTGCAACATGGCTGAACAGCTCAAGACTATCGACCAGTTTCACACAGGCGTCATAGCCGCCTTTGACCGCGAAAGTGAACAATGCACCAGCACCTTTCGGGCAGATGTCTTTGATCCGTTTATACGATGGGGAGCTTTCCAGCCCCGCATAGGTCACGTAGTCAATCCGGTCGTCATTCTCGAGCCAGGTTGCGACCTTCTTGGCGTTGGCCACGTGTTTTTCCATGCGCAATGATAGGGTTTCGATACCCATTAGGGTGTAATGCGCACCTTGTGGGTTCATGGTCATGCCCAGATCGCGCAGACCGATGGCGATCGAGTGGAATGTGTAAGCCATTGGACCTAGTGCCTCACCAAAGCATAGGCCGTGATAGGCCGGCTCTGGTTTGGATAGGGATGGGAATTTGTCGTTCTGCATCCAGTCAAATTTGCCGCTGTCGATCACTGCGCCGCCTGTCACTGTGCCGTTTCCGGTCAGGTATTTGGTGGTTGAGTGCACAACCAATGTTGCGCCCAATGCAATTGGGTTACACAGGTAGGGTGTGGCCGAGGTGTTATCAACGATCAGCGGCACACCTGCTTTGTCAGCAATTGCTGCGATCGCTGGGATGTCGGCGATATGGCCACCTGGATTGGCAATGGACTCACAGAAAACGGCTCGGGTGTTTTCATCAATGGCTGCCTCGACCGCAGCTTCGTCATCTAGATCGACAAACTTCGCGGACCATCCAAACCGTTTGATGGTCTGGCTCAGCTGTGTGACAGATCCGCCATAAAGACGGTTGGACGCCACAACATTGCAGCCCGGCATCATCAATGGGAACAGGGCCATGATCTGCGCAGCGTGTCCAGACGAGCAGCAAATACCGCCAACGCCACCCTCAAGATGAGTGATGCGTTCGGCCAGAGCGCTGACCGTAGGGTTGGTGAGGCGGGAATAGATGTTCCCAACTTCGGCCAGATTAAACAGATTAGCCGCGTGTTCCGCATCGCGAAAGACATAGGCGGTCGTTTGATAAATCGGTATTTGGCGCGCGCCAGTCGCCGGATCAGGGTTGGCCCCCGCGTGGATCTGCAGCGTATCAAAGCCGAGTTTGCGTTCTTCAGACATTCTTTCCTCCAGAGCAGTATCCCCGAAAGGTCTAAGCACCTGACGGCAGAGGATCAATCAAAAGCTGAACAGCTGCGTCAGCGCATCCAATATCCGTTACGTCGCAAAGCGTTTCGGATGGCTTGCTCTTTGCGCGGCAAGTGATCGCGGTCAAAGAGCGCGCGCGCCTTTTGCCCCCGCCCATGATAGATCATGAACTTGAATGGATCATATTGCTTAAGCACGCGCTTGATGTCGTTGGGGGCGGTAACTTGCTCAAGGGTTTCGACCACATGATCAGCCTCGCGCGCATATAGAAGCGGCAGCAGGCGGTAATGACAGGTAATCGCGCCATCCATCAGACCGTCAGGCAGTGCGTCACGTCCGCCACCAAAGGAGTGGATGACAAGAGGAAGTGCGATTTGATCCAGCCAAGGGGTCAATTTCTGACTGGCAAGTTCGGTGGGCGTATCATCGCGAATGGATAGGGAATACTCTAAGTAGCGTTCCCCGAAGGCTCTGGGGCATTTGTAAAAGAAGAAGCCCGCATTGAAGTAAAGATAGCGGCGCCAGTATTCATCCGGTTGGCTTAGATCGAGTGAACTTTCAAAGTCCAATCCAAAGCGGTCATACAGCGCTTTCCATATGCCCGCGTAACCGGGACCATATAAAGGTGGGATGGGCCAGGTGCCTTCAACTTTCAAAGATGCGCCTGGTTTATCAAAGTCAAACGGAACACGTGACAGATCCCCTGTGATCAACGTGTCCGTATCTAAGAAGACAAATGGTTCGCCTTCCGGCATTGCCATCAGTGCTTCGATTTTATTGCCGTTGGGGTAGTCTTCGCCGAAGTGGGTGCTGTCAAACTGTATGACTTCACCACCGAGTTTTTCGATCAGCTCACGCGCATTCTTATTATGCATCGCTGGCGATTTTTGCCACAGTGGCCCAAGGCTTGGTTCAGCCACAAAAACGCGGCCTTTGAAATCGGGAGCGTTGGCGCGCAGCGAGGCCAGAAGCAAGACCGCTTCATAAGTCAGGCGACCTGCCTGTCCAATCAAGAGCACATTAAAGCTTTGAGGATCTGCCAATTGGGTCATGTTTATTGTTCTTTGCACGATAGGTTAAAAAAAACCTTACAAATAAAACGCTATTTCCGCCAAGAGACTTTCACGGTTGTTCTGCTATAATCTGATGAGAGGGAGGATTTTTAGATGAAATTATTAGGTTCGATACTCTTTGGCGCGACGCTTGCAATGACGGCTCCCGCAGCGCTTGTGGCGCAAGATCGCTCCGCCGAAGATCAAACCCCAACGGGTAAGTTTCTGACGGCGACGGAAGTTAAGCCTATTCTAGCTGCCACGCGCGCCAGTTGGATTGCTGTGCGCGAATGGGAGGGGCAGGACCTGATCTATTTTACGCATCTGCTGAGCTGGCGCTGCGGTCTTTACGAAATCCGTTATTCGGTAAACGGTGGTGCGCAAAAGCTGTGGCCAGTTCCGGCGTGTGATCCGGCAACACATGCAGTGGGCGTGATCCCGGACGGGGCCTCTATATATACAGAGCTACCATTGAGGTCCGTGGATACGGTACGGGTCGAGTTGCTTTATGATGATCTCAGCACGGAAAGCGCTGATTTTAACCGCGGCGCGGTTTTGATTCCGTGATTCACCGGTGTTGTGGCTGAGTGACTCGCGATTCCTGTGCGATTCCAGATTAGATTTGGGGGATTCTGAGAGGATTCTAGGCCTGTTTCAGGTTTGATCTGTGGATAACTCGTCAGTTCGGCAATTTAGGCGTGTGCCCTTTAAGCGAGGAGGGGGCGACTTGCTGGTATCTGAGTCCTCCCACCTCATT
>NZ_JAGDYW010000003.1:0-1283399 GCF_049116455.1 Cognatishimia sp.
TCGAGCCCCGTCAACCGCGCCACTTTCGATTTAAGCAAAGCACCCCACGGGGTGCTTTTTGCGTTTTGGGCGCCTGCACCTGTAAAGTTTCAGTCCTGAAAAAGTGCTTTGTAATCTGGTTTCAACTTAGATTGGAGGGCGTTGTGACGACATCTTTATTCCCGTTTTTTTGGATTTCTGGATTTGAAATCTCTGCTGCGCGGCCTGAAAATTGAACCGCTGCCATCGACAGATCGGATGGTTCAAGTTGATGAATTGGATCAATCCGAATGCGCGTTATTGAGCGAAGTAATGCGCGAAAATCCTGAAGCGTTACAAAGCGAGCTTGGGGTTATGGCGCTGATAAGCTTACACCCGTGCAGTTTTAAGAGGGTAGATCAGGACAGCAGCATGTTTTCTTGTGCTGGTGTTATGCCAGCCTTCAATGCAATATTTCGGCGCCCACGGTCCCATTTCAGGAGGGGGGTCAGTGTTTTTGTCAACGGGCGATTCTTAAGGCCCGCAGCACGGGCCTTGTCTGTGCTTACATTCATGAAATGCGTGAATTCGGAGGCGTCAGGGATCATAAGTGGGACATCAACCCATGGTCTAAGGCCTGTTTTGGTGATCGTCTGCGGGTCAACCCATACGAAATGTGCGTCAGATCGCGTAACCTGATGGATCGTGCTGAGAACTTCAGCCATGGATGTTGCCTCGCTTGTAACATTCCAAACTCCGTGAAGCTCGCCTTTGCAACAAAGTAGAGCAAAGTCAGCCACATCTCGGACATCGATCAACTGAACCCGCGCGTTTTCAGGGCGTGGTGCGGGGATTTGGCATAGTTCACCTTGCGCCAAGTCTATGCGTCGAACCCAAGCTGTCAGCCGGTCTGAATAATCGCCTGCGCCGATCAAGAGGCCCACGCGAAGTGACGTTGCGCCTGTACCTAGGATGTCTTGAGCCGTAATTTCGCACGAGCGCTTCAGGCGACCGTAGGCTACGCCATAGGCCGCGGCCGAGGCGCGGTCTTTTGCGGGAAGCGCCCTTGCAAATGCAAGATCATCCTCTGTTGCAGTCGGTACATTCTCCGTTTCATCCAATCTGGCTTTCGCAAACGCGCCGTAGGCCGAAATCGAAGAAATCATCACATAGCGTTGAACTTGATCCCCAAGAGCCAGCAGTAGGTTTTCAACGGCTTTAGGTGTGTAAGCGCAGGTGTCAAAGACCCATTCAAACCTATGCTGCCGCAAATGATCGAGAACACCATATCGGTCGGCCTGGATGGTTATGGCCTCTCCCGGAATGCTCCGGCGTGTTTCACCACGAGAGAGGATAGAAACATCATGTCCTGCTGCCAAAAGCCCATCGGTGATCGCGCCACCCAAAAAACCAGTTCCACCTACAACAAGACAGCGCAATAAAATCTCCAAAACAATAATTGAATCGTAGGGTGATACGGTTTTGGGCGCAATCGGTATATTAGGCCTGAAACGGTGCCCGTTTCTAAGATATCTTTTGCGTAAGAGAGTATGGCGGAGAGACAGGGATTCGAACCCTGGGTCCCCGTGAAGGGACAACGGTTTTCGAGACCGCCCCGTTCGACCACTCCGGCACCTCTCCGCTGAGGTCAGACACTTCAGTCTGGTTGGTCCAAGTTTCGGCGGTTTATAGCGGATAATTGAACGGTGCAAGCTGGGATTTACATTGTTTTAGCCAAGTTCCGTACTAAGTTGATACTAAGGAATAACTCCGGAGGGATCCTTTTGCTGAAAACCGCTTTTTCCATCGTTGCAGCGACCTTTCTGACCGCCAGCAGCGTCTTTGCCGCGAACCGTGAGGACGTCAGAGATTTCTTAGAAACCACTGGATTTGATGTCGCCATTGAATCGATTGCAGTGGGGGCAGGCGGTGCGCCCACGATGTTGGGGCTGGAAGGCAATGACTTTGGCAAGGCTTGGGCGGATCAGACCGAAAAGACCTTTGTACCAGCGGACATGGTCGAATACGCGCTGGATCTGCTGGAAGAGCAGCTGGATCAAGACCTTTTAGAACATGCGTCTGATTTCTATGGCTCAGATCTGGGGCAACGTTTGGTACAGGCTGAAAATCTATCCCACATGGATGACGATGAGCTTAAGCAAATCGCAGGGCGCCAGATTGTGGCCGGTATGGTCAAAGACGGGGATCCAAAGATTGGCTATTTCCAGCGCATGCATGTTGCAATTGATCCAGATGGATTGGGTTTAAAAGCTGTACAGGTCATTCAAGTACGCTTCTTGTTGGCCGCATCCCAAGCCGGGGTGATCGAGCAGGACTTTGACGAAGACATGCTGTGGGCGATGATCGAAGAAAATGAACCAGCCACACGACGCGCCATTTTGGAAGGATCCATTGCTGGGGGTGCATACACCTATCAAGGGTTTTCGGCCGAAGAGCTTGAGGCCTATACTTTGGCGCTTGAAGATGAGCGTATGCAGCAAGTCTATCAGATCATGAATGCGGTGCATTATCAGGTGATGAGCGACCGGATGGATGCTTTGGCGCTGCATCTGGATAAGCTGATGCCGAGCGAAGAGTTGTAAACACACGTGATCCCCCAAGTTTTCAACGGAAATACACAGCATTTCTAAGTTGACTGCTTGACTTGTTATCCACATGGGAACATAAGCGCGCATCGGCGTAAGGATTCCTTGCGCCGTAACTTATTGTAACAACGTCCCGTGAGGGACGCGCAGTTCGAGGCGGTGCTTCTGCAAGGAAGGGCCAAAACTCCTAGAAATAGGGGCCACAGAACGCGGTCATATGAAGGAAAAGGGACATGTTCGCAGTCCTGAAAACCGGTGGCAAACAGTATAAAGTACAGGCAGGCGATGTTCTGCGTGTCGAAAAACTGGCTGCTGACGCGGGTGAGAAAATTCAATTCAACGAGATCCTGATGCTCGGCGGTGACAAAACCGTTGTGGGCGCACCTCTCGTTGATGGCGCTGCTGTTCAAGCGGACGTAATCGACCAGATCAAAGGCGAAAAGCTGATCAAGTTCGTGAAACGTCGTCGTAAGCACAGCTCTAAGCGTACTGTTGGCCACCGTCAGAAACTGACGCTGGTTCGCGTAACAGACATCCTGGCATCAGGTGCCGACAAATCTGGTGTTAAAGCCGCGATCGGTTCTGGTTCCGTTTCCGGCGCAGCTGTGGAAGCAGCGGCACCAGCGAAAAAGGCAGCTCCTAAGAAAGCCGCTCCTAAAAAAGCAGCACCTGCTGCTGAAGGCGCAGACGATCTGAAGAAACTGTCCGGCGTTGGTCCAGCTCTGGAAAAGAAACTGCTGGAAGCTGGCGTTACCACATTCGCGCAAATCGCGGCATGGGGTGAAGCAGAAATCGCAGAATTCGACGAGAAGCTGTCTTTCAAAGGCCGCATCGAGCGCGAAGGCTGGGTTGCACAAGCCAAAGATCTGGCGAAGTAAGCGAAGTATAGGAGACTAACGATATGGCACATAAAAAAGCTGGTGGTAGTTCCCGTAACGGTCGCGACTCCGCGGGTCGTCGTCTGGGCGTCAAAAAATACGGTGGCGAAGCTGTTGTCGCAGGCAACATCATCATGCGTCAGCGTGGCACAAAGATGTGGCCAGGCGAGAACGTAGGCATGGGCAAAGATCACACCATCTTTGCAACCACCGAAGGCAACGTAAAGTTCCACAAAGGCCTCAAAGGCCGCACCTTTATTTCGGTTCTCCCAGTGGCGGAGGCCGCTGAGTAAGCCGACCTTAAGGTTTTGAAAAAATTAGGGGATCGGCTTTAGGGCCGGTCCCCTTTGCGTTTTAAGATGGGTTTTGAGCTTTTCAAAATTCTCCTGAAGATGTGATGTCGAAATTCGGCCAGATTTTCACGTTAGCGTCATGCTAACCTTGTAACGCAACCGGGCTGCATCCACCTAAGATGCACATGCTGCCGGATCAGAAGTGGGGCCAGATTTTGGTTTGGGAGGACCGATTTCCAGCTTAACCCGCAGAAGAACCTACCAGCCTGAGACCCGGATTAGGAGCCAGATTGCGAAACCTATTTGTGATCTGATTGGGTATGTTTGGAGGATGTGCAGATGATGCACGATAAAATTGTGAACCAACCGGTTATAGAGGCAGAACGTTTCGTTCTGCGCCCTCTGCGTCGTTCTGACCAGGGGATGATTGAACATTACGCGGGCGAGCGCGATCTTGCCCGCATGACCACGTCAATTCCGCACCCGCTGCCACCGGGCGCGACCGAAGCCTTTATTGCTCGCTCTCACGAAGAGGATCGCAGTGAAGACATCTGGGCAATTGATGGCACCGCGGAAGGAAATTCCGAAGTGATGGGTGTGATTTCACTGGACCGCGTGTCTGAAGATCAGGCTGAAGTCGGCTATTGGGTTGCACCGCCTTATTGGAACACCGGCGTGGCTTCTGAAGCTGTGCGCACTTTGATTGCGGCTAACCCGCTTGGGTCAAAGACTCTCTTTGCCAGCGTCTTTCAGGACAACCCGGCTTCAGCCCGTGTTTTGACCAATTCTGGCTTTCAATACCTTGGCGATGCCGAAAACTTCTCGGTTGCACGCAATGCCTCGGTGCCAACATGGACATATAGCCTAAAACTCGATTGAGCTTGCCCCCGTCTATGCTGTAACAGGCGGGGACACCCCGCCTGAAAGGACCACCACAATGAAATTTCTTGATCTGACTAAGGTCTATATCCGCTCGGGTGGCGGTGGTGGTGGCTGTGTGTCTTTCCGCCGTGAAAAGTTCATCGAATACGGTGGGCCTGATGGCGGTGACGGCGGCAACGGTGGCTCTGTCTGGGCAGAGGCAGTTGACGGTCTGAACACGCTGATCGATTTCCGCTATCAGCAGCACTTCTTTGCTAAGACCGGTCAATCCGGTATGGGCAATGGCCGTACCGGCGCACGGGGCGACGACATTGTGCTGCGTGTGCCTGTGGGCACCGAGATCATGGACGAAGACCAAGAAACAGTGATTGCCGACCTCACTGAGGTCGGTCAACGTTTTCTGATTGCCAAGGGTGGCAATGGCGGCTGGGGCAACCTGCACTTTAAATCCTCAACCAACCAAGCGCCGCGGCGTGCGAACCCCGGTCAGCCGGGTATTGAGCGCACCATCTGGCTGCGCTTGAAACTGATTGCAGATGTGGGCCTTTTGGGTCTGCCTAATGCTGGTAAATCCACTTTCCTGGCCGCGACATCAAACGCACGCCCAAAGATCGCGGATTACCCATTTACAACGCTTTACCCGAACCTCGGTGTTGTGGGCGTTGATGGCGTTGAATTTGTAGTTGCTGACATCCCGGGTCTTATTGAAGGCGCATCCGAGGGCAGGGGCCTTGGTGATCTTTTCCTAGGCCACGTTGAACGCTGCGCCGTTCTATTGCATCTCGTGGATGGCACCTCTGGCGATCCTGCGAAGGACTACGAGACGATTATTGGCGAACTTGAGGCCTATAGTGGCGTTTTGGCCGAAACGCCGCGCATCACTGTGCTGAATAAGATCGACACAATGGACGACGAAGAACGCGCCTTCCTGAAGGAAGAGCTCGAGACGGCCATCGGTGGGCCTGTGATGTTGATGTCCGGGGCCAGCCAAGAAAACGTAACCGAAGTGCTACGCGCGCTTCGAAGCCAGATTGACGACAATCGGCTGCGCATGAAGCGGGCCGAGATCGAGGATGAGGAAGAGGCACCTTGGCAACCCTAACCAGTGCGAAACGTCTGGTCATTAAAATCGGGTCTGCTTTGCTGGTGGACCGGAGCGATGGGGCATTGCGCAAGGACTGGCTGCTGGCTTTGGCCGAAGACGTCGCTTGGTTGAAAAGCCGGGGCACTGATGTTGTGCTGGTCTCATCAGGATCGATTGCTTTAGGCCGCGGGGCCTTGGGGCTTGCCTCCCAAGATCTGCCTTTGGATCAGTCTCAAGCGGCGGCAGCCGTTGGGCAAATCCGGCTCGCACGGGCCTATGAGGAAGCCCTTGCACCGCATGGCATTATGACAGCGCAGGTGTTGGTCACCTTAGAAGACAGCGCTAACCGGCGGAGATATTTGAATTCTCGCGCCACGCTTAACCATCTCTTGAAGATGGGGGTAGTGCCGATTGTAAACGAAAACGACACCGTCGCGACCGATGAAATTCGCTATGGCGACAATGATCGACTGGCGGCACAAATTGCGCTGACTACTGGGGCAGATCAACTCATTCTGCTTTCTGACGTCGATGGGTTCTATTCTGACAACCCGCAAAGCAATCCAGATGCGGTCCGCTTTGAAGTTGTTGATGAGATCACGCCAGAGATCGAAGCCATGGCTGGCGACGGCCTCTCTGGGCTTTCCAAAGGCGGTATGATCACCAAACTCCTGGCTGCAAAAACCGCAACGGGCGGTGGCTGTGCTATGGCTATCACTGAAGGCTCGGCCATGCGTCCGCTAACCGCTTTGGAAAACGGTGCGAATGCCACTTGGTTTACGGCGCAAGTCACACCGCAATTAGCGCGCAAACGCTGGATCAGCTCTATGAAACCGCAAGGTGCTTTGACGGTGGACGCGGGTGCCGAAGGCGCTTTGGGTAAAGGCAAAAGCCTACTTCCTGCCGGTGTGACCAAAGTTACGGGCAGTTTTGAACGCGGCGATCCAGTTGAAATTCTCGCCACTGACGGGCGCAAATTGGGGCAGGGCCTCTGCACCTATTCCGCCGATGAAGCCGCTCAAATCAAAGGGCAAAAGTCCTCTAAGATTGAAAGCATCTTAGGATACCAAGGCCGCACCGCGCTCATTCACAGAGACGACATGGCGCTCTAGTTTTCTTTTTGGCATAAATACCCCCGCCGGAGGCATCTCTTCGGCATGAACACAAAGCAAAGGATAGATCTGATGAAAGACATCACAGATATCGCCGCCCTGATGAGTGACATTGGCCAACGCGCCAAAGCCGCCAGCGCAGAGCTGGCCTTTGCCCCGCCGGAACAAAAAGAACAGGCGCTGAACGCAGCAGCAGACGCCGTTTGGGCGCGCCGCGATGAGATCATCGCCGCCAACGTCAAAGATCTGGATTATGGCCGCGACAAAGGTCTGAGCCCGGCGATGATGGACCGCCTGATGTTGGATGAAGACCGCATCCAAGGGATTTGCGACGGTCTGCGTGCGGTTGCTGGCCAAGCAGACCCTGTTGGCGAAGTTCTCGAGGAATGGGATCGCCCAACTGGCCTGAACATCAAACGTGTCCGCACGCCGCTTGGCGTGATCGGTGTGATTTACGAAAGCCGCCCAAATGTCACCGCTGACGCCGGTGCGCTGTGCCTGAAGTCAGGCAATGCAGTGATCTTGCGCGGCGGGTCTGAAAGCTTTCATTCCTCCGGTGCAATCCATGCTTGTCTTGTTGATGGCCTTAAATCTGCAGGCTTGCCTGAGGACGCGGTTCAGCTGGTTCCAACCCGTGATCGCGCGGCCGTTCAGGAACTCTTGACCATGGTTGATACCGTTGATGTGATTGTGCCTCGTGGCGGCAAAGGCCTTGTTGGCCTCGTGCAACGCGAAGCCCGTGTACCGGTGTTTGCGCACCTTGAAGGCATCGTGCACATCTATCTCGACAAAGACGCTGATCCGCAAAAGGCGATGGATGTGGTTTTGAACGCCAAAACCCGCCGCACTGGGATTTGTGGCGCAGCGGAATGTCTGCTGATCCACGAAGATCTGATTGATGGACTCGGCAAAGACGTTTTGAAAATGCTGTCAGATGCAGGTGTGAGCGTGCGTGCGGATGCTTCTTTGCAAGTGATCGATGGCACGGATGCCGCCACGGATGAAGATTGGGGTAAAGAATACCTTGATATGGTGATCGCCGCGAAATCAGTCGGGTCGGTGGATGACGCGATTGCGCATATCCGCCAGTTTGGGTCCAATCACACCGATTGCATCATCACTGAAAACGACGAGGCGGCTGATCGGTTCTTCCAACGTCTGGATAGTGCGATTTTGATGCGTAACGCATCTACGCAATTTGCTGATGGTGGTGAATTTGGCATGGGTGCTGAAATTGGCATCGCGACAGGTAAAATGCATGCGCGTGGTCCGGTGGGTGCAGCGCAGCTTACAAGCTTTAAATATCTGGTCGAAGGCAACGGAACCACCCGCGCCTAATCAAAACTGCATCAGTATCCGTGTGTCTGTCATGCGGATACCGATGTTGCGGCCCAGTGATGCCAAAGCTTTTGGCAACAAAGCAAAAGACACCGTGGCAGGGATCACCTCGTCTGGTGCCCGCCGGTTTGACAGCGGGTTCCACAGCGCTTCAGTGATCAACATGGTTTCGGCATCGACCGAGATGCTCCAGGCGTCATCCAGCCTTTTTAAACAAACGTCACCGCCGCGCGGTAGGGCCCGTTCAACACATAGAATGGCCAAGAATAACGCTTGCGCTTCATTCCGCCTCACATCGCCTTTGATCCGCACATCAAAGGTCAAACGATCGGAACCCACCGTTTTCAAGATCGATTGGATTTCCGAGGCAGAAACCGTTTGTTTGTCTTCGCAATGACCAAATGCAATGCGAAAAAATCGCACGCGTCCACTGGCGTTTGCAGCACTTTGCGCAATCAAGTTGATTTCTTCTTCACCGCCTCCCATGCCTAGCAATTCCGTGCCATTTGCGCAGGCTCCAATGGGGCTGATCAGATCATGACAGATACGCGAGGCAACAAGTTCGTGAATATTGGGCTTAAGCATTGTCGTGTTTCTCGCTAAAACAGCGGTATGGAAGATTTAAACGCATTTCTTGAACCCGGTATGATTGTGCGCCACCCCAACCAACCTGATTGGGGCTTGGGACAGGTACAGTCCAATATTGCAGGCAAAATCACAGTCAATTTCCAGGAATCTGGAAAAGTAGTGCTGGACAGTAGCCGCGTTGCGTTGATGCCGGTCATGAATGAATGACGCTATAAATTTATTAAATAAAAACTAATTCGAAATTCAATTTCAGGTTGATACCATTTGAATCCTAAAAAAGCCAGCCGGTTGCTAATACGGCGCACGCAGCATAAAACCGCTTAAAAAAGAGCCCGTTGAGACCATGCGCGCAGCCACTGATCATTTTACATTGAAACTCGCCAGTTCGGATGAAGATATCCGTGCTGCACAGCATTTGCGCTATCAGGTGTTCGTGCAGGAATTGGGCGGGCAGGGTGATCTGGTGGATCATGACGCGCAGCTAGAACGGGATGTTTACGATCCACATTTTGATCACTTGATGTTGCTCGACAGCACACGCGGCGACACGGTTCGGGATCAGGTGGTGGGCGTTTATCGTTTACTGCGCGACGATATGATGCCAAAGATCGGTCGATATTATACCGAAGGTGAATACGACCTCACGGTGCTGAAAAACAGTGGCCGCAAGTTGATGGAACTCGGACGTTCCTGCCTGCATACCGATTATCGCGGTGGCGCAGCCATGTATCTGCTTTGGAATGGGCTGGCGGATTACGTGCACGAACATGGTGTCGAAATCCTCTTTGGGACTGCGAGCTTTCACGGCACCGACATAGGCGCTTTGAAAGAGTCGCTTTCGATGCTGCACCACCGCCATCTGGCACCAGAAAATCTGCGGGTGCGAGCTGTGAAAAATCACTATCAAAACATGAGTTTATGCGCCGAAGCTGACATAAATCGCGTCAAGGCAATGCGCGAAGTGCCAGCCTTGATAAAAGGTTATTTGCGGCTTGGGGGCTATATTGGTGATGGCGCTTTTGTGGATCGTGATTTCAACACCACGGACGTCTGCCTGGTGATGGATACTGAAAAACTTAACGCAACCCAACGCAGCATTTATACGCGAGGGGCCTGACATGAGCTCTCCGACCTGGACTGGCAATGACGACTATCCAGCTGGCGCTCCGATCACGCTGTTTGGCTGGATGCGGGTTGCTTTGCGTGGTCTGGTCCTCGTCGTGATCATGATCTTGGGGATTGTCACGCTTGCGTTGATCCGGCTGATTGAAAAACCGATTTTTGGACTGCGGCGTCCGCTTGGCGGCTATATTCCGGCGATTGTCTCGCGCTTAAGCCTGCGGGTGATGGGCATTCGCTTTCAAACAAAAGGTACACCGATGCGCACTGGTGGTGCTGTGGTGGCCAATCATTCCTCTTGGCTCGATATTTTCACACTCAACGCTAAGAACCCGGTGTTCTTTGTGTCTAAAGCTGAAGTGGCCCGCTGGCCTGGCATTGGCTTTATTGCCAAAATTGCAGGCACCGTGTTTATCGCGCGCGACCGAAAAGAAGCCGCCGCACAGAAAACCGTCTTTGAAGACTGTCTGTCTGCAGGTCAGAAACTCCTCTTTTTTCCAGAAGGCACATCCACCGATGCGCTGCGTGTTCTGCCGTTCAAATCAACGCTATTTGCAGCCTTTTTTGCTGACGGACTTAGAGAGCACATGAACATTCAACCGGTGACCGTGAACTATCACGCACCCGAAGGTGTGGATTCTCGGTTTTACGGCTGGTGGGGCGATATGGAATTTGGCGCGCATATGCTCCAGATGCTGGCTGCCGCGCGCCATGGACATGTGGAAGTGATCTATCATGAGCCGGTTTCCGTCGCCGATTTTGCCAACCGCAAAGCCCTTGCTGCAGACACCGAAGCCAGCGTTAGATCCGGGCATTTCCGCACGCTGAACTCTCAATAAAACAAGGTCTAAGCGTCTTCTTGGCCAAAATATCCATAAAACGCGGTTTTTCGTAAAAAGAAGCACCTTCAGCTCTTGTCAGCCCCTGATTTCCAATGTAAAGCGCGGCCATTCAATCCCGCAGGTGGGGGTTGGTCCATTTGAGGGAGAAATCCTCAAAGGTCCGCCGGTTGGAGCATCCGCTCTCACTTTCCCCCACTCAGGCGTAAACCGGAAAAAGGAAGAATAGCATGGCTCACGTTGAGTTCTCCATGCGCCAGCTGCTTGAAGCAGGCGTACACTTTGGTCACCAGACACAGCGCTGGAACCCGCGCATGGGTCCGTTTATTTACGGCGCACGTAACGGCATCCACATCATGGACCTGACACAGACCGTTCCAATGTTGGACGCGGCTCTGAAAGCGATCAGCGACACAGTTGCAAAAGGCGGCCGCGTTCTGTTCGTTGGCACAAAGCGCCAGGCATCTGCTCCGGTTGCAGAAGCTGCTGAGAAATCTGCTCAGTACTTCATGAACCACCGTTGGCTCGGCGGCACGCTGACAAACTGGAAAACAGTTTCTCAGTCCATCAAACGCCTGAACGAGATTGACGAAAAGATCGCAGGCGGCGGCGAAGGCCTCACCAAAAAAGAACGCCTGAACATGGAACGCGACCAGGGCAAACTGCAAGCATCCCTCGGCGGCATCCGTGAAATGGGCGGTGTTCCTGATCTGCTCTTCGTCATCGACGTGAAAAAAGAAGCACTGGCCATCGCAGAAGCAAACAAACTGGGCATCCCAGTTGTAGCTATCGTTGACACCAACTGCTCTCCTGATGGCGTAGACTACATCATCCCAGGCAACGACGACGCGTCCCGCGCGATCTCTTTGTACTGTGACCTGGCAGCCCGCGCTGCTCTGGAAGGCATGTCCGCACAGCTGGGCGCCGCTGGCGTTGATCTTGGCGCATTCGAAGAAGCTCCAGTAGAAGAAGCTGTAGCTGAAGAAGCAGCAGCCGAGGCTCCAGCAGAAGCGTAAGCTTTAGCGTTACAATATCGACATGAGGGCAGGGTAAGCCCGCCCTCATTAAGACTTCTCAAATTCTCAGGAGAACCACGATGGCGATTACAGCCGCAATGGTGAAAGAACTGCGCGAGATGACCGGCGCAGGCATGATGGACGCTAAAAAAGCACTGACTGAAACTGATGGTGATCAAGAAGCGGCAATCGATTGGCTGCGCACCAAAGGTCTGGCGAAAGCGGCTAAGAAATCCGGCCGTACGGCTGCTGAAGGTCTGGTTGCTGTTAAAGTTGAAGGCGGCAAAGGTGTTGCTGTTGAAGTTAACTCTGAAACAGACTTTGTTGGTAAAAACGCTGACTTCCAGAACATGGTGTCCGGCATCGCAGGCGTAGCGGTTAACGTTGCTTCTGTTGAAGAGCTGGCAAATGCTGACTTGAACGGCAAACCAGTTTCCGAAGTGATCACTGACGCAATCGCGACAATCGGTGAAAACATGTCTCTGCGCCGCATGGCATCTGTGGAAGGCGACGTTGTCACGTCTTACGTCCACAACCCAGCGACTGACGGCATGGGCAACATCGGTGTTCTTGTTGCGCTGAAAGGCGGCGACGAAGCATTCGGTAAGCAGGTTGCAATGCACATCGCAGCGGCAAACCCACAGTCCCTGTCCGAAGCGGACCTGGACGCAGCGGTTGTTGAAAAAGAGAAAAACGTTCAGATCGAGATCGCGCGTGAATCTGGTAAGCCAGAGCAAGTGATCGAGAAAATGATCGTTGGCCGCATGAAGAAATTCATGGCCGAAGTCACCCTGCTGGGCCAAGACTTCGTGATCAACCCAGACCTGACTGTTGAAGCAGCTGCAAAAGAAGCAGGCGCTGAAATCGTTGGTTTCGTGCGTATGCAGGTTGGCGAAGGCATCGAGAAAAAAGAAGAAGATTTCGCTGCAGAAGTTGCAAAAGCGGCTCAAGGCTAAGCCTTCTTCGATATCTTTCGGATATCATTCTAGGAAACACCGTCCATTTGGGCGGTGTTTTCTTTTGGGGCAGGGGTTTCCTACCTCTAGGACTTAAAATTTTGCCTCGACCTATATCCTGAAACACCCTAGCTTTGATTTTGGTCTTAGAAGGGTGATGTCATGGATATGGTTCTTTTCATTGGTTTTTTGGCGGCAACCTTTTTGATTGTTGTCACCCCAGGACCTGCAGTCGCGCTGGCCTCATCACAAGCCATTCGATACGGACCACGCGCCGCTGCGGTGACCATTGCTGGTGATGCCTTGGGATCCGTCGTGCATATTTTAATCGCGGTTGCGAGCCTTCAGACCTTGATTGAAATGTCCGAAGTGATCTTGCCGTATCTGCAAATGGCTGGCGGTGCGTTCATACTCTATCTTGCGTGGCTTTCATGGCGTAGTGCGCCACATGATCCGCTTGCCGAGGCTGCGAAATCCGTGCCAAAGGCGACCTTCTTTTCAGGCTTCTTTTCCTGCCTCACAAACCCCAAAGCCATCGTTTTCTTTGTGGCGCTTTTCCCGGGGTTCATATCGGCTGAACACAGCGTTGTAACGCAATCCCTGATCTACGGGACCATCTTTGTTACTTTGGATGCGGTCTTTATCTTCGGATACGCGCTTTTGGCGATGTTTGCCTTCAAACGCACTCTGTCTGGCGTCTTCAGCATCGAAAAGCTCAGCGCTTTGGGACTATTTGGTGTGGGTGCGCTGTTGATTTTTAAAGGTTACAAAGCGCTGCCATCCAACTGAGATTAGACTGCAGCGCGCCGTAATTTACCGAACGTGATCAACCATCGCTTCGATCGCCATGCGATAGCCCGCAGCACCAAAACCGCAGATTTGTCCAATCGCAACTGGTGCGATGAAGGACTTATGGCGGAATTCTTCGCGGGCATGAATATTGGACAAATGCAGCTCAATAACAGGCAGGGAGACCGAAGAGATCGCATCCATCAATGCAATGGACGTATGGGTGTAAGCGCCGGCATTTAAAACAATGCCGTCATGATCACCTTTGGCGTCATGAATTGCATCGATCAGCTCGCCTTCGTGATTGGACTGTTTACACACAATCCCTACACCAAGAGCTTTGCCTTGCGCCTCACATAGATCTTCGATGTCCTGCAAAGTTGTGCTGCCATAGACCTCTGGCTGGCGTGTTCCAAGCAGGTTCAAATTAGGTCCGTTCAGAACAAGAATGGAAGCCATGGCGGTGTCCTCAGCGTTATTTTTCAGCATTTAGCTGTGTTTATAACTGTTTAGCGCGAAGTTTGAAGTCATGTCTACAGGCGGACGCCGAAGTTCGACTTCCGTGATCTATTGGCCAGAATGACATGTGAGGGTAGGGGCGCCCTGCCCGAAAAACCCTTGTATTTTTAGGTTTTATTCCCTAAAAGCGCCTGTCCGCATAATGTGGGCCAAGTTTCCGCAACCTTGATAAAACGGTTCACACAATGACACGTATTCATATCCCGGGCATTCTTGCCATGGCGACCATTGTGGTCGCATCCAACATTCTTGTGCAGTTTCTATTTGGCAATTGGCTGACTTGGGGCGCGTTTACGTATCCGCTTGCGTTCCTTGTGACCGATCTGATGAACCGCATCTATGGTGCACCAGCGGCACGAAAAGTCGTGTTTGTGGGTTTCATTGTGGGCGTGATCTGTTCGGTGATTGGCACGCAAGTGATGATCCAAGGCGATGGCTTTGAATATCCTGCTGTGACACTGCGCATTGCGCTAGGGTCTGGTCTGGCGTTTCTGACAGCGCAAATGCTGGATGTCGCGATCTTTGATCGTCTGCGTAATGGCGCATGGTGGCGCGCGCCACTGGCGTCTACACTGATTGGATCGACCGTGGACACAGCGCTGTTTTTCACCATCGCGTTTTCAGCGGGTCTGACAGCGATCGAACCTGCGAACGATGTCTCATGGGCCAATGAGGCGCTACCATTGCTTGGCGCAGGTCCAATTGCGCCGCTGTGGGTTTCACTGGCGATTGCGGATTGGGCGGTTAAGCTAAGCCTCGCGTTGTTGGCGCTTGTGCCATTCAGAATGATCGTTACGCAGATCTTAGCTCGTAAAGGCAATGCTTAAGCAGAGCGCTTTAGTTTGTTGGAGTTAAACGCATATTTCCTTCTGGATGTGCGTTTAACTCCATATTGATTATTTAACATAATTACCATTATGCGATATGGCAATGGTGCGATTTGGCAAGTGATCAAAAGCGCCCCATTGATTAATTCCGTGCGGCTATTTCCGTAACAACGCGAAATCTGGGTCGTATTGAACCGGTGCTATAATCTCGGCATTAACCAACGCGCCACAGATGTCGATCGACAGCTTTTGTCCTTGCGCGGCGAAAGCCGGTTCCACAAAGGCATAAGCTAAATTCAAACCGGTTCTATGACCCCAATCGCCTGAAGTGACCGTACCCACGACCACGTCATCGAGCATAAGCGATGCGCCGCTATGCGCTGGGTGTGATGTGCTTTCCAGCTTTAATGTGACCAGCTTGCGCTGTGGACCGTCAGATTGGCGTTTCTCTAAAGCCACTTTGCCGATGAACGCTGGTTTCTCCATTTTCACAAACTTCGAAAGACCGGTTTCAAACGGATCAAACTCGGTTAGCAAATCGGCCTTCCAGTGCAAGAACCCCTTCTCCATCCGCATGGAATCCACAGCGCGCGCGCCGAAAAGCTGCAACCCATGACGCTCTCCAGCAGCTTTCAACGCAAGATATGCCGCGTAAAGTGAGGCATTTGGCACGTGGATTTCATAGGCCCACTCACCAGAGAAACTGACGGCCATGACCGTTGCTGGCGCAATACCTACAAAGCATTCTCGGAGAGAAAGCCACGGAAACGCAGCCTTACTCCAATCCCCACGTGCGCAGTCTGAAAGCACCTGACGCGCTTTGGGACCGGCAAGAACAAGGATGGTCATATCATTGGTCAGGCTTTGGATCGTCACATCTTCGTCAGGCTGCACATGGGCCTGAAGCCAGTCCATATCATGCGTTTCGCTGGCCGCCGCCGATCCATACCAAACGCGCTCTGGGCCACGGTCAGACGCGGGAATATTGGCAATCGTTGCCTCGCATTTGATCATGCCATGATGGGTCAGAAGATAACCAAGACCCACGCGCCCTGCTCGTTTTGGGACATTGCCGCAGATCATGCGGTCTAGGAATTTGTGGCGATCCGAACCGGTGATTTCCAAGCGATTAAAACCGTTGACTTCGCACAGCCCGACATTGGTTTGCACATTGCGCACCTCGGCCGCGACAAGATCAAAAGTCTCGTCAAACTCAAAGCTCAAAGTTGGGTGGAAATCGTTTGACGGTTTTATGTATTCAACGCGTTCCCACCCATTCACCACTGTAAATTCAGCGCCTTCGGCCGCAAATATCGGCGTCAAAGGTGTGGTCTTTGCAGGTCGGCCTGCTGGACGATGTTCATGCGGGAAATGGAACCGGAATTCGTTTTGATAGTCTTCTATGGCTTTCAAAGCGGTCAATTCGACATTGTCATGTCCCGTAAAACGTCGCGGATCGATACACCAGGTGTCATAACAGGCCTCTCCATGCACAATCTGTTGCGCCAAGAGCCAACCATGACCGCCGCCCTCGCCCAGTCCAGCACGTAAGCCTATGATACAAAATGCGTTTGTCTTTCCTGGGATTGGACCCACCAAAGGTGCACCATCAATCGTATAAGTGATCGGCCCATTTACAATGCGTTTGATACCGACGTCAGCCAGCACCGGCATACGTTCAAACGCACCCTCCAGCACCTCCATCACGCGATCCAAATCGTCCGGGCAAAGATCATTGGCAAAGCCGGGGCTAATACCATCCATCCCCCATGTTTTGCAGTCTTGTTCATAAAAACCGACCAGCAAGCCACCCTTTTCCTGACGGGAATAATAATCAGAGATCGGACAGCGCAGCAGTGGCATGCGATGCCCTGCTTCTTGGATTGCCGGTATGTCTTCGGTTATAAAATACTGGTGTTCCATCGAAGCGACAGGATGATGCACGCCCATCATTTCAGCCACTTCGTTTACTCGATAACCACAGGCATTCACCACTATATCGGCGTCTATCGTGCCCTTGGTGGTTTCAATGGTCCAAGTGTCATCACCCTTCTGCGTGAGCGCTGTGACTGCTGTATGTCGATAGACCTCCGCTCCTGCCCTGCGCGCATGAAAAGCCAATGCCTGACAAAGCTGAGCTGGATCAATGTCGCCGTCTTCTCCATCCCACAATCCGCCAAGTAGGTTTTCGGTAGAGATCAAAGGGTGCCGACGCGCACATTCTTCAGCATCTAAAATCTCGTATTCTACACCCATGCCGCGGGCCATCGAGGTGAAATGTCGATAGCCCTGCATTTGCGCTTCGGTATTTGCCAACCGAATACCGCCGTCGCCGTGGTGATAGCCGACAGGATAGTCAGGATCATCTCTCAGTTTTTTGTATAGCGCGATGGAATGGGATTTCAGCCCCACCATTGTTTGGTTCATCCCAAAATTGGTGACCTGCGCGGCAGAGTGCCATGTGGTGCCCGACGTAAGCTCATCCCGCTCAATCAGGACCACATCCGTCCAGCCTTCCTGCACCAGATGATACAATGTGGAGCATCCAGCGATCCCTCCGCCGATAACAGCAACCTTTGTCCGAGATTTCATCGCAGCCCTCCTCGACACCTTGTCGACATGCATGTTTTTCGCCGCAAGCTACGTCAGCGATTGAAAAAGTAATCCCGTTAAATTTGGAATTCATCGAAGGTGAAACTGCAGTTTCATGATTTGAAAACTACGATTTGGCACGGGCTTTACGTTTTATTGCCGCGTGATGCAGGCACTGGGCGGAAATATCTGCCATCGACGTCAGACCGGTTTGCGCTGGGGGGGGATATCGACCATCTGCCTCCTGCCCCGTCAATATATTCAAAACCATCCATGGCAGCCGTCACCGGGCAAACGCGCACGCATCCTTATAGGTATGGTATCTGTTTTCCACATCATTGGCTCCTGCCCGATTTTGATTGATTGTCTTGTTAATCGGGCCCAGGAATTCGCAAGTTTTTTTCCGTTCAGCGCGCAGTTAGGTCGAGTTTTCGCTACAAATTCCATAAAAATAAGGTGTTTTGGGTGATTTAGTTGAAAAATGTAAAAAACATTCACATCACGCCTTGTTTCACGCAAATGTCATCCCATATTGTTTGATGTGAAAGACATTCACATTAACATTCTTAACACGGAGACCAAAATGACACCTGTTGCCACAGCCACCCCAAACACCACTCATATGGGCTGGTTTTCTCGGAGCGAGGCCTGGTTGGACAGTAAAGGCAAAGGTGCCTGGATTGCTGCCATGGTCCTTGGTTTCGTCTTCTTCTGGCCAGTTGGTCTGGCCCTTCTCTTTTATATGATCTGGAGCAAAAAAGGTATGTTCGGTAAATCCTCTCGCAAATGCAAATCTCACCGCCGCATGCATGTGATGGCATCTTCCGGGAACTCTGCGTTTGACGCTTACCGCGATGAAACAATTTCGCGTCTGGAAAATGAGCAGGCTAATTTTGAAAGCTTCCTAGAGCGTCTGCGTGAAGCAAAAGACAAATCCGAGTTTGACCAGTTTATGGACGAGCGTGAAAAGAAAGCTGCGAAAGAGCGTGAAGCTCAGACTGAAGAAGCCTAAACACGCGAATTCTAGACTACGACGGCTCCCGTACGCGGGGGCCTGATTTACGACCCAACCTTGCACTTCCCAAACATAAAACCACAGAGAGAGACATGACAACTCGCGCCTACGCCCTTCCCGATCCTGAAACTCAGCCTGAGTTTTACGCAGACGTCCCAGTGAAACGCCTGTTTGCCTGGATCATTGATATGGTCTTGATCGGTATTCTTAGCGCACTGGTGCTGCCGCTGACGCTGTTTACGGGCATCTTCTTTTTTGGCCTGATTTTTATCGTCATGAGCTTCATCTACCGCGTTGTAACCATCGCCAACGGGTCGGCCACATTGGGTATGCGCTTTGTCGGGATTGAGCTGCGCACCCAGCAAGGGGAACGCTTTGAGCTTGGCCATGCTTTCTTGCACACGCTCGGCTATAGTATCTCTTTGTCCTTTGGGGTGCTGCAATTGATCTCTGTTGTGCTGATGCTAACAACTTCGCGTTCGAAGGGCTTGACCGACCATGTAATGGGCTCTGTCGCCATTAACCGAGCGGCGCGTTACTAAGCCTTTTTAAGGACATTCCAATCCTCACTTGGCGGGATCGCAATCGGTTGATACAGTTTCTATAAATGTAGCAACCCTGCGGTCCCGAATGCGTCACTCTCTACCTCTTGCGCCACAGTTTTACGTCACGGCCCCACAGCCATGCCCGTATCTGCCGGGCCGGATGGAACGCAAACTGTTCACCGCTCTGCAAGGCGACAATGCGCAAGAACTCAATGATGCGCTGTCGCATCAGGGTTTTCGCCGCTCTCAGAACGTTTTGTATCGACCGACATGCGCGGAATGTGGTGCCTGTTTGTCTGCGCGCATCAACGTTGCCGATTTCAACATCACCCGAAGCCAACGGCGTATTCTAAAGCGCAACGCCCATATTGATCGCAAAGCGACCTCTCCTTGGGCCACTGAAGAACAATACGATCTCTTCCGCACCTATCTGGATGCGCGCCACGCCGATGGCGGCATGGCGGATATGGATGTGTTTGAATTTGCGGCGATGATTGAAGAAACCCCGATCCGCTCACGCGTGGTGGAATACACCGACACACGCACCAAAAATCTGGCCGCGGTCAGCCTGACCGATGTGCTGCATGATGGTCTGAGCATGGTCTACAGCTTCTTTAACCCCGATCAGCAACGCAATTCCTTGGGTACTTTCCTGATCTTGGATCACATCCGCATCGCGATCGAAGCCAACCTGCCCTACGTCTATCTGGGCTATTGGGTGCCGGGCAGCGAAAAAATGGGCTACAAAGCTAAATTCTCGGGCCTTGAGGTCTTTGCTCAGAATGCTTGGCAAAAGGTGACGGATCCTGACAATTTTGATGTCGAGGCGATGACGCAGCCACGCGAAAAGATATCGGATCAAGTAGCTAATATCGAAGTGCCTGACGCGGGTTTCCGGTCCTAACGCGAACTTAGCTCTGGTCTCTGTTCAGCCCAAAATTCCGGGCCAATTTTTCAATCCAGCCGCGATGTTTCCGGGAATGTCTTGCCTCCAAAGCTCCTGTGCACGCAGGTTGGCGTTTAGATAGAGCCTCCCGTCATGGATAGTCCAAGCCTCTGGGATCGTCGGCGCAAGATACCCGCGGGATGCAGCAAAAGCACAATAGCCGCCAAAGACCGGCGCAAATGCCTCTGGATCAGCCTTGAACTTCGTCGCATTGCGGCGGCTTGCGAATTGCCATTCGGCACCGTTCCAGTCCAGTTTGTGATCTGCTGATCCTGGCACGGGTATTGCATCTTCAAAATAAGCCACCGGATCGATGGCATTGATCGCGATGGGGTTTTGAAAGACTATGGGTTCTTGTGCCATTGCTGCGTTCGGAAACAATGGCAGCGCCACAGGTGTCGTGGCCAAAAGGGCAAGTGTTTGTCGGCGTGTCAGCATGTCGAGATCTCCGATATTGAGTTCAACGAATATTAGCCCCAAAACGTCAGCCTTGCAGCTGGGCTAAACGGATCGTGAAGACTGTATGATCTTGACGCAATTTTTGCCAAGCATAGAGCAATGAAAAAGGGCCCCTGAGGGCCCTTCTGTGTTTTTGTAGGTGACGTTAGTTCGCCATCAGGTTCGGCAGGATCGTCACAATTGACGGGAAGAACCACAAGAGCGCCAATCCAAACACTTGGATCAAAACAAATGGCGTCACGCCTTTGTAGATATGTCGCGTTGTGACACTCGCCGGAGCAACACCGCGCAGATAGAACAGCGCAAAGCCAAAGGGCGGTGTTAGGAACGAAGTCTGCAGGTTCACTGCGATCATTATCGTGACCCATTTCGGATCAAAGGTGCCGCCATAGATGATTGGTCCAACGATTGGGATCACAATGTAGATGATCTCGAGGAAGTCGAGCACAAAGCCCAGCACAAACAGCACCAGCATCACGATCAAGAAGACTGTGAATTCGTTGTCAAACGAGCGCAGGAATTGCTGGATGTAATGCTCACCCCCAAAGGAGATCACCACCAGGTTCAAGATCTGCGAACCGATCAGGATGGTGAAAACCATCGAGGTCACTTTCGCTGTTTCTCGCACGACAGGAGATAGCACCGATTTTTGGTACAGAACCCAGCAGCTGTAGAGAATGCCAAACATCGCAAATAGATAGGCACCATAGGCCACAAGGAAGGCCAGCCATGTTTCCACCCCTGCGCTTTCGTGGCTGTAGCGCAGATCGAAGTTCACACCCACAAGCAGCATCACAACGATCGCAAAAGCGGCCTGAAGGATGATCTTACCGGATTGGTCGTCCTCACGCAGTTTCCGGTATGCCGCCAAGAGGATCGCGCCCCCGGCCCCAAGCGCAGCCGCTGGGGTTGGGTTTGTAATGCCACCCAGGATCGAACCCAGAACCGCGACGATCAGAACCAAAGGTGGGAAAACCACCCGCAGTAGATCATTACGTCCCAAAAGGGTCGCGGCATATTTCGCGCCATAAAGCGCTGCTACCATTGGCAAGGCCATCAGAACCAATGCTGTACCCGGTGTGCTGGTTGGCGTAACCCAGATTGCATTCACAAGCAGGGTCAACAGGACACCCAGACCACCAATCAGCAATGGTCGCGTGTCGGCTGTTGGTGCAACACCGCGCGCTGTTGTCATCAACAGAGCTAGCATGACCATGGCAATCGCCAGACCAGAACCGATTGGCGCTGCCGCGTCAACCATCTCTGCAAAAACAGATGCACGCTCTTCTTCGGTCAGTTCGCGGCTTTCAGCAACGCCACCATCGGCATCGATTTGAGCTTGCTGCGCGATGGCCGCATCCCAAGCCTCTTGGCCGTGCAGATCAATCATTGACGCCTGACATTGCTCACTGACGCCTGTGCGTAGGCTTGCAACCTGACCCGCATCCGTAAAGCTATCGACAATGATCTTTTGTGATCCAACCACATTGGCCGAAGACAGCAGGATCAGGCCACCAATCAGCACAACAGGTGCTGCTGCGAACCAGACCAGACGCTCGTTACGTGTGACAACGTCGTCGCCTTTGCTTTCAAAGGAAACTGCTGGTGCTTTAGACGGGTTCAGCAGCGCATAGCCAAAGGCGTAAAGTGCATAGAGTACCGCCAACATGATCCCCGGCAACAGCGCCGCTTGGAACAACGTGCCGACAGAAACAACCGCAGGCTTGCCCAGATAGGTCAATGCATCGGTACAGCCCGCCAGTTGTGCGCGGCTTTCTTGCGCAGTGGAATAGAGATCCCCTGCCAAAGTGCCTAGCAGAACAATCACAATCGACGGAGGAATGATCTGACCCAACGTCCCCGAGGCTGCAATCACACCAGTCGCCAGTTCAGGCGAATAGTTATTGCGCAGCATGGTTGGCAACGACAGCAGGCCCATGGTCACCACTGTTGCGCCGACGATACCTGTGGAGGCTGCCAAGAAAGCACCAACCACAACAACCGATACAGCCAAACCACCCGGCAACGGGCCAAAGACCCGCGCCATTGTTGTCAGCAGGTCGTTTGCAATCTTAGACCGTTCAAGCGTGATGCCCATCAGAACAAACATCAGAACCGCCAGCAGTGTTTCGATCGATTGTCCTGCCAGAACGCGTTCGTTGATCCGGTTCACAACAAAGGAAAGGTTGCGATCTAGTGCTGTTTCCCAGCCTGATACAAAGACCGGTTCGGCAATTGTCGGCAGATCAGGATATCTGAATATCGAGATCTTATCGGCATTCACGCCGTCTGAAATCAGAGCGTTATAAGCGTTCGATCCAGTATCGATCGCTTGGTGAATTAGTAGGCCTGCGCTGTCGAGCGCCGCAATGATGCCAAAGGCAATGATGCCCGCACCACCGATGGCAAAAGCCACCGGAAATCCTGATAGAATACCCCCAAAGAGGCACAGGAAGACGATAATCAGGCCGATTTCGACCCCATCAAGTCCGAATAACATGGTTTCTGTCCCTTACCTCAGTGTGTGCCTTCGTAGGCTTCTTCACCTTCGCCGAGCGTGTCTCGGTCAAGGTATTTGCCTTCGCTTTCTGGGCCTTCAACCAGCTCAAGGTAGGAGCGGTAGAAAAAGGCCACGGCCTGCAAAAAGATCATGCCAGCAAAGGCGATCAGCAGGATTTTGAATAGGAAGTAAGCGCTAAAGCCGTTGGGGGAAAAGCCGATGGTTTCCACGTTCCAACGCAGTGCGCGGGATTTTAAGAGCAGCCGCTCCAATTGATCAGAGGCAGATGGCTTAGGCACGATCAAATGGCGCCACAGGAAGAACCAGCCGTACATCCAGGTCAAAACAGCCACAGGCATCATGAACAATAGTGAGCCCAGCATATCGATGATCTTCTTGGCCTTGCGTGACACGCCGCCATAGATCAAATCAACACGTACATGGCTGCCTTGAACAAAGGTATAGGTCGCACAAAGAGCGACAATCATGGCGTTGTAGAGCTTCAGTTCTTCTGACCACCAGCTGATGTCAAATTGGACCGGAATGCCAAAGCCAAACACCAGATCTGGCCGGGTGAAAATACGCTGCATAAAGACAATGATGATCTGTTGCAGAACCATCAATAGACCTGCCCAGGCCACAAAGCGCCCAACGGTATTGGCGATACCTTCTAGGACGCGCACTACGCCCCAAAGGAGTTGTCGTTTCCAGATACCAACAATGGTGATCACCAAAAGCAGGCTGAAGATGGCAAAGAAAAGCTCAACAGATCCACCGTAGTAGATGAACCGCATAATTGCTTCTTTGTTGCCCCAGTCGAGCCATAGGGATGGATGGGTGATTGCGTAGCCGATGTTGTAGAAAGCCAAAGCTATATTCTGGAGAGTCCAGAATACACCTTCCCCGATGGCAGACATAATCTGCCCAAAGCTGGCCGTGCCAGTGTCTTGCATGATTTCCCCCTGAAACCTTAGTCGATCCGATCCCCCTTGTTGGGTTCACTGTCTACCGGATCGAAAAATGGCCCCGCATTGCGGGACCATTTAAGAACGATGTTTGGTTAGCCGCCCAAGACGCGGTCGCGCTGTGCGACGAACACGGCTTCGGATTGGCTGATCCAACCGGATGTAGAACCACGTGACGCTTCCGCAGAGTTACGGATTTTCGCGAAGAGTTCATCATCCATGTAGCTGTCCATGACTTCGGTGGAGGCACGACCGAAGGCGTCCCAGATACCGTCGTTGAACTGCAGAACCTTAACGCCAGCAGACTTCAGACGCTGCAGCGCTGGACCGTGGTTCGAGATGAACAGTGACAGGTTGTCAGAGTTGGTCACAGAAGCTGCAGTTTCGATTGCAGTCTGATGTGCCGGAGACAGGTCTTCAAAGACGTCACGGTTTGTGGCCAGCGCCAAAGCAACGCCCGGCTCGTGGAAACCAGAAGCGTAGTAGAACTTTGTGATTTCTTGGAAGCCAGCTTTTTCATCAGCCCATGGGCCGATCCACTCTGTCGCGTCCAGCGCACCGGAAGCCAGCGCTTGGTACACTTCGCCACCAGGGATCGCTTGAACGGATGCGCCCAACTTACCCATTGCCTGACCGCCTAGGCCCGGCATACGCAGTTTCAGACCTTGGAAGTCTGCTTCAGAGTTAATTTCTTTGCGATACCAGCCGCCCGCTTGCGTACCAGTGTTACCTGCAAGGAAAGTTTTCAGACCAAAGATCTGACCCAACTCGTCGTGCAGCTCTTTACCGCCACCATGAGTATACCAGATGTTGGTTTCAGTGGATGTCAGACCAAATGGGACACCAGTGAAGTATGCATAGGCTGGGTGCTGGTTCAGGAAGTAGTATTCCGCAGCGTGGTACATATCGGCTTGACCGGAAGATACCGCGTCAAACACTTCAAACGCGCCAACCAATTCGCCAGCCGCTTTGATATCAACTGTCAGCTGACCATCTGTCAGTGCGCTGATCAGATCAGCACTTTGCTGTGCAGCATCAAAAACGCCCGCCAGACCGCGACCCCATGAGGTCACCATGGTCAGTGTGCGTTTACCCTGTGCATAAGCAGGTGCCGCCAGAGTTGCAGCACCGGTACCGGCCAAAGCAGAGGTTTTCAAAAAAGAACGACGATCCATAAGGTTCCTCCCAATTATGAATGCCCATCCATCCCCTTTCGAACAGATGTGCGGATCGTTTCGAGTGTTCAAACCCTAGCTTTGCACTGCTTTCGTTGAAATACCGACAACTACGTAGCAAAGCTGGAAAACCGAAATTTTAAAAACGCAAATGTTGGTATTGGATATATTATTTGTCCAATTTCGACCTTTATTGACGTAATTCTCTATTTTCTGGCTATGAATCGGGCAGCAGACGTCCTATTCGAATCAAATATGGGAGCTTTTGTTCAAAATTTGCGCTTATCCTACGGGCAGAAACTGTTTCTGCTTGCGACGCTCCCATTGATCCTGGCCGTGGCTGCGATCTCGATCATTGTGGCCAATCAATCGCGCGCTTTGGCAGACCGCGAGATCCGGCAGCTCGAAAGTCAGTTGATTGAAGCCAAAAAAGACGAGCTGAAAAACTACCTTACGCTGGCGCGAAATGCCTTCATCAATATCTACGGACGCGCAGGGCCGGATGACGCTGAAGCACAGGTGCTGGTGAGTCAGATTTTGGCCTCCATGCTTTATGGCAATGAAGGATACTTTTTTGTCTTTGACTATGATGGCACCAATTTGGTCAGCCCGCGTCAGACCTTTTTGATTAATAAAAACTGGACTGGCCTGCAGGATCAAAATGAAGTGCCCATCACTGATGAGCTGATCCGAATTGCGCGTTCTGGCGGTGGCTATCATACTTATGACTGGCCCAAACCCAGTACCAATGAACCTGCCCGCATGATTGCCTATGTGAATGGGCTTCAGGATTGGGAATGGGTGATCGGTACGGGCGTATTTATCGACGATATTCTGGCCTCTGTTGCCGCCGCTCGTGCCCAAGTGGAAGCGCGGGTGCAGCGCACCTTTGTTTATATCGGCGGCATCACACTTGCCGCAGTGCTGTTGGTGTTCGCCTCTGGCATGGTGATCAATATTCGTGAACGCCGTCTTGCAGATGCAAAACTGAAAAAACTGACTCAACGGGTATTTGACGCCCAAGAAGAAGAACGCGGCCGCGTGGCGAGAGAGCTTCATGATGGCATTTCGCAGATCTTGGTTGGGGTTAGATATGCACTCGATAGCGCGCGCCGACGTGTGAAGGTTGGAGATAATCGCGCGGAGGACACCTTGGAGCGCGGGATGGACCATCTCAACACGGCCATTCACGAAGTCCGCCGCATTTCCAGAGACTTACGACCGGGTGTGCTGGATGATCTGGGCCTCGGCCCTGCCCTCCGCGCCCTAACAGAAGATTTCAGCGAGCGTACAAATATCGAAACTGAATTTGAAACCGTCGTGTTTCGAAACCGGTTGAACCCGGATGCGAAGTTTTCGTTGTACCGGATCGCCCAAGAAGCTCTGACTAATATCGAGCGTCATTCCGGGGCCACAAAGGTTTCGATCGATCTGCGCGGTCACAAACGTGGCGCAACGATGCGGATCAGCGACAATGGCAAGGGCTTTGCCCAGAACCGGTCAATCAAAGAACCTGTAGGCGGGCTTGGCCTGCGCAATATGCAAGAACGCGTGGAACAACTGAACGGCAACCTGCGGATCTTTTCCAGCAAATCTGGTACAGTGATCGTAGCTGAGGTGCCGCTGAGTAATATTCTGCCTGCCGAACAAGACGGCGGCAAACGGAAGGAGACCAATGCATGAGTGACAAAATCTCTGTGGTCATTGTGGACGACCACCCGATGGTCGCCGAAGGCGTGCTATCAATCCTCGAAAGCTATGACGATATCGAGGTGCGCGAAACGCTGACCTCTGGCGCGGAAGCAGTGGCTTATCTAAAGACCCACTCTGTTGATGTTGTGCTCATGGATTTGAATATGCCTGATATTGGCGGGTTGGCAGCGACCGAGATGATTTTGGAATGTAAGCCGCATATGCGCATTTTGATCCTCTCAATGCACGACAGCCCTGAATATATCTCTACTGCTCTCAGCCATGGCGCGCGTGGATACGTTCTCAAGGATGTGCCGACCGAAGAAATCAAAACTGCGATTGATACGGTGATGCGGGGCGATCGTTACCTTTGCACCGGGGCGAAAGGCTCGCTTGAGCCGATCGAAGAAGGTGAACGTGAAATTCTGACCAGTCGAGAGCAGACTGTTTTGCTGCAGCTCGCGCAGGGCAAATCCAACAAAGAAGTCGCAATCGAGCTCAACATCTCGGTGCGCACGGTGGAGACCCATCGCAAGAATATCAAACGCAAACTTGGCATAACATCAACAGCTGGGCTGACTCGTTATGCCATGGAGCACGGCGTGTTGCATCAGACAGGTCTGCAAAGCTGACTTAAATAGGGTGATTTTTGCAAAAGAAACCCATCTGCCGGCGGTTTGCGCAATATTCGGAAAGATTTTTTGCCATCACAGGTCATTAAATTCACTTTTTGCCTGTTGACGCCCTTTGTCTGGCCTCATAATGTCCCCCGCAACGCAAGAAGGACCTGACGCATGTTAGAACTCGTCGTCATTCTAGAATTTAGGCGCATGGGCCGGTAACGGTAATCCAGAATTGATCCCATGCGCCCTCGAAATTCTCGAGGGCTTTTTTGTAGGCATAACGTTGCAAGTGGAGAAAAAGATGACACGCAACATGACCGGCGCGAAAATGGTAGTTCAGGCTCTGAAGGATCAGGGTGTGGACACGGTCTTTGGCTATCCCGGCGGCGCGGTGCTTCCGATTTACGACGAAATTTTTCAGCAAAATGACATTCGCCACATTCTGGTGCGTCACGAGCAAGGCGCGGTGCACGCCGCAGAAGGCTATGCTCGCTCCACCGGTAAAGTGGGCGTTGCTCTGGTGACATCAGGTCCGGGTGCCACAAATGCTGTGACTGGCCTGACTGATGCGCTGCTGGACTCGATCCCAATCGTGGTCATCTCTGGGCAGGTTCCGACCTTTATGATCGGCTCTGACGCGTTCCAAGAAGCGGATACTGTTGGCATCACCCGTCCTTGTACGAAACACAACTGGCTGGCCAAAGACACGGACAAACTGTCTGAGACCCTGCATCAGGCGTTCCATGTGGCACGTTCTGGTCGTCCGGGTCCGGTGCTGATCGACATTCCAAAAGATACGCAGTTCGCCAGCGGTGAGTATACCGAGATGCGTGCGGCAAAGGTTGACCACTATCAGCCACAACTGAAAGGTGACATCACCGAGATCACCGAACTCGTTGAATTGATGGAACAAGCTGAACGTCCGGTTTTCTATACCGGTGGCGGCGTGATCAACTCTGGCGATGCGGCGACGCAGTTGCTGCGCGAGCTGGTGCAGACCACAAATTTCCCGATTACGTCCACATTGATGGGCCTTGGCGCCTACCCTGCGTCCGGTGAAAACTGGCTGGGTATGCTTGGCATGCACGGTCTGTATGAAGCCAATATGGCAATGCATGACTGCGATTTGATGATCAACGTTGGTGCGCGCTTTGATGACCGGATTACCGGTCTGATTTCGGCCTTCTCGCCGAACTCCAAAAAAGCGCATATCGACATTGATCCAAGCTCGATCAACAAAGTGATCCGCGTGGATGTGCCAATTGTTGGTGACATTGCACATGTTCTGGAAGACTTGCTGAAAGTCTGGAAAGCCCGTGGTCGCAAGACCAACAAAGAAGGTTTGCAGAAATGGCACGCGCAGATCGCACAGTGGAAAGCGGTGCGGTGCCTGGACTTCAAGCAAGAAGGCAAAACCATCAAGCCACAATATGCACTGTCGCGCCTTGAGGCTTTGACCAAAGACATGGATCGCTATGTCACAACTGAAGTTGGTCAGCACCAGATGTGGGCTGCTCAGTATTTGGGCTTTGAGGATCCAAACCGTTGGATGACCTCAGGTGGTCTGGGCACCATGGGCTATGGTTTTCCGGCTTCGATTGGTGTGCAAATGGCGCATCCAGACAGCCTTGTCATCAACGTGGCCGGTGAAGCGTCATGGTTGATGAACATGCAGGAAATGGGCACCGCGGTACAATTCCGTCTGCCAGTAAAGCAGTTCATCCTGAACAACGAACGTCTGGGCATGGTGCGCCAGTGGCAGGAATTGCTGCACGGTGAACGCTATAGCCACTCTTGGTCCGAGGCCCTGCCCGACTTTGTGAAGCTCGCTGAGGCCTTTGGCGCCAAAGGCATTCTGTGTTCTGATCCTGATGATCTGGACGATGCGATCATGGAAATGATCAACCACGACGGTCCGGTGATTTTCGACTGTCTGGTGGAAAAACACGAAAACTGCTTCCCGATGATCCCATCAGGCAAGCCGCATAACGAAATGCTTCTGGGCGACGCCTCCACTGAGGGTGCGATCGAATCCGGCGGCGCGGTTCTGGTGTAAGGAGAGAAATCATGGCTGCTTTGAAAATCAAAAAAGGCTCCACGAGTCATTCCGCTTACAACCTGCGCCCGGATTTTTCGGATGTGATTGAAAGCCACACGCTGGCTGTGGTTGTGGACAACGAACCTGGTGTGCTTGCACGCGTCGTTGGCCTCTTCTCGGGTCGAGGCTATAACATTGAAAGCCTGACAGTGGCCGAAGTGGATCACAACGGTCACCAGTCTCGCATCACCATTGTGACCACCGGGACACCGCAGGTGATTGAACAGATCAAGGCGCAACTGGGCCGCATCGTGCCTGTTCATGAAGTGCACGATCTTACGGTTGAAGGGCCTTCTGTCGAACGCGAGCTGGGCCTGTTCAAGGTTGCGGGTGAAGGCGACAAACGTGTCGAGGCCATGCGTCTTGCAGACATCTTCCGCGCCAACGTTGTGGATTCAACGCTGAACAGTTTTGTGTTTGAAATCACAGGGACACCTGAAAAGATCGATGCATTTGCGGATCTGATGCGCCCATTGGGCTTGCAGGAAGTGGCCCGCACCGGCGTTGCAGCCCTATCGCGTGGCGCACTTTAAAATCGACATAATCGTGTTTGATTAAGGGGGCTTAGGCCCCCTTTTTCATGTTTTGATCAAGGCGTATATGTGCCAGCTTGCATGTCCTAAGACTGGCAAAACAATAAAGAGCCCTAAAAATCCGGGCAGCATCGCCAGAAATAACAAGATTGCTATCAATAGCCCCCAAATCACCATTGGAAAGATATTGGCGCTGACGGTTTGAAAGCTTGTGATCATGGCCGTGACAAAATCTACCTCTCGATCCAGTAACAGCGGGATCGAAATCACGACCAGCATGTACAGTAGTAAGGCAAAAGCTGCCCCGACGGCCGTGCCAAACGCCAGCATCATTAATCCATTGGTGGTGAAATAGACTGCAAAGCTTGTTGAAATATTGGTCATGGTCGATAGGCCCAGAAATAGGGCAAAAATCATATGGGCCAAAAAGAACCAAAAGAGAAAAACGATGATGATCACAGCGCACAGTGAGGGCAGTTGTCGCCGCCCCTGATCCAGCACCACACCAAATATCCGGCGTGGCGATGGTAAACGGCCCAATTGCCGTTGATGGGACGCTTCATACAACCCCGTGGCGGCAAATGGCCCGAGCAATGGAAACCCGATCGCTGCGAAAACCAACCAATAGCTTTGCCCTGTCTCCCATGTGATCCAAGTGATGAACCATCCACCGATAAAATAGACCAACGCAAAACTCAGCCCATAGATCGGCAGGGCTCGAAAATCCTGCAGCCCCAGTTTCAGCGCGTCTTTTAGGGTGGAAAACTCCACGGCGCCCAACTCGGGCACCCCCATCGGTTTGCCACCTTCTGATACGGATGGCGTCCCAGGTGCCTCGTTCATACAACTCCTCCAGTGTATGTTCGCGCAGCCCTATCAAACGCAAAAGCGCCCCGCATTGCAAGCGAGGCGCGTCTTTATTTCATTGTATTAGAGCGTATGAACCTATGAAGTCATTCGCCTTGGGCATCCGCCCGGCTTTTGCCTGCAACATTCATTGCCAAGGTCGCGGCCATCAAACCATCCAAATCCCCGTCCAAGACACCCTTGGTGTCCGAGGTTTCGTGGTTGGTCCGCAGGTCTTTCACCATCTGGTAGGGCTGCAAAACATATGACCGGATTTGGTTGCCCCAGCCTGCATCACCTTTGTTTTCGTGCGCTTCGTTAATCGCAGCGTTCCGGCGATCCAACTCCTGTTGATAAAGGCGTGACTTCAACGCTTTCATCGCAATGTCGCGGTTCTGGTGCTGAGACTTTTCAGAAGAGGTCACAACGATCCCTGTTGGGATGTGCGTGATCCGAACTGCCGAGTCGGTGGTGTTCACGTGCTGACCGCCAGCCCCTGATGAACGGTATGTATCGATGCGAATGTCTGAAGGGTTCACTTCGATTTCGATATTGTCATCGACCACTGGGTAAACCCAAACAGAACTAAACGACGTATGGCGCTTTGCAGCACTGTCGTAAGGCGAGATGCGTACCAAACGGTGCACACCGCTTTCAGACTTCAACCAGCCATAGGCATTGTGCCCTGAAATTTTATAAGCCGCAGACTTAATGCCTGCTTCTTCGCCTGCGGTTTGCGATTGCAATTCAACCGTATAGCCGCGTTTCTCAGCCCAACGAACATACATACGCGCCAGCATCGACGCCCAGTCGCAGCTTTCCGTACCACCAGCACCAGAGTTGATTTCAAGGAAGGTATCGTTGCTGTCAGCCTCACCATCCAGTAGCGCTTCAAGCTCTTTCTCAGCAGCCGTTTCCTTCAGCGCAAAAATCGCCTGTTCCGCGTCTTTCACGACTTCGTCGTCTTCTTCCATCTCACCGAGTTCAATCATCTCGATGTTGTCAGAAAGGTCTGTCGCCAAGGCTTTGACGCCGTCGATAGCATCCACCAGCAACTGACGATCACGCATCAGTTTTTGTGCAGCCTCTGCATCATCCCAAAGGTTTGGATCTTCCACACGCGCATTAAATTCTTCCAGACGGAATTCAGCGGTTTCCCAGTTCAGACGTTGCTTCAAGAGGTCGATGGACTTCTCGATCTCGGTCACTGTGTTTTGAACTTCTGCGCGCATCGGAGGCCCCGGTATTGTTATGAATTAGGGTGATAGACCACCCATCAAAGACGAGCAAGAGGCACAGGCAGGCTCACCCTACGCGCGCCTGAAAATAAAGCTGAATTGTCAGTAAAGCCCGCCAGAGCTTAATGTGCCAAAGGAAGCATCTGGTCCAACAATTGTGGTTTCACCGGTCGATGTTGTCACCGCTTGGCCACCTGAATTGGCGCTTTCATAAAGCGGTAGGTTGGAGCCCATGGCAAAACCACCATCAAAGCTGACACCAAAGATCGGTTCTTCACCCAAGCGGAAGTATTCAGCCACAACGCTGTCGCCGCTGGCCTCACTTGGCAGGCGCGAACCTGTGAAACGATCAATTTTGATGAATTGACCACCGGGCGGCACGCGGAATTTACCAGCGCCATATTTCTTGATCGCGGCACTCATGAATTCCTGAAACACAGGCCCGCAGGTATTGCCACCAAATGTACCACGACCCAGAGGGCGCGGTTGGTCATGGCCGATGTAGCAGCCTGCGACCATTGTGTTGGTGAAACCCACAAACCAAACATCGCGCGCTTCGTTGGTTGTCCCTGTCTTGCCGGCCACCGGAACAGGCAAGTTGATTGCGCTTGCCGCGGTTCCGCGATCGACAACGCCACGCATCATGGACGTCAGCTGATAGGCTGTGATCGCATCCATAACCCGTTCGCGGTTTGATGTGATCTTAGGGGCCTTATCAATGGAAATGCCCGGTTCTGCGCATTCCACACAGTCACGCTGATCATGGCGATAAATGGTCTTGCCGAAACGGTCTTGAACGCGGTCCACGAGCGTTGGCTCAACGCGTTCGCCCCCGTTGGCAAACATTGCGTAGGCTGAAACCATGTTAAACAGAGTGGTTTCTTCTGAGCCCAAAGAGTTCGCCAGATACAACCCCATGTCATCGTAGACACCAAAGCGGCGGGCGTAGTCGCCAACAACTTCCATGCCAACTTCCTGCGCCAATCGAATGGTCATAAGGTTCCGAGATTGCTCGATCCCGGTGCGCAGCGGGGTTGGACCATAGAACTTATTAGAGGAGTTCCGAGGGCGCCACAGTCCCTGCGGCGTGTTGATCTCAATCGGTGCGTCAATAACGATGGTTGCGGGTGAATAGCCGCTATCCAGCGCTGATGCGTACACAAAGGGTTTAAAGCTAGAGCCTGGCTGGCGCTGCGCTTGGGTCGCGCGGTTAAAGACGGAATGCTGGTAGGAAAACCCACCCTGCATGGCAATGACACGGCCGTTGTTCACGTCCATCGCCATAAAGCCACCCTGCACTTCTGGCACCTGCCGTAGCGTCCAGCGGATAAAACTGCCATCGCTGTCTTTGGTCATTGCACGGACAAGCACGACATCACCTTCAGTCAGCAAGTCACCTGCAACGCGTGCTTTGCGGCCCAGATTGCCGTCCTCAAGCCGTTTGCGCGCCCAAGTGACGTCTTTTGCGGTGATGAAATGCCCATCTTCGTCATCTGCGACGGTTTCAATGCCAATGCGCGCATCATTTGTGCCAACGGTTAAGACAACTGCGGGGTACCATTGACCATCAGCTTTGACATCGCGCGAGACACTAACGTTCCGTAGGGCATCGCGCCATGCGGCTTCATCCCCAAGAACTTCGGCAGGCAGCGTCTTCCCTGTCCCACGCCATACGCCTTGCGAACGGTCATAACGCTCTAGCGCATGTTGTAGCGCAACGGCTGCAACATCTTGAAGTTCTGGATCAAAAGTGGCGCGTACAGCCATACCACCGGTAAAGAATTCTTCTTCGCCGAAATCGCGGCTCAGTTGGCGGCGGATTTCATCCGTGAAGTAATCCCTTGAAGGTAAAGCAGATTTAAAGCTTTCATAATCCCCTGCTTGGACTGAAAGCAAAGGTTGAGCTATCGCTGTTTCATATGAGATATCAGTTAGATACCCATTTTCCTTCATTTCACGTAAAACGAAGTTGCGACGGTTGATTGCAGTCTCGCGGTGGCGTACCGGATGTAGGTTTGATGGCTTTTTAGGCAGCGTTGCCAGGTAGGCCGCCTCATGCGGTTGCAACTCTGCGAGCGTCTTATTGAAATAGGTCTGCGCTGCCGCAGCAACCCCATAAGAGTTCTGACCCAAGAAAATCTCGTTCAGGTACAGTTCGAGGATCTTCTCTTTGTCCAAAACCCCTTCAACACGGTTGGACAGGATCAATTCCTTGATTTTGCGTTCAGCGGACCGATCGCCAGACAACAGGAAGTTCTTCATCACCTGCTGCGTAATGGTTGAGGCCCCGCGCAAACGCCCGCCTTGCGCGGCTTCAATAGCTGCCGCGACCATGCCGCGGGCATCATAGCCCTTGTGTTGATAAAAGTTCTTATCTTCGGCAGAAATAAACGCCCGTTTAACCAAGTCTGGAATTTCTTCTGCGGGCACAAACAAACGGCGTTCGCGCGCGAATTCGTCGATGATTTTACCTTCACCGGAATAAATACGGCTGATCGTAGGCGGTCGGTACTGCGCCAAAGCCTCATGGCTTGGCAGATCCTGCCCGTAGACATAGAAAACTGCGCCAATTGAAATGGCTACCAAAGCAATGCCCATAGTTATGAGCGTGAAAAGGCTACCAAAAAAGGACAAGATAAAGCGTATCACCGGGGCCCCCGCGTCGTGTCGTAAACTCTATACTGTGTCACCCATGGTGGGTCAAAACACTTGGTGGTGAAATTCGGGCGAAAATTCGCTGCCTTTTCCCCCTATCAGCAATCGCATCTTACTGGCGGATCAGATCACGGGCGGCTTTATCAGCGATGACCCAGGCTTGTAGCCCATCCCGAATGCCTTCCGCCAATCTGCTACGCCATTGAGAATCAAGCAGATTTTGAAGATCCCGCTCAGAAGACATAAAGCCCGCTTCAATTAAGACCGATGGGATATCAGCTGCTTTGAGCACTGAAAACCCCGCCTGGCGGTAGGGCTTCTTATTCAATTCACCAACAGTGCCTTGCATCCCTAAAACCATGGCCTGCGCGAGCCGCTCGGTTCGAGGCTCCGTTTCTTGGCGCACGAGGTCCAACAAAACATTGGCAATCAAATCATCCGTGCCTGTCAAATCAAGGCCTGCCAAGACATCGGCACGATCATGACGTTCTGCCAGATATTGAGAGGCCGCATCACTTGCTTCCTCAGAAAGAGTGTAAACCGTGGCCCCTTGCGCGTTGCCCTGCTGTACGGTGTCAGCATGCAACGAGATGAATATATCCGCACCCACTTCATGCGCCTTGGCAACACGCGCCTCAAGCGACACAAAGACATCTTCGTTGCGGGTCATCACCACTTCAAAGCCCCCTGCACGGCGCAGGATATCGCGCAGCTCACGCGCGAAAGTCAGCATCAATGCCTTTTCCTGAACACCGCCGCGCTCTGCGCCCGGGTCGATGCCACCATGGCCCGGATCAAGAACAACCACGGTTGGCGCCCAATCGGGCTTTGGTTCTTTGGCGACAACCTCAACCGAAGGCGATGGAAGGTCCCAACGTGGATCATAAGGCGCACCGGATTTTTCACGGTAGATATCCGCATCGGTTGCAAACATTTTGACCGTCAAATGTGCTTTACTGGTCGTCGGGTCGATTTTCATCGCGGCAGTCTCAATCGCCATCGGTGAGTTCAGATCCGCAACCAATCGGCTCCAGCCCGGACGAAAACCGCCAACACGCACGCTTGCGATCTTATTGCTGTTTAGCAAGTCATTGCCCGTCACACCGGTCCAATCGATTTCTCGAAAATCAATCACCAAACGGCGTGGGTCATCTAAAGTAAAGATGCGCCACGGCACCCCTTGGGATAAAGCCAGATCGATTTGCACCGCTCTGCGCCCTTGATCGATAATTTCGCTGCTCTCTAGATCGATCCGCGCAAGAGCGCTAAACGATTGGGATTGCGCGAGCGAGGCCGACACACAGGCAAAAAGCAGAACGCAGCACAGACTGTAAATCTTTGAACAGGTCACCAGAAAGGTTTGAAATCTTTTGCTCATTTCTGCTCGGCTTTTGTTATGTTGGCTGTTTTTTACCACTCTAACCTGTCGTGATATCTCAAGAAACCGCCTTCTTTGTCAGATCGGCGAAGAAGTGCTTCACAAAGCAGCGAACAGCGTCAATCGCGCTTGAGTTCGGCGCTGATTTCCGTCCTAGTGTGCCCATGACGTCTTTTGTTCAAAACCTATTTTCAGCTCGGCAACGTTTTATCGTGGTTCCGTTGCTTGCGGTGTTTTTATTGGTTCAGGCCAATGTGGCCAAAGCTGTGACCCTCTTGCGTGACCCAGATATTGAATATGCATTGCAGCAAATTGCTTTGCCGATCTTAAATGCGGCGGGCCTAGGGAATTCTGTGAAAATTCTTGTGGTTAACGACAGCTCTTTGAATGCCTTTGTCATCGACCACAAACACATCTTTATCCATTCTGGCCTGGTCATGCGGATGAATTCGCCCGATATGTTGCGCGCCGTCATTGCGCATGAGGCTGCTCATATCGCCAATGGGCATTTGGCGCGGCGGCAACAGAACGTCGGGACTGCAAAAACCGTTGCTGGCCTAGGCATTGCGCTTTCCGCTTTGGCGGGCGCTGTTTCAGGCAATGCAGAGGCCGCCGCTGGCGCGGCTCTTGGTATTTCGAGTTCCAGTCGTCGAGTGTTTCTTTCCCACACCCGCGCCGAAGAAGCCTCTGCTGATAGTTCGGGTCTGAATTATATGGTGCGTTCCGGCGCGGATACGCAGGGCGCGGTTGATGTGTTTGAAATCTTCCGAGGCCAGGAACTTTTAACGCCGGGTCGTCAAGATCCATATGTGCGCTCACATCCCTTGTCGCGTGATCGGTTGCGTACCGCAAAGTCAACAGCACAGGCCCATGCGGGTAAGGCGAAAAAAGATGCGGCTGCGATCTATTGGTTTGGCCGTGCACAGGGCAAGCTTTCGGCCTTTCTGCGCAATCCAAAGTGGACAAAGCGCACTTTAAAAAATAGCCCTAGCGAAGATGTGCGCCTGATGCGGCAGGCGATCGTTTTCCATCGTCAATCCAATTCTAAAAAGGCGATTGCTACGCTTGATAAAGCCATCGCAATGCGTCCTAAAGATCCGTTTTTTCATGAGCTGCGCGGGCAGTTCCTGATTGAAAGTCGGCAGGCCAAGGCGGCGGCTGCTTCTTACAAACGCTGTGTAGATATTGCCCCCAATAATGCCTTGTGTCTGGGAAGCTATGGACGCGCCTTGTTGGCAGCGGGCCAAACGAAAACTGCATTGCGCGCTTTGGAGCGGGCCCGAAGCATTGATTTTCGGGACGGCCGGATCTTGCGGGATTTGGCTTCAGCCTATGCGAAATCAGGAAATGGTGGCATGGCGGCTGTGGCCTCTGCCGAAAGATACGCCTTGCAGGGGCGGATGAAAGATGCAGGTATTCAGGCCAAACGGGGCGCTGGATTGCTGCCCGAAGGATCGAGCGGCTGGCGCCGAGCACAAGACATAATTTTAGCAGCGAAACGCGCCGAGAAAAAGAAATAACAGGAGCAACTGACATGAAAACCCCTCTATTAGCGGCCGCTTTTGCAGCGTTGACCCTGCCCGCTCATGCATTGGATTTAGATCAAATGACCGCCGAAGAGCGGGCCATTTTCCGTGAAGAAGTCCGAGCTTACTTACTTGATAACCCCGAAGTCATTATGGAGGCTGTCGCTGTTCTGGAGCAGCGCCAAGCGGCCGGACAAGCTGCAGAGGATATTCAGTTGGTGGCAGTGAATGCTGAAGACATTTTCAACGATGGGTACAGCTACGTCGGTGGCAACCCGGATGGCGATATCACGCTTGTTGAATTTGTCGATTACCGCTGTGGCTATTGCCGCCGCGCCCATGATGAAGTGAAAGAGCTGCTGGCCAGTGATGGCAATATTCGCATGATCGTGAAGGAATTTCCGATCCTTGGGGAAGCCTCTGACCAAAGCTCTCGTTTTGCTATTGCGGTGAAACAACTGGTAGGTGGGGAAGCCTATGCAGCAGCGGGTGATGCGCTGATTTCTATGCGTTCTGATGCCAATGAAAAGACCCTGAAACGTTTGGCAAAATCTTTGGGTTTGGATGGCGATGCCATTATTGCCCATATGAATTCCGATGAAGTGAGCAAAGAGATTGCGCAGACCCGCGCCCTTGCGCAGCGATTGCAAATCACCGGCACGCCGACTTTTGTGGTGCAAGACGATATGCTACGGGGCTACCTGCCGCTGGCTGATATGCGCCAGCTTGTTGCGCAGAAACGCGGCTGAGCTTAACGCTTAACTATTAAACAGAAAACGGCGGAGAGATCCGCCGTTTTTCATTTTTACTTAATGCGTTAAATAAGCTCTTTAAGGAGTGTTCAGTTTCCGGATGAAACCGACTGCGCCGCTGCGACGGCCACAAAATCCGCTAAGGCCTGATCTCCAGACAAGTCTGCCACTGGGAACGCCCCTTCGACCTCTTCGATACCAATCGGCAGGTTGCGTACAACAGACGTCCCTGCTCCTGCTGGACCGCGAATTTCACCTTTGAGTTTGAAATAGATCGATCCAGACATGCCCGCTTGCAGCGTTGGAGTTAGTTCGGTCTTTGGCACGATGAACTCGTCGCCGGCATTCATTGTGTTTTCAAACAGGATCGATCCATCAGCAGCGCGCACCCGAACCCAGGCTGGGCGCACCGCGAACATGACAACCTCTGGATCTGCCTCTTCCAGAACTTGAGGCACCACAGGTGCTGCAGTGACAGTGGATTCTGCAATGGCCAACGCCGGAGTTTCAGACACGAAGGTGCCTACGGAATGTGGATTGAGCGTGGAGATCGGTGCATCGCGTGCTGTCAGAACTGGTACGTTCAAAGCTTGTGGGCGATACAATCGATCCAGCTGCGTTTCAGGTGGTGTGAACACACCGCTGCCATCCGCAACCTGTTCTGGTTGGCGTGCAGCCTCTGCAAGTGGATCAAGATCGGACAACACGACAGGCGTTTGCTCTACAGGCGCGAGGCTGACACGCTGCACTTCGTTAAGCACGCTCCAACCGCCATAGCCAATGCCAACGATCAGGCCCAGTAAGACAAGAGATGACCCAATAGCGCGCGGTTCAATGCGCGCAAGAATGGATTCCTGTGCTGGAATGAAAGGAGTCGCAGGTGTCGCAAACGGATCGCGATTTGCACCAGCGATTGCGGCAACTTCGGGTTTGCGGGTATCTGAAGCCTCTGCGGACATGCCGTGAGCGGTTTGAAAACCACTTTCTCGGCAGAATTTCGCAAAGGTTTCATCCGGATCCATGTTCAAATAGCGCGCATAAGACCGCACATATCCGGCGATGAAACCCTGAGTTTCAAAGGCAGTAGGATCACAGTTTTCGATGGCTGCAATATAGGAGGCTTTGATCCGTAGATCGCGCTGAATATCCAACAGGGACTTGCCCAACGTGGCACGCTCGCCACGCATTTCATCCCCTAGTCGAAAATCAAAGTCGTCAAATCCTTTGGGCCCTTCTTCGGTAGCCTCGGATTTGCGCCACTTGCGCCTGATCATACGTTAGCCTCACTGTAAATCAGCTCGAGTTATGTCCCCGATTCGAGCTGTCCCCACTCTATTGAGACTATATTAACACAGGGCAAGTTAATTTGCACCTTACAGGGAGTTAACCCGCAAGTTCGGCGCGATTCAGCGCACAATGGGACCAAAGTTCATCCATTGCCTTCACCAACGCATCAATCTCTTTCGGACCGTGCACCGGAGACGGTGTGAAACGCAGGCGTTCAGTGCCGCGTGGAACGGTCGGGAAGTTGATCGGTTGCACGTAAATGCCATGCTCTTCCAGCAGCATATCGCTTAGCTTTTTGGTGTGCACAGGGTTGCCAACAATCACAGGAACAATGTGTGTGCCGTGATCGATGATCGGCAGACCCAAACCTTTTAGACGCATCTTGAGGATTTTCGCCTGCAATTGGTGCTGGTCACGGATCGTCTGATCTTGCTTCAGATGAGCGATCGACGCGGCTGCCCCTGCAGCTACGGAAGGTGGCAAAGATGTCGTAAAGATAAAGCCCGGCGCATATGAACGAATGGCATCACACATTTTTTCGCTGGCTGCGATATAGCCACCGTGTACGCCAAAAGCCTTACCTAGTGTGCCGTTGATGATGTCCAGTCGATCTGTCAGCCCGTCGCGTTCGGAAACACCGCCACCACGTGGGCCATACATGCCAACCGCGTGTACCTCATCCAAATAAGTCAGCGCGCCAAATTCATCGGCGAGGTCACATATTTCTGCAATCGGACCAATGTCGCCATCCATGGAATAGACTGATTCAAAGGCGATCATTTTAGGCGCAGCCGGATCGTCTGCTTCCAACAGGGCGCGCAGGTGATCAAGATCATTGTGACGGAAGACGCGTTTTTCGCCACCGTGCCGGCGAATGCCTTCGATCATGGACGCGTGGTTCAGCTCATCTGAATAGATGATCAGCCCCGGAAACAACTTTGGCAAAGTGGACAGCGTTGCATCATTCGCGATGTAGGCGCTGGTGAACAGCAATGCAGATTCTTTTTGGTGCAGATCCGCAAGCTCAGCTTCCAAACGTTTGTGATAAACCGTTGTGCCAGAGATATTGCGCGTTCCGCCGGATCCTGCGCCTGTTGCATCAAGCGCTTCATGCATCGCGTCCAGCACAACCGGGTGCTGCCCCATGCCAAGGTAGTCATTGCCACACCACACAGTGATCGGCTGTTGCGTGCCATCTGGTTTGTTCCAGGTTGCATGCGGGAACTGACCCTTTTTACGTTCAATATCAATGAACGTGCGGTACCGGCCTTCTTCGTGAAGGCTGTTCAATGCAACATCGAGCTTGGCGGAATAGTCCATTCCGATCCTCCGGTTTGCTGGCGCGCAGCTTGCGACCCGTGATCATCCGACAGATTCGTATCGGTGACGAGGTTTAGTTAGATGCTGGATATAATGCGCGTTTTCCTTTGTGACCAGAATACATTTTGCCCCTCGCGACACTTTGATCCAGATCAAGGGTTCTGGACAGTGACGATCAGGCTGATAGGTTTCCAAAAACTAACACATATCTCCTGAAAGAAACATAAATGACTCTGGACAATGTACTCGCTCGGATTGACGCCGAGATGCCTGCGGCCACGGACCGTCTGCTTGAGCTTTTGCGCATCAAGTCGATCTCGACCGATCCGGCCTTCAAGGCCGAGTGTGACAAGGCCGCAGATTGGCTGGTTGCGGATTTGAATTCCTTTGGCATTGCTGCTGAAAAACGTTCAACACCGGGCCACCCAATGGTGGTCGGCCACGTTGACGGGCCAGAAGGCGCAGACGCGCCGCATGTGCTGTTTTATGGCCATTACGACGTGCAACCGGTGGATCCGCTGGAACTATGGGACAACGACCCTTTTGCGCCAGCCATCGAAGAGACAGCAAACGGTCCAGTGATCCGTGGGCGCGGGTCTTCTGATGACAAAGGTCAACTTATGACCTTTGTTGAAGCCTGCCGTGCCTGGAAGGCCGAACATGGCGCCCTGCCCTGCAAGATCACTTTCTTTTTCGAAGGCGAAGAAGAATGCGGCTCACCGTCATTGGTGCCCTTTATGAAGGAAAACGCTGCAGAGCTGACCTCTGACATTGCGTTGATCTGTGACACCGGCCTCTTTCAGTCCAAAACACCGGCGATCATTACCTCGCTGCGCGGGCTTTTGGGCGAAGAGCTGACCGTTAAGGCGGCCAACAAGGACCTTCACTCTGGCATGTTTGGCGGTGTATCCATGAACCCGATCCGTGTGCTGTCCAAAGCGCTGGCCGGTTTGCATGATGAGACAGGCCGCGTGACCTTGCCAGGGTTCTATGATGGCGTACATGAGTTGCCAGCAGAGCTTGCAGCGCAATGGAAAGCGCTGAACTTTGATCACAAAGCCTTTTTGGGTGACGTTGATCTGTCTGAACCCGCGGGTGAGCAAGGCTATACGCCGCTTGAAATGATCTGGTCGCGTCCAACTTGCGAAGTGAATGGTATTCTTGGCGGATATACTGGCGAAGGGTTCAAAACCGTCTTGCCTGCAGAAGCCTCTGCAAAGGTGTCGTTCCGTCTTGTTGGCGATCAGGACCCATTGAAAATCCGCGAGGCCTTCCGCGCTTATATTGAAAGCTGCCTGCCAGTGGATTGCACTGTTGAATTCACAGGCTACGGCGCAGCAGGCGGATCCAATATGTCCACGGACCATCCGGCGTTTGAACAGGCCCGTTTGGCCCTGTCTGACGAATGGCCTGAAGCAGCGGCTTTTGCTGGCTGTGGTGGTTCCATTCCAATTTCTGGTCACTTCAAACAGATTGTTGGCACCAACTCGATGTTGATTGGCTTTGCCAAAGACGACGATCAAATCCACTCGCCAAACGAGAAATACGACGTGGAAAGCTTCCACAAAGGCATCCGCAGCTGGGCCCGCATCTTGGAAGCGATGTCTCGCGGCTGATTTGGTTGATAAATAACAAGCGCGCCCAGCTCACCAAGTTGGGCGTGCATCTCTTTGATTTCATGTTTGGAATCGGAAAACTGGGTCAGATGAAAAATTCTTTTCAAGAATATGACATTTGCCTCTTGCACCCTACCGCTGCTTTTGGCTAAACACCGCCTCAAGGACAGGTGGCCGAGTGGTCGAAGGCGCACGCCTGGAAAGTGTGTAGGCGGGAGACCGTCTCCAGGGTTCGAATCCCTGTCTGTCCGCCATTACCCCCCTCAGATCATCTGTTAGTCCTAGACAAATCCTAGAACAGCTGTTTGCTTTGATTGTGTGCAGAGCGTGTCTTGTGGTCACCAACGTGTCTGTACATGTGCAGCAACATTGGGGCGAAGGCATGGAAAATCAGACAAAGACCGGCCCTAGAAGGCTGATCGCAGCGTGGGCAAACTCAATGGCTGGTCTAAAATCCATCTGGCATGGCGAAGAAGCATTCCGTCAGGAATGTTATGTGTTTGCTATTGGTTTGCCATTGGCCTTTTGTGTTACAGACAACCTGTTTTATTCGGCAATACTGATTGCCTCGCTGTTGATTGTGTTGCTGACAGAGGTCCTAAATACCGCAATCGAAGCAGCCATAGACCGTATTGGTCCTGAACAGCACGAGCTTTCTCGGATCGCTAAGGACTTGGGTTCGCTGGCGGTTCTGATTTCCTGCGGTATTGCCGGGGTACTTTGGATTGCGGCCTTTGTTTCAGGCTAAGGCCAACAGCATCTGAAAGTCGATCCGATTGGACTGGTCATTAGTCCTCAATAAACAAGTTCACCCGCCGGTTTTGACGCCCCTTTTTCTCGATCTTACCAATCCGAACAGACCCAATCTCACCTGTCCGCGCAACATGAGTCCCACCACAGGGTTGCAAATCGATCTGCTCTGAGCCCTGCCCGATCCGCACAAGACGTACGCGGCCTGAGCCACGCGGGGGCTGCACGGACATGGTTTTCACCAAGGCCGGGTTGGCGTCGAGTTCTGCGTCGGTGATCCAGTCATCAGTCACCGGAAGGTTTTGCGCAATCAAGGTGTTGAGCTGCGCTTGGATATAGTTTTTATCCTCGGGCGCTTCGGGCATGTCAAAATCCAGCCGCCCTTTTTCCGCACTGATGGAGCCACCAGTGACAGGCAAGGGAATGACAACAGACAACAGATGCAGCGCTGTATGTACACGCATATGCCGGTGACGGCGTTCCCAATCAAGCTGCTGAATGACCTTTGTGCCCACAGCCGGCAATGCTGCGGGCTCTGCTGGTACTAAGGCGACGTGACCACCTTCAGCTTTCACGGCTGTTGCTATGCTTAATGTGCCTGTGTCCCAGATCAGATTACCGCTGTCTCCAGGCTGACCGCCGCCGGTTGGATAAAAGATCGACGCGTCCAGAATAATCCCGCCTTCTGGCGTGTGGGCCTGAACGTAACCTGTGGTCTCGCGCACATAGGCGTCGTCGCGAAAAAGCGCGTCGGTCATTCGGTGTCGTCCTTGTTCTCTGTCTTAGAGCTTTGCAGCGCTTCCGGGTTGCGCAGCCAGATATCGGTTTGGGCAAATGGGATTTCGATGCCTTCTGCGGTGAACCGTTCGGCAATCGCATAGTTCATGTCTGACTTTACACTCAGCACCCAATTTACATCCCGCAGGATGGCGCGGATTTCAAAATCCAGTGAGCTGGCACCAAAACCTTGGAAAATCACCGCAGGCGCTGGATGTGGCAGTACCATTGGGTGGGCTTTTGCAATCTCAAGCAGGATCTCTTCGATGCGGCGCGGATCGGTGCCATATGCCACGCCGACGGGAACGATCACACGGCCAACGGTGTTGCCCCGCGTGTAGTTGGTGACGGTGCCGCTGACCAGATCAGCATTTGGCACAATGACGTCTGTGCGATCAAAGGTTTCGATCCGGGTAGAGCGCACCGAGATATTGCGCACATAGCCCATATTGCCGCCGACCTCGATCCAGTCGCCTTCCGATACAGGGCGTTCGATCAACAGGATGATGCCGCTGACAAAGTTCGATACCACGTTTTGCAGACCAAAACCGATCCCGACCGACAGAGCACCGGCAACCAGCGCAATCGAGCTCAGATCAAGCCCCGTTGCGTTGATGGCGATCAAAGCCGCAAGAAAAATACCGATGTAGCCAAGGCCTGACACCACAGCGTTCTGTCCGCCAATATCCATCTTGGTTTTAGGCAGGATGGTGTTTTTCATTGCGCCTTGCAGCAAGCGTGTCAGGGTAAAACCGGCAAAGAAGATCAGGACAAAGGAAAAGAAATCTGCAGGTGAAAACCGGGTTTCGCCGATCTCGATACCGTTTCTGAGCCGCACCCATAGTTCCGCAAGGTCCGAACCGCGCGCGCCCCAGACGATGGCCAGAACCGGCATAGCGACGGCCACCAAAGCGACGCCGATGAGCACCGGGATCAGACTGTCTTTTGCACCTTCCGAGCTGCCAGTAGCGAGCGAGAACACCGCCATCACCACACGTTGCAAGACAAGCACAACCGCCAGCACCTGAAGCGTAATGATCGTTGGGATCATCAGTTTCACACTGCCGGTGAAATAGCCGATCGCCGCCATGATCACGCCAAACAGCGCAATGGCGAAAAGGATCCGTCCCAACAAGGTGATCAGACGGTCACCATAGCTTACGGTTTCATCATCCGGGTCATGCAGCGCCAATAGATGCGCAAGGCGCCAGAAAATCACGCCTGCCACTGCAAAGAGTGGGAAATAGATCACCGCTGTCGTTGAAGCTGGCCAGGTGTCATAGGCTGCGATTTTAGACAGTAGCAGCTCAATCCCGACTATGGCCCCCAAGAGGCTTGCATAAAGTCGCCCAGCGGTACGCTGAGCATTTGGAAGGCGTACAAGCGGATCGATATGTTCAGACCTCGGAAAGACTTGTGCGCCAAGCCAGATGGAACCGAGGAAATAAAGCCCTGCTTCAAGAAGGTTTGATAAGATCAGCTCTCCGCGCAGCCCCGGTAGACCGCTCGCGTAAGCGGCGGCAATCAAGGCCTGAAGGCCTGCAAGCGGCAAAATGATCTGCCCCAGAGAAACCGCAGAGGCCGCAAGCCACCTACCCAGAGTGGCCGATTTCACCTGAATGTTTTGGGTCAAGCGCACAAACCAATGACGCCCACGCGCAAGCAGCAGCCCAGCAAGGGTCAGAAGAAAAATGACCTCTGGCGCATTTTTGCGGAGTTCAGCCTGTTGGATTGGATTGACCCAAGCCGATGATATTTCGCTCCAGATGCTGCGCAAAGACCCAAGAGATTCCTCAGCCGCCACTGGCCAATAGATAGGGTTTAGGGGAATAGGCCCCCTTTCCAAGAGCGCATCAGACTGGCGATCGCGAAGTATTTGATCGATGCCGCCAATTAATCCATCGGCTTCGGTATAGGCCACTTCTGCTGTCTGAACCGGTGCACGCAGCACGGAGAGGCTGGCGTTTAGAGATTGACGTTGCAGAGAAATTTCAACTGGTTCGCCGCCCTCGGGTTCCGCACCCAAGGCCGATAGCTGCGCCTGAACGATTTCGATCGCCTTGGCGTTGGTTTCACGGGCCTGATCAAATTGATCGCGCCAGTCGACCAGCTGACCACGTAGTTCTTCCAGCGCCGTATCGGATGCCCGTCCTGCATCCACAGCTTCGGTTGACCGTTCTGAAACCTTTTGCCAGGCCGCATAATCTGGGGCGCCATTGGATTGTGCCCAAAGAAAAACCGTGCTGCAGATAAGCAGCACGGTTGCCATAAATACGCGGATCGCGTGGAACATCTTAGGCCTCAAACGTCTTGAAATACGCCCGGAATACTGCGCGGACCTTCACTGAGCCAGCTTGGCACAGGAAGACCCTTTTCCGTCAGGAATTCCGGATTGAAGAGCTTGGATTGATAGCGGGTGCCATAGTCGCACAGGACGGTGACGATGGTATGCCCCGGTCCCATTTCCTTGGCCATCTTGATCGCACCTGCGACGTTGATGCCGGATGAACCGCCCAGGCACAGGCCTTCGTCTTGCAGTAGGTCAAACACCACCGGCAGCGCCTCGTGGTCAGTCACCTGATACATCATGTCAGGGGTGAAACCTTCAAGGTTTGCGGTGATGCGCCCCTGCCCGATGCCTTCGGTGATCGAGCTGCCTTCGGCATTTGGCGCGCCATCGCGGAAGATGGTGAACATGCCAGAACCCATTGGGTCTGCCAAAGCGACTTTCACGCCTTTGGGCTGCAAAGCTGCGCCAACACCAGCCAACGTGCCGCCAGACCCAACTGCGCACACAAAACCATCGACCTTGCCGCCGGTTTGCTCCCAGATTTCAGGACCTGTGGTTTCGATATGCGCTTGGCGGTTGGCCACGTTGTCAAACTGGTTGGCCCAGATGACGCCTTCGTTTGAATTGCGCGCCATTTCTTCGGCCAGACGACCGGAATAGCGCACATAGTTGTTAGGGTTCTTGTATGGCGCGGCTGGAACCTGAACCAGTTCTGCCCCTGCCAGACGGATCATGTCTTTCTTTTCCTGACTTTGCGTTTCAGGAATGACGATCACGGTTTTGAACCCCATCGAGGCACCAACAAGCGCAAGGCCGATACCGGTGTTGCCGGCTGTGCCTTCGACGATTGTGCCACCCGGGCGCAGGTCGCCACGCGCGATGGCGTCTTTGATGATGTAAAGGGCTGCGCGGTCTTTTACGGACTGACCGGGGTTCATGAACTCCGCCTTGCCCCAGATCTCGCAGCCGGTCTCTTCGCTGGCCTTATTCAGGCGGATGAGGGGCGTGTTGCCAATCGCGTCGGCGAGGTTACGAGGGGTGGCCATATAAAGCACCTTTCGAGTCGGAAGTTCTTGCGGTTACTGCATGTCTAGTTGGGCGAAGGTGGGAACTCAAGTCGCCGCGCGCAAGGAGTCGCGACGTCGCGCCAACCATAACGCGGCTAAAACCAAAGGTGCATTGACCGCACCGAAGTTGTCGACCATCTCCATCAAGGCATCAAAGCTATAAAGGTAAGAGCGAATATCTTCGGATTCCGTATCCAAACCAGCCACCCCAACGATGTCGTCTGGCAGGTCGGTTTCGCCCACGAAGATGTGAAAGAAATCAGTGGTGCATCCCGGAGAGGCATAGACCTTTGCAACCGAGTGCAATTTGCGAAGGGTCAGGTTCGCCTCTTCCTTGGCTTCGCGGTGAGCCGCCTCTTCGGCTGTTTCACCCGCATCGATACGCCCTGCAACCGGTTCCAACATCCAAGGTGCATTGTCATTGCGCACCCAAGGACCAGCGCGGAACTGTTCTACTAATAACACACGGTCTAAGGCAGGATCATAGGGCAGCAGGATCGTTGCATCTGTGCCCAAAAAGACTTCACGCTGAATGCCGCTGATTTCACCGCCGCCATATGTCTTGTGTGTGATTTCGTGCTCTTCGAGCGCAAAGAAACCGGTGTGGCGTTTGGTGATATTATGGGTTTGGGCATCCGCACGGGTAAAACCGCTTGGGCTTTGCCCATGGTTTTCAGACTGCGCCGCAAGCTTCGCAGCGGCCCTTGCTCGCATCATTGGGAACATGAAATCGAGTTCTTCATGGCTTTTGATCCCAAAGAAACTCATGGCTTCAGTGGCGGTCAAACAGACCAGAGAACCCCATTTTTGCTGCCAAGATTCAAAAAACCACTGCCCGTTTGTGACCAACTTGCCGGGCACCGGGAAATAGACCTGTGCGGTTTCCGAACCGGTATCAGTCGTGATTTCAATCGGTGTCAGCGCATAGTCAAAGCCGCCTTCATAGAAATTCAACCGTTTGACTTCGACCTCAGATAGCCCGCGTACAATAATGCCTTCAGCGCCTCTGCCGCCAAAAACAATCACCGGGAAATCCGCGTTCTTCACGGCACATACTGAATACCCCTCGGCCCGGCCTTCTTGCATGTCTTCGCGCGCCAATGACCGCCCGAGAACAATCTCCAGCAAGGGGATGTGCCGGAGGGTTCCGTAGAAAAACAATGTCGACAAATTTATCTCCAGCGTCGGGAGGTGGCCTCGGCCAGCAATCCGCAAAAGACTGCGCCGCCCACGAGGGTTGTAATGATATTGAACTGTAGCATCAGCAAAGCGTTTTCAGTCATCATGGCAAAAATGGACTGTATGGCTTCGGCTGTGCTGTCATAGCGTAGGTTGCGAGAGTTTTGCTGCATGATCCAGAATGCATGCGCAAAGAGCACTACAAGAACCATTGCCAGCATTCCAGTTAGCCCATTGTTGATGCCTTTGGCGATGCCGCGCCCTGCCCCTTTGCCAATGATGCGCCAGCCGAAATAAAGACCGAAAGCCGCATTCACAAAGGAAAAGTAACCAAAATCTGTGCCCTCGGGCAGCAGTGGTTTGAACTGTTCTGAGGCAATGAAAGCCACAAGCGCGAGGGCAATGGCAGACATCAACTTGGCGGCTGTGGGCATCGCTTTACCTGAGTGATTATTCTCTGGATTTATCTAACGTCGCGGCAGCGCAATTTGCAAGGGTTGTGATCTGGGCTCTACTCGCGCCTAAAGCAAGTCATCCAGTGAATTCATCAACTTATCCATATCTTTCTGATCGGTGTAATGCACAAAACTTAACCGCAACACGCCGGGAAAGGCTGTGATGTTTTGCGCCTGCAGTGCGCGATCGGCATAAAAACTGCCACCAGCGGTCATTATGCCGCGTTCGGCAAGTTTTTCAGCCAGGGCATTTGGATCGGCCTGTGTGGCCATGGCAACCGTTGGTGTACGATCTTCCGCTTTGGTTGGGCCTAATAGGCGAATGCTGTTTTTTGTCCCCAAGAAATCAATTAGAGGCTGCAGCAGTTCGGTTTCATGGGCCCGCATCAAATCATGAACGCCTGTTGATTGCTCAATCATTGGCCCTGTGATCCCATGTTCTGACGCAAGAGCTTCGAAATAGTCGATCATCCCAGCGCTTGCCGCAATCTGTGCATGATCCGGCCCCGCTGGTGTATAGCGCTTATAAAGTGAATCCGCGTTGAAATAATGCCCTTGGTTAGGCAAGAGCGAACCAAGATTGCGCCGTACAGCCATGATGCCTTGATGCGGGCCATAGACCTTATAGGCCGAGAACAAATAAATATCGGCCCCAAGTGCGCCGACGTTCGGAATGCCATGCGACGCATAGCTGACCCCATCCACGCAGACAAAAGCCCCTGCTGCATGTGCTAAGGCAGTGATTTCGACCACGGGATTGATCTCGCCGACTACATTTGAGCAATGCGGAAGACACACAAGCCGAACATCGTCATCCAGCAAGTCGCTCAGATCATCCGGATTCAAATGACCCGTTTCTGGATCAATTTGCCACTCGCGCACTTCAATGCCTTCATCTGCAAGCCGTCGCCAAGGCCCAGTATTGGCCTCATGGTCTTGATTGGTGACAATGATGGCGTCACCGGGCGAAAGCCATTTGCGAAAGGCCTGCGCCAGAACATAGGTGTTTTGAGTTGTGGACGGCCCAAAGCTGACTTCGTCGCTTTCCAATCCCATCCAAGCGGCCAGACGCGCACGTGCCTCATCCATCTCTTCGCCTGCCAAACGACTGGCCTCATAGGGTGCATAGGGCTGCACTTTTCGCTGCGTATAATAGCGCATCAGGCGCTCGATCACCGGACGCGCCGTGTAAGACCCACCGGCATTTTCAAAGAAAGACTGGCCATCGAGTTCCGCTTGCTCAAAAGCTGGGAACTGGCTGCGTACAAAGTCTAAATCCAAGCTCATATCTTTCTCCTTGGTTTATAAAGCCCGCTTTAGGTGGGGTTTAAAGCGCTGCCCGGATTTGATCCGCCTGCGATTTCAGCACATCAAAGTCTGCCATCTGCCCCGGCGCACGCAGTGCTTTGCCTTCGTGACGTGGCAGCACATGGTAGTGCAAATGAAAGACCTCCTGCCCGCCAGCGGCTTCGTTGAATTGCTGCACGGTGACACCATCTGCCCCAAAGGCTTTCATCACCGCATGTCCCATTTTCTGAACGGTCGCTAGGCAGGCTGCCAGCTGATCAGGTGTTGCATCCAGCATGTTACGTGCAGGTGCTTTTGGGATCACAAGGCAGTGGCCATTCGCGCGCGGCATGATGTCCATAAACACATAGGTATTTTCATCCTCATAAAGCTTTTCGCTTGGGATCTCCCCACGCAGGATTTTTGCGAAAATATTGTCTGAGTCATATGCCATTGTCAGGGCCCTTAAATCGGATGTTTCGCGCATCAGCCTCATAATTGCGAAGCGCTTTTGACCATAGAAAAGCGGAATTGGTGCAATATGCAAGCGCTTGTGAATGCTGCGGGTTTTATCTGGGAATTCAACCCATCCCACTTGCAAATCAGTTCAGTGCGGCTTAAATCAACGGTGTCCTTCGGGACTATGGACATAAACGCGCTCGTAATAAGCGGATCGGACCCGGGGGCGGTACCCGGCGTCTCCACCAATCACTCTGGCGGCTTCCTTCATTTGGGGTTGTTCATCAGGATAGCGGGGACGAAATAGGATCGACGAACGTCTAAAGGGGTTAGCTTTGTTTCGGCTGTCTGCCACCGTTACCGGCGAAAACTGTACAATTGCAAATGACAATCGTGCTCCAGTAGCAATGGCCGCGTAAGCGACCTGAGATACTGAAACTTAAGTCCTTGGGCTAGCTGCCCTTGGCGGGGTTCGTAGGTACCTGGCAACAGAAACCTACACTTTCATCCCCTTCTTAGTGCTGTGACCGTTAACGGATTAGCCAGATATTTATGGCAGTTCTGTTACGGGTTCATTGTAGCGGGATGCGAAAATGTCAGAAAAAGTTGAATTGTTGGAAGAGTGGTTTCAGCGGGTTTGGATTGAAGCTGATTTAGACGCGATTGATGAAATCTTTTCTGAGGATGCTAAGGCCAAAGGCTTGATGCCGGAAATGCGTCTTGGTCCACAGGACTTCCGTGAATTTGTACCGCTTGTATTGGCCTTGATCGAAGATGTGAAAATTGAACTCGTGAACAGCACCGAAAACGACGAATGGATTCAGTCGCTTTACAAGGTCACAGCGCGATCTATTGCGAACTCAGCTCCGGTATTGGTTTTGGGTCAAGTGAGTGTGCGGGTGATCGATGGGAAATTCACCGAAGCTTACAATTGCTTTGATTTCATGGGCTTGTTTGAACAAATCGGCCAATTGCCAGAACAATCTTTGGGAATATGTTTGACCGGAGGCACGTTAAGCTAGCCAATCTCGTCTGGCTTGACGACTTGAAGGGACTATGGCACCTCTAGGTCTATGGGGAGCGCGATTTCCCCGTGAGGCCAAGGCTGAATGATCGCATCCTTGTCACAGAGGCGCGGTATCATGCGCCTTAGAATATGGGTGCAGAATGTCTGGCTTTAATGAAATTTCACCAAAAAATCTGATGCGTTTGATCGGGACGACGGACTGTCCTGATATTGTCGATGTGCGTATTTCAGAAGATGTCGCAGAGCTTCCTTTTCGCGTTCCAACGTCGCTATCCCATCCACATACCGAACTAAGTAGTCTGGCGGCGCGGCTGACAAAAGACTCGGTGGTGGTGATCTGCCACAAAGGTAAGAAACTCAGCGCGGGGACAGCGGCCTATTTGCGCACGCTTGGATTACGCGCGCAGGTTTTGGAAGGCGGCGCTGTTGCATGGGACACAGCGGGTTTGCCAGCGGTGCCTCTTGAGGTCTTCAGCACGATCTCCTCGCGATGGGTTACGCGCCATCGGCCGAAAATTGATCGAGTCGCCTGCCCTTGGCTAATCCGCCGATTTGTGGATCCAAAGGCCCAATTTTTCTTTGTGCCTCCTGCAGATGTGCTTGATGTTGCGGAAAAATTTAACGCCACCGACTTTGATATGCCGGATCATAAATGGGGACATGTCGGTGAGACCTGCACCTTTGATACAATGATTGAGCGCTTTGGACTGCGTCACCCTGCCCTTGAGCGTTTGGCACTTGTGGTGCGTGCCGCGGATACCGATCGCCATGATTTGGCGCCTCAGGCCGCTGGGTTGCTAGCGGTTTCAGCCGGGCTCTCGCGCATGATCAAAGATGATGTGGCGCAGATGGAGGCCGGCTTTTTGATCTACGATGCGCTGTATCGATGGGCCAGAGACGCCCACGACGAGGGCCATAGTGAAAACAACAACCCTCAAGGGGCCAAAGATCAATGATGTCTCCTACATTTCAAGACCTCTGGCGCGTCTTTGGGCGGATCGGACTTTTGTCCTTTGGTGGTCCGGCTGCGCAGATTGCCTTAATGCATAAAGAGCTGGTCGATGACCGGCCTTGGTTGACAGAGAAACAATTCCTCGGAGCATTGTCCTTTTGCATGTTGCTGCCCGGCCCTGAGGCCATGCAGCTGTCCACCTACGCCGGATGGCGCCTTAAAGGGATTTGGGGTGGCATTCTGGCAGGCAGTCTTTTTGTGTTGCCAGGTGCATTTGTAATCCTTGCACTTTCAATGCTTTACATAAGCTACGGAACGTTACCTATTGTTCAGGCTGCATTTATTGGTGTGAAGGCTGCTGTTGTGGTGGTGGTTTTGCAGGCGCTTATGAAAGTGTCAAAGAAGGCGCTTACATCGAGTCTAGGATGGCTTTTGGCAGGTGCGGCTTTTGTTGCCATTTATGCATTGCAGGTGCCTTTCCCGCTCATTGTCGCATGTGCGGCCCTCTTAGGGGCGTTACTCGCGAAACAGTCCAATGAAGATGCGTCAACCAAGCTCGAACCTCGACAGGGAACGGCGCGAACGGTTCTGCTTTGGGGTGGCCTTTGGGCGGCTCCAGTGGCTTTGGTGTTGGCCATCGACCACGCCTTTCTGACAGATATAGCCCTGTTTTTCAGCAAGCTCGCAGTGGTAACCTTTGGTGGTGCTTATGCTGTGCTGACTTATATGACCCAAACAGTCAGCTTTGAATTTGGCTGGATCACCCCGGGAGAGATGATCGATGCCTTGGGCTTAGCAGAAACCACACCGGGTCCGCTGATTTTGGTAACTGAATTTGTGGGCTTGCTGGCAGGCTACAAAGAAGCGGGCGTTGGCCTGATGCTTGCAGCGGGTGCATTGACGCTTTGGTGTACCTTTATCCCGTGTTTCCTTTGGATATTCGCGGCCGCCCCTTATGTCGAATGGCTGCTCTCACAGCCGCGTCTAAAGGGTGCCTTGGATGCGATCACCGCAGCCGTTGTCGGGGTTATTCTGAACCTATCGCTTTGGTTTGCAATTCATGTTCTGTTTTCAGACACTTCAGTGACTGCCTTTGGGCTGGCTCCGGTTTTGGGAACGGTAGATGTGACGGCTGTTGCCCTCTTAGGTCTCGCAGGTGTTTTGCTTTTGTGGCGAAAGATGAATCTGCCTTTGGTTCTGCTGATCTGCGCCACTGCAGGGGTAATTCTTTCGGTTCTGTGATCAATTCACAGCACATCTGCTTTCGTTTCCCAACGAATCTTTTATGCTGGGTGTGAAGCGAGGAAGTAGGGTTCGGCATGACCGCAACGATTGACTATGGCAACTTGATGCATCAAGCGATGCGCGGTTTGATCCAGAAAGTGTTGGAAGATGTGCGTGATACGGGTTTGCCCGGCGAACACCATTTTTTCATTACTTTTGATACACAACATCCAGATGTTGAGATCGCCGATTGGTTGTCAGATCGTTATCCAGGTGAGATGACAGTTGTCATGCAGCATTGGTTCGACAATCTGACTGTAACGGACGAAGGCTTTGCCATCACACTGAATTTTGGTGACGCGCCTGAGCCACTTTATATTCCTTATGACGCGATCAAGACCTTTGTGGATCCGTCGGTCGAGTTCGGTCTGCGCTTTGAAACACAAGAATCTGAGGACGACGAAGAGGATGATGCGCCGCAGGTTGTGGAAGACATCGCTGAAATCGCCGAGATTGCGGAACCTGAAAAGAAAGAGGCTGATGTCGTCAGTCTTGATAGCTTCCGTAAGACCTGATCGAATTAATCACCGATTCCTGAATGTGAAGGTTCGGTGAAGTTTTAAAATCGTCATTTATTTGAAATCCTTTCGTGCTTTGTCCAGGGGCACGTAAGCTTTAAGGATTTCAAGTAAGGACCTTCCCACATGGCCAGTGATTTTGCTCTCTTTTTCGGAGAGATGATGCGCCGCCCTACGCAAGTTGTCGCCATTGCCCCATCGAGTGCCGCCACTGCACGGTTGATGATCAGGGGCCTCATTCATACCCGCGGCCCGATTGTGGAAATTGGTCCGGGGACCGGCAGTTTCACCAAGGCAATCGTCGCAAGCGGTGTTGCCCCAGAACGGCTGACGTTGCTGGAGATGAACCCAAGGTTTTGTGAGATCCTGGCAGAAAAATTTCCGGGCGTGCGAGTTTTGAACCGCAAAGCACAAGATATCCAAGATATTGGGCTGACCGATATCGAAGCGGTGATTTCAGGGGTGCCCGTGTTGTCGCGACCAACCATTCAGCGCGAGGTCGTGGGGCGCGCCTTAGAGGTGATGGCCCCAAACGGTTTTTTTAATCAAATCACTTATAGTCCGCACTCTCCCATTTCGACTGAGATGCAGCAGGAACTTGGGGTGCACTCGAAAAAACTGGGCACGGTCTGGGCTAACTTACCGCCCGCACGTGTTTTTCAATTCAAAAAGCGCGCTCATTAACCGGAGGTAATTTAAATTGTTGATGCGCCGTGCTTTTCTGCGCGGGCCACAAGCAGTTGGCGTTTCACTTCCCTACCCCAGGCTTGCCAATTCAGCTTATCCTCAAAGCAGCGACGGGCGCTGTGTCGAAGAGATTGGTATTCTTCTGGGGCTTTAAGGTAGGTCTGGATCAGCTCTGCGAATTCTTGCGGTGTTGATCCAACCGGTAAGGCATGGCCATTGATGCCGTCCCACACCGGTATGCCACCCCGGTTCAGACACAGTGACGGCAGCGCAAATGCAGAGGCCTCACAAAACGCAAAACCGAAAGATTCCAACGATGGCTGAACCATCAGGTGCGAAGTTTTGAAAAGACCCTCAAAAGTGGCCAGATCTTCCGGCTTGGATTTGTCCAGATTCGGATAAACGTCAACATGATCCCCTAAATCATGTGGCGGTGGCATCGTGCCAATGACGCTAAGTCGCGCATTCACACCGAGGTCCAGCAGTCGCTGCAATACCTCAAGTACAAATGGGCCGCCTTTTGCGAACCAGTCCCGGCCCACCAACAGCAGCCTAACCTCTGATTGCATGGGCAGGTCTAAATTGAGCGTATCGCGTTCAGGAGTGCTGATATTCGCGCCCCAAGGCACCACTTGCGATGTCGCATCCCTAAGCGCATAGGTCTGATCGGCTTGCTTTTTTTGCCAATCTGATGGCCAAAAATTCAGGTCATTGGCCTGCAAGCAGCGTGTCTCATGCGCCTTTACCCAGCGATCCAGCAGGCGCGCTGGCTTAAAGAAAGATCCAAACCCCGCACCAATTTCAGACGCGCGGTAGCTTGATTGCGTCGCGTCGCTGGTGAAGGCCCGCACCATCATATCTGGCACCCGCAAACTAGCCATCGCGTTTAGGCTATAGACCCCGAAAACCGCATCATAGTTACCGTTACGCAGCTGCCGTTTAACATTTTTGGCAATCAGCCCTGAAAACAGATAATGCGCCCGCCAACGTAGGCGCAAATTCAAAGACTCTGGCAGTTTATGGATCAATTTACGAACTGGTTCGGCCATGCCCCAACTCGGATCTAAATAAGTGACCTCGCCCACATGGTCTTGCAGCGCTTTAAAGATCCGTTGGTTGCCCCCGGAATAGGTCCACGACAGATGCGGGTCCATATCACAGAGATAGGCGATTTTGAGGGGCGTTTGCTCGGTCATGAAAAGCTGGTGGGCTCGTTTGTGATTGTAAATTTTGCGCTGATAATGCCGCAAACCATCCGCAAAACCCACCGGAATCCCCTGCTCTGCAAAGATTTTTGTAAGGATTGCTTGGAAAGGACGAATGTTAACGCAATCTTACAGTATTCAACGGTATACAGTATTGCATCTTACGGTATCAACGTTAGAACATTGCCTAAATTAAGTTTCCGGAGATCACGATGACTGACACCCGTACCGAAACCGACAGCTTTGGCCCGCTCGAAGTTCCTACCGATAAATACTGGGGCGCGCAGACGCAACGCTCTATTATGAACTTCCCAATCGGTTGGGAAAAGCAGCCGGTAGCGATCGTGCGCGCATTGGGTGTGATCAAACAGGCCTGCGCTATGGCCAACAAAGAAAGCGGCGCGCTGGACGCCAAGATCGGTGATGCGATCATTCAGGCGGCGGGCGAAGTCTTTGAAGGCAAGTTTGACGACAACTTCCCACTGGTGGTTTGGCAGACCGGGTCTGGCACACAGTCCAACATGAACTCCAACGAGGTCATCGCGAACCGCGCGATCGAAATCCTTGGCGGCGTGATTGGTTCCAAAGATCCAGTACACCCGAACGATCATTGCAATATGGGTCAGTCATCTAACGACACTTTCCCAACCGCAATGCATATCGGTGCGGCCATGACCGTGCGTGATGTGCTGCTGCCGGGTCTGACCAAATTGGCGGAAGGTCTGGAAGCCAAATCTGAAGAATTCAAAGACATCATCAAGATCGGTCGCACGCATACACAGGATGCAACGCCACTGACTCTGGGTCAGGAATTTGGTGGCTACGCGCATCAAATCCGTCAGGGCATTGCGCGCGTTGAGGCTGCTCTGCCCGGCATCTATGAGCTCGCGCAAGGTGGTACAGCGGTTGGTACCGGTCTGAACACCAAGCATGGCTGGGGCGAAAAAGTTGCCGCCAATATGGCAGAAATCACTGGCCTGCCATTTGTGACCGCACCAAACAAATTCGAAGCGCTGGCAGCCCATGACGCCATGGTCTTTATGTCTGGCGCTTTGGCAACTGTTGCCGGCTCCATGTACAAAATCGCCAACGACATCCGTTTCTTGGGTTCAGGTCCACGCTCCGGTCTCGGCGAGCTGATCCTGCCTGAAAATGAGCCAGGCTCTTCCATTATGCCGGGCAAGGTGAACCCAACTCAGGCGGAAGCGATGACACAGGTTGCAGCTCATGTGATGGGCAACAACGCTGCGATGACTTTCGCGGGCTCTCAGGGTCACTTTGAACTTAACGTCTATAACCCAATGATGTCTTACAACCTGCTGCAATCCATGCAGCTCTTGGGCGATGTGGCAGACAGCTTTACTGAGCGTATGCTGAACGGCATCAAAGCAAATGAGCCACGCATCGACAAACTGATGAAAGAAAGCCTGATGCTGGTAACAGCGCTGGCGCCAACCATTGGTTATGACAATGCGACCAAAGTTGCGAAGACAGCCCATAAGAACGGCACCACTCTGAAAGAAGAAGCTGTGGCGCTTGGGTTTGTGGACGAAGCCACCTTTGATGCGGTTGTGCGTCCAGAGCAGATGATTGGTCCAAAAGACTAATGGCGCAACCGGTCAACCTGAACCGGTTTCGAAAAGAAAAAGCGCGGGCTGAAAAAAAAGCCCGCGCCGATAAAAACGCTGTATCCCATGGGCGCACCAAAGCTCAGAAGGACGCAGAGAAAAAGCTCTCAGAAATTGAAAAGCGCCGCCTTGATGGTGCAAAGCGGGACGAACCATGAGCCGTCCTGTCAAACGTTCACTCACCCTCAAAGGCCATCGCACAAGCGTTTCTTTAGAGGACGATTTCTGGTTTGCTTTCAAAGAGATCGCGGCGAAAAAGAAATTGCCAATCAATGTCTTGGCCGCTCAAATTGATGCAGATCGTGATCTGGACACAGGGCTCGCTAGTGCGATCCGCCTTTTTGTGCTCCGACATTATCGAAGCACCAGCTAGTGTCTTCTTCGTTGTAAACATTCTCGCGCCGCAGGCTAGGCGCAGAGCTAATCAGCCTTCGGCTGCCACCAAACGCACCCGTTCAATCATCGCGCGCACGCCGTTTGAGCGTTGCGACGATAGGTGTTCATTCAGCCCCAGTCGTGCAAGTTCCTGATGAGCATCAACTGCCAAGACATCGGCCAATGCGAGCCCGTTATAAAGCTTGCGCAAAACGGCAATCAGCCCACGCACAATGATCGCATCGCTATCGCCGTCAAAGCTTAGAACGCCATTCTCGATCTTAGGGTGCAGCCAGACCTGACTGGCGCAGCCGTCAACTTTTGTGCTGGCCACTTTCAGCGCATCATCCAAAGGTGCCATCGCCTTGCCCTGCTCAATCACATAACGATAGCGATCTTCCCAGTCGTCTAGAAATTCAAAATCTTCTACGATCTCTTCAAAGGCTGCGGTGGCCATGGCTCTGTCCTCGTGATGTTGTCCCTGACCTAATTTGCAAAGCACAAAAGGTCCAGAGCTGCCTTGCGGCTTTTCAAAACGCGAGCGATGCGTTAACTCATAGTCAAAGCAATTTTGAGGCAAACAATGCGCAGAACTCTTGGGATCCTTTTGGTGTCATCCATCGCATTGACCAGCTGCGGTCGCGTAGCCGAGTCGCGACTAAATCCGTTCAATTGGTTTGGCCGTGCTGAGAAAGTCGACGTACCTCAAGAAAAGGTTAATCCACTGATCCCTCAAAAGCGCCAAAGCATCTTTGAACGCCGAGGCGCCGACGAATATCCTGGCACTGTTGTTCTAACCATCAACGATGTCAAAATCGAACGCGTATCTGGCGGGGCCATCATACGCGTTTTAGGAACGGCACAGACACAGGGTGCTTTTGAAACACGTCTGACCCCTGAGAATGACGAAGAACTGCCAGTTGATGGTGTTCTGACGTACCGCCTTGAAGCGATCCAGCCTACAGGATTCCGTCAAGGGCCTGAACGGTCACGGGAAATCAACATTGCGCGTTTCCGCACCACTCAAGATTTGAATGGTGTGCGCACCATTCGCATTGTGGGTCAGAACAATGCAATGCAGGTGCGTCGTCGCTGATCTAGTGACGCTGCAATGAATTACTGAAGTTTGACGATCTTAATCGCGCTGCCTTTTGCGGATAGCGCGATTTCGCCATCACACAGACGCAGTGCATCTTCACCAAAAACCTCACGACGCCATCCTTTCAAAGATGGCAGATCACGCTCGCCTGAGGCAATGGCATCGAGTTCAGATGCCGTCGCAATCAGCTTGCTCGCCACGCCAGACCGTTCGGTCTTAGACTTCAGCAACACGCGCAAAAGATCTGCAAGCGCTGGGTTCACCTGTTGATTGTCTTTGGCCTTGTTGACCTTTGGCATATCCGCTGGTGGGCAATTGATGCCGGCTTTGATCGCGTTCAAAATACCGTCGGCGATATCACCTTTGCGCGCTTCGCGTAGCAACAGGCGCGAGCGTCCCAAATCTTGAAGGTTTTGCGGTTTTGTGGACGCCAATTCGATCATTGCATCGTCTTTGAAGACACGATTACGCGGGATGTTTTTACCTTGCGCGTGCGCCTCGCGGAACTTTGCTAGTTCGCGCACAATCGCCAGAAACTTCGGCGTGGTCGTGCGCGTCTTCACACGTTTCCATGCGTCTTCTGGCTTGATTGTGTAGGTTTCTGGCGAGGTGAGAACGGTAAGCTCTTCTTTTACCCAGCGTGCCCGGCCGGTTTCTTCGAGCTTTTCTGCCAAGAACTCATAGATTTTGCGCAGATGGGTCACATCCCCAAGCGCATATTTCTTTTGAGCATCGGTTAATGGACGGCGGGACCAATCGGTGAAACGACTTGATTTATCAAGGCCTTGGCGCGCGATTTTACGCACCAAAGTTTCATATCCAACCTGCTCGCCAAAGCCGCAAACCATGGCCGCGACCTGGGTATCAAAGAGCGGATCGGGAAAGACGCCTGCTTCGACGAAAAAGATTTCTAGATCCTGGCGCGCGGCGTGGAAGACTTTGACAACGTTGGTGTCGCGAAAGAGATCATACAGCGGCTCTAACGACAGACCATCTACCAGCGGATCTAGAAGGACTGCGTTTTCATCGCCTTCACCCGGAAATGCCAGTTGCACGAGACAGAGCTTGGAATAATAGGTCCGTTCACGCAGGAATTCGGTGTCGATCGTGACATAGGGATGTTGACGCGCGTCTTTACAGAACTGCGCTAATTCTTCCGTCGTTGTCAGTGTTTTCATAAAGCGGCTGTCTTCGTTTTTTAATTGTTAGGTGCCCTATCTCAAGGCTTACGTGCAAATTGACACAAATGCAATAAAACAGCCCCGCGCGAGATCAGAGCGTGATCATATCTGTGTTCCCAGCGGCAAAATTCCGAAGGACAGCTGGGTAAAGTAGGTGCTCTTGAACAAGGACGCGCGCTGCAAGTGAGTCTGGTGTATCGCCTTTAAGCACTGGAACCTTAGATTGTCCCAGAATGGGGCCATCGTCCAGTTTCGGCGTAACCAGATGCACGGTGCAGCCGTGTTCTGTATCACCTGCCTCCAAAGCACGCGCATGGGTGTGCAGGCCTTTGTATTTTGGCAGGATCGACGGGTGAATGTTCAGCATGCGGCCTTCCCATGGGGCGACAAAACCCTCTGTCAGAACGCGCATAAACCCTGCAAGACACAGAATGTCTGGCTTTGCAGCGATGACTTTTTCCTGAAGCGCCGCCTCAAAGGCTTCGCGATCGCCTTTAAAAGGGCGGTGATCCACATAAGCCGTCGGAACACCGAGATCCGCCGCTTTTTTTAGCCCGCCCGCATCAGCACTATTGGCCAGAACCAAGACAGGTTCTGCATCGTGACCGCCGGCTTGCATATCTTCTACGAGGCGGACCATGTTTGATCCGCCGCCGGAAATGAAGATCGCGACGCGTTTTTTCACAGCAAAGACCCTGTGTAACGCACGCCCTCGCCTTGGGTCACAGTGCCTAGCTGGTAAACAGTTTCGCCTGCGTTTTGCAGAAGTTCAGTCAAAGCCTCTGCGCGATCAGCTTCCACGGACAGGATCATGCCAACACCACAGTTGAAGGTTTTCAATGCTTCGGCTTGATCCATGCCACCGGTCTTGCATAGCCATTGGAAAACTGCTGGCAGCTGCCAAGCGTTCAGATCGATGTCAGCGCCCAGGTTATCTGGCAGAACGCGTGGTAGGTTTTCCGTCAGGCCACCGCCGGTGATATGGGCCAGCGCATGCACGCCCCCTGCCCGCACGGCTTCTAGCGCTTGTTTCACATATAGACGTGTTGGCGTCAGCAATGACGCGCCCAACGTGCCTTCGTCCCAAGGGCAATCGTCTTCCCACTTCAGGCCAGAGACCTCGACCAGTTTGCGCACCAGCGAGTAGCCGTTGGAATGAATGCCGTTTGACGCAAGGCCAATCAACACGTCGCCCTCAGCAACACCAGCGGGCAGATCCGCGCCGCGTTCCATTGCACCGACAGAGAACCCCGCAAGATCAAAATCGCCCGCTTCATACATGCCCGGCATTTCAGCGGTTTCACCACCGATCAATGCGCAGCCAGACTGGTAACAACCTTCCGCGATGCCCTCGATGATGCGTGCAGCCGTTTCTGTTTCCAGCTTTCCGGTTGCAAAATAGTCGAGGAAAAAGAGTGGCTCAGCGCCCTGACAGACCAGATCGTTCACACACATGGCGACGAGATCGATGCCAACACCATCAACATTGCCTGTGTCGATTGCGATGCGCAGCTTGGTGCCAACGCCGTCGGTTGCCGCGACAAGAATTGGGTCTTTGTAGCCTGCGTCTTTTAGGTCAAACAAAGCGCCAAAACCGCCCAGACCCGCCATCACACCTGACCGTGTGGTCCGTTTTGCAGCTGGTTTGATGCGCTCAACCAATGCGTTGCCTGCATCAATATCAACACCTGCGTCGGCATAGGTAATGCCGTTCTTACCGTCGTTTGTGGGGGCGGTCATCGGGGTCTCCTAATCGCTGTTGCGATGCCCCTAAACCATGGGGCGTTAAAGGGCAACGGCTGGCACAAAAAAGGCGCATTTTTCGATGCCAAATCCGCTTGACCCGCCCCGCGGTTGTGCTAGCAAAGGCGACACGGTGGGCCTGTAGCTCAATTGGTTAGAGCAGAGCGCTCATAACGCTTTGGTTGCGGGTTCAAGTCCTGCCGGGCCTACCAAATCCATCGTTACCCACCGAACAGATCGAAATAAGATATTGAAAGATTGTGTTAAATAGCGATCACAATATCCGCTTGAAGGCCACCAAGTGTTTCGCTTTTATCCAATCTTAACACGCCGCCATGCGCGCGCGCCGCGTCAGCTGCAATCGAAAGTCCAAGGCCTACGCCACTGCCTTTGTCTTGATTGCGGGCTGGTTCCAAACGGGTGAAAGGTTTCAAAGCCTCTTCGCGTTTGTCATCAGATATGCCCGGGCCGTTGTCTTCAACGCGAATGATCACTGACTTTTTCATCTGAATCGCGCTGATCTGCACCGTATCGCCGTAGCGAAGTGCGTTGTTCACGAGATTCTGCACCGCCCGCTTCAAAACCATCTTTTTGATCATCAATGATCCCGGTACCGAACACTCAGTCACATGAACGGTTTGGTCAGGCGTCGAAAGCCCTTTGGCGATATCGGCAAAGAAAGGACAAAATGCGACCTCTTCGGGTGTGACTTCGCTGGCACCGCGCGCAAAGCTGAGGAACTCATCCAACATGCGCTGCATATCGTCTACGTCACGCTCAAGCGGAATACGGTCTTCATCGTCAAGGAATGACAACCCCAACCGCATGCGCGTCAAGGGCGTGCGCAGATCATGGCTGACGCCTGATAAGAGCAAGGTGCGTTGTTCAATCTGACGTTCAATCCGCGCACGCATGTCTAAAAAGGCCCCACCAGCGGCGCGTACCTCTAATGCACCCGCTGGCGAATACGGGACATGACGTCCCCGTCCAAAGGCCTCGGCTGCATTGGCAAGACGCGTGATGGGCCGCAGTTGATTGCGCAGATATACAAAAGCTATCAAAGTCATCAGCCCGCCAAAGAACACCATATTCACCAGCAGCTGATGTGGATTGGTGGCAGATACCCGTCGACGATCAATATCAATAAAGGCCATGCCAAATCGGGTTTGGGTTACGGCACGAGTCAGTTCGTCATCTGGCAACTGAACAGAGACTACGCTTGGAAGTTCGTCACGTAAGACGCGCGTCACCACGGTCCCTGAAAAATCAAACCAACGACGTTGTGGGTCATAATGTCCGTCTTCCACGAACCGCACTTCCAAATCCAGTTCCACCAAAGCGGTTTTAATCTGCTCCATCGCCGCGATTTGTGACGGTGCTTCGTCGATCTGACGTAAGATCAGGCGCAATTCGTTTGAAAGCGACTGCGTCATCTGCGCTGTCACCCCTTCAAAGTGTCGTTGAATAAAGACAACAGAAACAACCAGTTGTAATGTCACAACCGGTAAAATCAGGATCAAGGCGGCCCGGCCATAAAGACCGCGCGGCACGTAACGTTTGAGCCAAGCAAAGTTCATGGGGTAAACCTAGCTGGGAATGGGCCAAGAAGGAAACAGGATGTCTGATGTGATCGACGAAAACCCGCCGACCGCCGGTGAAGTTCTGCAATTGGAACCAGACGTCAGAGTGCTCTTAGCGCCCAACCCATCGCCGATGACCTATTGGGGGACAAACACCTACCTCTTGGGCCACAAAGAAATTACAGTAATTGATCCGGGCCCGATGGACGAGGCGCATCTAGAGGCCATTTTGGGTGCTCTAACACCTGAACAATCAATTGTTCAGATTATTGTGACCCACAGCCACAAAGATCATTCTCCATTGGCAACTCCTTTGAAAACAAAAACGGGCGCAGAGATCATAGCCTTTGGTCGATCGGATGCTGGGCGCAGTACAGCGATGTCAGCTTTGTTGCAAACAAGTGAATTGGGTGGTGGCGAAGGTGTCGACATCGATTTCAATCCTGACCGCGTCGTTGCAGACGGGGATCATTTGGCTGTCGAAGGACGAGACCTGCAAGTGATTCACACGCCTGGTCATATGGGCAATCACATTTCTTTAGCTTGGAGGGACGCCTGTTTCACAGGGGATCATATCATGGGCTGGGCGAGCTCATTGGTCTCGCCTCCCGATGGTGACTTAACCGATTTCATGGCTTCTTGTGAGCGCCTTGCGCAGAGATCTTGGAGGGTCTTTTATGCGGGGCATGGGGCACCGATTTTAAATCCAAATGAGCGTCTGAATTGGTTAATCACGCATAGGCGTGGGCGCGAGGCGGATATCTTGGCCGCTCTTAAGAAAGGCCCGGCCACTGCCGGATCTCTTGCGGCGTTGATTTATCAGGATGTGAACCCAAAACTTTTGCCCGCTGCAGAGCGGAATGTTTTAGCACACTTGGTTGACCTTTTCGGACGTGGGATTGTGAAACAACAGCAAGCCTTTGAAATAAATGCAACATTCGAGTTGATGTAAAAAATTAACGCGAAAACGAAAAAAATGTAACAGTGCCTCTGGACGGCGAAATATTCGTTAGCTATACGGTCCCTCGTTGTTCCGGCGTAGCTCAGCGGTAGAGCAGTTGACTGTTAATCAATTGGTCGTAGGTTCGATCCCTACCGCCGGAGCCAACATAAATACCTACGCATTTGTTCCGGCGTAGCTCAGCGGTAGAGCAGTTGACTGTTAATCAATTGGTCGTAGGTTCGATCCCTACCGCCGGAGCCAAATGTGGGTAATTTCCGAAAAATGTCATGACGTCAGGCGCTTATAACAGCTCCTGAAACGCCATGCATTTTGCTATTTGAGTTGCCTTCAGCGGCCTTTGAAAAGGCCACCAAGGATACCGCGTACGATTTTACGTCCGGTGGTGCCAGTCAGCTCTTTGACAACCATTTTGGTCATCTGTTCCCCGAAACTTTTCTGGGAAGATCGACTAGCGCGACGGGTTGAGGTGCGACTTGAAGAGCGACCAACGCGGGATCCACTGTACCGACGTGCAGAGGAATATTCACGCGCTGCGACTGACATTTCCTCTTCTTCCGCTTCCAAACGCTCAGCCTCTTTTGCGGCTTCCTCAGCGCGAATCTTCAGGATTTCAAAGGCAGATTTGCGATCAACCTTTGCTTTATATTTCTCATTCAAGTCACTGGAATTGATGATTTCTTTACGCTTTGACTTTGTGATGGGCCCCAGTTGAGAAGATGGCGGGCGGATTAATGTTCGCTCGACGATCCCAGGCACGCCCTTCTTCAGAAGAGTCGAGGTCACCGCCTCACCCACACCGACTTCTCTGATTGCCTCTTCGGTCGAAAAGCGCGGATTGTCGCGATAGGTTTCTGCGGCCATGCGCAGGTTTTTACGATCTCTTGCTGTGAAGGCACGTAGAGCATGCTGGATCCGGTTGCCAAGCTGGCCCAGAATATCTTCAGGTACATCAGCCGGGCTTTGAGTGATGAAGTAAACGCCAACCCCTTTTGATCGGATCAGGCGCGCGACCTGTTCGACTTTGTCGACTAGTGCCTTTGGGGCGTCTTCAAACAACAGATGGGCTTCGTCAAAGAAGAAAACGAGTTTTGGTTTATCTGGGTCGCCGACCTCTGGAAGCTCTTCAAAGAGCTCGCTGAGTAGCCATAAAAGGAAGGTCGCATAGAGCCGTGGTGAGGCCATCAGCTTGTCAGCCGCCAGAATGTTCACCTGTCCTCGCCCATTTTCATCCGTGCGCATGAGGTCACTGAGCGCAAGCGCAGGTTCGCCAAAGAACCCAGCGGCCCCTTGGTTTTCAAGCACCATCAAACGGCGTTGAATTGCACCAATTGATTGCACTGAAATATTGCCGTAGCGCAGAGACAGATCTTTGCGGCTTTCACCAAGCCAGACCAGCAGCGCTTGAAGATCCTTCAAATCCAACAGTGGCAGGCCTTCTTCGTCAGCCAATCGGAAGGCGATATTCAAGATGCCCTCTTGGGCCTCCGATAGTTCCAACAGGCGTGCAATTAGCAAGGGACCCATTTCGGAAATTGTAGTGCGGATCGGATGGCCCTGGTCGCCAAAGAGATCCCAGAACGTGACTGGGAAGTCTTCGTAGGAATAATCCGTGAACCCGATTTTTTGGGCGCGACTTGTGAACGCATCATGCAGTTTGAAATCGGTACTGCCAGCAGCCGCGAGACCTGAAAGATCGCCTTTCACATCGGCCATGAACACCGGAACGCCAGAATTGGAAAACCCTTCGGCCATGATCTGCAGGGTTACGGTTTTACCGGTCCCGGTTGCGCCGGCGACCAGACCGTGGCGATTTGCATATTTGAGGTTCAGAAATTGTTTGGTGGCATAGTCTTCGCCACCCCCTCCAAGAAAAATTGAATTTTCCATGTTTAGCCCTTCGTATCATGTTGGGCGCAAACCTGTCCCAAACTGGCATTCTTGTTGACTAAGAGACTGCAAAATTAGGCCGCAAATTCAATGTAAATCGCTGTTTCTTTGAATTTTTTACGATTCAGTACAAAGTTGATCGCAATTGTGAAGAAAAATGCACTCTACACCGTTGACCGAGAGCTCAATTCATCTTAGCGTCCGAAACATAAAATAAGTCGGCCAGTCCGACGGGGAGAAAAATACGTTATAGGGGCCTCTGGCCCCTGTAACTTTTTTGGGCTTTCTCTTTTTTTGAAACGACCTAGCCTGTACTTTGCTTTCGGCGAATTTTCGCGAAATGTGCGCGGGCTCAAGGTTTTACATCCAATTGAAAACTGACACTTTGATTTCTACGTGATAACTCCACGTTAAAGAATTCATCAATTGGGGGCAGTATGCTCGGACCTATTAAGAAACTTGCGCTAGCCGCTGTATTCACAGTGCCAACTGTTGCGTTCGCTCAGGACACGGCGACCGACACGACAGAGGCACCTTCTGATCTTGCAACAGGTCAACCTGTTGCGCCAGAAGTCGTCAGCGAGACCTTCGGCGATTGGACAGTGAATTGTCAGCAGTTGCCTGAAGGTGAGCGGTGCCAAATGCAGCAACTCTTGTTGAATAGTCAGGAAACACCAGCTGTTGAAGTAAACCTGTTTCCCGTTACCGGTCAGTCGCAGGTCTTTGCCGGTGGTACGATTATAGCGCCTCTTGGTACGTTGTTGCCGGCACAACTGACGATCAGCATTGATGGCGCTTTGGGCAAAGCCTACCCATTTGCGTTCTGTTTGCCTGACGGCTGCGTGTCTCGTGTTGGTCTGACCAAAGAAGATGTGACTGGCCTCAAGAAAGGTGCCGAAGCAGAAGTAACGCTGGCACACATGAGTGCGCCGGGCCAACCAATCAACATTAAAATGTCTCTGAGTGGCTTTACCAAAGCTTTTGAACGGATGTCTCAATAACCTCTGCGTGAAATTGAACGCGGCAGAAGAAACGATAAAGGGCTTCCGGTTGGAAGCCCTTTATCAATTCCAGTGAAGTACGCAGATGCTGTTAAATCGCGCGCAGTGCCAGTACTGCGTTCAGACCACCAAATGCGAAGGCGTTGGATAGAACCGCCTCCACTTTGGCCTCACGTGCCTCATTTGGAACCACATCTAGCGCACATTCAGGGTCTGCTTCTTCATAGCCAACAGTCGGCGCGATGACGCCCTCCTTAAGGGCCATGATGCAGGCCAGAAGTTCGACCGCGCCAGTGCCGCCGATCAAATGGCCATGCATGGATTTCGTCGAGCTGATCATCAAGCTGTCTGCATGTTTGCCAAAGACATCAGCAACCGCTGCGCATTCGGTTTTATCGTTGGCAGCTGTTCCCGTGCCATGTGCGTTCACATATCCCACGTCTTCTGGATTAAGTTGTGCATCCTTCAATGCGCCTGAAATGGCCCGCGCTGCGCCCTGTTTGGAGGGCATGACGATATCGCTGGCATCTGAACTCATGGCAAAGCCAGCGACTTCGGCTAGAATCTCAGCACCACGAGCTTTGGCGTGTTCGTATTCTTCAAACACAAAGACGCCCGCACCTTCGCCTTGGACCATGCCATTGCGGTTGGCCGAAAACGGACGACAGCCATCTTTGGACATCACGCGCAGACCTTCCCAGGCCTTGACGCCACCAAAGCACAGCATGCTTTCAGAACCACCCGTGACCATCGCAGGTGCCATTCCAGAGCGCACCATCTGGAACGCTTGGCTCATAGCGTGGTTGGAGCTTGCACAGGCTGTCGCAACGGTGAAGGACGGTCCCTTCAGGTTAAATTCCATCGAGATATGGCTGGCGGCGGCGTTGTTCATAAGTTTAGGCACAACAAACGGGTGAACCCGGTTTTTACCATCCTCATAAACAGTGCGGTAGTTTTCATCCAGAGTCTGCATACCCCCGCCAGAGGTACCAAGCACAACGCCAGACTTCGCTGCCATCTCGCCAGAGAATTCGAGACCTGATTGCGCCACCGCCTCGCGCGCTGCCAGCAAAGCAAACTGTGTGAAGCGATCATAAAGAGCCAATTGCTGACGGTTAAACAGACTGTCTGGCTCAAAACCTGTGACCTGCCCGCCGATCTTGATCGCCAAACGATCAACGTCGCGCATCTCTAGAGGACCAATGCCGCATTTGCCCTCTTTCATGGCAGACCATGTGTCTTGGACATTGTGACCAAGGGCGTTGATCGTCCCTGCCCCGGTGATTACGACACGTTTCATGACAGTCTTCTTTCAGATGATCCGGTGCGGCGCTTAAGCTTGGTCTTCGACCAGCTTTTCGATGCCTGCCACAATTGTCGCCACTGAAGAGATATCAAAATCGCTTTCAGTTGGCTCGTTGGCATTAAACGGCACGGTAATATCAAAGGCTTCTTCAATGGCAAAAATGCTCTCGACCAGACCGAGGCTGTCGATGCCCAGATCTTCCAGAGTGCTTTCCATTGTCACGTCAGAAGGCTCCAGTACGGCCTGCTCGGCAATGATCTCAATGATCTTGTCTTTGACGCTCATCGTTTTTCCTTTCGCCCGACTTGCAGAGTGATTTAGTCTTTCGAGCCGCGATTTAAAATAGCTTTCTTCAAGTCAGCTACGTCTTTCGCGAGCCTCGGAAGGCGGCGCAAGCCCTTATAGGCCTCAATATGGGTTTCCATTTTCGTGGCGGGATAGCCCAGCATGGCCCGACCCGAAGGCACATTTGACAGCACCATCGTGCCAGCCCCGGTAATGACATTGTCGCCAATCTTCAAATTGTCGCCGACGCCGGTCTGTCCGCCAAGCACGGTATTATTTCCGATTTGTGTAGATCCTGCGACACCGACCTGACCGCAGAGCAAGGTATTGCTGCCAATGACGACGTTGTGGCCGATCTGAACGAGATTATCGATCTTGCTGCCATCTCCAATCTTGGTATCGCGAATGGTGCCGCGATCGATTGTAGTGTTGGCGCCCACTTCGACATTGTCACCGATCTGAACCGCGCCAAGGCTGTGGATCCGCACCCAGCTTTGTCTGTCCGCTGTGACTTCCTGCCCAAGAGTTTCCCGTGCAGTCTCCACATGGCTTTTTTCGGGGGTCACAAAAGAAAACCCGTCGCCCCCAATGCGCGCACCAGAATGGCACCAGAAGTTTTCGCCAATCCGCACACGCGCCAGCAGGCTGATATTGTCGCGCAATACAGCGCCCGCCCCCAGCGATACATCGATACCAACATAGCACTGCGCGCCGATCTGAGCGTTGTCACCAATCATGGCGCCAGCTTCGATCACGGTCATTGGACCCACGCTGACATTCACACCCAATGTGGCATCCGGATCGATCACAGCGCTTGGATGAATGCCTGGTTTTTGGCCGTGGCCTAAATCGAACTTGCGTGTCAAGCCTGACATGGCAAAGCGTGCCCGTGGCACTGTGATGGCGGCTTCAAGCCCCATGGCCTGCCAATCAGCCCCGTCCCACAGCACGGCCGCACGGGCTTTGCCTTCTTTGATGCCATCTGCAAACTTAGGATTTAATGCCAGTGCCAGATCATCTGCAGTCGCCTCTGCAGGCTCTGCGACACGCTGGACCAAAATATCAGAGGCTCCAAGGGCGCGTGCCCCCAGAGCCTCTGCAATGTCTGAAATGGTATAAGCCATTAAACCCCCAAAACTTGGGGAGGTTTTACCCGCGAACCGCGCGCAAGGCCACCCCTTCGTTAGAGAGGGCTTTCCAGATTTTCGCATCACGACCATAGACGTCGCGGCGATACTGCATGTGGCCTTTCGCCTTAGTAAATGCTGTGCGGTAAATGATGTGCACAGGCACCTGAGATTTCAACGGCACCGTGGTTTCACGACCCGTATCTAGATGACCATGGAATTCACCTTTTGGATTGCTGCTTTGTTTGGCCAGCAGTGCGTAGGCAAATTCAAACGGTTTGTGCAGACGAATGCAGCCATGGCTATAGGCGCGGGTTTCACGCGAAAACAGGTTCTTGGCCGGTGTGTCATGCAGGTAAATGTTGTACTTGTTCGGGAACATGAACTTCACCAGACCAAGCGCGTTTGAACGGCTTGGCGGCTGCTTGATGTTAAATGGGAAGCTCGCCTTTGTGTACTGAGAGAAGTCCACATTTGCGCGGCTCACCGTGCGTCCCCGTGCATCCACCAGTTTCAAATGGCTTACGGCATTTGGGTTTTTCTTGAGCATCGGCAGATACTCTTTTGTGGCGATCGAACGCGGTACGTTCCAAGTTGGGTTGATCACCATGTGTTCCATCGTGTCAGAAAACTCAGGGCTCACCCGGTCGCTTTTCTTCGCGCCAATCACGGTGCGCGTGCGGAAGGTTTCCTTGCCATTGTCCATGATGACAGCAGAGAAATCAGTCAGGTTTACCAAGACGTGGCGTTTGCCGCGGCCTTCTGGACGGTTGGTCCAGCGCTCGCGTTCCAACGCCACCAGAACGGATTGTAGCCGTTCTTGAACTGGCGTGTTGATCTCTTCCAACGTGCCTTTGCCCGCAACGCCATCCGGGTTCAAACCGTTGGCCAATTGGAACTGCTGAACGGCTTTCTGAATGGTGCTGTCAAAGGTCTTTGTCGAGCTGCGCTTCATAAAGCCCATCTTGATCAGGCGATTGCGTAGCTGAATAACCGCTGGGCCCGTTGCGCCAGGTTCTAGCTTCGACGCCTTAACAACTTCACCGTAGCCACCTTTGCCAAGCAGCTTTTCAAGCTTCAACTTTTCTTTCATCAAGCGCGTGTATTCCGGTGACTTTGGGGTCAAAGACTTGATGTAATTGCGCGGAGAGCTTTTGGCGAAGTTGGCCAGATAAGCTTTACGATCACGGTAAGGCACCTTGCGCACGATATTGGCGTCCACACGTTTTGGAACCAGCATGCCGGTTTGAATATCGCGGGCGTATTTTACGAAGGTTTTAGACAGGGCAACTTCGACCTTACCCAGGTCGCGGTTGGTTTTGGCGGCTTTTAGCTGTGCTTTCAAACCATCGATGTCATACCGTTTTGTACTGAGGCCGTGATAAGACGCATTTTCAAGTGCGGCGAACAGTGCCTTGCGACGATCGCGCGGCTTGTTGCCCTTCCCGGTCCAGATCGGGGCATACCCCGTGTCACGATAAAATGCAGCAACGTCCGAATCCTTGGCAGTGGATTCAGCGACGGATTGTTTAAAAGCAGTGACCTCAGCCACGCTTGGAGTTGCGCTAACACTCGTAAATACAACAAATGATAGAACAGCCAGTGCTTTTGGCAGCCCTCGATACACACGCATGTCGATTTCCCCAATTCGCTTACGAATTTTGTGATTACAGGTTTTATTCACGCGTCAAAGGGGAAAAGTCCATTCACATTTTCCTGAAAACACGGATCATTTTATGTCTGATGCAAAGAGGCCTCGAATTAACCCGGGCTTTACCTAAAATTCGAATATGCGCAAAATTTCGCGCAAATTCGTTGGATTAGAACCTCTTACCAATCTTTTGCTTGGTCCACGAATCAACTTGTGACATAACGAGCCCACATCTGGGGATAACATACTCACGCAATGTCGTGGGACAGGTAAGCGACGGGACAGGCGCAATTACTATGACGACCGAGGGCTCTTCGAGCATTTCGCGGCGTGGCCTACTAGGTGCATTTGCAGCTACGGCCATCACAGCCGCACCTACATTCTCCAATGCAGCGGGCTTTTTGCGCGGGGGTGGCGATATTCGCCGCCTGCGCATGTATTCTGGCCGAACCGGTGAAAGCATCGACACGATTTACTGGATCGAAGGCAAATACATCAAAGAAGCCGTTAAAGAAATCAACTACTTCATGCGTGACTGGCGCACGGATGGGGTGAAAACAATCGACACACGCACCATCGATATTATGGCCGCATCTCACAATCTGTTGGATGCAGGTAAGCCATATATGATGTTGTCCGGCTACCGCAGCCCACAGACCAACAATATGCTTCGCAGCCGCTCTCGTGGCGTCGCAAAGAACTCATTGCATATGAAGGGTCAGGCCGTGGATCTGCGCCTTGGAGATCGTTCCGTTGGACAGATCGCTAAAGCCGCCGCCGCCTGCCGCGCGGGTGGTGTTGGACGCTACTCCGGCTCAAACTTTGTGCACATGGATTGCGGTCCGGTTCGGACTTGGGGCCGGTAAGACCTACCAAATCGTTAAAACAAGCGCCTTCGGGCGCTTTTTTTATGCGTAGTTTTAACAGAAACCGCATGACCGCGCTTGTGAACGGGTAGGTCGTGGATGTTCTCGAAGAATAGAAAAATGGCGCACCTGAGAGGATTCGAACCTCTGGCCTCTGCCTTCGGAGGGCAGAACAGTTGCGCCTTTCCTCAATAAAATAAGGGCTTTTCCCCTAAGAAGCCCCCTTTTTGCCCGCGAAATACGCCGGTATCATGGGCGAAACGTGGGCCAAATCTTATTTTGGCTGTTGGGAAGCCTCTGCAGCCTTCAAATGGAAATACCTTGAATCACCGGTGAGCGCTTCCGCCAAGACGTCGATCTGATCAATAGCGCCCCTGGCAGCTTTATATTCAGGACTGTTGATTTTTGCCTGTCTGCAAACTTGTACAGCCCCGGCCCTACCGACCTTAAGTTGGGCCAATACCTCATCTATATTGATGTATCCTCGGGCCAATTTCGTTCCCTCTGTCATTTGGAACAGAAATAGAACATCATCTGGGTCGGTCAAGGATCTCCGGCAATATTTGGAATGCACAAAGTGAATTTTAGAGACGCTACTGCGCTTCTAATCAGGTACATACCCAAGACGATTACATTCTTTGTAAATACTACAATACTTTGCCGAAAAGCTGATCGTTTTTGCAATATCTTCTGGGAGTACTTGCCCAGGCAAGACTTCGCCGTTTATGTCAAATCGCCTTAGCTTTAGTATTTCTATACTTTCACCGGCGGGTAAAACGTACACGCCATCTTTTAGTGAAAAGGTTCTGCATTGAATGTCGATTGTACCCGCTCCAGCGAGCGACCAAGGCATTACCAATTTGTTGCATTCTTGCGGTACATTGAGTCCGTCCTTAAAACCGGCAATGCTGATTTGAAAATCCGAAAGGATTGCAGGGCCCAAACCCGTATTTGATATTTCAAGCAGATATCTGCCAGGGAACTGCTCGTTTGAACGTGATGTGAAAACATGAGGCGCAACGCTAAGTCTGTCGTGCTTTCTCCCGTCAATTCGGTCCCATAACGCAAGGAAAAACCCCAGTCCTGAAAAAAACAACGCAATTATCAACGCAATGTCTTCTAGGCGAGACCGCTTTCGGGTTTTGTTTGTTTTGCCTTCAGTTACAGGTTGTTTGACGTTACCGGTTTTGCTTGAAAGTTTTTCCGTCAAAATTTATCACCTCAAAAAAATCTACCTACAATATTTTGCACGCCGGATCCGAGACTTTGCTGCTGCTGTCTCAAACTTCCGATACCGACCACCAGAATAACGCCGGCAGTCGAGCGCGTGCCCTGCCCTTATGACCGCTGCGCCGATGTCTTTGCCATCCGCATAGCAAATGCCCACCCATCGATCGTGGGTACGCTCACCGTTTAGATCACAATTAATCTCTTTGCCACGCAGATAGTTGACCATCCAGCGCTTTGCATCCTGTCCGGCGCGAGTGCCTAGCTCAGGAGCATCAACGCCGTTTAGGCGAACGGGAGTGCCAGAGACAACGATTGTGTCAGCGTCACGAACGTGAAGGCTTTGAGCGGTCACGGGGAACGCAAGAGCGCTACACAGGGCTATGATTGTGCCTCGGATCATTCGGCCTCCTTTGTTGGACTAGTAATCCGGGTCATCCAAGACAGACCGGTCACGAGCAATCAATACATTTCTCAAGCTCGATCGCACCGCATCAAGCCTTGCCTCGACTACCTCACGATGAATGCAGCCACCCACGACCAACAGCACGGAACTAACAATTCGACCGCTGCGCTCTAGATCCGATGGCCAGAGAACAACCACCCCGACGACTGCCGCCAAATACGCGAACATTAACAACGCACGTTGTCGTTCCAGCTTTTTGATCGTTGCCAGAAGCTCAAATTTGTCTTCGTTGCTCACAACCCGCTCCTTTGATGGACACTAGTTAATTGCGGTTATCACGGATGAACTTTGTGACCGTGTAAACAACCCACACAGGGACCCCCACGAGAATGGCAAGAGTCAATTTCGCGCCCCACCTACCCCAAACCGCCTCGTCGTAGAAGGGATACCGCATGAGAAACCAGAAAGGGATCATTAAGATCATGAAGAGCGTTTCGCGCCCCTTCTGTTCAATGAATTTCTTGAACAAACTCGGTCTTGCTCCTTAGTTGGACTCAGATTTAATCGACCATTCTCGATCAGTGGTCGTATTTAGATGCATTAGTTGCTTTGTGATTTGATCCTGTATAGCGCCGTCGAGCCATTCCAGTAATTGTTTCCAACCGGCACGGGCACCGAGCACAATGTCACGTTGGTACTGAGGCTCAATTTGAACACTATGAGGAGTGACCTCCAATACCAATCGCGTTCGGTATTCATCATGATTACCCGTGTGGGCATAAATCTCATGTCTGAGCGACATGACGTCATCATGGGTATTCCGATATTGCGCAGGAACTTTAGATCGACTCATCTTGAAGGCCCCTTCTGCTTCGGTAAACACTCGACCGTAGCCGACGGCTACCACGCTGGTCCAACAGTCGACCTCGGCGACAAACGGGACAATTCTTGAAGGATCGTCTTGTGGGTCCATTGAATCGAGGCGCGAAAAAGCGAACATGACTTGTTGGTAATTTAGATGCATACGCACCAGGCCTTCTAGCCTGTGCAACTGCTTTTCGTGTTTTTTTACAAAAGCTTCTGGCGTGCTCAATCGCGCCGCTCCCTTAATGGACATGACCAGCAAAGTTTGCCGCAATTTGAAGGACAAATCCCAACACGATCAACACCAGGGCCAAAAATGAAAGAATTTCGAACTTTGCTCTCTCCGCGTTCTGCTGTTCAGTAAGCGAGCCATCCTCGACATACCCCTCCCCTTGGTCGGGCGCACTGGAAGGGAGGCCAAAAAAATAGAGGCAAACGAAACCAAGTATGTCCATCGACAGACCAATGGTACTGAGTGCTACTGACAACTGTTTGCTCCTTTATTGGACTATTTGCGCAAGCCTAAAGCTCGCAGTCGCGCCTCTTTCAAATCAATCGCTGAGGTATCTAATGCACGAGCAACTGCGGCAAGCCTCACCTCTATCCAGTGCAGGCGATCAGGGGGAGTGTCGGCCATCATGTATTCGTTAATGTGCTCATCGAGTTTATCCTGAATTTCATTCAAGAAATCATATTCACCAGACATACACTCTCTCCTTTTACGGACTCAATAAGTTGGTCGCCGGTCGCGCCAAGCAAACGGAGCCTCATCGTCATTATCGCCTAGCCAACCGTAAAAATGGTCATCCGGCATGGCTTCGAATCCCTCGATCGACATCGACAAAATCTTGCGGGGAAGCATCAGACCAAAGCACGCGCAGCCGCAAACCGCTGGCAAATCAACGCCGTGATCTTTGATTGGATGCAGCTCAACAAACACGCCTTGCTCCTTTATTGGATTTAGGCCCCGACTGACGCAAGCGCTCATCCACTTGATAGCCTCATTGCCCTACCACCTTAGCTCCCCTGCACGAAACAAGAGAGCATAATTAATGGCGACAATCAGAAAAAACCAGACAGCGGTTTCCCAGAAAATGGCAAATGACCTTCTTGCTTCGTCAACTACAGGTTCCCCATCCGGATTTGGCAAAAGCAAAAGCAAAACCGAGAACATTGACATCATGAAAAGGTAGGCGGGCCAGATTATCAAAAAAAGAAAAAGAAAACCAAGGAAGATGAATATGGCACGCAAACTAATTGGCGACTTGCTAACGGCCTCTGCTCGCTCGGAGTAGTCCATTACCGATTTGTGGTAACGCAATGCCATACCGTAAACTATTACACCAATGCTGAGCCAGTTCAGAATTAGCTCAGGGATACCTTCGCTTACAAGATTTTCGATTGGCCACAAAACAAAACGCCAGAATGGTATTGTAATTGAGTTCCAGATTTTAATCCAAGCCTCAACATTGCTATCTACCTGCATTACGCCACCGCCAGTAGACAGCGACAAAAACCCGAACGCAGCGAAGATCACAAAAGGTGCTCTCCAAACAAAACCCATACAGGCCGCTCCTTAGTTGGATTCTACTAATTCAGATGTTGGGAGATTTGCCTCACAGACCGGCGCATCATACGAAGCCCGAAACGAATGAAAAACTACGTCGATAATAGAAAACTGCAACACCCCCACCACGATTGGGGCAGCTAAAAACCAAATACGCCATACAAAGCCGGAAGGCCTTTCACTCGGTCCATCAAAGATTGTGTCCAAGGCCGTTTCATACAAATACAGTGCGCACCTAAAAACGCCGAAAGCCAAGAGCGCAACAGGAAGCGCTACGATTACTCTCCAAGTCCCCTGCCAACAAACAAAGTAATCGTAAGCCGCAGTGAAGATTACGGCTGCAACTCCGAAAAGCGCCGCCATTTGAAGCGTTGTGTTCGCATAAAACTTGGCGCGCTCGTGCTTCTTCTTAAGTTCTTCCGCACTCAAATTGCAACTCCTTACTTGGATTGCGGGGCGGGTCATCCCCTCGAAAAACCCATCCCTACCCGACGCGCTCAGGAAAGCCACGCCGGGAATATTTGGGACGAACACTAAGGATGCACGCGCTCGACCCATCCTTGCGCACCGAGGGGTGCGCTTGGAAACCCTTAATCCCGCACCGCTTCTAAAATCGCAGCGAGCGCCAAGAATATGATGCTAAACGCAAGAATTGTGATGTTGAGGTCAAGGTCTCGGCTGTTGCCCGCCATTGCTTGAAGCGCCTCATCACTGCCAAACAGCTTAATCCCGGCATTTAAACCGCCAATAAAGACACCAAACCAGCCGATACCACGCATCAACATAACCATTTAAATCAACTCCTTTGTCGGACTATGACTGTTTCAAAAGTGTTTTTAAATTCTTCACTACAGCGTTACCAATACTCATATGAAATCAAAGCTGTTTTTCTTCTGCAAGTTCTTACTGGTTCCTCTGATAATCGCTGATTTTCTCCTTGCGGGCCTCGCTCACAATCGAATTGAAAATGCCGAATTTTACCTTGAGAGCCACGTTGGTGAAGCTGAGCTTGGGCCGGGTTACGATATGCACTCATACTATCGATTTGGGTCGGAATTCGGGATTTATAACTTCAAAACGTGCCTTTTAAGAGAGACCGAACAGGGCAATCAGAATTGGGTGTATAGGCTACACTACGCTAGACCATATGCATTTCTTTTGGGAGGAACACTCCGCGAAAGCTATCGGTTCAAAGAATGCGGCGCGTTCACAGGAATTCGAATTAGATATGACGGGCGCTCCTCAGAATAGGTAAGACTTCACCAGCCAAGTTGCTCCTTAAATGGATTCATTCTTAATAGGGAAAAACGCCCAGAGGATGAAGATCGAGCCAAATGGTGACCATGCAACAGACAGGAACCACCACCCCCAAGGATTATGATCTCGACGACGCGCCATGTCACCAATGTGAGAAAACAGAGCCCAAACTAGCAGAATAAAAATGGCGAAGAATATTGTCGCCATAATACCTTCAAACATGCTTTGCTCCTTTTATGGACTTCTTATTTTGCCTCTATGATTAGATCATCGTTCTTACTACGTGGCTTTACCTTTGACCCCAATATCTCTTGAAAAGCATTAACTGAACAATTCAAAGCCACCCTAGATGTCGTCGCAGGTGCAAGTAGCGCCCCTTCCCCGATTAAGGCGCTCGTGACAACTGCCAACGGATTTTCCTGATCAGTTGCGACAACTACAGTTTCCGTGAGCAAGACAGGGCCAGTCACCCGAATCCCTATACAAGTGACAATTCCCGGATCTTCATGCACATTTCGACTGCAGTTTAGATTCCGCACTTCACGCCCGGATCTAATTATTCCCTCCGAAATGTTCCTATGAGAGCCAGTTATTTCCAAGTAGGGTGGCTTTTCAGCCGATGATGGAAAGAGATGGCTGTTTTGCGTTTCGCAGCTCAGCCAAATTTCAGCACTTGCCGATCCAGCCAAAAGTAAGGATGCGAACCCAATTGAAATGCTCCTAAGCATAAGTTCTCCTTAGTTGGACTCTTTTAGCGCCCGCACTTCCGAGAGTATCGACGCCAAGGCAAGAAACACCAGACAAATAGCAATCGTCAGCAGGTTAAGGTCTAAGTTCCGGCTTCCGCCGGCGTAACGCTGGATTGTCTCTACTGTCCCGAAGACCTTCAACGCGGCGTTTGCAACTGTCACTGACAGCCAAAACCAACCAAAAATGCGCAGTAAAATAACCAATTACAAACTCCTTAAATGGATTCTTCTTTGATGGTTTTCAGCAGCGCTTTGAAATAGCTATCGGGAGCGATCAGGACACCCAAACCGATCAAGGCGCTGCCGATGTGAATGCGGGCTTTCTCGATCATCTTGCGCATAGCTGCTCCTTTTATGAACTAATTGATTGCCGCGACTTTAGCTCATCGGGCAACTCAGGGATCGGCCTAACTTCATTTGTCAACGCTGCGAATTCTCGATAGAGACGATCAATTGAAGCCGACAAATGGGCCAATTCAGAAATCCTGACGACACGATCAGCTTTGGCATCCCCCTGCTTCCCCGATGGGCGCAACAAGCGCACTTCACCATTCGCCATTGTAACCCAGCGGCCATGCACAAACTTAGCGCGCCTCGATGCCAGTTTTCTTAGCTCTGTACCTTGCTTATCAAAGTCCTCAAGGAACCCATCTTTGTGTGGAGGAAATTCTTCGATGGCATTTCGAACCATATTAAGACGCATGTTAATATTTGTGGCGTTATGAAGTGCATGCTTGCCTGCGGCATAGTGAATTCGCATTACCCCACAGAACAAAAGGACAATCATGTGCTCCACTTCGCTCCAGCGGATACACACTTCGCCTAGAGATAATTTGAATTCATCGGGCGCAGCCCCAAGTCGATTGATCGGGATCATATCCTACCTATCGTCTGTCGGGTCTTCGGGATGCAACATTCTGTAATCCTTCACCCAGTTATAAACCTTTGTTCGGCCAATCGTTGGCCCCGGCATCGTCTTCAATTCGGCCAATATGGCCTTGATGGTTGCGCCCGCGCCTAGCATTTCAATGGCCCGCGCCTTGCGCTCCTCAGTCATGCTTTCAGGTCGCCCAGGTATCCGCCCTTCTGCCCGAGCCTGCTCTAAACCGCGCATTGTGCGCTCTTGGATCAAGTTGCGTTCAAGCTCTGCGAAACTGGCAAGCTGAGTAACCAAGAGTTTTCCGGTTGGCGTTGAAAGGTCCAGAGGCTCAGTCACACTGATCAATGTCACTTCGTTATCTTCGAAAAGCTGGACAGTGCTAAGAATGCCCATTGTGGTGCGCCCTAACCTATCGAGCTTCCACACACAGAAGTCAGCTTTGAGCATCAAGGCCATCCTGAGTGCTTTTTGCAAACCGGGGCGCTTCATAGTCCCGCCGGTCATCTTGTCGGTGTAGATCATGTCACGAGAGACCCCGTAATGCTCTAGCGCTTCAATTTGGTTTTCCAAGTTCTGCTCAGAAGTCGAAACGCGGGCATATCCCACTTTGGGCCGGGAATCGGTTATGCTTTTACTACATCCTAAATCAATCCTCCTGAGTATTGATGGAACGCTTTATGGACACAACCTTTTCGAGAATTGCTTTCCGGCCAAAGTCGTTCTGGCCGTCGTACCCATAGGCTTCAATGTGATCTTTGATCAGGTCAAGCTCACCGTCAGTGAACAGTAAAACCATGCGGTTCCTGCGTTTTTGACTGTCTTTCTTAGGTGGTCGACCCATTTGCGCCTCTGATTCCGCGTTCTCCACCATCTATCCCGCTCAAACTTTCTGTTGCAATAAAAATTACAACAATTTTTGTTGCAATATTTATTACCATAGTTATTGTAATATTTATTACAACATAAACTTAATACAGAAACCGCCACATTACAGGATAATACCATGTGCGATGGACCGCTGCCCAAAAGAAAAAACGTTCTATGCGATATTTCTAGAAATATGGCGGTCCCGACAGGATTCGAACCTGTGACCTCTCGCTTCGGAGGCGAGCACTCTATCCAGCTGAGCTACGGGACCGCTCTTTTATGGAGCAGTGCCCCAGAAATAGAGCACATTTTCCAATATTTTATCTTTTAAAACCAATAGCTTAATATGGATAGAACATGACCTTCGGAGGGCAGCGCTCTATCCAGCTGAGCTACAGGTGCCTAAGGCTCGTTATAGCCTGAGGAATTTTCGCCGCAAGCCGGAAAAAGGCCTGCGGCGGAATATGCTTACTAGGCCAGTAGCTCGTGTGCGAGTTCAAGCGCATCCACCAAAGTGTCGATCTCATCTGTGGTGTTGTACATGCCAAAGGACGCGCGGCAGGTGGCACTGACGCCGAGGTGATCCATCAGTGGACCGGCACAGTGATGCCCTGCCCTGACGGCCACGCCGCGTTTGTCCAGAATGGTTGAGATGTCATGCGCATGGGCCGCGCCCTGCAAGGTCATGCTAAAGATCGCCGCTTTGTTTGGCGCGTGACCTTGAATGTTGAGCCAGTTCAGACCTTTGAACTTATCAGCCGCATAGTCACGCAGAGCGTTTTCATGGGCAGCAATGTTGTCCATACCGATGTCCATCAGGTATTCCAGAGCAACACCAAACCCGATGGTCTGCACGATACCCGGAGTGCCTGCTTCGAATTTCATCGGCGGATCGTTGTAGATCACCGCGTCTTTGCTGACCTCTTTGATCATATCGCCGCCGCCAATGAAGGGGCGCATTTCGGCCATACGCTCTTTCTTGACGTAGATCGCGCCAGAGCCGGAAGGGCCATAAAGCTTGTGGCCAGTAATTGCATAGAAATCACAACCGATGTCTTGCACATTCACAGGCGCATGAACAGAACCCTGCGAGCCGTCGACCAGCACCGGAATGCCGCGCTCATGCGCTTCGGTGGTGATGGTTTTTACATCAACCATTGTGCCCAAAACGTTGGAACATTGCGTGATGGCCACAAGTTTGGTTTTTGGACCCATGGCGTCAATGACCGCCTGCGGATCAAGGCTGCCGTCGGCTGCCACATCGACCCATTTCAGAACCACGCCCTGACGCTCGCGCAGGAAATGCCACGGCACGATATTGGCGTGGTGTTCCATGACGCTTAGCAGGATTTCATCACCCGCCTGCAACTGTGGCATAGCCCAGCCATAGGCGACCATATTGATGCCTTCGGTGGTGCCGGAATTCAGAACGATCTCGTCTTCGTCAGCGGCGCCCAAAAATCGTGCAATGGTGCCGCGCACGGATTCATATTTCTCGGTCGCGAGATTGCTGAGGTAATGCAACCCGCGATGTACATTTGCGTATTCCTGCGCATAGGCATTGGTAATTGCATCAATCACAACTTGCGGCTTTTGCGCGGAGGCACCGTTGTCCAGATAGACCAGCGGTTTGCCATTAACCTCACGCGACAGGATAGGGAAATCCGCGCGGACTTTTTGCACGTCGTACATCAGGGTGTTCCAGTCGGTCCAAAGCCAAGGAAAGAGATGAGAATAGAGAAGATAAAGACAAGACCCACAAAGCCAAGCAACAGGTTTGCCATGGCTTTTCCAAAGGAATCAAAACCTTGCGCTTCGTAGATGAAGTTCAGCAAGATCCACACGCCGTAAAGCAAAGCCAGAGATGTGAGCAAAAGCGCAACGCTTGGTGCGGCGATCATCAAGACAAACCCACCCAGTTGCACGGCGAGGCGCATGTATTGAAGCCATGTCACTAACGCTAGAAGATCGTTAAAGCTGGCGATGCCGCCTACTATTCGACCGCCCCAAAAGAGGCTGATCGTCCCAATGGACATGCTTGTGAAAAACATCACTGCCAATGTGACTGGTGAGATCGTCAATACCATTGGCGGAGCTGCCGGTGGAAAGGCCAGAATGGTCACCACAAAAACGACTGCGTTTAGGATTGTCGCAAGCGCCAGACCTTGCCAGATCGTAGGCCCATCAAGCTCGAGCGCCAGAACCTGACGTGCCGCTTGTTTTGGGGCTTTGATCGTATCGATGAACAGTTGCTTCCACATCGTTTAAGCTGCCTCTTCACGTGCTGCTGAAAGCCCTGCAAACCAAAAGCTCAACATGGCTGCAAGCCATAGGAACCCAAAGACATTGTTCAGCAAGCCTTGTCCGATGAACCCAGCAACGAGCCCATTGAACAACGCAAGTGGACTTCCGGCCAACAATGCCCAGAACAGCGCCATACGCGCTTTGTAGCCTGTCGTGCCGCCAAGGGCTTTCAGGATGATCTGGCTTACGAAAGCCAGCGCATAAAAGAACAACGGAGCCATAAAGACCCAGCCCATCAACGCGCCGCCGATCAAAGGCATAATGTCGGTTTCAGCAAGATGCGCCTCGCGAGACAAACGCGGCCATTGCGCCACGAAAATCACGATGCAGGCGGACATCAAGACTGCCAAAGCGCGATCTTCGCGCGGGCCATCCGCCTGCCGCCGAAGGGCGACAGACTTTGGTTTGCGATAGGTCGCTAGGATGTCGCGTGTGACAGACATCAGCCGCGACGACGCTCGAGCCAGCCTTCAAGGCGGGTCAGAATGCATTCTGACAAAGCGTCGTTCTCGATCTCTTCCACGGCTTCTGCAAGGAAGGCCAGTGTCATAAGGTCAGTCGCGATGTCTTTAGGCACGCCACGGGCGCGCAGATAGAACATGCCCTCTTCGTCAATCGCGCCAGATGTAGAACCGTGTGAACAGGCCACGTCATCGGCATAGATTTCCAGCTCGGGCTTGGCGAGGAACTGGCTGTCTTCATCTAAAAGCAGCGATTGGCTCATCTGATAGCCATCGGTTTTCTGCGCATCCGGCTTCACAAGGATTTTGCCTTGGAAAACGCCGGTCGCCCCGTTGCGCAACACCTTTTTAAACACCTGACGGCTTTCGCAGTTCTGTGCGTCGTGGGTGATGAACACAGTGTCGTCGTGGTGGAAATCGCCATCGCCAACACAGGCACCGGCCACATGCACTAAAGCGTCATCACCAAGAATTTCAAGTACGCATTCGTTGCGGGTCAGAACGCCATTCACCGTCAGAGTGAAGGATTTGAACACGGACTCTGTACCGGTGCGCGCAAAGATATGGGTCACTGCCCGGCGCTCGTGGTCCCGCCCCTGTGCACGCACATGGTGGAACTCGGCTTTGTCAGCCACGTCGACTTCCATGACTTTGTTGATACGCGCCGCTGCTGGGCCGTTTTCAAGCACGGTTAAGGATGCGCCTTCTTCAAGCTTGATCACATGGTGCAGGATCGCGTCAGAGGCTTCATCTTCGTGATTGTAGATAAAACTAACCGGACGGGTGACTTTGCCAGTCACTCGGATCACGATGCCGTCCTCTGCCAAGGCTGTGTTCAGCGCGGCAAGCGGACGTTGCACGGGTGTCTGGCCATTGGCTTCCAGTTGACCGTAAAGGTCTTTGGCCCAGTGAATGTCTTTGGATACGATGTCAGACAGGCATTCGATGGTAAAGCCTTCGCCTTCCAGATTATCAGACAGGCCTGCATCAAAGATGCCATCTACGAAAACAACCTTGAGGCGGTCGATTTCGTCAAACATTGGTGCTTCGCCGTGTTCAAACGGCGCGGCCACTGGGGCATCTTGCACGGTCAAAGTGTCTGGACGGGTGTATTTCCAATATTCGTCGCGACGATCAGGCAGGCCATTGTCGACAACGCGCGCCATGGCTGCATCGCGGATCTCGGTGATCCACCCTGCCCCGGTTGGCACGGAAACGCCGTCCAACAGCGCCGCCGTCGCTTCCTGTTTCTGTTCCAGAAAACCCATTACGCAATCTCCGCCAGAATGTCGGCGTAACCGTTGTTTTCAACTTCAAGCGCCAGCTCTGGGCCGCCGGTTTTCACAATGCGACCGTCTGCCATGATATGCACAACGTCTGGTTTGATGTGATCCAGCAGACGCTGGTAGTGGGTGATTACAAGGAATCCACGGCCTTCGTCACGCAGGGCGTTCACACCTTCGGAAACGAGTTTCATCGCATCCACGTCCAGACCAGAGTCTGTTTCGTCTAGGATGCACATCTTTGGTTCCAGCATCGCCATCTGCAGGATTTCGTTCCGCTTCTTCTCACCACCAGAGAAGCCAACGTTCACTGGACGCTTCAGCATGTCCGCGTCGATTTTCAGCGTTTTCGCCTTGGCGCGGATTTCCTTGAGGAAGTCAGCCGCAGAGAGTTCTTCTTCGCCACGTGCCTTGCGCTGTGCATTTACTGCTGTGCGCAGGAAGGTCATGTTGCCCACACCTGGAATTTCAACCGGATATTGGAAGGCAAGGAACAGACCCAGCGCCGCGCGCTCTTCTGCTTCGAGTTCCAGCAGATCTTCGCCACCCAAGGATGCTTCGCCTTCGGTCACTTCATAGCCATCACGGCCAGACAGAACGTAAGACAATGTGGATTTACCAGAGCCGTTCGGACCCATGATCGCGTGCACCTTGCCAGCTTCGACTTTCAGGTCGACGCCTTTTAGGATTTGTTTGTCTTCGTCTTCAAGTTTGACCTTCAGGCCTTTGATTTCCAACATGTTCTTTTCCTCATCCGCCGCGCTACGGCGGTCATCTCTTGATTAGTACCTGGGCCACAACCGACCCTAAAAATCCGCTGACAAAACTTGTCGTCAGCACTTGTGTATTTGTGAGCATCGGAGCGACTTGGCTGATCACGAAGGCAAAACCGGCACAAAACAGACCGGTCGTGCAGGCCCCCATGATCATCGCCCGCAGCATTAGCTGAGTACCACCGCAGTGCCAGAAGCCGAGACCATCAGCATGGATTGGCCAACCACTTCGTAGTCGAGATCCACGCCCACAACCGCATTTGCGCCTTTTGCATGTGCACGCTCTTCCAACTCGCGCAGCGCTGTGTCGCGCGCATCCTGCAACTTGCTTTCATATGCGCCAGACCGGCCACCCACGATGTCGGTGATCGAGGCAAACACATCGCGCACAACATTCGCGCCCATGATCGCCTCGCCTACGACAATGCCGCAGTAATCTGTGATGCTACGTCCTTCGACGGAATTTGTGGTGGTAATGATCATTTTACGTTTCCTTCTTGGATGCGCGCCAATTCGTAAACCAAGCCATTCCAAAATTTATGGCAGCGAAGATGGCGACAAAGAACGGCGTATCTGATTTAGCAACTTCTAAAACATGGGCCATGGAAAATGTGTCGTAGTCCATAAATGTCATCACAAACGGATGCGCTACTCCAGTGAACACAGTTGTCGCAAATGCACTGAAATATTCGTATCTATTTGACGTCTTAACCATCGTTCGCTCCGCAATAGGGGTTAACCCACAGACCCTTCCAAGCTAATAGCAACCAGCTGCTGCGCTTCCATGGCGAATTCCATCGGCAGTGCTTGCAGCACTTCCTTGGCGAAACCGTTCACGATCAATGCGACGGCCTCTTCTTCGTCCATGCCACGCTGGCGGCAGTAGAACATTTGCTCATCATCCACTTTGGATGTCGTCGCCTCATGCTCAACGCGAGAGCTGTTGTTTTTGACCTCGATATACGGAACGGTGTGCGCCCCGCATTTGTCGCCGATCAGCAAGCTGTCACATTGCGTGTAGTTGCGAGAATTCTTGGCTTTCGGGTGCATAGACACCAGACCACGGTAGGTGTTCTGCGCCACACCGGCAGAAATCCCTTTCGACACGATGCGCGACTTGGTGTTTTTGCCCAAGTGGATCATCTTTGTGCCGGTATCGGCCTGCTGGTGGTTGTTGGCAATCGCGATCGAGTAGAACTCGCCCTGGCTGTCGTCGCCGCGCAGGATGCAGGATGGGTATTTCCAGGTCACGGCAGAACCGGTTTCAACCTGTGTCCACATCACTTTCGCCCGGTCGCCACGGCAATCGGCGCGTTTGGTCACGAAGTTATAGATCCCACCTTTGCCTTCTTCATCACCGGGGAACCAGTTCTGAACGGTGGAGTATTTCACTTCGGCATCTTCTTCGATGATGATCTCAACCACGGCTGCGTGCAGCTGGGCTGTGTCGCGCTGTGGTGCTGTACAGCCTTCCAGATAGGACACGTAAGAGCCCTTGTCTGCGATGATCAGCGTGCGTTCGAACTGGCCAGTGTTTTCCGCGTTGATGCGGAAATAGGTAGACAGCTCCATTGGGCAGCGCGTGTTTGGCGGGATGTAGACGAAAGACCCATCAGAGAAGACCGCTGAGTTCAGCGTGGCATAGAAGTTGTCAGACACTGGAACCACGGAGCCGAGGTATTTTTTCACCAACTCTGGATGCTCTTTGATGGCCTCAGAGATGGAACAGAAGATCACGCCGGCTTTTTTCAGCTCTTCTTGGAACGTCGTGCCAACAGAAACAGAGTCAAACACAGCATCCACGGCAACTTTGCGCTCTTCTTCTGGGGCTTCAACGCCGGCCAAAAGGGCCTGCTCTTTCAATGGGATACCTAGCTTTTTGTAGGTTTCCAGAAGCTTAGGATCGACCTCATCCAGAGACTTTGGTTTTGTCTCCATGGATTTCGGGCGCGCATAGTAATACTGGTCCTGAAAATCGATCTCAGGGTAGTTGACCATGGCCCATTTCGGCTCTTCTTTGGTCTGCCAGCGTTTGAAGGCCTCCAGACGCCATTCGGTCATCCACTCAGGCTCTTCATTCTTTTCAGAAATCAGACGCACGATGTCCTCATTCAGACCTTTCGGAGCGTACTCCATCTCGATCTCGGTTTCCCAACCGTATTTATATTTGCCACCGACTTCGCGGACGGCGTCGACAGTTTCCTGATCTACGCCCTCTTTGACGTCTGTATGTTCCATTGTGGCCATCTCGCGCCTCCTAGTCTCACGCCGCCTTGGCGCGATGTTTTTCCAACTGGGCCAGCCACTTGGCGGCAAAACCCAATACCTGTTCTTCGCGCGTATCCGGGCCAAGACTGACCCTGATTGCGCCGGACGCCACAGAGGCGTCATATCCCATGGCCGTTAAAACGGCGCTTGCTTTGACCTTGCCTGACGAACAGGCCGATCCTGCGGAAATGGCATAGCCCGCCAGATCCATTTGCATCACCTGCGTTTCGCCCTTCCAGCCGGGAACTGCAAGGCAAGAAGTATTGGGCAGACGGTCTGAATTCTGTCCAATAAAGATGGTGTCTGGCGCAGCATTGGCAAGAGTGGTTTCCAGCAAATCGCGCAGGCGCTTCACCTCGTCCCAGACCCCGTTTTCCAAATCATGTACAGCGGCTTTGGCAGCGGCCGCAAATCCAGCAGCGCCAATGACATTTTCGGTGCCCGCGCGTCGGCCCATTTCCTGTCCGCCGCCCTTCAGGCGCGTTTGGATGTCCGTGCCGCGTTTCACAACCAAGGCACCGATGCCTTTCGGTCCACCAAGCTTGTGCGCGGAAACAATCGCCATCTTGCACCCCAGCCAATTGAAAGCGATTGGCAGCTTTCCAAAGGCCTGCGTTGCATCGCAGAGCGCAAGGCCCTGAGGCAGTTTCTGGATAATCCCGGTTTCTGAATTCGCCAGTTGCAAGACAGCTTTGGAAGGCTCGTCAATTTCGACGACGCCATTCGCATCAGCGGCTAATTCGCTTTCAATCCAAGCTCTTACGGCATCATGCTCAACTGATGAACCAGCAAAGTCGCGCCCTTCCATGGCCAAAGCAGCAGCTTCTGTGGCACTGGACGTGAAGATCACATCCGCTCCATCCGCCCCAAAGGCGCTTGCGACATCTGCGCGGGCATTTTCAAGCAGTGATTTCGCTTTACGACCTTCCGCATGCACGGAAGACGGATTGCCGACGACGTCCATCGCCGCGATCATCGCCTCTCGCGCCTCAGGGCGTAGCGGTGTTGTGGCGTTATGGTCGAGATAGGCTCTCATTCACAATCATCCACAACAGGAAATAGAGTTGGCACGGCTGGACATGGCGCAAGACCGTTTTCAATTACATCAGACAGGCGTGTTTGGTGCAAAAACACGTAAACATGCGCCGACAGACCTTCCCACAGACGGTTGGCCATCGACTGCGCCCGAGAGCCGGACTGCGCGCCAGATGCGCCAGCACCGGTATGCAATGCTGAAACGGTTTCATCGACCGCTGACAGAACATCTACAATACGAATCTCAGATGTAGGTTTAGCCAATCGATAACCGCCGCCCGGCCCGCGTACAGATTCCACCAATTCAGCGCGGCGCAGTTTTACGAAAAGCTGTTCCAAATAAGCGAGGGAAATATCCTGACGCGCAGAGATTTCGGACAATGTCACCAATTTTTCAGAGGGTTGCAGGGCAATATCTGCAAGAGCAACGACAGCGTACCGGCCTTTGGTCGAAAGTTTCATAACCCTCTTGCCCCGAGCGAATTGATTGACCTGAAACACTACAAAGCGTACACCGCAATGAGCGCTGTTGGACCACACGTCCAAACACATTAATTAGAACCGTTCTAAAGTGGCTGAGCAAATCCGTCAAGATATGCAACCGCCCTAATAACAGGAGCAGGGAAAACCTATGCCCGAGGTCATTTTTCCAGGACCAGAAGGTCGTCTTGAAGGCCGTTACCACCCACAAAAAGACCGTGACGCACCGATTGCGATCGTGCTGCATCCGCACCCGCAATTTGGCGGCACAATGAACAACAAGGTTGTCTACAACCTGCACTACGCCTTCTACAACATGGGCTTTACAGTTCTGCGGTTTAACTTCCGCGGCGTTGGTCGTTCGCAAGGTGAATATGACCAAGGTGTCGGCGAGCTGTCTGATGCGGCAAGCGCACTGGATTACCTACAGTCCATGAACAGCAATTCGAAGCATTGCTGGGTTGCCGGCTTTAGCTTTGGCGCTTGGATTGGAATGCAGCTTTTGATGCGCCGCCCAGAGATCACTGGCTTTATCTCCGTGTCTCCACCAGCCAATATGTATGACTTTAGTTTCCTGGCGCCCTGCCCGTCTTCTGGCTTGATCATCAACGGTACGAATGATCGTGTTGCTCCTCCGTCAGACACAACGGCGCTCGTGAACAAGCTGCACGAGCAAAAAGGCATCACCATCACGCACCAAGAAATCGAAGGTGCCGGCCACTTCTTTGAAGAGCCACATATGGACACGATGATTGGCAACACAACGGAATACGTCAAACGTCGCCTGACAGAAAACACACGGTAAACACATGAGTTACATCGATTCCCTCGCTGAAAAGCTCGCCCGGGACGTTCTGCTGGTGCAGAAGGAAACCGACGACATCAATTTGGTGCAGGAAATCGGAAACGTGTTGGAGGCCTCATCTTCCAAAATGCATGAGGCCTTCATGACCGCGGTGCGCGTTCACACGTCAGAAACGCTGGCACGCAAACTGTTGGATCAAAAAATAGCAAAAGCCGCCAAGGCCGCCGGAGTTGACCTTAATGACTGACCGGCTGGCAAGGCAGATCGCCTTCCTTACCGAAATCGACAAGCTGAAATCAGTAGACCGCGCGAATATGATCCTTGATGGGTCGCGGGTCGAAAACTCTGCAGAGCACAGTTGGCACCTCGCGCTTTACGCGCTGATTTTCTGGGATTTTGCCCATGAGGATGCGGATCTGGCCGCGGCCATTCGCATGCTGTTGCTGCATGACATCGTTGAAATCGATGCCGGAGATCACCCGATCCATCTTGCAACCGATTGGAAGGTCGTCGCGGAAAAAGAAACTCAGGCCGCAGAGCGCATATTTGGACTGCTGCCAGATACGCAGGCCAAGACGCTGCATAATGATCGCTTAGAGTTTGATGCTGGCATTTCCCCGGCGGCATATTTCGCCAATATGCTGGATCGCTGCCAGCCGATTTTTCAGACGCTCTTCAATGCCAAGCTCGATCAACTGCCCGTTGCCGACCATCTTGATGTGGTGAAGGCCAATCTAACATCTGGCCGTGCAACACATTTGAAAGATGGTTTTCCCGACGCCTTTGCGGAGGCCAGTCATCTGCTGGGCTGGCAACAGGATCGAGGATCCCAGCCTTTCCAGCAGCGCCTCGCCTTCTTGAATGAAGTCGACCGGTTAAAATCCGTTTATCGTGCCACGACGCTGTGCGATGGCACACGTCGCGAAAACTCGGGCGAGCATTCCTGGCATATCGCCATGTACGCCATGATCTTGGCAGAACATGCGCACCGCCCGATCAACATTGATCGCGTGCTTCAAATGCTGCTGATCCATGATCTGGTTGAAATCGATGTCGGCGATAATCCCATCCACGGCGATCACAACCAAGCGGATGTTGAAGCTGAAGAACAAGCCGCTGCTGATCGTCTATTTTCGATATTGCCCGATGATCAGGGACAAAAACTGCGCGCACTTTGGGATGAATTTGAGGCTGCAGAGACCGATGATGCGGTTTTTGCAAAATCTATTGATCGCGTGCAGCCATGTATTTCTAACCTCGAAGTCGGCGGCGCCTCTTGGGTTGAATATAAGGTATCTTATCAACAGGTTGAGGATCGAGTAGGTTGGAAGGTCGCCAAAGGTGCCCCTGCCCTTTGGGAGCACCTTCAGACCCGCATTCGTGAGTGGTTTCTGGAAAATCAGCTTCACTAACTCGGGGTAAAATCAAATTCGGCTGCACCAGAGCTGTCTATTTTCAACAGCTTCCCTGGCTTAAGTTCTGTCCAACCATTTTCGTCTGTTTCCAATGGTTCAGAGACGACAGCCCAACCATTACGTGTTTCGCTGTAGCGATAATAGACCGAAGGCGCGATGTGATCGCTGCTGTAGCGTGCAGCATATAGAGAATGACCATCACTATAGGCCGCTGATAATCGCATATGCGGCGTGACACCGGTTTCGCGGCTCATGGTTTCTAGCTTTCCAACAGCTTGTTCCATCGCTGTTTTGAAATCGCGATCCAGTCCGAAGCCTAAGGCCACCAGAAATAGAACCTCTGAATCCGTGCTGCCTTTTCGGAAGGTGTAATGCTCATCTGAAATCGCCATATCCGCGGCCTTGCGAAAGTGTTCAAACCCACCGACTTGGCCATTGTGCATGAACGTCCAATTCTTAGCTGCAAAGGGGTGGCAGTTGTTCCGTGTAATGCAGGAGCCGGTCGAAGCGCGCACATGCGATAGAAACAAACCTGATTGAACCTGATGGGCAATTGCTTTGAGATTTAGATCAGACCACGCTGGAAAAACATCTCTGTATAGTCCGGGTTCTTCACGTGAGCCGTACCAGGAAATTCCAAAACCATCCCCGTTGGTGGTTGTTTTACACTCGGTTGCTTCTTTGCTTTGTGCAATCAATGAATGTTGCGGCAAAGTTATGATGTCTTCAAGGAAGATCGGCGCACCAATATACGCGGCCCAACGACACATAGTTAAACTCCGGTTGATTGTCCGGACTTTGATACTGGGCAAGACAATTACCTGTCGAGTGCAGCAGATGCACATCTTCGAGGGCGGATTTGCACAGCATAATGGCTTTCTATGCTTTTGGGCTGGCTTTTCGCGGCACTTCGCGTTAGGGCGCGCGAGAACATTTAAGAGGCAGGCTCATGGACCTTCGCAATATTGCGATCATCGCACACGTTGACCACGGCAAGACTACGCTTGTGGACGAGCTACTGAAACAATCTGGAGCCTTCCGGGCGAACCAGGAAGTGGCCGAGCGCGCCATGGACTCCGACGCGCTAGAGCGCGAGCGTGGCATCACCATTTTCGCAAAACCTACCAGCGTTGAGTGGAACAACACTCGTATCAACATCGTGGATACTCCGGGCCACGCGGACTTCGGCGGCGAAGTTGAGCGTATCCTGAGCATGGTTGACGGTGTGGTTCTGCTGGTGGACGCGGCTGAAGGCCCGATGCCACAGACCAAATTCGTGACCTCCAAAGCGCTGGCTTTGGGGCTGCGCCCGATTGTGGTTCTGAACAAAGTCGACAAACCAGACGCCGAGCCTGACCGTGCGCTGGATGAATGCTTCGATCTGTTTGCGTCCTTGGATGCAACCGAAGATCAGTTGGACTTCCCACACATGTACGCATCTGGCCGTTCTGGCTGGGCTGATCATGAGCTGGACGGCCCACGCTCTGACCTCTCTGCCCTGTTCAACCTGATTGTGAACCATGTGCCAGAGCCAAAGCAGATCAAGCGCCAAGGCGAAGACTTCCGTATGCTGGCAACCACCCTAGGATCTGACCCGTTTGTGGGTCGCATCCTGACCGGCCGCGTTGAATCCGGTACGCTGAAAGTGGGCGCAACCGTTCAAGCGTTGTCTCGCGTTGGTCAAAAAATCGAAGGCTTCCGGGTCACCAAAATCCAAGCGTTCCGTGGCCTTGCACAACAAGACATCGAAGAAGCGCAAGCGGGCGATATCGTTTCTATAGCAGGTATGGCGAAAGCCACTGTGGCTGACACGATTTGTGCACTGGCTGTTGATGAGCCGCTGGATGCACAGCCAATCGATCCGCCAACCATCACTGTAACCTTTGGCATCAACGACTCCCCTCTGGCGGGTCGTGACGGTAAAAAAGTTCAGTCTCGTGTGATCCGGGATCGCTTGCTGAAAGAAGCAGAATCCAACGTTGCGATCAAAATCGCTGAAACCCCTGGTGGCGAAGCGTTCGAAGTCTCTGGACGTGGCGAACTTCAGATGGGTGTTCTGATTGAGAACATGCGTCGCGAAGGCTTTGAGCTGTCTATTTCTCGTCCGCAAGTGATCATGCGCGACGATGAAAATGGTCAGAAGATCGAGCCGGTTGAAGAAGCCACTATCGATGTGGATGACGAATACTCTGGTGCCGTGATCGAAAAGCTGACCGGTTCCCGTAAAGGTGAATTGGTTGAGATGCGCCCTGCCGGTGCTGGCAAGACACGCATCATCGCACATGTGCCTTCTCGTGGCCTGATCGGCTATCACGGTGAATTCTTGACCGACACGCGTGGTACAGGCGTTCTAAACCGTGTTTTCCACGGCTGGTCCCCTTACAAAGGCGCCATTCCTGGTCGTCGCGCAGGTGTTCTGATTTCCATGGAGAACGGTCAATCCGTAGCCTTCGCTTTGTGGAACCTGGAAGACCGCGGCAAGATGATGATCGGCGCGCAGGCGGATGTTTACACTGGCATGATCATTGGCGAGCACAGCCGTGAAAATGATCTGGAAGTGAATCCGTTGAAAGGTAAAAAACTGACCAACGTTCGTGCTTCTGGGACGGATGAAGCGGTTCGCCTGACCACGCCGATGACATTGTCATTGGAAGAAGCGATTGCTTACATCAATGACGACGAACTGGTTGAAGTGACACCAAACACTGTGCGTCTTCGTAAGCGCTATTTGGACCCGCATGAGCGTAAGCGGATGTCTAAGAAAATCGGTTAAGGATTGGGGGCTAGCCCCCAAACTTCCAAAGTAGTTATAGAAAAATGAAAGGGCTTTCGGGCCCTTTTTATTTTGGACGGTCTACGTGTTGATCAAAGAGGATGGCGTTTCCATCAGGATCCCTGAGCGTGATGCTGGCAGGTCCCGTGCTGTTCACGTCGGTTGTGCTGTCCAGGGTAAGCCCTGCTGCTTGCAAGCGCGCCTGAATGTCCCTTACATCTTCAAAGTCATCGACCGCCTGCGCACTTTGATCCCATCCCGGGTTCATTGTTAGGATATTGCCTTCAAACATGCCTTGAAACAGGCCAATCACAGCTGTGCCGTTCTTCAAAATGGCAAAGCCGTGTTCTGACATGTCGTGAAACTGTTCAAATCCAAGCGTCTGATAAAATTCGATAGATGCTTTAAGATCTTTGACGGAAAGACTGACTGAAAATGCACCAAGTGCCATGAGAACCTCCTAAATCACACGATCTAGGATGCCATGAGTTTAGGTTTTTACCGAGAGGTTTATGCGCTGACTTCGATGATGGTCAAAGATCGCTCGGACGCACCATCAGCAAAAGCAACGGTCTTTTGATAAGCGGGGCTTTCGTAACAGGCCTCAGCACTGGCCAAATCGGGGAAGCGCACAATGGTGTGGCGTTCAGCGCCTTGGCCTTCAAGTTGCTTGAATTCTGCGCCGCGGGCGATGAATTCACCGCCCATGGCTTCGATCACGGGAACCGCGCGTTTGGCGTATTCCGCATAGGCCTCTGGATCAGAGACCGTCACGTGGCTGATCCAGAGCGCTGGCATTAGACGCCCTCAACAATCATAAGATAGCGGTCTGATGCGCGAAGTGCGATGGGCAGAATGGCTTGGTATTCATCTGAATTATACCAGTCCAAAGCAGCCTGTTTGCTGGGAAATTCGATCACAGCATGACGATTGGGCACGTTACCTTCCAAGAGGTACTGTTCCCCGCCTTTAACGAGAAACCTACCGCCAGCCTTCTCTGCAGATTTCACCGTCTGACCGGCATAGTTAATGTAGTCGTCTGGGTCAGTGACATTGATTCCTGCGATGATGTAGGCTGGCATAGTAACTCCTTACCCTGCGATGACAGCTTCAGCCGCAGCAATTGCAGCCTCCGCATTTTCCGTAGACTTTGCGCCGCCCTGTGCCATGTCAGGACGACCACCACCGCCCTTGCCACCAAGCTCAACTACGGCGGCCCGCACCAGATCAGGTGCTTTCACGCTGTCAGTTAGGTCCTTAGTCACACCTGCGGCCACGGCGGCTTTGCCATCGGCATCTGCGATCAACAGGACCGCACCACTTTCGATGCGGGCCTTATGTTCATCAATCAACGCAGGCAAATCACGACCAGACACACCAGAAAGCACTTGAGCTACGAACTTGATGCCATTGATTTCTTTAACTTCTGATCCGCCGCCTTGGCCGGCACCACCTGCCATAGCAAGTTCACGGCGCAGTTGGGCGACTTCGTTTTGCAATGACTTGCGTTCATCCAGAAGACCTTTGACGCGGTCAACCACATCGCTTGGCTGCGCTTTCAGAACCGCAAGAACATCGTTCAAGCGCGCGGCGTCAGATGCGGAATGTGCATCCGCTGCAGGGCCTGTCAGTGCTTCGATACGGCGTACGCCTGCAGAGGAGGCACTGTCACCAAGCAGAACAAACGCACCGATATCGCCGGTCTGTTTAACATGAGTACCCCCGCAAAGCTCCAAAGAGTAAGTCTCGCCATCAAGTCCTTTGCCGGTGTCCGCCCGACCCATCGAAACAACACGGACCTCATCGCCGTACTTTTCGCCAAAGAGCGCCTGCGCACCGATCTCGCGCGCATCATCAGGTGTCATGATACGGGTTTCAACAGCTGTGTTCTGGCGAATGTAGGTGTTTACCTCTTGGCTCACCTGCGCCAGTTCTTCTGCGGTCAGCGCCTTGGTGTGGCTAAAGTCAAACCGCAGGCGATCCTCTGCGTTCAACGAGCCGCGCTGTGCGACGTGATCCCCAAGCGCATTGCGCAACGCCTCGTGAAGGAGGTGTGTTGCAGAGTGGTTCGCACGGATCGCAGAGCGACGTGTGTGATCGACATCTAGTTGAGCGCCCTGCCCGACTTCGATGCTGCCTTCGATCACTTCAGCGATGTGAATAAAAACACCGGCTGCTTTCTTTGTGTCTGTCACCTTCGCGCTGCCGGACTCGGTTCTGATCACACCAGTGTCGCCAACCTGACCACCGGACTCCGCATAAAACGGTGTTTGGTTTAGGATGATCTGAACCTTGCCATCTGTTTTATCGACCTGTGCGCCATCTGCTACCAAGGCTGCGATCTGACCTTCAGCGACTTCGGTGTCATAACCAAGGAAATCTGTGGTGCCATTTTCTTCAGCAATGTCGAACCAAATCGTGCTGTCTGCAGCTTCACCAGAGCCTACCCAAGCAGCACGTGCCTTGGCTTTCTGTTCTGCCATAGCGGCATCAAAGCCGTCAGTGTCCACTTCGCGGCCCTTTTCACGCAGCGCATCTTGCGTGAGATCAAGCGGGAAGCCGTAGGTGTCATATAGCTTGAAGGCTGCGGCACCTGGCAGTTGCGCACCGTCATCAAGGCCAGACAGTTCGTCATCCAGCAGTTTTAGACCACGGTCCAATGTCTGTTTGAAGCGCGTTTCTTCAAGCTTCAAAGTTTCTTCGATCAAAGACTGCGCCTGACCCAATTCAGGGTATGCCGCCCCCATCTGGCCCACCAATGATGGAACCAACTGGTGCATGACCGGATCTTTTGCCCCCAATAGGTGTGCGTGGCGCATGGCGCGACGCATAATGCGTCGCAAAACATAGCCGCGACCGTCGTTGGATGGCATTACACCATCCGCAATCAGGAAGGACGTCGACCGCAGGTGGTCCGCAATCACACGGTGATGCACGTTTTTATCGCCATATGGATCAACCGAGGTCGCATGTGCAGAGGCTTCGATCAGGGCTTTCATCACATCGGTGTCATAGTTGTCGTGGCTGCCTTGCAGCAACGCGCCAATGCGTTCCAGCCCCATACCTGTATCAATGGACTGCATGTCCAACGCTTTCATCGAACCGTCTTCGAACTGTTCGTTTTGCATGAAAACGACGTTCCAGATTTCGATAAACCGATCACCATCTTCTTCAGGCGAGCCCGGAGGGCCACCCCAGATGTGCTCGCCGTGATCATAAAAGATCTCGGTGCATGGACCACATGGGCCAGTTGGCCCCATCTGCCAGAAGTTGTCGCTGGTAGCGATCCGGATGATGCGTTCCTCGGGAACGCCGATTTTCTTCCAGATATTAAAGGCTTCGTCGTCTGTGTGATAAACCGTGACGTAAAGCTTTTCCTTTGGAATTCCGAATTCCTTGGTGATCAATTCCCAGGCAAAGGGGATGGCCTGCTCTTTGAAATAATTGCCAAAGCTAAAGTTGCCGAGCATTTCAAAGAAAGTATGGTGACGCGCGGTATAGCCAACGTTGTCTAGGTCATTGTGTTTCCCGCCGGCACGCACACATTTTTGCGAAGATGTGGCGCGCTGATAGTCGCGGGTTTCGACCCCGGTGAACAGGTTTTTGAACTGCACCATACCCGAGTTTACAAACATCAATGTTGGATCATTGCGTGGAACCAGAGGGCTGGATGGAACAACTTCGTGTCCCTGTTTTTCAAAGTAATTCAGGAAGGTTGACCGGATGTCGTTTAGGCTTGGCATGCGTCAGGCTTTCTGGCGTGTTTCAATCGTTCCAGAATGGTTTAGCCCTAGCTGTCGTAGGTGTCCACAGCCCGACGTCTAGAAAGCAAAAAGGCCGCGCTGTGCGCGGCCTTTAAGGTGTCTTTATGCGCTTTAGTTGTCTTCAACCAAAGAGTCATTGTCTTCCACGCCGGGCGGCATTTCAAAGTCGAGCCCGTGGGCGGCGCGGATCTTATCTTCGATCTCAAGCGCGACGCGGGAATTTTCCTTGAGGAAGGTCTTGGCATTTTCACGCCCCTGCCCGATGCGCTCATCACCATAGCTGAACCAGCTACCGGATTTCGCAACGATCCCGGCCTTCACACCCAGATCAAGCAGTTCACCCATCTTCGAGATGCCTTCGCCATACATGATGTCGAATTCCACCTGTTTGAAGGGAGGTGCAACTTTGTTCTTAACCACTTTCACGCGGGTTGCGTTGCCGACCACTTCGTCGCGGTCTTTCAGTGCGCCGATGCGACGGATGTCCAGACGTACAGAACTGTAGAATTTCAGCGCGTTACCACCGGTCGTGGTTTCAGGAGAACCAAACATAACGCCGATTTTCATCCGAATTTGGTTGATGAAGATCACCATGCAGTTTGAGCGGCTGATTGACCCGGTCAGCTTGCGCATTGCTTGGCTCATCAAGCGCGCCTGAACGCCAACACTGCTGTCGCCCATGTCGCCTTCAAGTTCAGACTTTGGTGTCAAGGCTGCAACCGAGTCGACCACAACCATATTGACCGCACCAGACCGCACCAGAGTGTCCACGATTTCCAAGGATTGCTCACCAGTGTCTGGCTGAGAAATCAGCAGCTCATCCAGATCGACGCCCAGCTTTTTGGCGTATTGAGGATCCAATGCATGCTCGGCATCAACAAAGGCGCAAACACCGCCCTTTTTTTGCTCTTCTGCGATGCAGTGCAGCGTCAGCGTCGTCTTACCAGAGCTTTCAGGTCCGTAGATTTCAACGATCCGCCCCTTAGGTAATCCACCGATACCTAGGGCAATATCCAGACCCAAGGAGCCTGTGGATGTTGCTTCGATTTCCTGGATGGCATTGCCATCACCCAGTTTCATGATTGAACCCTTGCCGAACTGGCGTTCAATCTGTGCCAGTGCGCTATCAAGCGCCTTTTGTTTGTCGGATGATTTCTTGCTGCTCATATTCAAAAGATCTGCCGTTGCCATTGGTTGCTTCCTTATTCCACACCCGCGCTTAGGCGGCAATGATTGGCTTTGTTCTTGCCTTGTTCTTTTTGTTATGAGATCAAAACAAGAACAAAGCAATAAAAAATTTTCTGATCTGCTGTCTAAAATACTTTTGACCAAAAGCATTAAGCGATAGTTTACGCTTAAACAAAATTCAGAAAATACAGAATTGAGGCGTCTAAATGCTTGTTTTTTGGAAGGAAAAACTCGTTATTCTTGCGGTCCCGAAGACCGGAACAACCGCGATGTCAACAGCCCTTAGACCGCATGCAGATATCGCTATATCTGATCCGCCAGATCTCAAGCATGCCGCCGTGTTCCGATATAATAGGTTTTTCCGCCCAATGTTTGAAAAAGCCTGCGGTGTGACGGATCTGGAGCTGATTGCTGTGATGCGTGAACCGGTAAGCTGGCTTGGAAGCTGGTATAGGTATCGACGGCGCGACTTTGCTAAAGGCCGTGCAAATTCCACCCATGATGTGTCGTTTGATGAATTTGTTTTAGAATATTGCAAGGAAGACCGACGTGGGTTTGCCAATGTTGGCAGTCAGGCAAAATTTTTGGAGCCTCGCCCAAATGGTACAAAGGTAAACCATTTGTTCAAATATGAAGATCAAGCCAAGGCGATCGACTTTTTGGAGGCCCGTTTGGATCTGAAAATTGATCTACCGATTTCAAATGTATCACCGAAGATGGATCTGGAGCTGTCTGACGATGTATTGGTGCTTTTAAAAAAGACGCATCCTCAAGAATTTGAACTTTATGAAAGCATTGCTTAAGCGTTTACAATTTGTTGCTGAACTGTTGCTGCAAGCTCATCCAGGGAAAATGGCTTGGGTAGAAAGACCGCGTTTTGAAGCGCATTTGCATCAGACGCAAACTTTTCTTCTGCATAGCCAGACATAAAGACAATCCGCGGATTGGGTCGTGTTTCTAGGGCTTTTTTGACCCAAGCAGGACCATCGAGACCCGGCATCGCAACGTCCGATAAGAAAAGATCAACCGTTAATGCGGTATCCTCCAGAATTTCCAAAGCCTCCTCTCCGCATGACGCCTCAAGCACAGAAAGCCCCTTGAGACGTAGCGCGCGCGCTGCAAAGGCACGTACGGGAGCCTCGTCTTCGACCAAAAGAACTGTGCCTTCAATCCGCTCTGATTGCCCGTCTTTTATGGGGTTTCTTACAAATACAGGCGCCTTATGTTCGGCCGTTGGAAACAAAAGCGTAAAAGTCGTGCCCTCGCCCACTGAACTGTCTAAGAAAATGAACCCGCCTGATTGTTTGACAATGCCATATGCGGTCGAAAGGCCAAGGCCAGTACCCTCACCTGTTTGTTTGGTGGTGTAGAATGGTTCAAATACTTTTTCTTTTGTTTCGGCAGAAATCCCTGTTCCCTCATCAATCACAAGCACCTGCACATAGTCGCCTGGGGGGATGGTGGCGCGCTCGCGCACTTCTGGTTCTGCAAGCGATAGGTTTTGAGCCTGAAGGGTCACCGCCCCTCCGTGAGGCATCGCGTCCCGTGCGTTGACCACAAGGTTCATGATGACCTGTTCAAATTGCTGAGGGTCTAGGTAAACCGACGATAGTTCATCAGAGATGTTGACCGACAGATCAACGTCATCACTGACCAGCCGACTGAGAAGATGCGTAAGATCCGACAGCACCTCGCGTAGATCAATGGTGTCAGGTTGCAGTGTTTGCTTTCTGGAAAAGGCAAGCAGCTGACCTACCAATGAGGCAGCCCTATTGGCGTTTTGATGGATTTGCATCAGGTCAGAATAGACCGGATCATCCTGCTCATGTTTCAGTAACAACAGATCGCAATGCCCAGAGATCGCCGTGAGTAAGTTGTTGAAATCATGCGCTATACCACCAGCTAGCTGACCAATAGCCTGCATTTTCTGGCTTTGAACAAATTGTGCTTCGAGCTTTTTCAGCTCTGTTGCGTCATGGAAAACAGCGTAAAGCGCGGTTTTGCCGTTTTCAAAAGTGCGGCCCAAAGTGACTTGAACAAACCTTTCACGGTCATTGCGTTTAATGCGCAAAAATTCGTTTAGATTCTGTGCGCGCCCATCAGCGGCTTCAGCCAACCAATCTAACAGGGGGCGTCCAAGGCCCTCCATAACATCGCTCAGGTTCATATGATCTTTGGCATCAGGCCCGATCATATCCCGTGCCGTGCGATTGGATGACAGGATGTTGCCAGTTTCATCAATCTTCATCACGGCAACGGGCATGGATTCATAAGACAGTTCAGCTCTGCCGGTTTTCTCCCCCAAAGCTGGAATTAAAAAAATCTCTCGGCGTCCGCCCGAAAGTGTGTTTTCCATCAAAAAGCACCGGCGCAATCCGTTTTCAGTTTTGACGCAGTTGATGTCAGACATTGAAGTGTCATCTTCAAAGATTTCTGACAGACTGGTTTTTCGAACGCCCAGAAAATCCCTGGCTGATTGGTTCATAAACAGAACAGTTCCATTCGCCGCAGCAGTCAGCATAGGAAGCGACAAACCACCATCAGCGTTTTCGTCAAAATGCGGTTGGCTGCGCATTTCACAGCTGAATAGGTGCTTGTCAATTCTGTGCACGTAAAACTGGACATTGGCAGTGCGCGTCACAAATTGCTCGGACGCACTGCCCTCAAAAGAAGCCACTTCTATCAGCCTATTTACGGATTCATCACCGTCTAAAAACCGAAGTTTCAAGTGTTTAGAGAGGCTGTCTTCTATTACGCCAAGATCCCGGGCTGCACCATTTCTCAGCCAGATTTTTGTGTCGCCATCGATGATAAGGCGGGCAGATTGATCATTTTCAATGAGGTTCGACAAAGATTGCAGACGTTTTTGCGATTGGACCGTTTTGACGTAATTAACCAGCTTGTAAACCGCGATCCCGAGAACCGCTGCAAATGCAAAATAGAGACCGGCTGGATAAAACTGTTCAAAGTCAGACGCCAGCATCCAAACGGAGGCCGAAAGCAAAAGGAGAAGCAAGGTCAGCACCTTGATACGGTGCTGACGCCCGTACAATACCTTATGCCTTAATGCTTCTTCCACTGACGCCAATTGCTTGTTTCCTAGACCCAGATGATGGGAAATCTAAGTTGAAATTAGTCAATATTTCATAAACAAACATAAAACCCGCTAAGGTTGTGTGGCAAGAATTTACTTTCTTTTCAGAAGTGCGGTGTAAAACCCGTCACATCCATCCAACGGGGTCCACACGCGTTCATAAACCAACGCCCAGTCTGGATTTTCTTTTAAGAACGCAGAAATCTGATCTTGGTTTTCAGACTGTAAAAGTGAACATGTCGCGTAGCCCAAGAAGCCCGTTTCGCCAACATACTTCGATGCAGAGGTAAGGATTTCTTGTTGAATACTCAGCGTATTAGATAGAGTTTCTCTTGTAAGCTTCCACTTGGCATCAGGATCTCGACGCCAGGTGCCAGTGCCCGAACAGGGCACATCACAAAATACCAAATCAAAAGGCGCTTCATGTGGAATTTCAGAGGTCTTCAGAATTTGTGCTTTGATACCAGCACGCTTTGCACGCTCTGGTAGATCACATAGTCGGCCTTCGAGCACGTCATGGGCGAAAAACTGACCCTTTCCGCGTGCGGCCATCGCTAAAAGCTTGCCACCACCGCCTGCACAATAATCCAGGGTACTTTTGATTTCGTCAAACGGTAACAAAGCAATCGCGGCCTGACTTGCGGCATCCTGCAATTCCACAACACCCGTTTGATAGGCTTGGCTATTCCGGATCTTGCGTGCGCCCTCTGTCACAATCAATGCAGTATCTGCGGACGCATGAACGCGAGTTTCAATGCCTTCAGCCGCCAACTGATCAATCGCCTCAGTTGGTGTTTCTTTGCTTAGGTTCACGCGTAAAATAACCGGTGCGCGCTCTTTTAGTGCAGCTTCGATCGCCTCAAAGTCCGTCCCTAAAGACGCTTGGAAATCTGGGATAATCCAATCAGGAAGATCCGCTACATCCTGCGTCTCGACCGCGACATTTTCCTCCGGTGTCAAGGCATCTGGTCCGTAGCCAGTACCGGAAAAGATATCTTCTAGGTCAACACCTTGATGACGTAGTAGCCCAATTATCAAATGACGTGGGCTTTGACCGCCACCGCTTTGAGAGAATGTGTTTTTGCGACGCAGCACATCGTAAATATGGTCGCGAATTGCGGCGCGGTCTTTGGACCCGGCAAACCGTGATTTTCGTGCCCATTGTGTCAGGGTGCGTTCTGCGGGCGCGCCATCCAGAATGGGATCTAAGAGTTCAATCGCCGTTTGGACGCGCGCCGCAGGTGTCATCAGCCTACCCGATAATTAGGCGCTTCGCGGGTGATCTGAACGTCATGCACATGGCTTTCTTTCAAGCCAGCGCCTGTGATCTTCACGAAATTGGCCTTGCTGTGCATGTCAGCGACTGTCGCGCTGCCGGTATACCCCATTGCTGCGCGCAAACCGCCAACCAATTGGTGGATCACAGTGCCTGCAGACCCTTTATATGGCACTTGGCCTTCGATGCCTTCAGGCACCAATTTGTCAGAGGCAGCATCTTTCTGGAAATAACGATCTGCAGAACCGCGCGCCATGGCACCCAAAGAGCCCATACCGCGGTAGGATTTATAAGAGCGACCATTGTACAGGATCACTTCGCCTGGGCTTTCATCAGTGCCTGCAATCATCGAGCCAACCATGGCACAAGATGCGCCCGCTGCGATGGCTTTGGCAAAGTCGCCAGAGAACTTGATGCCGCCGTCCGCAATCACCGGAATATCGCCGGCTGCTTTTGCGCAATCCATGATGGCTGTCAGCTGTGGAACACCAACGCCCGCCACCATACGAGTTGTACAGATAGATCCTGGACCAATGCCAACTTTGACGGCATCGGCACCCGCGTCGATCAAAGCTTTTGTAGCTTCAGCCGTTGCAACGTTGCCTGCAATCACTTGCACGCCGCTGGATAGTTTCTTAACGCGGGAGACCGCTTCAAGAACGCCTGCAGAGTGGCCGTGGGCTGTGTCCACAACAACGATATCAACACCCGCATCAATCAGAAGCTCTGAACGTGCAAAACCACTGTCGCCGACAGAGCTGGCAGCGGCAACCCGCAGGCGTCCAAGGTCGTCTTTGCAAGCCGTTGGATTTAACACGGCCTGTTCTGTATCTTTTAATGTCAAAAGACCTGTCAATTTACCGTCGCCATCGACGACCAGCAGTTTCTCAATCCGGCGAGATCTCATGAGGCTTTTGGCCTCCTCCAGATCCGCAGGTTCTTGCAACATGGCAAGATTGTCTGAGGTCATCATGACAGAAACTGGTGTGTCATCGCTTTCGGCAAAGCGCATATCGCGATTTGTCACAATACCAAGAACGCGGCCCTCGTTGTCGACAACTGGAAAGCCCGTGATCCGGTAACGCTCCATCAGCACCTTTGCATCTGCAAGGGTCTGGTTTGCCGTCAAGGTAATCGGGTTATAAACAATGCCACTTTCAAAGCGCTTCACGCGTCGTACTTGTTGGGCTTGTTCTTCAGGATCAAGGTTCTTGTGAATAACCCCAATGCCTCCGGCCTGTGCCATGGCAATGGCCATACGGGCTTCGGTCACGGTGTCCATTGCGGAACTCAACAGTGGGATATTCAACGAGATGGTTTTCGTTACACGTGTGCGCGTATCCGCCGTACTCGGCAGAACCTCGGATGCACCGGGTACAAGCAAAACATCATCGAAAGTAAGTGCCTCACGAATCTCCATCACACATCTCCTTGAGTGGGGTCGTTTGACGCCTCCCTATTACATGTTCCGCCCCTTTGGGAAAGACCTATTTGGACGATCAAGTCGGCATTGAGCAGGAAATGATCGCTTGATGGCTTTCGCTTTCGGGGAAATGGCCTATTGTCGCGAAAAATATGCGCTGAACGAACAGGTGTTAGCATGAGCCAGGACCCTCTTGTGATCTTTACCCCTTCGGGGAAACGTGGCCGTTTTCCAGCAGGAACGCCTGTTTTGACCGCAGCACGTCAGCTGGGTGTTGATCTGGATTCGGTCTGCGGCGGACGCGGGATTTGCTCCAAATGTCAGGTGACGCCGTCAGTGGGTGAGTTTCCAAAACATGGGGTGACGGTTTCTGAAGATGCCCTGTCAGACTGGAATGCCGTTGAGCAACGCTACAAAGACAAACGTGGCTTGATTGATGGTCGTCGTTTGGGTTGCCAAGCAACCGTGCAAAGCGATGTCGTGATCGATGTGCCGCCAGAAAGCCAAGTACACCGCCAAGTGGTGCGCAAACGGGCTGAGGCAAGGGAAATTGTCCTCAACACAGCTGTACGCCTCTATTATGTCGAGGTTGAACAGCCTGACATGCATAAACCTTCTGGGGATCTGGAACGGCTGAAGACGGCCTTAAAAGACCAATGGTCGCTTGAACAGGTGCAGATCGATCCAACTTTGTTGCCCACCCTGCAACCGCTGCTGCGCAAAGGCGATTGGAAGGTTACGGTTGCTGTACATAAGGTACATAACAGCGAGCACGCGGAGATTACGCGCATTTGGCCGGGATATTACGACGGTTCCATCTACGGTCTGGCCGTCGACCTTGGCTCGACCACCATCGCAGCGCACCTGTGTGATCTGAAATCGGGCGAGGTTGTTGCCTCGTCTGGCATTATGAACCCCCAAATCCGGTTTGGCGAAGACCTGATGAGCCGTGTCAGCTATTCCATGATGAATGCCGGCGGCGACAAAGAGATGACCAAAGCCGTACGCGACGGCATGAGCGCTTTGTTTGACCAGATCGCTTCCGAAGGTGAGATCGACAAAGACCTTATTCTGGATGCGACCTTTGTCTGTAATCCGGTTATGCACCATCTGTTTCTTGGCATTGATCCTTACGAGCTTGGTCAGGCCCCTTTTGCTTTGGCAATGAACGAGTCACTTTCGTTAAAAACCAGTGACTTAGAGCTTGGACTTCATCAAGGTGCGCGGGTCTATATGTTGCCTTGTATTGCGGGCCATGTTGGCGCGGATGCGGCTGCAGTTGCCCTATCTGAATCCCCAAACACATCAGAAGACCTTGTTCTGCTGGTTGATGTTGGCACCAATGCAGAAATCATTCTGGGCAACAAAGATCGTGTCATGGCTTGCTCGTCTCCGACTGGCCCGGCCTTTGAGGGCGCGCAAATCAGCTCTGGCCAACGTGCGGCACCCGGTGCCATCGAACGTGTCGAAATTGACCCTGTTACCAAAGAACCCCGCTTTCGTGTGATTGGGTCTGATATCTGGTCAGATGAAGACGGCTTTGATCGAGCCATTGCAACCACCGGCATCACCGGCATTTGTGGTTCTGGCATCATCGAGGTCATCGCCGAGATGCGCATGGCCGGGCTGCTGGATGCTTCTGGTCTGATTGGCAGCGCCGAACAGACGGGCTCAGCTCGTTCAATTTCAGATGGCCGCACCCATGCCTATTTGCTTTGGGATGGCTCTGCGGATGGTGGTCCGGTAATCACTGTCACCAACCCTGATATTCGTGCGATCCAAATGGCCAAAGCCGCGCTTTATTCCGGTGCGCGTCTTCTTATGGATAAGCTCAATGTTGAAACCGTGGATCGCATCGTTTTGGCCGGCGCATTTGGGGCGCATATATCCGCGAAACACGCAATGGTTCTGGGCATGATCCCAGACTGCCCGTTGGATAAAGTCACCAGCGCAGGTAATGCCGCTGGCACAGGTGCGCGGATCGCCTTGCTGAACATTGATGCCCGCAAAGACATCGAAAAAACAGTTGGCGAGATTGAAAAGATTGAAACCGCTGTGGAGCCACGCTTCCAAGAGCATTTTGTAAATGCTTCTGCGATGCCGAATGCGGTCGACCCTTTCCCAGTATTGAAATCACTTGTGTCTTTGCCGGATGTTTCCTTTAACGCCGGTGCTGAAGGCAGCGGAGGCCGGCGTCGACGTCGTCGTAGCTAAAATCTGGGCGCTCTCTACTTCAAAAGACCTTTAGAGCTTATCAATTTATCTCGCCTATTGCTGGATATGGGCGAATGGGATAGCCGTTAAGAAATTCGAGTTTAGGGTTATTATGAAACATCTATTTTTTGTTGCGGCAGCAGTGTCGACTACACTGTCCGCCTGTGCTGAATATCCAAATCAGATTGATGCCGCTTATATCCCAAGCATCATTTACAAAGGCGCAAGCTGTTCCGAATTGACGACTGAAAGAGCTCGATTGGCAAGCCATGTCGAAGAAGTCACTCGACAACAAAGCAATACGGCCAGCTGGGATACGTCCCTCGTGATCACCGGCACGTTTATCGCTTGGCCTGCATTGCTTGGGTTGCCGTTCACACGTGACCAACACGCACGTCTGGCCGTTGCCAAGGGCCATTACGACGCAATTATGAAAGCGGGTCGCACACAAGGATGCGGGTCAGATTTCTACGAAAAAACCGCGGCACCTGTCTATGTTCATGAACGCGGCGATTTCCCGCCCTTGTGATTGGAAAATCATCGACGTATATGCTGCGTCGGAATGCGGGTATGGTGAAAAGGTATCACGGCAGCTTCCCAAGCTTTAGTTACGGGTTCAATTCCCGTTACCCGCTCCAAAGTAAAGGCCGGTCTTGATGACCGGCCTTTCTTGTACCACCCCTGTGGCAAACTAAATTTAGCCCATCATTTTGTTTTTGATCATGCCAACGACAGCAGTCAGGATCGCGCCGCCACCAGCGCCACCTGCCAAAGAGCCAATCAAAGACGCACCATCTGCGCCCATCATGCCTGCAAGTGCAGTACCGCCGCCCACGCCGCCGATCAGGCCAACAACTGTGTTCAAGATTTTACCCATGTTCATCTGGCTAGATGCTGCGCCTGCTGCGTTACCACCAACAGCGCCTGCCACGATTTGTGCGATAAGTGTTTCCATTGTCCGTCCCCTCAAAAGAGCCATAAAAACAAGGCAATTACGCCGGCTCGACTGTGCAATCGCGCGCAGAAAGTCCTGCGTTTTAAAAGGCTACGCGTCTTTATGGGGGCAAATTAAGGGGAAATTCTTAAAAGCTGATGCATGCCGCAAATGAAAAAGGCTCTGATCATTATAGATCAGAGCCTTCAATTTCAGACGTTCAAGCGGTTAGCCTAAGGCGTACCCTGCCCCACGCACCGTACGGACTGGGTCTTCTCCGCCGTGTACACAGAGCGCCTTACGCAAGCGCCCAACATGGACATCAACCGTGCGGCTGTCGACATAGATATCCCGGCCCCATACGCGATCCAGAAGCTGTTCACGGCTCCAGACACGGCCCGGCTTTTCCATGAAAGTGGAAAGCAAACGAAATTCTGTTGGTCCGAGTTTCAAGGCATTATCTGAGCGCGTCACCCGATGGGTTTCGCTGTCCAGGATAATGTCTTCGAATTCCAGTCTTTGGCCGACCGAGGCAGGACGTACACGGCGCAGTTGGTTACGCACCCGCGCCATCAGTTCGAGCACTGAATAGGGTTTGACCACATAGTCGTCAGCCCCGGTTTCAAGTCCCCGTACGCGGTCAACCTCTTCAGAGCGCGCTGACAACATCAGCACAGGAATACCACGGGTTTGGGATTTGGATTTAATTCGCCGGCAGATTTCGATGCCGGAAATGCCCGGAAGCATCCAATCCAGCACGATGATGTCCGGCGCTTCTTCTTCCACCAGCAACATGGCTTCATCGCCATCAGCGGCTGTTACAACATCGAAACCTTCGGATTGCAGGTTATAAGACAAAACTTCGCGCTGCGCAGGCTCGTCTTCGACCAGCAGGACTTTTGGGTGATCAGACATGGTCTTCTCGTCTTAGGAATTGGGAACCGAGGCTTCGGGGTCGCGGGAGGTGTTGTCTTCTTTGATGCGGCTTTCATCCGGCATGCTGCCGGTCACCAGATAGATCACCTGTTCGGCAATCGCCGTCACATGGTCGCCCATACGTTCGGTGTTTTTGGCGATGAAATGCAGGTGCATGCAGGGTGTGATGTAGCGTGGATCTTCCATCATAAAGGTCAGGAACTCACGGAACAGCGCGTTGTACATCTGGTCGATCTCGCGATCCCGATCCAGAATTTCATAGGCCAGCTCCACATCGCGTTGGATATAGGCATCCAGCGCGTCTTTCAGCATCAATTGAACTTCGCGAGCCATACGACCCAATGCAGACCGAGCGCCGTCAACGGGTGTCATGTGCACCAGAACAGAGTTCCGCTTGGCCATGTTTTTGGCGTAGTCGCCGATGCGCTCAAGGTTGCCCGCAATTTTCATCACAGACAGGATCACGCGTAGGTCAACCGCCGCAGGGGCACGTAGCGCGATGATGCGGGAAGCTTCTTCGTTGATCACCTCTTCGAGGGCATCAATCGCCTTGTCGCTTTTGAGCACGCGTTCGGACAATTCTTCGTCACGTTCGCGAAGCGATTTAGCGGCCTCAAGAATGTTCTGTTCAACCAGACCACCCATCTTCATGATATGGGCCTGAACGCTTTCTAGGTCGCGGTCAAAGCCTGAAACAATATGTGTATCGTTCATTGGAAATATCCTTACCCGATCCGGCCGGTGATGTAGCTTTCGGTGCGCTCATCTTTTGGGTTGGTGAAAATCTTAGACGTGTCGTCGTATTCGACCAAATTGCCGAGGTGGAAAAAGGCCGTCTTCTGAGAGACACGCGCCGCCTGCTGCATAGAGTGGGTCACGATGACAACGGAATAATTGCTACGCAACTCGTCGATAAGCTCTTCGACCTGTGCGGTTGCGATTGGGTCGAGCGCAGAACAAGGCTCGTCCATCAGAAGAACCTCTGGCTCTGTTGCAACGGCGCGTGCGATGCACAGACGTTGCTGTTGACCACCGGAAAGGCCAGTACCAGGAGCGTGCAGACGGTCTTTGACCTCATCCCAGATCGCGCCGCGGCGCAGAGATTTCTCGACGATCACATCAAGGTCTGCTTTTGAGTTCGCCAAGCCGTGAATGCGCGGGCCGTAAGCGATATTGTCATAGATCGACTTTGGGAATGGGTTTGGCTTTTGGAATACCATGCCCACCTTGGCGCGCAGCTGAACCGGGTCAACTTTGGCGTCATAAATGTCTTCGCCATCCAGCGCGATTTTGCCTTCGACTCGGCAGATGTCGATGGTGTCGTTCATGCGGTTCAGAGTACGCAGGAAGGTGGATTTACCGCAGCCTGATGGGCCGATGAAGGCGGTGACGGTTTTGTCTTCGATCTCGACAGAGACGTCTTTGATAGCGTGGTTGTCGCCGTAATATACTTGGACCTTGTCCGCGGCGATCTTGATGTCTTGTTGCTCCACGGCGGTCTCCAGATTTGGTGCGTCGTACATGGGGTTTATACCTTCTAACAGATTACCAGCGGCGTTCGAAGCGGCGGCGCAGGATGACTGCGATTGTATTCATGGTGACAAGGAAAACGAGCAGGATGATGATGCCACCCCAGGCGCGTTCATAGAACGCAGGGTCGGCACGTTTCGCCCATTCGTAGATTTGTGCAGGCATGGCGGAGTTTGGCGACAGAAGGCCCTCAGCAATACCTGTTGGTGCGTTTGACGCGATGAAACCGATCATCCCGATCAACAAGAGCGGAGCCGTTTCACCTAGCGCCTGCGCTAGACCAATGATGGTGCCGGTCAAGATGCCCGGTGCAGCCAAAGGCAGCACGTGGTGGAACACGGATTGCATCTTGGACGCGCCTAGACCCAGAGCCGCGTCGCGGATGGACGGCGGAACCGCCTTCAAAGACGCGCGGGTTGAGATGATGATCGTCGGTAGCGTCATCAGCGTCAGAACCAAGCCACCAACAAGCGGCGCAGATTGCGGCAGGTGCATGTAGTTTATGAAGACCGCCAGACCCAGAATACCAAACACGATGGACGGCACAGCTGCGAGGTTCGAGATATTTACTTCAATGATATCGGTCAGCCAGTTCTTCGGTGCGAATTCTTCCAGATAGATCGAAGCTGCAACACCGATAGGCAGCGCCAGCGCCAGAACAACCATCATCATGAAGAACGATCCGGCCATTGCGACACCGATCCCGGCAGCCTCAGGACGTTGGTCAGAAGCGTCTGCACCAAGGATGAAATCAAGGTTGAATTTCTTCTTGATCACCCCGGCCTCAACCAGTTGATCTACAAAATCAAGCTGCTCAGCAGAGATGTTTTTATCGTTCGCAATGCTCTCGCGGCTTACGCGGCCCTTTAGGTAGCCATCCACGCGGCTGTTGGCCAAGAAAGTCATCTCGACTGTTGAACCGATCTGATCGATGTCTTCCAAAACCAGGTTCCGCAGGTCTTTGGCCGCAGATTTCGACAGCAGACCAGCCATGGCTTTGGATTTCAGATCTGTTTCAATGCCCAGCTCTTCAACCTTGGCTTCAAAAGCCCCTTTCAGAAGTGGCGCATACCCGAAGGTCGAAACCTTCTTGATCTTCTCGATGTCGCGCTCGCCTTTTTTGTCGAGCTTGCTTTCCAGCAGCTCAACATTCAGCGTCACAAAGGTTTGCTGAAAGGCGCTGTAGCCATTGCCGATGATGGTGGTCAGCAAGACGGCCAAGATGATCAAACCAGTCGCGATCGCAGTGATCCCATAGAGTTTGAAACGGCTTTCCGCAGCGTTGCGCTTTTTGGTACGTGCGTCCAACTTGTGGATCGACGTCTTCACAGCTTTTGGTGCGGACTGAGGGATAGATGTATCGCTCATTCGTACTGCTCCCGGTATTTGCGCACGATGTAAAGCGCAAGAATGTTCAGGCCGAGGGTCAGCACAAAGAGTGAGAGACCCAGCGCAAATGCCACCAGCGTTTCAGGAGAGGAGAAATCCCCGTCCCCTGTTAGCTGGCTAACGATACGTGTGGTGATGGTGGTCAGGGCTTCCAATGGGTTGCCGGCAAAGCGTGCAATCGCCCCTGCCCCCATGACCACGATCATGGTTTCACCAATCGCACGTGACGCGGCCAGTAGGATCGCGCCCACGATGCCGGGCAATGCCGCTGGCAGAACCACTTGTTTGATGGTTTCAGATTTCGTCGCGCCCAGGCCATAGGAGCCATCGCGCATGGATTGCGGCACCGAGTTGATGATGTCGTCAGACAGTGAGGACACAAATGGGATCAGCATGACGCCCATCACGATCCCTGCTGTGGCTACAGAACGCGCATCGGTCATCCAATCCACACCCAAGACACCGCCGTCGCCGAAAATATCCAGTAGGAACGGACCAAAGGTCACAAGCGCAAAGAGGCCGTAAACGATGGTCGGGATACCGGCGAGGATCTCAAGCAAAGGCTTGGCAAAGCCACGCACCGTCTTAGAGGCATATTCAGCCAGATAAATCGCTGCAAACAATCCAACTGGCACCGCAACCAACAAGGCAACAATCGAGATATAGATGGTGCCCCATAGCAGCGGCAGGATCGACAATTCAGAGTCGCCACGAAAGTTTGGTGCCCAGGTGGAGCCAAAGAAGAAATCTGTCCAGCTGTGTAGGCCAAAGAAGTTCTTGGTTTCAAAAACCATCGACAGGACGATGCCAATGGTGGTCAGGATCGCAATGGAGGCCGCGGCGATCAACAGAACCAATACGCCGTTTTCAACGACGTTACGCGCCCGGAAATCTTTGTTGCTACGCAGGTAAGAATACCCAAAGCCCGCTATGGCCAAAGCCAGTACCACAAGCGTCATCATAAGTGTGCCACTTGAATTCTGCGAGCGATAAGCCTGCGCCGCTTCCATGACCTCTGGTTTAACTTCAGAGCCAAGTGCGACACCGATTTCACCTAAGCGGCTGCGCACATCTGTCAGATCAGCACGCATGTTATTTGCTTGATCTGCAGTGATGGCGTCCTGCGAAACGGCGGCGTCCAAACCATCCGCAATGCGGCGCACGTCAGACATCACCAAATCAAGCGGTGTGCCTTTATCCAGTGTCTCGACCGAAATCATTTCGGAAACGGAGTTTTCAATGATCATTGGCTGTGCCAAGGACCAGATCGCCAATACCAGCGCCGAAGGCACCAATATGGAAAGCGCGACATTCATCCCATAATAGATGGGCAGCGAATGTAGGTTCCGGCTATCGCCGTCCCCTGAGGACAGCGCCCGCTGTCTTCCAAGAAAAAAGCCGACCGTTGCAAAAGCAATCACGATCAGCACGAGCCACAACACAGGCATGGGAACTCCGGATTCTGGTTAGTTTGGACTTGCCAAACGAATAAGGGATGGCGCGCAATCACGCCATCCCCAAAGTAAGCCTTGGCTTACATGTTTGCGCCAAGAACAGCTTCTTCAGAAACCGCTTCTTGTGTCATTTCTAGCTCTGGGTCAGATACCAGACCGTATTCTGCCAGAGGGCCGTCTGCGCCAGCGATTTCGTCTGCTACGAAGAACTCAGCATATTCTTTCAGACCTGGGATCGCGCCGATGTGTGCTTTCTTCACGTAGAAGAACAGTGGGCGGGATACTGGGTACTCGCCAGTCGCGATGGACTCGGTGGAAGGAACGATGCCGGACATAGTTGCAACTTGCAGCTTGTCGGTGTTGTTCTCGAAGAATGCCAGTCCGAAGACGCCGATGCCGTCTTTGTTGGATTCGATGGAGGCCAGAGTTTCTGTGTAGTCACCGTCGATGTCTACAGAAACGCCGTCTGTGCGCAGAGCGATACATGCTTTTTCAGCTGCTTTGTGCTTGGCTTTGTCTGTGTCGCCTTCTGCGCCTGCCAGCAGTACGTCAAATGCGCCAGTTGCTTCACAGCCCGCTAGGATCACTTTGTCTTCGAACACTTCACGTGTGCCGTGCTTAGTGCCAGGGATGTAAGCTGCCAGAGCCTGTGCTGGGAATGCTGGGTTCACGTCAGCCCAAGTTTTGTTTGGGTTTGCAACCAGTGCGCCGTCAACCAGAACCTGGTCAGACAGAGCGTTGAACCAATCGGTTGGTGTGAATTCAAAACCGTTGCCGTTGATGTCAGATGCAAAAACGATGCCGTCATAACCGATGCGAACTTCGATGATGTCAGTTACGCCGTTTTCCGCGCAAGCTTTGATCTCTTTATCTTTGATTTTGCGGGAAGCGTTTGCAACGTCGATGGTGTTTTCGCCAACACCTTCGCAGAAGCGCTTCAGACCTGCAGAGGAACCACCAGATTCAACAACTGGTGTTGGGAAGTCAAAGTTCTCGCCGAATGCTTCAGCAACGATAGAAGCGTATGGCAGAACAGTGGAAGAACCGGCAACTTGCACTTGGTCGCGTGCAGCAGCAGAGGTGGCAGCAACGGCAGCGATCGCCAGTGCGGAAGCAGTCAGTTTGACAGACATGTAATTAACTCCTGAGTGTCCGAGCCGCTGTGTTTCGCGGCTTCGGGGCTGGAAGTAGGTGTTTCTGACAAAGCTTTTGTGACACGTATGTAACGCTTTTATGACAAGCGGCGAGACATGCAGAAAATCGTTAATTTTTTGGCAAAACAACCGTGAAAGTACTACCTTCACCTAAGGTACTATCCACTTTCATACGCCCTCTGTGACGGGCAACGATGTGTTTTACAATGGCAAGACCCAGTCCGGTGCCGCCCATTTCGCGTGAGCGATGAGAATCGATGCGGTAGAATCTCTCGGTAAGACGCGGAAGGTGGACTGGATCAATGCCCGGACCATTGTCGATCACAGAAATACTCACCGCTGGTTTCCGCAGTTTGACATCACGCTCAACGTTTTCGATCCGTATCTCGACCTGACCATTTTCGTCGCCGTATTTGATGCCATTTTCAATCAGATTGGTGAAGACCTGAATAAGCTGATCCCGATCTGATGGCACGGTCAGAGGCAATGCAGGCTTTTCAAATTGAATTCGATGACCCCGCATTTGGGCAACTTCCTCAAGGTTCTGCACCACAGTTCCAAGAATATCACCGATGTCTTGGGGATCGCGTGGCCGCATGCGCGCATCTTCTTCGACGCGACTGAGGGAAAGCAGGTCCCCAACCAGTCGGTTCATGCGGCTAGCCTCATTGGCCATGATCCCAAGAAACCGCTCACGTGCTTTGGCGTCATCTTTCGCAGGACCACGCAGCGTTTCGATAAAGCCCAAGAGTGCCGTCAGAGGTGTTTTCAGCTCGTGGCTGACGTTCGCGACAAACTCGCGGCGAATTTCACCAGCCTGTTCGACATGGGTGATGTCTTGAAAGCAGGCCAATGCCCCCCTTTCCTCACCCATTGTGACAAAGCTGCACGTCACCTCATAGCGCGTTTCCTGCCCGTCTTTATTATGCAGATAGATTGCCTTCTGCGGATCGCTTGTGCGTAGACAATTCTCAATCGCTGATATCAGCCCGGGTTGGCGAAAAACCAAAACCAAGGCGCGATCTTCGGCGGCATTGGGTTGCAAAGACACCGCACGGGTATTGGCACCGCGGACACGGGCATTCTGACTGATGAAAATAGCAGGCAGCGGGATCGCTTCAAGAAGGGCTGCAATCATGACGAGACCTTTGTCCGGGATAGTCGCTCGCAGACTTGTAGAACGGGCTTTGAAAGTAAACCCCGATCTTACTTTCAGCTGATTTTGCTGAGGCCGTCCCGAAAGCGGCGCATGTTTGCTTGGTAATTCAAGGCACTTTTGCGCAGCCCTTCAATGGCTGCGTCATCCAAAGGTCGGATCACTTTACCCGGCGCGCCCATCACCAGGGAGCCGTCAGGGATTTCTTTGCCTTCGGTGATCAAAGCATTGGCGCCAATCAAGCAGTTTTTGCCGATCTTTGCCCCGTTCAGCACCGTGGCCCCCATGCCAATCAGGCTGTTTTCACCAATTGTGCAGCCATGCAGCATCGCTTTGTGGCCAATTGTACATCCGGCCCCGATGGTCAGCGGAAAGCCCATATCCGTGTGCAGGATCGAGTTTTCCTGAATGTTAGAGCCAGTCCCAAGGTGGATCACTTCATTGTCACCGCGCAGGGTGGCACCGAACCAAATAGAAGCACCGTCTTCCACAACAATTTTGCCAATTACATTGGCATCTGGTGCGATCCAGCTGTCTTCTGCGATTTTCGGCGAAACGCCATCCAGAGCATAAAGCGTCATTGGCCTTCCTCAAACTCTTGCTGCAGCAGGCGCACATGGTCCACTAGGTTTGGCTGTTGAATGCGTTTCAGGCGCGTCGCATCGACGATCTTTTTCAGCTCGTCTTCTGTCTGATCCAGATCATCATTGATCAACACGTGATCATAACTGCCCCAATGGCTGATTTCGTCCCAACTTTTCTGCATACGCTTTGAGATCGTCTCAGCGCTGTCTTGATTCCGCGCCTCAAGACGACGTCGTAACTCTTTGATAGATGGGGGTAAAATGAAAATCGACAGGGTGTGCTGACCAAGCACCGAGTTCCTGATCTGCTGCGCACCTTGCCAGTCGATATCGAAAAGAACATCACGACCAGAGTCGATGGCCTGCTGTACCGGCGCACGTGGCGAGCCATAGAAATTGCCGAAAACATGGGCGTGTTCCAGCATGCCATCTTCGGCAACGGAGCGTTTGAAATCATCTTCGGCCATGAAGTGATAATCTTCACCATCCACCTCACCTGGACGCGGAGAACGCGTGGTCGCGGAGACTGAAAATTCAATAGTCGGATCCCAAAGGCGCAGGCGCTTTGACAGAGTTGATTTTCCTGCACCTGATGGTGAGGACAGGATAATTAAAAGCCCCCGCCTATTTTCAATACGATTTTGCATAGTCATTCCACGTTCTGAACTTGTTCGCGCATCTGATCGATGACGGCTTTTAGGTCAAGGCCAACGCGGGTCAATTCGACGTTCTGCGCTTTGGAACAAAGCGTATTGGCCTCGCGGTTGAATTCTTGCATCAGGAAATCGAGTTTGCGGCCAATTGGGCTTCCCTGTTTGATCAAATCCCGCGCCGCATCGACATGGGCTTTAAGGCGATCGATCTCTTCAGTGACATCTGATTTCACAGCAAGCATGGCAAGTTCCTGCGCAACACGGTCTTGGTCTGCGCCATCAGCGTTTTCCAAAACTCGTGCGAGGTTAGCGCGCAGATTGGCGGCGACCTCACCTTTGCGCCCTTCTGCAATCTCAGCGGCTTGCCCGGTCAGAGTTTCAATCTCAGCAATCTGATCCAGCAACACGATTTCCAATGCAGCGCCTTCGGCCTTACGCATCTCAACAAAGCTGTCCAGCAGTGCCGGATAGGCTTTGACCAGCGCCTTGGCGAGGGCAGCGGAATCCCCGTCCCCACTAGAGCTGTCCAACACGCCGCGCACCGCCAAAACATCAGTGGCTTTGCTAGGCGACAGCGTATGTCCCTGATCCATGGCGCGCTTCTCGACTTCGGCCAAGGCGGATAGCACAGCATCAAGGGTTGGCGTATTCAATGACAAGTTGGCTACATCTTCGGCACGTTGAACTCGCAGGCTCAGCGTCATCGATCCACGCGCGACGGCCTTACTGGACAAGGCGCGCAGCTGCGGTTCAAGCCCTTCAATCCAATCTGGTACGCGAAAGCGCAAATCCAGACCCTTGGAGTTCACACTGCGCAGCTCCCACGCCCAGCTGTATCCTTCAGCTTCCCCTTTGCCACCGGCGAAACCGGTCATGGATTGCAACATGCTCGAACTCCTGTTTTGCAAAGTCTTACCATTTACTGCGCCAGTTTGGCCACGTTAAAACGCCGCCCCTACCGCTCTCATCAAATCCATTTGGAATTAACCATTTAATAAGAAGTCGCACCAAATTTCATTCAAATATGACATATTAATCAAATGGTAAGCATGGGGATGTGCTTGCCGGCTCGGATTGCAGATTGTCATACGAGACCCATTCTGGGCTTTGGCGCTGTGAAAAATTAAAAGACATGTGTTGGGGAGTGATGCAATGTTCAAAGGGTTGTTCGGAAAGCCGCATGACGCGCCCCTTGTCGGGGGTCAAAGTCTAAGCAAGTCGGCAGATACCGATGATATTTATCGCTATCCCATCAATCAGGAAGTTGAGGCCTATTGGCAGGCATTGAAACAAGATGACGCGCTACCAAAACGTAACGATCTTGATCCGCGCGGCATGCGCAATGCTTTGACACAGGCTTTTGTCTTAAACGTAGATGGACGGGGCGCACGGTTTCGCATTGCTGGATCCAAAATTGCGGATATCTATCAAGGGGATCTCCGTGGCGTGGCTGTGACAGACCTGATATCGCCAGCGAAGCGCGAAATGATAACCGAACTCATCGTTGAAATTTGTCAGATGCCCGCAAAGGCGCAGGTGGATTTGGAGATCACTGATCCAAATGGCACGCCTATTATTGCTCAGATGATCTTGCTTCCCATGACGGATGCAAATGGACAGGCCAGCCAGGTGTTGGGCTGTCTTGATTTTACGTCCCTGCCTGCGCAAAACTCTCGATGTGTTTTAGAACCGGTCGGGACAATAGTTCGTCCTCAAAGCGAACGAAAACATCAAATTATTCGGCGCATGAAAGACAAAAGACTGCAGCTTGTATCTGAATTGGCACATGATGAAATTCAGCTAAAACCAACTGCGGAATCTTTTAGTCGATCGAAGCCAAAACTGACTTTGGTGGTCAGCTAAGAAGGCTCTAATCTGGGGTTGAAGCCGTGCTTGCATTAGAAAAGGCGCGTGAAACACGCGCCCTTTCCAATTGTTATCAATGCAGAATTCAGCTTGCCTTTGCAGCCGCCGCATCTGTGCGTAGGCTTGAAAGCTCTTCGGCCACCAAGAACGCCAGTTCCAAAGATTGGCTTGCGTTCAGACGTGGGTCACAGGCTGTGTGGTAGCGATCTGACAGGTCTTCATCGGTCACTTCACGTACACCACCGGTGCATTCAGTAACGTCTTGCCCGGTCATCTCGAAATGCACACCACCAGGGATCGTGCCTTCGGCTTTGTGGATTGCAAAGAATTCCTGAACTTCACGCAGCACGCTTTCGAACGGACGCGTTTTGTAGCCAGTTGAAGATTTGATGGTGTTGCCGTGCATTGGGTCACAAGACCAAACCACATTTGCACCTTCTTCCTGAACCGCTTTCACCAGACGCGGCAGGTGATCACCCACAGAGCCCGCACCAAAGCGCGCGATCAGTGTCAGACGACCCGCTTCGTTTTCTGGGTTTAGCTTTTGCATCAGAACTTTCAGATCGTCTGCTGAGGTTGTTGGACCACACTTCAGACCGATCGGGTTCTGTACACCTTGCAGGAATTCCACATGTGCGCCGTCTGGCTGACGTGTACGGTCGCCGATCCACAGCATGTGGCCAGAACCAGCAAGCCAATTGCCGGATGTGGAATCAAGACGTGTCAGCGCCTCTTCATATTCCAACAGCAGGCCTTCGTGGCTGGTGTAGAAATCGACTGTGTGTAGGCTGTGTTCGTGCTCGCTATCAATGCCCGCAGCTTCCATGAAGTCCAACGCATCAGAGATACGGTTCGCCATATCGCGGAACTTTGCGGCCTTACCGGTTTCAGTGAAACCAAGCGTCCAGCCGTGAATTTCACGTACATCCGCATAACCACCGGTGCTGAATGCACGCAGCAGGTTCAGCGTTGCCGCCGCCTGAGTGTAGGCCTGTAGCATCTTGGATGGATCCGGGATGCGGCTTTTGGACGTGAAATCCAGCTCGTTGATGATGTCACCACGGTAGCTTGGCAATTCCACGCCGTTCACCGTTTCTGTCGGTGCAGAGCGCGGTTTCGCGAACTGGCCAGCCATACGGCCAACTTTGATCACAGGAACCTTGGCACCAAAGGTCAGCACCATCGCCATCTGCAACATCACTTTGAACGTATCGCGAATGTGGTCTGCGCTGAATTGATTAAACGCCTCGGCGCAATCCCCACCCTGCAACAAAAAGGCCTCGCCGCGAGACGCGGCTGCCAGTTTTGCCTTCAGGCTCCGCGCTTCGCCAGCAAAGACCAAGGGCGGATAGCTTGCGAGCTTCGCTTCTACAGCGTTAAGCGCGTCCTGATCCGTATAGTCCGGCATCTGAACCCGTGGCTTGTTGCGCCAGTCAGATTTTTGCCATTCTGCCATTGTCTTTACTCCGAATTGAATAAGCTAGTTTGCCCGCTAACAGTGCGGACTGGCCACCTATGCCAAATATCGTTCTTGACGGAAACCCCGCAAATGCCTCAACTGCTTTATCTGCGCAACTTTTGTTAGGTGAGACCCAGCCAGCGTGACACAAGACTACGAATTCCCAGTTGAAGTTGAAACTTCTGACCATATTCCTCGTCGATTTGTATTCGTTCTATTGAACGAGTTTACTCTATTTGCTGTCGCGACGGCTTCGGAGTGCCTTCGAGTGGCCAATCGAATGGCAGGAAAACAATTGTATCGTTGGGCCGCGACCAGTGAAACGAATGAGCCGGTTCTAAGTTCGTCGGGCGTCGCCTTTCCAGTCGATATTGGCTTTGACGATGTGACACGCGATGACATTTTGATTGTGTGCGGTGGGATGAACATCCAGACCAACTCAACTCAAAAAGCTATGAACTTCCTACGAAAAGAGTCGCGAAAGGGTGTAAAAATTGGATCGTTTTGCGCCGGAGCACATACCTTAGCGAAAGCGGGATTGTTGGACGGGCACCGCGCAACCATTCATTGGGAAAACCAGGATGGGTTTGTAGAAGACTTTCCGGAAATCAATCTGACCCGGTCGGTCTTTGCAATTGATCGCAACCGATTTACTGCAGCAGGCGGCACAGCTGCGATTGATTTGATGCTGCGTATCATTGCCGATGATCATGGGACTGAACTGTCCAATGCTGTTGCTGATCAGCTCATTTATTCTGCGATCCGCACCGATCAGGATTTCCAACGTCTGTCGACGCCAACACGCATGGGCGTGCGGCATCCGCGCCTCAGCACCGTTATTGATATGATGGAAGACAGTATCGAAGAACCTCTAAGCCCCAGCGCTTTGGCGGAAAGCGTGAATATGTCTACGCGTCAGCTGGAGCGGTTGTTCCGTCGCTATTTAGACCGCTCTCCCAAGCAATATTATATGGAGCTGCGGTTGGCGCGGGCGCGCAACCTGTTGATGCAAACCAGCATGAGCACCATCGATATCGCGGTTGCCTGTGGTTTTACATCGCCCAGTCATTTTTCCAAATGCTACCGCGCACATTATGGGGTCACGCCTTACAGAGAACGTGGCAGTCAAAGCAAACCCGAAGGTTAGCGCGACATACGGTAGATCGCGCCGCGGTCTTCAGAAATGAACCAAATGCTGCCATCCGGTGCTTGCCGGATGTCGCGCACGCGTTTGGTTTCGGAGGATTTAAGCGCTTCTAATTCTGTGAGGTTTGCGCCGGAAAGCCTTGAAATATAGTCAAATTTTAAGCTTCCGACAAATATATCACCCTGCCAGTTTTCAAACATGTTTCCGCTGTAGGCCATTAGGCCTGATGGGGCGATGGAGGGATCCCAGAAATGCTCGGGCTGCTCAAGGCCCGGTTTTGTGGTGCCTTCGCCAATGCTGCCGCCGGAATAGTGCCGGCCATAGGCAATCACCGGCCAACCGTAGTTGCGCCCTTTGCGGATCAAGTTCACCTCATCACCACCACGCGCGCCATGTTCCACTGCCCAAAGGCGCCCTTTGGCGTCAAAACTCATGCCTTGTGGATTGCGGTGACCAGAGCTCCAGATCTCTGGTAAAGCCTCTGTATCGTTCAAAAACGGATTGCCCGCAGCGGGCGTGCCATCACGATTGATTTTTAGGATGCTGCCATTGTACAAGCCAAGATTCTGCGCAGAAGGACGATCCCCACGATCGCCCACAGTGACATAAAGCGCACCTTCAGGTCCCTCGGCCAGGCGACTTCCGAAATGCCGACCACCGCTTGATCCTAGCGCGATTTCAAAGATGGTTTTCACATCACGTAAGGTCGACGACTGTCGATCAAGACGCGCCCTCGCCACGGCAGTCCCACTGCCGCGAGGTTGCGCCTTGGCAAAGGTTAAAAAAATCTCTTGGGATTGTTCGAAATCACGCGGCACCAGGACATCCAAAAGGCCGCCTTGTCCATCGGCGAGGACTCTTGGCACGCCAGAAAGCCGCGTTTTGGTGCCATCCTCATCAACAAGGTAAAGCCGCCCACGCCGTTCCGTCACCAGAAACGCCCCATCCGGCAGAAACCCAAGCGCCCAAGGAGTTTTGAACCCAGACGCCATGCGCGTGAGCGTAAGACTGCCTTGAGAGCTGTCCATGGTTTGCGCAGAACTGGCGAAACTTGAACAAATCACCAAGCAAAGTGCCAATAGATATCGCATCGCATCCTCCTGTTTGAGGAAAATATCGGCCTCATGCGGGTAAGTTAAAAGGTGCTTTCTTAAATTGTGATCACCGCCAATAGATCCATTCCGGCAACAGTTTACCGATCTACCGGCATATTGTTGCCCGAATCATCCTGCACCCTATCCGAAGGGACATGGGCTTATACGCCCGCCCCTTTGTGAGATTGGACAAAAAAGAACAGCATAAAAACATGTCCAGTAACCAGTTTGAGGAGCAGTGATATGCCAATTACTATGCAAAACGACCCAAAGCAGTCCGCCGGTTCTAACCGCCCTACACCGCCGGTGAAAGCAACACAGCAAAAGCCTGAAGGTAAGAAGCCAATCTTTACAGATTGGGCCTCTATTTAAGCTGACAAACTTTGTCATTAAGGGGTGTTTCACAATGTGACACGCCCCTGATCCATGTTAGGTGAAGCGTATGGCAACACCGATATCATCGATCAAAAACCTTGGGCCCGCGTATGAAGAAGCCTGTGCCCGTGCGGGTATACATTCCGCCGAAGAATTGCGCGAGATCGGAGCAGACGCCGCCTATGGCCGCATTCTGAAAACCGGACAACGCCCTCATTTTATAGGATATTACGTTCTGGTCATGGCTCTACAAGGCCGACCATGGAACGATTGCAAAGGCAAAGAAAAAGAAGATCTGCGCAAACGATTTGATGCGCTTAAGGCCAATACCTTTGATAAGGGGCGATCCGAGCTCGAAACGGTATTGAACCAGATCGGCGTGATTGAGCGCCCCTCACATTAAGTTTTATTGTTCGATCATATCGACACGTGTGGCGTGACGACCACCTTCGAACTCTGTGCTGAGAAACGCATCCACGATCTCAATCGCCAGGCTTTCGCCGATCACCCGCGCCCCAAGTGACAGCATTTGTGCGTTGTTATGCGCGCGGATCATCTTTGCAGAAAACGTATCGCTGCAAACCCCGCAACGGATACCGGGCACTTTGTTGGCAGACATCATGATGCCTTGCCCTGTACCACACAGGATGATCCCTAGATCAGCTTCGCCATCGATAATCTTCTGCGCAGCCGCTTGACCGTGCATAGGATAGTGTGTGCTTTCAGAGGTCATCGGACCAATATCGATCGCCTCATAGCCTTGATCAGCAACGTGTTTGGCGATGGTTTTGCGCAGTTCGATATCGGCGTGATCGCTCGACAGGACGATGCGTTTAGTGTCGGTCATAGTCATTTCCATTAGGCAAAAGAAAAGCCGCTTCGCGGTAACGAAGCGGCTATCTGATTTCTCAGAACAAAGCGTGGCTTAACCAACCAGCTCCAGACCAGAGAAGAAGTATGCGATTTCAACAGCCGCTGTTTCTGGCGCGTCGGAACCGTGTACGGAGTTTTCACCTACGGACTCAGCGAACTCTGCACGGATTGTGCCAGGTGCTGCGTCTGCTGGGTTTGTTGCGCCCATAACTTCGCGGTTTTTCGCGATTGCGCCTTCACCTTCCAGAACCTGTGCAACGATCGGCGCAGATGCCATGAATTCGCACAGCTCGTCGTAGAAAGGACGTTCTGCGTGAACAGCGTAGAACTCGCCCGCTTGTGCTTTTGTCAGGTGGATGCGTTTCTGTGCAACAACGCGCAGGCCTGCTTCTTCGAATTTCGCGTTGATCGCGCCAGTCAGGTTGCGGCGAGTTGCGTCTGGTTTGATGATGGAGAACGTGCGTTCCAGAGTCATGGAAATACCCTCGGATTAAAGTTGAATTTGGCCGCGCAGTAACATGACGTGTGTCCTTTGCAAAGTGTTTTCAGGCTTTGGAATCCCTTCCTGTCCATTCCAGTTGCAAATGCGTTGATATTTCCCCCTTTTCGAATCCGATTAAATTTGTCAGGTATGCGCTTGCGTTGACTGTTCAGCGCATTGAAAAGGAAAAAATATGAAATACCTAGCTTTGATCGCTCCGATCTTTTGTGCATCTGCCTTCCCGGCCCTAGCCGCACCATCCACGCAGGCTCTTACCTACGATATCTTTGAGGTATCAGTGCCGCATATGGATTTGGAAAACTGCCCAGAAACCCTGGCTGCAGAGAATGTCTTCTGCCGCGCGACCCTGCATCATGAAGAACTACATGTCTTTGCGTTTTCTTATGACGGCGACAGCCCATTAGTTGGTTTTAAAACATTTTCCGCTGAAGGCATCGGCAGCCTGCTAAGCGAGTAATCGCGATTGACAAGCCACGCCGCGTCGTAGACTGCTCGCAGCCATGTTACGTATCAATGATATCACCTACAAAGTCGAAGGCCGCTCCCTGTTTGAGGACGCCTCTGCCACGATTCCCACAGGCCATAAAGTTGGTCTGATTGGTCGAAACGGCGCCGGTAAAACCACGCTATTCCGCCTTATCCGTGGCGAGCTGTCACTGGAAGGTGGGACAATCACCCTGCCTGACCGCGCCAAAATCGGTGGTGTATCGCAGGAAGTGCCCAGCAATGAAGTCTCGCTGATCAACACGGTTCTTGCAGCTGATACAGAACGCGCGGCTTTGCTTGCCGAAGCTGAGACCGCTACGGATCCTACTCGGATTGCCGAAGTGCAAACCCGCCTTTCTGACATTGACGCTTGGAGCGCTGAAGCCCGCGCGAGTTCGATCCTTAAGGGTCTTGGCTTTGATGATGCAGATCAGCTGCGTCCATGTTCGGACTATTCGGGCGGTTGGCGTATGCGCGTCGCACTGGCGGCTGTTCTGTTTTCAGAACCTGACTATCTGCTACTGGACGAACCGACCAACTATCTTGACCTTGAGGGCGCGCTTTGGCTGGAAAACTATCTTGTCAAATATCCCCACACCGTCTTGATCATTTCGCATGACCGCGAGCTGTTGAACCGCTCTGTGAATGCCATCCTGCATTTGGATGAGCGTCGTCTGACCTACTACACTGGCATCTACGATCAATTTGTCGAACAGCGTAATGCGCAGCGTGCTGTACAAGCTGCAGCTGCCAAGAAACAAGACGCACAACGCGCGCACCTGCAGGCCTTTGTGGACCGCTTCAAGGCCAAGGCCAGCAAAGCGAAACAGGCCCAAAGCCGCGTGAAAATGCTGGAAAAAATGACGCCTATTACCGCACCGGAAGATGCGGCGCGCGTGGTTTTCACCTTTCCACAGCCAGACGAGCTGTCTCCGCCAATCATCGCTACCGAGGGTGCATCGGTTGGCTATGACGAAAAAGTTGTTCTTAAGAATCTAGATCTGCGCATCGATCAGGATGATCGCATCGCACTTTTGGGTAAGAACGGTCAGGGTAAATCAACACTGGCTAAGCTGCTGTCTGGCCGACTTGAGAAAATGGGTGGCAAATACACCAAGTCCAGCAAGCTCAAGATCGGATTCTTTGCGCAGCATCAGGTGGATGAGCTTTATGTTGATGAAACGCCGATCCAGCACTTGATGCGAGAACGCGGCCACGAAGGCCAAGCGCGTATTCGCGCGCGTCTGGCCGGGTTTGGCCTAGGGGCTGCACAGGCCGAAACCGAAGTCGGACGCCTATCTGGTGGACAAAAAGCGCGTTTGTCGCTGTTGCTGGCCACTTTAGATGCGCCGCAGCTTCTGATCCTCGACGAGCCGACCAACCACCTCGACATCGAAAGCCGCGAGGCTTTGGTTGAGGCACTGACCGCCTATAAAGGCGCCGTGATTCTAGTGAGCCACGACATGCACCTTCTATCGTTGGTGGCAGATCGACTGTGGCTGGTCAAAGACGGCACGGTTACCCCTTACGAAGAAGACCTTGCCGCCTATCGGAACCTGCTTTTGACACCGGATAAACCAGCGAAGAAAAAACAGGATAAACCGGCGGTTAAAAAACCATCCCGCGACGCCATTCTTGCTTTGCGCTCTGAGGTGCGCAAATGTGAAGCACGGATCGAGAAGCTGAATGAGATGAGCGAGAAACTCTCCAAAAAGCTTGCCGATCAATCGCTGTATGAAGATGGCCGTTTGAACGAAATGGAAGTCTGGCAAAAGAAATATGGTGAAGTCAGGGACGCGCAGGATCGGGCTGAAGAGCTGTGGATGTCGGCCTTGGAAAAACTTGAAAAAGCAGAAGCTTAAACGAGGGGTTTATGGATACTGCATTTTTAATCACGTCGTTCGCGACGCTTTTTGTCATTATCGACCCAATCGGTCTGCTGCCGATTTTCATCGCCCTGACGCCGGGCATGCCGGCCGCACAAAGACGTTCGGTTGCTATCCGTGCCTGCGCGGTTGGTTTTGGAGTTTTGGCGCTCTTTGCCTTCTTTGGCGAGGCGGTTCTGGGATTCATCGGCATCTCAATGCCAGCCTTTCGCATCGCCGGTGGTGCGCTGTTGTTTCTGACCGCGCTGGACATGCTGTTTGAACGCCGCACCAAGCGCCGCGAGGATCAGGCACATGAGAGCGAAGAATATGACAGCTCAAATGATCCTTCGGTCTTCCCCATGGGAATTCCGTTGATTGCGGGCCCAGGTTCTATTGCAACGGTTATTCTGCTAAGTGGCCAGACCCCGGGCATTCAAGGCACATTCTTGGTGCTGGGCGTGGCTTTGGCGGTGATTATCTCGGCGATCTTGCTGTTTCTGGCTGGTGGTATTTTGGAACGCGCCTTGGGGAAAGTCGGCATTAACGTGGTCACGCGCCTACTTGGCATGTTGCTCGCAGCGCTGTCGATCCAGTTTATCCTTGATGGCCTTAAGGCCTTTGGCTTTGCCTCGTAATTTCACCTGTGCGAGCTATATCAAAAGCTGAAGGTTAAGCAGGAGACCAAATGGACGACCTCTCAATCGGGCATCTCATCTATCTATTAGTCCTGACGGCTATGGTGGTGTTTTGGTTCTTTTCTGATGCCAAACAGTCGCTTGGCAAAAGCCTGCAACACGCTGTGGCTTGGGGTTTGATCATCCTCGGAACGATTGGTGTCATCTCGATCTGGGATAACATAGAGAGTGCTTTATTTGGGGAGCCCCAGCAAATTGTCTTCACTGATCGTACTGCAATTGAAATCACGCAGCAAATTGATGGCCATTATTATCTGAAGGCTTCGTTGAATGGGGCGCCGGTTGATTTTGTGGTCGATACGGGTGCTACAAGCATCGTTCTTAGTCAGGAAGATGCCAAACGGGTTGGCTTTGATCCTGACGACCTGAAATTTACCGGTCGTGCGCGCACCGCAAATGGCGTCGTGGCTACAGCGTCAGTGATTGTTGATGACTTTGCGGTTGGCCCGTTCCGTGATCAGAACGTCTTGGCCGAGGTCAATCAAGGCTCTTTGGATATCTCTTTACTCGGGATGAGCTATCTGTCCAACTATGGTCAAATCACCATTTCTGGAGGTAAAATGACCCTGACCAGATAGATCGGGCGATGGTTGAGAAAAGACGATTAGTCAGCTGTCTTTTCAGCCTTTTTCTCCCAACGCCCACTCTCTTCGGACCAATATTGCGCAGAACACCCTGCATCCGTAAGCGCTTTCCATTGGACCCGTGCATGGGCCACGGCATCCTCATTAAACCCGTCAAAAAGTATACAGGTTCTGTCGGAGGCTTTCACTTCATCTGCATCTATCTCTGCACCATCCACACTCATCACGCAGCTCGCCTGATTTGGAATGTCTTTCGCTATGGTCAGCAAAATTGGTTGCAACGCATCATGTTCTCCGTCGGCTTGGCCGTGGGGCAGAAAATCAATGTCCCGCCCCTGCCAAAGTTTTTGATCGAGCCAATCCAAACGCGCCGCATCCGTTCCGCGCACCACAATCCGCCAGCCCGCACCGCGTGCTTTTCCCAAAAGCATCGGTAGCGCTTGTTCTAGAGGGCTTTGAGTGAGGTGGTAGAAAAATGCTGCGCCCATAGATTATTCCTCGGTGACCTCAAATTGATCCGCCACAAGACGATTTAGTGCTAGAACGCCCCAGCCTGACGCGCCTTTTGGTGCATATTTGGTATCGGTTTTGGTGCTTGCCACGCCGGCAATATCAATGTGAATCCAAGGCGTGCCATCTTGCACAAAACGGTGCAGGAATTCAGCCGCAGTGATCGAACCCGCCGCACGGCCGCCGACGTTTTTCACATCCGCTATGCGTGATTTCAACTGATCCGCATAGGCCTTGCCGATTGGCATCTGCCATGCGCCCTCGCCTTCGGCCTCAGCGGCTTTCAGGAAGGATTTCGCAAATCCGTCATCATTCGAGAAGACACCTGCATTTTCATGACCCAAGCCAATGATAATCGCGCCGGTCAATGTGGCCAGATCGATCATCGCTGCAGGTTGGAAAGTTTCTTGCGCGTAATGCATCACATCACACAGCACCAAACGGCCTTCGGCGTCAGTATTGATGACTTCGATTGTGTCACCCTTCATCGATGTCACAACGTCGCCTGGACGGGTCGCATTGCCTGATGGCATGTTTTCAACCAAACCAACCAGACCAATGACGTTGGCCTTGGCTTTCCGCAGCGCCAGAGCCCGCATGGTGCCAGCGACAACACCTGCGCCACCCATGTCCATGGTCATGTCTTCCATGCCTGCTGCGGGTTTTAAAGAAATACCACCAGTGTCAAATACCACACCTTTGCCGACCAATGCCAAAGGAGCTTCACCTGCGTTGCCGCCCAGCCATTTCATCACAACAACCTTAGACGGGCTATCGCTGCCCTGACCAACGGACAGCAATGCCCCCATGCCCAATTCAGCAAGCTTGTCTTCTTCAAGCACTTCGACCTCAAGGCCGATATCTGCCATGGCAACCAAACGATCAGCAAAGCTCTCGGTTGTCAGCACGTTGGCCGGTTCATTCACCAAATCGCGCGTGAAAAACGCGCCTTCCGCCATGGCCAGATAGGGCTCCGATTTTTCTCGGATCAGATCAGGCTTGGTAGCCATCACGGTGATCGCCCGCGCGTCTTCATCAGGTGTTGCAGTCTTATGCGCATCAAACCCGTAGTCGCGCAGCGCGAGCCCAAGAATAACCTGATCAGCTTTGCTGTGATTGCCAAGGCAAGCCAAGATATTTGCGGCTCCACGGGTCTTCGCTAGAGCAACGCCAGCGGCACGTGCTTCGTCCTGAGTCGCTCGTTTTTCAAGGCAGATCACATCCACGGCTTCTGCCGCCATTCCCACCGGATAAGCAAGAACGCGCGCATCACCGGCTTTCAAACCGTCTTCGATCATCCGCGCAATCGCACCTTTTGTCAGCCGGTTCACACGACGCGCGGCATTGTCCATACGCCCATCAGACGTCACCAGAACTGCGACACGGCCCGCAAATGTTGAGATTTCGTCGATATTGACGTCTTGGAATGTGAATGTGACTGGCTTAACCAAAATGATGCTCCTTAACCTTTGACGCTACACCTAACCAATCGCTGAAATGATAGCCAGATAGCAGTTTTACCCATTTTAATTTTGCACTAAAGTCATCCGAAACGAACGACATGCCTTGGGGGGCAAAGAGTGAGCAGATTTGACCGCTATTTGCTGTCACAGCTGATGATGCTGTTTGGCTTCTTTGCCCTGGTCTTGGTGTCGGTGTATTGGGTCAATCGGGCCGTTTTGCTGTTTGATCGCCTAATTGCCGATGGGCAATCCATTGCGACGTTCTTTGAGTTCACAATTCTAAGCCTGCCTGCGATCATCAAACTGATCCTACCAATCGCCTGTTTTGCGGCAGGCACCTATGCCACCCATCGTCTTTCAAGCGAAAGCGAACTTGTGGTCATGCAGGCCACGGGGTTTAGCCCCTGGCGTTTGGCGCGGCCCTTTCTAAGTTTTGGCTTGTTGATCGGCGCCATGATGGCCGCCCTATCTTTGGTTTTGGTGCCCCTAAGCTCAACCCAACTTGAGCAGCGCGAAAAAGAAATTGCCGAAACGGCCACGGCGCGATTGTTAACGGAAGGTACGTTTTTAGAACCCGCAAAAGGCATCGTCTTTTACATCCGTGACATCGATTCTGATGGTGTGCTGCGGGATGTTTTTTTGGCGGATCATTCTGATCCCGACCAATCCATGACCTATACAGCCTCTGAAGCCTATCTGATCAAGGCAGACACAGGTCCGAAACTTATTATGGTTGACGGTCTCGCACAGATTCTAACACGGCAAGATGATCGGCTGTTCACCACCAATTTTGCGGATTTCAGCTACGACATCAGCGCGCTTTTGACCCGCGGAACCAATAGCCGAAAGTCGTTGCAGCAAGCCTCGACAATGGATTTGATCACAAGCGGAGATCAGATCGCGACTTCGCTGGATGTGCCTAGAGGCTGGATCACAGCTGAATTCCATGGTCGGATCACACATATCCTAATGTGCGTTGTCGCTTCATTGGTAGGTTTCTCAACTCTATTATTGGGTGGATTTAGCCGAGTTGGGGTTTGGCAAAATATTGTCTATGCCTTCATTATCCTCATTCTGCTTGAGGGATTGAAAACCGGAATGACGGATCCCGTGCGACGTGATCCGACGGCTTGGCCTTTGATGTATCTGCCCGCTTTGATTGGGTTTACCACTGTTGCGGCAATGCTATTTGCCAAATCCCGGCGTTTCCGCAAACCACGGGTGGTGAACCCATGACGTTGTATTTCTATTTCGCGCGCAAATTTCTATTGTTCTTCGCCGCTCTGACGGCGGTGTTTGTCGCTCTTTTGCTGCTGTTTGATCTGATCGAACACCTGCGTCGTTTTGATGTGGCCGTCGTAGGCTTTCTGCAAATTTTCCAGCTGATGTTGTTGAATATGCCGAAAGAGATTTACCAGATCATGCCATTGATCATGATCCTAAGTTCGCTGACCTTGTTCTTAAGTCTTGCTCGTAGCAGCGAGTTGGTCGTCACGCGGGCCAGTGGTCGATCTGCTTTGGTGTCTTTGTTATCACCTGTCACAGTTGCCTTTCTGATTGGCCTCTTTGGTCTTTCAACGTTAAACCCAATCGTGGCAGCCACCACCAAACGGTATGACGACAAAGTCACGGAAATTCGTAGCGGCAGCGACAATATCCTCACCTTTTCGCGGGATGGTATTTGGCTCCGTCAGGGAGGCACAGAAGGACCAACGGTAATCTTTGCTGCAGGTACCAACCATGATGCAACAAACTTAAGCGATGTGGTTTTTGTATCATATGGTGAAGGCGTTGGCCCCGTTCGACGGATCGAAGCCCAACAAGCGCGGCTTAGTAATGGGCAATGGCAACTTACAAATGCAAAAATTTGGCCCTTGTCTGCGGGTCAGAATGCTGAAGCTGCTTCTCAGGAGGTCGAGACTTTTGAAATCCCGACCAGTTTGACCCCCGAGCAAATCCGAGATGGTCTTGGTAAATTACGCACGGTTTCAGTTTGGGAACTCCCGCGGTTGATTGGACAACTTGAAAGTGCTGGGTTTTCATCACGTCGTCATACGATGTGGCTGCATATGGAACTTGCACAGCCGATCTTTCTGGTGGCCATGGTTTTGATCTCTGCAGCTTTCACGATGCGCCACACGCGTATGGGCCGCACTGGTTTGGCAGCCTTACTGGCGACGATGTCAGGCTTTGGTTTTTATTACATTCGAAATTTCGCTCAAATTCTGGGGGAAAACGGTCAAATCCCCATTGAACTCGCCGCCTGGACACCGCCGATTGCCAGTGTCTTGCTTGCGCTTGGGCTTTTGTTACATATGGAAGACGGATGACGCGTTTTAGATCAACTTCTTACGGGCTCGCCGTCGCACTTTGCCTTGGCTTGAGCAGTACCGCTTCAGTGGCTCAAGATATCCGAGCTGAGACTGTCGTACTTGTTGCGAATTCGGTTTTCCTGTCGGGTAATTCCATGCTGACTGCGGTCGGCAATGTCGAAGCCCTTTATGGCAACACCACATTGACCGCATCTAAGATCATCTACGACGGAAACAGTGACCAAATCACAATCGAAGGCCCTATCACAATTTCGGATGGTGAAGGTGTTGAGATTTTTGCCAACTTCGCAGAACTGGATGCTGATCTTCAAAATGGGTTGATCAAAAGTGCTCGCTTGGTTCTGGATCAACAGGTTGAAATTAAGGCAGCCCAGCTCAGGCGTGAAAACGGACGGCGTTCTGTTTTGGATGATGTGCGCGCGACCTCATGCAAAACCTGCGAAGATGGCCAGGCTCCGCTATGGCAAATTCGCGCCAGCCGCGTCACACATGACCAAGACGATCAGCAACTTTATTTTGATAATGCACAGTTGCGGGTCATGGATATTCCGGTTTTCTATCTGCCGCGCCTCCGGTTGCCCGATCCAACCGTGCAACGCTCAACCGGGTTCTTGATCCCAAATATCCGTGCGCGATCACAGTTGGGTACAGGGATAAAAATCCCCTACTTTATCGCACTTGGGGATCACAAAGACCTCACACTCACGCCCTACATCGCTAGCAACACACGCACGCTTGAAGCGCGCTATCGACAGGCCTTTCGCACCGGCGAATTGACCTTTGAAGGCGCGGTTTCTGATGATGACTTTAGTGGACGTGGCACAAGGGCATATGTGTTTGGTACAGGCGAGTTTGATCTGCCGCGCGACTATGAATTGACGTTTCAGGTACAGGCAGTATCTGACGAAAGCTATCTGGCCGACTACGCCTATTCCAGCCTTGACCGTCTTAGCAGTTCAGTCACCCTGTCCCGAGTCAACCGGAATGAAAACACCCAACTGTCATTGACGAATTTTGAAACCTTGCGTGCGGGTGAAGACAACGAGACGATCCCGAAATGGGCCCTGTCTGCACGCAAGCAAATGCGGTTTAGCCCGCGGTATTTCGGCGGCGAAGCGCTTTGGGAACTTGAGGCTTACAGTCTATTTCGCCAGTCAAAGGTCAACACAGACGCCAATGGAGACGGCATGGTGGATGGCCGAGATATCAGCCGTGTAAACGCCGCGCTTGAATGGCGACGCAATTGGTTCCTTAGTGGATTAGAAATCGGTGCACAGACGGCATTGAATTTTGATGCTGTCCAAACCCGTCAAGACAGCACAATCGCGCAAACAAGCTATGCAGAGCTAACACCATCAGCAGCACTTTCATTCCGATATCCGCTAATCAAACGTGGATCAAACGGTGTCACCACCCTATTAGAACCAATTGCGCAAATTGGCTGGAGCGGCGGAACGTTGCGCGCTGGCACGCAAGACCAAATCGCCAATGAGGAAAGCACACGCCCAGAATTTGACGAAGGCAACTTGCTGGCATTGTCTCGCTTTGCCTCTGATGACCGGCGTGAACGCGGTTTTGCGTCAGCCTGGGGGGTAAACTGGTCTCGTTTAGCGGATGATTGGTCCGCACATCTCACCCTTGGTCAGGTCGTACGCGAAGAGACCCATCCTGACTTCACGACCAGTTCAGGACTCAGCAATCTTGGCTCTGATTTCCTGGTGGCCGCAAAATTCAAAAACGCTTCGGGGCTGGAATTTCAGGCACGCTCTTTGATTGATGGCATTGACGGTTTGAACAAAGCTGAGGTGCGCGGCGGCTGGAACAATGAAAAACTGGGATTGGACGCGACTTATATTTGGCTTGATGCTGACCCCGCTGAAGATCGGCTAAATGACTTGTCTGAATGGAATTTGGACGGTTCCTATCGCATGCACAGACATTGGACCGGCTTGGCCAACTGGCGCTATGATGTCGCGGCACGGACAACAGCCGAAGCTGGGTTCGGTTTAGAGTACCAAAACGAATGTCTGAAGGCGAAATTCGAAGTTTCACGTCGATTTACGTCATCAACTTCGATACAACCGGCCACGGACTACAGCTTTACGGTTGAAATTCTGGGCTTTTCGACCAAAACAATTGATAAAAGCTATGCACGGACGTGCGCACATACGGCAGGATGAGGCAAAGATGAACTTGAAAGCTTTGATTTTCGGCGCTGTGGCGATGGGAACAGTGGTACTACAGGCCCCTGTGGCCTCTGCGCAGTCTCTTTTCGGGCCAGCTGCGACCATCGATGAAATGGTTGTCACAAATTACGAAGTGGCACAGCGCGCGCAACTCTACAAAGTCATCCGCCGATTGGGTAATCTGGAACGGATCGCACTTGAGGATCTGGTTGAAGACCGGTTGAAAATGCAGGCTGCAAACGCACTGGGCATTTCCGTGGATGCGGCTCAGCTCCAGGCTGGTATGGCGGAATTCGCAAATCGCGCCAACTTGAAAACGCCTGAATTCATCAAAGCCATTAGAAGTGAAGGCGTTGAAGAACACACTTTCCGCGATTTTGTACGTGCAGGCCTTTTGTGGCGCGGTGTTGTACGTGCTCGCTTCCAAGGGCGTGTACAAATTTCTGAAGCGGAAATAGATGCAGCCCTTGGCGGTTCCGGCCAAGCCGGTCTGCGTGTTTTGCTGTCTGAAGTGATCATCCCTTTGACACCACAAACCGAAGATCAGGTGCGTGAAGTTGCCAACCAAATCAGCGAACTCAAATCCTCCAAGGACTTCGCAGATGCTGCACGTCGTTTTTCTGCCGCAGGTTCTCGTGAAAAAGATGGGCGTTTGGAATGGCTGCCTTTGACGCAATTGCCAGCTCCTTTGCAGCCTGTGATTTTGGAATTGAAACCAGGTGAAGTGACAGCACCAATCGAACTTGGCGAAGCCATCGCCATTTTCAAAATGCGCGGTATTGAAGAATTACCTGTGAAACGCTCTGCCATTGCGGCTATCGAATATGGTGTTTTGAATATCCCTGGTGGACGCAGCCCAGAAGCCCTAGCGCGTGCGCAGGACATCCGTGGCAACATCGACACCTGCGATGATCTATATGGCGTGAACTTTGGTGGCCCTGACGAAGCCCTGACCATCGAAGCGCGCAGCCCAAGTGAAATTCCGCAATCCATTGCACTAGAACTTGCAAAACTGGACCGTCACGAAGTTTCAACTGCGTTGACATCGCAAGATGGCAGCAACCTACTGTTCATCATGATGTGCGGACGCACAGCAGCTGTGAATGAAGAAGCCAGCCGCGAAGATGTTCTGAATGCTCTGCGCAACCGCCGTCTGAATTCCTATGCTGACGGCTATCTCGAACAGCTGCGTGCTGATGCACAAATTGAGATAAAATGACACGTGCGCCAATCGCGTTAACTTGCGGCGAACCCGCAGGTGTTGGGCCAGAGTTGGCTGAGAAGTCTTGGGGAGCTCTGAAAGACGAGCTCGCATTCTTTGTGATTGCAGATCCGGCGCATTTGCCTGGTGATGTCCCTCATAAGGTCATTCAGTCGCCCAATGAGGTCGAGGACGTTATTGCAACGGCTTTGCCGGTTCTTTCGCATTCCTTTCCAAACAATCGCAACCCAGGCAAAGCCACCCCGGCAAATGCGCAAGGTGTGATCGACGTCATTGCAAAAGCTGTTGATTTGGCATTATCCGGCGAGGCAAGTGCGGTTTGTACATCCCCGATACACAAAAAAGCTCTGAAAGACGGAACAGATTTCCCATGGCCCGGTCACACGGAATACCTCGCCCATTTGGCAGGTGTGGATCAGGTCGTCATGATGCTGGCCAGCCCAGAGCTATCGGTGGTGCCAACCACAATCCATATCGCACTTGAAGACGTTCCTGCGGCTCTTACACCTGATTTACTTCAGCGCACGATTGAAATCACCGTTGCGGATTTACGGAAGTATTTCGGCATTTCGCAGCCACGGCTGGCCATCGCGGGTCTTAATCCGCATGCAGGCGAAGGTGGGACAATGGGCCACGAAGAACAGCTGATTATCACGCCGGTTCTGGAAAAATTGCGCGCCACTGGCCTTGATCTACGTGGGCCCCTGTCTGCGGATACAATGTTTCACGCCCATGCGCGACAGGGGTATGATGCTGCGATCTGCATGTATCACGACCAAGCACTTATTCCGATCAAGACGCTCGACTTTGATCGCGGAGTGAATGTGACACTGGGGCTGCCATTCATCCGAACCTCGCCAGATCACGGCACCGCTTTTGACATCGCAGGTCAAGGCATTGCCAATCCAACCAGCACCATCGAGGCGCTGCGACTGGCTGCAAAAATGGCGGATGCGCGCGAGAAAGCAGTTGTAGACTAACCCCTTTCGGCCCAAAAGACCCTATGGCAGCAATTGATACACTCCCACCTCTGCGTGAGGTCATCGACACCCATGGGCTTTTGGCAAAGAAATCCTTGGGGCAGAACTTTCTGTTAGACCTGAACCTGACTGCAAAAATTGCGCGTCAGGCCGGCGATCTCAGCGCCTGTGATGTTCTCGAAGTTGGCCCTGGCCCCGGTGGTCTAACGCGCGGTCTTTTGGCCGAAGGGGCGCGGCGCGTTCTGGCCATTGAAAAAGACGAACGCTGCATGCCAGCGCTTGCCGAAATCTCAGAGGCCTATCCTGGGCAACTTGAGGTGATCAATGGCGACGCTTTGGAAGTGAACCCTCTGGGTCACCTCAGCAAGCCAATCCGTGTGGCCGCCAACCTGCCCTATAACGTGGGCACTGAATTGCTGGTGCGTTGGCTGACACCCAAAGAATGGCCACCCTTCTGGGAAAGCCTGACCTTGATGTTTCAACGTGAAGTCGCGGAACGCATTGTCGCGAAACCTGGCAGCAAGGCGTATGGGCGTTTGGCGATCCTGTCACAATGGCGCGCGGATGCGCGGATTGTACTACACCTGCCGCCAGAGGCCTTTTCACCGCCGCCCAAAGTGCATAGCGCCGTTGTGCACCTTGATGCCCTGACAGAGCCACGTTTTGAAGCAGACGCAGGCACTCTGTCGCGGGTCGTGGCCACAGCCTTTAATCAACGACGCAAAATGCTGCGGTCATCTTTAAAATCGGTGAGCCCCGATATCGAAGATCGCTTGGTAGCGGCAGGGATCAAACCCACCGACCGCGCCGAAGTGGTCTCGCTTGAGGCCTTCTGTGCTCTCGCCCGTGAAGTGGCCAAAGGATAAGAAAAACCCGGGTCAGCGCCCGGGTTTATTGTTTATTCAGCAGCTTTTGTTTCTTCAGGGCCTGATCCAGCTTCAGCAGCCGGGGCACCGGCATCATCTGACGCCTCTGCCTTTGGCTTGCGCGGGCGGCGCTGTTTCGGAGCAGGCTTATCTTCGCCATTTCCAGACGCTTCCGCATCCTGCTTACGTGGACGGCGTTGACGCTTTGGCTTTTCGGCGGCTTCTGGCGTTTCAACCAGACCGCTGTCGTTGTCACTGCCAATCACATCCAAACCAGCGTCGGAAGGCTGTTCGTCTGTGGCCACATCTGCAGCCGGGGCTGCTGTGTTGCTTTCGCGTTCTTGACGTTCTGCACGTGCAGCCCGTTCCCGATCGCGTTCCGCTTGGCGTTCACGGTTCTGGCGCTCTTGCTCTTCGCGTTTGGCATCCATTTCACGCTGTGCTTCGCTTAGCAAACGCATGTAGTGTTCTGCGTGCTGTTGGAAGTTTTCCGTCGCAACACGGTCGTTGCTCAATTGAGCGTCGCGCGCCAACTGATTGTATTTGTCTATAATTTGCTGCGGCGTACCGCGCACCTTTCCCTCCGGGCCATTGCTGTCAAAAACGCGATTGACGATATTGCCGGATGGACGGTTGTTGTTGCGGTTATTTTTATTCCGCGAACGGGATTTCTGAGATCTCATAGTAAGAAGTCCAGCCCTAAAATTCACTGCTGTTGGGGACGCGACACGTGCCTTATGCACATAAACCAAAATCACCCTATTGTCGGCTTGGTGTTCAACGGGACCGCCTAGGGGCATCCACCGTATGAACATCTATTGAGTACCCTTCCCCACAGGTCCTTACAAGGGGTAGTAGCTGTTTTTTGTGAAAAATCTGTAAGTAAGATGCCGTTTTCCGCCTATTGCGTGTCTTTTCGACCAGAAACCACGCGATCACGCCCATCCATGTCCGGAATGATCTGAACCTGCGTGAGGCCAGCGTCGCTGAAAATCTGAGCCACATCAGGTCCTTGTTTCCAACCGACCTCTACCAAAATGCGCCCTTTGGGTGCCAGATGCGTCTGCGTTCCGGTCGCCAGGATACGATATGGCGATAACCCATCGCCGCCCGGCGTCAGGGCCAAATGCGGATCGTGCAAGGCAACATCAGGATCAAGCAATGCCATTTCATCGTCGGTAATATAAGGTGGGTTTGACACGATCAGATCGAAACTGCCGTCAATCTGTTCAAACCAACTTGATTGCACCAACTCTAGACGACTCCGCACCCCGTGCGTTGTCGCATTTCGCGTCGTAACGGCCAAACACGGTTGCGAGACGTCACTGCAAATTCCTGACGCCATCTGCCACTCAGCCAAAAGCGTGACACCGATTATGCCGCTACCACAACCAAGGTCGATCAAGGACTTTGGCGGAGCCCCCTTCAGGGCGGCATCAATTAAAGTTTCTGTTTCTGGCCGAGGATCCAGAACGTCGGGAGTGACTTCAAAATCTCGGCCCCAGAAATTCCGTCGCCCTAGAATCCGAGACACCGGTTCGCGCGCGGATCGCCGCGCTAAAAAGCCGTGGAATTGTTTAATTTGATCTGGACTGACGTCCCAATCAGGTTCCAACGTCAATCGCCCGACGGACATCGACAGCACTTCGGCCAGCAAAAGTCGCGCATCACGTTCTGGCCCCGGAACTCCCGCCTCGCGAAGCGCACGAGTGCCCTCCAACAAAGCATCGCGCAGGATCATGACTGCATCTCGGCTAGCATTGCGGCCTGATCATCCGCTGTCAGCGCATCAACGATTTCATCCAAGTCGCCGCCCATAATCTGATCCAGCTTATAAAGCGTCAGGTTGATGCGGTGATCTGTCATGCGACCTTGCGGAAAATTATACGTCCGAATGCGCTCGGAACGATCGCCGGAACCAACTTGCGATTTACGATCTGCCGAGCGTTCATTATCGATCCGCTGACGCTCTGCATCATAAAGCCTTGTCTTAAGCACCTGCATAGCGATTTCACGGTTACGGTGTTGGGATTTCTCAGAGGACGTCACCACAATGCCCGATGGCAAGTGGGTGATCCGCACCGCAGAGTCGGTGGTGTTCACGTGCTGGCCACCTGCCCCAGAACTGCGCATGGTATCGATGCGAATGTCACCGGGGTTGATTTCGATATCTACATCGTCGGCTTCGGGCAGCACGGCGACCGTGGCTGCAGAGGTATGAATACGCCCGCCACTTTCAGTGGTCGGCACACGTTGCACACGATGCACGCCGCTTTCATATTTCAGCCGTGCAAATACGTTTTCGCCTTTGATATGGCCAACAACTTCTTTGATTCCGCCGAGTTCTGTGGCGCTTTCCTCAATGATTTCAAAGGTCCAACCGCGCGCTTCACTGTAGCGTTGATACATGCGCAGCAAATCACCGGCAAACAAAGCCGCCTCATCGCCCCCCGTCCCCGGACGGATTTCAATCATAGCAGGCCGTGCATCTGCTGCGTCTTTGGGCAAAAGCGCAATCTGCAATTCTTGTTCGGCCTCAGGCAAGCGCGCCTTGAGCGCTGGCAGTTCTTCTTCGGCCAGCTCGCGCATGTCGGGATCGTCCATCATCAGCTCGGCTTCTTCCAAATCAGCCAAAAGCTGCTTGTAAGCCGTGATCTGCTCTACAACGGGTTTTAATTCAGAATATTCTTTGGCCAGCGTTGCGATATCCGCACCCGCTGTCCCGTCTGCCATCTGCGCTTCGAGAAACTCGAACCGTTGGGCAATCTGCTCTAAACGCTCAAAAGGAACCATGGCGCTACCTTCCTGATCCACACGGTTTGGTCAAGAGCCCATCCTGTGATAGATTTGGCTTATGCGACGACTTTTGACCATTTTCATAGGTTTAGGGCTGGCGGGACCAACGCTGGCGGATGTCATCTCGCCCAAAGGCAAGGTGATTGATTGTTATTGTACGGACCGCACCGGCAGCCGGATTGAACTAGGAGAATACACCTGCATCAACGTGGATGGCCGGATGTTTACCGCCCAATGCCAGATGTCATTGAATGTTCCCATGTGGCGCGAGATATCACCGGGCTGTTTGAGTTCGGAAAACCAAAAATTACCTATGTCCGTGAGTCCTGAGATCAACGCTGGCTAGTTAAAATAAAAGCAATCAAACACCTATAAGGCGTAGTGCCGTTATCTATCTACACCGTAAATTGGATATTCGTGATTAAATCTCTTCACTCAGTTCCGTTGCTTTGAAATCGCATGTGAACACTTCAAACGTAAATAAAATTAACATAAACTTGCGAGCATCAATTTTTCAGGAGTTCACTCATGTACAAGTTTATTCAAACTGCAGCATTCAGCGCTCTTTTGCTATTTGGTCTTGCGTCTCAGTCTGCGGCACAATCCGCAGCTGGATCTTGGCAAGGCTTCAGGGTTGGTCTGACCGGAAACTCCGAAATGTCAGGAGAAGCCCGCGCCTATAATGGCGGACTACTAACTAACCAAGCCGATACAATGGGCGATCAAGGAGCTGGCGCGTTTATCGGCTATGACACTCAGCGCGGAAATATGGTTTATGGGGTTGAGCTTCAGGCCCTCAAACGTGACAACGCGATTGTCGGCTTCCCAAATTCGGTCTTCGAAAACATTCGTTCTGTCCGTGGCCGGGTCGGTTACGCCAACAACAATGTACTTCTGCTTGGAAGTCTTGGTTTTGCATCTTCAAATTTCAACGACACCGGAACGAACTTCTCACAAGACGGTATTGTTGTAGGGATTGGCGCTGAAGTCATGATGACTCCAAGAACCTTCGTAGGCCTCGGTATCGATCACTATAAACTATCAGGCTCCAACGGTGCGGCAAAGATCGAAGGCGACCATACCCTGTTTCAAATACGCGCTGGGATGAAATTCTAACCTTAAAAAATCTGCGGCCACGCTGCGATTTCTCAGCTTTATAGCTGGCTTAGGTCCCGCAACGACTACGTTGCGGGATTTTTTCATTCCAGCGTAATGTATAAAAACGCTCTTTTCCGCCTCTACTTATGGCAATGAATTCCAATTCAATGTTGCTTTCGTAAAGAATCCCCTGTGTTACCATAAATTAATTTGGCAGTTTACGAACGCCTGAACATAAAATTGGTGCGCATCGCCTTTATTCGCGCTAATGCAGCGTAATCAAATGATTAAACAAGACGTCTAAGGCAAATCATGACAAGTAAACTAAGCGCATCAGCAAAGGCAGCAGTCTGTATTGTGGCTCTCACAGGTCCCGCTTCTGCAGGCGCATTGGGCGATCCAATTGTCGAAGCACCAGTGGCGTCGATTGTGGAACAAGGCGACTGGCAGGGTTTCCGGTTTGGCCTGACCTACGGCACCGAAATTGGCAGCAATACATATGCCACCTCAGAAGGCTTTCCTTTTATTGACGCAAGTAACGTTGGATCCGATGATTTTGGAGGATTTCTGGGGTATGACCTTCAGCGCGGCAATATGGTTTATGGCTTAGAGCTTCAGTCCCAGTCGCGTAGCAACGCGGTTCAGGGGTTTGCAACGCGCATCCACAAAGACCTGCATTCTGCACGCGCCCGGATTGGATATGCCAAAGGCAAAACACTGTTTTATGGCTCCATCGGTCTTGCGCAAAGCACGTTTGATGATGCGGGCACCACGATCGATATGAACGGACACGTTGTCGGCCTTGGGCTTGAGCACAAGTTTGGAAAAAACACCTTTGTCGGTTTTGCGGTGGATCAATACACCCTTGAAGGCGAACGGCTTGCCAATGTGGTGACGGCCAAACATACGGTGGTTCAAATTCGCATCGGTGTGAAATTCTAAACATTAATGTGGGCGCTGACAAAGCGCCCACTTTCATTCCAAAGGGGCTTTGATAAGAATAGACACAAGTCACAACGGGACAAAACACGTGTCACATTCCGATCTCTCTGATCTCATTCACAATCCAAAAGGCGGCATGCCGCGTCTGCTGGAAATCATGCGGCGCTTGCGGGATCCGGAATCCGGTTGCCCTTGGGACATCGAGCAAGATTTCAGCACCATCGCCCCCTACACCATCGAAGAAGCCTATGAGGTTGCCGACGCAATCGAGCGCGAAGAATGGGACGAGTTAAAAGGCGAGCTTGGAGATTTGCTGTTCCAATCTGTTTTTCATGCGCAGATGGCGACGGAAAAGGGTCTATTTGATTTCAATGATGTCGCGGACACGATGTCAGACAAAATGGTGGCACGGCATCCGCATGTATTCAGCGATGAAAGCCGAGATAAATCCGCTGAACAGCAAACCAAAGACTGGGAAACAATCAAAGCGGCCGAACGCGCGGGCAAAGCTCAGCAAGGTACTTTGGATGGGGTCGCCGTAGGCCTACCTGCCCTGTTGCGTGCTGTGAAACTACAGAAACGCGCAGCCCGTGTTGGGTTTGATTGGCCCGATGTCTCACATGTTCTGGCCAAGATTGTCGAAGAAAGTCATGAGCTTATCGAGGCACGTGATGAATTGACACAAACCGAAGTCGAAGAAGAATTTGGCGACTTGCTATTTGTGATGGCCAACCTAGCGCGTCACATGGATGTAGAACCCGAAGCCGCTCTGCGCGCAACCAATGCGAAATTCACAAGGCGTTTTGAAAAAGTTGAGGCCAAGCTCGCCCAACGCGGAAAACGGCCAGAACAATCAAACCTCGCTGAAATGGACGCGCTTTGGGATGAAGTGAAAGTCGAAGAGAAAGCGGCAAAAAATCGCAAATAATATTCCCGACAACAATATTCAGGTATTGACCCGACCAAAAAACTCGGATTAAAGCGCAGCCATCGTAATCAACAACGAATGGTCTAAAAATGTCCGTGAATATCAAATCAACACTCTTCGCAGCTGTCGCCACGATGATCGCCCTTCCCGTCGCTGCTGAGGAGGTGAACGTATATTCCTACCGTCAGCCTGAACTGATCAAACCCTTGACCGATGCATTCACCGCTGAAACCGGCATCAAAGTGAATGTCGCCTATCTGGCAAAAGGCATGATTGAACGCCTGCAAGCCGAAGGTGATCGTTCCCCGGCGGACGTGATCCTAACTGTTGATATTTCCCGTCTTGCAGGTGTTGTAAACGCAGGTCTGACGCAGCCAGTGGTCAGCGATGCTCTGACAGCAAACGTACCAGCGGATTACCGTGATCCTGAAAATCACTGGTTTGGCCTGACCACCCGCGCACGCATTGTTTATGCTTCTAAAGATCGCGTCGCTGACGGCGAAGTGACAACATACGAAGATCTGGCAGACCCAAAATGGGAAGGCCGCATTTGCACCCGTTCCGGCACCAACGCCTATAACGTGGCTTTGACATCTGCCGTCCTGCACCACCACGGTGAAGAAGGAACAGAGGCTTGGCTGGAAGGTCTGAAATCCAACCTCGCACGTAAGCCACAGGGTAACGATCGCGCACAGGTCAAAGCAATCTGGGCCGGCGAATGCGACATCTCTGTCGGCAACACCTATTACATGGGCAAAATGCTGTCTGACGAAGAGCAGAAGGCCTGGGCAGAAAGCGTGCGCATCATCTTCCCTACGTTTGAAAACGGCGGCACACACGTGAACGTGTCTGGTGTAGCGATGACCAAATCTGCGCCAAACAAAGACGCAGCGCTGAAAATGATGGAATTCCTGACCTCGCCAAAAGCGCAGGAAATCTATGCAAAAGCCAACTACGAATACCCGATTGCAGCCGGCACATCCGCTGATGCATTGGTACAAGGCTGGGGCACATTTGATGCCGATGCTGTGAACCTGATGACCCTTGCGGGCAACCGCGATGCAGCCTTGAAACTAATCGAAACAGTTGATTTCGACGGATAAACCAATATCCAAACAAATCTTGTTAGGGCGCTCCAGTCATCCAGAGCGCCCTTTGCTATTTCATCTTTGCAAAAATACCCTTGGGTGAGGCCGCAGCCCGAAGGGCAAGGCCCTAATGCCCTAGACATCCCAAGCGCCAGCTCTCAATGTGTTGAAAAATACATCGAGATATTCATGACCGCGCCTCGCAAAATCATCATCGACACAGACCCCGGCCAAGACGACGCTGCTGCCATCATGCTGGCGCTTGGCAGCCCAGAAGAGATCCACGTCCTAGGCATCACCTGTGTTGCCGGAAATGTCCCGCTTTCTCTGACGCAGAAAAATGCGCGCATTGTTTGTGAATGGTCCGGCAAACCCGACACAAAGGTTTTCGCGGGCTGTAAGGCTCCGATGAAGCGCAAACTTGTCACGGCTGAACATGTTCACGGCAAAACCGGCCTTGATGGCCCTGATCCATTGCCCACACCCGCGATGTCTTTGCAAGAGCAAGACGCCGTCGATTTCATCATCGACACACTTCGCGCGGAACCTGATGGTACTGTAACTCTCTGCACACTTGGCCCACTGACCAACATAGGCACGGCCTTTAGAAAAGCGCCTGACATTATCGACCGTGTACAGGAAATCGTCATGATGGGTGGCGCTTATTTTGAGGTGGGCAACATCACACCCGCCGCCGAGTTTAACATCTATGTCGATCCAGAAGCTGCTGATATTATTTTCAAATCAGGCCGACCGATCACGGTGATGCCACTTGATGTCACCCATAAAGCGCTCACCACGAAGACTCGCGTTAAAGCCTTTCGTGACCTAAAGACTGACGCTGGCATCGCCCTGGCTGACATGCTTGATTTCTTTGAGCGGTTTGACGTCGAAAAATACGGTTCTGAAGGTGGCCCATTGCATGATCCCTGCGTGATCGCTTACCTGCTTAGACCTGACTTATTCAAAGGCCGTCACGTGAACGTTCAAATAGAAACCACATCCCAGCTAACGCTGGGCATGACTGTTGCTGACTATTGGGGCGTGACAGATTTCGCGCCCAACGCAATGTTCATGCAGGATGTGGACGCAGACGGTTTCTTTGCCCTCCTCACAGAAAGAGTTGCCCGCCTATGAGTGCTGCAATCCACCTTGCCAAGCAACAAGACCTTGAAAAACTGATGCCCCTCGTCATGGGGTTTCATGCCGAAATGGACCTGGGAACCGAGGAAACCACATTGGAACGCGCCTTAATCCCCTTGCTGGAAGGCTCACCCTATGGGGCGATATATCTGATGGGGCCTGCGCGCGCGCCCATGGGCTATGTGGTGCTAACCTTCAGCTGGTCCCTCGAATTGGGCGGCATGGATGGTTTTATTGATGAAATCTACCTGCGCCCAGCCGTGCGTGGACGTGGTATCGCGCTTGAAACCTTGCACAGCCTGCGCAAGACCATGAGTGCAGCAGGCGTTATGGCGCTGCATCTTGAAGTGGATCGCGAAGACGAAACCGCTCAAAAACTCTACCGGCGCGCGCGATTTGAACTGCGCGAGCGCTATTCCCTCATGACTTTAATGCTCTGAGGTTTATATAGGCTTCATGAGCCTCTCGATCCCCTTTGCCAACACCTATGGCACGCTGCCCGCACAGCTTTTCACTCGGATGAAACCCACAGCCGTGGCTGATCCCTCATTGATTGCGTTCAATCATGATCTGGCCGCGGAATTGGGCATAGAAAACACCCAAGACATCGCAGAACTATCACGTGTATTTGGGGGTAATGAAGTGCCGCAGGGCGCAGATCCCCTCGCCCAACTTTATGCGGCCCATCAATTTGGCCAGTGGAACCCACAGCTTGGTGATGGCCGCGCATTGATGCTTGGGGATGTGGAAACCACCGCGGGCCGTTTTGACATCCAGCTCAAAGGCTCTGGCCCTACGCCCTATTCTCGCAATGGCGATGGGCGGGCGTGGCTTGGTCCAGTGCTTCGAGAATACGTTATGTCAGAAGCTATGCATGCGCTTGGCATTCCAACAACGCGCGCCTTAGCAGCAGTTGCAACCGGCGAACAGGTCTTCCGCGAAACCGCCCTGCCCGGCGCTGTCATCACGCGCGTGGCCGCAAGCCATATCCGAGTGGGCACCTTTCAAATCCTCGTCGCGCGCCGTGATCTGGATGGCCTTCAGGCACTCAATGAGCATGCAGTAGAACGGCATTACCCTGACTGCAACAACCCTCTGGAGTTTCTGCAGGCCGTCATCCATGCCCAAGCCAAACTGGTGGCAAAATGGATGTCGATTGGCTTCATTCATGGTGTCATGAATACCGACAATTGCACCGTTTCTGGTGAAACCATCGACTATGGCCCCTGCGCTTTCATGGATGAGTTTCACCCGATGCAGGTCTTTTCCTCCATCGACCGTCATGGGCGTTATGCCTATGGCAATCAGCCTGACATCATCGTGTGGAACATGGCGCAGCTTGCGACCTCTCTGGTACCGTTGATGCCTGATGCGGATCAAGCTGTGAAAGACTTCACTGCCGCCGTGCACGCCATGCCCAAACTGCTACATGAAAACTGGCGCAATGCCTTTGGCGCAAAACTAGGAATGACGTCACCCTCCCAAGAGGACGACCGCCTCATCCAAGAACTACTCCAGTTGATGGCTGACGAAAAAGCGGATTTCACCAATACGTTCCGTGCCCTAACTGATGGAACGGCTAACCCGAAACTCGACAAGTCCGATGCTTTCCAAAGTTGGACGCAACGTTGGCGGACGCGTATTGAGCGTGAGGAGGATCCTATCGCTAAGATGCGCGCTGCCAATCCCTATATCATCCCGCGCAATCATCAGATTGAGGCCATGATCCAAGCGGCCGTCCAAGGTGACTATGATCCGTTCCATCGCTTGAATGCACTGCTTGCGACGCCGTTCGCCGCCTCATCAGAAGCGCTCTATCTCACGCATCCGCCGCAAGACGCCGAACGTGTGGAAGCCACTTTCTGTGGCACGTAATTCGAATTTTAAAGTAAACAACACCCCATAAGGCTTTGATAAAATGACCTTTCTCCAAATCACCTCCATTCTTATTGTCCTCGCTGGGGCCTTTGGTGCGATCAACCATCTTTATCTGAAACTGCCATCAGCCATCGGCATTCTTGTGGTCGCGTTGTTGGCAAGCTTTGGTGTTTTGGGGATCGATCTGATGTGGCCCGCATTGGAAATCGCACCCACTGCGCGCGGTATTGTAAATGGTCTGCAATTCTCCGATGCCCTGTTGGAAGGCATGTTGGGGCTGTTGCTATTTGCCGGTGCTTTGCACGTTAAACTCTCGGATCTTAAGGCGCAGTGGCGCCTGGTTTTCCTGATGGCCACGCTGGGCGTTGGCCTATCGACTGCAATTGTAGGTGTTGGCTTTAGCTGGATCACGGGTATGCCGATCATGATCGCACTGGTGTTTGGCTCTTTGATTACTCCAACCGATCCTGTGGCCGTGCTTGGCGTTCTGCGCGAAGCCAACCTAAAGAAATCCATGGAAACCAAAATCGCCGGAGAGTCCCTGTTTAATGACGGTGTCGGCTACGTCGTCTTCCTTGTACTTGTTGGATTGGCCTTTCCGGGTGATGACCACCATGGCGCGGGTGCTATGGATGCTGTCTTGCTCTTTGTGCAAGAGGCCTTTGGCGGTGCGATCTTAGGCATTGTCCTTGGCTGGTTGACCTTCCGCGTGATGCGCCAGATTGACGATTACAGCCTTGAGGTTCTTCTAACGCTTGGCTTGGCCTTTGGCGGCTATTCATTGGCGGTCTATCTTCATTTCTCAGCGCCGATCATGGCGGTCTGCGCGGGTCTTCTAATTGGTGACATCGGCGCGAAACACGGCATGACAGAAGAGACCCGTAAATATGTCGATGCCTTCTGGAAGCTGATCGATGAAATCCTGAACGCTGTCCTTTTCTTAATGATCGGCTTTGAAGTCTTCGCCATCGCTTTTGAAGCGGACTTCTTGATCGCAGGCGTTGCCTCTATCGCATTGGCGCTTTTAGCGCGCCTCACCGCTGTTGCCGTGCCGGTTATGCTTTTGAAACCTTTCCGCGAGTTTTCCAAAGGCGTGATCCCGATCATGACTTGGGGCGGTCTTAAAGGCGGTATCTCGGTCGCCTTGGCTCTGTCCTTACCCGACAGCGAATGGAAGCCATTGATACTGACTGCGACCTATGTCGTTGTGATTTTCTCAATCATCGTTCAAGGCTTGACCGTCGCGCCGCTGGCCAACAAGGTGGGTCGCGAACCTGATCTGGTCTAGGAGACCGATATGACCGCCTTTTTTGTGTATGACGTCTTTTCGGAAAAACCCTTTGGCGGCAACCAATTGGCGGTCATTCCGGATGCCCAAAATTTGCCTGAGGCCGATTTGCAAAAGATCGCGCGGGAATTCAATTTTTCGGAAACGACATTTGTCTATCCGCCTGAAGACCCGGCCCATCACGCCAAGGTCCGTATTTTCACGCCGATGATGGAAGTGCCTTTTGCTGGCCATCCGGTGATTGGAACCGCAGTAGCGATGGCCGATCTTGGCGCGCCAGAGTCATTTACGCTTGAGCTTGGCGTTGGCCCGTTACCTTGTCAGGTTAAAGATGGTCAGGCGCAGTTCGCAACCGAAGTTCCATTGGAGATCATGGCTAAGCCTGACATCGACATGGTTGCCAATACGATTGGCTTACAGCGGTCTGACATCGCCACTCAAACGCACGTCCCCACAATGGCGACTTTGGGATTGCCATTCACTTTGACCGAACTGACAAGGCGCAAGGCCCTATCTGAGATCGTGATTGATGTTGCGTCCATGCGCCAAGGCGCAAGCGACTACCCTACTTCGTTGGATTTTGCCCAATTTGCATATTGGCGGGATGGCGACACCGCTCATGCGCGCATGTTTGCGCCGCTTGATAATATCCCTGAAGATCCCGCAACCGGTTCAGCCAGCGCCACATTGGGCGCACTCCTAACACAGATCACCGGTGAAAATCAGTCGTTCACCATACATCAAGGTGAGGATATGGGCAGGTTAAGCCTGATCGGTGTCAGCACAGATCAGGCCAAAGTCACAATTTCGGGCACCGCAAAGCGCACGATGGAAGGCCACTTGGTCTACTAAATGTCTGCAATCAGCAGAGGCTTAGTTGCCTCCGCCTCCAGAACCACCACTGCGACGTCCACGTGATGGACCGCCACGACGGGATCCGCCGCCGCCCGGTTTGCCACCACCTGGCTTGCCTCCGCGGGATTTAAACCCACCAGGCTTGCCTCCTGGGCGACCGCAACCTGGCTTACCGCCACCGGAGTTGCCTTCGCCAGAACGTCCACCTGCGGATTGGCCTTCAGAGGATTTGCCCCCCGGACGGCCACCGCCGCCAAAGCGTCGTCCGCCACCACCACCGCCACCGCGACGACGGCCACCGCCGCCACTGGGTTTACGTTTTTCGATTTCAGCACCTTCCCATGGGCGACCAGAGGCCACTGGAATGGTGAATTTCATCGTTTTCTGGATGGCCTTCAATTCATCCACTTCGTCTGGTGCACAGAAGGCAACGGCTGCGCCGTCCATGCCCGCACGTGCAGTCCGGCCGATACGGTGGACATAGTTGTCTGGCACGTTTGGTAGATCAAAGTTGTAAACATGGCGGACGATCGGAATATCAAGTCCACGTGCAGCCACATCGGTTGCGACCAGAACGCGTGTTTCTTCGGCACGGAAGGCCGCAATAGCGCGTTCCCGTTGCCCTTGGCTTTTGTTGCCATGTACCGCATCAGCGGCATAACCCGCCTTTTGCAGCGACTTCATCAAACGATCCGCACCATGTTTGGTGCGTACAAAAACGATCGCCGCTTCGTCACGGTGTGCATCCAAAAGCTCGATCAACAGGTTTGGTTTTTCTGCTTTCGCGATGAAATGGATCGACTGCGTGATCTTGTCAGCAGCCTTGCCCGGAGGGTTCACCTGAATGCGAACTGGGTTGGTCAGATAGGTTTGCGCAATCTCAGCCATTTGTTTTGGCATCGTTGCAGAGAACAGCATGGTTTGGCGTTCTTCTGGCAAAACAGATGAAATCTGGCGCAGCGCATGAATAAAGCCCAGATCCAGCATTTGGTCAGCTTCGTCCAGAACCAGAAAGTCGGTTGCTTCCAGGTCAAGCGCGTTGCGCTCCATCAGGTCAAGCAAACGGCCCGGCGTCGCCACGATGATATCCGTGCCGCGTGACACACGTTTGATCTGTGGGTTGATCGCAACGCCACCCACCACAAGACCCACTTTAAAATGCGTGCCTTCCACGAGGGCTTTCAAAGACGCAACGATCTGGTTCGCCAGCTCGCGTGTCGGTGCAAGGATCAGCGCACGAGCCGTTTTATCCGCAGGTTTCGTACCGTAGCTTTGCAGCCGGGAAATCAGCGGTAGACCAAATGCGAGCGTCTTGCCGGTACCAGTCTGGGCCAAGCCCATGACGTCTTCACCATTCAAAGCATGCGGAATCGCGCGGTTCTGAATGGGTGTTGCTTCTTTGAGCCCCATATCATTCAGCCGTTTGACCAGAGATTTTGGTAACCCGAGTTCACTAAATTCCGCCATGTCCTGTCCTTTTGGGGCTTAATGGCCGCAGCTCAGGCCAGGTTATCAACAATCAACGGCGTGTGCGCCCTTTTCCCTGACAGGTCAAGCGTGAATTGCTCGCATTTAAACGGGGATAACTTTCTCAAGGTGCTAGAAATTCACGCAAACCACCGCTACTAAAGATGGCCAGAGAGCATACCGAGAGAGCAGAACGCCCCATGTCCGACACCATCATCGCCCGCTGTGAAGCCAAAGGTCTGCGCATGACCGGTCAACGTCGGATCATTGCGGCTGTGCTTGAAGACAGCAAAGACCACCCGGATGTAGAAGAACTTTATGCCCGTGCCAGTGCAAAGGATTCTGCGATCTCTTTGGCAACGGTTTACCGGACAGTGAAACTGTTCGAAGAAGCCGGTATTCTGGACAAGTTGGAATTTGGCGACGGGCGTGCGCGGTATGAAGACGCAGAACGTGATCATCATGATCACCTGATCGATATCAACTCTGGCGAAGTGATCGAATTCATGGACCCTGATATTGAAAAGCTGCAGGAAAAAATCGCCGAAAAGCTGGGCTATCGATTGATGGGTCATAAGCTGGAACTTTATGGCGTGCCCCTTAAACGCGACAGCGACTGATGGAAAACCTGCGCGCCATGGGCCTTATGGTCCTGGCAATGATGTGCTTTGCGACTGCTGACGGCATGATAAAACTGCTCGCGCAGTCGATCACCAAAGGTCAGATCATGTTCTTCATGGGCCTAGCGGGTGCCATCATCTTTGGAATGATGTGCTTGCGGGTCAAATCTCCGATTTTCACCAGGCTCTTTTTTCATCCTGTATTACTTGCGCGCAACATCGCAGAAGTGATTGCCGCGCTCAGCATTTTCACAGCGCTTTCGCTTTTACCTCTGTCCACGGTTGCCGCCATCATTCAGGCCGTGCCTCTGGTCATCACAACTTCAGCCGCATTTCTGTTGAAAGAAAAAGTTGGGCCGAGACGGTGGACCGCCGTGATCATCGGTTTCATTGGTGTTCTGATAATTGTGCGCCCTGATACCGATGGATTAAACATTGGTCTGATCCTGGCTCTTGTTGGCACGCTTGCTCTGTCAGTCCGAGATTTCGCTTCACGGCTCGCACCAAAACAAGCCAGCACCCCCCTACTGTCTTTCTATGCATTCTGTGCGCTTATTCCCGCTGGTTTGGGGCTATCATTCCTGGCAGAAGGATTTGCCCCCATCGATATGCCAACGGTGTGGACCGTTCTGCTGATGAATGTCTTTGCCTTAGGGGGGTATTTTTGCGTGACCAATGCGATGCGCCTCGGCGAAGTGTCAGCAGTTTCACCACTGCGATACTCCCGCCTGCCTTTTGCGGCCATCGTCGGCTACATTCTTTTCACTGAAATACCAGATGCGCCGACCTTGCTCGGGTCCGCGTTGATCATTGGGTCAGGATTGTTTGTGATGATCCGCGAAGCGCAGATTAAGCGCACTTCACCGGAAGTCTGACCCAGAAGGTCGCGCCGCCGTCGTCATTATTATAGTAGCCGATTTGACCACCCATTCCTTCTGTCATCTGCTTACAGATCGACAGACCAAGGCCGGTGGATTTGAATTTACGCTTCTCGCCAGTTTTGGCCTGCGTAAAGCGTTGGAACATACGCCCCTGCAATTCTTCAGGCACACCTTCGCCGTGATCGCGCACAGCAAACTGCAGCATGTCCCCGTCTTTACTGAGTTCGAGTTCAATCTCTGTCTCTGCAGGAGAGAACTTCGCCGCATTTGAAAGCAAGTTCGCAAGGATCTGCTGCAGACGGTTCACATCTGCCTCCAGATGTAACGGGGTATCACCAGCAGGTTCTGTCAGCTTAATCTTCTGACCGTCCTGCAAATAGCCTTCCATGGATTGTGTCGCATCAGAAACCACTTCTCGTGCATCCAACTTAACCATTTCATAGGTCAAGGTCCCGCTTTCCAGTGATTTGAAATCTAGAAGTTCGTTCACAAGGTGCAGCAAGCGATTGGAATTGCGCTGCGCAAGTTGCAATAGATTGCTTATTGGCGCTGACAGATCACCAAGCGAGCCGCTATTGGCCATCTTCAAGGCTCCAAGAACCGAAGTCAGCGGTGTGCGCAGCTCATGGCTGATCATGGCCACAAATTCATCTTTAGCGCGTTCGCGCTCCATCTCGTCAGAGACATTGATGTGCACACCAGTGATACGAACAGGCAAGCCGTTGCTATCACGTTCAGCAACGCCTGCATTGGATTGCACCCAGATGTAATGCCCATCTTCATGGCGGAAACGAAAAGTCGATTTGCTGCGCGCAGTCGCGCCGGTCATCATCGCCTCATCCGCAGCTTGAACCTTGCTCAGGTCGTCTACATGAACTCGATCCAGCCATTCTTGCTGTGCCGAAATTTCAGCATCATCGGCAAGGCCGATCATGCGCTTCCAACCGCAAGACACCGAAGATTGTCCGGAAACGAGATTCAGGTCAAAGGCACCAATATCTGCTGCACCGATGATATCAGCCAGATCCAGCTCGGGAAGTGGGGGTGTGGCCAGCTGCTGCGCCTGAGTCACGCTGTCCTCCATTGTTGCTCTTATCGCCATTATGCTCGTTACATTTATTAGTACAAAACTGCGAAACAACGCCAGTAAAAGGCGCGTATTGTTGCTGCTAACTGTGAATTTTGTCAAAATTCAGAGCCAATTGGGGTCTTTTCGCAACCAGAAAACACCTAAGGTTGCATCTAGTCTCAGGGTGAGGTTTCAGGAAAATTAAATTGTTTGCCCTAACTGTGACGAATAGTTCGTGTTAGCGCTAGCATATCGTGTTTACTTTTTACATTGACTTGGTATTAAGCGCGTAAATCGAACGCAGTCTTAAGGACAGTCTTATGAGCACCATCATCGATATTCACGCACGCGAAATTCTGGACAGCCGGGGCAACCCGACCGTTGAAGTCGACGTGATTCTAGAAGACGGCACAATGGGCCGCGCCGCAGTTCCATCCGGTGCATCCACAGGCGCCTATGAAGCCGTCGAAAAACGCGACGGTGATAAAGCTCGCTACCTTGGCAAAGGCGTTCTGGAAGCAGTTGCAGCCGTGAACGGTGAGATTGCTGAAAACTTGGTTGGCTTTGACGCAACAGAACAAGAAGCCATCGACGCCGCGATGATCGAACTTGACGGCACCGACAACAAAGGCCGTCTGGGCGCCAACGCAATCTTGGGTGTGTCTTTGGCTGTTGCGAAAGCAGCTGCCGATTTCACGGCACAGCCTCTGTACCGCTATATCGGCGGCACACAGGCACGCGTCCTGCCAGTTCCAATGATGAACATCATCAACGGCGGCGAGCACGCAGACAACCCAATCGACATCCAAGAATTCATGATCATGCCGGTGTCAGCGTCTAACGTAAAAGAAGCGATCCGCATGGGGGCGGAAGTCTTCCACACGCTGAAAAAAGAATTGTCTGCCGCAGGCCACAACACTGGCATCGGTGACGAAGGTGGTTTCGCACCAAACCTCGAAAGCACTCGCGTTGCGCTGGACTTCGTAATGGCTGCCGTCGAGAAGGCTGGCTACAAGCCGGGCGAAGACATCTACCTTGCGCTCGATTGTGCTTCCACCGAGTATTACAAAGACGGCAAATACGAGATGAAGGGCGAAGGCATTTCCCTGACATCTGAAGAAAACGTCGCATACTTGGCGAAACTGGTTGAAGACTACCCAATCATCTCCATCGAAGATGGCTGTGACGAGGACGACTGGGATGGCTGGAAACTGCTGACAGATACTATCGGTGACAAAGTTCAGTTGGTTGGCGACGACCTCTTCGTGACCAACCCAGCCCGTCTGGCATCTGGCATCGAAAAAGGTTCTGCGAACTCCATGCTGGTGAAAGTGAACCAGATCGGTTCCCTGTCTGAGACACTGAAAGCTGTCGACATGGCGCACCGCGCGGGCTTCACCAATGTGATGTCTCACCGTTCTGGTGAAACTGAAGACAGCACCATCGCGGACCTCGCAGTTGCAACCAACTGTGGTCAGATCAAAACCGGTTCCCTGTCGCGCTCTGACCGTCTTGCGAAATACAACCAGTTGATCCGCATCGAGGAAATGCTGGGCGAAACTGCGGAATACGCAGGTACATCCATCCTGAAAAAGTAATTTCAGGTCAAAGTATTGGAAAGGCCCCGCTTCCTGCGGGGCTTTTTTCGTTTTAGGAAGGTTACATGGACAGACCTTCGGACAAAAACGCCTATCATGCCGACCACACTGCTCTTCTGTTGCGCTGCTATGAAGAACGCATTGGCGAGCCTCTTATCGCTTCAGATGACCCCAAAGGGGTCTACGAAGCGCCATTTGCGATCCTTTCACATGATACCTCTACAGACCCAATCTTAACCTATGGCAATCTGGCCAGTCAGCGGTTGTGGAATATCTCTTGGGAAGAACTCACTCAGATGCCGTCGCGCCTCACCGCCGAACCTGGCCATCGTGATCAACGTGCCGCTATGTTCGAAGAAATGCGTGAAACCGGCGCGATCAGGAATTACGAAGGCGTGCGGATCGCAAAATCTGGCCAAAGATTTCGAATTCGCAACGCCACGATTTGGACTTTAACCGATCAGACCGGCAAAAAGGTCGGTGAAGCTGCCACTTTCAAAGAGTACACATTGCTATGACCGCTGATCAACTGATCGAAAAACTCGCACTGAAACCGCATCCTGAAGGCGGCCATTTCCGGGAAACTTGGGTTGCAGATAACGACGGCCGTCCAGTTGGCACCGCCATATATTTTCTTCTCAAATCTGGTGAGCAAAGCCATTGGCACAAAGTGGACGCCGTGGAGATATGGCACTACTACGCCGGAGCCCCTCTTGTTTTATCGATGTCTGAAACAGAATCTGGCCCCGCAAGGGATCACATTCTAGGGCCAGACCTTTTTGATAAGCAATCCCCTCAGATCATTGTACCAACAGATCATTGGCAAGCTGCCCGCACTACCGGAGAATTCACTCTTGTGGGCTGTACAGTATCACCGGGTTTCCAGTTTGAAGGTTTCACCCTCGCCCCAGATGGCTTTGACATCCCAAAGGCCTAGCTTTCAATTCTCACAAAAATACTCCGAGGGAATTCGCTGTCGGCAATAGGGGCAAAGCTCTGAATTTTAGGCGGCCGGGTAACTTAATACTCCGCCGCCAACCAAAGCCTTCACGCCAGTGGTGCTAGGCCCTGAGGTCGGCAATCCACGCGCCACACGCGCGGCCAGGAACGCAAAGGCCTGGGCTTCAAGCATATCACCATCAAGCCCAACCGCCTCTACCGGCTCTACATCGCAATCCAGCGACACACGCAGCATTTCCATCAGAACCGGGTTTTTACGTCCGCCACCGGTCACCAAAAGGGTTTCCGGTAGCGATGGGCAATGCTCCATCCCCTGTGCGACTGCGGCAGCTGCCATGCCCGTCAATGTCGCCGCAGCATCTGCATCTGAAAGCTCACGCACCAGAGTGATCATCTCGGCAAAATCGTTTCTATCAAGTGACTTAGGAGGCATTCTTGAGAAAAATGTCTCTGCCAAGAACAGTTCCAATGCACCGGTCTCGACGACGCCCTTCATGGCCAAGGACCCGTTCTCATCATACCCTTTGCCAAACCGTTCGCGCATCAGATCATCAATTGGCGCATTTGCGGGACCAGTATCGAAGGCCAGCAACGCCCCTTCCTGTTCCGGTCCAGATTTACGCGGATCAACCCATGTCAGATTCCCCACACCACCTAGATTGAGAAACGCAACCGGTGCATCAGCCTTCATCCATTTGGCACAAGCAAAGTGAAAGAATGGCGCCAGCGGAGCCCCCTCACCGCCCATTTGCACATCGGCACCGCGGAAATCCCAAGCAACGGGTGTTTTTAGATCCTGCGCAAGACCCGCACCGTCGCCAACTTGCAACGTCCGTCCGCCACGTGGATCATGTGATAGGGTTTGACCGTGAAAGCCAATCAGCTCAAGATTCTCAAGGCCTTTTAAGACTTGCTGATGAGCCACCTGAACCGTCACGGCAGCGCGGTCCACATCTGGTCCACTCCACTGCCCCATAGCGCGAGAAATTACACGCTGTTCGGCTTCGCTATAGGGTCGATACGCAGTCTCACCGAACTCAAAGATCTGTTCTCCATCGGTTTCCAAAACCGCCACATCGACACCATCCATTGACGTGCCAGACATGGTTCCTGCGATCCGAATTGGGCCCTTGCTCAATTTGGCCTTCAACATGGCCTTTTCCTTTGTGCTTTGCCTGCTTATACAGCTTTCAACATCATATGAGACGGATACTATGACCTACCACCCCAAATCTGAGTTTATGCAGGTGATGATCGAACGCGGCTTCCTAGCGGACTGCACCGATTATCAGGCACTTGATGACGCTTTGATCGCAGGCGTGGTTCCGGGCTATATCGGTTTTGATGCCACAGCAAAGTCTTTGCACGTGGGCTCGCTCATTCAAATCATGATGCTGCGCTGGATGCAGAAAACCGGTCACAAACCGATCACCCTGATGGGCGGCGGCACGACAAAGGTGGGCGATCCATCCTTCCGTGCAGACGAACGCCCGCTACTGACCGAAGATCAGATCAACGACAATATCAGCGGCATCAAACAGGTTTTCGCGAAATATATCGACTATGGTGACGGCGACACCGACGCGCTGATGCTGAACAACGCAGAATGGCTTGACGGTTTGAACTACCTTGAGTTCCTGCGCGACATTGGCCGTCATTTCTCTGTGAACCGCATGCTGTCTTTTGAAAGCGTGAAATCTCGCTTGGATCGCGAACAATCGTTGAGCTTCCTTGAGTTCAACTACATGATCCTGCAGGCCTACGATTTCCTCGAACTAAACCGTCGCTATGGCTGTCTGGTGCAGTTCGGCGGTTCTGACCAATGGGGCAATATCGTCAACGGGATCGATTTGACGCGTCGCGTGATCGACAATCAAATCTTTGGCCTGACGTCACCTCTGCTGACCACATCTGATGGTAAGAAAATGGGCAAATCAGCGGATGGCGCTGTTTGGCTGAATGCTGACATGCGCAGCCCTTACGAGTTCTGGCAATTCTGGCGCAACACGACTGATGCCGATGTTGGCCGCTTCCTGAAGCTTTACACAGAGCTTCCGGTAGAAGAATGCGAACGCCTGGGTGCATTGGCGGGTCAAGAGATCAATGATGCAAAGATCATTCTAGCCAACGAAGTGACAACCCTGTGTCACGGTGCTGATGCAGCCGCAACGGCTGAAGCAACCGCGCGCGAAGTCTTTGAAAAAGGCGGCGTAGGTGCAGATTTGCCTACGTTGACACTAACGAAAGAAGACATTGGTGATGGGATTTCGGTTGTTCAGTTGATTGTGCGCTCTGGTCTCGCCAAGTCAGGCAAAGATGCCAAGCGTTTGATTGCTGAAAACGGTGCAAAACTGGATGATGCGCCTTTAACCGAAGTGAAAATCTTTGATGCGGCGGCCCTCGCCTCTCCGATCAAATTGAGCGCGGGCAAGAAACGCCACGCCCTGGTTCAATTGGCGGATTAAGCGCTTATCAAATTGTTAAGACTTTAAAGGAGCGTCCTGAACGGGCGCTCTTTTTCATTTGGGACGCGCCGTCATAGTGGACAGAGGTGGATTGTATTCACTATTTGAACACACGTTCATTAACTCCAATACAGAATGGAGACCTGCCCATGAAAATCTCTGAAACCGCTGCCGTCATCACCGGAGCCGCATCTGGACTTGGCGAAGCCACCGCACGCCATTTTGCGAGCCAAGGGGCAAAGGTGACAATCCTGGATCGCGACATTGAAAAAGGTCAGGCCGTCGCCGCAGAAATCGGCGGGACTTTTGTGGAAACTGATGTAACGAGCGAAGACTCAGTGAAAGCGGCAATCGAAACTGCGAAATCATCCATGGGTAAGATCACCGCGGCCGTGAATTGCGCAGGCATTGCACCGGCATCCAAAACCGTAGGCCGTGATGGCGCGCACCCGCTGGGGCTTTTTCAAAAAACGATTGATATCAATCTGGTAGGCTCTTTCAATGTCGCTCGTCTGGCAGCGGAAGCGATGTCGGGCAATGAAGCGGATGAAGATGGCGCGCGTGGCGTGATCATCAATACAGCCTCAATCGCAGCCATGGATGGTCAAAAAGGGCAAGCAGCATATGCGGCCTCAAAAGGCGGTATTGTCGGGTTGTCTTTACCAATGGCACGCGACTTAGGGCGTACTGGCATTCGCGTTATGGCGATTGCACCAGGGATTTTCAAAACACCGATGTTGATCGCTATGGGTGATGAAATCATGGATGCTCTGGCGAAAGACGTCACCTGCCCACCACGCCTTGGTAATCCAAACGAATACGCTCGTTTGGCACAGTTCATTGTGGAATGCGGCTATCTGAACGGCGAAGTGATCCGCTTGGACGGTGCGTTGCGTATGCAATAACCTATGCTTTTGAATAAGGGATCAGGCGGTTTCCGCCTTTTCCTCCAGCATCAGCCATTCCTCTTCGGCGTCACCAAGTGCGTTGTTGCGCTCAACCAGAGCCTCTGTCGCCTTTTGGAACTTAAGAGGTTCTTTGGTGAAGAGATCTGGGTCAGACATGAAGTCTTCCAATTTCGCGATCTCAGCCTGTAGGCGCTCCATCAGTGCGGGCAGAGCTTCCAAACGCTTTTGTTCTGCGAATGTCAGACCAGCTTGCGCTGTCTTCGCGGTCTTAGTCTCGGCCTGTGATTTGTTTTTCTTAGACTTGGATTTTTGGGCGGCGGCCTCTGCCTCATCTGGCTGACGTTGCGCGCGATAATCGCTCCAACCACCAGCATAGACGATCGCTTCTCCGTCACCTTCCATTGCGATTGTGGTGGTCGCAACGCGGTCTAGAAAATCCCTGTCGTGGCTTACCAGCAAAACCGTGCCGTCATAATCGTCCAGTAGTTCCTGCAGTAGGTCCAGCGTTTCGACGTCCAGATCGTTGGTCGGTTCGTCCAAGACCAACAGGTTGCTTTCACGAGCCATCAGTTTGGCCAGCAACAAACGCGCCTTTTCACCGCCAGATAGGCTGCGCACAGGTGCGCGCACTTGGCGTTCGTCAAACAGGAATTCTTTAAGGTAACCGACAACATGTTTCGGATTGCCGCGCACCATGACCTGATCGGCTTTGCCAGACACGCGCATTTCCGGATCGCCTGTCAGGCTGTCCCAAAGTGACATTTCAGGATCAAGTTGTGAACGCGTTTGATCAAAGATCGCAGGGATTAGATTTGTACCTAGGGTGACCGTACCAGAATCAGGAGACTCCTGCCCCATCAGCATTTTGATCAACGTGGTTTTACCAACGCCGTTCGGGCCAACAAAGGCAATCCGGTCGCCGCGCTGCACCAGAATATCAAGTTGGCGGACAATGATTTTATCACCGTAGGCTTTGGCTAGATCTTTGACCTCGACGACCTTTCTGCCAGACTTTGGTCCGGCCTGAAAATCCATTGCAGCAGCGCCTTGGCGTCTGATCTGCGAGGACCGCTCTTTGCGCAATTCCCCAAGCGCGCGCACGCGGCCTTGGTTCCGTTTCCGGCGTGCTGAAATACCCTCTACAGCCCAACGGGCTTCGGATTTAATTTTACGGTCGAGCTTGTGCCGTGCCGTGTCTTCTTCTTCCCAGATTTTATCACGCCAGACTTCAAAGGCTTCAAACCCTTTCTCCTGACGACGCACCATTCCTCTGTCAATCCAAAGGGTTGCACGCGTTAGTTCGCGCAAAAATGCGCGGTCGTGGCTGATCAAAACATAGCCAGCGCGGGTCTGTTTTAGCTCGTTCTCAAGCCATGCGATGGCTTCGATATCTAGGTGGTTGGTCGGCTCATCCAACAACATTAGTTCTGGCGCTTCGGCCATGAGTTTCGCCAAAGCCGCACGGCGACGTTCACCACCTGAAGCAGTTTCAACTGTACGCGCAGGATCAAATTTCAGGCCCTCACCAGCACGCTCAACTTTATATAACTCACCGGCATCAAGCCCTGAAGAGGCGAAGTCACCTAATGTTGCAAAGCCCTCCATTGTGGGGTCCTGCTCCATGTAGCCAACGGAAATGCCGGGTGGGACAACAATATCGCCTTTATCCGCTTCAACCAGCCCCGCCATGACCTTCATCAGCGTGGATTTGCCAGAGCCGTTGCGCCCCACCAAAGCCACGCGGTCGCCGGGTTGGACCACAAGATCAAGGTTATCAAAGACAGGGTCGCCGCCAAAGGTCAGCGAGATGTCGTTCATCTGCAATAAAGGTACACGTGCCATGGGCTTGGGCTACTTGTATGCGCCGATAGCGTCAAGCCGTGATTGGCTTAAGATGACATGGCGCGCAGCAACCGCTTGCGCGCAGGTGGGATTGCCTTGATTTCGAGGCCGGTAAAGACATGCAGTGTGTTCATATCGTGATCCACAACCGCATGGTCAGAGACCCAGCCCCCCATCATCAAATAGGTGCGAAGCAAGGGCGGCATTTTGGTCTGCGCTTTTTTCATGTCGGGCTTACGGCGCAGACGTGCCGCGTATTGGAATACCTTCGGCGCTTTGATGCGGGGCACCCAGCGTTTCGGGGCAAGGTGTTTGTCACGCAAAACCGCAAAACTGTCTAGATATGGATCGGTGCTGGTGCCTTTGAAAGACGAGCAGCCAAACAGCATTTCCACATTATTATCATCGACATAGCCTGTCATGGCAGCCCATGCGACACGTAGAATATCAGGATCGTTCCAATCAGGATGGATGCAAAACCGCCCCATCTCCACCATGGAGCCTTCAAAGGCCTCCAAAGCACTTAGCTCATAGAACTGTGCGGAATAGCTGCGTGAGATTTCATTGCCTGTCGCAAGTGGCAACATGCGAAAACAGCAAACCAGGGCCCCGGATTTGCGCTCTTCAACCAGAATGTGATTACAGATGACGTCATATTCATCCGTGTCCAAACCGTCAGCACCATGAAAGGCCAAATACCGGAGCGCCTGAGCGGCGCGGATGTCTGCGTCTGATTGTGCCACGCGGGCGACGTATCGCCCTTTTTTCAAGCCGACCATATCTCACCTCGCCCTGCTGTTGCTGCACTCGATATAGTGCAGCATGCATGACATTTCAGTGACAGATCTATTGAAGCAGCCCACTTGGATTGAAATTCCCCAGGTTTCCAAGCAGTTGGCGGATGAATGAAATATCGTTCAGCCCGTTGTCCGTTACGCGACGCGACAGGCTGACGACTTGCCCGTCTTCTAGACCAAAGCGTTCCACATTGGCGACAGTTCCGTTCCCATTAAAGGATACGGCAAGCAGCTCACGAGACATTTCCTGTGGGCGAAACGGTCCAACTGTTTTGAATTGGCTGCGCACATAATAAAGGCCACCTTCGTTTAATACTCCGCCTGCAGTCGGAGACCCGAGGGTTTCAATCACACTGTCACGGGTGTCGACGCCCACGATAACCACCTCCACATCTTCCTGTGGCGGCATGTAACCATGGTTGCGATATTGCGCGGAACAGGCCGCGGCCAACAGGCATAACGCCAAAGCACTTGTTTTCAGCGGTTTCAGTCTTAGTTCCATCCCTGCCCTCTTGCCTTCGCATCTTTTGGCTTTTAACGGCTTACAGAAGGAATGGCGCTTATTCAAGAAAGGGTTCGCTCTTCGCAATAAGAATGAAGCGCTCGAATGGAAGGAAAACAACAATGGCAGACAAGAACACAAGCAAACGCATATTCCGTGTTGCTGACCTTTCGCAGAATCAACTTACCGACATTTTGCTGATCCCAGAAGCGGATGAACTGAAGGCATTGGCTGATGAACTAAAGGTTTCTGCCCTAAAGAAGCTGCGCTTTGAGGGTCGCCTGTCCGCGCTTGGGAAACGCGACTGGATCCTGCATGCTGATCTTGGCTTTACTGTCACACAGCCCTGCGTGGTCACACTAGAGCCTGTCACAACCCGAGTTGATACATCTGTTGAGCGGCAATTTGTTGCCGGTTACGAAAGCCCAGACGACGAAGAATTCGAGCTTACGGATGATGAAAACACCGAAGCGCTCGGGGCCGAGATCAATTTCGAAGAGGTTATGAAGGAGTCTTTGGCATTGGCCCTTCCACTTTACCCGCGAAAAGAGGATGCCTCGCTGTCGGAAATCAACTTCACCGAACCGGGGAAAAAGGCTATGACAGATCAAGATGCGCGTCCTTTTGCCGGGCTTGAAAGCCTGCGCAACAAGCTTGCGGGAAAAGGTGAAAAATAGGGCTTGCGAAATAGGATTTTCTGACTATTTTCGCGCGCTCATCGGAATTTAGCGTTGGACTTGGCCGCGTAGACCGCGTAAAGCCTCGGAACGCTCTGTAAATCGGGCATTTGGCCCCATAAATATTGAAGGTTGCGACATGGCTGTCCAGCAGAACAAAGTATCCAAATCGCGCCGCAACAACCGTCGCGCGCATGACGCACTGGTTGCAGGCAACCCTAATGAATGCCCAAACTGCGGCGAACTGAAACGTCCACACCACGTGTGCGCGTCCTGCGGCCACTACGATGACCGTGAAGTCATTGCGATGGCTGACGAAGTCGATCTGGACGAAGACGCAGCATAAGACGGATCGGATTGCGCCCGAATGTCCGTTGTAAGCAATAATGACAACGTGAGTGCCGGGCGCACCATTATTTCCGTTGACGCCATGGGTGGCGATCGTGGGCCGGCAGCTGTTGTTGCCGGCATTTCGCGTTCGGCCAAAGTCAACCCGGACATCGGGTTCATTCTGCATGGCCCCCGTGAAGAACTAGAACGCCTTGTCGCCCGCAAGAAATACCTTGTGGGCCGTTGTGAGATTCGCAACGCTGAAGGTGTCGTCAGCATGGATGACAAACCCAGTCAGGTGATGCGCACCGGCAAGTCGACCTCTATGTGGTCAGCGATAGAATCTGTGCGCAATAAAGAAGCCGATGTTTGCGTCTCTTGCGGCAATACCGGCGCATTGATGATGTTGTCGGTTGTTCGCCTGCGCAAATTGCCTGGCGTAAACCGGCCCGCCATTGCGATCCTATGGCCAAGCCGCAATCCGCAAGGCTTTAACATTATGCTCGACGTTGGGGCTGATATTCGCGCTGACGAACATGATCTGCTGCAATACGCTTTGATGGGTGCATCCTATGCCCGCAACGGCATGGGCATTGAACGCCCACGTATTGGCCTGCTGAATGTCGGGACCGAAGAACACAAAGGCCGCGCTGAGCTAAAAGCCGCGCATGAAATGATGGCTAAAAACGCCGACAACTCGAACTTCGAATTTGTTGGCTTTGTTGAAGGTGGCGATATTCCTGGTGAAGTTGCCGATGTCATTGTCACGGACGGTTTCACCGGCAACGTTGCTTTGAAGACAGGCGAAGGCACAGCGAGCCTGATTGGCCAGCTTCTGCGCGAAGCCTTTAAATTCACACCGCTTTCGCGTCTGGCCGCCCTACTGGCTTACACATCGTTGCGGCGTCTCAGCAAACGTATAGATCCACGTCGCGTCAATGGCGGCATTTTTCTGGGCCTCAATGGCACAGTGGTGAAATCCCATGGCAGCTCTGATGCAACAGGTGTTTCAGCCGCTGTGAAACTGGCGTTTAAACTGGCACAATCGGGCTTCTCAGAAAAACTAGCAGCTCGGGTTGCATCCGCTGTGCAAGTGCAGCAGGATACCGAGACTTCCGGGGACAATAACGGACCAAACACATGACTATTCGCGCGGTCGTCAAAGGCGTCGGGCATTATCTGCCAGAACGCATCGTTCCCAATTCCGAATTCGAAAAAACGCTAGATACATCAGACGAGTGGATTCGTTCCCGCTCTGGTATTGAACGACGTCATTTTGCGGCAGAGGGTCAGTTTACCTCTGATCTCGCCGTTGAGGCCGCCAAAAACGCCCTCGCCTCTGCTGGACTAGACGCAAACGACATCGACGCGGTGATCATTGCAACATCAACTCCTGATCTGACATTCCCATCCGTGGCCACCATGGTGCAAAACAAGCTGGGTATGACTCGTGGCTTTGGGTTTGATGTGCAGGCCGTTTGCGCAGGCTTCGTATATGCGCTGTCCAATGCCAATTCTCAAATCATGAGCGGCATGGCAAAACGAGTTCTGGTCATCGGCGCTGAAACCTTCAGCCGCATCATGGACTGGGAAGATCGCGCAACCTGTGTGCTTTTCGGCGACGGCGCTGGTGCGCTGATCCTTGAAGCGGAAGAAGCAAGTGGTACGAACGCAGATCGCGGCGTGCTTTCTGCGGATCTGAACAGCGACGGCAGCTACAAGGATATGCTTTATGTCGACGGCGGCGTATCCACAACAGGTACAAGCGGCAAGCTGCGCATGCAGGGCAATGCCCTCTTCCGTCAGGCTGTCGAAAAGCTGACATCGACGGCTGATGCTGCTTTGGATAAGGCTGGTCTTGGCCATGAAGACGTCGATTGGATTGTGCCGCATCAGGCCAATATTCGCATCATCCAAGGCACCGCCAAAAAGCTGGGCGTGTCCATGGATCGTGTGGTTGTGACTCTTCAAGATCACGGCAATACCTCTGCGGCGTCGATCCCATTGGCACTGTCCACGGGTGTCGAACGTGGTCAAATCAAACAGGGTGATCTGCTTGTCACCGAGGCCATTGGCGGCGGTTTGGCTTGGGGATCGGTGGTTTTGCGCTGGTAAGTGCAGATAAATAGGACCCAAAGCGGGTTAAACCATTGATTTTATACCATTGATATTGACAGACAATTTTCCAACCCCCTATGTTTGTCAAAACATGTTCACAGGGGGACGCTATGACCGGAAAGACTTTGACAAGAATGGACCTAAGCGAAGCGGTATTTCGCGAGGTAGGTCTGTCTCGCAATGACTCTGCACAACTGGTCGAAAGCGTTCTAGAGCATATGTCGGATTCCCTTGTGCAAGGTGAACAGGTTAAGATTTCGTCCTTCGGTACTTTCAGCGTGCGCGATAAGGCGGCTCGAGTTGGCCGTAACCCAAAGACTGGTCAAGAAGTGCCAATCAATCCGCGCCGCGTGCTGACCTTCCGCCCATCGCATCTGATGAAAGACCGCGTAGCGGCTGGCAACAAAAAGTAAGGCCACCCCATGCCCAAATCCAAAGATGCGTTTCGCACGATCAGTGAAGTGGCTGATTGGCTCGAGGTTCAGCCTCATGTGTTGCGGTTTTGGGAAAGCAAATTCTCGCAAGTGCGCCCGGTAAAACGGGCGGGCGGACGGCGCTACTATCGCCCGGCTGATATGCAGCTGATCGGTGGGATCAAGCGTTTGTTGCATGATGACGGCATGACCATCAAAGGTGTGCAAAAGATTCTGCGTGAAAAGGGTGTGAAAGAAATCAGCGCCTTATCCGCCCCAATTGATGATGAAGATAGCAAGGCAGTGGAGCATATCGCGGATCCAGCGCCGGTCACCGAGGCTGATCTAATCGGAGACTTACCGACCTCTGAGGCCCCTGAGACGGCTGAAGTTGAAGTCCAAGCTGATGTAGTGCCTGAACCTGCTGTTGACACACCATTGGCTGAGACTGTGGAAACAGCGCCAATTGATGCTGCGCCGACAGCTGCTTCCCCTTCGGAAACAGATGCACCAGTTAAACCGAAGAATACCAAGCCTAAAAACCCACTCGCGGGTGATTCAGCAGCTTGGGAAGTACGCCGTAAGATCATCGCACGTTTGACTGAAATTACAGCGTTACAACCGTCCAAGAAGGCTGAAATTTCGACGGCTGTTGCGGCTCTTGCAGAGCTTCAGGCAGCCCGCCAAAAGGCTGCAAATCCTTGAGCCAGAAATTGGATTTAAGGACTTGCCCTTACACTCTAAACCTTTATGAAGATTTTCATCGTCGGGCTATAGCGCAGCCTGGTAGCGCGTCCGTCTGGGGGACGGAAGGTCGCAGGTTCAAGTCCTGCTAGCCCGACCAAAAAACAGCCCGCGCGCGCATCTGCGCGGCGGGCGTTTTTGTATCCGCGGGTCAAAGCCGCACAAAGGAGCCAAAGATGAAGACTGGCGTTCTTGCCGACCATCAGATCGAAGCGATGATTTCTGCCGGGCAGATTCGGGCAGCCTCCCCAATCCTGAATGGTCAAATTCAACCTGCTTCCCTAGATCTACGCTTGGGTTCAACGGCTTACCGGGTCCGCGCTTCGTTTCTTCCTGGTCTGAACCGCAGCGTTTCAGACATGCTCGACACGCTCAAAATGCACGAGATGTCGCTGACAGATGGCGCCGTTCTTGAAAAAGGCTGTGTCTATGTCGTGCCCCTGATGGAGGCGCTTTCACTGCCAGAGGGCATGTCAGCTGCTGCCAGTGCCAAGAGCTCCACGGGTCGGCTTGATCTGATGACCCGCGTGATCACCGATCAGGGCATCGAATTTGACCGCGTGCCAGAAGGCTATGATGGCCCCCTCTTCGCGGAACTCTGTCCGCAAAGCTTTTCTGTCGTAGTCCAGTCCGGGCAACTTCTGAACCAAATCATTTTCCGCCAAGGTCGTACCTTCCTCAGCGACGACGAACTTCGAGCCGTACATGCCGAAACGCCCATCGTCTCAGGCGATCCGGTGATTTCCGAAGGCTTGGGTTTCAGCGTTGATCTGCGCCCAGAAACCGGTGACCTTGTCGGCTATCGTGCCAAACGTCATACCGGCGTCATCAATCTGAACAATATCGGACATTACAATCCAGCTGACTACTGGGAAGAGGTTCGCACGACAGAGGGTAGGATTATTCTAGACCCCGGTGCCTTCTATATTCTGATGAGTCGTGAAGCGATCTGCATCCCGCCAGAATGCGCCGCCGAAATGGCCCCTTATCTTGCGATGGTGGGTGAATTCCGTGTGCACTATGCGGGCTTTTTCGATCCAGGATTTGGCTGGGACCAAGCCGGTGGCGCAGGATCACGCGGTGTTCTGGAAGTACGCTGCCATGAGGCACCCTTCGTTCTGGAGCACGGCCAAGTCGTTGGGCGCTTGGTATACGAACGGATGTCGTCGCTGCCTGAGCAACTATATGGGTCTGGCATTGCGTCGAACTATCAAGGGCAAGGTCTGAAGCTTTCCAAACACTTCAAGATGCCCTGATCACCTTAGATGATCCCCTTGCGATAGTTCTGCTGTGATTTCCGCCTGTGGTCCACGCTCTAGATGTGTGGACAGTACAACATATGTACGCGTGCTGCGCACGCCTGTAGAATTATAAAGCTGCCACAGAAAACCCTCCATGGCTTCAGCGCTTTCGACACGCACTTTCAGGATCATACCTGAATCACCGGTCACCGTGTGAATCTCTTCGACTTCCGGATATTCAGCGAGTTTCACCAAATCCTTGGTCTTGCCCCAGCCTGACGCCTCTACGTGAATAAAGGCCAGAAAGTTTTTACCCACACTGGGACCATCGAGTTCAGCCACGGTCCATTTGATCGCGCCTGACGCGCGCAACCGTTTGACGCGTTCATGCACCGCTGGGGCTGATAAACCGACTTCTTTGGCCAAATCTGCATAGCTGCGCGTCGCATCTGCTGCCAATGCACCTAATATTTTTCGGTCAAGCTTGTCCAAGACCCTGGGTTTGATCGGGTTTGGCTGAATATCATCTGTTTCTTTCACAAAGAAATCCTTTCTCATTGCCGAATATCATTCAGCATATCTATATATCATCAATACTTTCTTCTGAATATGTGAAATTCTCATGGTTATCCTTCTGATGATCGCCGTCGGTCTGATTGGCGCGAACTCTTTGATATTGTCTCCGATTGCCTCCGAAGTTGCTTTGGGCCTCGGTGTTGCCAATCCTGCGGATGTGATGTCGGCGGCAGCGGCTTACGGCGCTGGAGTATCAATATCAGCGCTCGTCATGGCACCACTTGCGGATCGGATCGGGGCCGACATCGCGTTGAAACACGCGCTGATCCTCGTGGCCGCCGCCTTGGCCATATCCGCAGCGGCGCCAGATATGGCTTTTCTGACCGCTGGCCAGATGTTGGCTGGCGTTGGTGTGGGCATGGCCCTGCCCGCGATTTACACCATGGCCGCAGTGATTTCCAAACCCGGTCAGGAAGCGCAGACCATCGGCAAAGTGTTAACAGGATGGACCCTCGCTATGGTCGGCGGCGTGACTTTCAGTGCCTATATCGCCGAATTCCTTGGCTGGCGTGCAGTGTTCTCGATCCTGTCGATTGCAGTCTTTTCAGTCCTAGTCTTCATGTATCTCGTGCACATCCCAAGTGCGCCGCGCAGTGACAAGGTCACGTCTCCGATCAGCGCGATGAAGGTGCCAGGCATCACTGGTGCCCTGTTCAGCGTCGCCATGTTTGGCGCGGGTTTTTATGGTGTATACAACTACTTAGGCACGCATATCACCGAAGTTCTGGGACGCAGTGTTTCAGATGGTGGGCAGTTTACGCTGCTCTATGGTCTGGGATTTGGTCTGGCTATGATTTTTGACCGCTATCTCGACAGACTGGCGCCGCGCCGAGCTTTGGCGGGTATCTTCGCGATCCTATTCGGGCTATTTGCGATAGCTTACTATATCAGCCACGCTTTCACGCCTTTTGCGATCCTGATGTTCTTCTGGGGTATGATTAATCATCTAGGCCTGAACATGACTGTAAACCGGCTCAACAAATTGGACCACAGCCAGCGCGGGGCCATCATGGGGCTGAATTCAGCAGTGATGTATCTGTGTATCTTTGTGGCAACCGTGGGGTACCGTCCATTGTTTGAACAATGGGGTCTTCAGGCCTGCATTCTTGTGTCCGCAGGAATGGCGATCTTTGGGTTGATCGAAGCGTTGCTGTCACGCCAAGCTGCGAAGGCAGCAGGCGTTACGGCTTAAAACTTGGACGCACGGCGCGCCATACGCATAGCTTGTTTGGCGTGTTTTGCGTTTGGCTGAGGCGCTTGCCCCTCACCTTTTTTCGCTTTGCCTGCGACGGCATCGATGCCGGCATTCACACCACGATTGACAACCTGGCGAATGACACGACGAATGATCATATTGATGATTTGGTTCATTTAACCGCTCTTTTCCTGCATTTCAGCGAATTTTATCTGCAAATTGGGGCGATTTAATGGCGAGTTAAAAACCGGTTAACACCGATTAATCTTCAAATAATTCGGATTGGCCTTCATTGGTTTCCTCGGCTAAATCTTCGTCTTCCACCGATGTTGGCAATGTGCCAGGTGGCAAACGATTGTCGAGCAACCCTGCGGCCCGCAGTTCTTTCAGACCCGGTAGATCACGCGCGCTTTCAAGCCCGAATTGATCTAGGAATTGCTGAGTGACCACAAAGGTCACTGGCCGACCCGGAGTCATCTTACGACGCCCAAAGCGAATCCACTCCATATCAAGCAACTGATCCACAGTGCCGCGGCTCACCGACACGCCACGGATTTCTTCGATCTCGGCGCGCGTGACTGGCTGGTGATAGGCAATAATAGCCAGTGTTTCGATAGCAGCGCGAGATAGCTTTCGTGTCTCAACCTGTTCTTTTTGCATTAAAAAGCCCAGATCAGGCGCTGTCCGAATAGCGTAAGCATCCCCGACCTTCACAACACGCACCCCACGGCCTTCATACCGTTTGCGCAGATACACCAACGCTTCTGCGGCATCAGATCCATGCGGCATACGCGCATTGAGTTCCTTGACCGTCACAGGCTCGGCAGAAGCAAATAGGATGGCTTCGACCATGCGTTCCTGTTCGCCCATTGGCGGGGCTTCAAACAGGCTTTCTTCCTGTTCCTGAACCTGATCAGACGCTTCAGCCATGGTCGCTCTCTCTTTGTCTTACTTCTATCCGGCCAAACATCCCGTCTTGGCGCAGATTAACTTTGCCCTCTTTGGCCAATTGCAATGAAGCTGCAAAAGTAGCTGCGGTCGCAGAGCGACGCTTCTTAGGATCCTTTTCCCATCCATCTGGCAGATAGCTAAGAATATCGGTCCATTTGCCAGCATAACCAATCAGTCCGCGCATGCGGTCCAAGGCTTCTTCCAATGTGTAGACGGAATCGCGATCCATCACGAAGGGGCGAAATTCATCCTTGGTTTTCAGCCGTGCATAGCCCTGCATCAGATCAAGCAGCGTGGCCGTATAGGTCACGATCTTGGTCTTGGTGACATCTTCGGGAATACCACGCGCAAAGAAATCACGGCCCAGCTGGTCGCGCGCCATCAACTTTGCCGCAGAGTTGCGCATCGCTTGCAGACGCTCCAGTTGGAACGCCAGATGCGCGGCAAGTTCTTCACCCGATGGCCCTTCTTCTTCGGGATCAGGTGGCAACAGGAGGCGGGATTTCAGGAAGGCCAGCCAAGCCGCCATCACCAAATAATCTGCGGCCAGCTCGATACGCAGCGCTTTGGCTTTTTCAACAAAGGCCAGGTATTGGCGGGCCAATTGCAGGATTGAAATCTTACGCAGATCAACCTTCTGAGTACGCGAAAGCGTCAGCAAAAGGTCTAGCGGTCCCTCAAAGCCATCGACATCAACGATCAGCGCTTCGGCGGCCAGTCGATCTGCGACGGCGTCCCGCTTTGCCTTTTCGATGAAATCGTCTGTCATACCCTACCCGCTTAAGTAACTTTTAAGCTCGGCGTTGAGCGCCTCAATGTCAACAGACTTGGGCGCCTGACGCGCCTCTAAGGCCGCTTCCGCGCGTTGTTGAGCGCGATCCGTCATAACGCCGCTGGCCGCAACCACGTCACGCATTTCAGCCAGATCCCCGTTGCAATGCAAAACAACATCACAGCCTGCCGCGATTGAGGCCGCACTGCGCTTGGTCATATCGCCATCCAACGCTTCCATTGAAATGTCGTCGGTCATGATCAAACCGTCAAAGCCTATATCTTCACGTATGATGGACATCATTTTAGTGGAAATCGTCGCAGGCTGCGGATCAATCGCCTGATAGACCAAATGCGCCGTCATCCCGAGCGGCAGATCATTGAGCGTTTTGAACGGCGCAAAATCCTGCACCAGCGCATCGACATCAGCGGTCACGGTCGGCAAGGCCAAGTGGCTATCCACAACAGAACGCCCATGGCCCGGAATATGTTTCAAAACAGGTAGAACGCCACCGTCCATCAACCCGTCCGTAACGGCGCGACCGATGTCAGAAACTTGTTTTGCATCAAACCCATAGCAGCGGTTCTTCAAGAATGGATGGGTCTCTGCAACCGCTACATCCACAAGCGGAGCGCAGTTGGTATCAATACCCAGCCCGCGCAATTCGTGGGCCTGAATCCGAGACCGAATATACATCGAACGCGTCGCATTTTCGCCGGCCCGTTCAATCTGTTCCAACGGCGGCAACCACTCCTGTGCGAGCGGCGGGCGCAGGCGCTGAACCCGGCCGCCTTCTTGATCGATCAGGATTGGAGAGTCATACCCAACTGCATCACGCAAATCCGCGCATAGCGCACGGATTTGGTCCGCTGCTTCGATATTGCGACTGAATAGTATGAAGGCGAATGGACGTGCCTCGGCAAAAAATGCCTTTTCAACTGCAGATAGCGTAAGCCCTTCACATCCAAGTATTGTGGCTCCGAAATGGCTCATGGTCTGATCAGCGCGTGACGACTGGGATGCAGTCAGCGTTTTCAGCCTTCAGTGACGAACACAGACGACGTGCATCGCTCAGGTCAGCAAATCCCATCGCACGCAGGCGATAGAAGGTGCGCCCCCCGCTGGTCGCCTTTTGCACAACCCGCTGTTTGTCTCCAAGATAGTCGCCAAACTTGCTTTGCAGCTTGTCCCATTCCGCCCGCGCAATTTCTGGGCTTGCGTAAGCACCAAGCTGAACCAAACGCGTACCTGCAGGCAAGCTGTCGGCAGCGACATCCAAAGGTTTTGTCTCTGGCGCTGCTGCAGCAATTGGCTGCGCGCGTTTTGCAGGGCGTAGTTTTGGACGCAAGGAGGTGCCAAGACCTTCTATGGCCACAACAGGTGTTGCATCTACTTCTGGTTTGACGGCTTCAACGACTGGATCAAGCGGTGCCAAAGGCGCAGCGGTCGCAACGAGCCGCTCTACTAGGCTTTCAACATCACCGGGCTTAATCGGTGCAGGTGCGGTGATCGTTGCAGGTGTGTTTGCTGTTTCTTCTTCGACTGACGGGACCACAGGCGCGATCTCGGCATTTGCTGCCGGTTCATCATTCACGGTCAAATCAATGGGTGGCGGCGCAAGAACCAAACGATCCGCAGGTGCGGCAGCTGTGCCTTCAGCGGCAACACTATTTACGGATAGGCCCTGGTGTGCGGCTTGCTGCCCACCCGGATCCACCGGTTGTTCTCGCATCGGGCCCTCAATGGCGCGCACAACAGGTACGCCTGTCACATCGCGCACCAGCAGCTTATAGCCCCAAACACCGGCTCCAATCAGCAGGCCAAGCGAAACTATTGCTCCGGCCCAGTTGGTCAGATTGCCTGAAATTTGCGGAGAGCCCACGTCTGGACCAGCGCCGTTCATCGGGATTTGTGCCATGCTCGCCTCGTTCTTGATCTTAGGTCTGGCTTCGCAAGAAACTCAGAACCAAAACCCGGGTCCGACGCATGAAATCGTCGGGGTTTGTTGCCATTGCCTCAACCCCGACGTCTTGTGCTTTAGCGCATCTCTTGTGCCGGAGTTACCCCCAAGATACCAAGTCCTGCGGAAATAACAATGGCGACGGCACGCGCTAGCGCGATTTTCGCCTGTGTCGTCTCGGCGTTATCTTCCTGTACAAACCGAAGCTCTGGCTTGTCTTTCCCGGTGTGGTAAAGGCTGTGCAGCTCGCTAGCGAGTTCATAGAGGTAGAAGGCCACGCGGTGTGGCTCATTTGTGCGGCCTGCGATCTCGACCAAGCGAGGCCATTCGGCCACTTTCTTGGCGACGGCCAGCTCTGCTGGATCTGAGAGTTGGTTCAGATCAGCCGCTGCAATGGTCGCATCAGATACATCAACACCAGCATCCGCTGCCTTGCGAATGGCTGAACACACCCGTGCATGGGCGTATTGCACGTAGAACACCGGGTTGTCCTTGGATTGCTCCAGAACCTTGTCGAAATCAAAATCCAGTGGCGCATCGTTCTTACGGGTCAGCATCACAAAACGCGTGACGTCAGAGCCTACTTGGTCGACCACATCGCGCAGAGTCACAAAGGTGCCTGCCCGTTTGGACATCTTGAATGGTTCGCCGTTCTTAAAGAGCTTCACCAGCTGAGTCAGCTTGATGTCGATCGCAGTCTGACCGTCAGACAAAGCAGACACAGCTGCCTTCATACGTTTGACATAACCACCGTGATCGGCACCAAAGATGTCGATCAGCAGATCAAAGTCGCGCTGCACCTTGTCGTAGTGATAGGCGATATCGGGCGCGAAATAAGTCCAGGAGCCGTCGGATTTCTTCACTGGGCGATCAACATCATCACCGTGATCGGTCGAGCGGAACAGCGTTTGCTCGCGTGGCTCCCAATCCTCAGGCTTTTTGCCTTTTGGCGGCTCAAGCACGCCTTCATAGATCAGGCCTTTGTCTTCCAAAGACTTCAGCGCAGCCTCAATCCGGCCAGTACCGTAAAGCGACTTTTCTGAATAGAAGACATCCATCTCAATGTTGAGTTGCTTCAGGTCCGCCCGGATCAGATCCATCATCTGCTCGGTTGCGTATTCGCGCACCTCTGCCAGCCAGACACTTTCGTCTTGCCCAACATATGAGTCGCCCACTTTGGCCTTCAGCGCTTCGCCGACTGGGATCAGATAATCACCCGGATAGGTGCCATCCTCAAACGCAACTTCTTGGCCGTGCGCTTCGAGGTACCGCAGATAGACAGACCGAGCGAGCACATCGACCTGGGCGCCGCCATCGTTGATGTAATATTCACGGGTGACGTCGTAGCCTGCGAAGTCCAGCAGCGAGGCCAGCGCATCGCCAAAAACCGCACCACGCGTGTGACCGACATGCAAAGGACCAGTTGGGTTCGCAGAAACATATTCTACGTTCACCTTCTTACCCTGCCCCATGTCAGAGCGACCAAAGCCACTGCCTGTTTCCAGAACCGCCTTCACGAGATCGCGCCAAAGCACTGGTGCCAAACGCAGGTTCAAGAAACCTGGGCCCGCCACTTCGGCAGTTTCAACGCGTACATCCGCCGCTAGTTTGGCCGCCAGCGCATCTGCGATGTCACGCGGTTTCATTTTGGCAGGCTTCGCCAACACCATTGCAGCGTTGGTGGCCATATCGCCATGGGCCGCATCACGTGGGGGCTCCACAGCGACATTGGTGAAATCCAGACCTTCCGGCAGCGCGCCTTCGCCCTGCAGTGCGGTCAATTGCTCAATCACCAGACCACGAATTTCGGAAAACAGGTTCATCGATTACGTCCTTATGCTTTGCAGGCGGTTTACCACCGCCAGCGCCCCCGTCAATGCGCAGCAGAGCGGATTGGGACGTGAACGCCAGTAAAATTGCGCCATCCAGCCTGAACAGCGATATCTACAGCCTGTGCAATTGCACTGGCAGAGGCTCCGGCCGCTGGTCGCAACACGTTATAACAGACCTGCCAACGCGCCCAACGATCACTCATGGACCGCGCGAGCTGCAAATGTCCGGCCTCGATAATTTTGGCCGCGAGGTCATCTTCACGAGCCGGAGCTGGAATGGCCGACACAACACAGCCATCCGCCGCCATAAGCGCAGGTTCAAAGGCCCGCACACAAGCGCGGCTTGCGGCCAACATGCGTTCGTTTTGCCCAACATCGGTCAATGCTAGAAAATCCAAAAAGATATCAATCGGCTCATCCTGCCAAACGCCACCGATGGCTGCACAGGTTTTGGCATTCAATCGGGTGACTGGTAGCGGATCAAATCGCGCAGGCGATTTGCGTGCCATTGACATCAGCTCATCAGCGTCTTCATCCATCAAAACCACGCGCGCCTTTGCGCTTTCAAACGCCGGCAACAAACGCCAGACCACGTCTGATGCGGCCCCTGCGACGAAAATGGTTTTATCTTCAAAGACACTCATGCTGGCGCCCATAGCCGATGCGGGCTGAAAGGAACAGTGATAATTGCGTAAACACCTTAGTTATAAGGCTTACAATGGCAGCTTCTCGCCCATAAGTCGTTCATATTCCAGCAAAGCATAGCGGTCTGTCATCCCGGCTATATAATCAGAAACCTTGCGCGCAATCGCGGTTTCATCAGGCAATTGACTGACATCATCCTGCCAGGCCAACGGCAATAGATCCGTGCGCTCCATGAACATTGGGAAAAGCTGTTTCACAACCTTTGTGACCTGAGCGCGCTTTTCCATCACCGAAGGCGCACGATACATGCGGGTAAAGAGGAACTCGCGGATCACATTCAAGTCTTCCAGGAAACCATCCGAAAAGGCGATGACCGGTGCGCCATACCCTCGAATATCAACAACGGATTTTGCACCACTTTGGGTTAACAACGCCTGCGACGTGTCAATCACATCCGCCACCATGACGCCAAACACTCGCCTCAGCGCTTCGTGTTTGCGCCGGTTTTGGCTCAGGCTTGGGTATTTTTGATCAACCTCTGCAAAGGCAGGTCCAATCATTGGCAAGGCTTCAATGTCGGCCTCAGTGAACAGCCCTGCCCGCAATCCGTCCTGTAGATCGTGATTGTTATAGGCAATATCATCCGCCAAAGCCGCGACTTGCGCCTCGGCACTCGCGTGGGTGTGCAGTTCTAAATCATGAAGCGTATTGTATTCAGCCAAAGCGTAGGGCACCTCGCCTTCGACCGGGCCATTATGTTTGGCGATCCCCTCTAGGCATTCCCACGTCAGATTGAGCCCATCAAACTCGGCATAGTGACGTTCCAACGAGGTCACGATTTTCACCGCTTGGGCATTGTGATCAAAGCCACCGTAAGGCGTCATCAATTCATGCAGCGCGTCCTCGCCGGTATGTCCAAAAGGCGTATGGCCCAAATCATGTGCCAATGCGACGGCTTCGGTGAGTTCCTGATTAAGCCCAAGCGAGCCAGCAATCGTACGCGCGACCTGCGCAACTTCAATGGAATGGGTCAGACGCGTACGAAAGTAATCGCCCTCATGTTCGACAAAAACCTGTGTTTTATGCTTCAGCCGGCGAAAGGCGCTGGAGTGAATGATACGATCTCGATCACGCTGAAAACACGACCGAAAGACACTTTCTTCTTCCGTCACGCGACGCCCACGCGCAGCCTTTGGATCTGATGCAAATTCGGCAATCATGACGCTTGTCCTTGTGGCCTGCTGTTTGGCAACTTATATTGCACTCTGCGTGGGATATTCGCCCCATGCAACCGCCTAAATGCCTGTCTGGAGTGACAAAATGCAAATGCCACCTAAAGTGACAACCCGCGCCTTTGAACGCCTTGCCGAAATCGGTGCAAGCGATCAGGGACAGGCTTTGCGCATAGCGGTTGAAGGCGGCGGTTGTTCAGGTTTTCAATATGAAATCAAACTTGATGCTCCAGCCGAGGATGATCTGGTGCTGGAAGGCCAAGGCGAAAAAGTTGTGGTTGACAGTGTTTCGCTGCCGTTTCTAACCGATGCCGTGATCGATTTCAGCGAAGAACTGATCGGCGCGCGCTTTGTGATTGAAAACCCCAATGCTTCAAGCTCCTGCGGTTGCGGCACGAGCTTTTCAATGTAAGCATCTGATACGCAGTCCTTTTAGCGGTCTGCGTATTTAGCAAACTCCTGCATTAACGCCTGTGTCTGTGCTTTGAAAGCCGCAGGGCGCAGCATCGCAAAAACACCGGCCAGTCCCTTCAGTTTCATTTCCAGCTCAACCTGCCACAGGGTTCCACCATCTGGGTCCTCATGGAAGGTATTCTTGGAAATACTGGCCGATTGATCTGACACATATGACACCGTGTAGCTATAAGGCAGGTCCTTGTTGAGGATGGTTTCTATCATCTCAAACGGACGATCACCGATCTTGAAATTTAGAAGACTGGTCGCGCCGACAGTGCCCGGTTCGCCGTCCAAAGGCTCCATGCTTTGAAACCCTGGCTGCCAATGGCGCCGCTGCGCATGGTCGGTCAGGATCTGGACAACCTGATCGCGGTGTAGGTTCAATTTCTGTTCGGCAAAGTATTTCATCTGGGCACCTGAATTCGGGTTGAGCGCCACCCTTGATAACGGCATAGTTGCCGCATGAAAATCGCGACTTTCAATATCAACGGCATCAAAGCCCGGATCAACGCCCTGCCCGAGTGGCTAGATGAAGCACAGCCCGATGTGGTTTTATTGCAGGAAATCAAGTCTGTAGACGAAGCTTTCCCGCGGGAAATCATCGAAGATCGCGGCTACCGCGTCGAAACCCACGGGCAAAAAAGTTTTAATGGCGTGGCGATCCTTTCGAAATTGCCTTTGGAAGACGTCACACGCGGGTTGCCCGGTGATGACAGTGACGAACAAGCGCGTTGGATCGAAGCGACAGTGATGGGTGAAACCCCTGTGCGGGTCTGTGGCTTGTACCTGCCAAACGGCAACCCGGTGCCGGGGCCGAAATACGACTATAAACTCGCCTGGATGGAACGCATGCAGGCCCATGCGGAAAAGCTTCTTGAGGCTGAAGAGCCGTTTCTGATGGCGGGGGATTACAATATCATCCCACAAGACGAAGACGCACGTCGCCCGGAGGCTTGGCAAGAAGATGCATTGGCGCGCCCAGAAAGCCGCGCCGCCTATCGTCGGTTGCTGAATTTGGGTTTCACCGAAGCCTTCCGCGCCCGGACCTTTGGACCAGAACATTATTCCTTCTGGGACTACCAGGCTGGGGCGTGGAACCGTGATGACGGCATTCGGATCGACCACTTCCTGCTGTCCCCGCAATGCGCGGACCTGCTGGTAGATTGTCAAATCGACAAAGAAGTACGCGGACGCGAGAAACCTTCAGACCACGTCCCGGTTTGGGTGGAATTGGAGGATTAAACCCGTCTTGTGAACTCCCAGATACGTCTCTAGTCTGATTTATATGATCGTCATGTTTTTTGTATTTTTCTGGCCACTCTCAATGCTCGCATTGGGCGCCTATTGCTATTTCTTCTTAAGAAACTCGTTGATCGCGAAATTACTGCCCCTCAGCATCCTCGCAGCAATCACCGTTTTGATGTCACGCAGACGGGCGGTGGGAATCCTAGAAGAGTATGGATGCACTAACACCGGCGGAACCAGTTTCGATTGTGGTTCCAGCACGGAATACGACCTTGTATCGGCGCTTGCACAAGGCTTATTGATGTCAAACACTGTAAACCTCATCTACCTTTATTTGGTTTTCCCCTTTTTAGTCGTGCTTGCTTTCTATCTACAACACCGACGCAACCTTAAGACTTGATGCTTCCGTCGACATTTGACGTGACATCAAACCGATAAATCCAATCAAACTGACCAAGCATTTTCTTAGGTGACATTGCCCCAAACATCCCCAATCCGGTATGAGCAGCCCATCTAATCGGTGGAAACGAAATATGGTATTTCCTTGCACTACCAGATGCTTGCGCGACGATCTTCGTGCAGCGCTCTTGACGTTTGGACTGGTACATCGCCAAGCCAACACTGGTAACTTCTGACGTTGCCAAGCAATCCGCCAATACCCAAGCATCCTCAATCGCCATCACAGCCCCCTGCGCCATGAAAGGCAAAGTTGGATGCGCCGCATCGCCTAGAATAGCCACGCCTTCTCCGAACCACTTCTGAGCAACTGGATGACGGAACAAGCCCCATAGGTTTACATCGGTCACTTGCGCCAGCAATGCAGGCACCTCGCCGCCAAAATCCGCAAATGCCGCGCGCAGGTTGTCGGGATCATCCTTATGGCTCCAGCCCTCGTCGACCCAATCCATGCGCTCCTGCACGGCAACGATATTCACAAACTCGCCCCCTCGCAGCGGATAGCTGACCAAATGGCGCTTGGGCCCCATATAAAGCCGCGTCACATTGGGGTGTGACAGAGTGTTTGGTACAACCGCGCGCCAAGCGGTTTGCCGCGTGAAAAACGGAGCGCTAGTGCCATTTAGGGCTTTGCGTGCCACGGAATGTAGGCCATCTGCCCCTATGATCAAATCGGCCGTAAAGTGATCCCCATTGACCATTTCAACGCGTGGCTTGGGCCCTAGGACAACGGTTTCTGCCTCTTGCAACAACCGGATCGCCACACCCGATTCACGGCAGGCCTTTGCCAAAACATCAATCAGATCAGCGCGATGTAGGAGAAAATACTCTTGATCCTCATCCAACAACCCAAGGTCCAATCGCGTGACGAGTCGCGCTGCCTTGTAATCGCGCAGCTCAACCGCTTCGCCCTTTACGGCACACGCACGGATGGCCTTGTCCAACCCCAAGGCACGCAAGACACAGAAGCCATTTGGGCTGATTTGAATGCCAGCGCCAACTTCACGTAGTTGTTCGGCTTGCTCCAGAACAGTGACCTGCGCGCCGCGCTGCGCCAGCGCCAAAGCTGCTGTCAGCCCGCCAATGCCGCCACCCAAAACACCAATATTCATGCCCAAAAGAGTCATCTTTGCCGTCCCAAAGGAAAACCGCCGAAGCAGACGCCCGGCGGTTTTACTCTATTTATCTTATCTGAACGATCAATCGTTCAAATCGCCGTCCAAATTAATCGTCACGGTGAACTTTTTCGCGACGCTCGTGACGTTCCTGTGCTTCCAAAGACATGGTCGCAATCGGACGCGCATCCAGACGCTTTAGGGAAATCGGGTCACCGGTTTTTTCACAGTAGCCGTATTCACCCTCTTCGATCCGGCGTAGCGCCGCATCGATTTTATTCACCAATTTGCGCTGGCGATCCCGCGTGCGCAGTTCCAAGGCACGATCGGTCTCTTCGCTGGCACGGTCTGCCACATCAGGAATATTGCGAGTGTTATCTTGCAAACCTTCGATTGTATCGCGACTTCCGGCAAGAAGTTCTTCTTTCCAATCAGTCAGCTTGCGTCGAAAATACTCAATTTGACGGTCGTTCATAAACGGTTCGTCATCTGCAGGACGGTAATCTTCCGGCAGGAAAACTTCAGCTTTCATTTCCGCTCCCTCATCGCGGGTCAAGCCTGCGGTCCTATACTCAGCAGACCCAAAACCCCCTAAACTGCGCTGGATGTATCGCAGTGATAGCAGAATGTCACTACCCCAAGTGATCGCATTGAAGTGATTTCATCTTGCAGCTAGTTTAATCGGTGTTGAGCAGCTGGCAAAACCATGAATGAGGCGCGAATAAATGAAATTTGAAGGCACACAGGATTATGTGGCAACGGCCGATCTGACGATGGCTGTGAATGCTGCAGTGACGCTGGAACGCCCTTTGTTGGTGAAAGGCGAGCCTGGCACGGGCAAAACCGAATTGGCCAAACAAGTGGCCACGTCTTTGGGTTTGCGCATGATTGAATGGAACGTGAAATCCACCACCAAAGCCCAGCAAGGCCTTTATGAATATGATGCGGTCAGCCGGCTTCGCGATAGCCAGCTTGGTGAGGAGCGCGTGCATGATGTGGCGAATTACATTCGCAAAGGCAAACTTTGGGAAGCCTTTGAAACGGATGAGAAAGTTGTCCTACTGATTGATGAAATCGACAAGGCAGATATCGAGTTTCCGAACGACTTGTTGCAAGAGCTCGATAAGATGGCCTTTCACGTCTATGAAACCGGCGAGACCATCAAGGCCAAGAACCGCCCGATTATCATCATCACCTCAAATAATGAAAAAGAACTGCCGGATGCGTTTTTGCGCCGCTGTTTCTTTCATTATATTAATTTCCCAGATGCTCAGACCATGAAGGCCATTGTCAAAGTGCATCATCCGGGAATCAAAGATCAGCTTTTGACCGAGGCTTTGACGCAGTTTTATGAAATCCGCGAAACCCGAGGGCTCAAGAAAAAGCCGTCCACTTCTGAGGTTATTGATTGGCTCAAGCTCTTGCTTGCCGAAGACCTTTCACCTGAAGATTTGAAGCGTGAAGGCGCTAATGCGCTACCGAAACTTCACGGGGCACTGCTCAAAAACGAACAAGATGTGCATTTGTTTGAACGTCTTGCCTTTATGGCACGGTCGGGTCGGTGATCAAATCCTATTCCACGTGGCTGCTGCTTGCGGCTTTTACGATCATAACGGCCTGCGCTGAGACCTCACCGCAGCCCGCGCATCCAACGCGGGCGAAACTCGCGGAATCCAGCCTGCCGCCGATCAAACAGTTTCGCGCGCAGACTGTCACGCGCCCAAGCCGTTCTAACGCAGATATCGCTCGGGATTTTCTCGATCTCAGTTTTTCGTTGGAAAGCGGACGCGCGTTGCCGGCCTTTACGCGATTTGAAGGCCCTATCACCGTCAAGCTTGTTGGGCGCACGCCATCGACATTGCGCAGTGATCTATCCGTCTTAATCAACAGGCTCAGAACAGAAGCAGGCATCGATATTCGCGAGGTCCGTGATGAACGCGCAAATGTGATCATCCAAGCGGTCGGCAAAAGCGAAATCAAACGTGCCCTGCCTCATGCGGCCTGTTTTGTCGTGCCTAATGTCTCGGATTTGAATGAATACCGCCGTGCGCGAGGCCGTGCGCGCACCGATTGGGTGGGATTGCAAAGCCGCCAGCAATTAGCGATTTTTTTGCCCTACGACACCAGCCCGCAAGATATGCGCGATTGTTTGCACGAAGAGCTGGCTCAAGCCATTGGCCCGCTGAACGATCTCTATCGACTGGATGACAGCGTCTTTAATGACGACAATGTCCATGCCACGCTGACCGGTTTCGATATGCTGATCCTGAGGGCCTATTATGACCCGGCGCTGCACAATGGGATGACCCAAAGGCAAGTCGCAGAGCGTCTGCCCGGCATTTTCAACCGCATCAATCCGCGTGGAAACCACAGCCGGTTTGCGCCGCGCAACACAACACCGCGCGCTTGGATCAATGCCATTCAAGAAGCTTTGGGTCCAACAGGTACATCTGGCCGACGCGTGAGTGCTGCGCAAGCAGCCCTTGATATTGCGACGTCACAAGGCTGGGGCGACCACAGACGCGCCTTTAGCCACTTTGCTTACGCGCGCGTGCTGCAATTCCGCAATCCACATCAGGCCAATCGGCACTATCAGCTGGCGGATCAATTCTATCAGGCTTCAGTTCCTGAAGGTCCACACCGGGCTTCTGTGGCGGCCCCACGCGCCGCCTATGCCTTGGCCAGTGGCGACCCCCAAACGGCCCTGCGGATCATCGATCGCCACCTGCCGGACGCGCAGCGGTTTCAAAACGCGGTACATCTTTCCAGCCTTTTGATGATCAAAGCCGAAGCCCATAACGCCCTTGGTCAAACCAGCGCAGCGCAGTCAGCACATCTGGACAGCCTTGGATGGGCACGTTACGGGTTTGGCCCGGAATGGATCGTTCGTGCTAAACTGCGCGAAGTGGCGCTCCTTAATCCCGATCCGAAATCCTAGGAACAGGACACCCTAACCCCATGTATCTGATCACTGGCCTCATCGGCATCTTGTTTGGCGCATACAATGCGAAACGTCGTAACGGCAAAACAATCGACATTCTGCACTATGCAGCGGCCTATGGCATCGCCTTTGCCATTGCTGGGTTTATCATCACGCTGATCATCGAAAAGAACTTCCTCTAGTCCCATGTTTCAGCCGCTTTTTGAAAACCTTAGATCTGCAGGTGTCCCGGTGTCGCTGCGCGAATACCTTAGTTTTCTGGCGGCTTTGAAAACCGGGCTTGCGACCTATGATTCAGAAGCGTTTTACTACCTTGCGCGTACAGCGATGGTGAAAGACGAACGCAATCTGGATAAATTTGACCGCGCCTTTGCGGCGACTTTCGAAGGACTCGATACGATCAGCTCGCAAGATGTGCTGAACGCTGTTGATATCCCCGAAGAGTGGCTGCGCAAGATGGCCGAAAAACACCTCAGCGCTGAAGAAATGGCCGAGATTGAGTCTCTGGGTGGTTTTGACAAGCTGATGGAAACCCTCAAAGAGCGTCTGAAAGAACAGGAAGGTCGCCATCAAGGCGGCAATAAATGGATTGGCACCGCTGGCACCAGCCCCTTTGGTGCCTATGGCTATAATCCAGAAGGCGTGCGCATCGGTCAGAAAGAAAGCCGACATCAGCGGGCTGTCAAAGTCTGGGACAAGCGCGAATTTCGCAATCTGGACGACAATGTCGAACTGGGCACCCGCAATATCAAAGTCGCTCTAAAACGCCTGCGCCGTTGGGCCCGCGACGGGGCCGCTGATGAATTGGATCTGGATGGCACCATTCGTTCAACGGCTGAACATGGCTATCTGGATGTAAAAACCCGCCCTGAGCGGCGCAATGCCGTCAAAGTCTTGCTGTTTCTGGATGTCGGCGGCTCCATGGATCCACATATTCAGGTGGTTGAAGAGCTGTTTTCAGCAGCCCGTGCTGAGTTCAAACATCTGGAATACTTCTACTTCCACAACTGCCTTTACGAGGGTGTTTGGCGCGACAATGCAAGGCGATGGAATGATCAAACACCGACTTGGGATGTGCTGCGCACCTATGGGTCTGACTACAAATGCATCTTTGTTGGTGATGCATCGATGTCGCCTTACGAAATTGCCTATGCTGGCGGGGCGAATGAGCATTGGAACCAAGAACCCGGCCAGACCTGGCTTGAGCGGGCACGCGAACAATGGCCCGATCACCTTTGGATCAATCCAGTGCCCGATGCCCACTGGGAATACACCCATTCCATCGGCATGATCCGCGAGATCTTTGAAGACCGCATGGTGCCAATGACTTTATCTGGTTTGGACGACGGAATGCGGCTACTGCTACGTTAAAGCTATATTCGCACTCGTAAGGACAATTATGCGCGCGCTTTTCAAACGTCATCCGATCGCTGGCACAGGGTTTGTCTTGGCCTGCGCAGTGACCTTGTTTTTTCTGGTGCGGCTGGTGCTGGATGCGATCTATTGGGCTGACCCAGCACATCGTGATCAAACGCCGGCGCCTTGGATGACCCCCGCCTATGTTGCCCATTCATGGAACATCAATCCGCGCGATCTGCGGGCGCATCTGGATCTGCAAAAGGACGAGATCAAAGGACGTCCCACCCTAAAACGTATCGCGCAATATCAGGGCATCCCTCTTGAGCAATTGATCGCGGAACTCACCCTCTTTCTGGAAAGCCAGAAATGACGGAAACCCTGATCCAATATTTGGCTGACTACGGGGCCGCCCTTTTGTTTTTTGTTACGCTCTTTAGCTGTCTGGCGGTGCCCGTGCCCTCATCTTTGCTGATGCTGACCGCAGGCGCCTTTGTGGCGACAGGTGACATGCAGGCGATACAGGTGGTGGGCGCAGCTTTTTCGGGTGCCATTCTGGGCGACAACATCGGGTATTTACTTGGCACCCATTCCAGAGCAAAAATCTATCGCTTTATGAAAGTACAGTCCAAGCGCGAGAAGCTTCTGAACAATGCGGAAAGCACCCTGCAGAACCGCGGCGCGATCGGGGTATATCTCAGCCGCTGGCTGTTTTCGCCACTTGGCCCCTATGTCAATTTTGCAGCTGGCACGACCGCAATGCGCTGGGCCCCGTTTGCCATTGCCGGTGCTTTAGGAGAAGCCACTTGGGTCAGCATCTATGTCGGCCTTGGATATGCCTTTGCTGACAATCTTACGATCGCCGCAAATCTCGCCAGCGATGTGCTCGGCATTCTGGCGGGCATCGTCGTGATGATCGGAACTGGCGCTTGGCTTTTTCACAATCACCGCAAGCAATCCGCCCTCGTAAGAGGTTGATCAAATCAACATGCGGCCCCATATCATAGGGCATGTTAAAGTTTGCACCAATCTTGCTTGCGATTGTCTATGGCCTTGTCATGTATCGCTTTTCCGCATGGCGGACCGCGCGTACTTTGGATGAGCAATCCACTGAACTGGCAGATCCAGAGTTGAAAAAACTCATCGATCAAATGGCCGGGGCTTTAGAGCTGCCGCGCATTCGTGTGCACATCTATGAAATTGACCCGGTGAATGGCTTGGCCGCCTCCGATGGGCGCATCTTCATCACCCGTGGCTTTTATCGCAAATATGCCAATGGAGAGGTCAGCAAAGAAGAGCTCGCCAGCGTCATTGCCCATGAATTGGGGCATGTCGCACTGGGGCATTCGCGCCGTCGTATGATCGATTTCTCTGGCCAAAATGCGCTACGCACGGCCCTAGCCATGGTGCTGTCTCGGTTTTTACCGGGAATTGGCGTTTGGATTGCCAACACTTTGACCACGCTGTTGGCTGCGCGTCTGTCCCGAGGGGATGAATATGAAGCGGATGAATACGCCGCAGCATTGTTGACCAAAGCTGGTATTGGCACGGCGCCTCAAAAAACGCTCTTTACCAAATTAGAAGCGCTGACCAGTGGGCGTGCGGGTGTGATGCCTGCCTGGCTAATGAGCCATCCAAAAACCGATGAGCGTATCAAAGCCATTGAAAAACTTGAAAATAAATGGGGCATTGCGTGAGGCATCCGCCGGCCAGGCTAAAGTCCGGCATACATTTAATGGCTCAAGGCCTTTGCGAGTCTTGGTAAGCGGGCCTTTTTCAACAACCCGCGCATATCCCAGTCTTTTCCAGACAACCGACAGGCCTCTTGCCGTACGTTTTCGGCAACAGCTGATACCATCTCTGGCGCTTCGCCCCATAAGTTCCGCAGAAATCCATCAGGTTCAAACCGCTGCAGGTCTTCTTCGGCCAGAAAGTGCTTTGGAAAGTCCTTAGAATTCTTCGTGACAATCGCGTCCGCATGCCCGTCAATCGCGGCGGCCAAAACGTGAATATCTGCCTCATCCGGCAAATAAAGCCGAGCCTCTGTGCTGGGGCGATAAGAAACCTCGGCTCTTGGCCAAGCCGCACGCACAAGGGCAATTTCGCCTCGTGCCTGTACTTCACCGGTTGGGCCAATCTTACGTGCCGCACGCGCCCATTCCTCTAAGATGCGTTCGGACCACAGCGGTTCAAACGCACCTTCTTTCGCGACACCCAACAGCATTTCACGCATCACCGTTGGATAGATCACGCAGGTGTCGAGCAATAGCTTCATAGGCGGAAGAACAAGGCCTTTAGATATCCGCTTTCCGCCAATTGCGGCATCAAAGGATGGTCTGGACCAGCAAAGCCCGTGTGGATCAATTGACCCCGGCGCCCTGCCCGGCCTATGCCACGCGCTGATGCATTTCTAAACAACGAAAGCTCTGCCGCATGAGAACAGGAACATAGCCCCAGATAACCGCCTTCAGCCACCAGAGGAGCCGCCATGCGCGCGACACGTTCATAGGCGCGCAGACCTTTTTCCAAAGCAGGCTTATTGGGGGCAAATGCGGGTGGATCACAGATTACCACGTCAAACTGAGCACCCTCTTCTGCCAATGCCTCAAGCACCGCAAAGGCATCCCCCTTGCGGGTTTCAAACCGATCCGAAAATCCAGCTGCATCAGCACCCTGTGCTGCCAATTCCAAAGCGGCAGCAGAGCCATCCACGGCAATCGCTGAAGAAGCACCATTCGCCAAAGCCGCCAATGAAAAACCACCAACATGCGAAAACACATCCAGAACACGTGCCCCGGAACTCAGTCGCGCTCCGAAAGCATGATTGGCGCGCTGGTCAAAAAACAGACCGGTTTTCTGACCGCCGGTCAAATCAGCCATATAGGTTGCGTCGTTCATTGTGACTGGCACTGGTGCGCTTGGCGCATCCCCTAGAAGGACCGTATTTTCAGCATCCAACCCTTCAAGCACGCGCGCGCGACCAGAGGCATTTTTCAGAATATTCGCAACGCCTGTGACCTTGGCCAAAGCCGCTGTCAGTGGCGCAATCAATTGATCTGCCCAGACCGCATTGGGCTGAATCACGCAGGTATCGCCAAACCGATCAATCACAACACCCGGCAAGCCATCAGATTCTGCATGCACAAGACGATAGAACGGCTGATCATAAAGTCGCGCACGCATATCGAGCGCCTTGGCAAAGCGCGTTTCAAACCATGCCTGATCAATCACCGCCTCAGGATTGCGATCCAGCATCCGGCAAATGATTTTGCTGTTTGGATTGACAGTCACCAATCCCATTGGACGGCGCTCGGAATCTTCAAGCACGGCCAAGGCCCCAGGCTCGATATTTTTCGTGCGGCGGTCAGTGACAAGTTCATTTTCATAAACCCAAGGGAATCCATGGCGCACAGCGCGGGCATTGGCTTTGGGTTTGAGGCGGACAATAGGAAGATCAGTCATAACGCCCTCCTACGCGCTCTGATGGGCCGTGAAAAGACCAATTGGCGTCCCAATCAAGCTTAACCGCGCGCTTAGCTGCGTGGGCGGCGACCCGTGCGCCGTTTGCCATCAGCTTTACCTTGCGTTCCATCGACGCCTTCACGCAGAACAGCCGTCATTGGATGATCGGGATGCAGTGGCCCATAATGCGCCAACAACTGACCTATGTGATCTGTCGCGGTCGAAAGATCACCTCCCAAGGCCCAATCCATAAAGATCGTGCGGCACTGACTTAGGGTGATGCCCTCGATATTATAGGATTCTTTGATCAATTCCCGCGGATCGAGTGTTTTGAGATCAGCCATGGGCCTCTCCTTTGATGGTCTTAACTGGGCGCGACAGCACCGTTTCAATTATGGCCCCAGCCTGCAGCGCTGCCTCATTCAAGCGCGCTTCCAGCGCTTCAAACGATGCCGCTTCCGTCTCTCTGAGCATAAAAGCCACGCCGCCTGCGCCAATAGTATCCGGATCAAGCGCTTTTTCCCCAAGCAAACGGGTTGCGACTTGAAGGGTGCGGTGCAGATCGTAGGTTTGCGTCAAGGTTTTACATTCAGCTTCAGATATCCAGCCTAGGGAAACGCCCTTTTTCAAACTTTCAGCGACATCTCGGGTTTTCCCTCCCGCTAATAGCACCGCTGCCTGAGCCGTTAGCTCGATATCCTGCAACCGTCCCGCACCGATTTTAGCATCCCAAACACCTTCTGGTGATTTGGAGTCTGCAATTTTAATCCGCATCTCAGCCACATCCTGACGCAGCTTATCTTCGGCAGAAGGGCGCGCGATCAGCTCTTGTCGGAAGATTTCAATGTCATCCATCAAATCTGGAGTTCCAGCCACCGGCCGCGCGCGTGTCAAAGCAAGATGTTCCCAGGTCCAAGCCTGATTTTTCTGATAGTCTTTGAACGATGTAATGGAGGTCGCAACTGGCCCTTGCGTGCCTGAAGGCCGCAAACGCATATCCACCTCATAAAGCCGCCCTTCGGCCATTGGCGCTGTCATCGCCGTCACCAGAGCCTGCGTGAGCCGCGCATAGTAGGCGCGCGACGCCAAAGGGCGCCGCCCATCTGAAAAATCGACACCATCAGCGTCATATATCACAATCAGATCCAGATCAGAGGTGGCATTCAATCGCTGTGCCCCAAGCGATCCCATACCCAACACCATCGCGCCTCGACCCGGCATAGGCCCGTGTTTTAACGCAAACTGCTGTTCAACCACTGGCCAAAGCTCAACCAATAGCACCTCAGCCAGATCCGCATATTGCCGCCCTGCTTGAGTGGCACTGATTAATCCTCTCAGGTGATGAACCCCAATCCGGAAATGATATTCTTTCATCCAACGCCTGGCTGCATCCAGTCGTCGTTCATAATCATCATCAGCAAATAGCCGCGACTTCAATTCTGTTCTCAGGATTTGCAGATCCGGCCAATCGGCAAAAAATGCGCCGCCCAACACCCCGTCCAACACCGATGAGTTGCGAGAGAGATAGCGCGCCAAGACTGGCGAAGTTCCCAAAATATCAACAAGCAAATCAACAAGTTGCAAGTTGGCTTCGAATAAAGAAAAGACCTGCACACCGGATGGCAGTCCAGACAAAAAACCGTCCAATGCAATCAAGGCTTCGCTGGGTTTGGCGGCTTCTGATAAACGATGCAAAAGCTCGGGTTTCAGACGATCAAAAATCTCGATCGCGCGCGATGACCTGAGCGCCGGATAGGTTTTCCATCGATCGATGATGTCCTCATCGAACTTATAAGATTGTTTGACCGGTTCTGCTGCAATCATATCCGGAGCAAAGAAATCTTCTGTGAGTGCGTGGACCTCTTCAATCCGGTCGCGCCATTCAGCTTTCAAAGCCTCTAAGTCCTGCCCCATCAGACAAGCAATGCGCTCCAGACCTTCTTCCGTTTTTGGCAGATCGTGGGTCTGGGCATCGTTCACCATTTGGATGCGATGTTCGACTTCGCGATGGGCGCGGTAATGATCGGTCAACTTTTGTGCAATGTCTGGCTCAACCCAGCCTTTTTCAGCCAATTTGGCCAAAGCAGGTACCGTGCCATTTACCCGTAGATCAGGATCACGACCGCCGGCGATCAACTGTCTGGTTTGTGTGAAAAACTCAATTTCGCGAATGCCACCACGGCCCAATTTCATATTGTGACCGGCAAGATCCCTTTTGCGCCCCAGCCCCTTATGTTCCCTGATCCGCAACCGCATATCATGGGCTTCGTGAATGGCCGCAAAATCAAGGTGCTTGCGCCAGACAAAAGGCCGAAGGGTTTCCAAGAAACGCCCTCCGGCTGCAATATCACCAGCGGCAGGGCGCGCTTTGATATAGGCTGCGCGCTCCCAAGTGCGACCAAGGCTTTCGTAATACCGCTCTGCCGCTTCCATCGCTAAGCAGACCGGAGTGACCGCGGGGTCAGGTCGCAGGCGAAGGTCCGTGCGGAACACATAGCCTTCGCCGGTAATATCGCTGATCAACCCCATCGCACGGCGGGTTGCGCGCACCAAAGACGCCCGGGCGTCCTGAAAATCTGTGCGCTCGTACCGCGTTTCATCAAAGACACAGATCAAATCGATATCGCTAGAATAATTGAGCTCAAACGCGCCCATTTTCCCCATGGCAAGGGCGACAAGCCCCCCGGCAGTGGTAATGTCCGCTTCGGTGGCTCCGGGGAGCTTTCCGCGACTGATTTCTTTACCGACCATGGCCTGCAAGGCCAATTGCGTTGCTAAGTCAGCGAATTTGGTAAGCTCTCCAGTCACCTCTTCCAGCGACCAAACACCGGCAACGTCAGCCAGTGCCGTCATCAAGGCAACGCGGCGTTTGGCTTGCCGCAAGGATGGTCCCAGAGTTTCAGCTGCGTCATTGCCAAGCTGTTCATAAACCAGAGACAAAGCTTGGCTTGGATCCTCAAGCGCTGTCGGTAACCAAGCGTGTTCTTTCAACATTAAGCCGCGCAGGTATGGGCTGCTGGCCCCAACACCCAATAAGAGCTTTTGAACCTCCCCACTGGCGAAGGAAACGGAGGACATCAAGTCAGACGCTATTTCAGCGTCAAATGCGCGTGGTAGGCGCTTGATCTGCTTAGAGAAATTCATGGCATCAGGATGGGCGCAGCAGGCGGGATCGTCAATAACAGAACGGGATTTCGCGTTTTTTTCGCAACAAAACAAATCAACATTTCACAGGGATTATCGCGCAACTTGACCCAGCTTGGGTGACGGCACAAAAACCTTGGCATTGAATTTATCAATCCTGTGGGGGACACAAATGAAAAAATTCGCAATCGCTGCTGCATTTTGGGCAGCAACGGCACCAGCCTTTGCCGGCGGCATGGAAGATCCAGTTGTTGAGGCACCTGTTATTGCTGCAGATGCTGCATCCAGCGCAAATGAAGCCGCGACCGTTATGGCCATCATGACAATCGCTATTCTTTGGGCTGCTTTGGACTGATTAAATCAGTCTTTGAAGCAGATCTGGTCAAAGCCAGGCATTAAAAAGGCGCTCAATTTAGAGCGCCTTTTTATTTGAGCTATGTCACCAATCAGTGCGCAACAGCTCCTGGATTTTCAGAAGATTTCAACGCCGCAGCAGCGGCTTCTTCAGCGGCTTCATCCCATTCGATCGGCTCAGGTTTGCTGATCAAAGCACGTTCAAGAACTTCGGACACGTGAGACACTGGAATGATTTCCAGCCCTTCTTTCACATTGTCCGGGATCTCAGCGAGATCCTTTTCATTCTCTTCCGGGATCAGCACGGTTTTGATTCCGCCCCGCAGCGCTGCCAGCAGCTTTTCTTTCAAGCCACCAATTGGCATCGCATTACCACGCAAAGACACCTCGCCTGTCATGGCAATGTCCTTGTGGATCGGAATACCGGTCAGCACAGAGACAATCGATGTCACCATCGCAAGGCCCGCAGATGGACCATCCTTTGGTGTCGCCCCATCTGGAACGTGCACGTGGATATCAATCTTGTCGAACTTGGTAGGCTTCACCCCGATTTGCGGTGCAATCGAACGCACATAAGAGCTTGCCGCATCGATGGATTCTTTCATCACATCGCCCAGCTTACCTGTGGTCTTCATGCGACCTTTACCCGGCAGCTTTAGCGCCTCGATATGAAGCAGATCGCCACCCACGCTGGTATAAGCCAACCCAGTAACAACACCGATCTGATCTTTGCTTTCAGCCAGACCATAGCGGTATTTTTTCACGCCAAGGAACTCGTCCAGATTTTCATCTGTGACAACAACGCTTTCAGCCTCTTTACGCACAATCTTGGTCACGGCCTTACGGGCGATTTTACCAATCTCACGCTCAAGGTTCCGCACACCAGCTTCACGTGTGTACGTCCGCACGATTTCCTGCAGCGCTTCTGGCTCCAACGAGAACTCTTTCGCTTTCAGACCATGGTTCTTCACCTGCTTAGGAATGAGGTGACGATGCGCGATCTCAGCCTTTTCGTCCTCGGTGTAGCCCGCCAGAGGGATGATCTCCATCCGGTCCAGCAAAGGTCCCGGCATATTGTAGCTGTTGGATGTGGTCAGGAACATGACGTTCGAGAGATCATATTCCACCTCAAGGTAGTGATCTACGAAGGTCGCATTCTGTTCTGGGTCCAGTACCTCAAGCATCGCAGACGCCGGATCGCCACGGAAGTCCTGACCCATCTTATCAATTTCATCGAGCAAGATCAGTGGGTTCGTGGTTTTTGCTTTTTTCAACGCCTGAATGATCTTACCCGGCATGGAGCCAATGTAAGTCCGGCGGTGACCGCGGATTTCAGATTCATCCCGCACACCACCAAGGGAGATGCGGATGAATTCACGCCCTGTCGCCCGGGCAACAGATTTACCCAAAGAGGTTTTACCAACACCCGGAGGCCCTACAAGACACATGATCGGGCCTTTAAGCTTTTTGGAGCGCTGCTGAACCGCAAGATATTCCACAATGCGTTCTTTGACCTTTTCAAGACCAAAGTGATCCGCATCAAGCGTTTCCTGCGCTTTGTTCAGGTCTTTTTTCACGCGGGATTTTGTGCCCCACGGAATAGACAGCATCCAATCCAGATAGTTGCGCACAACTGTGGCTTCCGCGGACATTGGCGACATGTTCTTAAGCTTTTTCAGCTCAGCGTCAGCCTTTTCCTTGGCCTCATTAGAAAGCTTTGTCGCAGCGATCTTGTCTTCCAGCTCTTGGATTTCACCAGAACCATCCTCGCCGTCACCCAGCTCCTTCTGAATGGCCTTCATCTGCTCATTCAGATAGTACTCGCGCTGGGTTTTCTCCATCTGTGATTTTACGCGGGTTTTGATCTTTTTCTCGACCTGCAGCACAGACATTTCGCCCTGCATCAGGCCATAGACCTTTTCCAGACGTTCAGAAACAGACAGCGTTTCCAAAAGCTCTTGCTTCTGGTCCACTTCGACCCCCAGATGGCCAGATACAAGATCGGCCAAGCGCGCAGGCTCTTCGGTTTCAGAAACCGCGCTAAGCGCTTCTTCTGGAATGTTTTTCTTGATCTTGGCGTAGCGTTCAAATTCGTCACCAACCGAACGCAACAGCGCTTCGATGGTGGTCGCATCACCTGGCATTTCTGTCAGATATTCTGCTGTGGCTTCAAAGAAAACATCGTTTTCTAGGAAGTCATTGATCTGCACACGGGCCTGACCTTCAACCAATACTTTCACAGTGCCATCTGGCAGCTTTAGAAGCTGCAGAACATTGGCGATTACACCTGTGCGGTAGATACCTTCTGCTTCTGGATCGTCCTCTGCTGGATCGATCTGGCTTGCCAGAAGGATTTGTTTGTCGTCTTGCATCACCTCTTCGAGGGCACGAACGGATTTCTCACGGCCCACAAACAGCGGCACAATCATATGTGGGAAGACCACAATGTCGCGCAGCGGCAGGACGGGATAGGATGAATTGAGTGGCTCTAGCATACTCGGTCCTTATTCTTGGCAAGACAGGCTGGCCCCGCTTCGCGGCAACGCTTGCTGTCTCCTCTTTCGAGTTTTCTATCTGGTACGGCTCTGCATGGGTTTCAAGGCGGCTATCTTCCCATCACCTCTGTTGTTACCGCCAGCATGCCTTTTGGGACGCAGGATCACAAGAGTAGAATCGATGGAATTTACGCTATGTTAATCGCCTCAGCGGAGGAGCACTGATCTAGCCTCTGCTCCAGTGCAACCCGTAAAATCCAACCACGCGAAACTCAGCGAATTATAGTTGCGTCACGCGAAGAACCCCTTTGTAATTTCACATAATTTTTATATTATGCAGCCAAATGGGATGGAGTTAATCGTATGAAACACTTTTTAAAAATGGCTTCAGCAGCTATTTGTGTGTTGGGGTCCACAGCATCAGGCCAAGACTGGAATGGATTTTACGCCGGAGCGCTTGGAAGCTCAGGATCGACGACCTTTGACTGGGTTGAAGGAGGCGCACCAAGCCTCGGAGCTTTCTCTGGAGATTTCAGCAACACCGGAATCGGTGCTTTTGCAGGATATAACATCCAACGAAATGACCTCATATATGGTGTTGAAATAGATACGCTTACCCTGAATGGAACCGAGGCATTTACAGGTGTCCCAGGTCCCGGTGACGTCAATGCACAATTAAATCGGATCTCAAGTGTGCGAGGGCGCATTGGATATTCATCGGGATCGGTTTTACCATACTTCTTCCTTGGAGCTGCGACGGGTAAAGCTGAAGTAGAAGCCGTTGGTTTCTCAACGCAAGCCCAAACACATACTGGCATCACCTACGGAGCCGGTGTCGACGTAAAGATCTGGAGAAACGCTTTCATGCGCGCAGAAATAGGTCAAACCAAACTGCGGTCCGAGCGGTCCGTTTTTTGTGGTCTTGGTTGCCCTGCTGACATTGAATTTAGCCGAACCGAAGCCCGGATCGGCTTTGGTATGAAGTTCTAGGCTAGGCAAATAGTTGATAGCGCAAAGGCGTGCATTTTGTTCGCATTTTTCTTACAGCGGCTCAATATCGCCTTGCGCACGTCCCTCGTGGAAGTCTTTTTCCCAAGCGTCAAAGGCACCTGCCGCAATGGCGTCGCGCATGCCCTGCATGATATCCTGGAAGTAATGCAGGTTGTGCCAGGTCAGCAGCATTCCTGAAATCATCTCGTTTGAACGGAACACATGATGCAAATAGGCGCGTGAATAGTTCTGGCAGGCCGGGCAGCCACATTTTTCATCAAGCGGCCGCGGATCATCCGAATGGCGCGCATTTTTGATGTTCACCACGCCATGGCGGGTAAAGACCTGCCCAGTGCGGCCAGAGCGGGACGGCAAAACGCAATCCATCATATCAATACCGCGTTTCACAGCGCCCACGATATCGTCAGGCTTGCCAACGCCCATCAGGTAACGCGGTTTATCAACAGGCAACTGATCCGGCGCGAAATTGAGCGTAGAGAACATGGCCTCTTGCCCCTCTCCCACAGCGAGACCGCCAACCGCGTAACCGTCAAATCCGATTTCTTTTAGCGCCTCAGCACTTTCTTCTCGAAAATCCTTCTCTAGACCGCCCTGCTGGATGCCAAACAAAGCGTGGCCCGGACGATCCCCAAAGGCATCTTTTGAACGCTGAGCCCACCGCATGGACATGCGCATCGATTCCACAATGCGATCGCGATCGGCAGGCAGCGCCGGGCATTCGTCAAAGCACATGACTATATCAGAACCGAGCAGCTTTTGGATTTCCATGGACCGTTCGGGCGTTAACTCATGTTTGGATCCATCAATATGACTTTGAAAAGTCACGCCTTTCTCGGTTAGCTTTCGCAGGCCTGCGAGGGACATCACCTGAAAGCCGCCAGAGTCCGTCAGGATCGGGCGTTCCCAGTTCATGAACTTATGCAGGCCCCCCAGATTGTTGATCCGTTCTGCCGTCGGACGCAGCATCAGGTGATAGGTATTGCCCAGCAGAATATCCGCCCCCGTCGCGCGCACGCTTTCCGGCATCATCGCTTTAACGGTTGCAGCCGTTCCGACCGGCATGAAAGCAGGCGTACGGATCTCTCCACGCGGTGTGGAGATCACCCCCGTGCGGGCCTTGCCATCCGTGGCTTTCAGTTCAAACGAGAAACGACTGGTCATAGGTCACCTTTTTAGCTTTGCGCACTCCTTACGCTGACTTATCAAGGTTGTAAAATAACTCGCTCACGACCATGTAAATGACGCGTTTAGCGTTAAAAGGGACATTTATGATCGAAGAACTCTTGTCGGAAAATCTCGTGCTGCTCGTTGCGGCAGCGTTTGTTATTATCGTTATTTTCAAGGGTGTTAGGATTGTATCTCAATCCGAGAAACACGTAGTTGAACGCTTTGGCCGGCTGCATTCCGTGCTTGGGCCTGGGATCAACTTTGTTGTGCCTTTCCTAGATGTCGTGCGCCACAAAATCTCGATTCTGGAACGTCAGCTGCCCACAGCCAGCCAAGATGCGATCACAAAAGACAACGTTTTGGTTCAGGTGGACACCTCTGTCTTTTACCGCATCACAGAGCCGGAAAAGACCGTGTACCGTATCCGCGACGTCGATGGCGCGATCAAAACCACAGTGGCCGGTATTGTACGTGCGCATATCGGTAAAATGGACCTCGACGAGGTTCAGGCCAATCGTGCGCACCTGATTGAAACCATCAAATTGTCTGTCGAAGACGCGGTGGATGATTGGGGTATCGAAGTCACACGGGCAGAGATCCTTGATGTGAACCTTGATCAGCAAACCCGCCAAGCGATGTTGCAGCAGTTAAACGCTGAACGCGCGCGCCGCGCGCAGGTGACAGAGGCCGAAGGTCAAAAGCGTTCCGTCGAACTTCAGGCGGATGCGGAACTCTACGAGGCCGAGCAAAAGGCCAAAGCGCGCCGCATTTCGGCCGAAGCAGAAGCCTATGCAACCGAAGTTGTGGCCAAAGCCATCAAAGAAAACGGCATTGAAGCAGCGCAATACCAAGTGGCGCTGAAACAGGTCGAGGCATTGAATGCGCTGGGCAATGGTGATGGGAAACAGACCATCGTGCTACCGGCTGCTGCACTCGAAGCTTTTGGCGATGCGTTTAAATTGCTGAAAGGCGGTTCATAATGGAAACGCTGCTGACAACTTGGTGGGTCTGGCTTGCGGCCGCGCTGGTGCTGGGCATCGTTGAAATGCTGATCCCTGGATTTATTTTTCTGGGGTTTGCCATCGGTGCGGCAGTGGTGGGCGTCGCCCTACTCGGCCCGCTCAGCCTGATGTCGGTACCAGCGATCCTTTTGATCTTTGCGGTAATATCATTGGTGGCATGGCTCGGTCTGCGCAGACATTTCGCGCTTCCCAAAGGTCAGGTCAAAACTTTTGATCACGACATCAACGATTAAAGTTAGGGCGAATTAGGCGCCCTTCCTATTTTCTTTTTGGCTCAAATATCCTCGCCGAAGGCATCCCTGTTTTGCCAGATCGTGAACGCCTTTTGCATGCCCACCTCTGGACGCCCCTCCCCTTATTCCCTATATCAGCGCTCAGGAATAAACAGGTAAGCAAATGACTCAGGAAAACGACCCAATCGAGGGCACCCCTCTGATCGCCCCCTCCAGCATTGAACATCCGCTGTTTGATGCCACAGTTGAGGCTGTGCGCAGTGTCTATGACCCTGAGATCCCTGTGAACATCTATGACCTTGGCCTGATCTACACCATCGAGATCAATGGTGAGAACGAGGTGAACGTGGTCATGACCCTTACCGCACCGGGCTGCCCAGTGGCCGGAGAGATGCCAGGTTGGGTGCAAGAGGCCATCTCGGGCGTTGCGGGCATCAAGACCGTTGATGTTGCCCTTGTGTGGGAACCGCCATGGGGCATGGAAATGATGAGCGACGAAGCGCGTCTTGAACTTGGGTTCATGTAAGCTTCATCATTTCGCAGTTGTATTGATATAAAACCATCAACTCTCTGTCGCACTGAGTTGCGAGACACCGGTCACCTTAATTTTCAGGAGACCAGCGATGTTTCGCACTGCTTTGGGCGCGGCCCTTTTCCTTCCTCTGGCTGCAACAGCGGCCGAAGTTGAATTGGGCCCTCGCCCGTTTTATCTGATTGATCAGATGGCTGACGGCCCGCTGAAGAGCAAACTTCAGTCTTGCCAAGATATGGCGATGAAACCGTCTGACTTTTCCATCGGTCACCGTGGTGCGCCGATGATGTTCCCAGAACACACTGTTGAATCCAACCGCGCCGCTGCGCGTATGGGCGCAGGCATTCTGGAATGCGACGTGACCTTCACCAAAGACAAGCAACTGGTCTGCCGTCACGCGCAAAACGATCTGCACACCACAACCAATATCCTGGCCTCCGAGCTGGCAAACACCTGCGTTAAAGGCTTCACGCCTGCAAAAGACGGCGAAAAAGCCGTTGCCGAATGCCGGACCTCTGAAATCACCCTATCAGAGTATAAAACTCTGAACGCCAAGATGGATGCTGCCAACGCTCAAGCGTCTACTGTTGAAGAATATCTGGACGGTACAGCAGGCTGGCGCACGGACCTCTATGCGACCAAAGGCACCGTGATGACCCACGCTGAGTCCATCGCGTTGTTCAAAGACCTGGGCGCAAAGTTCACACCTGAACTGAAATCCCCGTCTGTTGAAATGCCTTTTGATGGCTACACGCAAGAAGACTACGCTCAGGCTATGATCGACGAATACAAAGCGGCGGGCGTTCCAGCCTCAGACGTCTTTGCACAGTCGTTCAACCTCGACGACGTGCTTTACTGGATCAAAGCCGAGCCAGAGTTTGGCAAACAGGCTGTGTTCCTAGACGACAGCTATAACGGAGAAGGCTTTGATCACAACGATCCAACCACCTTCCGCCGCACCATGGCGTCTCTGAAAGAGCAAGGTGTGAACTACATTGCTCCACCTATGTGGATGTTGGTCACTATGGAAGACGGTGAAATCGTACCATCTGCCTATGCCAAAGAAGCAAAATCGGCTGGCCTGAAGCTGATCACTTGGACGTTGGAACGCTCTGGCCCATTGGCAAACGGCGGCGGCTGGTATTTCAAGTCCATCACCGAGGCAACCAACAACGACGCCATGTACTTCGAGGTGCTGGATGTTCTGGCACAAGAAGTTGGTGTCGAAGGTGTTTTCTCTGACTGGCCAGCGACCACAACCTACTATGCAAACTGCATGGGAAACCAAAACTCTTAAGGCAAATGGCCTAAAGATAATCGAGAGATGGTCCCTCTTTGGGGCCATTTTTTCATTTAGGGACTGTTACATAAACGCAACCTATTTAGGGGCACATCGCAAAACGCATCCTTTTTTGGGTGCATACTGTATTTCGCAACCCTTTTAGGTTGCATATTGCACTTTGCAGCCTAAATTGGGTGCATGAGTGCAAAACCATCATCCATCACCGTTATCACCGGTGACCTCGTGAAGTCGACACAACTGTCAAAGGCCGAGCTTTCAACCGCAATTGATACACTCGAGACATGCGCACAGCGTATTGCAACCTGGCAAGGCACACCGCTCAATTTTACGCGTCACCGTGGAGATGGTTGGCAAGTCATCTTATCGCAGCCGCGATATGCACTGCGCGCCGCACTGCTGTTTCGTACGACATTAAAAGCGCTGGGCATCCAGTTTGACAGCTATATCGGCATCGCAACAGGTACTGCAGTGATTGAGAAAGACACAGACCTCAACAACCAGAGCGATCCGGTTTTTGTCGAATCCGGACGCGCCTTAGAAACACTGAAAACAATGACCAGCTTTGCACCAAAATTGGCCTGTGCAAAAACAGGACCAGTGTCTGGGGCAATTACCCTTGCAGATCACATCTGTTCGGACTGGACGCCAGCACAGTCAGAAGCGGTGTCACATATGCTTCATCCGGACCAAGATCTTAGCTACACAGATTTAGCGAAAATCTTAAACAAATCGCGGCAGACTGTGACAAAGACCCTGAACGCAGCCGGATTTCAAAGCATTTTCCTCGCCCTACGTCATTTGGAACAAAACAATGATTGAAACCCTCATCGCCCTTTTCACAGCCCATGTACTGGCCGATTATGTGTTTCAATCCAACAAAATGGTGCAGCGTAAGAAAGAACCGCTCTATCTGATCTACCATGGCGCGGTCGTCTTTGGCACAGCGGTTCTGCTCACTGGCACCATGGGGGCGCCCATTGTTGCCTTAACTCTGTTTCATATCCTGACCGACTGGATCAAAGCACAAACAAAAGACGGTATTGGCGCCCATCTGGCAGATCAGGCCGTGCACCTTGTGGCCCTCACCGCCATCGCGACCTATGCCCCCGAGCTTTGGCACACAGGCGTGTGGACCCATGCGCCTGACTTTGTACCTTATATGCTTCTACTGGCCTCAGGCGCCGTCTTTGCAACCCGTGCCGGCGGCTTTGCCGTGGGCATCCTCATGGCTCCCTACGGCCCCGAGTTTTCCAAAGACAGCCTGAAAAATGGTGGGAAGACCATCGGCATGCTCGAGCGCGGCTTGATCTACGTGCTTGTTCTGGCAGGCCTGCCCATTGGCATCGGCTTTCTCGTCGCGGCAAAATCTGTACTGCGCTTTGAAACTGCAAAAGACGGTGACATCGCCGAAAACCGAAAGCGATCCGAATATATTATTATCGGCACGCTGGCGTCTTTTGGCTGGGCAATTTTGGTCAGCCTCGTGATTTTGTTACTCTTTGCCCAACTGCCAGACCTTGGCATTGCACTGCCCAAGCCCTAAATAAGCATCAAAGGAGCATCTTATGTTCGGCATTCCAGGCAAACAGGCGGTCACTCTGACCCCGGCGGCAACAAAGCAAATCGTGAAACTGATGGAACGTGAAGGCCATCAGGGGCTGCGCATTGGCGTCAAAAAAGGCGGCTGTGCGGGCATGGAATACACCATGGAATACGTTGATGACGTCAATCCTATGGATGAGACCGTCGAACAAGATGGCGCGCGCGTGATGATCGCTCCTATGGCGCAGATGTTCCTTTTTGGCACCGAGATCGACTATGAAGTCTCTCTGCTGGAAGCGAGCTTTAAGTTCAAAAACCCGAATGTCACCGAGGCCTGTGGCTGCGGTGAAAGCATTAAGTTTGCCGAGCAATAAGTAAAACGCCCCCGAGATTGTTCTCGAGGGCGTGCAAAGCAGCGCTTGCTTTGACCGCTCGGTTTTAGTGGCAGTCTGGGCGTGTGCCTGGCAGCAGGACTTTATCAATCACGTGGATCACACCATTGTCGGCTTGAATGTCGGCGATGATCACATTTGCCATCTGACCAGATCCATCCGCAATTGTGACACCGGCTGATGATTTTGAAATGCACAGACGTGCATCCGCCAGAACCGGCTTAAAGTAGTTGGATCCTGCAGGAATGCCTGCAGCAGGCAAGTTGCGATCATCGACATGATACAGAAGAACATTGGTCAACTGACCTTTATTTTCTGGCTTAAGCAATGTGTCGACGGTGCCTTCTGGAAGAGCTGCAAAGGCGTCGTTAACCGGCGCATAGACTGTAAAGGGGCCTTCGCCCGATAGCGTTTCAGCCAAACCTGCCGCAGTCACCGCCGCTACGAGAGTTGAAAAACGGTCGTCGCCAACGGCAATCTCAACGATATTTTTTGCAGATACAGTGGTTCCAACCAACGACAACGTAGCGGCTGCCAGTGTTGCTTTGATGAATGATCCTTTACGCATTTCGAAGTTCCTTCTCATAACTGTTGCATGCAGCGGATGTGCTGCGATATGAATGTCATGTAGTGAAAAAAAAATTCACACAATGCAAATTTGCATAATATGAAAGATATTTTCATTTGATGAAATGATACGTTCAAAAATTGAAGCACAGGAAAAAGGCGAGACCAAATGATTAGCGACGCACTGTCTGAAGGATTGGAAATCTATCAAATCGGCCCAAAGATTCGGTCTTTGCGCACGTCAAAATCACTGGGATTGGCGCAGTTGGGCGATCACACTGGCCTATCAGCAGGTATGTTATCCAAGATTGAAAGGGGCCAAGTTGTCCCCACTTTGCCGACTTTACTTAAAATCGCGATGGTTTTCGGGGTCGGCTTAGAACACTTCTTTAAAGAAAATGACGCGCCGATACTTGAAGTCATCCGTGCCAAAAACCGAATTCGTCTGCCAAACACCACAGACGCAATGCCCAGTTTCTTTTTTGAAAGCCTCGATTTTGCTGTGAACGACCGCCCTACCAACGCCTATTTGGCGGAATTTCTGCCTCGAACCCCAGCAAGCGATCCGCATGAACACGCAGGCTTCGAACTGATCTACGTCTTATCTGGCCACGTCGACATTACGATCCATGGGCAGACCCACGCGCTTGGCCCAAGCGACTCGATGTATTTCGAAGCGCAGTATCCGCATTCCTACAAATGTGCAGGTCAGGACAGAGCAAAGGCCATCGTTGTGGCCGTTGAAAATCGGATCTGGCCCGTTGATCCCAAGACAATGCAGGACGCTTCTGCTCCCTATCGGGCACCGATCGCCGCAAATACTTAGCATTGACGCGCGCGAAGCCATCATACGACCTTGACCCTGCGCGGCATTCTTCGCACAACGTGTGAAACAATCGTTGCTAAGATGGGAAATTTCATGCGCCGTAAACTTGCTGCCGGAAACTGGAAAATGAATGGCACCGCTGCCGATTTGGCAGAATTAGAGGCCATGAAAGCGGCCGCAGCAACAAAACAGACGGATGTATTAATCGGCACCCCCGCAACGCTTATCAGCCGCGCTGTAGCGACCGCAGGCGATGCAATCGCCATTGGCGGCCAAGACTGTCACACCAATGCGTCCGGCGCACATACTGGCGATATTTCAGCGTCTATGCTGGCGGATGCAGGGGCAAGCCACGTGATCACTGGCCACTCAGAACGGCGTGTGGATCACGGCGAAACCGACGCCATCGTCGCTGCAAAATCCGAAGCTGGTTATGCCAATGATCTGACCGCAGTGATCTGCATCGGCGAAAGCTTAGAAGAACGCGAAGCCGGTCAGACATTGGATGTCATTGGCACACAGCTTGCGGGCTCAACCCCTGCTGCAGCGACCGGGGCCAATACTGTAATCGCTTATGAACCTGTTTGGGCAATTGGCACTGGCAAAGTTCCAACTCTGGAGCAAATCGCCGAAGTTCATGATTTTATGCGCAGCCAGCTTGTCGAACGTTTTGGTGAAGACGGCAATGCCTTCCGCCTTCTGTACGGCGGCTCTGTGAAGCCTTCCAATGCAAATGAGATCTTCGCGGTTTCTAACGTTGACGGCGCTCTGGTGGGCGGTGCAAGCCTGAAGGCCAGTGATTTCAACGCCATTATTACGGCGCTCGACGAGGCCTAATCCCTCAGTTGTCGAGTCACAGGACCATGCAATGATCCTAGAAATCAGACACTACACACTTAAGCCTGGTCATCGGGAAAACTTCATTGAGTTTTTTGAACGTGAAAACCGTCAGGCTTTACGTGATGCCGGCATGTTGGTGTTCGGTCCTCTTCGAGATTTGGAAGATCCAAACAAAGTTCACTGGATCAGAGCATTTTCAACACTCGAAGATCGTGATCGGATCAAGAATGAATTCTACGATGGACCTGTCTGGCACAAAAAGATTGAACCAAAGGCCATGTCGATGATCGCGCACTACGAGGCCGAAGTAACGGAAACGACTAATGGCTTTGAGAGCTTCTCAGGTGGAGCCAAACTCTAAAGTTTGAAAACAGATACAAAAAAGGCGCGCCCGGCAGGACGCGCCTTTTTCAATTCAATTCGATCTTAGATCAGAACACAACGTTCATCATTGTCATCGAGACAATCAAGAACAGGATCGTCATGATGCCACCGGACTTCACAAAGTCGATCACCTTATAACCCGCAGGCCCCATAATCAGTGCGTTCACCTGGTGGGTCGGGATCAAGAAACTGTTAGAGGTTGAGATCGCAACGGTCAGTGCAAAGATCGCAGGATCGCCACCCGCCGCGATAGCGATAGAGACCGCCAAAGGCACCAGCAGAACCGTTGCACCCACGTTGGACATCACCAAAGTGAAGATCGTTGCCAAGACAGCCACACCAACCTGCAGTGACCAGATCGGCCAGCCATCCAATAAGGATAGAATCTGATGGGCAATCCACTCAGCCGTGCCCGTACTTTGCACAGCCATACCTAATGGAATGAGGCTGGCTAAGAGGAAGACGGTGGTCCAACTGACGGCCTCATAGGCTTCGTCAATATCCAGAACCCCCGTTAGGATCATACCTACAGCACCGGTCAGCAGACAGAGCGACAGACGAATGTCGGTAAAAAGGATCATGCTAAGTGCGATCGCAAAGAACAGAACCGCAAAGCCCAGCTTACGAGGACGCAGCTCTTCACGTGGGAAATCCTGTGTCACAACCACAAAGTCACGATCACGGGTCAAGCGCGTCAGGGACTCCCAAGTGGAGTGGATCACCAGCGTATCACCCGCATGGAAGGGTTCTTCACCCACTGCTGTTGGTTCGTGATCCTCGGTCTGCATGTAGCTAAGCGTGTTTTCATCGCGGTGAATCGCCAGCAAAGACGCGCCGTAGGTTTTACGAAACATTAGATCATGCGCACATTTGCCGATCAGGCCAGAACCCGGAGGGATCACCAATTCAGCCACACCCGATTTAGTTGCAGCATAATCTTCGGCAAACACATCCAGCTCGGTGTGCATCGTGAAGCCTTCGTTCAGCACCATTTCACGCACTTCTTTGCGCGCACCTAGGATCGCCAAACGGCAAGGCGTTTCAATTGGTGTTGAAATTACCGGCGCAAACCAGCGCTTACCATGCAAGGCCGAACCAATGATGTAGACATGATACTGCTGCATCAACTCATCAAAGGTTTTGCCTTCACAAGGATGGCCCGCTGGGATGGAGATTTCGTGAATATCAGTACGTAAGCCGTAGATATTCTTAAGGAATTCTTTCAAAGACTGTGCACTTGTCCCGTCTCCGGTTTTAGCGCCCTTCGGTAAAACCCAGCGACCAAAAACCACAAAATAGATAATCCCGGTCAGAACCAAACAGATCCCAATCGGTGTCACCGCGAAAAGATCGAACAACTCCATCTTCTGCCCTTCAGGCAGGCTGGCATTGGAAGTCAGGATCAAATCGTTCAGCAAGATCAATGGGGACGAGCCCACCATGGTCATCGTACCACCCAAAATGGCGCAGAAACCCATAGGCATTAAAAGACGTGACATTGGAATTTCGGTTCGCACAGAGATCCGGCTGACCACTGGCAAAAACAGCGCCGCTGCCCCAACGTTCTGCATAAAGGAGGAGATAACACCCACTGTACCTGAGATAATCGGGATGATACGACCTTCGGTTTTACCACCTCTTTTCAAGATGATAGCGGCCACTTTACTCATGATCCCAGTCTTATCCAGACCTGCGCCAATAATCATCACCGCGATAATCGAGATCACCGCGTTTGAAGCAAAGCCATCAAACAGATTAGACACATTTGCAACATTCGACGTTGCGGGGATCTGAGAGATCAGCCCCAAAAGCACCATGACCAAGATCGCGGCCAGGTCGATCCGAACGATTTCAGATACAAATAAAAATACGGTAAATGCCAACAATCCAAGGACAACAGACATTTCCAACGTGAGGGTAATAGATTCCAAAGTGCACGTCCTCCTAGCAATTTTATTACAAGCCCGCGCAACATCGAGCAACGGGTCAGTCGGGGTAAATTGACGCGGAGTAACAAAAAAACCGGTTGCCTTTACGGTAAAGTCCGGAAATCTGAGCAAATGAAGAATCTGACACAATCCCCAACGGATCCGGTCTTCGTCCAAAACCCCTATCGGTTTTACGAAGAAACACGCAAAGACGGCAGTATGCATTTCTGGGAAGACTACGGCATGTATGCCGCCTTCTCACATGCGACAGTTTCGATGCTGTTCAAAGATCGCCGTTTGGGCCGCGAAGTGCCGCCAGAGCTGGCAAAGACCCCGGCCCTGCACACCAAGGCCTTTTATGACGTTGAGGCTCATTCCATGCTGGAATTAGAACCACCACGTCACACGCGTTTGCGTGGACTGGTGATGCGCGCCTTCACGTCACGGCGCATTCAGACGCTGGACAAAGACATCACAGAGCTGACGCATCAGTTGATCGATGGCTTTCCTGACCAAGATTTTGATCTATTGCCCGCCTTTGCCACCCATATTCCGGTGATCATCATCGCGCGCCTGCTTGGGGTCCCGGAAGCCATGTCAGATAAATTGCTGAAATGGTCCAATGATATGGTGGCGATGTATATGGCCGCGCGCACCCATGAGACCGAAGTTCGGGCCGCCCAATCCGCCAAAGAATTTGCTGATTTCATTCGCAGCTATGTGGATGAAAAACGCGACACCCCGGGCGATGATTTGTTGACGGAATTGATCGCAGCGGAAGAAGATGGCGAGAAACTTTCGACTGATGAGCTGATCACGACCTGTATTTTGTTGTTGAATGCGGGGCACGAAGCCACTGTCCATACCATTGGAAACGCAGTAAAAACCTTGCTTGAGAAAGGGTTTGATCCTGCGTGGTTTGCCGAGGAGAACGTGGATCGTACCATCGAAGAATTGATCCGCATCGATCCACCTCTGCATATGTTCACACGTTATGCCTACGAAGATGTCGAAGTTGGCAGTGTAACTTTAAAACGTGGGGATCAAGTGGCGCTGATGCTGGCGGCGGCAAACCGTGACCCGGGCGTTTGGGAAGATGCAGAGCGCTTTAATGCGCTGCGTCCGATCAAAACCAACATGGCCTTTGGTGCAGGACGTCATTTCTGCGTTGGTGCCCCGCTCGCTCGGTTGGAATTGCGCATCGCGTTGCCAATCCTATTTGCCCGTTGTCCACAAATGAAACTGGCAGAAAAGCCAAGCTACGCAAATAGCTATCATTTCCATGGCCTCGAAAAACTGATGATCCGCGTCTAGCGGATCACTCAAATTTATAGCGGCAGCAAGGTGGAAGATTTCAACTCTTCCATCGATAACAGTGCGGTCACATTGTAGACACGCACTTCGGAAATCAGCGCCTGATAAAACACATCGTAAGCGCGGGCGTTTTCGACACGGACTTTCAGGATGTAATCAATGTCGCCAGCCAACCGGTGTGCCTCTTGCACTTCAGGGCGATCATGCAATGCTTTCAGAAACTTAGCCTGCCAATCCGCCTCATGTTCACTGGTTCGGATAAGTACAAAGAAACAGGCCTCAAATCCAAGGGCTTCGGCGTCTAAAACCGCAGTTTGATTTTTGATCACGCCACCTTCGCGCAGCTTGCGAATCCGGTTCCAAACCGGGGTCTTTGAGGACCCGACACGTTTGGCAATTTCATCCAATGACAGCGCCGCATCCTGCTGCAACTCATTGAGGATTTTCCGATCCATATCATCTATTCGCAACGCCATTCCAATTTCCTCGCTTTTCAGGAACATTCTGCCGATCCGCGCAGACACATAGAACAAACGTTTCTATTTTACCAGACATCTAGCGTAGAACCGGAATAATTTCCTATATTGCACTCGAAAACACAAGATCACGAGAAGACCGAATGAAACACTACCCCGTCTTTTTGTCCGTTCAAGGACAGCGCATCGCCCTTTCCGGCGGTGATGAGGCGGCTGTGGCCAAGCTGCGTCTTCTGTTGAAAACCGAGGCTGAGATCACCGTTTACGCGGCGGATGCGGTTGCGGAAATTCAAAACTGGGCCGCGCAAGGCAAACTCTCCCTGGTTGCGCGCGCTCTTGAGGCGGGTGACTTGTCTGATGAAGTTCTCTTCTATGCAGCAGATGAGGATGAAGACGAGGACGCCCGCACCTCATCCATTGCCCGTGATGCTGGCGTTCTGGTGAATATCGTCGACAATCTGGAAGACAGCCAATTCATCACCCCAGCGATTGTGGATCGCGATCCGGTCACCGTCGCCATCGGCACCGAAGGCGCAGCACCCGTGTTGGCCCGCGCAATCAAAGCTGACCTCGAAGAACGCCTGTCGCCAAACCTTGGCATGCTGGCGCGTGTTGGGAAGTCTTTCCGCAAAGCGGTCGACGCCCTGCCCTTTGGCCGTCCGCGCCGTGATTTCTGGGCGGATTACTATTTCAAAGCCGGCCCACGGGTGGAAACCCAAGGCGAGGCCGCGGCACAGCAGGAACTTGATGAGCTGCTGTTCCAACATCTCTATGCAGACAAGCAACAAGGCCACGTGGCTTTTGTAGGCGCAGGTCCGGGTGATCCAGAACTGCTGACCCTGAAAGCGCGCAAAGCCTTGGATGCGGCAGACGTCGTGATTTACGATCGTTTGGTCGCCCCAGAAATTCTGGAACTGGCCCGTCGCGAAGCGAAACTGATCGATGCGGGCAAAACGCCTTACGGTCAGCACACACCGCAAAAACACATCAACGGCTTGATCGTCGATCACGCTCTGCGCGGCCATTTGGTGGTGCGCCTAAAATCTGGCGACCCTACTGTCTTTGGTCGTCTGGATGAAGAACTCGACGCCTGCGATGATGCTCGCGTGGCTTACACTGTTGTGCCCGGCATCACGGCCGCCTCTGCAGCTGTGGCCTCAGTGGGTCAAAGCCTGACCAAACGTGGCCGCAATACCAGCGTACGTTTTCTGACTGGCCATGCCATCGATGGTTTCGCGGATCATGACTGGCGCGAACTGGCACAACCGGGTGCAGTTGCCGCCATCTATATGGGCAAAAAAGCCGCTCGTTTCATTCAGGGTCGCTTGATCATGCATGGCGCTGATCCAGCCACCCCTATCACCATCGTGGAAAACGCATCCCGCGCAGATCAGCGCGTGATTGCCTCCACACTTTCAACTCTTCCACTGGACTTGGCCAAGGCCGACCTGACCGGACCAGCGCTGACATTTGTTGGCCTCTCCCCGCGTCGTGCAACTGCCACCCTGACAAAGTTTCAACAACAGGAGCTCGCCTGATATGGCCCGCGCTTTCACACCTAAAGTCGTCACCGCAAACCACCTTCTGGAAGGTGACGTGATCTATATGACAGACTCTGGCGAATGGACCCGCACCCTCGCGGACGCAGAGCTTCTGACCGACGAAGCCGTGGCAGACGAACGTCTGATCACAGCACAACAGCAAACCGCAGTCACCGTTGGCGCCTATCTTGCTGACGCGGCTGAGGGCGACGATGGTCGTCCCGCTCCAACCCACTTCCGCGAAGAGTTCCGCCGCACCGGCCCAAGCAACTACTTCCACGGCAAACAGGCAGAGGCATAATCATGTATCAGTACAACGACTTTGACAGCGCCTTTCTCGCAGAACGCAACCGCCAGTTCCGCGCACAGGTAGAACGCCGCATCGACGGCTCCCTGACAGAAGACGAATTCCGTCCACTGCGCCTGATGAACGGCCTTTACCTGCAGCTGCACGCATACATGCTGCGCGTCGCCATTCCCTACGGAACCCTGTCCTCTGATCAGATGGACACATTGGCTGTGCTGGCTGAAAAGTGGGACAAGGGCTATGGCCACTTCACCACACGTCAGAACATCCAATACAACTGGCCAAAACTGAACGATGTGCCTGATATGCTGGACGAGCTGGCGAAGGTGAATATGCACGCCATCCAGACATCCGGGAACACCATCCGGAACGTGACTGCTGACCATTTCTCTGGTGCGGCTGCGGATGAAGTGGCTGACCCACGTCCAGTGGCTGAATTGATCCGCCAGTGGTCCACAGATCATCCGGAATTCCAGGCGCTGCCACGTAAATTCAAAATCGCTGTCTCCGGCGCGATTGAAAACGACCGTGCGGTGATCAAAGCACACGACATTGGCCTCTACATCGTAAAGAACGATGCGGGTGAGATCGGCTATCAGATCGTTGTGGGTGGCGGCCTTGGCCGGACACCGATGATCGGTAAGATTCTGAAAGACTTCGTAAAACAGGAAGACCTGCTCTCCTACCTTGAAGCGACAGTCTCTGTCTGGAACCTGCTGGGTCGCCGCGACAACAAATACAAAGCGCGTATCAAGATTACTGTGCACGAGCACGGTATCGAAGAAATACAACGCCGCGTGGAAGAGCGTTTTGCGCTGATCCGCCCGACGTTTGAAGGCTTTGACGTTGAGCTGCTGAAAGAAATCGAGGCGCATTTTGCTGCGCCTCAGTTCCGCAGCGCACCGACAGATGCTTATGAAGCAGCGTACAACGCGGACCCACTGTTCCGCAGCTGGGTTGATACCAACCTCGCCGCACACAAGCAGGACGATTACGCGATTGTCACCATCTCGCTGAAGAAACACGGCGCGACACCGGGTGACGCTTCTGCTGCGCAGATGCGTGTGATGGCGGATATTGCACGCAACTATGCGCACAATGAACTGCGCATCAGCCACGAGCAAAACGTGATCCTGCCGCATGTTCACAAAGCGGACCTGCCAGATATCTACGCCGCGCTGAAAGAAGCAGAGCTGCACACCGCAAACATTGGTCTGATCTCTGACATCATCGCATGCCCGGGCATGGACTACTGTGCGCTGGCAACCGCGCGCTCTATCCCAGTGGCAGAGCAAATCGCGTCTCGTTTTGACGAGCTGAAAATCGAGCATGACATCGGTCACGTTCAGATCAAGATCTCTGGCTGCATCAACGCATGTGGTCACCACCACGTGGGTCACATCGGCATTCTGGGTCTCGACCGTGCAGGCGTTGAAAACTACCAGATCACTCTGGGAGGTGATGCAACTGCGACAGCCGCTGTTGGTCAACGTGTTGGTCCGGGCTTTGCCTATGACGAGATCGTTCCAGCGATTGAACGCATCATCGAAGGCTATTTGGAACTGCGTGACAGCTCTGAGGAAACCTTCATCGAGACCTACCGTCGTGTCGGCCTAGAAGCGTTCAAAGGCTATATTTACCCTGAGAAACAAGCCAATGCCGCATGATCAGGACATAAACCAATCGGCGGTCTCGCCTTTATCCTTTGGTGGGGACGCTTCGGCTGACCCGCTAAAGGAAAAGGTGGCGCAGCTGAATGCACGTTACAAGCACCACTCGGCGACAGCCGTGCTGGAACGCGCGTTGAAAGACGAAGACGTGGGCAAGCTCACCATGGTTAGCTCCTTTGGGGCGGAAAGCGTTGCGCTTTTGCACCTTGCGGCCATGGTAGATCGCACCATTCCAGTGCTGTTTGTGGACACAGAAATGTTGTTCACCGAAACGCTGGAATATCAGATCGAAGTGGCGGAACGTCTGAACCTGCAAAACCTGCAGATCATTCGCGCAAGTCAGGTTTCACTTGAGGTCGAAGACCCAGATGGCACTCTGCACCAGCGCGACACTGATGCTTGCTGTTCTTTGCGCAAGACGCGTCCTTTGCAAAAAGCCCTGCGCGGATACGATGGCTGGATCACCGGTCGCAAACGCTTTCAAGCGGGCACACGCGCAGCACTTGAGTTCTTTGAAGTCGAAGACTTCACAGGCCGCATCAAAGTGAACCCGCTGGCCCATTGGGCTCCTGAGGACGTGAAGTCCTACATGGAAGAAAACAACCTGCCACGTCACCCACTGGTGGCCAAAGGCTACCCATCGATTGGCTGTGCGCCTTGCACCAGCCCTGTGAAACCGGGTGAAGACCCACGCTCCGGCCGTTGGCGCGGACAAGATAAAACCGAATGCGGCATCCATTTTGAAAACGGTAAAATGGTGCGCAAAGGAGTAAACGCATGACTGTGATCATCACCGATAACGGCTTTGCTGCCGATGACTGGACCGAAGGCTTCGTAGCGCTTTCTACTGACAACGAAGCTGCGAATGATATCAAAGCATTGGACCTTGCATCTGATGTATTTCCAGAAACCCTTGGCAATGTGATTACCAATGTGGATTTCATTCGCATTGACTTCCCAGGTGCGGCGGATGGCCGTGGTTTCACGATTGCACGCCAGCTGCGTTTGATGGGTTTCAAAGGCCGCCTTCGTGCTAAGGGCCACGTTCTGGCTGACCAATACGCCATGGCCCGCCGCTCTGGCTTTGACGAAATCGAAATTTCCGACGAGCTAGCAGCACGCCAGCCAGAAGACCAATGGCAGTTCCGCGCGGACTGGAAAGCGCATGACTATCAAAACCGTCTGCGCGCCAAAGTAACAAGCTGACACGCCCAGTCTGAGGCCGACATGTGCAAACTGGACATGTCAGCTATACCCAGATTGGACCTGTCAAACCCCATAGAAACTGATAGATGGAGGGCGGATTATTCCGCCCATTTGCACGATGAACGAGCTGACCAAAGTGACTGAATCAACCGCTGTAGAAGCAAAAAAACCCGTCCTGCCTGACGCGCAGACCGTGACCGTAGTGAAACATTGGACAGATCGCCTGTTCTCTTTCAAATGCACACGTCCAGCGTCCCTGCGTTTCCGCTCTGGCGAATTCGTCATGATCGGCCTGATGGGGGATCCGCATCCAGAGACCGGCAAGCAGAAACCTCTGCTGCGCGCCTATTCTATCGCCTCCCCATCTTGGGACGAAGAAATGGAGTTCTACTCTATCAAAGTGCAGGACGGCCCGCTGACATCTAAGCTTCAGCATATCAAAAAAGGTGATGAGATCATCTTGCGTCCAAAACCTGTTGGGACTTTGGTGCATGATGCATTGGTTCCGGGCAAACGCATCTGGTTCTTTGCAACTGGTACAGGTTTTGCACCTTTCGCATCCCTGCTGCGTGAGCCAGAAACCTACGAAAAATTCGACGAGATCGTCATCACGCACACCTGCCGCGAAGCCGGAGAACTGGTGTACGGTGCTGAGCTGATTGAAAGCCTGAAGCACGACGAGCTACTGAACGAAGTGATCGGCGAAGGCTTCTGGAAGAAGATCAAATACTACCCAACCACCACACGCGAAGAGAGCCCAAAGATGGGCCGTATCACTGACCTGATGCGCTCTGGCGAAGCGTTCAAAGACTTGGGTGTTGAACCTCTGAACCCAGACACAGACCGCGCGATGATCTGCGGCAACCTGGCGTTTAACCTGGAACTAAAAGACCTCTTTGAAAACGAATATGGTCTGGAAGAAGGCGCAAACTCTAAGCCTGCGCACTACGTGGTTGAGAAAGCCTTCTTGGATTAAGGTTCGAGGAAACTCAGAATAAGAAAAGCCGCTCAGTTCTCTGGGCGGCTTTTTCAGTTGATAGACAATATTTCAACTCAATATCAATGCGTTGTGTAACTTTCCAAAACCGGCTTTCCATTTTTCATATGCCGGGCCATCAAAGGTTTGGTTTTCTTTCCGTCCAACATCAGCAAGGCTGACGTTGCTGCATGCTCGGGCGATTTAAGCTTCGGGAAAAGCGTGTAAATCTCTTCCAATGCGGCTTTCGGAATAGAGCGTACGGTTTCTGGCCCCACATAGAGGCTTTCTGTCGGCGCCCCTTCAGCAAAGACGATTTCATGATGTTCAAACAGCATGTGGTAATAGGTGACAGAGGTCACATCTTCGACCTCATCGATCCCCGGCAAAACACAGAGGCTATGCGCAGCCGTCAAAACAGCGTCGCGTTCAAACATGCGCTCGACAATTGGGGATGCCACCATAAAGCGGTGTTGACGTGACACGGTTAAATCGCGGCTAGGCAGTCCCTGCCCCAAAGCACCTGACACAATGCGTACTGGGCGCAGTTTCGGGTTCTTTTCCAGCGCGGCCTTTGGCAGATGGGTCACGCCGATCCATTTGATCGGCTGCGCCCCATGATCACGTGTCACAATCAAATCGCCAGCCTTTAGTGTTTCAATCGCGCGCGGACCATCCGGCGTATCGATCATGCAGCCTGTGGTAAAACATGGTGGTGTTGCCAGATCATCATAACGTTCTGATGGGCCTTCATGCGTTGAGATTACAGTCAGAGGCACACCAATGGGCGGAAAGCCTCCAACACCCCCTACGAAAGCCAAGCCTTCGACAGTGGAATAGCTGGTCACGCCGGGTTCATTGATGTTGAATCCCAACACCTCATAAGTGTTGCCATCTGGATCTTGCAAAACGAGGCGATATTCAGCTTCGACACGACGACCTCCCGTATAGGCCTCACCATCAAACGCCTGATCCCCAGCCAGGCTCTGAGAGTTATCTGAATCTTGAAAAAAGGCTTCAGAATCATTGATATCGATAGCTTCCCAATCATTGCTATTCATGGTGATCGTATGGCCCATGAGGTGTGAACCATCACCTTGAGAAATCCCAGACAGCTGTTCGCCACCAGATACAGTGATGTTGCTTTCACCAAGCGCATAAACGGTTTCAACGGGCATGATCTACACCTTCCAACTGATTGTTGGCCCTCATTCAACGCTTCAAATAGCCGACATTTCAGGCAGAATTTAGGCGTCAAACAGGAGGAAATGTTGCATTTAGCCAATGAATGCAGCGAATTTGGCATAAAAAAACCGCGGCCTCTGTTGGAAACCGCGGTCTTTGATGTTTTGGCAGTGAGGCTTAAAGCCCCATCGCTGCCTTCACTTTTTCCAGCGCAGCTGCCAGCAATTCAGGATTGTCCTGAGCGGCTTCTACGGCTTTGGTCAGGGCCACTTTCTGCAGACCATCCAGATCAGATCCATCGATCAGCTCAGCCACTTTGTCCATGCTGAAGTTTGCTGGGTTCAGCAGATCAGTTGCGGACATGCCTGCATCAACGGCGGCTTCTGTTGCTTCCACGGCTGTTTCTGTTGCTGCTTCAGTTGCGACCTCAGTTGTGGTTTCAGCGGTTTCAGTCACTGTCTCGGTCACAGCTTCGGTTGTTGCTTCAACAGCGTCACTTGTGGCCTCTGCTGCAGTTTCAGCTGTATCGGTGGCCATTTCAGTCGCTGCTTCGGTCGCTTCGCCTGCAGCCTCAGTCGTTGCGTCAGCAGCATCGCTCGCCATTTCAGTAGCGGCCTCAGTGGCGTCTGAAGCAGTTTCAGTTGCAGCATCTACGGCATCATCCGCCATTTCTGTTGCGCCTTCAGCTACGTCTTTTGCCATTTCGCCAGCGCCTTCAACGGCCTCTGTGGCACCTTCAACCGCTTCGGTCACAGCTTCCGCTGCTTCTTCTTTAACGGCTTCAACAGCATCTTCGGCCTTTTCTTTGGCCTCTTCCATTGCGCCTTCAACAGCGTCCTCAGCTTTTTCAGCCAGGCCTTCCAACGCACCAGTCACGGTGTCGGCTGTTTCTTCAGCAGCTTCTTCTGCAACTTCAGCAGGCGCTTCGATGGCAGCAGCTGGTGCGGCCTCTTCCATCGCGTCTTTTTGATCGCCTTTTCCGAAGAAGACGTAACCCGCGACAGCAAGACCTGCTGCAATAACGATCCAAATCAAATTTTTCATGGACGTTCTCCCATATCCTTATCGCCACCGACTCGGGTGGCCTAATTTCTACACGCATCAAATGAACCGCGCAGCGCGGGACAACAAGGGGGAAAGACTTGCCTTTTAGCGCAAAACCGCTGATTAACCGCTTGTATCGGCAAGGTCTCGCATATAGTTTGCATGACCAAATCTGCTAATTATTGAAGGAAGAAAACCATAGCCCGCAGACCGCACAATGCGCCCCCACAGCGCGACACTGGCCCACGTATCAACGACCGCATTCGCGCACCTGAAATCCGCCTGATTGGCGCTGAGGGTGAAAATGTCGGCGTTATCCATCCCGCGAAAGCCATGCAAATGGCGCGTGATGCTGAATTGGATCTGGTTGAAATCTCGCCAAACGCCAACCCGCCTGTCTGCAAAATCATGGACTATGGTAAGTTCAAATACGAACAGCAGAAACGCGAATCCGAGGCACGGAAAAAACAAACCACCATTCAGGTGAAAGAAGTTAAGTTCCGCCCAAACACCGACACCCACGACTACGGCGTAAAAATGCGCAACGTGGTGAAGTTCCTGGAAAAAGGCGACAAGGTCAAAGTGACGCTTCGTTTCCGTGGCCGCGAAATGGCCCACCAGAACTTGGGTCGCGAGCTGCTTGAGCGTGTCGCAGAAGACACCAAAGAGCTCGGCAAGGTCGAAAACTGGCCAAAAATGGAAGGCCGTCAGATGATCATGTTGATCGGTCCGCTGCCGAAGTAAGCCAACGGTATTAAATTTGAAAAACCCGGCCTCAGCGCCGGGTTTTTTGTTTTCTCAATTTGAATAAGGACAGTGCTTTACCTCACTTGCTCCAAAATTCAGCTTTTACCTCTGCCTGTCGGGGGCCATTTGATGTATCGATGTCAAGAATGGTTCCAGCATCCCAACTGCCCGTTTCCACCATTCCAATCGCAATGTTTTCCTGAAAATCTGGCGACCAAGCCGCGGATGTTACAGAGCCGACTTGCTTGCCCTCTTTAAACAGCGGCCATGGGGCTGTCGGTGGCGTCACGGCGTCTCCACTAATGGTAATCGGTCGAACTTCACGTGAAGGGCCGTTAGCGATCTCTTGTTCTAAGATTTCGCGCCCAATGAAATCATTGTTTTCAGCAGGTTTACAAAAGCGACCCAGGTCACATTCCAGCGGTGTATTTGCCATGGTCATGTCGTTTCCGTAGCTTAACAATCCACCCTCTACGCGTTCGATCAGATTTGGGCAGCCTGCCCTTACGTTCAGATCAGCGCCGGCATCAAACAATGCATCCCAAAGCGGCATCGCGTAAATTTCATTCTCCACGTAAATTTCATAGCCACCTTGCTTGGAATAACCTGATCGGGCGACAATGAATTTGGTGTCCTTAAATCGCATCCATTTATATCTGAAAAATCCAATGCTTCGAACTTCATCACCGAAAACACGCGCCATAAGATCGTCAGCTTTTGGACCCTGAACCGCAAGCGGGTAAACATCAGGCTCAATCACGCGAACATTCAAACCTGCGCCAATGGCCAATCCTTTGACCCAGAACAGAAGATCACTATCCGCAATCGAAATCCACCAACGATCGTCACTATGTTTAATGGCCACGGGATCATTCAACATCCCGCCGTTTTCATCGACGACCGGAACATAATAGCACTGGTCATCCTGCATTTTATCCAAGTTTCGAGGCGTCAAACGCTTCATTAACTTTGAGGCATCCGGTCCCCACAATTCCACCTGCCGCTCACAGGAAACATCCCAGACCTGCACATGATTTTTCAGATGGTGGTAATCGGCTTCTACACTTTCAAAAACCGTTGGCAGCAACATCCGGTTGTAGACAGTATACGCTTTCACACCATTGCGCTTCACTCCTGGCGTAAATGGCGTTTCCCGTAGACGACGAGATTTCGACAGCAAGCTCATGTTCTAACTACCTAATTATGGGGTGATCCTTTTGCTACAGCGTCAGGAATGTACCGGTGGTCATCTAAAGTTTGGCAGAACTGGCGACAGTCGATGCTGTAAATTCTGCTTAACAAAGATTACCTTTGCGGCGTTCTTTTTATGCGGCAAGCAATTTAATCTTGTCGGAAATTTTTACGCTGCGTAACAATCGATGGTGTCCAAACGGGTTTTGAACCGACTGCATAGGTATGCCTGCCCGCCGCGCCCAATTTTCCACCAATAAGCTTGAAGAATGACCTCGATGCTACCAGGCGCGAACAAACGCTTCGGAGCACGACTTGCCCCAGTTAAATTCAAAAAAGAATGGCTTAAGAATTACCGCAATTCAGTATTTCTGAATCTGCGGCGCATCATCGGCAATGTCATAATAATCTCCTTTGTCTTTCACAAAGATATGCCGGCCCATCGTAAATCCACTGGCATCATCAAGACACCCTGCCCCAACGGACATGTGGTTTTCGTCAAACATGCGGTAAAACAGACTTGAGCCGCAATTGGCACAGAACCCGCGTTCCGCCCAGTCTGACGACTTAAACCAGGTTAGCCCGTCGTCTTTAAGGAACCGGTAATCTTCTTTGTTTGCCATGGTGGAGGCCCAAAAATGGCCGCTAACCCGTCGGCATTGGCCACAATGGCAGCCCGTCACCGTATCCCTTAGGTTTTTCACTTCAAATCGAACCGACCCGCATTCACATCCGCCTGTGTGCATTGGCTGTCATCTCCTTCGTTACGACCCCTCTGACCTTCTGCGCATTCTTCGCACCACTCAAGTCAATTAATGTGATGAGACATATCATTCACCCAAAAGGTTGACTGACTTAAGTCATCATGTTATTCACCCATATGGTTGAACGAATGGATCAAACCCAACTCACAGAGATCATGAAGGCCGCAAGCGATCCCACGCGCCGCGCCCTGCTGACGCTGCTCGCTCAGCACGGACCCAGCCGTGTGACTGCCCTGGCCACGCATTTTGACATGAGCCTCAACTCTGTCTCCAAACACATCAAAGTGCTGGAGAAGGCTGGGCTTGTGGTGCGCCGCACCGAATGGCGCGAGCACATCATCGAAGTGCAGATGGAGCCCCTGCGCCTCATCGACATGTGGTTTGCTGAGTTGCGTTCGATCTGGGCCATGCGCCTTGAGGCGCTGGACGATATTTTGACAATGGAGACTGCCAATGACGACAACTGACATCAGAACCGACCTAAGCCTATCAGTCGATCGCGTAATCGCGGCGACACCTGAGAAGGTGTTCAATGCCTGGCTGAACCCTGCGCTGCTTGGAAAGTTCATGCGCCCGGGGCCTGACATGGATGAAGCCCGCTGCACCACTGATGCCCAAGAAGGCGGCACCTATGAAATCATCATGAAAGCCGGTGATCAGGAGATCCCTCACAAGGGCACCTATAAAAAGATCGCCCCGCACAGCCAGATCATCTTTACCTGGGAAAGCGCCTTTTCCCCTGCAGAAAGCGAAGTCACACTCGACATCCGCCCCGAAGGCGAAGGCAGTCATATCCGCCTCACCCATGTCACGTTCTACGATGAAGAAACGCGCGACAATCACCAGGGCGGATGGACACAGATCCTAGCGACCTTGGACAGCGCTTTAACGGCTTAATCTGAAACCGGAAGGACAATCATGGAAAGTGAAGCACTCAACCTAACAGCAGTATTGGTCGGCACTGTCGTGGCCTTCATTGCAGGCTGGATTTACTACAGCGTGAAGCCAATCCGCATCACATGGGCCGAAGGCTCGCGGATCAGCAGTGAGCCACCGGAAAAAATGCCGATGATGGCGATGGGCTTGCAAGTTGCTGGGCTATTCCTCTTGGCATTGGTCATAGTCATGACGGCGAAAACCAACGCGCTTTTCACCGCCATCGCCGCCATTCTGGCCACCGCTGTCATGGTCATGGCACAGGATACCTTTTCTCAGAAATCGACGGCAGCCATCGTCATTGACGGAATATTTGTCGTGCTCGCCGGTGTGATCATGATTGTCTGTCAGGGCGTTTTTTGACCACCCAATCAAATCCATACAAAGCCCGCCCAACTCGGCGGGCTTTTTCTTTAAAAGACGCTGCAAAGCCTCTAGCACCGATGCGCCAACCGGTGTAATCGGCTGTTATGACCCAAAGCCTGACGATTGCCCGCCCCGACGATTGGCACCTTCACCTGCGCGATGGCGCAATGCTGAAAGCCGTTCTGCCAGAGACCGCCCGCCATTTCGCCCGTGCGATCATCATGCCAAACTTGGTCCCACCCGTTACCACAGGCGCCATGGCTGCGGCTTATAAAGAGCGCATTATGGCGGCGCTACCTGATGGGATGACTTTTGATCCGCTGATGGTTCTTTACCTAACTGAGGACACAGATCCAGAAGATGTTGCCGCGGCACATGCATCCGGTCTCGTGAAAGCTGTGAAGCTGTACCCCGCAGGCGCGACAACCAACTCAGCCTCCGGTGTTCAGAACTTTGACAACGTCCGTCCGGTTCTGGAAAAAATGGCTGAGATCGGCCTGCCGCTGTGTGTGCATGGTGAAGTCACCAACCACGACGTTGATATCTTTGATCGCGAGGCAGTCTTTATTGATCGCGTGCTGGATCCAATCCGCAAGGCCACACCAGATCTGCGCGTCATCATGGAGCATATCACCACCAAAGATGGCGTCGATTATGCCAAGTCCGGCGGTGACAACCTTGGTGCCACCATCACCACGCACCACCTGATCATCAACCGCAACCATATCCTCGCAGGTGGCATCAAACCGCATTATTATTGCCTACCGGTCGCGAAACGCGAAAACCATCGCCTCGCCCTGCGCGAAGCGGCAACCTCTGGCGACAAAACCTTCTTCCTTGGCACGGATTCAGCGCCACACACGGATGAAAACAAATTCCTGCCCTGTGGCTGCGCCGGTTGTTTCACCGCGACCAACACCATGCCTCTGCTCGCCCATGTCTTCGAAGAAGAAGGTGCGCTTGATAAGCTCGAAGGCTTTGCTTCGCAAAACGGTCCTGCCTTCTATGGCCTGCCCATCAACAGCGACACGATCACACTGACCAAATCCGACACAGCAACGGTCTTTCCTGAAAAAATCGAATGCGACGACGGCCCGGTCACTGTCTTTGACCCCGGCTACCCAGTCTATTGGAATGTGACCTAAGTCCATTCACCTTTCTCAAAATACTCAATTCACCAACGCTGCCACGCCCACACCGCCAAAGGAACACACTATGATCCCAACCAGCTTCCCAACCGCCGAAGAAATGGCCCGCCTCACCGCGCGCATGCTGCTTGAGATCAAAGCCGTTAACTTCAACACCAAAGAGCCGTTCATTCTGGCCTCTGGTCTGCCGAGCCCAAGCTATATTGATTGTCGCAAGCTGATCTCTTACCCGCGCATCCGCAGCACATTGATGGATTTCATGACCGTCACAGTCATGCGCAACGCCGGCTTTGAGGCCTTTGACAATATTGCTGGCGGCGAAACGGCTGGTATTCCGTTCTCAGCGCTGGTGGCGGAACGTATGGCGCTGCCCATGACCTATGTGCGCAAGAAGCCAAAGGGATACGGCCGTAACGCGCGTATTGAAGGCGACATGAGCGAAGGTCAGCGCGTTCTTCTTGTTGAAGACCTGACAACCGATGGCGGCTCTAAGCTGTCCTTCGTGGACGCGATCCGCGAGACCGGCGCGACCTGCGGCCACACAGCCGTGATTTTCTACTACGATATCTTCCCTGAAACGACCAAAACACTGGGCGATCACGGTGTCGAGTTGCATTACCTTTGCACATGGTGGGACGTCTTGGCTGAAGCGCGCGCGCAAGAGGCCTTTGACGCCGAAACCCTGAATGAGGTTGAAAGCTTCCTAAAGGACCCGCGCGCCTGGCAGGATGCAAATAAACAAGATTAAGCCTGTGGAAAGCCTGTGCACAAAATGCGCAGGTTCGCCGATTCGAAGTCTCATTTCACGATAGATTTGGCATATGGCCCCGCCTGTGCCACTATATCTAGGTGACAGCAAAATTCGCGCCACTAAGGCGCGGATTTATCCACATCAAATTCCCAAGGTTATCCTCGGACCTTTCCAGATTTGAGGACAGCCAAAATTCCGCTATCAAAACCTCACACCACCAAAGTGGGGGCACGCGGATAAAACAAGACCCGCGCTATAAAATCCGGGGAGCAGTATGAACGAGCTAACGACAATAAACTCCGGTGTCCCCGAGGCGCTTAATACACAGGCCGCATCTGCGCAGGACGGTGATCCGATGCCGCATTCCATTGAAGCTGAACAACAGCTTCTGGGCGCGATTCTGACCAATAACGATATCTTTGATCGCGTCGCATCGGTGATCAATTCCTCGCACTTCTATGATCCGGTTCATGCCCGCATCTACGAAGTCGCCCATGCGCGCATTGCGAAGAACAACCTGGCGTCCCCTGTGACGCTGAAAGCCTTCCTTGAGGATGACGAGGGGCTCAAGGAGCTTGGCGGGCCAGCCTATCTGGCCCGTCTGGCCGCCTCTGCGATCTCGGCCTATGCGGCCAAAGACTATGCGCAGATGATCTATGACATGGCGATCCGGCGCGAGCTGATTGGCCTTGGCAATGAAATCTCAAGCCGCGCCCAAACCATGGATGTGGCCGAAGAGCCTCGCGAACAGATCGTTCAGGCCGAACAAGCGCTTTATAAGCTCTCGGAACAAGGCAAGACCGACAGCGGTTTTGTATCCTTCCTTAAGGCGGTTACCGAAGCGGTGAACACCGCGAACGCCGCCTATCAACGCGACGGTGGTCTTGCCGGTGTCTCGACCGGCCTCATTGATATGGACAAAAAGCTTGGTGGTTTGCACCCGTCTGACTTGTTGATCCTTGCGGGTCGTCCGTCGATGGGGAAAACCTCGCTTGCGACCAACATCGCCTTTAACGTGGCCAAAGCCTATAAAAAGGGCATTCGTCCTGATGGCACTGAAGGCACAGTCGAAGGTGGCGTTGTTGGGTTTTACTCACTTGAAATGAGCTCTGAGCAGCTTGCCGCGCGTATTCTCTCTGAGGCTGCTCAAGTACCGTCACAGCAGATCCGCTCTGGCGACATGACCGAAGAAGAGTTCCGCCGCTTTGTGGATGCTGCGAAGTCTTTGGAAGCCTGCCCACTCTTTATTGATGACACCCCGGCCCTGCCGATTGCACAGCTTGCCGCGCGTGCGCGTCGTCTGAAACGAACACATGGTCTGGATCTTTTGATCATCGACTACCTGCAGCTCTGCCGCGGTACCGCTGAAAACCGGGTGCAGGAAATCGGCGAAATTTCCATGGGTATGAAAGCCATCGCCAAGGAGCTGAACATCCCGGTGATCGCCCTCTCCCAGTTGTCTCGTGGGGTTGAAAGCCGTGACGATAAACGCCCACAGCTGTCTGACCTGCGGGAATCGGGTTCGATCGAACAGGATGCCGACGTGGTCATGTTCGTGTTCCGCGAGGAATACTACAAAGAACGTGAAAAACCCGGCGAGCACGATCTGGAACGTATGGCAGCCTGGCAAGAGGAGATGGAACGCCTGCACGCCCGCGCCGAAGTCATCATCGGCAAACAGCGTCACGGCCCGATTGGCACCGTAGATCTGTCGTTTGAAAGCAGATTTACGCGCTTTGGCAACCTCGCCAAACCATGGCAGCAGGAACCAGAATTCTAATGGTTTCGACGGAAAGCTCCGAACGACCAAAATTAATCATCCACGTGGGCTCCCAGAAAACGGGCACCACGACCATTCAGGGTTTCCTAAAGAACTCGACCGAGTCTTTGTCAGAGGCCGGTGTGCATTATCTCAACACCGGCCGCACCAATATCGCCCATAATATTATGATCAAAATGATCCGCAACGGGCGCGGCCCCGGTATGGCCAAGCGGATGATCAAAGAGATGGGCCGCAATCGTGGCAAAACCTGCGTGATCTCATCCGAAATGTTCTTTCGCCCGGATATGGCAGACTATTTTGCCAAGTATTTCCCGCAGGACCTGCGCGCCCATTCCAAGGTCGTGGTCTATCTGCGCCGGCAAGACAAATTCGCAGAAGCCATGTGGAAACAACGGGTTAAGAACGGGCGTTACACTGGAACCCCGATGGATTACCTGTCGCAAAACAAAAACCTGAACTATCTGCCTACACTGAATTACTACGCCGATGTCTTTGGTCGTGAAAACCTGATCGTGCGCCCTTTTGAACGCCCACATTTCCCCGACGGCGATGTGCTACTGGACTTTGCTCAACATTGTCACGTGCCGGTTGAACTCGCCAAAGCCTATGATCTGCCATCTTCGAATGCGACCCTGAGCAAAGAGGTCTCCGAAGGGCTTGGGCAGCTCAACCGTGACAAGTCAGGCATCAACACACGTCAATTGATCCGCATCCTAAGCCGCCTTAAGCCTGAAGGCGCGATCCGAAGTGGGGATTGCTACGATCTTGAAACCCGCCGAGATGTTATGGCCGGGTTCGCCGAAATCAACGAAGACATCCGTGCAACCTACTGCCCAGAACTGGACCGTCTTTTTGACACCGATGATCTAGATGACGATGCCTCTTATCCGGAATTGAACCCGTCAGTTTTGGCCCTACATCAGGCGCAGGCTCGAGCGGCCATCGATCTCGCGATTGCAGAGTTAAACGCAGACTAACCACGGTCAGGATTTCCCGACATGTCAAAGATTACGTTCCAACAGCTTTCGACATTCACGGCCGCCCTCGCTCTTTGCCTTGCGACACTATTGGTTTTTGCCCCATCCGTGATCTACTGGCTGTTCGGACTTACGACGAATGACGCAACCGATCTCATGGCCAAACGCGCCGCAGGCCTTTTTCTTGGCTACGTTGTTCTCAGCTGGAGCATTCGCAAAGCCGCCCCATCTGAATTGCGGCGAAGTATCTCACACGCGATGATCACCATGTTTCTGATCTTGGCAGGGCTCAGCTTCTATGAATTCTTCAGAGGTTTCGCGGGCCCAGGTATTCTATTGGCCGCTGTGACCGAGTGCATTCTGGCTGCGCTTTATTTCCGTCACAGCAAGACCTGAATGCGGCCCGCTGTGACTTCATACTTGACCTCTCTTCTCCTTGGCTTCAACAAACACCCATGGCTACTGCAAGACTAACAATCGACCTCGCTGCGCTGGTGCGCAATTGGCAAGCACTCGACGCGAAAACCGACTGCGAAACCGCCGCTGTGATCAAAGCTGATGGCTATGGGCTGGGTGCGACCCGCGTCGCTAAGACTTTGGCCAATGCGGGCGTGCGCAAGTTTTTTGTCGCCGCTACCGAGGAAGGTGCCGAAGTACGCCAAGCCTTAGGACCTGGACCAGAAATCAATATCTTTTCAGGCCATATGTCAGGCGACACCGATATGATCGGTGATCTGCAACTAACGCCGATCGTGAATTCCATCGATCAAATGTTGCGCCACGTGGAAAGCCTGCCCAATCACCCGTTTGGCGTCCAACTGGACACAGGTATGAACCGTCTCGGCATGGAACCCGCCGAATGGGCTGCCTTGCGCGACATTGCCCTGCAGCAAAACCCGACGTTGATCATGTCTCATTTGTCTTGCGCTGACGCGCCAGATCACGCCATGAATGCCCAACAGTTGCGTGTTTTCAAAGAGATGACAGAGGGTTTGGATGTTCCCCGCAGCCTAGCGGCGACCGGCGGCATTCTGCTGGGCAAAGACTACCATTTTGACCTGACCCGCCCGGGCGTTGGCCTTTACGGTGGCGCACCGTTTGAAGATGCGGAACCGGTTGCGCATGTCTCAATTCCAGTTATCCAATGCCGCGACGTCGATCCCGGTGAAACCGTAGGCTATTCCAACACATGGACCGCAAACCGCCCAAGCCGTGTGGCCACCATTGCGGCAGGATACGCCGATGGTCTGCCCCGCATTATGGGCGAGAATATCTCGGTCTATCACGGCAGCACAGCCTGCGCCGTCATTGGTCGCATCTCGATGGATATGATCGCGGTAGACATCACAGACCTTGGCGAAGATCCCAAAGCGCTCGACATTCTGACTGAGGATCAAACCGTTGATGTCCTGGCTGATGCAGCTGGTACCATTGGCTATGAAATCCTGACGTCCTTGGGTGGACGCTATATGCGGCGCTACACATCATGACGGCTTTAACGGCGCCTTTGGCCCATATCGGTCGTGCTGTATTGGGCTTTCTAGCTGTCACTGGCCGCGTGTCCCTATTTGCCTTTGATGGCATCAGCCATATCTTTCGCCCACCGTTCTACTGGCGCGAGTTCCTTACGGCGCTCTTGCAGATTGGTTGGCTGTCGCTGCCCGTTGTAGGTCTGACCGCCTTCTTCACAGGTGGTGCGCTGGCCTTGCAAATCTTCGCCGGCGGCGCGCGTTTCTCAGCTGAGGCTGTGGTGCCCCAGATTGTAGCCATCGGCATGGTGCGCGAGCTGGGTCCCGTTTTGGTTGGCCTGATGATCGCGGCTCGTGTGACCAGCTCGATTGCCGCCGAAATCGCCACCATGAAAGTCACAGAGCAAATCGACGCCCTGGTGACGCTCTCAACCCATCCAATGAAATACCTCACCGCACCACGTGTCTTGGCCGCTCTTATTGTGGTGCCACTACTGGTTGGCGTCGGAGATATCATCGGCATCTTTGGCGGCTACATTGTGGGCACGCAGCAACTGGGTTTCAATCCAGCAAGCTACATTAAGAACACGGTAAACTTCCTTGAATTCGCTGATATTTTCAGCTCCATGGTCAAGGGCTGCGTCTTTGGGGGCATCGCCGCAACCATGGGCTGCTACTTTGGCATGCAGTCAGGGCGCGGCGCGCAGGGCGTGGGTCAAGCCACCAAAGCCTCGGTGCAAGCCGCCGCTGTTTTGATCTTGGCTGCTAACTTCCTTCTGACGTCGGTGTTTTTCACATCATGATTACGCTTGAGAATGTGCATAAGTCCTTTGGCCCCAAACAGGTTCTGCGCGGCGTCGATCTGACCATCCCCAAAGGCGAGTCCATGGTCATTATCGGCGGCTCTGGCACTGGGAAGTCCGTCACTTTGAAATCCGTTCTGGGCCTTGTGACACCGGATCAAGGCAAGATTATTGTCGACGGGCAAGACGTCACCCATGCCCAGATTGGCAAAGACCGCGACGCATTTTTGGCGCGCTTTGGCATGCTTTTTCAGGGTGGCGCCCTCTTTGACAGTCTGACCGTCTGGCAAAACGTTGCCTTTCGTCTACTACGTGGCTCTTTGAAAAAACCAAAAGCCGAAGCCCGCGAGATTGCCATCGAAAAGCTGCGCCGAGTGGGCCTGACACCCGATGTGGCCGACCTTTTTCCGTCAGAACTCTCTGGCGGCATGCAGAAACGCGTCGGCCTTGCCCGCGCCATTGCGGCAGAGCCTGAAATCATCTTTTTTGACGAACCCACGACTGGTCTTGATCCGATCATGTCGGGCGTTATCAACGATCTGATCCGCGAAATCGTCGTCGAAATGGGCGCCACCGCGATGACCATCACCCATGACATGACCTCTGTGCGCGCCATCGCAGACAAGGTCGCTATGTTGCATGACGGGGTGATCAAATGGACGGGCCCGATCGCACAGTTGGATGAAAGCGGCGATCCCTACTTGGATCAATTCATTCATGGCCGTGCTGAAGGGCCGATTGAAGCCGTGAGATGAACGAGCCGTTATTCCTAGTATCTGAGATTCCTCCGACCCGCTGGGAGTTGATGGGTTATTGGATTTTGGGATTGAGTATCTTCGGAGCCCCTCTATTTGCGGGCCTATCCTTCTTTGTGAAAAGAAAAATGGGTGAGTTACATCCGACTATTTATACAGGGTTATTCTTGGCAAGCATTTGGGCGGGCTGGTTGTTGTTATCGTTGGTATTCCCGGACTTTCGTCGCCAAGTAATTCCGAAACCACTTGTAAACTATATTTGGGTGTTTCTTTATTTCTTCGTACTCATCGACTGGATCGTAACGTTTAAAATAACCGGACTACGCTACTGGATACTTGACGCTCTAACATTCATCATTTTTGTTTTGCCGTTGCTAACCTTCGTGCTTCTTCTGAAGTTTCATCCCGCTCATTAACAAATAGTGCCGGATGTTTATCTTAGCTGAATTTAGCTTGTCTGTTTGTCAGTGTTTCCCCCTAAGAAACAATCCCCCCCACACTACATTACTGTTTGTAAACATTTTTTTACTTAACAAATCGTTAACCAAATGAGATCATGGCCCCCTAAGGGGACAAGATATGAGTAATGGGTTCAGCGGTTTCGCACTGACAGCAGTGCGTTTGGTTCAGTCTTTGGCACTTACAGCTTTGGTCGCAGCGGCGCTCGCCATGCTGCTTTGGTCCGCCCTGGCGGCCGTCGGCATTTGGCCTTGGCTTGGGCTGGAATTGACACTTGGTGAGACCATCGTTCAAAACGCTGGCCTCTATGTTCAAATCGGTCTGACCGTGCTTGCAATTGGTCTTTGTGTTTTCCTGCCGGCCAATGCGCGCATCCTTAGCCTTGAAAAATCGCACCGCAAGTTTTCCGTTGATATGGATGATATCGTACGCGCCTACCAAATCAGCCATCAGTCTGATCGCAAAGGCGTTTTCGCGCTGTCCAAGGAATTTGACTCCGTGCGCGAACGCCTGAAGCATTTGCGCGAACATCCCGATCTTGGCGATCTTGAGCCCGAGATTTTGGATATCGCGGCGCAGATGTCTTTCCAGTCCCGTGACCTTGCGAAAATCTATTCTGAGGACAAGGTTGAGCGCGCCTATCAGTTCCTGACCCATCGTCAGGAAGAGGCCGATAAAATGGCGGATCGCCTTGCTGCTGCGCGTCAGACCTGTGACGAGCTGCGTCGCTGGCTTGAGGACGTTGAAGCCGAAGAACGGATCGCCAAACAACAAATCGAACGCCTCGAATCTGACCTCTTCGAATTACTGCCTAGCATTGGATATGAGCTCGACGGAGACCCAAATGTGGTCAAACTAGAACCTAAATCCGGAGCCGACAAAGCCTCTGGCAAGGATGATAGCCGCCCGAAACGGTTGAGCTAGGTCGTTCTTCAGCCCTCAATTCTAAGCCCAACTATGCGATCGAAACGGATTTTCATCCTTCATGGGTGAAATCAACACCAAGATGGCTTACCTCTGGCGCGACAATAAAGCATGCCGGAGATCCAATGCTACGTTATCTGAACCTTGCCCTGCTGATCTTGTTTCCGATCAGCTGGTTCGCCCCGTTGATGCGCGCCGGGATCTTACCAATTTTTGGCCTGTCAGAGATTTCCGTTATCTCCGGCCTCATCGAGCTTTTTCAAAGCGATATCCTGTTGGCCCTACTCATCACGGTCTTTGCATTGGTTGCGCCGATGGCCAAGACCGTTGGCATCGCAATGATCCATTTTGGAAGATTAACTGATCGCGCGAAGCCCTTCTTTGAGGTCATGGGAAAATTGGCCATGGCCGATGTGTTTCTGATCGCGCTTTATGTGGTGATCGTAAAAGGCGTTGGATTGGCCACTGTAGAAACCGCTTGGGGGCTTTATTTGTTCAGCGGTTGCATCCTCGCCTCGCTTGCAATCAGCCACCTGACAAAACGCCTTTCTTAAGGTCTTTCATTGACCCCATTCAAAATTGGGGTAAAACGAGAACATGGCAAAGGCAAAAACCTCATTCTCATGTTCGGCCTGCGGGTCGGTCTTTAACAAATGGTCCGGGCGCTGCGATGGCTGTGGCGAATGGAATACAATCAGCGAAGACACAGGTATTTCAGCGGGACCAACCAAGGCGACGCTTGGTAATTCCAAAGGTAAATCGGTGCACCTGACCGATCTGCGTACCGAGGAATCACCACCTCCGCGTAGCCTATCCGGTCTGGCTGAACTTGATCGCGTCCTTGGCGGCGGCTTGGTCCCCGCCTCTGCTATCCTTGTGGGCGGCGATCCGGGCATTGGTAAATCCACGCTTCTTCTGCAAGCCGCTGCACAATTTGCCCGCCAAGGTTTGAAAACCATCTATGTCTCAGGCGAAGAGGCCTCTGCTCAGGTGCGCATGCGCGCACAGCGTCTGGATTTAACGGATGCACCTGTGCAATTGGCGGCTGAAACCAACCTGCGTGATATCCTAACAACTCTGGATCAAGAGAAGCCGCAATTGGCTATTATCGATTCAATCCAGACCATGTGGTCGGATAACGTCGGTTCTGCGCCGGGATCGGTCAGTCAGGTCCGTGCTGCAGCACATGAGTTGGTGTCATTCGCCAAACGCAAGAACATCGCGATTGTCATTGTGGGACATGTGACCAAAGACGGCCAAATCGCAGGTCCGCGTGTGGTCGAACATATGGTCGACACGGTGCTTTACTTTGAAGGCGAGCGTGGTCATCAGTTCCGCGTCTTGCGCGCAGTGAAAAACCGGTTTGGCGCGGCAGATGAAATTGGCGTCTTTGAAATGACAGGCCGCGGTCTTGCAGAGGTGACCAACCCATCAGCTCTATTCCTGTCAGAGCGTGGCACCCCCGCCCCCGGCTCTGTTGTTTTTGCAGGCATTGAAGGTACACGGCCGGTTTTGGTCGAGTTGCAGGCGCTTGTGGCTCCAAGCCCCCACGCGCAGCCTCGTCGCGCCGTTGTCGGCTGGGACAACAGCCGCCTTGCGATGATCCTTGCCGTCCTAGAGGCGCGCTGCGGCATCCCATTCACAGGGCTTGATGTCTACCTAAACGTCGCCGGTGGCATGAAAATCAATGAACCTGCCGCTGATTTAGCTGTTGCCGCCGCGCTACTATCTGCGCGGGAAGACGCGAGTATCCCCGCTGACACTGTCGTTTTCGGCGAAATTTCCCTCTCCGGTGCCCTCAGACCGGTCAGTCAGACAGAAAACAGGTTGAAAGAAGCTCAAAAACTTGGTTTCACGTCTGCAATAGCTCCGAAAGGTGGCAAATCTCCGAGCGTGGCAGGCATGGCGCTCAACCAATTGGCAGATTTGACGCAATTCGTAGGGGACACATTCGGCGCAGGCTAAGGGCCACGGCGACTTGGGACAGAGGGATAGAAAACCATGGAAGGTTTCACCATCATCGACGCCGTTGTGGCGGGCGTCATCATCCTGTCGGCACTGCTGGCATATTCGCGAGGACTGGTGCGCGAAGGCATGGCCATTCTAGGATGGGTCGCTGCGGCGGTTCTGGCCTTCATGTTTGCACCTCAGGTCGAACCTCTTGTGAAAGAGATCCCGGTCGTTGGCGAATTCCTTGCAGACAGTTGTGAACTGGCGATGATCGCAGCAGCCGGTGCCGTATTTGCAGGCGCGCTGGTGCTGGTATCCTTTTTTACCCCGCTCTTTTCGTCTTTGGTGCAACGCTCAGCCCTCGGCGGCTTGGATCAGGGCCTTGGGTTCCTTTTTGGCGTGCTGCGCGGCATCCTGTTGGTGGCCGTCGCCTTCTTTGTCTACGAAACCGTCGTGACAAGCCAAGACATTGCCATGGTGGATGACAGCCGTTCCGCGGCAGTCTTTGCCCGTGTCACTGGCCAAATCGAAGATCGCAACCCAACTGCTGCTTTGGGCTGGATCACCGGTCAATACGAACAGCTTGTTGGAAACTGCGGTCAGTAAGACAGCGCCTAGATCACAAAGACCGAAAATTGGTTGAAATTGAAACGGGGTACTCGCGCTGAGTACCCCGTTTTTTATTGCTTTTGTGATGTGGCCTGTCGCTTTTGTTAACCTGCTTGAAAACGAATGTGTTAGTTTCGTGACATATGCGGCCCAACCCTCTAAGAGGTGCCCAGCGAGATGAATGGATTCGGAGTAAGCTCCTTGCCAAGCCAGCAGACCACAGCCAGCGCCACGATCGGGCTTTTGTCCGTGCGCGATTCTGCGGGTCTGTCGCATCCTCATAAGATGAACGCGGCCTATGGCTATTGGACGCCGAAACCTCATACTCGCAAGATCGCCCCTATTGCATCTGCACATCTGCCTTCACACCTGCCCGATCCGCGCAGGTGTTTTTTATTGTCTGATGACGAGACATCGGATGGCATGGTGGCATCACCTTTTGAACGACCAACACCTCACGACATTGGAGCCAGCGCATGTGCGGCATTCTAGGCATCTCTAATCGCAACAGCCACGTCTTTGCGGAACTCTACGACGGCTTGCTGATGCTGCAACACCGGGGCCAAGACGCCTCTGGCATGGTGACCTACAACGGTGAATTCTTCCGCGAGAAGAAAGCCAATGGCCTGGTGAAAGACGTTTTTGATGCCGCCGAGGCGGAAACTCTGCTGGGCAAAGTGGGCATCGGCCATGTGCGTTACCCAACTGCTGGCTCATTGTCTGCCGCCGAAGCGCAACCATTCTTTGTGAACGCACCGTACGGCATCTATCTCGTGCACAACGGAAACATCACCAACACCGAAGAGCAGCGCTCTAAGGTTACTGGCAAATACAGCCGTCATCTGCGCACAACATCTGATTCCGAAATCATGCTGAACGTCCTGGCCGACAAAGTGGCAGACGCGATCAAAGTGAATGGCAACAACGAGCCAATCCGCAATCTGTTTGCTGGCGTAAAAATGATGATGGAGCGCATCCAAGGCGCCTATTCCGTGATCACCATGGTCGCAGGTGTGGGCATGTTGGCCTTCCGTGACCCACATGGCATTCGCCCGCTTTCTGTTGCAAAACGCGAAGCCGAAGGTGAAGGCGACGACTATGCCTTTGCCTCTGAAGATGTTGCCTTTGGCATCAACGGATTTGAAAAACTGCGCGACGTAAAACCTGGCGAAGCGATCCTGATTGATCTGGATGGCAATATGCACACGTATCAGGCCGCTGAAGGCAAGCTGACACCTTGCATCTTTGAATATGTCTATTTGGCGCGTCCCGATACGCTGCTGGATGGGATTTCTGTCTACAAATCACAGATCCGCATGGGCCAAACTTTGGCAAAGCAAATCCAAGATCTGGATCTGGAAATCGACAGCATCATTCCTGTACCTGATTCAGCGCGCCCTGTTGCCCTGGAAGTCTCTAACGCCACAGGCATCCGCTATCGCGAGGGCCTCGTGAAAAACCGCTACGTGGGCCGGACCTTCATCATGCCGGGCCAAGAAGAGCGCCAGAAATCCGTGCGTCGCAAACTGAACGCTGTTTCACTGGAATTCAAAGACAAGAACGTGCTGCTGATTGACGACTCCATCGTACGCGGCAACACGATCAAAAAGATCGTTCAAATGTGTCGCGAAGCCGGTGCCAAGAAGGTCTATGTCGCAAGTGCTTCTCCACCGGTAAAATACCCGAATGTGTATGGCATCGACATGCCGACCAAGCACGAGTTGATTGCCAATGGCCGCGACATTGAAGAGATCCGCGAAGAGCTGGGTTGCGACGCCTTGGTCTATCAACATCTGGAAGATTTGATTTGGGCTGCCAAAGAAGGCAACCCAGAGATTGAGCAATTTGACTGTTCTTGCTTTAACGGCGAGTACATCACCGGCTCGGTGTCCGAAAACTATCTGGATCAGCTAGAACAAAGCACACGCGTGAGCGCGAAAATCAAAGACATGCCATCTGGGAAAAAGATGGCAGCGACCGCCTAAATGACCGGCCGCGGCGCCCCCATACGATATCGCCCGCATCACTTTCTGTGTTCGCTGGGCTTTCAGGGCGCGGGGTATTCCTCAGCTTTCACCGCCAATATGAGCGACATCGTCGATGGGCGTTTGCGCGAAGCAGGCGGTGAAAACACCAAGATCACCGTGACCTTTGTCGCCGATAGCATCTGCACCCCCTGCCCGGAACGCCGCGGTCTGGGCTGCGTGAAGATCAACACGATCAAACAGCTCGATGAGCGCCACGCCAAGGCTTTGGGCCTGCGAGATGGTGACTGTATTTCCTGGGGCGAGGCCCTGAAACGCATCAAGGCAAATGTGCAGCCGGGGTCGCTTTCAACACTGTGCCAGAATTGCCAATGGCTCGAGCTTGGGGCCTGTGAAGCAGCTTTGGAGCGATTACATAACGCCGAATAGTGTATTTCACAGAATGTGACGCTTCGTTGCATCGAAGTGTAGGCACAACAGGCACGTTTTTCATCGACGCTTGTCCCCTCAGCCGCTAAAACCGCGCCGGAACAACGCGCTTACACATGACAAAGGATCACAACATGTCGATCACCGAAGCAGAAATCACAGCAGCTGGTAAAATCTGGGGCGACGCATTGGTTGCCGTTTCTAAAGCTTACGAAGCTGATGGCATCGATGGCGCGCGTGCAGTGGCCGAAGGTGCTCTGGATGCGGCCTACGGCTATAACCTTGGCCCGGTGCTCTTCAAACCTACCCTCGCCGGTGGCGAACAAACCTTCCGCACCACTCGCAAAGGCGCGCTGTCTTATTTCGTGGGGCACGATGCGGAATACCCAAAGGACGGCGGCTTCGGCATCAAAAACTGGCGCACCGTGGTCTTTGACACGGCTGCAACCTTTGTCGAAGGCGACGTGGCTATGTGGATGGGCTGGGTGACCTTCACCGACAAAGACGGCAACGTCACTAAGGTCGACAAGACTTTCGGCTACAAGAAAGACGAAGCAGGCACTCTGCGCATTGTGCTGCACCACTCTTCTCTGCCATTTCAGGGCTAAATGACAATTCTTCGGTAGCCTGCGTCATTCAGGCTGCCGGAATGACCTTGACCAATCGCGCACAAGGGATCAAACCCACCCCATGACTGATAAAATCGCACTCGTCACAGGCGCATCGCGCGGCCTTGGTTTTGCTTTTGCCGAAGCATTGGCACCGGATTATCATATCGTCGCCGTTGGGCGCACGGTAGGTGGGCTTGAAGATCTTGATGACAAGATCAAAGCCAAAGGTGGTCAAGCCACTTTGGCCCCGATGGACATCACTAATGTTGACGCCATGGCGCAGCTTTGCCGGTCGGTTTACGATCGCTGGGGCAAGATCGACCTTTGGGTGCATGCGGCTGTACATGGTGCGCCTTTGACACCTGCAGATCATATCGACGCCAAAGACTGGACTAAATCCGTGGCCAGCAACGTCACCGCGACCGGTCAGTTGATCCCATTTTTGTCTCCGCTGTTGGGCACAACAGGTCAGGCGATCTTCTTTGACGATCCGCAGGCTGGTGAGAAGTTCTTTGGCTCCTATGGGGCCACAAAAGCCGCGCAGATCGCTTTGGCGAAAAGCTGGCAGGCCGAAACTGCAACCACCGGCCCAAAGGTGCACGTGCTTGCGCCACAGCCGATGCCAACTGGCACCCGTGCGCGTTTCTTCCCGGGTGAGCCGCGCGAAGCGCTTGCAAATCCTCATGATGAAGCCGCGCGTCTGCTGAAAGAACTTGCCGTTTAATCCCTAATGCGACCGGGAATTGGCGAACTTTCATTCTGATGCTTGCTGCACTGGTCCCTCTCGCATAGAGAGGGAGAAACGCAGACATATCCCGAGGCCGAAGCATGCGCATTTTGATCACCAATGACGATGGCATCAACGCTCCGGGTCTTGAGGTACTGCACAGGATAGCCACCGAAATTGCGGGCCCCGAGGGCGAAGTCTGGACCGTTGCCCCGGCTTTCGAGCAATCCGGCGTAGGCCATTGCATCAGCTACACGCATCCCACCATGATCAGCCAGATGGGCGACCGACGCTATGCCGCTGAAGGCAGTCCGGCGGATTGTGTGCTGGCGGGCATCTACGATGTCTTTGAAGGGGCACGCCCTGATCTGGTTTTATCCGGTGTGAACAAGGGCAATAACTCTGCTGAGAACACGGTCTATTCCGGCACCATTGGTGCTGCGATGGAGGCTGCACTTCAAGGTGTGCCGGCAATCGCGCTGTCGCAATTCTACGGGCCTGACAATGCAGATTTGGACGATCCGTTTGAAGCAAGTGCGGCCCATGGCGTTGCCGTGGTGCGCAAAATCCTAGCGGCAAACATGCCCGATGATCAGCCCTATCGCCTATTCTACAATGTGAACTTCCCACCCGTGCCAGCTGTCGACGTCAAAGGCATCAAGGTTGTCACGCAGGGGCGTCGTCAGGATGTGAACTTTGGGGTCAAAGCCGAAACCAGCCCTGCTCGACGTCGTTTTCTTTGGGTAACAGGTGGTGATCAACGGGCGGATGCCGGCCAAGGCAGTGATTCAAATGCCAACCTTGACGGATATATTTCCGTCACCCCTATGCGGGCAGATCTGACGGCCTATGATGCGCTTGAGGCTTTGAAAGAGATCGAATGACGGACTCCCTCGCAGAACGCAAAATGCAATTCATGTTCGCCCTGCGCAGCAAGGGTGTCACGGATATGTCTGTGCTCTCGGCCATGGAAAAGATCGATCGCGGGCTGTTTGTAAAAGGTCTGTTTGCAGATCGCGCCTATGAGGACACCCCCCTGCCCATTCCCTGCGGTCAGACAATCAGTCAGCCGTCTGTTGTGGGTCTGATGACCCAAGCGCTGAATGTTTCGCCACGCGATAAGGTTTTGGAGGTTGGCACGGGCTCTGGCTATCAAGCCGCCATTCTCAGCCAACTGGCGCGTCGCGTGTATACCGTGGATCGTCACCGCCGCCTCGTGGCTGGTGCGCAAAAGATTTTCCAAGAGCTGGATCTGGCCAATGTCACCGCCTTTGCTGCGGACGGCAGCTTTGGTCTGCCGGACCAAGCACCCTTTGATCGCATCATTGTAACTGCCGCTGCTGAGGATGCTCCGGGGCCGTTGCTGGCTCAGCTCAAAGTGGGCGGCATCATGGTGGTCCCCGTCGGACAATCCGATGCGGTGCAATCCATGATCAAAGTCACGCGTTCTGAGGATGGGTTTGAATATGACGAAATCCGTCCGGTGCGCTTTGTGCCGCTACTGGAAGGGATGGCACGTGACAATTAGGCAGTTATTTGCCTATAAGACGCCAGTTCATGTGACCGGGCCGCGAAGATCATCTAAGTCCGGTAAAGTTTATACGTAAAGAAACCCTGCCGCCAAAGAGGCACCTTAATAAACAGGGTTCTACGAGGATATCGAGATGACAGCTTCGCTGCGACACCTGGCCCAAAACCCAGCCAAAGATACAAAGGCCCGATTAGTTCTGGCTGTTTCCGCCTTTGCCGTCATGTCGGCCTGTAGTGGCCCAGTTGATCTGGATCTGCGCGACATGTTTGGCCAGCGCCTAGACACGTCTGAAGCAGCTGTTGGCGCTACGGCAGAACGTCCAACGCCTGATGCGCGTGGCATTATCTCTTATCCAAATTATCAGGTGGCTGTGGCTCGCCGTGGTGATACTGTGTCAGACGTCGCCAACCGGGTCGGCATCGATGCGGCGACGCTAGCAAGTTATAACGCTGTGAAAACCAATGATCCGCTGCGTGAAGGTGAGATTATAGCCCTGCCGTCCCGCGTGTCAGAACCAGCGGCCGGTCAGGTAGTTTCACCAACCAATGTCGATATTGCTTCGCTGGCCGGATCTGCCATCGACAATGCGGCCCCTGCGGTTGAAACCGATACATTGGATGCTGCCCCTGTTCAGGTGACAGAAGATACGCAGATCGGATACGAACCTGTGCGCCACAAAGTGCAGCGCGGCGAGACCGCCTTTACGATTTCGCGTCTGCACAACGTTTCGGTGCGCTCGCTGGCTGAATGGAACGGTCTGGGCAAGGATTTCACCATCCGTGAAAACCAAATCCTGTTGATCCCGCCAGCGCAGCCCTCTGCCCCATCAGAAAGCCCGCGCCCACAGGCCCGTTCGGAAACAAGCGCGCCGGGTCAAGGCAGCCCCACCCCGGTTCCACCAAGTGCTGCAACGCCATTGCCGGATGAAAAACCATCGACACAGGTTGAAAAACCTGCGGCACAGGATCTTTCCAAGACTCAAACCAAACCTGTGAACTCCGGCGCAAAAATGTCCTTCCCTGTGAATGGCAAAATAATTCGCACGTATGCCAAAGGCAAAAACAACGGGATTGATATGTCAGCCTCCGCCGGCACGCCTGTCGTGGCAGCAGCCGATGGCACTGTGGCAGCCATTACCACCGATGCGGATGGTGTGAAAATCCTGGTCGTACGCCACGCCGATAACATCATGACGGTCTACTACAACGTTGATACGATTTCCGTGGCCAAAGGAGCGAAGGTCAAACGCAACGCGAAAATCGCGCAGATCCCTGCCAAGGATAATTTCGTGCACTTTGAAGTACGTAAGGGCTTTGACAGCATCGATCCGATGCCATTCCTGCAATAATGTTTGAGGGGCTTTGCCCCTAGGACTGGATGGCAAAAAGAATAAGGGGCCGTAACAGGCCCCTTTTTTGTATCTGGTTATTTGATTTGCACACCTCGGCGCCCTGCCAAGTCTGTGAAATATTGCCAGGCCACACGCCCTGACCGGCTGCCTCGGGTCGCCTGCCACTCAATGGCTTCAGCCCAAAGGGTTCCTTCATCGATTTCAACGCCATAGGTGGCGCAGTATCCGCGGATCATTTCGAGATACTCATCCTGAGAACAGGGATGAAAGCCCAGCCAAAGACCAAAGCGGTCCGACAGCGAGACCTTTTCTTCCACCGCTTCAGACGGGTTGATGGCTGAACCGCGCTCATTTTCAATCATGTCACGTGGCATCAGATGGCGACGATTTGAGGTCGCATAGAACACCACGTTTTCAGGCCTTCCCTCGATACCGCCATCCAGCACCGCCTTTAGGCTTTTGTAGTGCTGGTCGTCATGAGAGAACGACAAATCATCGCAAAAGAGCACAAAACGTTCTTCTCGGTCGCGCAGGTGATTAAGCAGCCGAGACACGCTTGGCAGGTCTTCGCGCTGCAACTCAATGATTTTCAGTGGCAAGCCTTGGCGCAGGATCTCTGCATGTACCGCTTTGACCAGAGAGGATTTTCCCATGCCACGTGCACCCCATAAGAGCGCGTTGTTGGCAGGCATCCCCTTGGCAAACTGAATGGTATTGGCCAGCAATGTGTCACGAGAGCGGTTCACGCCGACCAGTAGATCAATGCCCACATGGCTGACATTTGGCACGGGTTCCAAACGCTCTGGTTCGACATGCCAAACAAAGGCCTCTGCTGCTTCAAAATCTGGAGAAGGCAAAGGCGCCGGAGCCATCCGCTCCAGCGCCTCTGCAATGCGTTTTAAGGTCTTATTTGCCATCGGCCTTGCCATCTGTGTCGTGTTCTTCTTCGAGGTCAAAGTCTTCCTCGTCGTCATAGTAACCTTCAGCGCGCAACTTTTCTTCGCGCTTGGTTTCAACGCGACGCACAAGCATGATCGAAATCTCATAGAGGCCATAGACCACAACAAACAAGATCACCTGAGTGATGACGTCAGGCGGCGTTACTAGCGCGGCTAAGACCAGAATGCCCACCACAGCGTATTTGCGCATGTTGCCCAGGCCTTCGGCGCTCACAAGGCCGGCCTTGCCCATCAGGGTCAATAGAACAGGGAGCTGGAAGCAAAGGCCAAAGGCGACGATGAATTTGATCGTCAAGTTCAGGTATTCCTGCGCCGAACCTTGGAAGACCACGGACAGGCCTTGGGCAACCTCTTCACCGACAACAGCCTCGCCTTCATTGCCAAACTGCTGGAATCCTAAGAAGAAATCATAGGCCAGCGGGGTGACAACGTAGAAGGCAAAGGATGCGCCCAGAAAGAACATGAACGGCGAAGCGATCAGAAACGGCAGAAAGGCTCCACGTTCGTTTTTGTAAAGCCCCGGGGCCACAAAGCGCCACATCTGCAGGCCAATGTAAGGGAAAGCCAGAATAAAGCCGCCCAGAAGCGAGATCTTAATGGCAACAAAGAAGCCTTCTTGAGGGCTGATAAAGATCAGATCGCAATCCTGCCCTCTTTCGCCCAATACTTGGCACAGCGGTGCGGTTAAGAAGTTGAACAAGGGTGTCGCTACTGTAAAGCAGATCACCAAGCCAACGACAAAGGCCCCGACCGAATGGATCAGCCGCGTGCGCAGCTCTGCCAGATGTTCAATCAGCGGTGCAGAGCTGTCTTCGATTTCGTCAGAGGAGCTCATTCCGCATCCTTCGCCTTCTCAGCTGCATCTGCAGCCGCTAGTTTGGCTTGTGCCTTTTGCGCCGTCGCCTCTTGGATTTTCTTAGCAGCTTCTGAACGGTCTTCGCTCAGGGAGTCGCTGTTCAAGTCCAAGTTGAAATCTGTATCTTCTCTGACCGATTCCTTCACGGAATCCGTCGCCGATTTCAAAGGGTTGGCGATGGAATTCAGCCCATCGGTCGCGCTTTTGAAGCCAGAAGTGGCGTCTTTGACACCAGCCTCATCAGCAGCTTGGTTCATGGCGTAGGAAAACTCCCGTGCCATACCGCGCGCCTTGCCAACAAAACGACCCACCTGCTGGAACATCACGGGCAAGTCCTTTGGCCCGATCACGATCAGGGCCACGATGCCAATGACCAGAAGTTCGGTCCAACCGAGGTCAAACATCTGTTAGACCTTGTCTTTTTCGTCTTCAGGAGTGACGTCTTTGGCCACTTCAGCCACTTCCGCTTCGCCTTCTTCGATCTCTTTCTTGCCGTCATCAACGCCCTTTTTAAAAGCGGTGATGCCCTTGCCAACTTCGCCCATCAAAGACGAGATTTTGCCCCGGCCAAATAGAACCAGAACGACAACAGCGATCAGCAGCAGACCCGGCAAGCCAATGTTATTAAGCATGAGTTTTCTCCCAGTGCGGCCCAGATTTTGGGCATGAATGTATCTGCCCCCAGTTCTATGCCCTTGCTTGCGAAGGGAAAAGCAACAAAGCCACTGGATTTTGTGGCAAATCACATTAATACTGACACCATTATGTCAGTAATGAAAATCACACCCAAAAAATGGCTTTAGAATCGAACCCTCGCTCCAGTCGAAGTGCTCGATTGGCCGCAATCATGGAACGCCTCTCAGGTGGGGAACTGTTGCGCGCAGAAGACCTTGCCTTTGAATTTGATATCTCGGTGCGCAGCATCTATCGCGATATGGACACGTTAAAAGCCAGCGGTATGCCGATTGAGGCCACGCAAGGCGCAGGCTATCGCGCTGCTGCGGTGACCACCCTGCCCCCGCTGCATCTGACAGACGGCGAGCTTGAAGCTTTGCATCTAGGATTGCTTGCAATCGCCGCCAGCGCAGATGATAGCCTTCAAGCCTCTGCCCAATCTTTGGTGCATAAACTTGAAGAGGCCTTTCCTGTAGAGGGCGAACAACCAGAGCCCGCACTTGCCGTCTACCCTTTTGATGACGCGGGATTGGCGCTTCAACACCTGACAACACTTAGATCTGCCATTCGGTCTCGGCAACGTCTGAGGGTGACTTTGCGGTCAGGAAGTTTTGAAGACCTTAGGCCTTTGGCGCTGGATTATTGGGGACGGGTTTGGATGCTGTCCGGATACGGCGATACCAGCGGAAGCTATGTCAAACTCGCAGTGCATGACATCAAAGAAGTCTTGGTTTTACCCGGTCTGTTTGTGGAAGAAACGGGCAAAGGACTTGATGGTATTCAAGGTTCAAAGATTACCAAGTTGCATTAAAAGATCGCCATAGAAGGCTGAATTTCTTGTGAAACTCGCCTAAATCCATGTCACCATTCGCCACTCGTATAGGATCGCGTTCCACTTGTTTCAGAACTGCATCCGCCTGCCATGCGCAGCGCAAAACAGCCTTCACATCCTTACCAACCGTGAGGTTTCGGCGCGCATTTTTCAATGACCTGCGCGCATCCGCGGCAAGTTGTTGAACAGCCTCGGGACGGCCATCCACCAAAGGGCGTTTCCCTTTATTTTCGAGGATCGGAATGGCTTGAAACCAGCGCGCAAGCCCATCAGCGACACCCACGTCAGAAATCAAATCTGTCATAACTGCACCATCGGATTTTGAGGCGATTTCGGCAGCAATGCATAGCAAAAGACCTGATGTGTCCGACAAATAGCGATGAAAATGATCATCCTCATCAAAGGGCGCATCATAGATGTCCCATTGGCGCGCATTGACCAAAGCGGTCAGACGCTGTGCTTGATCCGAGGTCAAAACCCGTGCCAAAGGCGTGGTCACCTCATGCCGGCGAACCTCGCTGCCAGAGGCAATCTCATCAAGCGCATCCAGCCACCATTGCAGGCGCATTTCTGCAATCATGCTTTCCTGTGTGACCCAGGGTGCGCGAGCGACCTCTACATTGAATGCAAAAAGCGGAAAGAGTTTTTCACGCAGCCACACTGGCCCCGACATAATGGCCAGAAACCGATCTGGATCGCCCTTTTGGACGATCCCAGCACAGGCCGCGATGTCGGGATCAGGTGCCATTCAAACCATCGGCTGCGCGCCGTCGCGCACCAGCTTCCAGATGGTGGCATCCACTAGCGCCTCAAATGAGGCATCCACGATGTTGGCAGAGACGCCAACAGTTGACCAGCGCCGCCCCTGCCCATCCACGCTGTCAATAATGACGCGCGTCACCGCCTCGGTGCCGCCTTGTGTGATGCGCACCTTAAAGTCGACAAGCCGCATGTCATCGATGACATCTTGGTACGGACCCAAATCTTTCGCCAAGGCCTTAGCTAAGGCGTTCACCGGCCCCCGGTCAGATCCAGTTTCATCCATAGATTCACTGACGCTCAGGAATTTTTCGTCGCCAGCTTTCACGACAACCACGGCTTCTGACAGGCTGACCATTTGATTGCGTTTATTTTTGCGCCGCTCGACAGTCACGCGGTAGCGTTTGACCTCAAAAAACTCTGGCAAGAAGCCCAACTCGCGCCGTGCAAGCAGTTCGAAACTGGCCTGAGCCGTGTCAAAGCTGTAGCCAAGCGCTTCTTTTTCTTTGATTTTATCAAGAATACGCGCAAGCGCTGGATTGCCCTTTTCAACTTCGATCCCCGCCTCGCTCAGGCGACGACGTAGGTTGGATTGCCCAGCTTGATTAGACATCGGGATGACACGCTGGTTGCCGACTGTGGCCGGATCCACATGTTCGTATGTGGATGGATCTTTCAGGATAGCGCTGGCGTGCAGCCCGGCCTTATGGGCAAAGGCGCTAGCCCCGACAAAAGCTGCTTGCTTCATCGGAATGCGGTTCAGGATGTCGTCCAGCATGCGGCTGATCCGGGTCAGACTGCTCAAGGCCTCTCGGCTGACACCAATATCAAATTGGCTGGCGTATGGCTCTTTCAGCGACAGCATCGGGATCAAAGTGGTCAGATTAGCATTGCCGCAACGCTCACCGAGGCCACTCAACGTGCCTTGGATTTGACGCGCGCCTGCATCAACCGCAGCCAAGGAGTTTGCCACCGCATGTTCGGTGTCATTATGGGTGTGGATGCCGACATGATCGCCGGGAACGCCGGCTGCAATCACGGCCTTCACCGCGTCGCTGACTTCACCGGGCAAAGCGCCGCCATTGGTGTCACACAAGACAACCCAACGCGCGCCCGCGTCATATGCAGCTTTCGCCGCTTCGATGGCATATGCCGGGTTAGCTTTGAAACCGTCAAAGAAATGTTCAGCATCAAACAGCGCCTCGCGACCCTGTACTTTGATGTGGGTGATCGACTTTGCGATATTGTCGGTGTTTTCTGCTAGGGTGATGCCAAGCGCGGTTTCCACGTGGAAATCATGACTTTTGCCAACCAGACAAACCGCGGGCGTTCCCGCGTTGAGAACAGCGGAAAGTACATCGTCGTTTTCCGCCGACATGCCCGTGCGTTTGGTCATGCCAAAGGCTGTAAAAGTCGCTTTGGTGTCCGGGCGGGTCTCAAAGAATTCGCTGTCCGTTGGGTTCGCGCCCGGCCAACCACCTTCGATATAATCTATGCCCAGGCCATCCAAGGCCTTGGCGATCTGTTGTTTTTCAGCGGTAGAGAACTGAACCCCTTGGGTTTGCTGACCATCGCGGAGCGTCGTGTCGTAGAGGTAGAGCTTTTCTTTGGTCATTGTGTCGTTCCTTTAAGCCCGGCACCGCCGGGCAGCGCCCGACCGCCCCCATGGGCGGGCGCTTCGCTTCCGCACGCGGTCAGGCTCAGCCCTTTGTAGTAACACGACGCCATCACAACGCTTCCAGCTTCGCAGCGTCAAAGTCGGCACCCGGCAGGAGTTCAACACCGGCCTTACTCATACGCACTTCGACGCCAGCAGAAAGCAGGCCTGATTTCAAACGGTCCACTTCAGAGAAGTCTTTGGTTTCCATCGCCTTTTCTCGGGTGTTGGCTAATTGTATCGTCAGCGACTGTAATAGCTCTGCCACGTCTTTTGAAATGCTACCATCATCTTGGTAACTCATGCCTTTTGCGACACCATTATCTCCAGCCTTCACCTCGAAACTGTGATACTTTTCGACAAGTACATCCGGTTCAAAACCAATCAAACGTAGCGAGGCATCGAGCTTTGCAAGCTCGTGGTTTTTCACATATTTTTTTATGTGCGTCAGCGCCAGAGAAGTATTCAGATCATTGCCGAGAGCATCCAGAACTTCCTGAGGAGCATTTGTTTTTCCGGCTAAATACGTTTCTTGTGTCTGCGGATCACCACCAAACACCTGAGCGATAGAACGCAGCGTTTTCTCTGCATCTTGGGCTTTCCTTGCGGTCCAATCCATCGGCTTACGATAATGGGTTGATAGGAAGACAAAGCGGATCACTTCGCCAGGCACACCTTTGTCCAGCAAATCGCGCACGGTGAAGAAATTGCCCAAAGACTTGGACATCTTCTTCCCTTCAACCTGAAGCATCTCATTGTGCATCCAGTAACGCGCGAATTCCCCTTCCGGGTGGGCGCAGCAGCTTTGGGCGATTTCGTTTTCATGGTGCGGGAACTGCAGATCATTGCCACCGCCATGAATGTCAAAACTTTCGCCCAGCAAATCATGCGCCATGGCGGAACATTCGATGTGCCAGCCCGGACGACCACGACCCCATGGGCTATCCCAACCGGGCAGATCATCGGTTGATGGTTTCCACAGCACAAAATCCATCGGATCGCGTTTGTTATCAGCCACTTCCACGCGCGCACCGGCGATCATATCGTCCACAGAACGCCCAGAAAGCTTGCCGTAGTCGTCATAGGATTTCACTGAAAACAGCACATGACCTGCCCCGTCAGGATAGGCATGGCCTTTTTCAATCAACCCTTCGATCATGGTGATCATCTGCGCGATATAGCCGGTGGCGCGGGGCATGAAATCAGGCTCCATCGCCCCCAAAGCACCCATGTCTTTAAGATACCAGCCGATGGTCTCATCAGAGCGTTCAGTGACGAGCTCTTCCAAGGTCCCAGCGGCGCCAGCCTCTTTGCGCATCAGCGCAGTGGCGTTGATCTTGTCATCGACATCCGTGAAGTTGCGCACATAGGTCACGTGATCCGCGCCATAGACGTGTCGCAGCAGACGGTTCAAAACGTCAAACACCACAACCGGGCGCGCATTCCCCAAATGGGCGCGATCATAGACCGTTGGTCCACAGACATACATGCGTACATTCTGCGTATCCAAAGGCTCAAAAACCTCTTTTTTACGGGTCTTTGTGTTGTGCAGTTTGATCGTCAGATCTACGTCGGTCATGGCTCGTCCTTACACGGCTTACGTGCTGGCGGGCATAGCAACTTCATCAATGTTTTGAAATAGAAGAACGGCCCGCCAAGTTGTCTTAGCAGGGAATGCAACAAATAATGATGGTGCGTTGGCTGTTCATGGGGGCGACCCTAGAAGGCCGCCCCAGATGGGTCAAGGAAAACCTAGACCCACAATCGGCGCAGAGAGACCTTTGATTGCGCCAAAATCGTGAGGGCGATGCCAAAAAACACAAGCCCGGCCCCGGCCCAGGTGATGGTGGAATACCGCTCGCCTAAGAACAGCGTTGCGGAAAAGAGACTGGTGGCCGCCGCGACATAACCGGTTTGGCTCAGCAACAAGGGTCCACCCAAATGCTGCAACCTGAAATAAGCCGGAAAAATCAGCGCTGCTGAGATCAGCTGAACACCCGTAACAAGCGGAATTTCCGCAACCCAAGCCACAGGAAGCGCGCCATAAAAGGCAATCTGAACGATAATCAATCCCAGCAACGACGCCCCCTGGCTCCAGAAGGCTAGGCTGGCCGGGTGTTGGCCTTCAGGCCAATGCAGCGTGCGATAGATATTGCCGGCTGCGAGGATCATAGGCAGCACCAGACCCAGGAGCGCCCAAAAGCTTATGCCCGACCCTGCGCCGTCACGCCCCAGAACCACGTTGATTGCGCCAAACAAGCCAACGACAATTCCCAAAACACCTAGTGCGGAAACTCCCTTCAGCTTAAACAGCACCGACAATGCCAAAGTGAACACCGGTGACAGGGCAAACATCAGACCAACCTGCCCCGCGCCAAGTCTCGGGATCAAAGCAAAGATGATCACATTCACCAGCGCAAAGGACATCAGACCTGAAATCATCACATACTGCAGCACTGGCCCCCGTGGCGGGATGAAATCACGTCGTTTCCAAAGATCGGGTGCAATAAACAGAATTGCGCCAAGTGAAATCACCATCGCCCAAACCGTTGGAGGCACGCCCGCTTGCGATGCAAGTTTTCCTAACGGGAAGGTCAATCCGAACAGCCCACCGGTATAAATCAGCAGTCCTCCGGGGCTTTTGTAAATGGCCTCAAGCATAGCTTACGACCTCAAATTCAATGCCATCAGGACCATCAAAGTAAAACCTTTCGCCCGGTTCATAATCCGCATGGCTATGAGGTTTATATCCGGCCTGCAAAACCCGCGCTTCGGTGGATTTGATGTCATCCACCACAATACCAATGTGGTTAAGCCCGCTTAGCTGGCCGTAAGAATTTTCGTTTATGGTCAATTCCTTATTTGGGTAATACAGCGCTAAATAACTGTCATCATCCCCCACATGCACTGTATAGCCATGATAAATTGAAGAACCCTCCCAACGTATTTTCCACCCAAATAACTGCTGCAAAATACCCGCCATCTCCTTGGGGTTTCCAACGGTGACGTTCACATGTTCTAGCCGCATGACTGATCTCCTAGCTATTGATTTGTAACTGAATCAGTTCTAATTTCTTAAGTACACTTGAGGTCAAATATAAAATGCCTATAGAAAACAGACAGATAACAAATCGCGGCCTTAGCATCGGTCAAATTTCCGAACGCACAGGCCTTGCCCCAAGCGCCATACGGTATTACGAAGAAGAAGGCCTTGTTTCGCCCTTTCGCAATGCCGGCGGTCAGCGGAGATTTGAGCGCGCGGATATTCGACGGCTATCCTTTGTAATGATCTCTCAGCAGCTTGGGTTTTCGATCAAACAGGTCAAAGACGCCTTGGCGAGCCTGCCTGACAATCGCACTCCGACCAAAGCGGATTGGGCGCGGCTGTCCAACCAGTTCAAAGATGATCTGGACGCACGTATCGCCCAGATGGAAGCGCTTCGCGACAAGCTAGATGGCTGCATTGGTTGTGGGTGTCTGTCCCTTAAAGCCTGCAAACTCTACAATCCTCAAGACCGCATCCGCCACAATGGTCGCGGCCCGCGCTACATTCTGGGTGATAGCGCCAGCGACGTTATGTAAGTCGGTTTTCCACGCGAATGGTCGCAAATGTTCTGCGAAAATCGTACAATATGCCCCATACTGGCGCTATGAAGGCGTTACGTAAAAGCTGCTATTGGATCATTTGCCTGGTCAGCCGCACCATCGGGGCTGAGCGCGGGAAAGCTGCGCGGGGTCGTCCTGCTGTTTGAGATTTCAACATTTTCTCAAGCACTTACCAAAGGACACATCCTATGACCCGATCCGCTACCCGTCGTTCCGGTGGCCGCAATGCCCGCCGTGAAATGCGGGCCTCCGCCCTGACAGAAGACCAACGCGCCGTTCATCCCGGCATGTCAGGCGGCAGCTACAAACCGCTCAGCCAGGCTGACATTGAAAACATTCACGAAGCCGCCCTACGCGCGCTCGAGGAAATCGGTCTTGCCGATGCTCCGGAAAGCGGTGTGGCTTATATGACCAAGGCTGGTGCGATTTTGGGTGAGGATGGGCGGCTCCGCTTCCCCCGTGAAGCTGTACAGGCAGCGCTTGATATAGCCTGCAAGGACATCACGCTCTACGGGCGTGATCCTAAACATGATCTGCACCTAAATGGGTCGCGCGTGCATTTTGGCACTGCTGGTGCCGCCGTCAGCATGGTTGATGTCGAAGGACGTTCGTATCGCGACAGTACAGTGCAAGATTTGCACGATGCGTCGAAAATCAGTGAAGAGCTCGACAATATTCACTTTGTACAGCGCCCAATGGTCTGCCGTGATATTGCTGACAATCGCGAGATGGATCTGAACACGATCTATGCCACATGCTCTGGCACGAAGAAACACATCGGCACCTCGTTCACAGAACCCGATTTCGTTGATGACGCTTTGAAAATGCTACATAAAATCGCAGGTGGCGAAGACGCATGGCGCGCGCGCCCCTTTGTAGCCAACACAAATTGTTTTGTTGTTCCACCAATGAAATTCGCAACAGAAAGCTGCGAAGTGATGGAGCGGTGCATTCTCGGAGGCATGCCAGTATTGCTCCTCTCCGCCTGCATGTCAGGGGCCACCGCCCCGTCCACCATTGCCGGTGCAATCGTGCAATCCGTCGCTGAATGCTTGGCAGGTCTTGTCTATGTAAACGCTATTGTACCCGGCCACCCTGCTATCTTTGGCACATGGCCCTTTGGTCTAGATCTGCGCACCGGGGCGATGACCTCCGGTTCAGGCGAACAGGCGCTTTTGTCCGCTGCATGCGCTCAGCTTCATCACTATTATGGGGTCCCCGGCGGGGCACCAGCAGGGATGACCGATGCCAAACTACCGGATATGCAAGCGGGCTGGGAGCAGATGTGTTCCAACGTTATGAGCGCCCTATCAGGCACCAATATGGTGTATGAAGCCGCGGGCATGCATGCTTCGCTGCTTGGCTTTTGTCATGAAAGCCTGATCCTAGGTGACGATTTGATTGGCCACGCGATGCGTTGCCTGCGCGGTATCGAAGTCGATGACACGACGCTGGCTGTCGACCAAATTCGAGATGTCTGCATCGGCGGCCCGGGTCACTATCTGGGGACAGATGAAACTCTATCTCGAATGCAAAAAGACTTTGTTTATCCAAACCTTGCAAGCCGTAGCTCACCCAAGGAATGGGAAGAAAGATCAAAGCCGGATTTGGTTCAAAAAGCCATCGCGCGCAAAGAAGAAATCCTGTCCAAACCTGCTTCTGCACGATTTGATCCGCAGCTTGATAAAGAGTTGCGCGAGATGTTTGCGATCCACCTCAAACAACCGTAATCAGGGGTAAAGAGGGGGCGTTAAAGACGCCCCAACTTAAAAACCTCGCGGGCGACGATGGGCGCTTACACGAGACATTGAAACAGTCAGGCTAAGGTCTTCCATACCCACCATGGTTGCTTTCAAATCTGCCTTACCTTCTTTGATCCGCCCCTTCAGCATCAATTTGTAACTGTCAAAATCGCCGAATACAGAGGGCATATCTTTGTTATGCTGGCGAATTTCGACATGGCCTGTGTATTCATCTTCATTCAGGTGTTCAAAAGCGCCATCGTAGAAAAAGCCAACGTCAACACCCGAGATCGATAGATCTTTCATGGTTAACTTCCCTGCCCCAACAACACCTTCGTTGCTGGAAAAGCTGACATCATAATATCCGTCTGTTTCGTGTGGCGTGCTCATAGACTTACCTCATTACATAAGATTGATTAGATTTCCTAAAAGCAACCTAGAGGTGATTCTTGGCTCAAATTGAAACTAATTGGGGAAATTTTGTGGCAGACGGAGCAGTGCACCACATAAAATTGGGGGGCCAGGCCCCCCTAAGTTTCGCCGCTTAAGCTCACTCTTATACCGCTCGATGTTTTTTGCCTGCGGCTTAAGCGTCGTATCAGGGCAAGCGCACCTGCCCTAGAATTCGTGGCGGAATTGACCCTCCGCCGGGGGACGGGTCTGGCCCAAGGGCCATCCCCAGGTGTTCCTTAACTACAACCTGAGGTCGCACCACAGGTGTTGCATTTCATACAAGTTCCATTGCGTACGAGCGTGTAGTTGCCGCAATCACCGCATGGATCGCCTTCATAGCCCTGCATTTTGGCTTTCGTGCGCTCGTCCATTGTCATAGTGCCAGAAGCAACCGCCGTACCCGAAGTCATGGCCGTTGGCTCTGCTGTTTCAGGTACAAGTTTCTTCAAAGCAACTTCGGCGTCCACACCGCCATTAAGCACCACCAAATCCTGTGGCAAACGCTTACGAAGATACCCGGTTGAGGACACTTGCTTCAGCATCTCAAGTGACCGTGAGGCTGCGTTTTCGCTCATCTCTTTGATGTTAGAAACACCTTCATTCTCGCCACGACCCAGATCATCGAAGGATGCGCCTTCTGGCTTCACATGCGCCAAATCTGTTCGATCTAGATAAGAAACAGCCAGTTCACGGAAGATATAATCCAGGATAGATGTCGCATTTTTGATAGAGTCATTGCCCTGCACCATGCCCGCTGGCTCGAATTTGGTGAAGGTGAAGGCATCTACGAACTCTTCCAGTGGCACACCGTATTGCAGACCAACTGACACGGCGATTGCGAAGTTGTTCATCATCGCGCGGAAGCCAGCGCCCTCTTTGTGCATGTCGATAAAGATTTCACCGAGGGAGCCATCAGAGTATTCACCAGTCCGCAGATAGACCTTATGACCGCCCACAATGGCCTTTTGGGTGTAGCCTTTACGACGCTCAGGCATTTTTTCCCGATCAGCTTTAAAGACCTCTTTGATGACAATCTTTTCGACGATCTTCTCTGCCAATACAGCCGCTTTTTCCTGCGGCGTGCCGCTTTCAAGGATCTCTTCGGCCTCTTCGTCATCTTCAATGAGTGCTGCAGCCAGAGGTTGTGACAATTTCGAGCCATCGCGATAGAGTGCGTTGGCCTTCACACCCAAGGACCAGCTCAGTTCATAAGCCTGTTGGCAGTCTTCGATCGTTGCATCATTCGGCATGTTGATCGTTTTTGAGATCGCGCCAGAGATAAAGGACTGCGCCGCCGCCATCATAGTGATGTGGCTATCCACCGACAGGAAGCGCTTACCCTTTTTGCCGCATGGGTTCGCACAGTCAAAGACTGGCAGATGCTCCTCTTTCAGATGCGGCGCCCCTTCTAGGGTCATCGTCCCGCAAACGTGGTCATTTGCCGCGTCGATATCCGCTTTCGAATAACCAAGGTGGCTCAGAAGGTTGAATTCTGGGTCCATCAACTTCGCTGCAGGTACGCCAAGCGTGCCAGTCACGAACTCTTCCCCCAAGGTGAAGTGGTTGAAAACAAAGCGGATATCAAAAGCCGTTGCCAATGCGCCGTCGACCCTATCGAGTTCTGCCTGTGTAAATCCATGGCCCTTCAGTGTAGTTGGGTTAATCGCAGGCGCGTTGCCCAATGTACCGTGTCCAACCGCGTAAGAGATGATCTCTTCGATCTGTGCAGAACCATAGCCCAGTTTTGCAAGGGCGGATGGCACAGAGCGGTTAATGATCTTGAAATACCCACCACCTGCGAGCTTTTTGAACTTCACCAGCGCGAAGTCCGGCTCGATACCTGTAGTATCGCAATCCATGACCAGACCAATCGTTCCGGTCGGTGCAATCACCGAAACCTGCGCGTTGCGATATCCGTGCTTTTTACCCAGCTCCAGCGCCTCATCCCAGGCTGCCATAGCCAGTTTTGACAAGTCCTGATCCGGTACATTGGCCAAATCGAGCGGCACAGGTTTTACAGCCAGATCTTCATAGTTATCTGTGGCACCGTAAGCCGCATTGCGGTGGTTGCGCATAACGCGCAGCATGTGATCAGCGTTGCGTTTGTAACCTGAAAACGGCCCCAACTCGCCCGCGATTTCCGCAGACGTCGCATAAGACACACCGGTCAGGATCGCTGTCAGAGCCCCTGCCAGCGCGCGGCCTTCGTCGCTGTCATAGCTAAAGCCCATGTTCATCAAGAGGCCACCGATATTGGCATAGCCCAGACCCAGGGTACGGAAGTCATAAGACAGCTGCGCGATTTCCTTGGATGGGAACTGCGCCATCATCACCGAGATCTCAAGCGTCACCGTCCAAAGACGGGTTGCATGCATGTAATCTTCGGCTTGGAACTTTCCGTCCTTGAGGAAGGTCAGCAGGTTCATCGAGGCCAGGTTACACGCCGTGTCATCAAGGAACATGTATTCAGAACAAGGGTTTGAACCGCGAATTTCACCATCTTCCGGGCAGGTGTGCCAGGCGTTTACAGTGTCGTGGAACTGAATGCCAGGATCTGCACAGGCCCATGCGGCGTGGCCCACTTGCTCCCACAAATCACGTGCCTTGATGGTCTTTGCCACCTTGCCATCAGTACGGCGGATCAGCTCCCAATCAGCATCCTCACGCACGGCCTTTAAGAAGGCATCGGTCACGCGGATCGAGTTGTTGGAGTTCTGACCCGACACAGAGGCATAGGCTTCACTGTCCCAATCAGTGTCGTATGTAGGGAATTCAATGCTGGCGTAGCCCTGTTTGGCATAGTCCAACACACGTTTCACGTAAGTCTCTGGGATCTTGGACTTACGCGCCCCTTTGATGGCTGTTTTCAGCTGATCGTTTTTCTTAGGGTCAACCGCATCTTCAGTTGAGCCGTCCCAGCCACGAATGGCCGAGAAAATCTCGTTCAGTTTTTCTTCGTGAACTTTGGAGCCCGCGACGATGGACGCCACTTTCTGCTCTTCTTTCACTTTCCAGTTGATGAATTCTTCGATGTCCGGGTGATCGGCATCACAGATCACCATTTTGGCGGCGCGGCGGGTTGTGCCGCCTGATTTGATCGCGCCCGCTGCACGGTCACCGATTTTCAAAAAGCCCATCAGACCAGATGAACGCCCACCACCAGAGAGTGACTCGCCATCTGCGCGCAGGCTGGAGAAGTTGGTGCCAGTACCCGAGCCATATTTAAAGAGACGCGCCTCGCGGACCCAGAGGTCCATAATGCCGCCTTCGTTCACCAGATCATCCGAAACGGATTGAATAAAGCAAGCATGCGGCTGTGGGTGCTCGTAAGACGACTTGGATTTGGTCAGCTTGCCGGTTTTGTAATCCACATAGTGGTGGCCCTGTGCCGGACCATCGATGCCATAAGCCCAATGCAAGCCGGTGTTAAACCACTGCGGAGAGTTCGGAGCAGCGCGCTGTGAGGCCAACATATGGCGCATTTCGTCAAAATATGCGCGGGCATCGTTTTCAGTGGTGAAATAACCACCCTTCCAACCCCAGTAGGCCCAAGCCCCAGCCAGACGATCAAACACCTGCTTAGCCGAGGTTTCGCCGCTCATTTCGGCGCCCTCATCTGGAACAGAGCGCCACAGGAACTCTGGAACGCCCTTTTCCTTGACCTTCTTCAGCTTGGACGGCACGCCCGCCTTACGGAAGTACTTCTGCGCAATCACATCCGAGGCAACCTGACTCCATTTTGCTGGGATCTCGACATTTTCCGCCTGAAAGACAATCGACCCGTCCGGGTTTTTGATCTCTGATGTGGTGGTGATAAAGTCTAGGTCCGCATATGCGTCTTGGTCTGCCTTGGTGAATTTACGCTCGATCTTCATTTTTGCCCCGAAGTCTTAAACTTGCTCAAATCTACACGCGGATGGCGTGATGGCCTGGCAGCAAACAGTGGGCAAAACTACATCTAGCGTGCACCAGCAGTGCGCGCGGAAGCCAGAGAAAACTCTGGACAACGTCTTTTATGTATAGTCCCTCTGCGGTCGCCGCGCCCACAATATATGGTGGCCATCTGATCCGCCCATACAATCTGGCGTATGTCGACCAATTGGGTCAACGATTTTATTTGAGAAAATTTGATGTCTTTGCTGTTGACCAAAGGGGGATTTCCGAAGGTCACGACCTTTGATTACGATTCTTAATTGCACGTTCATATTTGCGGCAGGAACCACCTGTTTGAGGACTTCACTCGAAGCCCTTCAAACAAAACAAAAAATTGAAATCGCAGCTAACCACGCCCCCAAAACCGCAACATATCGGGGTTAACGCGGCATTAATCACTAAATATATGATGCGTTCGATAACAATGATTATAATTGAGGCAGTAAAGCTGTCCCGGTTCACATAACAAGTCTCAACTTTGTGGAAACTTTGCAATCTACAGGACACGTCATAGCTGGGTGATCGACATGTCTTGGTGATGTGAAGGAAGTGGTCGGGGCGGCGAGATTCGAACTCACGACCCCCTGTACCCAAAACAGGTGCGCTACCAGACTGCGCTACGCCCCGGACCGTTCGCACCGTTTAAACTTCGTGATTGGGAAAGGGAAGAGGAAAATGTGTGATTTTTGCCTTGATCCAATATTTCCGCAAATCAAGGTCGGGACGTTTCTGATCGAGCCGCGATATGTAGACTTGAATGAAGTCCAATTTTCAATATCGTGGATTAAACCCAACTATGACAAGCAAGTATAGCTTTGTACGCCTAACCGACATTCCAACCGCGTCCATACGTGAACATATGTCAGATCCGCGGGTCGCCAAACACCTCCCCCTTATGACGAAGAATGAATGGCAAGACAGCGACGTCGAGTCCTTTATCAAAGTGAAAGAGGCCTGTTGGACAAACGATGGCCTGGGGCATTGGGCAATTCTGTCTGGCGATACTTATCTTGGATGGGGCGGTTTTCAAAAAGAAGAAAATGAATGGGACTTTGGCTTGGTGCTTCATCCTGATCATTTTGGCCATGGACTAAAGATAGCACATCAAGCGCTCCGCTACGCCGCAGAACACCCGGATATTTCTGAGGTCACATTCTTGCTAGCACCGTCCCGCAAAAATCTGAGTGCGCTAAAGCGCTTCGGCGCAGAATTTGTCGGTGAAGTCAGTTATGCAGATCAAACCTTCCTCAAATACCGGTTGGCTCTCCCGAAGGCTCAAAGCAGCTCTTAATATTTTTGAAAACTGGTCGGGGCGGCGAGATTCGAACTCACGACCCCCTGTACCCAAAACAGGTGCGCTACCAGGCTGCGCTACGCCCCGACCGTGAGGGGGGAATTAGTCGTTACGCGCTGGAATGAAAAGAGGAAAAGCGCAGATTATGATTTTTTTTTAACCAGCGTCTTTTTCACTTTGTTCAGAATCTTCATGGCAGGGCCAAGCGGCTTGGGTTTGCAGTACAGCTGGGTGACGCAACGCGCTACCCACCGTCATTCCCAATGCTTTGGCCAACCCGCCATTGATCTCAAGCACATACCGAGTGGGCAAAATACTGGGCAAAGGCGTTTCGTCCAACGGTTTGGCCTGATGGTGGATGTTCACCACCGTCCCGTTTTGATCGAGATAGATAATATCAAGTGGAATAAACGTGTTCCGCATCCAGAACGATACCGGACGGGTCTGATGATAAACAAACAACATGCCCTGCCCCATGGGCATCGACATTCTATCCATCAAACCTTTTGCACGCTCTGAGGCATTGTCTGCAACTTCAACCGAAAAGCGCGCTTCGCCCCAGTCACCACGCAAATGCACGGTGTCATGCCGGCAGGCCGCCTGCGCAGACACAGTAATGAGGCTGAAAACCAAAGCCCCCGTTAGTCGTTTCAGAAAACGGAGGCTTAAAGTCATTGCGCATTATCCTGGCTCTATTGCACTTTCCCAAGGGCTGACCTGCGCAGCCATCAAGCCGCGGCGCCCTTCGATCACACGGATAGCAAGCGCTTCACCGGGCTGCAACTCTGCCAGCCCCTGCTTGCGCAGCACTTCGACGTGAACAAAGATGTCTTCATCCTGACCAAAGACATTGGCAAAACCAAAGCCTTTGCCTTTATCAAACCACTTCACCCGAGCAGGCTCGAGTGGCAGTTTCGAAATCTCAGACGGATCGAACTCTTCAAAATCAGCGAGAGGTGCAGTTTGTTCTGATTCTGGAACATGGATGCTTAGAATTTCGACGGCTTGCACGCCGCGTTGTGTTTCCTGAGCAACCAATTCAATGCGGGCACCATCAGCCACAGAGCTTTGTCCAAAGTTCCGCAACACATTGGCATGCAACAGAATGTCTGGCCCGCCATTGTCTGCAACTACAAAGCCAAATCCTTTTACCGGATCAAACCACTTCACCTGCCCCCCAACTTTTTGGGCAGTTACATTTTCCATTTTCACGGCCTTACCTTACGTAACCCCATCCCCAGGGTCACCCCTTACTTGCGACAATTCCCTTATAACGGCAAGGGAAAAATCTTAACTCTTTCATAGGGTTGCATTTTACGTGACGTGAAAGTCAAGGGTTCAAACGTATAGTTTCCCAAGCATCAGAAGGGGTTGCGCGTTTCCAGACAAAGCGATCATGCAGACGAAACGCCCCGTCAGCCCAAAATTCAATTTCAACTGGTTCAATCCGAAAACCGCCCCAAAATGGCGGGCGTTTTGGACTAAGCCCATGTTGTGCCGACATCTTCGCAGCTTTCGCCACAAGACTGGCGCGTGAGTCCAAAGGTTGAGACTGATCACTGGCCCAGGCCCCAAGCCGGCTTTTTAGGGAGCGCGAGTTATAATAGGCGTCAGCCTTGGCGCCATCCTCGCGTGTCACTGTACCGCGCACTCGCACCTGACGGCGCAGTGATTTCCAATGCATGACAAAAGCAGCATTACCGCCATGCTCTATCTCTTGGGACTTGGCCGAGCCGTAGTTGGTGTAAAACACAAACGCCGTATCTTCGATATCTTTCAACAGCACCATCCGCGCATTTGGCATACCTTGGGCATCCACTGTGGACAGCGCAATCGCGTTTGCATCATTGGGCTCCGTCTTTTCAGCTTCAGCCAGCCACGTTCGAGTGATTTCAAACGGGTTATCGCCAGCAAATATTCCAGTGCGGTCTGACATGTGTTTCTCCGATGCCATGGTGGGCAAAACCCCTGCTCTGCGGCCTTGATGCTGAGGGGGTGATCGCCTAAAGGTGCCTTAAAAGGAAATAAGGGACGGAGTTGTCCAAATGTCAAACAATCTGATGGCAGGCAAGCGCGGCCTGATCATGGGCCTCGCGAATGATAAGTCGATCGCATGGGGTATCGCGAAGGCCTGCGCCGATGCAGGTGCGGAAATGGCGTTCTCTTACATGGGCGACGCTTTCAAGAAACGTGTTCAGCCTTTGGCTGATCAACTGGGCGTCGACACGCTGATCGACTGTGATGTCTCTGATCCAGAGTCGATCGACGCAGCATTCGCTCAGATCGAAGAGAAGTGGGGCAAGATTGATTTTATCGTTCATGCCATTGGTTTCTCAGACAAAAACGAGCTGCGCGGCCGATATGTCGATACCAGCCGTGACAACTTCCTGATGACCATGGACATCTCTTGCTACAGCTTCACTGCCGTGATGAAGCGTGCTGAGAAACTGATGACTGAAGGTGGTTCTGCCCTGACCCTGACCTATTATGGTGCTGAGCAAGTGATGCCGCACTATAACGTCATGGGTGTTGCCAAGGCTGCTTTGGAAGCCTCTGTGAAATACCTTGCAGAAGACCTTGGTAAAGACGGCATCCGTGTTAATGCAATCTCTGCAGGTCCAATCAAAACGCTGGCAGCCTCCGGGATTGGCGATTTCCGCTACATCCTGAAATGGAACGAATACAACTCACCGCTGCGTAAAACAGTGACCATCGACGAAGTTGGTAACTCTGCGCTTTATCTGCTGAGCGATCTGTCTTCTGGTGTGACCGGTGAAAACCTGCACGTCGATTCAGGTTACCACGTGGTTGGCATGAAGGCGGTTGATGCGCCTGACATCGACGCTGGTAAAAAGTAAACGCAGCCTCATAAGCAGACAAAAGAACGGACCCAGCCACGCTGCGGTCCGTTTTTCTTTGACATTTGCCCCTCAGCGCCCTTCCCTGCTGAAACGCAAGTTGGAGGCTAGGGCTTGGAACTGACACACATCATCGCTTTTAATCTGACGCTGATCGCAGCCATTCTCAGCCCCGGTCCAGCGATGCTGGTTGCTTTGCGCGCCACATTGGCTCAGGGGCGGCGTGCAGGTATTTTGACCGGGTTTGGCCTTGGCATGATGGCCGCTGGCTGGACAACGATGGCGCTTTTAGGATTGGAAAGCCTGTTTCTGCTGTTCCCATGGGCCTATGTCACGATGAAAACTCTGGGCGCGCTTTATCTGATCTGGATCGCCTATAAGACCTGGCGCACCGCAAGCACCCCTTTGACGGAAGCCAAATCAATACCTGCCCGTCGTGCGTTTCTAAACGGCGTGTTTGTGAACTTCGCCAACCCAAAATCCGTGCTTTTTGCCTCAGCCGTATTGCTTGTGATCTTCCCACGGGATTTGATCTTGGCGGAAAAAGCACTGGTAGTGCTCAACCATCTCTGTGTTGAATTGGTATTCTATACAGGTTTTGCCCTCCTGCTCTCGACCAAACGGTCAAAAACGGGCTATTTGCGCCTCAAACCGATTTTTGACCGAGTCGCTGCCCTCGTGTTGGGCGCGCTTGGACTGCGTCTGTTGCTAGATCGTTCGTAAGGCGTCGCGACAGAGCACCAAGACACGAAAGGAAAAGACTATGAGTGAACGTTTGCCACATGAAAAAGGCTTTCACATCAGTTGGGACCAATTGCACCGCGATGCGCGCGCGTTGGCGTGGCGGTTGGATGGTAAAGGTCCGGATGATGGCGCTTGGAAAGCTGTTGTGGCCATTACTCGTGGTGGCATGGCGCCAGCAATGATTGTCGCGCGCGAGCTTGATATACGCGTGGTCGATACGATCAGCGTCAAATCCTACAGCGCAGGTGGCGGCGACACAGCCGAGCGTCGCGAAGCCGAAGTTCTAAAATCGCCGTCTGACGACATTATGGGCGATGGCACCGGCATTCTGGTCATCGATGATCTGGTAGATTCTGGCAAAACACTGGAACTCGTTCGAGAGCTTTATCCGAACGCCCATTTCGCAACTGTCTATGCCAAACCAAAAGGCGAGCCGCAGGTGGATACCTTCATCACCGGCGTCAGCCAGGACACATGGATCTTCTTCCCATGGGATATGGCGCTGCAATATGTTCAGCCGTATCGCGGCAACGACTAATCTATGAAGGGCGGACGCACGCAGCACACGTTTTCCCCGCCGGTCATGGAGGCTCGGCGGTGGATTGCGGGAAAGGAATTTCCAGCGGAGCGCCCGTTGATCAACGTCAGCCAGGCCGCCCCCATGGACCCTCCGCCTGAGGCATTGCGCGCGCATATCGCAGAAACTGCACTCACTGTGCCCGAGGCGCATCTGTATGGGCCCGTACTTGGTCTGCCAGCGCTAAGGGCAGAACTGGCCAGCCGTTGGACAGCAAAATACGGCGGGCAGATAAGCAGTGGTCAGGTTGCAATAACATCAGGCTGCAACCAAGCCTTCGCTGCCGCGGTCAGCGCGATTGCCGCGGAAGGTGATGAGGTCATTCTGCCAACACCATGGTATTTCAATCATAAAATGTGGTTGGATATGCAAGGTGTGACAGCAGTAGCTCTTGAAACAAACGCAGCGTTATTGCCCAACATTGAAACTGCCCAGTCTCTGATCACCGACAAAACCCGCGCCATTGCATTGGTCACTCCGAACAATCCGGCAGGTGTGGAGTATCCGTCTGAACTGGTACGCGCCTTCTTTGACTTGGCCCGTGAACACGGGCTTAAGCTGATTGTTGACGAAACTTACCGCGATTTTGACAGCCGCACAGGCGCACCGCACCCACTGTTTGCTGACCCTGATTGGGCCGAGACGCTGATCCATCTTTATTCCTTCAGCAAAGCCTACCGCCTAACCGGGCACCGCATCGGCGCGGTGATCACCGGCGCACCCCTATTAGCTGAGCTTGAAAAGTTCCTCGATACGGTTACGATCTGCCCGAACCAATTGGCTCAACATGCCGCCCTTTGGGGCATGCAAAATCTTGATGGCTGGCTGGCGGCCGAACGCCTGAAAGTGCTGGATCGTCGAACAGCAATCAAAGAGTGCTTTCCGACATTAGAAGCGCGCGGATGGCAGCTACTGGGGCTCGGCGCTTATTTTGCCTATCTCAAACACCCGTTTGAACTGTCTTCACTGGAGCTTGCGCAAAAGCTTGTGGATGAGGCGCATGTCTTGGCCCTACCCGGCATCATGTTTCATCCGGCGGGCAGCAACCGTGGCGAAACAGAGATTCGTCTGGCCTTTGCAAATGTGAACGCGGATCAGATCGCAACGCTCTTTGATCGGCTCGAAGCTTATCGCCCCATAAGCTAAGCCCCGGCCATTCACGCCAAATCCCGAGAGCCAGGCCCAAATTCAAGCCTGCACGCCAGCGCAGACCGCTGGATCACCTATTATTCAGGTGTTAGCGCTTGCTCCCCCCTTTGGTGCGTCGTAGACATCCACAAACCGGTTTTTTGCTCAGGTTTCACGCCTTGGCAAAGCGCCCCGGAATAACACGCAGGGCAAAGCAAGAAAGAGAACCAAATGGCCGTACAAAACTCCTTCACCAAAACTCTGGTCTGGGTACTGATGGGCATGTTGATCCTCGGCCTTGGCGGCTTTGGCATCACCAACCTTGGTGGCTCCGTTCAATCCGTTGGCAAAGTCGACGGTAAAGCCATTGGCGTGAACGACTATTACCGCGCGGTTGAGCAGGAATTGAACGCGATCCAAGCCCAAACGGGTCAGCGCATCACCTTTGCTCAGGCGCAGCAATTTGGTCTGTCTCAACAAGTTCTCTCCCGCCTCGTGTCACAGCGCGCTCTTGATGGCGAAGCAGAACGTCTAGGTTTGTCGATGGGCGATGAAAACCTGCGCGATCAGATCGTGACCATTCCTGCCTTTCAATCTCTGGACGGGTCCTTTGACCGCGAAGCCTATCGTTTTGCGCTGCAGAACTCTGGCATGAGCGAAGTTGATTTCGAAAACAGCCTACGCGAAGACGCGGCCCGCACTCTGCTGCAATCGGCAATTGTTGGCGGTATTGAAATGCCTGATGCTTACGCGACGGTTCTAGCGCAATTCTTGGGTGAGACCCGCAATTTTTCTTATGTCAGCGTTAGCGAAGCCAATTTGGATGCAGCCGTCCCAGTTCCATCTGATACGGATCTGCGCAGCTTTTATGACGCCAATACCGATCAATTCATGCAGCCTGCCACACGCGACATTACCTATGCTTGGGTCGCGCCTTCTATGCTGCTGGACACGGTCGAGGTTGACGAAGAAAGCCTGAAAGCGGCTTACGACGACCGCGATGCAGAATTTAACCAACCAGAACGCCGCCTGGTTGAGCGTTTGGTCTTTGGGACCGAAGAGGAAGCCAAAGAAGCACAACGCGCGATCGAGATTGGTAATGCCACGTTTGAAGAACAGGTTGAAGCACGCGGTCTGGACCTCGCGGATGTCGATATGGGTGATGTTACTCAATCGTCTCTTGGAGATGCGGGCGAAGGTGTCTTTGCCGCAAACTCCGGCGATGTTGTCGGACCCTTCACAAGCGATCTGGGACCGGCCCTCTTCCGTGTGAACGCCGTTCTGGCGGCGCGCAGCACCAGCTTTGAGGATGCCAAATCCGACTTGCGTGATGAAATCGCCATCGACCGCGCTCGCCGTGTGATCGACGCTGAAATCAACACCGTTGATGACCTACTTGCAGGTGGCGCAACACTGGAAGAAGTGGCTGCAGAAACCGATCTGGTTCTGGCAACCATCAACTACCACACCGGGTCTGACGAAGATATCGCAGGCTATGCAGACTTCCGCACAGCCGCCCTAGCGGCCCAAGAAGGCGACTTCCCAGAAGTAGCAAGCCTGGATGACGGCGGCATCTTTGCCCTGCGTCTGGATGGCACGTCTGAAGCCGCTCCATTGCCATTTGACGAGGCGCGCGACGCGGTTGAAACCGCATGGCGCGCAGAACAATTGCAAGTCGCATTGGCCACGAAATCAGACGCATTGGTCAAAGAGATGGAAGCAGGCGCTGACATCATCACCTTGGGCCTCGTTGTTGCGCAGGAACAAGATCTGACCCGCAGCGATTTCCTGCCAGACGTACCGCGCAGCCTTCTGGAAACCGTTTTTGAAATGGACCAAGGCGACATCCGCGCAATCGAAGATCAAGGCCGCTATCTGATCGTCGAGCTTGATGCAGTTGCACAAGCTGACCTGAGCAATGCTGAAAACACATCCATTCAGAATGTGATCAGCCAACAGGTTGGCCAGTCTCTGACGCAAGACATTCTGAACGCATATGCGACCCATATTGGTGCAAACGCCGATATCGAAATTGACCAGCACGCGCTTGCCGCTGTGCATGCTCAACTGCACTAAGGACGAAGACCCGTGGCCCTAACCCCTTCTTTTGACGAATTTGAAGCGGCCTATAAGGCTGGCCAAAATCAGGTTGTCTACACCCGCCTTGCGGCGGATCTTGATACGCCCGTTTCTTTAATGCTTAAGCTGACGGGTGCGCAGAAAGACGCCTTTATGCTGGAATCCGTGACCGGCGGCGAGGTCCGTGGGCGCTATTCCATCATCGGCATGAAACCAGATGTAATCTGGCAGTGCCACGACAAGCAAAGCCGCATCAATCGTCAGGCCCGCTTTGATGGCGACGCTTTCACGACGCAGGATGGTGATCCTCTGGAAAACCTGCGCGCCTTGATTGCGGAAAGCAAAATCGATCTGCCTGATGATCTGCCGCAAGCCTCTGCCGGTCTGTTTGGCTTTCTCGGCTACGACATGATCCGCTTGGTTGAACATCTGCCAAACGTAAACCCAGACCCGCTGGGCCTGCCTGACGCCTGCATGATGCGCCCTTCCGTTGTCGCTGTTTTGGATGGTGTCAAAGGCGAAGTGACCGTGGTCTCCCCTGTTTGGGTAGCCGAGGGCCAATCTGCCCGTGCGGCATATGCCCAGGCTGGTGAGCGCGTGATGGACGCCGTACGCGATCTAGAGCGCGCCATGCCCCAAGCCAGCCGTGATCTTGGGGATGAGCTACAGGTCGGTGATCCGGTCAGCAACTTCACCAAATCGGGCTATATGGACGCGGTCAACAAGGCCAAGGAATACATTAAAGCCGGAGACATCTTTCAGGTCGTGCCAGCCCAACGCTGGACGCATGATTTCCCACTGCCGCCGTTTGCATTGTATCGCTCGCTGCGCCGCACCAACCCGTCGCCCTTTATGTTTTACTTCAACTTCGGCGGCTATCAGGTCATCGGTGCAAGCCCGGAAATTTTGGTGCGTGTCTTTGGCAACGAAGTCACCATTCGCCCGATCGCTGGCACGCGCCCGCGTGGTGCAACACCTGAAGAAGACCGTGCGAACGAGGCCGATTTGCTAGCCGACAAGAAAGAACTGGCAGAGCATCTGATGTTGCTCGATCTGGGTCGCAACGACACTGGCAAGGTCTCTAAAGTTGGCACCGTGCGCCCGACTGAAAAATTCATCATCGAGCGCTACAGCCACGTGATGCACATTGTATCAAACGTCGTTGGCGAACTTGCTGACAACCAAGACGCGCTCTCGGCCTTCTTTGCGGGCATGCCTGCGGGCACCGTGTCAGGTGCGCCAAAAGTCCGCGCGATGGAAATCATCGACGAGCTGGAACCTGAAAAACGCGGCGTCTATGGCGGCGGTGTTGGGTATTTCTCAGCCGGTGGCGATATGGACATGTGTATCGCGCTGCGCACGGCAATTGTGAAAGACAAAAAGCTTTATGTGCAAGCCGGTGGCGGTGTCGTTTACGATAGCGACCCAGAGGCTGAGTACATGGAGACTGTCCACAAATCCAACGCGATCCGCCGCGCAGCTGAAGACGCTGGCCGCTTTGATGGGCACGGGAACAGCTAAACCGCGCTTCCCTCTTTATGTCTTGGCTTAAACACGTAGTCTTCCCGAAAATCGCGCGGGGAGATTGGGATGCGAAAGCAATATCACAACAGGGATGTGAACGGTGATCGTCACATCTGGGACGTTCACAAGCTGGTGCGCGCATCTCAAGATCTGCCCGTGATCTCAATTGCGCTGGTTGACATCGCTGAACTGGACGAACTCTGGTGGTTTCAAACTGCTGATGACATTCCAACGCCGCGCTCGATTGCAGAGCACATGCAATTGGTACAACAGACGGACCTGCGGTTTCCAATCTTACTGTGCAGCGATGGACGATTGATGGACGGTATGCACCGTGTCGTTAAAGCCCTGTCTGAAGGGCGTGACACAATCCAAGCCATCAGATTTCCGCAAACACCTGCACCTGATTTCATCAATGTAGATGTAAACACTCTTCCGCAAACCGATGAAGAGATTTGAATCCTAGCTGTCTTTGTAAGCCTAGTCCGCTATGGCAACTTAGCAGTTACAATCTTCAAGCCAGCCAATCCAAACCCGGCTGCGAACACGGCTTCAAACCAACGGCGCGCTTTTACATAGATAGACGTCATCTTTGACGACGAAAACAGGATTGCATAGCAGCAATAGACTATGGTGGCCTGCAGCCCGACCGCCCCCACCACCAACGTCAATTGCTGGGTGCTCGCCGAGGCAGGCATACCAATCGAATAGAGAGCGCCAAAGAACAAAATCGATTTTGGGTTCATGATATGAAGCGCTGCGCCACGCAGGATAAGCAATCTTGCAGAACCTTGAATCATGCGTGTTTCAACAGGCGTTGCAGACAATGCCGAACGTGTCGACCTCCAAGCCAGGTAAAGGAGGTATGCTGCGCCCAGATAGCGAATTAATTCAAACACCCAGGCGTTTGTCATCATAACCGCCCCAAGTCCCAGTGCTGCAGCGATCGACCAAGTCAGCGATCCAATGATGATGCCGAAGGTGAGAAACATGCCCGCCCGTCTGCCTCGTGCCATCGATGTGCCTGCTATCGCCAGAGACGCTGGTCCAGGACTTAGGCTTGCGGCCAAAGCCGCAAGTAAAATGGCTATCAAGTTCAGATCACCAATCACAACTAGGCTCCATTAAAACGTCTCACAGCACCCTAATCCGCGCCAAACTGCTGTGCAATATGGGTTGGAATTGCCGCGCTTCACCGATGAAGGGTTTGAAAAAATGTCAGTAGGCATCCACAAAGATTTGCGCTTCAACCCCAGCCGAAGCCAGAGCAGTCTTGATTTCATCAAGAGCGTTTGCATCTGCAGAGCTGACAATCAGAACATCATTCACAATCAAAGAGTAAAGAGGGGCTGTGGCTTCGGCCTGAGCATCGGAGCTTGTGTCAAGGCTGGCCAGATATTCCTCGGCGGCACCACGAGAGCGTGGCCCCCACTTCCCATCATGAGAGACGCCAATGGTATACTGCACGTCCTTGGTCATCTCTTTACTCACCGGGCGACCGGAATTTAGATCAAGCAAGGCCTGCTCCAAGGCGTATTGATCCGTGATGCGCTCCGGAATGAAGATATTTTTACAAGTCTCTACGTCTTTGTAGCGCGTGACCGTCTTTTTGCTGTTCTCATGACCGACAGCGCCACCGATCAGCGCCCCTGCAGCGGTGCCAGCGCCGTTATCAGTTATGACCTTTCCAATGACGCCGCCGATGATGGCCCCGCCGATGACCTTTTCCGGCTGCCCGCCTTTGACGGTCGCCTGATAAGGCACAGAGGATGTGGTGCAGCGGGTTTCGTAGGTGCCTGCAAAGGCTTGCGAAGTGATCAGTATTGCCGCTGCAGCGATTAGTAGAACTTTCATGGGTCTATTCCTTTCATGAGCCAAACGGTTGGATGGGTCGATCAACACAACCGCAGGCGATCTCCATGCTTGACGATCGAGCAAACCTGGATCGCAGCTTGGCTGTTACCTGCGTTCAGCTAGGCAAACCGACAAGTGTTATTCAATATCACCGCGCATTTCCGCTGTTTTGCAGAGGGAAACGGCAGGAGTTCGCGTAGCGTCCCTATCCGTTCATTGGGTCAAGAATAGCACAATTCGTAATCAATTGCCGTAAGCCGGGCTAAAGCCCGGCCTACTTTGCCAATTGTTTTAGCAGATCTATTGCACCGTTTGGGCCAACAACGCCGAAACCGGCGCAATTGAAACCGTGCTGGCACGGTCTTGCAATGCCCAGCTGGCCAAGGCCGCAATGGTGCTGTTTTGCATCCGTCCCAACATCAATACCGCCTCGTTCTGGCGCGCCTTAAAGGCGGCTTGATCCAGGAATCGACGGATCACAACATCACTTTGCCCGCTGCCATCAAAATCGCGGAAAACAGTCACCGCGCCCACACCTTCGCGCACGGCGAGCTTCTGGGCGGTGTTCAAACCCTTGGGCTGGAAGACCACGCCATGGCCGCTGGAAAGAGCATAAGCGATCACTTGATCTGACACAGCACGGTTTTCCTGAACGCCTCCGTCAAAGCCGTCCATCAGGGCAACGGCCTCTGGCACATTGGCCAATTGGCTTTCAATATTTACCGCCACATCGCTTGCGGTTGCACCCACGGGGAAATCCATAAGGGCCAAGACTTCAAGCCCCGCACCGCGTAGCGCTGCCGCACGCGCCAGCGCGTCAGCCGATTGCGCGTTTACAGCAATGCTCATCGGCATTGGAAATTCTGCAAGGGTTTGCAAATCAATGCCGGCCGCAGGGTCATCCAGCAACACAATCGAAAGCAAAGGTTTGTCCGCCTCACCTTCAAAGGCCGTTGAAAATGCTTCTAGCGGAGGCTTTGCCATCTCGACCGCGACGTCTTCAGTAGCCGGTTGATCGGCTTCTGCATATACTGTTGGCAAGCGGGTTGAGGTGTGTTGGGTGAAGCTTTCTTGGAACCCTGTTACGGGTTTGAGCAGCGATGTGGTCTCTTCGTCGCTCACGTCTGGCGCCACGATATCTGCACCGGATTCCACAACCGCGGGGGCGGCTTCAGCACCTTCATCAGCAACGGCTTCAGGATTATCAAAAGCCTGTGTATCAGCCGTCTGCGGGCTGAGTGGTTGCGCCGGGTCTACCGAAATCGACGGTTCATCATCTGCCCCTGGGCTTGCGATCGCATTGGCTTGCGGATTGGGTAAAACTGGCGATTCAGAGTTTACAGCGACATCCACGGCCCCATTTTGCGCAGGGGCCGACGGCGTATCCGCCACCGTCGAAGTGTTGGGCTTAGGCGCTGAGGCAAAGTCAGCGACTGGCGCCCCATCCGCACCTTCAACTGCGGCAGGCGTCTGCGCTGTAGCGTCGGCATTCACCGGTGCATCTGTATCAGAGGTTACGGCCAAAGGCGTGTTCACAGCCGCTTCTGGCGCAGCAGTTGCAGGCCCTTGTGCCTGTGGCACAGCCACATTTGACGGCAATGGCGCCAATAACGACACGACGCCAGCCAGCATCAAGCCCAACACACCGCCAAAGAACAAACCTGTGAAAATCCCGCGTAACATCGCTCTTGCCCTCAGTTTTAACTCAACTCGATTTAACATCGTATTTTTGGGTCGCTTTTTGTGCTGTTGACCCGCAGCCCCTCTTGACCCTTCCGGCCAAGCCTGTCCATGTATACCCCGTCTATGGGCTGGGTTAATACCCTGTTCTTACTTTGAATGAAAATGAGTGCCGCTATGCTGCTTCTGATCGATAACTACGACAGTTTCACCTATAACCTCGTGCATTATTTGGGCGAGCTTGGGGCCGACGTAGAGGTCTGGCGGAACGATGCGCTGAACACTCAGGAAGCCATGGCGATGAAGCCTGAGGGCATTTTGCTCTCCCCGGGTCCTTGTACGCCTGATGATGCAGGTATTTGTTTAGCGCTTGTCGAAGCGGCCGCGGAAACCAAAACGCCTTTGATGGGTGTGTGTTTGGGCCATCAATCCATCGGTCAGGCTTTTGGTGGTAACGTTGTGCGCTGTCATGAGATCGTGCACGGCAAAATGGGCATGATGCATCACCACGACAAAGGGTTGTTCAAAGGGCTGCCAACACCGTTTGAAGCAACCCGCTATCATTCCTTGATTGTCGAGCGTGAAACTCTGCCCGATTGTCTGGAAATCACAGCTGAGTTGGAAGATGGCACCATCATGGGCTTGCAGCATAAAGAACTGCCAATCCAAGGCTGCCAGTTCCACCCGGAAAGCATCGCGTCCGAGCACGGCCACGCCATGCTGCAGAACTTCTTGGATACGATGAAGGTGCCAGCATGAGCGACGCGCTAAAACCTCTGATCCATGCGGCTGCCGAGGGACCACTCTCGCCAGAGCAAGCGGAACAAGCCTTCGAAATTCTGTTTAATGGCGAAGCCACACCTAGCCAGATTGGTGGGCTATTGATGGCATTGCGGACCCGTGGTGAAACGGTGGATGAATACGCCGCCGCCGCCGCTGTGATGCGCGCGAAATGTGTGCCGGTGAAAGCACCCGAAGGTGTCATCGACATCGTTGGCACAGGTGGCTCTGGCAAACACACGCTGAACATCTCAACGGCTTCGATCTTTACCGTCGCTGGGGCTGGCGTCCCTGTAGCGAAACACGGCAACCGCAAAGCCAGCTCAAAATCTGGCACGGCGGATGTACAAAGCGAGCTTGGCATCAATGTCATGGTTGGCGCGGATGTGGTTGAAAAGGCACTAGAAACCTGCGGCGTGGGTTTCATGATGGCTCCAATGCATCACCCTGCAATCAAACACGTCATGCCAACCCGCTTAGAACTCGGCACGCGCACGATCTTTAACATCCTGGGACCGCTGACCAACCCGGCCGGTGCAAAACGTCAAATCACCGGGGCGTTTTCCCGCGATTTGATCCGCCCCATGGCAGAAACACTGGGCAAGCTCGGTTCCGAACGTGCATGGCTGGTACATGGATCTGACGGCACGGACGAGCTGACCATCACCGGAACAAGCTACGTTTCAGCGCTGGAAATCGACGGTACAGTGCGCGATTTCGAATTGCACCCTGAAGACGCAGGCCTTCCAGTACATGCGTTTGAGGAAACTGTCGGTGGCACGCCGGAATACAACGCAAACGCTTTGCGCGTTTTGCTCGATGGTGCTGAAGGTGCCTATCGTGATGCGGTTCTCTTGAACTCTGCAGCAGCTCTGGTGATTGCCGACAAGGCAGCCGACCTGAAGCAAGGCGTTGAGATTGCCGAAGACAGCATTGATTCTGGCAAGGCAAAGGCCAAACTAGAGTGTCTTGCAAAGCTGACCTCCGAAGCAGCCTAAAGCGCAGAACAGGCGGATATATTATGACGCCTGAAACTTGGGCACACCTTCCCTTCTTTGCATCTGATTTTGCGGCGATCGAAGCTCAAGTCGCCGCAGACACCAGAGACACTCTGCCACAAGCCCATCAACGCTTTGCTGCCCTAGAGGCCTGCACACCTGAAAACGTCCGCGTTGTCATTCTTGGCCAAGACCCCTACCCGACGCCGGGCCATGCCCATGGTTTGGCCTTTTCGGTTGAACCTGATGTGCGCCCGCTCCCACGCAGCGTCAACAATATTTACAAAGAGATGGTCGAAGACCTTGGTGCTGCCCCTTTAAATGGCGACCTTCGCGGCTGGGCTGAGCAAGGCGTTCTACTGCTGAACACGGTGCTTTCTGTCCCTGCTGGTGAAGCCAACGGGCACAAAGACCTCGGCTGGCAGACTTTGGCCCACCAAGTCCTTGCAGAGGTCTCACAAAAACCCACCGCTTTTGTCCTTTGGGGCAAACAGGCGCAGGCGCTTTCAAAGCATATTCACCCCGGGGATCATTTGATGATAGAAACCGCCCATCCCTCGCCGCTTTCGGCGCGGCGCGGTTTCTTTGGCTCCCGGCCATTTTCGCGTATCAACACTTGGCTCACCGACCGCGGCGAGCAACCCATCGACTGGACCCTGCAATGACCATCACTGTTCTGGATAAAATCAAAGCCTATAAGCTCGAGGAAGTCGCCGCTGACAAAGCCGCGAAACCCTACGCAGAGGTCGAAGCCGAAGCAAAATCCGCAAGCCCGACTCGCGGCTTTGCAAATGCGCTCATCGAGGCATCAAAAACAGGTTATGGCCTGATCGCTGAAGTCAAAAAAGCCAGCCCATCCAAAGGCTTGATCCGCGAAGACTTTAATCCGCCAGTATTGGCCAAAGCCTATGAAGATGGCGGCGCAACCTGCCTGTCGGTCTTGACAGACACCCCATCTTTCCAAGGTGCGAAAGACTTCCTGGTACAGGCCCGCGAAGCGACAAACCTGCCAGCCCTGCGCAAAGATTTCATGTATGACACTTATCAGGTCGCTGAAGCCCGCGCCCTGGGTGCCGATTGTATCCTGATCATCTTGGCCTCCGTGTCTGATGCCCAAGCCCAGGAACTGGAAAGCGCGGCGTTTGAATGGGGCATGGATGTGCTACTGGAAGTACACGACGCCGAAGAACTTGAGCGCGCAAGCAAGCTCAAGTCCCCTTTGATGGGCATCAACAACCGCAATCTCAAAACCTTTGAAACCACGCTGGACACAACACGCATCCTTTCGAAAATGGTACCAGATGATCGTTTGATCGTCTGTGAAAGCGCGCTCTCGACACCTGCCGATCTGGCTGACATGGCCCGCCACAATGCGCGCACCTTCCTGATCGGCGAAAGCCTGATGCGTCAGGACGATGTGACCGCAGCAACCAAGGCCATCCTCGCCAATCCCCTGATGCCGGAGAACATCTGATGACAGATAACAAAGGTCTCACCCATTTTGATGCCAAGGGCGAAGCCCATATGGTTGATGTGTCAGACAAAGCCGTGACCGATCGCATCGCCACAGCTGTTGGCCAGATCAAAATGAACAAAGAAACCTTTGATATAATTGCAGAAGGTCGCGCAAAAAAGGGCGACGTTCTCGCCGTCGCGCAACTGGCAGGCATTATGGGTGCCAAACAATGCAGCACTCTTATTCCGCTTTGTCATCCGCTGCCAATCACCAAGGTCTCTGTTGATCTGGAAATGAACGCAGACCTTCCGGGTGTCGACATCACTGCAACGGTAAAAACCACCGGCCAAACTGGGGTTGAAATGGAAGCCTTGACTGCCGTCAACGTCGCCGCCCTCACGGTCTACGACATGAGCAAAGCCGTCGACAAAACCATGGAAATCGGCGGCGTCCGCGTTGTTCTAAAAGACGGCGGAAAATCAGGGCGGCTTGAGTCCAAATGATCTCAGTCGCAGAGGCCCTCGCCCATCTATTTGATCTCGCCCAGCCTCTGGAAACAGAGGTTGTACCTCTCAAACACGCCAACGGGCGCGTTTTGGTAGAAAATGCCATCGCCCGCCGTGATCAACCACCTTTTTCTGCATCTGCAATGGACGGCTATGCGGTCCGCAATGCGGACGTAACAACAGGCGCGACATTCACAATGATCGGTGAAAGCGCGGCAGGCCATCGCTTTGATGGTGCGATCAATGCGGGCGAATGCGTCCGAATTTTCACAGGGGCTCCTCTGCCCAAAGGCGCTGACCGCATCATAATCCAAGAAGATGTCACCGCCGATGGCGACAAAATCACCCTTGGCGACAACCTTGACAGCAATCCATACGTGCGTGCCAAAGGGTTTGATTTCAAAGACGGCGATGTGATCCCTGCCTCTAAAACACTGGGCCCCTCAGATATCGCATTGCTAGCTGCAATGAACATCAGCGACGTCACGGTGACACGCAGGCCAAAGGTTGCGATCCTGTCCACCGGCGACGAATTAGTCATGCCCGGCGAGGAACCAACCGAAGATCAAATTATCGCCTCCAACAGCTTTGGCCTTTATGCCATGCTTAAAGACATTGGTGCAGAACCCCGTCTCCTGCCGATCGCAAGGGATAATGAAGCAAGCTTGAAAACCGCCTTCTCCCTTGCGGAGGATGCCGATCTTCTTGTCACCATCGGCGGTGCCTCTGTTGGCGATCATGACCTCGTTGGTGATGTCGCAGCTGATCTTGGGATGGAGCGCAGCTTTTACAAAATCACAATGCGTCCCGGCAAACCTCTGATGGCCGGGCGCTTATCAAACGGCGCGATGATGATTGGCCTTCCCGGCAATCCTGTTTCTGCCATGGTCTGTGGCAAGATCTTCTTGGAACCGGTGATCCGCGCCATGCTGGGTTTGGGCAAAGCGCCAGCACGCGAGTTTACTGCACCTTTGGCACATGACGTAAAAGCCAATGGCCCACGCGAACATTACACACGCGCGCGCCAAGAAAACGGCAGCGTCAGCATCTTTGAGCGGCAAGATAGTGCATTGCTCAGTGTATTGGCTGCCGCCGATACGCTTGTAATCCGGCCTCCGAACGATCCAGCTCGCAAAGCAGGAGAGATCATGCGTTGTGTCGCAATCTAAAGCGACCCTAATTTCATCTCTCCCAAAAAGCGCCTGCCAAAGACATCCTGTCGATGCCAAGATACGCACCAAAAGTGAACAAAACCCAAACACTTGACACAAAACAAGAACAAGGGTAGAACAAACAAAAGAGCTGTACATGACACTTGCATGACACTGTGGAGGCGAGCAAATGCTGACCAAAAAGCAAAAAGACCTTTTGGAGTTCATCCATAAACGGCTGCAAAAGGACGGTGTTCCACCCAGTTTTGATGAAATGAAGGACGCGCTGGATTTACGTTCTAAGTCGGGCATCCATCGTCTCATCACCGCTTTGGAAGAACGTGGCTTTATTCGCCGCCTCGCGCACCGCGCCCGCGCGATTGAAATCGTTAAGCTGCCTGAAGGCATGGCGCCAGTGGGTCGTATGGGCGGCTTTGAACCCAAAGTCATCGATGGCCCACATCCCTCTCCTGCTCAAGCAGCCAATGTGACGCCAGACGAAGTTCAGCTCTTTGCCCGTGAATTGCCCGTGATGGGCCGCATCGCAGCCGGTGTCCCAATTGAGGCCATCAGCCATGTGCACCACCACGTCGCAGTGCCCGGCCAGATGTTGAAATCAGGCGGTCAGCATTACGCACTCGAGGTCAAAGGCGATTCCATGATCAACGCTGGTATCAACGACGGTGATGTTGTGATCCTGCGTGAAACCGGTTCTGCCGACAATGGTGACATTGTTGTTGCGCTGATCGAAGACGAAGAAGCCACATTGAAAACCTACCGGCGCGTAGGCAGCTCAATTGCGCTTGAGGCCGCGAATCCAGCTTATGAAACGCGCGTATTTCCAGACGATCAAGTACGTGTTCAGGGCCGCTTGGTCGGACTGATCCGAAGCTATTAATTCAAAACACCCTGCCCATTTATGGCAGGGGCGTGGGCGGGGACCATAATCGCTGCCCACGTCTTTGCGTGACCGTTTGAACTCTTAAGGCCCCCGTCTTGGTGACCCGGATGGCGATGGCGCCAGAGTTTTTCAAAAAACGCGCATCAATAACCTGACAATCCACAGGTTTTTCAATGACTTGATCGGAAATGATGATTTCCTTTTCATGACATCCAGTAAAGGCTTTCACCCCGCGTTTACCTTGCAGATGCACAAAGGTCTTGGCGTTGATTGAGGATCTAAAAACACCAAAGATGTCGGATTGTTTTCGCCCTGCAGCTTCGAACTGATCCGCAGCATCCCCGTCATTTTCAAGCCAGCTTTTGGCGACAAATCCCTGACCGTTGGCTTTGCTCAGGATACGCCCATCATCGCCCATGACGCCGATAAGCTTACCGTCCCCTGAAATGAGGACCTCAGGCCGGTCAGATTGGGTCCAAATGAAAAGACTTAGGGCGATTGTCAGCACACCCAGCCAACGCAATCGCCCCTGCCATAATATCATCCAACACGCAGCAAGGCTTAAGATCGGCAGAACAGCCCAATGCGGAGATACAATTGCGACCCGCGCGCCATCCATGGCGCTGACCCAATGTGCAATCGCCAATATCCACCGCAGCCCAAGCCCCATGATCTCAAATCCGACCCAGTCTAACCCGATTGGGTGCAGTAACGCGGCCAATACGGCCCCTGGTATGACAATGATCCCCATCGCGGGAACTGCAGTGATATTGGCCAAAAGCCCATATGCTGCCCATTGATTAAAATGCGCCGCAGCAAAGGGCGCAGTGGCAAGCCCTGCAACGGCTGATGACACAAACAAACCAAAGACTGTACGCTGCCAGGATTTCAGCCCTACATCCGGCCCATTACGCATTAGGCCAAAGACCCAAACCAAGGCTGTGGTTGCTGCAAAAGACATGTGAAATCCCGCAGATAGCAGACTGGAGGGCTTCTGGGCCATGACCATCAATGCGGCGATGGCCACGGCACGCAGGGTCAAAGCACGCCGATCCAAACTGACTGCAATCAAAGCGACTGCTGCCATGATGTAAGCCCTTTGCGTGGCGATACTGGCGCCGGATAAAATCAAGTAACAGGTGGCCCCACTGAGCGCTGTAAGAGCGGCAATCTTTTTCACTGGCCATCGTAACGCCCAGGGTGGCCAAAGTGCCAAAGCATAACGTATGGCCGCAAACAGAAATCCCGCCAACAACCCCATATGCAGGCCTGAAATCGCTAGAAGATGCGCAAGGTTGGACACGCGCAAGGCTTGCATGGCTTCAGTGGAGAACGCACTCCGATCACCTGTTGTGACAGCCGCTGCAAAGCCGCCGATGTCACCCCCCAAATAAGTGGAAACGTATTGCGAAATCGTCCGGCGCATACGGCCAATATACATTGCGCCTTCCGGCGGATTCATCTCTAGAACCGGGACCCGCGTGTAGCCCACCGCCCCAAGCTGCAAAAACCAAGCATGTCGTTGAAAATCAAAACCACCGGGCTCTGTTGGACCATTCGGAGCAGACAAATGCCCGGTAGTCCCTATGTATTGCCCGGGCATAGGACCGAGCCAGTCCTGCTCTCCGTGCATTGAAATCCGAATGCGCGTTGGCGTTTTCTTAGGCTCGATACGGGCAAGCACAACTTGATCCAACGTCAGGCGTACCGCATGAGAGCCAGAACGATCAATCGTCACCACCCGCCCATAAATCGGGCCATAGTAGTGCAAGTTTAACCGAGGTGCGCTATGCAAATGAGCCGAAAGGCCAGCGGCAAATCCTCCTAAAAGGATCACAGTTGGGAAATAGGCGATGAACCGGCTGGGCGCCTTTAATCTGAATAGAAAAAACGTGATCAGTGACAGACCACCTGCCCCGATACCTAAGCCCCATAGATCGGGTTCAAAGCGTAAGGCAAAGTAAATCGCGATACCCAGTCCGAAACATACGGCCGTCCAGGAAAGGATCTGCCCAACCTGTTTAGAAAGCTCTGTTTCGATCCAAGTTAAGACAGACACATCCTGTCCTTTTCCATCGCTGCGTCGACTATCAGGATTGAACTTGCTCACTTCACTTGGTTCTGGACCTTGTTCTTGGGCTGTCTGATCGCTAGACAGACCTCAAATTATTCCTCTTTTGGTTACTGAAAGGTTAAGCCTGTCATGTCCGGCACGGTTGTCACACGGTTTGCACCATCCCCTACTGGGTTCCTTCACATCGGCGGTGCCCGCACGGCGCTGTTCAACTGGCTTTATGCGCGCGGTCGCGGCGGGAAATTCCTACTGCGCATCGAAGATACGGACCGCGAGCGGTCTACGCCGGAAGCAACAGATGCCATTTTGCAGGGCATGGCGTGGCTCGGTCTGGATCATGACGGCGAGATCGTCAGCCAGTTTGAAAACGCAGCACGTCATGCCGAAGTTGCGCTGCAGCTTCTGGCAGAAGGCAAAGCCTACAAATGCTTTGCAACCCAAGATGAAATTGCCGCCTTCCGGGACGCAGCACGCGCCGAGGGTAAATCCACGCTCTATCGCTCCCCTTGGCGGGACGCGGATGCTTCAACACATCCAGATGCACCTTATGTGGTGCGGATCAAAGCACCTCAGAGCGGTGAAACCGTCATCAAGGATGAGGTTCAGGGCGACGTCACCATCAAGAACGACCAACTGGATGACATGATCCTGTTACGCTCTGATGGCACGCCCGTGTACATGTTGGCTGTTGTTGTAGACGATCATGACATGGGCGTGACCCATGTGATCCGGGGGGATGACCACCTAAACAACGCAGCACGTCAGATGCTAGTCTACAATGCCATGGGCTGGGATGTTCCTGTTTGGGCGCATATCCCGCTGATCTTCGGACCAGATGGCAAAAAACTGTCCAAACGACACGGCGCGACAGGTGCGCAAGAATATCAAGCGATGGGCTATCCTGCCGCTGGCATGCGCAACTATCTGGCCCGTTTAGGTTGGAGCCATGGCGATGACGAATTTTTTACCGACGCTCAGGCGCAAGAATGGTTTGATCTTGGCGGTATCGGCAAATCCCCAGCGCGTTTTGATTTCAAAAAGCTGGAAAACATCTGTGGTCAGCATATCGCTGTGTCCGACGATGCCGCACTGCTGCAAGAAATCGAAGCCTATCTACACGTAAAAGGTGAGCCAGCCCTAAAAAACAACGTTACCGTACTTCTACGGGATGCAATGTACTGCCTTAAAGATCGCGCGAAGACTTTCCCGGAACTTCTTGTAAAAGCTGAGTTTGTTCTGGCTGAGCGTCCGATTTCGCCAGACGAAAAGGCCTCAAAAAATCTAGATTCAGTATCCCGTGGTATACTCAGTGAATTGACGCCGCAGTTGCAAAATGCTAGCTGGACCCGCGAGGGGCTTGAGGCGGTCACCAATACCTTTGCTGAGGCAAAGGAACTCAAATTCGGCAAGATGGCAGGACCGCTGCGTGCGGCCCTTGCAGGCCGAGCGGTGACTCCAAGCGTGTTTGATATGATGCTCGTTCTCGGGCGCGACGAGACCATCGCGCGCCTGCAGGATGTAGCGGAGCCTATGTAAGGTCGCGGTCGGTCTGCCGACCCGATCCTATTGCACAAACGAAGGCCATGGGTTTCGACCCAAGGCCCAACCTGGGTGAAAGCCCAGGGTCAACTGAGGAAGGGAATACTATGACCGACAGCAAGAAATCCGCCACACTGACTTTGGATGGCGAATCCTACGAACTGCCGATCTTCTCACCGACCGCTGGCCCAGACGTTCTGGACATTCGCAAGCTATATGCGCAGGCGGGTGTATTCACATACGATCCGGGTTTCACATCTACTGCATCTTGCGATTCCACCATCACTTTCATTGATGGCGGCAAAGGCGAGCTGCTGCACCGCGGTTATCCAATCGATCAGCTGGCAAGCAAATCCCACTATCTCGAGGTCTGCTACCTGCTGCTTTACGGTGAACTGCCAAGCGCTGCGCAGCTAGAAGACTTTGAAACACGTGTGACAAACCACACCATGGTGCATGAGCAAATGCACAACTTCTTCCGTGGTTTCCGTCGTGACGCACACCCAATGGCGACCCTCGTGGGCGTTGTTGGCGCGATGTCTGCCTTCTATCACGACTCCACAGATATTTCTGACCCATGGCAGCGCGAAGTGGCTGCGATCCGTCTGATCGCGAAGCTGCCAACCATTGCTGCGATGGCGTATAAATATTCCATCGGTCAGCCGTTTGTGTACCCACGCAACGATCTGGATTATGCGGCAAACTTCCTGCACATGTGTTTCTCTGTGCCTGCCGAAGAATACCAAGTGAACCCAATCCTGTCGCGCGCGATGGACCGGATCTTCACACTGCACGCGGATCATGAGCAAAACGCGTCGACTTCGACTGTGCGTCTGGCGTCTTCTTCTGGTGCAAACCCATTTGCATGTATCGCTGCTGGTATCGCTTGCCTCTGGGGCCCTGCCCACGGTGGCGCGAACCAAGCTTGCCTTGAGATGCTGAAAGAGATCGGTTCTGTTGACCGTATCCCTGAATTCATCGCCCGTGCAAAAGACAAGAACGATCCATTCCGCCTGATGGGTTTTGGTCACCGTGTTTATAAAAACACTGACCCACGCGCGACGGTTCTGAAACAATCTGCTGACGAAGTGCTTGAACTTCTGGGTGTCGAAGACAACCCACTGCTGCAGGTCGCCAAAGAGCTGGAACAGACAGCCCTGAACGACCCTTACTTCAAGGAAAAGAAGCTTTTCCCGAACGTGGATTTCTATTCCGGCATCATTCTGGAAGCGATGGGTTTCCCAACGTCTATGTTCACACCGATCTTCGCGCTGTCTCGTACAGTTGGCTGGATTTCACAGTGGAAAGAAATGATCGGCGATCCTCAGAACAAAATCGGTCGTCCGCGTCAGCTGTATCTGGGCGAAACGACCCGCGATTACATAGACATCGAAAACCGCTAAACGGTTTAAATCTAAGACAGAAAGCCGTCCCTTTGGGGCGGCTTATTTTATTTCCTTAACTGATCCAACCAGCCAAAAGTCGCAGACACTTCGTGATGCGTCGATTTTTCGTTGGACAGAAAAGTTCCAGTGTGACACCTGTGTCATCAATGGTGTTTGCGTCACATGTGACGCAGGCTGAAAAAGGAACGCGGTGCGATGTTCACGCATCAATTCCGCGACTGCCCCCGCAACTGTAAGCGGCGAGCGACCTCGAATTAAACCACTGGGCTTAGGCCTGGGAAGGACCGAGGAAGCATCGACCCGCAAGTCAGGAGACCTGCCATTTAACTGAATCACCAACCCAGGCGGGGTGTCCTGGAAGAGAGGCAACATGTATCTGACGCACGCCGTCAAAAGACAATTTGGTTCCCTTCTGCCCCAGTCAAATGGAGGCGGATGTGAATAGCTTGTCCAACGCATCAAACACCGAACAGACATCAATGTGGTCTGACACTCAGGTCAGGGTCGACGCACGTCGCCTGCCCTGTTTGACAGAACTCAGCACGCTGGGTCTCGTCGGCGGAGCGCTCGCGCTTTCGTCTCTTCTTTGGATTGCGATCATCTCTGTTCTCTGATGACGACAGTTTTTGAGGTCCGAGACCTATCTCTCGGCTATCCGAATAAGGTGCTGTTTGAGCATCTGTCCTTTGACATCCAAGCTGGAAGAACTTTGGCGGTTCTTGGTGCCAATGGTTCTGGCAAAAGCACCTTTGTCAAAATGATGCTAAACCTGATGAAACCCCTATCTGGCGGGCTAAATTGGCCTGCCGGTCGTCCGCGTGAAATTGGCTATTTGGCGCAGATGGCAGAATTTGACAGCCGGTTCCCAATCCGTGTCCGCGATCTTGCCGCGATGGGTGCTTGGGGTGGCTTTGGGATGCGCCGTCGTCTTGATCGCGCGGCCCAAGACCGGGTGTCTGCCGCCCTTGCAGAAGCCGGTGTCTTGTCGATTGCCGACCAACCGATTCACACCCTGTCTGGCGGGCAATTGCAACGTACGCTGTTTGCCCGAGTGATCATGCAAAACGCCCCGCTTATCTTGCTGGATGAGCCCTTTGCAGCCGTCGATCAAAGCACCGAAGCACATCTTTTGGCGATCATCGATCGCTGGCGCAACGAAGGCCGGGCTGTGGTTCTGGTTGTGCATGATCTTTCGTCGGTATTGGATCACTGCACCGATGCGCTCCTTTTGGGCGGTGGACGCGCCACGCATGGCGCCGTCGATGACGTGCTGACCCCAGAAAATCTGATTGGGCAGAAATACATGTCGGAAAGCCAAGCCTCTTGGATGTTCCGCAGCGCCGCTTCAACGACACCCGAAGGGGCAGAGCATGTTTGAGTTTTTTGCTGAAATGTTCGGCTTCACCTTTATGCAGCGCGCCTTTGTGGCGACCACGGTGCTGTCAGCCTCTGTTGCGCCTGTTGGGGCCTTTTTGGTGCTACGCCGCTTGTCGTTGGCCGGTGAAGCCATGGCGCATGCGATCACGCCGGGCATCGTGATTGGCTTTGTCACCGCGGGTCTATCGGTCATGTCACTTTTGATTGGCGGGCTTATTGCCGGCGTTGGCGTCGCAATCTTAACCGCGCTTTTGGCGCGCAAAACCATCCTGCGCAGTGACGCGAGCCTTGCGTCGCTTTACCTGATCGCTCTGGCAGCAGGGATCTTCATCCTGTCAGCAGCCGGATCTGCTGTGCCATTGAAAAGCTTCCTTTTTGGATCGATCTTGGGCATCGATGATGCCTCCATGCTGCTTGTTGGAGGCGTTGCAACCGTCACGCTTCTTAGCTTTGCTGTCCTTTTGCGCCCCTTGATCGTCAGCACCTGTGACCCGGTCTTTTTCGAAGCACGTGCAAAACATCCGTGGCTGATCGATCAGGGCTTTATGTTGCTGCTCGTTTTGAATTTGCTGGCAGCCTTTAAGACCCTTGGCACATTAATGGCGGTTGGACTGATGATCCTGCCTGCCACCGCTGCGCGCTATTGGGCGGCGACCATCACCGGACAACTGGTTCTTGGTTTTATCTTTGCGCTTCTTAGCTGCTGGATTGGCCTCACCCTATCCTACGTCTTTCCAGACACGCCGTCTGGCCCGGCCATCGTATTGGTCGCAGGCGCGATCTTCCTGATCTCCGTGCTTTGTGCCCCGCTGGGGTTTGGCCCGAAAGGGCGGAATACCACCAGCCTTAACGCTAATTCCGAAACTTAACCCTGAATTTGTAAGAAAATCCAATGACCTATTTGAACACTCTTAAAAACAGCATCGCATCCGCAGCACTTGCACTTGTTGCATTGCCTGCGGCCGCTGGTGATTTGCAAATTGTTGCCAGCTTCTCAATTCTCGGCGATATGGTTGAACAAGTTGCTGGCGATTATGCAGATGTGACCACCATCGTTGGTCCAGATGCCGACGCACATGTGTATTCCCCATCCGTTGCCGACGCCCGCGCTGTAGCCCAAGCTGACGTGATCTTTGTCAATGGCATGGGCTTTGAAACATGGTCCGATACGCTGATTGCAGAATCTGGCTCTAAAGCCTCTGTGCACATTGCAACAGACGGAATCACACCAGTTCTAGTCGAAGGTGAAGTCGACCCACATGCCTGGAACTCACTGCTGAACGGCGTGATCTACGTGAACAACATCGCCTCTGTCCTGTCCGAAGCGGCCCCAGCACATGCGGATGATTTCAAAGCCAACGCAGAAGCCTACGTGGCAGAACTGACTGCGCTTGATACAACAACGCGCGAAAAACTTGCGGCCCTGCCAGCGGATCGACGCACCGTTGTCACGGCCCATGATGCATTCGGTTATCTGGCGGATGCTTATGGCATGACCTTCCTGGCCCCAGTTGGCATCGACACCGAAGCAGAGCCTTCCGCGAAAGAACTCGCAGCACTTATCAGCGGTCTGAAAGACCAAGGTGCCTCTGCCCTGTTTGTTGAAAACATCACAAGCCCTGCCCTGATCGAGCAGATTTCCGAAGAAACCGGTCTGAAAATCGGCGGTCGTTTGTTCTCTGACGCGCTGTCAGCGCGCGGCGGCCCTGCAACAAGCTATCTCGCGATGTTCGAGCATAACTTGGGCGCGCTGGTGACTGCACTGGAAAATGCCGGCGACAGCTGATCAAAACCGATCCTAAAAATAGAAAAGGGAGCCAGACGGCTCCCTTTTTTAATCCTTAAACCGTTTGATTTACCGGCCTTCATAATTCGCTGGTCGTTTTTCAAGGAACGCCACCACGCCTTCTTGAAAGTCACGGGTTTTGCCGCAGGCACCCTGCAGTTTGGCCTCATGGGCCAATTGCTGATCCAGATTGTTGTTCCAGGTCGAGCGCATAGCCTCTTTAATCCGGGCGTAAGCTGCCGTTGGACCGTTCGCCAAATGCGCGGCGCGGGATTTCCAATGGGCGTCAAAGTCTTTATCCGCCACATGTTCCCAAATCATGCCCCAGTCATCGGCTTGTTTCGCGGTGATCTTATCCGCAAACAAGGCCGCACCCATGGCTTTGGCCATGCCCATCTGACGTGGAAGCATATAGGTGCCACCTGCATCTGGCATAAGACCAATGCGTGTAAAGGCTTGAATGAACACAGCGCTTTCTGTGGCAATCACAACATCTGCGGCTAAAGCCAGGTTCGCCCCTGCCCCTGCAGCTGCTCCGTTCACAGCCGAAATCACCGGCAGCGGGCAATCCAAGATCGCGCGGATCATAGGCGTATACTCATCGCGCAGCGTGCGCTCTAGATCGAGTGTCGCGGCATTGCCGCCATCCCCCAAATCTTGCCCCGAACAGAAGGCGCCATCCGCCCCGGTCAGTACCAAGACGCGGATGCCCTGTGTCTGCCCATGCAACGAGATATCATGCACCGCATGGGTGATCTCTGCGCGCATCTGCGCATTCAGCGCATTCATCTTTTCTGGGCGGTTCAATGTCAGTACGGCCACGCCGTCTGCCACGTTTAGGTCAATCGCTTGATAGTCCATCTGGGCCTCTTATCCGTTTGTGCTCAAGATAGGGTCAATCACGGCCCTGTGAAGGGGGACTGCGCGTCAATCTTTAAGGATTTCGTCCAAACGCGCCTTTTCTTCATCACTCAACGCTTCAATGGGCTCTTTCGCGGGTTTAGACCGGCGTCGCAGATAGCCCGCAGAAAGACCCAGGGCCACGATCAACATCGCAGGCCCTGCCCCCCAAAGCACCAGATTGCTGCCACCGGTTTGTGGTTTCAGCAAAACATATTCGCCATAGCGGTCGACGATGAAATCAACCACTTCGACATTGCTATCGCCCGCCACCAGACGTTCACGCACCAGAACACGCAGGTCCTTGGCAATACCCGCATTGCTTTCATCGATGCTTTCATTGCGGCAAACCAGACAGCGCAGGTTTTTTGAAATGATCCGTGCGCGAGTTTCCAACGCAGGGTCGTCCAGAATTTCGTCAGGCTCTACGGCCCAAAGTGGTGTGGCTATGAGCAACAGAAGGATCAGTAGACGTTTCATTCGGCAGGTACCCCAGCGGTTTTGCGCGCGCCTGCCGCGACGCGGTAACGGCGATCCATCAAGCTAAGGAAGCCACCAAAGGCCATCAAAGCACAACCGAGCCAAATCCAGTTGGTAAAGGGTTTCACGTAAGTGCGCACAGTGTGACCGCCATTGGCCTGCGCATCGCCAATAACCACATAGACATCCCGGAAAGCGCGGTAATCAATCGCAGCTTCGGTGGTTGGCATGCCGGCCACAGGATAGACGCGCTTTTCAGGTTGCAACAACGCCACCTCGCGCCCCTCGCGCGTGACCAGAACATCTGCCCGAGTTGATAGGTAATTTGGCCCTTCCACGTCTTGCACTTGCTTCAACGTGATCTCATAGACCCCCACTGGGAATGGTTGATCAATTTGGGCGACGCGAATGTCTTCGACCTCCCAAGCCATAAGACCTGAAATGGCAAACATAGTAACGCCAAGCCCGGTGTGCGCGGTCGCTTTGCCCCAATCAGCGCCCGGCAGACGCAAAAGGCGTTTAATCCGCTGTGCGGTGCTGCCGCGACCTGTGCGGCTGAACAAATCGATCACCGCCCCCATAACAACCCAAGCCCCCAGCATCAGGCCGATGGGACCCAGCAAAGACTTCTCTGCCTGCACGGCCCACGCCAAGCCTGCCAAAGCCAATGCGACCCCGGCAGCCGGTGCAAATTTGCGAACTACACGACCCAATTTCGCTCTTTTCCAGGGCAACATCGATCCGATTGGGAGGATGAGTCCAAGGGCGACCATGAAGGGTGTAAAGGCCAGATTAAAGAAAGGTGGTCCAACACTGAGAACGCGTTCAAAGAACATCTCAGACAGAAGCGGCCAGATGGTGCCGATAAAGACCACAAAACAAGCGACTGCGAGCAGCACGTTGTTTAAAACCAAGGCGCTTTCACGACTGACGACACTAAAGACACCCTTGGCTTCCATCGCACCCGCACGGGCAGCAAACAATGTCAGCGCACCACCCATAAAGATCGCGAGGATCGCCAAGATAAACACGCCGCGTTCGGGATCATTCGCAAAGGCATGCACAGAGGTGATCACGCCGGATCGCACAATGAAGGTACCGATCAGCGAAAAGCCAAAGGCCAAGATCGCCAATAGGATGGTCCAGCTTTTCAAGCTCTCGCGTTTCTCGACCACGATGGCTGAATGCAGGAGAGCCGCCGCCAAAAGCCACGGCATAAAAGAGGCGTTTTCAACTGGATCCCAGAACCAGAACCCGCCCCAGCCAAGCTCGTAATAAGCCCACCAAGACCCGAGCGCGATACCGATGGTCAGGAAAATCCAAGCCGCCAATGTCCAAGGGCGCACCCAGCGGCCCCAAGCGGCATCTACCCGACCTTCGATCAAAGCCGCTACGGCAAAAGAAAAGGCCATCGAAAGACCGACATAGCCCAAATACAGAAACGGTGGGTGGAAGGCCAAACCGGGATCTTGCAACAGAGGATTCAGACCTCGACCATCAAAGGGCACGCCGCCTAAATCCATGCGTTCAAACGGATTTGACGTGAATAAGATAAAAGCAAAGAAAGCCACAGCAATGGCCGATTGAACCGCCAAGGCCCGGGCTTTCAGGCCGGGTGGCAGATTGCCTCCAAACCAGCTCAGGCTCGCGCCAAACAGCGTCAGAATCAACAGCCACAACAACATCGAACCCTCGTGGTTCCCCCAGACTCCGCTGATTTTGTAAAGCATGGGCTTCAGCGTATGCGAATTGGCATAGACCAAGCGCACCGAGAAATCCGAGGTCACAAAGGCATGGGTGAGCGCACCAAAAGCGAAAGCTGTAAGTAAGAACTGCGCCGAGGCTGCTGGATCAGCCACCGCCATCCATCCAGACCAGCGTTTCTGTGCCCCAATCAGGGGAACGACCGCCTGCACCACGGCCACCATCGCGGCGAGGATCAGGGCAAAATGACCGAGCTCATGTATCATGCCCAAGATATACGCCGCGACCACCAAAAGGCCAATTCAATTCGGCGTGGATTGGCTGTTGAGGTCAGGGCATTACGTCGCGCTTTTCCAATCTCTTAGCGCTGCATTTTCTTCATCGCTATCCTGATTTGGTTCGGCATCCTGTTCAGCCAAAAGCAATGCCGCGTTTGATAAGCTTGCGGCCATAGAGCGTTGAAACTCCTGCCCTTTCATCTGGTGCCGCGCCCCAAAATAGAAACTGACAATGACGCCAAGCAGCCACCAAAGCGGTTCTGGTACCAATGCAATCCCCTGCATTCTTGCCGCAAACCAGACCGGATCAATCATCGCTAAAACAAACAACCCCAAACAGCCAAGCGCCATCAATGGTCGTGGCAACCGGTTCACGGCATCCATCAATCGGTCAAACCAGCCACGCCGCCCGTGCAGGAATTCACGCCCGAACTGCGACATGGCCGCTTGATGGCGTAAATGCTCGCGATTGGCGCCCGCCTCAGCATTTTCACGAAAGACTTCGGCGGTTTCACGCACCACATTGCGACCGCTTCCAAAGACGAAATCCAACAGGTTTGCGATCACGCCCATGAGGCCACCCGTTTTGTAAATTCGCTTTCGGTCAAATGGTAACGCGGCGACATGAATTCTTCAGCACGTTTGATCCAACCGCCTTTGTCCCCGCGCCGGGTCCGGGCGTATTTTCTCGACGCCGGACGGCGATCCGCCAGTCGAAAGTAATAATTCCGTCGCGCAATCGCATAGGCATCCGCCAAATGATCTGGTGCCAATACCGCCGCATCATCACTGGCCTGCGTTGTCTGAGGCCCAAGCTGACCATCCACGGTCACCGCCTGTCCCATCTGGTTAAGCAGACGTTGCAAAATCTTCACCGCGTTGCTGCCCGCGTTCACATACATGTCAAAAACGCTGGCCTGCAAAACCTCGGGTAAACGCGCGATCCCTGGTCCTTCAAAATAATGTTTCAGATAGATGTCAATGGCACGCTCCTTTGACACACGACGCACGTCCTGCGCATCCACATCCCCGTCACTGTCCAAATCCAATCCCAATCGTCGCAGTGTGCCAAGGGTCACCCCATGTTTCGTCACGCCACCGGGATCATCTGAATCATTCACATACCCGCCTTCACGCGCCACAATTTCCGCTGCGATTTGCCAAACATCAGGCATGACACCCTCCTTTGCTGATGCAAAGAAGCTGCCAAGCAAGGCTTAAAACCCAGACATGAAAGCGCGCGCGTCTTGTGCAACATAGCTTTTTGCAGGCTGTGCAAAGAAAAAGCCCGGCGCGATCACACCGGGCTGTTTTCATTCACATTCTAGGAAGCGTTTAGCTTTCAGGTTCGACATAGACGCCTTGCTCTTTCAAAGCATCCACGACTTCTTTCGGCATATATGTCTCATCGTGTTTTGCAAGAATTTCAGTGGCTTGAAAGACACCATCGATGTACCGACCTGTGCCAATCATGCCCTGATTTTCTTCAAACAGGTCTGGCAAAACACCCTTATAGGCCACGGCAACCGTTCCGCCACCATCCGTCACACGGAAGGTCACAGTCTCACCCTGACCGCGCACCAAGCTGCCTTCTTCGACCAGCCCACCCATGCGGAACTCTTCGTTGGCGGCAGGAGGTTCAGCCACCACTTCAGATGGCGAACGAAAATAGTTAATGCCATCCTGCATCGCATAGCCGATAAGGCCCGTCGCCAAGACCAAAGCCACAATTGCGACCAGCACGATCTGAATGCGTCGTTGTTTCTTGAGGCTTTTCATGGCCTCTCCTTTACCTGCGTTATGGGAAACACGGCGCGAGCATCAGGCCCGCTGTTTCCTCTTCGCCCAACATCAAATTCGCGTTTTGCAACGCTTGACCACTAGAACCTTTTGTCAGGTTGTCCAGCGCCGCCGTTACAATGGCACGGCCTTCGATCCGATCCGCAGACACTCCAATATGGCAGAAGTTACTACCCCGCACATGCCGCGTGCTTGGCGCTTGGCCAAAGGGCAGCATCTGAATGAATGGCTCAACTGCATAGGCTTTGTTAAGCGTCTCATGGATCACATTTGCATCACCTTGCACATAGACCGTCGCCAGAATGCCCCGGTTTGCAGGCACCAGATGCGGCGTGAACTGTACTTTGACCGGACGACCCGCGATGGCGGAAAACTCTTGATCAAACTCGCCCAAATGGCGATGTGTGCCACCGATTGCATAAGGGTGATAGCCTTCGCTTAGCTCGGCATGCAGCAGATTCTCCTTTAAGGACCGACCTGCGCCAGAGACTGCACATTTGAGGTCCAGAATGATCTGATCCAGATCAATCACCCCTGCTTCGATCAAAGGACGCAGCGCATATTGGCCGGTGGCTGCATTACAACCCGTACCAGCGACCAGACGCGCCCCCTTGATATCTTCGCGGTAGAATTCGGTCAGGCCATAAACCGCTTCAGTCTGGCATTCCAAAGCGTCGTGCTGACCGCCGTACCATTTGACGTATTCTTCTGGATCACGCAGACGGAAATCCGCTGACAAATCAACAACTTTCACAGTCTTTGGCAGGGCTTTGATAACTTTCTGGCTGGTCGCATGCGGCAATCCACAAAAGACCAGATCAACATTACCAAAATCGATCTCTTCGATCTTGACCAGATCCGGCAGGTTCAAATGGCGCAGATGCGGAAATACATCCTCATAGGCCATGCCCGCTTTTGAATTCGCAGCCAGGGCCACGATTTCCATAGACGGGTGTGTCGCGATCAAACGCACGAGCTCTGCACCGGTGTAGCCAGAAGCACCGAGAATTGCGATTTTATGGGTCATCTTCGACCTTTCCGTATCCTTAGGGCTTAGATAGGCAGCCCTGCGGCTGACACCAGCCACAAAATGTCACAGTTGGGAGTGGGTTTTAGGCAGGTGCAGGCCTGAACTCAAGCCTGCATCCAATGCCTTCAACATCAGCGCCGTTAGGCAGAGATAAACTCAACCCGTCGTCGCAGGAATTGCGTCGCGCGATCCGAGACACGTTTGGGATCACCTGTGGTCAGGAACATGCTTTCCTGTCCTTCCCCGCGCATGGCCGGGTGGCGACCTAGATAATCGCCAAGGCTGGCCGCAACCAGATTGGCTTGGCTATAGACTTTCACGTCTGGCCCCAGCGCGTCTTGAAAGGTTTCTTCCATCCACGGGTAGTGTGTACAGCCCAGAATGGCCGCTTCCGGCGATGGCATTTTGCGTTTTAAAGCTTCAACATGGCTACGCACCAGGGCTTCTGCCAGGATCGTATCGCCATCTTCAATAGCATCGACTACGCCCCCACAGGCTTGGGCTTCAACATCTACACCAATGGCTCGAAAGGCCAGTTCGCGTTGGAAAGCACGGCTCGAAACAGTGGCTGGCGTCGCAAAAAGCGCCACATGTTTTACGGCCACCTCGCGTGGCGGGCTATTGTCGCCCCAGTTGCGCTCGGTCATGGCTTCGATCAAAGGCACAAAGACCCCAAGCACGCGCTTGTCTTCGGGCAGCCAGCTTTCCTGCATTCGGCGTAAGGCCGCCGCACTTGCCGTATTGCAGGCCAGGATCACCAGATCACAGCCTGCATCCCAAAGCCGTTCAACCGCAGAGGTGGTTTTTTCAAAGATATCATCGGCATCGCGCACGCCGTAAGGCGCATGGGCATTGTCGCCAAAGTAAACAATCGGTTGATCCGGCATCGCCTGATGCACGGCGTCATAGACCGTTAATCCACCTAATCCGCTGTCAAAAATACCAACTGCCATGGTAATGCCCTTGTCTTTTATGCCTGTCTTTACTGACGGCCTGGACCTTTAGTCCTTATATTTATCTTCGAATTCAAACCCATAGGCCGATGCATCCAGCCCCTTTGGGGACAAAGCATAGGTACGCATCCGCAGGAAGTCCATCAGACGTTTACGATCACCTTTGAACGTCTCGAGTTCTGCAGGATCAATCGGCGCACCCACTACAATCTGGACCGGCGTATCAACACGTTTTTTGAATTCGCGGATCAGAAACCCCATGCGTAGGGTGTAATGAAGATGGCTAGCGATCTGAAACAGCCGCGTCGTGGTGCCATCAAAGAAAATCGGCACAACCTGTGCATCTGATTTTTGCACCATTCGCGCTGTAAATCCGCGCCATACCGGATCAAGCGGAACACCAAATGGCCTCTCTGCCGTTGACACTGTACCACCCGGAAAAATGCCAATTGCCCCACCTTGATGCAGATAGTCCAAGGCGACTTTGCGGGTCTGAATGTTCAGTTTCAGCGCTTCTTTGGAGGTGTCAAAGCTGATCGGCAGGATGATCTTGTTCAAATCTTCGGCTTTGCGAAACACCTGATGTGCCAGAATACGAAAATCGCCCCGCAGCGTGCTTAGGATATGCCCCATCGCCAGCCCATCCAGAATGCCATAAGGGTGATTGGCAATCAGCAACAAAGGCCCCTCTTTTGGGATCAAATCAAGCGAGCCGCCAGTGATCTCTAGCTTGATGCCATAGCGGGTCATCATGATCTGCCAGAAATCGGCCCCTGCCGCGACTTCGTCTTCGTAACCATTGGCCCGTTTGATCAGACCAATCCGGCCCGTCGTGTTCTCCATCAAACGGATCATCATTTCGCCAGCGGCGGTTTCAGCGGAATAGGCATAGCTGATGTCGCGTGCGGTGGCGTCGCTGTCCGGGTGCGTGGCGGGTGGTGTCGTCAAAGTCATGGTCTCCGTCTGCATGTATCTATGCAACACGGCCCAAAAACAAACAGCCCCGAAATTCGGGGCTGCTTTGAATTTTTTGTCAGATGTGTCTGGAAAACCCAGACTATTCGGTTGCTTATTCCGCGGCCTGCGCCACTGGACTTGTGTCACGCAAAGCCGCCAGCAGCTCTTCACGACGTTTGGCCGCTTTGGCTTCATTGGCTTCCTTCACAGGACCGTAGCCTTTGATCTGCAATGGCAGTTCCGCCAAGGCAATCGCCGCCTCATGGGCCTGCTCACCTTGCTTTGCTAGGATCGCATCCATGTCTTGCTCGTATTGTGCAATCAAAGCGCGCTCCATTTTGCGCTCTGCCGTCCGACCAAAGATGTCAAACGCGGTGCCCCGCAGGCCTTTCATCTTGGAAAGCAGTTTGAACCACCGCAGCATGCCTTGACCAAACTCGCGCTTTTCAGGACGCCCATTTGGACCCATTTTCGAGATCATGGGCGGCGCGAGATGGAAAGACATTTCAAAGTCACCCTCAAACTGCGCCTCAGCTTTTGCACGTGTTTCCAGATGCATACGCGCCACTTCATACTCGTCTTTATAGGCAAGCAACTTGTGGTAACCCTTGGCCACAGCCTCTTTAAGGCGCGGATCAGCGATCCCATCCAAACGAGCCAGATATTTGTCCGCAAGCTTCTGATCTTGGTACTTCACCAATTGCTCGACACGGAAAGCAATCTTATCATCCAAAGTCTTAGGCAATGGCACCACATTCGGCTCCATCATGCGCTCTGCCTCTTCAGGGTAGACCGCAGACCAGCGACCAAGTTCAAAGGCACGCTGGTTTTCAGCCACTTTAGCACCATTCAGCTCAATCGCTTGGAAAATCGCGTCTTTGCTTAGTGGGATTTGCCCCAACTGCCAGGACGCGCCAAAGATCATCATGTTAGAATAGATGCTATCACCCATCATGACCCGCGCCAGTTCAGAGGCATCAAACAACATCAGCTCGTCCTTGAGGCGCGCTTCGAGTTGCAGCTCCAGCCGGTCACCCGGAATTTTGAACTCTGTGTTGCGGGTAAATTCGCCAGTGATAATCTCGTGACTGTTGACCACGGCCCCCGTGCGACCAGCGGAGGTCAGACCCAAGGTCTTTGCGCCAGCAGAAACCACCAAATCGCCACCAATCAGCGTGTCACATTCACCAGTCGCCACGCGGATCGCCGAAATCACATCCGGTGTTTCCGCCAACCGACAGTGGATATGCACCGCGCCACCCTTTTGGGCGAGGCCCGCCATTTCCATCATGCCAGCGGCTTTGCCGTCGATTTGCGCCGCCTGTGCGAGAACCGCGCCAATGGTCACAATCCCTGTCCCACCAACACCGGTCATAACCACGTTATGGGTGCTTTCGATCGGTGCGATCTCAGGCATTGGCAGATCTGGCATGTCAAATTCCGCCGCTGCTTGCTTGCGGATTTTGCCTCCCTTAACGGTTACGAAGGACGGGCAAAAACCATCCAGACAGCTGAAGTCTTTGTTACAGCTGGATTGGTCAATCGCCCGTTTACGCCCCAGCTCGGTGTCCTTTGGAACAATCGACACACAGTTGGATTGCACCCCACAATCGCCACAGCCTTCGCAAACGTCAGTATTGATAAACACGCGACGATCTGGATCGGGGAACGCCCCGCGTTTGCGGCGGCGGCGTTTTTCATTGGCACAGGTCTGCACGTAAATGATGGCAGACACACCTTTGATTTCACGCATCTTTTCTTGAACTGGCATGAATTCTTTACGTTCACGCACCATCAGACCTGAGGGAAATTTGCTTAGATCAATGTCTTCTTTTTGATCATAAACCAGAGCGATCTTTTCAACACCCATCGCCTGCAATTCGCGTGCGATTTGCTCTGCTTTCAATCCGCCATCCAGAGGCTGACCGCCGGTCATCGCGACGGCGTCGTTGTAGAGGATTTTATAGGTGATATTGGTGCCCGCCGCCAACGCCGCGCGGATCGCCAAGGATCCTGAGTGTGTATAGGTGCCATCGCCCAAGTTCTGGAACAGGTGCTCGCGCTTGGAAAACGGCGCTTCGCCTACCCAATTTACGCCTTCCGCACCCATATGGGTGAAGCCTTCGGAGTTTCGCTCCATCCACTGCACCATATAGTGGCAGCCGATCCCTGCCCCGGCGCGAGAGCCTTCCGGCACTTTGGTCGAGGTATTGTGCGGACAGCCAGAGCAATAATGCGGCACACGCGTTGCCAGATCTTCGGCGTTGTCTGCACGCTGTGCAGCGTCGAGTTTATCAAGTCCCGCCTTCACGGAATCTGTGCCGCGGCCTTCTTCAATCAGAATGCCACCGATTTTCTGTGCGATCATGATCGGATCAAGTGCGCCACGCGTTGGGAAAAGCTCTTCGCGGCCCATCAGACCAGCGCCGCCCTTATACCACCCGTAGATGCGGCGACCCTGACGATCATCAAAGATCGCTTCTTTCACCTGAACTTCGATCAGTTTGCGCTTTTCTTCAACGATCACAATCAGATCAAGCCCTTCGGCCCAATCATGAAAGCCTTTCATATCCAGAGGGAAGGTCTGACCGATTTTATAGGTGGTGATGCCAAGACGCTCTGCCTCAGCCTCATCAATGCCTAACAGGTTCATCGCATGTGTCAGATCCAGCCAGTTCTTACCCGCCGCGGCAAAACCGATCTTTGCACCGGGTTTACCCCACATGCGTTTGTCCATTTTGTTGGCGTGCGAAAATGCCTCTGCCGCGAAACGCTTATAGTCGATCATGCGCGTTTCCTGCGCATGCGGTGTGTCAGGCGTGCGGATATTCAATCCACCTTCCGGCATGTCAAACTCTGGGATCACCAGGTTCATGCGATCAATCGACCCATCTACAACAGCGGTCGCCTCGATTGTATCTTTCATGGTCTTCAGGCCAACCCAAACGCCTGCAAAACGCGACAGCGCCAGGCCATAGATGCCGTAGTCGAGAATTTCCTGCACACCCGCCGGTGACACAACCGGCATATAAGCATCCACCAGCGCCCATTCAGATTGGTGCAACACAGTGGAGCTTTCACCAGTGTGGTCATCCCCCAGCGCCATCAGAACGCCGCCGTTTTTGGAAGTGCCCGCCATATTAGCGTGACGCATTACGTCCCCAGAGCGATCCACGCCCGGCCCCTTGCCGTACCAAAGACCAAAGACGCCGTCGTATTTGCCCTCGCCGCGCATCTCAGCCTGTTGCGTGCCCCATAATGCGGTCGCCGCGAGGTCTTCGTTCAATCCTGATTGGAATGTAACATTGGCTGGCTCAAGATGCTTTTTCGCCCGTGTCATAACGCTGTCCACCGCGCCAAGCGGTGATCCACGATAGCCTGACACAAAGCCCGCGGTGTCCAGCCCCGCGGCTTCATCTCGTGCCTTCTGCGTCAACATCAGCCGCACCAGCGCCTGTGTTCCGTTCAATAGAATTTGCTTCTTAGACAAGTCAAACTTGTCGCTCAACGAGACCTTTTGGATGCTCATCTGGCTTCTCCCCTCATCGCTCGATGGTCATTTAAGTATAGCGCAATATTAGGTCATAATTTCTGACCTACCCAAGGGAAATTTGTGACAGTTAAAAAGAAACCTCGCGTCACATATTCCGTTTTTTTGCTAATTATATTATGGGTTAGCGAGGTTTTAGAAAGTTGCGGATATGGACTGGGATAAGCTAAGAATCTTTCACGCTGTTGCCGATGCAGGCAGCCTGACTCATGCTGGGGACACCCTACATTTGTCTCAATCCGCAGTTTCGAGGCAAGTTCGTGCGCTTGAAGAAAGCTTAAATACAACACTTTTCCACCGTCATGCCCGTGGGTTGATTCTCACTGAACAAGGCGAATTGCTGTTTGAGGCGACGCGCTCGATGTCCAAACGCCTGGACGCGGCCGCCGCCCGGATTCGCGACAGCGAAGAAGAAGTCTTTGGCGAACTACGTGTCACCACGACGCTTGGCTTTGGCACGCTTTGGCTGGCCCCGCGCCTGCACAAGCTTTACGAGCTGCACCCAGATCTGAATATCGACCTCATGCTTGAGGAAAAAGTGCTCGACCTGCCCATGCGCGAGGCCGATGCCGCAATTCGCATGAAGGAACCCAGCCAGGCTGATCTGATCCGCAAACGCATGATGAGTGTGCGTATTCGACTGTTCGCCACGCAGGCCTATCTTGATAAACATGGCACGCCTGAAACCATCGAAGATCTCACAAACCACCGTTTGATCTATCAGCGCACAGAATCTCTTCAGGTTGGGGCAAGCTCGTCACTGACTCAGTCCTTGCTGGCAAATGAAATCCCATCGCGTCTGATGGTGAACAACTACTTCGGTGTTTTGCAAACAGTCCTGCATGACCTCGGTATCGGCGTTCTGCCGGACTATGTGGTCGAGGAGCACCCAGAGTTGGTGCGTGTCCTACCCGATGTGGATAGCGAAGATGTGCCGGTTTACCTCGCCTACCCCGAGGAGCTGCGCCACTCCAAACGCATCCAAGCCTTCAGGGACTTTGTTCAGGACGAGATCAAAGATTACCGCAAACACCTGCGGGAATTGTCAGCCTGAGACCAGCCATGCAAATAGTGCATAGCGGGTTTGACGCAACACATCTTGCTCGTTCGCATACTGCACACTATTTCAGCTCTCGAAGACGATGATTGCACTTTGGCGCATCATCTTCATACCTCCCTGTTGGACTTCGGCCGAGCTTATTGCTCGGCCTTTTTTTTGCGCAACGATCCGCCCCACAAAAGCGTAAATCGCCCAGCATTTCAGCACCTGACCTCATGTCAGGAATTGTCAGGGCTTCCGCGTATCCATAAGCTGCCTAATATTCACGCGAGACAGCTCCTTATGACCAAATCCCCTTCTGATCTTACCTGTGCCTGTGGCGCGACCCATTGGACCATCAAAAGCCAAGCAGAGGGGCGGCATTTGAAATGTCATTGCATGGATTGCCGAAGCTTCGCCAACCATCTGGGCCGCGCGAGTCGCCATATCGAAGATGACGGCGTGCGAATTTTTCAGACCTATCCGGGGAATGTGGCATTCACCAAAGGGGGTGATAACCTGACCGCGCTTAGACTAAGCCCAAAAGGCATCCTGCGGTGGTACACAAGCTGCTGCAACACACCCGTCGCAACGACCATTGCTAAGGCGGGCCTGCCGTTTTGCGGGATGTCGCTTCCAAACGATCATCCGGATTTTGGCCCTGTGAAAACGATGGTTTTCACCAAGGACACAGATCGCGGCCTCAAGGACAAGGCGGTCCTGCCGGGCATTCTGTCTTTACTTGCCCGTGCGGCATCTGTCAGGATCACAGGCCGCGAGTATAAGGCACCTTTCTTTGCCCCTGATGGCGCTCCGACCACAGACCCAAGTGTTCTGACGCTTGAGCAACGCAAAGCTGCCCAGCCTTAACGACATATTTAACCTAAAAACCGCAGCTCTTGGCATTTGGCGCGCCTTTGGACCAAGCGCCCCCTTCCCCTTTTGCAATCCTTGTCGTAAAGAGCGCGCAACATCATCCCACATGCCACCGCATTGCAAAGTCAGGGGACACATATGCAAGATCCGGCCATCACCGAAGACGTCATCGCGAGCCATGGTTTCACACCAGAAGAATACGCTGAGGTGATTAATATTCTGGGTCGCGACCCGACTTTCACCGAGATGGGTATTTTCTCTGCAATGTGGAACGAGCACTGTTCCTATAAGTCCTCCAAAAAATGGCTGCGCACCCTGCCAACCGATGGCCCTCAAGTCATTTGTGGTCCGGGCGAAAACGCGGGCATCATCGACATTGGTGACGGCGACGCAGTTGTTTTCAAAATGGAAAGCCATAACCACCCGTCCTACATCGAACCCTACCAAGGTGCAGCAACCGGCGTTGGTGGCATTTTGCGGGACGTTTTCACCATGGGTGCGCGTCCGATTGCGGCGATGAACTCTTTGAGCTTCGGCGAAACCTCCCACCCTAAGACTAAACAACTGGTCAACGGTGTGGTTGAAGGCGTTGGCGGCTACGGCAACTGCTTTGGTGTTCCAACCGTAGGCGGCGAAGTGCGCTTTCACCCGGCTTACAATGGCAACTGCCTTGTGAACGCCTTCGCGGCGGGTCTGGCGAAAACTGACAGCATCTTCTATTCGGCGGCGTCCGGTGTGGGCATGCCGGTTGTGTACCTCGGCGCAAAAACAGGCCGCGACGGTGTAGGCGGCGCGACTATGGCGTCGGCAGAATTTGACGACACGATCGAAGAAAAGCGTCCAACTGTTCAGGTCGGCGACCCGTTCACCGAAAAACGCCTGATGGAAGCCACGCTTGAGCTGATGCAGACCGGCGCTGTAATTTCTATTCAAGACATGGGTGCAGCCGGTCTTACTTGTTCCGCCGTTGAAATGGGCGACAAAGGTGGTCTGGGCGTGAAGCTCAACCTCGAAGACGTACCACAGCGCGAAGAGAATATGACAGCTTATGAAATGATGCTGTCTGAATCTCAGGAACGCATGCTGATGGTTCTAAATCCAGAACTCGAAGAAGAAGCGCGCGCAGTCTTTATCAAATGGGATCTGGACTTTGCCATCGTCGGCGAAACCATGGCCGAAGACCGGTTCTTGATCCTGCACAATGGCGAAGTCAAAGCCGACCTGCCACTGTCCAAACTCTCTTCGACTGCACCAGAATATGACCGCCCGTGGGTCGAAACACCGGCAGCAGAGCCGCTGGCAGATGTGCCACAGGTCGATCCGATCGATGGTCTGAAGGCGCTGATTTCCTCGCCAAACTACGCGGGCAAACAGTGGGTCTATGACCAATATGACTCTATGGTCATGGCCGACACCGCGCGTGGTCCAGGCAAAGGCTCTGGCCTGCTGCGTGTGCATGGCACCGACAAAAAACTGGCGTTCACATCCGACGTGACACCGCGCTACGTGAAAGCGAACCCGGTTGAAGGCGGCAAACAGGCCGTCGCAGAAGCTTACCGCAATCTGACGGCTGTCGGTGCCCTGCCATTGGCGACCACCGACAACCTGAACTTCGGCAACCCAGAGAAGCCTGAAATCATGGGCCAATTCGTGGGCGCGATCAAAGGCATTGGCGAAGCAGTTGCAGCACTTGATATGCCAATCGTTTCCGGCAACGTCTCGCTTTACAACGAAACCGACGGCAAAGGCATCCTGCCAACCCCAACCATCGGCGCGGTCGGTCTGGTTGCAGCTGATGAAGATGCGATCGAAGGCGAAGTGCGCGAAGGCCACGTCGCACTGTTGATCGGCGCAACAGGTGAACACCTTGGTCAATCCGCTCTGTTGGCAGAAGTTTTCAACCGAGAAGAAGGCGACGCGCCTGCGATAGATCTGGCTGAAGAAAAGAAAAACGGCGAATTCATTCGGGCCAACCGCGATCTGATCAAAGTCTGCACCGATCTGGCAGACGGCGGCCTTGCGCTTGCTGCGTTTGAACTGGCTGAAGAGGCTGGCGTTGGCGTGCACCTCGATAGCGACGCAACACCAGAGCTCTTTGGCGAAGACCAAGCGCGTTATCTGGTGGCGTGCAACTTTGATCAAGCCGAAGCCCTGATGCTGGAAGCTGGAAAAGCGGGCGTAACCATCCAGACCGTTGGTAAATTCGCAGGTGACACTGTGAAATTTGGCAGCTCTGAAGCACCACTGGCTGATTTGGCAGAGATCTTCCGCGGCAGCTTTGCCGCAGCGGTGGCGTAATCATGTCGGGGGAAATCACCCCTTTCCCCGATCTTACCGCTGATTGCACAAAATGTGCCGCGCTCTGTTGCGCGGCATATCCATTTGATGAAGACGAAGATTTTGCGCTTCTCAAAGAGGTCGACTCCCCTTGCCCGAACCTGTCAAAATCCTGTTTTGACTGCACCATCCACGCCAAGCTGGCCAAAAGCGGCTTTTCAGGCTGCGTGGCCTATTCCTGCGCGGGCGCAGGTCAGCGGGTCACCCAAGAGCTGTTTGACGGAGAAACTTGGCGTGATGATCCGGACCTTCTGACTCATATGACCTACGCACTACGCGTGGTCCGCCCCATTCACGAGGCATTGTTGTTGCTTAAAGAAGCGCAACAGCTCTCCATTCCAGAAAGCGCCAGGGCAGAAGGCCAAGCCCTCATCGCCGCGCTTTGCCCGGAAAACCCAACCTCCGTTTATGATTTCGAAGACCCAGAGGTCCAAGAGGCCTTGGGCCAAGTGCCTGACTACTTCCATTCTTTGGCACCATTTGTCTCGGTCTAGAGGCTGAATGGCGCTTGCAGCCCCCAATGCTGCATCCTAGATTAAGCTCAACGACCAATAGGAGCATTCATGGCCATTCTCGCCTCTGACATCGAAACAATGATCCGCGCAGGCTTTCCTGACGCAGAAATCACCGTCATGGGCAATGACGGCCAGCATTTTGCGGCCGAAGTGATTGATGCCAGCTTTGCGGGCATGTCACGTATCCAACAACAACGCGCGGTGAATGCCACCGTGAAAGCCGCTATCGATAGCGGCGAATTGCATGCTTTGGCCCTAACAACCAAAGCGCCCGAGTAAAGGAAACTCAACGATGACCGACGTAAAAGACCGGATCGACGAAACCATCAAAGCCAATGATGTGGTGCTTTTCATGAAGGGCACCAAGGAAATGCCGCAGTGCGGGTTCTCTTCCCGCGTGGCTGGCGTGTTCAACTACATCGGCCTGGACTTCGCTGACATCAACGTGCTGGCAGACGAAGAAGTGCGCCAGGGCATTAAGGAATTTTCCGACTGGCCGACCATTCCGCAGCTTTACGTCAAAGGCGAGTTCATTGGCGGCTGTGACATCGTCACTGAAATGACGCTCTCTGGTGAGCTCGACACATTGTTTGACGACAATGGCATCACTTATGACAAAGACATGGCGAACAAAATTCGCGAAGCCAACGCTTGATAAAATAAAGCCGGGCTGAAGCCCGGCCTACGCAAGATCGATATGTAGGCCGGGCTTCAGCCCGGCTTATCTATTTGCAACGCCCTACTGGGCTGCCTTTTCTTCAACAGCGCTCGCCAAGGCCTCTGCCCGCGCAGCGAGTTCCGCCATCGCATCGGTCACAGAGTTTGGAACAACCGGCACTTCAACCTTTTCAGGCATCGGGAGTGGCGTATTCTTCAGGCTTTCAATTTCTTCGGCTTGCTCAGCAACTTTGGCCTCAAGCTCGCGCATTTTATCGTCCATGCCTGCTGTTTTATCCGCCAGCATCAACCCCGCCATCAAAAGCATACGCGCTTCTGGGATACGCCCGATCTGGCTGGCCAGAACCCGGGCCTCATCGTCCAGCATCTTGGCGGCAGATTGCAGAAAATGCTGTTCGCCTTCTTGGCAGGCCACTTCGAAGGTGCGGCCGCCGATTGTGATATCAACTTCAGGCATCAGTGCAGCTCCTCTGAGTCAGCGTCCATAGTGTCATTGACGGGATCCCCCAACAGCGGCTGCAAGGTTTTCAGGATCACATCAGTTTCGGCGCGTTCCACCTCTTGTGCAGCTTGCAAGGCCTCAAGTTCTGCCTGCAAAGACTGATTGATGGCGTCTGCATCCACAACTTTGTCTTCCGCGGCTTTGCGCATGGTCGCGGCGTTGTAGCGCATCAAACGGTTGGTGCGACGCATGCGCACCAAACGGCTGTTCAAACCTTTCCAGGCCTCTCGCTCTGCTGCAGAGACCGACCGCATATATTCCAATTCATCCGCATGCGCTTTGTTCAGCGCATCCACATCGCCGCTCACTGGCGCAGCAACAGGTGCCGGTGTGTTTGCCGTCGCAGCCGCTTCTTCCGTCAAGGTCTCTACCTGCGCTTCAAGAGCCGCTTTGGCCGTGCGTTCAGCCGCAAGTTCATTTTCCAGTTCAGCAATCCGCGTAGCCTGTTCAATCACCGTTTCGCTTTGATCAGCAACATCAGCTACAGCCGCGTCGGACTGATCCGCCCCCAGTTGATCCACACCCTGTGCAATCCGGTCCAGCGCCGCGGACAATCTACTCTCTAGATCCGCAATATCACCCATACATGCTGTCCTTTCATCCGTCCCGCGTCTTGCTGCCCGAATCGCAGCAAATCTCTTATTTCCCTGAGTTTACCCAAAGGCTTTGCAAAATGCGCCCCCTTTCATTTCAACCACTTGCGGGCTGTGCTTAATCCTGCCGACAAGCCAATCCTTGAACTTATGCGCAGGCCTGCTATTGAGCGCTAACGCACATATAAATCAGAGGACGTTGCCAAGTGGACATCGCCGCATTGAAAGCCAAAAATCCTGACCATTGGATGAAGGCCACCGCCATCCGTGCCCTCGCGCTTGACGCCGTAGCAGCTGCAAATTCCGGCCACACAGGCATGCCTATTGGCATGGCCGACGTGGCGACGGTGCTGTTTGAAAAGCACCTGAAATTTGACGCAGCCAACCCACAATGGCCAGACCGTGACCGCTTTATTCTGTCTGCGGGCCATGGCTCTATGCTGATCTACGCGCTGCTCTATTTGGCAGGCGACAAGCAGGTCACTCTGGAGCAGATCAAAAACTTCCGTCAGCTGGGCGCATTGACTGCGGGCCACCCGGAAAACTTCCTGCTGGATGCGGTTGAGACCACCACTGGTCCTCTGGGCCAAGGTATTGCAAACTCTGTGGGTTTCGCCATCGCCGAAGAAATTCAGCGCGCGCAATACGGTAAAAAAATCGTTGATCACAACACCTATGTGATCGCAGGTGACGGCTGCCTGATGGAAGGTATTTCCCAAGAAGCGATCGGCATCGCCGGTCGCCACAACCTGGGCAACTTGATTGTCTTCTGGGACAACAACAACATCACCATCGATGGCACTGTTGAACTGTCTGACAAGACAAACCAAGTTCAGCGTTTCAAAGCCTCCGGCTGGCACGTGCAGGAAATCGACGGCCACGATCCAGAACAGATCGACGCCGCGATCACCGCTGCGAAGAAAACCAAAAAGCCATCCATGATCGCTTGCAAGACCCACATTGCTTTGGGTCACGCGGCACAGGATACGTCCAAAGGCCACGGCGCACTGACCGATCCAGATCAGCTGAAAGCCGCCAAAGACACCTGGGGCTGGAACTTTGGGTCCTTCGAAATCCCTGCAGACGTGAAAGCACAATGGGAAGCCATCGGTGCACGCGGCGCGTCCGATCGTGAAGCATGGGAAGCGCGTTTCGCTGAGGCTTCCACTCAGAAACAAGCCAAGTTCAACCGCGCTTACGCACTAGAAGCACCTAAGAAGCTCTCCGCAGCGATCAAAGCGCTGAAGAAAGAAGTTTCCGAAGGTCAGCCGAAAGTTGCGACCCGTAAGTCGTCTGAAATGGCGCTGAAGGTGATCAACGCGGTGATGCCTGAAACCGTGGGCGGCTCTGCTGACCTCACCGGTTCCAACAACACCAAGACCGATGATCTTGGCATGTTTGATACCGACAACCGCAAGGGTCGTTACATCTACTGGGGCATCCGTGAGCACGGTATGGCCTCTGCGATGAACGGTATGAACCTGCACGGCGGCATGCGCGCTTACGGCGGTACCTTCATGGCCTTCACTGACTACGCGCGCCCTGCGATGCGTCTGGCGGCCTTGATGAAACTGCCAACTGTATTTGTCATGACACACGATTCCATTGGTGTGGGCGAAGACGGCCCAACCCACCAGCCTGTGGAACATGTCGCGATCTCCCGCTCTACACCAAACACCTACGTCTTCCGCCCAGCGGATACTGTGGAAACAGCGGAAGCTTGGGAAATCGCAGTCACAACCAAGACCACACCGTCTGTCATGGCCCTGACCCGTCAAGGCCTGCCAACAGTGCGGACTGAGCACAAGCTGAAGAACCTGACCGAGCAAGGCGCTTACGTGCTGGCAGATTCTGAAGGCAAACGCCAAGCGATCCTGATCGCGACTGGCTCTGAAGTCGAAGTTGCTCTGAAAGCACGCGACCTGCTGCAAGCTGAAGGCATCGGCACACGCGTCGTTTCCATGCCATGCATGGAGCTATTCGCTGAGCAAGACGAAAGCTACCGCCGCAAAGTCCTGCCAGCGGGCCCTGTGCGCGTTGGTATCGAAGCCGGCGTTCGCCAAGGTTGGGATCAGTGGCTCTTGGGCGAGCGCGGCAAGTTTGGCAAAGCAGACTTTGTGGGCATGGACAGCTTTGGTGCATCTGCACCTGCTGGCCAGCTTTTTGAAAAATTCGGCATCACTGCAGAAAACGTAGCCGAAAAAGTCAAAGCGATGCTGTAAGCTACGCGACATAACTAAGATCAAGGGCGCCCCAATCGGAGCGCCCTTTTTCTTTGTCGCTCATTATGTATCGCTCATTCGCCTTTTTCGATCATTTCCTTGATCTTCACGGCTTTCTCAAAATGATCCAATTCATGGATTTTTATCCACCAAGTTGCCGCCTCATAGAGCGTTTCAGGATCGTCATTCTTATTGGCAAAAAATGCATAAAAGGACAGGCCAACAGCCTCTCCCTTCTTGGCAATTTTCTCGTCACAAACTCGAATGATTTTTGAACGTAAACTATTCCTCATACACTTCTTCTTGCCCAAATACCCCTGCCGGAGGCATGCCTCATTAATCCGCAAGCACCTAGGCTTTCTTAGGCCAAAGCGCCTTCCAAACCGGGGCAATCACCTTTGACGCAGCAGGAATAAGAACAAAACCAAGCGCCAATCCAAATACGCCATCCATCGCCGCCTTGCTCAGCCACTCAACGAAACCTTCCCAAGTTTCTGGCACAGTGTGAGCAGCCGCATAGGCCCAGTCGTGAATGTGATGACCCAGCCAGCCAATGCCAAGCTCCTCTAGCCCATGCACAATGATCGACCCACCAACCCATAACATGGCCGCCGTGCCAACAATTGTCAGCAGCGTCATGAACTTAGGCATAGTTTTCACAATCCCCCGCCCGAAGGCACGGATTGCGCCAATGGAACTGTTGCGCGCCATCCAGAGGCCCACGTCGTCCGCCTTCACGATCAAAGCAACAGAGCCGTAGACCGCTATGGTGATCCCAATACCAACCATGGCCAAGGTCACCGCTTCCATCCAGAAATTGCTTTCTGGGATCGCAGCCAAAGAAATAGTCATGATTTCCGCAGACAGAATGAAATCCGTCTTGATGGCCCCGGCGACCTTCTCTTCTTCCAGATGCGCAGGATCACCAGGCGCATCTTCGGGGAAGACGTGGTGATCATCATGGGGCACCAACAGGTGATAAATCTTCTCTGCCCCTTCAAAACAAAGGTAAGCCCCGCCCAGCATCAGCAAGGGTGCGATGAGCCAAGGGGCAAAGTTCGCCAGCAGTAGCCCGATGGGCAGAAGGATCAAGATTTTGCTTTTGAAAGACCCTTTGGCGATCTTCCAGATAATCGGCAATTCTCGCTTGGCTTCAAAGCCATGCACGTATTTCGGCGTCACTGCCGCATCGTCAATCACAGCGCCCGCGGCTTTGGCACCCGCCTTGGCTGCATTCGCCGCCACGTCATCGATCGATGTCGCCGCGATTTTGGCAATCCCAGCCACATCATCCAACAAAGCAAGTAAACCACTCATCACGCATCCCTTAGTTCCAAGCCCCGCTGAACGGGTTTGGCTCAAAGATAACGGTCAGAGTAGGAAATCCAAGGCCCGCTGAGGCGAATTTAGCCCAGGCGGTCTTTTAGGGCGCCATTCACCGCTGGTGTCACAAATTTACTAACGTCACCGCCAAGGCGCGCGATCTCTTTCACAAGCTTGCTGGCAATGGCCTGATGCTGCAGATCCGCCATCAGAAACACCGTTTCAATCGAGGAATCCAACGCACGGTTCATGCCAACCATTTGATATTCATATTCAAAATCAGTGACAGCCCGCAGGCCACGCACAATGGTCTGCGCACCAACTTCTTTGGCGCAATCAATCAGCAGGTTCTCAAAAGGATGCGCAACAATCTCGACACCTGTCTCTTGTGACAGTTCTTCGCATTCCGCCTCGATCATGGCGACGCGTTCTTCCAAGTCGAACAGCGGACCTTTGTCGCGATTGATTGCAACGCCAATCACCAGTCGATCCACCAGTACGGCGGCGCGACGGATGATATCAATGTGCCCCAATGTAATCGGGTCAAAAGTTCCGGGATAAAGGCCGATGCGCATTCTATTTCTCCAGCTTTCCGTCCAGGGAGTGGTCCTAGGTTAGATTACAGGCACGCAACATTATTGCGTTTAAAAATGCAAGGGATCATCTGTCGCATACGAAGTACTACGGGGCGTCAATAGCCCATAATCATGCCTTCCAAGGCATCTTTTTCCATCGCAAGCTCTGAGAGGCGCGCTTTCACAACATCACCCAGTGTGATGAGCCCCACCAAAGTGTCGCCCTCCACTACCGGCATGTGCCGAAACCGGCCTTCAGTCATTTTTGCAAGAATATCAACGGCATCGTCGTTCATTCCGCAGGTGATCAGCTTGCTGGTCATCATATCATCGACCTTATCGCTCATGCAGGCCGGTCCACGATTGCCAATTTCACGCACAATATCACGTTCTGACAAAATGCCTTCCGCGGTGGTGCCATCAGTTGAGACAATCACCGTACCAATACGCCGATCCGCCAATATTTTAGCCGCATCCTGAACAAGAGACCCGGGTTTCACCGAGACTACCTCAGCATTGCCCTTTTCTTTCAGAATCTGCTGCACCAACATCGGCATTCATCTCCGCATTAATATTTCGTTTTATTGAGCGTCGTCGCAATAAATGGAAAAGTCAAGCGTATGGGCTAGGTTAGCGCCTCCAAACGCGCAACTTCACGGCGCATGCCATCAGAAAGAGCTTCCGCGATGCGATTATGGCGCTCCAGACGTTTGTCATCCTCATGACGCAGCAAATAGAAGGAGCGTTGCAGCGAAAATTGTTCTGGTAGGACTTTCACAACACCAGGCAATGCTGGCAGTGAAAAGTCATGTACGATACCGATCCCTGCCCCCTGTCTGATCCAATTTGCCTGCACCGAAACCGAGTTTGACGCCAGATGAGGCGTTTCGATGTCAATTTCGCCAAGGTAGTCGACTTCCTTGGAGTAGATCATATCCGAAATATACCCAACGATACGATGATCCTGCAGCGCATCCAGCGTTGTGATCTCTGCATGGCGCGCCAGATAGTCCTTCGCAGCGGCAAGGCTTAGGCTGTAATCGCTGATCTTCTGTACCATCAACCGCCCAGTATCTGGCCGGCTGACGGCCACCGCAAAATCCGCTTCGCGTTTTGACAGGCTGAACAAACGCGGCAGCGCCACGATTTGAATGTGCAAATCCGGGTTCTTACGCGCAATCTCGGCACAAACCTGCGGCAAGACATAGTTTGCTGCCCCATCCGGAGCCCCGATGCGAATTTGCCCGCTCAGACCACCCTCTTGCCCGCTGAGAGCTTCATCCGCCATCTGCATGCTCTGTTCTGCACGCTCCGCATGAAGACACAGGCGCTCGCCCATATCCGTCAATGCATAGCCTGTGGGTGATTTCACAAACAAGGGCACATTGTATTGCGCCTCAAGCCGCGCAATTCGCCGCCCTACGGTTGCCGGATCCATCCGCAGACGCTTACCCGCCCGTGACAGGCTTTCATCCCGCGCCACGGCCAAAAACACTTTGATGTCGTCCCAATGCGTCTGCATTCCTCACTCTTGCATTTTTGCAAAATGGATTTGAATTTCTACGTCTTTTACAGAAAGATTTGCAAGGATATACTGAGAGCAGCACTCAAATTCGCGCTAGCAGCGCACGTAACGGAGCCCCTGATGCAAGAACTCACCCATTTGATTAACGGCGAACAGGTCGCTGGCACCTCTGGCCGCTTTGCAGAAGCGCGTAACCCAGCCACCGGTGAGATCATCACCAAGGTGCCTTTGGCCACCAAAGACGAGCTGGACGCAGCTGTGGCCAAAGCTGCAGTTGCTCAGGAAGCCTGGGCGCAGGTCAACCCTCAGCGCCGCGCACGTGTTTTCATGAAATTTGGCGCTCTGATCAACGAACATATGGACGAGCTGGCGGAAATCCTGTCCAAGGAACACGGCAAGACCATCCCAGATGCCAAAGGCGACATTCAGCGCGGTCTGGAAGTTGTCGAGGTCTGCATGGGCGCCCCTGCGATGATGAAGGGTGAATTCACTGGCGATGCGGGCGCTGGCATTGATCTTTATTCGATCCGTCAGCCTCTGGGTGTTGTTGCCGGCATCACGCCGTTTAACTTCCCAGCCATGATCCCATTGTGGAAGATGTCACCTGCAATTTCTTGCGGTAACGCCATCATCCTAAAGCCATCCGAGCGCACACCAAACACAGCCATGCGCCTGGCTGAGCTTTTCAAAGAAGCAGGCCTGCCAGATGGCGTTTTGCAGGTTGTGCATGGCGATAAGGAATGCGTCGACGCGATCCTGGACAACGAGACAATTCAAGCGGTTGGTTTTGTGGGCTCTACCCCGATTGCGCAGTATATCTACGGCCGCGCGGCAACCAACGGTAAACGTGCACAGTGTTTCGGTGGTGCCAAGAACCACATGATCATCATGCCAGACGCAGATATCGATAAGGCCGCAGACGCATTGGTTGGTGCTGGCTTTGGCGCAGCAGGCGAACGCTGCATGGCGATTTCCGTAGCCGTGCCTGTCGGTAAAGAAACCGCTGACAAGCTGGTTGATAAGCTCGTACCAAAAATCGAATCCCTCAAGGTTGCACCTTACACAGGTGGCGATGATGTCGACTTTGGCCCAGTGATCACCGCGCAAGCGAAAGACCGGATCGAAGGTCTGATCAGCTCTGGTGTTGAACAAGGCGCGAAAATTCTAACTGATGGCCGTGATCTTTCGATCCAGGGTTATGAAGACGGGTATTTTGTCGGCCCAACACTGTTTGATGACGTGACCCCTGACATGGATATCTACAAAGAAGAGATCTTTGGCCCGGTTCTGTCCATGGTCCGCCAAGACAACTACGAAGATGCGCTGCAGTTGATCATGAAAAATGAATACGGCAACGGCACCGCGATCTACACGGGTGACGGCGATGTGGCGCGTGACTTTGTAAATCGCGTGAACGTGGGCATGGTTGGTGTGAACTTCCCAATCCCTGTTCCGCTGTCCTACTATTCCTTTGGCGGCTGGAAGAAATCTGGGTTTGGCGATCTGGATCAATACGGCCCAGATGCGTTCAAATTCTATACAAAAACCAAGAAAGTCTCCTCCCGTTGGTTCTCTGGCATTAAAGACGGTGCGGCTTTGAACTTCAAAGCAATCGACTAAATTGCCAAACGGCATATCTGTTAAAGCCTGCCCCTTTGGGCGGGCTTTTTTATTGAGGGAATTACTTGGAGTTTTTCTACTTAAGATTGTAAGTTTTAATTGAAACCATATCTCCTTTTGATACTATAAGGATAACACTTTGAATTTTATAAACGAATAAACACTCCACCAATCAGTCGATCTTATGCATGCCAACCAAATTTTTCTCACTCCCAGAAAAACGCCTCGTATTTGCTTGTCTTTACGGGCATGTCACGCCCGAAGATCTGATAGATTGGGACCTTGAAAACCGGCTTCAGGGTCTTGCAGCGACGGACATCAATGTTCTGATTGATCTCTCTCAAAGCGCGGGAACTGATATGACTTTCGAGGATATCAATGCGATCTTTGGGCGACTTGAGCGCCATTATGAGCCGCGCAATCAAAAGCTGAAATTGATCCTATTTGCCCCTGACGATGTCACCTTTGGCATGAGCCGAATTTTACAATCTCTTTCCGGCTCAAGTGAACACATCGAGGTGCAGGTCTTTCGCCATACTACGCTGCTGGATGAAATCTTGCCGGAGATTGACGATAGTTTCCAAAACATTCGCACCCTCGCGCAATGCAACTGCTCTGATCCCACAACAGAAAAAAAGAGCAGCGGCACATAGGAACGATCCGGACCTATCTGCTTGCACCTCACTGAATTCCCTGCCTTACTGACTAAAAAATAGACAAAAAAGTCGCGGACAGTGGAGGATTTATGCCTGTCAAAGAACCTGATTTCACCATTGGTGTTGAAGAAGAATACCTGCTGGTCGACAAAGACTCATTCGATCTGGCACCGGCCCCTGCAGCATTGATGGAAGAATGTCAGGCAGAACTGCAAGGCCAAGTCAGCCCTGAGTTTTTGGATTGCCAAATTGAAATTGGGACCACCGTTTGCAAAACGGTTGGCGATGCGCGTGAAGATCTTAAACGACTGCGCAGCACGGTTGCGCGGGTTGCGGCCAAACATAATCTTGCTCCGATTGCCAGCTCTTGCCACCCTTTCAGCGATTGGCGACGCCAACGTCACACCGACAAAGACCGTTACAATCAGCTCTCAAATACCCTGGGCGGCGTGGCGCGACGGATGTTAATCTGCGGCATGCACGTGCACGTCGGTATCGAAAGTCGCGAAATGCGCATCGATATCATGAACCAGCTTAGCTATTTCCTGCCGCATTTGCTGGCACTTTCTGGGTCTTCCCCCTTCTGGCAAGGCGATGACACAGGGCTGTCCTGCTATCGATTAACGGTTTTTGACAACCTGCCGCGCACTGGTTTGCCACAAGTGATGGACAGTTGGGGGCAATGGGAACGATCCGTTGAAGCATTGAAAATGCTGGGCGTGATCGAGGACAGTTCCAAAATCTGGTGGGATCTGCGCCCCTCCAGCAAATTCCCAACACTTGAAACCCGCATTTGCGATGTGTCTCCGCGTTTGGAAACAACCTTGTCGGTGGCCGCACTCAACCAATCCCTGGCGCGCATGCTTTATCGTTTGCAAACCAAAAATCAGCGCTGGCGCCTCTATGACAGCTTCCTGATCAAAGAAAACCGCTGGCGCGCACAACGCTATGGCACCACCGAAGGCCTGATCGATTTCGGCCGTCGTGAAATAGTGCCTCTGGCTGATTTGATTGGTGAATTGCAAGAATTGACCGCCGAGGATTCAGCGCTGTTTGAAAGCCAGGCAGAGTTCGAAAATGCGATTTCAATTGCGCAAAAGGGCAATGCGGCGCAGGATCAACGGGCCGTTTTGAGCGCCTCATTGGATGCTGGGAAATCTCAAGAGGACGCGATGCGTGATGTCGTCAAATTCCTCACAGAAGAATTCCACGCCGACCTCTGATTTTTGAGCCAAAACGACCCAATATTTGCACCTTGATCGTCGCGTTCTAAAAAGGACGCGACGTCGCTAACCTATTTAAGTCCTGACACATTCTCGAAAGAAAGTTATTATACGAACAACTGTTCATTTATGAAAAATAGACTGACTGGGAGACGCCACATGGACTTTGCTCTGACCGAAGAACAAACGCTGATTTTCGACATGGCCAAAAGCTTTGGAGAAGAGCATATCGCTCCGTTTGCACAAGAATGGGAACGTGCGGGCACCATTCCAAAAGACCTGTGGCCGAAGCTAGCGGAACTGGGGTTTGGCGGCCTTTATGTCTCTGAAGAATATGGCGGATCTGGCTTGTCGCGTCTGGATGCGACATTGGTGTTTGAAGCCCTCGCCATGGCCTGCCCTGCGGTTGGCTCCTTCCTATCGATCCACAATATGTGCGGTGGGATGATTGATAAGTTTGGCTCTGAAGAACTAAAGCAACGGGTGCTTCCAGGACTTTGTTCCATGGAAAAAATCTATTCCTATTGCCTCACAGAACCGGGCAGCGGCTCAGACGCCGCGGCGCTAAAAACCCGGGCTGAGAAATCTAATGACGGCTATGTGCTCAACGGCACCAAGGCCTTCATTTCAGGTGGCTCCTATTCCGATGCCTATGTCGTCATGTGTCGCACCGGCGAAGATGGCCCAAAAGGGATCTCAACTGTGATTGTTGATGACGGCACAGAGGGCCTGACCTTCGGTGCATTGGAACAAAAAATGGGTTGGAAGGCTCAGCCGACAACCCAAGTACAGTTTGATGACTGTAAAATCCTACATGAAAACCTTGTCGGCGACGAAGGTCGTGGCTTTTCCTACGCCATGGCAGGTCTTGATGGCGGACGTTTGAACATCTCTGCTGGTGCCCTGGGAGGAGCGCAGCAAGCGCTTGATCAGACCGTACAATATATGTCCGAACGCAAAGCCTTTGGCCGTTCGATAGACCAATTCCAAGCGCTGCAATTCCGCCTCGCGGAGTTTGAAACCAAATTGCAAGCTGCGCGTATCTTTCTGCGTCAAGCGGCTTGGAAACTGGACAACAAAGACCATGAGGCCACAAAATTCTGCGCCATGGCCAAACTGATGGTTACGGATGTCGCGTCTGAAGTCGCCAACGGCTGCCTGCAACTGCACGGGGGTTATGGATATCTTGCGGACTACGGCATCGAGAAAATCGTGCGGGATCTACGGGTCCATCAGATTTTGGAAGGCACAAACGAAGTCATGCGTCTGATCATTGCGCGCCAGGTCATTGTCTCCTAACTCACTATAAAGGCGTATAAAATGAGCGATATTAACATTCGCAAACAGGGCAAGACAGGGCGCATTACCTTCACTCGCCCAAAGGCCTTGAACGCGCTCAGCTATAAAATGTGCCTCGCCATCGAGGAAGCATTGGACACCTGGGCAGAGGATAGCGATGTGGAGATGATCGTCATCGACGCAGAGGGCGACCGCGCCTTTTGCGCAGGTGGTGACATTGGCGAACTTTATGAGACCGGCACCAAAGGCGATTTCGCATATGGGCAAAAGTTTTGGGCCGACGAATACCGCATGAACGCCAAACTGTTCGAATTTCCCAAACCCGTGGCGGCGTTTATGCACGGCTTCACCATGGGCGGCGGTGTTGGCGTTGGTGGCCACGCGTCACATCGCGTGGTTGGGGACAGCAGCCAGATCTCCATGCCTGAATGCGGCATCGGTTTGGTGCCAGATGTGGGTGGCAGCTATATTCTTGCCAATGCACCGGGCCAGACCGGTGTTTACCTCGGCTTGACCGCTGGTCGTATGGATGCCGCAGACGCAATCCACGCAGGTTTCGCGGATTACTACATTCCAGAGGCCAACTGGCCGGCACTCATCGCACAGCTGGAAGAGACCGGCGATTATGCCATGATCGATGCGGCTGCGCAGGTGCCTTCTGAAAGCAGCCTTGCCAAAAATCAAACCCAAATTGATACCCATTTTAGTGGTGCTGCTTTGGGTGATATCCTCACTTCACTGAAACATGACGACAGTGAATTTGCCGTCAAAACCCTGAAAACCATGTCGCGGAACTCTCCGCTGTCCATGGCCTGCACCGTGGTTCTGATCCAACGCAACCGCGCGTTCGACAATATCCGACCGGCCCTGCAGCAGGAATACCGTTTCACATATCGCGCGGCGGAACACACTGATTTCATTGAAGGTATCCGCGCAGCCATCATCGACAAAGACCGTACACCAAAGTGGCGTCACAGCCTGGAGGAGCTGCCATCAGTCGCGGTCACTCAAATGCTGATGCCGCTTGGCGATGCGCAACTGACTTTTGAAAAGGGAGAGTAAGCCATGAAGATCGGGTTTATCGGATTAGGCAATATGGGCGGTCCAATGGCGGCCAATCTCGCCAAGGCGGGTCACGAGGTGACGGGCTTTGACATGGCAGATGTCAACATCGAAGGCGTCAGCATCGCTAAAACCGGTGCAGAGGCTGCAAACGGAGCTGATGTGGTCATCACCATGCTGCCAAACGGTCAAATCCTGCGCTCTGTGGCCAATGAGATCATCCCGGTGATGCCCAAAGGGGCAGCACTTGTCGATTGCTCGACTGTGGATGTCGACAGCGCAAAGGCTGTCGCGCAGCAGGCTGAGGACGCAGGGCTTCAGTCGGTAGATGCTCCGGTCTCTGGCGGTATTGGTGGGGCCGCTGGCGGCACTTTGACCTTCATGGCGGGCGGCAGCGCCGAGGCATTCGCTAAGGCAGACCCGCTTTTTGACATCATGGGACAAAAGGCCGTGCATTGCGGTGAGGCAGGCGCCGGCCAATCCGCCAAGATCTGCAATAATATGATCCTTGGCGTCACTATGATTGCCACCTGCGAAGCTTTTGCTTTGGCTGATAAATTGGGCCTCGACCGTCAGAAAATGTTTGACGTGGTCAGCACCTCATCCGGCTATAGCTGGACGATGAACGCCTATTGCCCTGCCCCCGGCGTGGGCCCACAAAGCCCATCTGACAACGATTACCAACCGGGGTTCGCGGCAGAGCTGATGCTCAAAGATCTGCGCCTGTCACAACAGGCTGCGACATCGGCTGATGCCGACACGCCTATGGGCGAAATGGCCAGCAATCTCTACGCGCAATTTGTTGAAAACGAAGATGGACTAGGGATGGATTTCTCCGCCATGTTGCCGCGCTTTGAAAAACGTGGTCGTGGTTGATCTGGATCATATTCAGATTTGAGAATGTAATATAAGAAGGCATCATCCATTCAGAAAGGAATAGATGATGCTTACAAAAAACATTGGCGCGATCGACCGCGCATTTCGGCTTATTCTTGGTGCAATCCTAATCCTTGGCGCGATCCGTGAAGGGCATCTCTGGATGTGGATCGGCGTGATCCCATTGATCACCGGTCTGATCAGCAGCTGCCCGCTATACTCATTGGTTGGGATCAATACCTGCAAAAACACCTAGATGCTTCAGGCGGGTGGCTGCACCCTCTCAACGGACGTGCAACAACGCCACCCTATCCCTGCTCCATCATGGCAAAGATCGTGCGACGGGTGTCTTCATCTACTGGGAAAAACAGTTCGATCCTCAATTCGGACATGGCAACATCTTCGACACCGCCAAATTGCGCGATGGTGGAAAAGAAAGACAAGACCTGCCCGCCAACGCTATACCGCGCTGGGATGATTGTCTCTCCGGCGCTGTGCATATGTTGGTCAGCAGGTACATTGGCTTGCAGCCTCTCAATGGCCTTTTCCAACACCGCATCGCGCCCAAAATGAGAAAGCTCAGTGCGCAAACGCGTCAGCATCAAACGCTCGACCTCTTCAAGATTCTCAAGCGCCCCGCGTAGGGCGTGATTGTCGAGGAAGGCATCCAGCAGACTATCCCCGGCCGTTAATGACACAGTCGAAAACAGCATCTCTGCGGGGCGGTTCAAAGCGACCAAAACCCAATGCCGATCCACAGCAATCGCAGGATAAGGCGCATGCTGACTCAGCGTCCAATCCATCGCCAAACGTAAGGGGGCCATGTCCTCTTCGCTTAAGGATCGACTGTCATAATGCGCGGCCCAGCCTGCGGCCACGAGCAACTGATTGCACGCACTGCGTGGCATATCCAGTTCTTCGCTCAATCGCAAAGTCATCCCGCGACTGGGCTGCGACCGACCCGTTTCCAAAAAAGAAATATGCCGCGCGGAAACCCCGGTTGAAAGCGCCAATTCAAGTTGGCTCATCCGCCGAATTTGCCGCCATTCTTTTATGATATCCCCAAAACCGTCACGCATACTGCCTCCTTGCTTCAGCTCAGCTTACTTCAAAGAAAACCTGTTGCCACTTACCTGTGAGGTAATTGTTTTGCTGATGTGAATGCAGGAACTCTGCGCACATGACCAATGTGAACAAAGGACCATCACATGACATTAGACACATCCATTCGCATTCTCAGGTTTGCCTGCGCCGGCACAGTCCTCTACGCCACCGCCTTGATTGCAGGTCTTTTTCTGGAACCCTTTGCAGCCTTCAATAATTTCTTTGTGGATATTGCCCACATGCCGATGGACGGCGCAGAGACCATCGAAACCCCAACCGAGCGGCTTTTTCTGGCAATCTTCGCCGGGCTAATGGTGGGTTTCGCAGGCTTTGTTTGGCAGATCACGACACATGTCTATTCAGAAAACCCAAACCTCGGCGCTAAGATCATCATCCCTGCGGTTCTGGCCTGGTACATCCCAGACGGCATCGGATCCTTGATTGCTGGCGCTTGGTTCAACGTGGTGATGAACACGTTTTTCTTAGCCCTGTTCCTTTTGCCAGTTCTGCTAGCGAAAAAGACCAGCCAAAGAACGCAGGCGGCCTAATTTCACCTTTGCAAAATACTCTCAGAATACTCCGAGAGGCGGCGGGGCGAGCCCCTACTCCGCCGCAACACGCGCTTGGTTTAGCATCTCTTTCAGGTAACGCCCTGTATGACTGCGCTGCGCATTGGCCACCTCTTCCGGCGTGCCTTCAGCCACAACTTCACCACCGCCATCACCACCCTCAGGGCCGATATCGATGATATGATCTGCGGTTTTTACGACATCCAAGTTGTGTTCAATCACAACAACCGTATTGCCCTGCTCCACCAATTCATGCAGCACTTCCAATAGCTTACGCACATCTTCAAAGTGCAAGCCTGTTGTCGGCTCATCCAGAATATACAGCGTGCGGCCGGTTGAGCGTTTCGCCAGTTCCTTTGACAATTTCACCCGCTGCGCTTCACCGCCTGAGAGCGTCGTCGCTTGCTGGCCGACCTTGATATAGTCCAGGCCAACCCGGCTGAGCGCTTCCATCTTATCGCGGATCGACGGCACCGCTTTAAAGAACTCTTTGGCGTCCTCAACGGTCATATCCAGCACATCTGCAATGGACTTGCCTTTGAATTTGATCTCCAAAGTCTCGCGGTTATAGCGCGCACCGTTGCAGGTTTCGCACTGAACATAGACATCCGGCAAAAAGTGCATCTCGATCTTAATAACGCCGTCGCCCTGGCAAGCCTCACAACGCCCCCCCTTCACATTGAAGGAGAAACGCCCTGGCTTATATCCGCGCGTCTTCGACTCTGGCAGCCCAGCAAACCAGTCACGGATCGGCGTGAAGGCCCCGGTATAGGTTGCAGGGTTAGATCGCGGTGTACGCCCAATCGGACGTTGGTCGATGTCGATGACCTTATCTAAATGCTCAAGCCCTTTGATGGTCTCACACGGCGCAGGCGTTTGGCGCGCACCGTTCAGACGCATGGATGCGGTCTTAAACAAAGTTTCGATGGTCAGCGTGGATTTACCGCCGCCGGAAACACCTGTGACACAGACAAATTTGCCCAGTGGGAAATCAGCTGTCACATTTTTCAGGTTGTTGCCAGTTGCCTTTACAACTGAAAGCTTCTTGCCATTGCCCTCGCGACGTTCGGCCGGAATGCTGATCTCACGCACACCAGACAAGTATTGACCTGTCACCGATCCCGCATCAGCAATAATTTCTGCAGGCGTGCCCTCGGACACAACCTGACCACCGTGCACACCCGCGCCGGGTCCAATGTCAAAGACGTAGTCCGCCTCGCGGATTGCTTCTTCGTCGTGTTCGACAACAATGACGGTATTGCCTTGGTCTCGCAAGTTCTTCAGCGTGCCAAGCAGACGGTCATTGTCGCGTTGGTGCAAACCAATCGACGGCTCATCCAACACATAGAGAACACCGGTCAGGCCAGAGCCAATCTGACTTGCCAAACGGATCCGCTGACTTTCACCACCGGACAGAGTACCACTTGAACGTGACAGCGTAAGGTATTCTAATCCAACGTTATTTAGAAAACCAAGACGCTCAGAAATCTCTTTAACAATCGCCTTTGCAATCTCTTGTTTCTGCGGCGTCAGGCTTTCGTGAACTGTCGCCATCCAATCCGCGGCTTCACGGATCGACATCTCAACAACTTGGCCCACATGCATGCCCGCAATCTTAACCGCCAGCGCCTCTTCACGCAGACGATAGCCACCGCAGGCCCCGCATGGCCGATTGTTTTGATAGCGTTCAAACTCTTCGCGGATCCAATTGGAATCCGTCTCGCGATAGCGCCGCTCCATGTTTGGAATGACGCCTTCAAAGACCCGCGTGACTTCGTAAACACGGCCGCCCTCATCATAGCGGAACGGGATTTCCTCTTCTCCGGAGCCGTATAAAAACACCTGCTGCACATGTTTCGGCAGCTTCTTCCAGGTTGTGTTCTTGTCAAAATCGTAATGTTTGGCAATTGCCTCGATGGTCTGCAGGAAATACGGAGACTTCCCTTTCCGCCAAGGTGCCAGGGCCCCGTCATAGATCTTTAGGGTCGCATCCGGCACCACGAGCTTTTCATCGAAATAAAGCTCTTTGCCCAACCCATCACATTCCGGACAAGCCCCGAAAGGCGCGTTGAACGAGAACAAGCGCGGCTCAATTTCAGGAATGGTGAAGCCAGACACCGGACAGGCGAAGTTTTCAGAGAAGGTGATGCGCTCAGGGTCACCCTCTTTCGGTGCCGTCTCCAACACCGCAATGCCGTCCGCCAGGTCAAGTGCTGTGCGCAGGCTGTCCGCCAACCGCGTTTCCAGCCCCTCACGGATCACAATCCGGTCCACCACCACATCAATGTCGTGGCGGTATTTTTTGTCCAATGTCGGCGGTGTGTCGAGCTCATAGAACTCGCCATCGACTTTCACCCGCTGAAAACCCTGTTTGCGCAGTTCCAGAAACTCTTTTCTGTATTCACCTTTGCGATCCCGCACGATTGGGGCGAGCAGATAGCCGCGTGTGCCCTCGTCCAGCGTCATCACGCGATCAACCATGTCCTGCACTTGCTGAGCTTCGATGGGCAGACCGGTGGCAGGGGAATACGGCGTTCCGACCCGCGCAAACAACAGGCGCATGTAGTCGTAAATCTCGGTGACCGTCCCAACGGTCGAACGTGGATTTTTGGAGGTTGTCTTCTGCTCAATCGAAATCGCCGGGCTCAGGCCCGCGATATGATCAACGTCAGGTTTCTCCATCATATCAAGGAATTGACGAGCATAAGCGCTGAGGCTTTCCACATAGCGGCGCTGGCCTTCAGCATAGATCGTATCAAAGGCCAAAGACGATTTCCCGGACCCAGACAGACCGGTGATCACCACCAGCTGGTCGCGCGGAATATCCACATCAATGGACTTCAAATTATGCTCGCGCGCGCCGCGCACCTCGATGTTTTTTAGCTCAGCCATACGGGCCCCCAAATGCAGCCCTTCACAGATAGGTCGTGGGGCCTGAGTCTCCAATAGCAAATAGTGAACAAAATATGAACACTCAATTGATATCTATAGAGTCGTCCCCTGAACTAAAAGGAATCTCAAGGGGGGAATTTAAGAATGCACCAAATTACGTGTTTAGCTGACAGATTCTGGCAGTACTCTGAGGTGCGGTTAGTTCAGGGCAGCTTTGCGGACAAAGCTGCTGCTCATTCTGAAGTCGGCGCTAGAAGCAAATCAAGTAATCAGGTTAAAATAAGTTTTCCCCAAAAGTTTCCAATTTTGAAATGGGTGTTTCATGAAGTTGAGCTCAGCGATGTTCAAACCTAGAAATGGGATGCTCTCTGCCCATCTCTTCGAAAACCCACGAGTTGGAGTGGATCGCGACCTCTATTGGTCCGTGCACTTTGACTTTGCTTCATTTCAATATGAAGGGGAAATTGAGGAGCCGAATTGCATGGTCGATTGGCTTGTTTTTCCTCTGCACGAACTAACGCTGCAACAATCCATTTTAGCTTCGAAGACCCTAAATCCCATGGGTGAAGCCTCATGCTACTTTCAGGGCACACATTTTGATGCCAGTTTGTGGGAGCTTTCTGTTAGGCGCTTGGAAACCGCAAAGAGTTGGTCTTTAGAATATGACTTAACCATAGATTTCTGGACGGTAGATGAGGACGGCCCCACAGAACTTCAAATGAAGGGAGTTACAGACTTGGAGTTTGGTGGCTTTGATATTGTGAAAGACAATTTTACGCCGAAAGTTATAACTCAAAAAGATGCCTTCGACTTACTAAACCAGCACATTGCCGTTGATAAAGAATGGAATTGCTATGATGAGGGCTTCAAATTTGTGATCCGATAAGCGTCTGCATTGGGCTCGAAACAGACATTCACCGCAATCACATCTAAGGATGTTATTTGGAATAGATACTTGCCTCTAATGTCCCAGAGAGAACAATCAAGCCTTCCGCGCCAAAGCCCAAGCGACAATTGGGAACTGTCGGTCGTTCTCCATATTATCTTTGTCCTTGTCATATTCCGGCGGCCAATCGGCCTCCAGATTGCGCATCGCAGCTTCGCGGTTGCCCCATTGTGCCGATTTCACCTGATCCTCTGCAAATCCCGCTTCAATCAGCAGGTTTGCAAGACCACGCGCTGACCAACGAGAGCAGTCATGCGGCGCACCGTGATAAGGAATGTGGAACGGCACCGCGAGCCAGAAATAGCCGCCCGGACGCAGCATTTCCATCACGTGTTTGGTGGCCGCATAGGGGCGGTCCAGATGCTCCCAGACCTGATTGGCGAGGATCAGATCGTATTTCAGAACCTCGCCGTCCGCGTAACGCACCGGCCCCGTGCAAATGTCATGCGCCGGGAACTTATATTGCACGTAGGACTTGGTCTTCAGGTTCATGCCCCATTGGCCCGAGATCTCGGCCACATCCATATCCTCGACGCCAATCTCCTCCATCATTTTGCGGGATCGGCGGTTCATAATGATCCGGTTTAGGCTGGGCATCTGCTCTCGTCCTCTAAAGGGGCTTCAAATTATATATGTAGCGCCCTTCCGTAGGCATCGAGGACGCTTTCGTGCATCATTTCAGAAAGCGTTGGGTGCGGGAAGACCGTTTCCATCAAATCTTCTTCGGTGGTTTCCAGCTGGCGACCAACAACATAGCCCTGGATCATTTCGGTCACTTCGGCGCCGATCATATGCGCGCCCAGAAGTTCGCCGGTTTTCGCGTCAAAGATGGTCTTCACCATGCCCTCGGGTTCGCCCAAAGCGATGGCCTTGCCGTTGCCAATGAACGGGAAGCGACCCACTTTTATGTCATAGCCAGCCTCTTTGGCTTTGGCCTCGGTCAATCCCACAGACGCGACCTGAGGATGACAATAGGTGCAGCCCGCAATGCTTTCTGGTTTCACTGCATGCGGTTTACCACCTGCAATAAGTTCCGCGATCATCACACCCTCATGAGAGGCTTTGTGCGCGAGCCAAGGCGCACCCGCGACGTCACCAATAGCATAGAGCCCATCAACACCGGTGCGGCAGTATTCATCTGTGACCACATGTGTGCGGTCGATTTTCACACCGAGCGCCTCAAGCCCCAGACCTTCGACATTGCCAACAATCCCCACAGCCGAAATCACAGCATCAAAGTCCTGCTTGATTACCTTGCCGCCAGCCTCGATATGGGCCGTGACCTTGCTTTTGCTGCGGTCCAGTTGCTTGACCATGGTTTTTTCCATGATCTTCATGCCCTGCTTTTGGAAGGCCTTCTTGGCAAAGGACGAAATCTCGGCATCTTCCACTGGCAGTATGCGATCCATGACCTCAACAACCGTCGTCTCAGCGCCCAGCGTGTTGTAGAAGCTCGCGAACTCAATACCGATGGCCCCAGAGCCGATAACCAGCAGTTTCTTTGGCATATGCGGCGGTTGCAGCGCATGTTTGTAGGTCCAAACGCGATCTCCGTCGGCCTCAAGTCCCGGCAATTCGCGTGCACGGGCACCGGTGGCCACAACGATGTGCTTAGAGGTCAACTCTTCAATACCCTTGTCGGTTTTGACAGCGACTTTGCCTTTGGCCGGCAAAGTCGCTTCCCCCATAAAGGTTGTGACCTTGTTCTTTTTCATCAGATGGCCAATGCCCGAATTCAGCTGCTTGGCCACGCCGCGCGAGCGTTTAACAACAGCGTCTAAATCGTAGGAGATATTATCGGCGCTCAGTCCATAATCCTTAGCGTGGTTCATCAGATGAAAGACTTCCGAAGACCGCAGCAAAGCTTTGGTGGGGATACATCCCCAGTTGAGGCAAATCCCACCCATATGCTCGCGTTCGATAATGGCCACCTTCAAACCCAATTGCGCGCCGCGAATGGCGGCAACATAGCCCCCCGGCCCTGCTCCAATTACGATCATATCAAAGGATTTTGCGGCCATGAGGTCCTCCAAGGGTAATGCGTTTCATGAACCTTACGAAGCCATGCGCGAAGTGCAACGAGGTTTTTGCCGCGTAATTTTATGTCGCGATGGATTGAGCATTCATATTCAGGCGATCGCCCGCTAAGATGGGCCTTGGCAAAGCTTACCGAGCCTCCGGCAATCGGCGTCAGACAAAGAAAAACGCTGAAACCGAAGCGACGGTTTCAGCGTTTCATTTTTTTGGTGCGATTTCAGTGCAGCGTTACGCCGCCTGCAGTTCCTGCACCGTGGACCCGTAGCCACCTTTCGTCAGGTAAGCCAGTTCAAGCTGTGTGCTGCGACGCCCGGTTTCAGCATTGCGATGTGGGAACCGACCAAAAGACCGGATCACTTCGCGGTGCGCGCGGGCATGAAGCAACATGCTGTCCGCATTTGTCAGACGTTCTTTGATCAAACGCACACAGCGGTCCTGATCACAGTTATTTTCGGAATGCATCAGCGGCATGTAAAAGAACATACGCGCAGGTTCTTCCAAGCGCAGGTCCCACTTTTTGCATACAGCTGCCTTTGCTGCCGCCAAGGCCCGACGATCCGAAGAATAGGCTTTGCCGTCGCCGCGGAACATATTGCGTGAGAATTGATCAGTTAGAATGATATAAGCGAGGGACCCGGACGCATAGGTCAACCACTGGCCCAATCCTCCGTTCATCGCTTCTTCCCAAGTGCTTTGGAAACGATCCCGGATCTTTTGATCCAGTTCTTCGTTCGAAATGTACCAGTCCTTCGGCTCAACTTCATCAAGCCAAAAATTCAGTATCTCCTCAGGCCCTGCCATAGCCTTTACTCCTTTTGAGAGACATCATTCTGTTACAAAAACGTTACGCCTCAAATTAGGTGAGTGAAAAGTCATTTTTTGCTTCAAAACCGACATTTACCTCTCATTGTCGTCTTCAGACGCCTCTTCTGACGCAATTTGTGCAACTTCTAAGGCAATCGGCGAAAATGTTGGCGCTAACGCTGCATAAGACCCGGTTTCCTCAACTGACGGTGCTGCTCGAATCGCCATGCGATAGGATGCGTAGGCAGCCAGCAACATCATGAGGGCGACCATATAACCGAAGTACGCAATTGGTCCGTAGAGGTTCATTGACCAACCAATCACAATCGGGCCGGTGATCGCGCCCACCCCGTTAAGAAACAAAAGCGCGCCTGAGGTGCCTGCCATTTCATCGTGGCTCACGAAGTCATTCGTATGGGCCAGCAACAGGGAATACAGCGGGTTGGTTGTCCCACCCAGAACAAAGGCAGCGACAAGCAAAAGCGTAAAATTGTCCAAATCGATCATGCCCGCAAAGCCGCCAAAGATCGCACCAACAGAGACCAGAAGGATCAACAGGCGACGGTCCATCCGATCAGACAACCACCCAATCGGGAATTGCGTCACCACGGCCCCGACATAGATCATAGCAACAAACAACGAAATCTGCGGGATGGTCATGCCGATCTCTGTGGCGAAAACGGCCGCCATGCCAAATTGAGCCGCAAACATTCCCCCCAAAAGCACGGTCCCAACAAAGCCAAGTGGCGAGACATTCCAGAGATCTCGAAACCCCATGTTTTTGGATTGCTCAAAGGCTGGCGTCGGCACGACCGACAGCAAAATTGGTGCAAAGGAAATCGAGATCAATACCGATGGGATGACAAACAGGACAAACCCGGATGGATCCCCCAGAACCAAAATCCCCTGCGCCGCGATAATCCCGAGCATTTGAACAATCATATAAAAGGACAGCGCCTGCCCACGTGTTTCATTGGAAGCCGCGTTATTCAGCCACCCTTCAGCGGTGACATATACGCCCGAGAAACAAAATCCGATGACCACGCGAATGGCAACCCAAGCCCAGGGATCAGATACCACCGGGAAGAGGATCAAACAGGCGGAAATGAAAGACGCCAAGGCTGCGAAAACTCGCACGTGACCAACACGCCGGATCATCTCTGGAGTCAGTTTTGATCCCCCTAGAAAGCCGACAAAATAAGCGGACATCACATAGGACATCTGTGTGGTCGAAAACCCTTCGATTTCACCACGAATACCTAACAGCGTTCCGTGCATGCCATTGCCAAGCATCAAAAGCAAAATACCAAGCAATAGCGCCCATGCGCCTGACAGGAACTGACCCATTTGCGTGTCTCCAGATTGGACCTGAGAATAAGTACTGCAGCGGATTGCTGATTCCGCCAAGCCTGAAGTTTTCGATGTTTGATTTTTGCGCCTTACGGCAGCAGCAACGAGGAATCTCCGTAAGAGAAAAACCGGTAGTCGCTTTTGATAGCGTGATCATAAATCTCGCGCACGCGCTCTTGCCCCATCAAAGCTGAAACCAGCATCATCAATGTGGATTTCGGCAGATGAAAATTGGTCATCAGCGCGTCAGCTACGTTGAAGGTAAAACCCGGGTAGATAAAGATATCGGTCTCACCTTCCCAGGGTTCAATCTGCCCGCTGCGCGCGGCACTTTCGATCAGGCGCAAAGCGGTTGTACCCACAGGAATAACGCGCGCCCCATTGGCTTTGGTTGCAGCAATCTCTGCAGCCGCTTGTTCACTGACCCGCCCCCATTCCGCGTGCATCTTATGGGTGGTCACGTCATCGACTTTCACTGGCAGGAACGTCCCGGCCCCAACATGCAAAGTCACGTGTGAAAACTCGACGCCCATATCCGCGAGGCTTTGCAATAAGGCCTCGTCAAAATGCAATGACGCTGTCGGTGCGGCAACCGCCCCGGAATAACGTGCAAAAACAGTCTGGTAGTCGGTTTTATCTTGTTCGTCCGCTGCGCGTTTCGCCGCAATGTAAGGCGGCAGAGGCATGGCACCCGACGCCTGCAATGCCGCTTCAAAGGCATCGCCATCCGCATCAAAGCGCAACACGGCCTGACCGTCTACTTTGCTTTCCAATGTTGCTGTGAAGTCATCAGAGAAATGAATGACTTCACCCTCATTGATCTTTTTTAAAGGCTTTAACAATGCCCCCCATAGGCCTTCGCCTTTGGGTTCCAGCAGTGTGACTTCGATCTTGGCTTGCACAGAGCCCTGCGCGCTGTCACGGCGACGTACGCCTGAAAGGCGCGCGGGAATGACCTTAGTGTCATTCAGAACCAGCCGATCGCCAGGGCGGAAATACTGTGCGATATCTGAAACAACGGAATCCGTGATCTTATCCTGACTGGCCACCAGCAATTTAGCTGAGGTGCGCGGATTGGCAGGCCGGGTCGCGATCAGGCGCTCGGGCAGATCAAAGTCGAAGTCAGAAAGCTGCATTTTGAGGGTCCGCTGGTCTCTAGATTAAGTTTATTGGGTTTGCGCGGTGCCATCGTTTCCGGGCACTTTGGTCGGGCGGCGGAAAATGTCCCGAAGGAAGCCCGGCGTCAAGACAGAAAGCGGGTTCACCGACACGGATGGGCTATCAGATGTTCCGCGCAGGCTGTAATTGAAGCCGAACAGCCCCTCGCCCTTTTTGGCAACAGGTCGCCCAATCGCGTTTACTAGGTAGATCGGGGATATCACCCCCTGCATATCAAGCTGCGCATTGTTCAGGTTATAGACCCCGTCCATCGAAATCCCCATCGAAGGACCTGCAGCACTGCCCTGTGTCAGATGCACATATTGCGGCGTCAGTTTGAAGGCAGCGCTGACATCAGCAAAGGCAATACCCTCACCACCCAACTGATCTAGCAAACCCACAATACTCAGCGCATTTAACAATTCAGCCATCGCAGGCGCATCTTTCACCCGCACCGAACTTGCATTGAGGCGCCCCAGAAAATGACCTTCAGGGCCGTCGGGCTGCAGCGTGACCTCCAGCTGGCCCCCATGGGCCTGCTTCAGAATGCCCGCAGATCGCATGGTCCCGCCCGCATCGTTAGATCGAATGCGCACAGCACTGCGGCCTTGACTTGGAACAATAGTGCCTTGGATGGCTGCGCCGCCATTAACCTGTGCGGTGAAATCTCCGTTAAATCCGCCGCCGGTTGCAAATTGGCCAGCAAATCCCGTCAGCGAGATCCCATCTGATATTGTCACGCGATCCAGATTGCCTTGGATCGATGTGCTTTGCCCACCGCCCCCTGACTGTGGCCCCGCATTGACGGAAGGCGCGTTGCGCATATCCAGTGTGCCAGAGCGTAGAACGATGTTTGGCGTGCCGTTGCCGCGTCCAACAAGATCAGCCTGCGCAGACAACCAACGACCAACCTGCACTTTGCTAAGGCTCACACGATCAAGCCCACCACTGTCTTTTAGCGAAATCGCACCCTCCGCACTGAGGCCCGGTGCTTCTAGAACCAGACGCGAGACTTGCAACGGCGTGCTCAGTTGGCCTTGCACCTCGAGCGTCCCTGCACGGTTGGCCGGTTTCGACCACCCAAGCGGCGTAATTGCCATGCGCAAACCAACCGTGTCTGACTGCACACGGAACGTACCGGGTGATCCTCGCTTAAGCTCCAATGCAAACTCAGCAGTATTTTGGCCCGAAACCATGTCTTGGGTCAGACCAATATTGAATTCATCAATAAAACGCTCACTCAGCTCCAATCGGCCGGTAACAGTGCTTGCGCCGCCATTGCCCGGCCCCAGAGCTGTTTCAAACAGAGCTTCAAAAGGCACCTGACCGATCCGCCCCGGTCCGGAGAGGCGCAGGCTATCATTGTCGACTTTTGCCCGCATCAATGGCACGGCAATCACCTTGTCTTTGATAAAATGAGACGTGCGAACATCGGTCAGCTCCGCCTCGAGTTCAAACGCGACCTCTTCGGCCTTCAGCTTTTGCACCAATGGTATCTCAAGAGCCCCAAAGACCTTGGCACGGCCTTCTGCCAGATCAACAGGCAGATTTGCTTTGCTGAGAAACGAGAGCGGCGCGTGGTCCAGTAAGGCCAAAGTTGCTGTCACAGTGCCATCGGTTTTCAAGTTCACTTCAGACAGTGCAGGTTTGAGGCGTGTGTCCGGGATCACAAAACTGGTGCCCGCTACGTCAATCACACCGCCTTGGCCCGGTGTTGCAAATCCTTCATGCGCCAAAACGGTAAACCGCGAACCATCAAGGACCGCCTGCCCCTTGCCACCAGTAATAATCGGCAAGGTTTTAGCATAGCGCACCGAAGCATCGCGGAAATTAAAATCAACATAGGCGTCTGGTTTTGAGCCAGGCACCGACCGCAGCGCAAAATTGATGTCCTGCAGCCAACCTGCAAAGATGTTTTCATCAATCCATTTACGGGTTTTCGGAACCGCGTTTTCAGGCCACCAATCCACAACGCGCTGCGCCTCGAGCGCATCCATGTGGCCGTTCACAGCCACAATCCAATCGTCTTCAGTGGCCTGCAGTTTAGCGTCCAGAACCAACGACTGCCCACGATCACGGATCAGCATTTCGCCGATATGCAACTCAAAGGGATCAAGCTGCAGCCTCAGATCAGCCTGCGCGTGCTCAAGCCCAATCGGCGCGTCAAAGAGATCTGCAGGATTGCCCGACAACTCGGTCAATTTGAACTGAGCGATCAAAGCATTGGGCAGACCCGTGGTGAATTCTTCGAGATGTGCCTTGCCTTCAGCGCGTGCCGTGATCCAAGGGCTTTCAACAAACAGCTCGTCAAAAACGATGGTATTGGTTTCAGGCTGATAAGTCAGATAGGCATGCGCCGCTTCAAACGGCACCCCTTTGGCCCCGTCTTCTGGCTGGATCACCCCATCGGCAATCTGCAGCGTCGCGCTCAGCGGTCCAAGTTCACCCGCATCATCGATTTCAACCCGCATCGCACCAGAGATGGGCGCATCTATAATGTTTAACCAAGCCAGCGCCGGCGATTGGCTGGAGATATCTTCGGACACCACATCTTCAATATTTATGCCAAAACCTGCGGCTGTTTCGCCGATATTGCTTTCGTAATTGAACTCCAAGGTCGAAACATAATCGCGACCGCCCAACAAGGCGAAATTGGATGCCATACGCAAAGCATCGCCATCCCGGCTCATCTGCATTTGACCGCCATCCACAGTCCAGGAACGTTTCGCTCTGAGATCGTCAAACTGGATGGTCACCGCATCGATGTTAACAGCGGTCAACCGTTCAAACTGAGGCAGGCTCAACCAGCCGTCGATCTGGTTCACCACGTCAGAAAGGGCAGTATTGGGTCTGTCCGCGGCCTCTGCCCGGCCAAATGATACCCCGACCTGCCCTGCATCACTTCTGCGCGCTGCCAAGAATACGCCGGACAGTCGAATATCAAGCGGCGCAACCTGACGCTTTAGCAAGCGGCGATAAGATAAAGAGGTTTCCGCCTCGGTGAACTCGATCGGCGCGGCACCGTTGTCGGGCGTGATCATCACACGTTCAAGCAGGATCCGCGGGTGCCAATCTTTTTGTACTTCGATGGTCAGCCCATCAAACGTGACATCCGCACCGGGTAAAGCGTTGGAAAACTGTTCCTGAGCGATGTCGCGCATCCACTCCGGCGCCTGCATTGTGCGCCCGTGGCTGTACAGCAACCCCGCAACTAAGGCAGCACACATCACCAAAACCACGGCGACCGTGCCCAAAATTGTCCACCAGCTCCAATGTCGTTTCTTGCGAGTCTTCACAGCTTTCGCACCAGCCTCAGAATCTGGGGCATCTTGCGCCTGTGAAGCGTCGGTCGCATTTTGATCAGGAGAAGGATGCGTCATAGGTGACGTGTCGGCCTTACGGTTGCTTGTCGTAGTCTCTGCCCTAGCATATAGCCTTAAAGAAAAATCCCCAAGGAGCTGCCATGCTGAACATCGGCGATATTGCGCCCGACTTCACCTTGCCGGAAACGGACGGAGATCTCGTAACTCTTTCTGCGCAAAAACCAAACCCTGTTGTTTTGTTTTTTTACCCACGTGACAACACCAAAGGCTGCACGGTTGAAGCGATCGACTTCACCCAAGCTGCTGCTGACTTCGCGGCGGCAGGCACAAAGGTCTATGGAATTTCCAAAGATGATTTGAAAAGCCACGCCAAATTTCGCGACAAACAAGAGCTAACTGTCCCGCTTTTGTCTGACGCCGAAGGCACGGTGTGCGAAGACTACGGTGTCTGGGCCGAAAAGAAGATGTACGGCAAAACCTTCTTTGGCATTGTGCGCACAACGGTTCTGATCGACGCAGAGGGCAAAGTCGCGCGCGTGTGGAACAAAGTCAAAGTGGCTGGACACGTGGATGAAGTTCTCGCCGCAGCACAGGAGCTGGCGGCGTGACTGCCCTAAGCAAGCCACTTGCCGAGATGGCGGTCGATGTGTTGACCACAGCGGATGGGCGCGAAAAAACTGCTCTTTCCCGGCGCTATGCAGCTCAGTGGTTTGCAGCACGTAAAGCAGGATCGGATGTAGAAGTCGGATCGGGCGAACCACCCCTGCGTCCGGCACGACCTGAGAAACCCGATCTTTTGTCGCCACGCGATGTACCCCGCCGCCGTCCAGGCTCGCGTCCAGGCCAGATTGCATTGCTGCATGCAGTGGCGCATATCGAGCTCAATGCGGTTGATCTGCATTGGGATTTGATCGCGCGTTTCACCGACACAAAATTCCCAATGGGGTTTTATGATGATTGGGTGAGAGCTGCGGATGAAGAAAGCAATCACTTCAACCTAATTTGCAACTGCCTTGAAAAGCTTGACAGTTTTTATGGCGACCTGCCAGCCCATGCGGGCATGTGGCGCGCGGCTGAAGATACAATAGATGATCTGATGGGCCGTCTGGCTGTGGTGCCGATGGTTTTAGAAGCGCGCGGTTTGGACGTGACCCCGGGCATGATCGAAGTCTTTAAAAAGGCAAAGCTCGACGATGTCGTGGACGCTTTGGAAGTGATCTATTCCGAAGAAGTCGGCCATGTGGCTTACGGGTCTAAATGGTTCCACTTCCTTTGTGGCCGTCACGAACTGGACCCGAAAGATGAATTCCACAACCTTGTGCGCAAATACTTCCATGGCGCGCTGAAACCGCCCTTCAACGAAGAAAAACGCGCCGAAGCAGGCCTGCCACCGGATTTCTACTGGCCGTTGACCGATGAAATTCCAGATAAAAATCCACTAAGTTCGGGTTAAGTCCGGCAAATACCTGCCGATTTATCCGTAAAAATCTGCTCAAAGTTGTATCACCCCGCAAAATCCTTGCGAGGTCTTTCCCTGCTCGCTAAGGAACTGCCAGCGTTGCCGGGGACAAAGAGTGCACGCATCGAAGATGACTGGGTTGGGACTAATAAGGGACGGGATGTGAGAACACGTCTGGCTATCCATATTCACGCGTTTCTGGAGCGGTTTTTTCCAGAACGCAGACTTTTCCTTCGCTCTGAAACGGACACGCGGTTTATCCGTTTGCGTCCGGGCACGCAGCTGATCGCCTTCACAGGTGTCGGCTTGCTGATTGCATGGAGCATCGTTGCCACCGCCATTCTTGTGATGGACAGCATTGGCTCTGGTAATTTCCGTGAGCAAGCAAAGCGCGATCAGGAAACCTATCAGCTGCGCCTGAACGAGATTTCCAGCGAACGCGATTTGCGCTCTGGTGAGGCAGTAGCGGCTCAGGAACGCTTTAATGCAGCTCTTGAGCAAATCTCCCTGATGCAATCTCAACTTCTGTCCTCTGAAACCCGTCGTCGGGAATTGGAAACCGGTATCGAGGTCATCCAATCCACCCTGCGCCGCACGATGAAGCAACGTGACGAAGCGCGGGTCGCCCTGGCTGACACGCAGAATGAATCTGGCGATAACACCTCTATCGCTGCTCAGGATTTGAATGCTGCAGGCGTGGATGCACTGGCTGTGGCATTGGCTGAAACCGCCAAGGAACGCGATGAGGTCTATGCCGAAGCGCAGGCTGCCCTGCTGCGCGCGGATGAGATGAAGCTGGAACTTGAGCTTCTGGAAGAGAAAAACGAACAGATTTTCACCCAGCTCGAAGATGCGATGACAGTCTCTGTCGAGCCTTTGGAAAAAATGTTCTCCAATGCGGGTCTGTCCACCAAGTCACTGCTGCAAGAAGTTCGCCGTGGCTATAGTGGCCAAGGTGGCCCGCTGACACCGCTGTCGATTTCCACATCCGGTGGTGTGCTTGATCCAAATGCAGCCCGCGCGAATGCCCTGCTGAACGATCTGGATCGTTTGAACATGTACCGCATCGCTGCGGAAACGGTGCCATTTGCCAACCCTGTGAAAGCTGCTGTGCGTTACACTAGTGGATTTGGTATGCGTTGGGGCCGCATGCACAAGGGCTCTGATTTCGCGGGTCCACATGGCACGCCGATCTATTCTACGGCTGATGGCGTGATCGTTCACGCGGGTTGGTCGTCCGGATATGGACGCCTCATCAAGATCAAACATGCCCATGGAATTGAAACCCGTTACGCCCATTTGGCAAAAATCCGCGTAAATGTTGGCCAAAGGGTCTCGCGTGGAGAACGTATAGGTGATATGGGCAATTCCGGACGGTCTACCGGGACGCATCTTCATTACGAGGTGCGCATCAACGGCAAGGCTGTAAACCCAATGAATTTTATCAAGGCTGCACGAGATGTTTTCTAAAAGCAAAATCAATGAGCCCGGCGCGAAACCAACAGATTCCGCGAAACCGGCCGCCCCAGAAGCTGCCACCATCCCGGCAGCACCAAAGGGAGCAGACATGACACCAACCGCGCCAAAGGCGAAGCCGCCAGCATCTGTGCTGTCTTCTGACCTGCATGTTCAGGGCAACATGAAGACAACTGGCGATATCCAGGTCGAAGGCACCGTCGAAGGTGACATCCGAGCGCACCTGCTGACCATCGGTGAAACCGCCACTATCAAAGGTGAAGTGATCGCTGATGATGTTGTGGTCAATGGCCGTATCGTCGGTCGCGTGCGTGGCCTGAAGGTTCGCCTAACCTCAACAGCACGTGTTGAAGGCGACATCATTCACAAGACAATCGCAATTGAATCCGGTGCGCATTTCGAAGGCTCTGTCCAACGTCAGGACGACCCATTGAACGGTAAGTCCAAAGCGCCTGCAGCAGCTGCTGCACCAAAAGCTTAAACAACGCCTGACAAACTAGGATTTGAAAAGGCACCTTAGGGTGCCTTTTTTGTGGGCCACGGATCAAATTGGTCTGAATTTCTTACCTCTGGGCAGTGTTAATGACAAAATCTTCGATCTCTCCTAATCTTGCGGGCAGTCTTTGGATGGTCGCCGCGATGTTCGGTTTCGCGCTAGAGGACAGTTTCTTCAAAGCCAGCACCGACACTCTGCCAATTGGGCAAGCCATTGTTTTGCTGGGCGCAATTGGTGCTGCGATTTTCTCCGTTCTCGCGCGCAGAAATGAACAGTCTTTGGTCGTAGCAGAGGTGCGCTCAAAGCCCATGATCATCCGCGCGGGCTTTGAAATCACCGGGCGTCTATTTTTCTTTCTCGCCATTGCATTGGCGCCTCTATCGGCCGCGACGGTCATCCTTCAGGCCACACCAATTGTGGTTGTGGCTGGCGCCGCGCTTTTCCTTGGTGACAAAGTCGGTTGGCGCCGTTGGGCGGCGATCGCGCTGGGGCTGACGGGTGTGCTGATTGTCCTTAATCCAGATAGTCAAAGCTTTACCTGGCATTCGGCCTTTGCTGTCATCGGCATGCTTGGATTTGCAGGCCGTGACCTTGCTAGCCGCGCAGCACCTGCGTCTCTCTCAACCAGTGTTCTGGGGTTCTATGGCTTCCTCGCCATTATCATCGCTGGACTTCTTTACCGCGCTTGGAGCGGTGAGGCCTTCATCCCGGTGGCTTTCGAAAATGGCAGCCAGATCGCACTGGCCGCCGTCTTTGGGGTTCTCGGATATTCATGCCTAATGAAAGCTATGCGCACCGGCGAAATTTCTGCTGTTGCGCCATTTCGCTATTCCCGCCTTTTGATTGGCTTGGGCATTGGTGTGCTTTGGTTTGGTGAGACCCTGACCACAAGAATGATGATCGGCAGTGCCATCATCATTTTGGCGGGGCTGTTTTTGTTGTGGCGTGGGAAATCCGATTAATCGACCCGTCGCGCTATGGCAAACAAAGTCGGCGTCCCGTCGGGCTGCCAGTGATGTTCGATTTCAAACCCATGGTCTTTGATCATTTTCTGTAAAGCAGTCGCCTTTAGAAATCGAATTCTCGGCAACACTCCGATTGCGCCAAGTACGGGTAGAAAATACCGACCAAGGCCTTTCCCATCACCAAGACAGACTGTGGATGACACAAAAACCCCGCCCGGCTTCAGGCTCTTGTGGACCTTATCCAGAGTAGATTCTGCGTCTTTAATCAGATGCAGGATCGACATGCCAAGAATGGCATCATACCCCTGCCCTTCGACGGGCACCGGCCAATCTTCAAAACTCGATACTTCGAACGATACGTTTGGTGCACTTTGATCCCAAAGTTTTTCTCGTGCGATCGCGATCATTTCTTTGGAAAAATCAATTGCATCCATCTTTGCAACCCTTGGTGCATGGATCAATGCGGTAGTACCGGTCCCGCAGCCAAATTCAAGGACGTGATCAGTTGGGCGCAGGTATTCAGCGGTTTTATCAAGTTTGACCTGATAAGCGGCGGGGTTGCCCACTGGGCTTTTGGCGTATCCGCGCGCCATTTTGTTCCAGAAAAAAGTAGGGCTTAAAAGCATAGCAGCATTCCTCGTTAAATGACGGGCATCATTGCGCGTCGATGATGTCAAAGACCTCTTCCAGAGGCTTTCCAAAGGTCCGCGAAATCAGGATCGCGAGTTCCAGTGTGGGTGAATATTTGGCATTCTCGATGGCCACGATGGTTTGGCGCGTGACGCCCACGCGTTCGGCCAAATCCTTTTGCGTCATCTCATCCGCATCAAAGCGCAGGCGGCGAATATTATTGGTGATCTTGAGTTTGGTCTTTCCCATCGATCAATAGCCCCGACGGTAGCTGAAAAAGCGTACAAGATCAGACCCCATGGCTCCGGCCGCCATGCCGAAATACATGATATTGAGACCGACCAATACGGAGTGGTCCAAGGCCATCGCCAAAATCCCTCCCACAAACCCCGTACCCGCACCTGCGACCACAGCAAAAATTCCGCGGCGTTCAAACATGCGATCACGTTCGTCCACGACAAAGCTTGGTTTTTCCTGTCCGGTGAAAATGGCGAAGAGAATATTAAACAGGATGGTGCCAACGATGGTCGCGGCAATTGAAATCGGGATTATCCAGATTACCATTTTTGCCCAGACGTTGGCAGCATCAGCGCCGTCAAAGGCCCCGCTTGCGTGCATGTTCAGCAGGCGCGACACGACGTAGGTGAACGTGATGAGGTTCACTAGCATCGACACGACAGTGTTGCGATCTTGAAAAGTCATAAGGCCTCCTTGGGCAATCTATTGGGCAGTCTATTGCGTTGCTTGTGTCTAGTATTTCGCACTCCATGTCTAATTTTCAACACACTGAGTATAATATTTTTTACACTCTGAGCATTATCAATAACTTACGCCGTAAATTTCTGGCGACATTGACTATGATTTCAGAGATGTTTGCGCTATCAGAGCGTCATTCAACACAAGACCGAGCGAAGGAAGGGCCAAAATGCATCCGCGCACGATTATCGTCATGGGCGTCAGCGGCGTCGGAAAAACCTCGGTGGCGCTTGGTCTGACGGCGCATTTTGATGGGATCTATATTGAGGCCGATGACCTGCATCCGCCAGAAAATGTAAAGGCCATGTCTGAAGGCACTCCACTGACTGATGAGATGCGCGCGCCTTGGCTCAAGTCCGTGGCGCAGGCAATCGCTGATGAACATCGCAAGGTCAAGGATCGGACCGTGGTTGCCACCTGCTCTGCCCTCAAACGCCAATATCGTGATGTGATCCGGGCAACGCTGCCCGATGCGCATTTTGTGTTTCTGACCGCAGATAAAGACCTGATCACATCCCGCATGAGCGCGCGGGAGGGTCATTATATGCCCGTGTCTTTGCTGGAATCTCAACTCGCAACGCTAGAGCCGCTTGCCGAAGATGAAGCGCATACTGAGGTGGATGTTTCAGGTACACCTGACGAGGTTACTTCCCGAGCAATAAAAACCCTCAGCTCGTAAGGGCTTGATCGGGCGAAATTTCAGCCACCCAGCATCCAAGTGCCATCAGGCCAAAAGGCATGATAGGCAAAAGCAAACATCACATCATGTGGCAGATCGTTGCCCGCTGCATCTTTCACCCGGATCGAGCCGACATCCTTGCCGCTGCCAATTTTACCGGTGTCCAAAGCTGACGCCTGCCCAGCAACCCAGCTGATCTGAACGCCAGCCTCATTTATCACAGGTTCCTTTTGCAAACGGCTTAACGGCCAAGCGCGATCGCCAACCCGCACAACCCGCAGCAAGGGCTCAATCCCATGCGGTGGCATTTCACCATTGTATAGAAACGGACGGCGCGAGCTGTCATAGCCGCGATAAGGATTGCTGCCATAGGCGCGATTAAATCGTGGTTCATCCATCACCAAACCATCTGGATTGCGGGTCGAGAATTGCTCCCAGCTTTCCATCCAAGTTGGTAGGGTGATCAATTCAACCCCGTTCATCTGCCCAACGATCCCCTGCCCGATGGCCTGCTGCCACCAGCTTTGGGTTTCGCGGTCATACATGATCATATCGGAATTTCTGAGCTTGCCAGACACCCCGAACGACAAAGTCCCAACCGGCGTGCGACGATCAAAGGTGATGCCAGAATTACACAGCGGACAGAAGGTCACTGCGACGGGAACATCGCCAACTGTATCATTCACAATTTCATGCCATGTCAGATAACGGATCGGATAGGCGCGAGGTGTCTCGCCTTCAATTTCAACCGTAATCACAGGTTCCAAAGGCGCGATGCGGCTTTCATCCGCTACGCTTATGAAAGAAGGATCATCAAGCGCAGGAATACCGTCTTTTGGAGGACCACCTGACAAGACTTCGATCCACTCAACACTCGTGTTGGCGAAATCCGTGTCAGGCCATTCATGTTTCCAAAAATTCGGGTCAGCCGAGGCTGCAGACATGGCCAAGCTCAGGCCAGCCGCTGCTAGAAGGGTTCGAAAACTCATAACGCGCTCCAGTTTGCTTCCTAAAACTGTGCGCATATGTGGGGCCTATTGATAGCCCCACACACGGGTTTGTGACAAAGAATTACTCAGTTACTGAGACTTTTGTCATGACATCAGGCTTGCCGGTGATGGTGCCAGAACGCGGATGACCGCGTTTGATCGCATCCAATACATCCAAACCTTCAGTCACTTTGCCAACAACGGTATATTGCCCGTTCAAGAAGTAACCCGGTTCAAACATGATGAAGAACTGAGAGTTCGCAGAGTTTGGGTTCTGGCTGCGCGCCATGCCCACCACACCGCGCTCATATGGCACGTCTGAAAACTCAGCAGGCAGATCCGGGAAAGCAGACCCGCCAGTGCCGGCACGACGCATGTCGCTGCCCATGATGCCAAATTCGACATCACCGGTCTGCGCCATAAAGCCGTCGATCACGCGGTGAAAGACAACATTGTCATATTTGCCCTGCTCCGCCAACGTGGTGATGCGCTCAACATGCTGAGGCGCCACGTCCTCCAGCAGGTCGATCTTAATCACGCCATTGGCTTCGCCTTCGACAGTGATGTCGATGCCGGATGCAAACGCTGGTCCGGAAACCAGCGCTGCTATCACTGCAAGCTTACGCAACATCTGCTGCAACCTTTACAGAGATCATACGATCAGGGCTTGCAGGTGGCTCGCCTTTAACAATCGCGTCCACGTGCTCCATGCCTTCGATCACACGGCCATAAACGGTGTATTGACCATTCAAGAAGTGGTTGTCGTTGAAGTTGATGAAGAACTGGGAGTTCGCAGAGTCAGGCATTTGGGAACGTGCTGCACCCAAAGTGCCGCGGTCGTGTGGCAGGCTAGAGAATTCTGCCTTCAGGTTTGGCAGGTCAGAGCCACCTGTGCCCGCTGCGCGGATGTTGAAGTTATCTTCCATGTTGCCATTCGCAACGTCGCCGGTCTGCGCCATGAAACCGTCGATCACGCGGTGAAAACACACATTGTCGTACTGACCAGAACGCGCCAGCTCTTTCATGCGGTCTGTGTGACCTGGTGCGACGTCTGGCAGCAGTTCAATCACAACGGTTCCGTCTTTCAGCTCCATCAGGATGGTGTTTTCTGGATCTTTAATGTCGGCCATTTTGGCGCTCCTATTACTATCGTTGAGCGCAAACTAGTCATGGAAGCCCCGAATGCCAAGGCTGCCATTGACCTGTCATGCTAATGCTCTATGCAACAGGTGTCTTTTTGCCTGATAGAATGCTGTTTCTTTGGCGGAAAGCGCTGAAAAATTCTGGTATGTCCGGCGCGTATTATGCATATGTTGGCGCTAACATACCAATGCAAACAGAGCGCCTCGGCGACAAGACTATTAGGAGACAAGCAGATGGCTTGGAAAACTCTGGACGATATGGACCTGAACGGCAAGCGCGTGCTGACCCGTGTGGACATCAACGTACCGATGGAAGATGGCAAGGTAACTGATGCCACCAGGATCGAGCGTATCGTGCCGACCATCAAGGATATCCTTGCGAAAGGCGGCTCTCCGATCCTGCTGGCGCACTTTGGTCGTCCAAAGGGCAAACCCGTGCCTGAAATGTCTTTGGGTCAGCTTGTCCCTGCCCTGTCAGAGGCTTTCGGCACTGAGGTGACTTTCATCGAGCGCCCAAGCCATGATGAGATTTTCGCACTGCCGTCTGACGCCGTTGTACTGATCGAGAACACCCGCTTTAGCCCGATGGAAGAAGCAAACGATCCGCAAATGGCGGGCTTCCTATCCACCTTGGGCGACATTTACTGCAACGACGCCTTTTCTGCGGCGCACCGCGCCCATGCCTCCACCGAAGGTGTCGCACGTTTGATGCCTGCATGCGCAGGTCGCTTGATGCAGGCGGAACTCTCCGCTTTGGAAAGCGCGCTTTCAAAACCAGAACGCCCGGTTGTGGCTGTAGTTGGCGGCGCCAAGGTTTCCACCAAGCTCGAACTGTTGGGCAACCTGGTTGAAAAAGTCGACCACCTGGTGATTGGCGGTGGTATGGCCAATACCTTCCTTGCGGCGCAGGGGCTGCCGGTTGGCAAATCCCTGTGTGAACATGATCTGGCGGACACCGCGCGCGAGATCATGGCAAAGGCCGAATCCGCAGGCTGCGACATTGTTCTACCTGCCGATCTGGTTGTAGCGCGCGAATTCAAAGCCGGTGCCGAGAATGAAACTGTCGCCACCAACGCCTGCCCTGACGACGCAATGATCCTGGATGCTGGCCCCGTGGCAGTTGAGCGGATTTCAGCGATCCTGGATCAAGCCAAAACTCTGATCTGGAACGGCCCACTCGGCGCCTTTGAAATCGAACCATTCAATGCAGCCACCAATGCCGCGGCAGCCAAAGCAGCAGAACTGTCCAAAGCAGGTCAGCTGATCTCTGTCGCAGGGGGCGGTGATACGGTTGCTGCGCTGAATGGTGCCAATGCCGCGGATGATTTCACCTATATATCCACCGCCGGTGGCGCCTTCCTTGAATGGATGGAAGGCAAAACCCTACCGGGTGTTGCGGCGTTGGAAGCGGACTAAACCCTGCCCAAAAAGGCAGCAAAAATTAGGAAATTGAGCGGGTATTCACCCGCTCTTTTTATTTTAGAAACTAAATCAATTTTAAACTTTGGAAAATCTACAACCGAACCCTCAATTGTTAGCGTTACCGGCGTTGCATTCTTGGGCGCACGTCGCTTAGAACCGGGGCAAGGTCCCAGACTGTCGGAAACACCTTCATTTCAAGGCGGAACATAATGTCCAAAACTTCTCAAGCTGAACTCATTCGTGCTGGTAAAGGCTTTATTGCCGCGCTTGATCAATCCGGCGGCTCCACCCCAAAGGCGCTGCGCCTCTACGGTGTTGATGAAACCGCCTATAACAATGACGACGAAATGTTCAGCCTGATCCACGATATGCGTTCCCGTATCGCTCAGGCTCCGGCCTTCACCGGCGACAAGGTGGTTGGCGCAATCTTGTTTGAACGCACCATGGATGGCGATATTGCTGGCAAACCGTCTGCGACGTATCTCTGGGAAGAGCGCGGCGTGGTACCGTTCTTGAAGATCGACAAAGGTCTGGCCGACGAAGACAATGGCGCACAAGTCATGAAGCCCAACCCTGACCTGGACGCACTGCTGGACAAAGCCAACACCAAAGGCATCTTTGGCACCAAAATGCGTTCTGTCATCAATGCCGCGAACGCAGAAGGCATCAAAGCTGTCGTTGGCCAGCAGTTTGACGTAGCCAAGCAGATCATCGCCAAAGGTCTGATGCCAATTGTTGAGCCGGAAGTGACCATTTCCATCGCCGATAAATCCGAAGCAGAAGTCATGCTGCGCGACGAAATCCTCGCGCAACTCGACGCCCTGTCTGAGGATCAAAATGTGATGCTGAAGCTGACCCTGCCAAACGAAGCAAACCTCTATCAGCCATTGGTCGATCACCCACGGGTTCTGCGCGTTGTTGCTCTTTCCGGCGGCTATTCCCGTCAGCAAGCCAACGACATGTTGTCTGTAAACTCCGGCATCATCGCATCTTTCTCGCGTGCGCTGACCGAAGGCTTGTCTGCCCAACAAGACGACGCGGCCTTCAACGGCACCATCGAAGCGACCATCAACGAGATCTACGACGCATCTGTCGCAGGCTAACACCTCGCTCACATGACGACATTCAAAGCCCCTTTGACCCAACGCCAGAGGGGCTTTTTCTTTGCAGGCTTGTCGCCGCCTGCCCTTTCCTTCAAAGTTCTGACATGTGTGGAAAATTCGCAGCCGGCCATCTGACACAAAGACAAATGGCCGAGATCATCGAAGGCTATGTTTACCCCTCTAAGCCGCGCCCTGACAAAGGCGTGGAGACGGCGCAATGGGGCTATAACATCAAGCCCACCAACCAAGTTCCCTGCCTGACGGCGGAACCAGATGGGTTGCATATGACCTCTGCGCGATGGTGGTTTGTGCCGCAATGGCACAAAGGCGATGTGAAAGATTGGAAGGCCACAACCTTTAACGCGAAAATCGAAACGGCATTTGAAAAACCCACCTTCCGCAATGCCTGGGCCAAACAGCGCTGCCTTATTCCCGCTGTCGCCTATTACGAATGGACCGGCCCCAAAGGCGCAAAACAACCCTGGGCGATTAAACCACAGATCAACAGCTCGCATTTCTTCTTTGCTGGGCTTTATTCGGATCTTGGAGAGGGTTTAAAAACCTGCACCATCCTCACTCGTGCCGCTGAGGACCAACTGATAGATATCCACCCGCGCACCCCGGTTATTCTCAGAGAAAGCCAGGGCGCTGACTTCTTGCACCGCACAGTCGACGATGATGAGGTGATCGAAAGTTATGGCACGGGTTGGAATTTTGACGCTTATAAAGTTGATAAGATCGGCGTGCATGATGACGGGCCGGAATTGCTTGACCCGCAGAGATCGCTTTTTTAATCGCCGCGAAACCTCAGCAAGAGTCACCATAACAAGCTGACTCCAAAGACAAAAAAACGAATCATTTTTGCATTTTAGGGATTCACAAAACGAATCACCTATGGCATAGTGAAGTCAGAGGGTCGCAAAGGCCCCAACTTACTGAGGCAGACGTGGCAACAACCATGGCAGTATCCAAATCCCGCCCGGCTATTGGCGCAGCCCTATTCTTTGGGGTGGCGTTCAGTTTAGCAGTCTATTTTACCTTTGCCGCTGTGCAGGGGGATTATGGCTTGTTCCGCCGGGCGGAGATTTCGGCACAAACTCAGCTTTTGGAACAAGAGCTTGAGATGATGCAGGTCGAAGTGGCCCGCATGGAAAACCTAACCAAACGCCTTTCTGACGATTACCTTGATCTTGACCTCGTCGACCAACAAGCCCGCTCGGTTCTGGGCATGCTGCGCGCTGATGAAATGGTCATTCGGTAAACGAGACTCTGACAATCACTGAAATTTTGCTCTGGTGTGTCTGCGCAACCCGTGGTTTCATGGATTCAAAGATAGTTTAAGGCTAAACTATAATGGCCATTAAACTGCAGATGAAACTGCCAGGGAGGGCGCGCATCCAATGGCTGCGAAAAAAGCGACCAAAAAGCCGAATGTCAGCGGTGACACGCTGAAAGAATATTACCGTGAAATGCTACTGATCCGCCGCTTTGAAGAAAAAGCGGGCCAGCTTTATGGCATGGGTCTGATTGGCGGGTTCTGCCACCTTTATATTGGCCAAGAGGCTGTTGTGGTTGGGCTCGAAGCCGCCGCTGAAGAAGGTGACAAACGCCTGACCTCGTATCGTGATCACGGCCATATGCTGGCCTGTGGCATGGATCCAAACGGTGTGATGGCCGAGCTGACGGGCCGCGAAGGCGGGTATTCCAAAGGCAAAGGCGGCTCGATGCATATGTTCAGCAAAGAAAAGCATTTCTATGGCGGTCACGGCATTGTTGGCGCTCAGGTGCCCATTGGTGCAGGGCTTGCTTTTTCAGACAAATACAAAGGCAACAATCGCGTGACCTTCACCTATTTTGGGGATGGTGCGGCGAACCAAGGCCAGGTCTATGAGACTTTCAACATGGCCGCGATCTGGGATCTTCCGGTGATTTTTGTCATTGAAAACAACCAGTACGCTATGGGCACATCACAACAGCGCTCAACATCCACCCCAGATATCTACACCCGCGGCGCAGCTTTTGGCATCCCCGGCGAAGTTGTTGATGGTATGGATGTTTTGGCCGTGAAAGAGGCCGGTGAAAAGGCCGTGATGCACTGCCGCGCAGGCAAAGGACCTTATATCCTCGAGGTGAAAACCTACCGCTACCGCGGTCACTCTATGTCGGACCCGGCCAAATACCGTACCCGCGAAGAAGTACAGCGCGTACGCGAAGAACGGGACCCAATTGAACGCGTCCGTGAGATGCTGTTGACCGGTAAACACGCCTCTGAAGAAGACCTGAAGGCCATCGACAAAGAGATCAAAAAGGTCGTGAACGAAAGCGCCGAATTCGCCAAAACCAGCCCACTGCCCGCTGAAAGCGAGCTGTGGACCGACATTGTGGCGTAAGGAGCTGACATCATGGCACATTTTGAAATATACGTGAAAGATGTTGAGGCCGGTAAGGCCTTTTATTCAGGGCTTTTTGGCTGGGATTTCGCACCAATGCCCGGCGGTGAGGAAATGGAATACAACCTCGCCTCAGGACCGGGACTGGGTGGCGATCTGACTATCGGCATGATGAAACGCCCGGACGAAGCCCATCCAGCAGGGTCAGCTGTTCGTGGTGGCACTATGACGTTCGACGTCCTTGATTGCGACATTATCTACACCTGGGCGCTGGCCAATGGGGGTGCTGAAGCGCTCCCACCCACAGATTTTCCCGGTGTCGGCCGCTGCGCCTATGTAGAAGACGGCCAAGGCAATATCGTTGGCATGATTACCTCGGCAGAAGGATCTTAAGAAATGGCAGTAGAAATTTTGATGCCGGCCCTGTCGCCGACGATGGAAGAAGGCACGCTGGCAAAATGGCTGGTGAAAGAAGGCGATGAGGTCAGCTCTGGCGACATCATTGCGGAAATCGAAACCGACAAAGCGACGATGGAGTTTGAAGCGGTTGATGAAGGTGTAATTGGGCATATTCTGGTGGCGGAAGGCACTGAGAATGTCGCGGTTAACACAGCGATTGCAACACTGCTGGAAGATGGCGAGGAAGCCGGCGCGGCCCCTGCTCCGTCAGCGGCAAACGGCACACCAGCGCCGGTCGCTGCCGAAGCGCCTGTTGCGGCGCAACCTGCGGCAGCTGAAGCCGTGCCGGTCATGAACCTAGAACCAGACTGGCCCGTCGGTACAGAGGTCAAGCAGCAGACCGTGCGCGAAGCGCTGCGTGATGCCATGGCCGAGGAAATGCGCTCGGACGAAGAAGTGTACCTGATGGGCGAAGAGATCGCTGAATATCAGGGGGCTTACAAGATCAGTCAGGGCATGTTGGATGAGTTCGGCAACAAACGTGTCATCGACACGCCGATCACCGAACATGGTTTTGCTGGGATCGCCGTAGGCGCCGCTTTTGGTGGCCTAAAGCCAATTGTCGAGTTCATGACGTTTAACTTCGCGATGCAGGCGATTGATCAGATCATCAACTCTGCAGCCAAGACGCTTTATATGTCAGGTGGCCAAATGGGCTGTCCGATTGTCTTCCGTGGTCCAAACGGTGCAGCCGCCCGCGTCGGCGCGCAACACTCGCAAGACTACGCCGCTTGGTATGCGCAAATTCCTGGTCTGAAGGTGGTCATGCCCTATTCAGCAAGCGACGCCAAAGGCCTGTTGAAAGCTGCGATCCGGGATCCAAACCCGGTGATCTTCTTGGAAAATGAAATCTTGTATGGCCGCTCTTTTGATGTGCCTGTCATGGATGATTTCACCGTGGAAATCGGCAAGGCCCGCGTCTGGCGCAAAGGCAGTGACGTGACCATCGTCAGCTTTGGCATCGGGATGCAATATGCATTGGAAGCTGCTGATAAGCTTGCAGAAGATGGCATTTCCGCCGAAGTCATCGACCTGCGCAGCCTGCGTCCGATCGATTACGATACGGTGCTGGCTTCGGTCATGAAGACCAACCGCTGCGTGACTGTTGAAGAAGGCTTCCCTGTGGGATCCATTGGCAACCACCTGTCAGCTACGATCATGGAAAGGGCGTTTGATTATCTCGACGCGCCAGTGATTAACTGTGCGGGCAAGGATGTTCCGATGCCCTATGCCGCCAACCTTGAAAAACTTGCGCTGGTCACGACCGAAGAGGTCATCGCCGCCGTCAAGCAAGTCACATATCGCTAGGGAGCCATTCAGATGCCAATTGAAATCTTAATGCCTGCGCTCTCTCCGACCATGGAAGAAGGCACACTTGCCAAATGGCTCGTGAAAGAAGGCGACGAAGTGAACTCTGGCGATATCATCGCCGAGATCGAAACCGACAAGGCCACGATGGAATTCGAAGCCGTCGACGAAGGCACCATGGGCCCTCTTTTAGTGGCCGAAGGCAGTGAAGGCGTGAAAGTAAACACTCCCATCGCGATGCTTTTGGAAGAAGGAGAGGACGCAAGTTCTGTTTCCGCACCTTCTCCGGCCGCAGCAGCGCCCGTAGCGGCCAAAGCTGATGCAGCACCACCTGCGCCATCGCCAGCGGTCTCTGCACCGGCGCCGTCAGCACCTGCAGCATCTGACGGTTCCCGCGTCTTTGCCTCACCTCTGGCACGCCGCATTGCCGCAGATAAGGGCGTCGATCTGAATGCGCTCAAAGGCTCCGGCCCTAAAGGTCGCATCGTGAAAGCCGATGTCTTGAATGCTCAACCTGGCGCGGCCCCTGCGGCAGCTCCATCAGCCTCCGCACCAGCCGCAGCGGCACCAATGGCGTCAAGCCCCTCTGCTGACCAAGTGGCCCGCGCTTATGAGGGTCGCGACTACGAAGAGGTCTCGTTGGATGGCATGCGCAAAACCATTGCGGCGCGCCTCACCGAAGCCAAACAGACGGTTCCGCATTTCTATCTGCGCCGTGACATCAAACTGGATGCACTGTTGAAATTCCGCAGTGAAATCAACGCTCAACTGGCGGATCGCGGTGTGAAACTTTCGGTGAATGACTTCATCATCAAAGCCGTGGCGTTGGCGCTGCAATCCGTGCCTGCGGCCAACGCCGTTTGGGCCGGAGATCGCGTGCTGCAGATGAAGGCCAGCGATGTCGCTGTAGCGGTAGCCATCGAAGGTGGCCTGTTTACCCCTGTGCTTCAGGACGCGGAAATGAAATCCCTTTCTACGCTTTCTAGCGAGATGAAAGACCTCGCCACCCGTGCGCGGGACCGTAAACTGGCGCCACATGAATATCAGGGCGGCAGCTTTGCCATTTCCAACCTAGGCATGTTTGGTATCGACAATTTCGACGCCATCGTGAACCCGCCGCACGCAGGCATTCTGGCTGTAGGCGCTGGTGTTAAAAAACCGGTGGTGGATGCAGAAGGCAATCTTGCCGTCGCGACGGTTATGAGCGTGACCATGTCGGTAGATCATCGTGTCATCGACGGCGCGGTTGGATCTGATCTGCTGAAGGCCATTGTCAACAACTTGGAAAATCCAATGGCGATGCTGGCTTAAGGGCCGCCTTAATCAAAAACAAAAAAGCCGCTCAATCCAGCGGCTTTTTTTTATTGCATTATCAGTTCATTATCATTCGATATGCGTCTGATCCATACTTACGGCAGGCTGCGAACAACCCGCGTCGCCAACGATCTTTGCAGGCACACCTGCCACAGTTTTACAGGTCGGCACTTCTTCCAGCACCACGGAACCGGCCGCAATACGAGAGCAGTTGCCCACTTTGATATTTCCCAAAACCTTGGCCCCGGCCCCGATCAGAACGCCATCGCCAATTTTTGGGTGACGGTCTTCTTCTTCTTTGCCGGTCCCGCCTAATGTAACGGAATGCAGCATCGAGACATTGTCGCCGACAACCGCGGTTTCCCCAATCACGATGGAATGGGCATGGTCGATCATGATCCCCTGCCCGATACGTGCATTGGGGTGAATATCGATGCCAAAGACTTCAGAGCAGCGCATCTGGAAGAAGTAAGCCATATCCTTACGACCATTCTGCCACAGCCAGTGAGCCACGCGGTAAGCTTGGATGGCTTGGAAACCTTTGAAAAACAGCATCGGCTGGATCAGACGATGGCACGCCGGGTCGCGTTCAAACACCGCTGTCAAATCCGCACGGGCCGCCATGGCAACGCTTGGATCGCTGGCATAAGCCTCGTCACAGATTTCGCGTAACAGCTGTTCTGACATCTCACCAGAGGCCAGTTTCAGCGACACGCGATAGCTCAGCGCCTGTTCGATCGACTTATGGTGCAGGATCGACGAATGGATCAAACCGCCCAACAGCGGCTCTTCCTGTAAAGCGTCCTGACCCTCACGCAGGATTTGCGTCCAGACTGGGTCCAGCTCTTGGATGATGGGGCGACGTTCTGCCATGCAACATTCCTCTCTTGCCTGATGATATACCACTTAGGGATTTCAGAGCAAATTCAAGGTTGTTATGGAAAGTATCACTGTGACAAATGCAAGACGCCCCAGTGATATCAGGGAGAATGTTCTGTAAAATCTTCGCGATTAGGACGATTTACCTGTGGCCGGCCTAGCGTATCACCACGTTTCACGGCCCGCCATTCCTGCAATCGAGTGATCACCAAAAGCAAAGTATCGCAGAAATCTGGGTCATTGAATTTTGGTGCTCCCAGTGGAGCGCCATCCAGCCCAACCCGCCCCATCAAGCTACCATTCCCCCATCTTGGATGACATTGACCATGACGTTTGTGATATTTATCTGCCCAGTCAGCCTCCTGTAGCATTTGATCACAGGCGCTGCGCCGTTCACACAGTGGCATTGCAGCAATCCGATGGGCGAGCGCAAAGACATCGCCCGCCAAAACCATCCTCATGCAGGCACCGCAATCGTGATCTGCGCGAAAGGCCCCGCCCCATAGAGTGCTGAGATCTGAGCCACCTGCAGATCCAAAACCCCATCGATGCTCCATGAGGACGCCGTCGCATGTGACAGGTTGAGTTCTGGCTGTTGCGCAAACTCTGAATGCAAAAGCACCCCATCGGCTCGCACTTCGACCAAGTAGCTTTCCGTTTCCTCACCAAGCGGGATTTCAGGCAGCTCCCAGTTATCCCCGCCAATGCGGCTGCGCCTGATCCAGTTGACTAATAGATCACCGCTGGCGTTCCATTCAGCGTTCAAATGCACGGGCCTAAAGGGCCGTAACCCATTACCGGCAAACTGATGTACCTGCTCTGTATAAATCGGATCCGACACTGGATATCCAGCAGGTCCCACTCGGTAGGTTTTCTCCAACCCCAGAGATGCCAAAGGCAAAACCATCTGATCCACTGCGCCATTCAACAGCACAAACCAAGACCCTGCAGGCCACTCACCCGGCTGCACACCATCGCTGCCCGCCTGCCCTCGCAAACAATCCGATATTGCATAGGTCTTTTCAGAAATCAGCTCAGCTGTCGCAAACTGCAAAACTTCCCAGTTTCCGGCGGTACCATCGCCAATCAGCGCCACATTACCACCTTGCAGAACAGACGCTTCTGGCTGGCTTTCCAAAGCGCCATGAATCAGCTTCACCTCGACCGGTGCGGATCGATCCCACACGCCTGCCTGTACACTGGGCAATACCTCTTGCAGCTGACCCACAATCGGGCGGTTCGACAAAACGGTGTTCAGTTGGAAACCGCTGTCTCCAAAGGCGCTATAGACCGCCGCCGGCCCAGGCCAAGGATCCGCGACTGCTACTACGTGCGGGCTATGGGCGTTTTCATCGCCCCGGATCAACGGCAGGTCCATAAACAAAGGTGTCACCGGCACCGGAGAGGAAAATCCACATAAAGCATCATCCGTCACCATCGGCATAGCTGGCTCATAGAGTTCTTTTGCCACTCGCGTTGCAAAACACTGAATCGCCTCAGCGATTTCCATCCGGTCAATTCGGTATAGATGCGCCTCACCGTTTTCATCATCAATCTCAATGACCTGCCCAACCTGCAGAGCCAATTGCGACAGGGGTAAAGCGAAGCTCATGGTATCCTTGGCCAGTTGTGCCTCAGCCAGCCAACGTTCCGCTACCAACCGTGCTTCTCCGCGTTGCATCGAGAGGTTAAACTCGCTGGTCGACACGTTGTGGGTCTCTTGATCCGGCAAAATCGCCTCTTCGGCCAACGTATCAAAATCCCCAACCGCATCCACCGCCTGAACCCGCACTCGGCCGATCACCTCTGCCTCTGACATACGCTGGCGTTCGATACCAAAAGGCAGGTCTTCGGTGATGCCCAGATAAACTTCGTCTAGCTTCAATGCCGCCTCGGCATCGCGCATGACAAAGCTCAACACACCATTGCGATCCACCGCATCAAAGCCATATCGGATCATCAAGGGTTCAAGCATCTGCCGCGCCGACGTCACCTGATCCACTGCATAGCCGCGTACCATGCCAGATAGCCCAGACACATCAAACCGGTTCACACCTGCCACCTCACAAATTTCGCGCACAACCGAGGCCAAAGATCGATGCGTCGTGCGCCCGGAAATCCAATGGCCAGCCCTATAATTGTCCCCATCGCTCCATAGGTCCCTATTGCGCGGGAACCGAGGAAATGGCCGCGTATCCCAAGCCCAGACATAGGCCTGCGACATATCAATCATCGGGCCATCATAGACTTCAGACACCGGGTTGTTGGCCTCATCCGCCCAGTAGCGATACTGCGCTTTCAGATACTGATGCTGAATAAAATCATCCGGTATCCCATTGGAAAAATACGGCAAACTGCTTTCAGACGACTTCGGATCCAGAAACTTATTGGGCTGGTTGGTGCCTTTGTCGACCGCTGCACAACCAAGCTCTGTAAAGACAATCGGCTTTGACTGCGCCTCCCAAGCTGTCGCCTCCGCCTGCCTCACGCCATTAATGCGCTCATGATGCGCATTCGCCCACCAATTGCTGATGTCCTTGTAGCGATAGACCCAGGGCTCGCCATAAGCCCCATCCTCAATCGACGTGCGTATCTGCGCCTCGCGCGCTTCATCCGAGTGGTAATACCAATCATACCCCTCGCCGCCTTCGATATTGGCCATGAGGTAGTCAAGATCATAGATCGAGCCATGGTCCGCATCCGCATGCCCTGCCTCATCTCGCCAATCAGACAGAGACATATAGTTATCAATGCCGACAAAATCCAAATCATCATCCGCCCAAAGTCGATCCAGATGGAAATACCGATCTCCTGAGCCATCCTCGGGTTGATAGCCAAAATACTCTGACCAATCAGCGGCATAGCTCAGCTTTACATCCGGCCCAAGGATCACACGCACCTCACGCAGCAAATCAATAAGCTGGGTCACGGCCACAAACTCTCGACCTTCCCCTCGAATAGACGTCAGCCCACGCATCTCTGATCCAATGCAAAAGGCATCCACGCCGCCCGCCGCTGCACAAAGCGCAGCTTGATGCAAAATAAACCGCCGATATCGCCACTCGGGCGGACCAGAATAGGTCACTGCCCTATTTGATACGACAAAATCACTGGCACTCGCTGTTCCAAAAAACGCCGCGACCTCAGCCTCTGCCGCCACCGTTCCGTCTGGACTTCCTTCCTGCCCCGGAGCCGCCGAAAGCGTAATCCGCCCCCTCCATGGTAAGGCAGGCTGGCCATCTTCACCCGTCCAAGGGTCAGGCAATATATTCCCAGCCCTTTGTTCCATCAAAACAAAGGGGTAATACATCACCGACCGCCCCTGTGCCTTCAGATACTCAATCGCTTGAACCACCGATTGGTCCGAAGGTGTCCCCCCGTAAACAGGCCGATCTCCAACCACAGGCACCTCCTGCGCTTGGCTTCGAGATACTCCCGAGACTTGCCAAGGCATCGTCCCATCGGTCGCTATGGTCTCAACCCGCGGCCCAATCTCGCACTCACCACAACGCAAGTCCGTGCCAAACCAACTGGTAATCAGCGACACCGCCCCGCAATTCGGCAACTCACTATCAAGCGCATCCATCGTGGTCACAAAATCTGCTTGATTACCCGGCGCGTTCACATTCGCAGGTTCCGACTGCCCCGGACCTTTTTCCAGATAAACGGGCTCAGTTGCCAAAGCGTATTCCCCCGTCCCCGGGATCAAAGCCACCGCCTGTGTTGCTCGCGTCGGTTCAAACGCAGTATCTGGCTGCTCAACCGGCGTAGGCCGCGATACCTCAAAGGAAAACTGCGGAATACGATTGCCGTAGGGCGCGAGATCCAGATCCTCGAAAACCACATAAGCCAAACCACGATAGGCTGGCACCGTGCCCACGCCTTCAACGGCTTCCATCTTAGGATCCGGCAGTTGGCCTTCGCTGCCGTCATAAATCCGCATCGTCACGCTTTTCTGCGATACCTCGCGCCCATCCGCCCATAGCCGCGTGACACCCGAAATCTGCCCCTCACAAAGCCCAATCGCCAGGGAGATCGTATAGCTGATCTCATTCACCTTCGGACGGCTCGGCATCCCCTTGCCGCCACCGGTCTGGGTCACAACTTCTTGAAACTGCGTCGCCCAAATAACATGGCCCCCGATACGCATACGACCAAAAACCTGCGTAATCGCGCGGCCCTCAGCGGACCCCGTGATGCGATATCGGTCAATTCGCCCCGTTTCCACAGCCGCCCCACTGCCCATCAAGCGCTGATCAATCGCATTGCCAAGCAGCCCTCCTGCAAAGCGCCCAATCGCCACTGAAGACAAGCCCAGAACCGAGCCGCCAACGGCTCCACCAATCGCTGCCCCAGCAGCGGACAAAAGCATCGTCGCCATTAGCTTGCCTCCTCAACAGATTGAATTGGATAAGAAAACCGCGCCACGACCCGGCGCGCCCAGGGGGCACTCAATGGGCTTTCCACCACTGCATGCCCTCCGAAGGCATGAATGAAGGCAGGCGTTTCTCCAATGCACGACTGTATCCCAAGATGCTTCGCCATCGCCCCATCGCGCATTCGAAACAGGATCACATCACCCAACGCGGGAACCCTCGTCGGCTTCACAAGCAAGTTCCGTCGCGCTGCCGCCCATAACGCCTCTTGTCCTGAAATTTCAGACCAATCCGCAGTATAAGCAGGTGCCTCTTCGGGCTCTTCTCCGAGGACGCCACGCCAAACCCCACGCACCAGTCCCAAACAATCGCACCCTGCATGTTTAACCGATGCCTGATGCACATATGGCGTGCCAATCCACGCGCGTGCCTCTTGTAGGACCTGCTGCGCTATTGCCGTATCTGTCATCGCAAACTCCTACCAGAGTTTGCCCCGTCCTGACGCGGTAAAGTCGTGATCCACTCATCGCCAGGAACATCCGGGAACCCTCTAAAATTCAGAGTGTTAGAAAACTTGAATTGGCAGGTTGCGAAGCGCTTGTCACAGCCCGCAACCACCCTAATTTGATCTCCGGCGTTCAAAGACGCAGGTAAAGGTGTCCAAAGGGTAAGCTCGCGCCGCCCATCGGCAACCTCGTCTGATTTCACTATACCCGTAAAGCCGCGCGCCTCATCCACAACAACCCCGTGCTGAAACCACCCGGCCACAAAATTGTCATTCAGCGCAACTTCAATCACTTCAGGGCTATGCTGCTCGACAACCTCAAACACAGCAGAGAAAATTGGATCATGAATATCTACACCACATTGCTTATCCCCAAGCACTGCGCTGCAAGGTTTCTGATAGACCCGCCCCATCGGTTGGTTCAGTGGTTCTGATAATCCACGCAACTCCGCCCGAAAGGCCCCGCCACTGCGCGTAATCTCCCCGATATGCCCTGCAAACAGGATGCAGCGCTGCGAGACATCGGCCCAATTCACCAGCCAACAGGTGACTTCAGCATGATCAAACCGCCCCGCTGAAATCTCTTCCTCCGAAATCGACACATCGCTCAACACACCCAGCGCCTCGGAATTATCGACGTTCAGCCCAGTACCCTGCTCCAACGCCAACGCTGTCAGGCCAGATCCAGAGCCAAAAATCTGCCCCTCAAACGCCAAATCACAATCATGGTCGGTAAACCCAAAGGTGACGCCATCGCGCCGCTTGACCTGCCAACAGCGCGCCAAAGTCGTCAAACCGGTGCGTAGATGCGCTTCAAATTCCGCAGAAATACTCATCAGACACGCACCTCAACCACCGGCACATTCGGCATATCACCCGCTTGAAAACTCGCCACGCTTGTTTGAATGCGGTCCGTGTCAAAGCGCACCGGCACATCAAACTCAAAACCCGCCGTCACCTGTTCCCCAGGGGAAGGTGCCACGGCAAATGTGATCTCCCCGCGCGCTGTATCTAACGTAAAATCAACAGCTTCCTGCTGTTCTGTATCCGCAACGCCAACCCGCACGGTACCAGCGACGGGCTTCAAGATAGGCCGCGTATAGCGCGCCTCCCCACTGCGATAGACCTTATGCAGCTGAAACACATGCTCTGCGCCATCCCCTTCACCAATCACCTGATCGCGAAAATCCACATCCGCCAGCGCCTTGCCAGATTTGTAGTCAGACCAATCCTTCCAGCGAAACCCATAAAGCTGCCCACGCCGCGCTTCAAAAAAGGAAATTAGCACCTCGATGTCGTCCAAAGATCGCATTCCGACCCCCGCATCATAACGCCGCCGCGCATGCGCCCAGGGTGTGTTGCGCTCTTCAAACCCATTTGAAAGCGTCACGATATCTGTGCGCCGTTCGGGCCCACCGACAGATCCAAAGCTCAAATTCGCCGGAAATCTCACTTCATGAAAACTCATCACGAACCCCTTATAAATTCCGCTGACCCCGAGAAATCGCGCGGCTCATCTGCGCAGCGATCTGCCCTTGCGAGCGTCGAAAGCCCTCTACGTCCGAAGTCTGAATATTCATCACCACCTGCACAGCTCGCCCGCCGCCACCGCGCACACCCAGCTTGCCATCCGCCCCGCGCGCCAAAGGCATAATCGCTTCGGGTCCAGCCTCGCCCATAACCCCAAGCCCACCACGCATTGGAAAAGCCGTCGCCTGGCTTACGATGCCGCCATTGGCAAAGGGCATCACGCGTCCTTGCGAAAAAGCACCTCCGTTTGCAAAAGGCATCAACCCGCTGAACAGCCCGCCAACCCCACGCGCAATCAGTGCACCAAAGTGATCCGTCACCGGTGTCACCGCCGCCTCATAAGCCGCATCCATCACGCTCTTGAACACATTGCGCAGCGCATCACTCAGGCTGTCGCCATCCTGCACCAGCCCATCCACGGCCTTTTTCAGCCCCTTGGACATTCCTTTTTCAAAGGTTTCAAAATCGCCACCCGAGGTCTGCAAACTTTGCCGCACGCGCTTTAATTCACCATCAAAGGCTGCCATAACATCCCCAGTCACTTCCGCCGTATCGCCGATATTTGAAAGCTGATCCCGCAGGTCTTCTAGGTTCTCAAAGTCACTCATCATCCGTTTCCTTCTGATCTGGATAGGCCATCAGCAACTGATCCAACTGGCTTCGGCTCATCGGAGCCACGCCCTTGGTCTGCCCCAACATCATCGCCAACTCTGCCGGTGTCAGCGCCCAGAATTCCTGTGGTCGCAATTGCAATCCACGCAGCCCCGCTCGCATCAATGCGGCCCAGTCAAACCCACCTTTAGACAGCGTCATTGCCATCTCCGGGAACCACAAAGGCCACCGCCAACATCCGAGCTGCCACTCGGGCTGCCATCATCGGGCCGCCCTCGACCTCAGCCTCGGCCAGATCAGCCTCAGAACCCTCCCAACCACAGGCCGCGAGCCCCGCATAAAGCAACGAAATCACATCCGATGCGCTGAACGTCCCGCCCTCAAAGCGTTCCACCAAAGCCATCAAAGACCCAGTTTCCAAACGTTCTTCCAGTCTCGCCAATGCCCCCAAAGTCAGTTTCGCCAAGCAGCGCTCGCCATTCACAACCAGCGCCACCTCTCCTGCATGTGGATTGACCATTTCTTAGGCCGCCACAAACGTTAGCGCACCCGCCGAAGCCAGAGCCAACTCATAGGTTGCCTCGCCATTATGCGTTCCGGCATACTCCAATGACGTCACCTGAAACGGTCCCTCCACAGTGCCGAAATCCGGAATAATCACCTGAAACTCAGGAACCTCGCTATCAAAGAATAGCTGCCGTGCACGCTCGTCTGTGTCCGCATCTTTAAACACACCAGATCCCGAGATCGACGCCGATTTCACCCCTGCGCCACCTAGCAATTCACGCCAACCGCCTTGGCTCTCAAGCGAAGTCACATCCACGCTTTCCGCGTTAAAGCTGATCCGAGTTGCCCTCAGTCCGGCCAGCGTCGCAAAGCTGCCGTCCCCCAAAATATCCACCTTGATAAGCAGGTCTTTCCCGTTCTGTGCCGTCATCCGCCCAGTCCTTTTCTGTCAATAAATTCAATCACCTGATCAGCTGTCTTGAACCCACGCCGCAAAACGCAGATCAATCCGTCTCAAGTTTGCGGCTTCTTCCCGGCTCGCCACAGCCCGCTCAAATCGCAAAGCCACCAAATGCCCCCGCGCCAAGCTCAACGCGGCACCTGCCAGCGCATCGCTAACAGCCACGGCCACTGCCTTGGCTCCTGCAAATCCGCTCACGTCAGACACCACTGAAACCTCAAAACGATGGAGCGCTCCACCGCCATCTCCGTCTGACCTATCCAACGCCGTTTCCGGCCCCAAGGTCACATAGGTTGATGGAATGGTTCCATTTGGCACCTCGTCATAAATCGCGCTGCCAACCAACCCGCTCAGGTCGCCATCCGCCAGCAAATGCTGGTAAACCGCCGCCTGCAGCGCCACCGCCACGCCATAACTCATGCCGCCACCTCTTCGCGCGCCAAACAGGTTAGGTAACGCCCTGCCATATCGGGCTCCGTCACCGCCAAAATCCTGAAAATCCGCGTGCCCTCACGCAACCGCTGCCCCGCCTCAGGCCGTTTGGATGACCCGACAGGTGCAGCCCTCATGGTCACCTTCACATCCAACCGAGAGACGCCGACATCTTCGCGATCCCGCTCACCGCCAGACCGAGGCTTCACCTCAGCCCAAAGCTCCCCAAGCGCGACCCAGCTTTCCACAAAGCCCCCAGCACCATCAGAATTCCGCGCCACGCTTTCCAAAACCATACGCCGGTTCAACAAAGGCTGCCTCATGACATGCCCTCCAGCCCCATGCGGCCAATACTTAGTCTGCGATAGCGAGCAATCAGACTGGTCACGCCAAAAGGCATACAGCCACCGCCCAATGACACCTCGTTGCGATATTCATAGTAATGCGCCGCCAACATCAGCACCGCCTGTTGCAAATCTGCGGGCACATCCGACCAACGCGCTGCAAACCCCACGGTCGCCACAACTTCGACCTGCCCGCCGCTCACAGGCGCAGGCAAACAAACGCCAACCGCACGCAACATCGGATAATGCGCATCCATATCCAACCGGTATGCGGAAGACGCCACTTCAGTCGGCAATTCTGCACCATCCAACAGACGCACCGCCTCCACCGAAGTCACCGGAGCCAAAGGCAAAACCTGAACCTCAGGATCACGCCAATCGCGCATCCGCCAGGTCACCACGCGGGCAATCAAAACTTTACTGCAACGGGTTTCCACCGACGCTATCGCCGCCCGCAAAAACCCTTCCAGCACGCTGTCCTGCAAGCTGTCCTCAGTGAACCCCGTTCCCAGACGCAAATGTGCGCGAAACTCGGCCATGGGCAATGCCGAGACCGGCAATTCTGTTTCATCCACCAAATACATGGACATCCTCCAAACCTCTCGCTCCCCTCACCTCTCCCCAACTCAAAATGGGGCGCGCACCACGCGTCACTCGGTGGGAGGGGAGCGGCCAGAAACGCGTCACAGGCGCACGCCCCGGCAAGGCGGTCACATCACCGCCTTACCCCTCACGACGCCCGTTTAGGACACCGCGAACCGCAGCAGTTTGATCGCTGCAAAGTCGCTCACATCGCCACCGACACGTTTGGTTGCGTAGAACAGCACATGGGGTTTGGCCGAAAATGGATCACGCAGAACTCGCAAATCAGGACGTTCCGCAATCGTGTAACCGCTTGAAAAATCGCCAAAAGCAATCGCATCCGCACCGGTCGCAATATCTGGCATATCCTCAGCAATCAGCACCGGATAGCCCAGCAAACGTGCAGGTTCCCCCGCAGCCAAACCATCAGACCAAAGAAAGCGACCATCTGCATCCTTCAGCTTGCGTACTGAACCCGCGGTCTTGGAATTCATCACGAAAGAGCCATTCGCGCGGTAATCAGCACCCACCGCATAGACCAGATCAATCAGCCCATCACCACCACTGAAGCCAGCATCAACACCGGTTGCCACATAGCCAATATTGCCCCAGCTCCAGCTATCATTAGCCACGGCTGTATGGTTCAGAATACCCGTAGGCTTATCGACCCCATCCCCATTGATGAACGCCGCTGCCTCAGCACGGGCAAACTTGTCCGCAATGCGCCCGGCCAACCATCCTTCCACATCAAAGGCACTGTCATCCAGCAAGCGCTGGGACGCCTTGGGAAGGGCAGACAGCTCATGCAATGGAATAGCAATCCGCTCAATTGTCGGAGTACCGGTTTCAGAACTGGCAGAGGTCTCATCCGCCCAGCCAGCACCCGCCTCGGTACTATCAATCAGCACATCGTACGACGTTGTTTCCACATTCACGACATTCGCAATCGCCCGAATAGACGCCGTGGAGGCCAGAACCGAGTTGACCGTTTCAGAGGTGACCGGATCGACCAAATAGCCGCCATCGCCGTTCATTACCGAAGACAGAGCTTTCTCTTCCAGCTCAATCCCGCGCAGCCCGTCGTCGTCACCTGTACGCAGATATGCCGCCATCGCCTTCTTATGCGGCGCTTCATAATCCGTGCGCTCCAGCCCTGGGCGCGCCGCCATCATTGTCTTCTGATCCAACTTGTTCATTCGCTCGTCCTGCTGTTGCAATTTCTTTTCAATGTCCGCTCGAAAGCCTTTGAATTCAGACGTAAACCCCGCCACCGCGGCCTTTACCCCCTCAACCGGAGACACATCTTCTCCGTTCCGAGCCATCAGCCCGGTCCCCGTCTTGGTCATCCTCAACCCTTTCGAAAGTTAACGACGCTTAGTCCCGCGCCATCTCCTGGCGCGCGTCATCAAAAACACCCGCCAAAGCCCGCATTATGTCAGCGTCAGGTGCATCCCCTTTGGCCGCCACACGCGCCGTTGGAAGCATCGGAAACGTCACCAAAGACACCTCCCATAGCTCCAATTCATTCAAAAGCCGCTGGCCCTTTTCATCCTCCGCAGCCTTCACGGTCCGGTAACCAATCGACAAGCCGTCAATTGCCCCCGCCGCAATCAAAGCCGCCGCCTCGCGCCCCTTAGCAACGCTGTCCAGCAACCGGCCTTTCACATATAGACCACGCGCATCCTCACGCACCTCATCCCAGATCCCAATCGGCTGCGCCGGATCATGCTGCCAAAGCATCTTCACTGATCGGCCCGCCGCCTTCAGCGCCTTCAATGAACTGGCATATGCCCCCGCTTGCACCACATCGCCACCTTGATCCGTAGCGCCAAACAAGGACGCATAGCCCTCAATCACATTGCCTGCCTCAACCGTCAGCCCCTCGCCAAAACGCGCAAACTTGCGTTCAAAATCCATTTCCATCCTCACATCCCCGCTTCGATCAGCGACTGAAAGGCCTGCGCCAGGATCACCCCAACAACGCCATAAACCGTCAGCCACAGCCGTTTCTCCAGCCGCTCAATCAGCGCTTCAATCCGGTCCAATCGCTTGTTCAAACTGTCAAATTGCAGCTTCGCCACCCGCTCATGCGCCTCCAACCGCAAAGCCGGCGCACAATCAAATGCCTCAAACCCGTATCGGTCCCCCTCAGCCATCCGCCCCCTCCATCATCGGAGGCAGACCCAGCAGCCTGCGCTTTTCCTGAGGTGTCAAAAAATCCGCCGCCTGCACGCGCGCCCATTGGCTATCCCGTTCCGCACTCAAAGCAGGGACCTGATCCAGGTCTGGCTTCAGCATCACAGCCTCGCCGGAATACCCGCCCAGCCAATCCGCCAAACGCCCAGCCACGCGGCTCACCAGCGGCAAAACCGTCAACCGAAAGAACGCCCGATGCGCTTCTTGGTAATTTGCGTAGGTCGCATCGCCCGGAATGCCCAACAACATCGGCGGCACCCCAAAGGCCAAAGCGATCTCCCGCGCCGCCGCTTCCTTGGTTTTTTGAAACTCCATATCCGATGGAGAGAACCCCATGGGCTTCCAATCCAGCCCGCCCTCCAGCAACATCGGCCGCCCTGCATTCCTTGCCCCCTGATGATGGCTTTCCATCTCAGACACCAAGCGATCATACTGATCTGAACTCAAAGACCCCTGCCCATCGGCAGACTTATAGGTTATCGCCCCAGACGGCCGGGCCGCATTATCCAGCAAAGCCTTCGACCAGCACGACGCGCTATTGTGCACATCCAGCGCCATCGCCGCTGCCTGCATGGGCGAAAACCCATAGTGGTCGTCCTGCGGGTGAAAATTCCGCAGATGACAAATCGTCGATAGCCCGGAGACCTCAAACCGATGCTTGCGCCCGCCAACAGCGTATTCATAGCCCGCAGGCCAGCCATCCGCCCCCGGCATCACACGAATGCGGTCAGACCGCAAAACATGCAGCTCCACAGGCAATCCCGCCTCTCCCACAGCCTCCACATAGCCATCCCCAGACAGCATCAACTGCGCGACCAAAGCCTCCAAAAACTCCGCCCGCCCCTGCGCCAGGTTAGGATGCGCCAACAGTGACAAAATAGGATGCGCCTCGTACCGCTTCTCCGCATCCTCCAGCACCAAAGGCACCGCCGCCGCCGCTTCAGAAATCAGCTTCACACAGCGAAACCCAACCGGATTTCCCGCATAGCCGGTCTTGGTCAAAGACACCGTGTCGCGCGGTGACCAAGCCACTCGGCCCGAGGATTGATACGCCACCACAGGCGCCACCGCGCTGGCCTTTTGTTCCGGCACGGTCTCACCTCGTCGTTTTAGAAAATTAAACACCATGCGCCTCGCCTTTGCCCTCATTGCTCTGTTGAAAACCAATCTGACAAAAACCTATTAAACCCCTGACACATATGCGTTCTCTTACAGTGCAACGCCCTACAAAGACCTAACCGCTGGCCGAGACCACTTCGCCGCCGGCTCCAACATCACATCCGTCAAAGCCCAAACCAGCGCATCCACCCGATCCGGCGATGCGTCACCCTCAAACCCCTGCGGCCCCATCAAACACATCTGATCCTCAAGGGTGCCAAGCCCCGGCAGATGCCCCACACGCCCCTGCTCATACAAAGCCGCCACCGGCTCCGCCCGCGCGACCTTGCCACGCGAAGCCCGCACCGCCCGATAGGCCATCAAAGGATCAACCTGCCGCAAGACGCTTTCAACCAGATCACCACCTTGATTGACCTCAGCTACCAGCCGATCCGCCCCCCAACGCCGCGCCGCCTCACAAGCCGCCTCTGCCCAGCCCTGCGGCGACATCCCGGACACTGATGCATCCTCCAGCACAAAGGCGCGCCATCCCTGCGGTGGCCCGTCCATCACAGCCCCAACAACGACAATCCCACAGTCATCCGATTGGGCTGTTCCTGTGACCGGAGGGTCCACGGCCACCACAATCCGCCCCAACTCAGGCGCTTTCGAAACCTGCGCCGCCGACAGCATTGAACGCGTCCACAAAGCCCCCTCAATGTCAGCCATCAACACGCCCTCAAGCTCCTGCCGCCCCAGCCGCGTGCCGGCATATCGCCGCTCAACTTCTTCCAAGAAACTCGCCGCCAAATTCGCCCGGTTCGCTTCCGTCGGGGCATGGGTTTGCACCGTCGTATCCAGCTCCAATATCCGCTTCAACACCGGCACATTGCGCGGCGTCGTGGTCACCACCTGCCGGGGATTTTCCCCCAGCCGCAATCCAAATTGCAGCATGTCCCAGGTCGCTTCAGCATTCTTCCACTTCGCCAACTCATCCACCCAAGCCGCATCAAACTGCGGCCCCCTGAGCCGCTCAGGATCATGAGCTGAAAACGCTTGCGCCATGGCCCCATTCGGCCAGGTCAACCGACGCCGCGTTTCGTGCCAAACAGGTTTCCGATCCGGCGGCGAACAAGCAATAATCCCGCTCTCCCCATGCACCATGACCTCACGCACCTGCTCCAGCGTCTCCCCAACCAAAGCCACCCGCGACGCCCGCCCCGCATCCAAGGGACGAGAACCCTCCACCATGGACCGAACCCATTCCGCCCCAGCCCGCGTTTTCCCAGCCCCTCGACCGCCCAAAATAACCCAAGTCTTCCAATCCATGCCATCTGGCGGCAGCTGATGCCCCATCGCCCAAAACTCAAACAAATAAGGGAGAGCCAACAGCTCTCCCTCTTCCAACTGATCCAGAAAGTCATCCCGAACGGCAGCACTTTCGCAAGCGAGCCAATCGGCACCCGATCGTCCGTCGGGCCTCAACGAGATCGAGCGCATATCCATCCACAATTCCTTCTTTTTCCTGTCGTCGCTTTTCAAACCGTGCCTCCGTTTCAATCGCCAAACGGCTCCAGGTGCGGATATCCGCGAGCAGTTTGCTCGCCTCCCGCACTGACGCAGGCTCCCCAGCCATGACCTCATCCTCCAGCCCCCGCAGGGACAGGGTCAGATGCGCCAAAGTCTGGCGAACCGCGTCAAATTCCTCCTCCAGCGAAGGAGCGTTTTGTGGCGTTTCATTGTTTTGCATGTATTTCGCCTCTCGTGTTGTTGCCTCCCACACGAGCGAAATGAAACCGACCTTGAGGTCATACCCCAAGGCCGCGCCCATCTCTTCCAGCATATAAAGCGTTTAGCAAATACCGTGACGACTGTCAATATTTTGTTTATTTACAAATAGTTAACAGGCAGACCCAAACCATCGCAACGTCCCTAACCCAAACGTGATTGGCTCTTGATCGGCTTTCCGTGAAATCTACGCTCAACGCATATACAGCAAAGGCGGCCCTATGGTTCAGATCATTCGTTTCAAAGCAGCGCTCACCTCAGCGCTTCTCGTTGCTCTTACGTCCTTGCCCATCGCAGCATCTGCGCAAACCGCCCATGCCGTAGACCAATTCGGCACACCGCCAACGATCATGACCGGCCCCCTGACGGACGATCTCGAAACCGCTATCCAAACGGCCTTCATCGACAGCATGCAAGATGGCCGCTGGGGGGAGCCTCAATATGCAGCGCTTCACTCCATCACCAATGCCGGAGACGTGCGCGTGGCCTGGATCATCGCCGACCTCATGCGTTTTGCCACCGGCAGAGAACTCAACCAAGCCCTTGCCAACTCCGCTGCGGCCCTCCTCGGCATCTCACCCCCACGCCGCAACCATTGGGGTGTCATCACTGATCACCTCATCGCCTTCGACGTGCCGGCTCCACCGGACTACCTCAAAGCCAAACGCGCCATCTTCACCACTGTTGTGCCCGGCTGGGATAAGATCTTTGTCAAAGGCGACATCGACTGGCGGCATGTCTCTTGGGGAGGTGTCCTGATCGACGATCGCCCCTTCGACACCACCGACGATCCCTGCAACTGCATTCCAGCAGCTGACAATCCCGAAGTCCAACCAGCAGAAGAAGCCACATGGCTCAAAGACAGCGACATTGTCTTTGGCATCGAAGTGAACGGCGAATACCGCGCCTATCCGCGACAGATCATGGAAGTGCGCGAGATGGTCAACGACACCCTCGGCGGCCGCGACCTTGGCATTCCCTATTGCACCCTCTGCGGCGCGGCTCAGGCCTATTTCACCGACGTGAAAGGCATCAAACGCCCCGTCCTACGCACCTCAGGCCTGCTGATCCGCTCAAACAAAGTCATGTATGACATCACCAGCGGCTCGGTCTTTGACACATTCAAAGGCACCGCCGTCACAGGTCGGCTGGCCCGCAAAGGCATCCAGCTGGAACAAGCCAATGTCATCACAACAGAATGGGGCGCATGGAAGAAAGCCCACCCAGAAACCACTGTTTTGGTTGAAGAATTGGCCCTGGGCCGCAATTTCGACTTCCGCAACGGCCGCGACGCAGGCGGCCCCATCTTCCCCGTCGGAGATATCGATCCGCGCCTGCCCGTGCATGAAGACATCATCGGCGTCATCACCGCCTCCGGTAAACCCGTCGCTTTTCAACGCAGCAAAGCCTTCCTCGCCCTAAAACGCGGCGAAGCTATTGCGGTCGAAAACGTTAACCTCGTGATCGACGCAGGCGGCGTGAAAGCCGTGGACGCCAGCGGAGCGCCGCTTGGTAGCCACCAAGCGTTCTGGTTTGCTTGGTCGCAGTTTTATCCGAAGACGGAGTTGTGGAGTGGGTGAATCTGACCAATATTTTCAAAATATTATTGTAATAGTCCGACTGCACGCGACTAATTCAAATCTAGCCAGAAAGCATTCGCATTTTACAAACAATTCAGCATTGCGAATTCCGTTTAGGAATAACAGATACCTATCTATTTCCACTCATCGTTCTTAACTTTTTGGAATTGAAGAATAAAATGGGTCACCAAAATTTCCACCACGGTTTAGGTTTGGCCAGATCTTCAAACGTATAGACATCCGAATTTATTCGTCGCTGAATCATTCTGGAGAATTGATTGAAATCATGAGCTTTTTCCGGCCCCACGTACATTAGCTCGCCAAACTCACTGGCATAATCATGGAGATACAAACCACTTTCACCATAATAACGTTCAGCAAATTTGTTTCCTTTTGCCGATAAATCTTCGCTTGTGAGTTTCTCACCGCATTTATCAAAGAAAAAGGACGTTGCAGAAGCTGTACCTGTAATGACTTCTTGAATTTCTGCTGGCCAGTTCTTCTGGTGGTATTCTCCTGCCCATCCATTCTTGAAACACCACCTTAAAAACAACGCTATATGGGTGGCCCCATATTCCGATGGAGAACCAGCTGGAAACTCACCACCATAGTGCCAGCTTGCGTCATCATATTTCATAAACGAAGTCATTGCTAAAAATACCTTCTAATGAAGTTATTAAGAATAATTAGGTATCCAGTTCGAAATTTGACCTGAATTTTAGTCGACAATGTTGCAGTCCAGACTACTGACCAGCCCGCTCAGCCTCAATCTCACGCCACTTTGCCACGTTCCGATTATGCTCGGCCAATGTCGTCGCAAAGGCGTGGCCACCAGTCCCATCCGCCACAAAGAAGATATACTCCGTCGTGTCAGGGTTCGCTGCTGCCTCAAGGCTTGCGCGGCCCGGGTTGGCGATTGGGGTCACAGGCAGGCCATCAATCTGATAGGTGTTCCACGGCGTCTCGCGCTGCAATTCGCTGCGGCGCAGACCACGGCCCAGCGTGCCCTGCCCGCGGGTAATACCATAGATCACCGTCGGGTCCGTTTGCAGCCGCATGCCACGGTTCAAACGGTTGGCAAAGACACTCGCCACTTGGCGGCGCTCTTCGGCCACACCGGTTTCCTTCTCAACAATCGAGGCCAAGATCAGCAGCTCTGCCGGAGAGGACAATGGCACCGAAGTATCCCGCGCCGCCCAAATCTCTTCCACAGCCGCTGCCTGCGCCAATTGCATGCGTTCAATCACAGAGGCGCGCGTGTCGCCTTCGCGGATCTCATAGGAATCCGGGGCCAAAGTGCCTTCTGCAGGCACCTCAACTTCGCCACCCAGCAGATCAATGCGGCCCAGAACATCAACCACCTGCCAGCTGGTTACACCTTCCGCCATCGCAATGCGGTACCGCGTGTCAGACTGCGCGCGCACCTGCACGAAAATCTCAGGTGCTTCGGCTTCGGATGGCTCAAAGGACACGACATCGACAAAGCGGTTGGTTGCTGGATCGAGCTCGCGCACCTGCACAGAGGCACGGGTCACACCAATACGGTACACCACTTCAGTGCCGCAAGTTGACGCGCCACCTCGGGTCACAATATCGGTAATCTCTTCCATCGAAGCACCTGCTGGCACCAAAAAGGAGCCGGCTTTCAGCTGCGATGATTTCTCAGCATAGTCCGCGCCGATGCGGAATAAAGCGCCGCTTGACACAGCGCCCGCCTCTTCCAGCTTGCCAGACACGCGGCGCATGTTCGAGCCGCGATCCACTTTCACACAGATGGCTTCCGACAGAGGCCCCTCAGCCGTATACTGAGACTGCCCCCATAAGATCACCCCGCCCAGCAGGAACACCGCGACAATCAACAAGGTTATCGCGTTTGACGCAATGCTCCGCCACATGGGTTAGACCTTCCCGAAAAGCACCGAGGCGTTGGTTCCGCCAAAGCCAAAGGAGTTCGAAAGCGCCACGTCGATCTTACGCTCGACCTTTTTGTTCGGTGCCAGATCAACCTTGGTTTCAACCGCAGGGTTGTCGAGGTTGATGGTCGGCGGCGCAACTTGGTCACGGATCGCGAGGATCGAGAAGATCGCCTCAATCGCGCCAGCAGCACCCAAAAGATGGCCAGTCATGGATTTCGTGGATGACATGGTGACGTTTGCCGCCGCATCGCCCATCATACGCTCCACCGCGCCCAGCTCGATGCTGTCGGCCATGGTAGATGTGCCGTGCGCGTTGATATAATCGATGTCCGCCGGCTCTTTGCCCGCGTCTTTCAGAGCTGCACGCATGGAACGCTCACCGCCCTCACCGTCCTCAGATGGCGCGGTGATGTGATAGGCATCGCCAGACAGGCCATAACCCAGAACCTCGGCGTAAATCTTGGCACCACGTGCCACAGCGTGATCGTAGCCTTCCAAGACGACAACACCCGCGCCTTCGCCCATGACAAAACCATCACGGTCCTCATCATACGGACGCGACGCTGCCTGTGGATCATCCGCACGTTTTGTGGACAGAGCTTTACAAGCGTTAAAGCCCGCAATCCCGATCTCACAGATCGCCGCCTCTGCACCGCCTGCAATCATTACATCCGCATCACCGTTTTTGATCAAACGGCTCGCGTCACCAATCGCATGCGCACCCGTGGAACAAGCGGTCACTACTGAGTGGTTCGGGCCTTTAAAGCCGTAACGGATCGACACCTGACCAGAGATCAAGTTGATCAGCGCACCCGGAATAAAGAACGGAGATACCCGACGTGGGCCGCGCTCTTTGATCAGAATCGCAGTTTCCGCAATCGAGTTCAGACCACCGATGCCAGAGCCAATCATCACGCCGGTACGCAGACGATCTTCTTCGCCCTCAGGGGTCCAGCCCGCATCTTGCACAGCCATCTCTGCCGCCGCGATGCCGTAAAGGATAAAGTCATCGACCTTACGACGCTCTTTTGGCAGCATCCAATCATCGGCATTGAACGTCCCATCGCTGCCGTCGCCCAAAGGCACTTCGCAAGCGTATTTGGTTGTGACGTTTTCGGCATCAAACCGAGTGATCGGCCCCGCCCCGGATTTACCCTCCAGAATACGAGCCCAGCTTTCTTCGACACCGGATGCCAATGGGGTCACCAGACCCAGACCTGTAATGACGACACGACGCATAGTGCTGCCCTTTCCTCAATTCGTTGAATGCTCATACCTTGGGTTGGGCATGAGGGGCAAGAGTGGGTTCACGGGTTGGTGGAAATTGGCTGGGGATTTTCACAAAGCACCGTTCGGTGAAACAACTGAACTACAACTGATCCCGAATTGCACGTCCCTCGGTGGTCAACTTAGCCGAACTGGTTCTCATTGTACTTAGATCACCTACTAGTTCAAACCACGGACGTGGGGCTTGACTTAACTCAACCAACCGACGGAATAGGAATAAATCGCCGACATAATCTCTTTCGTCCACTCCTCCTGCGGCCATTGCTCTCCCTATGGTATGCGCTGACTTTCTCATCTCTTCGCTTCCAGCCATTAGCAAGCGTCGATCTATCGATCCAACACCGCCATTGCACTCAGGAAAGCGCAGTGCGTAGGCCTTAAATGCATTCCCCAGAATCGATTTCCCGCCTTGCCCTTCGGCAAACTTTGACACCGCGTCTGAACTACCAGAAGAAAGCGCTTTCCAAGCTTTCGCATAACTTGATGCGTCAATCTTTTCAGCATTGCATTGTGAATAGAGTTCCGAGATTTCCTCTTCCTTCAACACTCCTAAACCCCAAAGCCGTTTATCAGAGGAAAACTCTCGAATTGCGATGCTGCCAGGATCAAAGTTTTCTAGTAAAAGCAGACTAACATAAACAGTGATGAAAAACGTCTCTTGGACAGTCCCCGTAGTCCAGAATTCTACGAAATCCGATCTAAGAATATTCAAGAACTCTTCGACGTATGCTGAACTAGTATCAGTTTCGGAAAAGCGAGGGTTATCAAATAGATCGATTGTTTTCCAGTAATCGACGCGGGTTCTAATGAAGTCTCTAGCTGTTTCAGTCGTTTCAATCGGGCCGTGAGAGAAATCATCGAACGTTCCCACAACAGATGTGTTTGAAGAAAGTCCGCTATTTATAAGGAATTTCCGAATTGTCCCTTCTGCGCTCAATGAGTGGGTGAGGATAATGTTTTTCATATTAACCGCGAAATGAAATGAGTGATTTTAAGGATGAATGACGAGTTAATTTTATGGAAACCATAGCGTACTATTTACAGATACTAAGTTAAACTCACCACATAAATTTGCGCCATGTTGCGCAACATGGTACACTTTCTTAAATGACTATTCAAAGCGTCAAAGGCAAACGAGCAAAACACGTGGTCAGGGACAACTTCAAGGGCCTATCCCCTGACCTTACAAAACGCATCAAAGCCCTTTTGATTGTCTTAGACAGCGCCAAAGACCTGAACGACCTGCGCAGCCCTCCGGGGAACCAACTCGAAGCCCTCAAAGGCGACCGCGCCGGGCAGCACTCGATCAGGATCAACGGCCAATGGCGCATTTGTTTTATCTGGACCGAAAATGGCCCAGCGGATGTTGAGATCGTTGATTACCACTAGGTCGGCGAGGAAAGGAAAGTGAGATGAGCTTACTAGACTTCACAATGCACCCCGGCGAGGTGCTTAAAGAGCTATACCTCAAGCCGCTGGGGCTATCCTCGATCAAGTTCGCCGAAATCATTCATGTACCGCGCAGCCGCGTGGAACGTCTGGTGCGCGGCGATTGCGGGATCACGCCTGACACGGCCTTCCGTCTGGCAAAGGCACTGCAAACAACGCCGGAAATGTGGCTGACCATGCAAAGCACCTACGACCTTGCCATTGCAAAGGATGAGGTCGATGTGTCTGCTATCAAACCCCTGCCCGCGATAAGCGAAAACACCAAAGCGGCTTGACCCCAAAACACAAAAAAACCCCCCGCTTGCGCGAGGGGTCTTTCCGAATTGATCTCTAACGAAACTTAAGAAGCTTCGGAGATGAATTTCACTGCGTCGCCGAAAGACTGGATGGTCTCTGCTGCGTCGTCAGGGATTTCGATGCCGAACTCTTCTTCGAAAGCCATAACCAGCTCTACGGTGTCCAGAGAGTCTGCGCCCAGATCGTCGATGAAGGATGCGCCCTCAACAACTTTGTCTGCTTCAACACCCAGGTGTTCTACAACGATCTTTTTTACGCGGTCTGCGACGTCGCTCATGTCAATTCCTCATTCGTACTGGCCAAAATGGCCTTTGGTCTTCCGCACAGCGGATAATAGATTGCCCGTATGGGCGGCTCTTGTTCCGGCTCCCCCGGATACCCGGAAAGCCAGACGGCTCACCCGGAAACTGCGCCGCCTATAGCATATGATTCCTAATAGGCAAACGCTTTCGCACTGTAATTCCCGAAAGGCTGGTATGAGGTTTTCGCCCTGCCCCAGCCCGTTCGGTGGTTACAACATGGCCATGCCGCCGTTCACATGCAAGGTGGTTCCGGTCACATAGCCCGCTTCATCGCTGGCCAGATAAAGAACCGCCGCTGCGATTTCAGCAGGTGTGCCCATGCGGTTGCTTGGGATTTGCTTGTTGATGGCTTCTTTTTGCTCATCGTTCAGCTTTTCGGTCATCGCGGTTGCGATAAAGCCCGGCGCGACTGCGTTCGCAGTGATGCCACGGCTTGCGACTTCGTAGGCAATCGACTTGGTCATGCCAACCATACCCGCCTTAGAGGCCGCATAGTTCACCTGACCCGGGTTACCTGTCGCGCCCACGATGGAGCTGATATTGATGATCCGGCCCCAACGCGCCTTCATCATTGGGCGCATTACCGCCCGGCAGAGACGCATCGCTGATGTGAGGTTCACATCGATCACCTGCTGCCATTCTTCATCCGACATACGCATGAATATCTGGTCTTTGGTGATGCCTGCGTTGTTCACAAGGATATCAAGGCTACCCATGGCTTCGATGGCTTGCTTAGGCAGCTCTTTCACTGCGTCCGCGTCACCCAAGTTACATGGCAAAACAAAAGCGCGCTCGCCCAGTTCCGCCGCAAGGGCCTCGAGAGGCTCTACGCGAGTACCGGAAAGGCCAACGTTTGCGCCAGCCGCATGCAGCGCTTTAGCGATTTCGCCGCCAATGCCGCCAGAGGCGCCAGTCACGAGGGCGGATTTACCTGTTAGATCAAACATTTGAACTCCTGAAATTCAAATCTGTTAAATTTAAGCCAGCTTCTCAGCGGCGGCTTTGACGTCATCTGGCGTGCCCACGGCAGTACATGCAATCGCACGATCAATGCGGCGTACCATACCCGACAGGGCTTTGCCCGCGCCGATCTCGTAGATCTCGGTCACCCCTTCGCCAGACATCCAAGCCACGGACTCGCGCCAGCGGACAGACCCTGTCACCTGTTCAACCAGCAAGGAGCGGATTGTTGTCGCATCAGAGATAGCCTGCGCGCGCACGTTGGCCACAAGTGGTACGCTCGGGCGTTCAATATTCACGCCATCTAGCGCTTCGGCCATCACTTCGGCGGCTGGCTGCATCAATGCACAATGGAACGGTGCACTGACGGGCAGAAGAACCGCGCGTTTTGCGCCTTTTTCCTTGGCAATCTCAACCGCGCGTTCCACGGCGGCTTTGTGACCAGAGACAACCACCTGCCCCGGATCATTGTCATTCGCTGCCTGACAGACTTCGCCCTGCGCCGCTTCTTCGGCAACCTCAGTCGCCGCCGCAAAATCCAAGCCCAGCAGAGCCGCCATCGCGCCAACACCAACCGGCACGGCCGCTTGCATCGCTTCGCCACGGGTACGCAGCAAACGCGCAGTATCAGCAATGGTCAAAGACCCCGCCGCCGCCAATGCGGAATATTCCCCAAGGGAGTGACCAGCCACAAAAGACGCCGCGTCTACGGATACGCCTTCGGCTTCCAAAGCACGCAATGCAGCCAAAGAGGTCGCCATCAACGCAGGCTGCGCATTTTGGGTCAGTGTCAGGTCGGCCTGTTCGCCTTCCCAGATCAATGTGCTGAGTTTCTCCCCCAGCGCGTCATCCACCTCGTCAAAGACGGCTTTCGCGGCTGGATATGCCTCGGCCAAGGCTTTGCCCATTCCAATGGTCTGTGCGCCCTGTCCCGGAAAAACGAATGCTCGGCTCATGAGAACTCCCAAATTTATTGCGTTTTATCCGCAATACCGAACCCTGTGCATCTGTGCAATGTCATTGCGCGCGGCTGAACCGAGTTTCGCCCTCGCCACGCTTTGCCTTCCAGGGATCTGCGCCTATCGTGTCGCAACCTATCAGCAAGCAGGACCCATTGATGCCCATTGCCAATTCGCACGCCCATTACGGCAGCCTCGCTAAGATCTTTCATTGGATGACAGCGCTTTTGATTTTGACGGCCTTTCCGCTTGGTATCATTGCGCAGAAACTGCCCTTTGACACCAATGCCGAACTCGCGTTGAAGGCAACGATGTTTTCAGCCCATAAAACCGTCGGCATCTTGGCTTTCCTGACGGCATTGCTGCGGATCCTTTGGGCAATCAGTCAAAAGCGACCGGGATTGCTGAATTCTGAAAACAAACTGGAATCCACTGCCGCTGAAACCGCGCATTGGCTGCTTTATGGTTCGATGCTGGCCGTTCCTTTGACAGGATGGATTCACCATGCCTCCACCGAAGGCTTTGCCCCCATTTGGTTACCGATTGGGCAAAATCTACCGCTCGTTCCGAAATCCGAAGCCCTCGCGGCGTTCACTGCATCGCTGCATTTCATTTTGATCATCGTGCTGGGATTAACCATTCTGGCCCATATTGGCGGCGCGCTAAAACACTTCATCATCGACAAAGACCAAACCCTGCAGCGTATGTTACCTGGGCGCACACCTTCGGTGGAAGTCGCACCTGACCACCGATCCTTTGCACCTTTTGCGATTGCACTGGCGATTTGGGCGGGTGCTATGGGCATCGGCACATTTGGCGGCGCATTCACGTCTCATGACACATCTGTTGAGACCGCAGAGCTCAGCGACGTTGTCTCGGACTGGAATGTCACCGAGGGCACCATATCCATCGAAATCACCCAATTTGGGGGGCCGGTTACAGGCAGCTTTGCCGATTGGACCGCTCAAATCAGCTTTGACGAAAAGCTAACAGAAGGCCCGCTCGGGAATACTGTGGTTGAAATTGCCATCGGGTCTTTGTCGCTGGGGTCCGTGACACAACAGGCCATGGGTGCTGATTTCTTTGACGTCGCTGGATTTCCTACGGCGCAGTTTTCAGCGGAAATTTTTGCCGATCCAAACGGGGATGAACAGTATTTGGCGCAAGGTACTGTTACGTTGAAAGGCGTTTCTGTGCCCGTTACACTGCCCTTTCAGCTGGCGATAGATCAGAACATTGCGACCATGCGCGGTCAGACCTCATTGAACCGTCAGGATTTTGGCATCGGGGACAATATGCCCGATGAAACCAACTTGGGTTTTGGTGTCGAGGTCGTGATCGAGTTGACCGCCGAACGATCCTAATGTGTCACTAGAGACTACAGCCGTTAAAACCAACGCCATCAATTCCCAAAACAAAATGGCCCGCAGATCTCTGCGGGCCATTTTTAAGATTTCGCTTTGATGTAATCTGAGCGCGACAGGCTTAGAAGATTACTCAGCTTTCATTGCTTCAATCGAAATGGTCACCGGTACTTCGTCGCTTACAAACGGTGCGAACATACCCAAGTTGTACTCTGAACGAACCAGCGTTGTGGTGGCATCAAAGCCCGCCCAAGGCTTACCTGCCATCGGGTGGTCGCCCACTTGGTTAAGCTTGGCGTCCAGAACCACGGATTTTGTTACATCGTTCAATGTCAGATCACCGGTGATCAAGGCTGTGCCCTCGCCTGTGACTTCGATGCCTGTAGAGACAAAGCTGACCATTTCATCATCCGCTGCATCAAAGAAGTCAGGAGACATGAAGTGGCCCAGACGCGCTTCCCAACCGGTCAGCATGGTTTTGACTGGGAATGATACGGACACCGAAGATGCTTCTGGGGCTTCTTGATCAAACATGATCTCACCTTCAAAGCCAGAGAACATGCCGTAGGTCGTAGAGTAGCCTAGGTGATTGTAAGAAAAGACGATTTGGCTGTGGCTTGCGTCCAGAACATATTTTTCTGCACCAGCTTGAGCAAAGGTTGCTGCGGCCATCAGGCCAGTTGCAAGGAGGATAGATTTCATAGGTTTATTCCCTGATAAAGTTCACAGGAAACAAATCATCTTGCTGGGTTGTTTATCAATTCACAGTGTCCCAACAAAATATGTGCAAGCGCGCACAGAAAATCCTCTTGGAATGACCGATCTGGCTGAGCCGCTTAAACTGCGGCCTGCATGCGGCGCGACTCTTGCACGAGTACGGCGCGCACCGGCGCATCGACATGCATGTGAAACAGAGGCTCTGCGCGATCATTGTGCATCGCAGCGGTCAACCCGCGCAGGGTTAACACAGAACCGCGCGGTGCGACGTCTTCATAGGTCTGCCGCGTGCCTTTGCGCGAAACCAACTTCCACTCTTGTGTGGAACGATCAAAGGCCAACTCCACTGGCTTTCGAACGCAGCCGACCCGCGCAAAGGACACCCCAACGGCAACCAAAATTAATCCCATCACGAGTTTTATCATCGCCAGACCTTCGGAATCAAATCCTGGCATAACCATCAAAGCCGCCCCGCCCGCAACAATCCCGAGACCTAGGACCATCGCCAGTACGCGGGTGGAGGTTTCCAGACATGACTGCAACAACTGCAAGCTGTTCGTAGGCGCGACTTCTATCACCATGATTGACCCGACTTTCTTCAGGAATTAGAGACATCCTCAACCTGTCCGTGAAAAACGGCGCAATTTGGGCAAAATCCTTTGAATTAAGGCGGAAACAGTTTGTTTCCAAATTCAAAGAGGGTTGCTTTAAACCCCCAGTTCGCTATACAGCGCCATCCTTTTTGCAAATATTAGAACCGCGCAGTCTCTCGTGGGTGAGGCGCAAAAAGGCTGGATGCCTCGCTCTTTGAAATGCGCTTGTAACGAACTGGAGTTCACATGCCACTCTATGAGCATGTTTTCATCTCGCGTCAGGACTTGTCCAACACGCAAGCTGAAGGTCTTATCGAACATTTTGGTTCCGTACTTTCCGACAACGGCGGGTCCCTCGTCGAGTCTGAGTACTGGGGCGTTAAAACGATGGCCTACAAAATCAACAAGAACCGCAAGGGCCACTATGCCTTCCTGAAAACTGACGCATCCGCGGCAGCGATCCAGGAAATGGAACGCCTGATGCGTCTGCATGACGATGTTATGCGTGTTCTGACCATCAAAGTTGACGAACATGCGGAAGGTCCGTCTGTTCAGATGCAAAAACGTGACGATCGCGGCGACCGCCGTGAGCGCCGCAACTGATAGCGCGAAGAAAGGACAGTAAATCATGGCTGCAAAACCATTTTTCCGCCGTCGTAAAGTGTGCCCATTCTCGGGCGACAACGCACCAGCGATTGATTACAAAGACACAAAACTGCTGCAACGCTACATCTCTGAGCGTGGCAAAATTGTGCCTTCCCGTATCACCGCTGTTTCCGCAAAAAAGCAACGTGAGCTTGCTCGTGCGATCAAACGCGCGCGTTTCCTCGCTCTGCTGCCTTACGCTGTGAAATAAGGAGAGACTGACATGCAAGTTATCCTTCTTGAGCGCGTGGCCAAACTGGGCCAAATGGGCGAAGTTGTTGATGTGAAGGCGGGCTATGCTCGTAACTTCCTGCTGCCACAGGGCAAGGCGCTAACCGCGTCTGCGTCCAATGTTGCACAGTTCGAAGCGCAGAAAGCGCAACTCGAAGCACACAACCTGGAAACAAAGCAAGAAGCAGAATCTCTGGGCGAAAAGCTGGCTGGCCAGCAGTTCGTTGTGATTCGCTCCGCTTCTGATGCTGGTGCTCTGTACGGTTCCGTCACACCACGTGACGCAGCTGACGTTGCAACCGAAGCAGGCTTCACTGTTGACCGTAAGCAAATCGCTTTGATCTCTCCGATCAAAGACCTTGGCTTGCACAACGTAGAAGTTCGTCTGCACCCAGAAGTCTCTGTTGAAATCGAACTGAACGTTGCTCGTTCACAAGAAGAAGCAGAACTGCAAGCCTCCGGCAAGTCCATTCAGGAACTGGCCGCAGAAGCTGAAGCTGAAGCAGAATTCGAAATCGCCGAACTGTTCGACGATATCGGTTCCGCAGCCGCTGACGACGACGATCTGGTCGAAGACGCGCCTGCAGAAACTGAAGAAGACGCAGAGTCTTAATTGGTTTTAAAAGATCGGGTGTCGCGCCCCAAGCGCGCCACCTTTTATACAAACCAGTGCTGAAAAATTCAGCATTCTAACAACTTTAAGGCGAAGAATTTGCCCTGACGCCATAATTCAGGCAGAAAGGTTTGTGTATAAGTGTCGCCGCGATACGAAAGCTCCCTGCTTTCTGTGTTGTCTTAGTAGTTAGAACGACAGGTGAAGTATGAATAAGATCGATGTCTTGGTTGGCAAAAGAATTCGGGCGCGTCGCCACGCGATCGGCATTAGCCAAACCGAACTCGGCGACGCCATTGGCGTAAAATTTCAACAAATTCAAAAATATGAAACCGGAGCAAACCGGGTCAGCGCCTCACGCCTTTGGGCAGTAGCCGAGAAGCTGGGTGTAGATGTTGTATATTTCTTCGAGGGTATTAAACGCTCAGAAGATGGTGCCGAAGTCACAGATGAACCCGTAGATAAAATGGAGTTCTTGTCAGATCGCGATGCGATCGAAATGATGGAACTGTATCGAAAGTTGCCAAACAGCCAGCGAAGTGCTGTTCTGGCGTTTATGCGCTCCATGGTGATGGAAACGCATCAAGATAATTTGAGCGTCGCGAACTCTTAATCGCGGCTCTCGACCACCTTTCCGTGGTTAGGAGGGATGAGTTTGGAACTATTTAGCCTGCACGACGCGCCACGTTCGGACGAGCTTTACGCAAATTATCTGAGCGATATTTGCGAAACCTTTGGCTTTGATGATGCAGCTTATGCTGGAATCAACCCGGCTGGCGGTACAATGCATGCTTATGTGACCTACTCAGAAGAGTGGCAGAACCACTATCAGGAACAGGGTCTACACAATCTTGATCCGACCCTACACACGGCGATGAAAAGTATTGCTCCTGTAGACTGGTCTCGTTTGAGCCGCGACGCGAATTTTCGGCGTGTCTTTAATGATGCCAGTGAATTTGGCGTAAGTGAGCGCGGAACAACTATTCCGATCCGTGGTCCATACGGCGAATTTGGCATGTTAAGTGTCACGCGGGATTGTTCCGAACAGGAATGGAAAAAGCAACGACGTTCTGTCATGGCGGAACTGCAAAAGATCGCATCCCATGTTCATGATCATGTGATGACATCCGCGCCGATCACGCGCTTTTTGCACCATCCGAACCTATCCAAACGTGAGATTGAAATTCTGCAATGGATTGCGGCAGGTAAATCGCAACAGGATATTGCGGACATTCTGAATATCTCAAACCGAACAGTCGAGGTTCATCTGCGATCTTCACGCAATAAGCTTTTTGCATTGACCACAGCCCAGGCCGTTGGACGGGCCGTTGGCATGGATTTGATTTACCCCAGCTGACGTCAATTTCAGTTAAAATCTATCGACATTTTTCAATCCGGTGCCCAAAAGCGCCGGATTTTCTACGATCACCCTCACCGATGCAACTACGGGATTTCCCTAATAGCTAAAATTTGTCGAAACTTTACCCTTTAACCACGATCTAATCGTAAGGATGGGGTAAGAAATGATTATTGTAATTGATGGGTTGAACAAGCATCAGTTCCAGCCGCTGCTGGATGACATGTATCGCCTGAGGGCTCAGGTCTTTGCTGGCCGCCTTGGCTGGGAAGTAAACATTGAAGACGGTAAGGAGATCGATCAGTTCGATCATATGGACCCGGGCTATATTGTCGGCGTCGACGACAATATGAATGTGATTTCCTGTGCTCGCGTACTGCAGACCACAGGTCCACATATGCTGTCTGATGTCTTTGATGCGATACTGTGCGGAGAAGCACCTGTACGAAGCCCAAACATTTGGGAAAGCACACGTTTTTGCGTCGATACACAGCGCCTAAAAGGTGAGAAAAGCAAACACACGGTTTCCACCGCGACCTGCGAACTTATGTTGGGCATCCTAGAATACGCGCAGGATTCGGGTATCACCGATATTATCACCGTGATTGATCCAGTCATGGACCGCGTGTTGAAACGTTCCAACAATGCACCGCATGGCTACGTTGGCGAAACTGTTCCCATGGGAAAAGTAAAAGCTCTTGCTGCTCTGCTGGATTGTACGGATCAACGCATCGCGAATGTACGTGAATTTGCGGGTATAAAAGGTGACATCTTCATTTCTGAAGAAGAGGCATTGCGCAAATTAGAATGGCGTGAAATCGCCCAAGAAATGAGCCTAGCGGCACTGCCGGGTGATGAAGGGGACCTTGAAACTCTGTCAAAGCCAGGTGCCAGTATCACAGATCTGCGGGAATACTGCTTTGACCAGTTGACTGGTGCTGAATCGGATAAGGAAATCTCTGCGGCCGTCGCCTTGATGGAGATGCTGTCACAAAAGATTGGCACATCCGACGTTGTAGAACTTCAGCGAATTGCCGCTCAACTGCCCAAAAGCTCGAAAAGCCGTAACGGCGAGGTTTTGCGCTCAGCATAAGCCCTTCACCGAAAGGCTACCCGGCGCTTCCTCAATCTTTGAAAAATGATCCACGCGGCTTCGCGTGATCCATCCACCTTGCGAACACCGTCCAATCATCCCCTGGACGGGTTGCGCTCCCCAACGGCGCAACAAACCGGAGGCTGCCTTACTCCAAGGCAGCCTCCTCTGATTTCTACTGCTGACTACGGAAAGTCAGATGTAGATGCGATTTTCAGAACCCCCAAAGAAGTAAGTGAGCGTGTTGTAGCGCTAGATATAGGTACACAAGCTCAAAGCGAGCTACGCATATCGAACCTTTTTCACGCCCTCATCGAACGACACATGGCGGCGCTGGAATTTTCTATCGCTAAGACATTCAGGCTTGGTTATGCGATCCATTCTGAAATGCCGGAAATCACTGCGTTTCGGATCCCATGCAACGAGGTACCAAAGCGGCGGCAAGATAAGTAAAGCCTGTGGTTCAACGCGTCTCTCCGTAACGTTGTTTTTTGCGTCGCAGTACTGGAACTGCAAAAGATGGCGTTTCAGAAATGCAGTTTCAAAAGCTGTCAGAAGAGAACTGTCAACAGATCCAATGTTGGACGTATCAACCTGCGGCGCAAGCGGTCCAATCCAAAGGCAATCCATAAAGCGGCGGAGGTCTCGGACTTTATCGGATGGCAGGGATTTCTCGATCTTTGCGAGGCCGGCATCCGCGAGCTCGAAAAATGGTAGATTTGCTGCGGCGCGTATGCTGGCGACACTTATGACAAGTGCGAAGATTTCAGGCACCGTCAGGCGCGCAGTGGTTTGCACTGACTGGGGATCCAAATAAACCCCGCCCCCGCGTCCTGGTTCAGAGTGGATCACGAACCCCTGGTCACGCAAAGCGGAGATGTCGCGCAGGATTGTACTGCGCGACGCATCAACCGATTGAGCGATCTGCTCAATCGTAGAAGACCCCTCTCGGCGAAGGCTACGGATAATAGCATCTTGGCGGTCACGTATTTGCATAAAGCAAAGCATATCACAAAAGGTGTCAAAATTTGAAACCAATTAGTGGCACAAGGTGTATGTAATCTAATTTGGACATTCGAAATGACACAGACATCGACCTTCCCTGCCCCCCAAATGCTTTCAGTGAAAGGGGGCAGTCTTGAAGTCTTTGAGGCAGGAACTGAAAACACCGGCAATCCCATTGTTCTGTGCCATGGCTGGCCCGAACATGCCTATGCATGGCGGCACCAAATACCGGCCCTCGTGGCAGCGGGATATCATGTCATCGTTCCGAACCAACGAGGCTTTGGTAACTCGTCGCGTCCGACCACTGTTACGGACTACGACATCGCCGCCCTGACCGGCGACCTCGTTGGTCTGCTTGATCATTTTGGGTATGACGATGCAACCTTCATTGGACATGACTGGGGCGCAAACATTGTCTGGAGCCTTTCGCTGCTGCACCCCAGCCGTGTGCGCAAAATTATAAACCTCGCTTTGCCATATCAGGCCCGAACAGAGGTGCCATGGATCGAGTTCATGGAAGCCATATTTGGCAGCGACAATTATTTTGTTCATTTCAACCGTCAACCAGGCGTTGCTGATGACATCTTGGATCTGAACACAGAACAATTTCTACGCAACCTTTTCCGCAAAAACCTGCCCCCGGTGCCACCAGCCTCTGGCATGATGATGATCAACCTCGCCGAGGCAAAAGCGCCCCATGGGGATCCAATTATGTCCGATGATGATTTGTCTGTCTTTGTCGAAGCCTTTGAAATGTCAGGGTTTACCGGTGGTATCAATTGGTACCGCAACCTAGATCGCAACTGGCACATTTTGGCAAACATCGACCCAATTGTGAAAGCGCCCGCGTTGATGATTTACGGCGAGCACGACATGATCCCCCAATCCGAAACGCTTCCCCATTTCGTTCCCAGTGTTGACGTTGAAAGCCTTGCCTGTGGGCATTGGATTCAGCAGGAAATGCCCGACGAAACAAACGCACTCATTCTGAATTGGCTCTCCAAATAGCTTTTGACCTCGACAGGCCCGCTCCCAGTACATGGCAGCTCGCTTGGCCAGATGGGTCGTAAAAACAGAAAGTCCTCCATGCAAAATCTACAGTTCTTCTATGACCAAGATGCTTTTACGGAATGGTTTGAAAACGGACCTTCAGTCAACGAGATGTGGGTTGGTTACTACAAAAAGCACAGCGGCAAACCGGGGCTCACTTGGTCGGATTCTGTAGATGTTGCGCTTTGTTACGGGTGGACCGACGGCATCCGAAAAACGATTGATGAGGACAGCTATCGTATACGTTTCACACCCCGTAAACCAAACAGCGTCTGGAGTGCAGTAAATGTTGATAAGGCGCATAAATTGATCAAAGACGGGCGCATGAAATCCAAAGGATTGGAACTGTTCCAATGTCGAAAAGACAAAATCGGCTACAGGGTTTCTGACAGGAATATCCACCTTTCAGAATCTTTCATGGATCAGCTCAAGGCAAATGCCAAAGCATGGGCGTTTTTCGATACGCTTGCCCCATCTTATAAACGCGAGTCGATCTGGTGGATCATGAGCGCCAAAAAGGAACAGACGCGCAGAAACCGTTTGGAAATATTGATTTCTTCTTCTGCGGAAGGTCTGAAAATCCCTCAGCTTAGAAAGAAAATCTGAACAGCCATTTGTCCCCACATAGAACAGATCGCAAGACTTAGCCCCAGGCTTGGACGTTCATCTTTACAACAAAAAAGGCCACCCGATTGGGTGGCCTTCCTATCATCTGATCGCGGGTTGAAGAATTACTCTTCTTCCAGCGCCTCAACAGCTTTCTGCAGATCGTCTTTGGAAACTTCTTTCTCAGAAATTTCAGCCAGTTCGAACACATAGTCGACCACTTTGTCTTCAAACAGTGGCGCACGCAGTTGCTGTTGCATCTGTGCGTTCTGCTGAACGAATTCAAAGAACTGACGCTCTTGACCAGGGTACTGGCGCGCTTGGTTCATGATCGCTTGGGTCATTTCCGCGTCGGTCACTTCGACCTCTGCTTTCTGGCCCAGCTCTGCAAGCAACAGGCCTAGACGTACGCGACGCTCTGCCAGTTTGTTGTGCTCGTCAGTTGGCTCGATCTTGTCGTGATCGTGGCCTTCAACTTCTGGGTTTTCTTCGTGCCACAGCTGATGCGCGATTTGACCTGCCTCTGCTTCCACGAGGGATGGTGGCAGATCGAAAGATACTTTTGCATCGAGCGCGTCAAGCAACGCACGTTTCTGAACCTGACGGGACGCACCGGCGTATTCTGCTTCCAGACGCTCAGCCACTTGGCCTTTCAGGCCAGCCAGATCTTCTGCACCGAATTTCTTCGCCAGCTCGTCGTCAACTTCTGCCGCAACCGGCTCTTTGACTTCTTTGATTACGCAAGAGAAGACAGCTTCTTTGCCCGCCAGATGATCAGCTTGGTAGTCTTCAGGGAAAGACACAGTGACGTCTTTCTCTTCTTCTACTTTCACGCCAACCAGCTGCTCTTCAAAGCCAGGGATGAATTGGTTGGAACCCAGAACCAATGGGAAGTCGTCGCCCGCGCCGCCTTCAAAGGCTTCGCCGTCGATCTTGCCCACGAAATCCATGACAACTTGGTCACCGTCTTTCGCTTTGGTGCCTTTTTTGCGCGCTTTGAAATCCTGTGCGGTTTCCGCAAGGTTTGCCAGCGCTTCGTCAACGTCAGCATCAGCCGCTTTGACAACCATTTTCTCCAGAGAGATGTCTTTCAGATCAACTTCTGGGATCTCTGGCAGAGCTTCGTAAGACATTTCAACGTTTACGTCGTCGCCTTCTTTCCACTCTTCGCCGTTTTTCATTTCGACTTTTGGCTGCAATGCAGGGCGATCGCCGGACTTTTCAAAGTGCTCGTTCATCGCACCGTCAACAGCATCTTGCATCGCTTCGCCCAGCAAACGCTGACCAAATTGCTTTTTCAGCAGAGCCATAGGCACTTTGCCTTTGCGGAAGCCTTTCATTTCGACTTCAGGCTGCGCTTCGACCAGCTTTTCGTTAACTTTTGCTTCCAGCTCAGCAGCGGTGACAACGATATCGTAACCGCGCTTCAGGCCTTCATTTAGGGTCTCGGTGACCTGCATTGTGGCATCCTTCTTAAAGTTGGGCGGAGTTGTGCGCCGCAGCCTAATAAATCAGAGGCTCTAATAGGGCTTCAAAGCCATCGGTGCAAGGCGAATGTGACGTGGAAATACCGGCAGAACGGCATTCAAAGGCATCAATTAGCCATCAGTCGCCACAATGGACATTCGATCATTTGTTTAAAGAGAGAGATGGTGCGGGTGAAGGGACTTGAACCCCCACGCCTTGCGGCGCCAGAACCTAAATCTGGTGCGTCTACCAATTCCGCCACACCCGCATCCAAGTGAAACGACTCTGTCGCCGTTTCGTTCGCGCTTCCTAGCAAAGGTCGAAATGGGATGTAAGAGGAAAAATGCAGGAAATTTCATTTCTTATTTGGGCGCTGCCCCTACCCATGTTTCATTCAGGTGTAGCTGTTCCGCGTGACGTCCTCTCCCCCTTTAAGAGGGAGGGCCAAGAAAGGGCTTTCAAACACCTAAATCCCGGAACACTGCTGGCAATTGCTCAGCAATGTCCTCGGCGATCAAACCAGGGCCAAACTTCAACGCACATTCCACATGTAGCCAAGCGGCTGTTTCAGCAGCCTGCATCGGCGAAAACCCACGCGCCAAAAGTCCCGTAATAAATCCGGCCAACACATCGCCGGCCCCAGCCGTCGCCAACCAAGGGGCTGATCGTTCGTAATGCGCTGAGTTGATCGAACAGCGCCCGTCCGGCGCTGCAATCACAGTGGCTGCTCCCTTAAAGAGCACAACGCACCCGGCACGCTTCGCCGCCTCACGTGTCGCGTCTACTTTGGAATAGGCCGGTCCCTTGGTCGGCACGGCGTTCAGTTTTTCGGCAATATCAGGAAAAAGACGCGCGAACTCTCCCCCATGGGGCGTCAGCACACAGTTTTCATGCAACATTGCAAACAGAGCGTCTGGATTATTCGCAAAGGCCGACAAAGCATCCGCATCCAATACCGTCACGCGTTTCTCAGCTAGAGCGGCCGCCACAAGATATTTCGCGCGATCCAGCCCTAAAGCCGGCCCCAAACACAACGCATTGATACGCTCATCTTGCAGGGATTCCGTTAAATCTTCAGCGCTCTCAACCTCTTGCAGCATGATAGCTGTCAATTGAGACGCGGCTTCTTGTCTTGCAGAGGCGGGAACACCGAGTGAGACAAGCCCTGCGCCAATACGCAATGCCCCACGTGCGGCAAGACGCGCCGCTCCGGTTTGATTGGCACCGCCGGAAACAACCAAAGAGTGACCATATTCGAACTTATGCCAACCATGTTTCCTAATAAATGGAGTCACATAGACGCCGTCTATGAATTCGCGCCCGTTAAAGACCGGTTCCAGTAGCGCTACGCGTTCAATATCTTCTCTAAGGCCGATCCCGAAGCCACGTTCAACGGCAAAACGCTCCAATCCGATATTAGCTCTGCGCACCGAACCACTCCGGCTTTCTCCAAATTCGAGGTGATGACCCAATTTAGGTGTTTGAAAAGTTACAGTCAGATTACCCTTTACGCTCTTTGCCATTTCCCTAGGCCAAGCAGTATCGTCGTCTTTATCGTCAAGATCGAATTCAATTGAGCGGCCAACAACCTCTCCTGAATCAGCGCAAACTCCCGACGGAATATCTATACAAACCATTTTCTCTGAAACGACTTGCCGCTCTGATCTTTGTGATCCTTTCCATGGGCGGCGATGCTTCAAAAGCCAGTGCAGCATCGAAACAATGACTTCGGGCAGAGGCCGTTTCAAACCGGTCCCAAAAATCGCATCGATGATGATGTGCGGGCGCTTGCAAGCGCTTAAGCAATCTGGAGTGATTGCTCCAACTTCCCCCAACTCCAACCAACGCTCATAATTCACCCGCGCATCCGGCGGCAGCTTTTCTGCATCGCCGTACAGAAACACCTCCACCGCCCAGCCTCGCTCAAACAACTGCCGCGCAACAACAAAGCCATCGCCACCATTATTTCCGGGGCCACATAAAACAATCGCGCGAAAAGGCGTTTCATCTTTCGCTAAATACTCCGCGGAGCCTGAAGGGCTGGCCTCTCGATCCCCACCCGTTTCCAACTCAGGCCATTCTTCAAAAATGGCCTCAACTACGCCCTGCCCGGCGCGTTCCATCAGCTCCAAGCCGGTTACTTCACCGGAATCAATCGCAGCCTGCTCAATGGCGCGCATTTGGGCAGCTGTTAAAAGTTCAGTCATCTAATCTCTCAGTAGTCTTCAAAAGCGATTCAATTCAGCTCATTCTGGCGTCACTTTGCTTAATTTTTAAGCAACACCCTAAAATCACCCAAGCCAAGCAGGTCCGCGTCATCATAGCCAATTGTAGCTCTGCCTTGAAAGTGGGATCAGCAAGCCAAGTATTTTTCAGGTGAGGAGTCCCCGATGAAAAAGATCGAAGCGATCATCAAACCGTTCAAATTGGACGAAGTGAAAGAAGCCCTTCAGGACGTAGGCGTCCAAGGTCTGTCTGTGATCGAGGTCAAAGGTTTCGGCCGTCAAAAGGGCCACACAGAACTGTACCGTGGTGCAGAATATGTTGTGGACTTCCTGCCAAAGGTCAAAATCGAAGTTGTTCTTGATGACGACCTAGTCGACCAAGCGATCGAAGCTATCGTGGACGCGGCGAAAACTGATAAAATCGGCGACGGCAAAATCTTTGTCAGCACGATTGAACAAGCGATCCGCATCCGTACCGGTGAATCCGGTTCTGACGCGCTTTAAGCCATCATCTAAAACCACCCATTATCTATAACCGAAAGGGATAAGAGAATGAGCGCAGACGCAGTTCTCAAGCTGATCAAAGACGAAGAAGCGGCATATGTCGACATTCGTTTCACTGATACACGCGGTAAACTACAACACGTGACTGTAGACGTTGACCTGGTCGACGAAGACTTCCTTGAAGAAGGCTTCATGTTCGACGGTTCCTCCATCGCGGGTTGGAAATCCATCGAAAACTCAGACATGAAACTGATCGCAGACACAACATCTGCATATGTTGATCCGTTCTATGCTGAGAAAACAATCTGCATCCACTGCTCTATCGTAGAGCCAGACACTGGTGAAGCTTACGAGCGTGACCCACGTGGCACAGCGGAAAAAGCAGAAGCTTACCTGAAATCCTCCGGCATCGGCGACGTTGCTTACATGGGTCCAGAAGCTGAGTTCTTCCTGTTCGACGACGTACGTTTCTCCAACACAATCAACAAAGTATCTTACGAAGTTGATGCGCAGGATGCGTCCTGGAACACAGACACCGAATACGAAATGGGCAACACCGGCCACCGTCCTGGCCTTAAAGGTGGTTACTTCCCAGTCAACCCAACAGACGATGCACAAGACATCCGTTCTGAGATGCTTTCTACAATGAAGCGTCTGGGTATGAAAACTGACAAACACCACCACGAAGTGGCGTCTTGTCAGCACGAGCTTGGCCTGATCTTTGATAGCCTGACCAAGCAAGCGGATGAGCTGCAGAAGTACAAGTACATCATCCACAACGTGGCACAGTCTTACGGCAAGTCCGCAACCTTCATGCCAAAGCCAGTTTATGGCGATAACGGCACAGGTATGCACGTGAACATGTCCATCTGGAAAGATGGTAAGCCATTGTTTGCAGGCGACAAATACGCTGATCTGTCCCAAGAAGCTCTGTACTTCATTGGTGGTATCCTGAAGCACGCGAAAGCGCTGAACGCCTTCACAAACCCATCCACCAACTCCTACAAGCGTCTGATCCCAGGCTTCGAAGCTCCAGTTCTGCGCGCATATTCTGCACGTAACCGTTCCGGTTGTGTTCGTATTCCTTGGACTGAATCTCCTAAGGCGAAGCGCGTTGAAGCACGTTTCCCTGATCCATCTGCCAACCCATACCTGTGCTTCGCAGCACTGCTGATGGCTGGCCTTGACGGCATTCAGAACAAGATCGATCCAGGCGAAGCGATGGATAAGAACTTGTATGACCTGCCTGCAGAAGAGCTGGCGGATATCCCAACTGTATGTGGTTCCCTGCGCGAAGCACTGGACGAGCTGCAAAAAGACAGCGACTTCCTGACTGCGGGCGACGTCTTCACCAAAGATCAGATCGAAGGTTACATCGAGCTGAAAATGGAAGAAGTTGAAATGTACGAGCACACACCACACCCAGTGGAATTCGGCATGTACTACAGCTGCTAATCCTAGCGGTAAGACTTACGGAAAAGGCGCTCTTTATGAGCGCCTTTTTTGTTTCAGCCACCTTCGCGTGGCTCTGTCTCAAACTGAAGCCAAAAGGCGTCAGTTCTTTTTGGTCTGCAAAAATAATCAGAAAATGCGTAGACAGGGCATTTCCTCCTGCCCTAACTTCTTAAAAAAAATTAATTCAACCATTGAGCAGACAGTGGCATTATCAGAATCCTACGAGCCCAGAGTATTTGGGCCAAGCCGTGGCCATTTTTTAGAAGGCCAACGATTAAGCCGCACGCAGCGTGCGTTCGGAATCTATGACGACAACGGATTTTCGTTGCCGGGAACAGATATCAGATCAGAAGACATCATGTCTGTACCCGAGGGCATGCCTGCCCTCCCCTCATCGTCCGAAACCATTGACACGCCTTCATTTTTTGGCGGTGTTGCCCGCAATCAATTCGGGCATGTGATCCTGAATTGTTTAGGACGTTTATGGGGGCTGGAACATCTACCGTCGGAAACGAATGTGGTCTTCTGGAACACGTCCAAACGCCCTCGGGCGCAGTTTCCGTTGATCGAACCTTTTGTCCGACTGCTTGGCTTTGAGAACGACATTAAAATCAGATCTAAGCCTGCAGTTTATACGCAGATCCATACGTGTAGTAACACCTACGGCGAGGCGCTTGGCGGGCTGGGGACACCGGGTTTTCACCGATGGATTGATCAACGCCTACCTGCCAAAAAGCCCGTCGATCCGGAACTTAAAGTCTACCTTACCCGCTCTCAACTTGGACCAAACGCTGGCCGGTATGCATGCGAGGATCATCTTGAATCCTTGCTGGAACGCGAGGGCTATCGCGTGGTCGCCCCTGAAAAGCTTTCGCTGCAAGAACAGGTCGAACTGTTCCAGACCGCCGGTAAATTGATCTTTGCTGAAGGGTCCGCCCTGCATCTCTTTGCAATGGTTAAACGCGAGCACCAACAGGCGGTTGTTATTCAACGTAGGGATGGTCTGCCACGCATGATGTTGCTGCAAATGAACGACCGACGCGGCCTGCCTGTTGAGCCGATATCTGTCTTAAGAAACATCTATTGGCCGCCTAAGCGCAGCGATCATTTATCCGTGTCATTTTTAGACTTTGAGGCTTTGAAAGCCGCGTTGATCACCCATGGCATGATCAGTGCGAATACCTTTTGGTCTTTACCAGATCCTGAGGCAGAACGATTGTCGCTGAATGCAGGGTTGGACCTGGGTCAAGAAATGCTGGACCGCAATGCCAGACGCAAATGGCTGCGCCAATTCCGTCGCCGCCGCCGCAACAAAGCCGCTGCGTAATGCCAAAAATGCTGTATCAGGAACCCGAAGGGCCATTCTATGTTCAATAAACCAGAAGATCTGCGCTACGTGCGCTTCCTGAGAAACATCCAACAGGCCAATCTGTTTGATTGGTATATGGAAATTGGTTGCCGGACTGGTCGAACCTTTGAACCGGTGCGCGGCAAAACAATCGCCGTTGACCCTTTCTTTAAAATTACCACCAATGTGATTGGTCAAAAACCAGCTCTGATGTGCTTTCAGCAAACCAGCGATGCGTTTTTTGAAAGCAATGTCTTGGATGCGTTGAATGTGAAGCTCAGCTTTAGCTTTCTGGACGGCATGCACTTAATGGAATTTCTACTGCGAGATTTCATCAACGCAGAGCGCAATTCTCATGCCGGTGGCGTCATTGCCATGCATGATTGCTGCCCGTTTGACCATGAAATGACGACTCGGAATGTCGACGACGCTCCCGCGAGCGCTTGGACCGGCGATGTGTGGAAACTCATCCCGATCTTGCAAAAATACCGCCCCGATCTAGATATCAATGTTGTGGGCTGCCGCCCGACAGGGCTGGTTTTGGTCAACAATCTTTCTCCGGATTCCCGAGTTCTTTCAGACCACTACGATGAGATTCTGACGGATTGGCAGGAACTACCTCTGCAAGAATATGGCGCGGATACATTCTACAATAGCTTTGAGTATACCCCGGCCAAAGAAATCGCCGCAGATAACTATGCGTTCTTTAAGAACGCGCGGATGAAGGATGCAGAACATAAGCTTCCTGAGTTTGTGTCTCCGTAAGATCTTAAAAGATAAACCGCGCATTCATGCGCGTTGTAGGCCATACTACAGTCAATAAACGTGGCCATATTGCGGATCGCTTAGTGGCCCTAAATCCAATTCTTTGACTGATATATCCTTTCAGAAACGAAAGGAGCCTCGATGACTCGTTGGACCGTTATTTTCAAAGACACGCCAGACATGCTTTCTATCAGAGCAGACAAAACGCGCCGTGACGCGCATATTGCCTATGTGCGCGCCCATCCAGAGCTTTTAATCGGTGGCGGATTAAAGCCTAATCCCGATCAAGAATTCTGCGGAGCGCTTTGGGTTATCGAAGCCAATTCCCGCAAAGAGGTTGAAACCCTGATCCTGAATGATCCGTTCTATGTGCCTGAATTTCGGAGCTATGAGATATTCACCTGGGGGAAAATACTGGAAGATCAAATAACTACGCTCTAGCGGTCTCAAATTTTCACCCCTTCTCACCATCCCGTGACAAATCCGTAACCTATCTTGGGTTTTGACGCCGCTTGCCCCAAATTGGCTGTGCAATGGCAAAAGGACCAACCGAGCATGATTACGGAACGCATCACATTCACGGGCCACAGCGGCGAAAAGCTGGCGGCGCGGCTTGATTTGCCGGATGGCCCCCATCTGGCAACGGTGCTTTTTGCGCATTGTTTCACCTGTTCCAAAGATATTCCTGCGGCCCGGCGCATTGCGGGTCGCCTGGCCTCGATGGGGTTGGCGGTTCTGCGGTTTGATTTCACAGGGCTTGGCCATTCCGAAGGCGAGTTTTCTAACACAACCTTCAGCTCAAACGTGGCTGATCTGCATGCGGCAGCGGCCTATTTAGCTGATCGGGGCATGGCGCCTGATATGTTGATTGGGCATTCCCTTGGTGGGGCCGCAGTGTTGCGCGCTGCCGGTGACATGCCAAGTGTGCGGGCCGTTGCGACCCTTGGCGCACCGTTTGATCCTCGTCATGTCACTCATAATTTTGGCAACGCGCTTGAGGGCATCGCGGCAGCGGGTCAAGCCGAGGTCAGCCTTGGTGGTCGACCGTTCACAATTCGCAAAGCTTTTGTCGAAGATGTTTCGGCCCAAAATCTGGCCCCAGCGATCAAAGGTCTGCATCGTGCCTTGTTGGTGATGCACGCGCCGCTTGATGACGTGGTCGATATCGAAAACGCCGCGCAGATTTTCAGTGCCGCGAAACACCCAAAGAGTTTTGTCACTCTGGATGACGCCGATCACCTGATCAGCCGACCAGAAGATGCGGAATATGCAGCCGAAGTGATTTCGGCCTGGGCTGCGAGATACATGCAGCTGACGCCACCTGCCCCGCCGATTGGGGCCCCTGAAGGGGTGGTGCGCGTCTCTGAAGCAGATGCGACTGGGTTTTTGCAGGATGTGAATTCTGGCCCTTTCCATCATACGCTTGCAGATGAACCATTGGCCTATGGTGGCACGAACAAAGGCATGACGCCTTATGGGTTCTTATCTTCTGGTCTGGGGGCTTGTACCTCGATGACGATCCGTATGTATGCCCGCCGCAAAGGCTGGCCTTTGGATCATGTCTGGGTCGATGTGAGGCACAACAAGGTGCATGCGCAGGATGCAGGCACCGGATCTGGTGAACGGATTGATAGTTTCAAACGGGTGATCCACCTGAACGGCGCATTGGACACCGCACAGCGGGCCCGTCTGTTGGAAATCGCGGACCGGTGCCCGGTCCATCGCACACTTGAGAAATCAAGCGAGGTGATTACGGAGCTGGCGGAAGACTAGGGGAATTCTCCCTTAGCGCTGCGGGCATTCAACCCAAGAATTATTTGAGAATCGCGACACTTAGGGCGATTTAATTTGACCGTCGGTGATGTCACCTGCGCCCCCGATGAAGCGCAGCTGACCAGGTTTTTGCATCATGTCATAGCAGGCCCAATGATCGCTGGGCGGCCAGACACTGCAATATTGGTCACCGCGTACCTCCCATGCGCCGTAACTCGGACGACCGGCAACATATCCTGTAGATCCATCTGCTGAAAAGCTCTGCGTTGCGCTGGCATATTCGAGCGTAATCCCATTCAGGGCTGTTTTGATTTCGTCGCCGGTCATAGCAGACCAATCATCGGCTGACGCTGGCGCGGCCAAAGCCAATAAAAAAAGGGAGATTTGTACCATCATTGCCAATGTTGCCTTGTTCCAAACTGCCCCGCAGTCTATACGACGCGCGACATGCATTGAGAACACAAGGTTGTGACATGATCCCACGCTATTCCCGCCCTGATATGGTTGCCATCTGGTCACCAGAAACGAAGTTCAAAATCTGGTACGAGATCGAAGCACACGCCTGTGACGCGCAGGCCGATCTGGGTGTGATCCCGCGTGAAAATGCTGACGCTGTGTGGAAAGCCAAGGATGTTGACTTCGACGTCGCGCGCATCGATGAGATCGAAGCTGTGACCAAACATGACGTCATTGCTTTCCTGACTCACCTTGCAGAACATGTAGGTTCTGAAGAAGCGCGTTTTGTGCACCAGGGCATGACCTCTTCTGATGTTTTGGACACTTGCTTGAATGTTCAGCTGGTACGCTCTGCAGATATCCTGATCAAAGACATGGAAGGTCTGCTGGCCGCGCTGAAAAAACGCGCGATCGAGCACAAAGACACTGTGCGCGTTGGTCGTTCCCACGGCATCCACGCTGAACCCACCACCATGGGTCTGACATTCGCGCGTTTCTACGCGGAAATGGACCGCAACCTGGATCGTCTGAAAGCTGCGCGTGAAGAAATCGCAACCGGCGCGATCTCCGGCGCGGTTGGCACATTCGCCAACATCGAGCCAGCGGTCGAAGAGCATGTTTGTGAGAAACTGGGCCTCAAGCCAGAGCCGATCTCCACACAGGTTATTCCACGTGACCGTCACGCGATGTTCTTTGCTGTACTTGGTGTGATCGCATCGTCTATTGAAAACGTTGCCATTGAAATCCGTCACATGCAGCGCACCGAAGTGCTGGAAGGTGCGGAATTCTTCTCCATGGGCCAAAAAGGCTCCTCTGCGATGCCGCACAAGAAGAACCCGGTTCTGACAGAAAACCTGACAGGTCTGGCACGTCTGGTGCGTATGTCGGTTATTCCAGCGATGGAAAACGTAGCTCTGTGGCACGAGCGGGACATTTCCCACTCATCTGTAGAGCGCGCGATTGGTCCAGATGCTTGTGTGACGCTTGATTTTGCATTGGCACGTCTGACTGGCGTGATCGACAAGATGCTGATCTTCCCAGAGAACATGTTGGACAACATGAACAAATTCCCAGGTCTGGTGATGTCTCAGCGCGTGCTGCTGGCTCTGACCCAAGCGGGTGTTTCGCGTGAAGACGCTTACGTCATGGTACAGCGCAACGCTCTGAAGGTTTGGGAATTCCGTACCGATTTCCGCGAAGAGCTGCTGTCTGACGATGATGTGGTCAAAGCGCTTGGCACAGATGGCATCAACCAGAAATTCAACATGGAATATCACACCAAACACGTGGATACGATTTTCAAACGCGTCTTTGGTGAGTGATCTTACCTTACATGAATGCAAAAAGGCCCGCGCTTTCGCCGGGCCTTTTTCTTTTGAAATGAGTAATTTCTAGCGCAGTTCAGCGGCTGCCACGATGGGACCAAACCCCTTGCGCTGTACGATCACAACTACAGGCGCATCGCCGGGGGCTTTGGCTGTTATGGTCTTTGCACGCCGAGCATTCCAGTCCCCAACCGTTTCCCAATGGGTGACGATGTTGTGGTAGTTCAGCGTTCGGCCCGCGTTTTCACCGCGTTTGATATTACGGGTTTCTTTCTTTGAATAGCGCACCAGTTGCACAACCATCGGGTCGCGTTGATTGGTTTTACTGTCCAGAGTGATGGTTAAACGATCACCATTACGGGTCACCACAAGATCAATATCGGAGCCATCATCGCTGTGTTTGGCAAGGTTCGCGCGCACATCCGCCGGCCGATTGCCCACAACGTGATCAACGCCTCCAATCACCATCTGCGGGGTGTAAATCGAGCGTTTGCGGGCAGCTTGCGCATATCCGCGCTGACGTTTGGTATAGGCAGGATTGGCAAAATCATCCTTCCAACCGATGTAATCCCAGTAATCGACATGCAGCGCCAAAGCGATGATGTCATCCCGGCCCACAAGTTCTTGACCGAAATAAGCATCCGCCGGCGGGCAACTGCTGCAGCCCTGAGAGGTATAGAGCTCAACAACCACCGGGTGCTCCCCGGCTGTTGCCAGAGAAGCAAAAGCGCCTGCGACTGAAAACGCAGCGATCCCAACCCATCGCTTTAGTGCTGTCATCCCCAAAACCTTCCATAATTATGGTCTGTTTCATGCATAAAACGAATGTGGATGAAACGCCAATCAACGAATTGCGAGAATTCCGTCAACTCTGCGTCATCCTCAAATTTGCACAGAATCTGTGTGCAAAGCACGGATTGCGTTTTTATCCAGAACTGCCAAATTCGGATTATGAAACAGACAGATACCATTCGCGGCTATCACGCCCATATCTATTTTGATGCCAAGAGCAAATCCCGCGCCCGCGCGTTGTGTGAGGAAGCAGGACAGCGATTTGGCGTATCCATTGGACATATGCATGATCAAGGCGTTGGCCCGCATCCGCTGCCATCGTGCCAGCTGACGGCAACACCGACGCAGTTTGATCAGCTTTTGCCTTGGCTGGCCCTTAATCGAGAAGGGTTGATTGTCTTTGCGCACCCTGAAACTGGGAATGCTCTGGCGGACCACCAAGATCATGCGATTTGGCTAGGGGCTGGCCTGGATTTAGACCTATCGATTTTCGGCGTGGTTTAAGGCAGTGTCACCGCTGCAAAGCCCTTATTGGGCGTCTAAGATCGGACGCAGGCGTTTTTCCAATTCGCGCTGCACCAAGGGTCCAGCGATACGCAGCAGTATCTTGCCATCGCCGTCGACCAGATAGGTTTCAGGCACGCCATAGACACCCCAATTCAGCGCCATCTTACCGTTGGTATCCGCGCCACCTTTGGCAAAGGGATCACCCAGTTCTTCTAAGAAGGCAGCACCGTTCTGGGCATTGTCTTTATAATTTACACCCATTATTTTGATGCCTTCGTCCTGAAGTTGCATCAACGTTGGATGTTCGGCGCGGCATGGCGCACACCAAGAGGCCCAGAAATTAACAAGCGTCAACTCGCCATTGCGCAGATCAGCATCCGTAAATGGCGCTAGGAAGCCAAGCTCAGTGACCTCAACAGCTGGCGCTTCTCGCCCGACCATCGCACTTGGCAACTCGTCGGGATTATCGCGTTGCATCCCAAAGAAAAAAAGCGCTGCCAAACCTGCAAAAATCGCAGGCGGTGCAATCATCAAAGGCGATACTTTAGCCATCTTTATGCTCCACTTGATCAAGGGCAACTTTGGCTTTTTTGGACGCACGCAGGCTGATCCATACCAGTCCGATCAAAAGCACAATCGACGCGCCATAGGCGGACAACACGGTGCCTGCGTATTTTCCAAGATCAGGGATCATGGCAATTGCTCCCGTGCAATCAAAGCCGCCGTGCGACGCTTGCGGATTTCAGTACGAGTGCGCAACAAGGTCAGCGCCAAAAATAACAAGATGAAGCCCGCGATTGAGATAAACAGCGGCACCGCAAATATATTGCTGACCTTCTCTTCAGTATCTGAGCCAGTCACAGCCCCTGCCCGCATCACTGATGCACCTTGGTGCAGGCCTTGGTTCCAGAAATTCACCGCATAGCGACTGAGGACCGCAAAGACTGTGCCAACCAAACAAAGGACGGCGGTCAGATCGGCGGCTGTGTCTGGGCTTTCGATGGCTTCCCAGAGGGCAATGTAACCCAGATAAAATAGGAAAAGGATCAGGAAGGAGGTCAGTCGTGGATCCCAGACCCACCATGTACCCCACATTGGCTCTCCCCAAATCGCGCCTGTCACCAAAGCGATCATGGTCATCACCGCGCCCACCGGCGCTGCAGCTTTTGCCACCAAAGCAGACACATGATGGCGGCGGATGAACCAGACCAATGAGGCCACTAGCATCACAAACCACGCATTGATGGCCACCAAGGCAGACGGCACATGCAGATAGATGATTTTCACGGTCGATCCTTGCCGGAAATCATCCGGTGTAAAGAAGAATCCCCAGATCAAACCCGCCAGTAGACAAACCCCTGCGGAGACCGCAACAAAGGGCAGCACCCGGTCGGTCAACCGCATGAACTTCACCGGGTTCGCATATTCCCAAATCGATGCCATGATCTCTCTTACGCTGCTTTCCTATTGATATGCACTTCACGTTTCAGAGAATGAAGTGCGTCACTTTGATCCCGGTCAAACACGGCTCTCTCTTAGCGCAAATTGATGCGCAAAACCAAGGCGCTGACGAAGGGCAACACCGCGATGACTGCTAGCGAGACACCCGCGAGCAATGCCAGTGGCCCGTTAACCGCCAGACCTTCCGTGCCGCGGCGCGCGACTTCTGCTCCGAATATCAGAGTGGGCACATAAAGCGGCAACACCAGCAATGACAACAAAAGCCCGCCGCGTTTGATGCCAACGGTCAGCGCCGCGCCAAAGGTTCCTATCATCGAAAGCGCGGGTGTTCCCAATGCCAAAGAGGTCACAAGCCACAGATAGCCGTTTTCCGGTAGGCTTAGCAGCAGCCCAAGCACGGGTGCTGCAAGCGTCAATGGCAGCCCTGTTGTCAGCCAATGTGTCAATGCCTTCACAGCGCAGACTGCCTCTAGCGGCAGTGGGGAGGTTGCGAGCAGATCGAGCGATCCGTCTTCCCAGTCGAGGGCAAAAATTCGATCAAGTGACAGAAGGCAGGCCAGCAAGGCCCCAAGCCACAGCACGCCTGCTGCGATTTTTGACAGCAGGTCATTCTCGGGACCTACCCCAAAAGGCACCAGAATGGCGACGATCAGAAAGAAGGCCAGCCCCAGCCCAAAGCCACCACCAGAACGCAGCGCCAATTTCAAATCTCTGAGCAGAAGCGCCTTCATAGGAACTCCTCGTGAAAAGCGCCCAAGACCTGCACTGGATCGGCTTTAAACCCACCGACATCCAGCGTTGGCGCGTCCAATCCCAAATCGATATGCGTAGCGATCAAGGCCATGCCACCTTCCGCGAGGTGCGCTTTTACATTTTGTGCAAACTGCGCAACCGAAGCCTGATCAAGAGACACCGTGGGCTCATCAAGTACCCAGATTGGACGGCCTGTAACGAGCAACCGCGCCAATCCCAAACGACGTTTCTGCCCTGCTGAAAGCGCATGTGCTGGGCGATCTTCCAAGGTTTTCAGATCAAAACGCTCAAGCGCTTCGACTATGTTTGACGTACCAAAAACATCTGCCCAGAACTGTAGGTTTTCGGTGACTGTCAGGCTTGCTTTCAAACCATCAGAATGTGCGGCATAGGCGATGGCGTCATCATCACAATGAACCACGCCTGCTACAGCAGGCTGCAATCCTGCAATGGTGCGCAAAAGCGTGGTTTTGCCAGACCCATTTGGCCCGCGTAAGATCAGCGCCTCACCTGCAGAGATCGAAAAGCTGACCCCGGCCAACAAAGGCAACCCGCCCCGCGCGACTGTTAGGTTTTCAACGGTCAGGCTCAAGGATCAGGCACTCACCGGTAGAATGGCCGCGGCCACGCGCCGACCTTCAGAAACCAAAACATTATAGGTGCGGCAGGCGCTATCGGTCTTCATGACTTCGACGCCTATACCCGCCTCCTCTAAGGTCTTGCGAAATTCGGCGGGGGCGTGACGCAGCTCTGATCCTGTCCCGAGAAGAATGAAATCAAGCTTATCTGCCAAGGCAAGGATCGCCGACGTATCGTCTGTACCCGTCCAATGCAGCGCACCTTCCGCATGCACAACAGTTGGTGCAGCAATCACCTCGCCTGCAATGCGTACAAAATCCGCACCATAACTTTCGATGGGTTGCGCGTCAGCGTATTGGATCTCGGTCAATATCATGGGGCATCCTTTGTCCCAACCACGGTTAATCCCAGATCGGCAAGCCTGTCACAACAGCCAGCGCGATCACCAGATAAGCCATTGTTCGATACGTCTTTTCGTAATTCGGGTCAAACATCGCCTGCCCTACGCGTGCGGTTAGGAAATACGGCACTGCGAGGAATAGCCCCAAGTTGACCAAAGGCCATGTGATCAATCCCGCAATCGCCATATTCGCAACAATCACAACATCCAGCATCGCAAGGAACAAGATCGTATTGGCCCGCACGATTTCAGCCCGCGATCCATTGGCCAAATAGAACAGGATCACCGCAGGCCCGGTCAGCCCGGTCATCCCGCCAATCGCGCCACCAGCTGCGCCAATGCCCAATAGACGTTTCACATCAATCCGACCACGATAGCGCCAACCCAAAACAAGCGCCGAAAGCATGGCAAAAGCAATGAAAGCGGCAGCCCAGCGGATGGTGTTTTGTGGCAGTTGCGTCATCACCCAGAGGCCAATTGGTACGGTCAGAACCGCTGCCCCACCGAGGATAGAGACATCTTTGATTTCAGCCACTTTCAACGCACGCGGCAGCAAAGCGGCAGAACCGCCAAAACCCACGAGCATAGTGATGGCGATCACATCAGCGGCTGGCAAAAAGATATTGGCCACCGGCACAAAGATCAGCGCTGTGCCAAAACCAGTAAAGCCGCGGACAATGCCCGCGACTCCAATAGTGAGAACCAGCCATGCCAGTCCTGGCGTTGCCAGGACTGTGCTTAGGGCGTCAGGCATCTACGTTGGCAAATTGATTGCCTGAATTATTGTCAGGCTTGGACCAATCCCGCTTTACGCCCAGCTTCAGCAAGGCGGTCGATGCGACAAAGACCGAACTATATGTACCCACAATAACCCCCCAAATCATAGCAAAGACAAAGCCACGAATAACATCTCCACCCAAAACGAATAGGGCCAGAAGCGCGAGTAATGTGGTGACAGATGTCATCACAGTCCGGCTGAGGGTTTCATTGATCGAAAGGTTCAGAACCTCTTGCAGATCGCGTTTCTTGTAGCGGCGCAGGTTTTCACGCACACGGTCAAACACAACAACCGTATCGTTCAGCGAGTAGCCCACGATCGTCAGAAGCGCCGCGATAATGGCTAGATCGAACTTGATCTGCAGTACCGAAAATATACCGATGGTCAGAATGACGTCATGCACCAGCGCGGCAACCGCACCGACTGCAAACTGCCACTCAAATCGCAGCCAGATATAAATCAGAACCGCACCAATCGCCAAAAGCACCGCGATCACAGCGGTTTGCACCAGCTCGCCCGAGACCTTCGGACCAACGGATTCAACCGACACAAAAGTGATATCAGGCGCGACTGCTTTCAGGGCAACTTCGACATCTTTGATGATATCTGCAGTCACCGCCTCTTGGCCGTCTTGGGCCTGAATGCGGATCATGGTCACGTTTTGATCGTCTTCAAAGGTCGGATCAAAGACTTCGGTAATGGTGATATCGCCAAGGCCCAAAGGTGCAATAGCGTCGCGGTAATCACCCACGACTACAGTTTGTGCACTTTCGGTCCGGATGGTTGTACCACCCCGGAAATCAATGCCAAAGTTCAGACCTTGAATGAAGAAAAACGCAATCGATGCGATGATCATCAGGGACGAAAAGCCGACAGAGATCTTCGTCTTACCGAAGAAATCCCATGCGGTTTCTTGTGGAACTAGTCTTAGGCGCATCCTTACACCTCCAAGGTTTTTGGACGGCGGCGTTCAAACCAAATCACGACCATCAGACGAGTGACAAAAATCGCAGTGAAGACCGAGGTCATAATCCCTGCCCCTAAGGTGATCGCAAAGCCGCGCACTGGGCCAGAGCCCATGGCAAAAAGGATCACCGCAGTAATGAAGGTGGTAATATTGGCATCGATAATTGCGCTCAGCGCTTTTTCGTAGCCAAGATCAATCGCCCGCGCGACACCCTTTTTAGACTTCAGTTCTTCTTTGATACGCTCAAACACCAGCACGTTGGCATCTACTGCCATACCGATGGTCAGGACGATACCTGCAATGCCCGGCAAAGTCAGCGTTGCGCCAATCAGTGACAGAAGGCCAAAGATCAGGCCAACGTTGATGATCAACGCGATATTGGCAAACACACCGAAGGTGCCATAGCTAAGGAACATAAAGACCAGTACGGCAGCAAAGGCCACGATGCAGGCAATGCGCCCCGCTTCGATGCTGTCTTGCCCCAGCTCTGGGCCGATTGTGCGCTCTTCTAGGAACTCAAGACCTGCTGGCAATGCACCTGCGCGCAACAGAACCGCGAGGTTAGTGCTTTCTTCAACACCGAAGTTGCCGGTGATGATACCTGAGCCGCCCGGAATATGGCTTTGAATGACCGGCGCGCTGATGACTTCGCCATCCAGCACAATCGCAAACGGAGAGCCGATGTTTTCTGCGGTATAATCCCCAAAAGCGCGCGCACCTGATGGGTTAAAGCGGAAGGACACGGCCGGACGACCGTTTTGATCAAAGCTTGGCTGTGCATCAACCAGCTCTTCACCGCTGACGACATGCGCACTTTCCAGAATGTAGTAGACACCTTCCTCATCCAAAGACGGCGCGATTTCATTGCCCGCCCCCGCTGGGGAATTTGCGTCATCAGCACGGCCAACCACTGGATTGAACGTCAGTTGTGCAGTTGTGCCGATGATTTCTTTCAACTCGCTTGCGGACCCAATGCCCGGCACCTGGATCAGGATACGATCAGACCCTTGGCGTTGAATGGTTGGTTCGCGCGTACCGACTTCGTCGATCCGGCGGCGAATGATTTCAAGTGCCTGTTGCACTGTGCGCTCGTCGGTTGCCAGACGTTCTGCTTCAGACAGCGTGACCACAACCATGTCGTCTTCAGCAGAGACCTGCAGATCTGTAGACCCTGCACCGGTCAAAGACACAACGGGTTGCGCAAGGGTGCGCACTGCAGAGACAGCATCTTGAATGGCTTCTGGGCGCGAGATTTTAACTTTTAGAACGTCCGCCGCAGACGGTTGCAGGCGGATCGTGCCAACCGTTGCGCGCTCTTCACGCAGAAGATTGCGCACTTCTGGCCAGAGCGACTTAATGCGGGTTTCATAAACATCTTCGACCCGAACTTCGGCCAGAAGATGCGCGCCACCGCGCAGATCTAGACCAAGATTTACGAGGGAAGAAGGCAGATAAGACGGCCACATGGCCGCCTGCTCTTCTAGACCGTTACCGGAAAAACCAGATTCGATCGATGCGGTTGCATCGTTATGTGCCTCAACGCGTGGGTAAAACGCATTGGGCATCGCGAGTAGCAAACCCAGGGCGCAGACGCTCCAGATCAGAACCCGTTTCCAAAGGGCGATTTGCAGCATGTTGCGCCTGCCTTGCTAAAGTTTACTTAGAATCAACTGGTTCAGTCTTGGACACAACCTGTGCCAATGTGGACTGAACAACGCGCACCTTGATGCCTTCTGCCAGTTCAACATCCAGCTCGTTGTTATCTTTGACCTTCACAACCTTACCAATCAGGCCACCCTGTGTGACAACTTCGTCGCCACGACGCACAGCAGCCACCATCGCCTGATGATCTTTGACCTTTTTCTGCTGAGGGCGGATCAGCAGGAAATACATGATCGCGAAGATCAGAATGAGAGGGATAAACTGGCCGAAAGCTTCCATAGGGTGGTTCCTTGTCTATGCGAGGTTTATGCGAGCGTTAACGTCGCGAATTTTGCAGGGAACCTATGTGTCCGCGCCCCTAGATGCAAGGCAGGAAACAAGACGGAAAAATTGATTTTTCAGGTGAAAAACGTAAAGTTAGGCCACGAACTGCCGCCCGGAGGGAGAAGATTGAAGGATCTTGATGAAATCCGGCAGAGCCATCGGTTTGTAAAAGAAATAGCCCTGCGCAAAAACGCACCCGATTTGGCGCAATAAATCGACGTCATCCTTGGTTTCTAATCCTTCGGCAATCACATCAACCCCAAGCTCATGTCCGAGCCCAACCAATAGCCGTACGATGCTGCGCGACACGGCATTTTGCACGGCATCCCCAGCAAAGGCCCGATCGATTTTAATGGCCGTTAATGGCAAGGCTTTCAGATACCCAAGGTTTGAATAGCCGGTGCCAAAATCATCGATTGAAATTCCACACCCCAACGCGCGCATTTGGTCCAGGTTTGCACTGGCACTTGGTGAATCTGGCACCAGGGCAGTTTCGGTGACTTCAAGTTTAATCTGCTTGGGTGAAATCCCATTCAGATCAAAGACATGCTGTAAAAAATCAACAAACCCAGAGCGATCTACATCCTGACCTGATACATTAATCGAAGCAAAAAGTTCACGCCCAGAAACATCAATAAGCTGCCGCAAAGCAGCGCATGCTTCAATCAAGGCAAATTCCGTTAACTGCCCGACCGACCCCATACGTTCTGCAACATCAACAAAACGATCTGGTGGAATAGATCCAAGCTCGGGGTGCTGCCAACGCATCAGCGCTTCAAACCCGTGAACCTCACCGCTTTGAAGCGCAACAATCGGTTGATAGGCCATGTAAAACTGACCTGATTTCAACCCCTTGCTAATGTCGAGTTCGAACCGAAACCTCTCGATAATCTTCTGGGAATCGCGCAACGTGCTGGGAGCGATGGGCACTTGATCACTTTGCAGTTTGGGTCGATTGATCCGCGCAACGAAATCAATTGTGGTTTCCACACAAGAACGCAAAATTGGATCAAGCTGGGCAAACTGTGTCAGAATATCCTCTGCCGAAATCCGGTAGAGCCGGGTCGCGACAACAGCCTCCACCGAAACAGCGCGCGGCTTTCCGGTTAGTATCGACGTCTCCCCTAAAATACTGCCAGCCCGCCTGCGCTCGCGATCTACGCGCTTGCCGTTTACGTGGTCAAAAAGCAAAATCTCTCCAGATTCAACGACATAGGCGGAATCATTGGGATCCCCCTGCTGATAAAGCAGCTCCCCCTTTTGCAAGTTTACTTCAACAACTGACAGCGACATCACGCACCCATACGCACCTTGCGCCATGTCTAAGCCCAACCTCCTAATGGGCTCTAAAATTCCTTTTTTGATGCAGAACTATGTTTTGAAAATTTGATCCATATTTGGCTGACTGCATACCAAAGCACTGAAAAGCATCTTTTTGGCCGCGCTCTGATCAGGCGCTTACAGCGGGACAAAAAATGCGGCATAAGCAGGTCACCAAATGAATCACTTTTAAAGGACTTGATCCCATGCATGACATCCGTGCGATCCGCGAAAATCCGGCAGCTTTTGATGCCGCCCTCTCCCGCCGTGGAGACGCGCCGATGTCATCCGAGCTTTTGGCTGTCGATGCAGAGCGTCGCGCCAAGATCACGGCAGCTGAACAGGCGCAGTCAGATCAAAAGAAAGCCGCCAAAGAAGTTGGTGCTGCAAAAGCTAGCGGCAATGAAGCTGAATTTGAACGCCTGCGTGCTCTTGTCGGCGAAAAGAAGGCCGAAGTGGCGGCGATGCAGAACGAAGCCAAAGATCTGGATGCCAAGCTGACAGATATGCTGGCGCGTATTGCCAACGTCCCCGCAGAGGACGTGCCCGAAGGTTCTGATGAAGACGACAACGTTGAAATTGGCAAGTGGGGCACGCCCGCGACATTCAATTTCAAGCCAAAAGAACACTATGAAATCGGTGGCGTTACGGCCTCGATGAATTTTGACACAGCCGCCAAAATTTCTGGCGCGCGCTTTGTGTATCTGAAGGGCGCCGTTGCACGTATTCACCGTGCGCTGGCGCAGTTCATGATCAACACCCATGTGGATGAGAACGGTCTGACGGAGATCAACACACCGGTTCTGGTGCGGGATGAGGCGATGTATGGCACTGATAAATTGCCGAAATTCGCCGAAGACAGCTACCAAACCACCAATGGCTGGTGGCTGATTTCCACCTCAGAAATCCCGCTGACCTATTCTGTCGCGGGCGACGTTCTCGACGCGCGCGATCTGCCGATCCGCATGACAGCGCACTCCTTGTGCTTCCGTTCCGAGGCAGGCTCTGCCGGTCGCGATACAGCGGGTATGCTGCGTCAGCACCAGTTTGAGAAAGTTGAGATGGTGTCTGTGACCCATCCGGACGAATCTGATGCGGAACAAAAACGTATGCTGAAATGTGCTGAGGGCATTCTGGAAGCTCTGGGCATTCCTTATCGCACCGTTGTGCTTTGCACTGGTGATATGGGCTTTGGCGCACGCCGCACCTTTGACATCGAGGCTTGGTTGCCGGGTCAGGACAGCTATCGCGAGATCAGCTCAGTTTCTACAACAGGGGACTTCCAAGCCCGCCGCATGAACGCGCGCTTTAAGCCAGCTGATGGCGGCAAACCTGAGTATGTTCACACTTTGAACGGCTCTGGTCTGGCCGTGGGCCGTTGCCTGATCGCTGTGCTTGAAAATGGCCAGCAAGAGGATGGCTCCGTGACGCTACCAGAGGTTCTGGCACCATATCTTGGTGGAAAAACCACCCTCTCAGCGGATGGCCAACTGGTCTAACTTGCGCCCATAACTCTTTAAAAAGGCCCGGTTTTCGCCGGGCCTTCTTTGTTTATACTTACTTCGCCAGAAGCTCTGCATCCATCGCGGCCTTTAGTTCGTCCTCAGAAAGCTCACCGCTTTCGTCTGTGTCGATAGTGACAAACCGTTCTTCAGACAATTCCGGATAAACCGCCTGCATTTCCGCAAGGCTGAATGTCCCGTTGCCATCTGTATCCTCGATCAGGATATCCGCGATCGCTGTTGTGGCCAGGCCCATGATGGTCAAAGTGGCAAAAAGTGCGAGTTTTTTCATTTTTAGTCTCCAAAGTTTGTCCGGGTGCATCCCCGTGAGATCAGCCATGACGGTTCTGAATTGCGCCCTCAATACAGCTTGGAGATGTTTTGGATTTCCGGCATTTTGGCGCTAAGGCGTCGCGAAGTTCAGCCTAAAATCGCGGCCAAATCTGGCCTATGCGCTTTGGCAAAATCCGCCGATGGCAAGGCTCCGCTGAAGCATCGGCAGAACAAGACCCATTTCTAAAATATCGTATAGAAAAGAAAAAACCCGCCGAAGTCGGCGGGCTTTCTATAATTACTTTTCCCGGATCGCACGCGGCTTGAGGTGCTTTTTCAAGGCGCCGGCATTTTTCTTGCGGCTGCCTTTGTAGGGGTTCTGGTCGCCCTGCCCGCGCATGAATAGCCGGATTGGTGTGCCCGGCATGTCAAAGTCTTCGCGCAGCCCGTTTACCAGATAGCGGTTATAACTCTCTGGGATTTTATCGGGGTGGCTACACATGACCACAAATCCAGGTGGACGGCTTTTGGCCTGTGTCATGTAGCGTAGCTTGATGCGCTTGCCTTGTGGTGCGGGCGGCGGGTGCTGTTCCAGCATGCCCGTCAGCCAACGGTTTAGCTGCGCAGTTGGCACGCGGCGGTTCCAGACATCATAGGCACGCATGATCGCATCGTGTAGACGCTCCATGCCGCGACCGGTCTTCGCAGATACGGTAATCAGCGGTGCGCCACGCAGTTGTGGCAGCAAGCGAGTGAAGGCTTCTTTGAGATTGCGCAGTTTTTCCTGCTTCTCGTCTTCGATGTCCCACTTATTCACGGCGACAATCACGGCCCGCCCTTCGCGTTCCGCGAGGTCGGCGATGCGTAGATCTTGTTGCTCAAACGGAATGGCCGCATCCAAGAGGACAATCACCACTTCGGCGAATTTCACAGCACGCAATCCATCAGACACGGATAGCTTTTCCAGCTTTTCCTGCACCTTGGCTTTCTTACGCATGCCCGCGGTGTCAAAGATCCGCATTGGAACACCGTTCCAATCGATCCGAGAGGAAATCGCATCGCGGGTGATCCCTGCTTCAGGACCCGTCAACATTTTGTCTTCGCCCAGAATTTGGTTAATCAGCGTGGATTTACCAGCATTCGGGCGGCCGACAACGGCGATTTGCAGAGGTTTTTCACGGGTAGGCGCAGGAACGAAGTCTTCGTCCTCTTCGTCCTCATTTAATGTGACATCCACAACAGGTGCGTTGTCTTCATTGATCTTTTCAAATTTCTCTTCGATCGGCAGCAGTTGCCCGTAAAGGTCGTTCAGACCTTCGCCGTGTTCCGCAGACAAGCGAATTGGTTCGCCAAGACCCAATGAATAGGCCTCAATCACACCAGAATCCGCAGCGGAGCCCTCGCCTTTGTTGGCGGCCAAGATCACATGTGCAGAGCGTTTGCGCAGGATTTCAGCAAAGACCAGATCGGTTGGTGTCACACCAGCCCGCGCGTCAATCATAAAGAGACACACATCAGCCATATCTACCGCGCGTTCGGTCAAACGACGCATGCGCCCCTCAAGGGAATCATCGGTTGCTTCCTCAAGTCCCGCCGTATCGATCACGGTAAAGCGCAGATCACCTAGACGCGCCTCGCCTTCGCGCAAGTCGCGCGTGACACCGGGCTGGTCATCGACCAGCGCCAGCTTTTTGCCGACCAAGCGGTTGAATAGCGTGGATTTACCCACATTTGGGCGCCCCACGATAGCGAGAGTGAAACTCATAAGTTTCTCCAGAGAATCCGAAGATGCCGCATTACAGCAATTTTAGGTCAACGGAAAGCGAGCAATTCGCCTTTTTTATTGACCACATAAAGAGTGTTGCCAGCGACCACCGGGTTAGATGACGCACCATGTGGCAGTTCCACAGAACGATGCAACTCGCCAGACGTCGGGTCAAAGGCATTGAGTGTGCCATCAGACGATGCCACCCAGAGCCAGCCTCCAGCCAGAACCGGACCATAGTGACCATAACGGCGCACTTGACGTTTTGGTTTTGGCTTGATGAAATCAGGTAGGCGTTTGGCCCAGATGGTTTCACCAGACTTGGCTTCAAGACGCACTAGTTGGTTCTGCTCGTTCACCAAGAACAAAGAGTCCCCTGCTGGCCAAACTGGGCTGAGTGCGCCCTCTTCAACAGTCCATTTCCGCGCGCCGGTGTCAGCGTCCAGAGCGACAAGACGGCCAGAATGGTTACCGACGTAGATGGTATTGCCGACAACAACCGGATCACCGGAAATGTCACCAACAGTAGAAAGCGCACGCCCAACGCGGCTGCCTTGCACACCTGCATCCCAGAAGCGCAGGCCGCCTTTGCGGAAGGCTGCCTGTACTTCGCCAGAACCGAAGCCAAAGACCACGAACTTATTCGTGACCGCAGGGGCCGATGGCACTTGCAGGTTGTTTACATCAGGTGTCGAGGAAAGCTGCCATTCGATACGGCCAGTGTCAGCGTCCAAAGCCCAAGCCAGATCATCGCCTGAAATCACATAGACTAAGCCGCCATAAACGGTCGGAGACCCGCTGCCAGTGGCGCCAAGACGTTGCTCCCAAAGAACTTCGCCTGATGCAGGATCCATGGCCAACATGCGACCAAACCCATTGGTGACAAAAAGCTTGCCGTCTGCAACAGCCAGACCACCGCCAGATGCGTCATTCGACTTATCCCCGGTTGGGGTCATGTCATGGGACCACAGCCGAGTGCCATCCGTGCTGGTGGCAACCAAAGTCGCGGCACTGTCGATGGTAAAGATACGACCGTCAGCAACGACAGGGTCGGTAGAGATCCGTTGACGGCGGCCTTCGCCTTCACCCACATCCGCGGTCCACGTCAGATTTGGTGCGGTTGCCAGGGCAGGATGCGCCGTACGGTATTTCTGGGTGCCGTGGCGGTGGGTCCAATTGGCATTGCTGGATTGATTGGCCAGCCGGATGGCGCGGGTTTCAGATGGCAATTCGATCTGCGGAGCTTCGCCACGCAGTTCTTCGCGTTCGCCCTGCAGGATTACTTCGCGTTCAGCACAACCGCTGACGATGGCCGCGACCGCTGCCGCGATGATCCATTTTGGTTGTGCCAAGGCCCTGCCCTCCGGTTTTATCGTTCTTTAACATGCGACCAGATCGATACTTTAGATCGAATTAAAAGGCCGATGGTATGGGTTTTACTGCGCTGTCGCCAAAGAAGGAAGCGTTTCCGGTTCCCCGCCCAAAGCCACAATCAACTGAGATGCGCGCTGACGCAAGCCTGCGGTGGCTCCGGCATCAACAATAAGCCCCTGCAGGCGCTCAATTGCTGCTGCGGTCTCGCCTGCTTCGATATCAAGCAATGCAATTTGCTCTGACGCGATCAGGGCCAATGGAGCCCCTGGCTGAGCCAGCAGCTCAAGACGCGCACGGCGATCATCGCGAGAGATGTCATCGCCCGCCAGCAACAGGGCCTTCAACTCTGCAATGTCTTTGTAGATTTGCGAAGTTTCCGGCGCGGAATTGAGAAAGTTCTCAAGCGAAGCAGCTGCGGCAGCCGTATCTCCAGACGTGACTTGCTCAGAGCTGACAAGGAACTGACGCACAACTTCGGCTTCTGACGCTTCCAAAGTTGCCATTTGCAAAGCTTCGATGCGTGCTTCAGCTTCATTGGCATCCAACGCATTGATCAGCGCATCCCCTGTGGCTTCAGCAGTCGCGGTCGTCTGTGCCTTGCGATATTCATTATAGCTTGCACCGCCGACAATCAGGACAACCGCAGAAACAGCTATCCAGCCGTATTTGCGGAATACACCATATAGACGGTCACGGCGGACCTCTTCTGAAACTTCTTCAATAAAGCTGTCGGTATCGCTCACGGTGGTATCCTTACTTATTTGCGACACTCTTAACGCGTCACTTTACCACTGCCAAGTCAAAGCCGTGACACAGGCAAAAGCTTGCAGAATGGCAACGTTGAAACTAAACTGAACCGAACAGTTCAGAAACTTGCGGCTGCCCTCTTGCAATTTCGGCGCGAATTTCTACCTGCATACACAAACGCGTGAACACAAGGTAAGCAGTAATGCGACTCATTCCTCTGATCATCGCCGGTATTGTTACGGCATTCATGTACTACTTCATCATCGAGCGCGACTCGCTGTTGGCTTTTGCATCGACGGAAACGGCCACCGAAGACGGCGCTGAGCCCGCTGCAGAGGAGACAGTCGAAATCGCCAGCAATGTAGTGCGGGTTGTGGCCATGCATTCTGAAGCCCGTCAAATCGACAGCGCGGTCATTGTTAGAGGTGAAACCGAAGCAGAACGTCAGATTGATGTTCTTGCCGAAACGTCGGGCCTTGTAACTTCACAGCCCCTGCGCAAAGGCGCTTTTGTGGAAAAAGACCAGATTATTTGTGAAATCGATCCGGGTACACGCCCTTCCACATTGGCGGAAGCAAAAGCACGTCTGATTGAGGCGAACGCAGGTGTGCCAACTGCAATGGCGCGCGTTCAAGAAGCCAGCGCACGGTTAGACGAAGCAAAAATTAACGACAATGCGGCATCCAAACTGTCCAAGGATGGCTTTGCCTCTGAAACGCGGGTCGCGTCCACACAAGCTACAGTCCGCGCGGCTGAAGCCGCAGTGGCCGCAGCAACATCTGGCCTTGATAGTGCGCAGGCAGGCATTCAGGCCGCAGAGGCACGGGTCGCCTCGGCACAGAAAGAGATCGACCGTCTGACGGTTCGTGCGCCATTTGCTGGCCTCTTGGAATCTGACACAGCGGAATTTGGCAGCTTGCTACAAGCCCAAGGTCCAAATGGCGCGCATTGCGCAACCATCATCCAGCTGAACCCGATCAAACTGGTGGGCTTTGTGCCTGAAACCGAAGTGAACCGTGTAGAGCAAGGCGCATTCGGCGGTGCTCGACTTGCAAGCGGCGTAGAAGTACGTGGCCAGGTTACTTTTATCTCACGTGCCGCGGACCCAACCACACGGACCTTCCGCGTTGAGCTTGAAGTGCCAAACGATGACCTCAGCATCCGTGATGGCCAGACAGCTGAAATCATTATCGCCGCTGAAGGCAAATCTGCGCACCTGTTGCCGCAATCTGCCCTGACGCTGAATGACAGCGGCCAATTGGGCGTACGTGTGGTGACAAAAGACAACGAAGCCGATTTTGTGCCTGTGACCGTTTTGCGAGACACTATCGATGGCATCTGGCTGGCAGGCCTACCTGAAAAGGCTGACGTCATCATCATCGGCCAGGAATACGTCGTTGCCGGCGTACCAGTTGAAGCATCCTATCAGGAGACAAACGAATGATCGGAGTTGTCGATTGGGCCGCGTCCCGGGCGCGGATGGTCATAGCCTTTATTGTGCTCTCCCTTGCTGCAGGGGGAGCAGCCTATTGGAACCTTCCGAAAGAAGGTGAGCCGGACATCGATATTCCGGCGCTTTTTGTCTCTGTTCCTTTTCAAGGTATTTCAGCCTCCGACTCCGAAACGCTTCTTGTGAAGCCTATGGAAACCGAACTCGCTGATCTGGATGGTTTGAAAACCATGTCTTCAACGGCGGCCGAAGGATATGCCGGTGTGGCGCTTGAGTTCGAATTTGGCTGGGACAAGACCAAAACCATGGCCGACGTGCGTGACGCGATGGGTAAGGCAGAAAGCCAATTCCCAGAAGGCGCTGACACCTACACGGTCAACGAAATCAACTTTTCTGAATTCCCGATCATCATTGTAAACCTCACAGGCCGCGTCCCTGAACGCACCCTGTCGCAGGTCGCCGATAATCTGCAGGACGAGCTGGAATCACTTGATGCCGTCCTAGAGGCAGGCATCGCCGGTAAGCGCGATGAAATGCTTGAGGTCCTGATCGATCCCCTGCGTCTGGAAAGCTACAACGTCACGGCAGGTGAGCTGATCAACGTTGTGCGCAACAACAACCAACTGATCGCAGCCGGTGAGATCGAAACGGCAAGCGGAAAGTTTGCCGTTAAAATTCCATCCAGCTTCGATGAAGCCACGGATGTCTATTCCCTGCCGATCAAAACCAATGGCGACCGAGTGGTTACTTTGGGCGATTTGGCAGAGATTAAACTGACCTTTGAAGATCGCACCGGCACTGCACGCTTTAACGGCGTAAACACCATCGCGTTGCAGGTTGTGAAACGCAAAGGTTTCAACCTGATTGGCACCGCGGAATTGATCAAACAAACCGTGGACGAAGCTTCTGCGGATTGGCCACATGAGTTGAAAGCCTCTGTGGAAGTTGGCACCTCTAATGACCAAAGCCGCATTGTTGGCTCTATGGTCAGCCAGCTTGAGGGCTCGGTTCTGACAGCGGTTGCTTTGGTGATGATTGTCATTCTGGCGGCCCTCGGGACCCGCGCTGCCCTCTTGGTTGGTTTTGCGATCCCAACTTCCTTCTTGCTGTGTTTCACCCTCTTGGGGCTGATGGACATTACGATCTCCAACATGGTGATGTTTGGTCTGATCCTTGCGGTTGGGATGTTGGTGGATGGCGCGATTGTGGTTGTGGAATATGCCGATAAGCGCATTCATCAGGGCGTCGGCCCGATGCACGCCTATATCGAAGCAGCCAAACGTATGTTCTGGCCGATCATCTCATCGACAGCGACAACGCTCTGTGCCTTCTTGCCGATGCTCTTCTGGCCGGGCGTTCCGGGTCAGTTCATGCGCATGCTGCCGGTAACGTTGATCTTTGTTTTGTCAGCTTCGCTGGTTGTTGCGTTGATTTACCTGCCTGTCATGGGTGGTGTCTCAGGTCGCTTGAGCCGCTTCTTCCACAACAGCTCTGTGGCTTTGCGCAAAAAGACACCTTGGTTGGTGCGCATCTTGCTGGTGCCGCCCTCCCTACTGTTGGTGTTCTTGGGTGCAATGCAAATCCTGAACCCAATGTATTTGATGGGTGAAGCGGGTGCTGCAGGCGGTGGTGGCCCATTCTTCTTTGGATTCATCGTCTTTATACTGGGTGCTTTCGCAGCGTCCATCACAGTAGACGCCGTCATGCTGGAACGCCGTCAGCGCCGCGTAAAAGTTGGTTCAGGACTGTCGCTCTTTGGCAAGTTCATCAAGCTGATTGCGGGCAACCCAATCATGCCTTTGGTCTCAATTGCGGCCGTCGTGGGCTTTGTCATGACTGTTTTCTCATACTTTGGTGAGAACAATAACGGCGTTGAATTCTTCGTTGAATCCGAACCCGAAATGGCAATTGTCTATGTTCTTGCAAAGGGCAACCTTTCACTAGAGCAAAAAGACAGTCTGGTGGAGCAGGCCGAGGAAATCGTTCTGGCGCATCCGGGGATCAAAACAGCTTTTGCCTTTGCAGGCGAAGGTGGCTTGAACAACAACACTGGCGGCGCGCAACCTCCTAAGGACACCATCGGCCAAATCCAGATGGAGACCATTGCTTGGGAAGATCGCCCAGATACCAAAGAGCCATGGTTCACCATTCCATTGGTCGGTGTCACGGTGGATCGCGCGATTAAAGCCGCAGACTTTGATGGTGACTTGATCATCGATGAGCTGACTGAACAACTGCAGCAAATCCCTGGGATCAAGATCGAGATCCTCTCTGCGGATCGCGGTCCTGCGTCTGCCAAGCCTGTGCACTTCCGTGTGAAAGGCGACAATTGGGAAGACCTGCTGACCTCTGCACGGGCTGTGCGCGCTCAGTTTGAGGCCACACCTGGTTTAACCCTGATCGAAGACACCCTGCCCCTGCCCGGCATTGACTGGCAAATCGACGTGGACGTTGAAAAGGCCGGCCGTTACGGCGCAGACGTGGCCACAGTTGGCGCCATGGTGCAACTGGTGACACGCGGTATTCTACTGGACAGCTATACGCCTGCTGGCAACGACGAGGAAATCGACATCCGCGTACGTCTGCCGGAAAAGGATCGTGTTCTGTCCACCTTGGATACGCTGAAGGTGCGCACGCAGGACGGATTGGTTCCGCTGTCAAACTTCATCACCCGCAAGCCTGTCCCAAAACTTGCTGAAATCAGCCGGGTCGAGCAAACCCGCGTCTTTGATGTCAAAGCAGGCATCCAAGCCGGTATGATTCTTGCCAGCAACACTGACACAGGTGAAACCCAGCTGATCAGCATGGAGGCTTGGAATGCCGACGACGGCACCAAAGCCGACTTTGAGGATCGTGGCTTTACCGGTGTTCCTTTGACCCCTGCGGTGCAAATCGAAGCGATCACCAAATGGGCTGAAGAAACCACCCCTTTCCCCAATGGGATAGAATGGGAGTGGACTGGCGACCAAGAGGACGAAGCTGAATCTCAGGCCTTCCTACAAACTGCCTTCACTGGCGCTTTGGGTCTGATGTTCATCATCCTGCTGGCACAGTTCAACAGCTTCTACAACTCGGCGCTGGTTTTGCTGGCGGTGGTTCTGTCGACAACAGGTGTTCTGATTGGGATGCTTGTCATGGGGCAATCTTTCTCAATCATCATGACCGGGACAGGTATTGTCGCCTTGGCAGGGATCGTGGTGAACAACAACATTGTTCTGATCGATACCTATCAAGAATATAGTCAGTTCATGCCACGGATCGAAGCGATTGTGCGTACTGCGCAAGACCGTATTCGCCCGGTTCTTTTGACCACCATCACCACCATGGCAGGCCTCGCGCCAATGATGTTTGGCCTCAGCCTGAATTTCGTGGATGGCGGCTATTCCATCGATAGCCCTACGGCGCTTTGGTGGAAACAACTGGCGACCGCAGTGGTCTTCGGTCTGGGTGTTGCCACGGTTCTTACGCTGGTCTTCACCCCTTCAATGCTTGCGTTGCGCGTGTGGTTCACGACCTACGTCAGCTGGATGTTCCGCCTGATTGCGAAAGTGACCCGGGGTCGCGGAAGTAAAGCAGCGCAGGACTGGGCCTTGCGGCGCTCGGCCAAACGGATTAAATCGCCAGAAATCCTTTGGGATGATAATCCAAAACCCTTGATGCCCGTCGAAGCCCCGAAACCTGCAAAGGTTGAAGCGGCTGAATAGTTAATGAGTAAACCATGACCATGGAAGAAAACCTGCGTAATTTCATGCAGGACTACCACAATGTTTTGAATTCAAAAAAATACGAGGGACTCGCTGAGTTCCTCGTATTTCCCTTTGAAATCGCTTTAAAGGGCACCACGCTGCGGTTAAACACGCTTGATGAGGCAATTGAAGCCTTTCAAGCGGTGGATCAGGTGCATGATCTGCGTGGCGTCGCCTATGTGTTGCAGAACGTTTATCTGGTGCATGCCACCAGCCTGTCAGAGGCTATTATCGGAACGGATGAAACCGCTTACGACGCAGCCGGAAACGAACTGGTGAACTGGCACTCAAGCTATTTGATGAACCGCATCAACAGCATCTGGCGCCTCACCCATGCCAACGCCATAAACTACGACGAGGCCTGGGAAAACAGAGGCGCACTTGTTCTTCATGCCGCCGCAGAATCTTCACTCTGTTGACGATGCCATAGCTGCGCATACCGGCCCTCTTTTTCAAGCAGGTCGCTATGGGTGCCTTCTTCAAAGATTTCACCCTTTTCAAGCACCACAATGCGGTCGGCTTCTGCAATCGTCGACAGACGGTGCGCGATGGTGATCACCGTGCGCCCGTGACCCGCAAGTGCCAAAGCATCTTTGATGGACTGTTCGGTTTCGGTGTCCAAAGCGGATGTCGCTTCGTCCAGCAACAGCAAAGGCGGATCTTTCAACAGGGTACGCGCAATGCCGACCCGCTGCTTTTCGCCACCTGACAGTTTTAGGCCACGCTCGCCCACGGCTGTTTCATACCCCTCAGGCAGTGAGGAAATGAAGTCGTGGATCTGCGCTGCTTTTGCTGCCGCAATGATATCCTCTTCTGTGGCATCATCGCGCCCGTAGGCAATGTTGTAGCGAATGGTATCGTTAAAGAGCACCGTATCCTGTGGCACAACCCCAATCGCGTCATGCAGGCTTTGTTGTGTGACATCACGCACGTCCTGACCATCGATCGACAAAGACCCGCCCTGCACGTCATAAAAACGGAACAGTAGGCGGCCAATGGTGGATTTACCGGAGCCAGACGCCCCGACAATGGCAACGTTCTGCCCTGCCCCAACCGTCAGAGTTACTCCCTTAAGGATCGCGCGTTCTTCATCATAGCCAAAGGCCACATCTTTAAGCTCGATCCGGCCCCCATCAACCTTCAGATCTTTGGCATCAGGTAGATCAGAAACTTCGGCAGGTTGCCCCAACAGGTCGAACATTTCGCCCATATCAACAAGGCTTTGACGGATTTCTCGGTAAACAGTCCCAAGGAAGTTCAAAGGCATGGTGATCTGGATCATGTAAGCGTTAACCACAACAAATTGGCCAACAGACAAAGTGCCGTTTTCAACACCAATCGCCGCCATCACCATCACGGCCACAAGACCCGATGTAATGATGAAACTCTGTCCAACATTAAGACCCGCCAAAGAGTATGCCGTCTTAAGTGCAGCCGCCTCATAACCCTGCATAGATTGGTCATACCGCTCTGCTTCGCGCTTTTCAGCACCGAAATATTTTACGGTTTCAAAGTTCAGCAGACTGTCGATGGCCTTTTGGTTCGCATCGGTATCTTGATCATTCATGATCCGGCGCAACTTCACCCGCCATTCAGTGACCTTAAACGTGAAGAACACATAGGCTGCGATTGTCAGAACGATAACTGCCAAATACCAGGCATCCAGCTGCCACCATAGAATACCTGCGATAAACACGAGCTCTAGAATCAACGGCCCAATCGAAAACAGCATAAAGCGGAGTAGGAATTCGACCCCCTTTACGCCACGCTCAATAATCCGGCTTAAGCCACCCGTTTTACGCGTGATGTGGTAGCGCATCGACAAGCGGTGAATGTGTTCAAAGGTCTCAAGCGCGAGACTACGCAATGCCCGTTGACCGACCTTGGCAAACACCGCGTCACGCAGGTTCTGAAAGGCAATCGACATGAAGCGGGCCATGCCATAGGCCAGCGTCAAACCAACTGCGCCCAAAACAAAGATCGACGCACCCTCTTCGGCCAAAGTATCTACTGCTGCCCCAAATATCTGTGGAATAACCGCTGCGATAGCTTTGCTAAACACCAGTGCCACCATAGCAATGACCACACGCATCTTAATATCATTGCGCCCCTCGGGCCAAAGATACGGTGCAACTCTGCGAATGATGTCCCAACCAGACCGGCTTTTCGCCCGTTCCAACTCTTCTGGTGAGGCTGTGCGCCACTGCTGCATCGCTTGCTCCGATCGCTTGCTATCCGAACAATGACACTATGCATCCGAGGCCGGAATGACCAGATACCCAAGGCCGTAATCTGGAAGGATTTGTGCTGCTGACATGGGCTGAAACGAAAAGAGAGGACCAATGGCCCTCTCCTGACGTCTACGTAAACCTTGCGATCACTCTGGAACGGTAAATATCTGCCCCGGATAGATCAGATCAGGGTTCCTGATCCGGTCTTTGTTGGCCTCAAAGACCTTCACATATTGCACCCCGTCGCCGTAGTTTTCTTTGGCGATGGCCCAAAGCGTTGTGCCTGGTTGCACCGTCACCTGCACGACGCGGCGCTTTTCGACTTCAATTGCGGCCACAGCCAGATCAACTGGAGCTTCGCGTTTAAATGGAGATTCCACACGCGATAGAACCTTGCCTTCGGCATCCAAATGATCTGCGCGCAATGAATATACTCCAGCCGGCACATCATCGAGCCCGGTCGACCAACTGTTGTCCGCTGCGACGCTGGTTTCGGCCCTTAACGCGTTGTTCAGATAGATCCGAACAAAGCCACCACCGCTGGCGCGACCCGCAATCTGCACATCTCCTGCATCGGAATAGGTGATCGCATCCACCGAAACGACCTTTTGCACCTCTTCATTGACGTCTCCGCCAGCTTGGACCACACGTGCACCATCATTGCTTGCAATAATGACTGTTGGCGCTTTGGGCTCTTCCGGTTCGGTTTCGACCGCCGCTGCAATTCCGGTTTCTGATTTTGGTTCAGGATCAGTTTCAGGCTGAGACACAGATGGCGCAGCTTCTGCAACTTCAGCCGCTTCGGGCGCCGAAGTTTCCGCAGAAGCTGTGATGTCAGCAATGATATCTTCACCTGTCTCTGCTGCAGCAGAGACCGGCTCTGCCGCGCCTTCTGCCACTTCAGCCACATTGGGAGTTACGTCTTCAGCTGTATTTGTGACAAAATTCTCAACCGCATCCTCAACCGCAGTTACCGCCTCTGCAACAACAGTATTGTTCTCCTCGGCAATGGTTGTGGTCTCAGACGTAGCAACTTCGGTTGTCTCAGCTGCCTCGCCACCTGTTGCTTCCGCAACCACTGCAGGAGCTGGTTCAGCTGTGGCTACTGCGACCACTGGCGCCACAATCACCGTCTCATCAGACACGACATCTGTACCGTTTATCTCTTGCACAAGGCTAAGAACGCGCGCTGTGTCGCTGGGAGGAATAGTGACAAATCCAGCAAACTGCCCATCAGAACCCGTGTTAGATTGTGCAACTTCTTCGCCATCTAACAAAATGCGGATCGCGCCGCCTTCAGGATCGGCTGACCCGGCGATGATCGCACTGCCATCGGTTTCAATGCGTACCACATCAAAAGCCGGAACCTGCAATGGCGTTGCATCCACAGGTGCCGTGCTGTTTTCGGTGGCAATGTCTTCGGCCACAGTACCCGGATCTTCATCGACTGTTTCAGCGACAGCAGTTTCCCCCGGTTCGGGTTCTGCTGTGGGCGCGGCTTCTGGCTCTGGCTTGTTGGTATCCTCTGTCGCAACAACCGGAGTGGTGGCTGATGGATCATTCGCGGGCTCAAGTACCTCTGCGGGTTCAAACACGCCGGCCACATAAAGCCCTACGGCAATCACACCTGCTGCGGCCCCTCCTATCACGACGGATTGTCCTGACAGGATTGTCGTTAATTTACTCATGGCTGCCCTTTCCCCAGTATTTGGCAGTCGTCTTAGTTGAGCGACCCTAGCAACTTGGGTAACCATGGTCAAAACTGCATTGATTCCACAGGAGTTTCCCATGGCCAGCGCCTCAATTTGTGTTTTCTGCGGCTCTCGCTCTGGGGTTGATCCAGCTTATGAACAAGCGGCTTTAGACCTTGGTAAGACCATTGCTGATGAAAATTGGCGTTTGGTCTATGGCGCTGGAGATATTGGGCTGATGGGATCCGTAGCCCGCGCAACGCAGGACGCTGGGGGCGAAACCTTCGGAGTGATTCCCACACATTTGCTAAAACGCGAGGTCGGCAAAACCGATCTGACCAGCTTTATCGTCACCGAAAACATGCACGAGCGCAAAAAGGTCATGTTCATGAATTGTGATGCGGTTGTGGTCCTGCCCGGCGGCGCTGGATCGCTGGATGAGCTTTTTGAAGTGCTGACATGGCGCCAACTGGGTCTGCACGACAAGCCCATCGTTTTGTTGAACGTAAATGGCTACTGGGACCCGCTGATCGGGCTGATTGATCATGTCATTGATCAGGGGTTTGCTGATGCGTCCTTGAAGGCATACATTTCAATTGCAGAGACCGTGCCCGCCACGACCTCCGCTTTGAAAGCGGCGCTTTGAGGATCTTTACAATCGGCTGGTCAGCAACTTGATCCCTGCAAAGGCGTAGAACACTCCCAGGATACCTTGGATATAGCGGCGCGCGCCACCGTAGATGCGCATCATTACGGGTGTTGAAAACGCCAACGCATAGAGCACGTGGATGGCAATCGACATCGCGAAGGTGCCCAAGACAACCGCTGCAGCAACCCACATTGGCGCGCCCTGTTTGAGACCTAGAGAGATAATCGCAATCCAAGCTAGCGCAGCCTTTGGATTGGTCATCTGTACAATGTAACCACGTTGGAAATACCCACCCCAACTGCGCCGCCCACCGGCCAATTCTTTGGCTTCAATATCAGGTTTGGATAGGGCAGATTTAAAGGACTTATAGGCCAGCCACAGCAGATACAGCCCGCCGAAAATCTTGATAAAAATCAATGCGCTCGCGTAGGTCGCAAGCAAAGCCGACAGGCCAAAGACCGTCAAAATCGCCCAAGTGAATGACCCGCTGGCCACACCCAAAGCCAAAGCTACGCCGCAGCCACGGGACACGCTCATCGAAGTGCCTATCACCGCTAGAATATTCGGACCGGGGCTTGCGATGGCCAATAAGAACGCGGAATAGGCCAATAAAATTCCTGGCAAATAGGTCGATATCTCATGCATTTTCACGGTCCTTTTCTATCGATGTTCATACTATGTTCTCAACTCTGAAATTCGGCAAGCGTTTTGATGTCCGCCCATCCACTTTAGTCCATTGACTCTTTGTCGCGTAAAAAGTCACAACATTAGCGCAACTTAATGGGCGCTGAGCGCGGTCCGGCCATCACGGTCTTGGGCAACCGCAGCGCAGAGGCCCTTTCGTGTTTGTGTTGCCACGAGTCTTCTGGGGCCTAACTTGGAGCCCAACTGTGAAGACCATTATCGAACCCTTCCGCATCAAATCCGTCGAACCCATCCGCATGACCACGCGCGTTGAGCGTGAGGCATTGATCCGCAAGGCCCATTACAACCTTTTTGCTCTGTATTCAGACGATGTGATCATTGATCTACTTACGGATTCCGGCACCGGCGCCATGTCAGCCGCCCAATGGGCCGCCGTCATGGGTGGTGACGAAAGTTATGCCGGATCCCCCAGCTACTATCGGTTCCGCGATGCTGTGCAGGCCTTGATGCCATTCAAACACATCATCCCCACCCACCAAGGGCGCGCTGCAGAGGCGATCTTGTTTGAAACTTTCGGCGGCGCAGGCCGGATGATCCCGTCAAACACCCATTTTGACACAACCCGCGGCAATATCGAAAGCTCAGGTGCCTTAGCGCATGATCTGGTGATCGAAGAAGGAAAAAATCCGCAGTCCGAGCATCCGTTTAAAGGCAATATGGATCTTGAAAAACTGGCAGACTATCTGGAAACCCACGGCGACGCCGTCCCCTGCGTAATGCTGACGATCACAAATAACGCGGGCGGCGGACAGCCGGTATCGCTTGAAAACATCAAAGGCGTCGCTGCGCTGGCCAAGCAACACAATAAACCGTTTTTCATCGATGGCTGTCGCTTTGCAGAAAACGCGTGGTTTATCAAACAACGCGAAGCCGGTCAGGCAAATCGCAGTATCCCCGACATTGTGCGTGGTTGTTTTGCAGAGGCAGACGGCATGACCATGTCTGCCAAAAAAGATGCCTTCGGTAATATTGGCGGCTGGCTCGCCCTCAATGACGATGGTTTTGCGGAAACCGCCCGCAACGCCTTGATCCGCACCGAAGGCTTCCCCACATACGGTGGCCTCGCAGGTCGAGATCTGGATGCCCTTGCCCAAGGCCTGACGGAAATTGTGGATGAAGACTACCTGCGCTACCGCATCCGAACCAATGAATACATCATCGAGCGCCTATCCGCCCTTGGTGTACCTGTTGTCAAACCTGCAGGGGGACATGCTGTTTTCATCGATGCCCGTGCGTGGCTTTCACATATCTCTCCAACCGAATATCCCGGTCAGGCACTCGCTGTTGCGCTCTATGAAATCGCGGGCATTCGCAGCTGTGAAATCGGTACGGTGATGTTTGGTCGCCATCCGGATGGATCAGAACACCCTGCGGCGATGGATTTGGTCCGTCTGGCCATTCCTCGTCGCACCTACACGCAAAGCCACGCGGATTACATTGTCGAAGCCTTTGAAGAGCTGGCTGATCGTAAAGATGATCTTAAAGGGTTTCAAATCTCATGGGAGCCAAAACTCATGCGGCATTTCACATGCAAATTCGCGCATTTAGCCCCCAATTGATGCAATTAAAGTAGAAAAGATCGGGTTCGCAACCAAAGACACAACCTAGAAATGGGACTGCGAGCCCGTTACACAACTTTACCTTGACGTATTCACTAACTGCATCAGATACTCACAACCTGGGTGAGAAACCTCTCGGGATCCAATTACCGGAGAGGGACAATGAAGTTAAAAACACTACTATTTGCAGCGATCGCGCTAACTGGATGCGATCAGATTAAAGATGAATTTTATACGCCGGGTGGTTATGTGAGCCCGGTTTTGAATAAGACGACTTTTAGGGCCATTACCCAATCGGAACAACTGGACCGTTATCACTACATTCTGGCTGTATCTGCACCTTTGGCGCTTTACACTGTGAGTGATGAAGAGTCGGCTGAAGACACTATAACTCATGTTTCAAAAGCTCTGAAAAAGTTAAAGAGCTTTCACGACGCTCAACTCAAATGCGTAAACAGCTTGGATTTCAATACCCAAACAAGCGCGTCTAGTAATTGTACATACGTTCTTTCAGAAGGAACCGAGATAAAGTCTCACACTGAATCTCGATATGGTTTTGAGACGAACAGCTTAAGCGTTCAGAGAGAGATGGCTCGGATCGCCTCAGATATTAAGAATAATATTGGCCTGCAGATTGATACGACAAGTCCACTTTCATCTGTGGACGATGTGGTCTCTTTGATAGTCAAAGCAAAGGATCTACTTGGACCTCTGAGAAATTTTGCAGCGGCTTACCGAGATACGATACACATCGTTTCGTTCAGCACTGCACGAAATTGCACCCACTTGGATGGTGCCCCCCCCAAATTCTGTAAAGCGCTTCAGGATGATCTAATCGATCTTCATCAAGATGGCCGAATTCCAACGTTAGGCGTCCAAGAAGGCATCGATCCCAAAGAAGAACGCGCGTTAAAGACTCTGCGAACTCGGTTTGTAAACGTCATTGAAAGTAAGGAGCTATCTCAAATCGGTTTCCTAGATGATGAAGGCCGCGCTGCTTTAAACTCGCAGATATTTACAGCATGTATAAAGGCTGCTCGTTTCACAGATTGGGATCAATCGGAAAGGGCAGAAACCTGTAGCGCGATAAAAATTCCCAAAATCGCGCCGATCCCAATTGGTCAAGCCACTACAGACGCCCCACAAGCTGTCTACAGAATACCTTCGTAATAAAAAAGGGAGCCTATAGGCTCCCTTTTAAACTCTCAAATAACCGAATTTACAGACGGCCAGCAACGTTTTCCCAGTTTACCAAGTTGTCCAAGAAGTTGGTCAGGTAAACAGGACGTTTGTTGCGGAAATCGATGTAGTAGGAGTGCTCCCATACGTCGCAACCCAGCAGAGCTGTTTGACCGAAGCACAGTGGGTTCACACCGTTTTCAGTTTTGGTTACTTTCAAACCGCCATCGGTGTCTTTCACCAACCAGCACCAGCCGGAACCAAATTGGCCCGCGCCTGCTGCGGAGAATTGGGATTTGAACTCATCGACAGAGCCAAAGGACTCAACGATGGCTTTTTCCAACTCGCCCGGCATTGCGGTTTTGTTTGGGCCCATCATTTCCCAGAACTGGTTGTGGTTCCACAGCTGGGAGATGTTGTTGAAGATACCATTCTGCGCAACGGCAGATTTGTCGTAGGTGCCTACGATGATCTCTTCGAGGGTCTTGCCGTCCCACTCTGTGCCAGCAATTGCTGCGTTACCGTTGGTCACGTAAGCGTTGTGGTGCAGGTCGTGGTGGAATTCCAGAGTTTCTGCGGACATGCCGTGAGCGGCAAGCGCATCATGTGCATAAGGAAGATCAGGAAGTTCAAAAGCCATGGTGGCCTCCATTCTATTCGTGCGGTCTCTCGGGATGACAGATGTGACTTTCAAGGGTGAAAGGTCAAGGGCAAAGGTGAGCGTTTATTGAATATTGAAGAGATTCACCTTGGGGAATGCAAGATTTAAAGCACTCCGAGAATGGGTCTTATTGTTTCTGACAGGTGCCGTTGGTTTGGAAGTTGTTCGCATAAGTCTCTGGGCGCATAGTTAGAACACCACGATTGGAGCTTTTTACCAAACGCAAGCGATAATCTAGATTTGCTTGCTGACCTTTGCGATCTTTGACCAATTTGATTTTCCACGAGACCACAGCACGCTTTGCATCTGCAGAGTTGAGCTTCGCGGGATACCATTCTTTAGACACTGCCATGGTTTGATTGTGCATGACTTGCGCCGAGTTTTTGGCTTCGTCAAACTGCACCATAAGCGTTTTACCGCTCCAGCCACCTGCTCCATTTTGTGTAAAGCTGCATTTATAAACGTCAGCAGCTGCGGTTGTTCCAAAAAGGCAAAATGCTGCAATCGCGTATGGTTTCAGATTCATTTTGTTTCCCGTGCAAATTCAAATTTCAATCACACACAATATTAGTGCAATCGATAATACTATTCACCTATAGCGGGTATCTATTTTAGACAAATTTGCCAAGCAAAAACCACATCCTGACCTGCGGTACTTTGCACCATTGCACCCACAAGGGCTTTTTTCTCCTGCGACAAGGAGCTACATCACTTGGGACTAAGGACGGAAGCCATGCCATTTTGGATCACTTCTATTGGGTTGCTTGCGGTGACAGGGCTTTTCCTTGTCACAGCCATGCGGCGTGGACATGGCAACGATGTCACCGCCGCCGCTTATGACCTACAGGTCTATCGTGATCAATTGGCCGAAGTGGACCGTGACCTGGCCCGGGGTGTGCTGTCACAAGAAGATGCCGCGCGAGTCCAGGTGGAAATTTCTCGCCGCATACTGGCCGCTGATGCTCAGGTGCAAATTGAAAGCAGCGGCTCTGAACAGAACACGTCGATCACCAGAGTTGGCTTAGCCTTTGGCGGCGCTTTACTGTTGTTGGGAAGCTTTGGAATCTATCAAACAATCGGAAACCCAGGTTATCCAGATCTGGGTCTGGCCGATCGCAAAGAACTTGCACGGGAATCTTTGGCCAACCGGCCCTCTCAAGCCGCCTTTGAAGCACAACTGCCAGCAAGCGCACCTCCAGACATTGACCCGGATTTTGCCAAACTGCTGGAACAATTGCGCACAGCCGTCAAAGAGCGACCCAATGAGTTGCGAGGGTTCACTCTTCTCGCGCGCAACGAAGCTACAGTACAAAACTTCAAAGCCGCCTACATCGCACAGCAGCGCGTGATTGCACTGAAGGCGGATGACGCGAGCAGCTTTGACTACGTGCAACTGGCAGACATGATGATCCGCGCTGCTCAGAGCTATGTGTCTCCGGAAGCTGAAGTCGCCTTACGTGCGGCCCTAGAGCGTGATCCAAACAATGGGTTTGCGCGTTACTACTCTGGACTAATGATGTCGCAGAACGGACGCCCCGATATGACGTTTCGCAATTGGCGTGATCTTCTAGAGACTGGCCCGGAAAATGCCCCATGGATTGCGCCGATCCGCGCCCGCATCGACGATCTCGCTTGGATTGCCGGTGTTGATTATACGCCTCCTGCTGCGCGTGGCCCGTCAGCAGAGGACGTTGAAGCCGCAGATAACTTAAGCGCCGAAGACCGCGCCGAAATGATTCAAGGCATGGTCGCAGGTCTCGCAGAGAGGCTTGGCACAGAAGGTGGCACGCCTCAGGAATGGGCTCAGTTGATTGGCGCCTATGGCGTTTTGGGTGATCTTGATAAGGCACGCATCATCTGGTCGGAAGCCCAAGAGGTCTTTGCAGGCTCCCCCGAGGCGCTTACAGCCATTCGCGCAGCTGCAGAACGAGCAGGACTAAACAACTGATGCAAAAAATTTACGAAACCATCGACGACCATGCCGGTGAAATCCCAAGCATGCGTGCTGTTGCAGGGCTCGATCTGGGCACCAAAACCATTGGCGTGGCTGTGTCTGATACCTTTCAGTCGATAGCGACCCCCCTAAGCACCATCAAGCGTAAAAAGTTCAAAACTGATGCCGCTGAATTGCTAGAGATCATCCAGAAACGCGATATCGCTGCCCTGTTTCTGGGACTGCCATTGAACATGGATGGCTCTGAGGGACCGCGCGTTCAATCCACTCGCGCCTTTGCCCGTAATCTGGCTCAGCTCACCCCCCTGCCGATCTTTCTTTGGGACGAGCGTCTTTCAACGGTTGCCGCAGAACGCGCGTTGATCGAGGCGGATACCAGCCGAAAACGTCGCTCTGAGGTTATTGATCACGTGGCGGCTGGGTATATCTTACAAGGGGCGCTAGATCGACTGGCCCATATCAGACGTGCACAATAAGTTGGGATCATAGGGGCAGGACAATGCCAAAAGATCAAAATTCGCAGGATCAGAAAAACGCGGTGTGGGCGCGAAATGAAATCGCATCGCCCTGCATTCAGATCTGCGTAATGCACCGCACTGAAAAAATCTGCACAGGATGTTTCCGAACAATAGAGGAAATTACTGAGTGGAGTCAGTTGTCGCCAGATACACGCGCCGCACTGATCGAGGAGCTTCCTGCCCGGCAGGCGTTGCTAAAAAAACGTCGCGGTGGACGGAAACGCCGGCAACCAACTGATGAGTAATCACAGAAAAGCGCTGCCGGTATGACAAGGCTTTTCCAATTCTATCCTACTAGCTCAGCCTAAATCGTAATGCGTTCGAAATCTGGGACCGAGTACGCGGAGGCCTCAACTACAGTGATATCATCTATATCGATTTCACCGTAAGCACCCGCAACTTGCGCAACCAGAACACCGTCAAAGTATACGTTGGCCATATCCACGCCATCTGTACTTTCACCAATGGTCACGGTTCCAACTGCGCTAGCGCCATTGTCGACAACGATCGTCAACATGTCCTCATCAAGCTCCCAATCGTTGATCATGGGCACGTCTGTAGGCGAAACATAGGTACCCGTGACAAACATATCTGCACCTTCATCCCCATAGGCTTCATCGCCGCTGCCCATCAGGATATGGTCTTCGCCTTCACCACCGTACATGGTATCTGCGTCATTGGCTTGCTCGGTAATCTGGTTGAATTCGTCAATATCAACACCCAGCATGATGTCATCGCCATCTTGCCCGTGCATGGTGTCTTCGCCAAACCAACCCTCCAAAAGATCATCGCCATCACCGCCAAAGAGCCGGTCGTCACCTGGGCCACCAGCGAGAACATCACTTTCCGCTCCGCCCCACAGGCGATCATCGCCATAGTTACCAATCAAAGCATCACGACCGTCGCCACCGCCCAATGAATCGTCGCCGAAACCACCGTCGATGAGATCGTTGCCAGAATAACCTTGTAGCAAATCATCGCCACCATTGCCGATGATGATATCATTGCCAGAGGTACCTCTAAGGATATCGTCGCCCTGTGATCCTGTTAACGAATCTCCAGTCTCTGGACCTTCATCCGTGTCGTCCTCATCGATGGGCTCGTTTGAAAAAACACCCGCTGCTGAAAGGCCTGCGGCCAGAAGACCAAATATAAACAGATATTCCATGATGAATCGCCTTAAACAAATCTTAACGATTATGGATTTAGGCAATTTTAAGGCGAAAGCAAAGCGCAAGAAGTTATTGTTATAGTTGTGGAAACAATACCGACATCGGGTTCTGATCGCTTCGAAACCATAATCAATGAGGCTTCATCACGCTGGGTTTACCACCTTCGAAGCCTATCAAAGGACGCAATCGCTAGCCTCACTCAGCCGCTTGATTTCGATGCGTTTCAGCCACATATGATAGAGCCTCTAGCACCAATTCCGGCCCTGCCCCCTTTTTCGGAGCACCTTCCGACAACACACGACGCCAGGCACGCGCACCGGGACGTCCTGTAAAGAGCCCAAGCATATGGCGTGTGATCTGACTAAGCTTTCCACCTCGGCTTACATGCGCCTCAATATAAGGCAGCATCGCATGAACCGCGTCATGCGCCTGAATGCCATAATCTGCGCCATAGATCTTTTGATCTGCGTCCAACAACACATTCGCTGGATCGTGGTAAGCGGCCCGCCCAATCATGACGCCATCCAAACCGCGCTCCAAATGTGGCAAAGCCTCATCCAACGTCGCAATACCGCCGTTGATCGACAGGTGAAGCTTTGGAAAATCGGTCTTCATCTGATGCACCAAATCATAGTCAAGTGGTGGGATATCGCGATTTTCTTTTGGCGAAAGGCCTTTCAGCCAGGCTTTGCGCGCATGTATCGTAAGCCGAGATAGACCGGTTGCGACGACGGTTTCTAGGAATTGTGGAAGCGTGTCCTCTGGTGTCTGATCATCTACTCCAAGGCGGCATTTCACCGTGACCTCGACATCCGTTGCGTCTTTCATGGCTTTCACGCAATCAGCGACCAACTGAGGCTGTTTCATCAAAATCGCACCAAATGTGCCTGATTGAACGCGGTCTGAAGGACAGCCAACATTCAGGTTGATTTCGTCATAGCCAGCGTCAGCACCTAGTTTTGTCGCCTGCGCAAGTTCTGCCGGATCCGACCCACCAAGTTGAAGGGCCACCGGGTGCTCTTCTTGAGAATATTCTAGCAAATGCAATGCGCCACCCCGAACAAGCGCCGGCGCTGTGACCATTTCGGTGTAAAGCAATGTCTCTTTTGACAGCACGCGATGGAAGTATCTGCAATGGCGATCCGTCCAATCCATCATGGGGGCTACAGAGAGGCGTGCCGCCTTTGAAACATCGCTAACGCTTTGTTTTGAAACGCCTTTGGCGCATATTTTATCGAGTTTGACTTCCGACATGCCCAGGACATTCCTGCATTTCTTTACGAATTGTCCGTTTTAAGGACATCACTGTGCAAAGGGTTGGTTACACCAAACTTCGGCACGTTGAGACAAGGCCATATGACACAAATTAAGCGATGTGAAAAGACAATCAGGAACGAAGCATCAAGCTATCAGAAACCTCTAACAGAAATTCTAAGCACGTGCTTTAACTGGCACCGAAAAAAGACCAAAGCATGCGCAATGCCGTTAAAAATAGAAACAATGCAAAGGCGAGTTTCAGGCGTGCTGGGTTCAAACTGTGAGCCAATTTTGAACCAAACGGCGCAGTTACGACGCTCATTGAAAAGATTAACACAGCAGCTGGAATACTCACATATCCCAATGAAACTGGCGGGCGACCTGCAACGCCAAGCCCGGACCAAATAAAGCCGCAGACCGCAGGCACAGCGATCACCAGACCGAAAGCTGATGCAGTTGCCACCGCACGGTGCACAGGAAAGGAAAACGCACTTAAAATTGGGACCGAAAGTGTGCCTCCGCCGATCCCCATCAGCGCCGAAAACCCACCAATCCCCGCCGGTATTGCGCTGCCGCCTATGATGTTCTTGGGGAGATCGCGCGCGATGACCAGCGTCTTTGGTATCGCCATATTTAGCGAGACGCCAAGAGCGACAAATCCAAAAATCAGAGTCAAAACCTCTGCGTTCAGCACTTTAGATAGAAGCCCACCAATCAATGCGCCAGCAAACACCCACGGCGCCCAACGTTTTAAAAGGCCCACGTCAATCGCCCCGCGTTTGGCGTGCGCACGCGCAGATGAAATCGAAGTCGGTACAATTGTGCATAGGGATGTGCCGACCGCGAGGTGCATGGCCACGTCTTGAGGCACCTGCAGAACATCAAACAGTAGAAACAACACCGGAACAATGACGATTCCACCGCCGACGCCCAATAGGCCTGCAAGGACACCCGCCAAAGCGCCGGTGATCAAAAGACCAACTGCGAGCTGCACAAGTAGGAGTGGATCGTACGGCACATGAGCCCCCAAAGATCGAAACAATTGAGGTTTGATACCAGAAATCAGCGAGCACTCAACAGACGGGTCCTCAACAGATTACATAATGATATCTGACTTTCTGATATCCCTGATCAACGGTTTGGTGAAAAAGCACTAAGATAATTCTAACCCAGTTCGAATTATTCCCCTCACATCCCTTTGACAGCCGCTTGTCTGCATAGGTTCGCCCCGCTAGTTTGGGCTCACAAAATTAAAGCAGCGGGCCCTTCTATGACTAAGGCATTCGTCCCGAATGGGGACAATCAGCAGTTTTTGCGCGCGGCATTTGGGCAATTTGCAACCGGGGTGACTGTTGTCGCGACTCAAACCACCAAGGGCCCAGTTGGGATTACCGCCAACTCATTTAGCTCTGTCTCGCTCGACCCTGCGCTGATGCTTTGGTCTATCGACAAACACTCAGACCGCTATGACGCTTTTGCCAAGGCGGCGCAGTTTTCGGTGCAAATGTTGCGCGATGATCAACAGCAGATTGCCAATGACTTCGCTGATCGAGCTAACGCCTTTGATAGCGCCTGGACAATGACAGAGCCACCGAAGCTGCTCAGCGCTTTGACGGTGCTTGAATGTCAGCAAACCGCCACGCACGACGCTGGCGATCACCTGCTGATCATTGGGCGAGTCGTGCACGCGCATCTGCGCGATGGAGATCCTTTGGTTTTCGCGAAAAGCCGATTTGGCCACTTTTCAAACGGTTAGATACCCAGAATGAGTAGATTGTTTCTCGGAATGGGTTTGCCCTATCCCGATACCAGTTTGATTCGCAGCCTTAGCGCCATTTTGAAGGCGGTTAAGTTTCCGATCCCGAGACAATCAGGCCAATTGGCAGAAATTGATTAGAATTCAAATCTTTCCAGACACCGATTTTGTGGCTTTTAAACACTTGGTTAATCTTTTTCGGCGTTTGCCGTTGTATCGAAATTGGCAACAATAATTCACGATCACTGCACTTTATCTGGTATTTTCTTTAATTAGTTTCCATTCCAAGAACGACTTCGCCTTATAGGTCAGAAGCCCAAAATAATTCCCCTCTTCTTTCCCAAACAGATGTCTAAAACGTGACCCAGCCATCTTCGTCGCTCTGTGACTTAGGTGTAAACTGTTGAATAGATTGCCTCGGATCGGATCACCGATTGGGATGAGAGGCTTAGGTATGAGTATGACCGCCAAGAGTATCATGGCGGAAAATGCAGGCGTTGGGGCTCGTTTGCACGTGAAAGGTTGGGACATGAGAAACATTACGATTAGACAGAGCGACACCATTTGCTTTGCTCAAGACGCAAAGATCGCCACGATGGCGGGAGAACGCCCTGTTCAAGCGCTGCGCGAAGGCGAGCGCGTGATTACACGAGACAATGGTTTGCAAGAAATCGCATGGATTGGAAAACGGTCATTGGACGCCATCGAATTGGCTGCCAACCCGCATCTACAGCCGATTTTGATTAAAGCCGGTAGCTTGGGCCACAATCAGCCGGAAACGGATCTGATGGTGTCTCCGAACCACCGCATGCTGATTGCAAATGATGCCAACGCCTTGTTGTTTGATGAGCGCGAGACTTTGGTTGCGGCGAAACACCTTGTCGGCAAACCAGGCGTCACCAAGGCAAATGTCGCTGAAGTCACCTATTTCCACATCCTATTTGAACAGCACGAAGTGGTGCTGGGCAACGGCGCGTGGTCTGAAAGCTTCCAGCCGGGTGACTATTCAGTTTCGACGCTCAGCGACGCGCAACGCACTGAGATTTTCACGCTCTTTCCAGAGCTGGAAAACAAAGGTGCCCTGCAGGATTTCGCAGTTGCACGCCGCTCGTTGAACAAACAAGAAGCGTCTTTGGTTCACATCAACTGATCCAAACAAGATTCTGATTTAAAAGAAAAACGCGCCTCCATGGGCGCGTTTTGTCGTTTTGAAGCTTGGCAGAAACTAGGCCAGCGCCGTTACTTCAATTTCGATGCGAAATTTCGGATCGATCAACCCACATTCAATCATCGTTGCAGCAGGAGGGTTTTCACCAAAGGCCTCTGCCAAAATCGGCCAGCAAGGTTCAAACTCTGCGCGGTCTTCGAGGTAATAGTTCACGCGCACGATCTTTGAGAGATCACTGCCGGCCTGCTCCAAAGCCCCTTTGATGGTCTCTAGCGCGGATTGGCACTGTTCGGTCACGGTTTCGCCCTGCCCGACTGTACCTGCAACATGCACAAAGCCGCCTGCAACAACGGCACGGCAGTAGCCAATTTTGGCTTCGAATTCACCGCCTGAATGGATGCGTTTGATGGTCATGGTATATCCCTCAAGAAAAACGGCGCGGTTTAAAGCGCGCCGTTGATTAACTTTATGTGTTTGGCTTAACCGGCTGACGCGGGCTCTGCCTCTGCGTCTGCATGGATCATCAGAGGCGCGGCATCAGATGTCACGGCCTCCTCGTTCACGACAACCTCAGTCACACTATCCATCCCCGGCAGATCAAACATTGTGTCCAGTAGGATGTCTTCGAGGATCGAGCGCAGACCACGTGCACCGGTTTTACGTTCAATCGCGCGGCGTGCGATGGCTTGCAGCGCATCATCGGTAAAGTTCAGCTCAGTGTCTTCCAGCTCAAACAAACGCTGGTACTGTTTCACCAATGCGTTTTTGGGCTGGGTCAGGATGGTGACAAGAGCGTCTTCATCAAGATCCTCCAGCGTCGCCAGAACGGGCAGACGACCGACAAATTCTGGGATCAAACCAAAGCGCAGCAGATCTTCTGGCTCCAGATCTTTAAAGATCTCGCCAACACCACGCGCATCATTGTCACGCACATCCGCGCCAAAGCCCATTGCAGACCCCTTGCCGCGTTGCGCGATGATCTTATCCAGACCTGCAAAAGCACCACCACAGATGAACAGGATGTTGGTCGTATCCACTTGCAGGAATTCCTGTTGTGGATGCTTGCGGCCACCCTGAGGTGGTACGGAAGCGACGGTGCCTTCCATCAATTTCAGCAGTGCTTGCTGAACGCCCTCACCCGATACATCGCGGGTGATAGATGGGTTTTCAGACTTGCGTGTGATCTTGTCGACTTCATCGATGTAGACGATGCCGCGCTGTGCGCGTTCGACATTATATTCTGACGCCTGCAACAGCTTTAGAATAATGTTTTCAACATCTTCACCGACATAGCCCGCTTCAGTCAGCGTGGTGGCATCGGCCATGGTGAATGGCACATCCAGAATACGTGCCAACGTTTGGGCCAGAAGCGTTTTACCGCAGCCCGTGGGTCCCATCAGCAGAATATTAGACTTTTGAAGTTCAATATCGCCAGAGTTCTGGGCGTGGTTCAAACGTTTGTAGTGGTTGTGCACCGCAACAGACAAAACGCGTTTTGCAACGGCTTGACCAATCACATAGTCATCCAGAACTTCGCAGATTTCTTTCGGCGTTGGCACACCTTCAGAAGACTTCAGACCGCTGGCTTTGGTTTCCTCGCGGATGATGTCCATGCAAAGTTCGACACATTCGTCACAGATGAACACGGTTGGCCCTGCAATCAGCTTGCGGACCTCATGTTGGCTTTTGCCGCAGAAGCTGCAGTAAAGGGTGTTCTTGCTGTCACCGCCGGAATTTGATGCCATGGTCTACCTTTCGGCCTCAGTAAGTTACGCAGGACGCTTCTGCATCATGTGTATCGCGTGTTCCGCCCAGCTTAGGGCAGCGCTTGCGCCTGTACAATCTCAAATTGACCCGTCGTGATCGCTAGTGAACATTCCGACGGGTCAGAGTATTAAAGCTGCTTATTCAGCATCTTCTTTGGGACGATTTTCAACGATTTCATCGATGTGGCCCCAGTCTTTCGCTTCATCAGGCGTCATCCAAGTGTCGCGATCCAACGCCTTTTGAACGGTCTCATAGTCCTGACCTGAGTGCTTCATATACATCTGATAAAACCGCTCGCGCGTGCGTTCGATGTGACGCGCGGAAATCAGAATATCTGTTGCCATACCCTGCGCGCCGCCAGATGGCTGGTGCACCATGACTTCAGAATGCGGCAGTGCAAACCGCATGCCTTTTTCGCCACCGATCGCAATCGCGGACCCCATAGAAGCCGCCATACCGCAGATCAATGTGGAGACCTTCGGTTTGATGTACTGCATGGTGTCATAGATCGAGAAGCCTGCAGACACCTCACCACCAGGTGAGTTGATGTACATGCTAATTTCTTTGGTTGGGTTTTCCGCTTCAAGGTGCAGAAGCTGCGCAACGATCAGATGGCTCATGCCGCTGTGAATCGGGCCGTTCACGAAAACGATGCGCTCTTTCAGAAGGCGCGAGAAAATATCATAGGCTCGTTCGCCGCGGCTGGTCTGTTCAACCACCATTGGAACGAGGTTCATGTAGGTCTCAATCGGATCTTTCATAATCGCCTGCCTCTTGCTGTATCTGCGCTGTAAATCGCACGGTAAACTGCACTGTATCGGCCAGTGCCTAAAAGAGTCTTAGTATCGCGCCACGGGAGCTGCAAGAGCACCTTTCAAATTGCCTTCCGTCCTAAGCACAAAACCTTCAAGCCTTGTGCAAAAATGCATAGGGATTTGACTTTAAAAACAACTGCCCGCGCGACTATGGTGAGAACCATTGGATAAAGGATAGGTCTATGCGCGATTTTGATGAACTCTTTGCGATTGCTGCAGACCGTAAGGGAGGGCCGCAGGCATTAGAGGCCTTACTTTCCTCCCCATCAAGCGCATCTGAACTAGCCGCGATTTCCGAAGATCGCTGGCTTGCACAATTCACCAAGTCGATCTTTCAGGCTGGGTTCAACTGGAAAGTCATCGAAAACAAATGGCCGGGATTTGAAGAGGCTTTTGACGGCTTTAACGTCAACCGCTGTGCGTTTTTGAACGACGAAGAATTTGACGCACTGCTCAGCAACCCAGCGGTGGTACGCAATGGCATGAAGCTGCGCACCGTGATCGATAACGCGATCTTCATTCAAGAGCTCAGATATCAAGGTGGTATCAGCAAAGTCATCGCGGATTGGCCTGCCACTGAATTCATAGGCCTGCTGGATGTGCTGAAAAAACGGGCATCGCGAATGGGTGGTATGTCCGCACCCTATAGTCTGCGCTTCATGGGCGTCGATAGTTTCATTCTATCTCAAGACGTGACGGCACGTTTGATCGCCGAAGGCGTGATTGATAAGCCTGCCACATCAAAGACTGCACAAAAAGCCGTTCAGACAGCATTTAACGCCTGGATGGACCAATCTGGACGCGGGCTGACGCAGATTAGTCAAGTTCTGGCGATGAGCGTTTGAGCTGCAATATACGCGCAGCTGAGGGAAAATGAGGGAAGCAGAATGCCACAGACAACGATCTACGCCCTTGTGATGCTTGCCGCGGGTATTGGTATCCCGCTATTGGCTGCTTTAAATGCAGGCCTTGGCAAAAGCCTAGGATCTCCTATTGCTGCGACTGCGGTCCTGTTTTGTGTCGCTTTATTGGCAGCGTCACTTCTGCTGGTTATCTCTGGCGAAATCCCAAAACTGTCTCGGCTATCGATCACGCCAAAGCAATTTCTCTGCGGCGGTTTCTTTGTGGCTTTCTATGTGCTTTCTGTCACTTTCATCGCGCCAAAATTCGGCGTGGGGAATGCGGTGTTTTTTGTGCTGATCGGCCAGATGATCTCGGCAGCCGCCATCGACCACTATGGCCTTTTCGGCGCGCAGGTCTCGCCTCTGTCTTTGACACGAGCAGCAGGATTAAGCGTGATGGCCTTTGGCGTTTGGCTGACCCAACAAGGCTAAATCAACCCTCGGTCAGAACACCATCCTGCATGTGCACCACGCGATCCATTCGCGCCGCAAGCTCCATATTGTGCGTTGCGATCAGCGCCGCCATGCCGGTGCCTTTCACCAAGCTCATCAGGGCATCAAACACCTTATCCGAGGTAGCCGGATCAAGGTTACCCGTAGGTTCATCTGCCAACAGCAGCTTAGGCGCATTCGCCAGCGCGCGACAGAAGGCCACCCGTTGTTGTTCTCCACCAGAAAGCGCAGCCGGTCTATGATCCGAGCGATCTGCGACGCCCACTGAAGACATCAAATCCCGCGCCCGCTCTTGCGCAGCCTTGACTGACACCCCGTTGGCTTGCTGCGGCAAGGTGATGTTTTCCATCGCGGTAAACTCGGGCAGAAGATGGTGAAACTGATAGACAAACCCCACATCTTGACGGCGCGTGATGGTTCGGCGGCGATCGGAACGACCACTCAGCTCTTGGCCAGCAATCTCAACAGTGCCTGTATCAGGCGTATCCAGCAGCCCCGCGATGTGCAGCAAGGTCGATTTGCCCGATCCAGACGGTGCAACCAAAGCCACAACTTCACCTGCGGCCAGCGTCAGATCGCAGCCACGCAATACCGAGACCTCATTGGGCAGGCCCGCATTATAGGTTTTGGTCACCCCAGAAAGACTAAGAACATCACTCATAGCGCAGCGCCTCTACCGGGTTCATTCGTGCCGCGCGGCGGGCCGGAAAAATGGTTACAATGAATGACAGCCCCAAAGACAAACTGACGGCTTTCAAAACATCTTCAAGCCGCAACTCAGCAGGCAAATGGTAAATCCCCCTCACCGCAGGGTCCCAGACACCGCCACCGGCGACGTAATTCACAAAAGAAAAGATCGGATCGATATAGATCGCAAACAAACAACCAAGGATCACACCTAAGGCGGTCCCGATCACACCAGTGAAAGCACCGCAGATGAAAAACACCCGTAAAACAGCCCCTTCGGTCAGCCCCATCGTGCGCAGAATACCGATGTCCTTGCCTTTGTTTTTCACCAACATAATCAGGCCGCTGATAATATTCATCGAGGCCACCAAGACGAGGATCGCCAAGATGATAAACATCACGTTGTCTTCGATCTCAAGCGCCCGCAAATAACCACCCGATGCATCGAGCCAAGTCCAGATCAAAGTGCGCGCGCCGCCTGCCTTGATCAAATCCAAAGCGAGGGTTTCCACCGCATCTGGATCCTCGACCATGACTTCAATCTCATGGGCCACGCCTTCGGCGTTGAAAAAGCTCTGTGCTTCTGAGAACGGCACATAAACACGTGTGCGATCAATCGGATAACGCCCAGTCGAGAAGATATAAACCACCTCAAAGGACTTCACCCGAGGGGACGTACCAAAGGCCGTTTTGACCCCATTCGGCGAAATCAGCTTAATGCGATCCCCTACCGAGGCCCCAATCTCACGCGCAACACCGGACCCAATCGCAATTCCCTCAGGGAAGCGCGCCACATCCCCCAGAGTATTTTCTGATTGTCCAACGCGTGGGATGGTCAGCAAGTTCTCATGGGTAATTCCAAAAATCTCAACGCCCGCATTGCGAGACCGCAGATTGGCCATGACTTGCCCTTTGATCAAAGGTGCGGCCCGTGTAACCCCTTCGACTTGGCGCAGGCGTTCAGCCATTGCGTTAAAGTCTTCGATGTTGCGATCCAGCTTACCTCGGGCAGAGACCTCTGCGCTTTGATAGACCGTCACATGAGCATTTGCCCCCAAAGTGGCAGACACCAGTTCCGTGCGAAAGCCAGAGCGCACAGCCAAGGTCGCGATCAAGGCAAAGACTGCCAGTGTCACACCAATTAAGCTGATCCAAGTCATCACGCTGACCCCACCTTCGGCGCGGCGCGCACGCAGGTATCGCCAGGCGATCATCCATTCAAATCGTGAAAAAGGCGCGGTGACTGCCATGTTTGCTCTCAATCAACTCAATGCCCTTTACAGGGCGTAATTTTTGCGCACCGTAAGCAGCCCCTAGAGGCGGGTCAAGCAGTGTGCTCGGCCACATTCCGCCGCCGAAACGGTAGACGAAGCAAGCCCAGCAGCAGTGATATCAACAAGCCGCCGCCCACTAAACCGGCACCCGAAAACACGGCCCCTTCAAAGGTTAAAGGCATAGAAGGTTTGTAATCAGCCCAGGCCGCACGCGCGATATCCGCATCATTCAGATGCGCCGCATGATAGGCGCGCATGAATGGCCCCGCGTCATTCAATGCGCCCAGTGCCGCATTCAAACGATCATATCGGTCTATCTTGCCGCGCATGGTGTCAGCCCGCGCGGCGCCCAACGCGCCGGCTTCTGACAATTGCACCAGTGCAGCCTCGCGTGCCAACCCAACACTGGCCGCATCTGCATCAAAGTCTTCAACAAATAGGCGCAGCTCATCCACTGCCCCGCCAAGCCGCTGCGCATATTGCTGCGAATACTCAGGAAATTGCGACAGCGCCGCCGCACCGCTCAAACCGCCTGCCAATGTCAAAGATTTCACAATCACGGTGCCACTCTTTCATTTTTTCTAAAATATTCACGCCGTAGGCGTTCCTATGCAAGCTACAACCGCTTCACCAGCAAAGTCCCGCTGCTCCTACGTCACCCCCAAAGGACAGGCCGCCGCAATCCGAGCCGACAAAATACCGCGCAACTCCTGCAACCCGGCGATCCTGCTATCGATCTCGGTTAGCTTTTCGCCAAGCACATGCGCCACTTCGTCTTCGCTGAGTGTGCCATTCATCTGTGCAAAAAGCGCGCCCATCTCAGACAGGGTAAATCCTAGGCTCTGCCCCAGTCGGATCATCCCAACAAGCTCCACCATGACCTTGTCAAAATCGCGATAGCCGTTTCCACGACGCACGGATTGAATGAGCCCACGTTTTTCATAAAGGCGCAGCGCATCACAGCTCACCCCGGTACGTTCTGACAATTCTCCGATCCGCATGATTTCCCCGCCGATTACCTGTTGACCTTGGACCTATGTCAAAGGTCTATACGCGCAGGCATTCGAAGACAAAGGATATCCGAATGCTCTCCAAATCGACTTTCCACAAAATCTATCGGCTTTCTGCTTGGTACGACATTTTGGTCAGCTGGCCCTTTGCCACGCCCATAACACTAGCACTGTTCTGGTCAGCAATGGGTGGAATGCATGACACCTTTGGATTGGCTCCCCTGCCCGCGCTCAACACCTATGCGGTGCTATTCGCCAACTTCTTTGGCACAGTTGTGTTGATCTGGTCCGTGCTGCGTCTGCGTCTGAACAATCCCAGCCTCGCGCGCTATGACGCTGTTGGGCGTTGGGCCTTTTCCGCTTGGCAGTTAAATGCACTTCTAATGGGCGCCAGCCCTATTCTCTGGATTTTCTTAGTCGCTGAAGTCACTTGGGGCATATTGCAGTCGCTGCCAGTGCGCGACGACGACATAGCAAGCTAGTGCAACAAAAAAGGCGGGGTCTGCCCCGCCTTTCTCTTACCTATAGTGAATTCTGATTGCTCAGTGTGTTTGCTTTACAGACCACTCACACGATGGTTGGCATATATCTCTGCAATCTTCTTTACGGCCCCTTCTGGTGACAGCTCTTCGCTTTCACCCGTCCGGCGCGATGTCAGCTCGACCACACCGTTTTTCAGACCACGTGGGCCAACAGTGATACGCCAAGGCAGACCAATCATATCCATCGTCGCAAACTTACCGCCTGCACGTTCTTTACGATCATCATAAAGCGGCTCTAGGCCCAGCGCTTCGATGCTCTTCTCTAGTGCTTCACAAGCTGCGTCTGCATCTTCGTCACCTTGCTTAAGGTTCACGATGCCCACATGGAACGGTGTGACCCCTTCTGGCCAGATGATACCTTTGTCGTCATGGCTTGCTTCGATGATCGCACCCAACAGACGAGAGACACCAATACCGTGGCTCCCCATGTGCACAGGAACGTTCTGCCCATCCGGCGTTTGCACCGTCGCACCCATCTTTTCAGAGTACTGAGTACCGAAGTAGAAGATCTGACCCACTTCGATACCACGCGCCGTGCGACGACGTTCTTCAGGCACCTCGTTAAAGGCTGCCTCGTCATGGGTTTCATCAGTCCGAGCATAACGAGATGTGAACTCTTCTAGGACCGCCTGACATTCTGCATGGCTATCAAAATCAATCTCGCGGTCACCAAATTTCAGATCAGTGATGTCGCTGTCATAGAAGACTTCGGATTCACCGGTTTCCGCCAACACGAGGAACTCGTGCGTATAGTCCCCACCGATTGGACCGGAGTCCGCACGCATTGGGATCGCTTGCAGGCCCATACGCTCATAGGTGCGCAGGTAGCTCACCAAGTGACGGTTATAGGCGTGCAGCGCGTCTTCTTTGGAAAGGTCAAAGTTGTAGCCGTCTTTCATAAAGAATTCGCGGCCACGCATCACACCAAAGCGTGGGCGGACTTCGTCGCGGAACTTCCACTGGATTTGATAGAGTGTCAGCGGCAGGTCTTTGTAAGACTTAACATGACTACGGAAGACATCTGTGAACATCTCTTCAGCGGTTGGGCTAAACAGCATGTCGCGCTCATGACGGTCTTTCATGCGCAGCATCTCTGCCCCGTAGCCATCGTATCGACCACTTTCCCGCCAAAGGTCCGCAGATTGCAGCGTTGGCATCAGCATCGGCACGTGCCCGGCGCGGATCTGCTCTTCGTGGACTATGTTCTCTAGCTTGCGCAGCACCTTGAAGCCCATCGGCAACCAAGAATAGATCCCTGCGCTGGATTGTTTGATCATTCCGGCCCGCAGCATATAGCGGTGGCTGACGATTTGAGCTTCCGAAGGTGTTTCCTTCAGAACCGGTAGAAAGTAACGGGACAGGCGCATCTGAGCTCCATGGGCTGAATTTTAACTTGCCCACGGTTTAGGGCCTTCCCTGACCGCAGGCAAGCAGGCAGATGTCTGTCCCGTTGTGGGAACACGCTCTAAAGCATGCCCCTATAGCTTTTGTCCCAGATATGCGCCGATCTTCTCAGCCATGTCTTGGTGAAGTGCGCCCCGGGACCGTCCCCTTCATCTCCACGTAGTGGATCAAGCTCGCCTTCCTTTTTCAGAATATCTGCACCCTTTGGTTTGCATTCCGCCAGAAAGCTAAAATGGGTCGCGTCAGGCACATAGATGTGCTCGGCATTTGGGATGATCTGAGCCGCCTCATAGGCGTGTACCCCGTCAGGAAGGCTTTTGTTCGCTCCATGATTGATCCCGCTAAGGTATATTTTACGGGCCTTCCAAATCGCGACATCTGTCCTCTCAAATTCCTAAATCAATAAATTGCCGATTTAGCCAATCGGTTAATCGAGGCTACGCTCAAGATTCCAAATCTTAGACACAATCTGCCAGCCATTCTCGCCTTTCACAAAACCAAGGTGATCAAGAAAGATATTCTTATGAGCGCGAATGCGGATTTTCACGGTCGCACTGATCGGTGAGAGGTAATCGATCATCAGGATCTCTGCCTCTTTGTCTTGCCCCACACTAGCAGGCGAAACCCGACCGGCCACATCCCGGCTGAAGCTATCAATGGGCTCTACAAAAACATTGCCATTGTCGGCATCAAACAGGCTAGATTGAGGATGAAAGACGGCGTTTAGTTTTTCCACATCACATTCGTGGATCGCGTCAAAATACGTGTCGATGGCTGCGATTAAGTCGTTCATCTGGTTCATGTGTCTTACTCCGTTAAATGTCCTACCCCTGTCTTGCCATGCCCCATAAAATCGCGATACTGACAGAATAGACATTAAACGGTCATATCCTGCCAACATTGAAACCTGATGATACACCACGCCAAAACCTCTTCTAACGCCCCCTTGGTGTGTGCCCTTGCCTATGACGGGCTGTGCACATTTGAGTTTGGGATCGCAGTTGAGCTGTTTGCACTTGCTCGACCCGAGTTTGACCAGTGGTACAGATACGCCACCGTCAAATCAGAACCCGGCCCGATCCGCGCGACAGGCGGGATCACAATGCAGGCCGACGGAGGCCTCGATCTGCTGTCAGACGCGAGCCTGATCATCGTTCCCGGTTGGCGCGGCGCAGATACCCCTGTGCCTGACACGCTTTGTGAGGCTTTACGCGCTGCCCATGCCAATGGCGCTCGTATCGCTTCTATTTGTTCGGGCGTGTTCGTTTTGGCGGCGGCTGGCTTGCTTGATGGACAGTCTGCAACCACACATTGGCGCTATACGGATAAGCTCGCCAAGATGTATCCGGCCATAACGGTTAATCCGGATGTCCTGTTTGTGGAAGGTGATGGCGTTTATACTTCTGCTGGTTCAGCAGCCGGTCTAGATTTAGGGCTGCACATCATTCGGCAAGATTTTGGCGCGCAGGTCGCGACGTCTGTGGCACGCAGGCTGGTTTTGCCTGCACAGCGCGATGGGGGGCAGCGTCAGTTCATTCCGCGGCCGGAACCCATGGCACGCATTGGATCAGGTCTGGCGACACTACAAGATCACATTCGCACCTCGTTGAATGAAAGCTGGCCTGTTGATCGTATGGCGCGGGAAAGTGGCACAAGCCCACGCACTTTGGCGCGCAGGTTTCATGAAGAACTGGGGATCACCCCATTGAATTGGCTCAAATCTGAACGCGTCGCCCGTGCGGCCGAGCTGCTGGAACGCGGTGGCGTGCCCCTCACAGATGTCTGGGATATTTGTGGTTTTGGGTCAGCAGAAACCTTTCGCCGCGATTTCCGCAAGATCATGGGAATCGCCCCGAACAAATATCGCGCCCGCCTTGGCGCAGAGGCCAACCCACTGTGAAATCAAAAGAATAGTAACGCCAAGTGAGCATTGCCCCATTGCACAATCACCGATACGCTCGACGGTGGGATGATAATATGGAGTGAGCAATGTCCGTTACCGTAGTGGCAATGGTCTCAATGAATGATGACGAGCCGTTGGCTCTGGCTGAATATTTCCGGGTGACAGGCCCCCTATTGGAAAAAGCCGGAGCAACAATCAAAAAGAATTTCACGATCAACGAGGTGGTGGTTGGGCACCGTCCTGCAAAGACCGTGTTTATTGTTGAATACCCGAACAAAGCCGCCGTTGATATGGTGTTTAAAAGCCCCGAATATCAATCGGTGATCCCGTCACGCGATCTGGCGTTTTCGGAATATAGCGTGACCATTGCAGCCGATGATAGCGGTGTACAAGCCGAGGTTGCCGCGCTCGACTAAAACGAAATTTTGGCACCAATCGAATGTGCCATTTTCCAGCTGGTTGCACCCTTCTGATGACTTTGAAACGATATTTCGTCTGTATAGTCATTTGGGTGCAACCCTTCAAAAAACGCATAGAACTACCCGCCATGCGAGCGTTTTACGTTCCCGTGCCAATCAGGGATATCCCCATCCAATACAATATCCGCAGAATTTGACTGCGGCAGTTCGATACTCGCGCCCAGTCCAAAGCTGAAGACAGCAGTGACGATCAACGCGGCGACCCATGGCGATATAGCCGGCGATATAAAATGCTGAATGTGTTGGCGATCCACTAGAGTGGTCATGACAATATCTCCTTTTGTCGGTTTGCATCTAGAAGATGGGAGCTGCTTAGGCATTCTCAAAATGAATTAATATGGTCTTATTCATCAATATTGGTGATGTGGGGTTTATTCTCGATCTCTGGCGACAGAGACCACAAATTGCCAAAGCTTGATTTGAACGGTTTCATACGCCATGTGTCTCATCAGGACAGGCAGCGAGGCGAGAATGGCTCTTCCGGTACAAGATCAAGTCAAATATTGGGGGATCACCTCCACGGTCTTTTTAGTAGCACTTTGGTTTTTGGGAGATGTGATCCTACCTTTTGTGTTGGCCGGAGCCATTGCCTATTTCCTTGACCCGGTCGCAGATCGCCTTGAAGGCATGGGTTGCAGTCGCGCGGCCGCCACGACGATCATAACGCTGGTGGTCATCCTCATCTTTGTGGTGATGGTATTGGCAGTTGTGCCAACACTCGTGTCACAGGCCACATCGCTTATTCAAACCGCCCCGCAACTGGCCTCGGATCTGCAGACCTTTTTAACAACGCGTTTCCCGCAACTTTTGGAACCAGATAGCGCCGTAAGCCAGGCCTTGGCGGCCATCGGAGAACAAGTTCAAACCAAAGGCGGTGCTTTGTTGCAAACAGCGCTGACCTCTGCGGCTTCGCTTCTGAATGTCGCCATTTTGCTGGTGATTGTGCCCGTTGTGGCCTTCTACCTCCTATTGGACTGGGACAATATGATTGCCAAGATCGACGGCTTGCTGCCACGCGATCATGCCCCTGTCATCCGCATGTTGTCTCTGCAAATCGATCAAACCCTTGCCAGCTTTGTGCGCGGCATGGGCACGGTCTGCCTGATCCTTGGCACGTACTATGCCATCTCACTTATGCTGGTCGGGCTGCAATTTGGTTTGGTTGTCGGTTTTATCGCTGGCTTGATTACTTTTATTCCCTACGTCGGCGCTCTGGTGGGCGGCGCACTGGCCATCGGCCTCGGCCTCTTCCAATTTTGGGGAGACTGGATGTCTTTGGGTTTGGTTGCTGCCATCTTTGGCTTGGGCCAAGTGATCGAAGGCAATGTGCTAACGCCTAAGCTGGTCGGCAGTTCTGTTGGATTGCATCCGGTCTGGTTGATGTTTGCATTGACGGTATTCGGCACACTTTTTGGCTTTGTTGGCATGCTGGTTGCCGTTCCTGTGGCCGCCGCCATTGGAGTGCTTGTGCGCTACGCTGCGGATCAGTACAAAGCCTCGCGGCTTTACACCGGTCAGATCGGTCGCCAAGCAGAACAAAAAGACGGCTAATATGGCAGAACAACTCAGCTTCGATTTGCCCGTGCGCCCTGCACTGGGCCGCGATGACTTCTTTGTTTCAGAAGCCAATGCCATGGCAGTGGCGCTGGTGGAAAACTGGCCCAATTGGTCCAGCGGTAAACTTGTGATTTCTGGCCCCGCTGGCAGTGGGAAAACCCATCTGGTGCATGTGTGGATGGGGTTGAGTGGCGGCCAGGTTGTCGAGGCCCTCGATTTGCCAGATGCCGATATCCCGCAGCTTGCCAGCAAACCCGTCGCTGTGGAAAACGTACATCTGATCGGCGATCACCCGTCAGCGCAAGATGCCCTGTTTCACTTGCACAATCTTGTGTTGGCTGAAGGCAATACACTGCTGTTAACTGGCATTGAGGCGCCCAAACACTGGGGCCTCAGCCTGCCCGACCTTGCCAGCCGTATGCAGGGTACGATGAATGCCACACTGTCTGATCCAGACGATATGCTGCTGTCTGTTTTACTGGCCAAACTCTTCTACGACCGGCAATTGGTACCAACACCGGACACCATCCCGTTTCTGGTCAAACAAATCGACCGCAACTATGCGGCCGCCCGCGATTTGGTCGAAGACCTCGATCGCGCATCTTTGTCGGAAAAAAAGCCGATCACCCGCCCGTTTGCGAGCCGGCATCTGCGAAATAAAGTGTAGTTGATAAAACAACACAATCGGATCTCTCCAAACACCAATATCTATACAATGGGCGCGCAAGATACGCCTCTAAGCTGTTTATTTGATTGCCAAACACTACTGGACATCCTTCCGATGCACTCTAAGATTGTCATCTTTCCGTCACCGTTCTCTGGCATATGGCCCAAATGACTCAAGCAGACTTCCTAAAATCCGATTTTCCGACCGCCGTAGATCTGCCCGGGATCGACAGCGCTGGCCCCTCGCGGTTCTTTAACCGAGAGCTCAGCTGGCTCAGCTTTAACTGGCGCGTGCTCGAAGAAGCCGAAAACACCTCCGTTCCCCTATTGGAACGTCTGCGGTTCCTGTCGATTTCTGCGGCCAACCTGGATGAATTCTACACCGTACGTGTGGCCGGTCTGCGTGAGCTTTTTCGTGAAGGGAATGCCACTCCGGGCCAAGACGGTCTAACACCTTCAGAACAGCTGGTTCTGATCAACGAGGATGCGCGCAACCTGATGCAATCCCAGCAGAGCATCTTTGTGGCGCTTCGGGATGAGCTAGAAACCGAAAATATCGTGCTCTTAAACCACAAGGGTGTGACGAAAGACGACAAACCTTTCCTGCAGGAATTCTTTCTGAACAAAGTGTTCCCGGTTCTCTCTCCGCTGGCGATCGACCCGGCGCACCCCTTCCCATTTATTCCCAACCTTGGCTACTCTCTGGCCTTGGAGCTTGAGCGTAAAAAAGACAAACGCTTCCTGCAGGCGCTGTTGCCGATTCCACAACAGATTGACCGTTTTATCGAGCTGCCAACCGAAGGCGATCAACAGCGGTTCCTGCCACTGGAAGACCTGCTGCTTCTGCATCTGGATAGTTTGTTTCCTGGCTACAAAACCAAAGGCCATTGCACCTTCCGCGTATTGCGTGACAGCGACCTTGAAGTCGAAGAAGAAGCAGAAGATCTGGTGCGCGAGTTTGAAGTCGCATTGAAACGCCGCCGTCGTGGCGAAGTTGTGCGCATGAAAATGTCGGCCAACGCGCCCAAACGTCTGCAAAATCTGATCATGCGCGAGCTGCATGTGAAAAGCGATCAAGTGGTTGAAATCGAAGGCATGATTGGCATCGCCGATCTGAAAGAGCTGGTTCTGGACGACCGCCCAGATTTGCTGTGGCCCTCGTTCACACCCCGTGTGCCTGAAAGGGTTCAGGACCACAGCGGTGATATGTTTGCGGCAATTAAACAAAAAGACATGCTGTTGCATCACCCCTATGAAACCTTCGACATGGTGGTGAGGTTCCTTACGCAAGCGGCGCGTGATCCCAATGTGGTGGCGATCAAACAGACGCTTTATCGCACGTCCAATCGCTCTCCAATCGTGGAGGCCCTCTGTGAAGCTGCCGAAGACGGCAAATCCGTCACGGCTTTGGTGGAACTCAAAGCGCGCTTTGATGAGGCCGCCAACATTCGTCAATCCCGCCGATTAGAGCGCGCAGGTGCGCATGTTGTTTACGGCTTCACTGATTGGAAGACCCACGCCAAAATCTCAACCGTGGTGCGTCGCGAAGGCGACCGTCTAGTGACCTATACCCATTATGGAACCGGCAACTACCACCCGATCACGGCCAAGATTTACACGGACCTTAGCTTTTTCACCTGCGACGATGGTCTTGGCCGCGATGCGACCAAAGTCTTTAACTATCTGTCGGGCTACGTGCTGCCCGATCGATTGGAAAACCTCGCGATCTCGCCGCATTCCTTAAAATCCACTCTGATTGCAAAAATCAACGCCGAGATAGAACACGCCAAAGCTGGTAGGCCTGCGGAAATCTGGGCCAAGATGAACTCGTTGATCGAACCAGAAGTCATCGACGCGCTTTATGCAGCCTCTCAGGCGGGCGTGAAAATTAGCCTTGTGGTGCGCGGCATCTGTGGTCTGCGTCCCGGCATAAAAGGGCTTTCCGACAACATCCGGGTGAAATCCATCGTCGGACGTTTTCTGGAACACAGCCGCATTGCTTGTTTTGGCAATGGTCACGGGATGCCATCTAAGGAGGCCGACGTTTATATTTCATCAGCCGATTGGATGGGCCGTAACTTGAATCGCCGCGTGGAAACGCTGGTGCAAATCAAAAACCCAACCGTGAAGGCGCAGATTGTCAGCCAAGTTATGGCAGCGAACCTTGCGGATGTGGCGCAAAGCTGGGTGATGAACCCAGATGGCGGTTTTGATCGTGAACCTGTGCCGGAAGGCCAATTTGCCTTTAATTGCCACCGCTTCTTTATGGAAAACCCGTCGCTTTCTGGCCGAGGATCTGCTGGTGCAGCCGATGTGCCAAAACTGACCCACACAAATGGCACCCGCTGAGGCATCCTGCTGCATTGACGCTGCTTCATGACTGACGCATTTTAAATCAACGTCATACGGAGTGATTCATGGACGGCACTGGCGATTCCGCACAGGATTGGGGGCCTTTTGGCCGCCCGCTATTTGACGATGCAGCTGCGCGAAAGCTGTCGCGTGTTGGCGTTGTAGACGTCGGATCAAACTCTGTTCGACTGGTGGTCTTTGATGGGGCGGCCCGCAGCCCCGCGTATTTCTACAATGAAAAAATCATGTGTACGCTGGGGGCTGGCCTGTCCGAAACCGGCCATCTGAACCCCGAAGGTCGTGTACGTGCGCTCAATGCGATCCGCAGATTTCAAGATATTGCCGCCAACATCTGCCACGAGCCATTGACTGCCGTTGCCACCGCCGCGGTGCGAGAAGCCAAAGACGGGCCTGATTTTTGCGCTGAGGTGCTGCGCGAAACGGGTTTGGACATCCACGTGATTGACGGCCAAGAAGAAGCCCGTCTTTCCGCCCAAGGCGTTTTACTTGGCTGGCCTGGTTCCTATGGTCTTGTGTGCGACATTGGCGGCTCGTCCATGGAACTCGCTGAAATGAGCGATGGTGAAATTGGTAAACGCGTCACGTCACAACTTGGTCCGCTGAAACTGCGCGATGTGGCTGGAGGCGTTGAAGGACGGCGCGCCTATATTCATAAATCCCTCGATGAGCTTCAAGCCTATATGGGCGATCAGCAGAACCGTCTGTTCTTGGTGGGCGGCTCTTGGCGTGCCATTGCGCGTATCGATATGGAGCGCAGGAATTATCCGCTGCGCGTGTTGCATGAATACCGGATGGACACAGATGACATTCGAAAAACCGCAGCCTATATCCAAGCCTATAACCCAGAAGAGCTGCGCCAGCGGTGCGGTGTATCAGCTTTGCGTATGTCTTTGATTCCAATGGCAATCGAAGTGTTGATTGGCGTGGCGGAAAGGTTTGAGCCACATGACATTGCGATTTCATCCTACGGCATTCGTGAAGGCATGCTGTATGAACAAATGCCCAAAAAGCTGCGCAAACGCGACCCTCTGATCGAAGCCTGCCGGTTCGCTGAAAACAAAGATGCGCGTCTGCCCGGCTTTGGTAAATCGCTTTTTAGTTTTGTCACTCCGCTCTTTCCAAATGCAGATCCCGTGCGCATGCGCTTGGTAAAAGCGGCATGTTTGCTGCATGACGTCAGCTGGCGCGCGCATTCTGACTATCGGGCTGAAACCTGTTTTGACTATGCCACGCGCGCTAACCTGGGTGGCCTGAGCCACAATGAGCGTGTATTCTTAGGGTTGGCCTTGCTACATCGCTACCGCAACAAGCGCGAAGGCACACGGTTTGCGGATATGTTCAGCCTTCTCACAGACAAAGAGCTGCACGAGGCAGAAGTGCTGGGCAAAGCCATGCGGTTTGGCGCGATGCTGTGGATGAAGAAGGACGCAGAGATGGGGCAGTTTGCCTACGATCCTGCGGCGAAATCTTTAGAGCTGACTCTCCCCGCCTCAGCATCTTCGCTTTACGGTGAAGTTGCTGCAGCCCGATTGGAATCTTTGGCAAACGCTATGAAAGCAGACCTGACTCTCATCAGCGCTTAAAGTTCGATGATGCCTTCTTCGGATTCTTCGACAGGTGCATCTGGCTTTCGGCGAATGATAATGTCGCCATTGGGGAGAACCTCTGGGGCTTCATAAATGCTCCAATCTTCCACCTCATCGATGAGCTCTCCAAAAGCCGGGCCCATTTCCGAAAAGAACTCCAACATCTGAGGCCCCATATCTTCGGTGAGTGCCTTCAGGTCATCAATCGCCGGCTCCATCTGTTCCGTCAGGCCCCGTAGGAACAGTTCTGCACCCTGTTGCATCAAGGATTTACCGTCGCCCTCTTCCTCAGCAATCGCTGGGGGTGCAACTGTAAGCAAACCAATCAAAAGAAAGTGTTTCATAGACATGATTTGGGTCCTTCGCAGGCCAATTTCAATTCAGATATCAATATCCATTGTAACAGGAAAATGGTCGGAAGCAGTCAATAAGGCTTCTCGCAAAGCGGTATCCCGCCAACAGGCGCGGTCATCAAACGGGTGCCAAATACGCCAACTTGGCTGTTTCGCGCGCAGATCAGCTGACACCATGATATAATCAAGAAGCGCTTGTAAGTACCTCTTTTCTTTCTCAATATAAAACCGAGAGGTCGTGGGTTGAGCGGCCAATCTTCGACCAAGAGCAGCGCGTGCATGTGGATCATGTAGGCAATCACTGCCTTCTTCTCCAAGCACGATTTCGACGGAAGATCGGCCAAATAGATCCTCGTATTCATCCAGCCCCGGGCCGTCGTTCAAATCCCCCGCCACAATAAGCGACTCGCCATTTTGTAGGTGATTGACAATGCGACGACGCAGCCACACGGCCTGAGCCAATTGCTTTCGCCGATTGGCGATCGAAATGCGCATCACCTCATCGCGATTGCGCGCGCCATGCGGCGCTTTGGATTTCAAATGCGCGCCAATCAAACGGAAGCCGACACCTGCCTTGGTCGTCAAAGCAAGCTCTAACGGCGGCTTTGAAAACACCACCGTATCGGCCTGCTCATCGACATCGAGATCGATGTCAAAACTCTGATCGAACCGCGGCGCATCTGGCGCGCTGATGGGGTCATGTTTCGCTGTCAAAACGTCTGGATCATAAAGCAGCGCAATTTCCTGCTGGGTATCGTTGGAAAAACCAATGATCGCATTGCGTGCGCGTAAATTGAAAGTCTCAGCAAAATGCTCAAGCGCTGGCACTGTCGCGCGTCTGCTGTTTTGATCGGGAGCTTCGACCACGAGGATCGCGTCGGCGTCCATCGCGTTAAAAACATGCGCTAATGCTTCAGTTTGTTGCCGTTTTGAAACGTCATAACGCGACGACCAGCTGTCATCCAAAAGCAATTGATTGTCATCATCAAAAAGATGAGTGAACCATTCGACATTAAAGGTCGCGATCCGCATCAGGCCGCTTTACCGCTGATGGTTTCCCAGGCCTTATTCACGTCAATCATCTTTTTCTCCGCCAGTTTTACTGCTTCTTCTGGCAGGCCACGTGCGATCATCGCATCGGGATGGGTTTCGCGCACCAATTGCCGCCAGGCCTTACGCGCGTCTTCTTGCGACGTATCCTGATCAATCCCTAACACCGTATAGGGGTCAGGTTCGGCATCTGGCACGAAGCGCGTTTTGATGGCCTGGAAACGCGCCGGATCCATCTCAAAAATTTCAGCAACCCGATCCAGAAACACATCTTCGTTGGGGTGAAATTCTCCGTCTGCCATCGCGATGTGAAACAGGCCTTCCATGAGATCACAGAAACAGGCGTGATCCTCTGAAAAGAGATTACGAATCCGCTGCGCATAGTCTTCAAATCCCGCCGCGTCCTGCCGCGCCAGATTAAAGACTTTAGCGGCTCCTGCCTCATCCGCTGGTGCGATATGAAAGACTTCACGAAAGGCCGTGACCTCATCACGCGTGACATGCCCGTCTGCTTTGGCCATCTTGGCCCCGAGCGCAATCACAGCAATTGTGAAGGCTACGGACCGTTCCGGAGGCGTGCGCAGACGATCAAAAACCTCTGATAGGCTTTCGCCGTTTGCAAGCGCCGAGATGGCTTCGCTGATCTGGGTCCAAATGCTCATGGGTTCAATCTATGTATTTTCTTCGTCAAAGTCAGGGCGTCACAGAAATTTCTGCATCAAAATCAAGTCCATCCACCGGTCAAACTTGTAGCCAACTTCAGGCACTTGAGCGACCATCTTAAACCCAAGTGCAGTGTGAAAGCGAATTCCAGCTTCGTTCTCGCCGGAAATCCCAGCCATCATTGAATGCACGCCGTCTTCTTTGGCCACCATAAGCAAAGCATCCATCAAGGCGCGCCCAGCCCCAAGCCCGCGTGCATCAGGCGCCAGATAAACCGTATGTTCCTTGCTGTGACGGTAGCCGACCCCGCCACGAAACGCGAAATAGGTCGCAAAGCCCACAACGGATGCATCGTGTTCAGCAACAAGAAACGCAGCACCTGCGGTTTCGATCATGCCAGCGATTTCGGCATCTGATTTTTCAATTGAGTTAAACGTGCTGACACCAGCACGGATTTCAGCATTCCAAATCGCCGCAACACTGGCGGCATCTGCTGAAATGGCCTTGCGAATAATCATGGGCGTGTCCTCTATTCAGAGGCCACCCTAGGCAGAAAGGGCGCGCAAACAACCCTTTTTTCTGTTCCAAGATTTCTCTTGAAGCAAAGCCCTTCTGAGATGTGGAACAGGGGGCAAATTGCCCCCTGTATTGCATATCATTTAAGCGCGTGCTTCGCGGATGAGGCGCAGAATATCCTGTGCCGCCTCAGGGATATTGGTGCCCGGACCAAAGATCGCCTTCACACCTGCGTTTTTCAGGAAGTCGTAATCCTGCTGCGGAATAACCCCGCCACAGATAACAATGATGTCTTCTGCGTCGTTGTTTTTCAGCGCTTTGATCAGCTGTGGTGCCAATGTTTTATGACCCGCGGCTTGTGATGAAATCCCTACGACGTGCACATCGTTATCAATAGCATCCTGTGCAGCTTCATCTGGTGTCTGGAACAATGGCCCTACATCCACGTCAAAGCCGATATCCGCAAAGGCGGTCGCAATCACCTTGGCCCCACGGTCATGACCGTCTTGGCCCATCTTAACCACCAGAAGACGTGGGCGGCGGCCCTCTTCTTCTGCGAAATCTTCGATGGATTGCTGAATGCGCGCGAAATCTTCGTCGCCTTCGTAAGCTGCGCCATAGACGCCTGCCAGGGTCTTCACTTCCGCACGGTGGCGGCCGAATTCATCTTCCATTGCCATGCTGATCTCTCCGACTGAGGCACGTTGGCGTGCGGCTTCAACGGCGGCTTCCAGCAGGTTGCCACCCTCTTTCGCGCGGCGTGTCAATTCAGCCAAAGCCGCCTGACAAGCATCGGCATCTCGTGTGTCACGCATTTTGGTCAGACGCGCGATCTGGCTGTCACGAACCGCCATATTGTCGACATCCAGAATGTCGATCGGCTCTTCTTTGTCTTTGCGATACTTGTTCACGCCGACAACGACCTCGGTGCCACGATCAACCATGGCCTGACGACGTGCAGCACTTTCTTCGATGCGCAACTTTGGCATGCCAGAGGCCACAGCCTTGGTCATACCGCCCATTTCTTCGACTTCTTCCATCAAAGCCCAAGCTTTATCAGCCAGCTCTGCGGTCAGGCTTTCGACGTAGTAGGACCCCGCCAAAGGATCGACAACATTGGTAACGCCGGTTTCTTCCTGCAAAATCAACTGGGTGTTCCGCGCAATACGCGCTGAGAAATCAGTTGGCAGCGCAATCGCCTCATCCAAAGCATTGGTGTGCAGCGACTGGGTGCCACCCAGAACTGCAGACATCGCCTCATAGGCTGTGCGGATCACGTTGTTATACGGGTCTTGTTCCTGCAGCGACACGCCAGAGGTCTGACAATGGGTACGCAGCATCTTGGAGCGCTCGGACTTCGCCCCAAATTCGGTCATGACCTTGTGCCACAACAGGCGTGCCGCGCGTAGTTTCGCAGCTTCCATGAAGAAGTTCATGCCAATCGCAAAGAAGAAGCTTAGGCGACCCGCGAATTTATCGACATCCATGCCTGCTTCAATGGCCGCACGCACGTATTCCCGCCCATCTGCGATCGTATAGGCCAGCTCTTGCACTAGGTTCGCGCCCGCTTCCTGCATGTGATAGCCGGAAATCGAGATCGAGTTGAATTTTGGCATCTCATTCGAGGTGTACTCGATGATGTCCGAAATGATCCGCATCGAAGGCTCTGGCGGGTAGATATAGGTGTTGCGCACCATGAACTCCTTCAGAATGTCATTCTGAATGGTGCCCGCCAGCAGTGCCTTATCATGCCCCTGTTCTTCACCAGCGACGATGAAACTTGCCAAGATTGGAATAACCGCGCCGTTCATGGTCATCGAGACAGACACTTTGTCGAGAGGAATGCCGTCAAAGAGCACTTTCATGTCCTCAACCGAGTCAATCGCAACGCCAGCTTTACCAACATCGCCTACCACACGTGGGTGATCAGAGTCATAGCCTCGGTGCGTTGCCAAATCGAAGGCCACAGATACACCCTGCTGACCGGCGGCGAGGTTGCGGCGATAGAAGGCATTGGACTCTTCAGCCGTTGAAAAACCCGCATATTGACGGATCGTCCAAGGGCGGCCTGCATACATGGACGCCTTTACACCACGCGTGAACGGGCCAAAACCTGGCAAGGTGCCCATGTGGTCCAGCTTATCGGTGTCATCCTGCGTATAAAGCGGTTTGACCTCGATGCCTTCCAGGGTGTCCCAGTTCAGATCTTCCAGCGGACGGCCACGCAGCTCTTTCTCTGCGAGTTTTGCCCATTCTTCTTTGGTGACTTTGTTGGTAGTCATGGCGACGTCCTTTTTCTGTCAAAGCAGCAGGCTGCCTTGGTCGTCTCATTGCGTCCCGTTAAGCGCGGGTCTGCAAAAATAATTCTATTGATTGCATCAGCAGCCATCGAATTTGCGCGCGCATGGCCTATATTAGAAGACATGACGCACTTGAAACGATTCTGCTTAGCTATTGTTTTGCCATTGTTTATTGGCCCCGCATACGCACAGGACCAAGCGCCTGCACCCGAGGCAGACGCACCCACACCGAGCATCTTTTTTGATGCAAACGGCGTGGATATCGCTGAATTCCAATGGGTCAACCGGCTGGTGGTTGTCTTTGCAGACAGTCCCGCAGACCCTCGTTTTGCCCAGCAAATGGAGATGCTGGAGGCTCTGCCAGAGGAACTGGCAGAACGTGATGTGATTGTCTTGTCAGATGCTAATCCAGCGCTCAAAACCGCCCTACGCACCAAATACCGCCCACGCGGATTCATGATGGTGCTCGTTGGCAAGGATGGCACGGTGTATCTGCGTAAACCCCTACCTTGGGATGTGCGCGAGATTTCACGTTCCATCGACAAGCTGCCAACGCGCCAGCAGGAAATTCGCGACAGACGGCTCACGCAGTAGCGTGCGAAGTGAGATGCACGCAATGGAGCATCGGGCTGCAAAGCAACCCCTGCCCTTATATCGCGCGCAGCTACCATTGGCTTATTCGAACTCCATGATCACATCATCAACCGCAAGGCTGTCACCAGCGCCAGCGTTGATTTTGGTGACCACAGCAGTCTTTTCGGCGCGCAGAATGTTCTCCATCTTCATGGCTTCCACGGTACAAAGCGCCTGACCTTCCTGGACTTCCTGCCCCACTTCCACGTCGACCTTCACGATCAGACCCGGCATTGGGCACAGCAGCAGTTTTGACGTATCTGGAGCCACTTTTTCTGGCATCAGTTTCGCTAGCTCAGCCTGACGCGGGGTGCGCACATGCACCTTCATGTCTGCACCGCGGCTGCGAATACGGAACCCGCCAGAGATTTTGCCAACCTTCAGAACCAAAGGTGCGCCATCAACTTCTAACGTCGCCAGTTGATCGCCCGGCGTCCAGTCAGAGGCCACCCGCATGCTAGTGCCATCATCAAAGGTGACGTTTGCGCCATCCTGATCGGCATCAACTTTCGCCGCGAACTCAGTGCCTTGCAAAGTGACAACCCAATCTTCACCAACGCGGCGCTCGTGGTTATCCATACGGCCAGAGACGCGTGTACGGCGGATTTCAGCAACCCGGTGCATCGCTGCGGTTGCAGCAGCGATCCGGCGCAACTCGGCCTCGCCCAGCTCAACGCCTTCAAACCCATCAGGGTATTCTTCTTCGATGAAGGCCGTTGTCATATCACCGGAGGTGAATTTTTCGTGGTCCATGACGGCTGCAACGAATGGCAGGTTGTGGCCAATACCTTCGACTTCAAAACCGTCCAGCGCGTTGCGCATGGCTTCGATGGCCGTCGCGCGATCCGGGCCCCAAGTACAGAGCTTGGCGATCATCGGGTCGTAGTACATTGAGATTTCGCCACCGTCGTAAACGCCGGTGTCATTTCGCACTGCGGTTTCACCTACTGGCGCATCGCCGTGCCAAGTGCCGTTTTCAGCCATTGGGCCTGCTGCCACTTCCGCCGGTGGGCGATAACGTGTCAAACGACCAATGGATGGCAAGAAACCGCGATATGGGTCTTCGGCGTAAAGACGGTTTTCAATCGCCCAACCGGTCAATTTCACGTCATCTTGTTTGATGGACAGAGGCTCGCCATTGGCGACACGGATCATCTGCTCAACCAGATCAACACCGGTGATCAGCTCGGTCACAGGGTGTTCCACCTGCAGACGTGTGTTCATCTCAAGGAAGTAGAAGTTCTTGTCGCCATCGACGATGAACTCGACTGTCCCGGCAGAGGCGTAGCCAACGGCCTTTGCCAGAGCAACGGACTGCTCACCCATCGCTCTACGAGTGGCTTCGTCGAGGAACGGAGATGGTGCTTCTTCCACAACCTTCTGGTTCCGGCGCTGAATGGAACATTCGCGCTCACCCAGATAGATGCCATTGCCATGTTGGTCGCACAGCACCTGAATTTCGATGTGGCGCGGTTGGGTGACGAATTTCTCAATGAAAATCCGGTCATCGCCAAAGGAGTTCGCCGCTTCGTTCTTGGACGATTGGAAACCTTCACGGGCTTCATCGTCGTTCCAAGCAATCCGCATGCCTTTACCGCCGCCGCCAGCAGAAGCTTTGATCATCACCGGATAGCCAACTTCATTGGAAATCTTAACTGCTTCTTCAGCGTCTTCGATCAGTCCCATGTAGCCTGGAACCGTGGAAACACCGGCTTCTTGCGCGATTTTCTTAGAGGTGATCTTGTCACCCATCTTTTCAATGGCGCCTTTAGGCGGGCCCACAAATGCAACGCCAGCGGCTTCCAGCGCTTCGGCGAAACTCGCGTTTTCAGACAGGAAACCATAACCCGGATGCACAGCCTGAGCGCCGGACTGTTTGATCGCGTCCATGACTTTGTCGATGACAATATAAGATTGGTTCGCCGGTGGCGGGCCAATGTGAATGGCTTCGTCGGCCATAGACACATGCAGCGCGTTTTTATCGGCATCAGAGTAGATGGCGACCGTAGAGATCCCCATTTTCTTGGCCGTTTTCATCACCCGGCAGGCGATCTCACCCCGGTTGGCAATCAGGATCTTATTGAACATCGAAAGTCCCTTCTGGTTCGTGATCTGCGCGGGTGTCCCGCGCAGACAAAGACAATAAAAAACCATCAAGGCCTAAGTGGGCCTTGATGGTTCTATTCATCGGATGCGCCCGCAAAGGCGCAGGTGTCAGATCAGTTACATTTTTCTGGATAGGTCTGGCAGTAAAGCACGTTGGCGCCTGCACCAATGACCGCAGCTGTTTTTGCATTGCCACCCGTGACAATGGCCGCGCCGGCACCGGCGCCTGCACCAAGTACGCCCTGTTCCAGCGCCGTGTCACCGCAGGCCGCGAGCCCACCAAAGGCGATACATGTGATCGCTGTAATCTTGAAAAATTGCATCTGCTGTTGCCCTTTGTTTCTTGGTTTCTGCGAGGCGAGCATGCCATGGATTTCACCATTGGCAATCGGCGCGCAAAAATGCGGCGTTGATCGGCGGCGATCTGCGCATTTGCATCAAGAAAATAAGGGAAAAATGAAAGTGCAGCCGGCGCGGTGGGGACAATACCAGGCCGACTGCATTGGGAAGGGTAACGGAATACACAGTTACAAGCATCCACAGGGGTCACCGTCGATGCCATAACCTGACTATTCTCACGTGTTGCGCCCGGCGCAACCTCAGCCTTAGGGTTAGCAGCATTGTCAGCACCATCCCGCGCAGTTTCACCGATCGTCGGCAAAGACATGCCAAAAGGCAGGCCCTTTGCAGAGGCAAACCGGTGAAAACCAGCGGAATATGGCCGACAGTTGCTCATCTCCAGTCTGATCCATCAAACGCATCCGGGAAGGACGCCTGCGCCACAGCGGCGTCAATGCGCAGCAAAGCGTCATAGCTTGCAGGGTCAAATGGATCTTCGGCGGGTACAACCTCGCGACCAAAGAGCCAGCTCAAACGACCTGCATCCAGATTTCCACGTTCAAACGGTTCTTCGCCAAACTGTTCCCAAAGCGCCTGCATAAAGCCAAGGTCAGCTTTACGATCTGGCGGACGACGATCCTTGAACCGTTCACGACGTGTGATCGGTGTCACCCCTTTGGGGTTCGGACGGCGAATTGTGAATTGAAAGTCAGTGCCCGGCAGACGGCCCGGGAAACCACGATGCTTTAGCATACCAGCCCCTCCTGAGCAGAGAGACCGTGGAATTCGGAGGCCCGCACAACAGGAGCGGCCCTCCGAAGGGAATTATTTGTATTTGCCGGTGTGTGTCGGCTCAGTCGAGATCGGCGCTGGATCTGTGACAACGTACTCTTCTTCGGCTTGCTGAGCGCAGGCCGCAACGAAAGCAACGAGGCCGAATGCGACCATAGTTTTGATGGTTTTGGACATGTTAGTCTCCTAATTTTCTTTTCAGTCTCAACAGAGTCGAATGACTCTGCCTGCCCCACGTTTTGGCCCTCGGAGGAGAGCGAGGTATCTTGGGAATACCCGTGGGCGAATCTAGCCGAAAACTTAGAAGAAAGAAACGGAACAGCAGGTCTGTGCAGCGGTAGTGACGCCAAAGACGCAACTTCCTGCCGATCCGAACCCTCTGCCCCTATATATTGTGGCTTCATCAGAATGCCTCCCAGATACAGGTGTCGTTTTCCAAGGTGAAAACCTCGAAATACTGGGTGACATCGGAGTTGGCGACCCCAAATGCGGTTTCTCGGTCCGAAAAGGACACGATGATTTGATCGACGGACCGGCTATCTGTCGCAAGCTTAGGCAGCCCAACGTCCTGACAGATCACCGCAAAGTCATCCGACACGGTGCTGTAGGTGACGTCATCTGCCCCAATTGCCGGTGCCACAAAGCGCAGACGTAGGGCTTTGGTGCCGTCTTGCAATTGATCATAAAGCGTTTCTTGCAGGGTCATCTGCAAGCCAGAGGGCACAACCGGACTATCCTCCATAGCGCCGGCTGTGGTCGCGCACTGCAAAGCCCCTCCGATCGCGACAATTTTCAATGCAACATTCAGGTGATCAAACATGAGACGACCCTCGGCGTTGCGCATACCGCACCCAACGGGCGCGTTTACCTGTGTCTGCCAGAAGATCTGCAATCCGATCCTCTAAGGTTTGGCGCGCAACGTTCAGATCACATTGCCCACCGGCACGGATGGTCAAATGATCGTCACAGTCGCGCACTTCCACCACAGGCGAAAACCCAGGTTGGTTTTGCAAAGCACGCCACAGATCCTGACGCACCTGTTGCGCCACCCGCAGCTTATCCCCAAAGGGCAGCTTGGTTTCTGCGGACACATCAAACCGCGCCGGAACCCTGCGAGTCACGGTCACGGACTGATCATCCTTTAGAATATGCCAAGCGTTTTTCGCCATCAAAGCCACCGCCGTGTGCGCTCAAGAAGCGCCTCATAGGGTTGTCCGAATTTGCGACTTAGATAGGCCTCTTCATGAATGACAACGCCCCAGTTCAGAGCGGCCCAAAGGATTGGCGCTATCAAAAGGGCCCATTCCAGAGAAAACAGAAAGGCCAAGGCCAGCTGAAGAGTAATCATACCAAGATACATTGGATTTCGCGAAATCTGATATGGGCCACTTTCAACCAACACCAAAGCCTCTTCTTTAGGATCAACGTTGGTACCGGCAGCTTTAAAAGCCCGCGCGCCAGCCACCGCCAACCATAAAGCGAAACAGCCCAAAACTGCGCCCAGTGCAAGTTGCCAATAAGGTCCGGCAAACGCCCAGCCCAAGGGCAATACCCAATCCAAAATCGCAGCTGCAACAGGTGCAATAACTGCCAAATATGGAGGGTAAAGCTTCATGTCTGGGGCATCTGCCATCTAAGTTTCCTTAATCCCGACGACTTACAGCGGGATATTGTCGTGTTTTTTCCAAGGGTTCTTCAGCGACTTATTGCGTAAAGACGCAAAGGCACGGCTGACACGACGACGGGTGGAATGCGGCATGATCACCTCATCGATAAAGCCCCGCTCTGCGGCCACAAATGGGTTCGCGAAACGGTCTTCATAGTCTTTGGTGTGGGCAGCAATCTTATCTGCATCGCCCAGATCAGCACGGTGGATGATCTCTGTCGCACCCTTGGCACCCATCACCGCGATTTCCGCTGTTGGCCAAGCATAGTTGAAGTCGCCGCGCAGGTGTTTGGATGCCATAACGTCATAAGCGCCGCCATAGGCTTTCCGGGTGATCACAGTCACTTTTGGCACTGTCGCTTCGCCGTAAGCAAAGAGCAGCTTCGCGCCGTGCTTAATGACGCCGCCGTATTCCTGAGAGGTGCCAGGGAGGAACCCAGGAACGTCAACCAGCGTCATGATTGGAATTTCAAAGCAGTCACAGAAGCGCACGAAACGCGCGGCTTTGCGGGAGCTGTCGATGTCCAAGCAACCCGCCAGAACCATAGGTTGGTTCGCGACGACACCCACAGTCTGACCTTCCAAACGGATGAAGCCAGTGATGATGTTCTTGGCGTAATCTTCTTGAATTTCGTAGAAATCACCCTCGTCTGCCACCTTGGTGATCAGCTCTTTCATGTCGTATGGAGTGTTCGGGTTCTCAGGGATCAGTGTATCAAGGCTGTCCTCGATCCGGCCCGGCTCATCAAAGAACGGACGCACTGGCGGCTTTTCTTTGTTGTTGAGCGGCAGGAAATCGACCAAACGGCGCACTTCAGCCAATGCCTCAACATCGTTTTCAAAGGCACCATCGGCCACAGAAGACTTTTTGGTATGCGTGGATGCACCACCTAGTTCTTCTGCAGTCACCACTTCGTTGGTCACAGTCTTCACAACGTCAGGACCGGTCACAAACATGTAAGACGTGTCTTTCACCATAAAGATGAAATCGGTCATCGCTGGGGAATAGACTGCACCACCAGCACATGGCCCCATGATCAAAGAGATCTGCGGCACAACGCCGGACGCCATGATGTTGCGCTGGAATACTTCAGCATAGCCCGCCAAAGAGGCAACGCCTTCTTGAATACGTGCGCCGCCGGAATCGTTGATGCCAATGATAGGCGCGCCGTTTTGCACTGCCATGTCTTGGATTTTACAGATCTTTTCCGCGTGGGTTTCGGACAACGAACCACCAAAGACGGTGAAGTCTTGAGAGAACACATAGACCATACGGCCATTGATTGTGCCCCAACCTGTGATGACACCATCACCTGCAGGTTTTTGCTCTTCCATCCCAAACTCGGTACAGCGGTGCGCCTTAAACATATCGAATTCTTCAAAGCTGTCTTCGTCCAGCAGCAATTCGATGCGTTCGCGCGCTGTCAGTTTACCTTTTGCATGCTGACTATCGATCCGGCGCTGACCGCCACCTAGGCGGGCGACGTTACGGCGTTCTTCGAGCTCTTGAAGAATATCTTTCATATTGGGTCCCCTTGGATTTGCAGGCAGCATAGCCGCAGTGCAGCATCTCGCAAGGATTATCCCGCAAATTTGCAAATCACAGCAAACTTACATGTTGCTAATTGCAAATTTGCAAATATTGAACCATTTGGTTTACTTTCATCTCGAGACTAATGGACAGACACAAGAAAGCCTCTTACGGCTGGAGTCATGCAAGACCTGACGCACGGGCGCTATTTTAAGCGCACCTCCCCGCCGCATATTTCAACATTGATCTTACTGGCCGGCCTCGCCGCGCTTAGTATGAATGTGTTTTTGCCTAGCCTGCCAAATATGGCGGAGTATTTTCAGACAGACTATCGCGTTATGCAGCTGTCGGTCGGGATTTACCTGGGATGCAGTGCGTTTTTGCAAATCCTGATCGGACCACTGTCAGATAAACTAGGGCGCCGACCCGTAATCCTATGGGGCTTGGCCCTATTTATGCTTGCAACCGTTGGCTGTCTGCTGGCGCCAACCGTCGAAGTCTTTTTGGCCTGCCGCATGGCGCAGGCCGTGATTGCGACTTCGATGACGCTTAGCAGAGCAGTGGTGCGTGACCTCTATGATGACGCGAGGGCCGCTTCGATGATTGGCTATGTGACAATGGGCATGTCCGTTGTCCCAATGGTTGGCCCGGCGATTGGTGGCGTTCTTCAAGAAGAATTTGGCTGGCAGTCGAACTTCTGGATGCTCATCCTCTTTGCAGCCATGATTTTCGCGATCACTTGGTTTGACCTTGGCGAAACCAAAGCCCAGAGCGGCAAGAGCTTGATTGGTCAGTTTCGCGAATACCCCGAGCTTCTGACATCGCTGCGCTTCTGGGGCTACACGATGGCCTCTGCACTCTCGTCCGGGACCTTCTTTGCCTATATCGGCGGGGCTCCGTTTGTAGGAACCACGATCTATGGCATGGATGCCAAGGGCCTCGGACTGGTCATCGCAACACCCGCGATTGGCTATATGGCCGGCAACTTCCTTTCCGGGCGCTATTCCACTCGCATCGGATTGAATAGAATGATCTTTTTCGGCTGCCTTGTTAGTACCGCAGGGCCAACAATGGCCTTTATCGCAAATGTCTTAGGCATTCCGTCCCCTATCGCCTTCTTTGCACCAATGGTGCTGATTGGCCTTGGAAATGGCATGACCATTCCAAACGCAACCGCAGGTGCGCTGTCGGTGCGCCCACACCTTGCTGGAACGGCGTCGGGCCTGACAGGCGCCCTCTTGATTGGCATCGGTGCCGCGTTGTCGGCCATCGCTGGTCTTCTGTTGACTGAGGAAACCGGTGCCGCGCCACTACTGATCCTTATGATCGCCTGTGGCGCGCTGGGTTTCATGACCATCTGGCTGGTCGTGCGTCGCGAGCGGCAAATCGTTGGCTAGGTTTGCAATATTTGCAGGATTGCCTTAGGAATTCTGCAAACTTGCAAAGGACACCTCGATGGCCACCCAAAAACTATTCGCCGGTGCAAAGTTGCGTGAAATCCGTAATCGGGTTTCTTTGACACAAAAAGACTTTGCCCAGAAGCTTGGCGTTTCCCTGCCCTATTTGAACCAGATGGAGAACAACAACCGTCCGGTGTCGACAACAGTTGTTTTGGCTTTGGCGCAGGAATTTGGGATCGATGTTACGGAACTTACCACCGGTGACAGCGAACGTCTGGTCAGTGACATCCGCGAGGCCCTCGCCGACCCGATCCTTGCCGAGGACGACGTCCCGCTCGCAGATATCCGGCTTTCCGCCTCAAACGCCCCGGCACTGGCCCGCGCCTTTCTCAGGTTGCACCACGCCTACCGGCAGACCCATGAACGACTTGCTTCATTGGATGAAGCTCTGGGTCGCCAGGACGCCAAAACACAGGCAAGCCCATGGGATGAGGTCCGCGACTTCTTTCACTATTGTGATAATTACATCGACGCTGTTGATAGATCCGCAGAGAATTTTGCACAATCCGCACAAACAAAGGGTGGAATCCAAAATGCAGCGATCGAAGCGTTGGAGCATATTGGCGTTACAGTTCAATTGGACAGTTTAAATGCCCTCAGACGCTATGATCCGCAAAGCAAAACGCTCACGTTGTCAAATCTCGCCACGCCCGAGACACGCAACTTTCAACTCTTGCTGCAAGTCGCTCTTTTACAAAGAAATTCTCTACTTGAAGCCACTCTAGATCTTGCACGATTTCAGTCCGATGCAGCGCGTCAAATCGCGAAAATCGGCCTCGCAAATTACTTTGCCGGCGCAGCCTTGATGCCATACGAATGCTTTTTGGATGCGGCACGGCGCACGCGCCATGACTTGGAAATCCTTGCCACCCAATTTGGGGCCTCAATCGAGCAGGTCGCCCACCGTCTTTCCACATTGCAAAGACCGCATCACAAAGGGGTGCCGTTCTTTTTTGTGCGCGTCGATCAAGCAGGGACGATCACCAAACGGCACTCTGCCACAAGATTGCAATTCGCACGGTTTGGTGGTGCCTGCCCTCTTTGGAACGTGCATCAGGCTTTTGAAACCCCAGGTCGCTTTCTGCGACAGCTTGCAGAAACGCCAGACGGCGTGCGTTACTTTTCTCTGGCGCGTGATGTGTCAAAATCCGGCGGACACTACGGCGCACCAGTTCGGCGCTATGCTATAGCTTTGGGGTGCGAAATCAAACATTCTGATCAGATCGTTTATGCCGACAACATGGATGTTTCTTCTGCAGCCTCGTTCGAGCCGATTGGCATCTCGTGCCGCATTTGTGAGCGACCAGACTGCCACCAGCGATCCGTTCCACCGCTAGAGCGCAAGTTGACCATCCATGAAAACGAACGGGGCGTAGTACCTTACGAAGTCGGTTAATCAGCCCAATAGCAACTTTGCTGCAATGGCCCACATCACGATGCCAACAATGGCATCAAGGATGCGCCATGCGCGTGGGCTTGTGAAAAGTGGCCGCAAGAGCCTTGCCCCGTAACCCAATGAAAAGAAAAAGACAAAGCTGGAAACCACAGCGCCAAATCCGAAGCTCCAGGTTGGCGAGTATTGTGCAGAAATTCCACCGAGCAACACAACTGTATCAAGGTAAACATGAGGGTTGGCCCAGGTCAGAAGCAAACAGGTGCTAACCGCTGCCCAAAGGCCTGTCGCGGTCTTACCACTGGTTTCCAGAGCGCCCCCCTCGCGTAGGGCGGAACGGAAACTGAGAAATCCGTAGACGATCAGAAACGCCGCTCCACCCCACTTTGCCAGGGATACTACGAGTGGGAAAGCAAGGACGAGAGCTCCAAACCCGGCGACGCCTGCGGCAATCAACAGCGCGTCAGATATGGCACAAGTCAGGACCAGCGGCAGGACATATTCCCCTTTTAGACCCTGACGTAAAACAAAGGCGTTTTGCGCGCCAATTGCCAAGATCAAGGAAAAGCCGAGCAAGAACCCAGCACCCATCGCTTCGTACAATTTTATTCTCCACTTCGCTGGACTTGTATTGCGCCAAATGTTTGATTATTCAAATTAAAGTTTGTGACAGGAAATTAGATTAACTTATGAAACTAGATGGTCAACAATTGCGTGCGCTTTCGGCAATCCTTCGAAATGGCAGCTTTGATTCAGCCGCTGCTGAGCTGGGAGTTACGCAATCCGCTATATCACAAAGACTTAAGGCACTCGAGGAAAACGTGGGTGTAAAGCTTGTGAATCGCGAAAAACCCTGCTCTGGAACAGAAGCTGGGCGACGCATTGCAGCGCACGCAGACCATATGCAAGCCATGGAACAAGCTTTGGCAGGCGACCTAGGCATTCAAGTAGACGGGCCTCAAGGGCGGATTCGAATCGCTGTAAATGCAGACAGCCTTGCAACTTGGTTCCTCGATACATTGGCTGAGATGCCCGATTTTCTTTACGGGCTGCATGTTGATGATCAAGATTTTTCTGATGATATGCTGAAACGCGGAGAAGTTGCCGCGGCTGTAACATCAAACGGATCAGCATTGGCAGGCTGTGATGTGCATGCACTTGGCCATCAGACCTATGTCGCGACATCAAGTCCGGAGTTCGCGGAACGTTATTTTAAAGATGGGTTTAACGCCGAAACCGTCGCCTACGCACCAATGCTGCGGTTCAATGAGAAAGACGACCTGCAATTTCAATGGCTTGACGCACATTTCCCAGGAAAAGTGAGACCTCCATTTCACACAGTCCCTTCTTCAGAAGGCTACACCCGCGCAACGCGGTTGGGCCTTGGCTGGGGGTTGAACCCATTGGCGTTGGTCGAGGAGCATATCGAAATCGGCAAACAAGTGAATTTGATGCCTGAGGCGCCGCTTGAAGTGCCCCTCTATTGGCAGGTCAGCCGGCTTCACAAAGCGCTTTTAGCGCCATTGACCCGCCGTATTTGCCAAACAACCATCTAATCCGCGCCATATTCGCGCCTCACCTGATTGTCAGTCTCCGACCCGAATAAGCAACACGAGTCGGAGATGGCATGACCGCCATTACAACACATATTGTCCAGCAAGGACCGTCTTTCCCAAGCGCGCTTTGGGCGACGGGTGTGTTGCTGCGTGTTGTAATCACTGCCGCTTTTTTCGCCCTCACGCTCTTTCAGCCGATTTCTGTTCCGCTTTTGGCGGCTGCACTGGCCACAGATTTGATGTCTTTCATCTGGGCTGTTGTTCGGTTTAACACGGCGGCTGGCAATCATCTGAATGAAACCGGACGGTTCTGGCCTGTGGCTGGCGGATATGGATTTTTCTTTTTTGCCTTCCTTGTCATGCTGTTCACATGGTGGCTGCTCTTTAGCGACAGTGAAATGGCGCATCGACAAGATGACAGAACTCAGAGCAGCCTGAACACTGCACGCCCACCAGTAGATCGGTTTATCGCTGAATATTCACGTGATCAGCGGCAGTTGATTTTCCGCGGTGTGGTCGCGCAGGGCGCGGCAGATGGTATTGCAGAGTTGCTTGATGACAGCAACACCGTGGACACCTTGGTTGTAAACAGCCCTGGCGGCAACGTCTATGAAGCCCGCGATATGGCGCGTGAGGTCCAAGATCGCGGTCTGAATACCCATGTTACAAATGAATGCAGTTCTTCCTGTTTGCTGGTGTTCATGGCGGGGCAATCTCGCTCAATGGGACCGGGTGCAAACCTAGGATTTCACCGTTATGGTCTTGATTTTGTTCAAGTTCTGCCAAACGCAAACCCCCTTCGAGAGATGCGCAACGATCAGCAATTCTATCTTGAACGCGGGGTCGATCTGGATTTTCTGGACCAGGTTTTTGACCTGAACCGTCAAGCCATTTGGTACCCTCGGCGCGAAGAGCTTAATGCAGCAGGCATCCTGAACCGATAGCCCATAAAAAAAGCCCGCAGAGTTGCGGGCTTTCAGATTTATATCAGATGAAATGAAACCAGCTTAAAGCTGTGCCATGACTTCGTCAGAGGCTTCAAAATTGGTGGTCACGCGCTGGACATCATCATCGTCCTCAAGCGCATCCACTAGGTTCATCAGCTTTTGCAATTCTTCCAGACCCAGCTCGGTGGTCGTGGTCGGCTTCCAGATCAGTTTGGTGGATTCAGATTCACCAAGCTCTGCTTCCAAAGCGTTTGACACATCATTCAGATCGGTGTCGGCACAATAGATAATGTGACCATCTTCAGAGCTTTCAACATCCTCAGCACCCGCTTCGATTGCGGCCATCATGATGTCGTCGGCATCGCCCGCAGAAACAGGGTAGATCACTTCGCCTTTGCGCTCGAACATAAAGCCCACAGAACCGGTTTCACCCAAATTTCCACCATTCTTAGAGAATGTAGAGCGTACTGTGGATGCGGTGCGGTTTTTGTTGTCGGTCATGGTTTCGACGATGACTGCCACACCATTCGGGCCGTAGCCTTCGTAGCGAATTTCATCATAATTTTCCGCGTCGCCGCCAATCGCTTTCTTGATCGCACGTTCAATCACGTCCTTCGGAACAGATTGGCTTTTGGCTTCTTTAACAGCCAGACGCAGACGTGGGTTTTTATCCACATCCGGATCGCCCATCTTAGCAGCTACCGTGATTTCTTTTGCGAGTTTCGAAAACAGCTTAGACCGCGCGGCGTCCTGACGTCCCTTGCGGTGCTGGATGTTTGCCCATTTACTGTGGCCGGCCATGCGTAATGTCCCGTTCTTTGGTCAATAGTATTCAAGGTTTTTCTCCCTATACCGGAAAGTCGGGCCAAGCTGCAAGCGAGCGATAAGGATGAGTTTGCAGGGCTTTTCCCCTTGCCTCCCTGTCTCCGCTAGGATTGGCTAGGCGCAAATAATAAGAGGCAGACCATGACGCAGGACCAAATCATTCTTTTTGCCCTATTTGGGGCAGTCTTTGGCTTTTTACTGTGGGGTAAGTTTCGCTATGATTTGGTGGCCTTTTCTGCCCTGCTGATTGGTGTGATTTTGGGCGTTGTCCCTGAAAAGGATGCGTTTTCCGGCTTTGGTCATCCGGCCACATTGGTTGTGGCTTTGGTCCTGGTTGTCTCTGCCGGATTGGTGCGTTCAGGGGCGGTTTTCCTGATCACGCGCACCCTAGTCGACAGTTCTCGTAGCCTTGGGGGCCATATCGCCCTTATGGGCGGCATTGGTGGCGTGTTGTCAGCATTCATGAACAATGTGGCCGCCTTGGCCCTGCTGATGCCCGTGGATGTGCAAACGGCGCGGAAAGCTAGACGCAGTCCCGGCCTGTCTTTGATGCCACTCTCTTTCGCCACCATTCTAGGCGGCATGGCCACGCTGATTGGCACCCCGCCCAATATCATCATTGCATCGATCCGCGAGGAATCCCTCGGCGAACCCTTCCGCATGTTTGATTTTGCTCCGGTGGGAGGTGTGACAGCCATTGCAGGCCTTGCTTTTGTGGCACTGGTGGGCTGGCGCTTTATTCCAAAGCGCGAAGATGCCGGTCAAGCCATGGCCGATATCACGGAATATGTGGCCGAACTTACAATACCTGACGAAAGCAAACTGATCGGCAAACGACTGGCCGAATTGGAAGAAGACGCCGCCAAAGCAGACGTGGCTTTGCTGGGTCTCATGCGAGATGGCAAACGTCGCTATGGCCGCGCACGCAATGTGGCGCTTGCAGCGCATGACACTTTGATCCTAGAGGCCTCCCCTGATGCGCTGGATGAATTCCGCGCAGCTTTGGGTTTGAATTTCTCTGATGTCGCCCGCGAAGAGCGCCTTAAGGCCGCAGGCGAAGGTTTAGATGTGATCGAAGTGGTGGTGCCAGAAACGGCTCGAATTGCTGGACGCACTGCAGAGCGGGTTGGCCTGGCGTGGCGGCAGGGCGCAGTTCTAATGGGCCTTTCGCGCCAAGGTCGTCGTGTGACAGAACATCTACGCAAAACCGAAGTGCGGGCTGGTGATATTCTGTTGCTGCTCGTCCCAAAAGATCGCGGTGTAGATATCACAGAATGGCTCGGCTGTTTGCCTTTGGCGGATCGCGGGCTTGCGGTCACAGCAGATAGCAAAGTCTGGCTGGCGATTGGTCTATTTGTGGGTGCAGTCATGGCAGCAGCACTAGGTATTATCTACCTCCCGATCGCCCTGGGTCTGGTTGTGATGGCCTATGTTTTCACCCGGATTGTGCCCCTATCAGAGCTCTACACGCACATTGAATGGCCGGTTGTTGTCTTGCTGGGCAGTATGATCCCCTTAGGCGCGGCACTAGAGCGTGTAGGCGGCACTGAGTTGATTGCAGGTACATTGGTTGGATTGACGGAAGGCCTGCCAGCTTGGGCGATTTTGACCGTGCTGATGCTGGTGACGATGACGCTGAGCGACGTATTGAACAACACGGCCACGACCATTGTCGCGGCTCCTGTTAGTATTCAAATGGCGCAGACGCTTGAAGTCTCGCCTGATCCGTTTTTGATGGCGGTGGCAGTTGCTGCTTCAGCCGCCTTCCTCACGCCAATTGGCCATAAGAACAACACGCTCATACTTGGCCCAGGTGGTTATCACTTTGGCGACTATTGGCGCATGGGGCTCCCTTTGGAGATCTTGGTAGTGGCCGTGTCGATCCCATCGATTTTGATCTTCTGGCCACTGTGATGGGAGGGGCTTTGCCCCTCAGCGCGACAGGATTCATCCCAGAGTATTTCGCAAGTTTAACTCGGGTTACGGGACAAGCGGCCAGATGAAGGGGATCACCGCGCTGGCGAGCAAACCAATGCTGAGATTGAGCGGAATGCCCACTTTCATGAAGTCACTGAACCGATAGCCGCCGGGACCATAGACCAGCATATTCGTTTGATAGCCGATGGGTGTGGCAAAACTGGCGGAGGCAGCGACCATGACGGCGACCACAAGCGGTCTCGCGTCAATGCCCATGACGTCCGCCAGCCCAACCGCAATGGGCGTCACCACAACCGCGACGGCGTTGTTTGAAACCATTTCAGTAAGCACAGAGGTTAAAAGATAGATCGCCCAAACCACCAGAAATGGCGGAAGCATTCCAAGGTAAGGCGCAACACCATCGACGATCAATTTGACGGCACCCGAGCTTTCGAGCGCCACACCAATGGCCAACATCGAAAAAATCAATGCAAGCAAACGCCCATCTACCGAGGCAAAGGCTTCGTCTGCATCAATGCAGCGAGTGATCAAGACCACGGCCACAGACAAGATCGCCAAAAGGAAGATCGGAGCAACCCCAAACCCTGCCAGCGCCACAAGGCCAATCAAGGCCGCAAAGGCAATGGGGGCGTGACCGCGACGGTACTCGCGTTCCGTGGGTTGGCTGACTGAAACAAGTTCCATATCAGCGGCCAAACGCTGGATGTCTTCGGTGGAGCCTTCCAAAAGCAACGTGTCACCCACACGCACGATCAGATCATCTAACTGCATCCCGATGTTCTGGTTTTTGCGGTGCACAGCCAATGTATACACGCCGTAGCGACGACGCAGGCGCAATGAGCCCAAGCGACGACCCACCATGCGGCAGCCCGGCGTGATCAAAACTTCGACGGTATTGGTTTCAACCGAGCTCACCTGATCGACGCGTTTGAGGGATTTGTCTCGTTGCAGGCTGAGAAGCTCTGTCATTTTGGTACGGAGCACCACACGGTCGCCCACTTGCAGCTCCACCCCTTTTAACTTGCGACGCAAAGATTCATCGCCACGCACCACATCGATCAAGCGCACCCCGTCGCGCTTAAAAAGTTGAACGCCCGTCACTTCGCGCCCGATGAGGTTTGATTCTGGTGGGATGACCGCTTCGGAGAAGAATTTCATCTGGCTGCGGTTGCCCAGCAGATTGGCCATGCTGTCCCGATCTGGCAGCAAATGCGGCGCAATAAAGCGCAGATAAAACATGCCCCACAAAACCAGAACGATGCCCAAGGGGGTGACTTCGAAAATCGAAAACCCTTCAAGCCCCTGCGCCCGCGCCACACCATCGACAAGCAGGTTGGTAGAAGTGCCAATCAGGGTCAGTGTGCCACCCAAAATAGCCGCATAGCTGAGCGGGATCAAAAGCTTACTAGCAGAAACGCCCAATGTACCACTGAGCTGAATAAAGACTGGGATCATCACCACAACTACGGGCGTGTTGCTGACGACAGCTGAAGAGATCACCACAAAAACCATCAGCATCCCAATCGCTAAATGCGGGTTGGTTTTCGCCTTTCGATCCGCCACTGACGTGAAGGCCGACAAAGCACCTGTCCTGACCAAAGCCCCCATGACAATGAACATGGCTGCAATGGTCCAAGGCGCTGGATTTGACAGCACAAGCAGCGCCTGATCATAAGGCAAGACGCCCATCAACAAGAGGGCTGAAACCCCAGCAATGGCGACAACTTCGGTTGGAAAGGTCTCTCGTAAGAAGAGAATGAACATGACCCCAACTGTCGTCAAAGTCAGAATGGCCTGTGTGGTCTGAGAAAACTCAAAGAATTCCATGCGGCTGGATCGCCCCCTATTGCGATACGCGTCGCCAAAGCATCCCTTATGGCGCAAGCATGGGCAAGCCTCTTGCTGCGATAAGGGAAATCTTTCTGAAATAAGGGGTTAGGTGTGGAACCTTAGACCGTTTCTGCAACAGGCCCGGCAGGGCTTAGGCGCCCACCCTGACGCACCATTTCGATACGAGTAGCGGCCCCAGAGCGGTCATCCGTTTCCACATAGACCCCTGCAAGCGTTGCTTCGCCCATGGCTGGCGTGAACCGCGCTTTGGGCATACCGGTCACAAACCGGCGCATCGGTTCGGCCTTTTCCATGCCAATCACTGAATTGTAGTCGCCGCACATGCCAGCATCGGCCTGAAAGGCTGTGCCCTTGTCCAAAATCTGCGTGTCAGCAGTTGGTACATGGGTATGAGAGCCCACCACCAACGAAGCACGCCCATTGCAAAAGTGACCCATGCCCATTTTTTCAGAAGTCGCCTCGCAGTGCATGTCGACGATGATGGCCTGTACAAGCCCACCACGTGGATGCGCTTTCAGAACACGGTCGACGGCAGAAAACGGATCACCGTAAGGCCGCTTCATAAAGACTTGCCCCAAGGCCTGTAGCACTAGGATTTTTTTACCGCGCACATCAAAGATACGATGCCCCCTGCCCGGCACGTCGCCTTGCGCATAGTTCAAAGGGCGCACGATACGGCTATCTTGTTGAATATACTGCATCATGTCTTTCTGATCGAAAGCATGATCACCCAGTGTCACACAGTCAGCCCCTGCTTCAAACAAGACCTTTGCATGTTCTCCACTGAGCCCCATTCCATTGCTGGCGTTTTCGCCATTCACCACAACAAAATCGAGCCGCCACTCTTTGCGTAGACGTGGCAGGTGCTCTTTGATCGCATTGCGACCTGCGCGGCCGACGACATCACCAAGATACAGAATTTTCATGGGTTCTTCGCGTAAAGGCGCAGAATGCAAAGAGCAAGCCAAATCCCCTATTTTGCGCCAATCTGACCGATGCATTCTTGAAATTTGAACAACTGGTCAAATAATTATGTTTCCTTTAAAAATGTATACATATATGGTGAACTCAACGATTGGGAGGAAAGCGATTGTCCGCAGTTCTCATCGCAGAGAAAATTCGGATGGCCTTAATGCAAGGCGATCTCAAACCCGGTCAACGCTTGGGCCAGGTGGAACTGGCGCAACGTTTTGACGTTAGCCGCATTCCCGTACGCGATGCGCTTGCGATTTTGGCGCAAGACGGCGTTGTGACCTTGGCCCCCAACAAAGGGGCCTATGTGGTAGAACTCGATGCTGATGCGCTGAACGAAGTCTTTGATTTGCGAATATTGTTAGAGGCTGACATTATGCGCCATGCCTGGGCAACTCTTGACAATAAGGCACTGGAAACGCTGAATAATGCCATCAATCGATCTGAAATTGAGGCCAAGACCTTTCGCTTTTCAATCGCAGATTGGATTTTTCACGAAGCGTTATATGCGCCCGCACATCGCCCCCGACAGTTAGAGTTTATTCGCCGCCTTAGATTGGCGTGCGAAGTCCATACTTTAGACTATTCGAGGGTCAGTATGCGCACCGACGATTGGTTGAAAGATCATCGCATGATCAAGACGCTCATCGAAAACCACGCTATTGAGGAAGCCGTTCAATCCCTTGTTGCGCATCTTGGAAAAGCACGTGCGCAACTCCTAGAGGGAGCGGATTAACCCACCCTAACGTTTAATATCACGAATTCCGTTTTCAGTGATCATCAGGTCGAGAGGTTGATCCGTTGGCTCAAGCGGCAATTCCTCAGCTGCTTGCGCAGAAAAAGCAAAACCGACAGCAAGCGTGGCACGCTTGTTGCGCAGCGTTTCCAAGGTGCGATCATAAAATCCACCGCCATATCCAAGGCGCCCGCCTGCCCCGTCAAAAGCGACCATCGGCACAATCACAATTTCCGGTTCAATAAAGCGATCAACTGCCGGAATTTTTGCACCGAAGGCCCCAGCGATCATCTCGGAATCCGGTTCCCAAAGCGAGAACTTCAAGGGTTGGCCTGCACCCTGAATAACGGGAACAGCCACCGGCCCATGGGCCGCTGCCTCAGCCATCGCAGGCAAAGGGTTAATTTCCGTGCGGATGGGCATAAAGCCAGAAACAGGAACGCCACGGTAGCCTGCTAAAAATTCTGACAGATAGGCTGATTGACCCGGAGCCGCGCTTTCAAAGGCTTGTTTCCGGCGCTTGAAGGCTGCTTTTCGCGCAGCATCCTTGTGCGATTGTAGATCATCCATCACAGCAATACTGCTCCTGCCAGAGCCAAAAAGGCAAAGAAACCAACGACATCTGTCACGGTGGTCACAAAGGCCCCCGAGGCCAACGCCGGGTCGATTCCAAATTTCTCAAGCAATACCGGAATGCCTGTTCCAGCAAGGCCCGCGACCACGAGATTGATCACCATGGCCACGGCAATCACAACCCCCAGCATCGGTGTGCCAAACCAAATGACGCCAACAATACCCATGATGATGGCAAAGACGATCCCATTGAACAGCCCCACAAGCACTTCGCGTCGGATCACGCGCCACACGTTTGCGCTGGTTAAGTCTTTGGTGGCCAAAGCGCGCACGGCAACCGTCAAAGATTGCGTACCTGCATTGCCACCCATCGAGGCCACGATTGGCATCAAAACAGCAAGCGCAACAAACTGCGCAATTGTGGCTTCAAACTGGGCAATCACCAATGAGGCTAAAATCGCCGTCACCAGGTTCACGGCCAACCACGGCAAACGCTGCCGGGTCGTTTCCATTACGCGATCCGACAAAGAACTTTCTTCACCAACACCTGCCAAGCGCAGGATGTCTTCTTCGTGTTCTTCGTCCAGAACACCCATCGCATCATCGATGGTGATCACACCAACCAATCGATCGTCTTCATCCACAACCGGTGCAGAGATCAGATGGTATTGGTTAAAGGCGTATGCCACGTCGCCCTCGTCCTGAGTGACCGGTATGACCTGAAACATCTCTTCTGAAATATTTTTCAGCGGTGTGGTGCGTGGCGCACCCATAATTTTGCCAAGCGTCACGTTGGCCACTGGGCGCATACGCGGATCGACAAGGATCACGTGGTAAAACTGTTCCGGCAACTCATCTGCATCACGCATATAGTCGATGGCATCGCCAACCGTCCAATGTTCAGGCGCCATCACCGTTTCACGCTGCATCAATCGACCGGCAGAGAATTCTGGATAACTTAGCGCCTGCTCGACCGCGACACGGTCGGCATCTTCTAGTACCTCAAGAATGGCTTCCTGCTGCGGTTCGTCCAAATCCTCAAGCAGATCGACAACGTCGTCAGATTCCATGTCCCGAACTGCTTCGGCAAGCGTTTCAGGGCGCAGCGCGGCCATAACCTCTTCGCGGATATTCTCATCAAGTTCAGAAAGGATTTCTCCTTCAAACTCCTGATCATAAAGACGAATTAACCGGCCACGATCATAAGGATTGATCTGTTCTAAAAGGTCGGCGATATCCGCTGCGTGCATCGGCTCCATGAGCTCAAGCAGCTTGTCACGATCCCCGATTTCAACGGCATAAAGCACGGCAGAGACATCCTTGCGATCCAGCACATAGACATCGTCTTCATCCAGCTCTACCTCGGGTGCGATTTGATCCTCTAACTCTGCCAAGATTCGCCTCCCTGCCGTTACTTTTGGGGTTGTGCGGACCATAGGGGAGAAAGCGGGCAAAACTCAATCAATTTACTCAGCCGGATCAGGCCGCTATTGTGAAAAGGAGAGGTAAGAGCATGTCAGATGAGCACTTTGGCCAAAATCCAGTATTGTTGCTGGGTCAAACACTGAGTTTCACAGCCAATCCGTTTGATGTGCCCTTTGATGACGCGGTTCAATATGAAAGCGCTGGCGCGGTTTTGATCCGAGGCGGCCAGATTGCGGCGGTTGGGCAAGCAGAAACTCTGCGCGCGCTGCATCCGATGGCGCGCATAGTAGATTACGGCAAAGGATTGATCATGGCAGGCTTCGTGGATGCCCATGTGCATTATCCGCAAACCGCCATTATCGCGAGTTGGGGTAAACGCCTGATCGACTGGCTGAACAGCTATACCTTCCCCGAAGAGATCCGGTTTTCGTCGAAAACCTATGCTGCGGATATTGCAGGCCGTTACCTGGATCTGACCAAAGCCCATGGCACTACAACTGTGGCGAGCTACGGTACCATTCATCCGGTATCTGTTGATGCATTCTTTGAAGAGGCACAAAAGCGCAATCAACGTGTTGTGGCCGGGAAAACCTGCATGGACCGCAATGCGCCAGAGGCGCTGATGGACACCGCACAGACCGCCTATGATCAAAGTAAGCAGTTGCTAACAACCTGGCACAATGTGGATCGGCTTAGCTATGCCATTACCCCTCGGTTTTCGCCCACATCAACGCCTGAACAGCTTGAAGCCATGGGGGCCCTCTGGGCGGAACATCCGGATTGTTTGATGCAAACGCATCTGTCAGAGCAAACCGACGAAATTGACTGGGTAATGGGCATGTTCTCGGATGCGCGGGACTATCTGGACACCTATGAAGCCTTTGGCCTTTTGGGGGAACGCGGACTTTATGGCCATGCAATACACCTGACGGATCGCGAAAAAGCGCGGCTGAAAGAGGTTGGCGCGGGTCTTGTGCATTGCCCGACATCCAACACGTTTATTGGTTCTGGTCTGTTTGACATGGCGGGTTTGATGGCGGCGGGCCACAATGTAGGTTTGGCGACGGATACCGGGGGCGGGTCGTCCTTTTCCATGCTGCGCACCATGGCGGCAGCTTATGAGGTTGGCCAATTGCGGCACACTCCACTACATGCATCACAGCTCTTATGGCTCGCCACACAGGGCAGCGCGCGTGCGCTGCATTTAGACGATCGTATCGGCAATCTTGCTGCTGGGATGGAGGCAGATCTGGTGGTACTGGACCTTGCCAGCACAGATGCTATTGCGCAGCGTACTTCACATGCAGAAGATCTGTGGGAAAGCCTCTTCCCAACCATCATGATGGGTGATGACCGCGCCATTCGTGCGGTCTGGATCAACGGTAAAGCGGCCTAAACGACTAGCAAGACCGGCTACCGAGCACCATCACCCAAGTGTTTCCCCTGCCCCGCGTGACACCAATTTCACTGACATCCACGTCGAGGATATTCTCGCGGTGACCCGGAGAGTTGATCCAATCCCGTGTCACGTTTTTGGCGCTGCGTTGGCCCTGCGCGATGTTTTCGGCAATGACACAATATTGGTAACCACCCCGCAAAGCGCGGTCGCCAATGTCCGAGCCGTTTGATCCGTAATGTGAAAAAAATGAATACCGCGCCATGTCTTCGCCATGCGCCTCAGCAATCGTTTCCAAATTCCGCGAGATATGCAGCGGCTTCAGCCCGTATTTTGCGCGGTATTGATTGGCCAAACCAACCACATCTCGCGCAGGCTCTGCTGCGGCGCTGGCGGCGGCCATCATCGCGCCAGCAATCACGGCCATTCCTATCATTCTCTTTGGCATTCCAGTTTCTCCTGCAATGCCCCCACATGTTTAACCTGCGATCCGAAACTTAACCGAATGTTACTTTAAGCCCCTTGGTGGGCATAAACTGAACAAGTGGTTAACGGCGGCAGTTGCTTGGGCAAATCAGTTAAGCGACCCAAAGCACTGTGTTTCCACATTCGAAATAATTGCATCATCCTTCTGCAATCGCCTTCGCAAGCGCGTTCTGTTTGGCAATTATGGATGGCAAATCAATGGCAGGAATTTGACCATCCTGCACAACATGCTGCCCTTCCACAAAGAGATGCCGGACTTTGCGCGGACCAGCCAGCACCAAGGCTGCTGGGTCCCAACTGCCCGCGCTTTCAATCTCCGACACATCCCAGACTGCGATGTCGGCACGCTTGCCCACAGCAATCTGCCCACACTCAGGGCGCCCCAAAACTTCCGCTCCGCCACGTGTCGCGATTTCCAAAGCTTCACGCGCGCTCATTTTGTCGGCTCCTTGGGATACGCGCTGCAACAACATGGCTTGGCGGGCTTCTTCGATCAGATTTGCGCTATCGTTGCTTGCAGATCCATCAACACCAAGCCCGACTTTAACACCTGCATCCCGCATTTGCCTAACCGGCGCGATCCCAGATCCAAGACGACAGTTCGAACATGGGCAATGTGCAACGCCGGTTCGACTTTTGGCAAAAAGATCAATCTCTTGGCTATCCAGCTTCACGCAATGGGCATGCCAAACGTCATCGCCTGTCCAGCCCAGATCTTCGGCGTATTGTCCCGGCCGGCAGCCGAATTTTTCCAGAGAGTAGGCAATATCCTCGTCATTCTCGGCCAAATGGGTGTGCAGCATGACCCCTTTATCGCGCGCCAAGAGCGCCGCGTCTTGCATCAACCCGCGACTTACTGAAAACGGAGAGCATGGCGCAATGCCAACCCGCAGCAGACTGCCTTCAGAAGCGTCGTGATAGCGATCCACTACTCGAATGCAATCCTCCAGGATGGCCGCTTCTTGTTCCACCAAATGATCCGGCGGCAAGCCACCATCACTTTCACCAATGCTCATGGCACCACGCGTGGGGTGAAACCTCAGGCCAATCTCTTTTGCGGCGGCAATACTGTCATCAAGCCGCGCGCCATTTGGGAAAAGATACAGATGATCCGAGGTCATCGAGCACCCCGATAAAGCCAATTCCGCAAGACCAATCTGAGTAGACGTGTAAATTTCATCGGGCCCAAAACGCGACCAGATCGGATAGAGCGTCTTTAACCATCCAAACAGCAGTGCATTCTGTGCGCCGGGCACCGCACGGGTCAGCGTTTGAAAGAGGTGATGATGGGTGTTCACCAATCCCGGTGTGACCACACAGCCCTTGGTATGAACCACCGTGCCATCAGAGATAAGCCCCTGACCCACTTCAGTAATCACACCATCTGCGATGCGGATATCAGCTTCGGTTAGTTCCTGGCTGGCATCATTCATCGTCAGAATGACATCAGCACCTTTGATCAGTATTTCGGATTTTGAATTCTGGGCCATAGCACACTCCTGAGGCCCGTTTCGGTCAGGAGTGACACAGGCGCTGACAGAAGCGGGCAAAGGACTCAGCGCAGTTTCACGCTAACTTTGAGTGCCCATCGTTTCAACTCTGAAGATCAGGATTTGCGTAAAATTGCCAAGGCTTTGGCATGCAATTCCGGGGTGGCAGCCGCAAGGGCTGTTCCGCCGTCATGCGCCGGGTTGCCATCCCAATCGGTGACAATGCCACCTGCGGCCTCAATCACACCGATTGGCCCCTGAATGTCATAAGCATTTAATCCGGCCTCAATGACCAGATCTGCCTGGCCGGCAGCCAGAAGCGCATAGGCGTAACAATCCATACCATAGCGAGTCAGTTTGGCGACCTCTGCAACCCGCTCAAACGCTGCACGTTCGGTCGGGGTGCCAACCTCTGGGAAGGTGGTGAACAGGATTGCCTCTGATAATTCTGTCGTCTCTTTGGTCTTCAAAGGCATAACACCAGAGGGTCCGGTAAGCTCCGCATGGCCAAATCCACCGAAAAACCGCTCGCCAATATAGGGCTGATCCACAATACCAAGACGCGGGCCGGTTTCATCGCTGACTGCAATCAAAACACCCCAAGTTGGCGTGCCGCTGATAAAGCCACGGGTGCCGTCGATGGGATCAAGAACCCAAGTTAAGCCGGTGCTGCCATGGGAGGATCCAAATTCTTCTCCAAAGATACCATCCTCTGGGCGGTGCTTGGCCAAAACGTCTCGCATCGCCTTTTCAGCCGCGCGATCCGCGACAGTCACCGGATCAAACCCTTCGGAGAGTTTGTTTTCCGTATCTAATGCAGAGGTGCGAAAGAATGGCAAAATGGCCGCACGCGCAGCGTCGGCCATTTCATGCGCCACTGAAATCAATTGGGCGCTGGTTTTTTGATCAATGAGCATCTCTTATCCCTTCCCTGCCACAGCCGCGCTATAGCAGGAAGGGATAAAACTCAACTGATTATGCGACGTTGCTCAGAACGCGTGCCAATTCAAACAAGCGACGACGCTGATTTTCTGGGATCGCATAGTAAGAGCGCACCAAATCAAGCGCCTCTTTGTCTCCCATCAAATCTGCAGGGAAAGATCCTGCAGGCTTGTCTTCGGCCCGTTCGCCAATGCCTTCAAAGAAAAAGCTGACTGGAACGTCCAGAGCTTCGGCAATGTCCCAAAGGCGAGAAGCACTGACGCGGTTCGCGCCGGTTTCATATTTTTGAATCTGTTGGAATTTAATTCCAACCTGTTCAGCAAGTTGTTGTTGTGTCATGCCAACAAGCCAGCGACGATGGCGAATACGTTTGCCAACATGCACGTCTACGGGGTGCGTCATTGGATAGCTCCTAAATATTTACAACAAACCGGCACAGCGCTCCCGTCGCCAAACCGGGCGTCTAGCCAGCTCCCACACCGGCAACACGTCTTGATGCATGCTGCGCATCCCTACAACAGCCATTCATATGTAACAGTTTCGACAAATTGATCAAGCTATTTGAGAATGTTTCATCGCCTATATAACCTAGGGTTGCTAGATTTAACGCAATTGTGACGTTGTGTTTCAGGTTCAATTATTGCGCCAGTTCGGCTACTTGGGACATGAAATTTCGCAAGGCAAGAGAATCATGCGCGCTTTTCAAGTTCGAAACCACGACCAAGTCCCTCAAATCGTTGACCTACCTGTGCCCGAGCCACGGGGCGATCAAATTAGGCTGAAAATTGAAGCCTGCGGATTAAACTTCGCTGATCTATTGATGCAAAAAGGGACCTATCAGGACACGCCCGAGCTGCCATTTGTAGCCGGTATGGAAGTGGCTGGCACAGTCGATGCCGTCGGTTCCGAGACACATGGTCTTAAAATTGGCGACCGCGTGGCGGTCTTCGGTGGTCAAGGGGGACTCGCGGAATACGGGTGTTTTGTTTCCAATCGCGCTGTAGCCCTTCCCGATTCGATGTCGTTCAAAGACGCTGCCGCCTTTCAAATCGCCTATGGCACAAGTCATGTGGCGCTGGACTATAAGGCACGTCTGCAACCCGGTGAAACGCTTTTGGTGCTTGGCGCGGCAGGTGGCGTTGGTCTGACTGCGGTTGAAATCGGAAAACTGATGGGTGCGAAAGTCATTGCCTGCGCGCGCGGAGCGGAAAAGCTGGCCATTGCCAAACAGGCTGGTGCGGATCATCTGATTGACGCCAAAACCGAAGACATCCGCGAAGTGGTCAAATCACTTGGCGGTGCCGATGTGGTCTATGATCCTGTTGGCGGCGATCAATGGAAAGCTGCATTCCGTTCTGCAAACCCAGATGCGCGGTTACTACCAATTGGATTTGCTAGCGGAGACGTCCCTAAAATCCCTGCCAACCATATGCTTGTGAAAAACCTAACGGTCATCGGTGTCTATTGGGGCGGTTATCTTCAATTTAAGCCTTCAGTGGTCACCGAAAGTCTAAGCGAATTGTTCAGCTGGTATGATGCCGGCAAGCTGAAGCCGCATGTCAGCCACAGCCTGCCTTTGGACCAAGCTGCCGAGGGCATGGAGCTGCTGCGAGCACGCAAATCCACCGGCAAAGTAGTAATTACCCCGTAATCAGGGGTTAACTCACGGTTTTCAAGCGCGGCGAGTCGCCTTTTTTGGTTTGCGCACTGATGCTGGCAAAGGATTGACGCAACAGATCTGCAAGAGCGAGCACCGCCTCGCCTTTCACCGCATCTGCGCCGTACATATTGATAAACTGCAAGCCGATATCCGGCAGCGCGCCGCCATGATCAACCACTTCAAGCTGCGCAGGCTCGGTGCCTTCGATCATTGCACAAACGGCCATATCGGCGGCCACAGTCACTTCGATAGAGCGATCAGACTCCGTATCCACAGCATTTTCCCAATCAATGCCGTCGCGAGTCAGTGAATCCAACATCCGCGCGCGGAAGGAACATTTCCGACCCTGCGCGATGCGCAGAGGCCTACGACGCCAAGTGGCTCCACCAGGTGCGCCGATCCAGACCAAAGGCAAAGTGCAGAGCGTATCCCCATTTTGATGCGGCTCGGTTGTCACAATGAGGTCGTACTCACCTTTTTCAAAGTCAGGCAATAATTGGTGCGTGTTATTATTGATGACATTCACTTTGACCCGAGGGTAGGTCGCACGCAGTTGCTTTAGAACCGTCGGAATCGCCGGATAAAGAATGTCATGCGGGATACCGAGGCTAATTTCGCCTTCAAACTCATCATCCGACAAGCGACGCACGGCCTCATCGTTGAGCGCAACAATGCGGCGCGCATAGCCCAAAAGCTGCTCGCCTGAGGCGGTCAGCAAGATTTTACGACCCGTTCGATCAAACAATGACACACCTAGCAAATCTTCCAACCGCTTAAGCTGCATAGAAACGGCAGACTGGGTCAGGTTCAGAAAACCTGCAGCCTTGGTCACCCCTCCCAAATCTGCAACCGCCATAAAACTCCGTAGGGTTGTAACGTCTAAATTACGCATTGTTCACGTTCCTTGATGAGTCACCTAACAATCATTCGTTTTATTAATGTTTCATAATGAGGCACATTCATCAAGGGTTTTGATTGAACCCGTGGAAATCATCACATTCCAAGAAAGGAGAATATCATGACGTTCCTCAGCACATTCGGTCGTTTCGCAGGTGTCTCTTTGGAAAAGGGGATCAGCTTGGCCGATCTTTTTGAACTGCGCCGCCAACGTAAGACATTGGCAAGCCTAACAGATCGCGAACTGCGCGATATTGGGCTGACTCCAGATGATGTCACACAAGAAATTACCCGTTCCGTTTTCGACGTCCCCTGTCACTGGCGCAGCCAAGCGCGCCGATAATCGGAACAATTAAGAGGAATTCCGGCTGTCCCTGTGCCGGAATTCCTTGAAAATCCCGCCAAGACCACCGATATTCCCTATCAAAGGCCTGATGCGCGAGCAGCGGGTCCAGAAGGACAACTTATCGGAGGCTTTAATGGCTGAATTTGACACAATCCGCGGCGTCGCAGGTGCACGCGCAGCAGAGATTGATGCGGGTCTACGTGCCCATATGAACAAAGTTTATGGCACTATGTCTGTTGGCATGCTGCTGACTTTTGCTGTGGCATGGGCTGTGGGCACCTCCCCTGCTCTGCTGGGTATCTTCCGCGACCCAATCACCCTGTCGCCAAATATCCTTGGCTGGATTGTGATGTTCGCGCCTCTGGGCATGGTCTTTTTGTTCGGCGCAGCGATTAACCGCCTGTCCGCAGCGGGCGCGCAAACCTTCTTCTATGCCTTCGCTGCATTGATGGGTTTGTCCATGGCATGGATCTTTGTCGCCTTCACCGGCTTCTCCATTGCGCAGGTCTTCCTTGTGACCGCGATCGCCTTTTCAGGTCTGTCGCTCTATGGCTACACAACCAAGAAAGACATTTCCGGTTGGGGTTCCTTCCTGATCATGGGTGTGATCGGCATTCTGGTCGCCTCCGTCATCAACATCTTCCTGGGCTCCCCAGCGCTGCATTTCGCAATCACCATCCTAGGTGTGCTGATCTTTGCAGGTCTGACAGCCTATGACACACAGAACATCAAAAACACCTACCTGGCACACGCCCACCATGGCGACCAGGAATGGCTGGCGAAATCCGCGATCATGGGCGCTCTGAGCCTGTATCTGGACTTCATCAACATGTTCATGTTCCTGCTGCAATTGCTGGGCAACCGCGAATAAGCAAGACTACATAGCTTACAGAAAGGCCGGCGCATTCGCCGGCCTTTTTTGTTGGTGACTAAAGCGCCATGCGCATCTCGATTGCTGGGAAAAACAACCCTGGTTCCAGTGTCAGCTCAATCGGTTGAATACGAGCAAACCCAAGACGGTTGTAAAAGGCTTCAGCTGTTAGAGTGCTCATGCACCGCAACGCGCGCACGCCGCTTTTCTGCGCACTTTCAAAGGCCGCTTTCGCCAGTGCGCTGCCGATCCCTCGCCGCAAATAGTTTGGATCAACGGCCACATGACGCATGTGACCTTCGCCTTGATGGCCAAGGCCGCGTGTTGGGCTCAGATCGGTCCAACCGCCAGCTCCAGCGACGTCACCCTCTGAGGTTTCGGCCACAAAATAAGTTCCGCAGCCCAAAAGCTCTGGGCGGGCCTGACCGATCCGCGGCAGGGCTTTCGCCAGAATACGTGGGTTATAGTCGGCGCGCAGCAGTTCTGAATAGCTGCGTGTCATCATCGCTGAAATGGCATCAGCGTCAGAAGCTAAGGCGGGTCGGATAGAATAATCAAAAGGCATGGTCCCGTTTCCAAATGAAGGATCTGAAGAAAATGGTTCTTCAGCGCGACCGATGATTTCTAACTGTAGAAAAGCAAAAAGCCGCGCTGGTGTGGCGCGGCTTATGCATGTGTCCTAGAAAGTGATCTTACTTGATCTTACCTTCTTTGTACTCGACATGCTTACGCAGCACCGGGTCGTACTTACGGACGACCATCTTTTCGGTCATCGTACGTGCGTTCTTTTTGGTGACGTAGAAATGGCCTGTGCCCGCGGTCGAGTTCAGGCGGATTTTAATTGTGGTCGGCTTCGCCATGGGTCTTCTCCTGCGCCGGGCAGCAGATGCCCGTGAAATCTCTATGAAGCCCGCCTTTTATAGGTCAGGCGGGCCAAGTCAATGGGGGGGATAGCGAAATGTCACCGAAAATAGGAAAAATCCCCACTTGCTCTGAGAATTAGAGACGGTGCAAGCTTTCCTCAGTTTAAAACCCTTGAATATTGTTCTGAAGATGATCACCACTCTTGCCATTTCCGGTTACCGATCGTTACGCGATTTGAATTTGCCACTTGAGCAATTGAATGTTGTGACGGGCGCAAATGGCACGGGAAAGTCTTCGCTGTATCGCGCCCTGCGTCTGCTGGGTGAAGTTGCACAGGGCCGCGCGATTGCCTCATTGGCCGCTGAAGGTGGGTTGTCATCAACGCTTTGGGCCGGGCCGGAAACCATATCGCGCAGCATGAAGGCTGGGGAAATACCAGTCACAGGGACCGTTAGGTCTGATCGGGTGGCTTTAAAACTGGGGTTTTCATCCGAAGATTATGGCTATGCGGTTGATCTGGGACTGCCGATCCCAAGTCAGACGGCCTTTGGTCGCGATCCAGAGATCAAAGCCGAGGGCGTTTGGGTTGGTCAGGTGCTCAATCATCACAATGCGCTTGCTTTGCGGGCCGGACCCGGCGTGCGGGCGCGAGATGCCGATGGGCACTGGCAACAGCGTGCTACGTCCCTCGCACCCTTTGATAGTATGATGACCCATGTCGCAGACCCGATGGGCACGCCAGAAATGTTGCACTTGAGGGAGCTCATGCGCTCTTGGCGCTTTTACGACAATCTTCGAACCGACCGTGATGCGCCAGCGCGCGGTATGCAGGTTGGCACGCGCACGCCTGTCTTGGCAGCAGATGGAGCTGATTGCGCCGCAGCCGTCCAAACCATTTTGGAGATCGGGGATGGCCCCGCTTTTGACGAGGCGATTGCAGATGCATTTGATGGCGCTTCTGTAGGTGTAGAAGAACGCGACGGGATGTTCTCGCTGACGATGCAGCAAACTGGCCTATTGCGCCCGCTGTCTGCTGCTGAACTCTCTGATGGCACGCTTCGGTTCATCCTGCTAGCCACCGCCCTTCTCACACCTCGCCCACCGACGCTGATGGTCTTGAACGAACCAGAAACCAGCCTGCATCCCGGCCTCATCAGCCCGCTGGCGCGGTTGATCGCGCGGGTGTCTGAAGTCACGCAGATCATTGTTGTCTCTCACAGCGGCCCCCTCGTTACGGCGATGCAAAACGAAGGGGCAAAGAGCTTCGAGCTGACCAAGACCCTAGGTGAAACCCAATGCGAAGCCGTAGAGGACAGCACATGGGCGTGGCCAAAACGCTAAAGATCAGGTTTTATTGATCGAATTCCCGCCATCCGCCAGGAATGCTGTGCCGGTGACGAACGACGCATGATCCGACAATAAAAAGGCTGCCGCCTGAGCAATTTCCTTCGGCTCAGCCATTCGTTTCAGCGCGTGTAACCCTTTCACAAACTCGTGAAATTCTGGATCATCCCCAGCCATCGCAGTCTTGGTGCCACCCGGCAGCAAGGCATTCGCGCGGATGCCCTCTGGCCCATGTTCTGCAGCAAGGACCTGTGTGAGACCAACTAGGCCTGCTTTGGCGGCCGCGTAGGCCCCCATACCCGGAAAACCAATCGTGTGACCGACAAAGGATGACGTGAACACCAACGCGCCACCACCTGTTGTCTTCATCGCCGGGATCTGGTGTTTTGCAGCAAAGAACGCTGAGGTGAGATTGACCTCAAGCACAGAGCGCCAGTTTTCTGTATTCATGGCCGGGATTGGGCCCATTTCGCCCATGGTGCCTGCATTGTTAAAGGCACCATTCAAGCTGCCAAACTGTTCTACTGCCAGTTTCACTAGGGCAGCATTGTAATCTTCCTCTTGCACGTCCCCAGCCAGTGCTACGGCCTGTCCACTGCTTTGCGTAATTTGATCAGCAAGGGTTGTCAGCTCGGCCCGCCGCCGCGCGCCAAGAACAAGGTTGGCCCCTTCTTGGGCAAAAAGCATCGCCGCCGCAGCACCGATCCCGCTGCTGGCGCCCGTGATAATGATAGTTTTGTCTTTGAGTTGCATGTCGCTTACCTTTTTGAATGTGGTAAGCCCTGACTAAGAAAACGGGCCGCCATGCAGCGACCCGGTTCTTGTGCCTATCGCAATCTCATGGCGCCAATGCGCAAGAAGTGGATTAGCTGGCCCAAATTAAGCTCGATACCCTTTGTTCTCATCTTCCGGTTCACGGGCAAACAGGATCGCCGCGACCAACCCCAATCCAATCGTTGGAATGCAGCTTGCGAATATCCAAAACCCTGCTCTTTGCGCTTGGTCCAGTTGATCCAATTCTAAAATGCCACTCGCATTGGCGACGATCCCAAGATAGGCCGCTCCCAAAGCATAGCCCAAACGTTGGATGGTCGGGATCGCAGCCGAGATACGATGGATTTCATCCGCTGGAGCTTTGGCAGTCAATCGCGCCAAGATGAAATGCCAGCACATGCCAAAACCCGCACCTTCTGCAAAACTAAGCAAGCTCACCAACCAGAGTTCACCAAATGGCACGGCATAGGCTAATCCCAATACAGCGCCCCCCACAAGTGACATTCCGAAAAGGATCATCTTTCCCTGATGCACCTCTGCAATTCCGCTGGTGAGCACAGCAGCAACACTCCAACCTATGGCTGCGGCAGCCACAACATAGCCGATCACAATAGGATCCGCCCCGTGGATGGCGGTCAGTAAAAGCGGGCCAAAGGCTGCTAGTCCTACAGTTGAAAAGGACATGCAAAAACTCATGACCAAGCCTGCCCCATGGGGTTTGCGCAAATCCAAAGCGCGCATGGGGAGCAGCCGATTGCTTTGAGCGGAGGCATCCACTTTAAGGAACCAAACGATTGCCAGCCCACCAGCCATCACGAGTAAGAACGATCGACCCAGCGTGACCTCAACGCCTGCAAAAGACACGAGCAATATAGCAATGGCCAGTAAACCAAGACGTCGCCAAGGAAACGGGGCTTGTTCTGCTTCTATTTTTGCGGTGCTAGAATCTGTTTGCGAGATCAACCAGAGGCATAAAAGCACTGCTTTGAAGGCAAAGAAAACAAATCCCCACCGCCAATTGGCATAGGCGACAAACACGCTGCCAATGATCGGGCCTAAAAATGCGGCAATGCCCCACAGCGTTGAAATCACCGCGATGGCGCGGGCGCGATAGCGAGGCTCAAACATAAGGCTTACGCCAACAAAACCCATCGCGACAAGGCCGCCGCCGCCAAAACCCTGAACCAGTCGGCCTGCCAAAACCATAGGCATGGTTAGGCCCACCGCACTGATCAAACAGCCAATCGCGAATACCATAGCAGCTAGCGCCATAGCGTTTCGCAAACCATAGCGCAGAGACAAAAGCGCACTCGCAGCCCCCGCGACAATGGAGCTAAGTTGATAAAGCGAGACCGACCAGCCCACTACGGCCTCTCCGCCGATGTCATCCACCATGGATGGCATCATGGTGGCCACCACAAGGGAATCCCCAGCATGGAGCCAAACAGCGAGGCTCACGATGGCCAATGGGATAAGATTTTGGCGGACCAAAAAGTCGCGCCATGGAATATAAGATGAATGAAAGTCTGTAGGCTCTGCCTCTGTCGCGTGGCTCATGGGTTTCTCCTGTTTGCCACATAGGGATAATTCCTCAAGTTCACTTGAGGTCAAACAGAAAAAACCAAACTGAAGCAGTTAGATATAAATATTTATTACGCACAGGGGGCCTATAAGCCGGATTCTGTCCAGGGTTTGACCCCTTGGATGACCATTCATCTAAAGCACCTGTTACCAGATGCCCTCTAGCTGCCAACCCGGATCTGCTCGGGGCAAAGCACCCCTGTGGTTGCCCACACGCGATCCCTATTTGGCATTGCTCCTGGTGGGGCTTGCCGAGCCGGTTCTGTTGCCAGTCCCGCGGTGGGCTTTTACTCCACCGTTTCACCATCACCCTGACATGCAGGGCAGTCTCTTCTCTGTGGCGCTATCCCTTGGGTTTCCCCAGCCGGGCGTTACCCGGCACCATTGCCTTGTGGAGTCCGGACTTTCCTCGAGTTGCCCCGCGATCATCCAGCCCCCTGTGCAAGGTGCGTGATAGGGGGTGTGGCCAGAGCCGTCAACGGGTTGGACGTGGTGGCGTTAGAATTTGGGTGTTTCTGGAAGGATGAAACCTAGGCGGTGCTCTGTGCCACCAATCGAGACATGATACGGCGATCTTCGGCATCTTCCGGACCATTCGCCCAAGGGCGGAAGCGGCTGCGAAAGGCATTGAAACAGGCGGATTTGGGGTTGTCACACCCGGCTAAGCCGTCGATGGGATAACCGAATTTTTCGGCGCTTTTGGTCCAGTCTACTTCTGATGCTTTGGCATCTGGCCAAATCGCTAGCCCCCGACGCGCCAGGCGTTTCCAATCAAAGCGCGGGCCAGGATCGATTTTGCGATGCGGCGCAATGTCTGAATGGGCAATGACGTTTTGTTTGGGAATATCCCAACGACGCATAATGTGTGGTAGGAGCCATTCCAGAGAGCCCATCAATGGCTCGGCAAAGGGGCTGAAACCATCATTGTCGAGTTCGATGCCGATCGAGTGAGAATTCACATCAGTGATCTCGCCCCACTGCCCTACCCCAGCGTGCCAAGCGCGCATGTCTTCTTGCACGAGTTGCTCAATCTGCCCCTTTGAAGAGATTAAATAATGGGCTGAGACTTCGGTTTCGGGATTGCAAAGCGTTTTGCAGGCCGCCTTGGCACTGGCCATGGCTGTATAGTGCAACACAATCAAAGACGGCGTCGCACCTTCACGACGCGGCCCGAAATTGGGGGATGGGGTTTGGATGATCTGAGGCGCTTCACGCGCCATCAGTTGCCAGCCAAATTACGGAAAGGGGTTGGATTCCAGCTGCAGGCATAGCCATCACCATCTGGGTCCAATCCAAGACGGTCTTTTTGCGGGCCGCCACGGGCAAGGAAGTCCGTTTGCGCTTCGTCGGCGCTTGGGTATTTGCGGCAATTACGATCAAAGCGCGCAACTGTGTTAAGCCCAAATCGCTGATAGATTGGATTGCCCACGGCATTTGTGTGGCGGATTGCGAATTCTACAATATTTGGACCGGACGCCCCTGCACGAGTTGGCAGTTTGGTCGCTTCAACCACTTGATATTGCCCAGCGATTTCCGCACGACGTTTGGCGTCGTCTTCAATGCTGCGGCGAGAACCAACCGCATCAAAATCGTTTTCATCCGAAATACCTGCGTTTTCCAACTGCAAAGGGGCCGGATTGGATGGGCTGGCATTCACCACTTCACGCCCATCTGCAGCCTCTGTGATAGGCGCATTAGGTGTGGATGGTGTCGCGAGCGATTCCGAAGAAACGGCTTGAGCCGATGGGATCACCGGCTCAAATCCTGCAGGTGGGCTGGTGCGGAAATTTTCGTTGTCAAAACCAACGCCTGCCGCGCTGTCAGGCACCGGCGGGTCACATGCCGCCAGAGCCAGAATTGCACATCCGCTGAAAATCCACCGCATCGTATTGCCTCTTAGCTTTTGATCGAGCTTTCTTGCTTTGGGCTGGTTTTTACCACCATTTTCCGGGCTTGGCTACGAAGCCAGCCGCAGACTCAAGCGCATAGGCAGTATTCAGCAGATCGCCTTCTTCCCATGGGCGGCCGATAAGCTGCAAACCGAGTGGCAGACCTTGGCTATCGGTGCCGGTTGGTACGGCGATACCGGGCAGGCCTGCGAGGTTCAGCGTGACGGTGAAGACGTCATTCAAATACATTTTCACTGGGTCCGCGTCGCTCATTTCACCGAGGCCGAAGGCCGGGGATGGGGTCGCTGGCGCTAGAATCGCATCAATGCCCGCTGCGAAAGCGTCATCGAAGTCTTTCTTGATCAACGCGCGCACGCGGCGGGCGCGGTTGTAGTAGGCGTCATAGAAACCGGCGGACAGCACATAGGTGCCGACCATGATGCGGCGCTGTACCTCTGGGCCAAAGCCTTCGGCGCGGGTCTTTTCGTACATTTCAGTGATGCCGTCGCCCGCAGCAAGCGTTGCGCGGTGACCATAGCGGACACCATCATAACGCGCGAGGTTAGAGGACGCCTCCGCCGGTGCAATCACGTAATAAGCAGGCAATGCGTATTTTGTGTGTGGCAAAGAGATGTCCACGATCTCGGCCCCTGCGGATTTGAGCATCGCGGTGCCCTCTTCCCAAAGCTTCGCGATCTCATCCGGCATACCATCAACGCGATATTCCTTGGGAATACCGATCTTCTTGCCTTTGATGTCACCTGTCAGCATGGCCTCAAAATTTGGCACTGCGAGGTCTGCCGAGGTGCTGTCTTTGGGGTCATGACCCGCCATGGCTTCCAGCATGATTGCCGCGTCGCGCACAGATTTGGTCATCGGGCCAGCCTGATCAAGCGAGCTGGCATAGGCAACGATGCCAAAGCGCGAGCAACGACCGTAGGTCGGCTTGATGCCGACGGTGCCAGTGAAGGCCGCAGGCTGGCGGATCGAGCCACCTGTGTCGGTGCCGGTCGCTGCCAGACACAGATCAGCGGCAACCGCAGCCGCGGAGCCACCAGAAGAGCCACCCGGCGTCAGGTCAGTTGTATCGCCTTCGCGGCGCCATGGGTTGATGGCGTTGCCGTAAACAGAGGATTCATTCGAGCTGCCCATGGCGAATTCGTCCATGTTCAGCTTGCCCAACATCACAGAACCCGCATCCAGCAGGTTCTGAGACACTGTAGATTCATATTCCGGCACAAAGCCTTCCAAGATACCGCTGGCCGCTTGGCTTGGGACACCTTTGGTGCAGAACAGATCTTTGATACCAATCGGCAGACCACACATGGCCGGCGCATCACCAGCAGCCAGACGCGCATCAGCGGCTTTGGCTTGCTCAAGCGCCAGTTCAGGTGTGTTATGCACAAAAGCGTTCAACGCATCTGCGCCTTCGATTTCTTTCAGGCAAGCTTCAGTCAGCTCAACAGAGGTGACGTCTTTGCTGCGCAGTTTATCGCGTGCTTCCGCCAGGGTGAGTTTGTTCAGATCGCTCATTACTCGACTACCTTTGGAACCGCAAAAAAGCCTTCACGCGCGTCTGGCGCATTTGACAGTGCTTTGTCTTGTTGATCGCCATCAGTCACTTCGTCCACACGGCGTTTCAGTTTCTGTGGAGTCACAGAGGTCATTGGCTCAACGCCTTCGACATCGACCTCATTGAGCTGCTCAATAAAGCCAAGGATGGTGTTGAATTCTTGGGCCAGCGCCGGCAGCGCCTCCTCTTCGACCTTGATACGCGCAAGTTTGGCAACGCGCGCCGCGGTGTCCTTGTCAATCGACATCGGCAAACTCCAAATGAAACTTGAGATCAGCGTTTAGCCTTGCTTGGCGAGGCGTGCAAGCATGTGTCGCCGGTAGACTTCGATCATCCAACCCAAAGCGATGCCATTCAGGATATGCCACAGGAAATGGGTGCCAAATGGAAGCACATTGCACAGCGGTTCATCGAGGGAACGAAAGAAGAGCGAGAGGCACACGATTGAGGCCCCAATTGCAAGGCCCTTTGCCGTTTCCGGCGCTTTATTTCTAAGGCTGAAGGCGTAGGCGAAGATTAGCAGAGGCACAGGACCATAGGCTGAAGAGCTTTCAAATCCAGGGATTTGCGCAAATAGCGGCACAAGCGCTGCGGAATATGGAAAGAAAAGCAGTACAGCGAGGCCCGCAATCCAAGTTTTTTGATCAAAGAAGTCGCGTGTCGCCGCAAAAACATAGATCAAAATGTAAAAGATGATTGGCAGGACGTCAGCGATCCCCGCCCAAGTCTGAGCGAAAGTGTGAAAGAGGAAGCTGCCTATGCCAATCGCAAAGAGGACAGTGCTCAGCAGACGCCCAAGGAAAAGCCCTTCACTTCGGCGCCACATATAGATTGCAGCAATCAGAAAGGCGGCGTTGGTGATCGCATTGATGGGTTCAGCCCAAAAGGACGGATCGATGCGCTCACAATAGCCATCGACATGTTGGTGCAGATCCATGGGGGCCTCACTGATTGGTTTTTAGAAAGATAGGAATCCTTTGGGAAAAGTCATCCTTTTGGGCTTTGCCCTCTTTGCTTTCAGCAAACCTCCTCGGAGTATTTGGACTAGAAGACGTTAGGGGCGCTTTTGGCGAAAGAAATTCTTTAGTATCTCTTCGCAGGCCTCCGCTGAGATACCGTCGTAGACTTCTGGTTTGTGGTGGCTTTGAGGATGATCAAAGACCCTAGGACCTTGGGCCACGCCACCAGATTTTGGGTCAGCTGCGCCGTAATAAACGCGCGCGATGCGGGTTTGGGAAATGGCTGAGGCGCACATCGGGCATGGTTCCAGCGTCACATAGAGATCGTAGCCGGGGAGTCGTTCGGAATTGAGCGTCTGACAGGCAGCGCGGATCGCAAGGATTTCAGCATGGGCCGTAGGATCATTTAATTCGCGGGTGCGATTGCCCGCCTGCGCAATAACCTTGCCATCAGGATCAATCACCACCGCGCCCACTGGGACTTCACCCCGGTCAGCAGCAGCCTGCGCTTCACTCAGCGCCAGTTCCATATGGCTTTTGAACGTCATGATTTTCAGATGCCTGATGATTGGCCCTTTCGCAATGGGGCTTTCGCATATAGGAAACCCAAATGACACAGGATCAATCCCCAAAGACCCCAGCTGGCGACCGGATCGCAAAAGTTTTATCCCGCGCAGGTGTGGCGTCGCGCCGCGATGCAGAACGGATGATCGAAGCCGGACGGGTTTCGGTGAATGGTCAGGTTTTGACCTCCCCTGCCCTTAATGTAACTGACCGGGACCGGATTGAGGTGGATGGCAAGCCGATTGCCGAAAAAGAACCAGAGCGAATTTGGCTATACCACAAACCTGTTGGACGTGTGACAACCCATCGAGATGAAAAGAATCGCTCGACGATCTTTGATGATCTGCCTGAAGACATGCCGAAACACGTGCTGACTGTCGGGCGTCTCGATTTGAATTCTGAAGGTCTGCTCCTGCTGACCAACGACGGTGAAGTCAAACGCAAATTAGAGCTGCCGTCCACTGGCTGGGTGCGCAAATACAAAGTGCGCGTTAATGGCCGCCCAACTGAGGAAAGGTTTGCACCTTTGCGTCGTGGCATCACCGTTGATGGTGAGAAATTCGCTCCGATGACTATCAGCCTTGATCGTCAGCAAGGGGCCAATGCCTGGCTGACCGTGTCGTTGAAAGAAGGCAAGAACCGCGAAATTCGCCGCGCCATGGCTGAGATTGATCTGACCGTGAACCGATTGATCCGCGTGGCTTATGGCCCGTTTCAATTGGGCGATTTGAAAGCTGGCAAAGTCGAAGAAGTGCGCCGCCGTGTGGTGCGTGACCAGCTTGGTCTGGAAGGTGCTGTGCCACCAGAAGAGCGCCGCAAACCTGTGCGTCAACGCAAGACAAGTCCTGGCCGACCAGGGTCAGGAAAACCTGATTACAGCAGGCCAAATCAAGGCAATCCAGGAAATTCCGCTGGTCGCACATCCGGGCGTGCTGCGGAGCGGTCTGCAGATTTTGTCTCAGGAAAGCCTTCGGGAAAATCCTTTGGGAAATCCACTGGTAAACCTGCAGGTAAATTCGGCGGCAAGCCCGGCGGAAAACCAACAGGTCAGAAACCCAGTGGGAACCGTTCAGGCGGGCCTTCAAAAGGCCCGCGCAAGTTCACTCCGAAACGCTAAGTCAGGAGGCTTTGGCCGCCGCGACCCGCTGTTCCAACCCCTTAAGGTTGGCGTTTAAAATTTTGCCCATCATCGGCTTCATCATAAGCTGGCCCATCAGCCAGCCGATGGGACCGTATTTGAGGTTAAAATCCATACCCCAGGTCACGCGTGTTTTCCCAGCACTTGCCGGTTCCAGACGTATATCGGCAAAGCCCTCTTTGAGCGGCATCGGATCGGCTTCGCTCAGGCGCACGCGATAGCCGCGCCCTTCTTGCCAATCGGTAACTTCTTCCACTATATCCCCGCCGTTTTTGAACACACAGCGCCGCTTCGAACCGACTTGATCGGCGCCTGTTGTCAGTGGCTCAACCGATGCGATTTCAGGGGCGAATTCATCAATATGCATGAAACGACCCAGAACGGCCCAAACGTCTGTACTGTCAGCGTCGATGATGTGATCACGTGAAAATTGCATAGCAAACCTCATATTTCCGTTAGATTCGTTAGATTTCGGGGCAAAATTGCCCGCTTGAGCCTGTCTTATCGTTGTCCTGCTGACAGCGTTATGTCAGCAGTATGTCAGCAGAGGTGAAATATGCGTCGCACGGAACGGCTTTTTCAGATTATCCAAATATTGCGCGCCAAACGCGGCGCAATAACCGGCCGCGAGTTGGCGGACGAATTGGAAATCTCGCTGCGCACGCTTTACCGCGACATGGCGGAGCTGATGGCGCAACGGGTGCCGATCACCGGTGAGGCCGGGACCGGATATGTGTTGAATGAAGGCTATGACATGCCACCATTGATGCTGACTGCTGATGAACTAGAAGCCGCGGCTTTGGGGGCCGCGATGGTTGCAAGCCAAGGCGATGTAGCCTTGGCACGCGCTGCGCGCGATCTGGTGGCGAAACTATCGGAGGCCATTCCACCCGAATTGCGACCGGTGGTGCTGGAAAGCAGCTCTCGACCCATTCTGACCGAGGTAAAAATTGACGAGAATTTCGACGGGACGTTGCTCAGACAGGCGATCCGCGAAAGATACAGGCTGGATATTGGCTATAAAGATCGCGAAGGTCGGGTCACATATCGCATCATCTGGCCGCTTCTAATCGCCTATTTGGATAACGTGCGCTACGTCGTGGCCTGGTGTGAGACCCGCAAGGGTTTTCGGCATTTCAAAACCGACCGGGTGCAGGACCTAACCATTCTTAAGGATAAATACCCCGCTCGTCGCGCGGCCCTTATTCAGCAATGGGAAGAAGAAAGCGCTAAACGAATGCCACCGCGCCAATCCTGAGACGACAAGTACAAATTTCCCCAGCATCAGTGCTTTGCCCGTCGCCCATCCTGCGCTATCCCTTGGCAAAATGTGCGTTTAGGACGAGGGCAAATCATGGCCGAACTGTTAACTTTCGAAAATCTGGGCAACCTCTTGATGCTCTGCTTCCTGCAGGCAGTACTGGGGTTTGACAACCTTCTTTACATCTCAATCGAGAGCCAACGTGCGCCTGTCGCCCACCAGCGGTCCGTGCGTTACTGGGGCATTATTATTGCTGTAGTTTTGCGCGTGGTGCTGCTGTTCACCATGATTCAACTGATCGACTCCTTGTCTGAACCATTCTGGGTCTTTAACAGCCCTGGTTTGATTGAAGGCGGTATTAACTTTGCAACGCTGGTCTTCATTTTGGGTGGTATTTTCATCATTTACACCGCTGTGAAAGAAATCGGCCACATGCTGACCATCCAACATCTGGATGTGGACGTGGATCATAAATCTGGGAAATCCGCAGTGAAGGTGGTCGCCATGATTGTCATGATGAACCTGATTTTCTCTTTCGATTCCGTACTTTCCGCACTTGCGATCACCGATGTCTTCCCTGTTCTGGCGATTGCGATCCTACTGTCTGGCCTCGCCATGCTGGTGCTGGCTGATGGTGTCACGAAATTCCTTGAAAAGAACCGCATGTATGAGGTTCTGGGCCTGTTCATTTTGCTGATCGTCGGTGTCGTTCTTCTGGGCGAGGCTGGTGTCGCAGCCTCCCATGCGATGCATGACGACGCCTTGGCGCTGAAGTTCTTTGGCTACGCGCTCGAACCAATGTCCAAGACAACATTCTACTTCTCGGTGGTGGTTCTGTTTTTGGTTGAGATCATCCAATCTGGCTATGCGCGCAAACTGAACAATGAGCGCACAGCCGAAACGCGCCACTAACCGGAGAAGGATCATAACACTTTGACGGAATATGAAAAAATGCTTCGAGGCGATTGGTACAATTGCCTCGATGATGAGTTGGAGCGGCATAGGATTGCCGCGCGAGAAGCTGTGCACCAGCACAATACGCTGCCGCCTTCAGAACGTGGGCCTTTGGGGCCAAAACTTAAGGCGCTGCTGGCTGGATTTGGCGAGAATAGCTTTGTTGAAGCCCCATTTCACTGCTCTTACGGCTTCAACACACGTATCGGTGACGATGTCTATTTGAATGTTGGCTGCCTGGTTTTGGATAGCGGAGCCGTTTCAATTGGGGATCGCAGTATGCTTGGCCCCGGCGTTCATATCTATTGTGCAGAACATCACAAAGAGCCTGGCAAACGCGCATCCGGGTTGGAAGTCGCGAAACCTGTAGCCATTGGTCAGGATGTTTGGATTGGCGGCGGCGCAAAGGTGCTGGCAGGCGTCACCATCGGTGATGGCGCCATCATCGGGGCTGGTAGCGTTGTCACCAAAAGCGTCGATGCAGGCGCAACCGTGGTCGGCAACCCGGCCCGGACCGTGACATAAAGTCGGTCAAATAAACAGCAATTGTCTGCCCATGACGCGATCTAGCTGATCTTCCCCCTAGCAACCGGAGCATAAACTTCCTAAGTTTTTGGCAGGGTTACTGGGGGTTCTTCGTTTATGTCCCAAACGGGTTTGCAAAAGCTGGCGTTTGTTCTGCTTGTCATATTGATGTTCTACGTCTCTATCGCAGGAGGCGGCGCATAATGGCGAAACGATATGGCGGAAAATTCAGCCCAGATGGCGCGTCTAGCGACCATGAGGCACAAAAGCCTGGCCCGTTTCTGAATGCAAAACGCAGCAAAGCGGGTGGGCGCACCAATATGCTCTTCATCGCGCCGCTGCCGTTGATCTGGAACGCTTTCACCTCATCCCCCATTGGCATGGCCCAATATCTCGTTGCACTAGGGATCTTACTATTGGCCGCTTGGATGACCCGCGAAGGTATCTTTGCCCATGAAGCCTATGATGCGCGCAAAGTAGCGCGCCGCCCGGCCCTGCCACGAAAAATAGTGGGTTCCCTGCTGACTGGCCTCGGCCTTGGCATCGCAGGGTTCACCGGGTTTGGCGTGGTTGAAGCGGGTATTTTTGCGGTGCTGGGCACAGTGCTGCATAGTTTTGCCTTTGGGTTTGATCCGCTCAGCGACAAAGGTGCGGAAGGCATCGACCAATTCCAAACTGACCGTGTGGCCCGCGCGGTGGAAGAAGCTGAAAACCACCTGGCCGCTATGTCAGATGCGATCCTACGTTCCGGCGATCGCCAGATGGAACGCCGCGTGGATCAGTTTCAAAAAACCGCGCGTGATCTCTTTCGCTCAATCGAGGATGATCCACGCGATCTAACAGCAGCGCGCAAATATCTGAGTGTTTACTTAAAAGGCGCGCGCGACGCGACGGTGAAATTCGCCGACGTCTTTAGCCGCAACCAAAGCTCTGAAGCGCGCGCAAGCTACGCCACTCTACTGGACGACCTTGAGCAAAACTTCGCGGCACGCACGCGGAAACTTCTAGAAAATGATCACTCTGATCTGTCCATCGAAATCGACGTGTTGCGGGAACGGCTGCAACGCGAAGGCATCCGGAATGATGCGTAAATCTCTATCCAACGAGGGGAATTAAATGTCTGACTCAGTACGTCAAAAAGCCGAAGCCGCCTTGGCCGAAGTAGAAGAAATCAATGCTGTGGTTCTGGCCGCACCGATTGAAGCAAACGCCATCGTGCCGCTTGCGGATGCGGATGCGCCCACCAGCGAAGAAATCACCAAACGCATGGCCGAGCTCGACATGAGCGACACGAATTCCATCGTGACTTTCGGATCCAATGCGCAATCCGAGCTACAAGAAATCAGCCAAGCGATGCTGCAGGATGTGCGCAACAAAGATGTGGGTCCAGCCGGTGACAGCCTGCGCAATATCGTGACCACCATTCGCGGATTTTCCGTGTCAGAGCTGGACGTGCGTCGCGAACGTTCTTTCTGGGAAAAACTGATCGGTCGCGCCGCGCCATTTGCGAAGTTCACAGCGCGTTTTGAAGAAGTCCAAGACCAGATCGACCGCATCACCGAAAACCTGCTGGATCACGAGCACACTCTGATGAAAGACATCAAGTCTTTGGATGTGCTCTATGACAAAACACTGAGCTTCTATGACGAGCTAGCGCTGTATATCGCGGCCGGTGAAGCCAAGATTGCTGAGCTGGATTCAACAGTGATCCCAGCAAAAGAAGCAGAGGTACAGGCAGCCCCTGAAAACGAACAGGTCATGAAAGCGCAAGAACTGCGTGACCTGCGCGCAGCGCGTGACGATCTGGAACGCCGTGTGCATGATCTGAAACTGACCCGTCAGGTGACCATGCAGTCCCTGCCCTCAATCCGCTTGGTTCAGGAAAACGACAAGTCTTTGGTCACCAAGATCAACTCGACCCTCGTGAACACAGTACCGCTTTGGGAAACTCAGCTGGCACAGGCTGTCACCATCCAACGCTCTGCCGAAGCAGCCGCCGCGGTGCGAGATGCCAACGATCTGACCAACGAGTTGCTGACGTCGAACGCGAAGAACCTGCGCGACAGCAACAAGATGATCCGCGAAGAAATGGAGCGCGGAGTGTTTGACATCGAAGCGGTCAAACAGGCCAATGCAGACCTGATCGGCACCATCGAAGAAAGCCTGCAGATCGCAGACGAAGGTAAGGCAAAACGTGCCGCAGCCGAAGAAGAGTTGAAATCTATGGAAGCAGAGCTGCGCGATACCCTCGCTGCTGCGAAGGCTAAGAAAACAGGGCTTGGCGACACGGTCGCAACTGCGGCTGGTAGCGAGTAAAAACCAGTGGGTTGGAACATCTTAAAATTGATGGCAACCGCAGGCGCGCTGAGCGCCTGCACTGTTGCAAGCAATGATGTTCCAATCAAACCCACGCCGGTTGCGCTTCCGCTGCCGGCAGCTCCCAGCGCGCAGAGTGCTGCGATTGGGACATACTACTCGAACCTACAGGCTGACCTTTTGGTGCAAGGGCTGTTGCGTAAGGACGGCGGCGGGCCAGATACACCCTATACCTCTGATATGTTGGCGCGGAATTTCGAACGCATTGCCTTTTATGACGAACATGCCGTTGGCACCCGTCTTCAAAGTGCGAATGGTGAAGCCCGCCAATTGGTGCGCTGGCAAGATCCAGTGCGCATCAAGGTCGAGTTCGGTCCCAGTGTCACCGGTGAGCAACGCACAGCTGACAAGGCTTTCATCGACGCTTTTGCCGGTCGGCTAGCCCGACTGACTTCGCATCCGATCCGTACAAACCCGTTGCGCCCCAATTTCCATGTCTTCGTCTTTGGCGAAGACGATCGCGGCACCATGCAGGCCCGCATCAACGAGGTTCTGCCGGGGCTATCGAGCGCCTCGCGCGCCATCATCCAGAACCTGCCGCGCGACATGCATTGCCTGATCCTTGCCAATAGTGCCGATGACGCGGTGCCGCAGATCAAATCCGCCGTCGCCATAGTGCGCGCAGAACACCCGGATTTGCTGCGCCAGACCTGCTATCACGAAGAAATCGCGCAAGGCCTTGGTCTGCTGAACGACAGCCGCCACGCGCGACCTTCAATTTTTAACGACGATGACGAGTTCGCCTTTCTCACAAGCCACGATGAAAAGCTGTTGCAAATGCTATATGATCCACGGCTTAAGATCGGCATGACAGCGGATGAAGCCCGCCCTATCGTGAAACAAATGGCCCGCGCCCTAACCGCGCAGGCGCTATGATCAACCAAGTATGAAGTAAGGAGTGTCCCATGGGTATTTTCGATTTTCTGACAGGCGAATTTATCGACGTCATTCACTGGACGGACGACACACGTGACACGATGGTCTGGCGCTTTGAACGCGAAGATCACGAAATCAAATATGGTGCCAAGCTGACGGTTCGCGAAGGCCAAGCAGCGGTCTTTGTGCACGAAGGTCAACTGGCGGATGTCTTCACTCCCGGTCTTTACATGCTTGAGACCAACAACATGCCGGTGATGACCACGCTTCAGCACTGGGATCACGGATTCAAAAGCCCGTTTAAATCCGAGATCTATTTCGTGAACACAACGCGCTTTAACGATCTGAAATGGGGTACAAAAAACCCAATCATGGCGCGTGATCCAGAGTTCGGCCCAGTGCGTCTGCGCTCTTACGGCACCTACTCGGTCCGCGTCGCAGATCCAGCGCGTTTCCTGACCGAGATCGTCGGCACCGATGGTGAGTTCACCATGGATGAAATCTCATTCCAGATCCGCAATATCATCGTACAAGAATTCTCTCGCGTCATTGCAGGTTCGGGTATCCCCGTACTGGATATGGCCGCCAACACCGCTGAGTTTGGTAAGATCGTTGCAGAGGCAATCGATCCGGTGATCGCGCAATATGGTCTTTCGATCCCAGAGCTTTACATCGAAAATATCTCGCTGCCGCCAGCCGTCGAGCAAGCACTGGATGACCGCACATCACGCGGCATCGCGGGCAACCTGAATGACCACATGAAATGGAAGGCGGCTGAAGCCCTGACAACAGGTGGCGCAGCGGGCGACTCCATGGGGATGGGCATGGGTGCTGGCTTGGGTATGCAGATGGCGCAGGGTATGATGGGCGGCGGTAACAACGCCGGTCCTTGGGGCGCGGCCCCTCAGGCAGCACAACCTGCCCCACCGCCTCCTCCGGTCGAGCACGTTTGGCACATCGCTGAGAATGGCAAAACAACTGGGCCGTTTTCTAAAGCACGTTTAGGTCAGATGGCTGCCGAGGGCACATTGAAGCGCGAGACATTTGTTTGGACTGCGGGTCAAGATGGATGGAAAGCCGCGGGCGATGTTCAAGAGCTTGCACAGCTCTTTACCATCATGCCGCCACCGCCACCGCCTGGCGCATAATATTCGCCTCTGACTTAATAAAAAACCCGGACGATCATGACAGATATGCCGCCCCCACCCCCTGCGCCACAAGCGGCGCACCGATTTCCTTGCGATCAATGCGGGGCGGATTTCAGGTTTGACCCGAAAGCATCGCAGCTCGTCTGCGATCACTGTGGCAATACCTCTGAAATGAAAGACATGGGTCCGTGGAAAGGGTCCATAAACGAGCTCGACTTCATCACGGCCATCAACAATCAATTGCCCGCACAAGAGATTGAAGAGACCCGCGTATCGACCTGCCCTAACTGTGCGGCGCAGGTCGAATTTGATGCAGTCACCCATTCCAAAGACTGCCCGTTTTGCGCCACACCCGTCGTCACCGACACAGGCAAACATCGCCATATCAAACCTAAAGGTGTCTTGCCGTTTGCGTTGAATGAACGTGCGGCGAATAAAGCCATGACCGACTGGCTTGGCAAACTGTGGTTCGCGCCAAACGGATTGCAGGAATACGCGCGCAAAGGGCGCAAGATGGATGGCATTTATGTCCCCTATTGGACTTTCGATGCCGATACCAAATCCAGCTATCGCGGCGAGCGTGGCACCGAATATCATGAAACCCGCACAGTCACGCGCAATGGCAAACAAGAGCAGCAGCGCGTCACCAAGGTGCGTTGGCGAAATGTCTCTGGCCGGGTTGCGCGGTTTTTTGATGATGTGCTGGTCCTGGCCTCCAAAAGCCTGCCAAAGAAATTCACCGATGCGTTGCAACCTTGGGATTTGGGCGCCCTAGAGCCCTACCGTCCGGAATTCCTCGCAGGGTTCCGCGCCGAAGGCTATGCCGTAGAGCTGGAAGAAGGGTTCGTGGAGGCTCGCGCCCATATGGACCGCGTGATCCTGCGCGATGTGAAATTTGACATCGGTGGCGATCGCCAAAGGGTACATAATATCGAAACGGCAGTTTCCGATGTGACCTTCAAACACATCCTGCTACCGGTCTGGATGGCGGCTTACAAATACCGCGGCAAGACCTATCGCTTTGTGGTGAATGGCCGAACGGGCCGCGTTCAGGGAGAGCGCCCTTGGTCCGCTTGGAAGATTGCAATTGCCGTGGTAGTCGGCGCAGCCGTAGCGGCAGGCGTGGGCTATGTCGTGGCGATGAACCAATAGTATCAAAAGGTTAGACCTATGCGCGCATTGATCCAACGTGTGTCCGAAGCTGCTGTGCGTGTGGACGGCGAAGTTGTGGGGGAGATCGACAAAGGTCTGCTCGTTCTGATCTGCGCCATGAAAGGCGACACCGAAGCCGATGCAGATCGGCTGGCTGCAAAAATTAGCAAAATGCGCATTTTCACCGACGAAAACGGCAAGATGAACAAATCAGTATCGGACATTGGCGGTAAGGCTTTGGTGGTCAGCCAGTTCACCTTGTCTGCGGACACCAAAAACGGCAATCGCCCCGGATTTTCAAGCGCTTGCGGCGCCGAAGAAGGCAATGCGTTTTATGAGTATTTTGCCGACGCGCTGGCAAAGACTGGCGTTCCGATTGCCAAAGGTATCTTTGGGGCCGACATGAAGGTTTCTTTGATCAACGATGGCCCTGTTACCATCTGGATCGACACCGATCAGTGGAAATAAGAGCACTCAGCTCTTTTTCACAAACTTCGTCAGAATTACAATGCGCTGGCCTTCAACCCTGCCCTCAATCTGATCAGCGTTGTCCATAACCAATGAGATGTTACGCACCGCAGTGCCGCGTTTTGCTGTGAAGCCCGCCCCTTTGACGGGTAGGTCTTTGATCAGAACAACCGCGTCGCCAGCTTCAAGCACCGCACCGTTGCTATCGCGATGAATAACTTCGGTTTCGGCATTAGCTGTCGTGATGTCGGCCGCATTGGCCCAACTTAATGTGTCAGGTTCCAGGTAGGCAATATCCAGTAAATCCCGCGCCCAAGGCGCTTGTGGCAAAGCCTTCAGCAACCGATACGCCAAGACCTGAGTAGCAGCATCTTGCGTCCAAATCGCATCATTGAGGCATTGCCAATGCGGTGTATCCTCAATTGCGCCGTTTGCCCCTGCAAAACAGTGTTCACACAGGGTCAAGCTGTCCTCGCGCGGCGCAATTGCGAAGTCTTGCAAGTTCGTTGTTGCTGAACAAAGGGCACAATTCATAGCATTTCCTCACCTTGGCGATCAAAGATCCTGCAGCTCTCTTGCGATAGCGCCTAGACGAGGTCAATCAGGTTTAGACTGAAAGGGTTGCGTCCACGGCTTTCTTCCAAGCCGCATAGCGATCTTCGCGGAAAGGTTCTTGCATCATCGGCTCAAAGGTGCGGTCGAGCGCCCAGCTCGCCGCAAACTCTTCTTGCGATGGGTAGACCCCTGCCCGCATACCAGCAAGCCAAGCCACGCCCAAGGCGGTGCTTTCCAAAACCGTTGGTCGGTCCACAGGTGCGCCGGTAATATCTGCTAAGAACTGCATGGCCCAATCGCTGGCGGTCATCCCACCATCCACACGCAATTGCGCCTTTCCGCTATCGCCCATATCGCGGCGCATCGCCTCTAGCAAATCTCGCGTTTGGAAGCCGACGCTTTCCAACGCCGCCCGCGCAAATTCGGCAGGGCCAGAGCCACGGGTCAGCCCATAAATCGCACCTCGGCAATCTGGTGCCCAATAAGGCGCCCCAAGGCCCGTAAAGGCAGGTACCAAGATCAGATCCTGAGATTTATCCGCTTCTTCGGCCAGTTTCTGCGTTTCAGAGGCATCATCGATGATCCCCAGCCCATCACGCAGCCATTGCACCACGGCCCCAGCAATAAAGATCGCACCTTCCAAAGCATAGGTTGGCTTGCCGTCCAACTGATAACCAATTGTGGTCAAAAGCCGGTTTTCTGAGCGCACAGGCGTATCACCCGTGTTCAGCAAAGCAAAACACCCGGTGCCATAGGTGGATTTCAACATGCCCGGTTCAAAGCAAGCATTGCCCAAGGTCGCCGCTTGCTGATCGCCTGCGACGCCCAAAATTGGGATTTCGGCTCCGAAGATATCCGCATCGGTCACGCCGAAATCAGCCGCACAATCAAGCACTTCCGGCAGGATCGCCTGTGGAATATCCAACAGCTGACAAACCTCTGATGACCATTCGCCTTTGTGAATATCATAGAGCATGGTGCGTGCCGCATTGGTCGCGTCCGTCACGTGGCGCTTACCGCCTGTCAAATGCCAGATGATCCAGCTATCCACGGTGCCGAATGCCAGCTGACCAAGGCGTGCACGCGCGTGGAGGCCTTCATTGTGATCCAAAATCCACTTCACCTTGGTGGAAGAGAAATATGGGTCCAGCAGCAGGCCAGTGGTTTTGGTGATCAGCTCTTCATGGCCTTCGGATTTCAAAATCCGGCAAATTTCGGCGGTGCGACGGTCCTGCCAGACGATGGCGTTGTGAACTGGTTCACCAGTCTGACGATCCCAAACCAAAGTCGTCTCGCGCTGGTTGGTAATGCCAATCGCCGTGATGTCGACCATCTGCAATCCCGCCTTAGCCACCGCGCCTATGCAGGTAGAAAGGGTTGTGTTCCACAGATCCATTGGATCGTGCTCCACCCAGCCCGAGGACGGGAAATGCTGGGTAAATTCTTCTTGCGCGCTGGCGATGATTTTCATCTGAGCGTCAAAGACAATTGCGCGGGTTGAAGTGGTGCCTTGGTCGATGGCCAGAATATGAGTCATGCGGTCTGCCCTATGGTCTGCTGTTCAAACAGAATGCCTGAGTATACGCAGGAGGCAAGCCATCGCATCTGAAATGCAACGTCCTCCCCACGCGGCTTTCACCCCCTGTTAGCGATATCATGCGCGTTTGAAAAGAGGTGAAAGTCAAATGAACCTATTTATCGGGCAATTGTCAGGCGATAATTACGTGTCGACCCACTCCCACGGGCGGGTGAAATTGCCCAAAAGATGAGTCACCGCATCTTCATCAGCACCGTTTTGATCAAGTCGCGCAACAAGACCGCGTTTTTTGTCATCGATCACCTCAGCAACACGCGCAGTCAAACCAGCCTCTTCAAATGCCGCGTCATAAACACGCGTGATGGCTCGTTTGCGTAGGTCGGGTTTAAAGACCTTGCCAACTGCGGTTTTTGGCAGCTCCGACAGAATTTCAACGTGTTTTGGATGGGCAGCACGTTCGTGCACCAAGGTTTTGGCATGAGTGCGCAGCTCTTCCGCGTCCACCTCTGCGCCATCTACCAGTTCAACGTATGCGCAAGGCAGTTCACCGGAATGGCTGTCCGGCTGCCCAATCGCACCGGCCATGGCCACTGCAGGGTGTTGCACCAGCGCTTCCTCGATTTCCGCCGGGTCGATATTGTGTCCGCCGCGAATAATCAGGTCTTTGGCACGACCTGTGATCCAGAGGTAGCCGTCCTGATCAACGCGTCCCAAATCACCCGTACGCAGAAAGCGGTCGGCGTGAAAGAGATCGATGTTCTTGTCCGCTTCTGTATAGGTGTGACCGGCGTAAACGCCTGGGTTTGCAACACAAATCTCACCGACCTCATCTGTGGCGCATTCGACAGGTCCATCTGCTGTCTGGGTGACAATGCGCACTTCGGTATGCGGGAATGGGATGCCGACAGAACCGACTTTCTTTTCACCATCCACCGGATTGCAGGACACAAGACAGGTGGCCTCGGTCAGGCCGTAGCCTTCAACAATTTTAACCTCTGATGCGCTTTCAAACCGTTTAAAAAGCTCCATCGGCATTGGGGCAGAGCCTGAGAAGGCGACCTGAACAGAGGAAATATCGGCATCCACTGGGCGCTGCATCAGCGCAGAGACTGCCGTAGGAACCGTGATGATAAATGTGATATTCCAGCGTTCAATAAGCTTCCAGAAGTTATCAAACACCCCGTCACCGCGGTAACCCTGCGGGGTTGGGAAGACCACATGGGCCCCCGATGCAATCGCTGACATCATGATCACCTGAACGGCAAACACATGGAACAAAGGCAGCGGGCACATGATATTGTCTTGCTCGGTAAAGAGCAGCGTATTGCCGATCCATCCGTTGTACACCATGCCCTCATAGCGGTGTTGCGCCACCTTCGGCATGCCCGTCGTTCCGCCGGTGTGGAAATAGGCCCCAACGCGATCACCCGCGCTGTCTTCGAAGTCGAGCGTGGTGTTGTGTTTGAACAGCTCGGTGCGGAAATCCATAACCTTGGCGTGGTGCTCGCCTTTGTTTTTTGGTCGGATCAGCGGCACGATCCAGCTTTTTGGCGGGGTCAGATAGCGCAGCAAATCGATCTCCAGAACCGTGTGTACACCAGGCGCATGGCGCACGGCCTCTGCAACCTTCTGCGGCACATCGGTTTTGGGAAAGGCTTTGAGCGTGACAACAACTTTGGCGTTGGTTTCGCGCAGAATGGAAGCGATTTGTTCCGGTTCCAGCAGCGGATTGATCGGGTTGGCGATGCCCGCGATCATGCCGCCAAGCAGCGTCACCAGAGTCTCATGCGCATTCGGCAGCACATAGGCAATGGTGTCATTTTCCTCGATGCCAAGCGCGCGGAACATATTGGCCGCCTGTACCGTCATTTTGTGTAGCTCATCCCAGGTTAGCGTTTCCGCCTTGTCTTTGGGACCAGACGTCAGCTGATAGCTCACAGCTGGCCGATCGGGGAACCGATCTCTGGTACGCGTCAAGAATTGATACATGGTCTTGGCGACATCGCGCTCGGCCCATGGCATTTCCTGATCTAAAGCGTTGCGATCCTCCAAGGATGCAAAAGTCATAGGTATCCTCCCCTCAAACGGCCCTGCCCGCCTCTTCCGGGCAACTGGCGTTCTCAACTCTGGCAAAAGCCGATTGAAAAACGCAAGCTTACCCGCAGGTCAACTTTAGCGCCGACCTTGCGTCCAGCAACAGCGAAAAGGTTTGAAAACCGTTAAACGGGAAAATTTATGCCGCTAACCCGTCTGTAAATTGCAGACGCGCCAGTTTTGCGTAAAGGCCATCTTGTGCGACCAGCTCGTCATGACGGCCCTGAGCAACGATGCCGCCCTGATCCATCACGATGATCCGGTCCGCCTTTTTCACGGTCGCAAGGCGGTGTGCCACGATGATGGTGGTGCGGGTTTCGGCGAGCTCATCCACCGCTTGCTGCACCAGCCGTTCGCTTTCTGCATCCAGTGCAGAAGTCGCCTCATCAAGTAATAGCACAGGCGCATCGCGTAGGATCGCACGGGCGATGGCGATCCGTTGCTTTTGCCCCCCTGACAGCATAACACCGCGCTCGCCGACATAGCTGTCGTAGCCTTCTGGCAGTTTGGCGATGAAATCATGCGCAGCAGCAGCCTGCGCGGCGGCTTCGACTTCTGCATCTGTGGCATTTGGCCGGCCAAAGCGAATGTTTTCACGCGCAGTTGCGGCAAAAATCACCGGGTCTTGCGGCACCAGCGCCATGTGCTGGCGGAAGTGGTGACGATCCATGATTTGTAACGGCATGCCATCCAGAGTGATCTGGCCGCTCAAAGGGTCATAGAACCGCTGGATCATTTGAATGATCGTCGTTTTACCAGCGCCCGATGGGCCAACCAGCGCAACGGTTTCACCCGGTTTGATGGTCAGGTTTACGTCCTGCAAGGCTGGAATATCTGGTCGCGCAGGATAGTTGAAATTGACGTTTTCAAATCTGATCTCGCCGCGCACTTCATCGTTCATAAACTCAGGATCTTGCGGATCTTTGACACTATCTTCGACTTGCAGCAGTTCGACCAGACGTTCTGTCGCGCCAGCTGCGCGTTGCAACTCGCCCCAGATTTCGGACAGGGCTGCGACAGAGCCAGCAACCATCACCGCATAGATCACAAATTGGATCAACGCTCCGGGGCTCATGGAGCCAAGACGCACATCATTGGCCCCAATCCACAATACACCAACTACACCCGAGAAAATCAGAAAGATCACAATCGAGGTCATCAGGGCGCGCGTATTCACGCGACGCAGCGCGGATTTCAGAGAAAGGTCAGTAACCTCGGCAAAGGTCTGACGGCTTTCGCGTTCATGTGTAAAAGCCTGCACCGTCTGAACGGAAAGCAGCGCCTCGTTGGCGTTGCCAGAGCTTTCAGCAATCCAATCTTGGTTTTCACGCGACAGTTTGCGCAGGCGGCGACCTAGTACAAGGATCGGCACTACCACCATGGGCACAATTAGCAAAACAAGGCTTGTCAGCTTGAGCGAGGTGAACAGCATCAAGGCCAAACCACCTGCAAGTATCAGCATATTGCGCAGGGCAATCGAAATAGAACTGCTGATCACAGACAGGATTAACGTCGTGTCAGTGGTGATACGGCTTAGGACCTCGCCGGTCATGATGTTTTCAAAGAACGATGGGCTCATGCCGATGATGCGATCAAAAACGGCTTTGCGAATATCGGTAACAACCCTCTCGCCCAGCTTGGTGACCAGCATGTAACGCAGGGCTGTCCCCAACGCTAAAAGTGCAGCAATGCCCAGCGCAGATAGGAAATACTGATCCAGAAGTGCTGCATCTGCAGTGCTGAAATTATCCACCACACGGCGTACTGCGATTGGCATCACCAGTGAAATACCTGCGGTCAGAACCAGTGCAAACCCAGCCAGAACGGCCAACATACGGTAAGGGCGCAAAAACGGTGCAAGCTCGCGCAGAGCGCCAACGTTCTTGGACTTTGCTCGTTCTTCATCAGCCTTATTCGGGGTCGGATTGCGCGCCATGTGGCCCTCATTTCGTGATCTTGCGTGTGTGTGACTGCCCTATCCTGCAAGGTCAAGAGCGCCCAGTATTATGACGCTATATTTGGGGCAATACGCCCCATCACAAGCCCCGCATATGACCCATGCAAAAATCGTAGGTTGAGACGTAAATTATCGAGCCATTGAATATGCTACTGATACGTTCGCGACAGTTTCGCTTGTCTAAGAGTGGACCTTGGTCTTACTTTGCCGTTTCGAGTGGGCCTATGCGCCCGCATAAAACGCCGCGCCAATCCGTTCCAAGCCACACCAGATGAAAGGGATACATGCTGTCCATTCGCTATATTTTACCGGTCTTGGTGACTGTGGTTTTGGCCGTTGCGGGCTTTCAGACTTCGCATTTGTGGTTCACAGCACAGGAACAGGCGCGCGCCGAGGGGCGGCTTTCGCTTTATCGCAGCTCTGTTGTGGCGGAAATCGATCGGTTCTCGCATCTGACCTATGTCTTGGCACGCGATAGTTTTGTTCTGGACACCGCGTTGGGCGCTGAAACCGGGATATTGAATGCGCGGCTCACCGGTATGGCGGATGCCGCAGGGCTCGATGCGATATATCTCATGACACCAGATGGCGAGACGGTGGCGGCTTCAAACCACGCATTGCCATCCAGCTTTATCGGACAGAACTACGGCTTTCGCCCCTATTTCCAATCTGCTTTAGCTGGGGACACAGGCGAATTTTATGCCATTGGTGCAACAACGGGGCTGCCCGGCTATTTTATCGCCGACCCTGTGCTGGATCCGGATGGCACCGTGGCCGGTGTGATCGCCATTAAGATCGCCTTTGAAACCTTAGAAGAACGCTGGCGGGACGCAGGCGAACAGGTGTTTTTGGCGAATGAAGACGGGGTGATCCTGTTATCTTCCGAAGCGACCTGGCGCTATAAGACACTTCTGCCGCTCTCAGACGCCCAGCGCCAATCCATCCTTGCCGCGCGGCAATTCACCGGGCAGCCGCTAACGGCGTTAGATTGGACACAAATCAGTCCAGAGCGCGCTGATATTGCGGGAGTGGAACGGATTCACCTATTGGCCAATGATCTGCCGCATGGCTGGACGCTGCATTATTTTGCAAGCGACGATCAGGCCATTACCCGCAGTTGGCTGGTGACGGCGGCGGTTGTGCTTCTTGCGGGGGCTTTGCTGATCGCCGCACAAATCCAGCGCGCCCGTCGCGTGGCCCGTGCCTTGGCGAGGGCAAAAAAAGAAGAAACCATTTTGCGCAGCGCAAATGAACGGCTTGCAGTCGAAATCGAAGAACGCCGCACGGCGGAACGTCGTCTGCAACGCACTCAGAAAGAATTGGAACAGGCCAGCCGATTGGCGGCATTGGGCCAGCTTGCAGCGTCCGTAACCCACGAGCTGGGCCAACCGATTGCCGCGATGCGCAACCATGTCGCTGCGGCTGAAATCGGCGGTAAGGCGGAACCCAAATTCACTGGGAAAATCACTGGGCTTGTTGATCGCATGGAAGGCATCACCCGACAATTGAAGTTCTTTGCGCGTTCTGAAAACGATCCCTTTGATGACGTTGATCTAGGCGCTGCAATGCGCGCAGCCCTTGCGCTGGTTGATCCCAATATCGCCACTAAAGAAGTCAGCGTAGATCTAGAGCTGCCTGATGTACCGCTTCTTGTACGCGGCAACCGGCTGCGCCTTGAACAGGTAATGACGAACCTTTTGCGCAATGCCATCGACGCCATGGAAGACAGCGATACCCCCCAACTTGCAGTATCTGTTGGACACGAGGCGCAGACCGCATGGTTTGAAATCCGCGACAGTGGCCATGGGCTTGGCGAGACCACTTTGGCAGAACTGCAGGAACCTTTTGTGACTACACGGGAAAGCGGTCAGGGTATGGGACTTGGTCTGGCCATATCTGCCAGTATTGTCGAAGACCACAGTGGAGAAATGAGCGCGCGTAATGCACAACGCGGCGGCGCAGTCTTCCGCGTATCTCTCCCCTTATCGCAGCCTCATTCGAAATCGGAGGCAACACAGGCTTTGAATAAGGATCAATCTACATGAGCGAGCAAAACCCGTTTCGAATTCTGGTGGTGGATGATGACACAGGTATGCGGCACTCGCTTGTAGACCTGTTGGAAGCAGCAGACTGGCAAGTCGAAGCCCTTCCCCGCGCCGATAAGGTTGCCGCGCATTTGAAATCATCGCTGCCTGATGTGATCCTAAGTGACGTGCGTATGCCTGGCATGTCAGGCCTCGAGCTGCTTGAAAGCCTAGACGCAGAAGCCCCGCCTATGGTTCTGATCAGCGCCCATGGCGATATCCCAATGGCCGTGCAAGCCATGCAGGCTGGGGCCTATAGTTTTTTAGAAAAACCATATGAGCCGCGCAGGTTGCTAACAGTGCTGATACACGCCGCGGAACAATACCGTATGCGTAAGAACAATGATCGGCTCAAAGAGCGGCTTTATCGCCTGTCGGGCTTGGATCGGGTGTTATTGGGGCAAACCGATTCCGTATCTGAACTACGCGATGACATTTTAGATTTTGCCCAAACCAACGCTGCAGTCTTGATCGAGGGCGAAACGGGCACCGGCAAAGAATTAGTGGCTCGGGCTTTGCATGATCTGGGCTCAAATCCGGATGCGCCTTTTCTTGCCCTCAATTGTGCAGCTTTGAATTCAGATCGGTTTGAAGCAGAGATGTTTGGCACTGCCGGCCAAGCTGGACAAACCGATGGTCGATTGACCGCTGCTTCGGGGGGTACGCTTTTTCTGGATGAAATCTGCGCCTGCCCGCCAGAAGTCCAGGCCAAACTCTTGCGCGTCATCGAGGATCAGCAGGTGCTGCCCATCGGCGCGACCACACCGGTTCCTGTGGCCTTTCGGGTGATTTCGACTACCAACCAAGATATTGGCAAAGCGGTCGGGACCGGGCAACTGCGCCGTGATCTTTTATTTAGGTTAAACACCGTCGCCCTCACGGTCCCGCCTTTGCGACAACGCCGCGACGACTTGATTGTTCTGGCCACACATTTCTTAGAAGAATACGCCCGGATTTACGAACTCGACGTGCCAGCTGTATCGCGCGAAGATCTGGCGGCGATGCTGTCACATGACTGGCCCGGCAATGTGCGCGAATTGCGCCATGCCTGCGAGCGCCGCATCCTTGCGGCCCGCAGGGGGCGTGGCTCGCTGGCTGAGGCGATCTCCGGAGCCGCGACAGAAGAAATGCCCGCCACCCTGCGCGAAGCCGTTGCTGCTTTAGAACGTGAGATGATTGCCAAAGCCATAAAAGACCAAGAAGGCCGGATGGATGCCGCCGCCGAAGCTTTGGGAATTGGGCGACGGACGTTGAACGAGAAGATTGTGAAGCTGGGGTTGGATAAAGAGGCGCTGCTTTAAAGGTACCAGCGGCCAGGCAAAATTCTTGGCATACTGAATACACGCAACAGATTTGATTTCAGCGTTCCGACAATCGCGCCTATCAGACTGCGGCGTGCCATATTAAATCGCCGATCGCCAGAGCCCGCCCATTGACTGGAAGAATGTGCTTTGAGGGTCATTTGTACTTACTCCAATAACAACGACCTCATTTATTGCGCGCTCGTGAAAGCATTACATGAGTAGGCTTGCCCAAGCGCTTTTGGGTAATTTTACCCATTGGCTATGGGCAAATTCATGTAAAATACCGCCATGGATAAGTTGTCATTCACATCAGAGGAACTCTCGGAACTGATCGGGGTTGTTTACGATTCAGCCTTTGAAGAAGTTCAATGGAAAACATTGCTGAATAAGATCAGTAAAATGTTTCCTGGCGTCGGTGCTGTCGCTTGGGGGTATGATGGAGACACCATGCTTCCAGAATACATCAGCGCTGGTGAACGTGCGCTATTTCCCAAATCCTTTGAATTCAATATGAGGACCGACGTCGGGGAGACCATCGCGGATGCGGTCAAACGCACACCTAATGGGTACGTCGTCAGAACCTTTCGATATTTTCCAGAACATCAACTTTTGAATTCGCGTTGCTATACAGATTTTCTACAGCCGTCCGGGTACCGGAATTCTTTGCACCTGAAAGTCGATCACAACGGCGACCGAGGTGCGTTTCTGGGGTTTCCAATCCCTGAAGATAAGTCCTTGGAAAAAAAGATACACGCCCCCCTTTTCCAAGTCCTTAAACTGCTTGCACCACATGCTGTACGTGCAAGCCAATTGGCGCGTGCCCTGACGCTGGCCAAACGAGCGACCGAAGCTTTCAGCGGGTTCTTTGATGGGATCATTTTGCCGATGCTGGTGACAGATGTGAAAGGCAGATACCTTTTCGGGAACAAAGCCGGCCGCCAAGCCTTAAAACGCGCAAACCCCTTCCGATTGGCCGCGGATGGGACCGTGAAACTAACCAATAGTTACGACACTGCGGATCTTTACCACAAGCTCAACCTCACCAGTCGAGACCTTGTGCAAAGTGGGTTGCGCATTGAAACAGATGATAGCCCTTTGATGCTTGCGATTTCCCCGTTTCGCCCTTCGATGCAAGATGCCAGCGCGATTGATCGACATCTGCTGGACGAAGAACGCATGTTTGCAATCTTTGTCGGGCAATCAGAACAGGATGCTGTGAACACGGGCCTGCTTGAGGATGTCTTTGATCTAAGCGCGCGAGAATCCCAAGTTTGCAAAAGCCTGCTTATGGGTCGAAATGTGGCTGCCATCGCAGCGATTTCGGACCGATCCCCAAAGACCGTGCGCAATCAAATTCAAATGATCTATGAAAAAGTTGGCGTATCCTCCAATGCCGAACTCTTAGACACGCTGTCTGTCTTTAAAACGGTCGGAACACTGTTTGAAAGTGGATCAACGACACTTTTGAACCAACCTTCATAGTGCCTAGTGCAAGACCCTGCGGAAATCCGCAGGGAACCTAATCCAAAAGTGGCAATTTCCTTCATACCAATTGCAAGGCGATGCTTGTTATCTTCTCCTCACAAAGCCGCATGACGGGGAGGAATTCATGCAACATTCACTTAAAGGCGCGGCCATCGCCGCCGTAACCCTTGCTTTCGCAACAGAAGCTGCTGCGACCTCATGGGATGTATCCCTTTGGGGCAAACGCCGTGCCTTCACAGAGCACGTCGAAAAATTGGCTGAACTGGTCAACGAAAAAACCGGTGGCGAGTTCACTTTGAACATCAGCTACGGTGGTCTTTCCAAAAACCGCGAGAATCTCGACGGTATCTCAATTGGTGCGTTTGAAATGGCGCAATTCTGCGCAGGTTACCACCGTGACAAGAACCCATCGATCACAGTACTGGAACTGCCGTTCTTGGGCGTTGCGTCCCTCGAGCAGGAAGTCGAGCTGTCCATGGCCGTTTATAGCCACCCAGCCACTCAAGAAGATCTGGGCCGCTGGAACGCAACCCTGCTGATGCCGTCACCGCTACCGCAGTACAACCTCGTCGGTGTGGGCGATGCGCCAGCTACCTTGGCTGACTTCGAAGGCCTGTCCGTGCGTGCGACCGGTGGTATCGGTGCAGCAATGGAAACTGTAGGCGCAGTGCCAACATCGATGTCTGCAACCGAAGTGCGCCAAGCAATGGATTCAGGCGTTGTGAAAGCCGTCAGCTTCGCACCTCACGCCCACATGTCTTTCGGCACCATTGAAAACGGCAAATGGTGGACCACCAACCTGAACCCAGGCACAGTGAACTGCCCAGTTGTGGTGAACAACGACGCGCTGGCGGATCTGTCTGATGCCCATCGTGAGGCGCTGCTGAGCTCTGTTGATGAGGCGCTAGACCACTACATCGATAACTACAATAACAAGACGATGGCCGCATGGGGCCCTGCTCTGGAAGAGCGCGGAATCACCGAAGTGACCTTTAGCGACGCGGAAATTGCTGCTTTCAAAGAAGCTGCTGCTGCACCAGCCGCCGCTGCATGGATCGAAGACAACACCAAGCGTGGCTTGCCTGCGCAGGAACTCTACGATCTGGTCACAGGTATGATTGCCAAGGGCATGTAAGCCTCTTGCGACTATGAGGACCGCGCCGGTGAGTGACCCAAATTGGTTCCGGCGCGGTCTTTTTTCGGATCCACCCGACATATTACAGGAGAACATGGCATGGCCGGTTCCTCTCTGGTGCTGTCAGATGACAGCCTACTTAGCCGCGTAGACAGGCGGCTTTATCGACTAGAACGTATCTTTGCATTGATCAGTGGCCTCGCAGTGTTTTCGCTGATGATCCTCGCGGTGATTTCGGTTTCTGGACGCAACTTCTTTAATCAACCGCTGCCTGGCTATGTGGACTGGATTGAACAGGCCATGCCCCTGATTGCCTTTATGGGCATCGCCTTTACGCAACGCGATGGTGGCCACATCCGCATGGATATGGTGGTGGGCGCATTGAAAGGCCGTACGCTTTACGCAGTCGAATTCATCACAACGCTGGCAATTTTCGCCCTGATGGTCCTGCTGGTCTGGGGCACATGGGCACATTTTCAGCGCAGCTTTGATTTTGGCTCTCCTATGTGGAGCCGTGACAGCTCGATGGATATCGCCCTGCCGATCTGGCCCGCCAAACTGATGGCCCCCTTGGCCTTTGGCTTGTTGGCTCTGCGTCTGGCATTGCAACTCGTCGCCTACGCGCGCGCCTTTCTGAACAATATGGATCAACCCGTGGCCGTGCCGCTGATCGCCGATGCGGCGACGCAGGCCGCCATGGAAGCCGAGCAAGTCTCGGGCAACGAAAAGTAGGACTGCACAATGGAACCCATCGATATTGGACTTGTGGTCACTGGCGGCATGCTGGTGCTTGTGGTCCTCGGCATGCGCGTCGCCTTTGCGGCAGGTCTTGCAGGCATGATTGGCCTGATCTGGATTTTCTGGGCCAAGTTTGGTTACGATCCCTCACGCTTTGAAAAAGCGCTGACAGTTGCTGTGAAAACCGCAGGTCAGGTACCGCATTCTAAGATTTCTAGTCAGGCCCTCAGCCTGATCCCCACATTTATTCTGATTGGCTATTTGGCCTATTACGCAGGGCTTACCAAAGCGCTCTTTGAAGCAGCGAAAAAGTGGCTTGCGTGGGTTCCAGGTGGTTTGGCGGTCTCGACGGTTTTTGCGACGGCGGGTTTTGCCGCCGTGTCAGGCGCGTCGGTTGCGACATCCGCTGTATTCGCGCGGATTGCGATCCCTGAAATGTTAAAAATTGGTTATGATAAACGGTTTGCGGCAGGGGTCGTCGCTGCGGGGGGGACATTAGCATCCCTAATCCCCCCCTCAGCGATCTTGGTGATATACGCCATCATCGTGGAACAGGACGTGGGTAAATTGCTTTTAGCGGGGTTCATCCCCGGTGCTTTCTCTGCCCTAATCTATGGCCTGCTGATCATCGGGATGGCGTTGACCATCAAAGACTTTGGCCCAGCGGTTTCCGGCTTCACGTGGAAAGAGCGTTTCCTTGCCCTACCCCCAGCCCTGCCGATCCTCTTTGTGGTCGTGACGATCATCTTCTTTGTCTACAACCCGTTTGGCGGCGACGCTTGGGGTACACCAACCGAAGGCGGCGCCATCGGAGCCTTCGTGGTCTTCCTCATGGCGCTATATCAAGGCATGCGATGGCCGCAACTCAAAGAAGCACTGCTGGAAACCGCCAAGCTTTCGGTGATGATCTTCACCATCATCTGGGGCGTTCTGATCTACGTGCGCTTCCTTGGCTTTGCCGATCTGCCGGGTGCGTTCTCTGATTGGATCACCAGCCTGACCATGTCGCCAATGTTGATCCTGATTTGCATCCTTTTGGCCTATGCTGTGCTTGGCATGTTCATGGATGCCATCGGCATGCTGCTTCTGACCCTACCTGTGGTCTACCCGGCGGTCATGGCCTTGAATGGTGGCGAAGCTGTTAGTGCTGCAGAAAGCACATTTGGTATGAGCGGCCCAATGTGTGCGATCTGGTTTGGGATCTTGGTGGTGAAAATGGCCGAATTCTGTCTGATCACCCCACCAATTGGTCTGAACTGCTTTGTTGTGGCTGGTGTGCGCGATGATCTATCGGTGCAGGATGTTTTTAAAGGCGTAACACCTTTCTTCATCGCCGATGCCATCACCATCGCGCTTTTGGTTGCCTTCCCAATAATCGTTCTTTGGTTACCCGGACAGGTTTAAAACACTCAGACATATAAGTCTTAGATGCGCCGGTTTCTCAAAAAGCAATCGGCGCATCTGTTTTGTTGCGACCTCATTCGGTAAATTCTTAATGACCGGATAATACCAACCACGATGAACAGGATACGCACCTCTACGGGTCAATCTATATGAAAGCTGGCTGCCGTCAGTCACCGCCTAAACGCAGTTAATGTGATTTGTTGCGTGAGAGCTATTGACGATGGAATCTGGATAAAATACATCCTTGTTCCACAGAGCGGGCGTTGTGTAGTGGTAAGACCTTAGCCTTCCAAGCTAATGACGCGGGTTCGATTCCCGCCGCCCGCTCCAAGATTTCCAAACATCAACTTTGCAGCAAAACCCACTGACTTCTGTTGGTTTTTTGGCTCTATTAAGGGCCTTAGTTTAAAGCCACCACTTTACCTGGGTTCAAAATATTGTTTGGATCCATCGCGCGTTTCAGCGTGGCCATGACATTGTAAGCCTCACCATGTTGGGTCTGCATGTAAGGTAACTTACCAACACCCACTCCGTGCTCACCCGTGACTGTTCCGCCGTGTTCGATAGCCAGATGGTTTAACTCTGACACCAATGCCCGCGCTGCCTTCATTTCGTTTGGATCTTTGGGATCGACAAGAAGCTGTAGATGGAAATTCCCATCCCCCACATGGCCAATAAGTGGGGAGATAAGTCCAGCTTTCGCGATCCCAACTTTGGCTTGCCGAATGCATTCTGCCAACGCCGAAATAGGTACACAGCAATCCGTCACGATCCCCGCAGCCTCCTTGCGCAAGGCCTTCACGGAATAATATGCACTATGACGCGCAGCCCATAGTCGATTGCGATCTTCAGTCTTCTCAGCCCATTTAAAATCGCTCGCGCCAAGGTCTTCAGCAATGTCTTTGAACATCTCGATCTGTTCAGCCACCCCTGCAGGGGAGCCGTGGAATTCCAAAAACAGATGTGGTTTTTCGGGTAGATCAAAGCTGTCGTTATAGGCATTTAGCGCTCGTATCTGAACCTCGTCGATCAGCTCAATCCGCGCCATCGGCAGGCCAACTTGGATTGCCAAAATCACACTTTGCACCGCATTATCGATGTCTTCGAATGCACAGGTGGCCGCCGAAATGGTTTCTGGCTGACCAAACAAACGTACTGTCAGTTCGGTGATGATGCCAAGCGTCCCTTCAGAGCCAATGAACAGATGTGTCAGATCATAGCCCGCTGATGATTTCTTGGCCCGCGTGCCTGTGCGAATGATCGAGCCATCTGCAGTGACAATTTCCAACGCCAAAACGTTCTCGCGCATGGTGCCGTAGCGCACGGTATTTGTGCCAGACGCCCGCGTCGCTGCCATGCCGCCCATGGTGGCATCCGCCCCGGGATCGACGGTGAACATCAGACCCGTATCACGCAACGCCGTGTTTAGTTCAGTGCGGGTGACCCCCGGCTGCACAACAGCATCCAGATCTTCGGGATGAATATCCAAAATGCGGTTCATGCCCATCATATTCAGGCTTACCCCACCTTTGATCGGCACCACATGCCCTTCCAGCGAAGAGCCAACGCCATAAGGTACAACCGGGCATTTATGACGCGCGCAGATCTTAACGATGTCTGAGACTTCTTGTGTGTTTTCAGGGAAAGCTACGGCATCAGGTAGGACCGGCGTCGTATAGGCCTCATCATGACTATGGGTTTCGCGCACAGATTGCCCCGTGGACAGGCGATCGCCCAACAGGTTTTCCAATTCTTTGATGGCTGCCGCATAGCTACCCATATTTGCCTCTCCTCTTGAATATGCTCTATAAGGCATATTTCACCTTATGTAATCGATTTCAATGACGCATTTCTAAGATGTGATCTGCAAAGACAGCCACATGCGCCCTACTCTTTGAACTTAAGATAAAAGCAAAACGCAAAACGCCGCGACCTTTAATGATCGCGGCGTTGAATTATTTCAAATTAACAATTTACTAGCTCAGAGCTTTTCCAAGTGACAGGCCTTTTGACGTGCCCCAACAAAAACCGGAGAAGGTCGCTCGCTGATGCAACGGTCAAACCGTTTTGGGCAGCGGGTTTGGAACAGGCACCCTTTTGGAGGGTTCAGCGGGCTTGGCAGATCACCATCCAGCACCTCTGGTTCCAGCTTCGCATCCGGATCAGGCACCGGAACCGCAGACAGCAAAGCGCTCGTGTATGGATGCATCGGTGCTTGCACCAGTTCATCCGCTTGCGCTTTCTCCATCATACCGCCCAGGTACATCACTAGAATCTCATCCGAGATATGCCGCACGACACCCAAATCATGGGCCACGAAGATCAGGGTCAGCCCCATTTCGCGTTGCAATTCTTGCAGCAGGTTCACCACCTGCGCCTGAATGGATACGTCGAGCGCTGACACCGGCTCGTCACACAACAGAACCTTAGGTTCCGCTGCCAAGGCCCGCGCGATGCCGATCCGCTGGCATTGACCGCCAGAGAATTCGTGCGGGTAGCGGTTGGCATTGCGGCGTGGAATGCCAACACGATCCAACAGCTCATAGACCCGTGTCATACGCGCGTCCTGATTCATTTCTGGAAAGAACATTGCCAAAGGCTCTGCCACTGTTTCGCGAATGGTCATACGCGGATTAAGCGAGGCCACAGGGTCCTGAAAGATCATCTGCACTTGACGACGCAGGGCCAGAACTTCTTTCTTGTTGCTGTAATCCACTGGTTTGCCTTCCAGCATCACCGTGCCTTCTGATGGGTGCACCAGACCGGCAATGGCACGGATCAACGTAGATTTCCCGCAGCCGCTTTCCCCAACAACGCCAAGGGTTTGTCCCTTGTCGACGCGAAAGCTAACGCCATTGACCGCGCGCAATTGCGCGGGTGCGGACCAAGGCCATTTTTTGGATTTCAGCAATTGGAACTGGACCGCGAGGTCCTGAACGGACAGCATTTCCGTCATCAGCTCAACTCCTCGACAGTGCGCAGGCAAGCGCGTTGGTGGGCGCCGTCCGTCAGAACCGGCATGGTTTCAGCACAGGTGGCCACCGCGTCAGAGCAACGCTCTGCAAAGGGGCACCCCGCTGGTGGGTTCAACTGGTTTGGCGGCTGACCTGGAATGCTTTGCAGCTTTCCGTCTACATCATTGATGTTTGGCACGGCCCGCATCAGACCGCGAGTGTATGGATGGCTTGGAGCAGCAAAGATTTCGCGCGTTTCGGCGCGTTCCATCACCTGACCACCATACAGCACCAGCGTTTCATCACAGAAACCTGCCACAACACCCAGATCATGGGTGATCAGCATGATCGAGCTGCCGTATTCCTTTTGGATGTCATCCAGCAGTTTCATGATTTGCGCCTGAACGGTCACATCCAGCGCCGTTGTTGGCTCATCCGCAAGGATCAGCTTTGGACGGCAGAGGAGCGCCATGGCGATCACAATCCGCTGACGCATACCGCCGGAGAACTCATGCGGATAGCTTTTCAGACGGTTTTTCGCATCTGGAATTTGCACCGCATCCATGGCTTCCAACACACGAGCGCGCGCCGCTTTGCCGCGCAGCCCCTCGTGCAGCTCCAAAACTTCGTTCAGCTGGCGTTCCACTGTCATGTATGGATTAAGCGAGCTCATCGGGTCTTGGAAAATTATGCCAATCTCCTTGGCACGGATCTTGTTCATCCGTGATGCAGGCATACTGAGTAGATTCTGATCTTCAAACAGAATGCGGCCAGTGGGTTCGGCGTTTTTGGCAAGCAAACCAAGGATCGACAGAGCGATCTGGGATTTGCCCGATCCACTTTCCCCCACGATGGCCAGTTTCTGCCCTGCCGCAATGTCAAAGCTGACATTGTTCACAGCATGCACATAGCCATCTGGCGTTTTAAAGCGGATTGAAAGGTCTTGAACAGAGAGCATGAATTAACGCTCCTTAGGATCAAGCGCGTCCCGAAGGCCGTCGCCGATGTAGTAAAGTGAAACCTGCGCCACGACAAAGAAGGCCGCCGGGAAGGCAAGCTGCCAAAGCGTACCATAGGTCATGGTTTTTGCGCCCTCTGAAATCAGTGCACCCCAGCTGGTGTTGGGTTCTTGAATACCCACTCCAAGGAAGGACACGAGGCTTTCCATCATGATCATCTCTGGGATCGCAATCGACATGTAGATCACAATCACCCACAGCATGTTTGGCAAGATGTGTTTGAAAATGATCCGCGCATCGCTCATGCCCAGCATGCGAGCCGCATCGACAAACTCTTTGTTCTTAAGAGTTTGCACCTGACCACGCACGATCAACAGACCAGCGGTCCAGTTAATAATCACCATCACAATGATCATTTGCTCAATCGAACGACCAAAGAAGGCCTGCCAGACAACAAAGAAGATGATGTATGGGATCGACAGGGTGATGTTGAAGGCACCCATGATCACTTGGTCAATGCGACCACCATAAAAACCAGCGATGGCACCCATGGTCGAACCGATGAGAACCGCGCAAATTCCGGCAAGGAAACCGACCAACAATGACACGCGGGAGCCCTGTGCGACGCGCGCATAAAGATCGCGGCCCAGCTCATCCACGCCAAAATAGTGGCCATTCTCCCAGTTCGGGCCGCCCTGCTCTTTGACTTTACCCAAGACCGACCAGTCGATCTCTTCATAGCTCCACTGAGCGAAATACTGACCAAAACTCGCAAATAGCGCCAATAGAACCAGCATGGCCAGCGAGACCACTGCCATTTTATTTTTGAAGAAACGCATCCGTGCATCTGCCCAGAAGGACCGGCTGTTGATCATTTCTTCTGCAGCGGCATTGGCATATGCCGCGCTGTTCATGGTTTTTCTGATACTCATTTCAAGCCACTCCGGACTTTCGGATCAATCCACGCGTAGATCAGGTCCGTCAAAAGGGTCAGCGCAAAGGTCAGCACAGAATAGAGAATGGCCAGACCAAGGATCACCGAATAATCGCGGGTATAGGCCGCATCGATAAAGTTCTGACCGATACCACCGGTCGAGAAGAATATGTCGATGAAAACCGAGCCTGTGATCATGTAAACAAAGACCGGCCCCATGTAAGAAATCACCGGCAACAAAGCGGGTTTCAGCGCGTGGCGGATCAGGATTGTATGTTCTGGCAGGCCTTTGGCGCGCGCCGTACGGATGTAGGGTGCAGACAGGGTTTCCAGCAGTCCGCCACGCGTCAGACGCGCAACCGATGCCATGTAAGATGTGCCCAAAGCCACAGCTGGCATGATCACATACGGCCATTGTCCACCATTCCAGCCGCCACCGGGCAACAAACCCCAGGCCAACGTAAATAGCAGCACCATCAGCGGTGCGAGAACAAAGTTCGGGAAAATCTGCGAGAAGATCGCAAGACCTGTCATCACATAGTCCCAGAAGGAATTGTGACGCAGCGCGGCCACGACACCCAATGGAATGCCAAGCACCAGAACAAAAACAGCTGAAAAGAACCCATAGGTCAGCGTCACAGGGAAACCCTGCGCAATCAGGTCGTTCACGGTGCGGTCTTTTTGCGAGAAACTCGGACCGAAGTCGAAGTAGAACACAATATTTTTAATATACGTCCACAGCTGGACGTAAAGCGGCTCGTCAAAACCGTAACGTTCCAGAACGTTTTTCATCACAGCTGGTGGAAGCGGGCGTTCTGAAGTGAATGGTCCCCCCGGCGCAAGGCGCATCAGGAAGAAACATATCACGATCAGGATAAGAACGATCGGAATAACCGCCAAGAGGCGGCGCAATGTATAGCTAAGCATGAATACCTCAAGACCCCGCCGCTTATGAAAAGCGACGGGGTAAAGTGTTGCACAAAATCAGACGGATTACTTCGCGACTTTGTACATGTCTTTGGAATAGTACTTCTGCTGAACGTTGTTCACAGGCCAGCCTTTAACGTCAGCTTTCAGCATCATATTGGCAGAGTAGTGGTAGATCGGAATAACCGGCATTTCGTCGGCCAAGATCTGCTCTACTTCTGTATAGAGAGGTGATGTATCGCTGGAAGACTTCGCAGTCGCCAGCAGCTCGTCTACGCGCGCGTTGTTGTATTTCGCATCGTTGTAGCCAGAGTCAGACTGAAGCAGGTCCAAGAATGTGGAGGCTTCGTTGTAGTCGCCGCACCATGCGCCACGTGCCATTTCAAAGTTCTGCGCGCCACGGTTTTCCAAGAACACTTTCCATTCTTGGTTTTCCAGGCTCACGTCCACACCCAATTTTTGCTTCCACATTTGGGTCGCAACAATCGCCACCTGCTGGTGAGATTCAGACGTGTTGTAGAGGTACGTGAAGGACAAAGGTTCGCCGCCTTTGCCGTAGCCAGCTTCGGCCATCAGCTCCATCGCCTTTGCGTCACGCTCGGACTGAGACATACCAGCATATGCGATTTCTGGTGCTGTAAATCCAGCGGTTGCCGCAGGCGTAAAGTTATAGGCTGGGAACTGACCACCTTGCAGAACCTGATCCACGATCACGTTACGATCAACGGCCAAAGCCAACGCCTGACGGACGCGCACGTCTTGGAACGCTTCTGGGCCGGAATCCAAGTTGAAAGAGAAGTAATAGTTACACAGACGTGGCACCGCGATGGCCTCATCAGGCAGCTCTGCTTTCAGCGTTGGGTACTGACCCGCTGGTGTGTCTGTTTTGTCCAGCTCGTTTGCGCGGTAACGTGTCAGCGCTTGGTTCTCGTCGCCGATGACCAAAGCTACGACAGTGTCCAGAACGGTGTTCTCGTTGTTCCAATACATGTCGTTACGCACACGTGTGGAACGCTCTTTCAGAACATGCTCGGTCAGCTTGTAGGCGCCGTTGCCCACGATGTTCTCTGGCAGGGTCCACTTTTCGCCATGGGCTTCGATTGCCCATTTAGGTACTGGGAATGTAGTGGAGTGTGCCACCATATCCGCAAAGTATGGCAGTGGCTGGGACAGCTCAACAACCAGCGTGTGATCGTCAGACGCAGACACGCCCAGATCTTCTGGCTGTGCGTCACCGGCGATGATTTCTGCGCCGTTTTTGATGGACATCAGTTCCATGTACCAAGCGTAAGGGGACGCCAGTTCTGGTGTCACAGCGCGCTTCCAGCCATAAACAAAGTCATGCGCTGTCACTGGGTTGCCATCAGACCACTTTGCGTCTTTGCGCAAGGTGAATGTGTAAGTCATGTTGTCGGCAGAAACAGTGTGGCTTAGCGCAACACCTGGGGCCAACTTTCCGTTACCGTCTTGGTTATACAGACCTTCAAAAAGGTCGCGCACGATGCCGGACCCATCTGTGTCTTCAACCAATTGCGGGTCCAGCGAAGAGCTCTCATCCAGCAAGCGGTAGGTATAAGTTTGATCGTCAGCCAACACGGTGCCAGCTGGAACGTCTGCGGCGAAGGCACCTGTCGTCAACGCAGTCGTTGCGGACAATGCCAGTGCGAGTGTAAATTTTTTCATGTTTTGTTTCCCTGTTCATTAATTGAACTATTCAATTGCAAAACCGAACGACGCCTCGTTAACCCCGTGCGTTTTTACCGCCGGTTCCGCAACTTTGGATCTGAAAATCGGGAGGATACCCGATTCCAGAATGAGGATGAAACGGGCCCCAATGAACCTCTTCCGAGGCCCGTATCACGATCACTCCCCTATTGGCTTAACGCCAGATTTTCGAATTTGCAAAACAGTATGTTTGAAGCCTTGCCTCACTTCAGGTCAGGAAAGGATCAAATTGGCACGTACACGCATAGGGACATTTCCAACAAAACGACCTGCCAACGTGCGAAATGACCGGAATAGATCAAAAAAACTCATAATATATAACCCAAATTTGTAACTGGCTGTGAAGAAATACGAATTCTTGAAACCGTCGCTTAGCGTCGTTTAAATTCGCCATGAAACCTGTGGTTCTTCGCTGACTTTTTACCATTCAGTAAATTACTTAAATCAATTTAAAGTTGCAAAAATCACGGCGCTCAAAAGTACCTCAGAGCAGGCAAAAATTAGCCGAATTGACGAATTTTCAGAAGAAATAAAAAAGTCAAAAATCGACCGTTTTCGCCAAATCAAGACAGCGATCTTGAGTTTAAACCCCAAGGATTAACAGTTGATTCGAATGCGCGATTCGAACGATGGCACCGCGGGTAGATTCACAAAATTATCGCAACCTTCGCCACACCAAATCAAATCATTTCGAATTGCCATGCCACGGTCCGAAACAGGTAAGCAGCCCCTGAAGGAGCTTTCGCTATCTGAAAACGGCAACCAAATGATGGATGGCGGAGAAGGTGGGATTCGAACCCANNCGGTGCATTCGACCACTCTGCCACTTCTCCGACGCACACTGATTATGTCGGTTGTTTTGATTCTTAAAGGGGCGAAATGGGGAAAATTCGCCGATCGTTGCATGTAGCCTTTTCACATTGCCTGCCGCGCGGTAAGCTGCGGCCAAATGAACGGATGCCACACGGGGTATGGGTGTCTGATAAAAGAACGCCACCAATCGGCGCAAAATTCGGGCAAAAGGGCAAGTAATGAACAGTTTTTCCCACCGACAACCTTTCACGCTACGTATGGGACGGGCCGTAGTGCTGGTCTCAAGCCTGGCCATTCTCGCCGCTTGCGAAGACTTTCAAGGTTTTAGTTTAAACGGCGCAAATGGCGCTGACGCGGATGGACCTGCCCAAAGCACCTCAACCAAATTTGTAGAACGCGATGTGGAAGCACCCGAAGTGTTCTCGGCCAGCGAAGCCGGCCTTTGGGACGGACGCCCTTCACTTGGTGGCGTCTGGGTGGCGCACCCGGATGTATCAGACCCAGAACGGGTGATCATCCGCAACAAAGCCAATGGCAAGTTTGTCATCGGCGCGCTGTTCCGTCGCGAACGCGCCCTACCCGGCCCGCGTCTGCAGGTCTCTTCTGATGCCGCTGGTGCCTTGTCGATGTTGGCTGGCCAACCCGTGGAACTTGAGGTCACCGCCCTACGCCGCGAAGAGGCTCCAGTTGCGCCCGAGGTCACCGACACGGTTCCTGAAGCTGAAACCGTCGAAACCGAGGCGCTCGATCCGGTGGCAGGCGCAGCAGCAGCCATTGATGCGGCAGAACAAAAGCCGGCCGTTCAGGCCGCGCCCGCGCCGCAGGCAGAGGTCCCTAAACCGGTTAAATCCAGCAGTCTTTCCAAGCCATACATTCAAATTGGTATCTTCAGTGTGAAAGACAATGCAGAAAACACTGCAGCGCAGATGCGCCGTGCGGGCATGGTACCATCGATCAAAACCGGCGAAAGCAATGGCAAGGCCTTCTGGCGTGTGGTGGTGGGCCCAGCCCAGACCTCTGCAGAGCGCACAGCCCTTTTGAAAAAGATCAAAGGCACAGGGTTTACCGATGCATACGCGGTGACCCATTGAGTCAAAAAATATCGCGAATGATGTCTGACAAATCAGGATGGGGATCATGAAGAACACTCTGAAATCGTTGGTTTTGGGCACGGTTGCTGCCGCGATGCTCTCTGTACCGGCTTGGGCGTTTGAAACCCGCGCCAAAGCCGCCTTCGTGTTGGATCAAACCACCGGCACCGTCTTGATGACAAAAAACGCCGACGAAGCGTTGCCGCCTGCCTCGATGTCTAAGCTGATGACGCTTTACATGGCCTTTGAAGCGGTGCGTGATGGCCGCCTGTCTATGGAAGAGCGCTTGCCTGTCTCACAACACGCCATGAGCTATGGCGGCTCGACCATGTTTCTGGACACAACCGACCGTGTCAAAGTAGCGGATCTGATCCGCGGCATCATTGTACTGTCTGGCAATGACGCCTGCGCGGTGATTGCTGAAACCCTCAGCCCAGATGGCACCGAAGAAGGTTTCGCGCGTCAGATGACCCTGCGCGCACGTCAGCTGGGGATGACCAATTCGACTTTCGCCAACTCCAACGGCTGGCCTGCGCCGGGCCACCGGATGTCCATGCGGGATCTCGCACTGTTGGCGAACACATTGATTTCTGATTTCCCAGAATTCTACCCGATGTTCTCTGAAACCGAATTTGCCTTTGATGGCCGAGCGCCACGCAACACGTTGAACCGTAACCCATTGTTAAAGCTGGGCATTGGCGCGGATGGGTTAAAAACCGGACATACTCAAGAAGCAGGCTATGGCCTTGTTGGATCTGCCAAGCAGGCCGGCCGCCGCGTGATCTTTGCGGTCTCGGGTATGGACAGCGCCAAGGACCGCGCCGAAGTTTCCGAACAGATCGTCAACTGGGCCTTCCGCCAATTCAGCGAACGTCAGGTGCTGCGTGCAGGAAAACGGGTTGCCCAAGCCGAAGTCTGGATGGGTGAGGCACAAAAGGTCGGCTTGGTCGCCGAACAGGATGTGCAGATCCTACTGCCTGTCATTGGTCAGAACGATGTCGATGCTGAAGTGGTCTATAATGGCCCACTTGAAGCTCCGATCACCAAAGGTCAGCAACTGGCGGAACTGGTGATCAAACCAACCGACCTGCCGGAAATTCGCGTCCCGCTTGTTGCCGAAACAGATGTGGGCGCTGGCGGGTTTACAGTACGTATGCGCACAGCGACCTCGGTTTTGATGTCGCAATTTGGCCTGACAGCTGAGGGCGCAAGTTGACCCGCATATTATGACAGAAGAACAACTCAAACGTCCCGGCACGTTTATCACCTTTGAAGGCATCGACGGTTCCGGCAAATCCACGCAAACTAAACGTCTTGCCGCTTATTTGGAAGACCTTGGTCACAAGGTCATTTTAACCCGTGAACCCGGTGGCTCGGTTGGGGCCGAAGAAATCCGCAGCTTGGTCCTGGAAGGCGATCCGGATCGCTGGTCTGCCGAAACAGAGCTTTTGCTGTTCACCGCCGCAAGGCGCGATCACTTGGAGCGTACAATCTATCCTGCACTCGAGGCCGGTAAGATCGTGATCTGTGATCGTTTTGCCGACAGCACACGCATGTATCAAGGTCTGTCGCGCGGTGATCTGCGCGAAAAAGTCGATAAATTACATCGACTTATGATTGGCACCGAACCCGACCTCACCATCCTGATCGACATGGACCCTGCCACCGGTTTGGCCCGTGCAAAGGGCCGCCAGACCGCCGAAGAACGGTTTGAGGACTTCGGCCAAGAGCTGCAGATCAAAATGCGTCATGGCTTTTTGGACCTTGCCCAACAATTCAAAGATCGCTTCCGTTTGATCGACGGCAACCGCAGCATGGATGAGGTTGCAGCGGACATTCAGCTCTCGGTATCGGACTACCTGTCATGAGCGATGACGCGCTACCTGAAAGCGACCGGATCGACGGTGCGCCACATCCACGTGAAACCACCCGAATTTTTGGACAAGATGCGGCACAGGCAGGCTTTCTTGAAGCTTTCAATGCAGATCGACTACACCATGGCTGGCTGCTGACTGGCCCGAAAGGTGTTGGAAAAGCGACTCTCGCTTGGAAGATCGCGCAGTTTCTGTTGGCGACCCCAAAAGATGATGGCGGTGGTCTCTTTGGCGACGCCCCACAGATTACCGAAACGCTGGATATTGATCCTGAACATCCTGTTGCCCGGCGTATTCAGGCGGGATCAGAACCCGGACTCTTCTCGGTCAAACGGCCTTATGATGAGAAAACCAAAAAACTGAAAAGCCAGATCACCGTTGATGAGGTGCGCAAGCTTAAGAATTTCTTTGCGCTTTCGGCCGCCGATGGTGGCCGCCGCGTGGTGATTGTGGACAGCGCCGACGAAATGAACGTCAGCGCCGCCAATGCGCTTTTGAAGCTACTGGAAGAGCCCCCCGCAGACACCACGATCCTTTTGATCTCACATCAGCCATCAAGGCTTTTGCCAACCATCCGTTCGCGTTGCCGCGAGTTGCGTCTATCAGCATTAAACAGCGATGACATGGCCACCGCCCTCACGCAGGCGGATGTTGGGACAGAACAGTCCGCTGCTATGGCTGAACTTTCAGCGGGTTCGGTTGGTGAGGCCATTCGCCTATCGCAATCTGATGGAATGCGGATTTATGCAGATATCGTGAATCTCTTTTCTGAACTGCCACAACTCAACCGCCCAAGAGCCTTGGCCTTGGCGGACTCTGTGGTCGGGCGCGGTGCGGAAGAACGTTATGATCTGCTGCTTAATCTGATTGATCTCTTCCTGATCCGCATTGCCCGCACGGGCGCAACAGGTCAGCCGCCGATTGTTGAGGCCGCGCCCGGAGAGACACAACTTTTGGTACGCCTGTCCCCAACCCCGCATAAAACACGGGCATGGGCTGAAGTCGCTGCAGAGATCACGTCGCGCAGTCGCCACGGCAAGTCAGTTAATCTTGACCCCGCCGCCTTGGTGCTGGATACGGTTTGGAAGATCCAACAAACCGCCCAAGGCTGATAAGGCTGACTATGACCAACGCCCCATTGATTACCGACAGCCACTGCCATCTGGATTTCCCGGATTTTGACGGTGAACACGATGCGCTGATCGCGCGCGCTGCTGAGGCAGGCGTGGGCCGCATGGTTACCATTTGCACGCGGCTGAAGAACGAACCGCAAGTGCGTGCATTGGCAGAGAAATACGCACCGGTCTTCTACGCCGCAGGCACCCATCCGATGAGCGCCGCTGAAGAACCTTTGGCGACTGTGGAAGAACTTGTGGCGATGTCTCAGCATCCAAAATTCGTGGCCATTGGTGAAACGGGGTTGGATTACCACTACACCGCTGAAAGCGCTGAGATCCAAAAGCAATCGCTCCGCGTCCATATCGAAGCAGCACGTCAAACCGGTTTGCCCCTGATCATCCACGCCCGCGCGGCGGATGACGACATGGCGCGCATCTTGTCTGAAGAACATGCGGCCGGAGCATATGACTGTGTCATGCATTGCTATTGCTCGGGGCCAGAGCTGGCCAAAACCTGTGTTGATCTTGGGTTCTATCTGTCAATGTCGGGCATCGCGACCTTCAAGAAAAGCCAAGAGGTGCGCGATATCTTTGCTGCCACGCCAGTCGATCGCGTGCTGGTCGAAACCGACAGCCCCTATCTTGCGCCAACGCCTTACCGAGGCAAACGCAACGAACCAGCTTACACAGCGCATACCGCCCAGGTAGGCGCCGAGGTCTTTGGCATGGAGTACGCGGATTTCGCAGCCCAGACCGAAGCTAATTTTGAACGTCTGTTCGCAAAAGCAGCCCAAAAGGCAGCCGCCGCATGAGTGACACGCTGAGTTTCACCATCTTAGGCTGCGGCAGCTCTGGCGGCGTGCCGCGTCTTGGCGGCCATTGGGGTGATTGCGACCCATCGGAACCTAAGAACCGACGCACGCGCTGTTCCCTGCTGGTGGAACGCGAAGGGGCTGAGGGCAAAACCACAGTTTTGATCGACACAAGTCCAGACATGCGCCATCAGCTTCTGCGCGAGGATGTTGGTCGCTTGGATGGTGTGATTTACACCCATGCCCATGCCGACCACGTGCATGGGCTGGATGATCTGCGCATGATTGTGTTCAACATGCGCGAACGGGTAAAGGTCTGGGCGGATGTCCCGACCCAAGACGCCCTGTTGTCGCGCTTTGGCTATGCCTTTGTGCAACCCGATGGCTCCCCCTACCCTCCGATCCTGGATCTGAATGGGATCAGAGGCGACGTGACCATTGATGGAGCCGGCGGACCGATCACCTTTGAGCCACTCGAAGTGGTCCATGGTGGCATCGACGCGCTTGGGTTCCGGATGCATGACGTTTTGTACATGCCCGATGTCTCCGATATTCCAGAAGCCATCTGGCCTAAATTGCAAGGCTTGCGCTGCTGGATATTGGACGCCCTGCGCCGCACTCCGCATCCAACACACGCGCATCTGGAACGCTCACTGGAATGGATCGAGCGCGCCGGGCCCACAGAGGCCGTGCTGACCAACATGCATATCGATCTGGATTATCAGACCCTCACGCAGGAAACTGCGGATCATATCCAGCCCGCTTATGATGGGCTTACTCTGAAATTTCCGATCTAAAACCAAATGCTAGACATTCTGAATATCATCCTCCCAGTCTTCATTCTGATTGGGATCGGCTATGCTGCGCGTTGGGTTAATTTGATCACAGACGCGCTGGTAGATGCGCTGATGCGCTTTGCCATTACCTTTGCGGTGCCTGCGCTATTGTTTCAGGGGATTTCAAAACTCGATCTGTCGCAGAATTTCGACCCGGCTTTGCTCAGCAGCTTTTACATCGCTGCAGCCGCGAGCTTTTGCCTCGGCCTTCTTGGCGCAAGGTTTCTATTCAAACGTGATATCGAAGATAGTATCGTCATCGGCTTTGCTTGCCTCTTTTCCAATTCGCTCATGCTGGGCCTACCGATTGCCGAACGCGCCTATGGTCCAGAAGCGCTTTCGGGAAATTTTGCAATTATTTCAATCCACTCTCTCTTTGCATATAGCGTCGGCATCACCACAATGGAGATCGTGCGAGCGCGCGGAAAATCCGTTCTTCAAACGCTGATAACCGTCCTGAAAGGCATGGTATCAAATGCACTCGTTGTTGCGATTACTTGTGCCTTCGCGGTCAATCTTTCAGGTCTTCAAATACCTTCAGCGGTCGATGACAGTTTCGATCTCTTGGCGCGCTCGGCCTTGCCCATCGCACTGTTTGCAATTGGTGGCATTCTGCGGCGCTACCGGCCAGAGGGCGATTTGCGCACGATCTTTTTCATCTGCCTTATGTCCTTGGTCTTCCACCCAAGCCTTGCTTACGTCTTGGCCCAATCCATGGAACTTTCAACAGATAGCCTGCGGTCCGTCATCACTACGGCCTCCATGGCACCGGGCGTCAACGCCTACCTCTTTGCCAATATCTATGGCCGTGCCAAACGGGTGGCCGCCAGTGCGGTATTGGTCGGGACTGCGATGTCGATTGTATCCGTATCGGTCTGGCTGGTCCTTCTGCCCTGAGCAAAAGGATATATCATAATGATGTGATCAACCGCCTCTTGTTGAACACCTGTGCAATCGCCATTCTCTGGACTTAAGCAAAATCAAAGGATGCTAATATGGCTTTGCGTGTGGATATCGTGTCAGACGTTGTGTGCCCGTGGTGCGCAGTTGGTTTCAAACAGCTCGAACAGGCTGTGGCCGCTTCGGGCCATGAGATCGAAGTCTACTGGCACCCTTTCGAACTGAACCCGCAAATGGTTCCTGAAGGCCAAAACCTGCGCGAGCATCTGGCGGAAAAATACGGTTCCACCAAAGAGCAATCCGACGAGGTGCGTGGCAAGTTGAAAGAGTTAGGCAATGATCTGGGTTTCGCCTTCAACTTCAAAGACGACAGCCGGATTTTCAATACATTCAACGCCCACCAGTTGATCCATTGGGCCGGCGAACAAGGCAAAGCGCATGACTTAAAACTCGCGCTGCTGACTGCTTATTTTTCCGATGGAAAAGATGTTTCTGATACCGAAGTTCTGCTTGGCGAAGTGGCTAGGATTGGCCTTGACGCTGATCAGGCAAGAGAGGCGATTGAAAGCGGTGAATTCACCGATATGGTGCGCAGCAAACAGGAATTCTGGCACTCACGCGGGATCAATAGCGTGCCGTCTATGATCTTTGACAGCAAACATCTGGTGCCCGGTGCCCAAGGCACCGAGACCTATATCAGTATCCTGCAGCAGTTAGCAGGTCAGTCGGCCGACAAGGGCTGAGCCCTAGCCCACCTGCCGCGCTTGGCTCCACACACCCCGCACAACGGGGGTGGTGCCCAGCGCGGAAACACGCACCAAATCCGCTCGCATTCCCGGCTTCAGACGACCGCGATCCGTCAAACCCGTGGCGTCAGCCGGATTTGCTGTGACCGTGCGGATCGCGCGTGGGATGTCGTCCCAGCGATCGGCCAATCGGAAGGCAGATAACAGCAAAGCCGCTGGCACGTAGTCAGACGATATAATGTCCAAGAGGTCTTTGTCTGCCAAATCCAAAGCCGAAACATTGCCTGAATGCGACCCGCCTCGAATGATGTTTGGCGCCCCCATCATGATGGCGATGTTATTGGTGCGACAGGCTTCTGCCGCCTCAACAGTGGTCGGGAACTCTGCCAAATGAATACCATGGCTGGCCGACGTTTCGACCTGTTCTGATGTCGTGTCGTCATGGCTGGCCAAAACCGCCCCAAACCGGCGTGCTTCTTCCACGGTTTTACGTTCGTGCAGGTCCCCAAAGGTTTCACGCAGGGTTAGAAGCTTCTGCACGTGCTCTTCGAATTCCTGATCATTCATCCCACGCTTGGAGGCCACATAGGTCTTAAGCTTCGAGATGTCTCGGAATTGACGCTGGCCCGGTGTGTGGTCCATCAGACTAACAATTCCCACGCGGTCTTCCGCGCTGAATTCCGACAGCTCATCTGCGAGAGTTTCAGAACAGACCTCTGCGCGCAGGTGCAAGAAGTGGCTGATTTTCAAAACGTTTTTCTCGCGTAATTGCCAAAGCTCTTTTGACAATTGGCGCGCGTATTTCACGTAATTGCCTTTACCTGACGGGATCGATCCGACCCGCATCGCATCAAACACTGTAGTAATGCCTACGCTTGCCAATTCTGCATCGTGCGCCAAGATCGCGGCATCATGGGGCCAATCCACGCTTGGACGTGGCTGGATGTGACGCTCTAGATTGTCGGTGTGCAATTCTATCAAACCCGGGATCAAATAGTCGCCTTTGCAATCCATCGCGCCATCTGGGATCAAATCGGTCTCTTCAATCTCAGAGATCACACCATCCTGCACCCTAAGCGCCCCTGCGATCACCTGATCTTCAAGTACGATCTGCGCATTGGCGAGACAAAACTGGCCCTGAGCAATCGATGACGGGGTCAAGCTTTTAAAAGAAACAGGAGAGTTCATAACGGTACTTTCTTTGGATAAAGCACGGCAATTGCCGCGTCGATGGTTTCCTCGATAGGTCCATCGTTTGAAAGATTGATGACTTTAGCCCCGGCAGGCAGAGGTTTTTTGGCGCGCTCGAGCCGTTTAACAATCTCGGCTTCGCTTTCACGCCCCCGGCCCGCCAAGCGATTGGCAAGGGTTTCGGGTTTTGCTGTGATGTTAAAGGTCAGCAGATCCGGAAAAACTTCTTGGGCTTTGGGTAAAATGGCGCGACTTAGGTTCACCAGCAATTCTTCACCACGCGCCACACGCGTACGCACTGTGTCGGGTATGCCGTAAAACAAACCATGCGCCTCCCAGTGCAGGCAAAACTCGCCAGCCGCCGCGCGCATGTCAAACTCCTGCTCGAGCACAGCCTCGTAGTCTTCGCCCCCTAACCCCGGCGCACGAGTGATCGTGCGTTTTACGAGCGACAGGTCAGGCACGGCGCTCACAAGCCTATGCATCACACTGTCTTTGCCCACACCCGAAGGCCCAACAATACCAATCAATCTCCCCGTCATGCGGCGACCTTTGGCGTGAAATCTGACACGTCGATCTCTCGATCACAGACCCGCGCGCGGGCGGCTTCATCGTGGAAAATGCCAACAATCGCCGTACCGCGTGCCTTGGCCTCTTCAATCAAGCTTAGAACAACCTCTCGGTTGGTGGCGTCCAGACTGGCAGTTGGCTCATCAAGCAATAGCGCTGGGTATTCATGGGCAAATCCCCGCGCGATATTCACCCGCTGCTGCTCACCTCCAGAAAATGTGGTTGGGCTGAGGCCCCAAAGCGCTTCTGGGATATTGAGTTTGCTCAGAAGGGCTGCAGCTCTGTCTTTGGCCTGCGCCTCATCCACACCAAGTGCGAGCAACGGATCTGCGACGACCTCTAAGGTCGGCACACGCGGCACCACGCGCAAAAATTGGCTGACATAACCTAGCGTGTCCCGGCGCAAAGCCAGAATATCGCGCGGCGCGGCTTGAGTCACATCAAGGCCGCCAACGGTGACGCGGCCTGACGCGGCAAGGTAGTTGCCGTAGATGATCCGCATCAATGTCGATTTGCCCGCGCCAGACGCGCCCGTCAGCGCGACGCATTCGCCTGCAGGCACCGAAAGATTGGCACCCCGCATGACTTCAAGCACGGCGCCACCCTGATTGTGCAGGGTGAAGGTTTTGGAGACATTTGAAATTTCAATCATAGTCACACCTGTAGAACAGAGCTGACAAGCAGCTGAGTGTAGGAATGTTGTGGATCATCCAGAACCTGATCCGTAAGGCCTGTTTCGACCACTTTGCCTGACTTCATCACCATCAGACGATCCGCCAAAAGTCGGACAACAGCAAGGTCGTGGGTCACAATGATTGCTGACAGACCAAGATCGCGCACCAGACCGCGCAGCAAATCCAGTAATCGCGCCTGCACGGACACATCCAACCCGCCGGTGGGTTCATCCATGAAAACCAGCCGCGGCCCTGTCACCAAATTGCGGGCGATTTGTAACCGTTGCTGCATGCCACCAGAAAAGGTTGTCGGGCGATCATCCACACGATCCTCGGTGATTTCCACACGCCCCAGCCAATCCACAGCCTCAGCCCGAATATCTCCGTAGTGACGCGCGCCAACGGCCATTAGCCGTTCACCAACATTGCCTCCGGCACTGACCCCCATGCGTAGGCCATCCCGTGCATGTTGATGCACAAAGGCCCAATCCGTGCGCCCTAACATGCGCCGCTCAGGCTCGCTCATTTGCAAAGTGTCCTTTGGGCCGTCGGCGCGCGTGTCAAAAATCACCTGCCCACCATCAGCTGGCAAATGCCCTGCCAGGCAATTTAGCAATGTGGATTTACCCGAACCGGATTCCCCAACAATACCCATGACTTCGCCTGGGAAAAGGTCAAAGCTAACATCTGCGCAACCGATATGCGCCCCATAAGTTTTCGAGATGTTTTGAACAGATAGCAACGGTGTCATGCTGCGCTCTCCTTCTGAGGGCTGGGTGCCGCAGCACCGGAATGCCCCGCCTCCCGGCGTTTCTCGCAATAATCAGTGTCAGAACAGACAAACATACGACCGCCTTTGTCATCTGTGATCAGCTCGTCCAAGTAGCTGGTCTCAGACCCGCACAACCCACAGGCATGCGGCGCTTTCGACGGATCAAACGGGTGATCTTCAAAGTCGAGGCTGACAACTTTAGTATAGGGAGGCAGCGCATAAATCCGCTGCTCGCGTCCTGCCCCAAACAATTGGATCGCTGCCATTTCCATCTTAGGATTGTCAAATTTCGGGATCGGTGACGGGTCCATCACATAGCGCCCTTCAATGCGCACCGGGTAGGCATAGCTGGTCGCGATGTGGCCGTGTTTCGCAATGTCCTCGTATAGCTTCACATGCATCAAACCATATTCTTCGAGCGCATGCATCTTGCGTGTCTCGGTCTCTCGCGGTTCTAAAAAACGCAGAGGTTCCGGAATTGGCACCTGATAAACCAAGATTTGATCTTCAGTCAGCTCTTCTTCAGGAATACGGTGACGAGTTTGGATCACAGTGGCCGCAGAGGTTTCGGTGGTGGTGTCCACCCCAGCCGTCTTTTCAAAGAACTTACGGATAGAGACCGCGTTGGTGGTGTCATCCGCCCCCTGATCAATAACCTTCAGCGTGTCTTCGGGCGTTAGCGTGGCGGCAGAGACCTGAACACCGCCTGTGCCCCAGCCGTAAGGCATCGGCATTTCTCGGCTGGCAAATGGCACCTGATAGCCCGGGATCGCCAACCCTTTCAGAATGGCGCGCCGGATCATGCGTTTGGTTTGTTCGTCTAGGTAAGCAAAGTTGTAATCGCTCATTCTGCTGCCTCCGGCACTGCGTGTTCGCTTGCCTCGCGACGTAGTTTACGGATCAATTCCAATTCTGACTGAAAGTCCACGTAATGAGGCAGTTTGATATGCTCGAGGAAGCCCGTCGCTTGAATATTATCTCCATGATAAAGCACAAATTCTGCGTCCTGCGCTGGCGCGCCAACGTTGTCCTCACCCAGTTCTTCCCAGCGCAGGGCCCGATCCACCAGCGACATGGAAATTGACTTGCGCTCCGATTGCCCAAAGACCAACCCATAGCCGCGTGTAAACTGCGGCGGCTCAGTTTTGGATCCGGTGAATTGGTTCACTGTTTCACATTCCGTGACCGTGATTTCGCCTAAATCGATGGCAAACCCAAGCTCTGCGATCTCCATTTCCACAGCCACAGCCCCGATCCGCAACTCGCCGACAAAAGCATGAGTGCGCCCATAGCCGCGCTGTGTGGAATAGGCCATGCCCAAGGTGAAGCCTTCATCTGCCCGCGCCAAGGATTGCAAACGCAGCGCGCGTTCGGCTGGTAGTTCCAATGGCTCACGAGTTAAATCAGGCGGTGTTTCATCAGTTGCTGGCTCATCCTGAATAAGCCCTTCTTTATTCAGAAACGACGTCACATGCGGCACGGTTTCAGGAGCAGCCTCACGTTCAGGCGCATCAAAAGCTTCGCCATCTGCTGCCAGTTTGAAATCCAACAAACGGTGCGTGTAATCAAAGGTTGGCCCCAGAATTTGCCCACCCGGCAGATCCTTATAGGTTGCCGAAACGCGACGCTCGCAGGCCATTTCTGCGGTATTGATCGGGGACGAGTTTCCAAACCGCGGCAAGGTTGTGCGATAAGCGCGGATCAGAAAGATCGCTTCGATCAAATCCCCGCGTGCCTGCTTGATGGCCAACGCCGCAAGATCAGGATCGTAAAGCGAACCTTCCGCCATCACGCGGTTCACGGCGAGTGTTAATTGCTCCCGAATTTGCGCAATCGACAATACGTCCACGGATGGATCGCCACGGCGTTCTTCGGCCAGCCAAGTATGGGCGTTTTCAATCGCGCGTTCGCCGCCTTTAACTGCAACATACATCAGCGAACCTCCGTCGTGCGCGGCAACGCTGCGATGCGTTCACCACAGGTGAAATAGAAATCCAACCCCAGCGGGAATTGTTTATGATTGCTTTGAAAAGCCGCGATTTCTGGCAATGACAAAGCCGCGCGGTCTTTGATCCCAGGACCTTGTAGAACTGCGCCCTGCACTTCCAGCATGTCACTTTGAACCACCAAACTGGCCGAGCGATCAGGATAGTCTGCTGTGCCGATCTTATATTGCGACAGCGGTGCCAGATCCTGCCAAGTTCCCACAGCAAAGTCACAAGATTGGGCATCCACTAACGGTGCCCCAATATGGAAATTGATCCAATTGCGCACAGGTGCGACATCAACTTCACCCGCAAGGAAAATGCGTGTTTCAGGATCGCAAAGCGTCAAAAGCAAAGTCGCTGCCGCTTTGGACAATGGCTCTGGCGCGGCTGCGCCTTCGATACATTCTATGCGACCCGGATTGGCCATGACGGTCATAATCTGACGAAAGGCACGCGCAGAGTCTTGCGCAGGGGTTGAAAACCCACCTTCAAGTTCAATAGCCTGCATCAATCCTCACCTCGCGTCATCGTGAAAAAATCGACCTTGGTTGCCGCAGCTTTGCGTGCGCGCTTTTCCTGCGCGGCGGCCATGTGATCCTCAAGCGGGCTCAAAACCTTCACCTGCAATTCCGCAGCGCGTTCTGTCTGCATCAGCGCATCCATCAAAGCCGCAGATTGCGCATCGCCTTTGCGACGCCCCTGCACATAGCCATGACCAACCTCTCCGCTGGCAATCTTTAACGAACACCGCGTGACCGTCATTTCACCCAGATTGAACGGAGCCCCCGTTCCACCAGTCCGCCCGCGCACCATGACGCTGCCGACCTCCGGTGGGCGCAGCCATTCAAAGTCTGGTGCAGCCGTTTCTTGTTCAAAAAGCTTGGTCAAAGCCCCCTCTGGCGACTTTGCCATCACGCTCAACCAAGCTTTCCGCATTTTTTGTTGGGTCTCTTGCATCACGTTCGACATGCCCTCTCGACAAATCTGAAGTTTACTATACAACTAGACATATATTCGCCGATATAGGTGAGTCGAACCAGAAGAGTTTTGTGAAACTTCCGTGAAATGACCCAATCCCGACGTAAAACCCCGATTTGGCAGGCCATCGCAAATGCGCTGCGGCTGGACATTGCAGAGCAACGCTACCTGCCGGGAGACAAGCTCCCGACCGAGGCGGTGTTGTCAGAACGGTTCGGTGTGAATCGCCATACTGTGCGGCATGCCCTGTCAGTTCTTGTAGACGAAGGCCTTGTTCACACCCGGCGCGGCGCTGGAGCCTTTGTGAAATCAGCACCTGCGGAATACCCGCTTGGCAAACGCATGCGATTTCACCAGAACCTGCGGCAAGCAGGACGACTGCCATCCAAACGCACACTCAGTCTGGAAACCCGTGCTGCAACTGAGGAAGAAGCCGCAAGGCTAAAGCTCGTAGCAGGCGATTTGATCTGCGTAAAACACGGGCTGTCCATGGCAGATGGCCAACCCATCGCGATTTCAGAAAGCCATTTCCCAGAAGCACGCTTGCCAGGCGTGGCGCAGGCACTGTCTGAGGAAACCAGTATCACCAAGGCGCTGACAAAAGTAGGTGTCGCCGACTTCACCCGCGCCAGCACGCGGATCAGAGCCGTCTTGGCCGACGCGACGCACGCCCTGCGTCTGCAAATCTCAGAAGGCGCGCCATTGATCTATTCAACGGGTCTGGATGTGGATGATGAAGGATTGCCTGTGGAATACGGCATGACGTGGTTCTGTGGGGATCGCATGACTCTCACACTTGAGGACGACTGAGCGCCACCCCAACTCTCAAAGCAGGCACCCTACCCTTCGTATTTTTCCAAAAATGCTTCGGCTTTCAGCGTGCGGAAATCTTCAAGTGCTGCGTGAATGCGCGCGTGGTCCCAATCCCACCAAGCCAAAGCGATCATACGTTCAGCGACCTGTGGCGGCTGCCTTAGGCGCATCGCCTTCGCCGGCGCACCCACAACAATCGTATAAGGCGCGACGTCCTTGGTCACGATTGATCCGGCGGCGACGATGGCCCCATGCCCAATTGTGACCTCTGGTTTTACCATCGCGTTATGACCAATCCACGTGTCATGCCCAATGAACGCCCGTCTCGATTTGCGACGTTCAAAAAACGCCGGATCATGTGGCGTGTCATCCCAGTAGTCACCTGACCGATAGAGGAAATGATGCAACGAGGCGGTATCCATCGGATGATCCGTTGCCCCGATCCGTACGTAGCTCGCGATATTGCTGAACTTGCCAATCGTGGCATTCGCAATATCCGCGAACCGATCGCAGTAGGAGTAATCATCAAAGCTGGAAAAGGCGATACGACTGCCTTTGCCGATCTCGACAAAGCGCCCCATCTGCACCTCTGTTAAATCAACATCCGGATGCAGAAAGGGCTGATCTTCACTCAAGCGCGCCATGGTTAATGCTTATCTTCTGAGGAGCCAATCAAGCGTCCACGCAACCAGCCAGAGAACCAATCCATCGCCATAACCATCAAGACCACAAGTACGATGTAATATGTCACCTCTTCCCAGTCCTTCTGGGTGATGATCGCCTGCGTGATCAACAGACCAATACCGCCCCCAGTGATCGCCCCAATAATTGTCGCAGACCGGGTATTGGATTCTAGGAAATAGAGCACCTGTGACAGCAAGATCGGCGTGATCTGCGGGATCACTCCAAACCGATAGCGCTGCACGGGTTTGGCCCCGGTTGAGCGAATACCTTCGATTTGCTTTTTATCCACGTTCTCAAGCGCTTCTGAAAACATCTTCCCAAAGCTGCCGGTATCCGTGATCAGGATCGCCAGCGCACCAGTCAGAGGCCCAAGCCCAAAGGCACGGGTTAGGATGATCGTCCATATCAAAGCATCCACGCCTCGGAAAAAGTCAAACACACGACGCATGGCAAAACGCACAACCATCAGAGGGGCAAAGTTTTTGGCGGCAAGAAAGGCCAGTGGCAAAGCCACAATCGCGGCTCCCATGGTTCCAAGGAAAGCCATCAACACGGTCTCGTAGATTGCCCAGAATACATCCTTGTGACGCCACATGCGATTGTTCCAGAACCCATCCCAGATAGCCGCAGCCTCACCAGAGACCGCACGTGTCACCAGCTCACCGAAGCCAAGACCATGGTACGGGCTATCCAGCGTAAAAAAGAACAGCTCCCAACCATAGAAATAGCGGAACACCTCCGCCCGATTGCGCGTCACCGTCAGGCGGCCAGCGTCTGTGGTGATTGCCAGCCGGTTCTTAGAAGAGTTGATCCACTCAGGCAGCGGACCCTCTGGAAAGGTCTGTACAACACCCTTGGCACGGCTTGGGGTGGCGGTGATCACCCCATAGCCCGGAATGTTAAAAGAAATGGTTTCAGACCCATAGGTAACAATGTGCCCCTCGCCCAAATCGACAATAGTCTCACCATCAGATTGAGTGACCCAGCTTGGCGAAGCTCCCTCCGGATAGCGCCCTTTTTTCTCACCTTCGATTGCGTAAGTCACGGCACCTGAACGGTTATCGCGGGTCACATGGGTTTTATATGACACCATGTCATTGACCAGACTGCGCGCATTATCCGTGTTGGCTTTGCCCAACAGGCCCGCCACATCAAAGGCGATAAAAATATAGGTCAAATAAGCCAGGATCACCGCTGGAATGGCAAAAGCGACCATGCGTTTGCGGCGCATTAGGTGTTCCGTTTTGCGGCGTAGATCGCCAACGGACGGCGGGGTTGCATCAATTGCGGTCATGTTAATGCGTGCCTTTCTGAGTGCCATGGACCAGTCGGTCACGGTAGAAGCTCGACAGTTGATCCACGAAGATGATGGTTAAGATCAGCAAAATGAACATGGCGGCGGCATCATCGTATTTGCCCTGCCCCCATTGGATCGCTGTCTTCAGCTCGTAGCCAAGACCGCCCGCGCCTACAAAGCCCAAGATGGCTGAGGCACGGATGTTAATTTCAAAGCGCAGCAAAGCATAAGACAGCCAGTTTGGTGCTACTTGAGGCACCACACCCAGCAACATCTTTTGCATCCAAGTAGCACCAACGGAACTTAACCCATCGACGGGCTTTAGATCGGCATTTTCATTCACTTCGGAAAAGAGTTTTCCAAGCGCACCTGTTGTGTGAAACGCAATTGCGATCATTGCCGGTACCGGACCACCGCCCAAAACAAAGATCAGGATCAACGCCACAACGATTTCCGGAATCGCGCGCATCGTATCCGCCAAGCGGCGGAACACTGGGATAAGGCGCGGCCAGCGCGCCAATCCGCGCGTGGACAGCAATGATAGAAAAATGCCAGCAATGGCCCCCACCAATGTCGACACGGCAGCGATGTTCACAGTTTCCACCAACGCTGGAAAGAAGGTCACCAGATGGCCGGGGATCTCAGCGGCTTTCTCTATGGCTTCCCGGATCACATCAGAAGGATAATCAAAGAAGTTGTCCAACCCACCCCAAAAGCTGCCACCATTACGCGCAGCGGCCGTGTTAAAGCCCGAGATCATCAGCAGCAAAAAGACCAACATCGTCAGTCCTGAATACAAGCGTTTGCGCTGAATTTGCGCCATGTAAGATGATTGGATTTGCCCAACCGATAGTTGACCCGGTGAGAGTTCTGCCATGTGGAATGCCCCCTAATTTTTGAATGACTTGATGAAGGCTGCATATAAAAGGCGGGCCCTTGTTTCAGGACCCGCCCCCTATCAATGATCCAATTATTTGGACTTCAGGCGACGCGCTTCGATGATGGTTTCGTAAGTCGCGTGGGTCACTGGCTGTGCACCCAAAGAGTCGCCCGCGAAAACGCCATAGGCACAGCTTGGGTCGTTTTCATAAAGGTTGTCGACCAGCTCGGTCATGATAGCCTTCACATCTGTTGGCAATTGCTTGCGCAGAACAACAGGACCTTCAGGGATTGGCTTGGATTTCCAGATCTGCACGAGGTCATTCATGTCAACCAGGCCGGCATCAACAGCGCGGCGCAGCGCGCCCGAGTTGTAACCGTCTTCCCAGTTGCCCTGGCCGTCTGCCCAAGTCACACCGCCGTCGATGTCGCCATTGTTGACCGCAACGATGGTTTGCTCATGGCCGCCAGTGAACTTCACTTCACCGAAGTAAGCGCCGGAATCCATAGTGATGCCGTCTTTGTACTGAGGGATCTCGATGGATGGGATCAGGTAGCCGGAAGTAGAGTTTGGATCACCAAAACCAAAGACTTTGCCCTGCATTTCGTCCAAAGATGCAATTTGTGCATCTTTGCGTGCAAACCCGATGGAGTGATAGCCGATGGAGCCATCCACGTTCACTTTGACCAGAACTGGCTCAACAGCTTCTGGGTCTTGCAGATATGTTGCCGCATAAGAGGACGCGCCCAGCCAGGACATGTCCAGCGTACCGCCAACCAAACCTTGGATCACACCGGCATAGTCAGCTGGCGCAAAGATTTTCACAGGAACGCCCAGGGCCTCTTCTGCGTAGCCCTTCAAGCATTCGTAAGAGTTCATGCGGTCTTGTGCGTTTTCACCGCCCAATACGCCGATGCGGAATTCAGTGATGCCGTCTGCCATTGCCGCAGAAGACAGAACAGTAGATGTGGCCAGAGCCAAAGCGATAGTCTTTTTCATCAGTCTCTCCATGATGATAGGTCTCACGCACCCCTCGGTGCGCAATTGAAAAGGATCAAGCCGGAACAGGCTGTGCTCTGGGTCGATCCAATGTTTCGATTTCTGTAGATGTGGCTTCTTCAGAGAAGTCGTCGCCCGCGCCATAGATGTCGCGCGCCACGCCTGTGGTCAGCTGTTCAGGCGTTCCGTCAAACACGATGCGCCCATCGCGCATGCCAATCACCCGATCACAATAACGACGCGCCGTATCCAATGTGTGCAGGTTCGCAATGACCATCCGGCCATCTTCTTCGTGAATGCGGCGCAAGGCCTCCATCACGATTTGCGCATTCATCGGATCTAGCGAAGCAATCGGCTCATCCGCCAAAATGATCTGCGGGTCCTGCATCAATGCCCGTGCAATCGCGACACGCTGTTGCTGGCCACCTGACAACGCCTCTGCGCGCTTTGGCGCCTGCTCGGCGATGCCCAGCCGGTCCAAAATGTCGATGGCTTTGTGAATGTCGTCCTGTGGATAGAGGTTAAACATCGTCGCAAATGTGCTGCGACGGTTCAGCGTGCCGTGCAGAACGTTGGACACCACATCCATACGCGGCACCAGATTGAACTGTTGAAAGATCATCGCGCAACGTGATTGCCATTGGCGCTTTGCTGCCCCTGTTAAAGCAGTGACATCCTCGCCGTCAAAGATAATCGAGCCTTCGGTCGCATCCGCCAATCGGTTCATCATACGCAACAGGGTCGATTTACCTGCACCCGACCGGCCAATGATGCCGATCATCGCAGGCTGGTTCACATCGAAATTCGCATTATCAACGGCGGCTTTAGTTCCAAACCGTTTGGTCAGACTTGTTACGGTCAGCATAGCAGTTCCCCAAAATTCTCTGGGCAACCTAAAGACGGCGGATTGCAGTTTCTTGTCGGACGAGTGACGTTCACGTTAACGGCAGATGTCAGTTTTATGTCACGCTAGACAAGTTTTCCTCCTGCGAATGGCCCGGATTACATCCAGCTCCCCTCCTGAAATCCTCAATTTGAGAGGCGCAAAAAGCCTGTTGGGAAATGGCGTTGTGCAAAAAATTGCAACCGGTTGCAAAAATTCATTGACTCACACCCGCTTTACCCGCAGTTTCTGTATGACAAAGAGAGTCGACACAATGCAATTTCCGAATTGCTCTCAGGGGGAGAAATGCTCGATTTCGCGTTAAACCAAGTCACTATGGCTGCCACGCCACTGCCCGCCTTTTTGGCGGCAGCGGAGAAATTAGGCTGTTATGGCGTAGAGTTACGCAATGATCTTGCGCGGCCCACTTTTGATGGGCTGCCAGAGAAATCGGTGCGTGACATGCTACAGGATCATGACTTGAAGCTGTTGGGATTGTCACAGATTTACCCCTGCAACCGGTGGTCAGCCTCTCTTGCAACCGAAAGCCAAACCTTGATCGCCTCGGCAGTTGAACTGGGTGCAGAGGCCATCAATCTGATACCTTGCAACGATGGTACGCGGCTGAGTGCTCCAGAACGGCTGGACGATCTAAAGCGTGGCTTAGAGGCGCTTCTACCTCTGTTAAATGACGCGGGTATGGCTGCATATTTGGAACCTTTGGGCTTTGCGCGCGCTTCACTGCAGCAAAAAACCGAAGCTGTAGAGGTGATCCAATCAATCGGTGCTTCTGGGACGATCAAAATCGTTCACGACACTTTCCATCACGCGCTTGCGCAGGAAAGCGATCTTTACCCGTCTGAAACCGGCATCGTGCACATTTCAGGCGTTACAGCCACAGATCTGCCATTGAGCAACCTTGAAGATGACCACCGTGTCTTGGTCGATCCGGCGGATCGGCTGGATAATTTGGGCCAAATCACCGCCCTACTGGAAGCTGGGTATGCTGGCTCATTTTCATTCGAATGTTTCGCGCCTTCACTACAGACGCGGCCGACACTGACCACAGAGATTAGACGATCCATTGAATTCATAACCGCGCATTTACAGTCGAAAGCGGCCTGACGCGCGGTGCTGTCTTGCCCCTTCACGGGGCGTTCCGGTGAAAGAGAAGGTGTGCCGGACACCACTTTTGGGAGGAAAAACTTATGAAAAAAACACTCAAGACATTTATGATGGCCAGCGTTGCCACAGTCATGGGCACTGGTGCGTTTGCACTGGAAATCGGCGCGACCTTTTCGCGGTTTGATGACAACTGGTTGACCGTTCTACGCAACGGTATGGTTGAATATGCAGGCACCATTGATGGGCTGACCTACCAGCAAGAAGACGCTAGCGATGACCTTGCAAAGCAGATCGACCAAGTCACCAACTTCGTGGCACAGGGCGTTGACGCGATCATCGTGAACATCGTGGACACATCCGCAGGCGCGGCGATCACAGCAGCTGCAGGCGACACACCACTGGTGTTTGTAAACCGTGAGCCTGACAACGTGGACGTTCTGCCAGCGACTCAAGCGTTTGTTGCATCCAATGAAATCGAATCCGGCACTTTGTCTGCATTCGAAGTCTGCAAAAACCTGCGTGCAGCGGGTCTGGGCAATGGCGCACGCGGCTACCTGATGAACGGCCAGCTGTCCAACCAAGCGGCGGTTCAGCGTTCCAAAGACGTGCATGACGTGATCGGCATGGACATGTGTAACTTCATGGAAATCATCGATGAAGCACCTGCAAACTGGTCCCGCGATGAAGCGCAAGACTTGATGACCAATTGGATGTCGTCCGGTGAGCCTTTTGACTTTGTTCTCGCGAACAACGACGAAATGGCCATTGGTGCGATCCAAGCGATGAAAGCTGCAGGCGTCGATATGGCTGACGTACAAGTCGGCGGTGTTGATGCATCCCAAGACGCTCTGCTGGTTATGGCCGGTGGCGACTATGATGTGACTGTGTTCCAAGACTCTGTTGGTCAAGGCACAGGCTCGATCGATGCAGCGATCAAACTGGCCAATGGCGAGGACGTAGACAGCAAAGTTTACATCCCATTCGTTCTGGTGACCCCAGACAACATGGACCAGTTCCTGAACAAGAACTAACTTAACTTTCAATCACTTGCGCAGGGCGGCACAACATGCTGCCGCCCTGTGTAACGACTTGCCGCCAGAAGGAACCCCGACTAATGGCAGACACCAGCCACGGCACCGGCGGACTTGCATTTGACAAGTCCAAGCGATCATGGCCCAACGAGCTGAATATCGCGCTCGCCCTGATCATCATTATCGCCATTTTTGAAGTATTGGGGCAGATCCTGCCTTATATGAATGGCCAGAGTTTCCTCTTTGATACGCGTGATCGGTTTGACTCGATCTTCAACGAAGCGCGTCTGAAAATTATCATTCTACAGGTCGCAATCATTGGGATCATCGCCATCGGCGTGACCCAAGTGATCCTGACCGCAGGCATTGACCTCAGTTCTGGCCCGCTTGTGGCCGCCACAGCCATGATCGCCATGAGCTTTGGGCAAACTGAATTGGTTAATGGTAACCCAAACCCTAAGGCAGTATTCGGCACTTGGGCGATGGACCTTCCCGTGATCTTCCCGGTCATCGCCGGTTTAACCTTTGGGGCCATGATCGGCGCCATTAACGGAACCTTTGTGGCCTATTTCCGCATCCCACCGTTCATCGCGACGCTTGGCATGTTCCTGGCCTGCCGCGGCATTGCGCTGTGGTGGACATCTGGTAACCCTGTATCTTTCCCGACTGAGGCCTACTCGGCCATCGGATCTGGCATGATGCCAGTCGTGTGGTTCATCGGCCTCGCGATCCTGTTCCACTTGATCCTGACTTTCACGGTTTACGGTAAACACACCTATGCGATTGGCTCTAATGAAGAAGCCGCGCGCATGTCGGGCATCAACGTGAAACGCCACAAGGTCATGGTTTACATGATCGCGTCTATGCTGGCGGCCTTTGCGGGTATTGTTCTGAGCTCCAAAGCCTCTACTGCGCAGGCAGGCATGGGGGAATTCTATGAACTCTTTGCGATTGCCATGGCTGTGATTGGTGGCATCAGCCTGACTGGTGGGCGTGGATCGGTCATCGGCACCGTTCTGGGCGCGATGGTTCTGGGTGTGATCCGTTCAGGCTTTACTTACGTCAAGCTTGATGGGTCCTACCAGCTCATTGCCATGGGCTCGATCATCATCGCGGCGGTCATCCTTGACCAATACCGACAACGAAACCGAGCATAGTCAGGAGATATGAACATGAGCGAAGAATACGTTCTAGAAACCCAAGACCTGACGAAACACTACGGCGGCGTGCATGCCCTGGAAGGCGCAAACTTTAAGATGCGCAAAGGCGAGCACGTGGCGATCATGGGCGACAACGGGGCGGGTAAATCCACCTTCGTGCGCCAGATCACCGGTGTTGAACAACGCACCCGCGGTAAAGTGTGGCTCTATGGCGAAGAGGTGAATTTCGCAGGCCCTCTGGATGCCCGTGAAGCTGGCATTGAAACCGTGTTCCAAACCCTCGCTTTGGCGGATGATTTGGATGTGCCAGACAACCTTTTCCTTGGTCGCGAAATCACCAAGTTCGACTGGCTCGGCCCTTTTCGGATGCTGGACTACAAAGCCATGCGGGAAGCTACCATCGAGGGTCTGAACCGGACAGCGGTGAAAATCCCCAACATCCGCAATTCGATCCGCAATATGTCGGGTGGTCAGCGGCAATGTGTGGCGATCGCACGGACGGCAACCTTCCACTCGCGCCTGACCATCATGGATGAACCAACAGCAGCGTTGGGTGTTCAGGAAACCGCACAAGTGGAAAACATTGTACGCACTCTGAAAGAAGCTGGCGAACCCCTGATTCTGATCAGCCACAACATGCGGCAGGTCTTTGATCTGGTGGACCGGATTGTGGTCTTCCGACGCGGGCGCATGTGTGCCGACCTTGACATCAAAACCGGGGATTACACCGGCGAAGATGTGGTCTCCTACATCACCGGAGCCAAAACCGGAGAAGAGTTCATGGAGCATGCGCTTTAGCGCAGAAACGAAACAATCAGAGGCCGCGGAGACTTTCGCGGCCTTACATTTTTTACAACGCCCGCCCCAGTGCGACAATCAGGAGTTGAGCCTCGAAATTGCCATCGCGAGATGGTGGCAAAGACCAAAGACCCATCTGAGACCTGCCCGATATTCAACGGGGTAAAACCACCCAAACGTTGTCCATTCGGCAACAAAATAGGGCTTTCAGAGCAATAAAGCTGCGGTCTGCTGTTTCCTCAACGCCTGCGAGCGACTAAAGGACGTTAAATTTTACGTCCGGGGTCCTGATTGGGCACCAAGAGGAGTTTGCAGAAGTTCAATGGCTGTCACTGTCACCTTGAAAGAAGTAGCAGAGCGCGCTGGCGTCTCTCGATCTGCAGTTTCCCGGACATTCACCGACGGCGCGTCGGTCTCTGAGAAAATGCGGCGCAAGGTGGAAAAAGCAGCCAAGGATCTGGGCTATAGTCCAAACGCCCTGGCATCCTCGCTGACAACGGGCCGCACCAAGCTAATTGGCCTGGTGTCTAACAACTTCCACAACCCAATTTTCCTTCAGGTCTTTGATCTCTTCACCAAGGGGCTTCAGGATCGTGGATTGCGCCCCCTGCTCGTGAACCTGACAGATGAAACCGACGCAGAGACCTCGGTACAATTGCTGCGGCAATATTCGGTGGACGGGGCCGTGGTGGCATCATCCACCCTGCCCGATGGGTTTTCACGTGCCTTCCGTGATGCAGGCGTGCCCGTGGTGCATTCCTTCGGGCGTGCGACCTCTGCCCCTAAAGTACATATCGTTAGCATCGACAACGTGGAATGCGGCCGCATGGTGGCGCAGACTTTGGTGGCACGTGGCTATAAACATGTGGCCTTTATGGGCGGGCCATTAAGCGCGACCTCGACACAAGACCGCCACGCCGGATTTGTCTCGGAAATGGCCAAACATCCTGAGATTAAAATGACGGCGTCCTTTGCGGATCAATACACCTTTGAAGCAGGACGCACCGAAATGCTGCGCCTGCTGAAAGACGACCCGGCTGAGGCCTATTTCTGCGGCGATGACGTTCTTTCGATTGGTGCGCTGTCTGCTGTGCAAGACAGCGGTCTCTCTTGCCCGGATGATGTGGGTATCATTGGGCTGAATGATATGGAAATGGCGGGGTGGGAAAACATCAATCTGACCACAGTGCATCAGCCAATCCGCCAGATCGTTCAATCGTCCATTGAGCTGATGGTGACGATGCTGGATGACAGCGACCGCTATCCAGAAACCCGCATTTTCCCCTGCGAGATTGTTGAACGGGGCACATTGCGCCCCGTCCTAAATTTGGTGTCTGCACCTTAACGGAAGATAGATGGGCGCGCGTCCATCCAAGCGCCATCTTCTTTTGCAGAGGCCACTGCCGTATGCACCGCTGCCATGGAACGAACGCCTGCCGCTGCGTTGGGCAACCCATCACGGGTTTCACCACGGATAGCATCCGCCAGATCGCAATAGATATTGGCCACAGCCAATGGAAAGCCTTCTGGGTGGGCAATCGCCACGCGGCTGAGACGCTGCGCATCTTCGTGCAAGCCCCCCTCGCCTTTTTCGATGATCTGCGTGCGTCCGCCAACCGGCGTGTAAATCAGCTGGTTTGGCTGCTCGGACGCCCAACGGAGGCCCCCGGTCTCACCAAAAACCTGAATTTCAAATCCATGCTGACGCCCAATCGCCACAGAAGACGTCCACAGGCGCCCAATGGTACCGCCCTGCATGCGGAAATTGACCATGGCGTCATCTTCCAACTCGCGGCTTGGGATGGCTGAAGCGAAGTCAGCAGAGAGTTTCTCGACCTCATCATCACAAATGAAGCTCGCCATATGCATCGCGTGAATGCCGCAGTCAGCAAACTGGCCAGAGACACCGGCCATCGCTGGATCATACCGCCAGCGCACACGCGGGTTATCCGCATCGGTGGCATCACCGTGATGTCCATGGCTAAAATTCGTCACCACAACGCGCGGCTTGCCGATCTCGCCATTTCGGACCATCGCGCGCGCCTGACGCACCATCGGATAGGCCGAATAGCAGTAGTTCACCGCACAGATTTTACCGGTTTTTTCAGAAATCTTAACGATCTCCTCACCTTCTTCGACCGTCATTGTCATCGGCTTTTCGCAAAGCACGTTGAAACCAGCCTCAAGGAACGCCTTGGTGATCTCAAAATGCGTGGAGTTTGGGGTTGCGACGGTCACCAGATCAATCCGGTCGTCACGGCCCTTTTCGCCTGCGAGCATTTCTTGCCAATCGCCATAAGCGCGATCTGCAGCAACACCTAAGCGCTGTGCGTATTCGCGGCCGATGTCTGGCCGGTGATCGAGCGCGCCAGCAGCCATTTCAAAGCGGCCATCTGCCAAAGCGCCCATACGGTGTGCCGGGCCGATCTGGCTGCCTTCGCCGCCACCAATCATGCCCCATTTCAGTTTTGCCATAAGCGATATTCCTTAGTTAAAGCCAATGGATTCAAGATATTCTCTGTTCTTGCGCGCATCACCCAGAGTGTCTGGGTCGAGCAGCGGATCGCAGTCCTGTTCAACTGTACACCAGCCTTCAAAGCCCGCATCCAGAAGCACCTGGCGCACAGCTGGGAAATCCACATCCCCGTCGCCGAGATTACAGAAGATGCCATCGCCACAAGCTTCGTAGAAGTCTGTGCGGTTTTCGATCACCTTCGCTTTCACCTTTGGGTCGATGTCCTTGAAGTGCATGTAAGAAATGCGATCCACATAGCGCTTCATAAAGGCCACCGGGTCAAAGCCCGCATATGAATGGTGGCCCGTGTCAAAGCAGATCTTCAGGATCTTCTCGTCGACTTCATCAAGCAGCCGTTCCAGCTCTGGCTCAAAGTCCACAAAGCCTGCCGCGTGGGCATGCATGCCAACGGTCAGACCGTATTCCTCAGCGCCAATGCGCGCCGATTCCGCAATGCGATCGCGGAAGGCTGTCCATTCCGCCTTATCCATTTGCTCGGCTTCTGACGCGCGACCAGCTGTCGGCGCACGGCGCGGAGAGATCGAATCAATCAGCACCAAATGCTTTGCGCCATGGGCTTGCAAAGCCTTCGCCGTACGGTGCGTTGCATCCAGCACCTCATCCCATGCATCCGGGGCGTGATAGGGGCGGAAAACAACGCCGCCAATCAGCTCCAAATCGAACTCTTCTAAGGCTGACCCGAGTTCTGCCGGGTCTTCCGGCATGAAACCGACCGGCCCCAATTCGATGCCTTTATAGCCCGCTGCCGCACATTGGCGCAGCACTTCGCGCCAGGTTGGGTTGCGTGGGTCATTTGCAAATTCCACACCCCAAGAACAGGGGGCGTTGCCAATTCTGATGGTCATGATTTTCCTTTCCGAAGGTCAGAATGCGTTGACGTCTTGCCAGGACTTAGCGTCCGAGCTGGCAAGCGCCGCAGCGACAATACGATTTACGTCGTGGCCATCTTTGAAGGTTGGCCATGTGTTGGTTTTTGTGGCGATAGCTTCTAAGAAGTCCTTCGCCTCAATGATGATCTGGTCCTGATAGCCTGTGCCGTGGCCCGGGCCCTGACAGAAGGGTTCGTAATCGGGATGCGCAGGGCCTGTCAGAATTTTGCGAAAGCCGCGTGTGGCTTCGGGTTCGTCCATGGAATAGAACCAGATCGCGTTCTGGTCTTCCTGATCAAATCGGATCGCACCTTTGGTGCCTGTGACCTCATAGGCGTAGCCCATTTTTCGCCCTGTGGCGACTCGGCTGAAGTACATATGCCCCATGACACCGTTTGCAAAACGACACATCATTTGGGCGTGATCATCATTGGTAACGTCACCACCCGGGCGGGTTTTATGTACGGTTTCCACATCGGCCATGACCTGATCAATCGAGCCCAGCAAAGCCAATGCGGCATTGATCATATGCGGAGCCAGATCACCCATGGTGCCATTGGCCATGCCCGTCGTACGCCACGTGGCTGGAGACTGCGGATCGGCCATGAAATCTTCGGTATGTTCACCCCGAAACCAAGTCACATCCCCGATGGCGCCATCTGCGATTAATTTGCGGGCAAACTGGCTCGCTGGGGTGCGAATATAATTAAACCCCGTCATATTCACGACGCCCGCTTTTTCCGCGGCTGCGACCATGGCTGCACTCTCGGAAATCGAAGCACCTAAGGGTTTTTCGCAGAAAACCGGCTTGCCCAAAGCGAACGCTGCCTCGGCAATTTCCTTATGAGTTTCCTGCGGTGTGGCGATCACAATCGCCTCAACGGCGGGATCATTCACCAGCGCCTGCCAATCGTGCGTGGCACGGGAAAACCCATAGGCCACGCGGTAGCGCTCTGCGCTTTCAGGTGATGATGCGCAGATCATTTCCAGGCGCGGCCTTATGGCCGTGTTGAACACAGCGCCTACCGAGGCCATCGCAACCGAATGCGCCTTCCCCATATAGCCACCACCCAGGATGCCAATGCCAATCTCAGTCACGAGGCCCCTCCCTCTAGAACTTGGTTGTCGATTTTTGAAAACCAGTTTGCAACCGGTTGCAAAAACTGTATCGTGGGATTCGAAAACTCGCAATCCCCATTCGGCATGACGCTGAATTTTTGGAGAAGGTCGCCCGACCTAATAAGACTGAGATGACGACAGCAACTGACACAATACAGCTGACTACAGCACAGGCCATCATTCGTTGGCTTTCCAATCAATTCATCGAAATCGACGGGCAGGAAATGCGCGTCTGTGGCGGTGGGTTTGGCATTTTCGGCCATGGCAATGTGACCTGCCTTGGGGAAGCGCTTTATAACCATCGCGAGGAACTTCCGCTCTATCGTGGTCAAAACGAACAGGGCATGGGATTCGCTGCGGCGGGCTATGGCAAACAGTGGCTGCGCCAGCGATTTATGTTCTGCACGGCTTCTGCAGGCCCAGGCACGTCCAACCTGATCACATCAGCTGCTTTGGCTCATGCCAACCGCCTGCCGATGTTGCTTTTGTGTGGCGATGCTTTCCTGACCCGCCTGCCCGACCCTGTGTTGCAGCAGATGGAGAATTTCAACGACCCGACTTTTGGCGTGAACGACGCCTTTAAACCGGTTGTGCGCTATTGGGACCGCATCACGCATCCCGCACAGATCATCCAATCCCTGCCCGCTGCCTTGGCGACTTTGATCGATCCAGCAGACTGTGGCCCTGCCTTCCTAGGGCTGCCGCAGGATGTGCAAGGTTGGACCTATGATTACCCAGCCGTTTTCTTTGAAAAGAAAGTGCATCGCATTCGCCGCATTTCACCAGATGAAGCGGAAATTGCCGATGCTGTAGCTGCGCTTGCCAAAGCAGAACGCCCAATGATCATCGCAGGTGGTGGCGTGCAATATTCGGGAGCGGTCGATGAACTGACCGCTTTTGCAGAGAAACACCAAATACCCGTGGTCGAAACCATCGCGGGCCGGGCCAATATGTTGGCCACACACGATCTAAACATCGGCCCGCTGGGCGTGACAGGTTCTAACAGTGCGAACAATACGGCAGGAAAAGCTGATGTGATTGTCGCCGTTGGTACTCGGTTGCAAGATTTCACCACCGGGTCGTGGACGGCCTTTGCTCAGGATGCGCAGCTGATCTCCGTCAACGCAGCGCGGCATGATGCCGGCAAACACCGCTCTCTACCCGTGGTTGGCGACGCAGAACGCAGCCTAAAGGCGCTGGATGCTGCACTCGAATATACGGCCCCACAAAATTGGACAGATTTCGCCAAAGCGGAGCGTGTGAAATGGGATGCCTATGTGGCAGAGAATGTCGCCCATGGGAACCGACCGAACTCCTACGCGCAAGCGATTGGTGTGGTGAACGAGCTTTGTGATCCGCGCGACCGTGTGGTGGCCGCCGCGGGTGGTCTGCCCGCCGAAGTCACCGCCAACTGGCGCACCTTGGATATTGGCACCGTGGATGTGGAATTTGGCTTCTCTTGCATGGGCTACGAGATTTCCGGTGCTTGGGGCGCGCGTATTGCGCAGGCCGAACGCGAGCCGGATCAGGACACCATCGTCTTTATTGGCGACGGCTCTTACATGCTGATGAACTCGGATCTCTATTCGTCCGTGCTGAGCCAGAAGAAACTGATTGTGCTGGTGCTGGATAATGGCGGCTTTGCTGTGATCAACAAGCTGCAAAACAACACTGGTAATGAAAGCTTTAACAACCTCCTCGCGGATTGCCCGACAATCCCCAAAGCCTTTGGTGTGGATTTCGAAGCCCATGCTGCGTCGCAAGGGGCCATTGCTGAAACGGTTTCAAACCCCGCGGAACTCGGCGAAGCGTTCAAACGCGCCAAAGCCAGCGACCGCAGCCATGTGATTGTGATGAAGGTTGACCCCTATGAAGGCTGGACCACCGAAGGCCACACATGGTGGGAGGTTGGCACGCCGCATATCACAGATAGCGACCGCGTGCGCGACGCGCATATTGATTGGGAATCCTCCCGCAGCAAGCAGCGGAAGGGCGTTTAAATGAGCGACCTGATCGAAGCCATCAAGGCCCGAAAGTTTGTGGTCTTTGGCCGGGCTGGCATGGATATGTTTGCCGACCCAGTGGGCACGAAATCGGAACACGCCGAGGTGTTCCGTGCCGATCTGGGCGGGTCCTCCGCCAATATCTGTGCCGGTCTGGTCAAATTGGGCTGCGAGGCGGCTTTGGTGACCTCTGTTTCAGATGACGCTGTTGGACGGTTTGCGACCAACCGGCTGAAACACTACGGGGTCGACACAACCTATGTGCGGCCCGAAGGCGGCGAGGCACGGACCTCGCTAGCGATCTATGAAAGCTGCATCGAAGACTTTCAGAATGTGATCTACCGCAATGGGGCTGCTGATTTCCAAGTGACCGAAGAAGACGTTGATCGCGTTGACTATTCTCGCTTTTCTGCCCTGATCACGGCAGGCACTGTCTTTGCCGGGCAGCCTTCCCGAGAGGCAACCTTTAAAGCCTTTGAAAACGCCAAAGCGGCAGGCCTGCCGGTGATCTTTGACATCGATTACCGGCCCTATTCTTGGCCTTCGCCTCAAGTGGCCGCCGATGTGCTGACCCGCGCCGGGGAAGCCAGTGACATGATCGTCGGCAATGACGAAGAGTTCGGCTTTATGGCTGGCGGCATCAACAAGGGCCTCGCCATGGCGAAGGAGCTTTCGCAAGACGGGCGCTTCATCATCTACAAAATGGGCCATGAAGGTGCTGTCACCTTTTTTGAAGGTCAAGAAATCCGCACCGGGATTTACCCCGTGACCGCCGTTAAACCCAACGGTGCAGGTGACAGTTTCATGGCCGGGCTTCTCGCCGGGATCGCTGAGGGACGCGATCTGAAAGAGGCCATTTTGCGCGGCTCTGCCTGTGCGTCAATTGTGGTCAGCAAAGCGGGCTGCGCGCCTTCCATGCCAACCACACCCCAACTCGAAGACTTTCTGGCCAGCCACGCTGGCCCAACAGCACCATAAAGGACCCGCTGACCATGCATATCGCGCCACATGACAACCAGAACAAACCTATTGTCGACGCCGAAGACTCGCTGGTTCCGCTGAACTATTTCAATATCGTGAAGCTGAAAAAGGGTGAGAGCTTTGACTACGCCGTGCCGGGTTATGAAACCTGCATCGTCCCAGCGACGGGTACTGTGAACGTCGAAGTTGAGGGCGCATCCTACCCTGCCCTTGGCAATCGCGTCGAAGATGTCTGGGGTGGTGAGCCAGAGGGCGTTTATGTCCCGGTTGGTGCCAAAACCCGCTTTACCTGCGTCTCTGAGGCGACCGAAGTTTTTATCGCCGGGGCGAAATACGACAAGGTTTTGGAACCTTTTGACGTGCGCGAGGCAGAAATTGATCTGGTGCAATACGGATCGGACGACACCAAAACCCACCGGAAAATCAAACACATCCTTGGTACAAAGTATCATGACAAGGTGGGTCGCCTGCTGGTGAGCGAACTCTTTACCGTGGGCGAAGGCGGCTGGTCTGGTTTCCCAAGCCACAAGCATGACACCGACCGTTGGGACGACAATGGCGAGATGATCGAAAGCCGCCATGACGAGACGTATAATTTCCGGTTCAAGCCGAACTATGGTTCTGGCATGCAGATGTTGCAGCGTGAAGACAATGAACCGGGCGATGCTTATCACATCATGGATGGCTCCACGATTTGCATCGACAAGGGCTATCACCCCTGCGCGGTGCTGCCGGGGTATCAGATGTATTACTTCACCATTTTGGGTGGCCTCAGCCAGCGCAGCCTGAAGCAATATTTCCAACCAACCCATGAAGCGCAGCTGCACACGATCCCGGGGATCATGGATATGGTGGCAAAGTTCAAATGAGCTTGGTGACACTTGCAGAAATCCTGCAACCCGCATTGAAAAACAACTACGCGGTGGCTGGATTGGTCACTCTTGGTTGGGAAGAAACCCGCGCCTATGTGGCGGCGGCTGAGGCTGAAGGTGTTGCTGTGATCTTGCAGGCGGGGCCCGGCTGTCGCGAACACACGCCTTTGCCCATTCTAGGGAAGACGTTCCGGTATCTGGCGGAAAATGCCTCGGTGCCTGTCGTTGCGCATTTGGATCACGGATACACATTGGAAGAGTGCAAGATTGCACTCGACAGCGGGTTTACCTCGATCATGTATGATGGCTCTCGTAAGCCGTTGCAGCAGAACATCGATGAGACCGCGGCGATTGCCGAAATGGCCCATGCGGCCGGTGTGTCTTGCGAAGGTGAGATCGGGTTTGTGGGCTATTCCGGTGGTGAGCAATCTGCGGGCACCGATCCTGATGAAGCCGCGCAGTTTGCGCGAGACACGGGTGTTGATGCCATGGCGATTTCTGTTGGCAACGTGCATTTGCAGCAGGATAAGGATGGCGCGGGGCTGGATGAGCCACGCATTCGGGCCATCGAAGCCGTGACAGATGTGCCTTTGGTCATTCATGGTGGCTCTGGCGTGCCGATGGCACAACGCACACATCTGGCGCGCAGCTCTGCAGTTTGTAAGTTTAACATCGGGACGGAACTGCGCATGGCTTTTGGCAATGCGCTGCGTCAGGCGGTGAACGCAGACCCGGATCGCTTTGATCGCGTCAGCATTCTGAAAGAAACCCACGATCCGGTGGTTGCCGCCACGCGGACCGTATTGCAGGCTTTTAAGGGAGCGTAACCCATGCTGAACATTGGACTTTTAGGATGTGGCCGGATTGGTGTCGTACATGCGCGCTCGATCTTTGGCATTGATAATGCGCGGGTTTCTGCGGTGGCGGATGCTTTTTCGGAACCCGCCGAGGCCCTTGCCGCCAAGACCGGTGCTGCCGTGATGGACACCGACGAACTGATCGCCAACGACGCGGTGGATGCGGTGGTGATCGGCACGCCGACGGATACGCATTACGATCAGATCCACGCGGCGGCCAAAGCGGGCAAAGCGATCTTCTGCGAAAAACCAGTGGATATGTCTGCTGACCGCATTCGCGACTGTATCAAAGTTGTTGAGGAGGCAGGCGTGCCTTTTCTGACAGCCTTCAACCGTCGCTTTGATCCCAATTTCGCCCATCTACAGGCCCAAATTGCTAATGGTGCGATTGGCGATGTAGAGCTGGTGACAATCCAGAGCCGTGACCCCTCCCCGCCGCCGATCAGTTATATCAAAAGCTCGGGCGGGCTGTTCCGGGATATGATGATCCATGATTTGGACATGGCGCGTTTTCTGCTGGGAGAAGAGCCCACAAGCATCTTTGCGCGCGGCTCGTCATTGGTGGATCCAGAGATCGGTGAGGCCGGTGATGTGGACACAGCCGCCGTGATCCTAACCACCGACAGCGGTAAGATCTGCCAGATCTCATGCTCACGTCGCGCGACATATGGCTATGACCAGCGCATTGAAGTGCATGGCTCAGGCGGCATGTTGCGGGCAGACAATCAATTGGAAACCACGGTCGAGCAAGCGACGGCATCAGGTTTTAACAAGGCCCCTGCCCAGCATTTCTTCTTAGAACGCTATGAAGCCGCGTATCGTGCTGAGATGTTGCACTTTATTGAAGGCGTGCAGGGTAAAGCTGCGATTTCGCCCAATATTCACGACGGGCTCAGAGCGCAGGTTCTGGCGGATGCCGCGTCGCAATCGCAGGCCAGCGGGCAACCCGTCGCGCTTTGAATCTCACAAAAGACTCAAAAACGGCCCGCATTTTTGCGGGCCGTTTTATTTAGAGGGGGCGGCCACCCGTATCGTGCGGATCAGAGAACGGAGAGTATCGGCTTGGGGAGGAATACCTAAGCTGAATGTCCCTGATCCGCGGCAACCGCCCCTTTGAATTCACAGACGTTATGGGGACGCTGTGAAATCTGCTTTGAAATCCTCTGGCAGCAAGGCCTCTGGTAGGCTTTGCAAACAGACCGGGCGCAAGAAGCGGCGGATCGCCATCGTACCCACAGACGTTGCACCAAAGTTTGTAGAAGCAGGGTATGGGCCGCCATGCACCATGGTGTCAGACACCTCGACACCGGTCGGGAAGCCATTGGCCAAAATACGACCTGCTTTGCGTTCCAGCACTGGCATCAAAGACTGCGCAATCACTGTATCCGCCTCATCCATATGCAACGTACAGGTCAGCTGACCTTCAAGGCCGCGCGCCAGATCGCGCATTTCGACAAGGTCTTTCACGCGCACAACCACGCCCAACGGGCCAAAGACTTCTTCCTTGAGGTCATGATTGTTCATCCACTCTGAACCAGTGGTTTCAAACAACACCGGGCTGGCCTGACGCGCGGCACAAGTGGTGCCAAAGGCTTCAGAAACACCGGAAGCCGCTGCAATACGGTCCCGGCCCGAACGGAAAGCCTCGGCAATACCATTAGTCAGCATGGTCTGGCTGGCCACCTGCTGCAGCCCTTCAACGGCACAGGCCACAAAAGCGTCGGCATCAGGACCATCGATCACAACCGCAACACCAGGATTGGTGCAGAACTGCCCTGCCCCCATGGTCAAAGATGCGGCCCAGCCGGTCCCGATATCAGCACCGCGTTCCGCCAAAGCATTGGGCAATAAGAACATTGGGTTGGTGGAGCCGAGCTCTCCGAAGAAAGGAATTGGCAAATCGCGCTGCGCGCAAAGATCAAAGAGTGCTCGTCCGCCGCCCAGCGACCCCGTGAAACCAACGGCATTGATCAGCGGGTGCTGCACCAAGGCTGTACCCACATCGCGTTTACCGCCTTGAATCAATGAGAAAACACCCGGGTGTACCCCGCATTTTTCGATGGCCGCTGCGATGGCTTCGGCGATGATCTCGCCTGTGCCCGGATGCGCACTGTGGCCTTTGACCACGACGGGACAGCCTGCCGCTAAAGCTGAGGCCGTATCGCCGCCAGCGGTTGAGAACGCCAAGGGGAAGTTGGACGCCCCGAAAACAGCCACAGGACCAATCGGCCGTTGGATCAAACGCAGGTCAGGGCGCGGTAACGGCGCGCGATCCGGCAGTGCGGGGTCATGGCGCAGGTCCAGATAATCCCCTGCTAAAATGTGGCTCGCGAACAGGCGCAGCTGGCCAACCGTGCGGCCGCGTTCGCCCTGCAGACGCGCCTCTGGCAGCCCTGTTTCCTGTGTGCCGATTTCAGTCACCTGATCGCCACGCGCGTCGATTTCATCTGCAATTGTGTTCAGAAATGCGGCGCGCTCTTCGCGGGAGGAATAGCCATAGGACCAAAACGCCCCTTCGGCGGCTTCGCAGGCTGCATCCACCAAAGCCGGGGTGCCGACTGAAAATTGATGTGACGGGCCATGCACCGGGGAGGTTGCAAACTGTGCTTCGCCCGCGACCCATTCTCCTGCGATCAGGTGTTTGCCATGAGGTGTGAATGTCATGTCGTTCTCTTTAACTCGATGTTCAGTAGCGCTTATTCAGCGGGGACTTTGGCGTTCTGCTGAGACAGCCAAGCTTCGAAAGCAATGAGGTTCTTTTCATCCGTGGCCGGATAAAGACCGATGATGCTGGCGCCAGCTGCAACGCGGGACAGCACGAAATCCTCATAGGCCGTCATCTGCGTGGCTTCTTCGGCAACTTCATCGGCCAAATGCGCGGGGATGACGATGATGCTGTCATCATCACCCACCAAGATATCGCCAGGGAAGACCGGTGCATCGCCACAGCCAATTGGCACGTTGATCTCAATGGCCTCATTGGAGGTCAGATTGGTCGGGCTGGACGGGCGCTGATGGTAAGCTGGAATGTCGAGCTGTGCGATGTTCATCGCATCGCGAAAGCCACCATCCGTGACCACCCCTGCAACGCCCCGCATCATTAGACGGCTGACGAGAATATCACCGGCTGACGCCGAATTGGCGCATTTGCGACTGTCCATGACCATCACATGACCCTGTGGGCATTCTTCAACGGCGACCCGCTGAGGATGCTTTGGGTTACGGAATTCGACCAGTTGGTTGCGATCTTCACGTGCCGGCATATAGCGCAGCGTGAAGGCAGGACCGACCATGTTACGGCCCTTTTGTGACAAAGGATGTACGTTTTGGATCACCTGGCTCCGCAGGCCGCGCTTGTAAAGCGCAGTTGCCAACGTAGCGACCGATACCTTTTCCAGCTGCGCGCGTGTGGCTGGCTTTAGGGGGTGTTCGGACATCGAGTTTCCTTTCGTTTCCGGGGAAATGGATTGATCATCAGAGGTCATTTCGCGCTTACCTCCGTGATTGGATGAATTGGGGCGCGGTTCCGTAAGTTGGGAACGGCGCGGCGCGCTGAGTAAGCGGAATGGAATCGGTTCGGATTTGTTTGCCCAGATTCGGTGTGGGCTTACAAATTTCGTTTGAAACAACGACGGGCTGCAAAGACATCCAGTGCCACCCGTGCTGTGAGCAAGAGTTAAACGGCAAAACCGTCGCGCACATTCTGTGCATCGACTGCGTCGTGACCTCAATGAAAGCACGCGCATTTACTGTTAAAAAACAGCACATTACACCGTGTTTACTGCTCTCTTCCAAACGACCCTCCTCAGATCCATCATAGATCGCTGTACCTCTATGAAGTGCTGCAAGCACTTCGCGCGAGCCCCTCCCGGACGCGGTCAATGGGGGCGAAGGGCTGATCCCTCCCCCAGAAAGCCGCAATACAACTTCGTGACTCATACTTACCAATTTTTACAAATTAAGACAAGTGGGTTTCAATTACACATTTGCGAAAGAAAAACCGGGATGGCGGGAACGCATTTGTCTGTGACGCTGTGCGTTGGTTTGAGCGCCTAAAATGTGCTAACCAAGCGCAAATCACCTTCTTGGGTCGTGTTTTGCGCGCACGATCTGCAAGTTGGATTGGTGCATGAAGGCCTTAATTATCTGGCCAAACACACTTGCATACAATTGTATGCTGAACTATATCAGCGCTGAGCTAGCTTGACTGGTGTGCCGTCGATTCTGCGCGCTGGCTGCAAGCAACAGGAAACATAGAAGGCGTCGGGATTATCATGAGCTTATATGCAGATTACCTAACCGAAATCGAAACCCGCAAAGGCGAGGGTCTGAGCCCAAAACCTATTGATAACGGCGATCTGGTTGCCGAATTGATCGAACAGATCAAAGACACCGGCAGCGAACACCGTGATGCCTCCCTGAATTTCTTTATCTACAACACACTGCCTGGCACCACGAGCGCTGCAGGCGTGAAAGCAGCCTTCCTGAAAGAGATCATTCTGGGCAACCAAGGTGTTGAAGAAATCACACCTGCATTTGCTTTCGAACTGCTGTCTCACATGAAGGGTGGCCCATCTATCGACGTTCTGCTCGACCTTGCTCTGGGCGACAACGACGTGATTGCAAAGGACGCCGCTGACGTTCTGAAAACACAGTTCTTCCTCTATGACGCCGACATGGCGCGCCTGAAGGATGCGCTGGACGCCGGAAGCGCGATCGCGAAAGACGTTCTGGAAAGCTACGCTGCAGCCGAATTCTTCACCAAGCTACCTAAGATCGAAGAAGAGATCAAAGTTGTCACCTATGTTGCAGGTGAAGGCGATATCTCGACCGACCTTCTGTCACCAGGTAACCAAGCGCACTCTCGTGCGGACCGTGAACTGCACGGCAAATGCATGATCTCTGAAAAAGCGCAGGAAGAAATTCAAGCGCTGAAGCTAAAACACCCTGATGCGCGCGTTATGCTGATTGCTGAAAAGGGCACCATGGGTGTTGGCTCCTCTCGGATGTCCGGCATCAACAACGTGGCCCTGTGGACTGGTAAGCAAGCATCGAAATACGTTCCGTTTGTGAACTACGCGCCTATCGTTGCAGGTACCAACGGCATTTCTCCGATCTTCCTGACAACCGTTGGCGTGACAGGCGGCATCGGCATCGACCTGAAAAACTGGGTCAAGAAAACCGACGAAGACGGCAATGTCATCATGAACAACGACGGCAACCCAGTTTTGGAAGAGAAATACTCTGTCAAAACCGGCACCGTGATGAAGATCAATACCAAAGAGAAGAAGCTTTATAACGAAGATGGCGACAAAGAACTTGTTGGCGTCGACAGCTCCTTCACACCGCAGAAGATGGAGTTCATCAAAGCGGGCGGTTCTTACGCCATTGTCTTTGGTAAGAAGCTGCAAGCCTTTGCATCCGAAGCACTGGGCGTTGATCTGAAGCCCGTCTTTGCGCCATCCAAAGAAATTCACAACGAAGGTCAGGGCCTGACTGCTGTAGAGAAAATCTTTAACCGCAACGCGGTTGGTGTGAAAACTGACAAGCCTCTGCACGCGGGTTCTGACGTACGTGTTAAAGTCAACATCGTTGGTTCTCAGGACACGACTGGTCTGATGACCATGCAGGAACTTGAAGCAATGGCGGCGACTGTTGTCTCCCCTTCCGTCAACGGTGCATATCAGTCTGGTTGTCACACAGCCTCTGTTTGGGACTTGAAGGCACAGGCTAACACCCCGCGTCTGATGAAGTTCATGAATGATTTCGGTCTGGTCACAGGCCGTGACCCGAAGGGCGTATATCACGCCATGACCGACGTTATTCACAAGGTTCTGAACGACATCACTGTGGATGACCGCGCGATCATCATCGGCGGCGACAGCCACACACGTATGTCCAAAGGCGTGGCCTTCGGTGCAGACTCTGGCACTGTTGCGCTTGCTTTGGCAACCGGTGAATCTTCCATGCCCATCCCAGAGTCTGTGAAGGTAACCTTCAAGGGCAAAATGGCAGAGCACATGGATTTCCGTGACGTTGTTCACGCAACCCAGTTGCAGATGCTTCAGCAGAACTCCGGCGACAACGTCTTTCAAGGCCGCGTGATCGAAGTGCACATTGGTACCCTTCTGGCAGACCAAGCCTTCACCTTCACCGACTGGACTGCAGAGATGAAAGCGAAAGCTTCTGTCTGTATCTCCAACGATGATACGCTGGTTGGCTCTTTGGAACTGGCGAAGTCCCGTATCAAGATCATGATGGAAAAAGGCATGGAGCATGAAAATGGCATGCTGCAGCGCCTTATCGACATCGCAGATGCGCGTATTGCGGAAATCAAATCGGGTGAAGTGCCTGCACTGGCACCAGATGCGAACGCAAAATACTTCGCAGAAGTTGTGATTGACCTGGACCAGATCGTTGAACCAATGATCGCTGACCCAGACGTGAACAACGCTGACGTTTCCAAGCGTTACACACACGATACCATCCGTACGATCTCTTACTACAACGCAGAAAAGAAGGTCGATCTGGGCTTTGTGGGCTCCTGCATGGTGCACAAGGGCGACATCAAGATTGTGGCGCAGATGCTGCGTAACCTTGAAGCCGCCAACGGCAAGGTAGAGTTCCAAGCACCTCTGGTGGTTGCGGCGCCTACCTACAATATCGTTGACGAGTTGAAGGAAGAAGGCGACTGGGAAGTTCTGCAGAAGTATTCCGGTTTCGAATTCGACGATTCAGCGCCTAAGACTGCTGCACGGACAGAATACGAAAACATCCTGTATCTTGAGCGTCCTGGCTGTAACCTTTGCATGGGTAACCAAGAAAAGGCCGCGAAAGGCGATACCGTTCTTGCGACATCCACTCGTCTGTTCCAAGGGCGTGTTGTGGCTGACCTTCCTGAGAAAAAAGGTGAATCCCTGCTGGCCTCCACACCGGTTGTTGTTCTAGCCGCCATCTTGGGTCGCACACCAACTTTGGAAGAATACAAAGTGGCTGTCGAAGGCATCGATCTGACAAAGTTCGCGCCTCCGGTTCAAAAGCCTCTTGGTCCGAAGTCAGTTCACTTCTGATCCTACGGATCGTTACGAATAAAAGACCCCGGCGTTTCGATAAGAGACGCCGGGGTTTTCTTTTTCTTCAATGTGTAATGCAATCAGTTGCGATACATATCTGCAAACATATCAACCGCCTGCGAAACCATCTTGTCACCATGGCCCTGCGCCACTGCAATCCCCAGTGCCTGTTTGGTACCGGTCGACATGACTGTCAGATTGCCCATCGCATCCGCCATGGTGGTGTAATAGCCAACGTCTTTCTTGGCGTTCTTCAAGGCGAACTCCAGCTGCGTTGCATCGCCATCAACGGCATAGCTTTTCACAAGACCCATCATCGCCGAATTCAGCGGCCCCTGAGACATTACCTCGTACAGCGTGTCCCGCGCGACGCCTGCGGCTTCGCCCATTGCAAAGGCTTCACCCATGGCCATGGCGGTGGTCATGCCAAAGAAGTTGTTTATCAGCTTAACAGTGTGACCCGCGCCTGATGCGCCAAGGTGAAAGACGTTTTCGCCAAGATCATCCAGCACAGGCTTAACCTGCGCAAAGGCAGCCTGATCGCCAGCGCACATGATATTCAGCAAGCCATCCGCAGCATGTGCCGGGGTCCGGCCCAAAGGCGCATCCAAATAAACACCCCCAGCCGTGGCCACTTCTTCGGCAAGCGCGCGAGTGGATTCTGGCAAAGAAGTGCCAAAATCAATGACAATCGTTCCGGGCGTCAGCCCCGCGATTACACCTTCTGGCCCGCGCATCCGGTTTTCAACAGAATTTGACGTATCCATACACATCATCACGATATCCACGGTTTCAGCCAACTCACGCGCTGACGACACTTCTGTCGCTCCGCGTGCCAATGCAGCATCGATCTGCACCCGTGTGCGATTGGCCAAAACGGACATGTCATAGCCTTGATCCAGCAGACGCTGACACATAGGGGCTCCCATAAGGCCTAGCCCCATAAATCCGATTTTTGGTTTTGACATTGTATTCTCCTGAGGGATCCAGCCATGTGTTTGTTCCGTCAGAGCTGGACTTTGAGTGGTTGAAAAATAGAGGCGATTAGGCCGTACCGCGCGTTGGACGATCGTTGGTGATGTTGAAAATCATCCCATCCAGTAGCTCTTCCAAATCTGGGCGGGCGGCCGGGCCGTTGGAAATATCAACGAGCATCAATGTCCCATCTGGCCGGATGCCAAAGGCCCCCGGCTCGGCAAACAGATCCGTGGTTTCTGCCTCTGACAGCGGTTCGGTCACGTAAAGACCAAGTGCGCGCATCTGGTCGACACTAAGCCCATAGCCAAGATCAAAGGTCCAATCAAATTCAGCCTGGTCGGCCTGAGCCTTTTCCAATGTGTCGGCAGAAGTCACGACCACATCCATCACATCGGTCCAGTTGGGTAATACGGCATTGAGTTTGTTGAGAAACCGCTTGCAGCGCGGACAATGCGCACCGCGGTAAACAAACAACATGGTCCAGCGATCCTTATGCGTGCCGATCTGGATCGGTTCGCCGCCTGTCACCCTTGGAATGCTAATCGGCCCGACTTGGGCTCCTACTTTAGGTTTCATATGCATCCCTCTCGCGCATGCCTTTATGTTTTCACTACATTGCCCGACTACTATAGTAGCATTCTAGTATCGTCAAATCAGATCAATGTGCCCAAATCTGACGAATTGCCTAAGGCCCGCCTCGGGGTCGGAGGACAAAAAAGGGCGGCCGATCTGGCCACCCATAAGTTGAGATTGTCTGTCTTTATTAAGTCGAGAAGAAAGCGATCCGCCCCCGGCTGCGCGCGAAGGGCGTCGTCGTGATATTAATCTGCCGCGCTAAACACAGACTACATCTGAGTGCGGATCATCATTGCACCATGCCCTGCACTTTTCTCGTCAGGAAAGTAGTCAGGCATATCCCATAAAAGGTTGAACCCATTGGCCGCATAAAGGCGCAGCTCGGGATCGCGAAACCGGCCATCAGTCTGCGGAACAACATAGTCCGTTAGATTTCCATCTTGGTTATGACGTATCCACTTTACGAAGCCCGGCACACGGCTGCCGACACACATGGCACGGCATCCGCCCCCTAAATACATCTTCGTATAGGCATCAATCACATGATGCGCCACGCCTTTGCCAGACACCCCAGGTCGCGCGGACATGGAAACCCCATAGGCAATCGCGCCCTCTGGTCGATGGCTCTGAGCTATCTGACCGCAATCAGTCTGAGCATCCCAGCTTTTGGTTGAGATATGATCCGTCAATTGAGAGGCGGCATAGCCAACGACCTGCCCCTTTTCGATAACAACAATACTGCCTTTTTCAAAAACGGCCGACCGTTGCGCGATAGTTTCTTTTGAGGCTGCCAACGGTCCCCAAGCGATTTTTTCGACCTCAGCCACTTCTGCGATATCCTTGGGGCACATGGTGCGAACAATCATGATGTTCTCCTGTTTTTAGGTGCCCTTTTTTGCCATGCGCTCCGTGATTTTAATGCCGTCTCGGCTCTGTCCATACTCACAGATCAAAGCAATAAGTGATTGAAATGAATACCCTTAACCCTTCTCCTGAAAAGATATTGGTGCCTATTGAGGCCCGCCTTATGACCCCCAAAGAAATTATCCTTTTGATGCGCGGCCTTGGGGTTGGCAAAGAAAACTACCCGCCGCCGTTCCACGCCCGCAGCTGGACGACAAACGAATTTCTAGAAGCCTGTATGCGCCCGGATGTGATCCGTCAGTTTCGCGCCCTCAAACGATCAGATCAAATCCCAGAACGCACAACGGTTGACGGATGGTTTTCCCCGAAAGGCCCACTGCCAGATGATCGCAGAAAGGCATGGCATTTCTTTTTCCATGTCTTCTTTTCCTACGAACGTCGCGCATTTGGCACGCAGGAATGGAAACGGGCCTTTTTTGACGCCGTCCGTCGCCAGAAAATCTTGGCCGCGCGCTTGGTGCCCAACGAATTACCGCTTGTCGCATTGAACCCATGACCCCCTTCAGAATTAAAAGGAATTTAGATGTCCAATCAAAATCTAGCTGCGCCCCTGTATAGTGAACCGTCCCCTCTTCCAAACTTTCATCCAGTCACCGCAGGAGCTGAGAACCTTGCAAGCACACTTTTGTTTAACGCAGGTCTACGATTTCTGAGGGACCAACCGCATGATGCATGGAAGATTCATATAAATTTTGAACATTGGGACAGCCTACTAACGCAGGCGCGATCTCTTACGGCGCAGGGCCTACTGACACCAGAAGATCAAATTATCTGTCACCATATTTGCGAAGCAACCGAGATCTGCGAGGCTCAGATCAGGCTTGGCTATCGGCGCGCCTATTTCACCGAAATGGCCGAGCATCAGACAACATATTTTGAGTATTTCGTACTCTACAAAGTTCCAACGGCGATCCTGCAAAGCCTGCAAGCGCTATGCGACCACGAACGTCTGCTGCGGGGGATCGAACACCTTTTGCCTCAGACCCAGTAGAAACCCCACGAGCGACCACATAAAATAAAGGTTACTTTACAATATCTTAAATCTTACCAGCCCTCATTGGGACGGGGACCGCACTGCAGTGATCTGCAAGGGGTCATGCGACGTGTTTCTCATTGCAACAATGAGGAACCCCCAATGTTTCAAACGCAAAATGGGATCACTTATGGCTACGATATCGAGGTCAAATATGATCCAATCCTAAAAGCCAGAGTGAAACGATTGTTACAGCTTTTCCCGGGAATGGGCTGTGTGCCGTGGCTTAGAACAAAAGCTGCGTGTTGCCCATTCTGCCGCCTGCCAGCGGGTACGCGACTGGCAGTCTTGGGGGAAGGCCATGAGGCGCATTTTGATCCCTGGGAAATTTCAGATGCGGACTACGTTGAAATGATCGATCAATCCTTTGCTGCGGCAAGGGATGTGGAAACTGTGGCATGTTTTAACGGCGGATCGTTTCTGACGGATCGAGAGATCCCCAAAACCGCGCGGAGCTACCTCTATAACCAAGTGGCGCGCCACCCGACGGCAAAAGGACTGTTGATTGAAAGTCGGCCAGAGTTCATCCAAGACGACATGCTCGCGGAAGCAGAAGCGCAGCTTGGCGGTAAGGCTCTGACCGTGGCGATTGGCTTGGAAAGCACCACAGATCAGGTGCGCAATGGCCCATTGGCAAAGTTTATTGGCCGTAAAAGCTTTCTATCCGCTGTGAAACGTTTGCAAGACCGCGGTCACAAAACTTTTGTCTATGTGTTTTTAGGCGCCCCCGGATTATCGGCATCAGACGCACTGGCAGATGCCCAAAAATCGATCGATGAGCTTGCTGAATTGGGCGTCGATCAAATTGCTCTATCCTGCGCCTTTGTACCGCCGGGTGGGCCGCTGGAAGACATGTACACACAAGGCGAATTCCGTCCCCCATACCTTTGGAGCATCGCGCAATTGGTCGACCACGCACAACGCAGGTCTATTCCTCTAAGCCTAGGCGGGTTTGATGACTTCCCCCCTCCGGTCGCCATCCCACATAACTGTGGGGCATGTGACGGGGAAATCCATGAAGTATTTGACCAATTCCGAAAAACAAATCAGTTCGATCTCAACAGTTTACCTGATTGTTCTTGTCATCAGGATTGGGAAAACACACTGACAACCTAAAAGAGAATTGGTTGACAATATTCACACCTCAATCGCATATGTTATGTCTATTGAGGCAAGTGAATTATGGATCTAAATACTCTTTCGTCGAAACTGATCAAAGCGATCCAAGATCCCTTATTGTGGCATGAAGCACTTGGGGATCTTTGCGTATTCACCAAAACTGATCGCGCACTCATCAGTCTACGGGATAAAAAAGACGCATCCATCGTAATCCCAGATGATGTTTCTGAGGAATTTGCTAGCCCTTTGATATTTGGGTTCAGCGAAGCCGAAGTCGAGGCATTCCTAAGCGACTTTGGTGAGGTCGATCCTTGGACGGCCATCGAGAAAGAAAACTACCCGTATTTTCCCTATTGCATGTCTCGATACCTGCCCACTGACCAGTTGAAACAGACGGAATTTTGGCACTGGCTGCAGCCTATGGGCATTTCCGATTCTCTGGTCTGCGAGATCGGTCAGACCGAAACCTATTGGGCAGCATTGAACCTATATTTTGAGCCCGAAAACGAAGATCAAGTCACAGCTGTCTTGGATCGCGTGAAGCAAGTTTTGCCGGTTTTAAAGTCGGTTTGGAGCACAGGGCGCGAACTGCAGATTGCTAAGTCTGCGGCGGATTCCATGGAAATCATCCTGTCTGCAATCCATGAACCCGCTGCCATGGTTTCTCATGACGGAAACTTGATTGCGCAAAACGTTCAGATGGATGCATTTATGGCGAAGGCTGGGTTAGCACCTCAGAACAAATCTGAATTTGCCCTGCCCTCTGATTTGACAATCCGCAAAACCAAGCAATCCGAAAAGCTGCATTTGCGCCGGTCTAAAGCGTCAGGCAGCAAAGGCGAAGTACACATCAAAGCCTATAAGACAGTGCAATTCAGTGATGGCGAAAATCGGGATTCCTATTTGCTAACAATTGAACAGCCAGCCTCTTTGCATCAGCTTTCGGGTGCCGAGGTTTGGGATTTCGAAGCGCTCACGCCGCGTGAAAGGACCTTGGTTAAACTGGCCGCCGAGGGACTTAAATTCAGTGAAGCCCAAGAGGAAATGGGGCTGTCCTACCCGCGGATCATGCAGATCTGGAAATCGTCGCGGGATAAATTGGGCATCAATGATGTCAATGAACTGCGACTGGCACATAAGCTAAAGAAGGCCTGAGGCCACTCAGTTCAATGGCCAATTTGGCTTCATGATTGTGTTGATGTCATCGCTGTCGTTCTTATGAAACGCAGCCCATTGCAAAATTATTCATTATTTTGCCAGACCTATAGACAAGTATAGGTTATGGAGCTTGCCCCCTGGTGTTAACCTTTTGTGGGCCGGGATGGGCGCATTTAACTATCGAGCATCGCAATGGAAGGTGTCGCTGTGTCAAAGCAGAGGCATAGCTGATCTTACTGGTCAGATGTGATGTTATTTTTATGACCTAAGAATTTTCTAGGATATCCTCGACCTTCTTCGATGTGTTCTCCAAGCATAGTCTGTCCCGGCTTCACCTTTCCTTCACAAAATATCGCTGACTTCCTCAAGTCTAAATTGCTTTTGTCTCCAATCCCTTACTGGCGATTAACTTGCCGCGTCTAAGTCTATCAACGCCGCCGCAAGCGCGACATTTTCAGCCGCCTTTTTGCAAATCCCGCGTGCCAGTCCATTTGACGCAAAAACCTTGGCAAATAAGACTGAGGTTGAGGCAGGGGTTTGTTTCCGCGCGTAAAAGAATTATGGTTCAATTCGAATGACACCCTCGGTGGGGTCAAGAAATTGGACGAATACAGGCGCGCAAATGTCAGGCACGAAGATCAAAAACATGGAAGAATTTGCACGGGTCAGTGGCATCTCACGTCCGACCCTTTCCAAGTTCTTTAATGACCCTGACAGTGTGCGCGCCTCAACGCGAAAGCGCGTGGAACAAGCGCTTGAGCAATACGATTATCAACCCAACCTATATGCGATAAATCAAAACCGGCGCCTGACGAAGAATATCGGGATCGTTGTGCCCTATTTAGCCGATCCATTCTTTGCCAAAATCGTGCGTACCATTGAGATGCAGATCATCGAGACAGGCTTTCGCCCGGTTTTGCTTGGCTCGATGGGCGACCCAGAGATTGAAGTTGCAAACCTAGACAACCTACGCAGCCTAAAGCCCGCTGGTGTTTTACTTGCGCCCTTAGGTCGAGCCTCTGATCATCAAAAGATAGAAGCCTTCTGCGCAGACATTCCCACCGTGTTGTTTGACGCAAATATCGATGGCATCGGAGAGGCCTTTGTCGGATCAAACAATGAGCAAAGTATTGATCTAATAGTTGATTACCTATGTCGCACTGGCCAACCGCCGAGCTTTTTTGAGATGAAATCGCCCTCCAACCCGAACGCCTTTAAGCGTCGCAGCGCTTATATCGACGCGATGGAGCAACTTGGCCATGAACCGCATTTGATCCAAGCCGAAGGCGAAGGCTGGGAATTTGAAGAGATCGGCTTTCGCGAAGGTATGCGCGTGGTCCGGGACCGCAATTTGCCAACTGATACGATCTTATGCAGTAACGACCGCTTGGCGATTGGCTTGCTGTCTGCGGCCTATGAATCTGGTCTGCGGGTTGGTTTGGGCGAAAACTGTAATCTGCGCGTCGCAGGGCACGATGATCACCCATTTTCGCGTTACACCTGCCCGTCCCTCACAACTGTGTCACAGGATTATGCTGCCATCGCCAAGGAAAGTGCTGCGCTTTTGGTGCAGCGCATCGAAGCCGAACAGCCCAGCGATTCGCGTCATGAAGTGCTGTTTGATGGTCAATTGATTATGCGCACCTCAGCCTAAGTCTTTCTGATTTATCGCAAATTCTAAATACTTTACGCGCGTAAATTTTTAAATTGACGCGAGCGCCTATTGGACGTTAGCCTTGTCTCAAGCATCTACTTTAGGGAGGACGAGGATGTTAATTAAAGGCGCACTTCGCGCAGCCACTGCCATGACGCTGCTTGCAGCAGGTGGTGTATCTGCCGAATCTTTGACAATTGCGATCGTGAACAACGGTCACATGATCAACATGCAGAAAGTCGCAGAAGCTTACACCGCCGAAACCGGTGTCGAGCTGAACTGGGTTTCTCTGGAAGAAGGCGTTCTGCGTGAGCAGGTCACTTCAGACACCGCCACAGGTGGCGGCCAATACGACATCATCAACATCGGCATGCAAGAAGCGCCGATTTGGGGTGCAGCGGGTTGGATTGAACCACTGAGCTTCTCTGCAGATTACGACGTGGACGACATTTTGCCAGCGATGCGCAATGGTCTGTCTCATGAAGGCACGCTTTATGCGGCACCTTTCTATGGGGAAAGCTCCATGGTCATGTATCGCAAAGACCTGACTGATGCAGCCGGTGTTGCAATCGGTGACAACGACAGCTGGGACAATGTAAAAGCCGCAGCCGCTGCGATCCACGATCCGGATAACGGCGTATACGGTGCCTGCCTGCGCGGTAAGCCAGGTTGGGGTGACAACATGGCGTTTATCACAACTGTGGTGAACTCTTTCGGTGGCGCATGGTTTGATGCCGAAGGCCGTCCACAATTGGATAGCGCAGAATGGAATGCGGCGATCAACTTCTATGTCGATCTGCTAGGTTCTTATGGCCCTCCAGGCTCTGAAGGTAACTCCTTCAACGAAATCCTAGCGCTTTATAACGAGGGCAAATGCGGCATGTGGATTGACGCCACAATCGCGGCCTCCTTCCTTGAAGTGGACGGCGTAGCTTACGCTCAGTCACCAAATGCCGGTAACCCAGTTGGCGCAAATTGGCTGTGGGCTTGGGCGATGGCGATCCCAGCGGGTTCTCCGAATGCTGAAGCTGCTGGTGATTTCATCGAATGGGCGACATCCAAGGACTATGTGAAGGCCGTCGGCAATCACCCTGAATTTGGCTGGGGCTCTGTACCAACCGGTCAACGAGCATCCACCTATGCGATCCCTGAATTCCAGGCCGCTGCAGGGTTTGCATCCGCTGAATTGGCTGCGATCGAAAGCGCTGCACCAGAAGCGACAGATCTGAAACCATATGTAGGTGTTCAGTTTGCCGCGATCCCTGAGTTCCCAGAGGTTGGCTCTGCGGTAGCACAGGAAATGGCTGCAGCCCTATCCGGTGCAAAATCAGTCGAAGATGCGCTTGCCGCTGCTCAAGGCGCCGCTGACTCGATCATGAAAGAAGCGGGCTACTACGACTAAGCTCACCAAGGGCCCGGCGGGCATCCCGCAGCGCCGGGCCCTTACCAAGACGTACCACAGGGTTTGCTAGATCGCCTTGGTACCGCCTAACATCCAAGCAATCGCAACCCGACTAAAGACGCAAACCGGAGTTCCCGCTTTGCCGAGAGGATAGGACCATGTCCGACAGAAAGCTCCCTCGCCTTCTACAAAGCCCCGCAGTTCTGCTGCTGCTTGTATGGATGCTGATCCCACTGGGGATGACGCTGTATTTTTCATTCATCCGCTACGTGCTGAACAGCCTGCGCCGTCCTGAGTGGACCAGCCCAAGCCTTAGCAACTGGCGCGGATTTGGGAACTACGAATTTGTTCTAAAATCCAAAGATTTCTTATTCGCCATTCAGAATAGCCTATTCATCGTTTGCAGCATTCTGATCCTCACTGTGATCCTCGGCGTGTTGATTGCAGTACTGATCAACAAGGCTTTTCCCGGCCAAGGCATCGTCCGCGTGCTTCTGATCTCACCATTCTTTGTGATGCCAGCCGTAAACGCCGTCCTTTGGATCAACATGATCCTCGACCCGGTCCTTGGCCTGCAAGGCATCGCGATTGGCAGCATCAATGATCTGATTGACAGCCTAAGAGCGGCACCGGGCGTTGGCTGGTTCTTCTCGCTCTGGCCTGACTTAAAACCGATTTCGTTCCGTGCGACACAGACCTCAGCCTATGCGGTGATCATCATGGTCACCTGGCAGTGGACACCCTTCGCAGTTCTTATCTTTATGACCTCGCTGCAATCTGAGGACCAACAGCAGAAAGAGGCTGCCGTTTTGGACGGGGCCAGCACCTGGTCGCAATTTCGGTTCCTCACCATACCGCACCTCTCTCGCCCTATCGCGATTGTGGTCATGATCCAGGCGATCTTTCATCTGTCGCTTTATGCAGAAATCGAGATCGTCAGCCGCGGGAACGGCAATAAAAACCTGCCTTATCTGATCGGTGAATTCGCCAATAACAACATCGGGGCCGCCAGCGCTACAGGCATCTTCGCAGTCATCCTCGCCAACATCGTCGCTTTCTTCTTGCTGCGCATGATTGGCAAGACATTGATGGAATAAGGGAAAAGACCCATGGCAATTGTTGCAAAACCCTCAAAGTTCGGCACTTATGGCCGACCGACCATCGCGTGGATCGTGGGACTTCTGTTCTTCTTCCCAATTTTCTGGATGGTGCTGACAAGCTTTAAGACCGACGCGGATGCGGTGAAGCCAGAACACCTGATCTGGTTCACTCCGACGCTGGAAAACTACATCAATATGACCGAAAACTACGACTATTGGCGCTTTGCCAAGAACTCGGTCATTACGGCGGTCTTCGCCACGGTGTTCACCCTGTTTGTTGGCATTCCATGCGCCTATGCGATGGCTTTCAATCCGAGCAAGGCCACCAAGGACGTGTTGATGTGGATGCTCTCAACCAAGATGCTTCCTGCGGCAGCCGTGCTATATCCGATGACGTTTTTGACCAAATCAGCAGGCCTGTTTGATACGCACTTCTTGATCATCCTGGTGCTCAGCCTGATCAACCTGCCGATCGCGATCTGGATGCTGTTCACTTACTTCAAAGAGATCCCCAAGGACATCATTGAAGCCGGTCAAATGGATGGCGTCAGCACCGTAGGCGAGATCAAAGAGATCCTGATCCCTCTCGCTTGGGGTGGTATCGCAGCGACGGCCCTTCTGGTCTTCATTTTCTGCTGGAACGAAGCCTACTGGACCGTCCGCCTGACCACCACAGACGCTGCAACACTTTCAAAGCTGATCGAAGGCAACCGCGCCCCTGAAGGTCTCTTCTTTGGCCGCCTCTCTGCCGTATCAGCCGCCGCCGTTGGACCGATCGTTGTCCTCGGATGGTTCTGCCAGAAACAACTTGTCCAAGGCTTGACCTTCGGCGCCGTGAAATAAGGAAAGACAATGGGACGTATTCAACTCAAAAATGTGACCAAAAGCTTTGGTGACGTGCAGGTCATCCCACCGTTGGACCTGACCATCGAAGACGGAGAGTTCGCAGTATTTGTCGGCCCATCGGGCTGCGGGAAATCCACCCTTCTGCGGATGATCGCGGGTCTTGAAGACCTTACTTCTGGCGAGATCGAAATCGACGGGGATGTCGCCACCGAAGTTCCGCCATCCCAACGCGGTCTGGCCATGGTGTTCCAATCCTACGCGCTTTACCCGCACATGACCGTGCGCAAAAACATCGGCTTTCCGCTGCGCATGGCCAAGATGGAACAATCTGAGATCGACCAACGCGTTGAAACTGCAGCGACTTCATTGAACCTGAATGATTATCTGGATCGCAAACCTGCCGATCTATCTGGGGGTCAACGTCAGCGTGTTGCCATTGGACGTGCCATTGTGCGCGAACCAGCGGCCTTCCTTTTTGACGAACCTCTGTCAAACTTGGACGCCGCTTTACGTGTAGGCATGCGACTTGAAATTGGTGAGCTGCATGAGCGGTTGAAAACCACAATGATCTACGTGACCCACGATCAGGTTGAAGCCATGACCATGGCCAATAAGATTGTTGTTTTGCGCGCTGGAGTGATTGAACAAGTGGGCTCTCCTCTTGATCTGTATCACCGCCCTCAGAATGAATTTGTTGCAGGCTTCATTGGCTCTCCGAAAATGAACTTTGTGAAAGGTTCGGAGGCTGAAAAACACGGCGCTGCCACCATTGGCATCCGCCCCGAACACACCGATGTCAGCATGACGGATGGTGCTTGGAAGGGCCGCGTGGGCGTTGCGGAACATCTGGGGTCTGACACGTTTATCCACGTGCATGACACGGGGCTCGCCGACATGCTGACCGTACGCGTTGCTGGCGACATCACCGTAAAACACGGGGATACGATCTACCTGACGCCGCAGGCTGACCAAATCCACAAATTCAACTCTGAAGGGCTTCGGATCGACTGATGCGTCTAGAAGGAAAGACAGCTTTGATCACCGGAGCGGCGCGCGGCATTGGACGCGCGTTCGCCGAGGCCTATATTCGCGAAGGCGCGCGTGTCGCCATCGCTGATATCGACATTGATCAAGCAGAAGACACCGCCAATGCCCTTGGCGATATGGCCAGCTCAGTCAAAATGGATGTCACTCAACAGGACAGCATTGATCAGGCCGTGAACACAACCGCCGAAAGCCTGGGTGGTATTGATATCTTGATCAATAACGCGGCAATTTTCACTGCAGCTCCGTTGACTGAGATCACGCGCCAGGACTTCACGCGCACCTTTGACATCAATGTCGCGGGTACGCTGTTCACCATGCAGGCTGTGGCGCGTCATATGATGGCACGTGGCAAAGGCGGCAAAATCATCAATATGGCCAGCCAAGCGGGTCGTCGTGGCGAGCCATTGGTCGCGGTCTATTGTGCAACCAAAGCTGCGGTGATCAGCTTGACGCAATCCGCAGGCCTGAACCTCATCGAGCACGGCATCAACGTAAACGCCATCGCCCCCGGCGTGGTGGATGGCGATCACTGGGATGGCGTGGATGCCTTTTTCGCCAAACACGAAAACAAGCCCCTTGGCCAAAAGAAAAAAGAAGTCGGCGCGGCCGTTCCCTATGGGCGCATGGGCATTGCGGATGATCTGACGGGTATGGCTATTTTTCTGGCAACGACAGAAGCCGATTACATCGTGTCTCAATGTTTCAACGTGGATGGTGGCCAATGGATGAGCTAAAAAACCCATCGCAAAAAGACAGTGCATTGGTCTTAAGCAATGACAGTCTGGAACGCCTGCCACAGTCGGTTGGTACGCCCAGTTACGATCGCGCTGCTCTTACAGCGGGAATTGTGCATATTGGACTTGGGAATTTCCATCGTGCGCATCAAGCTTGGTACATCCACCGCTTATTGCAAAAAGGACTGGCGCAGGATTGGGCGATCATCGGCGCTAGCGTGCGTCATCAAGATCAAGAGATGCGTCAGAGATTGGTCGATCAAGACTGTCTAACGACGCTGATCGAGTTGTCCCCGAACCACAAATCAGCCGAAGTCATTGGATCAATGATCGACTATTTGCCGATTTCTGAAGATCACAGCGCTCTCATCCGACAGATGTCAGACGCAGCAACCAAAATCGTCTCGTTGACGATCACCGAGGGTGGGTATTTCATTTCGCCAACAGATGGGGGGCTTGATCTAAGCCACGACGACATTCTCAAAGATATTCGCACGCCAGATCAGCCTCGCACGGTCTTTGGTGCGATCGTCGCGGCTTTGGCGACCCGGTGGACCGCAGGAACAGGTCCGATGACAATTCTAAGCTGCGATAACCTACGAGGGAATGGCGGCATCACCCGGCAAGCCGTCGTGACTCTGGCCGATCAAACCGACCCAGATTTAGCGCAATGGATCGATACGCAATGCAGTTTCCCCAACTCCATGGTGGATTGCATTGTGCCCGCCACCGGCCCCAACGAACGCGCCTTGGCCGAGGAATTTGGCATTAAAGATACGGTCCCAGTTACCCATGAAAACTTTCGTCAATGGGTGATCGAAGACAATTTCTGCGCTGGCCGCCCGCCGCTTGAAGCTGTGGATGTAATCATCACACCCGATGTCCATGCCTATGAGGCGATGAAAATTCGTGTGTTAAACGCGGGGCATCAGGTACTTGCCAATCTTGGGGAGCTTCTGTCAGTTGAAACCATCGCTGAATGTATGGTGAACCCCCTGATTTCAGAGTTCTTTCAAAAGGTCGAACAGTCTGAAATCACCCCCTATGTCGCCGATGTACCGGGCATGACAGCCACCGAATACCTGTCATTGATCACCACGCGGTTTTCCAACTCGGAAATCCGCGACACGACACGGCGCGTGGCCTTTGATGGATCTTCACGCCACAAAGAGTTCATTCTTCCGATCCTGCGCGATGCTTTGGCAGCCGGCGGATCAATCCAAGGCCTGGCTTTGGTAGAAGCCCTTTGGGCGCGTCAATGCGCGGGTACGCGGGCTGACGGCTCAGTCATTCAAGACAATGATCCAAATTGGACGATGCTGCATGATGCGGCACTGCAAAGTGAACAGCAGCCCGAGGCTTGGCTAACACTTTGCACGATCTATGATGATCTGGCCAAAAACGCCGTCTTTAAAGAGGCATTCTGCCGTTGGCTGAGCCTGATTTGGAAGGATGGGCCCGCCAAAGCTGTCGCGACCTATTTGGCCTAACGGAATAATCGCGAATTATACGAAACAATGTGCCGCGATAGACGCGGCACATTCACTAACGCAGCAAGGCTCAAGCTGCACCCTTTGCTTCAAGTTGCGGCAATCCCGACTGGCCCAGAAGCGTCTCAAGAATCTCGGCTACCCCTTCTCCCTGCTTTAGGTTGGTAAAAATGAACGGCCGACCTTCGCGCGTGCGTTTGGCATCGCGGCGCATGACATCTAGAGATGCCCCCACATGCGGTGCCAAATCGGTTTTATTGATCACCAAAATGTCTGAGCGTGTCAGGGCTGGTCCGCCTTTGCGCGGGATCTCTTCACCTGCGGCTACGTCGATCACATAGATCGTCAAATCGGCGAGTTCTGGACTAAAAGTGGCAGATAGGTTGTCGCCGCCGCTTTCGATCAGAACCACGTCCAAATCTGAATGACGGTCCTGCATTTCAGCCACCGCAGCAAGGTTGATTGATGCGTCCTCGCGGATGGCCGTATGGGGACAACCCCCAGTTTCCACACCGATAATACGATCTTGCGGCAGGATTTGCATGCGCATCAACGCCTCTGCATCTTCCTGCGTGTAGATGTCATTGGTGATCACACCGATTGAGAATTGATCTTTCAAAGCTTCAGACAGACGCGCGGTCAAAGTGGTCTTGCCTGCACCAACCGGGCCGCCAATCCCCACGCGCAGTGGGCCATTCATTTGGGTCATGATTGAAATATCCTTGGTTGAAGCGTTTCGTGGCGCATGGCCGCGATGTCAGAGAGAAAGGCGCTGGAAGATATATCGTCCAAGCCTTGCTGCGCAGTCTGCGCCGAGACTTTGATGCAATCCATATTCAGACGCGACAGAATGGCCTGCGCATCGGTCTGCCCCAAAGGCATCAGTCGTTGCGCTGCGGAGACAAGATTGCCCAGAAAGGCCTGCAAGTAGAGGGTGACAACCATGTCTATCGGCAGCCCAGATAAGCGGGCCGCCCGGCCCAGCGCGACCGGGAACTGCAACGTGGGCAACGAGAGAGACCAGACTTCGGACACCACGCGCGCAAAGGCCTGCCCTTGCCGTTCCCCTTCCCGCAGACGTTCAATCGAAGCCGCATAGGCGCGACATTGCGCATTCAACTGTTCGATCTCTGCTGTCGTTTCAGCGTCATGTGCCAAGCGTATCCAAGTAGCGTCAGAATGTGCAGATCCGTGTCGCAGAATATCCTCAAGCCAGTCTTGCAGATCAGAAGGCTCGGCAATCCACCCACTCCGGATCGCCTGCTCTACCCCATGCGAATATGCAAATGACCCGAGAGGAAACGCCGGCGACAGCCATTGCGTTAATGTTAGAAGTTTTGCGTCACTCAGCATGGGAATGATCATGTGCGGAATGGCCATGTTCATGGGAATGGGTCCGACCATGCCCGTATGCCCCGCCTTCTGGCGTAAAGGGTTCCACCGCCTCGGCGACCTGCGCCCCAAGATGCGCGAGCATGTGCTTGATCACCGGATCATTTTGAATCAATAGGCGATTGGCCTCGATCTGACACGGCGTGTGACGATTGCCGATGTGCCAGGCCAAACGCTGCAGGTTGTCTCCAGTAACAACCAGAATCTCTTCTGACGCGGCGCGTACTTCAATCAATCGACCATCCGATAACTCTAAGGCATCGCCTTGATCCAATGACTCGGTTTTTTCGAGATCAATGACAAAGGATGTCCCGCCGTCTGTTTCCAGACGTTTGCGTCGCAAAAACCGCCCGTCATAAGACAGGGTGACTGTATCAAAGTGATCTGCATGAGAATGACGGTGCAGGGATTGAGCCAGTGGCAACATGATCATAAACCTCAGTATAAAAAGTAACGCTGCGCCATCGGCAGCTCAGTTGCCGGCTGACAGGTCAGCAATTCGCCGTCTGCGCGAACTTCGTAGGTTTCAGGGTTCACTTCGACCTTCGGCGTGGCGGTGTTCAGCTTTAGATCGGACTTTCCGATATTGCGGGTGTTGCGCACGGCCAGCGTTGATTTCGCAAGGCCCAGCGTGTCACCGATGCCCTCGGCCTGCGCTGCTTCGGACACAAAGGTCACAGCAGAATTTTCCACAGAACGACCATATGCGCCAAACATCGGACGAGAGTAAACTGGCTGCGGCGTTGGAATGGACGCGTTCGGATCACCCATCTGCGCCATGGCAATGGTACCACCCAGTAAGACCATCTCTGGTTTCACACCAAAGAAGGCAGGATCCCACAATACCAGATCGGCGCGTTTGCCTTCTTCGACAGAACCAATTTCTTGGCTCAACCCATGCGCAATGGCCGGGTTGATCGTGTACTTCGCAACATAGCGGCGCACTCGGAAGTTATCATTGTCTCCGGTCTCTTCTGCCAAACGCCCACGTTGTTTCTTCATCTTATCAGCGGTTTGCCAGGTGCGGATCAGCACCTCGCCGACACGGCCCATGGCCTGGCTGTCTGAGGCGATGATCGAAAACGCCCCCATGTCATGAAGAATGTCCTCGGCAGCAATCGTCTCGCGCCGGATACGGCTTTCGGCAAAAGCCACGTCTTCGGGGATTGATTTGTCCAAGTGGTGACAGACCATCAGCATATCGAGGTGCTCTTCGATGGTATTTACGGTGAACGGGCGCGTCGGGTTGGTGGACGACGGCAGAACATGCTCTTCGCCACAGATTTTAATGATGTCCGGCGCGTGGCCTCCACCGGCGCCTTCGGTGTGGAAGGCATGGATGGTGCGGCCTTTCATGGCTGCAACGGTGTTTTCCACGAAACCGCTTTCGTTCAGCGTATCGGTGTGGATCATGACCTGCACGTCCATCGCATCCGCAACCGACAGGCAGCAGTCAATGGCCGCTGGCGTCGTTCCCCAGTCCTCATGCAACTTCATCGCACAAGCACCGGCTTTGATCTGTTCTTCCAAAGCCGCTGGCAGAGAAGCGTTGCCTTTGCCGGCAAAGGCCAGGTTCATCGGGAAAGCATCTGCCGCCTGCATCATGCGACCAATGTGCCAGGCACCGGGCGTACAGGTGGTTGCCAATGTCCCATGCGCTGGCCCGGTGCCTCCGCCGAGCATGGTGGTAAGACCCGAATGCAAAGCGTCTTCGATCTGCTGTGGACAAATGAAGTGGATGTGGCTGTCAAAACCACCCGCTGTGAGGATACGACCTTCACCTGCGATGGCTTCTGTGCCCGGTCCCACGATGATGTTCACACCCGGCTGGGTATCTGGGTTACCCGCTTTGCCGATTTTACGGATACGTCCATCGCGTAGGCCGACGTCCGCCTTATAGACACCGGTATGGTCCACAATCAGCGCGTTGGTGATGACGGTATCAACGGCCCCTTCTGCGCGTGTGGTCTGAGCTTGGCCCATACCATCGCGGATGACTTTCCCGCCGCCAAATTTCACTTCTTCGCCGTAAGGACCGGTCAAGTCGCGTTCGACTTCGATGATCAAATCAGTGTCTGCCAATCGGACCTTGTCGCCCACTGTCGGGCCAAACATCGCGGCATAGTCGGATCGTTTGATGGTTGCTGGCATCAGAGCGCCCCCATAACTTTTTGATTAAACCCATAGACTTTGCGAGCACCGGAAATTGGGATCAGATGTACTTCGCGGCGTTGGCCAGGTTCAAAGCGCACAGCGGTCCCAGCGGCGATGTCCAGACGCAGGCCGTATGCAGCGTCACGGTCAAACTCCAAACCCGGATTGGTTTCTGCAAAATGGTAATGGCTGCCGACCTGCACAGGGCGGTCGCCGGTGTTGGCAACCATCAACGTGATCGCCTCGGCACCTTCGTTCAGAACCAATTCGCCTTGGGCAGCAAAGACCTCTCCCGGGATCATGACCGCTGCTCCGCAGGTTTGCGGATCAAATGCTTAGCGGCAGCGACAATTAAACACGTGCCGATCAACGCGGCTCCAGCGATCCAGTTTTCGGAACCATGAGGGTGCATATGAAGGCCTTCATGCGCCAAGGCTGGTGTTGCGGTCAGAAGCAGAACGGATGCAAATTTTACAGCGGATTTCATGGGGTATCTCCTTAGCGAATTGGGTTGTGAACGGTGACAAGCTTGGTGCCATCCGGGAAGGTTGCTTCGACTTGCACCTCGTGGATCATGTCGGCGATGCCAGCCATGCATTGGTCGCGGCTGACGACTTCGGCCCCTGCTTGCATCATGTCTGAAACGGATCGCCCGTCGCGCGCGCCTTCAACAACGGCGTCGGTGATGAGGGCAATCGCTTCGGGGTGATTAAGCTTCACGCCGCGCGCCAGACGTTTGCGTGCAACTTCAGCGGCCATGGCCACCATCAGCTTGTCTTTTTCCCTCGGGGTCAGGTTCATGGGTCAAAGTCTCCAAGAGGTTGGGAGCTGGTCTTTGGTCAACCGCTCTAGAATAGGAATGAGGGTGCGGCGCAGCTCAAAGCTGTCAGCCGCGACCATACGAAGGGTCAAAAGATCCGGTGCCAGAAGGCTCGCCCCGCCTGTGTCAGGCAGATTGCGCCGGATGGCATCCAAGTGGGCCTCTGCATCCGGGGCGACATAGACAAGGCTCACCATGGCCCCTGCCCCGCAAGCGATTGCCCGCCGTGCAAGGTGTTTCATTGTATCGCCGTTTAGATCGAGTCCATCCCAGTACAGCGCATGACCACCGCGGTTTAGCTTAACGCGATCTCTGAACGAGACCTCAGTCAGGATTTCCCCCATGGCCGTGCGTCCAAAGATGATGGGTTCAACCATCAAAAAGCGCGCACCTTTTGCAAGGTCCACGGTCAGCCCACGATCCAAAGCTGATCCTTCAAACAAGATCATTTCTTGTGGGAGCCAATTTAACTGCGCATCTGTTTCAATCTGCAGGTCACTTGTCATACGCGCGCGGCCACCTTGAGCACGGTATGCACGCTCTGCCGCTTGGGTGGTTAACGTCAGCGAACTGCCTGCACCAGCGCTGGCCACGATGTCGATCTGATCGCCACCGGTCAGACCGCCTGACGTATTAATAAGAATGGCCTGCAGATCCTCGGCGCGTGGGAACAAGGCCTTCATCGCGCCCGAGGTTCGAAAACGGTCAATACGGCTGCGACCTTCAACGAACTTTGAAGAAAGCGTTAACGCGCCCTTTGTACGCGGCACGGGTCCGATCGCATTCTCGGCTTTATATGTGGCAGCATTTATTATGGTATGATTCCCAAAACAGTTCTGCTGCATCCTTGGTCAAACACGTCAGGAAGTGACCACTTCGCGTGAAAATTCGGCATTGCAGCATGGGTGAATGCCAGAAAATTAGGCGAGCATGGGTAATTTTGATTAAAAATTAAACACCGCCCTCAAAAGGAACAACGTTTCGGCCTGAAAAGTTGAACCAAGCCAATTCAGCGACCTTCATAAGGCCACCTGATCTCGGGCTTCATGCTCGTTTGGGGATACTGGGAGTGTGACGGCCAATCGATTGGACCTCGGAAAGACCGCCACACGAAATGCAACAAACGTTGCGGAGACCTTGCTACGCGTTTGCGCGCTTTCGTGCAATGCGACGGGAGCTCCGCGAGGAGTTAATATGATGAAATTCGCAAAAACCTTAACCAGCGCTGCCGCTCTGACGATTGCTGGTTCTGCGGCTATGGCTGCTGACTGTACTGTTAAGGTCGGTGTTCTGCACTCGCTGTCTGGCACCATGGCAATCTCTGAAACCACATTGAAAGACACCATGCTGATGCTGGTGGATCAACAAAACGCCAAGGGTGGCGTTCTGGGCTGTGACCTTGAAGCTGTGGTTGTGGACCCAGCGTCTGACTGGCCGCTGTTTGCTGAAAAAGCACGCGAGCTGCTGACTGTATCCGAAGTAGACGTCATCTTTGGGTCTTGGACATCCGTGTCGCGTAAATCTGCTCTGCCGGTTCTTGAAGAACTAAACGGCTTGATGTTCTACCCTGTTCAATACGAAGGCGAAGAGTCCTCCAAAAACGTCTTCTACACAGGTGCCGCGCCGAACCAACAGGCGATCCCTGCGGTGGATTACTTCCTAGAAGAGCTGGGTGTTGAAAAGTTCGCTCTGCTGGGCACAGACTATGTGTACCCACGGACGACCAACAACATTCTGGAACAGTACCTGCAAGACAACGGCATCGCGAAAGACGATATCTTTGTGAACTACACGCCGTTTGGTCACTCTGACTGGGCAACCATCGTTGCTGACGTTGTGGCCCTTGGTGAAGACGGTAAATCCGTTGGCGTAATCTCGACCATCAATGGCGACGCAAACATCGGCTTCTACAAAGAACTGGCTGCAGCCGGTATTTCTGCGGATGACATCCCAGTGGTTGCCTTCTCTGTAGGTGAAGAAGAGCTGTCCGGTCTGGACACAACCAACCTTGAGGGTCACCTCGCGGCTTGGAACTACTTCCAGTCTGCAGAATCTGATGTGAACGCAGAATTCATCGATGCTTGGAAAGCCTTCGCAGGTGAAGAGCGTGTGACCAACGACCCAATGGAAGCTCACTTTATCGGCTTCAACATGTGGGTAAACGCGGTTGAAGAAGCTGGCACTACAGACGTCGATGCAGTGCGCACAGCGATGTATGGTCAAGAGTTCCCGAACCTGACAGGCGGTACAGCGGTTATGCTGCCAAACCACCACCTGGCGAAACCAGTTCTGATTGGCGAAATCCAAGCAGACGGTCAGTTCGACATCATCTCTAAGACCACTGAGGTTCCGGGCGATGCATGGACAGACTTCCTGCCAGCATCCGCTGTTCTGAAGTCTGACTGGAAAGAGCTGGGTTGCGGTATGTACAACACCGAAACAAGCTCCTGTGTTCAGATCAAATCCAACTACTAATCTGATCCTGTAACGATCGGCCAAGGCGACGTTTCGCCTTGGCCCCAAATTAAACGGCGACTTTCCCTATGATCCGCATATTCACCATGGTGCTGGCACTGATGTGCTTGCCACTGACGGCGCACGCGCAAGAGCTACAAAGCCTGCTGCAGGACCATCAGAAAACCATTGCAAAACCATCGCGCAAAACCGTTGGCCCTGCGCTTGACACATTAGTTGCATCGGGGCTTTCGAACGTTCCGGAGTTTCTTGAAAACTGGCAGGGGAAAGAAGTGTATAGCCGTAAAGACGATGGGCTGTTCTTTTACGGTGCAAAGTCGGCTGATGGTCTGGTGTTGACGGACATCGATACCAAAGAAATCGTCTCCACAGTCGATCCAAAGGCTGCGAAACAAATCAAACCCAACGGTGGCGTGCGCAAAGAAATCGCCTCTGCCTTGGTGCAATTCCAATTAAGTGATCCTGATTTGACACGGCGCACCGGTGCGGTGGACGCCATCGCGCGCAATATGGCGGGCAGTATGCTTGCACCGTTGATGGGATCGATTGACAACGAAACAAACGCCGCACTGAAGGCCCGCAAAGAAAAACTGGCCAATTATCTCGGTGCCCGATTTGGCGAGAATAGCGAAGACCGTGTCGCAGCTATTGAAATTATCGCTAATGATTTGAGCGTTGATGGGCGGGCGATCCTCTCGCAAATTCTTGAAACGAAATTTGAAGTCTCAGAAGGCGAAACAAAGGCCAATCTGGCTGCGACGCTTGTTGTTGGAAAAGACATCTCTCGAGAAGAAGCTTATGACCTGTTGGTCTCCGAGAAAGGCTTGCCGCCTGTTCTGTCTGACAACGAGCTGCGACTTGCATTAGAAGACCATGTCGATGGCGGTAAAATCGCCGGGGTTCCTATTGCGCAACTCAATGACCTGACAAAACGCAACACTGCTTACGATGCATTGGTCACAGAAGGTCTGGTGCCTGAACGCGCTACAGAAGCATCAATCGACGCCGCGTTAAACAGGTTCCAAATTCACAGTGTTTTCTTAGAGCAAGATCGCGCTGTTACAGACGCTGCCACGATAGCCCAATCCTCAGTGCAAACCCGCGTTGGCGTGAACCAATTCTTTGATCTGAGCCTAGATGCGATTTCTTTGGCATCGATCTACTTCCTTGCAGCCGTAGGTCTCGCCATCACCTTTGGCGTGATGGGCGTGATCAACATGGCCCATGGTGAATTCATAATGATGGGCGCGTACACGGGCTATGTTGTGCAGCAGTTTGTGCCCAATTACACCGCATCGCTCATCGTCGCCCTACCCTTGGCCTTTATCGTGACCTTTGCGGCAGGTGTCGCCATGGAACGATTGGTTATTCGCTGGCTCTACAACCGACCGCTGGAAACCCTGTTGGCGACGTTTGGTATTTCCATCGCATTGCAACAGCTGGCGAAGAACATCTTTGGAACGCAGGCACGTCCGCTGACTTCTCCGGGCTGGCTGGATGGCGCTTGGATCATCAATGACGTCGTGCAAATCAGCTATATCCGTATCGCGATCTTTGTACTGGCCTTGCTGTTTCTTGGATTACTGCTGTTCATCCTCAAGAAAACCCGCTTGGGTCTTGAGGTGCGCGCCGTGACACAGAATCCGCGCATGGCGGCCTCTATGGGCATTAACCCCGATAAGATCAAAATGATGACATTTGGTCTAGGCTCAGGCATCGCGGGAATCGCAGGCGTGGCTATTGGTCTCTTTGCTAAAGTGACCTCTGAAATGGGCTCTGACTATATCGTGCAGTCCTTCATGACTGTTGTTGTAGGCGGCGTAGGTAATGTCTGGGGTACGCTCGCAGGTGCTGCAATGATCGGTACTTTCCAGAAGGGTGTGGAATGGCTCAATCCATCCAACACCTTGGCGGCACAGACCTATATGATCCTCTTCATCATCCTGTTCATTCAATTCCGGCCAAAGGGCATCATCGCCCTCAAAGGCCGCGCGGCAGGAGATTGATCCGATGCGTAAGAGCTTTTTTGCAGAAAACCCATCCGTTCTTTGGTTCCTCGCCTGTCTTGGTCTATTCACCTTTGGTGTCACTGTTCTGGCAGAAGCAACGGGCGCCGGAGTGATCTCGACTTCTTTTGTGAAGACACTCGGCAAGGTGCTTTGCCTGTGTTTGGTGGCCATCGCCATGGACGTCGTCTGGGGCTATTGCGGGATCTTGTCTCTCGGCCACTTTGCATTCTTCGGCATCGGTGGCTACGCAGTTGGCATGTGGCTAATGTATGCGCGTACGGAAACCATCGTGACGCAGAACTTGGCGGAACGGACCATTCCACCAACACCAACCGAAATAAACGACGCCATCGCCACGCAGATCTTTGGCGTGGTGGGATCCACCGAGTTTCCTCTGATCTGGGCTTTCTCACACAGCTTGGCGTTACAGCTTCTACTCGTGGTGCTGGTGCCCGGCCTTCTGGCGCTGGTCTTTGGCTGGCTGGCCTTCCGGTCCCGCGTCACAGGCGTGTACCTGTCGATCCTGACCCAAGCCATGACACTCGCCCTGGCGCTTTATCTCTTTCAAAACGACAGTGGTCTGCGCGGCAACAACGGGTTGTCTGGCCTACAAAACATCCCGGGCTTTGAGGCCGTCCCGCAGTCGGTCATTTCCATGGCATTCTTCTGGGCCTCTGCAATCGCGTTAGGGCTGGGATATGTGCTCTTCGCGCGCGTTCTGAGCGGTAAAATGGGCAGCGTGATCCGCGCCATTCGCGATGATGAAGCGCGTGTGCGTTTCCTCGGCTACCACGTTGAAAGCTATAAGCTCTTTATCTTTACGCTGACCGCTGTTGTAGCGGGTATCGCGGGTGCGCTTTATTATCCGCAAGCCGGTATCATCAACCCAGCCGAAGTTGCCCCAATCGCCTCGATCTATCTGGCGGTCTGGGTCGCGATCGGCGGTCGCGGTCGCCTTTATGGCGCGGTCATCGGCACCGCTTTTGTGTCGCTTTTATCCAGCTGGTTCACCGGCGGTGGTGCCCCAAACATCAACCTTGGCTTCTACACCATCCAATGGACCGAATGGTGGCTTGTCTTGCTTGGCGTCTCCTTTTTGGCCGTCACTCTCTTCTTCCCCGGTGGAATTGGCATGATCTTTGACAAACTGAAAAGGAACGCCTCATGAGCACGCTTTTAGAACTATCAGGCGTCTCGGTGTCCTTTGACGGGTTTAAAGCCATCAACAACCTCGCCTTCCAGATTGCCGAGCCAGAAATGCGCGCCATCATTGGCCCCAACGGCGCAGGCAAAACGACCTTCATGGACATCATCACAGGTAAAACCAAACCGGATGAAGGACACGTTTTATGGGGCGAAAAATCCATCAACCTGATCGGTAAATCCGAAAGCATGATCGCCCGTGAAGGCATCGGGCGGAAATTCCAGAAACCCACGGTGTTTGAAAATCAAACCGTGCGCGAAAACCTAGCCATGGCTTTAAAAAACCCACGTGGCCCTTTTGAAGTGCTGTTTTATCGCAAATCCACCGAAGGTGCAGCGCGGATCGAGGCGCTGGCTGCGGAAATCAACCTGACTGAGCAACTGACACGCAACGCAGGTGAACTGAGCCATGGCCAAAAGCAATGGCTCGAAATCGGCATGTTGTTGGCCCAAGATCCTCGCCTGCTTCTGGTGGATGAGCCTGCCGCCGGCATGACCGTATCAGAGCGCGAAAAAACCACCGAAATTCTGGTGGAGGCAGCGAAAACCCGCGCCGTGGTTGTGGTGGAACACGATATGGAGTTCGTGCGCCGATTAAACTGCAAAGTGACGGTGCTGCACGAAGGCTCTGTTCTGGCGGAAGGCTCTATCGATCACGTCACACAAAACCCTGAAGTCATTGACGTTTATTTGGGACGCTAAACTATGCTGAATGTTGAAAATCTGTCCTTGCACTATGGGCACTCCCAAATTCTTTACGACGTTTCCCTGACCTCGGAGGTCGGCAAGGTCACCTGCCTGATGGGGTCAAATGGGGTTGGTAAAACCAGCCTTCTGAAAGCAATATCTGGCACACATCCCCGATCTAGCGGGTCGGTGACGCTGGATCAAAAAAACGTGCCTTTGAATGCCAAACCTTACACGCTTGCCAGAATGGGTGTCGGCTATGTGCCTCAAGGCCGCGATGTCTTTCCTTTGATGACCGTGCGTGAAAATTTGGAAACGGGTTTCGCATGTCTGGATCAAAGCGATCGCTTGGTTTCAGACGAAATTTTCGAGCTTTTCCCTGTGTTGCAAGACATGCGCAACAGACGCGGTGGAGATCTATCAGGAGGCCAACAACAGCAATTGGCGATCGCACGCGCTTTGGTAACGAAGCCGAAACTTCTTTTGTTGGATGAACCCACGGAAGGTATTCAACCCAATATCATTAAGCAGATCGGCGACGTAATCAGATACCTTAGAGATCAAGGGGATATGGCCATCATCCTGGTCGAGCAATTCTTTGATTTTGCCTATGATCTTGGGGATAATTTCGTTGTTTTAAAACGCGGCGAAGTCACTTTGAACCGACCTGACACGGAGCTGGATCGCCAGACACTATTGGACAGCGTTTCTTTGTAGTGCCTTATCGGTGAGGTGCTCATTCCGTTGCATGTTGGAAGGCGATCTAGTTGATCAATTTAAAGATACGCCTCCAATACACCTCACCAAGAAGGGCATTGGCGTGCAGAATATCCTGTTCTGGCTGTTTTGATTTCCCATCAAGCCTAGTCGCATCGCGTGAAAACTTCACTGCAGTTAAAAAACCGTCATCAAGCGTCCACCTTGGCTGCATCAGTGCCCGTGAATTCGAAAACTCTGAAAACGCTGCAGCGAAGCTACGGTTTTGGAAATCAAATATCGTTTCACCCAGCCCCAGCTCGCGCATTCTGTGAAAGCCGCGAAACCGAGATTTATCGTCAAGAAGCGAAACTGAAGGCTGAGGTTGCGGAACAAATATAATTGGAACGTTGGAAGCTTGCCGTAAGTCTTGTGCGATCTGCCAAGACAGTCCCAATCGATTAACTTCTGTCAAAGCATCATGGTATGCGCTTGATGAAATATAGGCCCTGCGTTTGTACCTATCAGACTTAACGACGTTGTCGTTCGTCACACAAAGATTATGGGCCTGCAGCATCCTAACAGCAGAGAACGCAGAGGCGTTCATCGCAACGAAGACAATAACATCAAATTCGTTGACGCTGACTGTGTTCGGCAAACCCGAGCGCTTCATGAACTTAACCAGATCAGGATGTTGCGCCGTCAGCAACCCATCCTTGATCTCCAGCTCTTCACGTTGAAGACCGGGCTTTGCAACGACCGAAAGATCAACCGGCTGATTTGCACTTGCTGCTTTCAACATCCCGACATGAGAATTGCCGATTAAACAAATTCTAAGATTTGAGGTCATTTAATCGCAAACGCCTCCAGTAATGCTTCCTCGCAGACTTCAGATGTCTCCGCTTCATTGCTCTGCTGAGGTCGATAATTTAGCCCCGTTTCAGAGGCCTCTTTGAGTGACAGGTCTTTGTGCGCTGAAAAGAAGGTTTGCATCGCAAAATCAACGCCTTGAGCTTCAACATTTCTAAGGTTTTTCTCATAAAACTGTGACGCGAATGGAATGCCAGAAATCAGCTCATATGACGGGAAATAATCAATATTTGGGTCCGAGTTAACAAGCTCTTCAGCAACGACACGAAGCACTGATTTTGAATAGCTCGTTGCGCTTAAGACATGATTGTCACTAGCCGTTGCTGTCAGCGGAACAGGCGAAACAGTCAGCAGAATTTTAAGGTTGGGCGCGAAGGATCTCATTGTTGAAATCGCCGCGACCATGTCTTCTAGGCAGTCCGCAATACCAAAATTAACAAATTCATGCAGGTCCTCATCAAATGTTCCAGCAACAACCCCAGGAGCTGTCGGGAATATCGTGCCGCACTGTATTGCTCTCCAGGCTTCCGTAAGCCCAAGAGTAAAGACAAAAACATCTGCGTCGCGAAAGATGTTTCTGACGCGCAATAGATGATCCAAACGCATTTTCTTTAACTCTGCGATACTTTCAAAACCTTCAGGCTCTGTGTTCGGTCGCAGACCGTCAAACCACCGTTGATCCGTTTCCCAAAAAGCGGCCTTACGAAGATGTCCCACTTCTGCGTCTTGCAATAATTGTAGTAATTGACGCGGGGTATAGATGTTGCCGTAGCGTGCGGAATAAAGACCATAGCCATATTTTTTAGCGACATTGGCAGGCATGAGCTTGGGAGTGGGCTCAGTTTCTATCAGGTCTAATTCAGACCTCCGGATGTAACGGCCAATGTTTTGAGCGAAGCAGCTTCCGGCGGTCGCAACCTTCATTCCAGGTTTCAGTGAGAACTTTGGCTGATAGATACAATCTGCAAGAAAATCACTACTTTCCCGACAGTTACGCCAAAATGACTGGGCAGGAAGGTCTGAATACACGGCTTACTATCGCTTTGCTAGAATGGTTCGAATGAAAGACATTAGGGTCCAGCAAGTTAAACGCGGCGAACTTGTTCTTAATTTGGCACAAACATGAAGGTTTCTGGTACTTTTAGGGCTGTGTTTGCGTTCAAAAACTGAGTGAAGCGAAGATCGCTCAACTACGAAAACTCAGGTTTGACAAATGATGCAGAGTCGACATGCCATTTAGCACTTAGTTCGTTTAACCAAAAAAATTCTCAATTTATTTTACAAACTTTCCAAGGTTTTGCTTGGCAAACCTAAATGAAACTTAAGAAATATTTGGCTTTCTGCGAACGTGCTTCGGAGGCCAGATATGGGAAAAACAATTATTGTCCTAGCAGGGCAAAGCAACGCATCTCGACTTTCGAGTGAAATCGAAACGGCACTTAATGAACGATACGGCGCGGGGAACTATGAACTAGTCCGCGCGTATGCTGGCGGTGCGCCTTTGACACGGTCCAGAAACGACAATTTGGACTGGGATACGCCAACCGAATTGCCAGCATTGATGACCCAGCGCACAATTGATGCCCTACACGAAAATCCGAACAGCCGCTTCGGAGGTGTCATTTGGTTGCAAGGAGAGGCAGACACCTACGAATTTTCCCGAGTTGAGGACTATGCGCAAGATTTCTTTGATCTTCACCAGGGACTAAAGCAGGCCTTGATCGACGAATTTGGACCGAATGCGATTGGTGCCGAAAATGCTCCGGTTATTATATCCAATCTGTCTGACAACGCCCCAACCGCATCCACACGGCTCAATTGGCAGCCAATGCAAGACGTCTTGCGTCAATTATCAAACGAGCACGATTGGGTGGCTACTCTTGATCCTGACGACGTGGCTTCAGAATTTCTGGTTGCTCCAAATGAGCAATTTTCTGATGGCCTACATTATTCTGATAGCTTCAGTACCACTTGGGCGGAGGCCTTAGTGGAAGAGCTTTTTTGGCGATCCATACCTTCAGGTTCATACGTTCATGGCACAGATGCTGTTGATCAAATGGTCGGAACTTCAGAAGATGACATATTTTTTGTGAACGATGTCGATGATCAGGTCTTTGAATTCGAAGGTCACGGGCTGGATCATGTCTATGCCTCAATCGATTTTTCGCTTCGTACGCACAGCCAATTTTTAGAGAGTTTAACTCTTACCGGGAATAGCGACCTGGCAGCGACTGGAAATGCTGCAGACAACAAGATTACAGGAAACAGCGGTAACAACATAATCAGAGGGGCTTGGGGGGACGATACTCTCTATGGCAGAGACGGAGACGACATCCTCATCGGTGGCGTTGGCGCTGATACCCTCTATGGCGGTGCCGGGTTTGATGAAGCTAGCTTCGCTGATGCAAATACAGAGCTACACATTGATCTGCTAAACCCATTGCTAAACACAGGTGAGGCTGAAGGCGATTTTTTCGTGAGTATTGAGAGCTTTGTGGGGTCTGCTTTTGACGATCAGATTTATGGCAGCGAGCGATCCGATGTTCTAACAGCGAACGCTGGCGACGATCGTTTGATTGGCCGTGCTGGAAACGACAGTCTTGGTGGCAGCGATGGATTGGACATGCTTTGGGGGGGCACGGGGAATGACCATCTGCACGGCGAAGCTGGAGATGATTATCTTAGTGGAGGTGCAGGTGACAATGTCTTGTCAGGAGGTTCAGGCGCGGATCAATTGGTCGGAGGATTGGGACAAGACACGGCTGACTACGCCACGTCTCCTGCAGCTGTTTCGATCACTTTAGGTAATCAGAGTACGGATGGTTGGTGGTCACGAGCGAGCGCAGCTGGAGGCGATGCAGACGGCGATACTTTGTGGTCCATCGAAAACCTCACGGGCACTGCGTATGGTGATGTTCTTACGGGTGATAACTCCGGCAATGTGCTTATCGGAGGCAACGGCGCGGATACGCTGAATGGTGGCTTAGGCCGCGATACGCTTGCGGGCGGAGCTGAAGATGACATCCTCACTGGTGGGTACGATCAAGATACCTTTATCTTCAGAACCGGCGATGGCGCTGACACAATAAGCGACTTTGAAGACGGCTATGACTATTGGTGGGGGCAGTCACAAAGTGACACGATCCAATTGAGCGTTGAAGGAGTTGAGAATTTCAATGATGTTCTTGATCTGGCCATGCAATCTGGAAACGATACCCTGTTTGATTTTGGTGATGGAGATAGCCTTAGCTTGCAAAACACCCAACTGTCGGCTTTGAGCCAAGATGACTTCCTATTCATCTGAGTTGAATCAATTGAACCGCCACGGTGGTTCGAAACTCGGCGAACACATTTGCTTCGTTCGCGGAAACTCAAATCAAGCCCCTGAGATAAAAAAGGAAAATGAAATGATGGCGGAGACGAAGGGATTCGAACCCTCGATACGCGTTAACGTATACTCCCTTAGCAGGGGAGCGCCTTCGACCACTCGGCCACGTCTCCGAGAACTGGTAGTAATGATTAGCCCGGTGGAGGACAAGCAGTTTTTGTCACTTTTTTGAAGGTCTTCACAAAGAAAAAGGGCGCCCTCTGGCACCCTCTTGTATCTGTCGGATCAGGAAAGCTGTGCGATGCGTTCCATGAAGAGCGATTTGACCTTTTGAGCCTCAACCGCTGTATAAACCGCCGTCGGCACGCGTCCGTCTTTGGAGGCAATCGTCGCACCCGAGGTGTCCCCGTCGCAGGAGACTTCGATGCCGACTTTCTCAGCGGTAAACCATTCTGGGTGTGTGCAGGCGATGACCGCAGCCGGATCGTGTAGTGAGCAGCCATCGAGTTTGCCGACGGATTTGTAGAACTCCAGATAGAAATGGCTCATGTCCTGTAACATGCCGCCAAGTGTTGGCGCTGTTGCCGCCATTTCGGTAAAGTCCTCAGCCGTGCAGAGAATACGGTGGGTCACATCTAGACCAACCATTTCCACAGCTGCCCCACTGGCAAAGACAACTTCGGCAGCGTGCGGATCGTGGTAGATATTGGCTTCGGCATGGGGCGTGATATTGCCGCCTTCACGATAACTACCACCCATCAAAACAATGCGTTTCACATTGGCGATAAAATCAGGATCCTGCTGGATGGCCAGGGCAATGTTGGTCAGTGGGCCAATGGGGCACACAACTAGCTCGCCTTTGTGCTCACGCGCCATACGGCAGAGGAAATCAGCCGCAGATTCGTCAATCGCCGCCCCATTCGGCGAGACAGCCGGGATGTCGCCAAAGCCTTCATCGCCATGCACATGGAAGGACGGTTTAAATGGCGGCAAAGCGAGCGGCGTGTTGGCACCAGCAGCCACTGGAATATCCAGACCGGCAGCTTCGACCAGGCGCAAAGCATTCCGTGTTGCCATTTCGACGGTCACGTTGCCAAAGATGGTTGTCAGACCCAGCAGCTCGATTTCAGAGGCGGCAGCGGCATAGAAAATTGCCATCGCGTCATCAACGCCCGGATCGGTATCAATAATCAGTTTTGTCATTTATATTATTCCTCTGAATCTCTGCCCCTTCATAAACTAAGAAGGATCGCCCGTTATTGCGAAACAGAAATGACAACGCAAGCGCGAGGTGAATCGCACTTGCGAGGAGCAGTTTCAAATTTTCCCGAAAACGGGATCAGGTATTGAACAAGAAGTGCATCACGTCGCCGTCCTGCACAATATAGCCCTTGCCTTCAGCGCGCATCTTGCCCGCTTCTTTGGCACCCTGCTCACCCTTGAATTCGAGGTAGTCATTGTAAGCAATGGTTTCGGCGCGGATGAAGCCGCGTTCGAAATCACCATGGATCACGCCCGCCGCTTGAGGTGCGGCAGTGCCCTTTTTGATAGTCCAAGCGCGCGCTTCTTTGGGGCCAACAGTGAAATAGGTTTCAAGTTGCAGCAGGTCATGACCTGCACGGATCAGGCGGTCCAGACCCGCCTCTTCCAGACCCATTTCGCTGAGGAACATTTCTGCTTCTTCCGCATCGAGCTGGCTGATCTCTTCCTCAATCTGGGCTGAGATGATCACATGGGTGTTGCCTTGTTTGGCAGCCATTTCGGCCACAGCAGCAGAGTGTGTATTGCCTTCTGCAGCTTCAGATTCACCGACGTTACAGACGTAAAGCACAGGCTTGGTGGACAAGAGCTGCAGGCTTTTCCAGGTTTTTTCGTCTTCGGCATCGATTTCAACCGTGCGCGCTGGACGATCGTTTTCGATCGCTTCCTGCGCCAAAGCCAGCAGACGGTCCTGTTCTTTGGCTTCTTTGTCGTTGCCTTTGATCTTGCGCACCAGGCCCTGACGGCGTTTCTCGATGCTTTCCAGATCGGCCAGCATCAGCTCGGTTTCGATGGTTTCCGCGTCTGCCACCGGATCAACACGATCATCCACGTGAGTCACGTCATCATCGTCAAAGCAGCGCAGCACGTGGGCAATCGCGTCTGTTTCGCGGATGTTGGCAAGGAACTGGTTGCCAAGGCCTTCGCCTTTGGATGCCCCTTTGACCAGACCAGCGATGTCCACAAAGGTCATACGGGTTGGGATGATCTGCTTGGAACTGGCAATCGCTGCCAGTTTGTCCAGACGATCATCAGGAACCGCCACGTCACCAACGTTTGGCTCGATGGTACAGAACGGGAAGTTCGCAGCCTGTGCGGCCGCAGTTTTGGTCAGTGCGTTAAACGTGGTGGATTTACCGACGTTCGGCAGCCCAACGATCCCAACTTTAAAGCCCATTCTGGTCTCCTGTTACAAATTCGACCTGCTCATATGCAAGGTTTGGACGTGGCGCAAGCTGTGTTACCTTCAGCATGGTCATTTTACCCAAGTAAAATAGGAGGTCCCATGTCTTTTACCCCATATATTTTCTTTGACGGTACGTGCTCTGATGCGGTCGATTTTTACGCCAAAGTTTTTGGCGCGGATAGCGTGATGAAGATGCCCTATTCCGAAGCGCCGCCGGATGTTGGTCTGCCCGCAACCGATGACCGCATGATGCATGCACAAATAAACGTCGGTGACACGGTCTTAATGTGCAGTGACAACCCCGAAGGCTCTCCAAAAATCCCGCAGGCTGGTTTTGCAGTGTCCCACGTTACCAAAACCCTCGCCGAGGCCCAATCGACATTCGCCAAACTGTCTGAAGGCGGTCTGGTCGTTATGCCTTTTGAGGCAACCTTTTTCACCGAAGGTTTTGGCATGTGTAACGACAAGTTCGGCACTCCATGGATGATCATGGTCGGCGGAGAGACCCCTAACAGCTAGTTGGCATTGCTTTTCCCAAACAAAACCGGCAAACCCCTATCAAGACTTCTAAGGGGCTATCATGACTCGTATCGACGCCAAATTTGCTGAACTAAAAGCCGCAGGAAAAAAGGCCTTTGTGTCTTATGTGATGGCCGGTGATCCAAACTATGAAACCTCGCTAGAGATCGTCAAAGGTCTGCCAGGTGCAGGCGTTGATGTGATCGAGCTGGGTCTGCCCTTCACCGACCCAATGGCGGATGGCGCGACAATTCAGCTGGCCGGTCAGCGCGCGCTTGAAGTGGGCATGACACTGGAAAAGACCCTCGAGCTGGCACGCGAGTTCCGCAAAGAGGATGACACAACGCCAATCGTTCTGATGGGGTATTACAACCCGATCTATAACCGTGGCGTTGATAAGTTTTTAGTCGATGCCAAAGAAGCTGGCATTGACGGTTTGATTGTCGTGGACCTACCGCCAGAAGAAGACGAAGAGCTATGTATTCCAGCGCAAGCTGCGGGTCTGAACTTCATCCGCCTTGCGACGCCAACCACGGATGACAAACGCCTGCCGAAGGTGCTGCAGAATACATCTGGGTTTGTCTACTATGTGTCGATCACAGGCATCACTGGTGCGGCGGCTGCTGAGGCAACCAATGTTGGACCTGAAGTGGCACGTATCAAAGCAAGCACCGACCTGCCAGTGATTGTTGGCTTTGGGGTGCGCACCCCTGAAAAAGCCGAAGAAATCGCTTCCATCGCCGATGGCACGGTTGTTGGTTCTGCCATTGTCAGTCAGATCGCTGCGGGTAAGCCAGTGGCGGAAGTATTGGACTTCGTAAAGTCCCTAGCGGACGGCGCGCATCGGGCCTGATAGCTTTACCATGTACAAACAATCTCTCCAAATCTTCCTTCGTTCACTTCCATTTCTCGCGTTCGTCGCAGCGACCTTGGCTGGCGTTGAAGCGTTTGTAGACGTAGGCACTGGCCCCAAATTCGTTGTTACTGCGTTATTAGCTCACTACTTCACCTACGCTTGTGTGACCGGTCAAACTTGGGGGCTAAATTCATTTTACAAGCAAACAAGCACAGCAGCGATGCAATGGAAGCCTGTGTTCTTCTTGAAATATGGATTGTTATTTCTCCCATCCGCTATTTTCTTCATTCTGTTGCTAAACAACGTTGTTGGCAGCAGCAGCATTTTCCAAAGCGCAACTGAAGGGGCGCGCTTCATTTATGTATCTTGCCTAATGTTGGCATCATTTTTCGTATTTGCCTGTTTTGCGTCGATTGTTGGCACAGCACTACCCGCAATCATTGCGAACAAAGATCACAGTTGGAAATGCGCGCTGTCTCGAGGCAAAAGCACTTTTTTTCTAACGTTTTGGAGAATGACCTACGGGCCAATCCTTTTTGGATCCGTCCACTTTGCAAGTTTGATATTTGCGACGCCGAACCTAGCCCACGCTGTCGGAACGACATTGGACAGTTCTATATTCATTGTCGTTGTTGGCTTTTTCGGAAAGTTGACTGGGTTCCTTACGACCTTGCTAACAATGTCCGCACTAGCGCTTGCCTTTCGTAGTGTTGAAAATCAATCCAAAGATCTGGCTGAAATCTGATTAGGAGATCAGCGCCTCCAAACGGATCGCGCAGAGGAAATCGTTCTCTGTCAGACCGCCGGCCTCATGGCTCGTGTAAACCACTTCGCAATAGCCCCAGCCAAAGCTGATATCGGCGTGATGCCCCATCTTGTCGGAATGCCAGGCTACAAGGTTCGCCATCTGAGTGGCCTTAGCAAAGCCCTTGAACTCATAGCGTTTAAAGATCGTCTGATCCCGTTGAGCCCAACCTAAAAGATTTGTCAGCCCGTCATTGATCTGGGCTTGATCCAAAACGCCCGTGCCTTCCGAGCAAGGCACACATTCAGTTGCAGTCGTCATAGTTATGATGCTTTCTTTTCAACAGGTGGATAGGTTGGGGCAAACAGGCCCTTCCCTTGCGCGGCCTTGATATCGACCATCAGATCACGGTCGGCGGCGGCAAACAACTCGTCCATATCATCGATCACAAAATAAACCGGTTGATGAATGTCGATGCGATACGGCGTGCGCAGGATGTCTAGGATATTAAAGGGCCGGATCACCGGGTCCCCGGACAGGACCGCATGGGGCAACTCCGTTTTTGAGGATGCCAGACCAGACCCAAGCGCCTTGAGCTTACCGTTTTCGCGCGTCAGGCCAAACTCGATCGTGAACCAATACAGACGAATGAGCCAACTGAAGTCTGTTTTCTCGGCCTTCTGCCCTGCCCGTCCAATCGCATGAGAAAACTCGGCAAATCGCGCATCTGTCAAAAGTGGCGTATGGCCAAAGATTTCATGAAAAATGTCAGGCTCTTCGATGTAGTCGAAATCCTCACGCGAGCGGATAAAGCTGGCGGCTGGAAATGTGCGATCCGCCAGCATGCTGTAAAACTTATCAAATCCGATCAACGCAGGAACGGGTTCGACTTTCCATCCGGTTTCACGCAGCAGAACGGCGGAAATCTCCGGGCATTGCGGGACCTTGTCCTTTGGCATCGCAAGCTTTTCCAACCCCTGCAGATAAGGCTGCGCCATGTGGGCCTGCACTGCGTTTTCCTGCGCTCTGTAAAGATCACGCCATACGGCGTCTTCCTCGGCACTGTAGGAAATATACCCGTCTGCGTTGGGAATTTTAGCAATATATTTGGTAGATTTTGGCATCTTGTCGCTCCTCCCCCTCATATTTTGCCTTTGGACGGGAAAATTCTTGCCAAATCACTTGGGATTCTGATTTTTATCGGTAAACATTACCAAAAATTAACCAAATTTAGGAATTTTTCGGTGATTTTGGAAGAGAAAGACAAGGAAATCCTTCGCGTCTTGCAGAAAGATGGCAAAATCAGCCTTCAAGCCCTCGCTGAACAAGTGAGCCTATCAACCTCCCCCTGCTGGCGCCGAGTAAAACGTCTAGAAGAGAGCGGGTTGATAGATCGCTATGCGGCGATCCTAAACCCACGCCTGCTTGGCCTGCATGCCCAGGCCTATATGCACGTGTCTTTGTTGGACCATACAGAGGCCACTATCGACGCCTTTGATCGGTTTGTACAAACCGAAGATCACATCACGGAATGCTGCTCGATTACAGGATCAAACGATTACATGCTGAAGGTGGTAGCAGAAGGTCCAGAAGAGTTGGAAGCCTTCATCATGAAACGAGTTCTGCGTTTGGGGATCGTACGGTCGTCTCATACGAATTTTGTGCTCAGACGGACTAAATCCAGCAGCGCGCTGCCAGTTTGACGCGGAATCAGTGCTTGACACATCAAATTTTGACGATATTGGTAAAGTCAAATTACCAATATGGGGTATTTCATGCCTGTCATCACCAATGTCAATGATCTGAAACGCATCTACAAACGGCGCGTGCCAAAGATGTTCTATGACTATGCGGAGTCAGGAAGCTACACAGAACAGACTTTTCGCGAGAACACATCAGATTTTGATTTGCTGCGGCTGCGCCAACGTGTTGCGGTTGACATGACAGGGCGCTCCACAGCGTCGCAGATGATCGGGCAAGATGTTTCTTTACCTGTCGCACTGGCACCTGTTGGATTGACGGGCATGCAATCTGCAGATGGTGAAATCAAGGCCGCACGGGCAGCAGAAAAGTTTGGTGTGCCCTATACGCTTTCCACGATGTCGATCTGTTCGATCGAGGATGTGGCCGAAAACACGCAGAAGCCATTCTGGATGCAGGTCTACACCTTGAAAGATGATGACTTCATGCGACGCCTCTTTGACCGCGCCAAGGCTGCAAAATGTTCAGCAGCGGTGATTACTGTTGATCTGCAAATGCTTGGGCAACGACACAAGGATGTAAAAAACGGCCTCTCTGCGCCACCAAAGCCGACCCTTGCCAATATGGTGAACCTCGCGACCAAAGTGCCATGGGGCCTTCAAATGCTAGGCACCAAACGGCGTTTTTTCGGTAATATCGTGGGGCACGCCAAAGGGGTCAGCGACCCCTCGTCATTGTCGACATGGACCTCGTCGCAATTTGATCAGGCGCTGAATTGGGACCGCATTCGGGAGTTTCGTGAGATGTGGGATGGGCCTTTGATCATCAAAGGTATCATTGATCCACGCGACGCTTTGGAAGCCCTGAACGTTGGGGCTGACGCCATCATTGTTTCCAACCACGGAGGCCGCCAGCTGGATGGTGCCCTATCATCTATTCGCGCCTTGCCTGCCATCATGGATGCAGTCGGCGATAAGATCGAAGTGCACCTGGACAGCGGTATTCGCTCGGGTCAGGACATGCTCAAGGCTATCGCCATGGGCGCCAAAGGCACCTACATCGGGCGCGCCTACATCTATGGCCTTGGCGCCATGGGTGAGGCTGGTGTCACCCAGTGTCTTGAGGTCATGCAAAAGGAGTTTGATATTTCTATGGCACTGTCCGGTCGCACCTCGGTGGCGAATGTGGATCGCGATATCCTGATGATCCCAAAGGATTTTGAAGGAAACTGGGCGGCCTAGTGCCCGCTTTCAGCTTTGACATGTTTGTCGCTGCAGGTGATATTCCCTGAAAACACGTAGCGCCGGGCAGCCCTTTTGCAGATTTACTTTAAACAAAACCTCGCATTTCTAGCCGTCCCTAAGACGGGGACCACGGCCTATGAAATCGCCCTACGCGGTGAGGCTGACATTGTCTTTGCCAAGCGCCGCAAACATATGACGGCGGGCCAGTTTCAGCGTCGCATGATGCCCTTTCTGAACGAGTTCTATAACCTGCAGCCACAACGTATGGCGATCATGCGGGATCCCATCGAACAAATCCGCAGCTGGTATCGTTACCGCACTGACCCCAAACGGAAAAATCACATCCAAGATGTGAGCTTTGACCAATTTGTATTGGCGACCATGCAAGACCCTGAACCCTCTTTTGCCGCCATTGGAAGCCAATATGGGTTCCTTACAATGGTCGACGGCAAACAGCCGATCGAACATTTGTTCGCCTATGAAAGTCAAAAAGTTGTGCGCAACTGGCTCGAAGAACGGTTTCAGAAATCGCTGACCTTCCCAATCAAGAATGTCTCTCCACAAGCGCCGACGCCTTTATCGCCAGAAGTTGAGGCAAAACTGCGCGAAGTGCGCGCATCAGAATTCGAGTTATATGACAGAATTTTGCAGGCTGATGGGCACTTAAATCCGGTGCCTGACTAAGGGGCTGACAAAAGACCAGCAGAATCCACCCTAAAAGTGCGATTTTACCTTTCCAGCATAGCGAATCTGCGTTATGGGCCGGGCTTCACGCGGGGTTACAGCCTTGGAGGAACCCCGCCCTAACTTTTGGAGAATTATTATGGCTGGACAGATCCCTGATCTTAACGTCGAAATCCGTACGGGGACAGGCAAGGGCGCCGCTCGTCAAGCACGTCGCGATGGCATGGTACCTGGTGTTGTATATGGCGGCGACGCTGAACCACAGGCAATTCAAATTCCTTTCAACGTTCTGCTGAAGAAACTGAAAGACGGTCAATTCCTGAGCACTCTCTTCAACCTGAAGATCGAAGGCCAAGAAGACGTTCGTGTTATCTGCCGTAACGTGCAGCGTCACGTTGTTAAAGACCTGCCAACGCACCTCGACCTGCTGCGTCTGAAGCGTACTTCCAAAATCAGCCTGTTTATCCCGGTTGAGTTCATCAACGAAGAAGAAGCGCCAGGCATCAAAAAAGGTGGCGTTCTGACTGTTGTACGTAACGAAGTTGAGCTGAACGTAACTGCAGGCAACATCCCAGAGAAAATCATTGTGGACATGGCTGGCGCCAACGTTGGCGACACATTCACAATCTCCGGTGTTGAGCTGCCAGAAGGCGCGAAGCCAACCATCGACCGTGACTTCGTAATCGGCAACCTGTCTGCACCATCCGCACTGCGTTCTGAAGACGACGATGCAGACGGTGAAGCAACCGAAGCAGAAGCGGCGGAAGCACCAGCAGAAGAGGCAGCAGCTGAGGAGTAATCCTAGGCTCGCGCATTCTGTGCAAAGTTTGAAACGCGGTTCTTTCGGGAACCGCGTTTTTTATTTGAAATTAGGACTTGCTGGCTCGGCTAATCGCCCAGCATGTCAATTGAAAGCCAGATAGGCCGCAGACTAGGCTGCGGCTGTCGCCTCGATTTCGAACATCAAGCCGGGAATCGCAAGACGCGTCACACCCAGCAATGTCATAGGTGGGGCCACCTGATGTGGTCCAAAGCGCATGCCCATCAGATCGAAATTCTTTAAAGCTTCATCCACATCTGTCGCATAGATCCCCAGCTTGATCACATTGCTCAGATCCATGCCTGCCTCTTTGATTACCTTTTCCAGATTGTCCAAAGCCAAGCCAATCTGTGCCCGCATATCGCCGGGATGCTGTGGCGCTCCATTTTCATCCACCGACGTCTGACCCGCACAAATAACCTGACGGGTGGCACCATCGATGGTCTCTGCCTGATTGTAACCCAGCTTGAGTGACCAATCCCAAGGGTTCACTGCTGTCCGTTCCATATCGTTATCTCCTTGTTAAACATTGCTGGAATCGGTGTAGACCAAAACAGTGCCAAATATTGTCACCATTTGTGATACAGTGCCTTAATGAACATTCGACTCAGACATGACACCATCGTGCGCACGTTGCGCCGCAACGGAACCTCGACCATTGATGCGCTAGCCGATGAGGTCGGCGCATCCCGCAGGACCGTTTTGCGCGACATCAGCGCTTTAAGGGATGAGGGCTATGTCATTCATTCTGATGTTGGGCGCGGCGGCGGGCTGCAGCTTGACCCGCAATCGATGCAGACCACTGCAAAACTATCCGTGCCAGAGGTTTTCGCGCTGCTTATCAGCGTCGCTGCGATGCGCGCAGCCGGGAACCTGCCCTTTTCAGAATTGGCGGATGCCGGGCTTGCTAAAATCGAAAAATCCCTACCCGCAGATAAGGTCCGCGATTTGCGCGCATTCCTAGACTGTTTGCACATCGGGCAATTGTCCCCGCTGCAAGATCTGTCTGATATGGGAACCATGGACCCAGAGCTCTTGTCCGAGTTTGAAGCCGCGTTTCTTGGACGGCAGCATCTGCGATTTGGCTATCGCGATGCTAAAGATCGCCAAACCACGCGCGAAGTAGAGCCCCAAGCCATGTTGATCCTGCCGCCCTTGTGGTATCTCGTTGGTTGGGATCCGATGCGCGAAGGTTTCCGCCATTTCCGCATGGATCGCATCAGCTCACCGCAAGTGATCCCTGACAGTCGATTTCGACGCAGACATGTTCCGTTTGAAGACGATGTCTGCCCCTATAGTGAGCTGCAGCTGTGAAACTTCGTTTGAAGTTATGCCCACAAACCTAGGTTGGCAGCGTCACAACATGCGCGGCCAATTCATCAAGCCCCGCCTGTAGTTCTGATTTGGGAATATCACGCGCGATGATCACCACACGAGAGGTCTGATCGCCTTCGGGCCAGTCCTTTACGATGACAGGCGGATCAAAGACATTCTGGACGCCATGAAAAACAAATGGGTTTGGAATGCCGTCCAGAAACACAATGCCTTTGACGCGTAAAAGGTTTGGCCCCCGACGGCGCACAAGATCATTTAGCCAATCATCAAAGCCTTCGTCGCTCACCGGTCGATCAATCACAATCGACGCCGTTTCAATCCGTGCATCATGGGATGACAATGGCGCAGTGCCTTTCAGCATTGCACCAAACCCCGACAGATTCCCCAAGGATTGCGGCTCAGCTTGAGTCGCGACAGGCACTGCTGGAACGGTACCAACCCATGACAATGCGGTTGTCGCAGGAACATTGCGTTTTAACCCGCTGAGCCCCCAAATCTGTTCCGCCATATCTTTGCCGCGCACCGCAGGATGAATACGCGCGGTTGCGTTCAAACCGCGCAGCCGTGTTTCCAAAACCATCACCTGATCGTAATCCACAAGGTCAGTTTTGCTCATGATCACCAGATCAGCCATAGCAACCTGTGATACTGCTTCAAACTGTGCATCCAGTGTCGCTGGACCATTGGCTGCATCCACAACGGTCACCACGCCATCCACGCGGGTGGCATCTGACACCGCACGTTCAACCAACATGGTTTGCAAGATCGGCCCAGGATCAGCGAGCCCCGTGGTTTCAATGACGATACGGCTGAAGTCAAACTCGCCCGATGTACGACGTGACAACAGATTGGTTATAGTCTCTGACAGCTCACCTCGAACCGTGCAACACAAGCAACCAGACGACAAAAGCACCACGTCATCCGTTGATGTTTCCATCAGATCGTGATCCAGCCCGACCTCACCGAATTCATTCACGATAACCGCAATCCGCTCCCCGGCTTCATCGGTGAGCAGCTGATTTAAGAGCGTTGTCTTTCCGGCACCAAGAAAACCGGTGAGCAAAGTGACTGGAATGCGTGCGTCCAATGGAGCCTCCGATATGGGATGGATCTTATGACTAGCGTTTACGTTATAAAATAACGTCACTCAATCCAGCTATGTGAACCACTGGCAAAAATCAGACCCGCATAAAGCCCAAGGTGCGCGCATGAGAGGTCAGTGGGTCATACGTCAACCCAGAGGCCGACATGCAATCCACGATTTCTTTGATCACAGCCTTATCGTATTTTTTCGGATGCAGCTCCATCACCACAAATTTCACAAATGGCGGCCAAGGCTTTTTAAACAAATCTGCCTCAGCACCTTCAACGTCAAGCATCACAAACCGCGGTCGAATTGCGCGCAACAAAGGCCGAATGCGCAACGCTGGCACGGAAATCATATCCTCGCGAGAGGCCCCCTTGGGCAAGGTCGCACCTCCCCAAAACAGATTGCCTGCGCGAAAATTGACTTCGTCATCGTGATGGCCGTTGCCCACGACCGCGCCATGCATCACGCGCAAACCATCACAGCTATTGCGGCGCAGGTTTGCCATCAGCGGGTCAAGCATCCGCGGGTTGGCCTCAACGCTAACCACATTTTCAGGCCCAGCGATTTTTCCGCAAATCGAACTGACATAACCCAACCCCGCCCCAATTTCTAAAACGGGCATACCGGGTTTGATGCGCATGCGGGCCGCATGGCTTTCTGCCCCCTCGTATTCCCCTTTTGCAATCTTGCGTGCAATCGGAGTGTCCTCAAGCCAGTCAGGGAGCTCCAGTTCAATATCGTTTAACGTGTAAATACTCATAAGCGCCTCAAATTTAACGGCATTGTGAATCCTCTTGCCAGCGCATGCAACCTTCAATGAAGATTGAAAAACCGCATGGTTCAGCTTAGGTTCTTCGCAACGCATAGGCCGGTACGACCACCGGCAAAGGACTGAAAAGATGAAACTATTTGTCGGCCTCGGGAATCCGGGATCAAAGTATGAAGGCAACCGCCACAATATCGGCTTTATGGCGCTGGATCGCCTGGCGGAGGATCACGGGTTTGCGCCGTGGCGCAAGAAGTTTCAGGGCCAGGTCAGCGAAGGCAAATTCGGCAGCGAAAAGGTTGTTTTGCTTAAGCCTGAAACCTTCATGAACCTGTCAGGCCAATCCGTTGGAGAAACCATGCGGTTCTACAAGCTAGAGAACACCGATGTGACGGTTTTTCATGATGAGCTGGATCTGGCCCCGGGCAAGTGCCGCGTGAAATCCGGTGGAGGCCATGCGGGACACAATGGCCTGCGCTCCATTCACCAGCATCTGGGGCCGCATTATGACCGTGTACGGCTTGGTATTGGTCATCCTGGCCACAAGGATGCTGTTGCAGGTTATGTGCTACGTGATTTTTCCAAAGCGGATCAAGATTGGCTGGATGACCTGATCCGTGGTATTTCTGATGGCGCGCCTCATTTGGCGGCTGGCGATGCTGGGAAATTTATGAATGCGGTGGCGCTGCGTGTTGCCCCGCCTCGTTCGTCAACCAGCAAACCCAAGCCCGCCAGTAAGCCTGCAGAAGCAGCCAAGCCAGAGCTGCAGGACGACCGGACGCAGATGCAAAAACTGATGGATAAATTTCGCTAAGGAAACGCCATGCAGAAAGACCCTGAAATCAACGTTCTTGGGGACCCAATTCAGCCCTGCTCCACCGATCCGGTGACGGGTTTCTTTCGCGATGGGCATTGCAACACATGTGATGCAGATACCGGCAGCCATACTGTATGCGCAGTGATGACCGCCGAATTCCTTGCCTATTCGAAATACGTTGGAAATGACCTTTCGACGCCTCGGCCTGACTTTGGATTTGTGGGGCTAAAACCGGGTGACAGCTGGTGCCTGTGTGCGTCGCGCTTTTTGCAGGCTCATGACGAGGGCTGCGCCCCAAAGGTGCATCTTGCGGCCACACATGGTCGCGCGCTTGAGATCATTCCTTTGCGTATTTTAGAAGAACACGCTTCGGATTAATCCTGCATCAAATCTTCAATGAAAAGGCTTAGCAGCTGGGTTCGGCCACTGACCCCTGCTTTGCGATAGATCGCATTGCTTTGCGCTTTCACGGTGCCTTCTGATGTCTCACGCACAGAAGCAATTTCCGCTACTGACAGACCTTTCATAGAAAAGAGCGCCACATCGCGTTCGGCGTTGGTCAGACCCCAAGCATCAAATTTTTCGGTCAAGTGATCACGAAAGGCCGATTGCACCTGGCGCAGGCTTTCCTCGGCCTTGGCTTGTTTTTGTTCTGCAGAACGCAATGCCAGTATGGCAAAACTTGTCCCAAGCAGCAGGCCCACTGCGGCCCCGATTTCCATCATCTCGCGCATGGCCCAGCTGATCGGAGCCGAGCGCGTGCCAAGAATCGTCAAGATGATTTCTGAAATAAAGAACAGCGCGCAGATGACCTGCAATGCGGTCAGCGCAATCAACAAGGGGCGTCCGGTCAATCGTCCACTCCATTCAGAAAGAAGTATTCATCACTTTCTTCGATGTAGTCGCGCAGGACCTCACCTGTGCCCCGATTAATCACGATTTCACGTTCGTGTTGGCCTTTGTAGGCCTCGATTTGAATGCGGCCAAGCCACGTGCGTTCGATTTCGAACTTTTCATAGCCTTCAGCTTTCAGCAGCGAAATGATTTTGGCCACATGCGGATTGTCTTGCGGCGCCGCAAAGACAGGTGTTGCGAGCCCTATACAAAGCGCGGCAACCAATATGTGTCGATGTCGCATGGCGTCTCCAATCACAGCGGCTGGCCTGCGCCTGTCGGGGATGCAGCGCGGACCAGCCTGAGGATAAACAGGACTAGACTGGGGAATTCAAGGTTCGCCCTGCAATCCTTCGTTAAAATCGATCAGTTGTCGTCTTGATCATCGTCCTCATCATCTTCGTCCTCATCGTCATCCTCGTCTTCTGCATCGTCGTCGTCTTCTTCGAGGTCATCGTCCTCATCTTCTTCGCCGTCATCATCGCTGTCAGCCGCCTCTTCTTCAGTGCTCAGCAGCTCTTGGGTGGCGGTGTCATAGGTGAATTCATATTCCGTATCGCCCAGCACAGCTTCGATGGTGGTTTCACCGCCGTCTGTTTCGACTTCGATATCTGTGTAGCCCTGCCCTTCAAGGTCAGCGACAATCGCGTCAGTAAAGCTTTGCGCATAGGCCCATGATGTAAGGCCTAGTGTGATTGCAGTGGTGGTGGTCAGTAGACGTTTCATTGTGCATCTCCGTTTTGTGTAGAGCAGATCCATGTGTCTGCGGTGGAATTGAGATGACGCGGCGGCTGCAAGTTATCTATTGAGCCGAGGTTTATTTCGACGCGGATCAACCTCGGTTACAGGCGCATAAACATAGGTTTATGGCCTCTTTGCATTGAAATCAGGTTTTTGCGGCGTTGGCCCTAATTTTGCCAACAATCAATGTGATACTTAAAGATAGGAAACGCGCATTTGAGAATCGGAATTATATCGAGGCACATTATGCGAGTAGTAGCGAAAAAATCTTATTCACAGCCCAGCTCTTTTTGGGCGAATTGCGGCGCGCTTTTTAAAGCCGCACTTGAAAACAGCCCTCCCGACGAAATGATGGATCGGCTGAACATCTTGGCAAGTAAACTGGGTGTACGCACACGTGCGGTTTATCAAATGACGTCGATGGCAAAGCTTTTTGGGCTCAGCCCGCAGCGCCTACAAACACCTGAAATGCGCGCGCACAAACTGCTAGGAAATTGCGGAACCTGCAAAATGGCGGGGCGATGCTTCACTAATGCCAAGGGTAAAAAGGATGACCATGCACATGTGTCCCCGAAGGCTTGCCCAAATTTTCTAGAGTTTCAAACCATGGCGCGCGAGATCGGCAGTCGCTCAGCCATTAAGAACAAGCTCTTATGAAAAAGGCGGGCCTCTGCCCGCCTCAATTCTTATTCGAAAACGCGGCCCTCAGGGCCAGACATGTCAAACCCAAGATGCCGTGCGACAGTAAAGATGTCTTTGTCGCCGCGCCCACACATGTTCATGACTAGGATATGATCCTTTGGTAGAGTTGGTGCCAGTTTCATCACATGCGCAAGCGCGTGGCTTGGTTCCAACGCGGGAATGATGCCTTCGGTGCGACATGCGAATTGGAAGGCTTCCAGCGCTTCTTTGTCGGTAATCGACACATATTGTGCGCGGCCGATTTCATGCAGCCATGCGTGCTCTGGGCCAATACCTGGGTAATCCAGCCCAGCTGAGATCGAGAAACCTTCGAGGATCTGGCCATCGTCATCCTGCAACAGATAGGTGCGATTGCCGTGCAGAACACCCGGACGACCACCAGTTAGCGACGCACAGTGTTCCATTTTCTGGTTCACGCCTTTACCGCCGGCTTCAACCCCGACGATATTGACGCTTTCATCATCCAAGAATGGGAAGAAGAGTCCCATGGCATTGGAACCGCCACCAATCGCTGCAATCACAGTATCAGGTAGGCGGCCTTCGCCTTCTTGCTCAGCCAGCTGCCAACGCACTTCTTTACCGATGATCGCTTGGAAATCACGCACCATGGCCGGATATGGGTGCGGACCCGCGACAGTGCCGATGCAGTAGAATGTGTCCGCAACATTGGTTACCCAGTCGCGTAGGGCGTCGTTCATCGCGTCTTTCAACGTACCACGGCCAGAGGTTACAGGCACAACCTCTGCGCCCAGCAAGCGCATACGGAAAACGTTTGGCGCTTGGCGTTCCACGTCATGTGCGCCCATGTAGACCACGCATTTCAGACCGAATTTCGCACAAACCGTTGCCGTTGCAACGCCATGCTGACCTGCGCCGGTTTCCGCAATAATGCGGGTCTTGCCCATGCGTTTTGCCAGAATGATCTGACCCAAAACGTTATTGATCTTATGCGCGCCTGTGTGGTTCAGCTCGTCACGCTTGAGGTAAATCTTGGCGCCGCCAAGTTCTTCAGTCATGCGAGGCGCAAAGTAGAGCGGGCTCGGACGACCCACATAATGCTTCCACAGGTCATCCATCTCGGCCCAGAAGGTCGGGTCGTCTTTGGCCTTTTCGTATTCCGCCTCAAGGTCCAAGATCAGCGGCATCAGGGTTTCTGACACAAAACGCCCGCCGAAATCACCGAAACGGCCCTTGTCGTCGGGACCATTCATGAAGCTGTTGAAAAGATCGTTGGCCATGGATGCCTCATTTACTCATCGTTCCCAAATGTCTTAGGGCGATTGATCGGAAACTTCCATGGGAAAACCTATGAAAGTTTAGGCGCAGGCTCTTCTTGGGCCGCTTTGATGAAGGCGCGGATCAGGTCCGGGTCTTTTAGACCCGGCGCACTTTCTACACCGGAAGAAATATCGACCTGTTTTGCGCCTGTGATTTGAACGGCCAAAGCGACGTTTTCAGGCGTCAACCCACCAGCCAACATCCACGGCTTTGGCCAAAACTTGCGTTTCACCAGTTTCCAATCAAAGGCCAGACCATTGCCACCCGGCAGTTCGGCGTCTTTCGGTGCTTTGGCATCGACCAGCAATTGATCGGCAACTTCGCCGTAAAGGTCGATCTGCTTGGCGTCTTCCTCAGTCGCAATCCCGATGGCTTTCATCACAGGCAGACCCGTGCGGGCTTTGACTTCGGCCACACGTTCTGGCGTTTCTTTACCATGAAGCTGCAGAATATCGATCGGCACCTGCTCTAAAAGCTGATCAAGAAAGGCGTTGTCTGCATTCACCGTCAATGCGACTTTGGCAAGCCCATCTGGAGTCTCAAGAGCAAGATCGCGCGCTTGAGTAATGTTGACATGGCGCGGGGACTTTTCAAAGAAAACAAAGCCGACGTAGCTCGCGCCTGCATCGGCGGCGATCTGGATATGGGCCGGTTCTTTGAGGCCGCAGATTTTGACGCGTGTTTTCATAGTAATCCCCAACAAGCAGACTTTTCATACTCATATCGAGAGAGCAAAGATCGTAAAAGCTAAAGTTCCGCCCAGACGATAGCCCGGGCAGCCTCTGACCGCCCCCAATGGGCGAGGGATTCTCCCCCATCCGCGGTCAGAGCCAGCCCTTAAAACAAAAACGCCCCGGAAAAACCGAGGCGCTTCATCAAACTGAATTCAAGCTCAACTCGCTTCATCCAAAAGCGCTAGAACCTCGTCTTTGTCTTCTTCACTCTTGCCTTTCAAACGGCGCACTTCGCGTTTGGTCTGGGCCAGCTCACGCTCAGCACGACCGGCAGCTGCGCGGATTTTATACTCGCGCATCCACTCCCAGATAAAGCCGATCAGCAGGCCCGCTATAATGCTGCCCAGAATGACAACAAAGAGCGGCAGAGAAATCGAATAATGCAAACCAAGCAGCTGCGCCAAAGGCTCTGGCAGCAGGTTTAATGTCACCGAGCCACGATTGGCCAAAGCAACAGAAATCAGCACCACGCCCAGCGTGGCTAAGAATGCATAGCGAATGTAGCGCATTTAGGCTTTCCCGTTTAGACGATCCCGAAGGAGCTTTCCTGTCTTAAAGAACGGAACATGTTTTTCTTCAACTGCGACAGATTCACCGGTGCGCGGATTACGGCCCACACGTGCGTCACGTTGTTTGACCGAAAAGGCCCCAAAGCCGCGCAACTCGACGCGGTCACCCCGAGACATCGCCTCGGTAATTTCATCAAAAATGGTATTTACAATACGCTCAACGTCGCGCTGATAAAGATGCGGATTTTCGTCGGCGATTTTTTGAATAAGTTCCGATCGGATCATCGATGTCCACTCCCCAGGGATTTGTTTTTTTATGCGTGCATCGGGGATGACTATAGGCAAATTGCCACAGAACGGAAACATTAACTGGATTTCAAACCCGGCAAACCTCTGATTTCCCTCTGATTTCCTGCAAAAACACCTAAGGTTAGACGTATTTGAGCAAAGCTACGCCGATTACAGACCTAACCTTCTGCGCGCGCAAACATTGCTGCGGCGCAGAAAGTTATTGTTGATTCGCGTCCCCTAATGGGTGTTAACCGCGACGCTTTGGACGGGCGTCGCCGCCTTTACCCTTGTTTACAGCGCGCTCTGCAGCGCGTGCCTTATTCTTTTTGCTGTTGGATTTGCCTTTTGGTGGAGGTGGGCCTTTTGGCTTGTGACCAGACGGCTTGCCTGACTTAGACGAGCGATCTGACCATGCCTCTTCGTCGCGTGGCTTATAAGGCTTGTCACCACCTTTGCGGTGTGGCTTGCCAGACGGTTTGCTGTCTGATTTTTCAAAATCACGATCGCGACCAGGCTTTTTGAACTTAGGTGGGCCGTCACGACGCGGGCCACGATCTTTAAAGTCGCGGTCTTTGAAATTGCGATCACCGCGTGGACCACGGTCTTTGTTAAAGCTGCGCTGCGGGCGCTCTGAACGTTCGGCACGTTCGAGGTTAGGCTCGCCTTCCACCTTAGTGATCTTGGCGTCTTCGACTTTATGGTCAGGGCCAATCGCTGCAAGGAAACTGTCTGCGCTGGATTCTAGGATCTGCACATAGGACTCTTTTTCCTGAATCCGGATCGCGCCCAGATCGTCTTTGGTCAGATTACCGGCTTTGCACAGCATCGGCAGCAAGCGGCGCACTTCGGCGCCAGCAGCACGACCGCCAGAGACTGAGAACCAAACAGACTTACCGAAATCTTCTTTGCGGCGTGGTTTGGTTTCGGTAAAGGCGTTCAGCTCTTCTGGTGCAGAGCGTGCAGTGCGGCGCAGTCGCAGGTACGCAGCCGCAAGCTGTTCGGCGGAAAACGCATTTGACAGCGCATCAACGCTTTCGCGTTCGCTTTCATTCACAGGTGTGGACCAAGCTTCATCCGCCAACATGCGCTCTTCTTCGCGTGCAGAGACTTCTTCAGCTGTCGGAGCACCGCCCCAAGTGGCCTCAAGCTTTGCCATCTTCAGAATGCGGTTTGCTTTGCTGGCTGTGCGTTTGGTCACGATCAACGTGCTGGTGCCTTTGCGCCCTGCCCTACCGGTTCGACCCGAACGGTGCAGCAGCGTTTCATGGCTGCCCGGCAATTCAGCATGCACAACCAGATCAAGGTTTGGAAGGTCGATGCCGCGCGCCGCAACATCGGTCGCCACACAGACATTGGCACGACCATCGCGCATCGCCTGCAATGCGTTTGTGCGTTCCGCTTGGGTCAGCTCACCTGACAGGCAAACCACGCGGAAACCACGGTTGGACAGACGTGTTGTTAGACGGTTCACAGTCGCGCGGGTGTTGCCAAAGACAATCGCGTTTGGCGCATCATAATACAGCAGCGAGTTGATGACGGCATTTTCGACGTCACGATCCACAACATTCATCGCACGGTATTCAATATCGGCGTGCTGCTTATTTTCGGATTTCACAACAACGCGGATCGCGTCTTTTTGGTAGTTCTTCGCCAACGCTGTGATCATTTTTGGCACGGTGGCTGAGAACAGCAGAGTTTGGCGCTCTTCTGGGCATTCACCCAAGATGTATTCCAGATCTTCGCGGAACCCGAGGTCGAGCATTTCGTCCGCTTCATCAAGCACGACAGCTTTAATCTCGGACAGATCAATCACGCCCTTTTCGATGTGATCGCGCAGACGACCCGGCGTTGCCACAACGATATGGGTGCCACGGTCCAGATTGCGGCGCTCTGTACGGATGTCCATGCCACCCACGGTGGAGGCCAGAATTGCGCCAGCTTTGGCATAAAGCCACGCTAGCTCGCGTTTTACTTGCAATGCCAACTCGCGCGTTGGTGCAATGACCAAAGCAAGCGGCGCGCCAGCGCGTTCAAATTTCTCAGCATCCTCTAGCAGTGTCGGCGCGATCGCCAGACCAAAGCCAATGGTTTTACCGGACCCGGTTTGTGCAGAAACCAACAGGTCTTTACCCGCATATTCATCGCTGATCGCCGCCTGTTGAACAGGCGTCAGGGTTTCATAGCCGCGATCATCGAGCGCGTCTTGCAGGGTTTGTTTCACAATAAGTCTTCTCTTTGTGTAGGGTGTCTACGCGATACGTAGGAAGATCATTCGCCGACCACCGACACTAGATCCTCAATAAGAAAGGCCCCGCCCAGTGGGCGAGGCCAATGTTTGCTTTAGCCCTAAGGCTTAGCGATTATTCGTCGCCCTTCAGAGCTGCGCCCAGGATGTCGCCCAGGGACGCGCCGGAGTCAGAAGAACCGTACTGTTGTACTGCTTCTTTTTCTTCCGCGATTTCGCGTGCCTTAACGGACAGACCCAGACGGCGTGTCTTGCTGTCAACATTGGTGACGCGTACGTCAACTTTGTCGCCAACATTGAAGCGCTCTGGACGTTGGTCCGCACGATCACGTGCCAGATCGGAGCGGCGGATGAAGGACTTCATGCCTTCGTATTCCACTTCGATGCCGCCATCTTCGATCGCAGTCACTTCAACAGTCACGATAGAGCCACGCTTCACGCCGCCAACCGCTTCAGCGAACTTGTCGCCGCCCAGCGCTTTGATGGAGAGAGAGATACGCTCTTTTTCAACGTCAACTTCGGACACAACCGCTTTGACGATGTCGCCTTTGCGGTAGTTCTGGATCGCGTCTTCGCCGCGCTCGTCCCAAGAGATGTCGGACAGGTGAACCATGCCGTCGATGTCGCCTGGCAGGCCGATGAACAGACCGAATTCGGTGATGTTCTTAACTTCGCCTTCGACTTCGGTGTTCTCTGGGTGAGATTCAGCGAATACTTCCCATGGGTTGCGCATGGTCTGCTTGAGACCAAGGGAAACGCGGCGCTTGGCACCATCGATTTCCAGAACCATGACTTCGACTTCCTGAGAAGTTGAAACGATCTTGCCTGGGTGTACGTTCTTCTTGGTCCAAGACATTTCAGAAACGTGCACCAGACCTTCAACGCCGGCTTCCAGCTCAACAAATGCACCGTAGTCGGTGATGTTGGTAACGCGACCAGTGTGTACAGATTCCAGAGCGTATTTCGCAGCAACCAGATCCCATGGATCTTCCATCAGCTGTTTCATACCCAAGGAGATACGGTGTGTTTCTTTGTTGATCTTGATGACCTGAACCTTAACGGTTTCACCGATTGTCAGGATCTCAGATGGGTGGTTCACACGACGCCATGCCATGTCGGTGACGTGCAGCAGGCCGTCAACGCCGCCGAGGTCAACGAATGCACCGTATTCAGTGATGTTCTTAACAACACCGTCAACCGCATCGCCTTCAGCCAGCTTGCCGATAACCTCAGCACGCTGTTCTGCGCGGGACTCTTCCAGGATCGCACGACGGGAAACAACGATGTTGCCACGACGACGGTCCATTTTCAGGATTTGGAATGGCTGCTTCAGACCCATCAGAGGGCCCGCGTCGCGTACTGGACGTACGTCAACTTGGGAACCAGGCAAGAACGCAACCGCGCCGCCCAGATCAACAGTGAAGCCACCTTTAACGCGGCCGAAGATCGCGCCTTCAACGCGTGCATCGTCTGCGTATGCTTTTTCCAGGCGATCCCATGCTTCTTCGCGACGAGCCATCTCACGAGAGATAACCGCTTCGCCACGCGCGTTTTCAGCGGCACGCAGGTAGACTTCTACCTCGTCGCCAACAGAAACTTCAGGAGCTTCGCCAGGGTTTGCGAATTCTTTAAGATCAACGCGGCCTTCCATTTTGTAGCCTACGTCGATAATGGCCTGACCCGCTTCGATTGCGATGATCTTGCCTTTAACAACGGAACCCTCTTCAGGGGTGTCCATTTCGAAGCTTTCCTGCAATAGGGCTTCGAATTCTTCCATAGATGTAGCTTGAGCCATGTGGTCTCAGTTTCCTTTAACAATGTTTTCTGGCCGAACGGTTGTCTCCGCCGGTCTTGATTTCGTTGCTCTGGTACCGCAGGTAAAGCGTTGCAAACATTGGTGAAAACAAACAAACAACAAGGGCCGAAGGTTTCCCTTAGGCCCTGCTCACCAGATTTGCGACTCTTAACGGTCGTCAGACAAGGGCGCGTATAGGCGGGAATGGGCTTGTTTGCAAGGCTTTGAGGGCATTTAGCCCTCCAAATCCACTTTCAAGCTCAGATCATCACGCGCCACGGTTTCTTGTCCCTCCAAAACAAAGGCTTGCTTAACGGGCTTACCAGCGGACTTCGTAACCAAATGCGTTGCACCAGGAGCCTTTAGCACGTGTGCCTGCCCCCAATTCATCAAAGCAACCAAGATCGGAGCAGCGTCCCGCCCCTTCTGCGTCAAAACATAAGCCGCACGTTTTCTGTGCCCCGGTTCTTGATACATGCTTTTTTCCAAAAGTCCCTCTTCCACCAAAGTCGCAAGTCGGCCTGAGAGTGCAGCTTTTGGCAGTTCCAGATCCGCCAACATATCATCAAAGCGTTTCACGCCATAAAAAGCCTCACGAAGGATGCAAAGCGTCCATTTATCGCCCAACACCTTTGCGGCTTGCACCATTCCACAGTCATCGGCCCCGACCGGTGCGCGTGATTTCACATCGGCAACTTGCGCTGACGGTATATTTGGACTATCTGAGTCTGACATATGAACTTAGCCTATCTAATATCGCTACATATCACCAAAGGAACACGGAAATGTCGATTCTCACTCTCATCCTAATTTTTAAAATCGCTTACACTGGGCTGATGATCGGTCTGCCATTTGTTTTCCTTCCATCTGAAAAACTTGAAAAGCTCACCGGGGTGAACGCAATTGGCATCAACTATATCCGGCTATACGGCTGGAGCGTGATTGCGATTTTGGTGGGGTATAGTTTTGGGATCATCCCGAGCATGAGTGCGACCTTCCCTGTCGGTGTAGTCGTGATGGGCATCGCCTCAAATCTTGGGGGAGCAATTCTTCTACATTTGACGGGCGCTCGAAAGAAACGACCGGGTCCATTTTATATCATTGGCGGCATCGCGGTTGCACTTATCGCTTCTGCGGTCTTTCCCGACTTGGCGGTCTCCCCGATCTTTAAGTAGTGTCGGGCACTACACAGTTAAATTTCCCAAAAATGCGAGGCATTTGGTGCTCTATTTGGATTGCCATTCTAGTTACAAGATTCCGACCTGTTTTGTTTGACAAAAAGTAGAGCTCGCCTGCAGACATAAGAATTCTGTTGTGCCAATTGACCCTCCATCCATTGGCACTAAAGTGGCTGGCCTGATCACAATAGTTTTGGAAACAAAAGCGATGACTTTTTCAATCCAATCCATCGCTCCCAGAGCAACTTTGCCATTGCGCCAAAAGGTGCTGTGGCCGGACCATCCCATTGAGCAATCCATAGTCGAAGGCGACGAACAAGCCTCCCACTTCGGAGGCTTCATCGACGGAGACCTCGTCTGCGTGGCTTCTCTATTCAAAGAAGCCCCCGGCATTCGTCTTCGCAAATTCGCCACGGACCCCACCTTTCAGGGAAAAGGCTTTGGCACCCAAATGCTCGATCATCTTCTGACAGAAGCCACAGCCACCGGTGCGAAAACCTTCTGGTTTGACGCCCGCGAAAGTGCGCTGCCGTTTTATGAAGGCAACGGCTATACGCCTGAAGGAGAACGCTTTTTCAAAGGAGACGTCCCCTATCGCCGTATCACGCGAGCGCTGGGTTAACCGGTTAGAGACCTGTTTTATCCAAGATCGCCCGCAACGCCATCGCCACAGCCGCGTCGATGTCCAGTTCCGACGTGTCAATCAAAACCGCATCCTCCGCGGGCTTCAACGGCGCTTCGGCGCGGTTCATGTCACGCTCGTCCCGCGCTTTGACATCCGCGAGAACCTCATCGCGGGAAACCTCATGACCGCCTGTGGACAGTTCTAGATAGCGCCGCTCTGCGCGCACCTTGGCAGAGGCGGTCACAAACAGCTTCACTTCTGCATTGGGGCAAATCACGGTGCCAATATCGCGGCCATCCAAAACGGCTCCGCCCAGACGCCGCGCGAAGGCGCGCTGGAAGTCTACCAATGCGGCGCGGACCTCTGCGATCACAGCAACTTTAGACGCAGCCTGTGCAACTTCCGGCGTACGCAGAGTGCCCGCTTGTAGATCATCGGCTGTCAAAGACCTCGCCGCCTCTACCGCCTCAGCCCCAGCAAGAACTTTCGCCCCAACCGCGCGATAGAGCAGCCCAGTATCCAGATGGGCGAACCCCAACTCCTTGGCCACTGCCTTAGAGATTGTGCCCTTACCTGCCGCCGCCGGGCCGTCTATCGCGATGGTAACGCGTGTCTCAGCCATTGTTTCGCACCAGTTGTGCACCCAGATTGCCCATCAGGCTTTCAAAGATCGGGAAAGAGGTCGCGATTGGGCCGCCATCATCCACGCTGACGGGCTTTTGTGCGGCCATGCCCATGACCATAAAACTCATGGCAATACGGTGATCCAAGACGCTCTCACAAGTCGCGCCGCCCGGCACGTTGCCGTGACCCAAACCTTTGACAACCCACCAGTCTTCGCCCTCGTCCACCTCAACGCCATTCAAACGCAGGCCTTTGGCCATGGCGTCAATCCGGTCAGATTCCTTCACGCGCAGTTCTTTGACACCCTTCATCACGGTATAACCAGCAGCAAAGGAGGCAACGACTGACAAGACTGGGTATTCATCAATCATGCTGGCGGCACGCGCCGGATCAACTTCGATACCTTTTAAGTCAGGAGAGAACTTCGCGCGCAGGTCAGCGACTGGTTCGCCGCCCTCTTCGCGTTCGTTTTCAAATGTCAGATCCGCACCCATTTCTTTCAGCGTTGTGAAAAGACCCGCACGGGTTGGGTTGAGGCCAATGTTTGGCACCAGCACATCAGAGCCTGGCGTGATGACGGCCGCACAAACTGGGAATGCAGCAGAAGACGGATCCCGCGGCACAACGATGTTCTGCGCTTTGAGTTCAGGCTGACCCGTCAGAGTAATCACACGACCTTCATCGGTTTCCTCAACCGTGAGCTCCGCGCCAAAGCCTTGCAACATGCGTTCGGTGTGATCGCGCGTGGCTTCTTTTTCAATCACCACGGTTTTGCCCGGCACATTCAGCCCTGCAAACAAGACCGCAGATTTCACTTGGGCAGACGGCATTGGCACTTCGTAGCGCACAGGCACCGGCTCAGCCGCTCCCACGATGGTCATCGGCAGACGGCCCCCAGAGCGACCCACGGATTGCGCGCCAAACAGCGCAATTGGATCTGTAACCCGCGCCATGGGGCGTTTGTTCAAAGAAGCATCACCCGTGAAAGTCGCAGAAATTCCGGTAGTCGCCATGCAACCCATGATTAGGCGCACGCCAGTGCCGGAGTTACCGCAATCAATCACATTCTCAGGCTCTGCAAAGCCGCCGACGCCCACGCCGTGCACGGTCCATTCACCGCCGCCGTGTTCTATAACCTCTGCCCCAAAGGCACGCATAGCTTTCGCGGTGTCCAGCACATCCTCGCCTTCCAACAGACCAGTGATGTGGGTCTCGCCAACCGATAGCGCGCCAAGGATCAAAGAACGGTGCGAAATCGACTTATCGCCCGGTACATTGGCCTCACCTTTTAGCGGGCCACAAGGGCGTGAAGTCATTGGAATGGGGGTGCCGTGGCCAGACATATGCGCAATCCTCAAAGTATCGTCACAAGGCTGTTAGCGCAGAAGGTCGGCAAGGTCCATGGGGCAACGCACCCTGCCCAATTGGTTTATCCCAATCGACGGAAAGTCAGATAATGCGGCGTGCGACCTTCGCGCAGAGCTTTCTGTTCGTAGCGGGTCGAAATCCAATCATCCCAGGACTGTCGCCAGTCATCTGGGCGTTCTGCAAGCCACTCGAAACCTGCCTTTGGAACTTCTTCTAAAGTCTGACGCACATAGTCTTCGATATCGGTCGCAACACGAAAAATCGCGCCGGGCTTCAGGACTTTCGCCAGAGGCTCCAGATGCTCTTGCGTTACAAAGCGACGACGGTGGTGGCGTTTTTTTGGCCACGGATCAGGATATAGCAAAAAGGCCTTAGAAATCGACTGGTCCGGCAACACGTCAAACATGTCGCGAGCATCCCCTGGATGGACCTTGATGTTTTCTGCTTCCGCATCGCGGATCTTACCCAACAGCATGGCCACCCCGTTGATGTAGGGCTCACAACCAATGAAACCCACATCCGGATTGTTCACGGCCTGATGCACCATATGCTCGCCGCCGCCAAAGCCAACTTCGAGCCAGACATCTTTGTCCCCAAACAAACCTTCCAGATCGAGATTTTTCCGGTCCGGGTTCACATCCCAATCCACAGCACCCGGTGACAGTTTGGCCAGGTCCTCATCCAGATAGGCTTCTTGGGACTTTCGCAGACCCTTGCCTTTGAAACGGCCGTAGAAATTGCGCCAAGGCGCGCCAGATGGATGCGCGCCGGATTGGGAATTATCGCTGTGTTTTGGGTCGTCAGACATGATGGGCCTCGTTCAAGTCGCGCCCATGTGCCGCATGGGGACTGGCGGGTCAAGTCCAGCAAAGCGAAAGCGCGGCCCGATGGACCGCGCTTTGCTAGAAAATTTGTTGGATTAAACCGCTGATTTAAGCGCATCCACGAGATTGGTGCGCTCCCAGCTGAAACCACCATCTGCATCTGGTTTGCGTCCAAAGTGGCCATAAGCAGCTGTGCGCTGATAGATCGGTTTGTTCATCTCAAGATGCTCTCGAATACCACGTGGAGTGAGGTCCATGACCTGCGCAACAGCGGCTTCGATCTCGCGATCCGCAACTTGGCCTGTGCCATAGCTGTCAGCGTAGATCGATAGCGGTTTAGAGACACCAATCGCGTAAGACAGCTGGATGGTGCATTTTTCTGCCATGCCAGAGGCCACAACGTTTTTCGCCAAATAGCGCGCCGCATAAGCTGCAGAGCGGTCAACCTTGGTTGGGTCTTTGCCTGAAAACGCACCACCACCATGAGGCGCCGCCCCACCATAGGTGTCGACGATAATCTTACGGCCTGTCAGACCCGCATCCCCATCAGGACCACCGATCACGAATTTTCCGGTTGGGTTCACGTGCCATTCGGTTTCATCGGTCAGCCAGCCTTCCGGCAAGGACTGTTCAATGTAAGGTGCCACGATGGCGCGAATGTCTTCGCTTGTGAGGTTCTCATCAAGGTGCTGTGTCGACAGCACCAAAGAAGAAACGCCAACGGGTTTGCCATTTTCATAGCGCACAGACAGCTGGGATTTGGCATCCGGCCCAAGCACGGCCTGTTCACCAGATTTACGCACCTCAGCCAATCGCCGCAGGATCGCATGTGCATATTGGATTGGGGCAGGCATCAGATCAGGCGTTTCATTGGTTGCGTAACCAAACATGATGCCCTGATCGCCAGCACCTTCTTCTTTATCTGCGGATGCATCTACACCCTGCGCAATATGCGCGGATTGTTCGTGCAACAGGTTCGTAATTTCCACGGTTTCGTGGTGGAACTTGTCCTGCTCGTATCCGATGTCCTTGATACAAGCGCGGGCGATCTCATCGATCTTACCCATGTAGTCTTTCAGCTTGTCCTGATCAGACAGTCCGACCTCTCCGCCGATCACGACACGATCGGTGGTGGCAAAGGTTTCAGCCGCCACGCGCGCCTCAGGTTCCTCAGCGAGGAATGCATCCAAAACGGCATCGGAAATGCGGTCACAAACTTTATCAGGATGGCCCTCCGAGACGGACTCGGAAGTGAAAACGTAATTCTGTCTGGCCATGAAGTGCTCCATTCGATTTCATCCGCCACGCCAGGAAGCCGTTGTGACAGACAGCAATGTGACCCACTTAGGGTGCCTACCCCATGAGGTCAATTGCTATTGCGATGTCTTCTTATCCAAAGGCCAAGCAGAGCGCAGGTCAAGATCAATCCAATTGGTATATCGCCAGTGTTGCTATAGAGCGTCGCCGGCGCTGGCCTCGGCAGCTCCACATCCAGAAACCCTGCTTCATTCAAAGGCAAGGCGTTCAAAACACGACCCTTTTCATCAATCAGCGCAGAGATACCAGTATTGGCCGCGCGCACCATGGGCAGCCCATGTTCGATTGAACGCATACGTGATTGCACCAGATGCTGGTGTGGGCCCGAAAACGTGCCAAACCACGCGTCATTGGTGATCTGTAGCAAAAAATCTGGCCGCTCGGGTGCGGCGAACACATCTTGTGGAAACACAGCCTCATAACAAATCAATGGTAATGCGCGTCCCAAGGGACCTAGATCGATAAGCTTTGGACCCACTCCGGCGGTGAACCCCTGCCCTTGTGATGCCGCCATTCCATGAATGCCAAATCGCGACAGCAGCTCGCCGAATGGAATGTATTCACCAAATGGCACCAGGTGGTGCTTGTCATAGGTTTGTCCTAAAACGCCCTGCCCGTCCATCAGCACAGCCGCATTAAAAAACATCAGATTTTCTAATCTGTTTGCCCCAAAGAAAACCGGCGCATCCCCTGCGGCCTTCGAGATTTCCTGAATGGACGGCTCGCCCCGTGAAAGGATCGACGGCAGGCTGGTTTCAGGCCAGACAATTAGATCAGGGGACCCTTCAGACGCCGTAAGCGCCAGTGCGCGATCAAATATGATCGGCATGAAATCTGGATCCCACTTTTGGCGCTGAGGCGCATTTGGCTGGATCAAACGGATGGTGCCAATGCTTGGCTCGGTTACCGTTGACGCGTCAGGCAATGGCCAAAGCAACGCCACTCCCAAAACAGCCCCAATGCTAGCCAGAGCGCGGCGTGGCCCGCCAAGCAATGCAATGAAGGTACATGCGGCGATCAAAAGAAAGACAAAGTTTAGGCCGTGTGATCCAACATGGGCCGCCCCTTGCCCAAGCACACGATCAACGGTGCCATAGGCAGGCATACCCCATGGAAAACCGCTAAACAAATAGGCGCGCAGCAGTTCCATCAAAGGCATCGTTACAACCAAAGCAAAGGGATTGATCCGGCGCGCCGCTGCAAAGGCCGCACCCCAAAACAGCGCCAATCCTGCAGCCATGAAAAAGACCGCAAAAGGGGCCATCCAAGCATGGCTTTCCGCCTCAACTAAGAAGGGAGAGACCAGCCACTGCATGGTGAGGGCGAAATACCCGAGCCCAAATTGCCATCCCACACGAAAGGCCTTTGATGGCGATTGCGAAAATGTCAGCAAGGCGAACCCTGCAACAAAGCCTACCAATGACGCCAGTGGTAGGCCAAAAGGCGCCTGCCCCAAGCTCGCCACAAGACCCAATAGAACAGCCAAAGCCACCCGCGCTAAACGCGGCCAGCTTTGCCAATGTGTTTCGATATTATTCAGCCACATGCTGCTGCGCTTCGGTCAGAATGACCCGCAGTCGTTTGATCCGACGGGCATCTGCATCGATGACTTCGAATTCCGTACCATCTGGATGCACCACCAACTCCCCGCGTGTTGGGACGCGGCCAGCCAGCATAAAGACCAAGCCACCTAACGTATCGATGTCTTCTTCATCGATGTCTTCATCAGCAGTCAGCGAGCGGCCAATTTCGCTTTCGAATTCATCCAATGGCGTTTTGGCAAAGGCGATGAAACAGCCCGGAGCCTCTTCGGTCCAAAGCGCGACTTCGGCTTGATCGTGTTCGTCTTCGATCTCACCAACCACCTGTTCGATCAGATCTTCGATGGTCACAAGCCCATCCACGCCGCCGTATTCGTCAATCACCAATGCCATGTGCCGACGCTCGGTTTGCATTTTGGCCAACAAAACCCCGATCGGCATCGACGGCGGCACAAACAACAGAGGCCGTAACATGGCCTGCAGATCAAAATCACCGCTTGCGCCATTAAACCCATATTTTAGGGCCATATCTTTGAGGTGCAAAAATCCAACTGGCGTATCCAGAGTGCCGTCATAGACTGGCAATCGCGAAAAACCGCTTTCACGGAACGCATCCACCACTTCGCCATGGCTCATTGTTGCCGCAAGCGCCTTAATATCAACCTTTGGCACGGCCACATCTTCAACCCGCATACGCCGCAGGTTGATCATGCCCGGAGTTGGACCCAGCGATTGGGTCGGCTCATATTCAAGCTGAAGGTTTTGGACATCACCCCCTGCATCCGCAGGGCTGATCGCTTCCATTAATCGACGGAGAAATCCGCCGGAGTTACTTTGTATCTGGCTCTCAGCCTGCGCGCTTTGCGCTGCGCTAGAGGACCCGTCGGTGCTGTCGCCCATTGTACCTTTCCAAGTGGGGTTTTACCCCGGTGTCTCACTATATGGGTCTGATATACCCATTTTGCCAAGTATCTTTGACTCTAATGCTTCCATCAAAGTGGCATCTTGGTCACGGATGTGATCATAGCCCAACAGGTGCAAAATGCCATGCACCAACAGATGGGTCACGTGATCGTCAAATGTTTTGCCTGCCTCTATGGCTTCACGTGCACAGGTTTCATAAGAAATCGCAATGTCGCCAAGTTCTGAATCTGGGCCTTCTGGCTTAACCGGATGAGCACCTTCGTCTTCGGCACCGCGCTCCTCTGATGGCCAACTTAAGACATTTGTCGGCGTTGGCTTTTCACGAAATTCCGCGTTCAGTTCAGCGATCCAGACATCATTGCAGGCCATAACGCAGACTTCCAAATCTGCCGCGAGCTCCAATTCCAACCGCACGCCCGCCCCGGCTTTTTCAGCCAAGCCTTGAAGGCTTTCAGCCGCCCACCGGGCATCTTCGATGATCAGATCTATCTCCATCTTTTCGCCATAGCCTGAAAGCCCTAGGGTGAACAGCAAAATTGACCGGCCAATTGTTAAGGAATTGGAAGATGATACTGCACTGTGTTTTTTGCAACTTTCAGGACCACACACCAAAAGCGGTGCAAGTCGCTGCCATCGAGGCCTTACGAGAGTTCAGTCTGAACCTAGATGGCGTGCTGGCATTTGATCACGGGCCGAACCTTGATTTTGAACAAAAATCCCATTCCTATGACGCAGGTTTTGTCATTCGCTTCAAAGATGCTGAGTCTTTGACTGCCTATGCCATCCATCCAACACATCAAGAGTTAGGCGCGCAACTCAGCCGCCTCTGTGAAGGCGGCGGAGATGGTATTATTGTTTATGACTTGGACGTCTAGGTTCTGCCAATGCGCGTTCTGAATCCGCGTCATAGGCCTTGATGATTGCAGCCACCAACGGGTGACGCACAACATCGTCGGCTGTGAAGTAGTTGAAACTGATGCCTTTTGTGCCTCTCAGCAGACGTTCCGCATCTTTTAAACCGGATTGCACACCACGCGGCAAATCGATCTGGGATCGGTCACCCGTGATGGCCATGCGGCTGCCCTCACCTAAGCGAGTCAGGAACATCTTCATCTGCATGGTGCTTGCGTTCTGCGCCTCATCCAAGACAACAAAGGCATTCGCCAGAGTACGGCCTCGCATAAAGGCCAGCGGTGCAATTTCGATCTTTTTCTCTTCGATCAACTTGGCGAGCATTTTGCCGGGCAAAAAGTCATTCAAAGCGTCATAAAGCGGCTGCATATAAGGATCTACTTTATCCTTCATATCGCCCGGCAAATAGCCGAGTTTTTCACCCGCTTCCACCGCAGGACGTGAGAGGATAATTCGGTCCACTTCACCTGAAATGAACATGCTGACACCCGCGGCCACAGCCAGGTAGGTTTTACCGGTCCCCGCAGGCCCGATGCCAAAGGCGAGTTCATTTTGGAATAGGCTTTGCACATAGGCTTTCTGCGCATCCGTGCGCGGCTCTACGTGTTTTTTCTTGGTCTTGATCTCAACCGCGCCGCCCTTGAACATCTCAAGCTGGTCGCCGTCGCGCGCACCGACGCCACGTTCAGCGTTACCCATCCGAATCTCGCGATCAATATCGCCGCTTTCAACCTCTTTGCCGCTTTCCAGTCGCTGATACAGCGCCTGAAGAACTTCATAGGCTTCCAGCTGGGCACCAGTATCGCCATGAATCGCAAGTTGATTGCCGCGTCGGATGATTTGAACACTAAGTTTCTGCTCTATATCCGCCAAGTTCCGATCGTATTCTCCGCAGAGATCAATGAGCAAACGATTGTCGGGAAACTCGATCAAGACTTCTTTCACGGTTTCATTCTTTGGCGGTGGGGTCAGGGCGCTGGTGGCCAAGTAGGTCTCCTTAAGACTCGGTGTTCCTGAGTCTCAGCGTGACAAGTTGTGGACGGTAACGCAAGTGATTCACTGGTAAATTTCACGTAAGCGTCATAAAAATTGGCCGCACGAATTACACGTGCGGCCAAATCGATAATTATTTAAGTTCAAAGACTTAAATTAGGCTGGATCGTTAAAGATCGTGCCCTTTTTGTAGTTGCCAGTCGCATGGCTTGGCGGTGCAATTGGTGCACAAACCGGCTTGCCGTAGCGATCTAGGCGCGCATCCATGTAACCTTCGTTGCCATCATCGATGATCCAGTGGTGGCATCCATTTGGATCGACCCAAATACCTGCAACCAGATCCGTCAGAGGCTTAGCATCATAGCCGCCATCAACAGTTTTGTCAGTGATTTCAGGACCACTGCGCTCTTCGCCGAAGCAGCCCGCCAATGCGGACATTGTGGTCAGAGCAACACAGAGTTTAACAAGTTTCATGCCCTGTCCCCCTTATTCGATACACATGATTTCAACGCGGCGGTTTTCTGCCCGGCCGGCTGAAGAACGGTTGCTGGCGCGTGGCATGCGTTCACCATAGGCCCGCACGTCCGCAATCTGCGCGCCTGCAGATTGGCCAACTTTGGCCACCGCTGCTGCGCGACGCAGACTTAGCGACATATTTGCTTCGTCACTGCCACGGTTATCTGTGTGGCCCATGACGATGTAATACTGTGCATTTGCGCTTGCGAAGAACTGCTTGATCTTTGCCCGACCAGAGGCGCTAAGCCCTGCGCTGCCGGATTTAAAGAATTGGTCTGAGCTCAACTCGCCGCACAGGTTGCCTTCACTACACACCGGCAGGCCCTGACGGGTGAGAACCGGGCTCATATAGCCCTCTGCACCATCGTCCATGACCCAGTGCTGACACCCATCCGGGTCAACCCAAATACCAGGAATGTATTCCTGCGCGCGCACTTGTTTGGTGCCTTGAGAAATGGCGGTTCCGGCGGTGGCTGTAATGGACATGGCCGCAATTAGGGCCCCTCCCATCAACTTGCGCGCGGATGCTTTCAGTGTAACTGCCACGATCATACCCTCTATCTGCCCCGCTTCCCCCCACGTACGACGACGCGGCACGGGCTCTTTGATGCCTTGTAATGCGGGTAGTCTAGCAAATTTTTGGCTCATGTGAAGGAATAATACTAGATATGGTGGTCACAACTAGGATTGTGAGCTTTGTTGCAACAACTCTTCACTCAACACATCATAAACAAGTCGTATACGCATATTTGTGTGCAAATCCCTATGAGTGGTCAGCCAAACCGGCATCTCGCCAAGAGGAACCTGAGGCAAAACGCACTGGAATTCAGCAAACCTTTCGGCATATTCCTTCGGCAGAATAGCGATGCCCAATCCTCGTCGTGCCAGTTCGAAATACGACACGCCATCCATCGTGGTGATTTTAAAGTTTGTCGCATCAACGGACATACCCAGCGCTTTGAACTGTGGAATAAACCTTTCTGCACTTTCATATCCCACGAAATTAGCCTTTGAGAGATCGGCCGGGGACTCGACCGGGCCAATCGTGTTCAAATAGGTTTTGGTGCCGTACAGAAACGGCGACAGGTTGCCGAGTTTTTTGGCGATCAATTCTGGTTGTTCAGGTCTGATATGGCGGACAGCAATATCTGCCTCACGTCGCAATAGATCACTGACATCATTGCTGGCCCTGAGATCAACGTGGATATCAGGGTATCGGTCGCGAATGACCGCGATGATGCCAGGCATGATATAGGCGGCCATTGCATCGCTGCAGGATATTCGAACGGTGCCCGAAATGGAGTCTGACTGCCCGTTTGCAACCAAAGCAATTCGGGTTGCTGCCTCAGTCATTTGACGGACATCTTCCAACAGAGCAGTACCCGCTTCGGTCAATTCCATGCGGCGGGTTCCGCGCAGGAACAACGTCAAACCCAATTCTTCTTCAAATCCCCCAATTTGACGGCTGAGCGTAGGCTGGGTCAGTTTCAGCTTACGAGCAGCGCCAGACAAAGATCCCTCTTCGACCACAGCCAAAAACGCACGCACATGGTTCCAGTCGTATGAAATATCACCCCAATTCATCTATTTTTGTATACCATTTATTTAAAAATACAGAATTCCATTCCGATATAGATGAAATCAAAGTGAGGCGAAACTCATTTAGGAGCCCCGATGCTGTCGCCCCATGCCCAACACTCCAAAGGATCGCTGCTTGCGACACTTTGGATTTTCGCAACATTCAACATTCTGTTCCGAGATATCCACGAACTGACAACCGCAAGCGCCATCGCCGAAATTTCGTCAGGGTATCTGAATGGAAATCCGATTACCGAAGAGGTCCTATTTGCAGGCTCATTCGGTGTCGTACTTTATCTGTTGGCAATTCCGGCTTCCTTCGCCTTGTCAGAGCGCACTGCGCGTATCCTAAACATGATTTTCCCGGTCCTGGCCACCATAGGCGTGTTCTTGGGACAGCCCAACGACCCAGATGATTTTGTTTTCGCAACGGTTGAAATCTTCACATTTGGTCTGATTTTTTGGATCGCTTCACGCTGGAAAATTTCTGAAACCGCGTCCAAGAAGGCGATACGTCATGTATGATCCCGTTCCACACTTCAGCACGCCAAGGACGTGGTTCGACATTGGTGCGCTGCGCTTTGGCAGTTGGGAAATCAGCCTCAGACGTCATTCGTGGGATGATCACCGGCTTACAGAACTTTATGATCGTGAGGCCCCATCATGGACACGAAAAACCCAACGATTGGGGCTGGCCGAGGCTTATGAACACCTCACCAAAGCTGCTCAGTATCTGGGAACCGCAAAACCTTTGAAAATACTGGATATCGGTATCGGTACAGGTGAGATGTCCTCGGCTCTCTTGCGTCACTTGGGGCGGGATGTTGAACTAACCGGTGTCGATATTTCACGCTCAATGCTTGAAATCGCTGAGGAGCGTTTGCGCAATGAATGTTCATCGCTGCGCTTACAACAAGCTGATGCCTGCAGACTGCCTTTTGCAGACAATAGTCGTGACCTGATTGTCTGTGGGCATGTTGTTGAACACCTGTGCGAACCAACTAACGCCTTGAGGGAAATGTTGCGTGTGCTGCGCCCAGGAGGGCAATTGCTTATCTGCATCACCCGCAATAGCGTTGCAGGCGCATTGATCCAATTGATGTGGCGCACCCATCGCGCCTCACCGAAAACGGCGATGAACTGGTTAATGACCTCAGGCTTTGAGAGAGTAGAAGCTATCAACCTGCCACAACACACGGCCATGTCGAAGTTAAGCTGCGGCTACTCAGCGTTTAAGCCACAATGAATATTGGTTTAAACAGCCACACCCATCAATGAATTGGTCTTGCTTTCGATGATCTTAACCTTTCGGATGTCACCGATCGCGGCGCCCGATCCAGCCACATGCACAGCGTGCAGATAATCGGATTTACCAACCATCTGATCCTCGAGTCGGCCTTCTTTTTCAAACAAGACCGAAACCTCACGCCCGACCATAGCGTCCTGCAGCTCTTTTTGCTGTGTGGACAGCAAAGCCTGCAATCGTTGCAGGCGTTCGTTGGCTTCAGCGTCATCCACCAAGGGACGCTCTGCGGCTGGGGTTCCTGGGCGCGTGGAGTATTTAAAGGAATATGCCTGCCCGTATTTGACTTCTTTGATCAAATCCAAAGTGGCTTGGAAATCCTCTTCAGTTTCTTCAGGGAAGCCGACGATGAAGTCACCAGACAGCAAGATATCAGGGCGTGCAGCGCGAATGCGTTCAATCACGCGCAGATAGCTTTCGGCCGTATGGCTACGGTTCATGCGTTTAAGGATCTTATCGCTGCCAGATTGTACTGGCAGGTGTAGATACGGCATCAGCTTTTTGCATTCGCCATGGGCGGCAATAAGATCATCCTGCATGTCATTCGGGTGGCTGGTGGTAAAGCGAATGCGCTCCAGCCCGTCAATTTTGTCGAGCTCCCAGATCAGATCGGCCAAGGACCAGGTCCCGCCCTTTAGACCATCGCCATGATAAGCATTCACATTCTGACCCAACAGCGTGATTTCGCGAACGCCGCGTTCTACCAGTTCCTGCGCTTCCGTAATCACACGAGAAGCTGGCCGCGAGACTTCTGCCCCACGCGTGTAAGGCACAACGCAAAAGGCGCAAAACTTGTCGCAACCTTCTTGAACTGTCAAAAAAGCAGCCGGCGCGCGTTTGGCTTTGGTGCGCCCTTTCAGCTTTTCAAACTTATCCTCTTCAGGAAAATCTGTATCCAGCGCTTTTTTACCTGAACGGGTTTGTTCTTCCATCTCTGGAAGACGGTGATAGGCCTGCGGACCAACCACCAAATCAACAGCTGGCTGGCGGCGCATAATTTCCGCGCCTTCCGCCTGCGCGACGCAGCCCGCCACGCCGATCTTCAGATTAGGTTTATCAGCCTTCAACGCCTTCATGCGGCCCAGTTCGGAATAAACCTTTTCGGCGGCCTTTTCGCGAATGTGGCAGGTGTTCAGCAGGATCATATCCGCTTCATCTGCATTATCCGTGGTCTCATAGCCTGCCCCGCCCATGGCTTCTGCCATGCGCTCACTGTCATAGACATTCATCTGACAGCCATAGGTCTTGATGAATAATTTCTTAGGGTCGGACATGTTAGATACTCGCGGATTTAAGGCGCTTCCGTATATCAGGTTCACTGTGGCTTGCAATGCACGTCAAATTAACCGAATTTAGCCACAACGAAGAGCAGAAAAACAAAGAGCACTATGCGTTTCACGTCGTTTGATGATCTATTGGCCAAGGGTAAGGCCCTGATATCTAAAGGTCCTTTGGCCCTGATCTTTGTCGAGGACGAGGTCGAGATCAACACCACCCTGCGCCACCACGTGGATCTGGGGTTTGATCAGGTGATCGCCTTTATGCCCAAGAGCTTTAAAATGGCCTATGACGTTTCTGAGGATGTGATCCGTGTGGATTGTGAACACACCAGTGGGCAACCGATGATCGATATGGTCAATAAGGTCGCCAAACACGCACCCGGCGTCTGGCTTTATTACTGTTTTAACGCTGAATATCTACTGTTCCCATTTTGCGAAACCCGCACGATTGGTGAAATGCTGGCCTTCCACACGGAAGAGCGCCGCAGCTCCATGTTGACCTATGTGGTCGATCTTTATGCGGATGATCTTCGGGAACACCAAAACGCGGTCTCAATAGAAAACGCACTGCTGGATAAAACCGGATACTACGCCTTAGGCCGCCAAGACCCGGATAATCACGACCACCCCAAAGACCGGCAATTGAATTTCTACGGCGGTCTGCGCTGGCGGTTCGAAGAACACATCCCGCAGGTGCGCCGCAAGATCGACCGCATTTCGATCTTTAAAGCCACCGAAGAGGTTGAAATGCGCCCTGATTTCACCCTGACGGATGAAGAGATGAACACCTTTAGCTGTCAGTGGCACAACAATCTAACGGCTTCGGTTTGCTCCTTCCGCACTGCGAAGGCGTTAAAAACCAATCCGGGGAGTACCTTTGATATCCCAAGCTTTAAGTGGCACAATTCTGTGCCGTTTGAGTGGCATTCTCGGCAGTTACTGGATCTAGGGCTGATGGAACCGGGGCAGTGGTTTTAAGTTGTAATTTGTTATCGAGCTTTGAAAATTGACAAAACCCATTGTACTTCCAGAACATGCTGAGTTTAATCGTCCAAAACGTTTTCGATGTGAAAAAGTCCTTTCTCCAGGGGCATGTGGTGAAACGGTCCTTCTTCAGGACGAAGAAATGGACCTTAAAGTCGTTGCAAAAAAATACAAACCAGTAATAGAAAAAGCTTCTGACCCTGTCTTTTTCAACGAGTTATTCGAGCGGTTCAAAACAGAAGCAAAAATTCTTTTTCAACTGAACCATCCTTATATTGTTAGAGTATTCAATTTTTATGACTATTCTGAGAAAGATACTGCCTACATCCTAATGGAGTATGTTGATGGATACGACATCAACGAGTACTTAAAGGAACATCCAGAACACGCTGAATTACTTTTTGAAAGAGTAATTGATGCTTTTGTTCATTTAGAAGCCGAGAGCATTTTACACCGGGATATACGACCGGCAAATGTATTGGTAACGATTGGCGCCATACCGAAAATTATAGACTTTGGTTTTGGAAAACACACATCGCAGAAAGGCTTTGATGACAGTAAAAGCATTTCCTTAAACTGGTGGTGTGAAACGCCGCCAGAATTTGAAAGAGGTGTTTACGATCACCAAACAGAAGTTTACTTCATCGGCAAGCTTTTTGAGTTCGCCCTGAAAGGTGTCAAACAATCAAGTTTTGGATACACCAAGTTATTGAAATCTATGTGTGAGCGTTCTCGGAGTAAAAGAGCTAAATCATTTCGCGCGCTTGATGATACACTTTCAAAAAGTAAGCTAGCGGAACTCAACTTCTCAGTAGATGAGATCGAGATTTACAGAGAATTTGCAAACACCTTGTCGACATATTTTGCGTCAATCGAACGAGATGCCGAATTCAACCGTGACTCCGAGCAACTAATTGCATTTCTAGATAGCACTTATCGGAAATCAATGCTGGAAGAGTATTATTCGGATCCCGGAAAAGTTGCCTCAGCATTTGTTCATGGGGCCTATCAATATTGGAAAAACAAGAACATTTACGTTGAAGAGACCAAGAAATTCATTGATCTGCTCAAACAATCCACTCTGGAAAAGCGGAAAATCATTTTAGACAATCTTTATGGACGTTTAGAGGCGATCGACAAGTACTCAATTTCAAGCACAGATTTGGATGATGAAATTCCGTTCTAAAGGCCAAATCTCAGTGCAGATCACTTCCGTCTTAACCGAATGACCACATCTACCTTGGAAATCTCTGCACCCTCAGGCGCATCTGGCAGGGACAGGATTTTCAGCTGATCCGCAGGCGCATCCGTCAATGCGCGCTCATCTTCCCAGAAGAAATGCGGGTGATCTGAGATATTGGTGTCAAAATAGCTTTTGGAGCCATCCACCGTGATCTCTTGCATAATACCCGCATCACAGAAGGCCCGCAGGGTGTTATAGACCGTCGCCAATGACACGCTGTCGCCGTGGTCTTGCACATCGGCATAAAGGCTTTCCGCCGTCACGTGCCGATCCTGACCATCGCCAACCAGCATCGACGCCAGTGCAACGCGCTGACGTGTTGGGCGGACGCCGCCCTTTACGAGCCATTCAGTGCCAATGCGGACCTGATCTGTGGTCATGGTGCCTATGCCTGTCATTTTGATCCTTTAAGTCTAGGGATTCACTTAGCTGAATTCAATTGAAAATCATTTGCAGTATAAATGCTCGACTTGAAGCTTCCGTGACGTCGCCTCGCCCTTGCACCCCCAGTAATCCCAATGGTACAGGAAGATAACGACAGAAAAAAACAAGGGGGCATGCCTGCATGGCCGATTTTCCAACCAGCTTCGACAAAGAGGGTCTTCTGAAATGCGCACGCGGCGAGCTTTTCGGCCCCGGAAATGCGCAATTGCCTGCGCCTCCGATGTTGATGATGGACCGTATCACAGACATTTCCGGTGATGGCGGCGCGCATGGCAAAGGTCATGTGTTGGCGGAATTCGACATCACGCCTGACCTTTGGTTCTTTGAATGCCATTTCCCAGGCAACCCAATCATGCCAGGCTGCCTTGGTCTGGATGGCCTGTGGCAACTGACAGGTTTCAACCTTGGCTGGCGCGGCTGGCAGGGTCGCGGCTATGCGCTTGGCGTAGGCGAAGTGAAACTCAAAGGTATGGTGCGCCCCGAAAGCAAACTGCTGACCTATGAAATCGACTTTACCAAAGCGATCCAAACCCGTCGCCTGACCATGGGGGTTGCGGATGGCATCGTGAAGATCGACGGCGAAATCGCCTATGAAGTTAAAGACATGAAGGTCGCCCTGTCCGAAGCTTAAGCCCCCCGGCTATCACTAAGGAGTACGCTCATGCGTCGAGTCGTCATCACCGGTTTGGGCATTGTCAGCTCAATCGGCAATAACGCAGAAGAAGTCATTGCCAGCTTGAAGGCCGGCAAATCTGGCATCGAAACCAGCCCTGAAATGGTGGAACACGGGTTTCGCAGCCAAATCGCAGGCACGTTGAAAATCAACACCGCTGATCACATCGACAAACGCACCCTGCGTTTCATGGGCGACGGCGCGGCATACGCCCATATCGCCATGAGCCAAGCAATTGCCGACGCTGGGCTGAATGACGATCAAGTTGTGAACGAACGCACCGGCCTGGTGGCTGGTTCCGGCGGCCCGTCCACCTCTGCGATGCTGACCGCACACCAAACCGTCGCCAAAACCGGCGCAACCAAGCGCATTGGGCCTTTCGCTGTTCCTAAGTGCATGAGCTCGACCATTTCAGCGAACCTTGCGACTGCGTTTAAGATCAAAGGCATCAACTATTCGATCACCTCGGCTTGCTCGACATCCCTGCACTGTATCGGCAACGCCGCAGAGCAAATCATGATGGGCAAACAGGACGTGATGTTTGCCGGCGGCGGCGAAGAGCTGGACTGGACGCTGTCTTGTCTCTTTGACGCTATGGGAGCGATGTCTTCTAAGAAAAACGACGACCCAACCAAGGCCTCACGCGCCTTTGATCAAGACCGCGATGGTTTTGTGATCACCGGCGGTGGTGGTATTGTTGTGTTGGAAGATCTGGATCATGCACTCGCACGTGGCGCCAAGATCTATGCGGAAGTTACCGGCTTTGCCGCGACCTCTGATGGTCACGATATGGTGGCGCCATCCGGTGAAGGTGGCGAACGCGCGATGCGTCTTGCGCTGCAGACCCTGCCAGAGGGTCGCAAGGTCAGCTATATCAACGCGCATGGCACATCCACACCAGTGGGTGACGTGGGCGAAGTCGAAGCAGTCCGCCGCGTCTTTGGCGAAGGCTCTGTGCCTCCGATCAGCTCCACCAAATCTATGACCGGTCACGGTCAGGGTGCTGCGGGTGCTATGGAAGCGATCTTTTGCCTTCTGATGCTGGACAATGACTTCATCACGCCATCGATCAACGTGGAAACCTTAGCCGATGGCATTTTGCCAGGTGAGATCGCTACGGATCTGGTGGAGAACGCGGGCCTTGATAGTGTTATGACCAACAGCTTTGGCTTTGGCGGCACCAACGGGTCCATGATCATGTCGAAATATAACGGTTAAGCAAGGAAGACTGTAATGTCTGGTCAGCTACAAGGAAAACGAGGCCTCATCATGGGTGTCGCAAACGAACGTTCCATCGCATGGGGCATTGCCAAAGCTATGGCCGAGGCCGGTGCTGAACTGGCCTTCACCTATCAAGGCGAGGGTTTTGGCAAACGGCTCGCACCGCTGGCCGCCTCGGTTGGCAGCGATTTCATGGTTGATGTAGATGTCACAGATGACGCTTCTCTGGACACGGCGTTTGCGCAATTGGGCGAGCGTTGGGACAGCATCGATTTTGTGGTTCATGCGATTGCCTTTTCAGACAAGAACGAGCTGACAGGCCGTTTCCTTGAAACAAGCCGCGCGAACTTCAAAAACTCGATGGATATTTCCTGCTATTCCTACATCGAAGTCGCACGCCGTGCGTACCCAATGATGAAGGATAATGGCGGCACCCTGCTGACATTGACCTATGGTGGCTCAAACCGCGTGACGCCAAATTACAACGTCATGGGTGTTGCGAAAGCCGCATTGGAAAGCACGACACGGTACTTAGCAAATGATCTTGGCCCAGATGGTATTCGCGTGAACGCAATTTCACCTGGCCCGATGAAAACGCTTGCTGGTGCGGCCATTGGTGGTGCGCGCAAAACCTATAAGCACACCGATGAAAACGCGCCGATGCGTTCGAACGCTACGCTGGAAGCAGTTGGCGGTACTGCCGTTTATTTGGCTTCAGACGCAGGCGCATGCACCACCGGTGAAATTATTCGCGTGGATGGTGGCTTCCATGTCTTAGGTATGCCTCAGCAAGAAAACCTGTAAGCCTTTAAGCCCTTACAGAAAAAACAAAAAAGAGGCCCAGCATTTGCTGGGCCTTATGTGTTTCACAGGGAGTATGAACACGAATTTCGTTTTAAGAAAGGACGTTCACGCCATGACTGGCGACGCTTCGGCCACGGGGCGGTTCAGGTTCACGATATCAACCTGGCTCCATTTCATAATACGGAAAGATTTACGCAGACCTGTCGGCCAAAACGGATCTTCGCGAACGTAACGCTGTACTTCATCTTCATCCTCAGCATTCATAACCCACATACCACCGGCGCCATTGTCATCAGCGTCAGAGAGATCACCCGCTGCAGCGATCTTTTGCGCGTTCCGTTCCAAGAATTTCAGATGCAGGGGCAGATAGCTCATGCGAACTGTGACATCCGTTTCTGGATTATCCTCAAATAGCACCACATATTTCATAACAAGTCCTCCCAAAGCCTCGCCCTGAGACTTGATAGCACAGCAAATTTGAACCTTGCATCGGCAATTGTGCCGTTTAATACTGCAAAAATGCAGGATTTTGATTGGAACGACCTTCGTTATGTTTTGGCGATGCACCGTACAGGCTCTTTTGCAGAGGCCGGTCGTCGCGTGGGCGTCAGCGAAACCACTGTCTCAAGGCGCGTGGCAGCTTTGGAAGAAAAGCTGGGCGTGAAACTTGTTCAGAAGGGCGGCAGCGCCGGATATGAGGTTTCCGACATCGGCCTTTTGGTTCTGGATCATGCAGAAGTGGTGGAACAACAGGCCGCAACCATTCTGGAACTCGCAGGGAACAAGGCTTCAACGGTTGGCACTGTTCGCCTAAGTGCCGTGCCATTGGTCATCAATCGCATTCTGGTTCCCGAATTGCACAAGCTGCATCGCAGACACCCGGAATTGGTTCTGGAGCTTATCCCCGAGACCCGCAATATCGACCTGACCAAACGCGAGGCAGATTTGGCAATCAGATTGGCGCGCCCGCAATCAGGTGGTCTGAAAACCTCCACTCGTCGCATTGGGCAATTGCATTACGCGGTTTTTGGTTACGGCAGCGCCGATAGTGATAAATCGGATCGCTCCAACTGGATCATCTATGATGAAAGTCAGGCAAGTTTTCCGCAAGCGATTTGGCTGAATGCTGCCTTGTCGCAGGGCAAAGACGAACCCTCCCCTTTGCGCGTGGCAGATGCTGAAACAGCAATTGAGGCCATTGCCACAGGGGTTGGGAAATCAATCTTGCCGCGCCGGGTGGCCGCCATGGATCAAAGATTGCGAGAGTTGGTGCGCCCCACCGGGACGCCCCCACTGCCAAAACGTGATGTTTGGCTGATGTCTCACAGTAGCCAAGTTGGCTCTGTGGCGGTAAATGCCGTCAAAGACTGGCTTGCCGACATTCCCTGGAGTTAACCCTTAGCTGATGGACACAAGTTCCAGCGCAAAGGTTAGATCTTTGCCAGCCAGATCGTGGTTTGCATCCAGCGTTACTGTGGCGTCGTCAAAGGCTGTTACTTTAACAGGCAACACATGGCCATCTGGCGACTGCATCTGAAGCGTCAGGCCGACTTCAAGTGGGATTTCAGCTGGGATTTGCTCGCGTGGAACATCCTGAACCATTTCAGGGCGGGATTCACCATAAGCGTCAGCACATGGGATATTCACGGTTTTCTTCTCACCAACTTCCATACCAGATACGCCGTCATCAAAGCCCTTGATCACCATGCCAGAGCCCAGTTTGAATTCCAGCGGATCGCGGCCTTCTGAACTGTCAAAAACGGTCCCGTCGTCCAGAGTGCCTGTGTAGTGGATGCTAACGGTATCGCCCGATTTTGCAGCTGTCATATGGTGTCCTAACCTTGGATATCGCCCAGTTTTGTTCTGTCTGTCTGGGCCTAAGCGCTCGCACCCTACTCTGACGTTCCGTCATTGCCAACCGGATGATTGACTTTGCCCGCCCAAGGCTCAAGCTGGGATTTGGAGGGGAGCTCATGACCATCACAACCTGTATTTTTGATGCCTATGGAACGCTGTTTGATGTGGCCGCGGCCGCGCGAAGCGCGGCTGATGAACCGGGCTACGAAGCGCTGCAGACCACCTGGCAAAAAGTGGCGTCAGATTGGCGCCTCAAGCAGCTGCAATACACTTGGCTCAGGGCCATCACCAAAGAGCATACCGATTTCTGGCAAGTTACGCAGGATGGGCTGGATTGGGCATTGGAAGCCTCAAAGCTTACGGAGCCAAAAATCCGCACGCGATTGTTGCAGCTATATTGGGAACTGGCCGCCTATCCCGAAGTGCCTGCGATGCTACAAGCGCTGAAGGAAAAGGGGTTGAACACGGCCATCCTTTCAAACGGTGAACCCAAAATGCTACAAGCGGCGATCGACAGCGCAGGCATTGGCAATGTGTTGGACGACTGTTTGAGCGTCGAAGATGTCGGGATCTTCAAACCCGATGCGCGTGTCTATGAACTGGTCCTCAAACGATTTTCCTGCCAGCCAGATCAAGTGTTATTTGTTTCGTCTAATGGATGGGACGCCGCCGGAGCCACTGGTTTCGGGTTTCAAACCGTCTGGGTCAATCGCGCGCAGGAACCGGTTGATCGCTTGCTTCACCGCCCGCAGCACGTATTGTCCGATTTAACAGATATTCCAACGCTGACGGACCCCTGATGCCCAATTTCAAAACCACCGATGGATTGACGCTTTATTACACAGATCAAGGCGCAGGTATTCCCGTTCTGTGCCTGTCAGGCCTTAGCCGAAACTCCAATGATTTCAGCTACATCGATGGGCATCTAGACGGCATTCGCCTGATCAAAATGGATTACCGGGGCCGTGGGCGTTCGGATTGGGCTGAAGACCATACTACCTACAATATTCCACGTGAAAGCATGGACGCCTTGGAGCTGATGGATCATTTGGACATCCAACAATTCGCGGTACTCGGCAGCTCACGTGGGGGCCTCTGCGCTATGACCATCGGAGCCTTTGCAAAAGAGCGCCTGCTGGGTGTCGCCTTTAATGACATCGGGCCTGAGATCGACCCACGTGGTCTTGAAGTCATCAACGACTATCTTGGCCGTCCACCCTCTTGGAAAACCATCGGTGAGGCCGCCGAGAAACGCGCAAAAGCCATGGTTGGGTTTGACGACGTTCCAGAGGCGCGGTGGCGCGAAGAGGCTGAGAAACTGTATCGCCAGACCTCAGACGGATTGGCGCTGACCTACGATCCAAAATTGCGCGATGCGGTTCTGGGAGCTCGCATTGAGGAATTCCCAGACCTCTGGCCTTATTTCACCGCGCTCTCAGATATACCGGTGACCGTGATCCGCGGCGAACACTCCAATATTCTAAGCGCAGAGACCTTTGCAAAAATGGCCGAGGCCATGCCGAGCGCCACTATGGCTGAGGTAAAAGATCGAGGGCATATTCCGTTCTTAGATGAACCAGAATCGCGTGTAGCGTTGAACACATGGGTATCTAAACTTCAGAACACTTAATGCGCCTGGAAATCCCCCCCAGACAAAAACCGGCATGAGGCGCAGAAAGCCGGTTTGTTAACGCGCGGCACTGCGCTAGCTTAGGGTAACTTTATTTGCTGAGTGGTGCCGAATGACCCGTTTCACGATTGCCTCCTTTAACGTCAAAAACCTTATTGGCGCTGACAAAGAATACTACCGTTTTCAAAGCTATACGCCCGAGGAATATGCGTGGAAGGTCGATTGGATGGCCGATCAGCTCTTGTCCATGGATGCCGACATTGTTGGCTTTCAGGAGATTTTCGAAGAAGACGCTTTAAGGGATGTCATCACGGAAACCGACAGTCGCGGAGCAGAGCTAAATGACGCTGTGATCCCCGGCCGCGACAAACGTTACCATCGTAAAGCTATTTTCAAAAAGCTTGGGTTTGACGGCTATAAAGACGCAGCACTTGCTTTTGCGCCTAACGTCAATGACACCGGCGAGCCCGGCAAGCGCCGTCCGGGCGTTGCGATCCTCAGCCGGTTTGGTTTTGCTGAAGCGCCAGAAATCATCCAAGAGCTCGAAGAGCCAGTGTCCATCCCTTTCCAAGAATTGGGCGGCGGCGATGCTGGCAGTTTCACCATAACAAAAATCAGTCGCCCGATTCTAAAGGTGCGCATCCCGGTTGGCGGGCAAGTCATCACGGTCTTTAACTGCCACCTCAAATCCAAACTGGGCGAGCTGATCACACCCGAGGGTGCCGATCATGCACCTGAAGCTGACCTGACAAGTTACGATGCCGTTGGTCGCGCATTGGGTGCGATGCGAGCCGCTGTGCGCCGCATGGCAGAGGCCTGGGTGCTGCGTCGCGCCATTGTGGCAGAGCTTGAAATGGGCCGTCCCGTCATGGTGACGGGCGATTTTAACGATGGAGAACATGCGGTCAGCTCTGAAATCATCTCGGGCGAGGCGCCGTTTAAGAATTATTCCTGGATGCTGCGCCATGACGCCGAAACGCCGCGGGATCGTTATAGCCCCGAAGAGGATGCACAAATCCGCGCTGACATGTTGAAGCTGCAACTCACGCCTGCCGAAAAACTGTTTGTGCGCAAAAGCTTGCGCGACATGGTCTACACAACGGCCTTTGGCGGCGTGCATGAGAGCATCGACCAGATTTACCTGAGCCAGCAGTTCCACCCGGACAACGCGGCCAAAATTGGTGAAATGGAATATTTCAGCGTCTTCAACGACCATTTGACCGATGGAAGTCACCCAGAAGCGCCGTATAATAAGCTCGCATCCGACCACGGGCAGATCATTGCCCATATGCGGATTGATAAAACGAGCTAAGACTGACCTATGAAACTTCAGTTGGGCGATATCGCCCTCAACGTTGAAACCAGCGGGCCAAATATCGGCGCGCCGCTGGTATTGCTGCACGAATTTGGCGGCAACCTGCATCTATGGGATGCACTGCTGCCGCTGATGCCTGAAACGCTGCATGTGATCCGCATTGATCTGCGCGGGCACGGGGCCTCAGATTGCCCTGCCCGGCCCTATTCTATGGGTGGCATGATCAAGGATATGGAGAGCGTTCTAAGCGAGATGAACATCCGCGACAGCGTTGTTATGGGCGTTGGCCTTGGTGGCATGATTGCGCAGGGATTGGCTGTGAAGCGGCTGGATCAAGTGCGCGGTCTTGTGCTGTGTAATACGGCGGCCAAGATTGGGCATCCTCCGCATTGGCAGGCGATGATTGATGAGGTTAGTGCCAAAGACGCTGATCAACTGGCTGAACGCATGATGCAAATCTGGTTTCACCGTGCAGCGCTCAATTCTGGCCAACATCTTGAAGCGCAACGCATCTTCCAAAGCACCCAAGCGGATGGATTGGCCGGGGCGTTTGAAGCGCTGATGGGCAGTGATTTTTACACGCCCACCAGTGGGTTGCGCCTGCCGTGTCTTGGGATCGCCGGAGCCGAAGATCGCTTTGTCCCCAACGATATGACACACGAAACGGCCAGTTTAATCCCCGGTTCTGATTTTGCATTGATCCGCAAATCCGGCCACCTGTCACCCCTTGACCAACCTACAGCCGTCGCTGAAAAGCTAACCGAATATCTGAAACGCATCGGCCACGTCTAAGCCGCCGCCGCATCGACCTAGCGAGAGACCCACACCAATGGCCGCAACAGTTTTTGATAGCCCCCTCTTTGCCAAAGCCTATCCAACCGGAGAAGCCGCGCGCCTCTTCAGCGACAGCGCTGCCGTGCGCGCTGTTTTGTTGGTGGAGGGCACGCTTGCCAAGGTCCAAGGCGAGCTTGGGCTCTTGCCTGAAGACAGCGCATTTTTCATTCACCGCAGTTCGATGGAAGTGCAGATCGATCCTGCTGGATTGGCCAATGGATTGCTGACTGAGGGTTTTGTGCCGTCGGTTTCGGCAGCATTTGCCAAAGCGATGGAAGCGCCGGAACACTCCAAGTTCATTCAACACGCTGCAGATGGCGCGCAAATCGAGGCCGCAGCCCTGTCGCTACGACTGCGGCAGTTCCTCACCCTGTGTGAGAAACGTCTGGCAGTGGTCCAGCATCCACACCAAGATCATACTGCTTTAAAAGAGCATCTGAATGCAGCCAAGGAAGCAAGTGTTGGCCTGTTTCTTACCACCGAGGCTGGCGTGGCAACCGCACTTGCGGAAGCCCTGCGCTTGCCGCTTCGTACCGAGGCCATTGAGATCGGGTCAATTGGCGAAACTGCCGAACAAGTTTGCCAATCGCTCGCGCGCATTCAGCCCGAAAACGCGCGTCTGATCCAGCTGCATGCCCTTGTGGCTGCGCTGAAGGATCAACCGGAAGATATGACGCCGCTTTGTTTGCCACAAATCTGTTTGGCAACGGCATCCGCTCTGGAACTTGCCATCAAAACGCAATCGTAACGCGCTTTACAAAGCCCGATGTCGCCTCGCTTGAAGCAACATGTTAGAACCGGTTGAATTAATCCCTCAAAAGAAGACGTGAGGAAGACATCAGTGACGCAGAAGCCTCAGATTCCCGCGAGTGAAATGGCGCAGAATGCCGAAGCCGCCGCAAGTTATTTGAAAACCTTGGCCCATGGTGGCCGCTTAATGATCCTGTGCCACCTCAGCGGCGGCGAAAAATCAGTAAGCGAGTTGGAAGGGTTGCTAGAGCTGCGCCAAGCCGCCGTCAGCCAGATGCTGGCCCGCTTGCGCGACGAGGGCTTTGTTTCCACCCGGCGCGATGGCAAGACCATCTACTATTCCCTCACCGATGCGCGCACCGCCGAAGTGATTGGCATGATGTACCACCTTTTCTGTGCGCCATCAGAGGCATAGCATCCAAACATGACGCAGCTTCCAGAGGCCTTCGAAGCGTGGTTTGCCAACAACGGTTGGTCCATTCACCCGCATCAAGAAGCCATGCTGGAGCGCGCAGATGACCCTGCTTTGATGCTGATTGCCCCTACCGGTGGCGGTAAAACACTGGCGGGCTTCCTACCAACCTTGGTTGATCTGGCCGAGGCCCCGCATGAAGGCATGCACACGCTTTATGTTTCGCCTCTCAAAGCCCTTGCTGCTGATATCAAACGTAACTTACGGCGTCCAGTCGAAGAGCTCGGGCTTGATATTCGGATCGAAGACCGGACCGGCGATACCTCGCAATTTAGAAAGAAACGCCAACGGGCAGATCCTCCGCATATTTTACTGACGACGCCAGAAAGTCTGGCGCTTTTGACCAGCTACGAAGATGCTGCGCGCACCTTTAAGGGCCTCAAACGGGTGGTGGTGGATGAGATCCACGCACTGGCAGAAAGCAAACGCGGCGATCAGCTGATGCTGGCCCTTGCCCGCCTGCAGGCGATTTGTCCTGATCTGCGGCGTGTCGGTCTGTCGGCGACCGTCGATAAACCAAAAGACATAGCAGCGCTTTTGGCGCGCCACCCCGACCCTTGCGATATCCTGCATGCAGACCCCGGCCCTGATCCTGATATTTCCATGCTCACCACCGACGAAGCCCCGCCTTGGTCGGGTGGTGGCGCGGCCTATGCGATCCCAGCCGTGCTGGAGCAGATCAAAAAACACAAAACCACGCTGATCTTTCACAACACCCGTGCGCAGGCCGAGGTTTTCTTTCACAAGCTTTGGCTCGCGAACGATGATGGTCTACCGATTGGCATCCACCATGGCAGCCTTGATCGCGAACAGCGGATGAAAGTCGAAGCCGCCATGGTACGCGGTGATCTGCGGGCTATTGTCTGTACTGGCAGTCTGGATTTGGGCATCGATTGGGGGGATGTAGACCTTGTGATCCAGATCGGTGCGCCCAAGAACGTGAAACGCCTCGTTCAGCGGATAGGACGCGCCAACCATCGATATAACGCGCCCTCCAAGGCCCTACTGGTGCCTGCCAACCGCTTTGAAGTTGTCGAGTGTACCGCAGCGTTGCAAGCCGTGTTGGCGCGCGATCTGGATGGGGAAACCCGTGGTGCTGGTCCCTTGGATGTACTTTGCCAGCACATCCTGCTACGTGCTGTTTCAGGTCCTTTTCATGCAGATGCGCTTTATACAGAGATGTCTTCAGTTGGGGCTTTCGCCGGTATGGCGCGCGAAGATTTTGACGCCTGTCTCGATTTCTGCGCCACCGGCGGCTACGCCCTGCGGGCCTATGATCAATGGCAACGCCTGCAACAACGGCCCGATGGGTCTTGGCAGTTACGCGATCCACGCACAGCCGCGAAAATCCGCATGAACACAGGCACCATCCAAGACAGTGATCTGTTGAAGGTGCGCATGAAACGTAGCCGGGGCGGTAAGCCGCTTGGCGAGGTCGAAGAGTATTTTGCAGCATCCCTGTTGCCAGGCGATACCTTTCTCATCGGTGGAAAAATCGTGAAATACGAAGGCCTGCGTGAGATGACAGTTGAAGTCAGTAAAGACGCGCGCAAAAAGCCCAAGGTGGCTGTGTTTGGGGGAACTAAATTTTCGACATCAACGCAGCTTTCGCAACGCATCCTGCGACTGTTCCAGCAAAAAAAATGGCCCGATCTCCCGGATCATACGGCGAGCTGGCTTGAGTTACAGCGAGACATATCTCAACTTCCGCAACCCGGTCGATTGCTGATCGAAAGCTTTCCGCACAATGGGCGCAATCATCTTTGTGTCTATGGTTTTGCTGGGCGCAATGCGCAGCAAACGCTCGGGCTTTTGTTGACCAAACGCATGGAAGAGCTGGGGCTCGCCCCTATGGGATTTGTTTCCACCGACTACGCCACCTTAATCTGGGGGCTTGATGCGGTTGAGGACCCGGCGCCGCTTTTGGAGCGCGACGCGTTGCATGACGGTTTGGACGGCTGGCTCGCGGGCAATGCCCTGATGAAGCGCACATTCCGCGGGGTTGCCACCATCGCAGGGCTGATTGAACGCAACACGCAGGGGCAGCGCAAATCTGGACGGCAGGCGACGTTTTCCAGCGACATCCTTTATGACACGCTGCATAAATACGACCCCGATCATTTGCTGATGCGGATCACACGTGACGAAGCCATGCGCGGTATGGTCGATTTTTCACGCATTGATGAAATGCTGGATCGTGTGGGCGGACGGATTGATCATGTGACCATCGATCACGTAACACCGCTGGCAGCACCGCTGTTATTGGAAGTGGGCAAGGTCTCTGTTTCTGGTAGCGCAGAAGAACGGCTTCTGGCCGAAGAAGAAGCGGCTTTGATGGAAACGGCGGGCCTTGCGTAAACGCTTGTCATAACCTCGGAATCAGGTCACCAATGAACGCATGAAAACCGTAGATTTTTCTTTGGCAGGTGTGCAGTTGACCGCTTTGGGTTCAGGCGCGCTGTGGTGGCGTGACAAAAACCTGCTCTGCATTTCAGACCTGCATTTGGGAAAATCCGAGCGCATCCTGCGGCGAGGCGGCAGCGCCCTTCCCCCCTATGACACGCGCGATACGCTGATCCGGCTAGAACAAGACCTGCGGTTCACCAATGCGGAAATCGTGGTCTGTTTGGGCGATAGTTTTGACGATCTCGATGTGCTGGACGCCATGCCGGAAAGCGAAAGCAACTGGATCAACCGCCTGCAGGCCGGGCGGCGCTGGGTTTGGATCGAGGGCAACCACGATCCCGGCCCCGTCGAATTGCCTGGCAGCCATCTTGCCGAACTGCCGCAGCCGCCCCTGACGTTCCGCCACATCGCAGACCCCAGTCAAAGCGGCGAAATTTCCGGGCATTACCATCCCAAGGTACGGGTTCAAACGCGCCTAAGGGGCATCTCTCGGCCGGCGTTCCTATTTGATGCAGATCGGGTGATTATGCCTGCCTATGGCACTTATACGGGTGGATTGCGCAGCACCGAGGCAGTGCTCAACGACCTCATGCGCCAAGAGGCCAGAGCCATTGTTACTGGACAGACGCCTCGGATCGTTCCTTTGCCTCGGTCGTTGAAACGCTAAGGCTCAAACGCTCAACCTCGGCACGATAATTCCGACTGACCGGAACCCGATCACCGTTGGTCAGTAGTAAAAACACTTTGCCCTGTTCTTTAATCACACGAAGCATTGCCTTTTGCGCTACCCAATGAGAGCGATGTACCAATGTGCCCGCAACGCCATCCATTTCAGAAATCGCATCTCGAAGGCGCATGCGGATTGAATGCTCGCCGGATGGCGTCAGGACATGCACGAAATGATCATTCGCACTTAACCGCAGAACGTCGCCGTCAAAACGATCTGGCAAACGCGCCATCAACCTTGGGCTAGAACTTACAACTGGTGTGTCACTGCCCGAAAGATCGATTTGAATCGCATGTAACGCGCTGGCATCCATCTTTTCCTGAACCGCATTGGTAAAGATAAATCGCGAAACGATAACGGCAAAAAAGACAAATCCAACCCAGCCCATCAATTGAATATAGGGCACCGTATTCACCCGCTCTGGATTGAAAAATCGCGATAGTAGAAACACATCTGTAGTGACAAATATGGTGCCCAAAGATCCAGTTAAAACGCGACTGTTGAGGGTTTCCTGATATCCAAACACCATGCGTGTCAAAGCAAAAGCCAAATATCCCAACAAAACAGAACTGGTCGTCACCAAAGGCCAATAGGCGCAGCGGGTCCAAAAACTCATGGTCTCAAATGTGCCAAATGGACCGGCCAATACGGAACCTACCGACGCGATCGCGATTATCGATAGCGTCAGCTTGGAAAACAATGACTTAAATGTGTCGTTTAGAATCTCGATCATAGACCCAGCACGGCCCCAATTTTTGTAATAACATTACAGCACTATAGTGCTGTGTCTATCAGAGCTTAATTTCGGGTCAAATAAATTGGGAAATTCAGCATTGCATTCCCCAAAAAAGAAAAGCGCCGGTGATTTCTCACCAACGCTCTGTTTGCAATCTTTGAAACGATTTAGGCAGTCAAACCATCTGGCTCTGCCAAACCATGCGCACGGCAACATGCGGTCACGGTGTTGGCCAAGAGGCAGGCGATGGTCATTGGGCCTACACCACCTGGAACCGGTGTGATCGCGCCAGCAACCTCAGACGCCTCGGCGAAGTCGACGTCGCCCAGCAGCTTTGTCTTGCCAGGTTTGTCGGGGTGCGGGATACGCGTGATGCCTACGTCGATCACTGTGGCGCCAGGTTTCACCCAATCACCTTTGACCATTTCCGCGCGGCCAACAGCTGCAACCAGAATGTCAGCGCGGCTACAGACTTCTGCCAGGTCTTGCGTGCGGGAGTGAGCGATCGTGACTGTGCAATTCTGCTGCAGTAGCAGCTGCCCCATAGGCTTGCCAAACAGGTTGGAGCGACCGATGACCACAGCGTTTTTACCAGACATATTGTCAATCTGGTCGCGCAGCAGCATCAAGCAGCCAAGCGGCGTACAGGACACAAGTCCCTTCTCGCCGCTCGCCAGAAGGCCTGCGTTCACTACGCTCAGCCCATCGACGTCTTTGTTTGGATCGATACGAGCCACCACACGACGCTCGTCCAGATGATCAGGCACCGGGAACTGGCAAAGAATGCCGTGTACAGTTGGATCTGCATTCAGCTTGTCGATCAGTGCAAAGAGGTCTTCCTCAGACACATCCGCAGGCAGTTTGTGCTCAAAAGACGCCATGCCAACTTCAACGGTCTGCTTGTGCTTGGCCGCCACGTAAACTTCTGATGCAGGGTCTTCCCCAACCAACACAACCGCCAAACCTGGTGTGATGTTCTGCTCTTCTTTCAAGCGCGCCACATGGCCCGCGACTTTTTCACGTACGGAGGCCGCAAAGGCTTTGCCGTCGATAATACTTGCTGTCATCAGTCTCTCCTCGCAGGCGATGCCGACTTACTTACGGCCCAACCCGGTTTCTTCGCGGTCGATGGACCAGTCGATCAATTGACGCCAAAGCTGTTCGATCAAATCAGGGTCCAGACCCTGCACCTCGGCTTCGCGTCTTGCGTTCATGACAACTTCTTCAACACGCTCAGGAATGCGGGCAGGCCAGCCATTCCCCTGCTTGAGTTCGGTTGCCCGGTCGATGAACCTTGCCCGTAGCTGCAAGAGTTGAACCAGTTGCTTGTCCAAAGCATCGATGCCCAAACGGACCTCGGCCATGGATGAACAATCTTGCGGTTTTTGGGGTGTGGTCATCTTCGTCTCCTGCGGCCCGAAAGCTCTCGGACCGCAGTAACTTTTCTAGAAGCTTAGAACAAGCCTTCGATCTGGCCTTCTTCGTTCAGGTGGATCGATTCTGATGCTGGTTTGCGTGGCAGACCCGGCATTGTCATGATCTCACCGCAGACAACCACGATGAAGCCCGCACCTGCGGAGAGGCGTACTTCACGTACTGGCACAGAGTGACCAACTGGCGCGCCGCGCAGGTTTGGATCAGTGGAGAAAGAGTATTGGGTTTTCGCCATGCAGACCGGCAGGTTGCCGTAGCCCGCTTCTTCCCATTCTTTCAGTTGATTGCGGATCTTTTTGTCAGCCAGAACTTCGTCGGCGCGGTAAATGCGCTTGGCGATGGTCTCGATTTTCTCAAAGAGCGGCATATCGTCTGGGTAGATCGGCGCGAAGGACGCCGCGCCAGAATCGGCCAGTTCCACAACTTTTTCCGCCAGAGGTGCAGAGCCTTCAGAGCCCAGTTCCCAGTGACGGGACAGAATGGCCTCGACACCGTGTGTTGCACAGTAGTCTTTGACCGCTTGTACCTCTGCGTCAGTGTCAGTGACGAAGTGGTTGATAGCAACCACAACAGGCACGCCGAAGGACTTCACGTTTTCGATGTGACGGCCAAGGTTGGCACAACCGTTGTTCACGGCATCAACGTTTTCCGCCCCCAGATCGGCTTTGGCAACGCCACCGTTCATTTTCATTGCGCGCACAGTCGCAACCAGAACAACCGCAGAAGGCGCGATGCCTGCTTTACGGCATTTGATGTTCATGAACTTCTCGGCACCAAGGTCAGCGCCAAAGCCCGCTTCGGTCACAACGTAGTCTGCCACTTTCAGAGCAGTCTTGGTTGCGATGACGGAGTTACAGCCGTGCGCGATGTTCGCGAATGGGCCACCGTGAACAAACGCTGGGTTGTTTTCCAGAGTTTGCACCAGGTTTGGCTGCATCGCGTCTTTCAGCAGAACGGTCATTGCGCCCGCTGCTTTGATGTCGCGGCAGTAAACAGGTGTCTTGTCACGACGGTAAGCAACGATGATGTCACCCAGACGCTTCTCAAGGTCTTGCAGATCGTTTGCCAGGCAGAGGATCGCCATAACTTCAGAGGCCACAGTGATGTCAAAACCAGTTTCGCGTGGGAAACCGTTAGATACGCCACCCAGAGACGCTGTGATCTGACGCAACGCGCGGTCGTTCATGTCAACAACACGACGCCATGCAACACGGCGGATGTCGATTTCCTGCTCGTTGCCCCAGTAGATGTGGTTGTCGATCATTGCAGAGAGCAGTGAGTGCGCAGATGTGATCGCGTGGAAGTCACCTGTGAAGTGCAGGTTCATCTCTTCCATAGGCACAACCTGTGCCAAACCACCACCTGCAGCGCCACCCTTCATGCCGAAGTTCGGGCCGAGGGATGCTTCGCGAATACAGATCATCGCGTTTTTGCCGATGCGGTTCAGACCGTCACCCAGACCAACGGTGGTTGTAGTTTTACCTTCGCCAGCCGGTGTAGGGTTGATCGCTGTCACCAGGATCAACTTGCCGTCTTCTTTGCCTTGGACAGAGTTGATGAACTCTTGGCTCACTTTCGCCTTGTCGTGACCGTAAGGCAGCAGGTCATCACCCGACATGCCAATCTTTGCGCCGATCTCTTGGATAGGACGCTTGTTTGCTTCGCGTGCAATTTCGATATCAGATTTGTAGGCCATAACCGCATAACTCCTAGGGTGTGCCGTGATTACCTAAGGATTACCCTGCGTTTCCACCCGGCCAAGTCGCAAATCCGACATTTCACGCAGAACTTGCGTCGCAAATGATATCTTGTGTTGCCCATTGGAAACTTCGTCGATGAAGCAGAAAACTATATGTGATTTGAGGCCAGGATCTAAAATTTAACAATCCTGAAACGCCGATTTCCGCGCCATTTCGATGCGAGCCTGTCGCTTTTGGGATGTTTTTTTTGATCAATGATCTCGCAATGCATTCGTGACCAAAAGCGGCTGCAGTTTAGATTCGTTTCCGCCTAGTGCAGAAACGAAACAGATCCAGCGTTTACCAAATCACGCTCTGCTACACCACGCGCAAACAAAACAAGTGCCGCAACCGATGAAAAGGCAAATCCAAACTCCATCACCTCTTCTAGATAAGAAGCGACGCCCATGACAGTTGGAGACAAGGTAATGTCGAAAAGCGCAAGATTACGCTCGAACCCGTCTAACAAGAGTGCAGATGCAACCATGCCTCCACCGATGATCAATGTAACTGCCCACAATTCATGCCGTAGCAAACCAGAGAAAAACGGACGCGCACCTATCGAAAAAAAACTGATGAGCGTGGTTGCAATGATCCCCATCGCGCCAGCGGATACGAGTTTATGCCACAACGGAACTGCCGCAGTGAAAATCTCGGCTCTGAGCAGGCCCGGATCAAACCACCAGTCTTGAAAGTCCATTTCTCTAAGGGCCAAAAAGGCAAATACATACGGGACAGCCCAAAGCCTCAGTAAACCGCGCTTGTAAAGCGAGGCCGCCATAAAAGCTGCAATTGAAAGGCAAACAAACGAGGCTAACTCCAACGCCCCAAACTCAGATTTTAACGCAACCTCCCACCCTGCGGACATCACATTACCAACGATCAGCAAAAGGCAGATCAATAACAGGGTTCGAATGCTCCCCCGCTGAATGGCAAGAGTGGCAAGGAACGATGGAGAATAGGAAAGCATGGTTTTTCTTAGCGCCCGTCTGCTTAATTGGCCGCAAAGCTCAATTGGTAACAACTTTAAGACATCTAAGAATGAAAAAACCCCGGCCAAGTGGGCCGAGGTTCACGTTTTAGTTTTTGCCGTTTGCGTTTATGCAGTGGGTTCAGGCTCCATGCCACCATCGCCAGATTTGTCGCGTGGCTTGGTTTTTGGAATCGCCGTCAAAGATGGTTTCTCATCTTTTTCTGGCGTACCGCCTTCATCGTCATCCACATGTGGTGGCTCGCCACGGATTACGCGGTTGATCTCTTCGCCGGTCAGCGTTTCATATTCCAGCAGGCCTTCCGCAAGGCGCTCGAATTCTTCGCTTTTCTCGGTCAAGATATCATATGCGCGCTGGTAACCTTCGTCGATCAGGCGTTTCACTTCAGTTTCGATCATTTCTTTTGTGGCTGCAGACACAGAGAACCCGCCGGCGCCGCCATTGGCTTGATAGCCAGCTGCCGCTTCTTGGTAGTCAATGTTGCCGACTTTGTCAGACATGCCCCATTGCATGACCATAGCGCGTGCCAAGCCAGAAGCTTGCTGGATGTCGCCCGCAGGTCCGTTAGAGACTTCGTTTTCACCGTATTTGATGATCTCAGCCGCTTTACCCGCCATCGCCATCGCCAGACGCTGGTGGCACTCTTCTTTGAACATGTTCAGGCGATCCATTTCAGGAAGGCTCATGACCATGCCAAGTGCGCCGCCACGTGGAATGATTGTCGCTTTGTAGACCGGATCACATTTTGGCAAGGTGATACCAACGATCGCGTGGCCAGCCTCGTGATAAGCGGTCATTTCTTTTTGCTCTTGCGTCATCACCATGCTGCGTCGCTCTGCACCCATCATGATTTTGTCTTTAGCAAATTCGAAATCTTCCATCGTCACGAAACGGCGTCCAACACGTGCTGCAGTCAGCGCAGCTTCGTTTACGAGGTTAGCAAGATCCGCACCTGAGAAGCCCGGCGTACCCCGCGCAATGATGCGCAGATCAACGTCAGGACCCAGAGGGGTTTTGCGTGCATGCACGCCCAAGATCTTCTCACGACCTTTGATGTCTGGATTGCCAACGGTCACGTTACGGTCAAAACGACCTGGACGCAGCAACGCTGGATCAAGCACGTCTTTACGGTTGGTTGCCGCAAGGATGATCACACCCTCGTTGGCTTCAAAGCCGTCCATCTCAACCAGCAATTGGTTCAACGTTTGCTCACGCTCGTCGTTCCCACCGCCGTAGCCTGCGCCACGGTGACGGCCCACAGCGTCGATTTCATCGATAAACACAATACAGGGCGCGTTCTTTTTGGCCTGTTCAAACATATCGCGGACACGGGAAGCACCCACACCAACGAACATTTCGACAAAGTCAGAACCAGAGATGGTGAAGAACGGCACACCCGCTTCGCCCGCAATTGCGCGTGCTAGCAGTGTTTTACCAGTACCTGGAGGGCCTACAAGAAGCGCACCCTTCGGGATTTTGCCGCCCAGACGAGAGAACTTCTGCGGGTTGCGCAGGAATTCTACGATCTCTTCCAGCTCTTCTTTGGCTTCGTCGATACCCGCCACGTCATCAAAGGTCACGCGGCCATGCTTTTCGGTCAGCATTTTGGCTTTGGATTTACCAAAACCCATTGCGCCGCCTTTGCCGCCACCTTGCATGCGGTTCATGAAGTAGATCCACACACCGATCAGCAGCAGGAAGGGCAATAGGCTTAGAATAAAGGACTGCAGACCAGATTGCTCTTGCGATTTCGCCTGAACGCTCACGTCATTCGCCAATAGCAAATCCGTCACACGCGCGTCATCAGGAGCAATAGTCACATAGTCGCTGCCGTCTGAGCCACGGTAAATGATTTGTTCACCATCCAAAGTGACACTGCTTACTGCGCCGTCTTCCACAGCGTCTACAAATTCAGAATAAGCGATGTCGCGGCTCTGCAAGCTGCCGCTATTACCACTGAACAAGTTGAACAGGGCCAAAATCAGCAGGATGAGCACGATCCAGAATGCAATATTGCGCGCGTTGCCCAAGGCAATTCTCCTCAAAGTCGATTGCAGCCGGTCCTAGCACAGCTGTCACACGTCATAAATAGACATCAAACCAGCATGTTCAATGCGATAATACCAGAGGATCAGACGCAATCCAGAAAATCAGGTGATTTTAACCGCGCTTTCCAATGCTCAGACGGCACAGCCAGAGGGGCTGCAAGCAGTTGATCCTGATGCCAAAGGCTTGGTGTGGCCATCAAAGATTTGCGCGGTAAGGCTGATTCCCGCCAATCATCTAGTTGCAACAGGCCCGGCTCACCTAATGCACGCACCTGCATGCCCATTTCCCAAGCGCCCTCTAAAAGCCAACGATCCCATCCTTGCGAATACTCTACCAACTCGCGCACCGCATTATATTCTCGTGATAGCCGAATGCGGGTTTTACTGACCGTGATCAAACACCCAGCGAGCGAAAAGTTCCGCCCTTCAGAAATCGCGGTATCAAGCTCTTCGATCGGTGCGCGCCGGGGGGCATAATCTAACTGGCTGATCCATCCCAGCGCTTTCACCACCAAACGTCTACGCAGCTCTTTTGGACTGTCTAAATATCCTTCTCGCGAGATCAAAAGATCGCCGGAGACCTGATGCACAATCGACTGCGCCAACGTGCTCGTATCATCTTCTAATATCTCGCGCGCATCACGCATATTTTGCGACACACGTGCGAGGCTTTGGGCTGAAATTCCAATGCCTTCAAAAACCTCCATCGCACGCCGTGCCCTCACCCGCTGAAACATCTCGTTTTCATTGGACGGATCTTCGCGCCACTCACGGCGATGACGATTTAGGAATTGGCGCAATTCTTCACGCGACACATCCAGCATGGGTCTCAGAAACAAAACACCATTGCGCTCGAACCGCGAATCCATCTGTGCAAGCCCATCAACGCCAGCCTCGCGGCCCAGACGGATCAAAAAATTTTCGGCCACGTCATCTTGGGTATGTCCGAGCAACACCACATGAAGCCTCTGGCGTTTTGCCCATTCGGCTATCAACCCGTAGCGCGCATCTCGCGCACGGTTTTGCAGATTGCCGTCGCCTTTCCATCCGGTCCATCGCGCCGTGGCGTGGCGAATGTTCAGTTTGGCGCAAGTTTTTTGGACAAACTCGGCCTCTTCCGCAGATCCAGATCGCAGCCCGTGATCAACTGTGACGGCCTCAATGCGGTAGCGATCCTCTAACGCATCCGCCAAATGCAAAAGCGCCATGGAATCTCCACCACCGGACACGGCAATGCCGATCCGAGTGGCGCCAGCTTGAGTGATTTCGGATGTTAAAAGTGTCAGCAGATCGGTGTCAGAACGACCTAGCTGCATCCTAAGCTCTGCATTTCGCGCTGTGCTTCGCCGGCGAATTCGTGGCCCGGATGGCGTAGATCAACTTCGTTCAAAGTCACGCAGGCCTCATCGGTTTGACCGAGTTTAGCGAGAGCTGCCCCCAAACGGAACAGGGCCTCTGGGGCGATGCGACTTTGGGGATACCCGGAATAGCTTTCCAAATAGGCGCGTGCTGCATCAGGCATGCTGCCTGCCCCTTCGAGGGCTTCACCGCGGCGCAGATGTGCCTCGGCTTCCAAAGGACTGCCCGGATAGGTTTGGCTAAAGGCTGCAAATTGATCGGCTGCAGAGCCAAAATCCTGCCCCTCTAAGGCAGCTAAGGCGTGATTAAAGTCAGATTCTTCACCTATGGCCAATTCGGTGTCTTCGTTTGACGTTGTGGTAGTCCCGGAGTTTAATTCGCCAAACTCACCACCTAGTGTTGAGGTTTCGCCAAGTTGGCTCAGGTCACCGCCTTCAAGCTCAACCAGACGAAATTCCAGATCGCCAATCCGATTGGTGCCATCACGTACAATTTCATCAATGCGGAATTCAAGCTGCTCTGTTTTGCCCGTCAGACGCTGCATTTCCATCTCGATGGCATCAATGCGCGCAAGGACTGACCCACCAGAACCACCACCCTGTGGCGCGCCAGTGGTCGAAAGCTCGCGCTTAAGACGTTGTACATCCACATAAAGCACCGAAAGTTGCTGACGGATATCCGCCAGCGTTTCTTCAGAGGATTGCGCCACCACAGACAGCGGTGCCACGGATCCCATGAGGGCAACTACCAAAGTCAAAGCGCGCATGATCTGGTTCCCTTAGCTTGACAGACCAGCCGAGATCACAGTCACGGCGCGACGGTTCTCAGCATAGCAGGCCTCGGCAGAACAAATCCCAATAGGACGTTCCTTACCGAAGGTCACGGTTTTTAGACGGTTGCTCGCGATGCCTTGGCTGACAAGAAATTCGCGGACTGCATTCGCCCGGCGCGCGCCAAGGGCGAGGTTATATTCGCGGGTGCCTTGTTCATCTGCGTGGCCTTCGATCACAGCAAAATAATCGTTGTTGGTGATCAGCCAGTTGGCTTGGCCGGTCAATGTTGCGCGGCCCTGGTCTGTCAATGTGGATTGGTCCACTTCGAATAGTACGCGGTCCCCCACGGTTTGCTGAAAATAAGCTGGGCTGGAAGGGTCGCTTGCACTGCCCGGTTCAAAACCGGACCCACTACCACCTGCGCCGCCGCCGAAGCCGCCACCTAACCCATTGGGGTTGGTACATGCGCTGACAGCCACAAAGGCCAGAAGAAGGGCGGATTTACCTAGTGTACTCTTCATGATGTGCTCCCGACGTTGTCGCCTCTTAGATATTATTTATCTTTGCTATTACCACAGGTTGTGGTGGAATCATATTCTATGCTTTGGCCTTACTGCTGTAGCGGAGACCAACTTGGATCAGACCCACCGCCCTGTGTGCGAACCGGCTTTAGGTTGCGTCCCGACACATCCACAGAATAGAGCGACGCGGATCCATTTGCGCCCTGTGTTTCACGCGTGAACATGATCACACGGCCATTTGGTGCCCATGTTGGACCTTCATCCAAAAAGCTTGCCGTCAACAGACGCTCTTCGGATCCATCGGTACGCATCACACCGATGTGGAACCGTCCTTTGTTTTGCTTGGTAAAGGCAATCAGATCGCCACGCGGGCTCCAGACCGGCGTACCATAGCGTCCCTGCCCAAAGCTGATCCGCTGTGCGTCGCCGCCCTTGGCGCTCATAATATAAAGCTGCTGGCTGCCAGAACGGTCGCTTTCAAAAACGATCTTTGATCCGTCAGGGTTGTAACTCGGCGCGGTTTCAATCGATGGGGCCGAGGTCAGACGCGTGCGTTGGCCAGTCGCAATATTCATGCGGTAGATGTCACTGTTGCCGCCATCGGTCACCGAAAACACAACGTCCTGCCCATCAGGCGAGAAGCGTGGCGCAAAAGACATATCGCCGGACTGTGCTTCAAGCACGCGACGTGTCACCGAACCAATATCCAGCACGAAAACCCGCGGAAAGCCGGTTTCATAGGAGGTGTAGAGCACCCGGTCTCCTGATGGAGAAAAACGCGGCGCTAGCACGATATTATTGCTATCGGTCAGGAATTTCAGGTTTGCTCCGTCATAATCCATGATCGCGAGGCGTTTCTTACGATCGTTCTTTGGACCGGTTTCCGACACATACACAACGCGGCTGTCAAAATAACCACTTTCGCCAGTGATGCGCGAATATACAGCGTCTGCCACCTTATGCGCCATGCGGCGCCAGCCTTCTTCAGTGCCACGGAAACGCAGCCCATTACCCAGTTCTTGACCTGCGAAAACATCGTAGACGCGGAATTTCACAGCTATATTGCCAGAGCCATCCACGCTGACCGCACCTGAAATCAGCGCCTGTGCGTTGATCGCTTTCCAGTCTGCAAATTGCACCGGCGAGGCGAAATTGGTGATCGAGCTGATAAAGGCTTCTTTTGGAATTTCTCGGAAAAGCCCTGTGCCTGACAGGTCTGCCGCCACAACGCGGGCGATATCCTGTGCCAACTGACTGGCGCCAGAGCTTTCGGCGACAAAATCGGGTACCGCATATGGCAAGGGCTCGATCACACCATCGGTGATTTCTATCCGAAGCGGGCCGTTCTGCGCGGTTGCACTTGTCGGGGTGAAATGTACGCTGGTTAAAACCAACGCCAGAGCCAAGAGTAATTTCGTCATCTGCGCCTCATTTTCTCTGGATTAAACGTGATTTCGACATCACGCCAATGTTCATATTTTTCTATCGGCAAATTATAGCCACCGCGCTGACAGCGCAGAATGGCGCGTCGCGCCGCTTCAAACGCCGCTTTAGCCGCATTTTCATCGCCACCCGAAGCACTTAGCTGCCGCAAAGATCCGCCTACCACGCGACCGTCACGATCAAATGACATTCCGACCGTCACTGTAACATTTGCGGCCTGACTGCCGACATCGACAACCCAACAGGACTGAACAGAGACTCGCAATGCATCCTTTTCCCCGGATGTCAGCGGTGGTCCGGATGGAGTGGCAGGCGTATCTGCTAGCGCTTCAGCCAAAGCATCATTCACACCACTATCACGATCTGCGGTCTGCGTGTCCTCGGATTGAGGTTCGGAACTCGGTTCTGGACGTGTCGGCGTTGCGGGCCGGCTTGGCCGCGCCTTTGGTCGAATGGATGAAGTCACCGCTCCTGATTTTGGCTCGGTTGGAATTTCGGGCGCCGCTTCTTCGCGTGCGGTTTCTTTTTGCGCCTCAACCGTATCTGCATTGCTTTCAGCCGAGGCGGTTGGGGCCTGATCCACGTCAGAGATCTGAACGTCCGGCTCAGGAGTTTCGATCGCCTCTGGCGCAATCCGCGTGACCGGTCGCGCGATAGGACGCGGTGAGCGCTCTGGCGCAACATCTGGTTCTGCTGGAGGCGTAATATCCGGTACGTTTTCCGTCAGATCAACGGGCGGCGTCACAGGCTGGGCAACTTCAGGAACCGGTTCTGGCTCTGGCGCCTCGACTGCTTCTGGCTGTGCAGGCGGCGTAATTGGATCCGGATCGGCAATCACCGCAGGGGGTTCTTCTGAAAGCTCTGGCGCGACCGGGGTTTCGACTTGATCAGCCGTCTGCGGCGGCACATCGGCGTTTAAGATACGTTCAAATTGTTCAGTCGAAATGATATCCACACCGGTCACAACCGGTGGTTCAGGTTCAGAGCTGAAAACGCCCCCGAACAACACATATCCGATCAACAGCGCATGGCTGCCGCCCGAAACATAGTGACCGATATTTAAGCGACTATTCACACGACGATCCTAAGTCTCAGCCTCAGCCGTCCTGCCCATCAAGTGCTGGGCCTCCGATGTCTGTCACAAGTCCGATATTGGAAAACCCGCCAGCATTCAGCGCGCCCATTATCTGCACCACATTCTCGTAAGGGATACTGCCATCCGCGCGCAGGAATACGCGGTCAGAAGACCGCTCCACCGCGATTGCACGCAGTTTCGGCACCAGCTCCTCTACCGTTGTGGGCGTGGTTTGGATCATGACAATCCCGTCACTTGTCAGGGTTACGGTCAGCGGTTCTTCTTGTTCACCAGGCAACGGATTTGCTGCTGTCTTGGGCAACTCAACCGGCACACCCACAGTCAAAAGTGGGGCGGCCACCATGAAGATGATCAACAGAACCAACATAACGTCGACAAAAGGCGTGACGTTGATTTCGGCCATAGGCTGGCTGCGTGTGCGACGACTGCGCCGTCCACCGCCGTTTTTCTTGATGACACCTGCGCCCATCGCTCAGCTGTCCAACTGGCGGCTAAGGATGGTTGCAAACTCATCCGCAAAGGCCTCGTAGCCCGCAAGGATGCGGTCGCTGTCAGCACTAAGCTTATTGTAAAAAATCACAGCTGGGATCGCGGCGAGAAGCCCCAAACCCGTTGCCAGCAGAGCCTCAGCAATCCCTGGGGCCACAACGGCAAGGTTTGTATTCTGCTGTTCCGCGATTTCGATAAAGGCGTTCATAATGCCCCAAACGGTACCAAACAGACCAACAAATGGCGCGGTCGAACCGATGGTTGCCAGGACCGGTAGACCCTTTTGCAATTCCTCAGCTTCTTTCGCGACGGCCACATCCATCGAGCGATCAATCCGGCTGGTCGCATTGGCGATCAAGCCGCCGTCTTGGCGATGGCTGCGGCGCCACTCCATCATACCGGCAGCGAAAATACGCGCCGAGCGCCCAGCGGGTTCAGGACCGATCTCATCAAACAACCCATCCAATGGTTCCCCAGACCAGAAGGCGCGATCAAATTCAGCCGCTTCCCGGCCCGCGGACCGATAAGAGATGATCTTCTGCACGATCACTGACCATGACCAGAAGGAGGCGACAATCAGCATCACCATCACAAGTTTCACGGTCAATGTGGCGCGCGCGAACAACCCCCACATCGAAAAATCGATTGCTGCTTCCATTTGTCTGCCCGTTTTCTGACGGCCTTTGGTGGCCCTTTTGCCAGAAAACTAGCGTGATTTTATGAAGTTTTCTACGGGGAAAGCCCGTCAAACAGGCTCATTCACAAGAATTTGCCTGAATTAATGCAGCATTAAGCGAATATTTGCCGGAAGACGGACCGGTTGGCCGGTTTCGTTGATACAAACCAACGTCACAACAGCCTGAAACAACAGATCGCAATTGCGTTTCACAATCTGCTCCATCACCAGCCGCGCGCCAGTCACTGTGATTGGGCGCGTTTCTACGATCAGCTCTTCGTCAAAATGGGCAGGTGCTAAATAATCAGCTTCTACGCGACGGACTGCAAAAACCAGACCTTCCTCTTCTTTGAGGTCCGCTTGATTGATACCTTTGCCACGCACCCAATCACTGCGCGCGCGCTCGATGTATTTTAGGTAATTTGCATAAAACACAATCCCGGCCATATCGGTGTCTTCATAGTAGACGCGGATTGGGAAATTATGCTGCATCGGACCTGCCTTTCTCGTTTACAGATCGGTACGAGGTCTTTGGTCAAAATTCAACAAAGACCTCAATCCGCCCCCTGAAGCCGCGCAAATATCCGGTAGGCATGGCTCGCGTCGTCGGCAGATGGTGGCATCATCCGATCATAGGCCGCAGCAATAATCCCGGCCACATCAGGACGCAAAATCGTTGCGCCGTTTTCTGGCATGACCGCCAATGGTGAAGTCTTTGCGAAGGCACGATCTCCCCACATCAAAATGACCTGCGCTGCCTGCCCCAGGGCTAAAGTTTCTGCTGGGATCTTTGCAAGATCCGCATCCATTTTCAAAAAAACAAAGGCTGCCTGAATTGCCGCCTGGTCATCAAACCGGAACGCCCGGTACTGATTGGCCCCTGCCTCATCCAGCTTTTTGACCAGATCCTGAAGCCCGGGGATCAACCGATCCAGATCCGGAACCTCCAGCAGTTCGCTCCAGTCCCTGAAGAAAAACACCATTAGGTTGCTGCCGAGCTCGGGATCGGTTTCAGCGACCGTGTGGCCTGCCAGCGTGACAACCGCCTCAATCGCGCCCTTCACGGTGCTCAGAGTTTCGTCCTCAACACCAAAAACGATCGGCGCGATCGGCCGCCCCCAGCGTGCGAAAGCGTAGCTTCCGTCTGTGCGGGTGAAAAACTCTTGAATGGCTTCTGGAGTGGTAACGCTCATGATTTTCTAGCCTGAAAAAAGATCGCGCCTTAATGCCGCTTCACAGTAAAAACGGCAAGCCCACACCTTCTTCTTTGCAAAAATACTCCCGCCGGACGCATCCAGCGTGTTACTCAAATAGATCTGTCTGCGGTTTCCCCGCCTCAGGCGCGACCAAACCTAAGTGCTTCCAAGCTTTGCGGGCCAGCATGCGCCCACGTGGCGTGCGCTGGATCAGACCTTGCTGCAGCAAAAACGGTTCGATGACTTCTTCAATGGCATCTCTGCTTTCACTCAGTGCCGCCGAAATCGTTTCAACACCGACCGGTCCACCGCCATAATTTTCGGCGATAAAGGTCAAATAGCGCCGATCCGCCCCATCCAGGCCCAGTCCATCAACACCCAACCGGGTCAACGCGCCATCCGCCAGCTTTTTGGTGATAACCCCATCGCCTTCGACAAGCGCGAAATCCACAACGCGCCGTAGCAAACGCCCCGCAATTCGAGGTGTCCCTCGAGACCGACGCGCAATCTCACGTGCGCCGCCCTCTTCTTGCTGAACGCCCAACTTCCTCGCGTTCCGCGTTACGATCTCATTCAGTTCATCTTCTGTATAAAACTGAAGCCGCGTTGGGATACCGAAACGATCCCGCAGTGGCGTCGTCAAAAGACCAAGTCGTGTCGTGGCTCCGACCAAAGTAAACGGCTGCAGCTCGATCCGAACGGTCCGCGCGGCAGGCCCCTCACCGATGACCAAGTCCAGCTCAAAGTCCTCCATCGCTGGATAAAGCACTTCTTCCACGACCGGATTGAGGCGGTGAATTTCATCGATGAACAACACATCCCGCGCTTCAAGGTTGGTTAAGATCGCCGCCAGATCGCCCGCTTTGGCCAAAACAGGCCCAGAGGTCATGCGGAAATTCACGCCCAACTCACGCGACATAATCTGCGCCAAAGTAGTTTTACCCAGGCCGGGAGGACCATGAAACAAGGTGTGGTCCATCGCTTCACCGCGCTGTTTTGCGGATTCAATAAAGACTTTCAGATTGGCGCGCGCCTCGGCCTGACCAATAAATTCGCCCAACCCCTGCGGGCGCAAGGCGCGATCAGCATCTTCAGGGCGCGGCTCTGGTCGCAATGTCGGATCAGGAGCATCCATGCTCTACCCTTTCGGTGCCAAAAGCTGCAAAGCAGCGCGGATCAAGCCAGCGGTATTCAATTCTGGATCCGCACCAGAGGCTTCTGCCACAGCTGCAGCAGCATCCCCAGGTCCGTACCCCAGATTTGAAAGGGCCGACAAGGCTTCGGCCTGCGCTGCTGCCCCCTGCCCGCTTGCGGCTGGAGCTTTGCTGCGCGGCGCCGGCTGAACCGCCGGTTCTTCGATTACATCAGCCAATGCCGGCGCTTCGCCTTGTGCCTCAGCCAAAGAACCTCCAAGTGCCATGACTGCCGGGGCTTTGTCTTTAAGCTCGTGCACAACCCGCTGAGCGGTTTTCGGGCCAATGCCTTTGGCGGCTTTAATGGCGCTGATATCACCTAATGCAATGGCACGGCCCACGCCTTCAGGTCCCAATGTACCCAGAATAGCCAGCGAGGCCTTTGCCCCGATGCCCTGCACAGAAATGAGCAGCCGGTGCCATTCTTTTTCCAGCAACGTGGTGAAACCAAAGAGCTGTAGGTTGTCTTCGCGCACCAACATTTCGGTGAAAAGCGCCGCCGCTTCTCCGTTGCCCGGTAGCTCCATCAAAGTACGATCTGAGCAATACACGATGTAGCCCACGCCCCGCACGTCGATCAAAACGTGATCGGTTGTGCGGTATTCAATCCGGCCTGTTATCTTCCCAATCATGCGTTTGCTTTCTTCAAGGCGGCTTCCAAACTGCCGCTGGCGCGTGCGTAATGGGCGTGACACATTGCAATGGCCAAAGCATCCGCCGCATCTGCGCCTGCAATCTGCACACCGGGCAATTGCAGTTTTACCATATGTTCGACCTGATGTTTTTCCGCATGTCCGACGCCAACGATCGTCTTTTTGACTTTGTTCGGAGCATATTCGCCAATCTGCAATCCAGCCTGCGCCAGAACCAGCAAGGCAATGCCGCGCGCCTGACCCAATTTCAGCGTGGCTACCCCGTCTTTGTTGACAAAGGTCTGTTCAATTGAGCCATGATCGGGCTGATAGCGGTGCAACACATCTGTCAGTTGCTCATGCAAAGAAAGCAACCGTGGTGCCAGTTCCTGCCCCTTAGAATGACAAATCCCATTTGCCACATGGCTCATCCGGCTACCGGCAACATCGATGATTCCCCATCCCATGTTGCGCAAACCTGGATCAATCCCCAATACGCGCATATCTGCTCCTGCCTTTTCGGCCTTTTCATAAGCCCTAGCACAAAACGAGAACGCGCGCCAAGCACCTTCGCACATTTAGGGGCCACTTGGTGTGAACAAACCAGATCATGCGTCCAAATCGCGATGATCAAATTCCAGACACATTGCTCAAAATTGAGGCATGCAAAAAGCGCAGATCGGCAATGACATCTTGTCGATTGTGGAACCGCGATGCGCATCCTAAATCGCGGTTAAGCAAAACGACCATAACTCAAACAGAAGGATTACCACTATGGCCGCTCTTGATACTGCACGCGTACAAACCGTTTCTAATGGCCAGATTGGTCTGTTCCTCAACGCTGCCTTCGCGCGCGTTCAGCACTGGTTTGAAGCCCGCAAGACACGCATCGTTCTGTCCAAACTGACAGATCGTGAACTGGAAGACATCGGCCTGCTGCGCCGTGATATCCACTCCATCACATAAGATATCCCTTTATTCGATCCTCAATCTCTCCCCTGAGGATCGGACATGAAAAAGCCGCGTCAGTGAAAACTGGCGCGGCTTTCTTGTTTCTAGCGAAAAACAAGTGGGCTCAGAGATAGCCCCGAAGGTGTGTTGCCACCAAATTCGAAATTGGATCAGGTTGCAGGGTCCAGACACCAAGCGTTGCCGCGGTCGTACCGCTTGTGCGCAGTTCGTCCATTTTGGCATCGTAAGTGCCCTCGCCCATTTGCGCCATCATCGCGCCCTTTAGGCCAAAGAAACCAACCAGCAAAATCATCAGCCCGGTATATGGAATACCACGCTTTTCGCGATAACCGCGCACGATGACGTAGCCATCATTGTCTATGAATGCGGAACGGGAACGTCGCAGGGACTTTTTACGCTTCGCGTTCAGACGACGCAGGCGCAAAGAAAACTCATCGCTTGAATTAGCCATAGCAGCACACTTCGTTTGGCCCCCACCAAACAAGGCTACAATCCCTCTAAATTGTGGCGAAAATAGGGCATGAGTCGCCATTTTTCATGAAAGCGCCCCAATTCAAACGTTTTCGAGGCCTAATTCCACGCAAAGGGCGTAAAAAAAGCGGCCCGAAAGCCGCTGTTTTGGTTAAAATTGTGCGAATCGAGTTTAAGTGCGCTGCAATGTCAGTGTCGTCCACTCGCCGATTTCTTCGCGCGTGTGCACGGAAAAGCCACGATCCGTGTAAGCTGCTACAACCTCATCTGCCTGCTCGTTTAGAATGCCCGACAAGATCGCATAGCCCTTCGCAGCAATATTCACCCCCATATCTGGTGCCAGCCCTACAAGTGGGGCTTTCAGAATATTTGCAAAGACCAAGTCATATGGCGCTTTGGCTTGCAGATCATCATGACCAAAGCCCGCCGCTTCAACGCAGATCACACGATCTACAAGATCGTTGGCTTTCACATTGGCGATCGCGACATCAACCGCGACTTGATCGATATCGCTTGCCATGACCGGATTTGGCCAAATGCGTGCAGCCGCCATGCCCAGCACAGCTGTGCCACAGCCAATATCCGCAACGTTCAAACCCACAAAGCCCTCACCTGCGAGACGATCAACTGCCTTAAGGCAGCCCAATGTGGTTCCGTGGTGCCCGGTGCCAAAGGCCATGGCGGCCTCGATCAACAAGGGTTCGCAATCCTCAGGCACCTGATCTGCATCATGGCTGCCATAGACAAAGAAGCGACCAGCTTGAACGGGAACCAGCTCGCGCTTTACGTGGGCGACCCAATCGGTTTCGGGTAGTTCAGACACCGCAAAGGGTTTGATGCCAAAGGCGGCTTCCAGCAAAGCCAAGGACGCGGCATCTGGTTCTTCGGTGAAATAGGCACCAACTTCCCACAGACCTGATCCATCTTCGATTTCGAAGACACCAACACCCGTTGGAACAGGCTCGAGGTTTTCCATGGCTTTGCCCAGGCGATCCGCTTGGTCTTTGCCTTGCAATGTGGTCAGAGCAGTAAATGTGGGCATCGTAAAATCCTTATCACGCTGGCCTGCGGCCTAAGCACCGCAATGGTGAAGGTCAAGGGTGGCTTATTCTGCAGGCACCGGACCAACGCCTTGAAGACGTGTTTCGTATCCCTTTTGCGGATGACGTGGGATCATCAAAGCCAAACCAAAAGACACACCAGCCATGGCTGCAGCCATCGCAAAAACCGCTCCGGGTGAATAGAGCCACAACAGGCCTAGGAGGACTGGCAGGAAGACCGCTGCGATATGGTTGATGGTAAAGGCAACAGCTGCCGTCGGCGCGATGTCTTCGGGATCCGCGATTTTCTGGAAGTAGGTTTTTAAGGCCAGCTTCATAGAGAACAGTAAATGGTCAATCACATAGAGCACCATGGCCAACATGACACCCCAGCCAAAGAAATAAATACCGCCGTAAGCCAGGAAGACAATGACAAGACCAATGTATTCTACCAACAGAGTCTTTTGTTCTCCGTATCGGCTGACAACACCGCCAATCATTGGGCCAATGATCATATTGGCCACCAGATTGATCAAATAGAGGCCGGTCAGTTCGTGTACTTCAAAGCCAAACTTTTCGACCATCATGAAGCCCGCGAACACAACAAAAACCTGACGACGCGCGCCGGCCATGAATTGTAGCGCATAGTATAGCCAGTACCGTTTCTTCAGCACCATCTTTTTGACTTGTGGTGTTGGGCTTTCAAACTGCGGGAACGCAAAAAGGGCAATCAAAGCAATCACGACTGTCGCGCCACCGGACATCATAAAGACGGTGTTATAGCTTAATCCTAAGCTTTCCCAGGTCATGATGATGCAGAGATAAACGACAAGTGTCGCGGCTGATCCCATGGCCGACAGCCACCCCAGAACCACTGGGGCACGTTTTTTATCAAGCCACTGCAGCTGCAAGCTCTGGTTCACGGTTTCATAATAGTGAAAGCCAATCGAGCTGAGCAAAGTGATCATCAAGATGCCACCGAGGCTTGGGAAATAGGCTGTCAGCGCAGTTGCTACCCCCAAAAGCACAAGCGAGATCATACCCAGCACTTGCTCGCGGATGAAAATAATCAAGAAAATCACCGCAAAGGCCAAGAACCCCGGGATTTCGCGCACCGTATGCAGCAAGCCAATGTCGGAGCCGTCAAAATTAGCGACTTCGATCACAAAGTTGTTCAGCAGGGCCGACCACGTGGAAAAGGCAATTGGCATTGCTGCCGCCATAAGAAACAGCAGCACAATCGGCTGGCGCCACCGTGGCAAATGTCCGGTTTTATTAAGAGCAATCTTTTCAAACATGATGATCCTTTACGCCCGAAAGGTCGAAGACGCGAGCAGTTTCAAACAATCACCAGCGCACAAAGCGCCGCGCATATTTGCAGGTTAGTAAAAGGACTGCGGGTCGATATCGACAGACAGACGCATGTCACCTTTGATTTGAAACTGCCCAATCCATTTTGCGATGGCAGCTTGAATAGGAGCAGCTTTGTCCGCCTTCACCAAAAGCCGCACGCGATGACGTCCCCGCACGCGTGCAATTGGGGCCGGTGCTGGGCCAAAAACCTGTGCTCCGATCTGCCGAAGCGCCCCATCATTGCGCGCCAACGCATTCCCCAGGTCAAAGGCTTCTGCCACATCCGTCGACGACAGAATGATCCCGGCCATCCGCCCATAAGGAGGCACGCCCGCGTGACGCCGTTCCCCCGCTTCGGCCTGCCAAAAGGCTTCTTCGTCACCGGCCAGAATGGCCCGGATCACGGGATGCTCTGGCTGATGGGATTGCAGCAGCGCCACCCCTTTACGTTCGGATCGCCCAGCGCGCCCCGCGACCTGCCGGATCAATTGGAAGGTCCGTTCTGCTGCGCGCAGGTCTGATCCCTGCAAACCAAGGTCGGCATCAATGACGCCCACCAATGTCAGTAGTGGAAAGTTATGCCCCTTGGCGACAAGCTGCGTGCCGATGATAACATCCGCCCCGCCGTCAGCGATGGTTTTGATCCCTTCTTTCAGTGCCCGCGCTGATCCAAACAGATCAGACGACAAAACCGCCAACCGCGCATCAGGAAAAGCCTCTTTGGCCTCTTCTGCCAACCGCTCCACCCCCGGCCCGACGGCGGCAAGTTTACCTTCCACCTCGCAGCTTGGGCAGACATCGGGCATCGGTTTGCTCTCTCCACATTGATGGCAGAGCAGGCGTTTTAGAAAACGGTGTTCAACCATGCGCGCATCACAATGATCGCACCCAATCTGATGGCCACAAGCACGACAGACAGTGACCGGCGCATAGCCACGCCGATTGATGAATAAAAGTGACTGTTCCCCTTTGGCGATCCGCTCATGCACCTGTTGACGCAAGCTCGGGGAGATCCAAGTCCCGCTGGGCAGATCCTCGGTGCGCATATCAATTGCGCGCATATCTGGCATCACGGCTGGCCCGTAGCGAGAATTCAACTCGATCCGCGTATACTTACCCGCATCGGCATTGGCCCAGCTTTCCAGACTTGGCGTGGCAGAAGCCAACACAACGCTCGCCCCTACAAGGCTGGCACGTAGCACGGCCATATCGCGCGCGTTATAAAGGACGCCGTCATCCTGTTTATAAGATGTGTCGTGTTCTTCATCGACAACAATCAAGCCGAGATTCTGAAATGGAAGGAACAAAGCAGACCGCGCGCCAATCACAATCTGTGCGCCGCCTTGCCCGACCATTTTCCAGATCCGGCGCCGTTCGGTCATGGTCACGCCTGAATGCCATTCGGCGGGTTTTGCTCCAAAGCGCGCCTCGACACGGTTAAAAAACTCTGCCGTCAATGCAATCTCAGGCAGCAGGACCAAGGCCTGCCGCCCGACACGCAGACATTCTGCAATGGCTTCTAGATAGACTTCGGTTTTACCCGACCCCGTTACGCCACGCAGCAAAGTCGTACCATATTCCTCGCGTCTGATCTGCGCCATCATCTGAGCAGCGGCTTCGGCCTGCTCTGCAGTTAACTCTTTAGCCCCATAATCGGGATCCATGCGTTGAAATGGCAGATCGCGCGGCGTGTTTTCTTCGGCAACGGCCCCCAGTTTCACCAAGCCCTTCACAACCGAAGAGGTCACCCCCGCGATCTCAGAGAGTTCTTTTAAGGTAAACGACAAGCCGCCATATTCACGCAAAGCGTCTAATACGCGCGTGCGTGCATCTGTCATTCGGTCAGCCTCGGCGTCGCCCAAACGATAGACTTTGCGCATCGATGGCGGGTCAGACAGTCCGGGCGCACGCGTCGCCAGACGCAGCATTTGAGACATGGGAGTCAGCGTGTATTGCCCTGCGCGTTCCAAAAAACTGCGCATCTCCCCACGCATCGGAGCCACATCTAAGACTCGAATAACCGAGCGCACCTTGGCGGGATCCCAATTGCCATGCCCCTTGCCCCAGACAACACCAAGAACCTTACGCGGTCCCAGCGGCACTTCAACGAAAGCCCCAGCCCAACAACCGCCCTCTGGCGCTTTGTAATCCAGCACACGGTCCAAAGGCTGCGTGGTCATCACCCCAACAAGGGTGCCTTCATCATAGAAATCCGGTTCTGCCAAAATCACCTCGAAATATGTTAGCGCTCACAATTTGCCCTCAAAGGGGGTTCCAGCACCTCTCCTTATGAGGTAAACGAGGCGCGACCTTAGGCCAACCCATCAAAGGACCTGCCCATGAAATTCTTCGTTGATACCGCTGAAATCGACGCCATTGCCGAGCTAAATGATCTGGGCATGGTGGACGGCGTGACCACAAACCCTTCCCTGATCAAGAAATCTGGCCGTGACATTATAGAAGTCACCAAAGAAATCTGTGATCTGGTCGATGGCCCTGTTTCTGCAGAAGTGACTGCAACAGATGCTGAAACCATGATTGCTGAAGGCCGCAAACTGGTTGAGATCGCAGACAACATCGCTGTGAAAGTGCCTCTGACTTGGGACGGTCTGAAAGCTTGTAAAACTCTTTCAGAAGCTGGCCACATGGTGAACGTGACCCTTTGCTTCTCTGCCAACCAAGCGATTCTGGCGGCAAAAGCCGGCGCGACATTCATCTCGCCATTCATCGGTCGACTGGATGACATCAACCTCGATGGCATGGACCTGATCGCGGACATCCGCAATGTCTATGACAACTATGGTTTTGAAACCCAGATCCTTGCGGCATCCATCCGCTCTGCAAACCACGTGCTGGAAAGCGCGCGCATTGGTGCGGACGTGATCACAGCCCCACCAGCGGTCATCAAAAACATGGTCAACCACCCGCTGACCGACAAAGGCCTTGATGCCTTCCTGAAAGACATCGCTGCAGCGGACATCAAAATCCTCTAATCCGGCTTTCATCTTTCCCAAAATACTCTGGGGTGAGGAAGGAAGGCACAGCCTTCCTTCTGAGGGGCAAAGCCCCTCCCCCAAACTCTTTCCGCGATTAACCGCACATTTCCCAAAAAAATGCAGATATCGGCAAAACCTTCTGATAAGGTTGCCGCAAAAGATATTGGCACGAGCATGACCAAGACAGCACAAATCGAAGAGCAACTGCGCGACAAGATCATTTCAACTCCGGAAATGATTCTGGATGACAATGACCTGATGAATGCGCTGATTGCCGCAAATGAAAAATCCATGGGCGGTAATATTGTCGATCTACGCGGCATTGCTATGGAACGGCTCGAGGCACGTCTGGACCGCTTAGAAGACACCCACCGCAGTGTCATTGCTGCTGCCTATGAAAACCTCGCGGGCACCAATCAGGTGCACCGCGCCATCCTACGCATGATGGACCCAACAGAATTTGAGATTTTTCTGAAAGATCTGGATGGAGAGGTTGCTGAAATTCTTCGCGTCGATGCGGTGCGTCTGGTTTTGGAAACAGAACAGAAAGACAACGACCCCAGCATTCGCAAATTGGGTGATGTTTTATCCGTTGCAGAACCCGGCTTTATCGAAACCTATCTGACCATGGGCCGCAATGTGCCGGCGCGTCAGGTTACTCTGCGCCAGATTGAAGCCGGCGCACATGAGGTTTTCGGCGATAAAGCCGCCTATATCCGCTCCGAGGCCTGCCTGCGCCTTGACCTTGGTGATGGCCGCCTGCCAGGCATGCTCTTGATGGGCGCTGAAGATCCACATCATTTCACCCCGCAACAGGGGGCAGACCTTCTGGCCTTCTTTGGAGGGGTCTTTGAACGCGCGATGCGGCGCTGGCTGGCGTGATTTCGCCAGCGGCAAGCGAGGCCCGCGATGGCTGGTTGCAGGCCCAAAAAGCCCTTAAAGGCGCATCCGAAAACACGCTGACCGCCTATTTCAGCGATGTCAGCGAGTTTCTGGCTTTCATGACAGAATATAAAGGCGGCCAGCAGGGTCTGGCCCCTTTGTCAAAACTGACGGTCCGCGATATGCGCGCCTGGATGGCCCAGATGCGCAGCGGCGATCTTTCCGCGCGATCCTTGGCGCGTAAACTTTCTGCTGTGAAAAGCTTCTTTCGCTGGCTTGCTGAGCGCGAAGGGTTTGACCCCACTGCCGTCTTGTCCACGCGAGCGCCAAAGTTTCAAAAGAAACTCCCGCGCCCGCTGGCGCCTGACGCCGCGCAGGCTGTGATCAATACAGTCGAGATCCAATCCAAAGACGCATGGGTTGGCGCGCGCGACACGGCAGTGATCACGCTTCTTTATGGCTGTGGGTTACGTATCTCGGAGGCACTTGGCCTGAACCGCTGCGACGCTCCGCTGCCAGAAGTCATGAGGATCATCGGTAAAGGGGGCAAGGAACGGATTGTGCCTGTCCTGCCCGCAGCACGTGGTGCAGTCGATGAATACCTGCGCCAATGCCCCTATCCACTGGAAGACAATGGACCGCTCTTTATCGGTGTGCGAGGTCGGCGACTGAGTGCACGGCAAATCCAATCGGTCATGCAGAACGTACGCATGCAGCTGGGTCTTCCTGCAACGGCTACCCCACATGCAATGCGGCATAGCTTTGCCACCCATCTGTTGGAAGCCAGCGGGGATTTGCGATCCATTCAAGAACTGCTGGGTCACGCATCTCTGTCTACCACGCAGGCCTATACCGCCGTCGACACGGCGCGCCTGATGGATGTTTACAACAAAGCCCATCCGAAGGCCTAAAACGAATCCCCCCCTATTGATGGACACCAAAATTGCGTGGCGAAACCGCCAATCCTGCTCACGTTTTTTCGCGAGTGTTTCAATATTGAAAAGCGATGTGGTTTTTTCAGCCTATTAATGTGAACAGAAAATTCACAATAATTCATCCATTTTCAACTGCCGTTCCAACCACACGTTGAGTGGTTTTTACCTTCCCAAAACCAGATGCGGTAATTTACAAAAAGCGCTGCAATACAGGCGAAATGCGCCGTTTTCGCAGTTACTGCCCTAAGGTCACCTTGAGACTTCTTAAAGGCACCGTTTGGACCGATTAACCAAATCCCAGTGATTTTGGTTAATGCTTAAAAAGAACACGATTTATTGATGATCTCTGGCAAATCACAAGATGTGCCACAGATTCATATAGAAAGTTCAGGAAAATTCGTGTACCCTGAAGGTATAAACAACGACCGAAAACCCTTTTGGGTTCAATGACTTCCCGGCTTTCCGGGGGCTCTAAACGGTCTGGCCTAAGTGGCAACCTCGAGCACATCCTGAACACTCTCGCAGTCTGCGGTTGCCACAAATGTTCGGCAAATAAACACGTGTGCAGGCTGCCATGTCACCAAAACCCGAGGAGGACTCCGGGCTAGTTTTTGTAATCAGAGGGGAACAATCACATGAAGGATATCGTCGAGCTTTTTGCAGAGCAGTACTCCGGCGCAGGCGATGAAGAGATGTCGCTGCAGGACTATTTGCTGGGGTGCAAAGATGACCCGAGCATGTACGCCAATGTGGCAGAGCGCATGTTAAACGCCATCGGCGACGAAGAGCTTGTTGATACCTCCAAAGACGCACGACTGGGGCCGATCTTTCAAAACCGCACCATCAAACAATATGCCGCCTTCAAAGATTTCTACGGCATGGAGGATACCGTCGAACGCATCGTCGGATACTTCCGCTATGCCGCGCAGGGTTTGGAAGAACGCAAACAGATCCTATACCTTCTTGGACCTGTGGGTGGCGGCAAATCTTCTCTTGCTGAACGCCTCAAGCGTCTGATCGAAGAACAGCCTGTCTATGTGCTGAAAGCTGGCGACACGTTATCGCCAATCTTTGAAAGCCCGCTTGGTCTGTTTGACCCATTGAAGATGGGTGAACTGCTGGTTGATGAATATGGCATTGCCAAACACCGCCTACCCGGTCTGATGTCCCCTTGGGCCGTGCGCCGACTGGATGAATTTGGCGGCGACATTTCTAAATTCTCTGTCCAAAAGGTCTACCCTTCGCGGTTGCGTCGCATCTGCGTGGCTAAGGTCGAACCGGGTGATGAGAACAACCAAGATATTTCGACGCTTGTGGGTAAAGTCGACATTCGGATGCTTGAACATTTCAGCCAAGACAATCCTGATGCCTATAGCTTCTCGGGCGGTTTGAACCGCGCGAGCCAGGGCATCCTCGAATTTGTCGAAATGTTCAAAGCCCCTATCAAAATGCTGCACCCGTTGCTAACGGCAACGCAGGAAGGCAACTATATGGGCACCGAAAGCTTTGGCGCGATCCCATTTAGCGGCTTGATACTGGCCCACTCGAACGAAAGCGAATGGCAACAGTTTAAGAACAACAAAAACAACGAAGCCTTCATCGATCGCGTCAGCATCGTTAAAGTGCCATATTGCCTGCGTGTCAGCGATGAAGCGCAGATTTACCATAAATTGCTGGAAAATTCAGAGCTGAACGCAGCCCCTTGTGCGCCTGAAACGTTGAAAATACTGTCACGCTTTGCAGTTCTCAGCCGCCTTAAGCCGCATGCAAACTCTAATCTGTACAGCAAGATGCGCGTTTATGATGGTGAAAGCCTGAAAGACACGGATCCAAAAGCCAAAACTGTTCAAGAATATCAGGACACCGCTGGTGTCGATGAAGGTATGAACGGGATTTCAACGCGCTTTGCATTTAAGGTGCTGTCCAATGTCTTCAACTACGACACACAGGAGGTCGCCGCAGACCCCGTGCATCTGATGTACATCCTTGAGCAAATGATCAAACGCGAGCAATTCCCACCCGAAACGGAAACGCAATATCTAGAGTTCATCAAAACCGAGCTTGCACCGCGCTATGAGGAATTCATCGGCAATGAGATCCAGAAGGCTTACCTAGAAAGCTATACGGAATACGGCCAGAACGTCTTTGATCGCTATATCTCTTACGCGGATGCTTGGATTGAAGAGCAGGATTATAAGGATCCGGACACAGGCCAGCTTTATAATCGTGAAATTCTGGATGCAGAGCTTTCCAAGATCGAAAAACCGGTGGGCATCGCCAACCCGAAAGACTTCCGCAACGAGGTCGTAAAGTTCGCCCTGCGTCACCGCGCCAATACTGGACAAAATCCGCCGTGGAATTCGTATGAAAAGCTGCGCGATGTGATCGAAAAGCACATGTTCAGCCAAGTTGAGGAGCTGCTGCCCGTCATCAGCTTTGGCAGCAAAAAAGATGGCGATACCGAAAGCAAACACATGGAATTCGTTCAACGAATGAAAACCCATGGCTATACAGAGCGACAGGTCCGTCGCCTTGTTGAATGGTACATGCGTGTAAACAAGGCGGGGTGAGCGGTACCAGATGCATCATTTCATCGACAGACGCGCCAACCCTAAGGGAAAAAGCCTCGGAAACCGGCAACGGTTTCTGAGACGCGCACGCGAGAACATCAAGAAGATGGTCGATAAATCTGTGCGTGATAAATCTGTGACCGGGGCTGATCCCGGCGCTGAGGAACAGGTGACCATCCCGGCAAGAGGCATCAAAGAGCCCTTCTTTGCCAGCTCTCCGCGCGGTGGGTTTCGCCAGCACGTTTTGCCCGGAAACAAGGATTTTGTGGTCGGCGATACCATTCCACGCCCGAAGGGCGGCGCTGGTGGATCTGGCAAGAAAGGGTCCGAGGATGGCGAAGGCGAAGATGGGTTTTCCTTCACGCTGACGCGAGATGAATACCTAGAGATCCTTTTCGAAGGCTTAGAGCTGCCTGATCTGGTGAAGAAGAACACAGTAGAGACGAAAACCGTGGGCACACGCCGTGCGGGTCTAACAACGGCAGGCACTCCGAATAATCTGAATCTCGTGCGTACCATGCGTAACTCGCTGGGACGGCGCATTGCCTTGCAACGCCCATCTTCGGCGGCCTTTGAGGCGCTTGAGGAAGAGCTGAAAAACCTTGAGAGCATCGAGGATGAATCTGAGGATCATTCCGGACGCATCATCGAGCTGCGCGAGAAGCTGGCGATCATGGATCGGCGGCGAAAGCTCGTGGGCTATATTGATCCGATTGATCTGCGCTTTGACACAACGGTGCCAGAAAAGATCAGAAACTCTCAGGCGGTTGTATTCTGTCTGATGGACGTTTCGGGATCTATGCAAGAGCGCGAAAAAGACCTCGCCAAACGCTTCTTTATGCTGCTGCATCTCTTTCTTGAACGCGCTTATGAGCACACGGAGATCGTGTTCATTCGTCACACACACCAAGCGCAGGAAGTGGACGAAGAGACGTTTTTCTATGCGAAGGAAACCGGCGGTACCATTGTCAGCACCGCCCTGACTAAAATGCGCGAAATTATCGACGAGCGTTACCCGACGGATGAATGGAATATCTACGGTGCGCAGGCGTCAGACGGGGAAAACTTTGGGAATGACAGTGTGAAGTGCAAAGACCTGCTGTTTGATGCGCTGATCCCGAATTGCCAATATTACGCCTATGTCGAAATCATTGGTGAAAACGACACCAACCTACTGAGCAATTACGAAGAAGGCCCAGACCTTTGGCAGAACCTGCGCGAGGTTGATCAAGCTTTCCCGCAGTTTGAAATGTGCCGCGTGGCAGAGCCTGGACATATCTATCCGATCTTCCGCGATCTCTTTGCAGCAAATAAAAAGGAGCGCGCCCTATGAGCAAACTCTTATTTGAGGGTCCTGAATGGACGTTTGAATTGCTTGGTCAGGCCCATGACGCCATCGAGGAAATCGCGCTGAATGAATTGGGCTTGGATGTCTATCCAAATCAGATCGAGATCATCAGTTCCGAGCAGATGCTGGACGCCTATAGCGCTGTTGGCATGCCATTGATGTATCAGCATTGGTCTTATGGCAAACGGTTTGCGCGGGATGAAGCGCTTTACCGGGCGGGCCGTCAGGGGCTGGCGTATGAGATCGTGATCAATTCAAACCCCTGCATCAGCTACAATATGGAAGAAAATACCATGGCGATGCAGACCTTGGTGATGGCCCATGCGGCCTTTGGGCATAACCATTTCTTTAAGAACAACTACCTTTTCCAGCAATGGACAGATGCGGCAGGCATTCATGACTATTTGGCTTTTGCCAAAAACTTCGTCGCCAATTGCGAGGAACGTTATGGCGTTGAAGCCGTAGAGGAGATTTTGGACGCGGCCCATGCCCTGCAAAGCCAAGGGGTCTTTCGCTATGGGCGCCCTCCCCGCCCCAGCAAGGAAGAGCTTCAGGCGATGCAGCGGCAGCGGGATGGCTATGAAAGTCAGCAAAGTGTTCTGGAACTTTGGGCTGACAACATGGGGCATCGCGATAACGATGCCACTGCTGAGGATGGAGAATTATCGCAGCGTCGCGGTAAGATGAATCTGCCACAAGAAAACCTGCTGTATTTCCTTGAAAAACACAGCCCAGTGTTGAAAAGCTGGCAGCGCGAGTTGCTGCGGATCGTGCGTTACATCGCGCAATACATGTATCCGCAGAAACAGACCAAGGTCATGAACGAGGGCTGCGCAACCTTCACACATTACTACATCATCAACCGTTTGCTTGAGAAAGGCCTGATCAGCGAAGGCTCTTATATGGAGATGATGCACAGCCACACCAATGTGGTTTTGCAGCCGGAGTATGACGATCCTCGCTATGGTGGCTTGAACCCCTATGCGCTTGGGTTCGCGATGATGCAGGACATTCGCAGAATTTGCGAAGATCCAACCGAAGAAGATCGCGAATGGTTCCCGGATATCGCGGGCAATCCCGATTGGAAAAGCGTCATGCGAGATGCCTGGGCGAACTACCGAGATGAAAGTTTTATCCTGCAGTTCCTCTCGCCCCATCTGATGCGCAAATTCAAGCTCTTCATGTTGTCAGATGACGCCAAACAGCCGAACCTAGTGGTCAGCAATATCCACAACCGGCAGGGCTATCGCAATATTCGCGCAGCGTTGGCCCGGTCGTATGATCTGGCCTATCTGGAGCCTGACATTCAGGTCGATGACGCAGATCTTTCTGGAGATCGCGAATTGAAACTGACCCATTCGGTGCGTGATGGGATCAATCTTGATCCGGAAAACCGTGATGAAGTGTTAAGGCACCTTAAGCGCCTTTGGGGCTATGACGTCAGCCTGACGGCACGCGACAGCGCAAGCAGTTCAAGGATTTCGCATGCATCAACCGCGGCTTGATCTGCATACCCCTTTGCATCGGAGCTTTGCCGCTTACAAGGTTGTGGGTCGCTTTGACCCCGAGCGAACACGGTTCGCTCTCCCCCAGACTATTTTGACAAAGAAGAACGTAAATGCGGGGCGCATCAAAATATGTGCTGCGCCTAGTTTAATGCCCAACCTGAACCAAAGGAGGCGCGATGGCGGCTAGAACGGGATATCAGTTGAAGCAGTTACGAATTTGGCCACGACCTTTTTTTCACCGGCCTTGTCAAATTCAATTACGAGCTTATCGCCTTCGATCTCCATGATCTCACCATAGCCAAACTTTTGGTGAAAGACGCGGTCCCCAACAGAATGGCTTGAGACAGCTTCAAGGTCGATAATTGTATTTTTGCTTTCCTTCGGTTGGCTTAGCCCCCGTTGCCCAGCGCGATCTTGCATGCGTTTCCAACCGGGTGAGTTATAGGTGTTGGCCGATTGCATGCGATCCTGAATACCACTGCCAAAATCGCCCGCCGCGCCGGCATGGCCACCGCCATAGATGCCCGGCGCTGTGAGAACCTCGACATCCTCTTCTGAGAGTTCATCAATAAACCGGCTTGGCATCTGAGATTGCCATTGACCAAACACCCGCCGGTTGCTGGCAAAGCTGATGGTGCAGACCTCTTCGGCACGTGTAATGCCCACATAGGCAAGCCGCCGTTCTTCCTCGAGCCCCTTAAGGCCACTTTCATCCATTGACCGTTGCGACGGGAATAGCCCATCTTCCCAGCCCGGTAGGAACACCACGGGGAACTCTAGCCCCTTGGCTGCGTGCAGCGTCATGATGGAAATCTTAGCATCCGCATCGTCATTTTCATTGTCCATGACAAGGCTAACGTGTTCGAGGAACCCCTGCAGATTGTCGAAGTTCGCCAGTTGGCCGACAAGTTCCTTGAGGTTCTCGAGGCGGCCCGGTGCTTCAGGCGTTTTGTCGTTCTGCCACATGGACGTATAGCCTGATTCATCCAGTATGATCTCGGCCAATTCCGTATGCGGCATGTCATCTGCGGAAGGCGCAAAGCGCATAGCGGATTGAGTTGCGCCATCATCAATGACTTCATCGTCATTCAGCGGAATTTCCACCTCACGCTGAATGCCCAGCCCACTCCAGCGATCAATATTGTCGACCAAAATGCGCAGCTCTTTTGCACCTTTGCCACCGATCCCTTTTGCATCCAGTAGAAGACGTGCGCCTTCCACGAGGGACACACCGTTTTCGCGCGCGGCGGTTTGGATTTTTTGCACAGCCACATTGCCGAGGCCCCGTTTCGGCGTGTTCACAATCCGCTCAAAGGCCAGATCATCCTCGGGGCTGGTGACCACGCGGAAATAGGCCATGGCATCGCGGATTTCCATGCGCTCATAAAAACGCGGGCCACCAATGACGCGATACGGCAAGCCGATGGTCAGGAATCTGTCTTCAAAGGCGCGCATCTGATGGGAGGCGCGCACAAGGATGGCCATATCCTCCAACCCATAGGGTCTCATACCGCGGGTGCCAGTTTGCAGCGCTTCGACTTCCTCGCCGATCCAACGCGCTTCGACCTCGCCATCCCAATGACCGATCAAGCGAACCTTCTCGCCCTCTTCCTGTTCTGTCCAAAGCGTTTTGCCCAACCGGTTTTCATTGCCAGAAATCACGGCAGAGGCAGCAGCCAGAATATGAGGCGTCGAGCGATAGTTCTGCTCCAGTCGCACCACATGCGCACCTGGGAAGTCTTTTTCGAACTTCAGAATGTTACCCACTTCGGCCCCGCGCCAGCCATAGATCGATTGGTCATCATCCCCAACACAGCAGATGTTTTTATGTTCTTTGGCAAGAAGGCGCAGCCACAAATACTGCGCCACGTTGGTATCTTGGTACTCGTCCACCAAGACAAAACGGAACCAGCGCTGATATTGCTGCAAAATGTCGGGATGGTTTTGAAAAATCACAACAACATGCAAAAGCAGATCACCGAAATCGACGGCATTCAGCTCTCGAAGCCGGGTTTGGTACTGTGCGTAAAGCTCGCCACCGCGATTGTTAAAGGCAGCGGCATCCGAAGACGGCAGTCGTTCAGGCGTGAGTGCCTTGTTTTTCCACGCATCAATCAATGACGCCAACTGGCGAGGTGGCCAGCGTTTTTCATCAATATTGGCGGCCTGGATCAGTTGTTTCAGAAGCCGAATTTGATCATCTGTGTCCAAAATAGTGAAATTGGATTTCAAGCCAACCAGCTCTGCATGCCGCCGCAGAAGCTTCACACAAATAGAATGGAAAGTGCCAAGCCAAGGCATGCCTTCAACCGTCTGGCCAAGCATGCGACCCACCCGGTTTTTCATTTCACGGGCCGCTTTATTGGTAAAGGTCACCGCCAAAATTTCATTCGGCTGGGCGCGACCTGTATTTAATAGGTGGACAATACGAGATGTGAGAGCCTTGGTTTTACCTGTCCCTGCCCCCGCCAACATCAATACTGGCCCATCCAGTTTCTTAACCGCTTCCCGTTGGGCTGGGTTCAGCTCATCAAGGTATGGCGATGGGCGCGCAGCCATCGCACGAGAGGTCAGTGATCCCTGGGAAGCGCCTTCGAAGGCATCAAATTCGTCAATACTGCTCATGGGCAGACATTACAGCGAACCGCAGCTTAGGAAAAGGTATGTTCTGGTCTTGTTCACCCAGTTTTCGACAAAACTTTACGCCGAGATAGGATGCATTTGAATGAAATCTCAGGCCTGAGTGACTGAAAATTAACCTCGAAGAAACCCTTTTGAATGCAAATCAAAGTTGGGGAACAATGAGGTGTCGGAACATGATGGGTGCAAACCGAAGGCGTTTTTTTAACAATCAAGGGATCACCTGGGCGCTTGCGACCATTCTTTTTACGCTGACAGCAGGTTTTGGCATTCTGTACCTGACAGTTCCCGCTGTCGACATCGTATTGGAACGCGATATTCGTGAGCGCGCCGAACTGTGGCAACGCAGAGTTATCTTACATTTAGACAACAGTACGCAGACCTTTGACAGCCAGATTCTGTCTGAAGCAGAAGTCGATTTTTTAACGCTTTTGCCAGAAGCGTCTGATGTCTACAGATTCAAATTACTCAACAGACAGGGATCAGTTTTTTGGTCCACCCGCCCATCAGATATCGGGATTGTCACCAAAGAACCGTTTTTTCAATCTGACGTCGCCAATGGCGCGATGTCTTACACACATAAGACCAAACCAGCATCGGAAATTGACGACCTTCTTTTACATGCGCGCAATACAAATTCGAACGCAGCGCATGAGGTTGCCGAAGTCTACGTTCCTGTGATGCAGAACGGCATATTTATCGGGGCGATCGCCTTCTATTCTGACATCACAGAAATACGCGATCTCTTTATTAATCGTGTTCAGCTTACATTGATCGCCTTAACCAGCGTGGTTGTCGTTATGCTGATATTTATCGGCAGCTTTATCTGGAAATCGAATAAATCACGCTATCGCGCACTGCAAACACGTTCACAGAATGAACGCGAACTAATGGATCGCCAGCTTCATCTCGCCCAAGAGGTGAAACTACTAGGAGAGCTGAACGAATGGCTGCAATCCAGCCGATCTTTGGATGAACTATTCGACATGGTGGTAAAGTTCATGGGGCATATGCTACCCGATTGCTCAGGCTCCGTGTATGTCTATTCCAATTCTCGGGATGTATTGGATGGCGTCAGCTCTTGGAATGGTGGCGAAGTCAAACGTCATATTCGCCCGGAAGGCTGTTGGGGGCTGCGCCGTGGCCGCACATATACATATGGCACAAGCGAAGTGGATTTTGTTTGCGAACACGCCGAACCGCATGATGACACCCCCTATTTTTGCTTTCCGATTTTGGCACATGGGGAAACCGTCGGGCTGATGCATCTGAAAAAGCTTGAAGGCGCGAGCGAGGAACGGTTTTTGAAATCCCGCAACCTGGCTCAGATGAGTGCTGAACAAATTTCAATGGCCATCGCAAACGTGCGCATGCGGGACCAGCTGCAAGAACAATCCCTGCGTGATCCTCTGACTGGGCTCTTTAACCGGCGCCATATGGTGGATCGGCTGCGTCATTTTGTGGATCTATCCGGCCAGAAAAGCCGGTTGGTCAATGTAATCTATTTAGACATCGACCATTTTAAGCGGTTCAACGATACACATGGCCACGATGCGGGGGATTTTGTGTTACGCGCTGTTGGTGAGATCTTGGACGACAGCTGCTCAAATGACGAAGTCGCCTGCCGGATGGGCGGGGAGGAATTTGTTTTGCTTTGGCCAGATGTTCAGCCAAAGGAGCTCAGAAAACGCGTTAATGCATTATGTGTGAAAATCTCAGGGCTATCTCTGAATTATCAGAGCAAAACGCTGCCAAAAATCACGGCTTCGGTTGGGGTGGCTAACGCGCCAGAGCACGGCACCCTTCCGCAAGATGTCATACGCGCTGCGGATGAAGCGATGTATCACGCCAAAAACACCGGTCGAGATCGCGTTGTATATGCTGGTGACGAAAATGTGAATTTGGTGGCTGGAAAATCCGCGCCGAAGGATCCCCCGATCGCAGCTGAATAAGAGTGAATCACCACAGCAAGAATTTATGAAATTTCGCCAAAAACGGAACTAATTCCAACAAATCGGATTTTAGGTCACAATTCGTGACCTAAAATCATGTTTGCGCTACCATTATCAGCAAGAATTTCGAAGAAATTGCGCCCATCGGTGTTTTTTGGGTAGCAAACCGGCCAATTTTCCCAACATATCCCTGCTATATCCGCAATCATTGGTATTGATTAAACGCAGAGACGCGGTTTAGCCAAGGCCAACGATACGCTTACTTTGGAAAGGCCCCACTCTGATGGCAGACTTCAAGAAGATTTTGATAGCGAACCGAGGCGAAATCGCGATCCGTGTAATGCGCGCCGCCAATGAAATGGGGAAGCAAACCGTCGCGATTTTTGCGGAAGAGGACAAGCTAAGTTTACACCGCTTTAAAGCGGATGAAGCCTACCGCATTGGTGAAGGGATGGGGCCGGTTGCGGCCTATCTGAGCATCGACGAAATCATTCGTGTTGCCCGCGAATGCGGCGCTGATGCAATCCACCCAGGCTACGGTCTACTGTCAGAGAACCCTGAGTTCGTCGACGCTTGTGCCGCGAATGGCATCACCTTTATCGGCCCCAAGGCGGAAACCATGCGCGCGCTGGGTGACAAGGCTTCGGCCCGCAAAGTGGCGATCGAAGCCGGCGTACCAGTGATCCCTGCGACCGAAGTGCTGGGCGACGACATGGCTGCCATAAAAAAAGAGGCGGCGGAAGTCGGCTATCCTTTGATGCTGAAAGCGTCATGGGGCGGTGGCGGCCGTGGCATGCGCCCCATCTTCGGCGAAGATGAAGTTGAAGAGAAAGTGCTGGAAGGCCGTCGCGAGGCTGAGGCTGCCTTTGGCAACGGTGAAGGTTATCTGGAGAAGATGATCACCAAGGCGCGCCACGTCGAAGTTCAGATTCTGGGCGACAAACACGGCGGCATGTACCACTTGTTTGAACGGGACTGTTCTGTTCAACGCCGCAACCAAAAGGTGGTTGAACGTGCCCCTGCCCCGTACCTGACCGAAGAACAGCGCGCCGAAATCTGCGATCTGGGCTACAAAATCTGCAAACACGTGAACTACGAATGCGCAGGTACCGTTGAATTCCTGATGGATATGAACACCGGCAAGTTCTACTTCATCGAAGTGAACCCGCGCGTTCAGGTTGAACACACTGTGACCGAAGAGGTCACTGGCATCGACATCGTACAATCGCAAATCTTGATTGCTGAAGGCAAAACAATCGCCGAAGCCACTGGCAAAGAGGCGCAAGAAGACATTCGTCTGAACGGTCACGCATTGCAAACGCGTGTGACAACAGAAGATCCGTCCAACAACTTTATCCCTGACTACGGCCGTATCACGGCGTATCGTTCGGCAACTGGTATGGGCATCCGTCTGGATGGCGGCACGGCTTACGCCGGTGGCGTGATCACACGCTACTACGACAGCCTGCTGACCAAGGTGACCGCTTGGGCACCAACCCCTGAAAAGGCCATCAAACGGATGGACCGAGCTCTACGCGAGTTCCGTATTCGCGGCGTGTCCACCAACATCGCTTTTGTGGAAAACCTGCTGAAGCACCCGACTTTCTTGGATTATTCCTACACGACAAAGTTTATCGATGAGACACCAGAGCTTTTTGATTTCAAAAAGCGCCGTGACCGCGGCACCAAGGTTCTGACTTATATTGCGGATATCTCGGTGAATGGACATCCAGAGACCGAAGGTCGCGCAGAACCTGCTGCAGACCTGCGGCTGCCAATTGCGCCTGAGAAAAAAGCTGATCCGGCTTACGGCACACGCAACCTTCTGGAACAGAAGGGTCCACAGGCCGTTGCTGATTGGATGAAGCAGCAAAAGCAATTGCTTTTGACTGATACCACCATGCGCGATGGCCACCAGTCTTTGCTGGCAACCCGGATGCGCTCGATAGACATGCTGCGCGTGGCGCCAACTTATGCCGCCAACCTGCCGCAGCTTTTCTCGATGGAATGCTGGGGTGGCGCGACATTTGATGTGGCCTATCGCTTCTTGCAGGAATGCCCATGGCAGCGTCTGCGCGATCTTCGGGCGGCAATGCCAAACCTGATGACACAAATGTTGCTGCGCGCCTCAAACGGCGTGGGCTACACCAACTATCCTGACAACGTTGTGCAGGCCTTTGTCACGGAAGCTGCAAAGGGCATTGATGTCTTCCGCGTGTTTGACAGCCTGAACTGGGTTGAAAACATGCGTGTTGCGATGGATGCGGTTCAGGAAGCAGGCAAAGTCTGTGAAGGCACTGTCTGCTATACCGGCGATATTCTGGATCCGAACCGAGCCAAATATGACGTGAAATACTACGTCGATATGGCGAAAGAACTGGAAGCTGCCGGCGCACATGTCCTGGGTCTGAAAGACATGGCAGGCCTCTTGAAACCGGCCTCAGCTAAGCTCTTGATCCGCGCGTTGAAAGAAGAGGTCGGCCTGCCGATCCACTTCCACACCCATGACACATCCGGCATTGCAGGCGCGACCATCTTGGCCGCTGCAGATGCAGGAGTGGATGCCGTGGATGTAGCCATGGACGCCTTCTCTGGTGGGACATCCCAGCCATGCTTGGGTTCCATCGTCGAAGCCCTGCGCAACACCGACCGCGACACTGGTCTGGACATTGAAGCGATCCGCGACATCTCTGGCTATTGGGAAAACGTGCGCGCGCAATACACCGCCTTTGAAAGCGGTACCGCAGCGCCTGCATCTGAGGTCTACTTGCACGAAATGCCGGGCGGTCAGTTCACCAACCTGAAGGCGCAGGCTCGGTCTTTGGGTCTTGAAGACCGCTGGAGCGAAGTTGCGCATACCTATGCGGACGTGAACCAAATGTTTGGCGACATTGTTAAGGTAACACCGTCTTCTAAAGTGGTCGGCGATATGGCCCTGATGATGGTCAGCCAAGGCTTGTCTCGGTCCGAGGTTGAAGACCCTGACAAAGACGTCGCTTTCCCGGACTCTGTTGTCGACATGATGCGCGGCAATCTGGGGCAACCGGCTGGCGGCTTCCCTGAAGGGATCGTCAAGAAGGCGCTGAAAGGCGAAGCGCCTAATACGGATCGTCCAGGTGCCCATCTTGAGCCAATCGATCTGGAAGCAACTCGTGCGGACCTCTCAAAGCAACTTGAGGGTCTTGAGATCGACGATGAGGATCTGAACGGCTACCTGATGTATCCAAAAGTCTTCTTGGATTACATGGGACGTCACCGCCAGTACGGCCCAGTCCGCGCCCTGCCGACGAAAACCTTCTTCTACGGTATGGAAGCCGGTGAAGAGATCGCAGCAGAGATCGATCCGGGCAAAACGCTGGAAATCCGCCTGCAAGCCATCGGTGAAACCGATGAAAACGGCGAAGTGAAGGTCTTCTTTGAACTCAACGGCCAACCGCGCGTCATTCGCGTACCGAACCGTCTGGTCAAAGCCTCCACTGCATCGCGTCCTAAGGCTGAACTGGGCAATGCCAACCACGTCGGAGCGCCAATGCCGGGTGTTGTTGCCTCTGTTGCCGCGACTGCAGGTCAAAAGGTCGCCGAAGGTGATCTACTGCTGACCATTGAAGCCATGAAAATGGAAACCGGCATCCATGCTGAACGCGACGCGGTTGTGAAAGCCGTTCATGTTTCAGCAGGTGGTCAGATCGACGCCAAAGACCTGTTGGTCGAGCTGGAATAATCCATCTTTAAGAATGAAAAGGCCTCGGGTATTCCGGGGCCTTTTTTGTTTGTGAATTCGGTCTTGCGAGTAATCCGTTTACCGACGCCGTTTGCTAAAACTACGATCGGCCTGCCCCACCAAACATCTTGGGATCACCGGATAGGAATCTGTCAGGAAGTAAGCATATGTGCCGTTCGGATACTCTGAAGTTTTGACATTTGCACCATTGCATTGATCCAAATCGCCTGCCCCTTCGACATAGGTATAGTCCTGGACGAAGGTGCCATCATACTCTCCTGTTGGGCCTGCCCCACCCGGACGGTTGCCGCTTTTCAACCGATAAGAGCTTTGTAGTTTGCGAACAGGCCCATCGATATTTGCAGTGATCGCATAGATCGGAAACCCGTCGGCTGCGTATCCGATAAGTGGCGATGCCGTTTGACTGGACCAACCCAACTCATTCATCAGCCCAACCGGCAGCCCATGATAATGATAGGCCCCTGTCGGCTGCACATGCCCGAAATTTTCGTCTAAACCCAGACGCACAGCGCCACCAAGCGCTTCATATTGCCAACCGGATTGCGGGTTACCCTTCCAAAACTCAGCGGCGCCCGGATCAAATGGCACGCCATTGACGGCGACACCAAAGAGCAATCCGCGCGAAAGTGCCTTTGCCGAACCGGCTTGCGGCGTCGTGGTCATTTTAAAGCTGTAGGACTGCGCTTTGATACGATTTGGATTGCCACGATTGGGGAAACGACCCACCGCATGATCTGGCACACCATTGGATTTAACGGTGCGCGTTGAGCCAGAGGTCGTGATTTGCACACTGCCAGATCGCACTGTCTGCGTGGCAGAGGCCAACTGAAGTGGCTTTGTCTCAGTTGCTGTGTGGTTACGCATCTGTGGTCGGTTTTGCGCTTCCACGTCAACAACGCTTGCCACCCCCAAAGCCGTGACCAACGCCAATATTCGAATGTTTCCCGTGCCGGACATGCCTGTTTCTCCTACGTAATATCTACTTCATCACCAAAACCGGGCCCTGCCCGTTCACACCGAAATCAAGAACAGCGGTAAAGATGCTGGGAATACTGGAGGAAAATACAAAAGTGACCTCCACCAATTGCGCCGCACCCTGCTCGATCGAAACCGGGGCAATCGCTGTAGCTTCTGCGCCTGTTGCCCACACCGACTGCAGAACGACATCCGTTTCCGAAAAATTGGTCACTGTCAGAGAAAGCAACATTTCGGAGCCGATCACCTTCAATTGCGAAACATCAGACACGATGCGCGAGACATGCGATCCCTCGTGCGCAGCCGGACCGGTTGCCCAAAATGCGACCGCCAAAGTGACAAAGGCGCTGGCCATCAATCCTAGTGTGGTGTGAAATACTGTCTTCATATCTATTCAAACGTGACGGCTTGAAATTTCCGTCGCTTGCCAAAGATTTTTTTGCTGAAGTGGTACTTTTCCTCTTGCGGCATCGCGGCATAGTTTATATTCCACGCCTCACTCAACGGTGCGGGCGTAGCTCAGGGGTAGAGCATAACCTTGCCAAGGTTAGGGTCGGGCGTTCGAATCGCCTCGCCCGCTCCAAAATGTCTCCTTCATGCCTGCTTGAAAACCAAACACCAAATACTTGAAATTTCGACAAGAATGCACACTTAATAGTTGTGTGTTTCTTTCGGCGAAGCGATCTCATAGGCTGCGCCCAAACTTGTTTTCAACTCAGCTTTAAAAGGAAGTTCTATGCTGTTTTGGCCAATTTTAGGTCTGTTTATCATCGCGGCGGGATACGTTATTCGCCGTAATTTCAATTTTCCAGAAAATCAAAACCTCGACGGAATCGTCAATCTTTCGGGTTGGGGCATCAAAGCTGCCGGCCTGATGATCGTGTTCGTCACCACATTCAATGGCATGTTTTTCTATGCCGAACCTGGGTTCAAATATCACGTCCGCACAATCTTGGGCGAAGAGAAAATGGTGTCTGACACCGGGTATAACCTGCACCTCTTTGGTCGCTACAACGCTTGGAAAAACGCAATGTCTGTGCAGGCGTCATCCAGCGGGCGAGGCGAAGTTGTAGCCGAGGTCGAAAGCGCTCAAATGAGCGCAAACCTTGCGCCAAAATCATTGGTATTCTTGGATCAGGTAGACGCGCTTGTTTCCGCAACTGCTCGCTTTGAACTGCCAAGTGACGAAGATGCATTTTTGCGTCTGGCGCGCCAATACCGCACGCCAGAAAACCTGCTGCGCACCGAATTGGTGCCTGCCTTTGAGGAAACTCTGGGGGCAACAGCTGCATTGATGTCTGCCGAGGATTACTTCCAAGGTGGTAAAACCGAATTCAACAACGAATTCCAACGCCAGATGGAATCGGGCATTTATCTTGTGCGCCGCATCGAAAAACGCGTGAAAATCTCTGGCGATCGCCCGGGTACTGCGAATGCGGCTTTGGGCGAGGATCAAGAAGAGTTTGGCGATGACACCAAGACCATTTTCGTGGTTGAAAAACTGGTCGATGCGACAGGCCTGCCACGCCGCAAAGAACAGTCCTTCACAAAGTTCGGGATTTCGGTGACGTCGGCGCGTGTGACAGATGTGAACCCTAACCAGAAGTTCAAGGATCGGATGGCGCTGCGCCAACAAGCGGCGGCCGATCGCGCGATTGCGCGTGAACAGCGCATTCAGGAAGAAGAGCAAAAACTCTTGGCTGTTGCGCGTGGTGAACGTGAAGTTGCGGAACGTCAGGCCTTTGCCAAGGTTACGCAGATCGAGCGGACAACTGATGCGGAAACCGAAAAACAACTGGCGATCACAGCAGCCGAGCGGGAACGCGAAGCCGCACGCATTGCCAAAGAGCGCTCTGAAATCCTGCTAGAGAAAGCGCGCATCGACGCTGAAGCTGTTCAAGTTGCGGCAGAGGCGGAAGCCTATGCGAAGACGCAAATCTTGGAGGCGGATAACGCATTGGCACAGAAACTAGACGCCGAAGTCGAAATCCAAAAACTCTGGGCCGAAGCCTTCGCAAAACGCAACGTGCCGACTTATGTGTTTGGCAGCAGCGCAGGAGATGGCGGCGCACCAGTGGGATCAGATGACGAGGCCTCTCGCCTCTTCCAGATCCTGACTTTGCAGGCGGCTGAACGTCTGGACTACGACCGCAATATTGCGACCAAAGAGTAACTTTTCTGACGATCGAAAAGTAAAAGCGCGCCGTTAGGCGCGCTTTTTATTTGGCTAATATGCATTCTTAGTCCCGTGACAACGAGCCGATAAAAAATACAGGCCAGATCGAATTACTTGTGAGGCTGATTTCGCGCTGCTTGGATATCCTGCACACGTTTGGGCCAGGTCGAATGAATATATCCAAGAATATCCCAAATATCATCATCTTCGAGCAGCCCGACAAACCCAGGCATCCCGCTGTTATAGTTTTCAACTCCGCGCGCGGCAAGCAACTTTTGTCCACCCAATTTAGTGTAATCAAACAAGAGTTGATTATCATGATGCCAGGTGTGTCCCGTCTCATCATGTGGGGGCGCCGGCGCGATACCGTCAGCCCCCTTGGATTGCCAGTTTTTTTGCCCCGCTAAGTTGGCCCCATGACATGATGCACAGTTCTCATCATAAAGCTCTTTTCCACGTAAAATATTACGCGCTTCTAGCTCATGTGCAGCTTGAGCTGGCGCAATCAAATTGACGTCAAAAATAGCAATCCCGCTCACAAGGATGCCACACGCCAGAACCAAACCAATGGCATTCTTCTTCATATTTTTCTCCGCAAGTTTTTAATCGTCCTAGGGGTTCCAGCTACGGGAGGGTCAAGCAATAAGTTGGTGTTCTCTCTGTTTTGAAACCGCGCAAAAGTTAACAGCTCTTATCGACCGACAGATCCAACACACTAACGCAAATTCAAAATACTTCGCCTTCCCCTAGCCCCCTGGCCCGCCTATAAGAGCGGCGAAAGATCAAGAGGATACGCCCATGCGCACCGCAAGCGTGACACGCAAGACAGCTGAAACCGAAATTTCGGTGGAGATTAACCTGGATGGCACAGGAAACTACGACAACCAAACCGGTGTTGGGTTTTTTGACCATATGCTGGACCAACTGTCGCGCCACTCGTTGATAGATTTCAAAATCCGCGCCAAAGGCGATTATCACATCGATGATCACCACACTGTCGAAGATACCGGCATCGCTCTGGGTCAGGCGCTTGTGAAAGCTCTTGGTGACAAGCGCGGCATCAATCGCTACGGCGAATGCCACCTACCGATGGATGACGCACAAGTGCGTGCAGCGCTGGATTTGTCTGCGCGTCCATTTCTGGTGTGGAATGTCGACATCCCAACGCAGAAAATTGGTGCCTTTGATACCGAGCTTGTGCGTGAGTTCTTCACGGGCTTTGCGACGCATGGCGGCATCACATTGCACATTGATCAACTGCACGGCGTGAACAGCCACCATATCGTGGAAGCGGCATTCAAAGCTGTAGCGCGCGCGCTGCGCACCGCTGTGGAAACGGATCCGCGTAAGGCTGGGGATATCCCGTCGACCAAAGGCGCGCTCTAACGTGTTGAAGACAGATTATTAAAAAGCCCGGCTTTGTGCCGGGTTTTTTGTTAGGCAGGTTGGGTGCGGCTGCGGCGGCGCAAGAACCATTCTGCAATAAACAGATTTGGCACCCAGCAGAGCCATGAGATCGCAACGTAAGCGAGCTCAAATCCAACGGCCATTTGTCCAAACGGAACATAAAGGCGCAGGGTCACCGCAGCGAGTGTCAGTGCTGCGGACCTGATCATCCATTCACGATGAAGCGCAATGCGCCTTTGCATCGCAAGCTGAACCGCCCGAGCCGTTGTCGCCAACCAAAGAACCGCAAGCCCTGCGAACCCTGCAGCGGCGACCGGCCCAGCTTCGGTTCCCAAAGCGAGGAATATCCCACTGGTCCCAGAAATTAGAATGGCGATTGCATAAATGCGACCGCCCCAGCGGTGCACGGCAGGGCGTGTAGTTCGAATCCGCGCGCTAAACTGGACAGGTAGCAACGCAAGCGCAACCGGGGCCAATCCAATGTGAAGGTAAAGACTAAGAGGTCGCGCCATCGCGTGGTGCATCATATGCGGCATAACAATTGCCAACTCAGCGACCAGAAATCGCAAAGAGACAACAGACACGAGCACAGACAGCGTCCACAAAAGGATGAGAGACCAAGAGGTTTCGGTCTGGAATTTTGAAGCAGACATAGCGAATCCATTAAGTTGACAGTGTAAAGCTTATCTTGACACTGTAAAAATCAAAACATCTTGACGCTGTCAAGTCTTTTGCTAGAAATGAGCCATGACCAAGACCGACACCAAGAAAAAACACCATCATGGAAACTTGAAGGAGGCTTTGGTGCTAGCTGGTATCGAACTGCTGGAAGAAAGTGGTATCGATGGTCTGACATTACGAAAATGTGCTGCGCGAGCTGGCGTGTCACACGCTGCTCCGGCGCATCATTTTGACGGATTGGCCGGGTTGAAAATTGCAATTGCTCAAGAAGGATTTCGTATTTTTTCCCGGTACTTGGAAGACGGGCTCACCGGATTGGTTGATCCACAGGACAGATTGCGCTCTATTTGCCAAGGTTACCTTGCTTTTGGCCTGCAACATCCAGGTTTGCTGAATGTGATCTTTGGCACGGGCCTTTCAGCTTTGGTGCCCGACAATCAAGAAGGCAGTTATGCTTACAATATTCTGCGCGGTGTCTGCGCGCCCTTTGTTCCCGAGGGCCAAAATCCGCAAATTATCGAAATTCAAGTCTGGTCTTTGATCCACGGCTTTACCCTGCTCTACCTTGCTGGAGAGTTCGGCTATCCCCCACCCGCTATTGCCGATGGCCCATTTGAACAGGTGATGACATTACTTGACCGCATCGGAACACTTGGTAACTGATCCTTATCCCTTGACCCGACGCTGATTTCGTTTCACTTGGTCGGCAAGCGAAAGGAACCACCATGCTGACAGCGATCATCGACTATGAAAGCGGCAATCTGCACTCTGCGGAAAAGGCCTTTCAGCGTATGGCTGCTGAAGTTGATGCCGGGGACGTCATTGTAACGTCGGATGCCGATGTCGTGGCAAAAGCCGACCGTTTGGTCCTGCCGGGCGATGGTGCTTTCCCGGCCTGCGCGGCGGAGCTGCGCGGCCACAAAGGCATCTATGACGCCATGGTCGAAGCAGTCGAACAAAAGGGCCGCCCTTTCCTTGGCATCTGCGTCGGCATGCAGCTGATGGCAACCACGGGTCGTGAATACGAAGATACTGCTGGTCTGGATTGGGTCGGTGGCGAAGTTGTTAAGATCACCCCCAAAGATGAAACACTGAAAGTGCCGCATATGGGTTGGAACGATCTGGTGATCGATCAACCGCATGCGCTGCTGGACGGCGTGGAAAATGGTCAACACGTCTATTTCGTGCACAGCTATCATTTTCAGGTCGCCAATCCAGCTGAACGGATCGCCCATGTGGATTACGCGGGAGACATCACCGCGGTTATCGGGCGTGACACGATGGTCGGTATGCAATTTCACCCGGAGAAAAGCCAACACGTTGGCCTGCGCATGATTGGCAATTTCCTGCGTTGGAAACCCTAAGCGACGTTTGCAGCTTTGCGCGCCGCAATCGGGGCTTCGTCATAGGCCTTACGATAAGCGCGTGTGAAAGCTTCGGGGGAGCCATAGGCGTATCGGCGAGAGACCGCATCAACGCGGTCTCCTTTTTGCAGATCTTGCCGCGCCAAAGTCAGCCGCCATTTACGCAGATAGCCCATGGGGGTCTCACCAACCTGCGCTGCGAAAAGCTCATTAAACCGCGACAAAGACAGCCCCGCTTCTGAGGCTAGATCCTGATTGTTCCAAACCCGTCCCGGGTGGTCATGCATGGCCACAATTGCTCGGCTTAGGCGCTCATCTGCGAGCCCAGCAATCAGTCCTGGTTTGGTTGACCCCTTGTCGATTTGATCGCGCAAAAGCCGCACCAGCAGAACATCCCCCAGCCGGTTTAGCACCCAGTGTCCGCCACAGCGCGCTTGCGTATGTTCTTGTAAAATCACCTGGATCAAAGCCTGGGTTTCGGCGCAGGCCGTCAAATCAAACCGCACTTCTTTGGGCAAAGCGCGCTGTAACGGATTCAAATTCCCCGTCCAATCAACCTGTGCAAACCAAAGCTCGCGCTCAGTCGGTAGATGCTGACCTCGATCATGTGGATAAAAGCGCACTTCCTGAGGGTTACCTTGCTCTCCGAGCACAACAATATCCGCGTCAGATCGGGACGATGCCCGCACTGTGCGATGAAAGCGGTTCATAAGCGTTGTGATGCGATCCATTGAAATTCCGGCATTTTGGGTAGATTAATTGGAATTACCTGACATAAAAATCTGAGAAAGTGCAAGAGAAACTTCACAAATAGGATTTGTTTGATGCTGATACCTCGCCAAAAGACCCCGGAATTGAAACTGCCAACCCTTGGCGGAGGAGAGTTCGATCTCAGCGCCGAAAACTCTGAGCGCGGCACGATTGTTTGCTTTTATCGTGGCTTGCACTGCCCGATTTGCGCAACGTACCTGACTGAACTTGAAAAACTAATCGGCGACTTTGCGGAACGTGGCGTTGGCGCGATTGCCGTAAGTTCTGACGGCGAAGAGCGCACCGCTCTAATGGCTGAAAAGATCAACGCCAAAGGTCTGCGCTTTGCATATGACCTTCCACTGCAGACCGCACGTGTTTGGGGTCTGTATATTTCGACCTCTCGCGGCAAAACTTCGATTGGCATCGAAGAGCCCGCCCTGTTCAGCGAACCGGGCCTGTTCCTTGTGCGCCCTGACCAGACGCTGTTTTATGGGGCAGTCCAAACCATGCCGTTTGTGCGTCCGCATTTCCGTGAACTGATACCAGCATTGGATTTTGCCATCGCCAATGACTACCCGGCACGTGGGGAATACACCGGGGCGGTCTAAGCCTTCTGGACAGAGACGACAGCACGGGGCATATCGGGCGCAATCGCCAAAGGATATCCTCGTGCACGTCCGCCTTGAGAAATTCAACCACACCCGCAAGCAAAAGCGGTACTACGCGCTGCGCCTGACCAAGACGTTGTTTGGCGAGTGGTGTCTGGTACGCGAATGGGGTGTGATTGGTGGTGCGGCGCAGGAAAAGCGCGACTATTTGGGCGAAGCCCCCGCCGCAGAGGCGGAGCTTGAACGCCTCAAGGCGGCCAAACTTAAAGGGGGCTACGCTGTTATTCCGGTGCAACTTGGAATGTTCAGCTGATTTGGATCAATTGACGCGGGTCCACGTTTGACCTCGGCAAATTGCGCCACCCGCAACACAGCCTTTGACGGTCAACTTATTGCCACTCAACGACATTTTCGACTTATAGGTCTTATTCTTGTCTGGGGCCCAGATTTTGCCGCCGCCATAGCTGCCATCACCTTCGGCCTTCATATCCCAAATCATGCGTTTGCCAGTGTGTTCGTAGTCAGAGCTTACACCGCCCCCAGCACTGAAGGCTTTGTCGATGGAGCCGCAAAGCGCATTCCCGCAAGGCACCATCTTTACATGTAGATATCCGCCGGTGTCCCCGGCTTCGGTTTTCCAAGTTCCTGTTGCGGCATCAGCCTGAGCGAAGGTGGCTGAAAGGCTCAGAATCCCGGCAAGCAAAGCAGTTTTCATTTGTGTCACTCCCTGTTTGCCAGACAGCCTGACGCAGGCCACGCGCTTCAATCAAGAATGACTTGGGGTCAGGTTGCCATTTGCGCAAGGTCATGCATAAGGGCTGCGAGAGATAAAAGACTGACGATTGTCCAAAGGAAACTGCCATGATCCTCTACCCTGCAATTGACCTGAAAGACGGCCAAGCCGTGCGCCTGCTGCACGGGGACATGGACAAGACCACAGTGTTCAACGACAACCCAGCCGCGCAGGCGCTGGAGTTCGTGAAAGCCGGCTGTGACTGGTTGCATTTGGTTGATTTGAACGGTGCTTTTGCGGGCGAGCCCGTGAATGCGGCCCCAGTCGAAGAAATCCTCAAGCAAACCAAAGTCCCAGCGCAATTGGGTGGTGGTATCCGTGACATGGCCACCATCGAACGCTGGATCGACAAGGGCCTCGCACGTGTGATCCTCGGCACTGTGGCCGTTGAAAACCCTGATCTGGTACGCGAAGCGGCCAAAGAATTCCCGGGCAAGGTTGCCGTCGGCATTGATGCGCGCAACGGCAAAGTGGCCACCAAAGGCTGGGCCGAAGAAACCGACGTGATGGTCACGGATCTCGCAAAATCATTTGAGGATGCTGGCGTCGCGGCTATCATCTACACCGACATCATGCGTGACGGCGCCATGAAAGGCCCGAACGTGCAAGCGACGGCTGACCTAGCCAACGCAGTCTCGATCCCGGTGATCGCTTCTGGTGGTGTGTCATCTCTGGACGATCTGCGCGCCTTGAAATCCTGCGGTGCTGATCTGAATGGCGCGATCTCTGGTCGCGCGCTTTATGATGGTGCGATTGATCTGGCCGAGGCGCTTAGCGTCCTCAAGGCCTGATCGCGACGGATTGGTTTAATTCGAAAGACTTGCGAGGGCTTTATCAAAGGCCCTCGTATCCACCATACCTTCAGCAACATCCAACGGCACACCGCGTGAGATCATGCGCTGAAACAAAGCCTTTGCCTCGTCCCCACCCATTTGAACTTTGACCGGTAACTGCGCGCCCATCGCATCGCGAAACGCGTTACTATTGTCACGTGTGGTCATCTGAAACTCCCAGGTCTCATATCCTGGGCAATCCACCAAAATATCTGAGAAGGCCGCATCTTTTTGCGCCAAAGTGACCTTGTAGGCGAGCTCAAGCAATCGGCATTCCGACGCCTTTGGAAGTGAGCTTGCCAAGCTGGGAGTGGAGGTTGCAAAAATAGCAACGCTGCCCAGTAGCAGAGAACGAAACATAACAATTACTCCAGTAAAATATGAGGTTTCATACCGCACTGGGGCAGTCGATCAACCGTGGGATTGTGACCATTTTAGGGCATTTTACCTGCGACAAACGCGCCCGGTTGCTTGAAGATCTACACACTCTCCCCAAGGTGTAGAGAAGGCCCCATTCAAAGGAATCGCGCATGAAACCGAAGGTCCAAAAAATCCAACTTCCCGCCTCCAGTGCACTGCATAAACGCCTTCAGCCCGAAGACTTCCTGGACTGTTTCGCAACCCAGGCCGACATCAGTCCGCGCGCGGCCGCGGCAGAAATTGTCGACTTTCCGAATTGGGGGAAATTTCTGTTGCACCTGCGCCGGATTGTGACCGCGCCTTTTGGGTTAGATCAGGATGGACCAGAGGCGGCAGACAAACTCGGCCCCTTCCCTGTTGAAAGCGAAACAGAGAGCGAGATCATCGCGGGCTTTGATGACAAGCACCTCGATTTTCGTGTCTCTGTGATCAGTGAGAATGGAATGTTGTCTTTGGCGACCTGGGTGCACCCGCATAATCTGGGTGGCCGAATTTATCTGGCCGCGATTATGCCGTTTCACATTATGATTGCTCGAAACGGTGTGGCACGGGCGGCAAAGCTGCAATCGAGGCCCGCTGCACTTACTTAAGCCCAATCATGAACGCCGCGCAGCGAACCAACGCGGCGTTCCTTTAAAGAAGGCTTTATTCAGCCGCTGCTGCAGTCAATTTACCCAATGCGCCCTTCATTTTCGCGAGAAACGGCGCATCCGGGGCAATGTTCAGCCCGGCAAAACTCGCGGCCGGATCTTCATAGGTCAGATAAACCGTTCCATCCGCATCTTCATAAGCCAACACCTTAAGCGGCAAAAACAGACCAGCTTTGATATCTGCCTGCATCGCCGGAGTGCCGATTTTTGGGTTGCCAAAAATCAGAAGCTCAGCATCCGCCAAGGACTCTCCGATTTTTTGAGCGCCGCCTGCGTGATCCACACGCGCAAAGACTTTCGCACCCGCGTTTTCGACAGCGGCTTGTAGGGCATCCAATGAGGCGGATACGGATTTATTGCTGACAACAGAGATCAGCTCTGCACTGGCTGGGAGGGCTGAGGACATGGCGATGGCTCCGGCTATTAGGTAACGTTTCATAATCTCTCTTTTCAACTAGGTGCTTTCGCCGCCATTCACGACATTTGCCAACCCTTTTGCCAATCACATTTGCTTGACGGCTGAAAATCGCAGGATCGGCATATATCGAGGGGATCGACATCTTGGACAATGGCGTGAAACCGCGTAAGAGGACGCCAAGAGGTACCAAGATGTTGAAAACCCGCCTGATCCCTTGTCTGGATGTCGCTGATGGCCGTGTGGTCAAAGGCGTAAACTTTGTGGGCCTGCGTGATGCAGGTGACCCAGTCGAAGCTGCGCGCGCCTATGACGCGGCGGGTGCGGACGAAATCTGTTTTCTCGACATTCACGCGACCCATGAAAATCGTGGCACCATGTTTGATATGGTGCGCCGCACGGCAGAGCAGTGTTTTGTTCCTCTGACTGTCGGTGGCGGAGTGCGGACCAAAGATGATGTGCGCGCTTTGCTTTTGTCAGGTGCTGACAAGGTTAGCTTCAACTCTGCTGCTGTTGCCCGCCCAGACGTAATCGCAGAATCCGCCGATCAATTTGGAAGCCAGTGCATTGTCTGTGCGATTGACGCCAAAACGATCGGGCATGATGAAAACGGTACGCCAAACAAGTGGGGCATATTCACCCACGGAGGCCGTAAAGAAGCGCTGGATGGCGATGGCAACCCGATCGATGCGGTTGAGTTTGCCAAACTCGTGGCCTCAAAGGGCGCTGGAGAAATTCTGCTGACAAGCATGGATCGCGACGGAACTAAGTCGGGCTTTAATCTACCACTGACCAAAGCGATTTCAGATGCCGTAAATGTTCCGGTGATTGCGTCTGGTGGTGTTGGAAACCTGGATCACCTTGTCGAAGGTGTGACCAAAGGTGGCGCGTCTGCCGTACTTGCAGCTTCGATTTTCCACTTTGGAGAATACACCGTCCAAGAAGCCAAACAGCATATGATTTCCAACGGCATTCCAATGCGACTGCAGTGAGGACTGAGCAATGAACACACTCAATGAACTAGCAGCCACGATTGCGGCCCGTGCGAAAGCGGACCCAGACAGCAGCTGGACGGCAAAGTTGCTCGCCAAAGGTCCAGAAAAATGTGCTGAGAAATTCGGCGAAGAGGCCGTTGAGGCCATTATCGAAGCCATCAAAGATGATCGCGATGGGCTGATCAGCGAAAGCGCGGATGTGTTGTTCCATCTTTTGGTGATGCTGCAATCGCGTGGCATTTCACTGGATGAGGTTCTAGCTGAACTCGCGCGCCGTCAGGGCACCAGCGGAATTGCCGAAAAGGCGAGCCGTAAGTAACGGCCCTTCCCTGTAATCCGCGTCACTTTACTTTAGGCGGCCAAGCCTCGGGATTTCGATCTTCGGACAGCGGTCCATAATCACTGTTTTCCCAGCCGTCTCCGCTTTGGCAGCGGCGGCATCATCCAACACACCTAGCTGTGTCCAAATGGTCTGCACGTCAGGTAGATGCTCAAGTGCGTCTTCCACGACGCCCATAAATGCATCCGAGCGGCGAAAAACATCGATCATATCCACGGGCTCACCTATGTCTGAAAGCGACGCGCGAATTGTCGTACCGAATATCTCTTTGCCAGCATGGCCAGGGTTTACCGGAATGACCCGATAGCCCTGCTCATGCAAGAATTGCGCCACATAATGGCTGGCACGCGCTGGGTTCATGGAAAAGCCAATCACCGCAATTGTTTTACTGCGATCAAAGACGTCATTGAGCAGGTCATCAGAGTATTGTGTCATAGGGCGACCATTCAGTTTTCTTGCCGGAATGAAAAGGGAAAACCGCGAAAAGAAAAAAGCGCCCGGAGTAAACCGGGCGCAGTGCGGAACGAGGGACAGTGAAGTGAAGGCAAGAGTTCCGGTCTTGCCTTCCATGATAATAGATAAGTCGAATTTATCGTCTTTCCAGAGAATGTAAGATAATTGTGAACAAAGACTTAACTCTCGATATCTTTTTGAGACTTAGCCGTTCAGAACTGCTGGCCAGTTCGCATCTGCTTTCGCAACAAACCCTGGAATGTCTTTGCGCCACTTGGCACGCACGGATTTATTGAAATTCAGATAAAGTTTGCCGTCGTGCAAAGTCCACGCATCAGCGTCGGTCTTCGCGGTCGCACCATGCGCCACAGCAAAGGCACACCAGCCACCATATTGCGGCGCGAAGGCCTCAGGATTGGCGGTAAAGTCAGCAAGGTTTTCAGCCGAGGCGAAATGCCACTCAGCCCCCTTCCAGCTGATCTTATACGCAGCGCTGCCCTTCACATGGGTTTCTTGCTTGAAATAGGCGACCGTATCATAGCCCTTCAGCGCAATGCCGTCTGGTGCATAGATTTCAGGCGTCATCGCCAACGCGGGGGTTGCAGCGGCAAAGGCCACAGGCGCAGCGGCAGCAGATACTAGAAAAGAACGGCGGTTTAGCATGTAAGGCTCCATCTTGGGCAATAGGGTCGTTTGATCTGCCCCAAGAGTAAGCGATTTTTCTAAACCCCATAGGGCCAGTGACGCGTTTGTGAGGACCCGTCAAAAATTGTTTCAATCAAAAATGTCGAAAATATCGTCAAAGTCATCAAGGAGCTCCGACAGAAACCCCTTCTTTTTCTTTCTGTATTTCTTGTTTGATTTCAGTGGCTTCTTGTAGGAAACGGGCCTGTCATAATGCTGTTTCTTTTCAGCATTCTTGGCCACGGGACGCGGCTTGACTGGCATCTGTTTGATGTCATGCAAAGGTGCACCGCATGACGAACAGGCCAATTCATGTTGCACTTCGCCGGACAGTTTCAAAGCCGCGCGAGTTCCGCAATAACAGCATGTCGCGATTTTTGGTCCCATTGTGCCCTGCCCGATTACTCTGCTTGTTTGCCATCTGATCAGTCCGATATTGCCGCCCAATCAGATGGTTTCAAGTCTTAGCCTTTAGGCTTTGCCGCATAAAGCGCAACCGCAGCAGCATTGGAAACGTTCAACGATCCAAATCCACCAGAAAAATCAATCTTAACCAGATGATCCACGGTTTCTTTGGTCTTTTGACGCAGACCCGGCCCTTCTGCCCCAAGCACCAAAGCGACTGGTCGATCAAACTTGCCTTCCAGCACCGCCTCAATGGTGTCATCCGCTTCGCCGTCAAGCCCCAACACAATGTAGCCCATGCCCTGAAGTTCAACGATGGTGTCAGAAAGGTTGCGCATGCGTAGATAAGGTTGGCGTTCGAGTGCCCCAGAGGCGGTTTTTGCCAATGCGCCGGTTTCCGGCGCGGAATGGTGACGTGTCCCGATCACGGCCTGTGCGCCGAAAACTTCTGCAGATCGCAAGATCGCACCGACGTTATGCGGGTCCGTCACACGATCCAGCAAAACCAGACGAGGTGGTCGGTCATCAGAGCCAATCGCGCGATCGGTCAGGCTGCCCCAATTCAAAGGTTTCACTTCTAAAGCGGCCCCTTGGTGCACAGATTGCTTATCGATTGGCGGATTAAATTTGCGTGGGTCGATCACCTCGGCGTCCATACCCGATTCCGCAATCGCTTCCGCCAGCTTATCAGAGGCATTCTTAGTGACCATCAAACGCAGTTTTTCTCGCGCCGGATTCATCAGCGCATCGCGCACCGCATGCAGCCCGAACAGCCAAACGGTTTCGGCAGAAGCAGCCTTTTTTGCCTGCTCTTTTTCGACCACCCACTTGGGCTTTTTCGAGGGCTTCGTCATGGTTTCCTGCCTTCTCAAATAAGGAGCGGTACCAATGCAGTGAACTTGTTCCATCTGCAAGGGATTTTCTTGTTGACGCCCTCGAAAGCTGCCTGTAATCAGCCCCTCACGTTCAGCAGCGATGCCGAACAAGTGGGCGACAGGCCGCAAGGTGTGGCAGGGGACTGTAACTCCCTCGAGGCGACTCACGCCTGGTTCGATTCCAGGGTCGCCCACCATTTACTCAAATCCGATACGGGTTTGTAGCAACGAAAAACGACTCCTTCGGGAGTCGTTTTTGTTTTTAATATCAATGCGATAGATCAAGTAGTCGAACAAGGCACACGCCTTGGACGGATCGACAATACCGGATCTGATGCAACCTCACGTGCGTGGATTCCAAGCATCATTAGCCCTGGCCATAGCAGGTAGGCTTCGATCTCAATGTTCTCGCCAAATGACAGCATACAGACCACCAAAAGGATACCCAAAGGCAGGCGTCCACGCGGGTTTATGGCCGTGTCTGCAACGGACAAAAGCAATTGATATAGCAGCGGAATCAGTAGCGCAAAAAACCCAAGTAGACCCTTCACAAACAGCAATCCATACCACGTGTGATGCGTGCCAATTGGCATATATTCCACGATATGTCCGCCAGGTTCAGGACGACCATGGCCAAACCAGATCGCCTCTTCCCGCCAGCGCTCTTCGGCAATACGTTGCAATGTCGCGCGCACACGGGTGCTGTCGGCACGGGCGTTTTTAAAGGTCGAAATCCCTGCAGAAAGGGATGACATCAACTTTTCCGAAAAAATCGCCAAGCTGGCCGTGAGCCCCGCAAGCACAAACATCGCCCATTGTTTCCCCAACAGCGGGACCAACCGCGGCGGGATGGTACAAAATATCAATCCAACCAATCCCATCCGGGACTTTGACGCCAAAACCATCAACGTTCCCGCGGCAAGTCCAGCGGCCCGCCAACGGCGGTCTTTTTCTTCAAAGGCAAAGAGAACCATGCATACGCCAAGCAAAGCAGCAAACGGCGACCACGGCGCATAGAACTGCCAACGCGGCGCCCAAGTCGCGGGATCATAAGTAAATAGAAACAAAGTAAAATACTCGGGCCCCGGCCCACCCACTGCCTTAAGCGGAGAGGTGAAAATCCGCTCTGGAAGTCCCAGATAAGGCGCTGCCAATAACACAGGTGCCAAGCACAATGTCCAAAAGCCAATAATGCATTGCCCTCGGATGAGAATTTCTCGTCTGATCGGCAACACAGCTCCAGCCAAAGGAAATAGTGCCATAAGTGCCCAGCCTTTGGCCCAGCCGATGGTGGATTTGATCGTCGACGTCAGACCGTAACCCCAATGCACATGACCCACCCAAAGGATCGGCAGCATGGCCAGCATGCCGATGAGCCAAAGCCACACTGCGGTTGGGATACCATGAGGTCTCAGATCAGTTCGCATGGCTGGTCCAAGATAGAGCGCGAGTGCTGCAATTCCACCGAGCACCCAAGCCAATACTGGACCAACGACATAAAGCGCTCCGACCGCATAGAGTGGCCAAGTGATGGTAAGCGTTTTATAGACAAGGGCCTCAACCGGGTTGGCCGGTACGATCACCGCATCCGTTTCGTTACCAACGCAACGGGCATTATCAGACATGAGAGTGCCCATCGCGCAAACCGAGCGCCCAGCGAATGATGCTTTGACGGAGCCACCCCAAAGACAAGGCGAGAAAAACAAGGAATGTCGCGCCAATTCCAGCCAGCAGCGCACGAGTGTTGCGCTGTGATCCACCATCTTCAGGTAGAGACGGATTTTCCAGCACTTGTACCAGCGGATATGAAGCAAACACATCGGTCTTAGACGACTGCGCCCGCGCAATGGCTGATGCGAATATGGCCTCGGCAACTTGGAAATCTCGTTGTAAATCCTCCAGCTGAGCCGCGGCCATCGCCGCCATTTCAAGCCTTTGTTTTTCCTGCAGATACCGGCGATCCAGCTCTTGGTGTTGGGCTTCCAAGCCAGCCCGTTCTGCTTCATGTCGCAGCAGGTCAGCCAATAAGGACGTGCGATCCCCGAATTGCGAAACATTCAATTTTTTAGCAAGTGCACGCGGCAATCCTGTGATCTTTATCGCCGCCTCAACAGTGGCCATTTTTGCGCGGTCATAAGCCACTTCGGCCTTTTCTCGCGTGGGATGGCGCGCGCCATATTGTGCGCGGGCTGCATTGCGTAGAGCGACCTTTTCCGAAAGGTCCGCCACGAGGGCGAGGTATTCCTGATCGGAATAAAGATCCAAAGCACGCGCGGCCTGCAAAGGTGTTAGGCTCAAGGCCATTTGCAATCGGCCAACATAGGCGGCCTTTTCCTGCAGTTCTCCGCGCAGGGCGACGATATCTGCCAGGCGATTATCGTTTTCAGCCACTTGACGCGTGAATTGATCGCGCGAAATAAACCCAGTTTCCGTCTGCAGGCTATTCACCGCCTCGCGCGTGGCCAAAACAGAATCCCGGTATTCCTCAATGGCCACCACTGCCCCTTCTTCGCGTTCTTCCAAATCATCAGTGCGCAGCGCCTCAACTTCCGCGAAAAAAGCCGTTAGGATCGCCTGATTGCGATCACGCGCCTCCATTGGCGTGACGCCTGTCATTTCGATATGAATAAGCCCGGTCTGATCCACCAAGGTCACTTTGGGGCGCGGCAGATATGCGCGGTCGGTCTGCAATGAAAGCGCTGCAGCATCCAAAATGCGGTCTGCTCGAATAAGGCGTTTATAGGTCTGGGTTGGACTCACAGAGTTGTTTGCAAAAGCAGATGACGCATAGCTGCTGGCCTGCCCGATGCCTTCCATATTGACGCTGGCCGAAACCCCTGCCCCCGGCAAAATAAGGGACATATGCGACGTAAACTTCGGCGGTGCAGAAACCAGGTAGCCAGCGATAGGCACCCAGATCAAAGCAATCCAAATAAGGCATACGCCCGTGTAGCGAACGATCCGCTTCAACAGATATCCCGGCTGTCCCGGTTTCCCTTTGGCCAGAACCTTATCAAGGCGGCTCAGATAAGCTGCGTTCAAAGAATAATCTGGAAGGTTGCTTTGCATCACCATGAGAAACTCGCGCTAACTATTACATTCGCCTCAGGATAGAAAATTGCTTAGCTGAAATGTTCAGAACAAAAGATATTTTCAGGACCAAACGCATGCGTCACCATCCCATCGGATAGGAAGAACAGGCGCGTCAAATCTGGACAAAATGAAACCGCCTCCACATAGGAGGCGGTGAAGTTGTTTTCAATTTTCGAGAAATGCTCTGGAGACCGGGGCAAAGCCCTGAGTTTCGCAGAATTACATATGCTCGGGCCGGTACGGTACCCAGGCGTTGTTAGAAAACACCTTGATCCCGCGCCACCAGTGCCGCTTGGGTACGGTTGGCCACATCCAGCTTTTTATAAAGCGTTTTCACGTGCAGCTTGACCGTTGGTTCTGACAAATCCAAATCGCGCGCGATTTCTTTGTTGGACTTTCCTTCGGTCAACCCTTTTAGAACTTGGGTTTCGCGTTCGGTCAGGTTTTCCAGCAAGGGGTGATCATTGCCTTCGGGCTCTGCCGTCATGAACTCCAATGGGGCGTATTTTTCGCCCATGGCCATGAACTTGATGGCATTGACCAACGACTTGGCGGGTAATGTCTTAGGGACAAATCCTGTCGCCCCCATTTCAAGCGCCTGTTCCGCGATGTCACGGCTGGCTTCGCCGGACATTAAAGCAACCCGGTGAACGCCATTGCGCTCCGCGGCCACTTTCAGCCCCTCCAGCCCGTTCATGCCGGGCATATTGTAATCCAACAGGACCAGATCATACGTCCAGTCTCCGTCAATCAGCGCAACTGCTTCTGCAAGATTTGCCGCCGTATGTGTCTCTATGTTGTCTTCCTGTGCCATAAACGCCACCAGCGCGTCGCGCAGTAGGTCATGGTCGTCAGCAATCAAAATTCGCATCGCCGAAACCTCGCTCGATACCATTACTCAATATACTCTCTTCTCATAGAACTGTGTCGGAAATGGGAAATTTTCGCGGGAAACATCAGGTGATAACTCTATCCAAAGGGATAGGGATTTTCACAAAGGCATGAAAAATAACATCTTTTTTTGAAGCCATTTACCAAAATCGCCGCATTTCGCTCCAAATGCGATCAAGAAAACTCTGTGCGCCTTCGTCAATCTAATGGAAAGCGATGGGAGTAAGACAATGACGTATCAGAGTAATATAGACAGCTGGAAAGCGGATTCTACGAAGCAAAACCCACTGTGCAAACAGGTGCTCGGGCACCGGATAGACAACTTACACACCCGCGAGGCGATTGCTCAGATATTGCGCCCCGGCCGCCGTCACGTGGCCTTTCTAAATGCACATTGCGCTAATGTAGCGACGCATAACCCACACTACTCTGCGGTTTTGGAAAACGCTGATATGGTTTTATCAGACGGCATTGGCATCGAGTTGGCCGCAAAGCTGCAAGGCAGCCGCATTCGAGAAAACCTGAACGGCACTGATTTTGTTCCAAAGCTGCTGGCTGACGCCGCCAAACTAGGGAAATCAATCTACCTTCTGGGTGGCAAACCCGGCACGGCAGAACGCGCAGCCAAGGCGCTTCAACGGCGCATTCCCAATTTGATCATCGCAGGTACACGTGATGGTTATGAAGGTGCCCAAGACCACGCAGCTGCCATGGCGATCAACAATTCAAAAGCAGATATTCTGCTCGTTGCTATGGGCGTGCCGATGCAGGAATTGTGGATTGACCGCAATTTTGAACGCCTAAATACTCAGATCTGCCTCTCGGTAGGAGGTCTGTTTGACTTTCTTGCAGGCAATGTAACTCGCGCTCCTGGATGGGTACGCGATCTACGCTCTGAATGGATGTGGCGGTTGTTGATGGAGCCACGCCGCATGGCAAAACGCTATTTGATCGGCAATCTGACATTCCTGGCACGTGCAGCCCTATGGCCTCTGCGTCGTTCAGACAACGCTGTTTCAGGCAAGCGAGTTATCGATTTAACCTTAAGCCTTGGAGGTCTTTTGGTTCTTGGACCGGTTTTGCTTGCGCTCATGTTGGCCATTCGGATCGAAAGTAAAGGCTCTCCGATTTTCAAACAGCGCCGCATTGGCGCAAATGGAAAACCCTTCACGCTCTACAAGCTGCGCTCAATGGCAATGGATTCTGAAAAAAGACGTGCTGCGCTTTTGGCACAATCTGATCGCGACGGGGTATGTTTCAAAGCCAAATCCGATCCGCGTGTGACCCGGATGGGGCGTTTCATTCGCCGCTATTCACTGGATGAGCTGCCGCAAATTGTGAATGTGGCCAAAGGAGATATGTCAGTAGTTGGCCCACGCCCAGCCTTGCCAGAGGAAGTTGCAGCCTACCCTCAAAAGGCTATTGGCCGTTTAAAAGTCAAGCCCGGTTTGACCGGAATTTGGCAAGTCTCTGGCCGCGCAGACATCGGCTTTGATCAGATGGTCGATATGGATCTTGCGTACACGCGATCCCGCACGGTGTGGCTCGATCTTATCTTGATCCTCGCCACATTCCGCGCAGTGCTCACCGGTCGCGGTGCCTATTAGCCCACAGATCCCATGTCCTATCCGCATGGGTAGGACGATACCCGCCCGAGACCATGCGCATCCCTCCAGAATGCGTCAGTCTGTCTACTGAAGGAGCCTGCAATGTTTCGCGTTTTGAGCATTATTATGTTGGTCGCAGCCACGTGTTTTACGCTGGTATCTGCCAGCAGTGCTGAAAGCGTTGCCCCGGGACAGCCAGTGCCCCTTCTGGAAATCACAGACCTCACGAGCGGGGGGGATGAGGTGACAATCAAATTGGATTTAAATGCGCTAGAAGCCTTAGGATCCAAAGAGATTGTCACCTCTACAATTTGGACCAACGGTGTGCATCAGTTTGAAGGTGTGCCTTTGACCAAACTGCTTGAAGCCTTTCGACTGAAAGGCCAACGGGCGAAACTGACAGCGATCAACGATTACTCGGTTGAAATCCCACTAGGTGGCAGTATCAACGCTGAGGCCATCGTGGCATACCGGATGGACGGGCAAGAGATGTCTCGACGCGCAAAAGGCCCTTTGTGGCTTATTTATCCATTTGACCAATCATCGAAATTTCGCACTGAAACGGTTTACGCACGCTCGATTTGGCAGCTTAATAGGATTCAAGTGATTGAATAACTGCCTTGAATCGGAACCTGCATTTGACTGAGCTCGCTACGGCCCCAATAATACGTCGAAAACTTAAACAGACCGTCCGCCGCTGGGTATTGCCCTCTGCTGCGGCCATCAGTCTTTTTGTCATTGCGATGCTTGGGCAAAGCGTTTTCACTGATTTACGTGAATTGCGGTCTGCACAATCAGATACCGTACAATGGACTTTGTCGCAGGTTGAGATTGAATACCTCGACTTTCAACTGAGCTTGCGGTCTGCGGCGGAAAATCCCAGCCCTGACCTAGAAACATTGCGAAGAGATTTTGATGTCTTTTTTAGCCGCCATGACATCATCGCCCAGGGATTGGTGTTTCAGGACGCGCGCCAGATCAGTGAATTCGAAACCGCACAATCGAGAATCAAAAGCTTTTTAGACGCGGCGGCCCCCCTATTGGATGCAGCAGATGCTGACCTTGTTGCTGCCCTACCGGCTCTGATGGATCAAACAAAGGCCATACGACCCGCTGTACGCGGTCTTTATGTATCTGGCCTGACCCATTTTGCGGATGCCTCCGATCAATTGCGTGCGCGGTTGTCAGCCACGCTCTTAGAGCTCTCTGCCATCTCTGGCCTCTTGATCATTTCATTGATTGCATTGGTGCTATACTCCCGCGCGGCGGATGCGAGCAGCCGCGCCCGTGGACGCGAATTGGCCAGTGCCAACGCCCATATGCAGACCATTTTGTCGACGTCGTTGGATGGGGTGATTGTGTCAGATCACACTGGGATCATTCTTGATTTCAATGCCGCCGCTGAACGGATTTTTGGGTATTCCAATCGGGAAGCAGTCGGTCAATCCATCGGTGATCTGATAGTGCCTCCCGCTTTACGTGATGCCCATCAAGCTGGCATGAAACGCATGCACGACACCGGCCAGAAGAAACTGGTGGGAAATGGGCGCATTCGTATCGATGCCATGCGCAAAGACAAAACCATTTTCCCGGTTGAACTGGCCTTGCAGTCTGGCGAAGGATCGAACGGCGAAATTCTGATTGCTTTTCTGCGCGATATTTCTGCCCAGGTTGAATCCGAAGACGAGCTCACCGAAGCGCGCGACCAAGCGCTGGCAGGTGAAAAAGCCAAGGCTGAGTTCCTAACCGTCATGAGCCATGAAATCCGCACCCCTCTGAGTGGCTTGCTTGGCAATCTGACTTTGCTTGGTTCAACTTCACTTACAAGCGAACAGCAACAATTTCAAAACAACATGGCGATCTCTGGTCGTCAGCTGCTCAAACACGTGAATTCAATCCTTGATATTGCACGCTTTGAAAGTGGCCGCCTCCCGATCAAAGAAGAAAGCTTTCATTTGGGGCGCTTCCTACAAGAAGTGGTCGACAGTCAAAGCGCTGGCGCCGAGCAACGCAGCACCGCCATGAGTTGGGGATGGGTTGGCGATGCTTTAGAATGGGTGCGCAGCGACAAAGGACATCTGGAACAAGTGTTGCTGAACTTGGTTGGTAATGCGGTGAAGTTCACGGAAAACGGCCGCGTTGACATCGAAGTCGAACAGGTCGGCCTACGCGGTGCCTCTCCATTGGTGGAAATCCGGGTGATCGACACCGGGCTTGGAATTGATGAAGCAGACCACGACCGCATCTTTGAAGAGTTCGAAACCACACATCGCGCAGGTGGCGACACAGGTTCGACCGGGTTGGGCCTGCCGATTGCGAAACGACTTGTTACCCTTCTAGGAGGCGAGATTGGTGTCGAAAGCACCCTAGATGAAGGCAGCGCCTTCTGGGTGCGTCTGCCCTTACCAGAGGGACATGAACCCAAAGACAGCAACAACGACATCATTGAAACACAAAGCAACCCATTGCGGCTGTTGCTGGTTGAAGACAATGAGATGAATGCCTTTGTGGTCGAAAAAATGCTTCGTGCCGAAGGCCATTCCGTCATTCTTGCCACCGATGGGTTTGAAGCGTTGGACTGGGCAGGCAAAGCTGATTTTGACGGCATCTTGATGGATATTAACATGCCAAGGCTCGATGGGCTTGAAGCAACCAAGCGCATTCGAAAATCCGTGAAACGCGCTGCAAAGACCTCGATTTTTGCTTTTTCGGCCAATGTATTGCCGGATGACACCAAACGGTTCCGCGAAAGCGGGATGGATGGCTTTATTGGCAAACCGGTTCAGATCGAAGAGCTGCGCGCCGCTTTGGCCTCGATCACCGAAACACCTGCGCCAATGCCGCTTCAAAAAACGGTCGCAGGCCACGAGAGATCTCAGGCGAAAGAGATGTTCGGCGATCAGTATGACGAATTTCTGAAACGGTTCGTGGCAGAGGGCGATGACTTAGACGAATGGCTTAGTCATCCGATCACAGATATTGAAGACCTCGGGCAGCGTTGCCACAAGATCGCATCGACGGCTGCATTGTTTGGTGCAATTCCTTACCAAAAGGCGTTGCAGCGGGTCGAAGAGCAAAGCAAATCAGCAGAGGTCTCTGATGAGGCCATCGAGGGTATTCGTTTACATTGGACAGCGGCGAAGGCTGGCTTGACCAGCCCCTAGTAAATCCGCCTAGTTCAAACTCGCTCCGATGGTGACAGCCCCTAGAATACGCGCAGCTTCAGCAAAGTTTGTGATCGCGCTATCATAACAGGCCACCGCATCGCCGGGCAGCAAAAAGGGGTCATAGTCGTCACGATCAGCACGGCGCAGCATGTCCTCGATATCGCGTTCGATCACAACAGATACTTTGGTTTCAGGGTTCCGCGACATCAGCATTGCAGAACGATGCGCACTGCTGACGCGGGCCCCCCCCACACAGTTGGCATCAACAACGGCCTGCATGTAACGCGTGCCATAGGGCATTTCGCGCACGTCACGACCAATGGCGGATGGCGCATTGCCAGTCGCAGGTTGCGTGAGGTTGGATAGGAACATTGTCACGCCGGGTGGGCTGATCGGACTTGGACGCATCAGATCATCCTGAAAACACTGCCGCGACGGCACATGCACCTGATCGCCGGTCAGCAACATGACATCTACCATATTGCGCCCTTCAAAGACGCCGCGCAGGTCAAGCTTATAAAGACGTCCGCCACGACGCAGTTCGACGGCTGAAATATCTGCATCTGGCCGCACCCCGCCGGCAGCTCGTAGGGCTGCAGAAAGGTTGCGCGCTTCGGTAGATGCGCCCAGCGCTTGGGCGCGGTTCGGATCAATCTGATCACCACGGGTGCCGCCAAGCTCGATCTGATGCGGTTCAAACACCGACCCAGAGACGCCAATGCTAACGGAGGCAAAATCGACCACACGCACGGAAATCGGTGGCAGGTTTTCGTACAGCTCAGCGTTGATCAAAGCGCCAGCCAGCATGCTTTCCACGTCTGTCACGGATCGCCCCTGCGCTGGGATCGCATCGATAAACGGAAGCTTCAAAGACCCATCACGCGAAATCACATAGCGCCCGGACAAAGATTCATCATCTGCGATGCGTACATCCACAAGATCATTGCGAGACACTTTTTCACCCAAGAGCACACGGGCGCCGATGGATTTACCACCTACCCCACCGCGCAAAGGCAAGCATTTTTCAGCATTCATGGATTGAGAGGTCAAAAAAGTGTCGTCCCGACGCGTCACCACATCGCGGTATTGCGCTTGATAGCCGTCACCCACGCCCGTGGCTTCGATGTTTTCAGGATCAACGACAGCGGCACAGCTGGCCAATAGCACAGCCAAGCCAACCGCTTTGATCTTAGGTGTGATGAACCTGACCAACGTCTTTTGCCTCATTTTATTTTTGTTTTTCGGGATTAACGCATCAACACGCGGTTTCTTCAACACATTTCGGAGCAAGCACATACCCGCATGGGTAGATCTGTGACCCTTTGGCCTCGCTTTATCCCCCGACGCCCTCCCCAAATCGACCGCATTCACCGCCATAGTCTTTGGGAATGTACCGGAGTTTTTCATGTTTACCGAGTTGAAGCGGTCCAAAACCTTTCTGTCCCACCTGACCGCCTACGGCGCGTCGGAAGTGGCCAGCAAATTGTCTCGCCTCTTTGTGGTGATCATGGTGGCGCGCCAACTGGGCGCGGAACAAATTGGGCTAGCCGCCGCGGCACTCGCTGTTTGTGACATCCTAAAGAGCCTAACGGAAAACGGCATCGGACAACGCGTGATCGCTGCTGCGCAATCTGATTTGCAAGCCATCACAGCCCGCGCACATCGCCTATTTTGGCAAACAACAACAGGGCTCTTCCTACTTCAGCTCTGTGTGGCAGCGTGCTTTGTTTGGTTTGGTCACGCTTTCATTGGAGCGCTGATCGCCCTCGCTGCTTTGGAATATCTGTTTATGCCAGCGGGCCTTGTTCAGGCCGCCCTTGCAATGCGCGAAGGCAAGCTAAAACAAACCGCTGCGATTGCAGGCACGCAGATTGTATCCGCCAATCTCATCTCTGTGGCGCTTGTGCTGGTGTTCCCGTCTGCCTTGGTTCTTGTTTTGCCAAGAGTTTTGACAGCGCCGATCTGGTTGATAGCCATGCGTCGCCTGCGTCCATGGTCGCCAGATCAATCAACCCCGGCCCCAACCGGCGATTTTTTAAGCTTTGGTCTGCCAATCATTGGCACCTCTTTGATCAACGCTTTGCGTCTGCATGCCGATAAGTTGGTGATCGGAGCGCTTCTCGGCGCTCAGGGGTTGGGTGCCTATTTTATGGCCTTCAACGCTGGTCTGAGCATTGCGATCTCTTTTGTTGCGGCATTTGATAAAGTTGTCTTTCCTCACCTTTGCAAAACCGATGGCCAGACCGCTCGCAGCATCGCGCTCATGGGCATTGTGATGATCAGCCCTGTTGTTGCCCTACAAGCGCTGTTTGCCCCAATCTATGTACCCATATTATTGGGTCCCGACTGGGCCTTTATCTCGCCAGCGGTTTCAATCCTGTGCCTTACGGCGATCCCATTGACCCTTTGGTCTGCCGCCGCCGCAGAGCTGCGCGTTACAGGTCGCAGCGGGCTAGAGCTGGCGATTACCTTTGGGGCAACCCTAACTTGGTTGGCGTGTGCATTCCCCGCCGCAACCTTGGGCCTCACGAGCCTCGCCACCACTCATCTGATTGTAATTGCAACCATTCTTGGCCTCGCCTCGCTACATATCTTGTTTCGCAGGCCGTCACATTTCCTTATGAAGCAAGAGGTTTAAATGCCATTTTTTTCTGTCATCATGCCCTGCTACAACGCCCAAGCTACATTGCTAAGTGCGGTAGAAACACTCTGGTCTCAAACGTTTTCAGATTGGGAACTCATCTGCATCAACGATGGGAGCCAAGATCAAACGCCAAATCTTCTAGATGCGCTAGCGGATGAAGATCCTCGGATCAAAGTGCACCACATCGCCAATCGAGGGCCTTCAGTTGCGCGCAATGTTGGTGCAGCGTTAGCCACAGGCCGTATCCTCAGTTTCCTGGACGCAGACGATTTGTGGGAGCCTGAAAAACTTGCCCAATTGTCTGCAGTTTTTGCAGATCAAGAGATTGGCGGTGCCTTTGGGGAAGTAAGCTTTTTTGACACTCCCGGATGTGAAGTGACCCGGTCAAACGTACCAAGTCGGTCCCTAACAATCCCCCACCTCATGGGGGAAAATCCGGTCTGTACCATGTCGAACTTTTCTTTGCGCAGGCAAGCGTTTCTTGACCATGGTGGCCTTGCGCACGGCTTTGTGCACAACGAAGATTTGGAATGGCTCATTCGTCTTGTCGGTATGGGCGTGCGCATAGAGCCAATTTCAAAACGTCAGGTTTGGTACCGTAAATCTGACGAAGGGCTGTCCGCTGATCTTGAAGCAATGGCGAGGTCACGTCAGCAGGCGTTGCGCACGGCCAAGTATTTTGGGTTTGTACCCACCGCCGCGCAAAACGCTGTCTATCTGCGATACCTCGCCCGCCGCGCGTTACGGCTCGAGAAAAACTCCACTGCGGCGATGTCTTATGCCGCGCGCGGTCTAGCAGAAAACCCACGCGCCTTTTTATCCCCTCCGCATCGCGGAGCGGCGACTGCATTGGCCGCGCTTGCAGCCCCAATCTTACCCAATGCCCTACGTCGCAATCTGTTTTCCTGAACTGGAGGTTCCCATGCCCAAAGCATCCATCATCGTCCCAGCCTTCAATGTTGAGGCCACAATTTCGGAAACGCTGAAATCTCTGCAGGACCAATCCCTGCGCGATATCGAAATTCTGATCATCGACGATGGCTCGACCGATCACACCAAAGAGGTTGTTGCGCCTTTCTTAATGGATCGCCGCATCCGCTATGTGCATCAAGCCAATCGAGGCCTCGCTGGCGCGCGCAATCGTGGTATCGAAGAAGCGAGCAGTGACATCATCGGATTTTGTGATGCAGATGATCTTTGGCATCCGGACAAAGCGCGCCGGCATGTGGTGCATTTTGCAGAAATCCCCCGCCTTGGCGTAAGCTACGCTGGTTCGGAATTGATTGATGATGAAGGACGTAAACTGGGCATTCGTCAGTCACCGCGCCTAAAGCAGATCACGGCAGAACATATTTTAAAACGCAACCCAATCGGCAATGGATCAGCAGCCATGCTGCGGCGCCAGGCGCTGATGGATATCGCAAGCCGCACCTCACACAATGCGCGCGCTTATTATTTTGACGAGAGTTTTCGCCAATCCGAAGACATTGAATGCTGGCTGCGTCTTGCTTTGATCACCGATTGGAAAATCGAAGGCATTCCAGGTCACCTCACATCTTACCGTGTGGCACTGTCTGGCCTGTCGGCAAATACCGACCGGCAACTGGCCTCTTGGGGCAATGTGATCAACAAACTGCGTGGCCTGCACCCGCGCTTCTTTGCGCAACACGAAAACGCCGCGCGCGCCTATCAGCTGCGTTATCTGGCACGCCGCGCCATCAGCAGTGGCGATGGAGAAACTGCCACAGCCTATTTACGGTCTGCAAACCAATTGTCGCTAGAACCTTTGCGCAGAGAGCCGGTGAAAACCCTCACCACGCACTTCGCTGCTTGGATTTTAAATCGTTTGAATTTCAACCCACTGTCATTGCGCGCCAAAGCGCCAGTGTCACGCTAATCGGAGGATTGACTATGACCATTACAATTACCCACCTACTTGATGATGCCACCCCAGGCGGCGTGACACGCGTTTTGGATCACCTTTGTACCTCCAAAGCCTTGAATAAAAACGTGAAACACCAACGCGAAATGGTACAGGATCGCGGCCGCTGGCCCAGGTTTGAAGGCGAGGTTATCGTCAGCCATCTCGCGATCAAGTGGCGCAATCTTCCAGCGCTCATGGCCCTACGTGCAAAACATCCGCAGGCTAAATTAATCCACGTTGAACACAGCTATACCCAGCGTTTTACTGCGCTGAATGTGCCGAAACGAGATCGGTTTTACACGTTGCTGCGCACGGCCTACGCCCTATTTGATCGTGTCGTTTGTGTCAGCCGCGCACAGGGCAGTTGGATGGCGACCCGCGCCCTCGTAGATGATGCCAAACTGCGTATAATCCGCTCTGCCGTCGATCTGACAGATCTTGCTGCACTTTCAACGCCAAAAGGCCAGCCAAAAACCGTGGGTTTGATCGGCCGGCTTCATGATCAAAAGGGATTTGATCAGGCCATCGCGGCATTTAAACTCATCGACGACCCGACCCTAACCCTTAAGGTTTTTGGATCCGGTGCCGAGGAGCAAAACCTGAAAGCCTTGGCCGGCAATGACCCGCGTATTTCCTTTGAAGGGTTCTGCCACTACCCAAGCGACGCCATCAATCAAGTTGATCTGGTTGTGATGCCTTCACGATGGGAAGCCTACGGCCTCGTCGCGCAAGAAGCCCTAGCAGCAGGGCGTCAAGTATTGGTGGCCCCAGTTGATGGGTTGCTTGACCAAATCGAAGACGGAGCTGTCGCAATCTCGGGCCTCGGTACGCAAGTTCTGGCCTCCGATATCCAACGCATTCTATCAGCGGAGCCTTCAAACCAGATCGATCAGCGCGCGTTTGCGGCCAACAGCAAAGCAACATTTGAGACAGATTGGAACCGCCTAATCAAAGAGGTTTTAGCGCAGAACCTAGACGCAGCTCGCCAAGCCGCGTGAAAAATCATGAGTAAATGGCGATCCCTGAAGGACTCGAACCCTCAACCTGCTGATTAGAAGTCAGCTGCTCTATCCAGTTGAGCTAAGGGACCGCACTTATGGCAAGGTTTCTAACAGCCACCGGTCGATGTCAACGCGTTCTGGCGGCTCATTCACAACTTAATCGCTAATGGCCCGAAGTGTGAGTGAAATGGAACAAGACCTAAAGAGCAGGATCGAATTTCAAATTACGTCTTTGGTCGCAGCCAGGTTCAGCACTTGGCTGCGATTGGCTGAATGACGGAGGTATATTAGAAGCGGCATTGCACTTTCTGCGATCTGGTTCTTACCATTCCACATTAAACTTGGAGACGACGGCTTTGATCTGCGGTTCGGTTAAAAGCGTTGGCGACAGTCTCTGTGTCAGCAAACTTAATTTTGCCGCCTCCTCCAATTCCTCAGAGGCAAAAACCGCAGATCTAAGATCTTTGGCCGAGACGACCGGACCATGATTGGCAAGCAATACAGCCGCCCGCGTTCCATTGAGCGCTTTCACCGCTTCTCCCATCCCAGCGTCCCCGGGCACAAAAAACGGTAAGAATTTCACCTTCCCCAGCAGCATAATGGCGTAAGGGGTGACGGGGGGTATAGCATTATCCGGATCGATACCCGGCAACATAGATAAGGCAACGGCGTAGGAAGAATGCAAATGCACCACGGCACGGGCCTGATTGCGCGTTTCATAGAATGCGGCGTGAAGCGGAAGTTCTTTGGTGGGCCGATCACCGCTAATGTACTGAAACCTCTGGCCTAAAAGACTGATATTGGCTGGATCAAGAAACCCCATCGAACTGCCGGTGGGCGTCACCAGATAGTTACCATCTGATAGGCGCATCGAAAGATTCCCCGTCGCGCCGCAGGTCAAACCACGATCAAACAGCGACTTGGCGAGCTGACAGATCTCTTCTCGTGCTTGCGCTTCTTCGCTCATGCTTCAGTCTCCATCAAATCCAGCGCGGATTGGAAAAAGTCGACCGCACCGAAGTTGCCCGATTTAAGCGCAAGGGCGAGGTTTTGATGTTTCACTTTGACAATCGGCACCCCGGCGGCTGCTCGATGACCTATTTCCAAAGCCTTTGCATCAAGCCCGTTAACCACGGCCCCCGATGTTTCTCCGCCTGCCACAACAATACGTGTCACGCCGCTTTGCACCAACAAGCTGGCGAGATTTGAAAATAGGGTTTCGATGGCATGAGCCGCAATGTCTGATCCAAAACGCTGCTGCGCCGATTGCACGACCAGAGGGTCCGCCGAAGAATACACAAGTGGAGTATGCGTTTGCTCCATCACCCAATCGCGCAGAATTCCCGCGGTGAGCGTTCCGTTCACCGCAGCCTCTGCTGTGACTTCAAAGGAAGGATTGCTTTGTCGGAACAAAGCGACCTGACCACGTGTTGCACGAGAACAGCTGCCACTGATGACAACACCTGCTCCGGTTACCGGTTCCCAGGACGGAGGAGATTTTTTGCATCCGAAGTTGCTCGGCAAACCCAAGGCGATGCCCGATCCACCACAGAGTAGTCGCTGATGTCTGGCCGCCTTTCCGATACACAGTAGGTCCGCATCATGGATTGCGTCTACGATAACCATGGACTGGGATTTTGGTAGCACGGCCTCGATTGCTGCTGCGCCCTGCGTCACAATCTGTGAGGGGATGTGGGACACATCCCAAGTGGTCTGCGCCCCTAAAACGCGCCTCAAATCTGGATCTTTCATCGGTGTCAGCGGGTGATCTTGCATCCCGCTTTCATTCAGCAGCACGTCATTTACAAACAGATGCCCCTGATAGACGCTGCGGCCGTTTTCCGGGAAGGCCGGGCACGTCAGGATTAGCTGCGCTCCAAGGTGTTCAGCCAAAGCTTCCAATACCGGACCTATGTTGCCTTCAGAAGTGCTGTCAAACGTAGAACACACTTTCAAAACAATCTGCTCAGCACCCTGCGAAAGCAACCACTCACAAGCTGCAAGACTGTCAGCAATCGCCTCGCTGACAGGTGCGGTCCGAGACTTCAGTGACACCACCCCTGCACCAAGTGCCGGATCGCTATCCTGCGTCGGCACACCAACAAATTGCGTGACGGACATGCCAGCCTCAGCAATGGTCAGCGCGATATCCGATGCGCCGGTAAAATCGTCTGCGATTACGCCTAGTTTCATTTTGGAATCTCTGAAATTGGACCGGCATCCAAACGTCGCACGTGGGCTGCCAATCCCATTGGGAAAATCTGGCCAACAATTGGATCGTGACCCGGAATGATCAGCTCTGGTCGCGATGCCAAACGCTGCAAGGTGTCAAAACCATCCATCATGTTCTGGAGGTCCACGACGATTGGGAAAGGTTTGCGCGCCATAAAATTTTCGTAATAGTGCGCCGCATCAGAGGCGAGAACCATCCAACCTACCTGAGTTCTTACGCGCACGGCCTGCAAACCTCTGGAATGTCCACCGATGCAATGCACGGTGACCCCGTCTGCAATTTCTGCATCGCCGTCATGGAACGTCAACTTACCTTGATAAAGCCGCAAGACAGCTTCGCAGATATGGCCGGCAGTGAAGGGCGCGCGCAGGGTGTCGTGACACATGCAAGGCCCTGTTGCGAAAGCCATTTCCGCGGCTTGAAGATGAAGGTGTGCCTTGGGAAACAAAGCCAGCCCTCCTGCATGATCATAGTGCAGATGGGTGACGATGACCTCGTCAATATCATCTGGTTTCAAATCGAAAGGAGCCAGCGCCTCGCCTGGGTCTATGCGTATTGGTCGCCCGCGCAGTTTGGCTTCGGCGTGATCATAGCCGGTATCGACAAGGATCGTGCGTGCGCCATCACGCAGCAGCCACATGAAGTAATCCATGGCATGTGGTGCATCGTGATTGTCATCAAAAATGAAGCTATCTGCTCGCGTGCGCGCGTTGCGATCCGCATATTTGATGGCATGAACTTCCCAAGTTCCTGTCGTTGCACTCATCGGATAACCTCATCATATAGCCGCACCTGTTTGTCTGCGACCATATCAGCGACCGCTGCATCAAAGGCTAAAAAATGATCGCTGTCGAGGTGGACATCGAAGGCTGCCCTGTCTTCATAGAGCTCATAAAGGAAAACCTCTGGTCCGTCCTTGCAGATGTCAAAGACATGGCAACCGGGTTCCTTTTGCAACGATGTTACAGCGTTATCTTTCATCAAAGGAAGAAATGCGTCGACGCACTCTGTTTTGATTTGAAACGTGACCAAAACAGCAAACATCAGCTGCCCCTCCGCCGCAGACGCGCCACACCGCGTTTAAGAGCCGGAATTTGGGCCGCGATCAGCGCAATGTTCATGGTCAGCAAAATGGCTGCGCCAGGGCGAGAGATAAAGACGCCCAGATTGCCGTCTGACAAGAACAACGATCGACGGAAAGTTTCATCAAACAGCCCTCCCAAGATGACACCAATCACCAATGGCGCAATCGGATATTTCATCATGTTCATAAAATAGGCCACAAATCCGACGCCAATCATCAGATAGAGATCGTTGATACCCCCTCCGACGCTGAACGATCCAATCGCGGTCAGTACCATGACAATTGGTAGGAACACCGTCTGTGGGATGCGCAAAATTTTGATGAAGAACTTTGCTGTGAACAATCCCAGGATAAACATAGTGAAAGACGCCAGAACCATAATCGCCACAACCCGCAGAATGATCGAAGGATCAATGGTTGGTCCAGGAATGACGTTGTTGATTTTAAAGGCCCCCATCAGAGCAGCAGCGGGAGGTGACCCCGGAATGCCCAAAACCAAGAGCGGAATTAGCGCGCCGCCAATGCAGGCATTGTTCGCTGTCTCTGAAGACAGCAACCCCTCAAGTGATCCTTTGCCGAATTTATCGCCTTCCTTGGAAACGGTTTTACCCACGCCATAGGACACCCAGCCCGCAACGTCTTCGCCAACGCCGGGCAAGGCCCCTACTCCGGTTCCAATAACTCCCGACCGGGTGATGGTCGGCATATACCGGCGGATCGCAGCAAGATTTGGCAAAATACGACCCTGCAAGGCGACGATCTTGCCAACTTCGGCATGGCGCAACCCGTCAATGATTTGAGGCACCGCAAAGGCCCCCATCAGTACAGGCACAACTTGAAATCCTGACAGCATATAAGACCAGCCAAACGTATAGCGCGGCTCGGACAACAAAGGATCAAGCCCAACCATTGCCATAGCCAACCCTATTAGACCGGCGATCCAGCCTTTGATCACAAGGTCCTCACTCATCAAAGTGCCCGAAAGCAAAATGCCAAAGAGCGCAAGCAATGCCTTTTCAGGACTCGCGATGTTCTGAGAGATCAGCAGCAAGACCCAGACAAAGATCAACAGGGCCACCGTTCCAATCAGCGTTCCGATAAAACTGGCGGTTGTTGTCAGACCAAGCGCTTCCCCGCCGCGCCCAGCTTTGGCAAGCGGATGTCCGTCCATGGCTGTCGCAGCACTGGCAGCGGTGCCGGGAATATTGAGCAAAATCGATGGGTATGACCCACCATAAATGGCCCCAACGTAGGCGCCGAGCAATGCGATTAAGGAATAGTCCAACGGGATCTTATTGCCGAAGAACCCGGTGAGGATTGTCACAGCCAAAGTTGCAGTCAGACCCGGTAACGCACCGAATGTAATGCCTAAAAAGACCGAAACGATCAGATAGGCATAGGTAAGCGGATCAATCACAAGGGCGATAAATTCGGTCCCGAAACCCGCCAGCTGAGAAAGTACGAAATCCATCTTAGCGGCTCCAGATCGGTTTGATGTTTACAAAGTATTGGTACTCGATCTGCTTAAACAGCAGCCCGCCGCGGTTGGGCACGTTTTGTCGAAAGCCAAAGGCCATGGCCAATACCAGAATGACTGGGGCGACGATCGCGATGACTGGGATAATGCGTGACACACGATCTTTGCCGTGGCGCACCAATATCCACACAGTCAAAGCTGCCCAAAGCGCAAGCGTCAGCCAGTCATCCGCGTGCAGGTTCCAAGTTGATCGCGGCAAATAACCTACCAATGCATAGGTACCTGGAAGGGCCACGAACCCTGTGACCAAAACCATGCGTTCGGGTTTGCCGCCGTGATACCCATGAATGAGCGCCGTGATTAAAAGCCCCGAACTAATGATGAAATCAACGCGCGGCACCAAGCCGACAATGTAGAAAAAGAGGATGATCGCGAGCGTTCCAAAACGCAGTGCTTCAATTGGGCTCCAGCCGATGCCAACAGCCGTCAGCGCAGATTTGGCACCCCCTGCTTTGATTGAAGTTCGCAACAGAGCCAACGACAGGATCAAAAGCGCGCCAAAAATGCCAAACGGCACAAGTGCTGCTGAATTATACCAATCCGCCCCGCTGACACCTGCTCGGTTCTGCCCGAACAGCGGAATAGAAGATGTCCGCCAAAGAAAGAAAACTGACAAAAAGAACAAAGCAATCGCTCCCCAAAAATCTCGGGCGCGAAGGATGTCCTTGTCGCTAGGAGAGTCCACATTTACCTCCAGAAAGTAAGCCCTATCGGGCGAAGTCAGGGCGCAACCGAGATTGCGCCCTTTAGGGTTAGTGCCGAGTTTATGGCTTATCGATACCCAAAGATGCTGGATCGACAGTCGTCGCGCCAAGATCTTTCAGAGTGTATGCGAATGTGCTTTCCAGATTGGAAAAGAGCGCCTGCGCTTCTTCGCCGTACTGACCACCAACATCATAGTTGTTCGCTGTCGCCCATTCCGCGACCACATCGGAGTCGATTGCCGCTTCAAACGCTGTACCCAATTTAGCCTTCACATCATCAGGTGCGGAATTGTGCACAGCAAACCCAATCGCCTGTTTCAACGGCAGGTATTTTTCAAGCCCATCATAGATGTCAAAGGCAGACGGTACTGTCATACCAGCGATGTCTGCAGTGTCTGGTGTCAGCATCGCAAGAGGCTTCAACTTGCCACCTTCAATCAATGCGGCCTGTTCAGCCAATGAGGTCACGACAAGAGCAACTTCGCCGGCAATTGCGGCTTCTTGGCCCGGTGCTGAACCTTTGTAAGGCACAAATTTGAACGTCGCATCTGCGCCGTTTTCAATCGCCAACAAGTTCAGGTGGTGGATGGAACCCGCCCCTGAGGCCGCAGCTGGAATTGTACCGGGTGCTGCCTTGGCTGCGTCGACCAGCTCGGCCAAAGTATTGTACGGGCTGTTTGCAGGAACAGAAATAAGATCTGGCGATCCGCCCACAATGAATGGGTACCAGTAGTCGAATTTTTGATCCCAGCCGCCTTGGACCGCTGCCGTTACGTTGGATTCAGACAGGCCTACCAGCGTGTATCCGTCATCAGCTTGGTTTTGCACATAGACCATGCCATTTGACCCAGCGACACCACCGGTTTGGTTAATGACGTTAATTGAGACAGGCAGATGCTTTTCCATCTCTGCCATGATCATGCGGTTGATGGAATCGGTGCCGCCGCCAGCGCCCCAAACCACAGCCGTGGTGATGTCACGATATGGGTAATCCTGAGCCATTGCCGCTCCGGCTAGGCCAGTCGCAAGCACTGTCATTCCAGCAAATTTTGCAAAGTTGAGTTTCATCCGATGTCGTCCTCCCAGACTCAATGCGTTTTTTGTTGCATTTATTTACGTATGCATTAATAAATTTTTTGTCAACATAAATGCGCAACACAGCGCTGAAAGCCCGAAGGCAAGTATTCAGAAAGGGAACAGTGTCTATGAGTAAGACATATGAAATCGCGGTCTTTTCAGGGGACGGAATTGGACCGGAAATCACTGATCCCACGGTGAAAATTCTAAAAAACCTGTCTGAATCATCCTCGGAATATGCTTTGAACTTTAACGCTGTAGAAGCAGGTGCAGCGCATTACGCAGCCACAGGCGAATCGCTCCCAGCGCAATCCATCAAAACTGCGAAAAAGGCGGATGCGATTCTATTATCCGCCATGGGATTGCCTGATGTGCGCTATGCAGACGGCACCGAAATCTCTCCGCAAATCGATTTAAGAAAGCAGCTTACCCTTTTTGCAGGCGTACGCCCTGTCACCGTCCGTGCAGGTCAAAACTGCCCGTTAATCCTGCCCGAAGGCAAAGAAATCGACTTCGTTTTAATCCGTGAAAGCACGGAAGGGCTGTTTCATTCTCAAGGCTGCGGAGAAGTCACCAAAGATGAGGCTCGGGAAACCCTTCTGATCACCCGCGATATTTCAGAAAAACTGTTCCGCTTTACCTTCGAGCTGGCAGCTAACCGCAAAAAAGCCGGGCGGGGTCCTGGTCGCGTCACCTGTGTCGACAAAGCCAATGTGTTTCGCGCATTTGCATTCTTCCGCGAGCTGTTTGACAAAGAGGCCGAACAGCATCCAGATCTGAATGCCGACCACGCCTATGTCGATGCGACGGCCCTTTGGATGGTGCAAAAACCGTGGGACTTTGATGTGCTGGTCACAGAAAACATGTTTGGCGATATTCTTTCAGACCTCGGCGCGGGTCTGATGGGGGGGCTTGGCGTAGCACCCTCTGCCGACATCGGTCTTGAACATGCTATGTTCCAACCCTGCCACGGCTCAGCCCCTGACATTGCAGGGCTTGGGTATGCCAACCCGTTTGCAATGATCCTATCAGCAGCAATGATGCTAGAATGGCTCGGCATTAAGCACGATAACGACGCCCTTATTGCGGACGGTAATCGGTTGCGCAGCGCTGTAGAAGCTACGATCTCGAAAGGCGATGTTCTCACACGCGATCTAGGCGGCTCTGCGACAACCAACGAAGCTGCTACTGCCGTGCAATCACTTTTGGAACTGGAAATCGCATGAGCCAAAAGATCAAAGTCGCATGTATTGGAGCTGGCTATTTTAGCCAGTTTCACTATGGCAGCTGGGCCCGCATGGATGACGTCACCCTTGTAGGCTCCTGCAATCGCGACATTGAAAAAGCCCGCGCGACGGGCCTTCCAGCCTTTTCAGATCTCGCTGAGATGCTGAAAGCCACCACGCCAGACTTGTTGGATATTATTTTGCCGCCTATCGCGCATGCCCAAGCCATCAAAACAGCACTAGATGCTGGTGTGAAAACGCTAATTTGCCAAAAACCCTTTTGCCGCAGCCTGACAGAGGCACGCGATATGATTCAATCTGCAGATCGGGTCGGTGCAAAAATCATTGTACATGAGAACTTCCGGTTCCAACCCTGGTATCGCCGAATGAAAGATGTGCTGGCGTCGGGGCAGATCGGCGACGTGCAACAATTGACCTTCCGTCTGCGTCCCGGTGACGGGCAAGGACCAGAGGCATATATGGATCGCCAGCCCTATTTCCAAGAAATGCAGCGATTTCTCATACATGAAACAGGGGTGCATTGGGTGGACACCTTTCGCTACCTGCTGGGGGAACCCACTGCCGTCTATGCTGATCTGCGCAAAGTGAACCCTGTGATTGCTGGGGAAGACGCGGGGATTGTTCTATTTGATTATCCTAATGGCGTTCGCGCAATGCTTGACGGAAACCGCAATCTGGATCACGCCGCAGACAATCTTCGTCGGACCATGGGCGAGGCGTTGGTGGAAGGCACAGAAGGCTCGCTTATACTACGCGGCGACGGTTCGCTTGCGCTGCGCGATTTTGGACAGACAGATCAGATAGAAATTCTGCCTCCCGATACTTGGGACGGGTTTGGCGGCGACTGTGTGCATCTCTTGCAGAGCCATGTGATTTCTGGCCTATTGAATGGCACCGCGTTAGAAAACGAAGCCAAAGACTACGTTCGTGTTATCGAGATTGAAGAAGCCATTTATCAATCGGCAGCGACCGGACAGAAAACCGCATTGGGGATGGTGTGAACACAGCCGCAGATAAGCCAATTTCAAACACGCAGCGCGCCCTGCTGATGATGCGTGATATGATTTTCAGCGGCGATCTTGCCGCTGGGTCGGACCACCTTGAAAGCGAGCTGGCCGAGCGTCTAAGCATGTCGCGCACACCCGTTCGGGAAGCGGCTTTGATGCTTGAAAGTCAGGGGCTGTTGGAACTTCGCCCCCGCAAGGGCATCAGAGTTTTGCCGATTTCGCCAGAGGATATGGAAGAAATCTATGATGTTTTGACAGAGCTAGAGTGCCTTGCTGCGCGCAAGGCCTCTGAAAAAAACTATGGGCATGACGATCTGAAAATCCTCGCCCAGACCATCGACGCAATGGAAGAGGCCCTGACGGTTGATGATCGAGAAACTTGGGCCAAAATGGATGACCAGTTTCACAATGAACTGGTACGTCTGGGAGGGAATTCGCGCGCGCAAACCGTGTTTGAATTGATGAATGACCAAGTGCGTCGGGCGCGTTCGGTCACCCTATTCATGCGCCCTATGCCTTTGAAATCCAATGAAGATCATCGCAATCTCTTTGAAGCGATTGCCGAAGGAAATGCCCAGCGTGCCGATGAGATCCATAGATCCCACCGCCAGAACGCGAAACTCATGATGCTGGAATTGCTGCACAAGTTTCGCCTGAGCAGCCTTTAGGTTCACGAAAGACTTTAGGCTGAACGTCTCACCAGCCCTAGTCTTTCCGCATCGCCGCTTTTAGGGCATCTCCAAGGGCCCCAAGTTCATTCTGTTTTGGGTTCCGGGTTCCCGATCCGCGCTGATGTGCGGACCCTCGTTGTGCCGATTTGGTTTTATGACCGCCCGGCTTGCCTTTTGCCGACTGCCCCTTCTTGGTGGCACTCGCGTCAGCCGTGTTGCCTGCGGCACGCATCGTCAATCCGATACGTTTGCGCGGGACATCAATCTCAGTGACGCGTACGGTTACAACATCCCCGGCTTTAACGATCTCATGTGGGTCTTTCACAAACTTATCAGCCAACTGGCTGACATGTACCAACCCGTCCTGATGCACGCCGATATCCACAAATGCTCCGAAGGCCGCCACATTCGTCACGGTGCCTTCCAACCGCATTCCTGGTTTGAGATCTTTGATATCCTCAACACCTGAGGCAAATTTTGCTGTTTTGAACGCCGGACGCGGATCACGCCCAGGCTTTTCAAGTTCAGCGAGAATATCAAGAACTGTTGGGAGGCCAAATTGATCGTCAACAAACGCTTCTGCACTGACACCGCGAAGCGCTTCCGGCTTACCCATGATATCGCGCAGATCACGCCCACAGGCATGCGTGATACGGCGTGCGACATCATATGATTCAGGGTGAACCGAAGAGGCATCTAGAGGCTCTTCTCCATCGCGAATTCGTAAGAATCCCGCACATTGCTCAAAGGCTTTCGGGCCAATACCAGCAACTTTCAAAAGCGCTTTACGCGAACCAAAGGCGCCGTTCGTATCACGATGTGCAACAATGGCTTGCGCCGAGGAGGCGCCGAGCCCAGCCACATGGGTCAACAGCGGCGCTGAAGCGATATTAAGATCAACACCCACTGCGTTAACAGCGTCTTCAACAACGCCCTCCAAAGCCTGTGCCAAACGTCTTTGATCAACATCATGTTGATATTGCCCAACACCAATGCTTTCTGGCGTGATCTTAACAAGTTCAGCCAGTGGATCCTGCAACCGGCGCGCAATGGACACCGCGCCACGCAGGCTCACATCAAGATCAGGGAATTCCTGCGCCGCTAATTCAGAGGCAGAATAGACCGAGGCCCCGGCTTCAGAGACCACAATCTGCGTTGGCTTTGGACCGTCGATCAGTTTCAACGTATCTGCTACCAGTCGGTCGGTTTCGCGACTTGCTGTACCATTGCCAATCGCGATCAATTCGACCCCGTGTCGTTTGACCAGTTCAGCGATCTTGGCCCCTGCCCCGCGTACGTCCATGCGGGGTTGAAATGGATACAACGTGGCTGTTTCAAGCAACTTACCCGTCGCGTCCACAACTGCGGCTTTTACGCCGGTCCGAATGCCCGGATCCAGCCCAAGCGTTGCGCGATTGCCAGCAGGAGCCGCCAGTAGCAAGTCTTTCAAATTCCTAGCAAAAACCGCAATCGCCTCTTCATGGGCACGACGGCGCAGGTCGGTCATCAGGTCAATATACATCGACAGTGATAGCTTAACGCGCCAGGTCCAGCCAGCCGCGTCGCGCAACCACTGATCCCCCGCCCCCTCTCCAAGCTCACCGATGGCAAGGCAAACAATCCCTTGAGCGCGCTCTGTTCCCGTCTCTAGTTCAGGCTCAATCGAGATTGTGACGATCTCTTCCTTAGCGGCCCGAAGGATGGCAAGCGCACGGTGAGACGGAATATCCGCCCATTTCTCTGAATGGTTAAAATAGTCAGAAAACTTTTTACCGCTTTCTTCTTTGCCCGGCAGCACCTGCGCCGATATCCGCGCTTCACGCATCATGAAATCCCTCAGCGCACCCAACAGATCGGCATTCTCAGACAGTTCTTCTGCAAGGATATCACGTGCCCCCATCAGCGCAGCCTTCACCGTATCAACTTCGGCTGAAAGATAGGTCTCAGCATGGGTTTGCGGATCAACATTAGGAGCGCTTTGGATGGCGCGCAAAAGCGGCTCAAGACCGTTCTCGCGGGCAATCATCGCTTTGGTGCGACGCTTGGGTTTGAAAGGCAGATAGATATCTTCAAGCGTCGATTTCGTTTCTGCGCCAATGATTTGGCGGCTGAGGGCATCGGTCAACTTGCCTTGGGATTTGATCGATTCAAGGATGGTTTTGCGCCGCGCCTCAAGATCGCGCAAATAAGTCAGGCGATCCCCCAGTGTTCGCAATTGGGTGTCATCTAGTCCGCCAGTTACCTCTTTGCGGTAACGCGCCACAAATGGAACCGTCGCACCACCATCCAGCAATTCAATCGCAGATACAACCTGCTCGGATCGGGCGGAAATCTCGGTCGCGATAACCTTGGCAATGCGGTCACTTACAGAAGACAATAAGACGTTCCTTGTCACAGGAGGGACAAACCCTCATTCAAAACCCACATATAACCAAGACGCTTTCGCACCTAACTCAGGAGGCTTTGATCAGTTAATCTGGTATTTTAGTTCTAAATCTTACCTTCGTACTGCTGAGTACAAAATGTAGATCGGGCTAAAGTTATCTCCAATCGCCCAAAAATACCATTATAATTCAATCCGTTATTTTTCACTAAAATTGGCTGGGAACAAAGACTTCGTAGGGTGGTTTATTCATTGCTGGAAATGAGATGCACACGCTTTCAGAGTGCTTTTCGTAAGTGATTTAAGGTAAAAAAAAATCGTCCCACCGCTCTAAGTCACAAGAATTTGGCGTGCATAGAGACCTTGTTGGTCTGGTTTTGAGCGTTTCCAAGCAAGAAATACGAATCGCGCAACAACATTGAACGGTTGTGTCCGCCCCTTTGTTATCTTAGCGGGAGATAGCCGTGAGTGAGAGTGGGGGCGCCCATTTGAAAACTATATGCCGCGAGGCGGAGAATGACGGCTCTAAGACATTTTTGAGAAAACAATACACTGGACGATCGGCCAATAAAAGTGGCTGAGACAACGGTGACATTCAATTGAATTAGGTAAGATGATCAAATCTGATAGGAGTCTAGAGCATCACTGTTGTTGCACCAAACGTCGAGCGATAGTACTCAAAACCAAGCAAAGGCTCCTCAAAAGTTGATTAAAATGGACGACAAACTTGCAAGGACTTTCATCAAAGTTTGCCAGGAAGGGTCGATACGTGCGGCTTCAACTGCACTCGAGCAAGAGCCCTCCACGGTCAGTCGCCATGTTTCAACCTTAGAGGCGCAGCTGGCGATCCCCCTATTGGAACGACGTAAAACTGGCGTTCGGCCGACGGAAGCTGGTGAGCTTTTCTTAGCTTACCTGCGTCGTAACCGAGCCGAATTCGAAGCCCTGATCGGAGAATTTGATGCGCTTCGCGGCCTCAAACGCGGAAAAATCAACTTAGCAGTGGGCGATGGCTTCATAAGCGACTTGCTTAAAAACACGCTGCCTAGCTTTCAGGTCGCCTACCCCCAAATCACCTTTAGCATGCAGAGTGGTCCGACTGAATCAGTATTGCAGGACATTCAAAATGACGCTGCCCATCTTGGTTTTGTCTACAACGCCGGACCTGATCGCACGTGTAAGGTCATTGCGAAAAAAGCGCAGCCGCTTGAACTGCTTGTGAGCCCGAAGTCTGAATGGGCAAATACGTCGTCTTCTGTCTCCATCGATCGTTTGGCCGCGTTGCCGATGGCCCTGCTGATGCCCGGTTCTGGAATCGGCGCGATGGTGCGGGATGTTGAGGCAATCTATGGCGTCAGGTTCAATGCAGTTTTGGAGGCAAACTCTTTGGCAACGATCCGCAACTTTGTGCGCGAAGGTCTTGGCGTTGCGATCCTTCCGCCCTTTGTTGTCGCAGGCGAAATCGCCGATGCAACAATCACGACGATACCAATCGACGTACCAGAGTTTTCCCAGGGTGAGGCTGCGCTAATTTCTCGATCTGGACGCCGCCTGCCGGAGGCCGCCATCAGGCTCGCAAATCATGCAAGTCGCAGTATGAATGCCTTTGGACATGCGGTTCAATCCTAGTCCACGGCAAATGCACCCAGCATGTGTTGCATAAAATGCAACACAATTTCCGATCTACAGCAATTCCCAACAAGCCTAGCCTGTTCCAATCTGCAAATGAGGAGCTGGGAACACCTGTCGTTTCCGATCTCCAATCATTCCGTTGGAAGGGACAATTAATGATCGGTCTTATCGGCCTAGGTGCCATGGGCGGCGGTTACCTCGCGCGCCTGACAGAGCAAAACCAAACCGTCTTGTGTTTTGACGCAATGCCAGAAGCCCGCGAACGCGCTGCAGTAATGGGCGCAGAGATCGCCGCATCGCTTCAAGAACTTGGCAGCAAAAGCGACACCATTATCCTTTCCCTCCCAAAGGCTGCGATTGTCGAAGCCGTGATGAATGACCTCGGGCCGCATCTGAAATCAGGCACCGTTGTGATCGATACCTCCACTTCGGAACCAGACACCACCAAGCGTCTTGCCCGGATTGCTACTGACAACGGATATGTTTTTCTGGATTGCCCGGTATCCGGTGGGCCCATCGGCGCGCGCACAGGCACAATGACCATGGTTGTTGGCGGTGATAAGGCTGCCTTTGAATCCGTGAAGCCGATCTTGGATCAAATGACCGGAAAGCTTATTCATATCGGCCCATCAGGTGCTGGGCATACCGTTAAGATTGCGAACAACCTTTTGTGTGCGGCAAATCTTGTTCTCATGAGCGAAATGGCGCAGATGGCGGAACGTGCGGGCATTTCCATCGAGGAACTTCTGACCGGCATCAACGCGGGTTCTGGTCGTTCTGGTGTCAGCGAAGTGAATTTCCCGAAATGGATCACCAACGGTGCGTTTGATTCAGGCTTTACCATGGGGCTGATGCGCAAAGATGTTGGGCTGGCCACGGATTTGGCTGAACGGCTTGGCATTGATCTGCCAGCCACAAGTGCCGTCGCAAATATCTGGGAGCAAAGCCGGGAGATGCTGGAGGACAGCGCCGACTTCAACGAGATTTTCAAATACAGAAAGCGTTCCAATGCTTGATCGCATCAAACACTACACCTCTCATTGCGCGAACCTCGGTTTAAATCCAGTTCCGCAAAGCTATGTAAATGGCGCTTTTGTCGACGGCACGGGACAGCCGATCACGCTAGAAGACCCGTACACGCGGACGGTTTTAGCGACATATAATGATTGTGGTGCCGAGATCGCGAACACGGCCTGTGTCGCCTCTGAAGAGGCGCAGAAATCCTGGATGACGGATTTCACTGCAGCGGGCCGCGGCGTTGTGATGCAAAAGATCGCGACTATCGTTGAAGAACGGCTTGAGATCCTTGCGCAGCTTGAAACCGCTGTTTCTGGCAAACCGATCCGGGATTGCCGGGTCGAAGTGTCCAAAGTTGCGGAAATCTTCCGCTATTACGCGGGCTATGCAGACAAGCTCCATGGCGAAGTCATTCCCGTTCCAAGCGGACACCTAAACTACACATTACGTGAACCACTGGGGGTTATTTTCCAAATCACGCCCTGGAACGCGCCTGTGTTCACTGCAGCTTGGCAAATCGCGCCAGCGATTGCCTGCGGCAATGGCGTTGTGCTCAAACCTTCCGAATTGACCCCTTCCACCTCTCTCGCACTTGGTGCGATCTGTGTCGAAGCAGGTGTGCCTGCAGGCCTTGTCAATATTCTTGCGGGTCTGGGCCCGACCGCAGGTGAAGCCGCCATTGCCCATGATGCCGTGCGTAAAGTTGTCTTTGTGGGCTCTCCTGCAACCGGCCGCATTGTTGCGACCTCATCAGGGAAAGCCCTAAAACCAGTGGTACTTGAACTGGGTGGGAAATCCGCAAACATCGTTTTTGAAGATGCTGATCTAGAAGCGGCCTGTCGCGGTGCGCAGGCAGCGATTTTTGCCACCGCTGGACAGAGTTGCGTTGCGGGCTCTCGTCTATTGGTTCAAGCTTCCATCAAAGACAAATTCCTGAGAATGGTTGCGGACGGCATGAAGCAACTCGCGGTTGGTGACCCTCTGAGCGAAGACACGGAAATTGGCCCGATCAGCAACCGACGGCAATTTGATCACGTCACCTCAATGATCGGAAAAGCCGCCGATGATGGCGCGACAGTGATCGCGTCGGATGATGCTTTTGGCGATGCGTTGGTTGTGCCTCCGACAATCCTTGCTGATCTACCACCTTCTTCTGATGCCGCGCAAAATGAAATCTTTGGCCCGGTTGTAACAGCGCTTACTTTCGAAGATGAAGCGGATGCAGTGCGGATCGCAAACAGCACGGATTTTGGTCTTGCTGGCGCAGTTTGGACAAACAATGTCAGCCTGGCTCATCGCATGGCTGCAAAAGTGCGCGCTGGGACCTTCTGGGTGAACGGGTATAAAGCGATCCATGTTTCAACCCCATTTGGCGGCTCGCGCTCATCTGGCTTTGGGCGATCCAGTGGCATGGATGTGCTGATGGAGTATACAGAGCCTAAGAGTGTTTGGGTGGAAACATCAGAGGTTCCTCGGGTTGCCTTTGGTTACGCTCCGAGCGAATGAAAGGCCCGCAATTATGAAGCCGCAGAACGGATCTGAGGAAAATCTTGTCAAAGATATCCAACGTTTGTTTACCACGGAGCCCGCGCTTCGGACGATATATGGGTTCGCAGAGTCAGAAATCACGACATCTGCAGAGGTACTGGCTGCGGTTCTGGCCGGGTTGACACAAGACAAGGACGCGCGCCGCACGGTGCGCGATCTGGCGAACGAAGCCTTTTCCGAAGATCCAGACGTCGTTGCTTTGGCAGTCGAAGATCTGATGGCCACAGCCGAGCGCGACATTGATGTGGGCGGCATTGGAAATGTGTTGCTTTTTGCGCCTGGCCTGCAGGGGCTGTTGTCACAGCGGGTGTCGCGCGCGCTTTTGCTGCAAGGGCGGGAAACCGCATCTGCAGCGGTAAAGGCATTGCTTGGCCGCACGCTCAACATTGATCTTGCACCGCAAGCCATCATTGGGCGTCGTGTTTGGATTGATCACGGCCTCGGCGTGGTTGTCGGTCGGACCGCGATCATTGAAGACGATGTCAGTCTTTGGCACGGGGTCACGTTGGGTTCCAACTTGGTGGACACTGGTGCGCGTCGCCACCCAAAGATCGGCAAAGGTGCGGTGCTTGGGGCCTATGCGACCATCTTGGGTGGTATCGAGATCGGCGCGGGCGCGATTGTTGCCTCTGGCGCCATCGTCACCAGAGACATCCCCGCAGGCGTCACGGCCTATGGGGCCAAGGCCACAGTGCGCGAACGTGGGCAAAACAGTTTCAGCGGATTTAATGCCGCCAAATGACATCCCAAATGTAACTGAAACACTCTGGTTCGGAGATGAAAACTTGGCTCACAATCTAGGTATCGACCATCCGTTGGTCGCGGTTCGTGATCTTAACGCCGCCATCGAAACTTACCGTAGCCTTGGTTTCCATATCGCGCCTCCCGGTCAGCACCCGTGGGGCACATCGACCGCATTGGCGCTGTTTCGTAACCAACTTCTAGAACTGGTGAGCGTCGGGGATGCTACTCTTTTGGATGGGTATGAAACCAATGGTTTTCTCTTTGGGCGTCACATTGAGAGATACCTTGAGACCTCTGAAGGGGTCGCTCTGTCTGCCTTGTTCACAGAGGACGCAGAGGCCGAAGTAGCCGCGCTCAGCGCGCGCGGTATCACCTGCACGGGCACGGTGGATTTTGGTCGAGATGTTATCCGATCTGATGGTCAGCCTGATCGCACCAAAACCACGTTGAAGGTTTTCCGCAACGACACCCTGCCTCGCCTTTCGGTCTTTGCCTGCCAGCAACATCGACGGGACCTATTGGAATTCCCAGACCGGATGGAGCATCCAAATGGCAGCCACGGCTTTGAGGCGGCGACCATTGCTTCAGAAGACAGCGACAGCGCATCCGTTTTGGAATGGCTTATTAATCTTCATGGATCAGACGTGACCAAAGACGCAGATGGATTCACTATGGTGCAAACCACAAATGGGTTTTGGCGCGTGATGAATCCAGACCGGTATCAAACATTCTACGGAACGGAGCTTCCGGCCAATTATCTGGCGGATGGACCACGTGTGGCCGCGCTGGATGTACGTGTTTCTGATCTTGCGGTCTTCAATTTAGCAGCCATTGCGCCCTCGGTCCCCTTAACCCAAATCGGCGATGCGCTGGTTGCGAATGACATGTCAAAACTCGGCGGGATCTCAATGCGTTTTGTGGCCCGACCAAAGCAGCGAGCTGAATGATGATCACTAGGTTTGCACCTGAACACATCACTGAGGCCATTGCGCTGCGGCGCGACCTTCATCGGCATCCAGAACTTGGCTTTGAAGAAACACGGACCTCAGAGGTGATCGCCCGTTTGCTGGATGGTTGGGGTTTCAAGGTCACAACCGGCGTGGCAAAAACCGGTGTTGTCGCCACATTGGGGGATGGAAGTGGCCCCGCGCTTGGCCTGCGGGCAGATATTGATGCGCTGCCAATTCACGAGCTCACAGGCGCTGAATGGGCGTCGCAGACCCCTGGAAAAATGCATGCCTGTGGCCATGATGGACATACGGCTACTTTGCTTCTTGCTGCGCGCGAACTCGCGAATTCCGGCACCGGTGGAACGCTTCACTTGATCTTTCAGCCTGCCGAAGAAAATGATGCGGGTGCGCGTGAGATGATAGCCGATGGCCTGTTTGACCGTTTCCCTTGCGATGAGGTCTACGGCCTACACAACTGGCCTAGCCTAACTGCAGGTACATTTGTTGCGCATGACCGCGACATGATGGCGGCCTTTGCGATTTTTTCGGTAAAGCTTACGGGCCGTGGCGGCCATGCGGCGATGCCCGAACAAAGCGATGAGGTGATCGCTGCAGTGACGCGGTTGACGAATATGCTGCAGGACATCCCTGCCCGCTTTCTGTCTCCGTTAGATCCCGGCGTCATCTCTGTGACGCAGGTGAATGCGGGAACGGCTTGGAATGTTTGCCCAGACACAGCGGAACTGCGCGGGACGATCCGCTGGTTCTCGGATACGGCAAATACCGAGCTTGAAAAACAGTTCCGTCGCGCAACAGAGCATATTGTAGCCGCCTATGGATGCACGGTTGAGATCGACTATCAGCGGCGCTATCCGGCAACCGTGAATACGCCAGCCTGCGCAGAAATAGCGCGCTCAGTTGCGGCTGAGATGGGGCTGGATCAACCTGCTGTAACTGCATCCATGGCGTCTGAAGATTTCTCATTTATGCTGCAGGAGGCCAAAGGTGCATATGTTTGGCTTGGCACCGCGCAATCTGACAACACCCCTGGCCTTCACTCACCCTACTTCGATTTCAATGACGAGATGCTCGGTATTGGAGCTGAATTTTGGTGCAAGCTGCATGACAAGTTTTTTACGCACCTTGGCTAGCCGAAATTTCGTTTGATACAAATCAGCGATTTTCAGACGGTTGCCAGAAGCATCTTAGAAAACGCATTTGGCGTGAGTTTTCTTAGAAAACGTAAATTGGCTTAGCCCTTCCCAATATCGGTTCATCACACAACAATTTTGTGAAAGGCGACCTTCGCATTACTTGTGATCCTCAGCTTACTAGGGTTAACGAACGCGCCACAGGAGAAGTTCCCACAGCGAGCGTTGGGATGTTTTGATCGCGCCCATAATCAAAATCATCCCTGCGGTCATATCAAAGGCTACAAACGCATAGCGAGCGACATCTTCGAGGTTAATGCTGATCGCATAAGCCGTCGCACTAGATGCAAAAATGCGAACCATACCGTTCCAGAACAGGACCGGAGCGCGCTCAGGTAAGTTATGAGTCGCCCAAACAAGTAAGGCCGCCGTCATGATCAAGAACCCCGCCAGTGCGAAGGACATTGAAAAGCTCTCAGGTGTCGGGTTGCTGATCGCTGTGGCGATGATTGCCGGCGCAAATAAAACCATATTCAGCGCGGCAAGAACCATTACTATTATTTTAAACATTTTTACTCTCATATTGATGGTGCATTTTGTAATTAGTGAGTTGAGCTCCAATCACGCAAAGCTTGTCCAGTTTCTTCGAGGGAACCCCGTTACATAAGGTGGAGACCTGCGGCGGAACCCACAGCCAGATTGCGGAATGGTTAACTGTCCGCCATTCCGCCTTGAAAGGCTCACCTTGGTCTGTGTTAAAGCGTCCCGAACCAGTCCCGAATGGCTGCACCGATTTCATCGGGTGAATCTTCTTGAATGTAGTGAAGACCAGGAACCGTGACTTCACTGACATTGGAAAGGCTTCGTGCGTAATCGCGAAGCTCACCAGTCAGGATGATACCTGGCTCAGCATTTACAAACAGCTTGGGAAGATCAGTCTTTCCAAGCCATTCCGAATATGCGTCAACCACAGCCGCTACTTCAGGCGGATCGCCTGCAATCGGGATCTGACGAGGGAAGGTTAGCATAGGCCGGCGATCTTCACCCCCGTTTAGATATGGGCGACGATACTCGTTCATTTCTTCTTCGCTTAGATCGCGCATAACCGCTGCAGGGATGAAACCTTCGACAAAGATATTGTTTTCCAGAACCATTTCTTCACCAGCCGGCGAACGGAAGCCCGCAAACAACGCACGTCCTTCATCCGTAAATGAATCCCAGTTTTGCAATGCTTTAACCGCAGCTTCCATAAAGGCGATGCCTTTCACGGCGTGTTCGTTTTTGCTGGCCCATTCAAACCCTAACGAAGAGCCCCAATCATGCAGCACGAGTGTGACATTTTCAGTCACGCCAAGCTGTTCAAGCAATGCAAACAAGTATTTGCTCTGTTCTGCATAGGTGTAGCGGTCAGGACCGCTGTTCTGGAGCTTGTCGCTATCGCCCATACCGATCAAGTCGGGCGCAATCAGGCGGCCTTTGCCCGCGAGATAGGGCATGATGTTGCGCCATAGGTAAGACGAAGTAGGATTGCCGTGCAGGAAGACAATTGGGCCCCCTTCACCCTCTTCGATATAGGCCATCTGGCTACCAAAGACTGTGGCGAATTTCTTTCGATCACGAAAACTAGACATAGTGGTTTCTCTTTTTGTAGGGGAAATTGTTGGAAAATTGGGAGAGCGTTCAAACGCGCCTTCTACAGAACAGAGACGCCCTAATTTGGTACGCCCCCCAATTATTCGTTTTCTATCAGGTAACTAGCCCTGACTAGGACTGCAGGCCGGAGATCTTAGCTGCCGTTTCCGATACGGTCTGTTTGAACGGAATAGGTGCCCAGCCAAACGTTTTGCGCGTCGCAGAGTTATCACCGCTCAGGTTCAGACCAAGCCATCCCACCATGCCGCGGGCTTCTTTGTCGAAAAGAGCTATGATCCGCATAAGAAAATTGGGAGCAAGGCGGGTGCTTGGACCACTATGCCCTTCATCCTTCAACATCTGCGCAAGGTCTCGAAAGCCCCTCGCAGGCGCGTCGGCGGCAAGGAACCTTTGTCCGGCTGCTTCGGGTGTTTCTAGGGCTTTGACATGCAGGGCCGCAACATCACGCACATCTCCCATAGGCATCGCGATTTTTGGAACCATTGGCATTTCGCCGCCAAGCATGCGGGCGATAGAGGTCAGGGCCTCACCGGAAATGTCATCGCCTACAGGTGGGCCAAATGTTGCACCCGGCGCGATAACGGTCAGCTCCAGACCTGTCCCAGCGGCTTCATTCTCCATGAAATCCCAAGCCGCACGTTCAGCGAGTGTCTTGCTTTTAAGATATGCGCTCATCTTTGGAACGTCGGTATTTGTCCAATCTTTCGGGCCAATCTCACCTGATAGCTTACTGAACATCGCCCCAGCAGAGCTGGTTAAAACAACCCGTTTCACACCCGCATTTTTGGCAGCGCGCATGGCCCGTAGTGTGCCCTGAACCGCCGGAACAATAAGTTCATCTTCATGCTTCGGCTGTGAAGTGAAAAATGGCGAGGCGACGTGCATGATAAAGTCGGCACCAGAAGCAGCTTCATCCCAGCCTTTGTCGGATCCCAGGTCCAGTTCGACGATTGTCAGGTTTGATACATCAACAGATGCTGCAGTGAGCGTATCGCGCACCTGTTGTTCTTTTCGCTTGCTACGAACAGAGCCGCGAACCGCGTATCCCTGGCTTAGTAGTTCTTTTGCGCTATGCAATCCAATGAACCCGGAAATACCGGTTAAAAGCACAGTTTTAGTCATGTTTCACTCTTTCTAATATTTGCCAAACCGGCATGTCATCCTTGGTTGATTTTTTTCGTACTAGGTGGTACATAAATAAAACGCAAGCATAAAATACCAGACGGTACCAAAATGAACACACAGCAAAAACCCGCCTCCAGAGGACGCCCCAAGACGATTGATCGCCGTCATCTGATTGAAATTGCAAAAGAAAGCTACTGGACCGAGGGCGCGACACATGTTTCGATCAACGAGATTTGCAAACGCTCAGGTGTTTCAAAGCCTGGTTTATATCGCGAGTTTGGCAACGAAGACGGCCTTAAACAGACAGTCTTAAAAAGCTACCGCGAAGAGAACTTAGCCCCTCTTTATGCGGTTCTGCAGTCTGATGATTCTTTTTCGGAAAGCTTGGAAAACTTGTTCGGGTTTTTCCGTCTGTCTCAAAAAGAATTAGACACGGCAAAGGGATGCCTGTTGCAAGATATGACTGCAGCGCATCCTCATATGGGCGATTTGACCGCAGAGACTATCCGAATGCTTCGGGCAGAGACTTTAAGTACTTATGAAGGTTGGATCGCACGCGCCAAAGAACATGGAGAGGTTTCGACAGATCTGTCCAACTCTGATGCCGCGATCTATATAGATTTGCAGTTGAGCAGCGCGATGACGCTTATCAAGCGCCGGGCGTCACCGGATACCGTAGATACGTTTTTAAGAACCGCATTTTCGGTTTTCTGAATGCAATCCCGGCAGACTAACGCCGTCATTCAACTCTTTTAGGACAATGAACGATCATGCTCATATACCATTGATATAGTATCAGCCGCTTCAGTAGTTTTTACTATTGGAAAAGAACTCGATGAATGCGCGGGACTTGGGTGGCAGGTAAGACTTTTCTTGATAAACAAGGAATACATCCCTTGAGACTGGCTCCCATTCTCCGAATGTTAGAGCGACAAGAGATTGATCCTCCAAATAACGATCAATCAAGTGGTCAGAAAGGTAGGCGACGCCCATCCCCTCGATCGCCATATTCAGGCAAAATGACAGATCGTCACTAACAACATAATTGTTGGGGTGTACTTGTAGATTTTCGCCATTTTCGCTCGAAAAAACCCAAGGCGCTTCATATCCGTTAATGTGGGACCGGATACTCGGCCAGTTTGATAGTTCTAAAGGGTGTTTTGGAAGGGTTTTTCCACTGAGAAATGATGGACTTGCTACCAGATAATTCCTCATGGTTTGAACCCGACGAGCGATGATCGAAGAATCCGTTAGAGGGCCAACCCGAAAGGCAAAATCGAGACGATCATCAATAAGGTTTTGATACCGACTTGATCCTTCAAATCGCAACGAGATGTCAGGATATTTGCGCAAGAACCTGGCAAATACAGGAGTATACTCACGCAAAACAGTTGCAGGACCAGAAATGCTCAGCATCCCTTTTGGCGAATGTGCATTGTCCGAAATGTCGTCCATCAACTCTTGTAGCGAAGCCAAAACTGCCTCAGCCTTTGGTAACAAACCCTCACCGGCCTCGGTTAAAGTCTGGCTTCTGGTTGTTCTGTGCAGAAGAAGTAAACCCAACTCCTCTTCTAGCAACTTGATCTTTCGGCTCACCGTTGTGGTGGGCAGGTTCAGGGTTCTTGAGGCTTCGGCAAAGCTCCCCTGCCTCACCACCTCAACAAACACTTTCAACGCATCGGTATGTTTCATATTAAACCGTTAAGTGGGACAATCAATTCCATCACCCCTACCTAATCAACAAATTCGGGACAAGCTATATCCACCTCAGACGAAACGCGGCAAGACCGCATTACTGAAGGAATAACACAATGGATATTCTCGTTTTTGGTGCGACTGGCAACACAGGTTCGCTGATCGTTAATCAACTAAAAGAAAAACAAGCTGACTTTGGCGTTGCCGTCTCAGCATATGGGAAAGGCGACACCTTGGGCCTTGAAGCATCTCAAGTCCGCGTTGCTAGCTATGAGGACCAAGTCAGTTTGATCGCCGCGATGACCGGTGTTGAGACCATATACTTTGTTATGCCAATCAACCCGAATATGCTGTCCTGGACAGAAAATGTTATCGCAGCAGCCAAAGATGCGGGTGTTAAACGCATCGTAAAACAATCTGGTTTGAACCCAAAACTGGACGCAACGTCCGACCTGATCCGCGACCACGCCGAAACCGACAAAATGATCGTAAATTCAGGTGTCGACTACACCATTCTAGGTGCAAATAGCTTCTTCCAGAACTTCTACGGTAACCTGCCGTCCATTCAAGCTGAAGGCGCATTCTACGGCCCACTAGGTGACAAGGCTTACAGCAACATTGACATCAATGACGTTGCAGCTGTCGCCGCAGAAGTCCTTACAAAAGAAGGTCACGCTCAAAAGATCTACCCTTTGACCGGACCGTCTGCGCTGACCTCAGCTGAGCAGGCGAAAGCGATCTCTGAAGCGTCCGGCAAAGAAGTAAACTTTGTAGATATTCCGAAAGACGCCTTTGAAGGCGCTCTGAACGGTGCAGGTCTGGACGCATGGACATCAAAAACACTTGCAGACGCTTTCGAATGGTTCGCGACCGCTGACTACGCTTCGGTAACCAATAACGTTGAAACAATCCTCGGCCGCCCTGTGCGCTCGTTCGAAGACTTCGCTCAAGAGTTTGCGCACGCGATCAACGGCTAATTTATGACCAATCTCCGGGGGTGCGCTGTGCCCCCGGCAGCTATCCAGCAATACCCCGTGGAAGGCACATAACATGACCCTTTCTCTGATCTTGTTCGCTCTTTTGATGGGCGCCCTTATATCGGTTTACCTACCGATGATTTCGCAAACCGCGAACCTCCTGAACTCAGTGGCGCTCGCGAATGTTCCTTTTTTTGGTGTCGCATTTGTTTCGTCCCTGTTCATCGCAGCTTTTACCGGCAGCAAGCTGACGGATTTTGCAAAAATCCCCGCCCTGCCCATCTGGTTGCTGAGTGCTGGTGTCATGAGTGCGGCGATGGTATTGGGCTCATCTTATCTGGTGCCTCGAATTGGTATCAGCGCATTTTTTATCTTGATCGTTTCAGGGCAAATCTTAACTGGCATTGTCTTCAGTCAATATGGATTGTTTGGCGCCCCGATTTCACATTTATCAGTTAGCAAAATTGCAGGCTCAGCATTTGTGATCTTTGGAGCCTATTTGGTGACTTACAAATAAGCTGTTCGTGCTAAGCAATTAAGCGAGGTAACCGGGAGACGAGTTCTCGCAGCGCAATCATTGAACTGCCAAATTCGGTTGCAAAACCAGCGACATTCAAAGCTGGTCTGGAGTGTCTATATCTATCGACTCCAGTCTTGAAATTTCCACGGTGCTCAAAGCAGCATTGGCTCGAAGCAGTGCTTTGGCGCCTTTGTCCCCCTCCAATTTCATCAGCTCAGGAAATAGAGCACTCTCAAAAAGTGCTGGAACAGATATCAGTCCACTTTCATCTATACAGGCTGCGATCGGCTGGTCACTTTCTTTTAGTTTTCGCAAAACGCTGGACGTTATGTTGGGCATATCAGCGAGAGCAATGATTACCCTATCAGCGTTCAATTGCATTGCCCGTTTCAAACCAAATCTAAGACTATCTGATTGAACGCCAGTACAAGTCACAATGTCAAAGCCCTGGAACTCTTGTTCAACACATGGGGTTGATACGCAGGCAATTTGGGCGTCCAAACCAGCGCTACGCATCGCGTCGGCCGCAAAGCTACAAAGCGTGCGTCCCTTATAGTTTGCTAGCAACTTGTCATCGCTGCCAAAGCGCTGCGATTTCCCGGCGGCCAACACAATTCCAATCGTTTTCATTGTTTTAATCCACTCAAAATTTCGCTTACTTCTACAAGAATTGAAGAGCTACAAACTCAGATCGCACGAAATCTATACATCAAAAATCACCAGCTGCAGGATTGACGTTGGCCCTTATCTAGAACCATTCCTTTGCTTGCGTGTCGTTGCGAATGACAAATTGGCCCGTAAAGACCTGATTATTGGCGACACTACACCAGCCGGCGGCAAATGTTTTAGAGCCTAGGCGGCTTCTGCCAGAATTTCGGCAAGTGTTGAAACCGCAAGAGTTTTCGCATCCCTCACCGATGGGATCAGACCGACTGGCCCAAATAAACGAGACCGATCTGTTTCAGATACACCCATTGCTTCCAATTCCAACAGTCGCGCATCTCGGGCGCGTCTACTTCCCTGCGCTCCGATATAGAAGGCTTCGGTCGCTAAGGCATCAGCCAAAATACCTGGCTCCCAGTCGTGGTCGTGGAAAAATAAAATGACTGCGGTTCTTGGGTCTATTTTCACGTTATCAGGGATGGATTTGGACGTCAGTTGTACAGTTTTTCCGCCAAAGCGCTCAGCTTCTTCTAAGGTTTCAGCATCTGGCGACAACAGCAGGTTTGGATAGCCGCTCGAGGTTACCAACGCCGAGAAAGTGCTGGCTTCTGGACCTTTTCCAAACACCAAAAACCGCACATCAGGCTGGAAATGCGCTTGAAACACCCCATTGGACAACGCGGTGACGGGGATTTCAGACAGGGTCATCGCCGCCGTCGCAACATCAATCTCCAAAGTGTAGGGTACGCGTGCATTGCGCTGCTGATCCAACTGCGCCAAAACGGTTTTATCGGGGCGCGGCAAAATCAAAATATCAAGCCCCCCACCGCAGGGCAGCTGGATGTCAAAAAAAGGCGAGCCTTGCCCGTAGCGAATGGTGACCGGATCGCCGGTTTCAAGCGTGTCCAGCGCATGCTGGGCAATATCGGCTTCAATGCAGCCAGAAGACAGGGTTCCAACACGTGTACCGTCATCCAAAATGGCCATAGTGGCGCCCAATGGACGATAAGACGGACCCTCGATCGCAATAATGATCGCAAGCGCTGCTGCGCCATCGTAGTGAAGGATCTCAGTAATTGTATCTCGGCTTGAGACCAAATCGAAAGAGGATGTCATCAACATTGGGAAATCACCTCTGCTGAGTACCTGATCCGCGAAACGGGAGGTCAATACTCGCATGACATGTAGGTAGGGCGTTGCCCGCTATTTTGCAGGCAACGCTGAGCTTGGTTAAACGAAATCAACACCGTTGTTGATCATCGGCAGATGAGTAACAGCCGGACGACCTGATGCCGCGATTGCGTTACCCAATGCAGGGCCCGCAGGTGGCAAGCCAGGCTCACCGATACCGCTTGGCGCTTCGTTGGACTTCACTATGTGAACATCAATCGCCTTGATGTCGTGAATTCGCAGCGGCTCGTAATCTGGGAAGTTCTGCTGTTCAACAACACCGCCATCCAGAGTGATCTCATCGCGCATGATGTGTCCAACACCATAGCCGATACCACCTTCGACCTGTGCCTTCACAACGTCAGGGTTCACCGCAATGCCGCAATCTACAACAGCGGTAAACTTCTCGATCTGAACGTAGTCATCGCTATCGATCGAGATTTCGCAAACCTCAGCAACATATGTGCCAAACGATTTGTGAACGGCGACACCATGGAAGTGACCCTCAGGCAAAGCCTTACCAACACCCGCTTTTTCAGCGACAATTTTAAGCACGTTCGACTTACGAATGTGATCGGCAGAGTCGGATGCCAAATGCGCCAAACGGAAGCTAACAGGATCTTGGCCCGCAGCTGCGGCCGCCACATCCATCATAGTTTCCATCACGTAAGCATTGTGGTTGTGACCCACAGAACGCCAGTATGTGGCACTTGTTGATTTACCAGCGTCAGTCAAACCAACGTGCATTTCAGGAATTGCATAAACAGAGTTTGCAGTCCCTTCGATGGAGGAGTGGTCAACGTCATTATGTACAAAGAAAGCTTTGAACAGACCATCTTTTGCAATCGCGTGTCCCGCAACACGATGATCCCAGCCAACGATTTTGCCTTCTTCGTCCAAACCAATACGCGCTTTGTGTGCGTATGACGGGCGATACCAGCCGCCGGTGATGTCATCTTCACGTGACCAAGCCAACTTCACAGGGCGCTTACCATCTGTCATGGAATAGGCAAGTGTGACTTCGGTTGCGTAATCCATATCAATGGTAAATCGGCGACCGAAGAAGCCTCCGGCGTAGATCGCTTTTACCTGGATCTTGTCCATTGAAAGGCCGAGGATCTGATGCATCACTTGGTGATCACCTGTCTGGCTCTGCGCGCCATCATACATAATTACGCCACCGTCGTCCGTTGGGGCGATCGTTGCAGACAATGGCTCCATAGGAGCCTGCGCTAACAGCGGGAAATAGAACTCGCGTTCGACAACTGTTTTGGCACCTTCGATGGCCGCATTCGCCGCGTCCAAAGTGACCGCAGTACCCTGATGTACAGGCGCTGTATTAACAGCTGCCAAAAGTTCTTCTTTGATTTCAGAACTGCTGCGGCCTTCCGCATTTGTATCATCCCAGACAACGTCTAGCGCATCGCGTGCTTGAAACGCGGCCCAAGTGTTATCTGCATAAGCCACAACGCCTTTACCATTCGGCAGCGCTTTGGCCATGATAAAGCCAGGGACCTCTTTCGCCGCCGAGTCGTCGAATGAGCTCACGACGCCACCAAACTTCGGTGTGCGTTTAATCGCAACAACCATTTGGTTGTCCAGCTGGATGTCCATGCCAAAAACGGCTTCGCCGTTTACCTTAGCGCTGCTATCAACGCGCTCTTTTTGAGGGTTCCCGATCTGGGTCCACTCTGCAGGTGCTTTCAGAGTAGGCGAAGCAGGAACATCAATTCCCGCCGCAGTCGACAAAAAATCGCCGATAGAACCTGTCTTGCCTGCGCCGGAAATAACGCCATCTTTTAGAACCAGTTCACCCGCGTCGACAGCCCAGTCTTTGGCAGCCGCTTGCAATAGGACCTCACGCGCTGCTGCTCCTGCAGTCCGGTACTGCATGAACGAGTTCGCCATTGACGTTGAGCCGCCACTCGCCTGCAAAGGGAAAAACAGGTTGCTGTAAACTTCGACATTAGACGGTGCTGTTTCAAACTTGATGTCTGCCAGCTCCATGTTCATTTCTTCGGCAATCAATGTTGACAGGCCTGTCGCTGCGCCTTGCCCACCTTCGAAGTGTTTCACGATCGCCGTCACAGTGCCATCAGCGCCAATTTTTACGAAAGGTGTGATGCTGCTTGTCGATGTTGCCGATGAAGCCAAAGCACCTTTAGATGTCGCACCAAAAGCAAGAACAGCCACAGCTGCGCTCGCGCCTTTCAAGAACCCACGGCGAGAAGTATCAATCGTCATTTCTTAGGCTCCCAGAATTTCAGAGGCGCGTTGGACGCCAGTACGGATACGCTGGTAAGTGGCGCAACGGCAGGCGTTGCCATCCATGTACTCATCGATTTCTTCCGCGGTCGGGTTCGCATTTTCTTTTAGCAAACCAACGGCAGACATGATCTGACCGGACTGGCAGTAACCACACTGAACAACATCAAGTTCTTTCCAAGCTTGCTGAACTGCAGCGCCGATAGTTGTGTCAGCCATCGCTTCGATGGTTGTAACTTCTGCGCCTTCAAGATCCTCTACGTAAGTCTGGCAAGAACGGGTAGGTTCACCGTCAACGTGGACTGTACAAGCACCACATGCAGCAACGCCGCAGCCAAATTTCGTGCCCGTCATTTTCAATTCATCACGAATAACCCACAAAAGCGGTGTTCCCTCGGGGGCATTAACTGTGCGTTCTTGCCCGTTTATCTTTATTTTTAATGTCATTTAGCTTCTTCCATTTGATGAGGATTTGCCGTGGCTCAAAACCGTACTTCCGAGAGGCCATTGGATATTTTCAATTCGCAGAGTGGGTAGTCCAGGCTAAATCCTTTCCCATCGGCACCTCCAATCGAGGCCACGCCAAATGCGATTGGCTAAGCCAAACTCACGAACTACCATGCGCATCGTCCTTTTCCGTACCGGTGCCAACATGATCCTTATCCAGATGAAATAGCTTGCCCTACCCACGCTCAGTAGCCACATTAAATGGAACTTATAATCCCAATTTTCGGGCCAATACGGCAACATGAACAACGGCGCACGCTATCGAACAATTGAATGCGGAAGCGCTCGGAAAATAACAGTAAAACCCTAGTATCAGCGATGGACAGACCACCAAATAATATCGATGAATTTGGTGGCTGCGAGTCCGTCATCAGCGCCTATTCCAAACCTTCTCATGCTGTTTGAAGCGAAGGGAGTTCTCTTTTCGGGTTTGGTAGGTAACGCTGCAAATATAGACGCATTTTGCATTTAGAAAGACGGGCGCGCCTAGGTCTTCTTAAAATCCTCGATAACAGAGGAGCGCAGTAACTTCGAAGTTACACAAGAACTGGGCCGCCCTTACAACACGAGAATGGCAAAACGCCAAATCTTTCTCACAGCCTACTCCCCGATGAGGGCGATGAGCCAGAAACCTTCCTTTTCAAATCACCCGATTTGGTCCAGTAGGCACTGACGGCAGACACTAAAGCCATATTGCCTGGAGAAGTTTCGAACCGAATGCGCTTTCGATCGCAGCGTTTCTCAGTTGTGTTATATACTTGAGGAACCAAATTCGAGCGATCGGTATTCGAACGAATTTGAAGCGACAACTATCGCAAACTTTCTATAAAATTTGATCAAAGTTTTTAAAATGCGAATTAACTACTCGCCGCCCATTAGAACGCAGCGGCATTATTTCTCGATTTCCTTGAACTTCGCGACATCTTTGTCCCGATTTCGAGACAACTTTATCCCGATTTACAAAAAGTTAATGCGTCCAAGGCCCCTTGCGATTGGTCGCGAAGTTTTCCCCATAGCCACCGGCGCGAATATTCGCTTTACGCTTCTGAGGGTCCGTCACCGTTGCCTCGATTCCGTGTTCTTTTGCGTAATCAACAGCAGCTTCTTTGGACGGGAATTTCAGTTTCACCTGAGACTGCGTGTCATCCGAGCCGGTCCATCCCATCAGCGGGTCGATGTCTCTGGCAGAGGCCTGAGCAAACTCCAAAATCCAAACCTTGGTCTTGGCCTGACCTGATGTCATGGCGTTCCGGGCTGGCTGATAGATGCGCGCAATCATGTGCAATCTCCTTGGGCTGCCTGCTTTATCGGAAATTTACGCGCAACGAGCAAGCCTTGAGACCTAAGTAGGGGTGATAATTTCCAGTTTTCACATGACCATCGGTCCAGTAGAAATGTCGCATTGACCATACAACTTTTCCGAGCGTAATCTTCCTGCACGCAGGGGAGTTCCAGCAAGGAACTGAGAGGCGGATATGGGCTGATGCCCAGCGACGCGACCCTTTGAACCTGACCCAGTTGATACTGGCGTAGGAAGCTAGGACCGCATCGCCTTTGATCCGTGGATCAATCCGGCTTGTGTAAACCGATCAAGGGGTTCGCCCCTTTGCCTCCCACCCAATTCTCATCTGGTCGCCATTGATGAATAGGAGGAGACAGCAATGAACGTCCCAAATCCAAAGATCACCACGGGCGCCCTACCCGCTTCCCGGAAAATCTATGTTAGCGGAGAGCAATTCCCAGACATCCGCGTGCCCATGCGTGAGATTTCAACACATCCAACGGCAGGCGAGGCGCCGCTGCCGGTCTATGACAGCTCTGGTCCCTATACAGATCCTGACGTGCTGACTGATATCCGCCAAGGTCTGCCAGCCCTGCGCGAAGACTGGATCAAAGCGCGCGGTGACGTCGAAGAATACACCGGCCGCGATGTGAAACCAGAGGACAATGGCTTTGTCGAAGGTGAACGTTTGGTCGCAGAATTTCCGAATATTCGTAACCCCTTGCGCGCCAAGGACGGCAAAGCTGTCACGCAATATGAATACGCGCGGCGTGGCATCGTTACACCCGAGATGGAATTCGTCGCGATCCGCGAAAACCAGCTGCGCGAGCTGTCTCCGTGTCACCGCGACGGCAATGATTTTGGCGCCAATATCCCTGACTACGTAACACCTGAATTTGTACGCGATGAAATCGCAGCAGGTCGCGCGATCATCCCCGCTAATATCAACCACCCTGAAATTGAACCGATGATCATCGGTCGAAATTTCCTTGTGAAAATCAATGCCAATATGGGGACCTCTGCGGTGACCTCTTCCATGGAAGAAGAAGTCGACAAGCTGGTTTGGTCCATCCGTTGGGGCGCAGACACCGTGATGGACCTGTCCACCGGGCGTAATATTCACAACACCCGCGAATGGATCATCCGCAACTCCCCGGTGCCAATTGGGACTGTGCCGATCTACCAAGCCTTGGAAAAGGTGAATGGTATTGCCGAAGACCTGACTTGGGAAGTGTTCCGCGATACGCTGATCGAGCAGGCTGAACAAGGTGTCGATTACTTCACCATCCACGCCGGTGTGCGCCTGCATATGGTGCCTATGACCGCAACGCGCGTGACTGGCATCGTGTCTCGTGGTGGCTCGATCATGGCTAAGTGGTGCCTGCATCATCACAAGGAAAGCTTCCTTTATGAGCATTTCGACGAAATCGCCGACATCTGCCGCCAATATGATGTGTCGTTTTCACTAGGGGATGGTCTGCGTCCGGGGTCGATTGCCGATGCCAATGACGAAGCGCAATTTGCTGAATTGGAAACGTTGGGTGAATTGACGAAAATCGCTTGGGACAAAGGCTGTCAGGTAATGATCGAAGGCCCGGGTCACGTGGCCATGCATAAAATCAAAGAGAACATGGATAAGCAGCTTGAATGCTGCCACGAAGCGCCTTTCTATACGCTTGGGCCGCTGACGACGGATATCGCTCCGGGGTATGATCACATCACCTCCGGTATCGGTGCTGCCATGATCGGTTGGTTCGGCTGTGCGATGCTTTGCTATGTGACGCCTAAAGAACACCTAGGGCTGCCAGATCGGGACGACGTTAAGGTCGGTGTGATCACCTACAAAATCGCAGCCCACGCAGCCGACTTGGCCAAAGGATTGCCAGGTGCACAACGTCGGGATGACGCACTGTCTCGTGCGAGGTTTGAATTCCGTTGGGAAGATCAGTTCAATCTGTCGCTCGACCCGGATACAGCGCGTGAATACCACGATCAGACCCTGCCAAAAGAGGCCCATAAGGTCGCGCACTTCTGTTCAATGTGTGGCCCGAAATTCTGCTCGATGCGGATTTCGCATGACATCCGTGCAGAAGCTCAGAAAGAAGGCATGGAGGCCATGGCTGCCAAATTCCGCGAAGGCGGCGAGCTTTATGTGCCGCTAAAAGAAGGCGATTAAATGAAAACCCCCGCGACTTTCGCGGGGGTTTTTCATTTGTCTCAAACAAACGCCTTGGTTGCCAAACGGTCCACGGGGAGCGAGGGGTATGTGTGGCCCACCCAGCAACCAAGCGCTGCTTGCCAAAAAACTATACTAACGGTCAGGAAAGATTGGCAACCGTCCTTTGCAAGAATTGTGCGCGAAACGGGTTAAATATTTGCATTTATTACAACATCAATGCGTTCTCAGATATAAATCGCAGCGAAAACTCAAAACATAATAATAACCATAATTTCAAAGCCTTACCTAAGGTAAGCCTATACCCTCTTGAATTGCTTTAAATTGATGCAGTCTGCGACATTCCGTCTCAGAGTGATTTCTGATCCCGCAATGACAAAAACTGGCAGTAATCCCTTTGAATTCCCCTCCGTCTTAATCGAGGGCCTTGCACTCCCAGGATTTCGGTACAAATTTAGGGCAGCAAAGGAATCTCAATGAGCAGCGCTGAACCCAATCAATCGATGCCGATGATGCAAACCGTGCCCCACCGACGCGAAAAGCTAGAAGGTGGTAAGCGGTTTATTATGCATACCGACTTTGATCCTGCCGGTGACCAGCCGACCGCGATCAAAGAACTCAGCGGGGGGATTTCAGACGGCGAGAGAGACCAGGTACTGCTGGGAGCGACCGGGACTGGTAAAACCTTCACAATGGCGAAGGTCATCGAAGAGACACAGCGCCCGGCGATTATTCTGGCCCCGAACAAGACCTTAGCAGCGCAGTTGTACGGCGAATTCAAAGGTTTCTTTCCGGAAAACTCCGTCGAGTACTTTGTATCTTTCTATGATTATTACCAGCCAGAAGCCTATGTCGCGCGGTCTGATACTTATATTGAAAAAGAAAGCCAAATTAACGAACAGATCGACCGTATGCGCCACTCTGCGACGCGGTCATTGCTGGAACGCGATGACGTGATCATCGTGGCTTCGGTCAGTTGCATCTACGGTATTGGTTCTGTCGAGACTTATTCAGCGATGACGCAGGACCTGCATGTAGGCAAAGACTATGATCAGCGTCAGGTAATGGCCGATCTCGTTGCGCAACAATATCGGCGCAACGATCAGGCGTTTCAGCGCGGTTCTTTCCGAGTGCGTGGCGACAGCCTTGAGATTTTCCCAGCCCACTTAGAAGACCGCGCTTGGCGGCTTTCTTTTTTTGGGGAAGAGCTTGAAAGTATTACCGAATTTGACCCATTAACAGGTGAGAAAACCGATGATTTTGAAAAAATCCGTGTCTATGCGAACTCGCACTATGTGACACCCAAACCAACGCTGAACCAAGCCGTCATCAATATAAAAAACGAGCTGAAGCTTCGTTTGGACCAGTTGGTATCTGAAGGCAAACTATTGGAAGCCCAACGGCTTGAGCAAAGGACCAATTTTGACATTGAAATGATCGAAGCGCAGGGGTTCTGCAACGGGATCGAGAACTACTCGCGCTACTTGACTGGTCGCGCGCCGGGTGAACCGCCCCCCACCCTATTTGAGTTCATCCCCGATAATGCGATCGTCTTTGCAGATGAGAGCCACGTATCCGTGCCGCAAATCGGCGGGATGTATAAAGGTGACCATCGACGTAAGTTCACGCTGGCGGAACACGGGTTCCGTCTGCCGTCTTGCATGGACAACCGTCCGCTGAAATTCGAAGAATGGGACGCAATGCGCCCGCAGTCGATTTTTGTATCAGCCACCCCGGCATCTTGGGAAATGGAGCAATCCGGTGGTGTCTTTACGGAACAAGTGATCCGTCCAACCGGCCTTTTGGACCCAGAGGTGGAAATCCGCCCTGTGGAGATGCAGGTTGATGATCTACTAGATGAAATCCGCAAGGTTTCAGCTGATGGATTTAGGACTTTGGTCACCACTTTGACCAAGCGCATGGCCGAGGACCTGACGGAATACCTACACGAACAGGGTATCAAAGTGCGCTATATGCACAGCGACATCGATACGCTGGAGCGGATTGAAATTCTACGCGATCTTCGGCTTGGGGCATTTGACGTTTTGATAGGGATCAACCTTTTGCGCGAAGGCTTGGATATCCCAGAATGTGGCCTCGTCGCAATTTTGGATGCAGATAAAGAAGGCTTCCTCAGATCTGAAACGTCGCTGGTTCAGACCATTGGTCGCGCAGCGCGAAACGCCGAGGGCCGCGTGATCATGTATGCCGACAAAATGACCGGCAGCATGGAACGTGCATTGAGAGAAACAGGCCGCCGTCGTGAAAAGCAAATGGCCTACAACATTGAACACGGCATCACTCCATCAACAGTGAAAAAGAATGTCGAGGATGTTCTGGCAGGCCTCTACAAAGGCGACACCGATATGTCGCGCGTCACCGCAACCATCGACAAGCCGATGCATGGTGCCAACTTGGAAGCCCATCTTGCAGGTCTCAAAGAAGAGATGCGTAAGGCTGCAGAAAACCTTGAATTCGAAGAAGCCGCACGACTGCGGGACGAGGTGAAACGACTAGAGGCCGTTGATCTTGCCATCGCGGACGATCCGCTAGCGCGGCAGTCCGCAATTGATGCCGCAGCTGATCAAGCCGTGAAATCTAGAGGGCGTTCGACCGCAGGACGGCCAGGCCAACGTGGAGGCAATGTTCAGCGCCGCAAAGGACGTTAGGCCCGTACCGCAACCACCTCAATTACAACGGCAATCTGAATTCTAAAGTACCGGGTTGAGTGCGAGCATCAACGATGCTCTGCGCAGTCTCCCTACCGCGCGATGCCGTCGTCTATTGAAGTTATCCACAAGCGAGATCTGTCACATAGACAGCAATTATTTCGATTTATCCACAGAACATCTAATTTCAACTGCAAAATTCAAACATTATGTGAATAAATAAAAGAATTCATCCACTGATCGGCTTTATCTCAATTTACGTTGGCAATCGACAGCATTTCTACACATCATGCTCTCTGGGTATTATATGTTAACTTTGATTCAATGGTTCAGGGCCTCACGCTAACGCGGGTAAGTCCAAAGCTCATAAGGAAAGGCTTGTGATGCGTCTTGCAGTTCATCTGATGATCGCAGCTCAGCTAATTGCTTGGGTGACTTATATGGGGGTTGCTTATCTTGGACCCGACGACAAGCTGCCATCTCAATCTATGGAAAGCTTCCTGTTCCTTTGTGTCACCGCAATCATTTTATGCTTCGTGCCAGCCCTACGTTTGGCCCGCAACTTTAACATGCAACCCTTCGCCATAGGCATCGCGGCCTTGCCCATCATTGCTGTTGCAACGGTTGTCATCATTCAACTGAATTAGAGTAGCGTTATCGCGCAACGTGAACCGCGCACCGCACATGGCGCACAACCTGTGCCGCTGTGCTGCCAAGGTTAAACTCATGCGGACCAGGACGATGCGAAGACATCACAACACAATCAATATCATGCTCTCGGATCCATGTGACAATTGCATTGCCAGGTTTTCCCTCCGCAACAACGCCCTTTGCAGAGGGAAGATCATGCGCCAATTCTTCCAATAACGCTTCAATGGCAGCGCGCGCTTCGTCTTTGTAACCATCCGGAAAGTAAGAACTTGCATAGCCAGGCACTGGGCTCATGACATGCAGCAAAGTGACAACAGCATCTTCGCAGGCCAAGGTTGACGCGGCCTGCATCACGCATTCCACCCGCTGCTTTTCGTTAAAAGACAACGGCACCAAAATGTTCTTATACATGGCCAGCCCCCTCTGCTGCCCGTCACCTAAATCGCTAAAAGGTTTCTTGCACGTCGTACATCACAGGCTCAAAAGTCTTGCAAAGTGCACTGATTTTTCGGTTCCGATCGCGCATTTCCTTAGAGCGCAACATCGCAAGAAAATGATCTCGGTTTTCCCATTGGGAATAATTAGCGATTCGTGTTTGCGCGTCATTCACGTGCAGGCCAGCAGCCACAAACCCCGATTGGTTCGAGATAAAATCCCGATATGCCGCCGTAAGCTCATCCACCAGATCCTGACAGGTGCCCGGCGTGACCTCGAAGGTTGTGATCACGGTTTGACGGGCTTCACCTTTTCTGATCGTTGGCATATGGGCAATCCTCCTTGTTTTTCACCAGCCTAGCGCCACGCTGGCCTGAACGCCAAGAAATTTATGAAACCATCAAGTTGGGAAATCTTAAGGCTTTCTTTACCAATATCTCTCATTCTGCGGATGTGAGGGGAGCTGATGCGATACTTTGGGTCCGCGCCCAAATTGAATTTCGTCAGTCAAAGCCGGTTCTGGTTGCATCCTACTTGGGCGCATGTGTTGTGGATACTATTTGCGCCTAGGATGCAATCAGGCCGTGCGAACCATATCCGCACATTCTATCGCCCCCCTCACCACCGGCTCAGAATTGCCAAGCCCGTCACAATCGCTTGAACCCTACTTTGTATTTTCAGAAAAATTAGGCATAATACCAAAAAGAAAAGCCGCGATCGCAAAGTTCGGGCGACCCCCTGAGGCAAACCAAAGAGGCAAGACGTGAAACTTTTATTCAGCGCCGCCATCCTTGCGATGACATGTCTATCTGTCAGTGCAATCAGCGTAGACGCCGGCCCGATTTCTTCTGCTTGCAACAAATCTGATCGCAAAGCAGCCACCCGGAGCATGTGCAGATGCCTGCAGAGTGTGGCAAATTCAGAATTGTCGCGGACAGATCAAAAACTGGCAGCCAGCTTTTTCAAAGACCCACATAAAGCACAAGTCATGCGCCAGTCAGATCGACGCAGCCATGAAAAATTCTGGCTGCGCTATAAGGACTACGGACAAACGGCAGCATCTGTGTGCAGCCAAAGAAGCTAAAACAGCTTTTCCAGACGGATTTCGGCGCTGCGGGCATGGCCTTCCATGCCCTCAAGGCGCGAAATTGAGGCTGAAACACGTGCGAGGTCTGGCAGAGCTTCCGTGCTAACTCGCTGCCATGTCACTGTTTTTAGGAACTTATGCACCGATAGCCCCCCCGTATACCGTGCTGCGCGGCTAGTCGGTAAAACATGGTTTGGCCCACTGGCTTTATCGCCAAATGGAACGGTGGTTTCTTGCCCCAAAAACAATGAGCCATAGGCCTTCAACCGACCAAGCCACCAATCCAAATCCGCCGCCTGTACATGCAGATGCTCTGGCGCATAGTCATCAGCCACCTGAGCGACCTCTTCACGAGTGTCGCACAGCATTACTTCTCCGAGAGCGGACCAGGCTTCTTTTGCGCTGCTTTTGTTGGGTTCTGGTAGCTCTTCGATTAAGCGGGGAATACGTTCCAATACGGCCTCGGCCAAGGGCGCATGTGTTGTCGCCAACCAAACCGGCGAATTAAACCCGTGCTCTGCCTGACCAATTAAATCCCAAGCCACCATTTCGGCATCTGCGGTTTCATCCGCTAAAATCAAACTATCCGTCGGGCCAGCAAACATGTCGATGCCAACAGGCCCAAACAACTGGCGTTTGGCTTCGGCGACAAAGTGGTTGCCAGGCCCCACCAAAATATCTGCAGGCAACGCACCAAATAAACCTTGCGCCATTGCAGCGACGCCCTGAACACCGCCCAAGGCCAATACGCGATCTGCACCCGCCAGATCCATGGCAAACAGAATGGAATCGGGCACCCCTTCCCCCGGTTTAGGAGGTGAACACGCCGTGATATCAGTCACGCCTGCGACCTTCGCAGTTGTTATTGACATCAACGCGCTGGCCACGTGTGAATAGCGCCCTCCGGGAACATAGCACCCCGCGGCTTGCATCGGGATCACACGTTGACCTGTTAGCAGTCCGGGACGCAGCTCTGTTTCAAAGTTGGAAATAGAATCTCGCTGGGCTTCTGCAAAGTTACGGATATTGTCATGTGCATATCGAATATCATCCTTCATCTGCTCAGAAAGACGATATCCTGCAGCCTGCAAGGCGTCTTTGGACACTACAATGTCATCAGCCCAACCATCTAGATCCCGCGCATATTGTGCCACGCGATCTTCACCTCCAGATTGGATTTCGCGCAGCATTTCGCTGACAATCTCACCGGTTTGGGCTTTATCCTGTGGCGGAAGACCCTTTGCTTTTTTCAGATACTGACGTGCCATCACGCGGCCTCCTGTCGAGATTGAATTGAATATTTTGTTTGACCGAACGCCGATCTAGTTTCACAAAAGGTAAATCTAGCGGGAGATCGGAAATGCTGACCAAAGGCGTAACTCTGCGTGGTCTTGAGGTGTTTGAGGCCTTGGCAGCGAGTGGATCTGTCGCACAGGCGGCTGATACAACCGGGCTGAGCCAGCCGGCTGTCAGCCAGCAAATCCGCAACCTTGAAACGGCACTTGGCACCCCTCTGGTGGATCATGGGAAACGCCCTATGCAGCTGACAACGGCGGGCCGATCGTTTCTGGGCCGTACCCAATCGATGCTGTCTGAACTGCGCCTGGCGCAATCCGAGCTGACCGTGATGGACTTGTCTCACATCAGTAAAATGTCGATGGGCATTATCGATGACTTTGACAACGATATGACCCCGCGATTGGTGACCACTTTGGCTGAAAGCCTGTCCAAGTGCCGGTTCAAAATGATCACCGCAAGCAGCAACGATATTGCTGATTTGATGCGGGATCGACGATTGCATATGGGCATCACCGCGACATCTGGTGAAGTCATTGATTACGCGATGGAATACCCTCTTATCCGCGACCCATTTATCTTGGTTACGCCCACGGCCATTGCGCCCAAAGGGGCCGATGTGATCAAAGTGATGAGTGATCTGCCATTTGTGCGCTACGAGCGCGAACAACTGATTTCGCGTCAGATCGACGCCCATTTGGCGCGACTGAAACTCGAGTTTCCGGAACGGTTCGAAATTGGCAGCAACTTGGCGCTGATGGCCTGCGTGTCGCGAGGCATTGGATGGGCGATCACAACACCGCTTGGATACATGCGCGCTGTGCGGTTCCATGACCAGATCACCGCACATCCCCTGCCCTTTGCTCAATTTTCCCGTCGCATTTCTTTGTTGGCCAGCCCGGATTTTGCAGATTCCGTCCCAAGCGATTTGGCACAATCTTTCAGAACGATGCTGCAGGATAAAATCATCAAACCTGCCGTGCGAAGCCAACCGTTCTTGAATGGCGAGTTCAAGCTGTTGCCAAGCTAAAGCTTTCAGAATTCTGCAGGTCTGCATGCGCGCGCTCCGTTGATTTGCCCATTGGGGCAAAACCATCACCTTCAGGCAAGCATGGGGTGACCCTATTCTAAATCAAAAACGCCTATATTTGAAAAAATGAAATTGGCCTAGCCGATTTCAGCCTTCAACCCAGCCGCGCAGCTTTCGATCAAATCAAGCGCCCCATCAAAATCACGTGTGTAATAAGGGTCTGGAACCTCACTCATCCCAGTGTGTGGTGCATAATCAGTGAAGCATTTCACACGGGTCGCGTTACCGCTAGGGCGCAGCGCTTCGATGTCGTTCAGATTTGAGACATCCATACCGATAATCAGATCGAACCGTTCGAAATCACTTTGTGTAAATTGCCGTGCACGCAGATCACTGAAATCATATCCACGACGCGCTGCAGCCTCTTGCATTGGCCCATAAGGGGGCTTGCCCACATGCCAGCCTGCAGTGCCTGCACTGTCCGTTTCGGCAGCTGTCATTTGACGAAAGACACCCTCTGCGGACGGGCTGCGACAGATGTTTCCAAGACAGACAAACAGAACTTTCATAAGGCCTCTCGGGTTTGCAATATTTAGATCTCTAAAGAAAAAGGCCGGGTTTCCCCGGCCTTGTCAATTAATGATGATCGTGATCGTCATCCGCCTTGTCGTCATGTTTATCGTGATCCATTTTGTGATCGCCATGACCGCCGTGCATCGCCTTGCGCTCTAGGTCGACAGGAAAGGTCAAAGCGACTTCACCGGCTTGTTCAAACACCAGAATGGCGTTTACTTCGTCACCGTGTTCCAGCCGTTTGTTCAACCCCATAAACATCAGGTGATCACCCCCGCGCGCAAGAACGTGCGAACCGCCTGCTGGGATCACAAAACCCTCTTCGACATGCATCATCTTCATAACGCCATCACCCATGTCTTTATGGGTGTGCAGCTCATTTTTGACTGCGATGTCAGTACTGACAGAGATCAGGCGATCGTCTGTATCACCCATATTGTGAATTTCTAGAAAGGCTGCACCGGTCTTCGCCGCCTTAGATGCCACCCGAGCATAGGCATCTTTGATCATGATTTGGCTTTCCGCCAAGACAGGTGTTGTGAATGCAATTGTGGCCACAGCGGCCATGGCGATTGATTTGAAAGACATAGCTTTCTCCGAATTTTCGTAATGTTTTAAGGGTGTTGATTGTGTTCAAATAAACGCAGGGGGCGCACGCGCATTCAGGCGCAAAACCCTTTGAACAGAGGCTTCAGATGCCTCTGACGGAACAGACAGACTGAAATAGGCCAGGTCCAATATCACTGGCCGTGGGTCAGCAACCGGCAACGCCAGAGCCATCAATGTGCAATCCAGACAATGATGCTGTGGTAGCGTCGGCTCTCCGTTGGCGTCTACCGCAATAATGACGGTGTGCTGACCAGAGCAAAGCTCCATCGTGCCAACGCTGACAGGCATGCCACGCGCCATTGCCATACTCTGACCCGTCAGGGTCATCAAAGCGATCAGAAAAACGCTGATATGAAGGCGCAGCCGAGTCATCGCACCTTATATAGGCCGCGGCTCTTGCCAATGGAAAGCGACAAAACGCAACAGCCCCGCCTGATATCAGGCGGGGCATGCTTCACTGTCCAGTGAGAAAGAAACGCGTTTCTTTACGACGTGCTTAGGCTTGTTCCGCCTGTGCTTTCGCGATTTCTTTTTTAACTTTCAGAGCGTTCGTTGACAGCTCTTCGTTCTTCGCTTTTGCCAAGAACGCGTCCAGACCACCGCGGTGATCGACAGAGCGCAATGCAGAAGCAGAGATACGCAGTTTAACGCCGCGACCCAAAGTTTCGGATTGCAGTGTCACGTCGTTCAGGTTCGGCAGGAAGCGACGCTTTGTTTTGTTGTTGGCGTGGCTGACATTGTTGCCAGTCATCGGGCCTTTTCCGGTCAGTTCGCAACGGCGCGACATAGGATCATCCTCGTTTTACGGTCTACGGGGAATGCGCCCCGATAAAGCAAAAAGGCACCGCCACTGGCAGTACCCAGAAATTCGTTGGGCGTCTTTAGGCCTGAAATCGGGTGGCGTCAAGTGATTCACGTCAATGAAATGCCACTGGGACCGAGGAAAACTCATTTTCCCTCACACCCCACCTCGTGAACTACTTCTTTCGAATATCCAGCGCACTTAAGACATGATCCGCCGCCGCAGAAGGCGTGATCGCCTGCGCTGCAACTTGGGCCGCCAGCTCTGCAATTTTCGCCTTTGCATCACCTGTTTCCAGCTGCGCAAGCACGCCTTGTTTCACTTCCTCGTGGAACCAGAATTGCGCCTGAGATTGCCGCCGGCCGTCCCAATGCCCATTGTCGCGACGCCAATCCGTAAGCGTGTTCATTTGATCCCACGCATCGCTCAACCCCTGCTCTTCCAAGGCCGAGACCGTCATCGCTGTGGGGAAGCCTTGCGGATCCTGCGGGCGTTTACGCAGCAAGCGTAGCGCACCGGAATAGTCAGCGCAGGTGCGCATCGCGGTGGTTTTCAAATCCCCATCCGCCTTATTCACAAGGATCAGGTCGGCCATTTCCATGATGCCGCGTTTCACGCCCTGCAATTCATCACCCCCAGCCGGGGCCAACAACAGCAAGAACAGATCTGACATCTCGGCCACAACGGTTTCGCTTTGCCCCACGCCAACGGTTTCGATCAGCACCACATCAAAGCCAGCCGCCTCACACAGCGCTACAGCTTCGCGCGTGCGCCGTGCAACGCCCCCTAAGTGGGTCTGACTTGGAGATGGGCGGATAAAGGCGTTCTTATCCCGCGACAGGCGCTCCATGCGGGTTTTATCCCCCAGAATGGACCCACCAGAGCGTGCAGATGATGGATCAACTGCTAGCACGGCCACACGTTTGCCTTGGGCGGTTAAAAACATACCAAAGCTTTCGATAAAGGTGGATTTGCCAACCCCGGGCGTGCCTGACAGTCCGATACGCAAGGCCTGACGCCCCGCGCCTCGCAGAGCTTCCAACAGCTCAGCCGCCCGTGCACGGTGGTCCGCACGACCACTTTCAACCAAAGTAATGGCGCGCGCCAAAGCCCGGCGGTCTTGCTTTAAAATCCTGTCACGCAGCTCTGCGATGTCCATGCTACGACCCTGAGTTAGTATTGCTTCTGGCTCAAGTTCATGCCCCGCACCCGCACCCGATGTCCACCCCGTAGCTATTGCCAAACGACCCCTGCGCGCCATTGACGCTGGGTTTCGTAGCATTCGCAGCTTCATGCGGCTTGGTTTCCCGCTTTACCCGTGGCAGCGCATTCGAGATAAGGCAGTATGACCCAACTGCCCATTCACGAAGCCTTGCCAGAGTTGATCGCCGCAATGAAAGCCCGCGGCCGCGCTGTTCTGCAGGCTCCACCAGGTGCTGGCAAAACCACTGTCGTACCTCTAGCTCTTCGTGACGCTGGGTTTGTCTCGGGTAAAATTGTGATGCTCGAGCCGCGCCGTCTGGCGGCCCGGGCCGCCGCTGAACGTATGGCGCAAACATTGGGCGAAACTGTGGGGCAAAGCGTCGGCTACCGGGTGCGAGGTGAGTCCAAGACCTCAAAAACGACCAAAGTCGAAGTTGTCACCGAAGGCATTCTGACGCGGATGATCCAATCCGATCCGGAATTGTCAGGAATTGGAGCCGTCATCTTTGATGAATTCCATGAAAGATCGCTGAATGCAGATCTCGGCCTGGCTCTTTGTCTCGAAATAGCCGGGGCTCTACGCGAGGATTTGATGATCTTGGTGATGTCTGCAACGCTCGATGCAGGACCAGTCGCGGCCCTGATGGATCAAGCGCCTATGATCACGTCGGCGGGCCGCAGTTATTCGGTCGAAACACGCTGGCTCGACAAGCCCATGCGCAAAGAAGACCGGCTTGAAGATGCCACCACTCGACTGATCGAAAAGGCTGTTTCTGAAACAACGGGTGGTGTGCTCGTCTTCTTGCCCGGCGAGGGAGAGATACGGCGCACTGTACAAAGGCTAAAGCTGCCCGACGAATGCCACGTGCATACTTTGTTTGGTGCCATGGACTTCAAAGCCCAACGCGCCGCAATCCAGCCCGCAGAGACCGGACGGAAAGTGGTGCTTGCGACCTCAATCGCAGAAACTTCGCTGACCATTCAAGATGTCAGAGTCGTAGTCGATGCTGGCCGGGCCAGACGCGCGCGGTTTGACCCAGGATCGGGCATGTCGCGTCTGGTGACAGAGAGAGTAACCAAAGCCGAAGCCACACAACGCGAAGGCCGCGCTGGACGGGTCGCCGAGGGTATTTGCTACAGGCTATGGACCAAAGGTGAAGAAGGTGGGCTGGCGGCCTTCCCACCCGCAGAAATCGAGGCAGCCGATTTAGCTGGGCTCGCCTTAGAATTGGCCACATGGGGCGCTACGCCAAATGATTTGCCCTTCCTCACGCAACCACCGACGGGCACCTTCTCTGAGGCGCAAAGCCTGCTGCAGATGCTTGGCATTCTTGACGACGGTATGCGTATCACCGAACATGGCAAAAGCGTTGCGCGCATGCCTCTGCACCCCCGCCTCGCCCATATGCTTGAAATTGCCGGACGCAAAGCCGCGCCCCTTGCGGCACTTCTAGCGGCACGGGATCCACTTGCGCGGTCCGCTCCCGTGGATCTGAGCTTACGCGCAGAGGCCATTTCAGATCTTAAACGTTTTGAACAGGCACGCCCCTACCAAGTCAATCGCGGCGCTCTGCATACCATCCGCGATGAAATCAAACGCCTTGCACGGCTTTCACCTGCGGACGCTGACCTTTCGCTCGCTGAAATGGCCGCCCTTGCCTATCCGGACCGCATCGGGTTGCGACGCAAGGGCGATGCGGCACGTTACGTGCTATCCGGAGGCAAAGGCGCCATACTTGAAGACAGTGACCCGATGGCATCTGAACGCTTGATTGTGGCTACAGATCTAGATGGCAACCCGCGCGAAGCGCGCATTCGCCAAGCCGTTGCGATCTCCGAAACCGAACTCCGTTCGCTCTTTGCTGATCAGATCTCATGGCAAAAAACATGCGTATGGTCCAAACGCGACGGGCGCGTTCTTCTGCGTCAGCAAGAGATGTTCGGAGCCGTGGCTTTGGATGACCGTCTCTGGAGAGACGCTCCTGATGATGCCATCGCGCAGGCCATGCTTGAGGGTGTGAAAGACCTTGGGCTTCGTCCAAGCCCCGCGGCACAACGGTTTATCGCTCGGGTAGAGCTTACGCGCGAAGCAGGCCACGACCTGCCTGTCATGACCGATACTGCACTTCTTGCAGATCTGGATAACTGGCTGCTGCCGCATATCTCTGGGGTCAAGACCGCAGCCCAATGGAAAAAATTCGACATTTTGGATGCCCTGCGCGCTATGCTCGACTGGCCACAGATGCAGCTTTTGGACCAGATAGCCCCAGCGCATTTCACCACGCCTTTGAACCGCCAGATCCCCATCGATTACGCAGGTGAACATCCAGAGATCACGCTTCGCCTACAGGAAATGTTCGGCCAAAAGAGCCATCCAATGGTCGGCAATTCACCCCTTAAAGTAACATTGCTCTCCCCTGCTCAGCGCCCGGTGCAAACCACAATGGATATTCCTGGGTTTTGGGCCAGCAGTTATGCCGATGTGCGCAAAGATATGCGTGGGCGCTATCCAAAACATCCCTGGCCCGAAGACCCCACAAAAGCCGACCCCACATTAAAAGCAAAACGGCGCTCCTAAAGCGCTGCTTCCAATTTCTTCTTGCTTAAGAGTCGCTGTAGGTTGCGCCATTGGCCCGAGCGACCAATGACGACGAGCAGAGCCCCGGCAGGTGAAGCAATCGTTTACTTACCCAAGCACCAGCGCATAACTGCCTTTTGGGCGTGCAACCGGTTTTCTGCTTCATCAAAGATCACAGAGCGTGGACCATCCATAACCGCATTCGTCGCCTCTTCGTCGCGGTGCGCTGGCAGACAGTGCATAAACAACGCATCAGACTTAGCATGCGACATCAGCCCTTCGTTCACCTGATAAGGACGCAGCTGATTGTGACGACGCTCCCGAGCTGATTGCGGATCATGCATAGACACCCAGGTGTCGGTTACAACCAGATCAGCCCCTTCAACCGCTTTGATCGGATCGCGCTCGATCTCAATCTTGCTGCCCTTGGAACGCGCAAGATCGATGAACTCTTGTTCTGGATCAAGGGTTTGCGGACCAGTAAACGTCAAATCAAACCCAAATTGACCAGCAGCATGGGCAAAGCTTGCAAAGACGTTATTGCCGTCGCCAGACCAAACAACCTTTTTGCCTTTGATCGGACCGTTGTGCTCTTCAAAGGTCAAAATATCCGCCATGATCTGACACGGGTGCGTGCGATCGGTCAAACCGTTGATCACCGGCACATCGGCGTATTCCGCCAGTTCCAGCAGGGTTTGCTCTTCAAAGGTGCGGATCATGATCAGGTCCACGTAACGGCTCAGTACACGCGCGGTATCCGCGATTGTTTCACCATGGCCCAGCTGCATCTCTTTGCCGGACAGCACCATGGTCTGACCACCCATCTGACGGACACCAACGTCAAAAGAGACACGCGTCCGTGTAGAGGGCTTTTCAAATATCAGCGCAACCATTTGGTTCTCAAGCGGCCGGTCAGCATCAAGAGTGCCCTTGGACAGACCCGCCCGCGCCGTTTTCATGGCTTTCGCATTGTCGATAATCGCCCGCAAATCCGCCGGATCAGTTTTGTGAATATCCAGAAAGTGGTTCATCTTGCTTATCCTTTAGAGTGTCTTTTCGACGGTCTGTGCGGCTTTGGTCAGCCGCACGAGCGCTTCGTCAATGTCTGCATCGGTGATGTTCAAAGCCGGCAAAAGGCGGATCACATTATCTGCGGCAGGGATGGTGATCAGGTCAGCGTCATAAGCCGCCTGCAAAACGGCCCCCATATCAGCCTTGCATTTCAAACCGATCATCAAGCCAGATCCACGCACAGCTTCAAAAATCTCTGGATGCGCGGCAACCAGACCTTCGAGCTTTTGACGCAAGAGACCAGATTTGCGGTTCACATCATCCAAAAAGTCAGGATCAGCCACAATATCCATCACGGCATTACCGACCGCACAGGCCAATGGATTACCACCGTAAGTCGACCCGTGAGTGCCCGCGACCATGCCGCTTGCGGCCTCTTCAGTCGCTAGAACTGCACCCAAAGGAAACCCTCCGCCGATGCCTTTAGCGACCATCATGATGTCAGGCGAAATTCCTGCCCATTCATGAGCAAAAAGCTTGCCTGTCCGCGCGACGCCGCATTGTACCTCATCCAGGATCAGTAAGACGCCCGCGTCATCACAGATGTCCCGCACAGCGCGCAGATCTGCGTCGTCCATTGGGCGGATACCACCCTCGCCCTGTACCGGCTCAAGAATGATTGACCCGGTGGTTTCTGTGATGGCCGCTTTCAAAGCCTCAAGATCACCCCATGCGACTTGTGCAAAGCCTGGCAACAGTGGTCCAAAGCCCTTGGTCATCTTCTCAGAGCCGGCCGCTGCGATACCCGCAGAGCTACGCCCGTGGAAAGCGCCCTCAAACCCAATGATATCGGTCTTTTCGGGCTGGCCCTTTTCATACCAATACTTGCGCGCCATTTTCACAGCCAACTCGCAGCTTTCGGTACCAGAATTGGTGAAGAACACTGTGTCAGCGAAACTCGCATCGACCAGTTTGTCAGCCAACGCCTGCTGCTCCGGAATTTCATAAAGGTTAGACACATGCCAGATGGCGTTCGCCTGCGTGGTCAACGCGTCCACCAGCGCCGGGTTCGCATGACCCAACACGTTCACAGCAATACCAGCGCCGAGGTCCAGAAAACGTCGGCCATCTGCTTCAGTAACCCAGCTGCCTTCGCCTTTGACGAAGTTAAGTGGTGCCCGATTATATGTCGGCAGAACAGAAGAAATCATGGTCCGATCCTTGTAGTGAAGCCCTTGGCCTGCAAGCGCGAAGAAATAACGGCGTGCAATAGCTGGGCTATGGTGTCAATGAGAGAACTTGGGATTGCGGCGCATTTGCGCATATTTTGCAAAGATACGATTAGAAAATCGCAAGATGATGTTGCTCAGACCTTGTCGCAAGACAGAGGGTTGAGGGTTAGCGTCGGAATCGTCGGACTCGCGTATGGCTTGTTTTCATCATCATGAGCGCTCTATAGGACGCGGACTTGAGTTTGAGAAGTCTTTTCTTTCATCTGTTCGCCTGCGCTTTCACTTAGCCGCTCACCCAAGGCTTGTGGGGGCTGCGAAAACCTCATAACGAAACGCTATGACCAAGGTGCAACAAAAACCAATCCTGGCCGCAGCGCTTACGATCCTCGCATCTTCTTTTGTGGCGGGGACAACTTTATTGGCCAAGGCGCTTGGTACGGATGCGCTAGGAACACCGCTGCACGCACTACAAGTCAGCCAAGGGCGGTTCCTATTTGCCTTCGTGGCCATATCAACAGCCGTTGCTATCCTACGCCCCAAGTTCAGCAGGCCAGCCTTTGGGACCCATGTTCTACGTTCAACGTTAGGATGGGGCGGCGTTACACTGATGTTTGCCGCTGCTGCTTTTATCCCGCTGAGTGACGCAACCGCGATCAGCTTTTTAAACCCCGTGTTTGGGATGCTTTTTGCCATCCCGTTTTTAGGCGAAAAAGTTGGCCCCTGGCGCTGGTTGTCCGCAGCGATCGCTATCACAGGCGCGATCATTTTGATGCGGCCGACATCAGGCGTGTTGGAATTTGGCGCCCTCGTGGCATTAGCAGGCGCCTTGCTGTTAGGCATCGAAGTCACCGTCATCAAAAAATTGACCAACCTTGAAGGGCCATTGCAGATCCTTTGGATTAACAACCTCATCGGGCTCGTGATTTCGACTGCTGCTGCGTCTATGGTCTGGATTTGGCCCAACCCACTACAATGGGCGGCTTTGACCGGTGTGGGCCTGTTGATGGCAGCGGCGCAAAGCTGTTTCGTGAATGCGGTTCGCCTAGGGGATGCGAGCTTTGTAGCCCCCTTCTTTTACACAACATTAGTGTTTGCCGCGCTTTACGATGGCGTAATTTTTGGGGTGATCCCCGATAGCACATCCTTCCTTGGCAGCGCATTGATCTTGCTGTCAGCGGCAGTTCTGGCATGGAGAGAAACCAAACGGCGCGCGGTTACATAAACCGCAGTCTCAATCGATTTTATGTCCGATCACCCGCTCGATCTGTGACAGCCCTTTGGGCCCAATATAAAGATCAGGCGCCGTAAAAAGCGGGTCCTTCAAAGCCTGATCAACTGTTATGAACTGCCAATCATTTTCAGCATACCAATCAAGCAACGTCGCAAGATGATCGGCATTGATCCTGTTCATATGAAGCAACAAGATGTGTTTGACCTCGCGCCCGAAGTGAGACTTCGCCATTTGATCAAAGTGCAGCGTTTGGGCCTTCATATACGCAAAGTAACTTTCAGCAACTTGTTCGGCTATTTGCACATCCCCGCTGCTTAACGCTGCAACATATTCAGCGTTAAACTTCCATTCATCATTGTCGATCGTGGCGGGCACATTGCTATAGTTAAATTCTGCCAAGATCTCTTCTGCGAGGCGTTTTGATGTTTGGCTTTCACCTTCGCGTAAATAAGGGAACCGAAAGTAATCGACCTTCCCTGCGACCCTCTGCAATACCCGATCAGTACGACTGACCTCTTTGCGAAACTCGGCGCTTGTTAGAGTTCCGTAGTCAGGATGCGACCAGGTATGATTTCCAATAGAGTGACCTGCATCCACAAAAGCCTGCAGAGCTTTGCGAGACCTTCGATTGATTTGTTGCCCGACCACAAAACCCGTGGCTGTGATCTGATGTTTAGCCAAGGCCTGATTGATCTCTGTGACATACAACAGCCCAGCCTCCGGCGTGGTTTGTGAGGGCTGCGCGTACGGGAGATCACCCAAAGTTATTGCAATTTCACCGGCCTGTACCGGTGGGCTCAAGAGCAATGCCGCCAACAAGCAAATCTGCCATTTCATCATAGAAATCATAAATAAGAATCACTTTCACCAATGCCCCTCAAACCTAGGGAAACACGATGTTTTTTGCCAAGTTTTCAATGAGGCACTCGAGGATTCGGCAAAAATTGGTACCAGGGATGCGCTGCAAGACGAATCAATGCCTTGTAACTGGCCGTGGGGCGACTAAAATAGGTGTCTGACCGAGAATTTTAAAAGCGGACCCTGGTCCAACCGGGGCACCGCTTTTTTTGTAAGGAATTAGGCATGTCCTGGACTGACGACCGCGTAGAGATCCTGAAAAAAATGTGGGGCGAAGGCCAATCCGCTAGCCAGATCGCAAAGGAACTGGGCGGCGTGACCCGCAATGCGGTGATCGGTAAGGTCCACCGCCTTGGCCTGTCCAACAGGGCTGGGTCTGGCGGCGCAAAAGCGGATGCCAAACCTAAGGCAGAAGCCAAGCCAAAGAAGGCGCCGGCACCAAAGCCCAAGACAGAGCCTAAAGCGGCCAAGCCAATGCCCGAGATGAAAACCGAGCCTGCTGTGCCGCCGCGCCCAGCCGGTGCTCCAAACCGCAAGGCAATCATCCCTGCGGGCCAACCTCTGCCACCTCAGCCGTCTGCAAATGAAATCAGCCCAGAAGCGCTGGCGAAGGTGAATGAAGTTGAGAAGAAGGCGAAGAAGCTGACTTTGATGGAACTGACAGAACGTACCTGCAAATGGCCAGTAGGCGATCCAGCGACCGAGCACTTCTGGTTCTGCGGCCTGCCGGTACAAGCGGGTAAGCCATACTGTGAAGCCCATGTAGGCGTGGCTTTCCAGCCAATGTCTTCACGGCGTGACCGTCGCCGGTAATCGTGACAACATCCTAAATAAAAAAACCCAGCCAAATGGCTGGGTTTTTTCTTGCAATGTCTTCGCCTTAGAACTGCTTTGTATAGCTAAACAGCAGACCTGTCTGTTTGTTGCCTGCAATGTTTCCATGGTTATGCGCATGCGCGATGGAAAGCCCCAAGGATGCGGTCCGAGAAATCGGGCGCTCGTAGGTCAAAGCCAGGCGCAACTCGCGTTGTTCAGGTGCCAAATCGATTGCGACATCCTGAAATGTCATCAACCCATCGTCAGATTGCACTGGCAAAGACAGTGAGGTCGACCCCCGCGTCACAGCCGCAGGCATCGACAAAGACACGTTAAACCGATCATTGCGTGCAAAGGTATTTGTACGAGTAAACGATACAGCTGCTGAATTCATCAGAACCGCTGCCGAAGTACCTAAACCAGAATCTTCACGTCCCGCGGCATAGCCGACTTCGAAAGAAATCGCTGACGCGTTGCTGAGATCAGCAGACAAGGCCATTCCCGCCGACACAATCGAAGACTGTGTGCCGCCATTCCAATCAGACAAAAGACCTTTTGTGTCATCGCCTAGGGCTGTGCTGATCTCCAAAGTCGCCCCATCAAGGTCAAAGCGACGGCTGGCGCCGATCCCGAAAGAGTCATTTCCAACTTCACTGCGCTGGTAGAATGCAATGCTCAGATCATTATCGCCCCACTGTGTCGGAATGGTCTGCCCTTCACCGAAGAAGGCAGAAGAACCGAAGGTTGCATCCTGAACCTGCGAAAAGCGTGTAACGTCATTGTTTGTAAACAGAGGATTGTTCGGTGCATCTACGACCATCGCGCCGCCGTCGACAGTGAACTCACCAGCCAGTTGATCGCGACTTAAAAGTTTCACACCACGCAACGCCCGAGATACGGCATCCCCGCTCGCGCCACCGGTGACGACCAAGGGTTGATCTGGGCTCACGACAGCACCACTGCCCATGGTCATTGTTGTTTGTCCAATCGGCAAAAGGGCCGCTGCGACATCCAAGAACCCATGTCCCCATTCAGTGCTGTAGTCGTGCTCAAACCCAGGTACCAGCTCGACAGAACCTGCCGTTGTAAATCCAGCAAAATCATTGTCGGCTGATGCCAACAAACGAATACGCAGTTCTTTATGCGTCAATGTTGGGAAGGCTTCAGCCAAAAGGGCCAAAGAACCTGCGATCGTTGGCGATGCAAAAGATGAGCCGGTTCCGCGAGAATAGCTGTTGTCAGAAGTAGAGTCAGCACCAGCCCATGTCCCATCGGCTGCCAAACACCATGCAGCTGCGTCCAGACACGCTCCAGATAACCGGGTTGCAGAGGTTATATCGTCACCAACCATTACCGGGACGCCGTTCACTACAGCAATCCAGCTTTCTTCCAGATCTGGTTCAAGAATAGGCAAGCCTGCCATCAAGCCGACGTTTGTGATCGTTTCATCATTATCAATTGCAAATAGGACGATCCCATCCTGCGCATAGTTTTTAAGCGCGTTCAGATAATCAGTTCCAGCAGTGCTGGAGAACAGAGCATTATAATCTGTAGTCGTTGCAGATGATCCAACGTATCCCCAAGAGTTGTTGTACGCGACAGCGCCGGCTGCGGCAGCAGCGTTCGCTGTAGCGGTCCGATTGGCGATGCCCCAATCTCCTAAAATCAAATCTGCACCGGGCGCGACACCAATCATCGTAGAGGAACTACCAGCGGCAATTGACGCTACGGTTGTGCCGTGATCTGTAGCGGAAACGCCAGCACCCACAGTCACATTCTTCCCAGCAAAAACCTCGTGCGTAGTACGAAACCCACTGTCTGTAACTGCAATGGTTTCACCCGCACCTGTCAAACCTGCGGCGTGGGCATAATGGATCCCAGCATGTTTAATCGGGCTGGCTGCCAAATCGCCCGCATCGAAGCTCCCGCTTCCGTTCACATCGAAATAACTGTCTTGCAAAAGATAACGCGCATCAGTGGTGATCAAGTTGTTCGCGGCCGTTCGAACAGAATCCAGTGTGGTTAGAAATGACGCAACCAAAGCAGGGTGATTGGTTATCGTTGTGCCACCTCCGCCAGAACCGCCACCACCGCCAACGATACCCACCACAGAGTTTTCACCGCCACATCCTGCAAGCAAGGCCGGCACCAGAACAACGGCCGTAATATTCCGTATCGAACGTTTCAAAACTATTTCTCCTCAACCGCTTTCTCATGGTCCAAGAAAGCTTCACAACAACAACACTTTTCTACTACAACCCTACCGAGAAAAAAAGCGTCCTGTCGGCACAGTTCCATCAAACTGCGCCCTTAATATGTCAGCGCGTTGAAAAAAACTTTCCCTCACTTCAGACGCAAACGGATTTGCACTTTCGATGGCATGCAGCACTGTTGGTGGATCATCTTTCACCATTTCTACCGCGCGCGCGATTAAGTCGAAGCTGGTTGTGGTCATCCGCTCCGGCAGCGGCCCCATATCGGTCATCACCTTAGCGATTAAATGCGTCAGCCCCTGCACCATCGCCGCTTCGCGGTCGTGGTCTTCTGGCTGGCAGGTAATCACTTTCAGCTTGAGTTGTCTTGCCAGGAACACGCGTATGCTTCGCCAAGCGTCACCTCGCACCGGGCAGATCGACAGCTTGTGGCCAGCCACGCCATCCGCCGCGCTTTGCGGGCCAAACAAGGGGTGAGTTCCGACGATTTGCACATGATCAGGCAGACATTCCACCATGTCAGCGATCGGGGCAATCTTAACCGACCCAACATCAACAACCACCGCACCGGGGCGTAAAAATTCGGCGATATCTTCGCAGATTGAGCGGATTTCGCTGACCGGCACCGCAAGGATAATCACGTCAGCCTGCGCAACTTCAACCAAGCTGACACCGCCCAATACGGATTTATACGGATCATGTATACGCAGTTCTACATGCGGGGCGAGATGCTCGGCAATCAACCGGCCAAAGCCCCCAAACCCAAACAGTCCAACTGTTAATTTCTTAGCGCACATTGCATTGCCCTTTATCAGAGCCGCGAACCGATGCATTTTCATGTTTGGGAGTCTGTGATCCACCGGCAAGCGGCGGTCACGTCAATTCACCCGCCGTTATTTAGGCAGGGGATAATAGGTTACAAAGATGGTGGTCATCCGTGTCATGGACTGATTGGTGCCACCCACAACACGGATCGTCAAGCCTTAGTTCCCGCCAAAGAGTTTGAGCAGTTGCTTCGCGGCCTCATCTTCAAGCTTTTGTTTTGCCGCATCTTCCAGCGATTGGCCTTCTTCTGTGGTCACGCCCAGCTTATCAGCCACGGCCTGTTTGGCTTTCTCTTCCAGCTGTTTTGTCTCTTCTTTGAAGTTCTGTTTCACAACAGCTTCCAAATCAGGCCAAATTTTTGGATCCGCCCAAGCGCCCTTCACTCGCACCGGGATTGCGATGCCGGTGTCGGTGTCATTCTTAATCTGAGGCGTGAAGGTGTAGTCAATGGTTTGCGGCCCCAAACCGACCGTGCCAGTGCCCTTGGCTTGCACATTGGGCAGGTCCATTAGCAGATCATTGTTGGTGAGAACCCCATCCACGATGGTCCAGCTGGCGGACAGATCATCAAAGACTGTGGTGCCCCCGCTCGGAGTGCCTCGGAACAACTTGTCCAAATCCAACCCAGCAATTGTACCACGCCCAACGGTGACCTGTCCGTCGCCCTTCAAAGAATGCATGATGCTATGCAGTGAATTCCCTGACGCCAAAAAGCCGATCTGCGCATCCGCTGCACCGGTAAATCGGTCCATTTCTGCGAAGTCGTTCAACAGCCCCTGCAGCTCCATACCAGCAACATTCATTTTTCCGCCAACGGATAAGCCAGAGCGATTGTTGGCCACAAACTGCCCTGTGATCACGCCATCATAGCCGTTCAATTCAGTCAACGTTGCCACAGCCCGGGAGTTATCAACATCAATGGACAGACGCGAGGCGCCGAAGTTCAGAGTGCCCGTCGCAATCGAAGACGCGCTAAGTGAGATTGTCCCATCAAAAAGCCCAAGTGCGCTTGCATCAATCGGAGCTTTTGACCAACCCGTGTCAGCACTCTCAGCACCAGCGTCAGCCGAGGTGGTGAAAGCCTCTAGGCTCAAATCCCCGGCCTGAACATTTGCAGTCACAACAGGTTTGGCCGCCAGGTTGATATCTGCATCAGCTTTGAAGGCATTCCCAGCTACCGTCATCTCACCATTCCGCAGACTTAAGAGCTGTGATTTAGTAAAGGTAATGTCGCCTGCAAAATCCGTTGCAGGTACACCTGCCCCTCCCAAGCTCAGGGCCGCTAAGAAAGCATCTGGGTTTGGCAATTTCGCGCGCGCTGCGCCTTGAAGTTCTGGTGCAATGGATGCACGCCCTTCAAATGCAATTTCGTTGCCCACGGCAGACAGATCCGCTTTAACGCTGGTGATCTCGCCAGCCAATAGCGCGTCCAGATCCCCGATTTCAGCTTTCAGATTAACTTCTTCACTGGCTGGAATTGCGCGCACATCAAGTGTTGCATCGTTCCCACCCCAAGCCAGCTTTGCGGTCACTTCCTTCAGCGCAAATTCTTCGCGATTGCCAACGAGGTAACGAATGCTGGCGTCAGTGACGCTTAACTTATCTAAGGTGAATGCAGCTCCACCAGCTTCCCCTGCAGTCTCAGTGTTTGCAGTGCCTTGGCTCTCGGGGAAGAGATCCCAATTTGCATGACCCTGCCTGTCCTGTTCTAGCAGGATAATCGGGTTGTCTAGCTCAATGTTTTTCACTTGGATATTGCCGCCAATCAGCGCCATGAGGTCAACACCAATCTTGGCTCCTTGTGCTGCAAACATTGGGCCATTGTCAGACCAATCCGCATTGCTGAGCGCCACAGGACCCGTGGCAACCCCCAAAGTCGGGAAAATGCTGAAACTCACATCTCCTTCAAAGGTCAGATCACGACCGGTCTGCCCTTTGACTTGATCTGCGGCCAGACCTGCAATCTTTTCGCCCGGTAGCAAAAACACCAGCCCTACAAGAGTGAGCACAAGCACCACAATGACAGACAAGAGAACTTTGATGATCCGCATTCTAATAACCTCTAAAGGAATCCATTGCGTTAAGAGGTAAGGAGTTGCCCACTGAGCCGCAAGCATCGCTGCAACATTATAGGCAATTCCACGGGTTTCTAACTGTCAGGATAATTGGCTGCGCATTCGGCGAAGGCAGAGGCACGCTGCCGTTCTTCTGACTGCAACCGGCGTTTTGCAGAGGCAAGCTTGCGTTGCTCTTCCTCCAGATCAATCGCGACTGGGCGTTTTTTGGTGTCGTATTCGGTTTTTAAACAGGATTCGACATTTGCCCCGCCCACACAAAGTCCATAGCGCAATCGCGGCGTGACCTCGGTTTCAATGGCATAACCGCGTGCGAGATTGGCCTCGCTTGTGGCGATGGCTTGTTTCAACGCTTTGATATTGCTGTCGACACGCGCCTCGCATTGCGCGCGCGGTGTGGCACAGGCGGCAAGCACCATGCATCCTGCGATCCAAATATATGCACGTCTCATCCGTTTCCTCCTTTTGGAAGTGGTCGTGACTGTGCATCCCCAGATGAACTGTAGCGCGATTGATTGGCTTACTCAAATTCCACAAAGAAAATCGAGTTAAAGCTCTGAAAACCAATCTTTATTTTGGCAAAACTCAAACGGTTGCTGTGTATCATGAACCTCCGAAATATGAGCGGCACAGACATCGGCGCGCTTGCAGGTGCCACAGCGAACGACGCCCTCCACGACATCCTCAGCGTCTATCTTTCCTTCGATTAAAGCCAGCTCTAGGTTCTTGCCCAGCTGCTCGGCCATTTCGTCAAATAGATAGATATGCGGGCTCAGTTCAGGGTCTTTCTTAAAATCTTTCATCGGGTCTCCTCCGACGAAAGCCTACCAAGTGACGTCAATTTAGAACTTGATCTGTATCAACAGCCGAAATCTGAGTTGCCCAAGCCAATTCGTAAGGGAGCCAAGTCGCTTAAGAGTCCAAATAGGCATTCACGCAGTCTTGCACCCTACGAAACCGATCGCCGCCAAGTTTGGTACCCCCATACCACCGGGTGACCACGATCAAATGGTCGAAAAGCTCTGCGCGCTCGAGCATGCGTACAATGACCAGGCCCGCACCACTTTCGCCATCATCCCCTTTCAATGGTGTTCCGTCTGAAAAGAGAGTCGCCCAAGTGTTATGCGTTGCCTTGGCGAACTTTTTATTGCGCTTCAGCTCTTTTAACGCCGCATCGATGTCGGTGCGCGTTTTAACTTGAAACCCAGTGACCGCATATTTGCTGCCGCGATCTGTGACGACGTTCATGATTTGCCGCATCAGAAACTCGCAGCCGCTCGGTGGACTGTTGCAATGCGTTCAGCATTGGGGGGATGTGAGCCCAGAAAACGGTTGCCCGGATCAGGGATGCGCTGAAAGAAAGCGGCGCCTTTGACCGGGTCATAACCCGCGTCATGAGTGATACGCGCGCCCAGAGCATCAGCCTCCAGTTCATGATCCTTTGAATAGGCCCGTGCGCCCACCGTGCCGCCGAGGTCGGCGCCGATCTCAACCGCGGACTGCCCGCCGCCCAGTAAGACGGCAAGACCTCCGCCCAAGACAGCACCAAGTGTTGCAGTCTCGCGCATTTGCCCAAGGTGTCCGGCGATGTGGTGCGCAGCTTCATGGCCCAGAACAAACGCCACTTCGTGATCGTTCTGCATTTCCTTCAGAATAGCGACCGTGAAGGTTAAGACTGGGCGACCGTTTCGATCCAAAGATTGATAAGCGTTCGAAGGCTGACGCGGATCGGTGTTGAGCACGATATTAAAATCGCAATTCACCCCGGCGCGCACGCGTCTCTGGCAAGCCTTCTCTGCAATAGGTTCCATCCGCGCGACCACTCGATTGTAGCGCTGGATCGCGGGATCTCCTGCCGAGACAGCCGGTGGTGAGGTCGAAGTCGCAGCAGATACATTGCCGCCAGAGCTGCCCTGCCCCACTGTGGTTTCAACACAGGCGCTTAGTCCAATTGCACCTATCATTGCAGCGATTGCCACGGCTTTCATTGCAGGCCCTGCCCTTGTTTTACGTCTTTGTATGAAAGTTACGATTGATTGGGGAAAATCACCAGAACATCACCCGGGATTTTATTATTCAGCACCGCATCGCGCACCACTGCGCGGCGCTGTGCATTTGACGGATGAGTGTTGAGTGCATGATGGCCCGGATCGGGAATGCGCTGAAACAGCAATGCCCCGCGCTGCGCATCAAACCCTGCTTCGCGCAAAAGAATTGCACCCAAAGCATCCGCTTCCAGTTCATATTCCTGTGCATAAAGCCGCGCGCCAACAAAAGCCCCAACCTGACGCGCCTTACGAATATCACGCCTAGTGCCGCCTTTGCGCTCGGTAGCATCTGCCAGAACATCCGCCCCTTCGATGGCATCCACGCGCTGTCGTTCTAAATGATTTAATATGTGATGAACCGCTTCGTGCGCCAGTACCAATGCGATTTCATCTTCGTTGCGCATGTCTGCCAACAGGCTTTCGGTCAGCACCACAAAGGGCCGTCCAAAACCGTCGATGGATTGAAATGCGTTGGCGGTCCCATCAGGTGTCCGGGCGACATAAAGCCGGATTTTGCAATTGCGCACCAGATTGATCTGTTCGCAGCTGTCCTGCACCACCGGCGCAAGCCTTTCGACAACGGAGCTAAATTGCGCGGGGCTGACGTGTCCCGCAGCCTGATGTTCAACCGTCATGGGTGGCTGATCTGGTTGAACAGGAACGACGTCACAGCCCGCGAGGCCAAGAAATGCCAAACCAACAAAGATCAATGCACTGCGCATAGGGGCTCCTTTCCATCACTTTAAGAGCAAATCAGATGCGCCAAAACCAGACATTCAATGCATAGGCGCAATTTTGCGTGACCAAGAGTCTGGGTTTCTATCCGAAAGCCTTGCGCTTTGATTAAACTGCGATAGGCTGATCCTATGTTCAGCATAGAGCACGAATTTGACTCCACCGTCGTTACACTTGTCGATGAAGGCGCAGCCCATCTGCAAGAAGACATTTCCATCAATCTGTTTGAAGACTGCATCACAATCGAGCAGCTTGATCCGCGCACGGAAACCGTGCAAAAGATCACCCTGTCGATCACGCAGGCCGAAGACCTCGCAGCAGCTTTAGATCTGCCAGAAGGCGTTTACCGCATCGCGCGGGATGCTGAAGCAGAATAACACACCACAAACGGGTATTTTCGTAAGAAAAAATCCGATTTCCTGTTGAATTTCGCCCCGAGTACGCAGACATGAAAGGCGACTGACAGGAGACCTTTATGCCTGACCGCAATGATGCTGCGCTTGATTTTTTACTTAACCGGCGTTCGCGCCCGGCCAAAACGCTGACCGCCCCGGTGCCCACTCGCGAAGAGCTAGCCCCCATTCTGACCGCGGCCCTGCGCACGCCTGATCACGGGAAATTAGAACCTTGGCGGCTGATCGTGCTTGAACGCGCAGCCCTTGCCCGCCTTGGCGAACTTGCTGGCGCGCGTGGTGCTGCATTAGGACATGATACGACTCAGACTGACAAAGGCCGCCACCAGTTTGACACTGGCAACTTGGCCGTTGTGGTTGTGGATAGCCCACAAGACAGCCCGAAAGTGCCTGTGATCGAACAGACCTATTCCACTGGTGCCGTCTGCCTGGCCCTTTTGAACACAGCTTTGGCTGCGGGCTGGGGTGCCAATTGGCTCAGCGGTTGGCCGAGCCATGATCGTGAATTCGTTGAAACCGGCCTTAGTCTTGCCGCCCATGAGCGCGTGGCAGGCATCATTCACATTGGTACGGAAAAGATGACTCCACCTGAACGCCCACGCCCTGAGCTAAAGGAAAAGGTCACATGGCAATCGGAGTAATTTTCGCATCCTTTTCCAAGGCCTTGGGACAGATGATGGACTTGCGGTTTCGTAAGGTTTTCTGGCGCGGCATCGGTTTAACTCTTGGGTTGCTGCTGCTCGCCTATTTTCTGTTTCTGGGGTTCCTTAATTGGGTGGGCCTACCGGGCCTGCTGGCCAGCTGGTTTGGCGAAAGCGCATGGATTGGTGGCGCGATTGGGATCGGTTCGCTTATCATGATGATGATAGCATCGATCTTTTTGATGGTCCCGGTGGCCTCAGCCATGACGTCCTTGTTTTTGGATCAGGTTGCTGATGCCGTTGAAGACAAACACTTCCCTCACCTTTCCGAAGCCAATCGCGTTCCGTTGAGTGAAGCATTGATCGATACCATCAGCTTTCTTGGCCTGCTGATCATCGCCAACCTATTGGCATTGCTGATTTATGTCGGACTGCCACCGTTTGCGCCTTTTGTATTCTGGGGATTAAACGGATTTCTGCTAGGCCGCGAGTACTTCACGCTTGTCGCCATACGTCGCGTCGGTCGCAAAGGGGCCAAGGCGTTGCGCAAAGAACATTTCCCAACGATTTGGGCTGCGGGTGTGCTGATGGCCATGCCATTGTCTGTTCCGATCGTGAACCTCTTGGTTCCGATCCTAGGCGCTGCGACCTACACGCATATTTATCATCTGCTGCAGGGCGAACGGCTTAGCAGTCGCGTCGCCATCAATGATCTCTAAAAAGAAAGCCGCCCTACTGGGCGGCTTTTTCTTTTCACTCTTTATTCGCTTATCGGAGGCAAGCGGTTCATCCAGTCAAAATCTCTGACTTCGATGATGCCCTGCGAAACAATCCAAACTAGGATCCCCCAGATCACCGCTGCAACACCAGTGGTTATCCAGGCTTTTTTCTTAAGGTAGTGATGTTCCGGCGCGCCGGCCTGTGTACCAGGCACAACCTTACCCACATCGCCTTGAGTTTGCAGCCGGATCGGAATGACCACGAGAAAGGTCATAAACCAGCAGACAGCATATAAAACGATGGCAGAGGTAATAGACATGGTCACTCCTTCAGATTTCTGCACTACCTAATGTGCGAAAGCCGCCCGGACAAGGGCGGCTTTGTTCAATTCGTAAGGCTAAGCTGCGGCCAATTAGACCTGCTCCAGCTCCACCAGGCAGCCGTTGAAGTCCTTTGGATGCAGGAACAGAACTGGCTTGCCGTGCGCGCCGATCTTTGGCTCGCCGCTGCCCAGCACTCGTGCGCCAGTTTCTTTCAGGTGATCACGCGCTGCAATGATATCTTCGACTTCATAACACACGTGGTGCATGCCGCCTGACGGGTTCTTATCCAAAAAGCTTTGGATCGGGCTGTTTTCTCCCAGAGGGTACAGCAATTCGATCTTTGTGTTCGGCAGTTCGATGAAGATTACGGTCACGCCGTGATCCGGCTCATCCTGCGGTGCACCTACATTTGCGCCCAGCGCATTGCGGTATTGATCAGCGGCAGCTTCCAGATCTGGAACAGCAATCGCGACGTGGTTCAAACGGCCAATCATTGGCGTCTCCTCGGAGTTCTTTAAGTGCCGCTTTTATGGGGGAGCCATAAGCCTCTGACAAGCGACAGGCCGTCGCGGGCTTAACGGCTTGTTAGCCATATCCCTTCTAACGTGGCGTCCAAAGCTGTGTTTTCAGTCAGGAGCTGCCGCCATGGATGAATTTTCCACCTTTATGACCACCCCGACCTCAACCCGACCATTTCTAGGTTTGACGGTCTTGGCAGTGGAAGACAGCCGATTTGCGAGCGAAGCCTTACGCTTGATCTGCCTTAAAAGCGGCGCACGTATTCGGCGGGCTGACAGTGTCGCCTCTGCCCGGCGTCACTTGCGTGCCTACCGGCCATCGATTGCAGTGATCGATCTTGGCCTGCCAGATGGATCAGGGATCGATCTGATCCGCGACCTCAATAAAACGACACCCCGCGTTGATGTGTTACTGGCGATTTCCGGCGATCCACATCTGGCACACGCGGCACGAGCCGCTGGCGCTGACCGTTTTCTGGATAAGCCCCTAACCTCTTTGGCTGATTTTCAAAGCGCAGTGCTTGCCCTATTGCCCAGAGACCGCGTTCCCAATGGGCCACGGCCCGTCCCGCAGGAGGATATCGAACCTGATCCAATTGCATTCACAGATGACCTAGCGCATGCCTCTGACGTGCTCGGCGATGCGCAGGATAGCAAAACAATTGCCTATGTAGCGCAGTTCCTATCAGGTGTTGCGCGTAGCGCAAAAGACAATGGGTTAACCCGCGCGTGTGACGAGCTGCTAGCAACTCTGTCCAAAGGCAAACCAGACCGAGCCTGTGTGTCGCGATTGGCAGGGCTGGTTCAGGATCGATTGAACAAGCGACAAGCCGTCTAAAGATCATCTCCCGCGCTAAAGCAACAGCCCCGGCGAGCGGCCCATATCCAATCCGCTGAAGACCTCAGATTCTAAAATGGATTGCGGCACACCAAAACTATCATGCATCGCCCATGCTGCCCAAGCACGGACATCTGATGTCGGCATCAGATCGCGCCCTTTGTAAAGATCGGCTTCCTTAAGTCCCGGCCAATCACCGAATACTTGCCCACCCCGAATAGCGCCGCCAGCCATGATCATTGTGCCACCGGTGCCATGATCAGTTCCTTGCGTGCCATTTTCTCGCACCGTGCGACCAAATTCGGTCATACACAGGATCGAAGTCTTGCCCCAAACCTGCAGCCCCAAACCTTCTTTCAGGCGCAGAATGACTTCGCTCAATCGTTTCAACGGAGCATTCAATGCGCGCTGTTGATTTGCGTGCGTATCCCAACCGCCAACTGAAAAGGACGCAATCCGACTGTCGGCACGTAGCTGTTCCGCGGCGAAATCGGCGATTTTCAGATGGGTTTGTCCGGTACGCGCCTTTTTAGCATCCTCAGCCATCTCAGACATCATCTCTTGGTCTGACATCTCAAAGGTCACAGAATCCCCGTCTGATCCGGCCAACATGATCGCCTCTGCCATCGCTGCGGCCATTTCAGGATCGCTATGCATCGTCATTTCCAACAGTCGCAGCCCTTGCGAACTCAGCGTCAGATCCACCTCAGGAGACCAGTTTGAGACAGGTGCATCACCGGTCAGCAACAACATATCCTCACGACCCAAAGCAAAGGCCGTGCGTTCCTCAGCGCCCGCTAGATAAGGCAACATCCGGTTCAGCCAGCCTGTGCGACGCCCAAGCGGCGCTAAGGCGGAGGTTCCAGCCTCAAGCAAATCCTGACCATCAAAATGGCTGCGTTTGTCGCGATAGGGTGTCGAAGTTGCTTGAACAAAGCCTAGATTGCCATCTTTCCATAATGGCATCAGATCCTTTAGACCTGCATGAACGCCGTAAAAATCGTTTAAGTCCAGTGCATTGTTCTGATCTTTGGCCAGTGTGGGCCGCAAGGCCTTAAAGGTTCGATCCCCCCAAGGGCGCAGGACATCAATCCCATCCATGCCACCGCGTAAGACGATAACGATCAGCCGTCGATCTCCTGGCGCTGAGGCCAAACTAACCGGCGTCAACAGTGGGCTAGCGGCCGCCGAACAGCCGATTGCGGCGGACAGGCTTAGGAATTTGCGACGTGGTAAAATCATACTCAACTCCTCCTAAAACCGCTGGAACGCTGGGGAAGTCAGCACCAAGGCGATGCCTTCCCAACGATTTTCAGCCGCTTCTGCTGCAAAGCGGACATCCTTTGGCAGCCGGTCGCCCAGCGCTGCGTGCGCGAAGGTACGCGGATCAGGCAAGGTTCGTCGCAACGCCCGCGGAGCGGCCAGCGCCCACTGCAAGCGCGCGGCCATGAATTGCGGCGTAATCCAGTGATTGCCCTCTTCGGGCCAACCATCTGGCCCATTTGGGGCTTGCCAGGGCTGCCCCATAATCTGCATCGGAAAATAGAGAATATTGCGCAAATCCCGTTCGCGACTGCGCGCAAGCGTTGTCCCGCCGACATCTAATGCGCGCAGGCTTGTGGCCATGAAATCAAATGGTTTTTTGACCTTAGCGCTAGATGCCTGCCAGCTTTCCGGATGTGCCAGCATCGCGGTATAAACTTCAACCAATTGACCGCCACTCTCGACATAGGCCGCTTCCATCGCGGCAACCAAATCAGGCTCTGGATTGTCTGACACAAAATGACGCGCCAACTTTTGCGCAAGATGGCGCGCGGTAACGGGATGCCGCGCCAAATCGCGTAAAGCTGCTTTGATGGGTTCAAACGATGCTTCATCTGAATAGAGACGCCCCATTACCGTTTCAGCCCCCGGTTCTGACATTTCAGGTTTGAACGTGAAGAGCAGAGATTTATTAAGACTCATGCCCGTAAACAGCTCAGCGAGCTCCCGAACATCAGCCTGGGAATAGCCCGCCGAAACCCCCAATGTGTGCAGCTCCATGACTTCTCGGGCCAAGTTTTCATTCAACCCACGTTGCCGCCCCCGCTTTTCCGCGCGTTTAGCAACCTTGCTATTTGGCCCCATCGATTGCGCTTGATCCAAATAGGTCAGCATCACCGGATGGGTCACGGCAGCTATCAGCATGTCTTCAAATCGACCCGCAATATTTGGGCGGATCACCTCTTCGACATAAGGCCCCGTTGCACGTTTCGCGATCACGGATTTACCGCGGGCTGTGAAGTGATCCTGCCAGAAAAACGCTAGTCTTTCGCGAAATCCGGTCTCGCTGTGAATCCGGCGCAAAAAAGCATTGCGAAAGAACTCCGCATAGGCCGTCCGAGAAGCCCGCGTAATTTTTTTACGCGCATTCTTTAGCTGCTCTTCTTGTTCAGTCCCGCGCCCTTTGCGATAGGCGCGCTGCGCGACCGCATAGTCGCGAATGCGGTGCCGGTACGTGTCATATGGCTCGATTGGAAAGCGGTCCGCCATCACGTCACGCCCCTGAATCCCCGCAAGCATCTGCGACACATCACGTGGCGCTTTCAGGCTTGGTGACAGACCGGTTCCAAATCGGATCTCGGCAAGGGTTGGGTCAAACATGGCGGCCTCTGGCTGGTTTCACATCAACTATAAAAGCTAAAACGCGCGCCGCGAGGATTTCCGTCGTTCTTTTCGTCACCAGCCATAATTCGCGCACGAAAAAGGGGGCCAAAGCCCCCTGAATTCATCGTCTTTTGAACCGCTTAGTCCTGTGGGATAACCCGCAGGCCCAGTTCCATCAATTGATCGCTTTGCGGATCATTTGGCGCGTTCATCATCAGATCTTCGGCGCGTTGGTTCATTGGGAACATCATGACTTCGCGAATGTTCTGCTGATCAGCCAACAGCATTACGATACGGTCAACACCCGCAGCACATCCTGCGTGTGGAGGCGCGCCGTATTGGAAGGCGTTCACAAGCGCACCAAAACGTTTTTCGACTTCTTCCTTGCCGTAGCCTGCGATTTCAAAGGCTTTGAACATGATCTCTGGCTTGTGGTTCCGCACCGCACCAGACACGAGTTCATAGCCGTTACACGCCAAATCATACTGGTAACCTTTGACATCCAACGGATCGCCCATCAGCGCGTCCATACCACCCTGCGGCATAGAGAACGGGTTGTGTTCAAAATCGATCTTGCCGCTTTCTTCGTCCTGCTCGTAAATCGGGAAGTCCACGATCCAAGCGAATGCGAAACGATCTTTGTCAATCAAGTTCAGTTCTGCACCGATCACGTCACGCGCACGGCCAGCAACCTTTTCAAAGGCCTTAGGTTTGCCACCTAAGAAGAAGGCCGCATCACCCACGCCCAGCCCCAGCTGTTGGCGGATCGCTTCGGTGCGCTCTGGGCCGATGTTTTTCGCCAGAGGGCCAGCCGCTTCTTCACCCAAAGTGATCTCGCCCGCTTTGATCTTTGCGTTCACTTCTTTGACGGAAATACCTTGCTCTTGCGCGATGCTGTCCGCAGACTGTTTACGCCAGAAGATGTAACCCATTCCCGGCAGGCCTTCGCCCTGCGCGAACTTGTTCATGCGGTCACAGAATTTCCGAGACCCACCAGTTGGCGCAGGGATTGCGCGGACTTCAGTACCTTCTTGTTCCAGAAGCTTCGCAAAGATCGCAAAACCGGAACCCGCGAAATGCTCAGACACAACTTGCATCTCAATCGGGTTACGAAGGTCAGGCTTGTCAGAACCGTATTTCAGCGCCGCGTCTTTGTAAGAAATCTGCGGCCATTCGTTTGGCGCATCCACCTTGCGGCCACCACCGAACTCTTCAAACACACCGGCCAGAACTGGCGCGATGGTGTCGAAAACGTCCTGCTGCTCAACAAAGCTCATTTCCATGTCGAGCTGGTAGAAGTCGGTCGGGGAGCGGTCTGCGCGTGGGTCTTCGTCGCGGAAGCACGGCGCGATTTGGAAGTACTTGTCAAAGCCCGCAACCATCATCAGCTGTTTGAACTGTTGAGGCGCCTGTGGCAGGGCGTAGAATTTGCCTGGGTGCAGACGGGATGGCACCAGGAAGTCACGCGCGCCTTCTGGGGAAGAGGCAGTGATGATTGGTGTTTGATACTCGCGGAAGTTCAGATCCCACATGCGCTTGCGCATGGACATGACAACGTCAGAGCGCATTTTCATATTTTCCTGCATCTGCTCGCGGCGCAGATCAAGGAAACGATACTTCAGTCGCGTTTCTTCTGGGTATTCCTGATCGCCAAAGACCATCAATGGCAGTTCTTCAGAGCTGCCCAGCACTTCGAGGTCACGGATGAACACTTCGACTTCACCGGTTGGCAGGTTTGGGTTCACCAAGCTTTCATCGCGCGCCAGCACATTGCCGTCGATGCGGATACACCATTCCGAACGCACTTTTTCCAGTTCTTTGAAAACAGGGCTGTCGCCATCAGCAATCACTTGGGTCACGCCGTAATGGTCGCGCAGATCGATGAAAAGAACGCCGCCGTGGTCACGAACACGGTGCACCCAACCCGCCAGACGCACGGTCTCGCCTACATTGGATTTGGTCAGCTCAGCGCAGGAGTGGCTGCGGTATGCATGCATGGTATCTGCCATTCTTCGGGGCCTTTCATCGGGCATGTCTATAGACGCATCAAATGCGCGCAAAATCAGTCTGGGGTGATACACCTTTTGTAGGCGTGGAAGTCAAGCACTGCGATTGGTCAATCGGCCGATTTCACCACCTCAAACCGCCCCTGAAGGCGGAAAAACTGGCCAAAACGCCAAAATCTTTACAAAAGCGGTGCTTTTCAGGCAAACTTTGCGGTGAGGGAAAGCCAGCGCACCCTGCTGGCGACAGTATGGGGGAAGGTATGTGGACAGCCTTATTCCTACGGATGATGCGCCAATTGATCAAACGCGGCGCTTTGGAAATTACGATGCCCGATGGCACGCAGGAGCGCTTTGGCAGCGGTGATCCCGTGCGAATTACTCTAACCGATCCAAGCTTGCCCAGGCGCATCGTGATGAGCCCTGAATTGGGTGTTGGCGAAGCCTATATGGACGGCACATTGACCATCGAAAATGACGACCTCTATGGCTTGATCTCGATTGGCATCCGAAATTTCTCTCTGGGTCAAGGGCATGGTGTGGAACGCCACATCGGACCTTGGTTAAAACGTTTTCACCAATTTAACCCAGTGGGTCGCGCCAAAGACAATGTGGCGCATCACTATGATCTCTCGGGCGCACTTTATGACCTCTTTCTGGATGAGGATAAGCAATATAGCTGCGCCTATTTCCGCGATCCTTTGATGAGCCTTGAAGACGCCCAGCGCGCCAAAAAACGTCATATTGCCGATAAACTGCTGATCGAGCCAGATATGCGTGCCTTGGATATTGGCTGCGGTTGGGGCGGTATGGCGCTGACCCTAGCACGAGATTATGGAGCAAGGGTCACCGGGGTTACACTATCTGAAGAGCAACATGCTGTGGCCGTCCAGCGAGTCAAAGACGCGGGGCTAGAAAATCGCATCGATATTCGCCTGCAGGATTATCGGGAATTGAATAAGCGATTTGATCGTATCGTCTCGGTGGGCATGTTTGAACATGTCGGAGTGCCGCATTACCGCGAGTATTTTGACCATGTTCGTAAAAAACTACGCCGCGACGGGGTTGCACTGATCCACACCATTGGACGCGCAGCGCCGCCCAGTCGTACCAGCCCTTGGGTGAACAAATATATCTTCCCCGGCGGCTATGTGCCCTCCATGTCCGAAGCGTTAAAAGCCATCGAAAAAGAACGGTTGTGGGTCACGGATGTCGAAGTCTGGCGACTGCATTACGCAGAAACGCTGAAACATTGGCATGATCGCTTTATGGAAAATATTGAAGCAGCGCGTGCGCTTTATGATGAACGGTTCTGTCGGATGTGGCGGTTTTATCTAGTCGCCAGCGAGCTGACGTTTCGGTTGCACCGCCAGTGTGTGTTTCAATTTCAAATCACACGTGAACAAAGCAGCGTGCCGCTAACCCGCGATTATCTTTATCAAGATGAAGCCAACCGTTTTCGCACAGCGGCGCAATAGCTTCAGACCAGATCAGCTTTGATTAAACCGCGTAAAGAATTGCCCATGTGAATGGCTTTTGCCGCGCGCATCATATCACGCGTAACGATGCCCTCTTTGACCTGCCCCAACGTCAACAACTCTTCCCGCAATATACCTGGAAGAAGGCCACAGGATGTGGGCGGCGTGATTTGGGCACCATTTGCCAAAGTTACAAAGATATTAGTGATAGTACCTTCGCAGACCTCGTTCTGTTCATTGAGAAAAACCCATTCATCTACTCCATCAGGCAGGTTTGCCCGTGCGTTGTCATAAAGCGCGCGGCGCGTGGTTTTATGCTGCAACCATGGATCCGCTGATGAAAGACGTTGATCTGATATCGCCACAGTCCATCTTGCCGGGGTTGCGGCCATATCTGCCCAAGTAAACTCAAATCCCTTAGCACCCAGCGTTAACCGACAGCGCAGCGGCTGTGACCCTTGCGCGCTCAGGCACCCGTGGGCCGCCGCTGCATCGAATTCAAATCCCATGTAGCGAGCGGATCTAGCCATACGTGCGAAGTGCCGATCTAGATGTCGGTATCCAGCCTCCGGCGTCCAGCCAAAGGTTTCAATCAGTCGCGTTCCTGCTGGAACGCTGCCGCGTAGCGTGCTTTCCAAAGCGCTTCCTCATATTCTGACGGGCCAGTGCTGTCCCATACGACACCACCACCGACATTCAACGTCGCCTTGCCATCTTCCACCATAAGGGTGCGGATCGCCACGTTGAAATCACTGCGCCCATCAGGCGCCGCCCAACCAATGGTGCCGCAATAGATATCGCGGGATTCTGGTTCGAGATCATTCAAAATCTCCATCGCGCGCAATTTTGGTGCGCCAGTGATCGACCCGCAGGGAAAGAGCGCCTGAAACACCTCTCCCAAACTCACGCCCTTACGCAGTTGCGCGCGCACGAGGGAAACCATCTGATGCACAGTCGCGTAGCTTTCGACCTTGAAGAGTTCGGGCACATGTACCGACCCGAGTTCTGCGACGCGGCTAATGTCATTGCGCAGAAGGTCAACGATCATCAGGTTCTCGGCCCTGTTTTTTTCATCGGCCTGAAGGAAAGCCACACGTTCGGCATCTTCAACCGGGTCGTCAGACCGGGGCTGCGTGCCTTTCATAGGGCGCGTTTCGATCATACCTGCACTTGAGGTGCGAAAAAATAACTCCGGGGAGCGGCTCAGAAGGTCAGGCAATTCGTCCTGCAATACCATAACGCCCTGCCCCACCGGTTGCCGCGTGGAAAGCGCGGCATACAGCGCTTCGGAGCTGCCTTCATATTCTGCATCCATCGGGAAAGTCAGATTGGCCTGATAGATATCCCCGGCCCCGATGTAAGCATTCACCTGATCATAGGCCTGCTGATAGCGTGCCTCATTCCATCGCGGTTTTGGATCATTCAGTTTGACCGAACCATGCACAAGCGCTTTCAATCCTGGCGCGCCGTAAACGCCAAAACACAAAAGCGGCAAACGGCGCTCGGCGGGCATCCGGTCTGCCAGCTTTTCTTCCAGCGCATAGCCCAATTCATAGGTCGCGTAGCCCGCCAGCCATTTTCCCGCCGCGCGGGCCGCATCCAATTTCGCAAAAGCTGCTGGTACATCTTCAGGGCTTTTTGCCACAATCAGATCTTCAGGCGCATCAAACCATGTGCCAGCCCCCAAAGGCCCCTGATCAAACCGAATCTGCAAACGTCTGCCCTCTTTCGTAATGTGATTGATATACCGTTGATGCTGATCCTGCACAGCCCGGAAAGCGACAGGTTTTCCCCTATGCCTTGCAATATGCTAAATGAAGCCACGCGTTGTTTGTGTCACCAGCCAACTTGAAGGCGGATTTATCCGAATCCCCCTTGCACCTTGGCCCTCGATTTGTATAACCCACGACAATTTGCGCACACGGTGGTGCTGCCCACCAAACCCGAGGTCTGCCATGCCAAAAAGAACCGACATCTCCTCCATCATGATTATCGGCGCTGGTCCTATTGTGATCGGCCAAGCTTGCGAGTTTGACTACTCCGGCGCACAGGCGTGTAAAGCGCTGCGCGAAGAAGGCTACCGCGTCATTCTGGTGAACTCCAACCCAGCGACAATCATGACCGACCCTGAACTGGCGGACGCGACCTATATCGAACCGATCACGCCTGAAGTGGTCGCGAAGATCATCGAAAAGGAACGCCCAGATGCGCTGCTGCCCACCATGGGTGGTCAGACCGGTCTGAACACATCTTTGGCGCTCGAAGAAATGGGTGTGCTGGATAAGTTCAACGTCGAAATGATCGGCGCGAAACGCGATGCGATTGAAATGGCAGAAGATCGCAAATTGTTCCGCGAAGCGATGGATCGTCTGGGCATTGAAAACCCACGTGCCTCCATTGTGACTGCACCGAAGAAAGAAAACGGCGAAGACGATCTGGATGAAGGCATTCGTCTGGCGCTGGAAGAGCTGGAAGACATCGGTCTGCCAGCCATCATCCGCCCGGCCTTCACCATGGGCGGCACCGGTGGCGGTGTGGCTTACAACCGCGAAGACTACATCCACTTCTGCCGCACCGGCATGGATGCGTCCCCGGTGAACCAGATCCTCGTCGATGAAAGCCTGCTAGGCTGGAAAGAATTCGAAATGGAAGTGGTCCGCGACAAAGCGGATAACGCCATTATCGTTTGTGCGATCGAAAACATCGACCCGATGGGCGTGCACACTGGTGACTCAATCACCGTGGCCCCTGCTCTGACGCTGACCGACAAAGAATACCAGATCATGCGGAACCATTCGGTGAATGTTCTGCGCGAAATCGGTGTGGAAACCGGCGGTTCCAACGTGCAATGGGCTGTGAACCCAGCCGATGGTCGTATGGTGGTGATCGAGATGAACCCACGGGTGTCTCGTTCTTCCGCACTGGCATCCAAAGCGACCGGTTTCCCGATCGCTAAAATCGCTGCGAAATTGGCGGTTGGCTACACATTGGATGAGCTCGACAACGACATCACCAAAGTGACCCCGGCGTCGTTTGAGCCAACCATCGACTATGTCGTGACTAAGATCCCGAAATTCGCTTTCGAGAAATTCCCAGGTTCCGAGCCTTACCTGACAACTGCGATGAAATCCGTGGGCGAAGCCATGTCCATCGGCCGTACCATCCATGAATCCATGCAAAAAGCGCTGTGCTCCATGGAATCTGGTCTGACCGGCTTTGATGAGATCGAAATCGAAGGTGCGCCAGAAAAGCCTGCCATTGTGCGTGCGCTTTCTAAGCAAACGCCAGACCGTCTGCGCGTGATCGCACAAGCGATGCGTCACGGCCTGACAAACGAAGAAATCCAGAACGTGACCATGTTTGACCCATGGTTCCTGGACCGCATCCGCGAAATCATCGATGCGGAAGAAGACGTGCGCAAGAACGGTCTTCCTGTCGAAGAAAAAGCCCTGCGTCATTTGAAGATGCTCGGCTTCTCCGATGCGCGCCTGGCCATTCTGACAGGCCGCGACGAAGCAAATGTGCGTCGTGCACGCCACAATCTTGGTGTCACCGCCGTCTTCAAACGCATCGACACATGTGCTGCGGAATTCGAAGCACAAACCCCTTACATGTACTCCACCTACGAAAAGCCAGTCTTTGACGAAGTGGAATGTGAAGCACGCCCATCTGACCGCAAAAAAGTGGTCATCCTGGGTGGCGGTCCAAACCGGATCGGCCAGGGGATCGAGTTTGACTATTGCTGCTGCCACGCGTGCTACGCGCTGACAGACGCTGGTTACGAAACGATCATGATCAATTGTAACCCAGAAACCGTGTCCACTGACTATGATACCTCGGATCGTTTGTATTTCGAACCGCTAACTTTCGAACACGTGATGGAAATCCTGCGCGTAGAACAGGAAAATGGCACGCTTCATGGTGTGATTGTTCAGTTCGGTGGTCAAACTCCACTGAAATTGGCGAACGATCTGGAAGCTGCTGGTATTCCGATCCTTGGCACCACCCCAGACGCGATTGATCTTGCAGAAGACCGCGAACGTTTCCAAGCCTTGGTCAACGAGTTGGGTCTGAAGCAACCGAACAACGGCATCGCGTCCACTGATGCAGAAGCCTTGGAAATCGCTGAGAAAATCGGCTTCCCACTGGTTATTCGCCCATCCTACGTTCTGGGTGGCCGCGCGATGGAAATCGTGCGCGATATGCCTCAGCTCGAACGCTATATCTCTGAAGCTGTTGTGGTTTCTGGCGACAGCCCGGTACTGCTCGACAGCTACCTAGATGGCGCAACCGAGCTTGATGTGGATGCGCTATGTGACGGTGAAAACGTCCACATCGCAGGCATCATGCAGCACATCGAAGAAGCTGGCGTTCACTCTGGGGACTCTGCGTGTTCTTTGCCGCCATACAGCATGGCACCGGAGCTGATCGAAGAGATCAAGCGCCAAACTGTTGCCCTTGCTAAAGCCCTGCACGTCAAAGGCTTGATGAACATCCAGTTCGCGACACGACAGGGCGAAGTCTACCTGATCGAGGTAAACCCACGCGCATCACGGACCGTGCCATTTGTTGCGAAAGCCACAGACAGTGCGATTGCATCGATTGCAGCACGTTTGATGGCAGGTGAGCCTTTGTCAAACTTCCCGCTGCGCGCGCCGTATCAGGAAGGCGCGGATATCAGCCAGCCTCAGCCAATTGCGGATCAGATGACCTTGGCCGATCCAAACATGCCATGGTTCTCGGTCAAAGAAGCTGTGATGCCATTCAACCGCTTCCCAGGCGTTGATACCATCTTGGGCCCGGAAATGCGCTCTACCGGTGAGGTCATGGGCTGGGATCGTGACTTTGCGACAGCTTTCCTGAAAGCTCAGCTAGGCGCAGGCATGTCATTGCCAAACGAAGGCAAAGTTTTTGTATCAATCAAAGATGCAGACAAAACCGAGCTGATGTTGGAAGCAGCCAAACTGTTGACTGGCCTTGGTTTCGCAATCGTTGCGACGTCTGGCACAGCCACATGGCTGGCGGATCAGGGCGTTGCTTGTGATCGAGTGAATAAAGTTTACGAAGGTCGCCCGAACATCGTGGACCTGTTGAAAAACGGCGAGATTGCATTGGTAATGAACACCACCGAAGGCGCGCAAGCCGTAGAAGACAGCCGCGACATCCGCGCGGTCGCGTTGAACGACAAGATCCCCTATTTCACCACAGCTGCAGGATCTCATTCTGCTGCTTTGGCGATCCAAGCACAGATCACTGGCGACATCGAAGTGCGTAGCCTTCAGGGTCTGACAGCTGCTTAATCGCCGCTACGGATGATATCCGAAGACCAAAAACAAAATGGGCACCGGCGCGACAGCAAGCGCCGATGCCACACAAAACCAAATTGGTGAATAAAGCCGGCTCATCCCCGCGAACAGTGCAATGCCGCCGCCGCCGCCCAACACTGCATTTCCTGGCACATTGAATAAGATCGCAATGGCCAGGTATCTGTTTTTCAAAAGAAATGGCAGAATACGTCCCGGAGCATTCTGGGTCAGAAAAGCCCTACGGCCAGCGCCTGTCATCGTCTCAGCCTGACGTACCATAACCGCGGCGCGATTCAGTTTCAGAGCAACAAACAGCTCTCGAAGTGTGGCCTTTGGCAGAAGATGCCCCGCCGCGAAAGCCAGCCAGAGCGCGGCCACCATACAAAGGTAAACCAAGATCACGATACGGGCACCGAAAACCATCATCAGAGCAAAACCGATCTCTGCTCCTGGCACAAAAGGGATCGCAGAGATCACTAAATAGATGCCCGCCACAGTCAATGTCATCGCTCCAAAAGGCGCACTGGTTTCGCCGGGGACATCAAGCCACATGGGCAGGTAATGCCCAATCAGAAAGCCCCCGCCTAACAGCAACGCATAAGCCGCGACTGCCCATATCCAGCGCCATGACATATCTCATCATAGCGAAGGGCGGCTCACTTCAGGGGAATATCTTTGTGACGGCTATTTGCGCCAAATCGCCAACGTGACACCACCGAGGACCAGTACCGTTGCCACTAGCAGCTGCAGCGTTACGGCCTCAGACAGCAACACCGCGCCGCCAATTGTCGCGATCACTGGAACGCTCAGCTGCGCTACAGCGGCCCGTGTGGCGCCAAGGTCAGGCACAACCGAATACCAAAGCGCATAGCCAAGTCCGGACGTCACCGCACCTGATAGAACTGCCAAGGCCACGCCTTGCGCCGAATAGGCATTTAAATCCGCCGGCAAAAGGAACAGCAACACCAGCCCAATCGGTGCCGCAAGAATGAAATTCAGCGCCGTCGCTTTGACCGGATCAGCGGTGGAGCGTCCAACCAATGAATAGACGCCCCAGCCCAAACCAGCGATCAACATTGCACCCATGGCCATCAGAGGGGTTTCGGCGTCCGGTTGTGGCCAAAGCATCCAGCAAAGACCTAGGAAAGCCAGCCCCGTGCCGAACCAACGTTTCGCGGGGATCACATCTTTTTCGATGACAGCCGCCATAAACATCGTGATTTGCACCATGCCGAAAAGCAAAAGCGCGCCGACGCCGGATGGCAAAACTATATAGGCAACTGAAAAGCCAAAGATATAGACCAGTAAAGACAGCACGCCGGCAGGACGCAGATCGGCCTTAAGCTCAAAGGCCTTCTTCTGCCAAAGCAATATTCCCGCAAGGATTACGGCCCCTGCAAGCAGACGCAGAACGGCAAATAAAACCGCATCCATGCCGCCGTCGACAATCGCCATTCTATTCAAAACAGAATTCGCCGCAAAGGCCACCATGGTCAGTGCTGTGAGAAGAAATACCCGCAAAGCCTCTGCTTTCACTTTTTTAAAAAATATTCTCGTCGAAAGCTTCCGCCTTCACACCTATGCATTAGCCATAAAAAAGGGCCGCACCAACCGGTACGGCCCTCAATTCACACAAATGTGCGGCTGATTACATCATGCCGCCCATGCCGCCCATGTCTGGCATTGCAGGTGCGCCTGCGCCGCCTTCAGATGGCTTGTCAGCAACCATAGCTTCGGTTGTGATCAGCAGACCCGCGATGGATGCTGCGTCTTCCAGAGCTGTACGTGTAACTTTCGCTGGGTCAATCACACCGAATGCGAACATGTCACCATATTCTTCAGTCTGTGCGTTGAAACCAAACGCTGTGTCGTCGCTTTCACGAACTTTTCCAGCAACAACCGCACCGTCAACGCCGGAGTTCTCAGCGATCTGACGCAGAGGTGCTTCGATTGCGCGTGCAACGATTTTGATACCTGCGTTCTGGTCAGCGTTAGCGCCTTCCAGGCCTGCCAGTGCTTTACCGGCTTGTACCAGAGCAACACCACCACCAACGATAACACCTTCTTGAACCGCTGCGCGGGTCGCGTTCAGTGCATCGTCAACGCGGTCTTTGCGTTCTTTCACTTCAACTTCAGTCATGCCGCCAACGCGGATCACAGCAACACCGCCTGCCAGTTTGGCAACGCGCTCTTGCAGCTTCTCACGGTCGTAGTCAGACGTTGTTTCTTCGATTTGTGTGCGGATCTGGCCAACACGTGCTTCGATTTCACCTTTGTTACCAGCGCCGTCCACAACAGTGGTTTCGTCCTTGGTGATGGTGACTTTCTTCGCAGTGCCCAGCATGTCCATAGTTACGGACTCAAGCTTCATGCCGATGTCTTCGGAAATCACTTGGCCGCCAGTCAGGATCGCGATGTCTTGCAGCATTGCTTTACGACGGTCGCCGAAACCAGGTGCTTTAACCGCTGCGATTTTCAGACCGCCACGCAGTTTGTTCACAACCAGAGTTGCCAGCGCTTCGCCTTCAACATCTTCAGCGATGATCAGCAGAGGCTTCTGAGACTGGATCACTTGCTCAAGCAGTGGAACCATTGGCTGCAGGGAAGACAGTTTCTTCTCGTGCAGCAAGATCATGCAGTCTTCGAGGTCCGCAACCATCTTGTCTGGGTTGGTGACAAAGTAAGGAGACAGGAAGCCACGGTCGAATTGCATGCCTTCAACAACATCGGTTTCTGTTTCCAGACCTTTGTTTTCTTCAACAGTGATAACGCCTTCGTTGCCAACCTTTTGCATCGCATCTGCGATTTGATTGCCGATTTCAGCTTCGCCGTTTGCAGAGATTGTGCCAACTTGTGCCACTTCTGCAGAGTCAGCAACTTCACGTGCCGCGCTCTTCAGGCCTTCAACAACTTTTGATGTCGCAAGGTCGATGCCGCGCTTCAGGTCCATTGGGTTCAGGCCAGCAGCAACTTGCTTCAGACCTTCTTTGACGATGGCTTGTGCCAGAACAGTCGCGGTTGTTGTACCGTCGCCTGCTTCGTCGTTGGTCCGGGAAGCAACTTCCTTAACCATCTGTGCGCCCATATTTTCGAACTTGTCTTCCAGTTCGATTTCCTTCGCAACAGACACACCATCTTTGGTGATGCGTGGCGCGCCGAAGGATTTATCCAGCACAACGTTACGGCCTTTTGGGCCCAGAGTAACTTTTACGGCGTCTGCCAGTACGTTCACGCCGCGAAGCATCGCGTTACGTGCATCGGTATCAAATTTGACTTCTTTTGCCATCTTGATAGCTCCTAAATTCTAATCGTTGGTTTGATGTTCAGGGTCGGCGACTTAGGACAGGATGCCCATGATGTCGGACTCTTTCATGATCAGCATCTCTTCACCGTCGATGGTGATTTCGGTGCCGGACCACTTACCGAACAGAACCTTGTCGCCAGAAGATACAGCTGGAGCAATCAGCTCGCCGCTGTCTTTACGGGCGCCTTCGCCTACAGAAACAACTTCGCCTTCAGAAGGCTTTTCTTTTGCGGATTCTGGAATGATCAAGCCGCCTGCTGTTTTCTCTTCGCTTTCAGTGCGACGAACCAACACGCGGTCATGCAATGGTGTAAATGCCATGTTTAGGTTTCCCTACCTTAGTTTCTCCCTCACTCCGAGCGGAGCGATTAGCACTCCCAGTCGGCGAGTGCTAACAGCGAAATAGCTAGGCATGTCTTAAGATAGAGTCAACACATCCGAAAAAATAAAAGGATCGTCGAATTAAACTGCTTTTGCGACGATTGCAGGTCGTTTCACAGATTGGATTTCAAGCAGATCGGGATAGCTTAAAACTCCCATGGCAGCGGTCCATTTAAACGAAACAAGCTCTTTATCAGAGGCAATCATTTGGTCCTGCCGGGCAAGATTGGCGATGTGGGATTGGAACTCCCCCATTTCTTTAACGACTTGCCGCACCGTATCAGGCAACATCCGCCGCCCCATAGTCGTAAATGCCAGATCCTCATCATTTGCCTTATCGATTGTATCCAAAACAAATTGCTGGCTGATCCGTTTGACGTGCGGATGAAGCGGCCCGAATGGGCGGAATTTAATCGGCTGGGGCACCTTCAGGCGGATTTGCCCTTCCGGCATCAACTCTGCGAGGCCCATCATTTCCAGCGAGCGGCCATAGTGATCAATATCAAGCGGTGTCAGCCCATAGATCTTTGCAATTTCTGGCGCTGGGAAATCTTCGCGCAATAGAATGAAAAAATGAAACAGCGATGCGTCTGCTGCCAGCACCGCCTCAGTTTCGCGTGGCAAATAAGCTGCAGCGGCTTGCGTGCGCCTTGCACGTTGCAGCACCTCTTCAGGGGGCAGCTCCAGCAGGTCACAGAGCTCAAACAGCCGGGACATCTTGCAATCGCGCTGCGCAAACATGCGTTTAACAGAAACCTCTGACAGGCCCAGCGCCTCACCGACCATGGCATAGGTCATGCCCCGCGCCCGTAATGTGCGTTTCAGAATCTCAAATGCATCCGCAAGCAATCTGTTTTCCATACCAACACCTGCTATTTCGTATCACTAATTGATACCTAATTCGCTCAATATTGCAATATGGATCAAAAATACCTCCTTTCGAGTAAGAACAACACGAAAGGACATCCCCAATGAAACACTTCGCTATTGCATTCGCCCTGATGGCTTCCACTGCCAACGCATGGGAGATCACCGGGTTTGAACATCCTGAATCCATCGCCGCCGACGCTTCCAGCGAGCAGCTTTATGTATCCAACATTGTTGGTCATCCAGCTGAAGCAGATGGTGCTGGCTACATCAGCTTGGTTTCCCTTGATGGCAACATCATTGACCAGAAGTGGTCTACCGGCATGGATGCCCCAAAGGGAATGGCGCTCTTTGGCGACAGCCTACTGGTTTCTGATCTCACTAAATTCCATGTCGTCGATCGAACCACTGGAGAAATCTCTAAGACTTTTGCCCCAGAAGGCGCGGCCTTTTTGAACGACATTACAGCCTCCGGTGATCGGGCCTTTATCTCTGATATGTTTACCGGCGTGATCTACAGCTTTGATGGCAGCGAAGTATCAACGTTCTACTCTGCAGCAGACCTGCCCCACCCAAACGGACTTTGGACCGACGGCGTGACTTTGGTGATCGGCCATTGGGGACCGGGGATGCAGCAAGATTTTTCATCCGAAAAACCGGGCGATTTGCTCGCTGTGAACATTGCAACAAAAGAAGCCACTACGATTGTCGCAGAGCTGGGCAATCTTGATGGCGTCGCCAAAACAGCAGAAGGTTTCATCGTGAACGATTGGATGAACGGAAAAGTCTTCTCTGTCGTTGATGGTCAGGCCACTGAGGTTCTGCAAATGCCGCAAAGCACAGCGGATATCACAGTTTTAGGCGATACGATCTACATGCCGCATATGTTTGAGAACCGCATTAGCACGGCAAACCTTAAAACCATGTCCAATTAAGATTGGTTTCTGGCGAGTCCCTCGGGGCTCGCCGCATAGACACCACGTTCCACCTTGTTGAACCAGCCATAATGGTTGTCACGCATAATTGCGGTGGCGGATGGCGCGCCTGCGCCTTTGGCCACATCCGCTCCCCGACTTGCACCATTCTCAATCACAAAGGCCAGACACCGTTCCGCTTCCTGCTGATAGCCGGTCACGATTTTGCCGTTTGTCCCGCCAAGGTTCGGGTCGCCCACCCGACGGCTGAACTCTTTCAGCAAAGCCCCTTTGCGGGGTTTTGATTTCCGTGGACGAAACTCAGAAGGGTCGGCATGTACATGGATCGTATGATCCGCCAGATTGACCGAAATCACGCCAACACCAAGCCGTTTACAAAGGCCCACATTGGCTTTGAACGATCTCCAGGCCGATTTTCCCTTCCAACGAGGTACGGCAACGTAGACCCAGTCAGACAAGCGTTGTCGCGCAACAGCTTGCTGCAGAAGCGTCAGAGAAAACCCAGTCTTCAGCTCGACGATGACAGGGTCTTCATCCGCGCGACAGGCCACGACATCCGCCGCGCCGACCTCTGCTTTGACGTCAAACCCCTGCCCCTCAAGCCAGGCCTTCACCGGACCATATAACTCGGTTTCTTTCATGCCCGCACCTTGCCCTAAAGCCCTGCCCGGCATCAAGCTTGGAAGCGCTTGCCGGGCAGGATCAGATTAGCGACCGCCTGTACGCCCAGGGAAGAGTTTGGGACGTCCGCCAGCCGAAAGCTGCGACTTAGCACCTTTCAAATGTTGTTTCGGTGCTGATTGAACAGGTGATTTCAACGCTGGCTTCTTAGATACAAGAAGACCGGCGCTGCGCTTGCGCGCAGGTTTTTTGGATTTGGGCATAATGACCCCCTGAATGAAATGGTAATTTTCTGCGTAAAAGCAGAGGCTATGCGCCCGCAGGCGTTAGCTGGTCTTGTCCATTGTCAGGGTGCTCCTCTGAAAAGGTAGGGCGTAGATACGCCAAAGTCGATGACGGCTTACTGGGCTTTGTCCATTGTCAGGGTCTCCTTTTCAGATGCCTCACCCTAGTCAGCGGATATCCAGACGTCAAACGCCTTCCTCAAAGCGCCAACGCCGGGTTTCACCGATCTCTTTCAGAATTTCTGCGAGGCCTTTGAGTTGTTGCTCCAAAGGGTTCGTCTTTCGCCAGATCATGCCGATGGTGCGTTTTGGTGTGGCGTCCGTAAACTGGGCCAACGACACGGAGGTACCCCGCCGCTCCAAAGGCACTGCCATTTCAGGGATCAGCGTCAAACCAAGGCCCGCGTCAACCATCTGAACAAGCGTCGCGAGAGATGATCCCTCCATCAGAAGGCTCGGATCAGATTTCTTGATGTTGCAGAAAGAAAGCGCCTGATCGCGAAAGCAATGCCCCTCTTCCAGCAGCAATAATTTCATTTCTTGCAATTTCTTCGGGCTGGGCACCGGTTTGTTCGCGTCCTGAGCTGCGCGGACCAGAATGAACTCCTCATCAAAAAGCGGAAATTCCTGAAAGGCGGGTTCCGAGACCGGCAAGGCTGCCACAATAAAATCCAACCGAGAGTGCCGCAGGTCTTCCAACAAAGTCTGCGTCACAGCTTCCCTGGGGCGAAGCTCTAAATCGGGAAGCTCGTCAGACAAGCCTCGAATAAAGGCCGGCAGTAAATACGGCGCGATCGTGGGAATAACCCCCATGCGCAGCGTGCCTTTGATCGACCCTTCTGACAATCGCGCGAGATCACCCATGGCCTCCACCTCAGTCAACACTTTGCGCGCCCTTACGAGGAACTCCTCGCCCAAGGTGGTCAGCCTGATCTGGCGCGCAGTGCGTTCCACAAGCGGCGCTTCCATCATGGCCTCTAACTCTTTTATCTGAACCGAAAGCGCAGGTTGGGAAATCGAGCAGGCTTCGGCCGCGCGACCAAAATGCCCATGCCGCGCAAGCGCATCAAAATAGCGGAAATGTTTGAGGGTGAAGTTAATCATAACCCCAAGTTATCAGAGGCAAAGGTTTTTTCAATTGGAGATTATCAAATTCACCGCTTAGGCTGATTCCAGAACCAGCCATCATTTAGTCAGGAGTGTCATTATGGACGGAAACAATTCATCAGGTCTCGGTGGATGCCCAGTCAATCACGGCGGCAATACCGCGATGGATAAGCCGGTCACCAAGTGGTGGCCCAATGCGCTGAACCTAGACATCTTGCACCAGCATGGCGCACGCACGAACCCGATGGATGCCGACTATAACCATCGCGAAGCCGTAAAGGACCTCGACTATGACGGTGTGAAAGCCGACGTGAAAGCGCTTTTGAGCGATGGCCAGGATTGGTGGCCTGCGGACTGGGGGTTTTATGGCGGTCTTATGGTGCGACTCGCATGGCATTCTGCTGGCTCCTACCGGATGCAAGATGGCCGTGGCGGTGCGGGTTCTGGCAACATCCGCTTTGCGCCGCTGAATTCTTGGCCAGATAACGCCAGCCTCGACAAAGCCCGCCGCCTGCTTTGGCCTGTGAAAAAGAAATACGGCAATGCGCTGTCTTGGGCTGACCTGATCATCCTCGCAGGCAATATGGCTTACGAAGCGGCGGGTCTAAAAACCTTCGGCTTTGGATTTGGCCGTGAAGATATTTGGGGACCGGAAACCGATGTTTATTGGGGGTCAGAGAAGGAATGGCTCGCGCCTTCGGAAAATCGCTACGACGATCTCGATGATGCCTCCACGCTCGAAAACCCGCTCTCTGCCGTACACATGGGGCTGATCTATGTGAACCCAGAAGGTGTGAACGGCAAACCTGATCCGGCCCGCACGGCACTGCATGTGCGCGAGACATTCTCTCGGATGGCGATGAATGATGACGAAACCGCGGCGCTCACCTGTGGTGGCCACACCATCGGCAAGGCACATGGCGCGATTGCGGGCGATAATATCGGTGTAGAACCAGAAGCCGCTGGTATCGAAAATCAAGGCTTTGGTTGGGATAACCCGAACCACGGTGGCACGGCGTCTAAGTCGTTCACCTCTGGCATTGAAGGCGCTTGGACCAAAGAACCCACCAAATTTGACATGGGTTACTTTGATTATCTCTTTAATTGGGAATGGGAGTTGCAAAAGTCACCTGCCGGCGCATGGCAGTGGGAGCCGGTGAATATGCCGGACAGCGAAAAACCAACCAATGCTGGCGATAGCTCAAAACCTCAGAACCCGATCATGACCGACGCGGATATGGCGATGAAGGTCGACCCGATCTACAACGAGATTTGCCAGCGCTTCATGGCGGACCCGGAGTATTTCAAAGACACCTTTGCCCGCGCATGGTTCAAACTGACCCACCGTGATATGGGGCCGCGTGCGAACTACTATGGGCCGGATGTGCCCGCAGAAGATCTTATCTGGCAGGATCCAATTCCGGCTGGCAACACAGGCTATGATGTTGCCGCGCTTAAGGCGAAGATCGCAAACAGCGGACTCAGCTCTGCCGAATTGATCGCGACCGCATGGGACAGCGCCCGGACCTTCCGTGGCTCTGACAAACGCGGCGGCGCAAATGGCGCTCGCATTCGCTTGGCGCCACAGAAAGACTGGGCAGGCAATGAACCGACCCGTCTGGCCAAGGTTCTGGGCGTACTCGAGCCACTCGCTGCAGAGGCCGGAGCTTCTGTTGCCGACACCATTGTTCTTGCGGGCAATGTTGGTCTGGAGATGGCGATAAAAGCAGCCGGTCATTCCGTGGATGTACCCTTCACACCCGGTCGCGGCGACGCAGACGACAGCCAAACCGATGCGGACAGTTTCAGCGTGCTGGAACCGCTCGCAGATGGTTTCCGCAACTGGCAGAAGGAAACCTATGCGGTCTCCGCTGAGGAAATGCTCTTGGACCGTGCCCAGCTGATGGGGCTGACCGCGGCGGAAATGACTGTGCTTCTGGGCGGCATGCGCGGCCTTGGCACCAACCATGGTGGCAGCAAACACGGCGTGTTCACCGACAATGAAGGTGCGCTGACGTCAGACTTCTTCGTAAATCTGACCGACATGGCCTATAGCTGGCACCCTTTGGAAGACGGCACCTATGAGCTGCGAGACCGTGCAAGCGGTGCAGTCAAATGGACTGCGACAAGCGCCGATCTTGTCTTTGGCTCCAACTCTATCCTGCGCGCCTATGCCGAGGTCTATGCGCAGGACGACAACCGAGAGAAATTCGTGAAAGACTTTGTGGCCGCATGGACCAAAGTCATGAATGCAGATCGCTTTGATCTGCTAGCGTAATTGAGACCAAAATCCTCGATCTGGCCTGGTGTTACGCACCGGGCCTTTTCTTTTTTAATCCCTGCGAATTCCTGTCACGTGACAACCAGATTCTCTGCCCGTATAAGGCCCTCAAATTTGCATTCCCAACGCGGAAAGATCGAGGATAGATCATGACGACTCTGGTATTTGGCCATAAATCCCCCGACACAGACTCCACCGGTTCCCCAATCATCTGGGCGTGGTATTTGAACGAAATCAAAGGCGAAAAAGCCGAAGCTGTTCTGCTGGGCGAACCAAACACCGAAGCGGCGTTTGTTGTAGAAAAATGGGGTTGCCCAAAGCCACGCATCGTGACGGAATTTGATGCAGGTCAGGCGGCCGTCATCGTTGACACCAACAACCCTGCCGAGCTGCCAGCAAACGTAAACGATCTGGACGTTCAAGCGATCATCGACCACCACAAACTGGTGGGCGGTCTGGAAACAAAAGGCCCAATCGACATCACAATCCGTCCTTTGGCGTGCACCGCAACCATCATGTATGACCTGATGGGTGATGATGCTGCGAAAATGCCGGACTGGGTCAAAGGCCTGACACTATCCTGCATCCTGTCCGACACGTTGGAATTCCGCTCCCCAACCACAACTGAGCACGACAAAGCGCTGGCTGAAAAACTGGCGGCCGAGCTGAACATCGATCTGGGTGCATATGCCTCTGAGATGTTCGAAGCGAAGTCCGACATCTCTGCTTTCTCTGATGCCGAGCTGATCCGCATGGACTCCAAAGAATATGAAGTCGACGGCACCAAGTTCCGCGTTTCTGTTCTGGAAACCACAGCGCCAAAGCTGGTTCTGGATCGCAAAGACAGCTTGATGGCCTCTTTTAAAACGGTCGAAGCAGAAGACGGCGTTGATCAGGTTCTGCTGTTTGTCGTGGACATCCTGAACGAAGAAGCGACGCTATTTGTACCAAACGATCTGGTGAAAACCGTTGCCGCGAAGTCTTTTGATGCGGATGCCTCCAGTGACCTTCTGGTTCTGCCAGGCATCATGAGCCGCAAAAAGCAGATCATTCCAAACCTGAAGGTTTGATTATCCGCTTAAACCAAGTCAGAAAGGCGCTCAATCGAGCGCCTTTTTTTATGGTGAATTGCAATAGACTGTGACCGCATTGGAAAGATAAAACCATGTCCTTTATCGCAGCCCCTACGCTGACCACAGAACGCCTGCGCCTGCGCGCCTTTCGCACAGATGACTTTGAAGATCACGCTGCCCTTTGGGCGGATCCGATCGTGGTTCAACACATCAGCGGAACACCTGCGTCACTTAGCGACTCTTGGTTAAGCTTGATGCGCGGCATGGGAGCATGGCCCATGTTGGGTTACGGCTATTGGGTTGTCGAAGACCTCCACGATCAAACCTTCTACGGTGAAGTTGGCATTGCAGATTACTTTCGCGATATGCAGCCATCCATTCGTGGCATCCCTGAAGCAGGATGGGTTCTTACCCCAAAGGCACATGGCAAAGGCATCGCCACAGAAGCCATGCGCGCCGTTTTGTCTTGGGCTGATGAACATTTGGACATGCCAAAAACCGTCTGTATTTTGGACGAGGACTTTATGGCGTCTAAAAACGTAGCTCTGAAACTGGGTTTCAAAGACGCTTTGAATACTGAATTTCGGGGTCGCCCGACACTCTTGATGGAACGCGTCAAAGCATCCTGATAAGAAACTCCCAAGCAACGGGCCAATCACCATTTATCGGTACGCCCTCCTCAGGACGAATAGCATGACCCAGATCATCACCCATCTTTCCGAAGTCTCTGAAAAATACGACGCGCTGTTCGTTGATCTTTGGGGCTGCATGCACAATGGCGTCAAAGCCTTCCCAAGTGCCGTGAAAGCCATGCAAGATTATCGCGCTCAAGGCGGCACCGTGGTTCTGGTGACCAACTCTCCAAAACCACGCGCGGGTGTTGCTGAGCAGCTCGGACAATTTGGCGTTCCAGCTGACGCCTATGACACCATCGCAACTTCCGGCGATTCCGCGCGCTCTGCGATGTTCCGTGGTGTGGTGGGCGAAAAGGTGTACTTCATGGGGGAATGGCAGCGCGACGAAGGCTTCTTTGAGCCGCTGAGCCTGCTTGAAAACCCAGTCGAAATCCAACGCGTACCGCTGGCCGAAGCAGAAGGCATCGTCTGCTGCGGTCCCTTTAACACAATGGCCGATCCGGATGTGAACCGCGCTGATTTCTTGTATGCCAAGACCAAAGGCATGAAACTGCTCTGCGCCAATCCCGATATTGTCGTCGACCGCGGCGAAGTGCGCGAATGGTGCGCGGGCGCGCTTGCAAAACTCTATACAGAGATGGGCGGAGAGAGCCTCTACTTTGGCAAACCACACCCACCGATCTACGATCTGGCGCGACGCCGCTTGGCAGAACTGGGCAAAGACGTGCCAGACAGCCGGATTTTGGCCATCGGCGACGGTGTTCTCACCGACATAAAAGGAGCCATGGGAGAGGATATTGATTCCCTCTTTATTTCCGGCGGCCTCGCAGCCGCAGAAACAAAAACGTCGCACCAGCCTGACCCAGATCTTCTAAACACCTATCTAGAAACAGAAAAATCAAATCCGACCTACACAATTGGTCACCTACGCTGACATAAATAAAGCTTGATTTTCTGCATCTGCAAAGTAATAAAGTTGCCCAACAGGGCGACTTACCGCCCTTTTCTTTCGAGCCCGATTGGGCGGAGGGTGGTATGTTGGATAATTTGCCTCGCGGAACGATCTGCATTGAAGACATCGAAATGGGCATGGTGCGCTATGTTCAGAAGGTGGTCACCGATGAAGATATCGAGAAGTTTTCTGAGGTCTCAACAGACCGCAACCCAGTGCATTTGGATGACGATTACGCCAACGATACGATCTTTGAAGGTCGTATCGCCCACGGCATGCTGACCGCAGGCCTTGTCTCAGCCGTTATCGGCGAGCAACTGCCAGGTCACGGCACCATTTACATGAGTCAGTCCTTGAAGTTCCTCGCACCAGTGCGCCCCGGTGATTTGGTGCGCGCTGAGGTCGAAGTGATGGATATTCAAATCGACAAGCGTCGCGTGAAATTGGATTGCCGTTGCATGGTCGACGGTAAAAAGGTCTTGATCGGCGAAGCCATGGTGATGGCACCGTCGCGCAAGTTCGACTAATCTTGCGTCCAAACAGGCTTGCATGCGACTGGCGGCAGAGTTAACCCTGCCCCATGCGCATCATTCGTGACTACCAATTTATGACCCCTGAAAACCGTGGCGCGAGCGTCGCCATCGGCAACTTTGACGGCGTGCACATCGGCCATCAATCGGTCATCGAACTGGCACGTCAGGCTGCGCCAGACGCGCCTTTGGGGGTCATGACCTTTGAGCCTCATCCGCGTGAATACTTCGCCCCAGATGCTCCGCCGTTTCGCTTGACTGGCTCTGACGCACGCGCGCACCGGTTGGAGAAGCTCGGGATTGAGCGGCTATATGAGCTGCCCTTCAACACAGCATTGGCTGGCCTAGAGCCGCGCGCATTTGCCGAGCAGGTTATCGTAGGCCTGGGCTTGAAGCACGTGGTGGTAGGTGCTGACTTTTGTTTCGGCAAAGGCCGCGCCGGAACCGCTGAAGATCTGCAAATGTTTGGGAAAGAACTGGGATTTGGTGTCACCATTGCACCGCTTGTAACCGGCGGTGACGGTCAGGTTTCGTCCACCAATATCCGTAATGCCTTGAGTGATGGCCGTCCGCGCGACGCGGCCGCCATGCTGGGGCACTGGCACCGCATCGACGGGCCCGTGATTGGCGGCGAACAACGTGGACGCGAGCTGGGCTTTCCAACAGCGAATATGTCAATCGAGGGCCTGCATCCGCCGAAATTCGGCGTCTATGCTGTGCTGGTTGACGTCTTAAGTGGCCCCCATAAAGGCACCTATCATGGCGCCGCGAGCATGGGCACACGCCCGATGTTTGGCGAGAACCGGCCAAATATAGAGACATACCTCTTTGATTTCTCAGGTGATCTCTATGGCACCCCCCTATCTGTTGGTCTGGTCGAATATCTTCGTCCGGAAGAAAAATTCGACGGTCTAGACGCCTTGATTGCGCAGATGGATGAAGACTGCGCAAAGGCACGTAAGATCTTGGCTGCGCTATGAGCAAAGACCCGATTGAACGCCAGGGGTTAAAGCCCCGCTTCTGGGAAAAGAAGCCGTTGAACAAGCTGACCCAAAAAGAATGGGAAGCGCTGTGTGATGGCTGCGGCAAATGCTGCCTCAATAAATTGGAAGACGAAGGCAGCGGCCATGTCGCGCTGACTCGCGTTGCCTGCCGGTTGCTGGACGACAGTGACTGCCGTTGCGCCCAATATGACATCCGCCACCAATTCATCCCAGAATGCATCGTGCTGACGCCGGACAATCTGGACACCCACGCCTATTGGATGCCCAAGACCTGTGCCTATCGCCTTTTATGGGAAAAAAAGCCTCTATACGATTGGCACCCGCTGATTTCAGGCACCCCAGAGAGCGTGCATGACGCCGGCGTCTCGGTGAAAGATATGACGGTATCTGAGTTCGAAATCCCCATTGAAGAATGGGAAGATTACATCATCGAAGAACCAAGCTGAACAAGCACTTAGGCGCGCCAGAACTGCGGCGTAAGCATCGCGTAGACGGCCAGCAGCTCAAGCCGTCCGATCAGCATCCCGATCGCCAAAAGCCATTTCGCAGTGTCATTCAACGGCGCAAAATTCCCAGCCGGTCCAATGGTATCGCCCAACCCTGGTCCAATATTGGCAATCGCCGCTGCGGCCCCTGACAAAGACGTCACAAAGTCCAGACCCGTCAGCCCCAATAACACGGCCAATACACCCAGCGTCACAACAAAAAACACAAAGAACACCATCACAGAATTCAAAACATCTTCGGACACTGGCCGCCCGTTATAGCGCGGGGTGAACACACCGCTTGGGGTATGGATTTTTTGAATTTGGGTTTTGATGGCCGAAAACAACAGTTGATAGCGAAAGATTTTAATCGAACAAGCTGTCGAGCCCGCGCAGCCTCCGATGAGGCCGATGAAGAAGAACAGCGCCACCATAAAGCCGCCCCACTGCATGTAATTGGCACTCGCATAACCAGTGCCGGTAGTGATCGAAGTCACGTTAAACAATGCCTTTCGGAAGGACGGTTCAATCGCTTGGTCCTGCGCCACAGACAGAACCAAAGCGACCAGCACGACGAGCGCTGCAATGGTGCCAAAGAATGTGATGATCTGACGATCCCGGAACAAGGGTTGTGCGGAGCCATTCACCAGCTGCACGTAGCGCACAAAGGGCAATGCCGCGAGCAGCATAAAGATTGCACCCGCATATTCACCAGCGCCTGAGAACGCTCCGAAAGAGGCGTCGTAATTGCCAAACCCGCCAGTCGCGATTGTCGTGAAAGCATGAACGACGGCATCAAACGGCTCCATCCCGACGATCAGATAGGTCAGGAAGCAAAGAAAAGTCAGCGCGACGTAGATGGTGGATACCTGCCCGGAAATTGCGGTCGCCCGTGGGAGGATTTTACCAAAGGTATCAAAGCCTTCAGAACGGAAGATTTGCATACCGCCAACGCGAAGTTCCGGCAAAAATACCATGGCCACAACGATGATACCAATGCCGCCAAGCCATTGCAGGATCCCGCGCCACAGCAAAATACCCTTGGGCAGGTCTTCAAGCCCAGAAAACACCGTGGATCCGGTTGTGGTTAAGCCGGACATCGCTTCGAAGAAGGCATCGACCAGCCGCGCCTCGGTCGCGCCCAAAATAAACGGTAGCGCCCCGAACATCGGCAGGGCCAGCCAAACGCCGGTTGTTAGAAGGAAGGTCTGTTGCAAGGTCAAACCGGGTCGATTGCCGTCCTGACAGGATAACGACACAAGCCCCCCGATTAAGAAGGTAAACAACGCGCTTTGCAGAAATGCCGGCCAGTGATCATTGCCATCGATGATATCGATCGCCATTGGGATCAACATGGTCAGCCCCAACATGGCCACCATCAGGCCGATTACATATCCGACAGGTCGTAAATCAAACATTGCGTGCAGGGTTGGCTTGCTGGGGGCGCAGTGTCAAGGTTGGGAACAAGGCGATGCGTCAATTGACTTCGGCATAGAACCGCAGGGAGTCAGTCCGCGCACGGGTTTCCCGCTCTAGGCAAGAGGAATAGATCAACGGCGCCATTGATCCTCCTCGAAACATCGTGCTTTCAAGTTCGCAGGCTTTGTCTCGGAAGGTGATCCATGCGCGCTGCGCATCGCGTAGGATGATCACCGCAGGTTCCTGTCCTTCTTCAAGATATTCATCAGCCACACGGGCCATGTCCTTTGCCATCTTATAGGCGAGGTTCAAATCCTCATCAGCCAAAAGATAGGCCTGATGCGCGCAGCGGTTCATATCCAACTGCGTCATTGCATTTTCGCAATCTAGATCCGCTGCCGCCAACGGTGCAGCCATACAGGCGAGTGAAAAGGCGAAAACGCGCATTCCCGATCAACCGACGTGGAACAAAGTCGTGAAGAGTTTCGGATCAATCGATCCGCTCACGAAAGTATCGCCTTCCGTCAAGATCGACACGGCGTCATGACTGTGCAGGCTTTCCTGATGGCTTGCGATCACCCGAAAATCACCGATCCGCTTGTCTTGCTGCAATTCACTGCAAAACAAACGCGCCGCGTCTTCAACAAAGATCGGATTGGCTGCATTGAGTTCAGCAAAGGCCTGTTCGTCTTCGCGTTTTACCATGACCTGCGTTTCGGTCGGGACCGCGCGCCGTGCCATATCAATCAGATCCTCGAACCAGAGTTTTTGAATGCTTTTGGTGACAACGGAAATCCGAGCAACGGAACGTTGAGAATGAGGCGTCGCCAATTGTCCGCGCGACTGACGCGCGTGCTCGGACAGCTCCAAAGAACAAGGGCAAGTGGACGAATACACATAGTCCAAATGCATGATCTTCAAAGGCTGACCGCCAATTTCGACCTTTTCCATAGCCAGATCGTAATATTGGTAGCCTTCCAACCCTGACCGCAAAGAAGGAATTTTCATCGGGTAGCGGAACCGCATCTGAATGCGCGCATCCAGACTATCAAGATCTGCTTTGTAATCCGCCAAGGCACTTTCCAGCACCTCAAAGCTAAAAGTCTTTTCGGCATGCTTATAGAAAGACCGCATGATGCGGCTCATGTTTATGCCTTTTTTGTCCTCATCCAGACTGACCGTACCGGTGACTGAGGTCTCAAGCGTGACGTCGCCGCCTTCGCGCGTACGGTATGTGATCGGCAGGCGGAAGTTTGAAATCCCTACGTGCTGAATTTGTTTTTTCGCGCCTTTGATCAGGCTGGTCGGGCCGTTTTGAAGGTCAGGCAGAGTGGCCTTGTACGCCTCATCCACCACAAAACCTTCAGGATAGTCGCGCTTTAGATCAGGGTAGTTTGAAACTTCCTGCCCCGGAATCAACCGTGCGACCACAGGATCTAACTCGGCAATCTCTGTCGGATTGGCGGCTTTCGCCCAGGCTCGCAGCTTTTCAAGCGCCTCCTGTGCGTCTTCGCGGGTCATCGGCGTCTCGGATTTGGACGACTGGATGTTCATAGGCGTTCCCTTTTCGCGACCTAAGGTCTTGTACCTTAGAGACTTAGGTCGCGAAATGCCAATTCCACATGGTTTATGCCAAAAGGCGACACCACGGTGTCTTAAACCTGCGACGCCTCGAGTGCCGACAAGGCATCCGCGATCAAATCACCGCAATCCTCAAGGCCAATCGAGAACCGAATAAGGCCGGGCGCAATGCCCAAATCTTCTTTCTGTTCGTCGCTTAGCCGTTGGTGTGTCGTCGTCGCTGGGTGCGTTGCAATGGATTTCGCATCACCCAGGTTATTCGAGATCACCGGAATTTGCAGCGCGTTCAAGAACTTAAACGCCGCGTCCTTGCCACCTTTGATATCAAGCGACAGGACTGTCCCGCCGTTCCCATCCAACTGTGTCTGAACCAAAGCGTTTTGCGCGTGGCTCTTAAGACCCGGATAAAGCGTCCGCAGCAACGCTGGATGCCCATCTAGTGTTTGCGCAATTTTCAAAGCGCTCTCGGCCTGCGCACGTACACGCAAATCGATGGTCTCAAGACCCTTCAGCATCACCCAAGCATTAAACGGCGAAATCGAACCACCGGTGTGCTTCATATAGGTTTCCAATGGGCCGCGAATATAGTCTTTACTGCCAATCACAACACCGCCCAGTGCACGGCCTTGCCCGTCGATGTGTTTCGTTGCGGAATAGACAATCACATCTGCGCCTTGGTCAATCGCCTTTGAAAAGACCGGCGTTGAGAACACGTTGTCGACAACAACCATCGCACCGACTGAATGTGCGATCTCGGAAACGCCGGCGACATCGATGACTTCCAAGGTTGGGTTAGACATGGATTCAAAGAAGCAAACTTTGGTGTTTTCGCGCACGGCTGCACGCCATTCATCAAGGTTCGGACCATCCACAAAAGTCACTTCAACGCCCATCTTCATCAGAACGTTCTCAAGAATATGAAGACAGGACCCAAACAGCGCTTTTGCGGAAACGATATGATCGCCTGCGTGCACCAAAGACATTAGCGCGCCATTCACGGCCGCCATTCCGGATGCGGTTGCGAATGCATCTTCAGCGCCTTCGAGCAATGCAATGCGCTGTTCAAACATCGAAACGGTTGGGTTGCCGTAGCGCGCATAGATGAATTCATCCGGGCCGCTTTCGATAAAGCGTGCTTCCGCTTGTTCAGCAGTTTCGTACACAAACCCTTGTGTCAGGAAAATCGCTTCACTGACTTCATTGTACTGGCTGCGGCGAATGCCACCATGCACGAGCTTTGTGCGGTTTTTCCAGTCGTCCATTCTCGTCTCCTTAGCGCTAGGGCACACAGCCCTTAGCAACAAAAAACCCCCGTACGGCCAAGCGTAAGGGGGTCCTTCCGTCCTGACCTCTTTAGCGGAATTCGGGCATCACTTTGGATACCACGTGGCCCGCAATCCGGTAACAAATCGCCACACGCTGGATGTAACGTTCCGTCACTAAAGGGTCAATAGCATTTGAAAACGACTCACCCGCATTCACGAAAGGAACGCGAAGATAAATGAACTGTGGCGCATCTTTTGCAAGACACGCCGCAATTGAATCTTGCAATAAATATGCGCTAGCCTTTGGCGGCCTTCTTGGCAGCCTTATATTCGGCCAACCGTCGCTCCCCTTCTGCAAAGCACACCGCATCTGCATCCGCTTTCGAGATCGCATCAGGGAAATTGATGGCATGATCCCACATCACACGATCCACTGTGTAAAGTTGACAGGTGATTTTGCCTGCTGTGTGTTTCAGAACGACCGGAGCCGTTTCATAGCCACTTCGGTCACATCCTAAGAGCAGCGTTCCCGCTCCCAGAATCACTGCTGCTTTAACCATTCCGATCATAATCGCTCCTCATCACCATGCCTCTTAGCGGGCATGTTCTTTGTGCCGGTGATATCACCGTCTGACACGGTGAATTATCGCACTCAGGTACCCGCTGCGATCAATGCCGCGCGGTGAGGTTCTGCGAAATATACTGAGGAATTCTTAAAGCACTGACCCAAAAGCCACTGATTTCCGCCTTAAGCTGCGTCGTCGCTTTCGGTTTCAATCGCGTATTTGGTCAACACACCAGCCTGCGTCATTAAGAAAACAAAGACAGCAGCGGACAAGCCAAAAGTTTTAAAATAGACCCAAGTGTCCGTGGTTTGCGTCCGCCAGACGATCTCATTCAGCACCGCCAAAGCAAAAAAGAAGGCGGACAGACGCTTGGTGAGGATCATCCAACCCTCATCCTGCATCGATAGTGCTTCTTCCATGACAAACTTTAGATAGCTGCGGCCTTTCAAAATACCAAAGCCCAAAAAGCCGCCAAACAAGAGGTAGATCATCGTCGGTTTCATCTTAAAAAACCGATCATCGTTGAGCCAAACCGACAGTCCCCCAAAGACGGTCACCAAAATCAATGTTGCGATCTGCATCTTCGACAGATGCCCCGTCAGACGCCATAAGATCAGGGTCGAAAGGGCAATCAGCGGTACAAAAGCGGCCGTTACAACAATAAAGCCGTCGTATTCTGTGCCACCGATCAAAAAATTCTGATCCCGCAGCCTAATATAGCCGATGAAAAACAAAATGATCGGGCCAAGTTCCAGTGCGTTTTTCAGCAACGGGTTGATCGCTTTGCCAGCCATGGGCGTTCCTTTACGTCGTGTTGCCCTGATATGGGCAAGCCAAATAGAATTTCAATTCAAAGATGCGCGAGTGTTACTCGGTTCCAGAGCCGGTCAAAGCTTTGGCAAACTCTTCAGGATCAAACGGTGAAAGATCTTCGATCGTTTCCCCCACACCAATCGCGTGAATGGGCAGACCAAACTTATCCGCCAAAGCCACGAGAACACCACCTTTGGCCGTCCCATCAAGCTTGGTCATCACAAGGCCAGACACATCCGCAAGTTTCTGGAAGGTCTCGACTTGGCTCAAAGCGTTCTGCCCTGTTGTGGCATCTAGCACCAACAAAGTGTTATGCGGCGCAGTTTCATCTTTTTTACGAATGACCCGCACGATCTTTGCCAGCTCTTCCATAAGGTCCTGACGGTTCTGCAAACGCCCTGCCGTGTCGATCATCAACAGATCGGCACCCATTTCCTGCGCTTTGGTCATGGCATCAAAGGCCAGAGACGCGGGGTCTGATCCCTCAGGGGCGGTCAACACAGGCACACCTGCACGGTCACCCCAGACCTGAAGCTGTTCTACGGCTGCCGCGCGGAAGGTATCCCCCGCTGCAATCACCACCGATTTCCCGGCACCTTTGAATTGGCTGGCAAGCTTGCCAATTGTCGTTGTCTTCCCGGACCCATTCACACCGACCACCAACACAACTTGCGGGGTCTTTGCATAGATAGGCAAAGGCTTGGCCACGGTCTCCATGATCCGAGCGACTTCATCGGCTAAAATCTGTTTGATCTCTTGCGTAGAGACTTTCTTACCAAAGCGCCCTTCGGCAATATTGGCCGTCACACGCAGCGCTGTATCAACGCCCATATCAGAGGCAATCAGCAGCTCTTCAAGCTGCTCCAGCATGTCATCATCAAGCTCACGTTTCACAACGGGCTTTGCGGGGGCACGACCAGTGAGTCGACCCAGAAGACTCTGCTTTTCTTTCGGCTTCTCAGTAGCTGCAGCAGGTTTTGGTTCCGCAACAACCGGCACCGGATCAACTTGAGCTACCGGCTCTGCCTCAGGTTCAGGTTCAGGTTCAACAACCGGCTGAGGCGCGACCGCCGCCGGAGCAACATCTGCTGCGGGCTCTTCGGCCGCCGGCGGCGCTTGCAGCGTTTCAGGTTCCGAAGCTGTTTTAGCAGGTGTTTCAGCGGGAATTTCAACCGGGGCTTCTGATGGTGTCTCAACGACTTCTTCACCGCCGTCTTCCACAATCGCATCCAACCCCTCTTCAAGGCGCGAAGAAGATTTGAACAAGCGATCTTTGAGCTTTGAGAAAAACGCCATAAGGCCTCCGGAAATTGCCGTTCTTTCCAGTTAATGTGGATTGAGGCAATTGAAAAGGCCGCGCGCCAAGATGACGTGCGGCCTTTCCTTAAAACTCTGACGAAACAGGATTAGATTTCGTCGGCGAAGTGTTTGATGGTCAAACGGATCGGATTTGGCGCGGCTTGGCCCAGACCGCAGATCGAAGCATCGACCATGGTTTGTGACAGCTCTTCCAAAAGTCCGGTGTCCCATTTGTCTTTCGACATCAGTTTCACAGCCTTTTCACAGCCCACGCGGCACGGCGTACATTGGCCACAACTTTCATCTTCAAAGAAGCGCAGCATATTCAAAGCGGCCTGTTTCGCGCTGTCTTTGTCTGACAGTACAACAACAGCGGCCGAGCCAATGAACGTGCCATGCGGCTGCAAGGTGTCAAAGTCCAAAGGAATGTCATTCATGCTGGCGGGCAGCAGACCAGAGGACGGGCCACCCGGCTGATAGGCTTTGAATGTTTGCCCATCCAACATACCGCCGCAGGCTTCAATGATGTCATCAATGGTCGATCCCGCAGGCAGCAGATGCACTCCCGGGTTCTTTACACGGCCAGACACGGAATAAGAACGCAGGCCCACACGGCCGTTCTTTTCGGTGCTGTTCAGGCACTCAGGGCCTTCGCGGTTGATTTTACAAACCCAATAGAGTGTCTCAACGTTGTGCACCAAAGTTGGCTGACCAAAGATACCCACCTGTGCCACAAACGGTGGACGATGACGCGGTTCACCACGTTTACCTTCGATGGATTCAATCATGGCGGATTCTTCACCGCAGATATAAGCGCCAGCGCCGCGACGAAGGTCGATATAGCCAGCTTCGACGATACCAGCGTCTTCCAGCGCTTTGATCTCACGGCGTAGAATTTCCAGCACAGCTGGGTATTCATCACGCATGTAGATAAAGGCTTTTTCTGCCTCAACCGCCCAAGCGGCCATCAACATGCCTTCTAGGAAAACATGCGGTGTGCGTTCTAGGTAATAACGGTCTTTGAATGTGCCCGGTTCGCCTTCGTCGCCATTTACAGCCAAATAGCGCGGACCTTCGTTCATGCGAACAAAGCCCCATTTCTTACCGGACGGGAAGCCCGCGCCGCCAAGACCGCGCAGTCCAGCTTCCAGCACCTTGTCTTGCACCGCTTCCCAGTCGCCAATTGCGCGCAACTCTTTCAGCGAGGCGTAACCACCCTCTGCTTCATAGGCAGCAAAAGTTTCGTACTCTGGGATATGCGCATGCGTGTCATCCGACGCGATCGCGGCCTGAACTTTTTCAGGGGTCGCATGATCAATGTGATTGTGACCAATTTCCAAGACAGGCGCTGTATCGCAACGCCCCATGCAAGGCGCACGCACCACACGCACCTCTTTCGGGTTCAACCCATCTTCGAGGGCTTTTTGCAGCTGCTCGGCTCCGGCCAATTCGCAAGACAGGCTGTCGCAAACCCGAATGGTCAGCGCAGGCGGAGGTGTCTCGTCTTCGCGGACCACATCAAAGTGCGCGTAGAAACTTGCGACTTCATATATTTCAGCCTGCCCCACTCGCATCATTTCCGCCAAAGCACGGATGTGGCGCGCAGCCAAATGACCATAGTGATCTTGGATCAAATGCAGAAATTCGATCAGCATGTCCCGAGAGACATCACGCCCTGCAATTAGCGCCTGAACCTCTTCCAAAGCCGTATCATCAACCTGACGACCTTTCGGGGTGTGACGGCCTTTGCCCTTACCGGACTTCCAGACGCCTTTTTTGATTTGCTGAGTCATTTTATTCCCTAGCTGCAAAGCTTTCTTAATCGTAACGATCTACCGCCCGAAAAAAGAGGTCAAAAACGACATACACGCGACGAGTTGCGCGCAAAATAATTGAACCGCGACACCGAGAGGTCTTAATATTTCCTAAATTTGACGTCAGTATCCGATCGGAACGCGCCTAGGCTTTGGAGGCTCTTGAAATGCTGTGGTTCAATCTCGCGACGGCAGTCCCGGTTTTATTGCTCACCCTCGCAGGTTTCCTGGGGGGGATTTGGGCGATTTTGGCTGTCATTTACTTGACCGTCTTTGTCTTTACGATGGATCGATTGATCAAAGGTGCTGCAGCGCGCAAAAACGCGAATGGGGAATTCCCTGTTGGTGTAGAACTCTCTGTATTTCTTGGATTTTCTCATATCGCGCTGATGGTTGTTGCTGTCCTTGCTCTGTCCGGAAAAACCGGACTGGCAGTCTGGGAACGAATGGCTTGCTTGATCCTGTTTGGGCAGTACTTCGGCCAGGTCTCCAACGCAAACGCGCATGAGCTAATTCACAAGGGCAACCGCTGGCTGCGCCGGTTGGGCGTGGCAGTTTACACAACCTTGATGTTTGGCCACCACGCCTCGGCCCACGTCAAAGTGCACCATATCTTTGCCGCAAGCCACCGCGATCCCAATTCCGCATATATGGGCGAAAGTGTTTATCACTTCTGGCCACGCGCTTGGTTTGGATCCTTCATGAAGGGGCTCGAAGCTGAGAACAAAGACCGCGAACGCGCCTCCACACCGCAACCAAAATGGACTCATCCCTATGTAACCTACCTGTTTGGGTCGACGGTCACGATCATTGGTGCTTTCCTGTTGGCCGGATTTATGGGCGTCGCGTCGCTTTTGTTTGTTTGCCTCTATGCCACGCTTCAGCATCTGGCGAGTGATTACATCCAACACTACGGATTACGTCGCCGTCGTTTGGAGAATGGCAAATTTGAGCACGTCGGACCGAAACACAGCTGGAACGCACCCCATACGTTTTCATCAGCCATGATGCTGAACGTACCACGCCATTCAGATCACCACATGAACCCGCGCCGCAACTATACGGAACTACGTCTGGATGAAGAGGACGTACCGATGTTGCCGCGCTCTTTGCCGGCGATGGGCATCATTTCGCTTTGGCCGCCCCTTTGGCGCGCCATCATGGATCCGCTGGTGATGGAAGCGACTGGTCAGTCAAAAGCATCGCTGGAAGCGCAGGCCCTGGATCACGTAAAACCTTCCTAAACTCTCGCCAGATGACTGAAAATTTGCCACGATAGAATATGCGATTTTTGTGGCTTTTCTTCTATTTGGGTTTTCTATCAGCTCCGTTGCACGCTGAAACACCGATGAGCGGGGCTGAATTTGACGCCTATACTGTTGGACGCACCATCACCTTCACGGCAGGCGGTCAAAATTTCGGTGCCGAAACCTATCTCAAACGGCAGCGCGTGCGATGGTCATTTTCGCAAGATGAATGCCAAGAAGGCTCGTGGTACGAAGACGGACCAAACATCTGTTTTGTCTATGAAAACACCGAAGCTCCTCAATGCTGGCAGTTCTTTGAAACACCAACTGGCCTACGCGCAGAATTCACAGGCGACAGCGGCACCGTTCTCTTTGAAAGCCCGATAGACCAAAAGCTGATTTGCTTAGGACCGGATGTTGGCATGTAGCTTAGAACAAGCTGCCTTGATCTGGTGATGCAGGCTTTGATGCAGGTTTTGCCTTAGCGGCTTTCTTCGCTGGCTTCGCAACTTCCTTCGGAGTGGGATCGGAAGCCCCATCCCCAGACACCTGATGTCGCCCATCGGCAAATTGGATCTCCAGATGAGCGGACTTTGAGGCATCGCTAGTGTTTGTCACAACTTGATCGCCATCCCAGACAACGGCATATCCACGCTCAAGCGTCGCCTCATAGCCAAGGGTTTGGCGCAGGCGCTCCAGCCCATCCAATTTTGTGCTCCAGGCGGTCAGCTGCGCATCCGCTGCGGATTTGAACCGATGCGAAAAAGAGGTCAGTTTTTCTGATTTACGTTCGATATCGCGCCGAATGGGTTGCACAGAAAGGCGGTCTGCACGACGCCCATATTCGCTGCGTTTGCCATCGATCATGCGACGCAGGTTGTTGGGCCGTAAGCCCGCAGCTTTTTCCGTCAGATTTAAGCGACGCGTGTCCACGGTGGCGCGCAGTGCACGGGGCAAAGCCTCCCCTGCCCGATCCAATCGCTGCCGTGGCGTTTCCAATAATACCTCAGCGCGCGGTAAAGCCCGTGCCAAATCCCGCAGCCGTTGGCCACGCTGTGTCACACCTTGTTCCAGCGCGCGGGTCATCCGGGCGCCTTGTTCATCGACCCACGCCAACATCTCTAGCCGAACCGGTACAGCGAGTTCCGCCGCTGCTGTTGGCGTCGGCGCGCGTTTGTCGGATGCAAAATCAATCAGCGTTGTATCGGTCTCGTGACCGACGGCCGAAATCAGGGGAATATCTGAGGCCGCCGCAGCCCGCACGACGCTTTCTTCGTTAAAACCCCACAGGTCCTCAACTGAACCGCCACCCCGCGCCACGATAATCAAATCCGGTCGCGGCAATGCCCCACCTGGGGTCATCTTGTTAAAGCCCTCAATGCCGCGAGTGACCTCGGGTGCACATTTCTCACCTTGTACGGCAACTGGCCAGATCAAAACTTTGCGCGGAAAGCGGTCGCGCAACCGGTGCAAGATATCTCGGATTACGGCACCGGAAGGGGACGTCACAACACCTATCACTTCAGGCAGTGTCGGCAGCGGTTTTTTTAGCGAAGGATCAAACAGACCCTCAGAGGTCAGCTGGGCTTTGCGTTTTTCCAACATAGCCATCAAGGCACCAACGCCCGCAGGCTTCATGCTTTCGATGACAATCTGATATTTTGATTGCCCGCCAAAAGTAGTAATGCGCCCGGTGGCGACCACTTCCATCCCCTCTTCAGGGCGCATCGGCAATTTAGAAGCAACGCCTTTCCACATCACGCCGGCAATGACGGATTTATCGTCTTTCAGATCCAGATAGACGTGGCCAGAGCGTGGGAAACTACAGCGTCCGATCTCTGCACGGATTCGCACGTGGCCAAAATTGCCCTCGATAACTTTCTTAATGGCTCCAGAAAGTTCCGAAACTGAAAATTCCGGGGCGTTTTCGCCCTCTCTTGGATCGTCAAACAGATCAGACATCCTGCCTCGCTTGATTGCTGTGCGCGCGCAGCTTAGAACGCCCCCAACGGAAGGCCAAGCGGATTGGCCATAAGAAAGGGCGATCATGAACATTCTTATTCTCGGCAGCGGCGGACGCGAACATGCGCTGACCTGGGCAGTGAAGCAAAACCCGAAATGTGATCGCTTGATTGTGGCCCCTGGCAACGCGGGCATTGCGCAGATTGCAGAATGCGCGGATGTGGATATCGAAAACGGTGGCGCAGTCGCGGCCTTTGCCGAAGAGAACGCCATTGATTTTGTGATTGTTGGACCAGAGGCTCCGCTGGCAAAAGGTGTTGCAGATCGTCTGCGCGATGCAGGTCTGCTGGTCTTTGGCCCATCAGAAGCCGCAGCACGGCTTGAAGCGTCTAAGGCGTTTACAAAAGAAATTTGTGACGCAGCGAATGCCCCAACAGCGGGCTATGGTCACTTCACCGATGCCGAAAAAGCAAAAGCCCACATTCGTGCAAATGGTGCGCCGATTGTTGTGAAGGCTGATGGTCTTGCGGCAGGCAAAGGTGTGATCGTCGCCATGGAAGAGCAAGAAGCGCTAGATGCCATTGACGATATGTTTGGTGGTGCCTTTGGTGGTGCGGGCGCAGAGGTTGTGATCGAAGAGTTCATGGAAGGCGAAGAAGCGTCTTTGTTTGTGCTTGTGGATGGCGACAACGTCCTTTCGATCGGGACTGCGCAGGACCATAAACGCGTGGGCGAAGGCGACACTGGTCCGAATACTGGTGGCATGGGGGCTTACTCTCCGGCGCCGGTTCTGTCTGCTGAGATCGAAGCCAAAGCCATGGAAGAGATCGTCAAACCAACCATGGCGGAAATGGCCAAACGCGGCGCACCATATCAAGGCGTTTTGTATGTTGGTCTGATGATCAAAGACGGCCAGCCTCGTCTGGTGGAATATAACGTGCGCTTTGGCGATCCTGAATGTCAGGTATTGATGATGCGGCTTGGCGCTCAGGCGCTGGACTTAATGCAGGCTGCGGCCGAAGGCCGTTTGAGCGAAGCGAAGGTGAATTGGGCGGATGATCATGCAATGACCGTGGTCATGGCGGCAAATGGCTATCCGGGATCTTACGAAAAAGGCACCGAGATCAAAGGTCTGAATGCCATCGCAGATGACAGTATGAATGTTGTGTTCCATGCTGGCACTAAAGCAGATGGCGAGAAGGTTCTTGCAACAGGCGGTCGTGTCTTGAACGTCACTGCGCGTGGAGCCTCCCTGCAGGAAGCCCGGGATCGCGCATATGCGATGGTGGATGCAGTTGACTGGCCTGATGGGTTCTTCCGCAAAGACATCGGCTGGCGCGCGCTTTAAACAGGTGGAAGCGAGGGGCCAGCCCCTCGCGCACCCTAGAGTATTTGTGGAAAGATGAAATTAATTAGCGGCAGTTCAAAGCTGCAGCGAAGCTCTTTGGTCCGTTAAACGCGCCGATTGGTTTAGAACGGACATCTTTTCCGTCAAAGGAAACAGAGATCACATTTTGCCAATTGGCATCAGCCACAATCATTTCAGGTCCATCATCACATTCGCGGATGCCACCGGAAATGTAGTCTTCACCAATTCTGTGATTGGTCACACCAGCCAAGCGACCGACTTCAGTCAGAGCATTCTCTTCAAACCGCCAGATGCGCAAGGTCTTTGCCAAATGCGGGCGATCCACATAGGTGATTTCAACACGCCCGTCCCCATCAAGGTCAGCCGCCCCTACCGGCGCTAGCCAGCGGAATTTACGTCCAATAAAAGGTGTTACCGAAATAAGGCCGGTCTCATCATAGATTGCGAGCCGCCCACCTTGAGTCTGGCTGCTTTCAACAACGATAATTTCAAGATCGCCATCCAGATCGACATCTGAAAGACGCGGTTCCAGATCTTCAAAAACGCGGCTTTCCGGCAAAACAAATCGCAGCTGTTTACCGCCTCCAAGCCGCAATTCCAGAGCACCCCATTCCACATTGTCACCCAGAACAGCATGAGCGTAGCGCGTAGTCGGATCGGTGAATTTAGCTGATTTGATCTCAGCACTCGCAGCCAATGGTACAACAAGCGCTGAGGCCAGAAGCACGCGGCACAAAATACGCGGCAAAACGCCTAACGATAAACGCCGCGCTTTGGTTTGCGCCACGCCCATCATCAGATTTGTTTTTCTGGCATAAAGACCTTCAGGCCATCCAGCGCATCAGTCACCTTAACTTGGCAGGTCAGACGCGAGCGCGCAGGATCGGGTTCAAAGGCAAAGTCCAGCATATCTTCTTCCATGTCGTCTTTCGCATCGAGTTTTTCAACCCAATCCGCATCCACATAGACATGGCAAGTGGAACATGCACATGCACCGCCGCAGTCGGCCTCAATGCCAGGAATGTTGTTGTCGCGCGCGCCTTCCATCACGGTCAGGCCGCTTGCGACCTCAACAGTGTGCTCGGTACCACCAAATTCGACATATGTGATCTTTGCCATTTCGCTCGTTTTCCCTTGCAAATTTGCAATTTACCTAATGCGCGCTGTCACAACACGCCAGCCCTTTTTCCTCACATTTCCTTTACGCCATTCAAATTTTAGGCACAGCTAAGCACATTGAGGGCGCCCCCTCGCTTTCTCTTTCCGAAAACCATTGAACAGGCTATGTGTTGGAAAACAACCCAGAGGCCGACCGCGAGGCCGAGCATGAAAACAATCCACGCATTCCTCCCGATGACGCTCGTCGTCCTAGGCGCCTGTACAACAGCAGCAAGTCTGCAAGGCAATGTCGATGCTCTGCGCGAGCCTGATGTGGTGTTAAGCAGCGGACAACAACCTCCTGGTGCCCCGGCTGGAACCTGTTGGGGCAAATCCGTCAGCCCAGCAGTGATTGAGACCGTAACAGAACAGGTTTTGCTTCAGCCCGCTGAAATCACAACGGATGGAGTTGTAACACGGCCAGCCATCTACAAAACTGAAACTCTGCAAAGAATTGTCAAAGAGCGCAGGGAAACTTGGTTCGAAGCCCCCTGTCCCTCTGTTTTGACTGGTGAATTCATCGCTTCAGTTCAACGCGCTTTGCAGGCGCGCGGCCACTATAGAGGCCGCATATCAGGTCTTATGGATGCCCGCACCAGAGCTGCAATTCGGCGATATCAAGAGCCTCAGGGGCTAGACAGCGGCATCCTGGCCTTGGAAACAGCGCGCCAGCTTGGGCTTATTGCTGTATTGCGCGATCCCGCCTAGTCCCAAGCAAGTACAAAAGAAAAAGGGCGCCGCAGCGCCCTTTAATAATTGGTATATCGAATTTTAGTTATTCAAGACCAAGCGCTACAAAGCGCGGCTCGCCACCGCGATGCACCAGCAGCAGGATCGATTTACGTCCCGCATCTTTGGCCTCTTCGATACGTCCATCCAGATCAGAGATTGCCAACACAGCTTGCTGACTTGCTTCGACGATCAGATCGCCCTGACGCAAACCTTTTTCAAAAGCTTTAGAAGCCTCATCAACGCCCGTCACAACCAAGCCAACAGCTTCGGCGTCCAGGCCAAGTTCGCTGCGCAGAGACTCGGTGACAGGTGTCACCGTCAAACCAAGGATTTCTTTTTCAGTTGGCTCATCGGTTGGGCCTTCTGCGACGGCAGGAACCGCAGCTTCGGCATCTTCGCGGCGCCCCAGTGTGACTTTCAAGGTTTGTGTTTTGCCATCCCGCAGGACCACCACACGCACGGCTTTGCCAACTTCGGTGTTGCCAACGGTGCGCACAAGGCCACGGACATCTTCGACATCTTGACCGTCAAAGCTCATGATCACATCATTCGCCAGAATGCCCGCTTCCTTTGCTGGCCCCTCCGGAACATTGGTCACGATCGCGCCCGCTGTGCCTTCTAGGCCATCAATGGTTTCCACCATATCTTCAGAGATATTTTGGATTTGAACACCCAGCCAACCGCGGCGGGTTTCACCAAATTTTTCGAGTTGATCAATCACCCGGGTCACAACGTTTGACGCCATTGAAAAACCAATCCCGATTGAACCACCGTTCGGAGACAGAATTGCTGTGTTCACGCCAACAACTTCACCATCCATGTTGAACAAGGGACCACCGGAGTTGCCTCGGTTGATTGCCGCATCAGTTTGAATGTAATCGTCGTAGTTGCCAGACAAGGCTCGATTGCGTGCTGAAACAATGCCTGCGGAAACAGAGAACCCCTGTCCGAGCGGGTTCCCAACTGCCAAAACCCAGTCCCCGACGCGCGCTGTGTCGCTGTCGCCGAAGCTGACAAACTGTAATGGTTCCGCGCTTTCAACTTTCAAAAGGGCCAGATCCGTATTTGGGTCTTTGCCGATTACAGTGGCTGGAAGCTCTTCTCCCGAGAAAAATTCGATCAGGATCTCATCAGCCCCGTCGATCACGTGGTTATTGGTGACAACATAGCCGTCTTCTGAAATCACAAAGCCGGAGCCAAGTGCTGAACTACGACGGGGGCGCTCGCCCTCGCCTTGTCGGTCTTGGAATTCACGGAAGAAATCTTCGAACGGGCTACCTTCGGGGACAACGCCACGGGGGCCGGTTCGGCCAGCGACCGTGGTTGAGGTGGTGATATTCACCACTGATGGGCTGACTTGCTCAGCCAGATCAGCAAAACTATCAGGTCGCGCCTGAACGACAACCGCCTGCGCAACAAGCGCAACAATTGCAATAAATGAAAGCCACATCATTTTGACGTAGCTTGTGTTTGATATCGGAACGGAAACAGCCTGTGGTTTCACTCCCTAAACTCCTTTGATCTGGTTTCCAGGTCTCACCTGCCCCCGACGCAGGCACCTGATGTTAACATAGGGCACATCTCGGCGCGCACAACTCATTGAAAATTGGTTCAATTGGTTGTGATCCTGCGTGAGCCTTTAAATTAATCAAATAATCAACTTTTAATCAGGTATCATATCGACACATCCAATTGAAAAGGTGTTCATTTACTAACGGTTAACAGAATCGAGCCAAAGCTTCTCAAAAGTTACAAAAAAGAGTCACCATATCCAAAAAATTGGGAGTTTTGGTTGTCAGCGCGATTCTTTTTGACAAGTATCAAAGCAGAACTTGAAGATACGGAGAAGAAGAAGACCTAGATTTTGATCCTTTTGCGAGGTGTATAATGCATAAATGGTTTACTCAAAAATTGAATGAAATGATCGGATTGGCGCATTACTGCCAGTTTCCAATTCTGAAGGCTCATTTTATTTTAACGCAAAAAGCTGTCGATGAGATGTACGGAAAACAAGTGCCCGGTGAAAACTGCCTTCATGACATTCTTCCATTGATGATCAGCCAAGCTGAAATTAGCGGCGAATTTGAAGCAGCAAAACACCTAAAGGCTGCTTACGAAGAGTTAGATGTTCCTGAAGAAGAAGTCGACAATATCGTCGAAATCGATTTCGCAGCCCCGTTGAAAGTGCACAGTCACTCTGCGCGCTAAAACTAGGCGTTTGATTGGGCGTTAAAAACCAAGGCGCCCAAGCAAGATCAAAACAGCGCCAAGACCACAGGCGATTAGACCAACCTGCTTTTTCTGGTGGGTTGGTAGTTCAGCTAAAACTCTTAAAATTTCATTCATACGCGAAGGGGCCAGCGCGAACGCCAGCCCCTCGATGATCAGTACTAGCCCGAAGGCAATAAGGATCGTTGCGATCACTTCGCGCCCTGATCAGACTTCAGATAGTTAAAGAACTCGCTGTCAGGTGACATCACCATGGTCGAGTTGCTTTCCTGCAATGCAGCGCGGTAGGCTGCAAGCGAGCGGTAGAATTCAAAGAATTCCTGATCTGCACCATAGGCTTCTGCAAAGACTGCGTTTCGTGTTGCGTCCGCTTCACCTCGGATGATCTCGGATTGGCGGTTGGCGTCAGACACCAATTCAACAACCGTACGATCTGCCTGCGCACGAATACGCTGCGCGGCCTCCTGGCCACGTGCGCGTTCGTCTGTGGCTTCCCGTTCACGTTCCGCACGCATACGTGCAAATGTCGCGTCAAGGTTTTCACGAGGCAAGTCTGTACGCTTCAAACGCACGTCGATGACTTCGAGGCCCAATGAACGTGCATCTTGGATGGCACCCGTCCGAATGCGCAGCATCAGGGCCGCACGGTCGGTGCTGAGGATGTCGTTTGAAGCAACCGAACCTAGGATTTCACGAGTTTGGGATCGCAGGATCGAATCCAAACGACGGCCCGCTACTGCAATCGCCTGATCGCCTTCAGCACCCGTCGCCTGACGGAACTGATTGACGTCTGCAATACGGTAACGCGCGAATGCATCAACAACCAATCGGCGGTCATCCAACGGGGTGACTTCGATTGGATCCAGATCACGGCTTAGGGTACGATCATCATAACGCGCAAGGTTTTGGATGAATGGCAATTTAAACGCCAAACCCGGCTCTTCTTTGATCGCATCAACACGACCAAACTGCAGGACCAGAACCTTTTCACGTTCGTCGACAATGAACACAGAGTTCAGGCCAACGAAAACCGCACCAACCAACACAATCAGAAATAGGAATGAACGTGTCATTGAGCTGTTCCTTTTCTTAGTTCGTTCAGAGGCAGATATGGCACCACGCCTTGTCCACCGCCGGCTTGATCATCAATGATGACTTTGTCGACACGGCCCAGAACTTCTTCCATGGTCTCAAGATACAGACGCTTACGTGTCACCTCAGGTGCCTTTTGGTATTCCTCAAGGACAGCCTTAAAGCGGCTCGCCTCACCTTCCGCTTGGTTGACGACCTGTGCACGATAGCCTTCGGCTTCTTCCAAAACCTGAGCAGCTTCACCACGGGCGCCCGCCAGACGGGCGTTTGCATATGCATCCGCTTCTTTCTGGGTCCGGTCACGTTCTTGTTCCGCGGCCTGAACGTCACGGAAAGCATCAATCACCTGTGTTGGTGGGTCAGCTTTGTCAAAGTTCACACGGACAATATTCACACCGGAATCGTAGCTGTCCAAGGTCAGCTGGATCAGATCCTTAAGGCGTTCACCAATGGATGCACGATCTCGGTTCAAAATCGGTGCCAGATCAGACTGAGCGATAATTTCGCGCATAGCTGATTCAGACACAGCCCGGATCGACAGCTCAGGATCACGTAGGTTGAACAGGAATTGAGCTGGATCGTTGATGTTCCAAACAACTTGGAAATCAATGTCGACGATGTTTTCGTCACCGGTCAGCATCAAACCCGCATCAGAGCCACGCGCGCCAACGCCGATATCTTCGGTTTGTTCACGTGTCACCTGGATGACCTCTGCGGTCACAACAGGCCAAGGCGCAAAGTTCAGACCTGGATTACCAGTCGAGGAGTATTCACCAAGGAACAGCTCTACGGACTGTTCTTCTGGTTTCACGGTGTAAAAGCTTGCCATGCCCCAAAGCACAACTGCAGCAACAACACCAAGACCAATGGTGCCTTTGCCAAAGCTCGGGCCCTGGCCTCCGCCACCGCCACCACCTGAGCGACCGCCACCATCTTTACCGCCCATCAGAACGCGCAATTGGTCTTGGCCCTTTTTCATCAGGTCATCGATGTCAGGAATCTGCGGGCCGTCATCCTGCGGGCGCCGGCCTCCACCGTTATTGCCACGGTTGTCGCCACCGCCGCCTTTGTTTCCGCCGCCGCCCCAAGGGCCGCCGTTGTTACCTGCCATAAAGGTATTTCCCCTTCCGTAATACACTTACGCACCACACTAACCTGTGTGGTGCGTAAAGAAAATCAACCCGTTCGAGTTGGAGTTTTCATTGTTACCAATTCTTCAGACATGGTTGGGTGAACCGCAACCGTCCGGTCAAAATCTTCTTTTGTCGCGCCCATTTTGACTGCGATACCCGCCAGTTGGATCATTTCACCTGCCCCCGGCGCCACAATGTGACAGCCCAGAACCTTGCGTGTGGCCTGAGAGACGATCAATTTCATCAAAACACGCTCTGAGCGCCCAGCGAAGGCCTGCTGCATCGGTTTGAACGACGTCGCATAGACCTCAATCAGCTCTTGTTCACGTGCATCTTCTTCAGACAGGCCTACGGTGCCCATCTCTGGCTGAGTGAAAATCGCGGTTGGAATCAGCTCGTGATCTGGCTTTGTAGGATTGCCGTTAAAGACAGTCTCAACAAAGGCCATACCTTCGCGGATCGCCACCGGTGTTAGATTCGCACGGTCCGTGACATCGCCAACCGCATAGATGGACGGCACAGCGGTCTGGCTGTAATCATCCACAACGATCTGACCTTTACGACCCAGCTCGACACCCAAGTCTTCCAGACCGAGGTTCTCTGAGTTCGGGGCACGTCCGGTAGCAAACATAACCTGATCAAACAGGTTCTCGTCGCCATTGGTGGCCTTAACCCAAATCTTGTCGCCTTCTTTGCGCATCTCAAGAATGTTTGTGCCCAGATGCAAATCTACACCGCGTTGGCACATCTCTTCTGCCACAAGACCACGGGCTTCGTCATCAAAGCCGCGCAGGATTTGTGCACCGCGATAATACTGCGTGGTCTTCACACCCAGCCCATTCATGATGCCCGCAAATTCGCTGGCAATGTAACCACCACCGATGATCAAAATGTTTTCAGGCAGTGTTTTCAGATGAAACATCTCGTTTGAGGTGATTGCATGCTCGATGCCTGGAATTTCTGGCAACACTGGACGGCCACCGGTCGCGATCAAAATGTGTTTCGCAGTTTTTTTGGTGCCATCTGCCAGCTCAACAGTATGTGCATCCGCCAATTTTGCGCGACTGTCGAAAGTCTCGACATTGTTGTTGGCCAGAAGCTTGCGGTAGATGCCTTCCAAGCGGTCCAGCTCGGTGTGCATGTGTGATTTGAACTTATCCCAGTCAAATGCACCCGGCTTAATGTCCCAGCCATAGTTCTGCGCGTCTTCCACCATTCCGGAATATTCGCTGGCAAACACCATCAATTTCTTTGGCACACAGCCGCGAATAACGCAGGTCCCGCCATAGCGGTCTTCTTCTGCCAAAGCGACTTTTGCGCCGCCTTGGGCCGCTACACGCGCCGCGCGCACCCCACCGGAGCCACCGCCGATGACAAACAGATCGTAATCAAAGCTCATGATATTCCTCAGTCAGACAGGTCAGCGAAGAGGTTCTCGCCTTCAACAAAATCCAGCATATTCTCTTCTATCGTGCCTGCATTTATGTCTCGGACCTGGGCTTTACCATCCCCATGGCCGATCACAACTGTGTCACAAATATCAATGAAGAGGCCATTTTCAACGACACCCGGCATTTGATTCAAGATCATCGCCATCTGACGTGGATCGCCAATGCGTTTAAGATGCAGGTCCAGAATGTGATTGCCTTCGTCAGTGACGAAAGGGCGATCCCCATTCATACGCAAAGACGCCGAGCGGCCCAGAACATCCATCGACACCAAAGTTTCTTCAATTAGCGCCTGCGTTGTCTGCCATCCAAATGGAATGACCTCAACCGGCAGAGGGAAGGCCCCCAAAGTGTCAACTTCTTTGCTGGCGTCGGTGATGACAATCATCTGGTCAGACGCTGTGGCCACGATTTTTTCCTGAAGCAGCGCACCGCCACCACCTTTGATCAGGTTCAGCTCGCCGTCGAATTCATCCGCGCCATCAATGGTCACATCCAACCATTTCGCAGCGTCTAAGCTCACCACCTCAATGCCCACGTCGCGCGCCAGTTCGGCGGTTCGAGTTGACGTTGGAACGCCACGGATCTTTAGCCCTTCTTCGCGGACCATTTCCCCAAGGCAGCGCACCATCCAAGCCGCTGTCGAGCCTGTGCCCAAACCAACCCGCATTCCATCTTCGACAAACTCAACTGCTTTCTTTGCAGCCACGAATTTGGCCTTGTCGATCGGTGACAACTCTGAGGACATGGGCGACTCCGTAAAATTCACTTGCAGTGGTTATAGGCAAGAACATGGCCCCGCGCGAGGGGCATTTGTCGCGCAAGCAATAAGAAGTGCCGCGGCGTGCCTATAAATATAGTGGAGGCGATTCATACTTGAGAGACTCAATTCTGTTTCCTATAGGAAACATGTGCCAGTTTAATTCTAAATCCTCAGAGGACATCCAACCTGATGCAAAAGCCCTATCGCCTGCATTACGCGCCAGACAATGCCTCGCTGATTGTGCGGCTGGTATTGCTTGAGCTGGATGTGCCTTTTGACAGCGTGCTGGTTGATCGCGGCAAATCCGAACAGGCATCAGACCATTATCTGGCGATCAATCCGGCAGGGTTGATCCCCGCATTGGAAACAGATCACGGTACATTGTTTGAAACCGGTGCCATTCTACTTTGGCTCAGCGAGCGTCATTCTGCGATGGCTCCGGGAGTTGGATCACCAGAGCGTGCCGACTTTCTGAAATACCTATTCTATGTGTCCAATACCTTACACCCGAACCTGCGCATGCATTTCTATCCTCAGAAATACATCACAGCAGACCAAAGCCGTGCCTTACGTGAAGGCTGTCGATCCAATTTGATCCGTTCGCTTGATATGTTGAACACTGCAGCCGCTGGCCACTTCCCTTGGCTGAATGGCGCAGACCTCAGCGTTTTGGATATTTACTTAGCGGCCTGCCTGCGGTGGATGGCGCTCTATGCCAATCAAGCGCCCGCATGGTTCGATTTGAATACTTGGCCAAATCTCAGAGCGCTCTGCGCTCAAATGGATCAACGAGATTCCGTGGCTACAGCTAGCCCAATCGAGGGCTTTGCCCCCAATCCATTCACATCCCCCCTGCCCGTGACCCCAACAATTGGAACTGCGATCTAATGTTTCTCTCTGTCTTTGATATGTTCAAAATCGGCGTTGGCCCGTCCTCCTCCCATACAATGGGCCCGATGGTCGCGGCAGCCCACTTTCTGGATACGATGCGCGAAAGTCCATTTGAGTTTCATGGGCTAAAAGCAAGCCTACATGGCTCTCTCGCTTTTACCGGTGTTGGCCATGCCACGGACCGCGCCACTGTGCTTGGCCTCGCAGGGTTTCTGCCAGACACATATATACATGAAGACGCAGAAGCCACGTTAGCTACGATCCGCGATCAAAAATCTGTCACGCCTAAAGATCTTCCAACCCTTGCCTTTGATCCACGCGAAGATCTTCGCTTTGACTTTGGCCCCGCCCTCCCCGGCCACGCCAATGGTATGATCTTGATGGCAACGGATCGGCAAGGCGATGTGATCCTGCAAGAGACATACTATTCCATTGGCGGCGGCTTTGTTGTCACTGAAGATGAACTAAATGAAGGCAAAGCCACCGACGAAGGCGCGCCGGTGCCCTACCCGTTTAAGTCTGGGTCAGAAATGCTGCAGATGGCGCAGACCTCAGGCAAATCCATTGCCGATATGAAACGCGCCAATGAACATGCGCGCGGTGGGCCTGAAAATATGAACAAAGGCTGCAAACGCATTTGGCAGGTCATGAATGATTGCATTGATCGCGGGCTTGCCAACGAAGGCATCTTACCCGGTGGCTTGGATGTGCGACGCCGCGCAAAGTCGATCAGCGAGTCCCTCTTAGCGGAGCGCGGCATGAATCTGGCAGCCCCCCACACCATCAATGATTGGATCAGCGCCTACGCTATGGCGGTCAATGAAGAGAACGCCGCAGGCGGCCAAGTGGTCACCGCCCCCACAAATGGGGCGGCAGGCGTTTTGCCAGCTGTCATCCGCTATTGGCTTGATCATGTGCCTGGCGCAACCACTGCCAAAATCGATGATTTTCTGCTGACGGCTGCGGCTATCGGTGGCTTGGTGAAGTTCAACGCATCTATTTCGGGTGCAGAAGCGGGCTGCCAAGCCGAGGTTGGATCCGCTGCTGCCATGGCCGCAGCCGGTCTATGCGCGGTGATGGGCGGCACGCCCGAGCAAGTCGAAAACGCCGCGGAGATCGCACTTGAACATCATCTGGGTATGACATGCGATCCAATTAAAGGACTGGTGCAAGTACCTTGCATCGAACGCAACGGCCTCGGTGCCATCAAAGCGGTCTCTGCAGCAAGCCTTGCCCTGCGTGGGGATGGTCAGCATTTGGTACCGCTTGATTCCGTTATCGAGACCATGCGCCAAACCGGCGCAGATATGCATGAGAAGTATAAAGAGACATCCTTGGGTGGACTGGCGGTGAATGTGCCCAACTGCTGATCAAGGCGCACCTTCCAAGTTGAAAGGCCACGCTCTCGCTTCTTCTGTATCCCAACACCCCCGCTGAAGGCATTCGTGATTTCAGCCCATATGATGCTAAGTCTCTAGTTGGCAATCGCTGCAAACACACAGGGGTCGCTTGGTAACAGGGGCGGCAAGGTACACAGCCCGCGTGCCACCGTATAGGCGCTGATCACCCGTGGTACATAATTCAAAGTTTCTGGATAAGGCGGCACACCTTCGTGATCCCGAACAGCCCCCTCGCCAGCATTATAGGCCGCTAAAGCTAGGATTGGATCACCGTCATAGCGTTTCAAAAGCACATCCAGAAACGCGGCGCCTCCTTTAATATTGTCGGCAGCCACGGTTGCATCCGCAACACCGAAGCGTTCCATGGTGGCTGGCATCAATTGCATAAGCCCGATTGCACCGGCCGTGCTTTCGGCCAATTCCTGTCCTGCTGACTCTGTATATATAACGGCCAGCACAATCGCCGGGGAAACCTCAGTTCCGATAGTTGCCAACAAAATGTCCCGTCCATAGCGGCTGACAATATCCTGCATCGCCTGCAATCGCGGCGGGGTAAGGCTTCCTTTGCCACTCGGCGCACTTACTAGTTCAGCAGCATCCTCCAAACGCCCTGGGCCGGTTTCAGCGCCATTGGCGGGGAAAACATCCCAAAACCAAGGATAAAGTGATTCAGCAGGGGCTGCTACAGTATCAGCGGTCGCAGGAATCACAGCGGTTGGTGCTCCTATGACAGGTGGGACAGCTGGATTCGCTCGCTCTTCAATCTGAACTTTTATGCGGCCTGTGGCCCCAGACGCAGGCGGTTTAATCCGTTTTGCCTGAAATTCGGGAAATGGCGGAGGAGATTCAGCAGGAATCGCCGATGGAAACGCATTCGCCATACATAAAATCGTTAAGAGTCGCCTGATCCGCACGATGAAACTGCTCCGTTTCTGTCTTTTGAGAGCAGTTTGGCAAGTTCCGGGCGTCAAAACCAGCAGAACAACCACGCCTCATGGTAAATATTGCTAATAATCACACAACTTCTGGATGAAATTCACCCTTTTCACAGATGCCCAAACAGAAACTTCAAAACTTCTTCATTTTTAAAATGCATATAATTCAATGAGTTAAGGCATTTCACCGAAGAAAAACACGTCTGCCAAAAAACGCACCATTCGTGCCCAATTCGTGCCCCAATCAAGGGGCTATATATGCTCATACCAAGTCGGGGACAGGCCAAAGAGAGAGACGGCCACCAAGGACCCGACAAGGTCGAAACTGAAATTAAATGAGATCCTTTGGAGGGACACACCATGATGAAATTTATCAAAAACTTCCGTAAAGACGAAGACGGCGCAGTAACAGTTGACTGGGTTGTTCTGACAGCAGCAGTTGTTGGTCTGGGTGTTGCAGCATATGCAGCGATCGAAACACAAACCACAACACTGGCTTCTGACATCGCAGCAACCATCGCAGCTGAAGACGTATCTTCCGCAGCAGCGACTTCCGCAGCTGCCGGTACTGCAGGTACTCCAGGTGGCTAAGCCCTGGCCGCTTAGAACCTAAACCAATAGAAGGTCGCACCAATTCGGTGCGGCCTTTTATTTTGATATCTTAAGCATCTGTTATCTCAAAGGGCGAGCGCTGCAATAATATCAGCGCCTCAACGAACGACGGGTGCGCCCGGGTCAAAATAGCGAAATTGACGCAATAGAGCCCTACCCCCATCCCATTTTGGCCATACTCGAAGGCGATGATGTTCCAAAGCAGGGAGGAATCCCGCAAAAACCTGAGGTGACACCATGCGTGGTTTATTTGCAGTCGTATTATTGGTCGGTCTTGGCCTTGCCGGTTTCGCAGTTCACATGGCTCAAGGCTATGTACAGAAGTATCAAACCGCTCTTGCTTTAGAGCGACAATCCAAGGTTACGCCAATTGAGCTGACGGAGATCTATGTGGCGACGCAAGCGCTCGACTACGGCGACAAACTTATGCCGGAGATGGTAAAACTTGTGAAGTGGCCGAAAGAATCCCTGCCAAGCGGCTGGTATGCGGATGCCAACATCCTATTTAAAAACAACAATTTGACACCACGGCATATTCTACGGCCGATGGTACAAGGCGAGCCAATCCTACAGGCAAAGATCACCAAACCGGGTGAAGATGCGGGACTGACATCTCGACTTGAAAAGGGGATGCGTGCCTTTGCAATCCGTGTAGATGTTGCAAGTGGTGTTTCAGGCTTTCTGCGCCCAGGTGACCAAGTTGATATCTATTGGACCGGGTCTGTTGATCGCTTAAGTGAAGATGGCGAAACCAGTTTTACCAAATTAATTCAAACAGGCATTAAATTGATTGCAGTGGACCAGAAAGCAAAACTGGAAGGCGTAAATGGTAACGTCGCGCGTACTGTGACCGTTTCCGTGAAACCTGAACAGGTGGCTGCTTTGGCGCAAGCCCAAAACTCTGGCAAGCTGTCATTAGCCCTGGTCGGTGCAAAAGATGACACCATCGCCGAAAGCATCGAAGTCGACCAAAACAAGCTGCTCGGCATTGAACGCAAAGAAAAGAAAGTCGTTCAGGCTAAGGAAAGCGCCAAAGTTTGTACGATCCGGACGCGCCGTGGCGCCGAGGTCGTAGCAATTCCGATCCCGTGCTCAAACTAAGCCAAATCAAGTGCTTACAGATGCGCCCCCAACCGGGGCGCATTTTCATTTCAATCAACTGTTGCCCCCACCCCACATGCAAATCGGGCTGGAAGTCATTGATTCTTGCAAAAAAATGCGAATTGGCGCAGATTGTTGGCAATGCGGGCAATAGATCCGTGAATTGAGGCGTGATCGGAGAGGCAGGTCACAATGACATACCGGAACTTCTTTAAGGCGGCCCTAATGGGGATCACCGTCGCACTAACGCCAGTCGCCAGCAGTTTTGCGGCGTCTGATACATTGCGCATCGTACGCAATGGGACAGATTCTCGGCTGAACGTGGCAATGAACCGTGCAGTTGTCGTCGAAAGCGACACACCTTTTGCAGAACTCAGCATCGCTAACCCGGCCATTGCTGATATTTCGTCCCTTTCAGATCGCACGATCTACGTGCTGGGTAAATCACCCGGGACGACAACAATGACCCTGCTTGATGCAGCTGGGCGCCTGATCACAAACGTTGAGGTTCGCGTTGCGGCCGACATCACTGAATTCAAAGAACGTCTTCAGCAGATCTTGCCCAACGAAAAAATCGAAGTGCGTACAGCAAACGATGGGATCGTCCTGTCCGGCACCGCGAGCAGCACCCAAAAAATGCAGCGTGCACTGGATTTGGCGCAACGCTACGCACCTGAACGTGTTTCCAACCTCATGACCGTTGGCGGCGTGCAGCAAGTAATGCTGAAAGTGCGCTTTGCGGAAATGCAGCGTTCCGTCTCAAAGGCGCTCGGCGCTTCTCTGAATGGCGCGATCAACGGCAATGGCATCACAACGGGCACGTATTTGTTGCCAGAAAACGCTGAGGCTTTGGCAAATGGTGATCCGATCACCGTTGCTGGTGGCTCTGTTGGCGCATTTCAGTTTGGAATTAATACGAGCGCCGTGCAGTTGAACCTATTGCTCGAAGCCATGGAAGCCCGTGGCATGGTACGCTCGCTTGCAGAACCAAATCTCATTGCCCTCTCAGGGCAAGAAGCAACCTTCCACGCAGGCGGTGAATATCCGGTCCCGGTTTCTCAGGAAAATGGGGCAATTTCAGTGGAGTTTAAGCCCTTTGGCGTTAGCCTTAATTTCATTCCACGTGTTATCGACGGTGACCTGATCAACCTGGAGCTTTTAACCGAAGTGTCTGCGATTGATACAGCTAACGGCCTTTCTGACGGCACCTTCAATATCAGCGCCTTCACCACCCGTAAGGCTTCAACTACTGTTGAAATGCGCGACGGCCAAAGCTTTGCAATTGCAGGACTTTTGGAAGATGACTTCCAGGACACAAATGCTCAGGTGCCTTGGCTTGGAGACGTTCCAGTCCTCGGTGCCCTCTTCCGCAGCGCAAGCTATCGTCGTTCGCAATCCGAACTGGTTATTGTGATCACAGCACATCTCGTGTCCCCGACGCAAGGCGAAGCGATCGCGCTACCGACAGATCGTGTGAAACCACCGTCAGAAAAAGACTTATTCCTGTTCGGCGAAATCTCTCGCAGCAACACCCCGAAAACCGGGGCCGCTGGCGAAGTCGCAAAGCAAGATTTCGGCGGATCTTATGGTTACGTATTGGACTAAGTGAGGACAGATAAATGAAAAAGATTGCTTTAGTATCTGCCACACTATTTGGCTTAGCGGCCTGTGATGATCCAAACGCCAGCTTTCCGTCTCTATTTCAAGAAGCTGGCGCTGTCACAGATGCACATGGTGCATTCGGCTCTGCAACAACCAACAATATCGCAATACAGAACGGCGACAAAAGTTACACGCTTGGCCTCGCCCGCCGCTTTGCAGATGAAGTGCCAGACACGGTGACTTTCGCCTTCAATTCTGCGGTTCTGGATGAAAACGCTCGAAATACTCTGCGTAATCAAGCACATTGGATCATCCAATTCCCAGAAGTGCGTTTTAAAGTCTTTGGTCATACTGATGCCGTTGGTTCTAATGCCTATAACAAGAGCCTCGGCCTGCGTCGCGCACGTGCTGCGGTGAATTTCTTGGTGAGCCAAGGCATTGAGCGCTCGCGCTTAGAAGCTGTGGTTTCCTTTGGCGAAACCCAGCCTTTGATCCAAACCACAGATCGCGAACGCCGCAATCGCAGAACGGTGACCGAAGTAACTGGCTTTGTTGAGGGGCATCCAAATATTTTGGACGGGAAATACGCCGCTGTGATCTATCGCGATTACATCGCAAGCGCTGTGCCCACCACAACGCTGAAATCAACAAAAGAAAGCGAATAAAACGCAGAAAAATTGAAAGAAAAGACCCGCCAATGGCGGGTTTTTTTGTTTTGGTCGGGTCCCGCGTCCACAAGCGGTATTGTTCCCAAATTGGCAATAACGCCCCCTTTGCCACTGAAAAGTCCCACGATACCCAACAATTTCGATCTTTTAGCCCCAATCTCGCCCAGTTTGGGCATCACTAATCATGAAGCGGGATAAGTGCGTGCGGCGTGAGTCGGACCTGCTTTTAACCTCGGAGCCAGATCGGAGCCGACACCCCCGCCGAAGGATGAAAGACAATGACGAGTAGTGAAATGAAAACTTCTGATCCGAACGCGATACTGGCCTGCACGGTCTGTCGCGACGTGCAGAATTTTGACCTGCTAATTGTCGACATGGAAGAAGTCATGGGCGAACAATGGGGCGACCTTGGCTTTGAAGATGTCCTGCAGTTCTTTGAACAGCCAGAGGCTGATGATCTTGAATTCATCGCTCTGGCTATCGATGATCTTGACGAAGACGACCCTGAAATTTTGAAGAAAATCGTCATTTCGGCCAAGGAAAAAGGGATCAAAACCCTTTTGATTGCCGAGGACGTGACCCCTTCCCTCTTGCACCAGCTTTTGCGCATGGGCGCTGATGAATTTATTCCCTATCCGCCGCCGTCAGGCGAGCTTCTGCAGGTGGTCGACGCTATGCGCGCTGAACCAGACCTGGATGTTCCTGCACCGAAAATAGAGCCTGCAACTGAATCTGTTGAATCTGCTGCGGTTTCCTTGAACGCAGGGGCACCTAAACGCCATGGCGTGATCATAGCGACGCATGGTTTGTCAGGCGGAACCGGAACAACCACTCTTGCCGTGAATTTGGCTTGGGAATTGGCGACAGTCGCCAAGGACAAATCGCCTTCTGTCTGCTTGGTCGATCTTGACCTGCAGTTCGGCGCGACGTCCACGTTCCTGGATCTGCCACGCAAAGATTCCGTATTCGAATTACTGTCAGACACAGAAAGCATGGACAGCGAAAGCTTTGGCCAGGCGTTACAGAAATTTGACGATAAGCTCAGCGTGCTGACCTCTCCGCCAGATATGCTGCCACTCGACATGGTGAGCCCGGAAGATATCGGCCGTCTGCTGGAAATGGCCAGCCATCACTACGATTTTGTCGTAGTCGACATGCCGAATACGGTGGTGCAATGGACAGAAACAGTTCTGAACATGTCCCATGTTTATTTGGCGACAATGGAAATCGATATGCGTTCTGCGCAGAACGCGATGCGAATGAAGCGCGCGCTACAAGCCGAAGATCTACCATTTGAAAAACTGCGCTATGTTCTAAACCGCGCTCCGAAGTTCACCGATCTCAGTGGCAAGGCGCGCATCAAACGAATGGCAGAGAGCCTCGATATTTCTATCGACGTGCTTTTGCCAGATGGCGGCCGCCCTGTGATGCAGGCTGCAGATCATGGGCAGCCATTGGCGCAGCTCGCAGCGAAAAACCCACTGCGCAAAGAAATCGCCAAACTCGCAAAATCACTATTTGAGCTGGACGAAGAAGACAGCAAAGCGGCTTGAGGACTTGAGACATGTTTAGCAGATACAAAAAAGACACCCCGGCCAAAGCCGTCAAAGCAGCGCCAAAAACAGCCCCTGTCCAAGAGGCAGATGCTGGATCGGTTATGAGCGAGGCTGAGCAAGCCGTTCTGCGCAAGCCAATGCCCGTGGCCAAAGCAAAAGCAGCGGCCAGCGACAAGGATCGCAAGCGCAAAGAACGTCTGGGTGAAATCAAACTGGATCTGCACCGCGAACTTCTGGACAATCTAAACCTTGCCGCGTTGGAAAACGCGTCAGAGAATGATTTGCGCAATGAAATCAACGCGATTTCGACTGAGACACTGCAAGATCGTTCGATCGTTCTGAACCGCCAAGAACGTTCGGTTCTGTTTGAAGAACTCTACAACGAAGTCAAAGGCTTGGGGCCCCTAGAAACGCTGCTACAAGACGATACCGTCAACGATATTTTGGTGAATGGGCCGCAACAGATCTTTGTTGAACGTGCAGGTAAGCTCGAGCTCACCGACATCACGTTTAAAGATGAAAAGCACCTGTTGCGCATTATCGATAAGATCGTTTCTGCGGTTGGTCGTCGCGTTGATGAATCAAATCCTTATGTGGATGCCCGTCTTGCGGATGGCTCTCGTTTCAACGCCATGGTGCCGCCGATTGCGGTAGATGGCTCTCTGGTATCCATTCGTAAGTTTAAAAAAGACAAACTGGGTATTGATGATCTGGTAAACTTCGGTGCCTTTTCCGAAGAAATGGCCGCCTATTTGCAAGCCGCTGTCGCCACGCGCCTGAACGTGATTGTGTCGGGTGGTACTGGTTCCGGTAAAACCACAACGCTGAACGCCCTGTCCTCCTTCATTGATAACGCAGAACGTATTCTAACGATTGAGGATACGGCGGAACTTCAATTGCAACAGACCCACGTTGGCCGGATGGAAAGCCGCCCACCAAACGTGGAAGGCAAAGGCGAAGTCTCTCCGCGTGACTGTATGAAAAACGCACTGCGTATGCGTCCGGATCGCATCATCGTTGGGGAAACCCGTGGTGAGGAGGTGATCGACATGCTTCAAGCGATGAACACCGGCCACGATGGATCAATGACTACAATCCACGCCAACTCTGCGCGTGATGGTGTCTCGCGTCTTGAAAACATGATTGCAATGGCTGGCATCGAAATGCCGATCAAAGCGGTGCGCTCGCAAATTTCCTCTGCGGTGAATTTGATTGTTCAGGCCTCTCGTTTGCAGGATGGCTCACGTCGCATGACATCGATTACCGAAATCACCGGCATGGAAGGTGACGTGATCTCGATGCAAGAGGTCTTCCGCTTCCAGCGCACGGGGCTGACGCCCGACAATAAAATCATCGGTCACTTCACTGCGACCGGCGTGCGCAGCAACTTCTCTGAACGTTTCCGCATGTGGGGGTATGACCTGCCTGCACATATCTATGAACCAACTGCAGGATAAGAGCCATGAGTGCAGAACTGATGATCTACGGCCTTGTTTTTGTAGGCGTTCTTGTATTGGTCGAGGGCGTTTACCTAACGGTCTTTGGCAAATCTATTAGCCTGAACAACAAGGTCAGCCGCCGTCTGGAAATGCTCGACAAGGGTGCTGCCCGTCAAGACGTATTGGAACAGCTGCGCAAGGAAATGGCGCAGCATAAGAAATCTGTTTCCATCCCGCTTTATTCCATGCTGGCCGAAAAGGCGCAAAAGGCAGCGATCGCCTTTAGCCCGAAGCAATTAATGATGATTATGGCCGGTTTGGGCGGCGTCGCCTTTATCGGTCTATCCGTCGGGACCCAAGCAGGTGCTGTTACCAATATCGTCATGTCCGCCGCGATCGGCATCGGTGCTGTTTACACATGGGTAAGCATGAAGGCTGGCAAACGCCTTTCTATGATAGAAGAGCAACTGCCAGACGCCATCGAACTGATGGTACGTAGCCTTCGCGTTGGCCACCCGTTTTCCTCAGCGATCCAGATCGTAGCCAAGGAAACACCTGACCCTCTGGCCACAGAGTTTGGCATTATTGCTGACGAAAGCGCCTATGGCCGCGACGTGGGTGAAGCCTTGAAAGATATGGCTGAACGTTTGGACATGCAGGATATGCGCTTCCTTGCAGTTGCCGTGACCATCCAGCAGCAATCCGGTGGAAACCTCGCCGAGATCTTAGCTGGCCTGTCTAAAGTGATCCGCTCTCGTTTCCGCCTGTTCCGCCGCGTGAAAGCGATTACTGCAGAGGCGAAATGGTCAGGCAAATTCCTTTCCGGCTTCCCAGTCGCCGCGCTGATCTTCATTAACCTGAGCGACCCGAATTACTATGATGGTGTGAAAGATCACCCTTGGTTTGTCATGGGCTGTATTGCCGTCGGTCTTTTCCTGGCTGCGAACCTTTTCGTGATGCGCATTCTCACCAACATCAAAGTGTAAGGATACCCCATGCCTCTATTTGATACGCTTTCCCAATTTTTGACAGGCGCACTTGGTCCCTTTGGTCCTATTATCGCTGTTGGTGGCCTTGGTGTTGTCACTGTTCTATCTGCAATTCTGCTGATGTTGCGCGAAAAAAATGACCCAATGGCCAAGCTCAGCAAAGCTGGACGCGAAGGTACAGTGGATGCTGCAAAAAATGAAAAATTGCGCCGTGCCAATGGCAACGATAAGCTTGAGAAATACAAAGGCTTTCTGGAACCTAAAAGCGCCGAAGAATTGTCTTCGATGCAGTTAAAGCTGTTACAGGCTGGCTATCAATCCCGCGACGCCGTACGTGCGTTCTATCTAGCACAGTTCGCATTGGGTATTGTGGGTCTGGTTTTAGGCGTGGCTTACTTTACGTTGGTCTTGGACCCGGAAACCGCGACGACAAAACAAACAGTAATGTGGGTTCTTGGCCCTGGTGCCGCTGGTTACTTGCTGCCTAAGTACTGGATCACGCGCCGTGTTGAAGAACGCAAAGAAGAGATCACCAATGGCTTCCCCGACAGCCTCGATATGATGTTGGTCTGCGTTGAAGCAGGTCAGTCATTGGATCAAGCGATCATCCGCGTTGCCAAAGAGCTGCGCTCTGGCTTCCCTTCCCTCGCAGACGAATATGAAATCGTCGCTCATGAGATGAAAGCCGGCAAGGACAAGTCTTCAGTACTGACAGACATGGGCGAGCGTTGCGGCGTAACTGACGTGTCAAGCTTTGTAACCGTCATGAACCAATCAACCACTTTTGGTACGCCAATTGCAGACGCGCTCCGGGTCTATTCTGCAGAAATGCGTGACAAACGTGTGATGCGCGCCGAAGAGGCCGCAAACAAGTTGCCAACCAAGATGACCCTTGCCACAATGATGCTGACGGTTCCGCCGCTTCTACTGATCCTGGTATCCCCGTCTGTCGTAAACATAACACAGATGTCGCAGTAGGCGCTTTGACAAACTTTAGACGCATGACGTCAAACTCATTTCTAATACTCAGTCTTGCACTGGCCGCCTGTAGCACGGGCGGCCTTGGCACATCTTTGGGCACTCCTAAAGACAGCCCGTTTGCTCCGAAAATTGACGTTAAAAAAACTGCAATAGATCAAACGCTTGTGGGCCATCGTCTGATGGATGCAGGAGAATTTGAACTTGCTCTCGAGGCCTATACACGCGCGGCAATTCAAGACGGATTAACCGGCGAGGTCCTCTCTAATATTGGCACTGCTAACCTTGCTTTGGGCCGTGTTGGGCAAGCCGAAGATAATTTTCGAAAAGCGCTCGAGAAAAACGAAAACAACCCCGATATCTGGAATAATCTTGGCGTTGTCTTGATGGAACGCGGAAAATTTGCGGAAGCCGTGCAGAGCCTGAAAAAGGCCTTTGCACTCGACAATGGCGAAAGTGACGCAATTCGGGACAATTTGCGCTTGGCTCTCGCAAAATTGGAAAATCCTGCATATGATGACCCCCAACTAGAACAAAAATACAAATTGGTGCGTCGGGGCGGCAGCGACTACTTGCTTACAGGTGCATCTGGATAACGAGCAGTAAAGGACGCAGAAAATGCGCCATTCTATTCTTATCGGCTTGGGTCTTGCGGCCACAGTTGCCCTTGTGGGCTGCCAAAAAGATGGCGATGCCGAAGTTGATCGCGCGTTGGAAAGCGTAAACGCCTTGGACGGAGCGGATCTTTCCGACATCATGTTGACCGCCGCAGATCCGAATGAGGCAGTGACTTATTTCACTCGAACTTTGAATGACAATCCAGACCGCATCGATATTCGCCGCGGGCTTGCGATTTCTTTGATCCGCGCCAAAAGTTACGATCGCGCCGTTAGCGCATGGCGCAAAGTAAATGCACATCCTGACGCAACCTATGATGACCAAGTTGATCTCGCAGATGCTTTGATCCGAACCGGTAAATGGGACGAAGCAAACGCAACGCTGGATGCAGTGCCGCCGACCCATGAAACTTTCAAACGCTATCGCTTAGAAGCCGTCGTCGCGGATTCCGCCAAAGAATGGAAAAAAGCCGATAGCTTCTACGAAACAGCCGTTGGCCTGACAACACGCCCAGCAGGCGTATTGAACAACTGGGGTTATTCCAAGCTAACCCGCGGTGATTTCTCTGAAGCAGAGCGTCTGTTCGTCGAAGCCATCCGTGAAGACAATGGCCTCTTCACCGCCAAAAATAACCTCGTGCTCGCACGCGGGGCACAGCGCAACTACTCTCTTCCGGTTATTCCGATGGAACAGACCGAACGCGCGCAGCTTCTGCACACAATGGCGCTGTCTGCAATCAAACAGGGCGATGTTGAAATCGGTAAAGCGCTCTTGCGCGAAGCGATCGAAACCCATCCTCAGCACTTTGAATCTGCAGTGCGCAGCCTACGAGCGATGGAAAATACCTGATGCAATTGTCCTCAGCTGAGGCGCTTTGGTTTCTACCATTCGTCGCGCCGATTTGCTTCTATGTCGCCTGGACTGACATGAAGATGATGAAAATCACCAACCAGTCGGTGGTGGTTCTGACTTTAGTCTATGTCATAATCGGGCCACTGGCCCTGCCTTTTGAAGATTATCTTTGGCGCTATCTGCACCTGATTGTGGTTTTGTTGATTGGCATTTTGTTGAACGCAGCCGGTGCTGTGGGCGCAGGAGATGCCAAATTCGCAGCCGCAGCTGCACCTTTCATTGCACTTGGCGATGTCACACCTGTCACCATGGTCTTTGCAGTCGTCTTGTTGGCTGCCTTCGCGACACATCGGATCGCGAAGCATAGTCCAATCCGCAACATGGTGCCCGATTGGGAAAGCTGGTCCAAGAAAAAGGACTTTCCTATGGGGCTGGCCTTGGGTGGCACGCTGGCAGCTTACCTTCTTTTGGCAGCGATCGCTTAACGCGAAACGGGATGTAAGACCGCGATCAACGCAGTGCGACGCACCCTTTCTCCCCTTCCCTGCCCCATTGATGCCATCTTCCTTCGCATGATGAAGCGCGGATTATTACGCGTTTGATCAAGGATCATGCCATGAACATGCCAATGGAAACCGCCGCAACATCAGTGATTGCGCCCCCCGTCCCCAAACGGCTGGAGGACATGCGTCTGCCTATCGTTATGATGCGCGACATCCTTTTGAAAACCATGTTCCGCAAAAACGTCGATATGGTCACCGAAGTCGCACGAGCGATTTGCCTGCCAACGGCTGTCTCACAAGAACTGATCGACATGGCGCGCGAGCAGAAATTTCTCGAAGCGACAGGCACGTTGAATGCCAACAACGGTAACGAAATGGGTTACCAGTTGACCGACCTTGGAAAAACACGTGCTCAAGATGCTCTGGCGCAATCTGAGTATTTTGGTGCGATGCCGGTCCCGCTTGCAGTTTATTCAGAACAAATCAAACGCCAATCAATCCGCAACATTCAGATTTCACGCAAGCAGCTCACTGATGCTATGGGTCATCTGATCTTGCCTGACAGCCTTTTGGATCATCTTGGGCCCGCAGTTGGTGCTGGCCGTTCGATCCTGATGTATGGCCCTCCCGGCAATGGTAAATCCTCGATTTCAAACGGTATTCGTGATGCGATGGGTGACAAGGTTTATGTACCCCGCGCCATCGAATACGCGGGTCAGGTGATCACGGTCTATGACCCGATCGTGCATTCCAAAGCTGAATCCGAAGTCGATGACCCGAATAGCCTGCGCCGTCGTCGCAGCTTTGATACGCGCTATGTGCGCTGTGATCGCCCAACCGTCATCACCGGCGGTGAATTGACGCTCGATATGTTGGATTTAGTCTACAACCCCACTGCCCGTACCTATCAGGCACCGCTACAGCTGAAAGCAGCTGGTGGTATCTTTATTGTAGACGACTTGGGACGTCAGCAAGAGTCACCGCAAGCTTTGGTGAACCGTTGGATTGTTCCTCTGGAAGAAAGCCGTGATATCCTTGCGCTGCAATCTGGTGAGAAATTCGAGACCCCGTTTGATACGCTAGTGATCTTTTCAACCAACTTCCACCCGAATGAAATCTTTGACCAAGCGGCTCTGCGCCGGATCTTCTTTAAGATCAAAATCGATGGTCCTGATCAGGAAGACTTCCTGAAAATCTTTGCCATGGTTGCCCGTAAGAAAGGCATACCGCTGGATGAGCGAACCTTGGTTCATTTGCTACAAAAGAAATATCCAACCATCGACAATATTTATGCGAACTATCAACCTGTATTCCTGATCGACCAAATGATCTCGATTTGCGAGTTTGAAGGTATTCCAAATCAAATGAGCCCTGACCTGATTGATCGCGCTTGGGCGAACATGTTTGTGAAAGACGAGCTGATCGTAAAATAAGCAGACGCGTACGTTGCAACTGATGGCGGAATGCGCCATCAGGGTGGCATGACCCCACAGATTAAAGCTCTTTCCGTACATCTATTAACTGCAACTGGCGCTGTTTTTGCCATGCTGGCCATGTTGGCTGCTGTAGATGGAAAATGGAGCCTTATGTTTTTGTGGCTTGTTGTAGCCTTTGCCGTCGATGGCATCGATGGCCCATTAGCCCGCAAATATAACGTCAAAAAATACGCATCGGAATTTGACGGGGTCTTGCTCGATCTGATCATCGACTATCTGACCTATGTCTTTATTCCAGCCTTTGCCTTGTTCAAATCCGGACTGATGGATGGCTGGACCGGCTGGTTTGCGATCATCATCATTACCTTTGCATCGGCAATGTATTTCGCCGACACGCGAATGAAAACAAAGGATAATTCCTTCTCTGGCTTTCCAGGATGCTGGAACATGCTGGTTCTGGTGATCTTTGCTTTGGAACCAAATTTCTGGGTCAGCCTGTTCTTGGTGGCAACGCTGGCAGTGGCCATGTTCCTGCCTCTGCGGTTTATCCACCCGGTGCGTACAGAACGTTGGCGTGTGATCTCTCTACCGATGGCTTTGGCCTGGACCTTTTTTGCAGGTTGGGCAGCTTGGGTCGATTTCCATCCTGAAAGCTGGGCGCATTGGGGATTGATTGTGACATCAGTATATTTGCTGCTTGTAGGGCTCGTTCAGCAAATCCTGCCCGAGAAGACCGAGATCCTTTAGATCAAAAACCCGCCCGCGCCTTCATGGCGCAGCAAGGTGACTTTGGTCTCTACACCCCCTGCTCCGCTGAAACCTGTTAGCCTTCCCCCAGCCCCCATCACACGATGGCACGGGATAATGATTGGGATCGGGTTGCCCCCGCAAGCACCTCCGACAGGCTGAGCCGAAACATTCAGCGTCTTGGCGATATCGCCGTAGGTGCAGGTCTCTCCAAACGGGATTTTCAGCATTTCATTGCAAACGGCTTGCTGAAATTCAGAGCCCTTCACGTTGAGCGGCAGATCAAAGACCTCCAACTCGCCAGCAAAATAGGCCGCGAGCTGGGTGATCGTTTGATCCAACAACGCTGTGTGTGCAGACGGAGTATCCGCCCAGCGTACACTGGTGATCGCACCATCTTCTTCAAAAATGGTCAGCGCGCCGACTGGGCTATGAAAACAAGCACTGAGCATTATCTATACCGCCAATGCCTGATTGCCGGGTTTCGGCGTAAGCAGCAGCAATAGACCAAAGCCGATCATACCAAAGCCTGACGCGCGCTGGAACCAATGCAAGCGCTGCGAGGCCGCACGCGCGGCAAAGCGGCCGACAATTGCGTAAATCATAAGAGCAACCACCTCCATCGCTAGGAACAGGCCGCCAAGGATCAAATAGCTTTGCGCATAACTCTCTACGGCAACAAACTGCGGGAAAAAGGCGGCAAAGACCAAGATCGCTTTTGGGTTTCCAACAGCCACCAGCATCTCACTGCGAAAGGCTGACCGGAATTCTAGGGATCCTGGCTTTAGGTCAGAAAGGTCCGCTGACGCAGATGCCCGCAACAGCTTAATGCCCAACCACACCAAGTAAGCCGCACCTAGGATCTTAATGGCCGTAAAGACCAAAGCCGAAGCAGACAGGATTACGCCCAGCCCAATCGCAGAAATCGCAATCATTGGCGCAAAGGCCAGAATGCGACCCATGCCTGCGCGTAGGGCGAACCCTGTTCCAGCCTGGGCACCATGAGTGATGGCCAATAGGTTATTCGGCCCAAAGGCCAAATTGATGGCGAAACACGCCGGGATAAAAATCGCGAGATCAATCATTGCTAGCCGCTCCCTATTGGCTCCCTTTGAACCAACCCTCAGACAGAAACAGAAATAACGACCTGAGCCAAGGTGCAATTTATAACCATAGCCGCTGTTCAGCCTTCGAAATAAGACCCGAAACCTCACTTTAACATAATTATGGTAAGTTTGCGCCGAGGCAGCAGATCATAAAAAGGAGAATACCTTTGATCGGACTTATGAACGGTATGGCGCATGGGCACGCCCACCGACCCTTTCCACATCCTGTCATCTCGCGTTTTGACACCAATGAAAACGGCAAGCTGGATTTTGACGATCTTGCGGGTACAAAATTTGGCGCGAAGCTGGCGGATAAATTTGGCACACCCGATGCAAAAGCAAGCGGAAGCCAAACAACCATCCAATACAGTTCTTTCAGCGCCAGTTTTCAAAGCGGCCCGGATGGTTTCAGCCTATCGGTATCCATAGTTCAGGCAACGATCTCTATCGGGGCATTGGATGCAGCAAATGGCGATGAAGTTCCTGATGTCATCGATGGTGAGGCTGCGCCAGTCGAGGATGTGCCTGACCTAGTGGTCGAGGAATCCGAAGATGACGGGACAGTTGTGAGTGAAGGCACTGCAAGCGCGCTGTATGAGAAAGCCGCTGCAGGAGAAGCCGCGCTTGAACTCTTGGAAGATATCACGGAATCCGAAGAAGAAGATCTCTTGATCTAAGACTTTACGAGCACAACAAAAAGGCGCTCTGAAATCAGAGCGCCTTTTCTATTTTTTAGATCAAGCCCTCCGCGCGGAGCTCGTGCAACGCTTCGGCATCGCGAGCCGATACATCTGGGAACTCTGGGTCGGACCCGACGTCCGGCAAGATTTTCCAAGAGCGCTGACACTTCTGCCCTTCGGCCTTCTCAAACACCACGCCAACCCCTTCAACTTCCGGCAAACGGAAGGCTTCGGCTGGGCTTGGGTCACCAGTGAGCTCAATGGCGGAGGTAATACAGACGTCTTCGAATGCAACCGTTTTCAAGGCCGCCAAAGTATCGGCGTCACGTACATGCACAACAGGCGCTGCTTCGAGCGATGAGCCGATCACCTTGTCTACACGCTGCACTTCAAGCGCAGCCGTTACAACACGGCGCACTTCGCGCACTTTGGACCATTTCGCTGCCAGTGGTTCATCCAGCCAATCCGCCGGAGTATCCGGCATGTCGATCAGGTGAACAGAGCTGCCTTCTTCCGGGAAACGCTCCAGCCACACATCTTCCATGGTAAAAACCATGATTGGCGCGAGCCATGTGGTCAGGCGGTGGAAGAGAATGTCCATCACGGTGCGGCTTGCGCGGCGACGCAGGGTGTTGCCATCGCAATACAGCGCGTCTTTGCGGATGTCGAAGTAGAAGGCCGACAGATCCACCGTTGCAAAGTTGAAAATCGCAGAGAACACACCTTGGAAATCATAAGCCTTGTAGCCTGTGCGCACCTTGTGATCGAGCTCTGCTAAGCGGTGCAGCACCCAACGCTCCAGTTCCGGCATATCCGCTGGCTCGACACGGTCTTCTTCGGTGAAGTTGCCCAGCGCGCCGAGCATATAACGCATGGTGTTGCGCAGGCGACGATAGCCGTCGGCGACACCTTTCAGGATTTCCGGCCCAATCCGTTGATCGGCCGTGTAGTCGGTCTGTGCAACCCACAGACGCAGAATATCTGCGCCGTATTGCTGAACAATCTTCTCAGGCACAATGGTGTTGCCCAAGGATTTGGACATCTTGTTGCCCTTCTCATCCAGCGTAAAGCCGTGTGTCACAACATTGCGGTACGGCGCGCGGCCATTGGTTCCGACGGATTGCAACAGAGATGAATGGAACCAGCCACGGTGCTGGTCGGTGCCTTCCATATAGACATCAGCGATGCCATCTTCGGTACCGTCTTCACGATCACGCAGAACGAAGGCATGGGTTGATCCAGAGTCAAACCACACGTCCAGAACGTCAAAGACCTGATCGTAGTCCGCTGGGTTGGCGATCCCGTCGAGCATTTTCTCTTTGAAGCCATCGGTGTACCAAACGTCCGCGCCATCTACCTCAAAGGCCTCTTTGATACGCGCGTTCAGCTCATCATTGCGCAGCAGGAAGTCAGCGTCTGTTGGCAGAGTGTCTTTCTTTGTAAAGCATGTCAGCGGCACGCCCCATGCGCGTTGACGGGACAGAACCCAATCCGGGCGCGCTTCCATCATAGAATACAGACGGTTGCGGCCAGACTGCGGATGCCATTTGACCTCTTGGTCGATGGCATTCAACGCGCGATCACGGATCGTCTTGCCCAATTTGTCCCGACCATCACCCACTTCTTTGTCCACGGAGGCAAACCACTGTGGCGTGTTGCGGAAAACGATCGGCGCTTTGGAGCGCCAAGAATGCGGATAGCTGTGCTTCACGCGGCCACGGGCGATGATACCACCGGCCTCAACCAGTTTAGCGATCACGGCGTTGTTGGCTTTGCCTTCCTTGCCTTTGCGATCAAAGACCTGAAGGCCTGCAAAGAATGGAACATGCGCCAGAAATTCGGATTCTTCGCCGACGTTGTGCGTCATGCGGTCGATCCAGTTGCGCGCCACAAAACATTCGTAGTCGTCCTGACCGTGGCTTGGGGCGGTGTGCACGAAGCCAGTTCCGGCATCGTCGGTCACGTGGTCGCCGTCGATCATAGGGACATCGTAATCCCAGAAACCTTCTGCGCCTTCCATGCCGTTGAATGGATGTTTGCACAGCGCGCCGTCCAGTTCGGAACCAGCGACATCGCGGACACGAGTAAACTCGGTCACACGAGATTTCTGCAGCACATCTTCCGCCAGAGTATCTGCCAGAAGGTACAGATCACCTTCAGAGGTCCAGCTTTCTTCCTCGGTCGCGTCCACGCGGTAAAGGCCGTAAGCAATCTTTGGATTGTAAGCGATGGCCTTGTTGGACGGGATGGTCCAAGGCGTTGTGGTCCAGATGACAACGCGCGCGTCTAGCAGATCCTCAGCAACCTCAACCTCACCTTCGCCACCTAGGAAAGTGATCTCAAACGGTACCCAGATCGTGTGGCTTTGGTGATCGTGATATTCGATTTCTGCTTCCGCAAGCGCGGTTTTTTCCACCGGGGACCACATCACAGGTTTGGAGCCTTGATAAAGCGTGCCGTTCATCAAGAACTTCATGAACTCATCGGCGATGACCGCCTCGGCGTGGTAGTTCATCGTCAGATACGGATCAGCCCAGTTGCCGGTGATGCCCAGACGTTTGAACTCGTCACGTTGCACCTTGACCCACTGATCAGCAAAGGCACGGCATTCCTGACGGAACTCAACAACGTCAACTGCGTCTTTGTCTTTGCCTTTTTTGCGGTATTGCTCTTCGATCTTCCATTCGATTGGCAGACCGTGGCAATCCCAGCCCGGCACGTAACGCGCATCAAAACCCATCATCTGATGCGAGCGCACGATCATGTCTTTGATGGTTTTGTTTAACGCGTGGCCGATGTGCAGGTGGCCGTTGGCATAAGGAGGGCCATCGTGCAGCGTGAAAGGCTCGCGACCTTCTTTTTCGCGCAGGCGGTCGTAGATCCCAATGTCATTCCAACGCTTCAGCCATTCCGGCTCGCGCTTTGGCAGGCCTGCGCGCATCGGGAAATCGGTTTTTGGCAGGTTGAGCGTGGTTTTGTAATCAAGCGTATTTTCAGGTGTATCGGCGCACATTTTTGGCGTCCTTCGGTCATCAGATGTCAGATAGTTTTGAAGGGTCGGCGCGGTATCCCATACGCCTTGTCCCGGCAGCTCGTAGCTTTAGAGCGCCGGGTATATAATTCGAATAATGATTGCCATTACACGGGTCATGTCTGCGTTATAGGCCTGTGTTTCATCGGGGTAAAGCGGCAAACACGCCGCATTGCATATCGCTGAAAATTCGCGTTGAGTGCCCATTGAGTTTAAGCGCGAGAACAGGGAATTGGACGTCTTGAAAAGGATACTATCGTGACTCATCCCATGCAGCTGTTTGAAATCAGCGCGGAAGAGATCGACCAAGTGGTCGCTGCTTTCTATGCTCGGATACGGCAGCACCCAGAGCTTGGCCCTGTGTTCGCAGCGCATATCGCAACAGAGGACTGGCCTGATCATGAGGCCAAGATAGCCTCGTTTTGGCGCAATGGCATCCTGAAAGAGCGGTCATATTCCGGCAATCCAATGCAGGTGCATATGGCAGCAGGCAACGTGATGCCTACGCATTTTTCCGATTGGCTGGGGTTGTTTGACGAGGTGCTGGCAGATCAGCTTCCGCCCGACACCGCGCGCGCTTTTTCGGCGCTTGCACACCGAATTGGGCGCGGACTTCGCATGGGGCTGGAGCATGTCCACCAGCCAAGCGATCAACCCCCTATTCTGAGCTAGAGCTAAACACACCAGCCAGTGCACGTTTCACCAATTGGCGCACAGATGGGCGAGTTTGTTTTGCAAACGCAAGCGGGCGGCAAACCTCCATGGCGGCAATGCCAACGCGCGCCGTTAGCGCCCCATTCACCATGCCCTCGCCGAAACGACGGCTGATTTTACCAAGAACAGAACCACCGGCAATGGAGCTTAGTAGGTCGTCACCGACTGCGACTGCCCCTGTGGCCACCAAATGCGCCATGACGGCTCGTGTTAGGCGCCAGCTACCCAGCGTGCCCGACCGGCCAGCGTAAACTTCGGCAATGCGGCGGATCATGCGAATGTTGGCAACCAAGGCAGTCACCACATCGGCCAAGGCGAGCGGCACCAAAGCGGTGACCGTCGCCACCTGCCGCGCGGCGGCCTCGACCTCTTTACTGGCGGCGGCATCCAGCGGGGCCAGCAGTTCTTGTTCTGCCAAAGCAAAGACCGCAGGCGCGTCGAATGTGTCGTTGAGGCCTTCGCTTAACCGCTCACGCCCCCATGCCGTATCTTTCCGGCTTGCATAAAGCACCATCAGATCGCGCGCGACTTTGCGTGCTGCGTCAAGGTTATCATCGGCCATGGCCGCATCGGCGGCTCGGTGCAAGCTATCGACCTTGCGCAGACGGCCAAAGGCCAGGAGTTCTTTGACGACAATCACCACGGATATCAGCAAGAGGCCTGCCAAAAGCGCTGTGAACCCCATGCCTATCAGCGGATACTGCGCGAGCAGGGATTGCACGAAATTCCACGCGGAAATCGACAGGATCGCAGCCAGCACACTCAACAAAAGCCCCCAGAACCAGCGCGATAAGGCTGATGGGCGGCGTGCACCGAGGGTAACAACTTGTTTCATGGTTTGACCCGTGGGTGTCGGGGTCAGCTCATCCGGTACATTTGGTGCATCTTGAACGGCAGGAGCCGCCTCCTCGAGTTCGATCAGAACGGGTCCTGAGCTGTGTTTATCTGTGCTCACAAGCTGCCCCTTTCCCATCGATACCTAATATCCGGAAGTTTTTCGTCATTGCCATACCCATCGGTGCGCTCGACTTCTTTGAACCCCTCTCGCAGATAAAACCGCTGGGCCGCTTCGTTGAATTGGAACGTCCAAAGCTCTAGCGCCAATTCCTGCATTTGTGCATCACGCAACAGGCGGTGCCCGATGCCCTGCCCGCACATGGGGCGTTTTACATATAACGCGTGAATGTCTTGTTGATCCCGTGCGAGGAAAGCCTGAGGTTGTCCATCTACTTCGGCCAAAGTCACCCAGCCTCGCCCAATCATGGTTCCGCAAAAATTGCGGGTTTTCTGGCGGTTGTAGAGTTTTGGCATCCAAGGCGTTTCATCAAGAAAGTCATGCAGAATATCCCCGACCTCCTTACGATCTGCCTCGGTAGCGGGCCGTAAGAGAACGCTCATAACCGATCTCCGATCAAGAATTGCGCCGCGCGATCCAGACGGATGTGCGGAGGACCGAAACCGGGTTTCAGGCTGAGTTCTGCTGGCGCGAAGGCCATGAATTGATAGCCATCTTGCAACCATTGATCCGAGCCTGATTTTGCAGCGCTGAGGATATGATTGGGATCTTCGGGCAGTTCCCCGGGAAAAAACGCGGCCTGTTTGCCGCCCTCCAACAAGGTCCCACGCACGCAATCAAGCTGGCGACCTTTGTGATCCACTGTTTCTTCAACTGTTGTACGTAAAGACGCCAAAGACAGCGACTGCGTGCGTGCCCCCGCAAATTGCGCGCGGTCGCGGGCATCACGCGTCAGCGCATCCATAATGGCGGTCAGCTTGCCATGTTGACGGTGATGCAAATGATCCGCTTTGGTGGCTGCAAAAAGAATACGCTCAACCCGTTTTCCAAGCAGCAGCCGGTTCAGAAAAGCATTTTTACCAGGGCGGAAGGCCGACAGGATATCGGTCATAGCCTGACGCATATCTTCGACGGCCTTGGGGCCTCGGTGAATTGCGCCCAACGCATCCACAAGCACCACTTGCCGGTCGATCCGGGCAAAATGATCTTGAAAAAATGGTTTTATGACCTTGGCCTTATAGGCCTCAAACCGCCGCGCCATCTCGCGCGCCAATGAACGGCGTGGGGTCTCGCTGGCGGGAAGCGGCGCGAAGGTCAAAACAGGAGAGCCGGCTAAATCACCAGGCAACAAAAAGCGCCCCGGCGTGCAGTCATAATACCCGGCATCGCGGGCCGTGTTCAGATATTCGGTGAATCGCTGGGCCAAAAACTGCGCTTTGGGTTCTTCCAGCTTTTCTGTGCCATCGACATTGTGGATCGCATCCAGATACGCAGTGCCTTCTGGCCGTGCTGCCAAACGGTTAAGAACCTCTGCACTCCATTGCTCATAGCTTTTCTCAAGCAGTGCAAGGTCCAGCAGCCATTCGCCGGGATAGTCCACGATATCCAAGTGCACCGTGCGTGGCTTCTGTAAACCAGCCAATAGACCTGCGGGTTGCACTTTCAACGACAGACGCAATTCACTGACTGCGCGTGTGCTTTCCGGCCAATGCGGGTTAGGCCCCAAGAGTGCGGCGCGGTGGTTTTCATAATCAAACCGAGGCACGGTCACATCAGGCTGTGGCTGCAGATAAGCCCCCAACACGCGCCCTTCTGCGATGGCCGCAACCTGCGTCATGCGGCCTCGGTCCAGAAGGTTCGATACAAGCGAGGTGATAAACACCGTCTTACCAGCCCGCGCCAAGCCTGTGACGCCAATGCGAATAACCGGTTCAAACAGCGCTTCAGATAGACCATCCCCCACAGCCTCTACACGGCGTGACACTTCGTTGGCCAAGTCGGTAATGATCACATCTGCCCCTTTCGTTCTTATCTGCAAATATGCAGCAAGGGGCGCGGTTTCCATAGGGTTGATCGCAATTCTAAGCGGGAAAAAGCCATGCACCCTCCCCGCTTAGCCGAGAATGAGTAAGTGTTTAGAGATTGAACGCATCCGCCGAGAGCGCTATGGCGAGGCATGCGCATTGCTTTGAAAGTCGAATACCACGGAGCACCCTTCGCAGGGTGGCAACGCCAAGCGGATCAACCTTCGGTTCAAGGAGCCATCGAGGCCGCCTTGTCTAAGCTTGAGCCCGGCGAACACACGATTGCCGCCGCTGGCCGAACGGATGCTGGCGTGCATGGCCTGGCACAAGTGGCGCATTGCGACTTGCAAAAGGAATGGTCTCCGTTTCGCCTGTCAGAAGCACTGAATTTCCATCTGAAACCACATCCGGTTTCGATTGTGGATGCCGCCGTTGTGAATGAAAGCTGGCATGCTCGGTTTTCAGCGATGGAACGCCGTTATCTCTTTCGCATTCTCATGCGTCGCGCCCCTGCTACACATCAGGCGGGACTTGTTTGGCAGGTCAATCACCAGCTTGATGTGGACGCGATGCAAGAGGGTGCAAACTACCTTCTGGGCAACCATGATTTCACCACGTTCCGATCATCAATCTGTCAGGCTGCGAGCCCGCAGAAAACATTGAATGAGCTGCGTGTGGAGCGCGTTGAAATGCCCTGGGGTCCAGAAGTGCATTTTCACGTGCGAGCACGGTCTTTCCTGCACAATCAGGTGCGCAGTTTTGTCGGCACTCTGGAGCGGGTTGGCGCTGGCACTTGGACGCCACAAGATGTGCGTGAGGCCCTAGAGGCCAAAGAACGCGCGGCCTGCGGTCCCGTAAGCCCGCCGCAAGGTTTATACCTTGCTGGCGTTGGCTATCCGGATGATCCGTTTAATAAAGCAGATTAAGTCGCTTCATCTTCAAGGTGCAGCTTCATGTCCAACAGGACTTGCTGCAACGCCAATGTTTCTTTCAAAAGACGCTTGGCTTCATTGATGGTGATGATGCCGTCTTCGATGGATTGATTGTATTCCCCCATCAACATGGCAAACCGCTGGCTCAGCGCGATCACATCAGCATTTACGCCGCCGGAATCAGGCTGGTTTTTGCGACGTTCATCAAAGCTTAGCGTGATGCCTTTCAGCTCTGCCAAAGCCGTCGTGACATGCGGAAAGCTCGCCGCTTCTTCTAAGGCGGCAACCGCATCAACCGGCATGAAACGGTCAGCGTGCTCTTCGTGTTCAGAGTAATATCGACCCAAAGTGGCCTTAGATTTCCCGGTCAACTTGCACGCGGCTTCGATGCCGACATCTTTCACAAGTGCCTCGGTGTGTTTTTTCAGATAACTGCCAAGCGCGGCCATAGACCAACCCCCAAAAAATACGTCTTCATCACCCGAAACGGGGAAATCATTAAGTCTTTCCCCTTAAAGACTTTTTAAACCTTTGTCATTTGTAAACTGTCTTGATCGACAATCCTATCCCACTCCATCCAACTCACTGGGTCGGGAGACGAGCGATATCAAAGGGCACCACCTCGGTTGTTCCGCGAGTCGTTTCTGCTTGAGAAGGGGCAAAAGTAAGAGCGCATGGCCATCCCCAGTGGCGTAAGCCCAACCAGGCGCTAGTAACGAGTTCTCAGGCGGATCCGGGTGGCTTTTGGGCCATCCGGATTTCGTTTATTCAGATCACAGTTATCCACAGTAAGCTGCTTGATTTTTGCGTGGCGAGCGTCCTATCTGCCTTTATGGCCAAGCTCTATTTTCAGTATTCGACAATGAACGCAGGCAAGTCCACGGTCCTGCTGCAAGCTGCGCATAACTACCGGGAACGGGGCATGGTGCCGTTCTTGCTGACCGCCCAACTGGACAACCGTGCCGGCTCCGGAAAAATCGCTTCTCGCATTGGGATTTCTGAAAACGCCCAGACGTTTTCGCCCGAAACCGACCTATTTTCTTTGCTAGAAAAGCAATTTTCACAAGAAAAGACCGCCTGCGTTTTCATCGACGAAGCGCAATTTCTCACCAAAGATCAGGTCTGGCAATTGGCCCGCGCCGTAGATGATCTGCATGTCCCCGTGATGTGCTACGGCCTGCGCGTCGATTTCCGCGGAGAACTGTTTCCAGGCTCTGCAGCACTGCTGGCCCTGGCAGATGAAATGCGCGAAGTGCGCACGATTTGCCACTGCGGAAAAAAGGCCTCGATGGTTGTGCGACGCGGCGCTGACGGCAAGGCTTTGCAGGATGGGGCCCAGGTACAGATCGGCGGCAACGAGACCTATGTTTCCTTATGCCGCCGCCATTGGCGCGAAGAGATGGATCAATAGCTGACGGCTGTTACATTTGGTCGCTCGGGCTAAAATCTTGCGGTACTGCCCCTATCTTATGAAGGTAAGGCGCTGACGTGAGGTCATCATGAAATTTTCATTTCTGTCTGAATACCACATCCGAAAAGCTGAACGCGAAGGTCAGTTCGAAGACCTAAAAGGGGAAGGCAAACCGCTTCCCAAAACCGGCGATGGAGATTTTGCTGAAAACGTTGGATTTCGGATCATGGCTGAAGCCGGCGCGATCCCGAAGGAAATCGAGTTGAAACAGGCCGAAGCCGCGCAGCTGAAAGTACTGCAGGCCACCGATGATCCTGATGCGCGCAAAACCGAGATGAAAAAGCTTGCCGACATCCAACTCCGCCGCGCCATTCAAGAAGAAGCGCGACGGAAATATTATTCGCAAGACTGATCGTCTGGATTAAACCGCGTTTGGCAATGGCTGCCCCTCTAAAGCAGCCTTCAGATTTTCGACAGCCATCATGCCCATCCCGGTTCGCACCTCTAAGGCGGCAGTTCCCAGATGCGGAAGAAGCGTCACGTTTTCCAATGCAATCAAAGCTTCAGGCACTTTGGGTTCAAACTCATAAACATCCAACCCTGCACCGCCGATCTTTCCTTGCTGGAGCGCCGCAATAAGGGCCGCCTCATCGACAATTTCACCGCGCGCGATATTGACGAAAATCGCGTGTGATTGCATGGCTGCAAAGACGTCGGCATTGATCAAGTGTTGTGTTTCGGGACCGCCAGGAAGGGCGACAACCAGAATATCCACCTGCCTGGCCAACTCTGTCAGAGACCCAATATGTTCGGCTGGAAAATCCAGCTGTTTTTCAGAGCGATTGACGTATTTAATCGTCATATCAAAGCCAAAATGTGCGCGTTTCGCGATGGCCTGACCGATGCGCCCCATGCCAATGATACCAAGGGTTTTGCCGGTCATATGCAGGCTGAGGAACTGAATGGGATGCCAGCCGCCCCATTCGCCGCGACGCACCAGACGCTCGCCCTCGCCCGCACGACGGCAAGTCATTAACATCAGCGTCATCGCGATATCGGCGGTGGCATCGGTGACAGCACCCGGCGTATTAGACACCTGCAAACCTGCTGCATTGGCCGCCGCAACGTCGATATGATTGTAACCTACACCGAAATTCGCCAACACCGTGGCACGCGGATTTGGCACATCGGCAAAGATTTCTGCAGAATAGTGATCGCCCAATGTGGGCAGCACCGCATCATAATCCCGCAGGCTTGCCCGCATTTCATCAGCGCTCATTTTGGTTTTATCTTGGCGCACCGTGACGGTGTAATGCGCCTGCGCCGCGGCAATCACTGGATCAGGCAAAGGTCGGGTAATCAACAGAGTTTTCAAAACATACGCCCTCCGATTGGAACGTCTTTGTCCGGGCCAAGCAGGACCACTTCGCCATCAGAATCCGGCAAGCCAAGCACAAGCACTTCGGACATGAACTTACCGATCTGGCGCGGCGGGAAATTCACAACGGCAATCACCTGTTTTCCAATCAGGCCCTCTGGCGTGTAATGTTTGGTGATCTGGGCCGAAGATTTCTTCACCCCGAGCGCCTCGCCAAAATCGACCCAAAGCTTAATTGCGGGTTTGCGCGCCTCAGGATAGGGCTGTGCATCGACGATTTTGCCAGTGCGAATGTCGACATTCAGAAAGTCATTAAATGTGATCTCAGCCATTGGCGAGCTCCTTAGAGCGATCGGTTGCCGCCGAAACAGTTTTGGTAATGAGACTTGGCAAACCATTGGCCTCATCCATCAGAACCTCAAGCCCAGCTTGGGTTGTGCCATTTGGGCTGGTGACATTGATGCGCAACTGGGTTGGGTCTTCTTCGGCCTGTTCCGCCAAAGCCCCTGAGCCGGCAACTGTCGCCTTGGCCAAGGCCATCGCTAGATCCGCACCAAGCCCCTGTGCTTCGCCCGCTTTGGCAAGGCATTCAATCATGTGAAAGACATAGGCCGGACCAGACCCAGAAACGCCTGTAACCGCATCCATTTGTGCCTCAGCCTCAAGACGCACCACCTGCCCCACAGCGCTGAGCAACTGATCTGCAAGATCAAGGTGGGCGGCAGATGCATAATCATTGCCCACAATCGCCGTGATGCCTTTGCCAACTGCGGCTGGCGTGTTGGGCATGGCACGCACAATTGGGGTCGTGGACCCAAGAATGTCTTGATAGGTGGCAATAGAGATTCCGGCGGCGACGGATAGGAATAGAGTTTTCCCGTTGCCCATGGCCTGCAGAACCGGCAGCGCCTCGGCCATCATCTGAGGTTTCACAGCGATCAACACAATGGCAGGTGCCTTGGGCAGCGGCGCATTCACATTCACGCCCGTGTCTTTGACCCAGATGCTTGGGTACGGGTCCTGCACATAGACAGATGTCGCAGGCAGCCCGTCTTTCAGCCAGCCTTCCAACATCGCTGACCCCATTTTTCCACACCCAAGCAGCACCAAACCGTGCTCGGCCAAATATGACATATCCATCAAAGGCTCCTTTTCTTGCGGCGCACTTTGGCGCGTTTCCCTTCGGTCGTCGAGGGCTGAAATGCGCCGTTCCAGTTGACCTACGTCAACGCAAATGCCCACGAATATGGTCTAAACTGATCCCATCAAAAGGAGACAGTCATGCTGAAAGTTACGAAAGCTGGAGAAAACCGGATCGACATAGAACTGAGCGGCCAAATCGACGCGGTCAATATGCGCGTCGCATTGGACGAAATGATCGACGCCTCAGCTGAGATGGCGCATGGTCAAATGCTATACACCATTCCAGAGTTTGCCATGCCAACCTTGGCCGCGATCGGAGTGGAAATGACCTACCTTCCACAGTTGTTTAAGCTTCTAGGTAAGTTTGATCGATGCGCGGTTCTAACCGATGCCGGTTGGTTGCAAAAAGCCGCCGAGATCGAAGGCGCTCTTTTCCCAGGCATCGAGATCAAGAGCTTTCATTTGAACGAAAAAGAAGCCGCTGAAACCTGGTTGTCAGACGAAACTTAAAGGGCGGCCATTTCAGACCGCCCCTTAGAGCATAAGGAATTATGCGCGCCCGTAGGCCTCGGCGATGGCAACCTGCATCGCGTCATCCACAGAGCGACCGCCCCATGTCGCCAATTGAATCGCCGGGTAAAACCGTTCGGCGCTCATGATTGCGACATTGATCATCGTGTCGATCTGATCCGGGCTGGCCACCTGGCCGCCTGCCAGAACCAAACCGTAGCGATAGATCATCAGTTTTTGATCATTCCAGAAGGTAAACCCGCCGGCCCAGCATTGATCATTGATGCTGTTGAGAACCTGATAAAGCTCAGGCATTTTATCTTCTGGAGGCTCCATTTCAAAGGAGCAGACCATTTTCAGGGTCTCATCATAGTCGGACCACGCGAGGGTGATGGAGTAGGTTCGCCACTGCCCATCGACAGCCATCGCGATTTGATCATCTGCGATACGATCAAAGGTCCAGTCGTGGTGTTCTGCAATATGTTCAACGATATCTATCGGATGAACATCTTCTTCAAGAAACTGCTCAGAAACTGCCATAGCGCCACCTCTTTCTTGGTTTGCGCCGAGACGTGGCAGCGTCTGCTAGCGCTTGGTGCCTGCTCGAAGGGGTGTGTTTTTATCCGCCCCTCTCACTAGATATGGTAGGGGCGAGCATAGGCGCGAGTAAAGTAAAATATCTGTGGATAACGCAATTTCTTGTGGATTGTTTCAGGCAGAAACGCAAATTGTCGTGTTTTTCGCAAAATATTGTATAACATAAGAAAAAAGGCCTCGCATCGCTGCGAGGCCCCAAAACCTTCCGGCTGACCATAGGTAATCTACTTACCTTCCAGAGCCTCAAGACGTGCTTTCAAAGCTTCGTTTTCTTCACGGGCCTTTTGCGCCATTGCACGCACGGCATCGAATTCTTCGCGGGTTACAAAATCGCGATCCGCCAGCCAGCGGTCCATCCAGGACTTCATGGCGTTTTCCGCTTCGTCCTTGGCACCCTGGGCCACGCCCATCGCGTTGGTCATCATTGCGGACATATCATCCATGAATTTATTGCGCGTCTGCATCAGTCACACTCTCCAGTTACAATCACCTGTCATAATCAAAGGTGTTGGCATTCCATTTGATCCCTATATGGGGGCAAAGACGCGCGGCCTCAAGGTTGACGTCATCCAAAAGCAGAGGCAGACAGACGCACATGCAGGCCATGATCCCCTTCCCCGAGTTGTCACCCGAGATTTTTACGATCTCTTTGGGTTCCTTTGAATTTGCGCTGCGCTGGTATGCGTTGGCTTATATTGTTGGCATCCTGATCGCCTGGCGGATCACCGTGCGCGCCGTGGAAACGCCGCGCTTGTGGAATGCGCAGGGTGCGCCAATGAACAAGCTGCAGGTCGAGGATTTTATGACCTGGGCCATTATTGGTGTGATCGTTGGTGGACGCCTTGGATTTGTGCTGTTTTATCAGCCCGAATATTACCTCACCTACCCGGGTGACATTCTAAAAGTCTGGCAAGGCGGTATGGCTTTTCATGGCGGAATGTTGGGTGTTGTTGTTGCTGGGTGGCTTTACGCAATACGCCATGGAATTCCGAAGCTTTCGCTCGCCGATAGCATCGCATTGGGGGTGCCGGTGGGCTTGTTGCTGGGCCGTCTGGCGAATTTCATCAATGCCGAGCTTTGGGGCCGGGCAACGGATCTGCCTTGGGGCGTCGCCTTTCCGGGATTTGACGCACAAAATTGCGGCCAGCTGCAAGGATTGTGCGCACGTCACCCAAGCCAGCTTTATGAAGCCGCACTCGAAGGCGCGATACTTTTGGTCGTCCTGCTTTACCTCGCCTGGCGCAAAGATGCGCTGAAAAAGCCGGGGCGGATCACAGGTGTTTTCTTTGCAGGCTATGGGGTTGCACGCTTTGTGGTCGAGTTCGTTCGCCAACCGGATGCGCAGTTCATTTCTGACGGCAACCCACTGGGCCTTGCGGTGCACATTGGCGGCCTTGGACTGACCATGGGACAAATTTTGAGCCTGCCGATGATACTTGTCGGCTTGTGGCTGATGCGCCGCGCTGCCAAAGTGGGTGCATGAGTCTTAAAGACATTTTGATCGAGCGCATTCGCACCGTCGGCCCCATGCGGGTCTCTGACTTTATGGCCGAGTGCCTGATGCACCCGACGCATGGTTACTATGCCACCCGCGACCCCTTTGGCGTAAAAGGCGATTTCACCACAGCGCCTGAAATGACGCAGATGTTCGGCGAACTCATCGGCCTCAGTCTGGCACAGGCTTGGATGGATCAGGGTGCGCCAGACTCTTTTGTTCTGGCCGAGATCGGTCCCGGACGCGGCACGTTGATGGCAGACCTACTGCGGGCAACCAATAAGATTCCGGGGTTTCACGCAGCTCTTGATCTGCATTTGATCGAGGCCTCTCCCGCATTGCGCGCCAAACAGCGCGAATTATTGGGCGAGGCAACTTGGCACGACGATGTAAGCACCCTGCCCGAGGCTCCACTGTTTCTCATCGCTAATGAATTCTTTGATGCGCTTCCCGTTCGGCAGTTCATCCGGGATGGCGACTTATGGCGCGAGCGCCTGATTGGCTTTGAAAACGCGCAGATGTGTTTTGGGATGGGGGCAGCTGCGGATCAGCCGATGCTGCGCCATCGCTTGGAAGACACTGAGGATGGCATGTTGGTCGAGATCTGCGAGGCTATGCCCCAAATCGTACAGACCATTGGCGCGCGCATTCAGGATCATGGCGGCGCGGCTTTGATTATCGATTATGGCGATTGGCGATCCCAAGGTGACACGATGCAAGCCATCAAAGACCATCAAGAGGTCGACGTCTTGGATATACCGGGTGATTGCGATCTGACCGCGCATGTGGATTTCGAAATGCTTTGCGCCGCCACCCCCAGCCGGTTTTCACGCGTCACTGCGCAGGGTGTTTTCCTTGAACGCCTTGGCATCACAACCCGAGCCCAAAATCTGGCCGAACAAATGGAACCAGTGCAGATCGAGCAGCATATCGCAGCACATCGACGCTTGACCCACCCCGATGAAATGGGAAATCTGTTCAAAGTGGTCGCCCTATATCCTGACGGCCAGGTCCCACCTGCGGGTGTAGAAGCATGAGCGAAAATACATGAGCCTTGAGATTTTGACATCAGAGCATCTGGACCCGCTGACACATGGGTTCTTTACGCGCAAAGGGGGTGCCTCTTCCGGGGTATTTGCCGGTTTGAATTGCGGGATGGGAAGCAGTGATCAAAGTGAAATGGTGACGATCAATCGCGAACGCGTCGCGGCGGCAATGGGCAGCACAAATCTTGCGCGGGTTCACCAAGTGCATTCTGCCGATGTGATTGTGGTCGATGGTCCTCAGGGCGATGCGCCAAAGGCTGATGCGATGGTGACAAGTACACCCGGCGTTGCATTGTCGATATTAACAGCGGATTGCCAGCCGGTTCTTTTTGCCGACAAAGCCAATGGCGTCATCGGAGCGGCACATGCGGGATGGCGAGGTGCTTTGGATGGGATTTTAGCCAACACCGTTGAGGCCATGATTGGACTTGGTGCCAAAAAAGAGAACATCGTCGCAGTAATCGGGCCAACCATTAGCCAAAAAGCCTACGAAGTTGGACCAGAGTTTTTTGACACCTTTTCAGCCCAGCAACCGGACAGCGAACGCTTCTTTATAAAAGGCAAAGGGGATCGTTTCCTATTTGATCTGCCTGCCTTTGGGCTGACTTGCCTGCAAGCGGCTGGTGTTGGCACCGCCGAATGGATCCACCATTGCACCTATAGCGACCCGGACCGGTTCTTTTCATATCGCCGGACCACGCACAATAAGGAAGCAGACTACGGACGTTTGATCTCTTCCATTCGGCTTTAATCGAAAAACCACCGCCCCGCTTTTACCTCTGCAAATTCGCTAAAATTCTATAATTGCGCCGCATCCGCGCCCCAATTCAGGGTCAGATTGTTCATGAACCAAGAACAATCCCGGTTGGGCAAGACGGAGCAGTCAAATGTGTAAACAACGGTTTTTGAAATCGATCCTTGAAACATCCAAGACAGAACAAACTGTTCTGCCATGGGCCAAGAAGCGTCTAAATGGTGCTTCCGTAAAAGTCTCGCTGAAACCAGCGATGCCACTACGTAAGATCGCCTGATCGATACCTAAAGAATTCCCTAAGATTTCCCCCGGAGTGAGAACTCCAACCTCCCCCAAGACACTCCCCGCATGGTCAACCCAGCGGGGATTTTTTGTCTCAGCAGAATAAATGTTAAATCGCCTGTGAGCCGTAATCCTGTGCCTGCTTGACCCAACGCTCTAGTTTTTCGGATTTAATATGACTCGCCCCAGCGAGAGGTGTCACTTTCGTCTTAATTCCGATAAATCCGAGAATTTGCTTTTTCAACTGTTGAATCAAAGCGTTGCGGTAAATTAGTCGGAAATACCAGCCTGGCGTATCGGACGTCAGAAAGACACGCCCTGTGCGCCCACCCAACATAGGTTTCGGAAGTTTACCCTTCGTGTCAAATGTTCTCCCAGGCAATAAAGTTCGGTCAAACAGACCTTTTAACTTGGCAGGCAGCCCACCCCACCACATCGGCGTCGAAATAACGACGTGTTCTGCCCATTCGATATTAGACAGTACTGTTTCCAAATCCGGCTCAAGTGGCTTGGAGCCCTTATAGCCACCCATTCCATAATCCATATCAAAATCTAAATCGTGCAAATTGGCGATCCGAACGTCATGCCCTGCTTGTTTAGCCGCGTCTGAATAGGCCCCAGTCAGCGCTGACGAAATCGACGTCTCGGCCGGGTGCCCGTTCAAAACAAAAATCCGTTTCTGTGTCATTTGATTCTCCATAACTGACCACGGTCATTTTAATAGCGCCAAATATTGACCACGGTCAATATGTAATTTGACCGTGGTCACAAAACATGGCAAAACGCTGGTATGGCAAAGGTTCAAGCACGCACATTAAAAACCCACGCAAAGCTGCTGGAAGCGGCACGCGATATTGTTGCGTCCTCGGGTTACGAGGCGTTACGGGTCGAAGAAGTTGTCCTGCGCGCAGGCGTGGCGAAGGGAACGTTTTTCTCTCATTTTCGAGACAAAGACGCGCTGATGGATCAGTTGATCGGCGAAAAGATCGATGAATTTCTAAATGAAATTGAGACCAAATCCCCACCCCAATCGGTAGAGGAACTTGTCGACATCCTCGTTCCGCTGTCGGAATTCATGACCTGCGAACGCTATGTCTTTGACATTATTTTGCGCTATTCCGGCTCGTTAGCCGAAGACTACATGGGACCGATTGCGAAAACCTTTGAGCGTCACGGGCAGGTATTCGGCGAGTGGCTGGCGGGTGGACCTTTTCGGCGCGATATCGACCCATACCTATTGGCAGAAGGTATTCAGGCCTTTTCAGTCCAAGCGATGGCGCTGAAATTCTGTGCAGCCCATAACACAATACCGATGCGCGATATGCTGCATCGGTATTTCAAAGCTTGGCTAATTGTAGGCTGATGCGCCTTAGGCGGTGCGGCTGATCCGCTCTTCCAGAACATCAAACGGCACGCCCGGCTCATCCTTTGCGTCGCGAATAACCAAAGAGGTTTTCACGCTGGCCACATTCTCTGCTTTCAGCAGGTCCTCAGTGAGGAAGGATTGAAAAGTCGACAGATCCGGCGCCACGCATTTCAGGATGAAATCCACTTCGCCGTTCAGCATATGGCATTCGCGCACAAGCGACCAATCACGGCAAAGTTCTTCGAAGGCAGAGAGGTCGGCTTCGGCCTGGCTGTTCAATCCAACCATGGCAAACACCTGCACTTCAAAACCTAATTCCCGAGAATCCACATCGGCGTGGTAGCCGCGAATAAAGCCTGACTCTTCCAAGGTGCGCACGCGACGCAGGCAAGGAGGAGCAGAGATTCCAACGCGCTTTGCCAGTTCAACATTGGTCATTCGGCCGTCCGCTTGCAGCTCTGCAAGAATTTTACGGTCGATGGGGTCAAGGCGTGTGCCTGGCATGCATTTTCTCCAAGAAATTTGCAGTTGTTATAGCACCAAGTCGTCAATGCGCAATAATGTTTCACGTCTCAGCACGATACTTTCTTTACCATGTGCAAGGCACACCATGATTTGACCGCATAGCCGTCATGTCAGGGGTTTTCGTCCTTGACCTGCACAGCTATATCCGTTGCCTAACGCAATACTGTAAGCACATGGGTGGGATATATGGGCGAGACCAAACACACGAAAGTTCTGATCATCGGATCAGGACCAGCCGGATACACAGCAGGCGTATATGCAAGCCGCGCGATGCTCTCTCCGATCCTTGTGCAGGGCATTGAGCCAGGTGGTCAATTGACGACCACGACCGAAGTGGAAAACTACCCAGGGTTCACCGAAGTCCAGGGCCCGGACCTGATGATCAAAATGCAAGAACACGCGCAAGCGATGGGCTGCGAAATCATCGGCGATATCATCACCGAGCTGGATACAGAAAGCCGTCCGTTTGTCGCTAAAGGTGACAGCGGCACTCTATATACGGCCGATGCTGTGATCCTTGCGACCGGCGCACGCGCCAAATGGCTAGGTCTGGAAAGCGAAGATAAATTCAAAGGCTTTGGTGTATCTGCCTGCGCGACATGCGACGGCTTTTTCTACCGCGGCCAAGAAATCGTTGTGATTGGCGGCGGCAACACGGCTGTCGAAGAAGCACTGTTCCTCACAAACTTTGCGTCTAAAGTCACATTGATCCACCGCCGCGATGAGCTACGCGCTGAAAAGATCCTGCAAAATCGCCTCATGAAGAATGAGAAGATCGAGACGCTCTGGTTCCACGAGCTGGAAGAAGTCGTCGGCACCGAAGCGCCTCTTGGCGTAACTGGTGTTAAAGTGAAACACACGAAAACCGGCGAAGTCTCTGAAATCCCTTGTGCTGGTGTTTTCGTGGCGATTGGCCACGCACCGGCGAACGAGCTGGTAATAGACAAACTTGAGACTCACATGGGCGGCTATGTCGTGACCAAGCCCGGCACAACTGAGACTTCTGTTCCGGGGGTTTTTGCAGCGGGTGATCTGACAGACCATGTCTATCGTCAAGCTGTCACATCGGCCGGAATGGGCTGCATGGCCGCATTGGATGCTGAACGCTTTCTTGCAGAACAAGAATAAGTGAACCCACTTCACGACAAAAGCCTCCCAATCGGGAGGCTTTTTTGATTCCGGTTGCAGGAACGCAACATCGGTTCTTTTCGCAAATATGCCCCATTTTTTTCTTTGTTCAAACGTGAACACATGCAATACGTTCACCCGTGAACAGACATTAAGTCGGGCAGATGACAAACCCAAAGACCAAAACAGACCATGCTGAGGAAGATGTACTCTTCCGACTGCTGCGCCAGATTGATACGGCGCCAGCGGCCTCTCAGCGTGCAATGGCTGAAGCTTTGGGAATCTCATTAGGTCGCCTGAATGCGCTTTTGCGGAATGCTGTCGAAACCGGCTTTATTCAGCTCAGCGAAAAAAACAGCAACGACAAACGCCAACGGGTCGCTTATGCGCTGACCTCAAAGGGCGCCGCCACCAAGGTGAAACTCACAGACGCTTTTCTCACCCGGAAGTTTGCAGAATACGATGCACTGCACGCAGAACTTACCGGCACCACTTCCGGTCTAAATCCTTTAAAATCAAGGGCTAAACTCATGCAATCCAACTTTGCACCCATCCCAGAACTGTATGTCTCTTATGAGAGCGCACAGAAGCTGAAAGTCGAAGCCGCCGACCTGACGAGCCACGACCTATCACCACGCCAGATCTGCGATCTTGAGCTATTGCTGAACGGTGGTTTCAACCCACTGAAGGGCTTTCTAAGCGAAGAAGACTACAACGGCGTTGTTGAAAACATGCGCCTGGCGGATGGCTCCTTATGGCCAATGCCGATCACATTGGACGTGTCTGAGGATTTTGCAGCATCGGTTGAACTTGGCCAGGACATCGCCCTGCGCGACCAAGAGGGCGTGATCCTTGCAACCATGACTGTTACTGACCGCTGGGAGCCAAACAAATCCCGCGAGGCAGAAAAAGTATTCGGCGCAGATGATGACGCGCACCCAGCCGTGAACTACCTGCACAACCAAGCAGGCAAAATCTATCTGGGCGGCCCGATTGTGGGCATCCAGCAGCCTGTGCATTATGATTTTAAAGCGCGCCGCGACACACCCAACGAATTGCGCGCCTACTTCCGCAAAATGGGCTGGCACAAGGTTGTGGCCTTCCAAACCCGCAATCCACTTCACCGCGCGCACCAGGAACTGACGTTCCGGGCTGCGAAAGAAGCGCAGGCTAACCTTCTAATCCATCCAGTTGTAGGCATGACCAAACCTGGTGACGTGGACCACTTTACCCGCGTTCGCTGTTACGAGGCGGTTCTGGATCAATACCCCTCTTCGACCACAAACATGTCGCTCTTGAACCTTGCAATGCGCATGGCCGGTCCACGTGAGGCCGTCTGGCATGGCTTGATCCGCAAAAACCACGGCTGCACGCACTTTATCGTTGGCCGCGATCATGCCGGTCCAGGCAAAAACTCCGCTGGTGAAGATTTCTATGGCCCATATGACGCGCAGGACCTGTTCCGCGCCAATGAAGAAGAAATCGGCATCACAATGGTTGATTTCAAACACATGGTTTACGTGCAGGAACGCGCGCAATACGAACCAAACGACGAGATCGAAGATCGTGACAACGTCACGATCCTAAACATCTCTGGCACAGAACTGCGCCGCCGTTTGGCTGAAGGTCTGGAAATCCCTGAATGGTTCTCATTCCCTGAAGTCGTGTCTGAACTACGCAAAACGAAGCCACCGCGCGCCAAGCAAGGTTTCTCGGTCTTTTTCACAGGCTTCTCCGGTTCTGGGAAATCCACCATCGCAAACGCTTTGATGGTGAAGTTGATGGAAATGGGTGGTCGCCCGGTGACCCTTCTGGATGGCGATATCGTTCGTAAGAACCTGTCATCAGAGCTTGGCTTCTCAAAAGAGCACCGCGACTTGAACATCCGTCGTATTGGCTATGTGGCTTCAGAGATCACCAAAAATGGCGGTATCGCCATATGCGCGCCAATCGCGCCATACGCCACAACGCGCCGTGCAGTGCGTGAAGACATTGAACAATTTGGTGCCTTTGTCGAAATTCACGTCGCAACCGGCATCGAAGAATGTGAACGCCGAGACCGTAAAGGCCTCTATAAACTAGCGCGCGAAGGTAAGATTAAAGAGTTCACCGGTATCTCAGACCCTTACGACGTTCCGGAAAACCCAGAACTGCGCCTAGAGACTGAAAACACCGAGGTCGACCACTGTGCGCATCAGGTGATCCTCAAGCTAGAAAGCATGGGCCTGATCAAAGCCTGATCCCCCAAAATCGGACAAAAAGAAAACGCGACCCAAACGGGTCGCGTTTTTTGTATTCAAACCGTTTTGACGTTGATTTGGGCGGGCTAGTGCACCGTCACCGGCGCATAGTCATTTTCGCGCGCCAAGGCGAAGGCCAACCCACGCTCTTTCACAATAGCCAGTCGCTCACCATCTGCCGCCGCATGTACAGCAAACAACTGGTCTGCGCCCTTAACCTCTTCCTGAAGATCTTCAGGCAAGTCTGCGGCCTTGATTTCGCGAATGTAAACCATGCGCTCGTGGGTCAAGGCATCGATATCGAATTTGCTTTCCATCGATTTACCCCTTTTTAATCTGAATGGTTTGAACAACTGTCTCTGGACGCGAGCGCGTTAGGTCGACATGCAAAAGCCCGTTCTCCATGATCGCCTCACCCACTTCAACACCATCGGCCAACACGAAAGACCGCTGGAACTGGCGCGCAGCGATTCCCCGGTGCAAAAACACCCGGTCCGCGCCGTCCTCAGATTGGCGACCCCGGATCACCAGCTGACGGTCCTCGACCGTAATCGCCAGATCTTCTTCAGCAAAACCAGCAACCGCAAGCGTAATGCGGTAGGAGTGATCTGATGTTTGTTCAATGTTAAAAGGGGGATAGCCTTCGTTTCCAGCCTTCGCCGTGCGCTCCAAAAGGCGCTCCAGCTGCTCAAAACCCAGCATGTGGGGATGTGACCCCAAAGTCATTTTGCTCATCGACACGTCCTTTACGTAAAGCGACCGTGATACATTTGGGCCCCATTGCGGCGACCCGATCCAAGCCAATATGGGCACCCATGCGCACAAGCGCAAGGGCTTTGCTCTTTCAGAACAACAGGCTATCCTAAGCCTAATGATAAGAAACCAGAGGTCCAGATGAACGCACAAGACGATCTGTCTATGAAGACCAATGACGTTCTGCGTGTGGAACTAGAAGTTTTCAAACAAGAGCACCGTGATTTAGATGAAGCCATTTCAGCATTGGTGCAGCGTGGGACCGGCGATCAACTGACGATCCAGCGGTTGAAAAAGCAGAAACTGCGTTTGAAAGACAAAATTGCTCATATCGAAGACCGTTTAACCCCAGATATCATTGCCTAAAGAGGCAATCCCGCTATAGTGCGCGCTCCTTAAAGCGTTTCTCATTTTGCGCTCTGTCGACGCAATTTGCGCAACGCCCGGAACCTACTGAAGTTATGGGCATTTCGGCCTTGGCTTGATCAACAAGCAGCACCCGAAATGCTTTCAAAGAGGCGGATATGACGGACATCAAAGTGGGAATCATCATGGGCAGTCAATCTGACTGGCCCACCATGAAAGAAGCAGCGGACGTGCTGGATGAATTGGGTATTGCCTATGAAAAGAAAATCGTCTCTGCGCACCGCACACCTGACCGCCTCTGGGACTATGGAAAAACCGCCGTTGAACGTGGCTTGCAAGTGATTATTGCTGGTGCTGGTGGCGCAGCCCACCTGCCCGGCATGATGGCTTCAAAAACTCGTGTACCGGTGGTTGGCATTCCTGTGCAAACCCGTGCCCTTTCTGGCGTCGACAGCCTTTATTCCATCTTGCAAATGCCACGCGGCTTTCCCGTTGCCACCATGGCCATCGGTGCCGCCGGAGCCAAGAATGGCGGCCTGATGGCTGCCGGTATTCTGGCCTTGCAAGACGATGCACTTGCAAAGCGCCTTGATGAATGGCGCAACGCCCTTTCAGCCTCTATTGCGGATGAACCTGTCGATGAGTAATCCCCTCCCTCTTGGCAGCACCATTGGTATTCTTGGCGGTGGTCAGCTGGGGCGCATGCTTTCGGTTGCAGCCTCTCGACTGGGCTACAAAAGCCATATCTTTGAACCGGGTGCCAACCCACCTGCGGCACAGGTGGCGGACCAAGTCACAACAGCGGCCTATGAAGACGACGCGGCCCTGTTCGCCTTTGCACAATCCGTCGATGTGATCACCTATGAGTTTGAAAACATTCCAACATCGGCTTTGGATACGCTAGAAACACACCGCATGATCCGTCCAGGCCGCGAGGCCTTACGGATCAGCCAGGATCGGATCACCGAGAAAGAATTCCTGTCAGATCTCGGCCTTGAAGTGGCTCCCTTTTCGGCCGTGCAAACTGCCGAAGAACTGGATGCGGCCCTTGAAACCATCGGCACACCCTCGATCCTAAAAACCCGTCGATTTGGGTATGATGGCAAGGGGCAAGCACGTCTGAATTCGCAAGCAGATGCGACAGCCGCACTGGCCGACATGGCTGGCTCCCCCTCTGTGCTGGAAGGATTTGTGAATTTCAGCCACGAGGTTTCGGTCATTGCTGCGCGCGGCGCAAATGGCGAAGTGGCCTGCTTTGATCCCGGTGAAAACGTCCATGTCGGGGGCATTCTGCGCACAACCACCGTACCTGCCAACCTGGCTGGCAGCAAACGCATGGATGCGGTGTTGATCGCGTCTAAGATCCTGAACGCGCTTGATTATGTCGGCGTGATGGGGGTCGAGCTTTTCGTCACGGCCAAAGGCCTTGTTGTGAACGAGATCGCACCACGTGTGCATAACTCTGGCCACTGGACCCAAAACGGCTGCGCGGTGGATCAATTCGAGCAGCATATCCGCGCTGTTGTTGGCCTGCCGCTTGGGGATGGCAAACGTCATTCTGATGTGGTGATGGAAAACCTGATTGGTGAAGATATGGACCGCGTGCCAGAGCTTTTGAAAGAGCCACATGTGGCCGTTCACCTATACGGCAAAGCCGAAGCAAAAGCGGGTCGTAAGATGGGGCACATAAACCGGATCGCGCCAAACGCTTAAACCTGCAACGCGGCGGGTCCGATGTCGGCCCATCTTGGCACGCCCCTGCCCCGCCGCCTTGAAACGATAGTCTCGAGTCTTAGCCCCGATGACTAGGCCAGCAATCGCTGCGCCACGCCGCCGGTCAAATGGGAAAACTGCCCCGCAACCATCGTGGCCTCGATCCGGCGTGTTTTTGGATTGAGTACAATCAGGTCAGCCCGTTTCCCAACGTCCAATCGCCCACGATCAGTCAAGCCGAGCATTTCTGCTGGCCCTTCAGAAACCAATGCCCAAGCGACTTCCAATGGGACAATGCAATCATCGATGAGACGAAACACCGCCTGCTTCATTGCAGGATAGTGGTAGTCAGATGCTAACGCATCGCAATGACCGGCCGCGATCACATCTGCAGCTGAAACCTTACCAGAATGCGATCCACCACGCACAACGTTTGGCGCGCCCAAAATAACCTTCCCGCCAGAATGCTTTGCAGATTGCGCGGTTTCAAACGTCTCTGGGAATTCAGAAATAGAAACACCCATGTCCTGAAATGTCGCGCGCACATCTGGATTCGCGTCATCATGGCTGCCCAGTTTAAGTCCCCTCGCCAAAAGGCGTTTTGCAAGCGCCTGCAGCGCTTCTGGCACCAAATCGGACTGCGCATGCAAGGCCTTTAACAACTCTAGATGCACCTCAGGGCTGCGGCCACTTTTAAGCGCTTGCCCGGTGTGACGTGGCGGGCGCTTGCCTTTGTTCAACGCGTCATGTGGCAGGTGATCGTTAAAGACCACATATGGCACGTCGTGGCCTTGAACGAGGCTCTCGAAGGCTTGGTAATCTTCAAGCAAATGCGTTTCAAACCGCAGTTGCACACGCGTATCTGTCAACATCTCGCTGGAGCCATGCGCCTTCAAAAACCGTTTGGCGAAATCGGGCCCACGCATGCCACCTTCCCAGCTATAAAACTGGGCCAAGGTTGCGGTCGCGATTCCATTTGCCGCAAGCTCTGCATCCGCAGACATCAGCCCCTGCCCAAGATCTCTCAACGCGCCCCGCCGCGGAGCCAAATGACGTTCAAATCCGTCACCATGGATATCCACCATCGCTGGCAGGACCCAATATCCAGAGAGGTCCACACAGCGAGAATCCAAATCAGCGCAGAGGTGTGATTCATTGATGCAAACTGTTTCCTGCACCAAACCAGTGGCGCGCAGAACCTCGGCATTTTCCAATTTCAATTGCATTTTGTGACCTCACAAGCTGCCTTTCGTGCAGGTCACGATCAGATAGAGCAAAACCCAAGCAAGGCAAAGCCAATCACGAAGCCTTGCTTTGAAAAGTGGATGGAAGATCAGCTAGTGGTCGGCTCAATGGGCGGAATACGGTCATTCGCTGCATCTGGGAAAGCAATTAGTCCGATCTCTGAAAGCGGTCATTCAAAGTCTAAAGGCAAGTTCAGTAAGGCAGCAGCATCCGTATTTTTGCTTCGTAGTGCGACCCGCTTTAGGCAGACCGAAGGCATGTATATGTACTCCGGTCAAAAGATAGGCCTTCGAAGCACTTGCAGCTCAACGATAGATATTTTTTATCACCCATAGAAAAACAAACAATTTGATTGGTTGTCAGAAGTCCCTCAGTTTCACCGCTCATGGGGCGATTGATAAAATTTTTTTTGGTCGCTCGCAGAATCTGGGAGGAGTCCAAATGTCAAATCGAACCGAAAATGTTCGGCAGATTGAGAAACCGACGCTGTTGTTTGCGCTGGTACCTTTGCTGCTGACGATCGCTCTTGTAGCGGTTCAAGTCTTCTACTTTGGGGATGTATCTCCCCACGTGCCGTTGATTATCGGCGTTCTACTAACCGCAGCCTTTGGTTGGCGTCGAGGGTACCGCTGGAAAGATATGCAGGATGGCATGTTCAATGTGATCCACGTAGCTCTACCAGCCATTTTCATTCTTTATACCATCGGGATGATTATCGGCGCTTGGATCCAAGCGGGGACCGTGCCTGTCATGATTTATTATGGGCTACTGATTCTTGATCCCGGCTACTTCCTATTCGCGGCCTGTATCATTTGTTCGATAGTTTCGGTGGCAACGGGGACAAGCTGGGGCACAACTGGTACGATGGGTCTTGCCCTGATCGGTATTGGTGAAGGTCTTGGTGTTCCAATGAACATGACAGCAGGTGCAGTCGTCTCCGGTGCATTCTTCGGGGACAAAATGTCACCACTTTCGGATACGACTAACTTCTCGCCGGCGGTTGTTGGGTCAAATCTGTTCACTCACATCCGCAACATGATGCCTGTCACTATCCCTGCCATGCTTCTGGCGCTTGCCGCTTACCTTTACTTTGGCATAAGCTTTGCTGACGGCAACATTGATCAGGCGAAACTGGACCTGACGGTCAACACGCTTCAGTCCGAGTTTAATCTGAACGCTTTGGTACTGCTACCAGCCGTTGTTGTTACATTCCTTGCGATCAAAAAAATGCCTGCTTTGCCGGGGCTGTTCTCTGGTGTAATCGTCGGGGCTTTGTGCGCCATTTTCATTCAAGGTGCAGGCGTCCATGAGATCTTCAACACAATCCTGAACGGTTACAAATCCGAAACAGGTATTTCTGAAGTTGACAGCCTTCTATCCAAAGGCGGCATCATGTCGATGAACTGGACAGTAACGCTAATCCTGATCGCACTTGCTTTTGGTGGGCTTCTGGAAGCGACCCGTTGTCTGGAGACAATTCTGGACTCGATCCTGAAGTTTGCCAGAACACAAGCGCGCCTGCTACTTTCGTCACTGGCGTCTGTATTTGGTATCCATATTGCGACCGGTGACGTGTTCCTCGCCATGGCACTTCCAGGGCGTATGTTTGCTCCAGCGTTCCGCGGCAAAGGTATCCACACAACTGCCCTGTCACGTACTATGGAAGACGCCGGAACATTGACCGCACCTCTCATTCCATGGAGTGCCGGTGGTGTGTTTGTTGCGAGCACGCTTGGCGTCGCAACGCTTACCTATCTGCCTTGGGCCATTGCTTGTTGGGCTTCTTTGCTGATCGACATTACCTACGCGATCACAGGGTTGTTCATTCCAAAAGCCACTGAAGAAGACGTGGCCGAATGGCAGGACCGCGACGAGACCGTACTAATCGACGGCGTCATGGTGCCAGGTAGCCAAGTCGAGCCAAGCGCGTTGAAGCTTTAATAAATGAAATGGGTCGAGGCCAAATGGCCTCGACCATCATTAAAGGATTACGAAACATGACAAAGCGCATTCTCATACCGGTGGATCTCCATCAAGAAGCCGATGGTGCATATTTACTGGAAGAGGCCGTGAAATTCGCTCAGGCGACAAACGGCAAATTGATCCTTCTTAACGTCGTTGACATAGATTTTGACAGCTCCATGGTCGACCGTTTTGATGACGTAAAAGACCAATATGCCAAAACCGCTAAGCAAAAACTTCGCGATGTCGCATCCAGACGTGTCCCTGACGATCTGATTGAAGACATCAAAGTCACGAGCGGGCGATCCTATTCAAAAGTTGTCGACGCCGCCAGGGATCTTAACGTCGATCTAATCATCATGGCCGCCCACAAATTGGATATGGCCGAATACATGCTCGGTATGACGGCGGCACGCGTTGTACGCCATGCGCACTGCTCTGTCATGGTCGTACGTAACGCTTAGGAGACCCCCATGAAACCCCTCACTATTCGTCTTGGTATTGATATCGGGGCACGTTTACCGATGGTGACTTCTGAATTTATAAAAGAGAAAGGTGTCGGTGGCCTCAGGAAACACCGACTTCAGGCAAGGACACAGCCTTGTCCAATTACGTTCCAGGCGCGTGGGGACGACGTGCCCTAGCTCTTTTTTGTAGAGCACGGGCAGAGAGCTGCCGCTCTCTACGATTGCGCCCCGCTGCATTCGAAAGGCACAAGGCTGCCATTCGTGAACCTCGAGGCGAATAGCTGGAATGAGCCCCGTTAATACATACCATCGCTCGCTATCGAGCCTCTCTTATTGTCGCGGCGCGGCGTCACATTGTTCGGGACCACGCGAACAATGTGAGTGCGGCCCTATTTCTAGAAAAGCATGATAGCGTCATGAATTTACCCACTTCACCGGGCGATCTGTCCCAAAGTCGTTCAAGCGGGTATAGAGTGTCAGGTTGTCTTGATCTGCGAGATGTTTCGATGAACGCCAAGTCTTTCCGGGCAATGCGCGCGGATATCCATCAATCTTTCTACAGTCTCGATTGCGGCGAAACTGAACCTCGCGCCTAGACTGACCTTTAGCGGCTGCAGACCGCCTCAAGCGCGTTCAGCAAATTTTCAATTTGCGTCTGTTTGTGTTTAGCACTGATACCCAAACGCAGCATCGCCGCGTTGCCAGGGCTGGCGGGCGGTAAGATGAGATTGGTATAGAACCCCGCCTCGATGAGGTGATGCCAGATCGCGACGGTTTGCTCCGGCCCACCGACCGAAACCGAAAATACCGGGCCTGGCATGAAGTCATGCTTGCCGTAGATATTCAGCATTCTTTGTCGGACCTGGTCACATCGCGCCCGTAGGTCTTTTCGCAGTTCATCGCCTTGCGCGATGGAAACATCGAGACCCTTTGACACCGCAGCAAGCGTTGCTGGTGGTAAAGCGGCGCTGAACACATAGCTCACACTCAGGAAGCGCAAAAGGTCGAACTCGGCAGACTTGAATGTTGCAAAGCCACCAATTGAACCAAGTGCCTTGCTGAATGTGCCCGTGATAATATCGACCTCGGATAACACACCGCAATCCTCGGCGACACCCAGGCCTTTGCAACCAATGGTGCCGAAAGAATGAGCTTCATCGACCATCATAGTGAACGGGCGGATGCCGCGAAGAGCCAAAATATCCTTCAGCGGCGCGACCGTGCCAGACATGGAATACAAACCATCAACCACGACGAGCCAATTGCCTTCTTCATTCGCATATCTTTCAAAGCGCGACATCAGATGGCCCACATCATTGTGCCTAAATCGGGTCATTTGCGTGCCGCTCAGGCGCACACCCTCGTAGAGGCTCGCATGACATTCTTCATCAACGAATATGCGCTGGAATTGTTCGCCCATACCTCCGAGGAGCGAGGCATTTGCCCCAAACCCTGTGCTGAAAATCATACTGCACGGGCGTTGATATAGGTCGCTGATCTGCTGCTCGACTTTCAGACTTAGCGATTGTGTGCCCCCCGCCAGCCGTGACGCGGTTGCCCCGGTTCCATAGATGTCAATCGCTTGCTTTGCGGCAGCGACGACGTCGGGTTGATGACTTGTGCCCAGATAGTTGTTCGTACCGAAATTGATGACCTCACGCCCTGCATGTTTCAAAATGGTTGGATCAGGCGTGGCATCGAGCACCATACCCAATGGAAGTTCCTCGAAGCCAGCAAAAAGGTCGGCCTGTTGATCAAGACGCCGTAACTTCCGTGCAGTGTCCAAAAGGCCTTCCAAGCGTGCGCCCTCTACCAATTTCTTGAAGTCAGACGCAGATTTATTACGCCATTGGGCGTGGAAGTTTTCGTTGGGCATCAAGAATGCTTAGCCTCAGGGAATTTGTCGTTCTGTTCATTCTTACGTAAAGCGCGCGCTATGGAAAGCCCCGTGCTTTCGATTGTGCCTGGGAATGCATGCTTCCGAGCCCGAAAAACCTCCTCGGCTTTATTCGTATGTTGAATGAGCGTTCAGCATCTTTGCCATATCCAAGTTGAAATGCATGATCAGGTTTCGTAGGTTCGTATCGTTACCTCCCTCCGAAATATTCTGTTGCGAAAGTTTCTCGCCATTCCAGTACGGGATGGACGCATATTTATCTGGTATTTCTGTCACTTGGACGCACTTCGTCCCCATCCGCAACGACATAACTTTCAGCCAAAGATCATCGCTGGTTTCGCAGATTTCGCGGAACAGATCAGCATTCGTCACGTCGGGATGCAGGGCGCTAGGGGGATATAAAACTCCGCCGACCCCCATCGGCAACAGTGCCGGCGAGGGCCTAGTAACTGAGGTTTCAGGCCATTCGACGTAACGCGCCACCTGATTTTCAGGTGTTAACACAATCTCGCGCGATCGATTGCAGATGATGCACTTCGGATGAGATTCAGCTTTCTTCACCAACCCTTCTAACCAATTTCTTGGGTAAATCTTGTCATCGTCACATGTCACGATTGTTTTCTCGGGAAAATCTTGGAGCGCGTGGTAAATTTTGTTCAGTGATCTGACATTCGTATCCACAAAGCGGATCTGAAACCGATCTCCGACCAGTGATTGCAATTTGGGTGGGACCTCGCTGCTCATTTCACGCGGCAGATAAAGAACAAGGGAATCTGGCTGCATGCTTTGGGACAAGAGACTCTTGATACAAGTATGCAGTTTCTGGAAACGCGGGGTGAAGCTGGTCAGGCTGACAACAACACTCTCTGCTCGGCGCACCGGCCTACGTAAGACGCGCGCTAAGCCTTTGCGGACATGCCATTTGAGCAAAGCTGGGCCATAGGCGATATGTTCGCGCAGATCAGTCGCGAATGCGTCAACCCGGCATCGTCTGGACAGACTTAATTGGGGGCAATCCTGGGTATTGGGCGCAGGCGCTTCTTCGATTTTACGCGCCAATTTGGCAACGCCTTCCGGTGAAATCTGATAACGTACATGGGCTACATCGCAGCCCTCACGCATGGCTTTCGCGAGTTGTTTTTCCGTTTGAAGTCGCCTGACCTCTCCACCCAAAAGACCGATTTGGTCTCGGTGTTTAAAAAACAGTCCCTTCCAAAGCACATTTTGATTGCGCGGGTGAATATCAGCGAGGTGGCTGAGCTCATTCCGTGCCAAATCCAGCCAATCATCAAAAAACTGCCGAACAAATTCCGAATTATGCATGGCAATAAAGCCAGCATTCGGCAGTCGCTTTGTTCGGTACTCAACAGCTGCCTCTTTATTAAGCGGCAATTCGATTGGACCATTGCGAGTTGTATCGGGCGAAAACACCATCGCGTTCGAGGAAAACCGCTTCATTATGGCATTGATCGAAAGATCCGGATTGCAGACATAGGTGTCGGCATCCACGAGCGTCACGATCTCGGCGGTGCTTTTTGCCAAATGCTGGCGCACCATTTCAATTTTGCTCCAATTGACATGCATGTCCGGAATGAGCCGCTCTGAATATCGAAAATAATTGTATCCCTTGCGATCGCAATAGGCCGCCCAAAGAGCGCTTGAATGCTGCGCGTAATGATCAATTTCTGGCGTTGCCAACATGATGACATCGCAGCTTTTTTTATGACTACTCATAAACCTATAGGCTCCTTGGTCTCTGTTGCAGTAAACGCGCTGGCCGTAGCCGGTTCGACCAACCCATTTTCAACCCGCAAAATGCTGTCGGCGATCGACGTCCATGCCGGACGATGGGTAACGGCCAAAATTGTCAGCATACCGCTTAGGTCTTTGATGTTTGCACATATCGCCATTTCAGTTTCCGGATCGAGTGCGCTGGTAACCTCATCAAGGAGGAGCATCTTAGGTTCAGTGACAAGCGCGCGCGCCAACGCAAGACGCTGCCGCTCGCCACCTGAGAACCGTGTTCCCATTTCGCCGGCATTTGTCTCAAGCCCATGGGGCAGGCCATCTACGAAAGTATCAGCGCCCGCCAAGTGCAGCGCCTTTCTAATCTGTGCATCGGTGATATCAGGGTCGCCCAGCGTGATATTCTCGCGCAATGTGCCGTGTAAAAGCGTTGTTTCTTGCGGGACATACCCGATCATTTGGCGCAAACGGCCAAGGTTGATCTCTGTCAGCGGGATATCGTCAAATAGAACCCGCCCCGCATCCGGTTGATAGAGCCCAAGCAACAGGTCGATCAGGGTCGATTTGCCCGCCCCAGATGGACCGATCAACACAGTGATTTCATTGGCGGCGACCTTAAAGTTCGCGTTTTTGATGATCAGTGTGCCATCAAATCCAAAGGAAACCGCTTCGAAGGTACAATCTCGTTCGATGCGTGGCACTTTGTGCCCCGAACGTTTTTCTTGCATGGCTTCTAATTGCTCAACCTGTTTCTGCGCGCTCCAATAGGCAGCCTCGGCACCAGCGACCTGCTGTAGGCAACGCTGGCTCTGCTTTAGCGTTTCGATGGCCCGTATGGAAAGAATGCCCATAATGGCCAATTCCGAAAACGGAATTTCCAGCCAAACATTCGCAATATAGATCCCGATCAAAAGCGTGCCGACGAGAAACGCATCGCTGATCGTATAAACGGTGTTCCCTAATATGGATATGCGTCGGCCAGAGGCCCGTATCTGCCGGTTTTGTTCTTGAATGTGCGCCTCAATATGTGCCTGGCGTTCCATGGCGACAATCGGCTTTATATTGGTCAATGTGTCCGAAAGAGAAGTCGAAAGGGCCGAAAAGCTCTCGGTCTGGCGTTTGCCTAAAATGCGTGTGCGTTTCACCAGAAAGCCAAAACACAGATAGAACCCGAAGCCGACGACAATGCCGATTATGGTCAACCCAAGTGAGACCAGTACAGCAGCGGCAAGGTAAAAAAATGCTTGTATAGAGTAGCTGAACAAACGCGCCGACTGGCGGTAGGCCACGACAGCCCGGCTTGTATTATTAACAATTTCATTGGTGAGCTGCCCGGCTTTGCGCCGCACAAGAAATCGCCAATTCGCGCTGAAAAGGAGCGTTAAAAGTTTTGTGCGAAGGCGCGCAGAAACATCAATTTCGGCAAAACTTGTAATGTTCAGCGCAAGATAAGACAGGCCGTATTTGGCGATAAACAGGATAACGAGAAACACAATGAGCTCGCGATTTCCCGACTCCAACCCCACAGTTGAAAGGGCGCCTAGTGCGATCTGGGCCAGTCTGGATTGTTCCCCTTCAATCGTGGTTGAAAACAGCGGTAACAACGCGCCGATGCCAATGATCTCTAGCGCGCTCGCCAGAACCAGGGCCATAAGCACAAGAAACGGTTTCGAGCCCTCGGCGTGGAAGAAGATCTTGAATGCGCTGCCCATCGTTTCCTTGCAATCCGTCTTATTGCAGTTCTTCCGCGTGAACTTGCCCTACAAAGCCGGATTTTGCCAGTGCAAACACCGGGCAGCCCTTTGGAGTTTATTGCCGTTCAGACTTTGGCAATCTGTCCGACGCTTGGGCCTCGCGCGTCAAAGATTTAACAAAGAGCTGATGATAGGCCAGAGCCACATCGGCCCATGTGGTCATGTCCTTGCGCAATGCGGATTGGCAGCGACGGGCAAAACTGTCGCGTTCTTTTGGATCGGCGAACAGAGCATTGATCCGAGCGGCCCAAGCTGCGGCGTTTCCGCTTGGCAAAAGGATACCTGTTTCGCCATCACGGATCGCGGAAGGGATCCCATCGGCATCCGCCGCAAGGCACAGCGCGCCATTGTACGTTGCCTCTTGAATTACCAATCCGAAACCCTCAAAGTCTCCTTCAACCTTCAGATTGGGCATGACGAAAAACTGGCTGTGTAGATAAATTTGGTTCAGCCGCGCGCGGGACAATGGGCCCATAAGGACGATCCGACCCTTCAACTCCGATCGTTTCGAAATGTCTTCCAGTTTGATGTAATCGGTCTCGGCACCGAGGGCATGGCAAATGCCCTGAAACAGAGTATCAGGCAAAAATTTACGCAGAAAACGCAAGGTAGGACCAGCGCCTGACACGGGGCCGACAACGGCGTAAATGACGCCGTCGGGGAGGTCTGGCAGCACCTTCTCTGCAAACCACGAAAACCCTTTACGCGGAACCGGTCTGCCGACGGATAAAAGAATAACCTGATTGCCCAAGTCTATGCCATGCTGATCTTTAAGCCATTTTGCGAATTCAGGATCTTTATCATCGGTCCAGTTCGTGTCGCAGGCGTTCAACACAACGCTCGCCTTTTCTTTAGGAACTCCGCGTTCAATACAGCCCTCGGCTGTTTCTGCACTAACTGCGATCACACCTTCAAAACGCTTTAGAAACGTGCGCACCCACCACTGAAACGGGCGCATTCCCAGATAGACGTCCAGCCCGTGAACGGTCAAAAAAATTTTCCGGCGCGAGATCAAAAATGGCGTGAGAAAAATGCCCATCAGACCATCATTCCCGTGGATAATGTCGATATCGCGATCTTTCAAAAGACGTAGCGCGACCCAAGGGATGACGATCAAAAAGAACAGCCAGACCGGATAGCGGCTGTTATAGGCGATCACACTTGCGTCGCCGATGTCTTGATAGTTGCGGGTCAACGCATAACTTTGTTGCTGCATGCCACCAAGGCTTGGCGGGTATTTATGCGTGACAAACAAAACTTTCGGCGCGTTGCGTTCCATCACGTTCCTCTGACCTATCAGTGCGTTTCTAACAGGCTTGCATAGACATTGCGCACCTGACGATACGCGGCGGCTTGAGTGAAGGCCGCACTTCGGGCGAGAGCCGCCTCCCCCATTTTCCGTCGCAGGTCTGAATGCTGCACCAGTTCCGATAGCCGACCGATCATTGCGTCGACATTGTCAGCGGGTTCGAGAAACCCGGTAACACCTGGTTCCACTAGCGATCGGCTGCCAGTGGCATCAGCGCAGACTGCAGGCAATGCCGAAGCCATAGCCTCCAGCGTGACATTGCCGAATGTCTCGGTGAGGCTTGCGAAAAAGAAAATATCGGATGACGCATAGGCGCAGGCCAAATCCTCACCCCCGAGAAAGCCAGTAAAGATTGCTTCCGGAAGCCGCGCTTTAAGGGATGTGCTTTCGGGGCCATCGCCGACAATGACGGTGCGGAAGGCCAGTCCGCGCTCTTTCAATCCATTCAGGGCATCAACCAAAACGTCCAGGTTTTTTTCGCGTACCAGTCGCGAGACAAACAAAACCACAATCTCGTCGGAACCAATCCCCAGCTCTTGCCGCCATTCGGTTGATCGCTTGACTGGGCTAAACAAATCAGGATTAACGCCTCTCCCCCACACCACGATGTCGCGACCATAGCCAGCCTGCTCGATGTCGTCCGCCATCGCTTGAGTGGGCGCACATAGCCGGTCGGCCTTGCTATAGAAGCTGCGTAAATATCGGGATGCGAGCGACAGGGCAAAGCCCGCACCATAGTAGTCGAAATATGTCTCATAGCGCGTGTGATAGGAGGCCAGCACCGGGAGGTTGTGCGCACGCGCATAACTCAATGCTCGCCAGCCCAGAATATCAGGCGCTGCGATGTGAATAAGGGTCGGTTGAAACGCATCAAGGCGTTTCTTTGCACTGCGCCCGAGCCCAATCGAGGCGCGATACTCCCGCCGCCCGGGCATAGGAATTGAGGGCACAGACACGAGCGTGCCGGCATGATCGAAAGCTGATTGCTTGGCTGTCGGGGCAAAGACGAGCACCTCGACCCCGTCGCGTTCCAGCTGATCCACAAGCCGGTTTAGCGTTACCGAGACACCATCAACAATATAGTCATAGACCCCCGAAAAGATTGCAAGACGCAGCGGTCTATGGCTAGATTCCAGTTGCGTTGAAGGTAAATCCAAATCGGGTCTCTTCGTCTGGATGCGGTGGTGGCAGTATGAAACGATACAAGTTGATAGGAGCCGAAACGGCCTTAGTAAAGCTCAAAGTCGCGCTTCTTTTTGTGATGCTTGGCGTCGCGTGCGCTTCGCCGGGCTTTGGGCAATCGCTTTGCGCGCCTCTGTATCCTGCGCCCAAAGATAAGGGCGCAGTTTTTTTCATCCAGCACTCGGGCAACTCCAACACGATCGTCTATGTGGCGAACCAGCTGGCGGATGGTAGGATTGACCCGGATGACCCGGTCGAAGGCTATTGGAGGTATCTTAGCGGAAGCGGACGCAAAGGGCCGCTCAGATTTTGGGAAAGTCAGATTGCCTATGGTGTGAACGTCAAACCGCTTACTGGCCAGCCAGGAAAGTTCACCGCAAATCTAAATGCTGCACCGAATATCGAGGTGCGTTTGGAACCCACTCCCACTGGGCAGGTGCGCGCGGTGATGCCGATTGCGGGCCGTGAGGCGCGGCTGGTCTGTATATTTGTTGAATGGCGCGAGGGGATTGGCGGAATACCGGATGTGATCCACGTTGATTTTCACGGGCTCACGCTGGTTGGCGCACAGCATATTATTCAGCGACTGCGTCGCTGATCCGCCTCATCTGGGTCAGGTAAAGCTGGCGGTGCCCACCCCATGCGCATTGATCTGGCAATCACAAAGTCAGTGAGCCAAACCGGAGCGAACTTTTGCAATCCTAAGAACAGACGCAATGGCCAAGGGAAGGTAATCTGCGCGGCCCCTTTTCGCACTTCATTTATGACCTTTTCCGCTGCGCGTTCTGGCGACCAGCAAAAGGGGCGCGGCATAGCAAGCGATTGGCTCATCGGTGTGTCGATGAAGCCTGGCCGAACGACTGTGACCCCCACGCCTTGAACCGCCAGCAAACGCCGCAACCCTTCGCCATAAATCTGCACCGCAGCTTTTGAAGCGCAATAGACCGGCGATTGGGGCACGCCAAGAGAGTCTTGAATAGACCCAATGATGACAATTTGGCCGCGCCCGCGCGCAACAATTCTTGGCGTGACTGGGATGACCGTGTTGATCACGCCAACTGTGTTAACCGAAAAGATATTTCGCGCCTGCGGCCCATCTTCACCAGTAGGCGGCGCAAGGGCCGCCGCGCCGCCTACTCCGGCATTTGCAATCAGAATATCAATCGGACGGGCACTATCGCTCTGCGCCAGCCAAGCCTCCATCGCGGCCGCATCGGTCACATCGAGAGTAACAGTATGCACTTCCGCGCCAGCGCTCTGGCAAGCTATGGCTACCTCTTCCAGCCGCGCGGTATTACGGCCCGCAAGCGAGAGCATTCTACCAGGACGCGCATAACCAATCGCCAAGGCTCGTCCGAGCCCGCTTGTCGCGCCAGTGATCACTATATGTTTAGGATCAGTTATTGGTGTTGCGCGTTTCATCCGGCTCGGGATCCATGATTGTTCCTGTTGATTTCATCCTGAACGCGTTGGTCATACCCATAAAGAAACAGGAGAGTACCGAAGGACAAGAAGAGCGGCCAAATCCAGACCGAGACAAACAAGAGTACGAGCCCGCTTTCGCCAAAGAGCGTCAATGTCGTCGTTCCCACATGAACGCCGTAACCGATGGCCGCGACAGCCAACAGGCGCATTGGCGCAGTCTTTGGTTTGAACATCGTCAGGGCCAGGCCAGCCCCAACCAGCGCCATCGCAATGCAAATCAACACATCAGCATACCGCTGCTGATAGGCCGCCTTAAACGATAACGCGTCCGGGATACCACCATCAGCCGTGGCGAGTTGTTTTAATGGCGTGAACGGCAAAAGGTGCGGATCGATGCCGATGTGGTCTGTCCAAACGGGGTCAAGCGGCACCTGCTCAGCAATTGAAGAAAAGAAGGATTCATCCGCACGCTCAAGCCAACTCCAGCCGTCGTCAGCCCATGAAAAGGACCATAGTTTACCGTTCTGAAATTCCCAACCTTCACCAGCAGGCAGCGCAGCGGCCTCATCAGCGGTGATTATTGCTTCCAATCTGCCAGTTGGTGCAATCCGGTAGACTACGACCTCTTTCAAAACCGGGCGAGGATCGAAGGCAACGCGTGCGTTAAACACGGTTCCCTCGGTTGCAAACCATTCCGACGCCACGGTTTCTGCACGACTGAACCCGACCCCATAGTTCCGGTAACCGGCCTCCGCCTGCGCTTGGGCCGAGTACGGGCGTGCAATGTTCACAGCGCCAAATTGCAACGCACCGATAACCACGCCAAAAATCAATGCGGGCATCACCGAATTAATTGGCGCGCGCCCGCTACTGAAGATCATCGACCGCTCATTGGATTTTGAGAGCGCGAATTCCGCCCAAAGTACGCCCATTATCGCGGCGACCGGCAACAGCTGCGGCAGGACAAACGCCGCGCGTAGGAGAACATAATGCAAGAGCACCCAAAGTCCATCGAGCCCCCCAGCGTCATCATTCAGCGATAAAACGCGCGTCATACGTCCGACCACATCTAGCGCGAGTATAATCGCTAGAACGATGCCGCTAAAAATCAGCGCGCGGCGAAAATAGAGCCCCGCGACATATGAGGTTTCGCGTCCGAACAGGGTTCTCATGGCCTGCCCAGCGCGCTTTTTCTGCTGATATCGAGATAAGTTGGCATTCATAATCTTGTGTCCAACGGTTGGATCAGGCCGCTCTCACGTCGGATAATGACGGCGATCAGTGCAATCCCGATGGCTGTCGCCACCGCGGCAATGCCGGTGAGCATGGTGAACATGCCTGCGCCAGTCAGCGATTGCACTAAAAAAGTTCCTAAAAACTGTGATGACAAAACCAGCGCGCCGGCCAGCGGCAGCGCATACAAGTAGGTCCGCGGCGTTGTTAGAGCCGCTGCTAACAACGCCACAAATGGCGCCACCAGGCAAAGTAGATCTCGCAGAAATCTTTCGGCCACTGTTGCCGCGGCATCCGCATCATTCGTCCCTGATCTGAGCAGTTCCAGATTGGTCTGGTCTAGGACGCGGCTTCGACGCGCAGGCAACTCGGCCGCCTCAGGCTCCCGGAATTGAATAAACATTTTCTCGGACAGTGTGATTTCTGCGGTCTCGGCTACGCATCCAGCGCAAGGCTCTGTGCTTTGAGATAACCCTTCATCGAAACTAAACTGATAAACGGCGACATCTCCCAAGATCAGACCGAGGCCAAGCTGTTCTTCGACTGGCGCTCGAAGACTGTGGTGGGCAGTAACAAACCGGATGGTGCCATCGTCGAGACGCTCATGAATGAACAATCCCCGGGCAGTTTTGTTGAACCGACCGGAATCGGCGAAAACCACATAATCGCCGATTGTATTGAACTCACCCGCGGCGATCCGTCCCTCACGCACAGCATCGTTTTTGATATCGAACAGGGTTTTCGCTAACTGGTAGCGGGCAAGTGGCTCGGCATAGCCCGAAATCAGATGCGAAACCAGAATAGCGCCAAATCCTATCGCGAAATTCAGTTGCAGAAGACCTTTGCACGAGAATCCCATACCTGCAAAACTTGCGAACTCCCCAAAGGCCCGCCGATTCATGATGACCAGATAACTGCCCAATAGGACCGCAAGTGGCAGGGCGATCACAAGCACCCCTGGAACAGTCAAAACGGTCAACGCGATAAAATTTCCAAGACCGGCCTGGTGTTCAATTATTTCGGGCAACAAATCGGCGACCACGACATTCGTCAAAAAGATCGCTTGCGCACCCAATAAGACGAAAAACGTTAGTCTGAACACTTCATAAGCAAACATCGCACGGTAGCGGCGCAGGATAGGGCCAGATACACGGCGGCTGATCAAAGCGTTCGTACTCAAAGTCAAAACGGCCGATGGCCCAAACGATGCTGAAACACCCTTCGCAATCTATAGGTTGCCAAATGTGGCCTGGGGCTGGGCCTAAATCCAACATCTAAGATCATCATCTTGCCACCTTCTTTGATTGCCGCATTATATCTCTATCGTCGGCTTGAAATCTACTTTAAAACCGGGAGCGATCAGTTACGGTGCGGTTTGCATCGAAGCCATTTTCGAAGAACGGGACCGGTCCGACGCAGATGCACCGCACAGAGACCCAATCTCAACCGGCCGCCGGTTCCTTGCAGATCTGCGACGTCAAAAAAGCGCTGCAGCAGCAGGATATCGTCCGTGGCGTCAGCATTGTGATTGAGCCTGGTCAAATTGTCGGACTTCTGGGGCCAAATGGTGCCGGTAAGTCAACTTTGATTGGTCTGATTGCGGGGGTCCAGTTGCCCGATTCAGGCAAAGTCGAAATTGATGGAGTCGACGCCACGAAACTGCCCCTTTATGCGCGTGCGCAACTTGGCGTAGCATATCTCCCTCAAGAAGCTTCCGTCTTTCGCGGATTATCGGTCGAAGACAATATACTTCTGTATCTTGAAGCAATCGAGTCTGATAGGGCTGAGATATCCAAACGCCTTGAAAGCCTACTGAATGAATTTGGCCTTACCAAGATTAGACGTCGCAAAGCGGCGGTTCTGTCGGGCGGTGAGCGTCGGCGCTGCGAGATCGCGCGGATGATCGCAGGCAATCCAAAATATGTGTTGCTTGACGAGCCCTTCGCCGGTGTCGATCCGCTTGCAATTTCTTCGGTGCAGCAAACCATAATCCGTCTAAAGGAGCTAGGCATGGGCGTCGTGATTTCTGATCACAATGTACGCGAGACGCTATCAATCGTCGATCATGCCAACATCATGCATGCGGGGGCGTTGCTGGCCCAAGGAACAGCAAAAGAGTTGATCAAAGATTTGAATGTTCAGAACTTATTTCTAGGCGATATTTTCAATCAATGACGACAGGGCAAATCACCATAGAACCCGTGGAAGGCGCAAAGGAGATGTCGGAGTTTCTGGCACTTCCGGCTCGGCTTTATCAATCATTTCCTGAGTATACTCCGCCGCTTATGCTTGACCGCCGCGGTGTGCTTGACCCCAAGAAGGCTCCATTTTTTGAGCACGGGGAAGCGCAATACTGGCTGGCGCGTCGCGAGGGTAAAACTGTTGGCCGGATTTCAGCGCAAATCGACCATGCGCAGCCCGGTGGCAATTTCGCTGAAGCAGGGCTCATTGGCTGCCTCGATACAATCGATGACGAACACGTTGTGCGCGCATTGATATCTGTAGCTGAGCAGGCCTTGCGGGAAAAGGGCTGTGCCTTTGCGATGGGGCCAATGACGCTATCGATGAATACCGAGCCGGGCCTGATGATACAGGGTCAGGACGAGCCGCCGATGATTGGCACGTCCTGGCACCCGACATATATCGAAGCCCATCTTGATGCCTGCGGATATCGCTATGCAAAGGATCTGCATTACTGGCGCATCGCCACAGATTCCGAAGCGTTTGAAGCCCTGCGCAACAAGCCCAAAATTCAAGGTCGCCTTAAGGGTTACACTGTCCGCAAGCTTGACCTCAAAAACATCACCAAGGAAACGCAGATCATCCGTGATGTCTATAACGACGCTTGGCAAAACAACTGGGGGTTCGTTCCGCTCACTGAGGCTGATCTCAATGCGATGTCAACGGATCTAAAACCCTTTCTGCGCCCAGAATGGGGTGCCATTATCGAACGCGATGGCAAAGCCTTCGGGGTCGCGGTTCTTATTCCCAACCTTTACGAAATCACCACTGATCTTGGCTCAAAGCCGTCCCCTTGGGGATGGGCCAAACTTCTGTGGCGCACCGCCTTTCACCGGTTCACATCCGGGCGGATCATTGTTCTGGGCGTGCGCTCAGAGATCAAGCACACGGTAGGCGGCGCTGTCGTGGCCATGGCGCTGGTTGAAAAACTGCTGGACGAGCTGACCACCTATCAGCCCCGCAGCGCATGGATCGAAGCAGGCTGGGTGCTCGAAGACAACGCAGCTTTGGTCCGGTTGCTGGAGCAATTCGGCTTTTCAAGGTCGCGGACCTTCCGTATCATGAAAAAGAATATTGCAGCAGAGGAGGCAGTGGAAGCACGTGACCGATAGTACAAACTCGGTGGCAACCTGGCCGGAAGATCTGGAGCCTGAAAAACTTGACCAGATCATCGCCATTATCGCCAAAGAAGGCATGGTCGACATAGAGTCCGTCACTCCCGGCGCCACATTGGAGTCTCTGAGCATCGCCTCGGTCGACGTGGTTTCAATTTTGATGGCCGTCGAAGAGGATCTGGGTATCTACGTTCCCATCGACAACGAATTGGCAGCCGCCAAAAACCTATCTGAATTTATCGCCAAAATCGCATCTCAAGGAGACGGTGAATCCGACACCGGATCACCGGCAGCCATTTGAGCCGGGTTGCGATTTCAGGAATTGGCGCGGTCAGTGCCGCCGGTATCGGCGCAGAGGCTTTGTGGCAGCTTGCGGTTTCCGGTAAAACGGCAGTCCGCGCGCACGAGCTTCCTGGCAACGAAATTCTCTCTGTTGGAATTTTTGGGGCGCTTGCAGATTTCGATCCCGCCGCAGATGCGGATGCTGCGATCCTGAAGCGTTGCGATCGGTATTCCCAATTTGCACATCTCGCGGCGCGTGAATCAGTGTCACAATCCGGCATTGATCCGGACCTTTTGAAGGGCCCCCGTACTGCCGTGTTCATCGGTTCTGGCATTGGCGGGATGACAACGCTTGATGCGGGCTATAATCAACTCCATTCCGGCAGACGCTTTATGGACCCGCTCAGTGTGCCGAAACTGATCCCAAGTTCAGCGACTGCTCATGTCAGCATCCAATACGGTGCACAGGGGCCCTCATTCGCGGTCTGTAGTGCCTGTTCGTCTGCCAGCCAGTCCATCGGGCTAGCAATGATGCTGATCCGCGCCGGCGTGGTTGACCGCGCCATCGCTGGCGGCAGCGAAGCTTGCCTGACGGTTCCGACGATCCGCGCATGGGAGTTGTTGCGTGTCTTGTCACCCGACGGATGCAAGCCATTTTCCAATACCCGAAATGGGACGGTTCTAGGCGAAGGTGCAGGCGTGGTGTTGCTTGAATCCGAAGCGTCGCTAGCCGAACGTGGCGGCGCACCAATTGGATGGCTGAACGGCTATGCAACGACGAGCGATGCCCGTGACATGTTGCAACCTGATGTCAACGGAGCCTCCGCTGCCATGCAAGGCGCGCTTGACGATGCGGGGCTTTCGGCACTCGACATTGATTATATTAACGCTCACGGGACGGGCACGGTTCTCAACGACGTGAATGAAGCAACCGCAATTCGCCGGGTGTTTGGTGATGCAACCGACAAGCTTTTGGTATCTTCGAGCAAATCCCAGACGGGCCATTTGCTCGGGGCGTCTGGTGGCGTGGAACTGGCTATCACACTCGCCGCTGTGCGCGAGCAAACCGTACCGCCCCATATCAATTGTCCTGAGCCTGATCCCAAATGCAACATCACGCTGGCCGCCGATTCACCCACGTCCCAGCCGATCCGATATGCATTGTCAAATTCCTTTGCCTTTGGCGGAATGAACGCTTCATTGATCCTGTCGGCACCAGACGCTTGAGAACGGACAAGCCCAATAAGAGCGAGAAAGTCGGCCCATTCCCGATTTGTATTACCGCGAAAAGTTTGACGACTTTTTGTGATGCAACAAGCTTAGGTAACAGCACTCTGGATCCCCGGGGGGCCATTCCTTTGTCTTACATTCCGACGCTTCTGGGACATGACACAGTCAAACCCGACTTGATCGAGGCTCTTAAGGCGCTCGGCCATGATGGTGCAGAAGAGGGACTTCTTCACCTACGTCAGGACGTGCAAATGAACCAAGAACTTATGCCCGATGAAGCCTATACAATGTGGCTTTCATGCCGTCGCAACGAGGCTGGGCTTGTTGTTATTTCTGGTGTCGTCAAAGACCGTGAAGCCAGGCTTGCTGCGAAGTTTGAAGCCGAGATGATGCGCGTTGCCGGGAAGGCAGTTATATGAGCGTCGCGCTGACTATCGGCAGCCACTTGCCACCAGAGAGGGTGGATGCGGTTTCGACCGAAGCCCTACTCCCATATTTGGATCATTCGAGCGATGACAACCCTTTGCACCGCGACCCGGCCGTTGCAATCGACGCCGGACTCGTTGGGGTTCCCATACCGGGCCAGCTTCTCCTTACAGTGATGGAACGCTATGTGAAATCCCGAATCGAAAGTTATGCGCTCAAACGCATAACGGTTCAGTTTGTTTCACCAGTCTTCACCGATCAGCCCTTCGATCTATCTGGGCGGGTAGTTGCACAACACGAAGCTGAAAGATTTTTGGTTTTGAGACTTCAAATGCACCAGAATGGGGAACGTTCTGTGGTTGGAGAGGCTAGGGTCTCGCGACCATAGGAGGGCAGCGCTCCGGTATTAACACCGAAGATCGCGCCCAGAATAAGCCAGTTGGAGCAATTCGTCCCTCCCTAATTTGCTGAGTGACGCCCGCACCGGCATCTGCAAACTGACCTACAATCCCGATATGCCCATACGACACCGCGCCCCATATTGATTGATATGGTAGTGCAAGCTGTGTACCCGGCGACGTCGGCGACAATTTTTGCGATAGCTTGGTACTGTTAGCGGCTCACCCACGGGAAAAGGTGGTGCTCAATCCGGAAGTTTAACCCACCAAAAAATACAAGACCAAAAACTGTTGCAAGGTGCGAAATAAGCCGTCCTGCTTAGCTGAAGAATGACTGCATCTGGCTGGCTGCCGCGTAAAATGAAAGCCGATGTGCAAAACGCTATATGACCAAGAGCCCCCTGCCCCTCAACAACAATGACTTTCGGACTCTCCCTTTCTGACGCTGCGACTATGGCCCCTTCAAGCTCTCCGCAGCAGTACTGGGGGGAATAGCGTCCATCGCAACGCCGTATTTAGCCCCTTGCATCAAGCCCGTTTGGCCGGTGCCAATAAGAACGGCTCTAACCCCGACACCATTGAGTGCCTTCGTAAGAAGTGGCGCTGTGGTTCGCTTCCCGATCGCGCAATCAGTGGCAAGCACAGCAATACGCAGAGCTGGCACAGAGGTCACAGAACCATCAAACAACCGAAAATCTTTGCTCGCCTTTGGTTTGCGTATGTCGCGTATTGTGACATTATTTGCCAAGGCGGCATTCGCCATTTCAATGTCATCGCTGAGATACTCGTGCAGGCCACTGACGATGTTCATGCCATGTGACATCGCATCCAAAATTACTGCGCGATCTTCGAGAGAGTACGCCGCTTGAGGGCGCCATTCCGTAGATCAGCTTTTGAGGCAAAGGCGATTGGTATTTTATGGCCTGCTGCAAATTTTCCAAAACGGGAATTTGGTTGGCAATACCGTCAAGAATTTGCCGCTGTCGTAACCTTGGTGTTTGCAATCGATGACCGATAGTATTTTGTAGTTTCTGAATGGCGCACGAGCCCATTGGCAGTTTTGCCGTCCACCTCAGCGAAATTGCCCTCGCAATACACAATTGCAGTCTCGGATTTATTCGTGGTTGCAGACAATGGGGCCCGAAGGCGGATTGGCGAATTAGTCAATTCCCTTGGCCTTCGTGTTTTGTTGTTACGGTTTTCGGATCGGAGTTCATGGATATTTCCTTTTTTGATCGAGATTTCCCGAACTCAGTGATCCAGGAACTGCCAGTGCCAGTTAAATGGGCGCACGGGAGTGTAGAATTGGTCTAATTACGGAGCACACATTGAGACTTTGAGCGATAGAAGTTCTTATTGCATTCCCACTGGTTCCCGGACCTATCGAGGTGAGCGTTCGATGGAAGCTCTATTGCAGTGCATTCGTTTCTTGATTCAGAATATCCGCGCTCACACCTCCGCCCATTTCCGTAACTCGCTTCATCAAAAATAGGCATTCCCAGGAACAGAAACCTTCGTACAGGCACCGTTTTCTTCAAAAAAGCCGCGATTACACGATCAAGGCAGGCCGAACCTAGAGTTGTTTAGAAACGCATTTTTGGGCACAGAAATAACGATGCAGGTGTTGCCGTTTGCTTCAAATCCGCGATCACATTTCCATGCGGTACCAACTATTGAATTTGTCAGATAGGCATTCTCGGGCAAGTTGATTTTCTCGCAAGATTTTCCAATTTTCTGAAAACCTCGGTGGCAAAACCAGCGCGTCCCAGGTGACCCAAGATAACCTTCATCTGGTGTAATCACTGGAACGCAGGACTGCCCTTCAACCTGGATATAGCCATGAAGACATTCCCATCCGGTCCCATAACTGCGGTTTGTCGCGTAGGCATTGTCAGGAATTGTAATGGCGACGCAGGTTTCTCCAGCAATCCGGTATCCCAGATCACATTCCCATCCATCACCATAACTTTTGGCGCTTGCGTTTTTCGGGATGTCAGCGGGATTTGATTGGGCAAAACTCTGTCTTCAGGTCCTTTGCCTGAATGGTTCCGAGCTTCGTTCGTTGTTTATTTTCCTACTCTCAAAGGTAATATTTTGCAATCAAAGTCTTTCTAGCGGCAATGAAATTGCTCTGACTTTTGGAAGAACAAGCCGTTGCAAATGTACCGTCAAAAATGAAAATTTTCGGCTGTAAAGTATAGGGCTTGTAATTGAATTAACGAATACCCACATGCTCAATGCATAGCTTCTTCCTTCGACCTCCTGTTTCTTATCGGCCAGCAGTTCTTATGACGACACTGGGCCAGGCCATTGCATTCTGTGAATGGCATTAATAGGAGACAACACGATGGCTAATGGCACCGTGAAATGGTTTAACACTCAAAAAGGCTTCGGTTTTATTGCACCTGAAAAAGGTTCAAAAGACGTTTTTGTCCATATTTCCGCGCTGGAGCGTGCTGGTTTGCAGCAATTGGATGACGGGCAAGCAGTGACCTACGACGTTGAAGCTGATCGCAACGGTCGAGAGTCTGCAAGCAATCTCGCGCTTGCATAAACTCTAGAGTTTGAATTCAGAACCAGAAGCTCTCTTTTGAGAGTCTCTGGTTCAACAAAAACGACAAGTATAGTGAGCGGATATTCTAGGTCGCTCTGATATTTGACTTCGATCCTATAAAAACCACAGAGTTTAAGAACTCATTCCTGTCCGACCCTGATGGTTGGCTGTTGGTGCCATACGGCAATTGTGGTGATTTGTGCAGAGCGCATGCAAGCCCTTGCTCAAGTGCCGTAATTGGGTGCAAGTTGTTTCATGCCCATAAAAGAAAAATTTGTAATCGCCGACGTTCGCATTCCTCTCAAACGCAGGAAAAGTCTGGACTCCGCAAAAGTCGAAGACATTGCATACGATATGCTGGAAAACGGCCAAACAACCCCCATACGCCTAAGAACCGATAAAGGCGGCGGTTACATTCTCGTCGAAGGGTATCACCGGCTAGAAGCCTTGCGCGCTATTGGTGAAACTGAAGTCGAAGGATATCTGGTTCACGCTCAATTGCACTGAATGATACCCGTCGGAAGATTAACCTTTGAAAACCCAACCAATCGACACGCTGATCGTGAAAGCCTGCTTTCTGAAAGCTGCACTGGTAAGTGATAGACCGCGTCTAAGGGCTATGCTTACCTAAGCCAACGTCCACAATCAGTGCTTCGCGGCTGTATGTTCAAAGTGCAGCATCTGACACTTTGAGCTCAAACCAGACCTCCGTTGCAGCGCAGCATCAGCACAACCGGCAGTTTTGGGCGAAAGTTACCCACGACCCAAATCAGACATCCTCATTGAGGGGCGTATTTCCTGACACTTCCTCAAAGCGGACAATCCTATATCGCTTCATGCATCAGATCGCGAAGTACTTGCATTTCTATATTCCCCGCCATCTGACTTACGTTGAATCGTAGAAACGAATTCTTGGATTGGGTCGGACTGAAAACATTTCCGGGTGCGAGTACAACATCTTGCTTAAGAGCTTTCCGGGCTATCATTGCAGCATCCTGTCCATCTGGCAGTTCGCACCAGAGATAGAAACCGCCTTTGGGTTTCACAAAGGGCTTAATGTCCATTTCCTCTAACTCATCAGTAACGCGGTTACGGGCGCGGTCGAGTTTTACCCTAAGGGCCTCCATATGTTTGCGATAGCTGCCTTCGGTGAGGGCGGAATGGAGCAATTCTGTCACCATTGGGCTGGGGCCTCCGAAACTAATCGCAACCTGAAGCTCAGTGAGAGAGTCTATCCAATCAGGACGCGCTGCAATGTATCCGCAGCGCAAAGATGCCGATAAAGTTTTGGAGAAACTTCCAATCGTAAGAACCCGATTTAACCCATCAAGTGACGCCAGTCGCGGCGATAGCTCCGGTTCAAATTCGGCGAATATTGCGTCTTCTACAATCTGCAAATTGTATGCTTCGGCTAGCGTCAGAAGACGATGTACTGTCGCTGCATTGAGGGTTACGCCTGTGGGGTTGTGCAATGCGGAATTGGTCAGATAGAGCCGCGGACATTTTTTCCTAAGTACGTTTTCAAATTGGACAAGGTCAGGGCCGTTAGGCGTGAAGGGGACACTTACAATCGAAATCTGGTGAGCCCTAAGCAGAGCCTGAAAGTTGAAATAACAAGGGTCATCCACCAATACGGTGTCACCGGGCTTGAGCAGCAACCTGCAAATTAAATCCAGCGCCTGCGATCCAGAATTGGTGAGCAGAATAGAACCTGGATCTACTTCTATGTTCTGGCCGCAAAGCAGTCTTGCCACATGTTGACGCAACCCAGAATGACCCAGTGCGCAACTGTAATCTGTCAGCACATTTTCATCCCCTCGTGCAACGCGACGCATCGCTCGCCGAAGAGACGCGACAGGCATCCAATCGGCTGGCATCCATCCGCATCCGGGCTTTGAAATATCCTTGCTAGCGTCGATCGATTGCCGGGCGACCCAAAGTGGATCAATCTCACGCTCTAGCAACGGCCCAGTTTGTGAGACCTCAAAGGGCTGAACGTGGTCTGACACGAAAAAACCAGAGCCGCGTCGTGCAAAAATAACCCCTTCAGCGGCCAATACATCATAGGCCTCAACCACTGTCGAAGGCGACACGTTCAAACGAGATGCCAAGCCTCGAACCGATGGGAGTTTGTCGCCTGCTCCAAGTGACCGCGAACGGATACGGCGCGTGATATGCTCCATCACAAGAGTTCGACGGGTCGCAACAGCCATAATCGATCTCCTCTGTATGGGAACCTTAAGCAATACAGTTTGCGCCAATTGTATTGATCTGTATCTGCATTTTCCGCTCCCTTCCAGCTACAACATTCCAAAAGGAAGCTTTAAATTATGAACTCCTCATTTTCTGGTTGGGGCAGCGGGTTGCTCGGTGTGTTGATCTTCAGTGGATCGCTGCCTGCAACGAGAGTGGCTGTCAGTGGTCTGGATCCGCTCTTCCTCACATCGGCACGCGCGGTTATTGCAGCCTTGCTAGCGCTTTCTCTGTTGGCTTTTTTCAAAGAAAAGCTGCCATCTCGTAAGAACCTCTTTTCTTTAGTGGTAGTAGCCATAGGTGTCGTGATCGGCTTTCCGCTTTTGACAGCGCTCGCACTGCAGCACATCACGGCTGCGCATTCGATCGTCTTTATTGGTCTCTTACCTTTAAGTACCGCAACCTTTGGCGTGCTACGCGGCGGTAAACGTTCGACAGCGTTGTTCTGGGTATTCTCACTCCTAGGCAGCACTGCCGTGGTCGGTTTCGCCCTTTCCCAAAGCGCCGATGCGTCGCTCTTAGGCGATCTTTTTATGGTATCAGCGATCCTGGCCTGCGGATTGGGCTATGCAGAAGGCGCGCAGTTGTCTCGCAAATTGGGCGGATGGCAGGTGATTTCCTGGGCGCTCGTCCTGTCATTACCCTTGATGGCTGCTTTCGCAATTTTGACATGGCCACCGACAATAAAAGGCCTGTCCCTACCGGTCTGGCTCAGTTTAGGCTACGTCTCGGTCTTTTCGATGCTCGTTGGTTTCATTTTCTGGTATCGAGGCCTAGCTCTAGGCGGCACAGCAGGTGTAGGACAGCTGCAACTTCTCCAGCCGTTTTTAAGTTTAGCTCTAGCGTCTCTTCTGCTCGCAGAGCCCCTAGCGCCGTCTATGATCATTGTTACGTTCTTTGTGGTGATTTGTGTGGGAGGGGCCAAACGCTTCGCCTAACGGTCCAATCCGGACATTGGTCACGTTATCAAAGGCTACGGCCTAGAATTCCAAGCTGCACTAAAACACCTAGAATGCGAGGTATAGTCACGCAGGCGGAGCGCCAAGAGAGTCTCGTATTCTAAGGCTTGTTTCCAATTCTTCCATTCGCACGCCAGCGATCCCTTCCACCAGATTAGCAAGCTCGGTTGCCGCCTTACGGCCCATTTCGCGGTGCGGGACGTGGACCGTTGTCAGGGTCGGTGTGACGATGCTTGCGAGTTCGATATCATCAAAACCGGTGATCGAGATATCTTCTGGCACCCGTAGGCCGGCCTTACTCGCGTATCTCAAGGCCCCAACCGCAAGTACGTCATTGCCACACATCACAGCCGTTGGCGGGTTGGTTGAGGACAGGATCTGCTCCAATGCCCTTGCACCATTTTCAATCCCGTAGTTTGTTTCGACGACTTTCATCTGATCCACATCCAACCCGTTTTGTCGGAGTGCATTTTTGATGCCCTCAAGGCGGTTGAAAGCGCGATCGTTGCCCTCAATGATACCGGAGATCACGGCGATCTTTCTGTGGCCAAAATCGATCACCTTCTGCGCCAAGCGGCACATCGCGTTAAGATTATCAAATCCGATAGAGGGAAGATCGTGTTCAGGTGCGTAAGCCCAAGCTACAAACACCGGCACATTGCGCTTTCTGAGAAATTCATAGATCTCAGGTTCGCGATCATAACCGATCAAAAGCAGCGCATCTGCACCGCGGGCAACCAGCGTTCGGATCTGTTCCTTCTCGACTTCTGGTTGGTATCCGGAGCTGGAGACCAGCAATGTGAAACCACGTTTATGCAGCTCTTCTTGGAAGGCTTGAAGACCACGTGCAAAGATCGCATTTTCCATTGTCGGAATGATCGCACCGACAGTGAATGTGCGCTTGGCCGCCATCACGCGCGCACCGAAATGTGGTGTATAGCCAAGCTCTTCAACCGTTTTCATCACCTTGTCGAGCGTGGCTTTTGCAACCCGATCTGGCGTATTCAAACAGCGTGAAACCGTCGCCGTCGACACGCCTGCCACACGCGCGACATCATCCAATTTCGGAATGACCACTTTCTCGTTCATTGTCTGTCCATCGTCGAGCTTCCAAATTCCGAATATCATAATGAAGATTTCCGAAACAGGTAAGCAAACAATCGGCAAAATAATGTAAGCGCTTGCACTGGGTGAATGTAAGCGCTTACATTACATCTGAGAATCACTCATCCAGGAGCTCAAGTTATGTACCTCGCCATCTCAGCCATCGTCTTTGCAGTCTATTTCGCGAACGTATTGCTGGGCGCTTTTGCGAGCGATGCGTTTTTAGGGGACGTAGGTGAGATGTTGGTTCTTTTCGTGACAACAATCTTCTTTGTTGTCGCGATTTTGAAACGAGAGGCTGACCGAGATGAAAAGAACGGCAGCTGATTGAACGTTTGGGAGGACGTAAAATGACTGAAGAAAAACGTGAGCTGGCTTCTGCGGCCCGCCGCAATTTCCTCAAGTTGACATCGACGGGTGCGTTCACAGCTGCCATGGTGGCGGGTGCGGGTGGTATGTTGTGGTCATCAAAAGCTGTCGCACAGACCGCCAATGAAGAGCGTGAGCGCGAAAAGGCTGCAGATCATGTGATGACCATCGCGACAGCCTATGTTTTGGGTGCATCTCGCAGCTATCCGATCATGCAATTGGATCTGAAAGAAAATATTCAGAACGCAACCAACGGCAAAGTATACGTGAAACTGGCACCAGGTGGACAATTGGGAGCTGGCGGCGCGTTGGTTCAGAAAGTTCAGGGTGGCACCATTCAAGCCGCGCAGCATTCTCTTTCTAACTTCGCTCCATTTGCGTCCACAGTAGACCTGATCAACATGCCGTATCTCTGCGGTTCCAACCAACGATTCACAAACCTCGTGACATCTGACTACTGGAATGCCGAAGTACACCCAAAGGTCGAAGCCGCAGGCTTTAAGGCACTCTTCTATGTGAACATTGATCCGCGCGTAGTTGCTGTACGCAAAGGCGGCGCAGGCGCGGTTCTGTCTCCGTCTGACTTGGACGGTGTGAAGTTCCGCGTACCGGGCTCCAAGATGCTTCAGCAATACTACCGTCTGGTCGGCGCGAACCCAACTCCGGTGGCTTGGGGCGAAACCCCATCGGCGATCAAACAGGGTGTTGCAGACGCATTGGACCCATCTGTTGGAGCGCTTTTCGTATTTGGTTTCAAAGACATACTGTCACACGTAACCTTCACCCAGGCAGTACCAGACAGTCAGGTCTATTCCTGTAACCTAGAGTGGTTCAACTCGATGCCATCCGACGTTCAGGAAGGCATCATGTGGGGATCAGAAATGACCGCGCACCAAAACCTGTCCAAAGTACCATCCGCACGGTCGTACGCGATGTCCGAACTGGCCAAAGCAGGTGTGGAGTTCCACTCGCTGAGTGAAGACCAATTGGGCGAATGGAAAGAAGCCGGTGGTTACCAGCGTCCGGAATGGGATGAGTTCAAAATTGAACTCGGTGGCTCTCTGGACGCCTTCGCCAAGATGGAAGAGGCCGCGAGCACACAGGGCAAATATTACGTCCACGACGCGTAATCGACCCCTGAAATTTGGGCCGAACGCCGCAGGATTGCAGCGTTCGGTCTCACTTAAAACAAGAGCTTTTGGTTGACCCTTGCGGGTGGACTGGCCGCGCTTTTCCGCAATTCGGAGCAAACTGATGGGACTAATACGAACAATAGACAAGCAGGCCGAGCGCTGGCTGCTGCTGGTCTTTTACGTGATGCTCGTCATCACTATGGCCATCGAAGTAATGCGCCGCGAAGCTTTTGCCTATTCGTCAATCTGGGGCGAAGAGATCGTGCGCTATTCGTTTATTTATCTCGCCTGGATCGGAGCCGCCGCGGCGGTAAAAGAACGCGCTCATATTCGTATTGATGTGATCATGCATTACCTCGGACCACGCACCAAAGCCCTGCTCTATATTTTCGGTGATCTGGTCATGTTCTTTGTGGCCGTCATCGCGCTCTATTGGTCCTATGAAGCTGTTCATGTTTCGGCGAAATTTGGCTCCGTGACTGATGGCCTCAGAGTGTCCAAAGTCTGGTTCCTGATGGCGGTCCCTGCTGGTTTTTCCCTGATGATCTGGCGCCTTATTCAATCCTTCCTGCGCGACATTAAAGCTCTCAAAGATGGCAATCCCGTTTTTGAAGGCAACAAGCTGTTTGATTGAGGACGACCTAGATGCTTTGGAACACGATGAATCAAACCGTTGAATTGGGATGGGATTTTTATCTACCCGTCATTCTTTTCGTCGGCCTCATTGCCATGGCGGTCCCTGTCTGGGCGGCCATCGGTGTCGCAGCGATCGCTATGCTACACATGTCCGGCGACCTGCCGTTGAGCCTTGTTGGCGAAAGCTTGTTTGCCGGGATCGACGCTTTCGCGCTAACCGCGGTCCCACTCTTTATCCTGACAGGTGACGTTCTGGTCCGCACAGGTCTGAGCCGAAAATTCCTTGATGTGGCCGAGGCCCTGACCTGCTTCACCAAAGGTGGCTTTGGCTCTGCAACTGTTCTTGTTTGTGGAATGTTCGCAGCAATTTCCGGGTCCGACGCAGCTGGCGCTGCGGCCGTGGGTCGTATGACCATCGACCGGCTGGTCGAGAGCGGCTACCCCCGCCCATATGCCTGTGCTTTGGTCGCGGCCGGCGCCTGTACTGGCATCCTGATCCCGCCATCCATCGCTTACATCATTATTGGTCTGGTGCTAGGTATATCGGCTTCCACGCTTTTCCTCGCAGCTCTGATCCCGGGTTTGGCGATCCTATTATCGATCCTGATCACCAACCTCATTGTGAACCGTATTTATGACTATGAAGGCGGTGGCATGATGACGATGGGAGAATGGCTCTCTAACCTTGGTCGCGCGCTGAAATCCGGTTGGTACGCCTTTATTGTGCCTGGCATCATCTTCTATGGCATCTTCTCAGGTCGCCTGACGCCAACCGAAGCAGGTGCAACTGCCGTGGTTGTGACAATTGCTATGGGTTTCATTCTACGCACGCTAAGCCTTGCAGATTTTCCAGCTATGCTAGTCACTTCAGCCAAAGTAAACGGCGTGATCCTACCCATTATCGCTTTTTCTGCCCCATTGGCCGAGGCACTGGCAATCATGGGTGTGCCTCAAGGCTTCGTAACGTCCGTGACCGGTCTTACAAATGAACCATGGCTGCTCATTCTTTTGATGATCGGCATCCTGATCGCAGCGGGTTGTGTAATGGAAACAACGCCCAATATCGTGATCCTGGCGCCTATCCTGAAGCCGCTGGCGGATAACATCGGTATGAACGAAATCCAGTTCTGTATCATGATGATCACCGCACTGGGCGTGGGATTCATTACGCCCCCTTTGGGTCTGAACCTCTTCGTCGTATCCGGCATCACCGGAGAGAGTATCCTAAAAATTGCAGTGAGGGCAGTACCTTACGTCCTCTGTATGTTCGTCGTGGTACTCCTGATTGCCTATATTCCAGCAATTTCGACAACATTGCTGCCCGATATTTACAAGTAGAAAGCTCTGAGAAATGACACTCGAATACCTCAAAAAAGCTACCCTCACAGCGAAATCGGATGCGTCGGAAGTCCATGAGACGGTCAAGACCATCCTGAATGACATCAGCGAAGGCGGCGACACAAAAGCAATGGAATATGCGTCCAAGTTTGACCGCTATGACGGCAACGTGTTGTTGACTCAGACTGAGATCGACGCAGCAATCGCATTGATCCCAGAAAAACTGAAAGCAGACATCCGTTTTGCCCATGACAATGTGAAACGCTTTGCCGAAACACAGAAATCGACCCTTTCGGAAGTCGAGATGGAAATCGAACCAGGTTTTATCGCCGGTCAGAAAGCCATCCCGGTTGACGCCGCAGGGTGTTACGTTCCGGGTGGTCGCTACAGCCATATTGCCAGCGCGATCATGACTGTGACCACCGCGAAAGTGGCTGGATGCCGTCACATCACAGCGTGTTCACCTCCTCGCCCCGGTGTTGGTGTGGCCCCAGCGATAATCTATGCAGCGCACATCTGTGGCGCGGACAAGATCATGGCGATGGGCGGCGTTCAGGGTGTAGCGGCGATGACCTTTGGTCTATTCGGCTTGCCCAAAGCCAATATCCTCGTTGGTCCGGGCAACCAGTTTGTCGCCGAAGCGAAGCGCATCCTCTTTGGTCGTGTGGGCATCGACATGATCGCCGGTCCGACCGACAGTCTTATTCTGGCTGACAATACTGCTGATGCATATATCGTGGCGACAGATTTGGTCTCCCAGGCAGAACATGGGTATAACTCTCCAGTTTGGCTGGTTACAGATGATCGCGCTTTGGCTGAAAAGGTCATGGAAATTGTACCCGCTCTGATCGAAGATCTGCCGGAACTGAACCGCGACAACGCCTTTGCGGCATGGCGTGACTATGCCGAGGTTATCCTCTGCGCCGATCGCGAGGAAATGGCAGCTTGTTCGGATGATTACGCGCCGGAACACCTAACGGTTCAAGCTGAAGATCTGGATTGGTGGTTGGAGCGTCTGACTTGTTATGGCTCTCTATTCCTGGGCGAAGAAACCACCGTGTCTTATGGCGATAAAGCCACCGGCACGAACCATGTTCTACCGACCTCGGGTGCGGCCAGCTACACAGGTGGTCTGTCTGTGCACAAATACATGAAAATCGTGACTTGGCAGCGCACCACACGTACAGCATCCAAACGTGTTGCTGAAGCCACGGCCCGGATTTCACGCCTTGAAGGCATGGAGGGGCACGCGCGTGCAGCAGATGTGCGTCTGGCAAAATATTTCCCTGATGAAACATTCGATCTGACTGCGGACGCTGACAAAGATGCACGATCCACGACAACTTTTTGACCTGAACGGAAAAGTCGCCTGTATCACAGGCGCGAGCTCTGGTCTTGGGCGACGAGCGGCGATTGCTTTGGCCGCTGCCGGTGCGCAGGTCGTCGGTGTCGCGAGACGCGAAGATGCGTTGGCGAGCCTTTGTGACGAAGTGGGAGCACAAGCGGCGGCTGTGGCTGCTGACATCACCGACCGCGAAGGTATTGCTGATCTGGCGGATCGCATTTCACAACCCTTTGGCGCGCCGGATATCGTGATTCATGCAGCCGGACTCAACACGCGCGAGCCTGCAGACGAGGTGACCGGTCGAGGTTGGGATCAAACGCTCGCCATCAACCTATCCGCCCCGTTCTTTCTGTCGCAGGCGCTTGTACCCGCTATGAAGGGAAAAGGTTGGGGGCGCATCGTGAACTTTGCTTCGTTGCAAACCACGCGCGCCTTCCCCGGGGGGATTGCTTATGGGGCGACCAAGGGAGGGGTCGGCCAATTGACCCGTGCAATGGCCGAGGCATGGTCGCCCCATGGCATTACTGCAAATGCTATTGGACCAGGGTTTTTCCCAACAGAACTCACCGCTGCTGTGTTTGACGACCCTGCGCGCGCAAATCGCAATGCTCAGCAAACCTGCATCGGGCGCAACGGCACGATGGAAGACATGGACGGTCCCCTGCTGTTTCTGTGCTCCGAAGCCTCCTCTTACGTCACCGGACAGGTTTTGATGGTTGATGGGGGGTTCACTGCAAAATGAAAGCACTTGTTTATGACGGCGTGCAGACCCTAGGGTTTCGCGAGGTCCCAGACCCAACCCCCCAAGACGAAGAGCACTTAATCAAGATCGAAGCCGTTGGTATCTGCGGTTCAGACATGCATGCCTACCTCGGTCACGATGCACGTCGGCCTGCCCCATTGATTTTGGGCCACGAAGGCGCAGGAACCATCGTGGGTGGCCCAAAAGACGGCAACCGTGTGACAATCAACCCTTTGGTATCCTGCAGAACATGCCGTGCCTGCAAAGCTGGTCGCGAAAACCTTTGTCCGACGCGGCAAATCATATCGATGCCGCCGCGCGAAGGCGCATTCGCGCAATATGTGGCCATGCCAGAGAGCAACCTTGTTGAAGTGCCTAAACACATTTCTTTTGGGATCGCAGCCTTGGCTGAACCCATGGCAGTCAGCTGGCACGCTGTACGGCTGGCACTGGATGCGCTTCATCCTAGTATGGATAAGCGCGCTTTGGTTATCGGTGGTGGTGCCATTGGACTCGCTGCAGCTTTGGCGTTGCGCGCCATGGGTATTGAGGATGTGATCATCGCAGAACCCAATGACATGCGACGCAGCTTCTTAGCTCAGCAATGCGGTCAAACCGCTGTCAAAACCCCAACGGGCAGCTTCCCGATCGTTGTTGATGCCGTCGGGTATGCTGCAACGCGGGCCACGGCGTCAGCACTTGCTGACCCTGGCGGGGTCATCACACACGTCGGATTGGGTGAGGACATGGGTGGCTTGGATATTCGGCGCATGACGCTGCAGGAAATCGTCTTCATTGGCACATACACCTATACAGCGCAGGATTTTCGAAACACGGCGCAGGCCATGTTTGACGGTCGGCTTGGCCCTCTGGATTGGACAGAGACGCGTTCCCTTTCGGAAGGGAACTCTGCCTTTGTCGATTTGCTGAGCGGCGCTGTGGCAACCCCGAAAATCATCCTTGATCCATGGAATTAAAGTCAACGCGCTTAAGCAAAACCGGCGCTTCCCAGAAAGGTAAATAGAATGAACATCGACAAGAAGATCGCCGATGATCTTGTTGCGAACGACGTTTCTTTCGTCACCACGGTCCCATGCAAACAGCTGGCCGGAGTGATTGATGAAATTGAAAACCGTGACGACATCTTACACGTTCCATCCAACAAAGAAGACGAAGGCATGGGGCTCTGTGCTGGAGCATTCATGGGTGGCAAACGCCCAGCTATCATCATGCAAAACACGGCCCTCGGCGTAACACTAAATACGCTGGCAACGCTAACTCAGTTCTATCGCATGCCTCTGCCAATGATCATTTCTTACCGAGGTGAGTTGCGCGAGCCGGTCGCCTGCCAGGTTGAAATGGCTGTGCACACAAAGGCGCTTCTGGCGCAGCTTAACATCCCGACTTACCATTTTCATTGGCAAAAGGATGTAGAGGAATTCGACAACATCCTGAAATATACATTCATGAGCAATAAACCCGTCGCGATCTTGACGGACGCAAACTTCTGGGGAGGCTATGGCGATCAATGATCCGTTCTGAAATTCTAAAAGAAATCGCCCCGATCATCCGCGACCATCTGGTTGTGTGCAACATTGGCCTTCCAAGCCAAGAACTGCACATGATCGACGATCAGCCAACCAACTTTTACATGCTGGGCACCATGGGGCTGTCATCCTCGATTGGTTTCGGTTTGGCGCTGGCCCAGGACAAACCAGTGATTTCCATCGACGGGGATGGCTCTGTTTTAACCAATCTTGGCACTCTGCCCACAATCGCCAATAACGCGACAGGTAACTACACGCTGCTGATTATCGACAATGGATCTTATGGCTCAACCGGGGATCAACCTACCTATGCCGGCAAGAAAACCTCTCTTGCAGCAGTGGCGAAAGCCTGCGGATGTGAGACAGTGATCGAGGTTCAAGACCAAGACCTTGGCCCTGTTCTGCAGAATGCGATCGACAGTGATGAGATGACGGTGATTGTTTGCAAATGTGATAGCGGCAATATCAAACTGCCTGTCATCACAATGGATCCCGTGGTGATCCGCCATCGTTTCATGGAAGCAGTCAAAGCCTAATGTTTTCTAACACAATTCACAGCGCTGAAGACGCCCGGCGCATCGCCAAACGGCGCCTGCCGTGGATGGTGTTTGACTATATCGACGGCTCTGCCGGAGCGGAAAAAGGTGCGGCGCGCAATCGTGCCGCACTTGATAATGCAACCTTATCTCCGCGCATCCTGAGAGATGTCAGCCAACGCTCCCTTTCAAAATCGGTCTTTGGCAAACTCGCTCAGCGCCCTTTTGGCATTGCGCCGATGGGGATGTGCAATCTCGCAGCACCCGGGGCTGATCTCATGCTCGCGCGACTCGCGGCTAAATATGACATCCCTCACTGCGTTTCGACTGTCGCTTCCACTCCTTTGGAGGAAATCATCGAGGTCGCAGAAGGCAATGCTTGGTTTCAGCTGTACTTTAGCGGAAGTGGAGAAGGGACATTCAAGCTCGTCGAACGGGCCAAAGCAGCAGGATATGAAACACTGATACTTACAGTGGATGTTCCTGAAGTTGGTCGTCGCCCGCGCGAATTACGTCATGGTTTCAAGATGCCCTTTAAGATCGGCGTATCCCAATTCATCGACTTTGCTCTGCACCCCAGATGGTCGCTTTCAACACTGTCTGCCGGCAAACCGGATATGGCTAACTTTAAAATGGAAGGCTTTGAATTCGACCGCACAGAAAGTCGCGCCAAAGCAACATGGGAAACTTTGGACAAGTTGCGCCAGGTCTGGCGAGGAAACTTGGTGGTCAAGGGCGTGCTGGATGTGGAAGATGCGCTGCAACTCAAAGCCCATGGTGTTGACGCAATTCAGGTTTCCAGCCATGGCGCGCGCCAATTGGATAGCGCTCCGTCACCCTTCAAAATGATTTCCCACATGCGCACCGCGCTCGGGCCGGAGTTTCCACTTTTCTACGATAGCGGACTGCGATCTGGGGAAGATGTTTTGAAAGCGATCGAAGCTGGAGCTGATTATACGTTCTTTGGGCGCATCTTGCAGTTTGCAATCGCTGCTGGCGGGGAAACGGGGCTCGAGCAGCTTTGGGATGTACTGAGCGACGAAACATCAATCGCCATGGCTCAAATTGGGATTAATCGATTGTCTGAAAACCCAAAGGCACCCTACGTTTAAGCTTAATCGATCTTTATGATATTTGTCTGACGTCAACGCTTATGGGGCCAACTAGGGCAATTTGATAAGAAAGTGTTCAGAGCTCATGGTAACCACCGAGGAGTGGACGATGAGTAAGACAAGTATGAGCCCCGGCGAAATCATCGCCGCAATTAGGAATGGAACAATCAGGCGCGTCGGAAACAGGATGGGATGGGAAGGCTACAAGTCCATACACGTTTATCATGATGACGTGGCAGCCGCGCTTCGGCCCACCCTACTCGAAGCCAAAAGCATTGAGATGTTCGCCAAATCCGTTGGTATTCATCAGCCTTCAAAACTGAAACTCATGATCGGTGATGGTCATTTCCAAACTTCGGTCCTAACAAACCCCATCACCAAAAAGCGCCAGATTTACTTTACACCAGAAGATGAAGATACATTTCATTCGCAGTTTCTTACGCCAAAAACGCTCGCTCTAGAGTTCGGAGGCACTGCGCGAACGACTATTCGCAAATTGCGCCTATCCAACGTCGAGCCCATTTCAGCTCATGATCTTAGGTATGGGAGTGTGTATTCTCGTGAAGAGGTTGAAAACGTTCTAAAGTAAAACACTCGGAACAAAGAAAAGGCGCAGGTTCGTTCCTGCGCCTTTTTTGTTGTCCAGATCGCCTTCAAATTTGGCAATCCAGAAAACCTATGGTGTGAATTTCAGACAGCCTATGGTGTAATCGACAACAACACCAATCGCTCCGCGTCTTAGCCACACTTGCTGTGGCCACAGCTACTGCAGGTCATGCAGCCCTCGACCATGTTCAATGTGAATTCACCGCAGGACGGGCAGGCTTTGCCGCGTGGGGCTTCACCGACCACCATGACCTCTGCATGCGGGTCCGATTTCAGGCCTTTGCCTTCGCCTTCGATAAAACCAATCGCGACCATGTGCTTTTCGATCACGCCACCAATCGCGGCCAGAATGGATGGGATGTATTTACCCTCCATCCATGCGCCACCGCGCGGATCAAATACGGCTTTCAGTTCTTCAACCACAAAGCTCACGTCACCACCACGGCGGAACACGGCAGAGACCATACGAGTCAGGGCCAGTGTCCAAGCGTAATGCTCCATGTTTTTGGAGTTAATGAAGACCTCGAAAGGACGGCGATGTCCGTTGATGACCACGTCGTTCACGGTCAGGTAGATCGCATGCTCGGAATCTGGCCATTTAAGCTTGTAGGTCGCACCTTCCAAGGATTGCGGGCGATCCAGCGGCTCGGACATGTAGATGACTTCACCGGTATCAGCGACGGCATCTGCTGGCTTTTCGCCCGGTGCGTCTTCGGAGCTTTCGGACACGGTCAGAACAGAGCCAGTGATGTCGTTTGGACGATAAGTTGTGCAGCCTTTGCAGCCGGTATCCCATGCTTCCATGTACACATCTTTGAAGGCATCAAAGCTGATGTCTTCTGGGCAGTTGATGGTCTTGGAGATCGAGCTGTCGATCCATTTCTGCGCCGCGGCCTGCATGCGGACGTGATCCAGTGGGGCAAGTGTTTGCGCGTTCACAAAGTAATCTGGCAGCTCTTTGTCGCCAAATTTCTCACGCCAGAGTTTCACCGCGTAATCAACAACTTCCTCTTCGGTACGGGAACCATCTTTTTGCAGAACCTTGCGGGTGTAAGCATAAGCGAACACCGGCTCGATGCCGGAAGAGACGTTACCAGCGTACAAGGAAATCGTGCCGGTTGGCGCGATGGACGTCAGTAGCGCGTTGCGGATGCCGTGCTCGCGGATTTCAGCTTTCAGGTCTTCATCCAGATACTGAACCATGCCGCCGTCAACGTATTTGTCCGCGTCAAAGAGTGGGAAAGCCCCCTTCTCTTTCGCAAGATCAACCGATGCTTTGTAGGAGGCATGCGCAATGGCTTTCATCCAAGCTTCGGTCTGTGCTGCGGCTTTTTCGGTTCCGTATTTCAGGCCGAGCATCAGCAGAGCATCTGCCAGACCGGTCACACCAAGGCCAATCCGGCGCTTGGCTTGCGCTTCCTGTGCTTGTGCATCCAGCGGAAAGTTAGATGCATCGACAACGTTGTCCATCATGCGAACAGCGGTTTTCACGAGATCGGTCAGCGCTTCTTCGTTCAGCTCAGCGGCTTTTTCAAACGGCGCTGTCACCAAACGCGCAAGGTTGATCGAACCCAGCAGACATGCGCCATAAGGCGGCAGAGGTTGCTCGCCACATGGGTTGGTCGCTGCGATCTGTTCAACGTAGTTCAAGTTGTTGGACTTGTTGATACGGTCGATAAAGATCACGCCTGGCTCAGCCTGATCATAGGTGTTCTGCATGATCTTATTCCACAGATCACGGGCATTAACGGTCTGGAAGACCTTGCCATCAAAGACCAATTCCCAAGACCCGTCTGCTTTCACCGCTTCCATGAAGTCGTCGGTCACAAGCACGGACATGTTGAACATGCGCAGGCGCGCTGGGTCGGACTTGGCGGTGATGAAGTGCTCGATATCTGGGTGATCACAGCGCATGGTCGCCATCATCGCACCACGGCGAGAGCCTGCAGACATGATGGTCCGGCACATTGCGTCCCAGACATCCATGAATGACAAAGGACCAGACGCATCTGCTGCAACGCCTTTCACATCCGCGCCACGTGGGCGGATGGTGGAGAAATCATAGCCAATGCCGCCGCCCTGCTGCATGGTCAGCGCCGCTTCTTTCAGCATGTCGAAAATGCCAGACATGCTGTCAGGGATGGTGCCCATGACGAAACAGTTAAACAAAGTCACTTTGCGCGCTGTGCCTGCACCGGCTGTAATGCGGCCTGCAGGGAGGTATTTGAAATCCTCCAGAGCGGCGTAGAACTTGTCTTCCCACTCTTCCGGTTTCTTTTCGACCTTCGCGAGATCGCGCGCGATGCGGCGCCAGCTGTCTTCAACGGTTTGATCAATCGGCGTGCCGTCCGCTTCTTTGAAACGGTATTTCATATCCCAGATGGATTCGGCGATTGGGGCAGCAAAGCGACTCATCATTTCCCTCAGTGTTTGGCGTATTTTTTAAGTTTGGCAGGACCCACGGGGCTTGAAAGCCCGCGTCAGGCCTCTATTCTTATCCAACGCGCCAAAAGACACAAGAGAAATACCACTAATTGTGGTCAAAAAATATGAATCCACTACATCTAGTAAAGCTGAGCGTTGGCACCGAGACGGTTGAAGGCCTGGAAGAATGGCAAAAAATCAAGCGTTCTGAGGCACCTGACGGCTCTTCGCGTCATGTCACACGCATGTGGCCGCGCCGCGAGAAAGAGATTCTCGAAGGTGGCTCGATGTATTGGGTCATTAAGGGATCCATCCAAGCGCGGCAACGCATAGTTGGCTTTGATGAGGTGATTGGCAGCGATGGGATCCGGCGCTGCGCCATTGTCTTGGGGCCAGAGCTGATCCGAACCCAGACCGCTTTGCGTCGCCCTTTTCAGGGTTGGCGTTACCTCAAGGCCGAAGATGCGCCGCCTGATTTGCCGAAAGGGCGCAAAAGCGAAGAGCCGCTGCCAACCGAATTGGCAACGGCCCTTGCTGAGATTGGTGTGATCTAAAGCTTTCCCGCCAAGTAAAGATCCAGATCCTCTAGGCGATCCCTGCCCCAGAATCCCTCTTTGCCATCGACCACATAAAACGGCGCGCCAAATACGCCGGCTTCGACAGCTTCATCCAAATTGCGCGCATAGGTTTCAGCACCCATCAAAAGACCGCTGTCTGCGAGGCCTGCATCAAACCCGGCATTGGTCAGACAGGTTTTAATGACCTCATCCTGTGAGATATCTTTGTCTTCGACCCAACAGGCTCTGAGGATGCTCTGGACCAAGACCGCCATATCCCCGCCCCCGGCATTTTGCGCCGCGATAATGGCATAAGACGATGGTGCCATATTGGTCGGCCAATGCGCTGGCTTTAGCTTAAAGTCCATGCCCAGCTTTTTGGCGCTGCGCACAAGATCTTGCGCTCGGTATTGTTGACGGTTGGGATGGCGATCCTTCGGGGCCGTCCCACCTGTGCGAGAAAGCACGCCCATCATATCGATGGGTTTGTAGGTGATCTGCGCATCATGTTTGGCAGCAATCTCCTCAAGGCCACCGCCGGCTAAATAGGTGTAGGGGGAAATCGTAGCAAAATAATAGTCGATATGGGGCATTTGGTCCCTCCGGATGATAGCATTGCTTTGCCATTAGCTTAACGCGTGCTACAGCGTGCGCAACGTCACGAATCTGTCATCTTGCGAACGGGGATACGCGCAAATGCCAACCACCATGGAACCTAAATTAATCACAGGCAACGCCAACCCACAGTTGGCGAAATCCATCGCGCGACGGATGAACATCCATCGCAACCTTGGCCTGGTCGATGCGCGTGTTGAACGCTTCAACGACGGCGAGATCTTTGTTGAAGTCTTCGAAAACGTGCGCGGCGAGGATATGTTTATCATCCAGCCGACCTCAAATCCGGCGAACGACAACCTGATGGAACTTCTGATTATGGCCGACGCATTGCGTCGGTCTTCTGCTAAGCGCATCACCGCAGTGATCCCTTACTTCGGCTATGCCCGTCAGGATCGCCGCGCCAAGGCCCGCACACCGATCTCTGCCAAGCTGGTCGCAAACATGTTGGTAGAAGCTGGTGTTGAGCGGGTTTTGACCATGGACCTGCACGCAGCGCAGATTCAGGGCTTCTTCGACATTCCGGTCGACAACCTTTATGCGTCACCAGTCTTTGCTTTGGACATCAAAGAACAGTTCAAAGGCAATATGGATGATCTGATGGTTGTTTCCCCTGACGTGGGCGGCGTGGCCCGTGCGCGTGAACTTGCGAAACGCATCAACGCACCATTGTCGATCGTGGACAAACGCCGCGAGAAACCGGGCGAAGTCGCAGAGATGACCGTGATCGGTGACGTCACCGGCAAGAAATGTCTGATTGTGGACGACATGTGCGACACAGCTGGCACGCTTTGCAAAGCGGCAGAAGTGTTGCTGGAGCACGGCGCAACCGAAGTGCACGCCTATATCTCACACGGTGTTATGTCTGGCCCTGCTGTAGATCGCGTGACCAATTCTGTGATGAAATCTTTGGTCATCACCGACACCATCAAGCCTACTGAGGCGGTCAGCAACTGCCCGAACATCCGCGTTCTACCAACCGCACCAGTCTTTGCACATGCGATCATGAACATCTGGAACGGTGCTTCTGTCTCGTCCCTGTTTGAAACAGAGACTTTGGAAGGCGCATACGAAGGCCTTCTGAAGTAAGCTTGACTAATGTAGCCATGCAACGAGCAGGCGTCCCATCGGGCGCCTGTTTTTTTTGCGACAAACAGCAATCTCGATCAGGTTTTTGAATAGCGGGCCTTTTAAGACTGACAGGCAGGTTCCCCTCCCCGCGTGTCATTTAGAAAGGAATTCCCGTGTCCAAAACCAAAGTGCTTGGCGCCGCCAGCCTCCTCTCCTTGTTTGCCAGCCTCGTCGCTGCCTCAGAAACGTATAAGACCGACGCCGGCCACACAGAGGTCTTCTTTGGCTGGAGCCACGCAGGCGTGTCCATGCAACACGGAGAATTCACCCGCGTCGAAGGCCTTTTGAACATCGATACCGCAGCACCAGAGGGTGCTTCCCTTGATGTGACAATCGACGTGTCCAGCATTGCAACGGGTGTGCCAGCGCTTGATAGCGAACTGCTTAAAAGCCATTGGCTGAATGCCGAAGAACACCCTGAGATCACCTTCAAAAGCACTGGGGTGACGTTAACCAGCGAGACAACAGCAGACATCGCAGGCGAGCTCACCATTAACGGGCGCACCAATCCCATCGTATTGAAAGCCGAGCTGATCCATCAAGGCAAACACCCAGTTGGGGCCTTCCTGTCTGCGTTTAAGGGCGAATGGCTGGCCTTTAATGCAGAAACCACAATCCGACACCGGGCCTTTGGTGTGGGCGATTATTCCACCGGAGATATTTTCATTGAAATCAACTCGCAACTGCAGCGACAATAAGATCGGATCACTTAACGGCAATTGAATGCACCGCGCGGCACAAAGACATCGGATCAACCGGGTCATCAATTTTATCTCTGAGCATCACGAGCAAGACCTCTGCCTTGATGAGCTTGCCGATGTCGCATGTCTGTCGCGTTTTCATTTCACCCGCAGCTTTGCGCAACACTGTAAAGAAACGCCCATGGCATTTCTGGCGCGCGCACGGTTGGAACGCGCGGCTTCCAAGCTGATCTTCTCACCGCAACAAGCCATCACCCATATTGGAATGGACGCTGGTTTTGCGAGTTCCGAAGCCTTTTCTCATGCCTTCCGTCGCCGCTATGGGCTTGGTCCACGCCAGTTCCGAAAGGCCAACCTTTGGGGCGTGCGCGACTTACCGGCGAACCAGATCCATGCCTATTGTATGCTCGATCCGGTCCAGATTTATGGCCCAGTTGTAGAACCTTGGCCTGTTTCTTTGCGCCGCATACCTGAAACGCGACTGGCCTATGTGCGCCACCAAGGGCCTTATTTTAATGCAAAAAATCCTGCCGTGGCCAATATTACCCTCGAAACCGCTTTTAACGTACTCATGGCTTGGGCACAGGAAAAGCAACTTTGGCGTCGCAATTCGGAAATCTATGGGCTCTGCCCGAATAACCCCAGCCTCACCCCGCCCGCACTATGTCACTACGACGTTTGCCTACCAGTGGATCAAGACATCGACGAGGATGAAGTGGTCAGTATCCGCCACATGCCTGAAATGACTGTCGCGACGCTTGAAGTCACCGGCTCGTCCAATGACATCATGCAGGCGTGGCAATGGTTGATCGACACGTGGATTCCCAATCAAAACCTGCGGATGCATAATCATGCGGCTTTTGAAATTTGTCATGCTGACAACTATCGCCTGCGCAGCCCTTCAGAGGGCTTAACACTCTGCATGCCTGTCATAGCCGCTCGTGCTTCATCCTGCGCTGCTTAGACAATCATTCTTGAGACCCAGCCTGCCCGCGTAAAATTAACCTTTTCATGTGTGCCTAAGTTGCTAGGCTAAGCCTAGGCAATGTCGGAGCCTATTTTGCTAGAATGTCTTAGCGTTGAGCAGATGCAGTTTTTTGCATCACTGCTAGGCGATATCGTATCTGTGGTTGGACCAAACGAAAAACTGGTCGTGATCGATGCAGAAAAAGGTCGTGTTCTTTGGGAACGGCTTGGGGATACCTATTGTATGGTGAAGCCCGAGGATGCGTAGAGCCCCATGAAACTGTCAGAACTCATAACCTGCTGCCTGCGCACGGACCCTAATATTGCCGAAGGCGACTATACTGTGCTGTTTTCAGACAGCAAATCAGGCGCCTTGAATGCAGGTGTCTTATTGTTCACCGCAAGCAATCTGCCAAAGGCAACCATTGACGCGATGGAGTATCGTCTGGTCAGCATTCTGATGCTGCTGGTGAACCTAGAAGACCTCAAGGCTGAAAGTGGATCTGAAAAGGATTTCCAACTGCATTTCACATCAATGGATCGCGCCTCCAGTAAGCAAGATGCGGACACATTGGCCAGCGCTCTGAACGATCGAGGCATCGCAGCTGAACTCGCGCACGAGCTGGTAAACGGCAGACCTAATTTCATTTAGATCAGCACTTTAGATACACTTGAAGTGGGCCAATTGGCATTACGATCACGTTGCCCGGCGGGCAGTTAAATCTCCGCCAGGCAAATCGATATGGGTGGCTAATCTACTCGGCCAAAACCTCAACTTTAACATTGCTAAACGCAACTCCGTTGTCAGGTTTATCCGGCATGCCTGTCGATCCAAAGGTTCGACTGTTTACATGAAACGACAACATACCGAAATTGTTCACATCGCTGCCTTCGTCAGTGTGTGCAAAGGTGGTCATTTGACCTGCTGCATTGTTGAGCGTGCCAGTGATGGTCAAACCAGCAGCAGATTTCTGAAAGGTCACTTCCCCTCGATAGGTCATGTCAGGGGCAAACGTGAAGCTTTCCCCTCCTTCGGCAAGCAGTTCATAGCCTTGGTAGGTGCTCATCAATCGCCCAACTTCTTTAATCCGAATGTGCTTGCGAATATCTACATTGTTCAATGTCGGATCAGCGCGGTTCACATCAAAGGTCACCATATATCCAGGTAAAGCGTTATAGATCTTGTTTGGCGCTGAAGATGACGCACTCAAATCCTGTTCAAGATCTGCACGTTCCAGACGGTCATGGAAGCCAACCCGAAAGGCATCTTGGCGATCTGTCCCGACAGTCTCTGGTGTAGTGAACGTAAAAGTTGTCTTGATCGCCTGACCCTCTGCGAGAGTTTGAGGCTCAAACGTTGTGCGAATGCCACGGCCAGATGTACCTGAAACGATACCTAGCTTTCCCGGTTCGATTTCGATCGCCGTCTTTGCACTAGTGGTCCACCAGACACCGCCCAATTCGTCAGCACCACCATTCCGATCGCCGTCAGCGAAACTATCGTCGATGATCGTACCCGCTTGGGCAGGATTTGGCGGAGTCACCTCGGTTAGTAAAGCAAGCTTTTTTGCCTTTTCAGCTGCAACCAACCTATCAACCCATGCACCCGACGGCGGTTTGTTATGCGAATAGTCGAGTTCGTAAAACGTAACCCTATCGAAGTCAGTGTCAGGCTCAGGGCTGGTGTTGTTGCCCGAATAGGCCCCGGCCTTAAAGAACATGAATTCATCATCCGTGCTAAAGCCACTTTCGCGCATATCAAACGGTTCAATCGACACCTGAGACCCATCATCGCGTGTAATCGTCAGGTGCAACATTGGGATCGTTAAATCCCCTTCACGCTTCCCTTTGACTTCGATCTCATAGGTAAAGATTTCATCGAGTGCGATCCCGTCATCAGGATTATCTGCGCGATCCGCACGCGAGCCAATCACCGTCACCCATGTCTCTTTGCCGATTTCAGGGTCGTGCGCGAAATACAGCGAACCATACTTATTATGCGGGAGCTTGCGATAATACAGACGGATCGGCTCATCGTTCTTGGCGTGGATTTGACCAATCACAACGCGTCCAACCTGATAGGCCTTACCCTGACGGGTCACTTGGTTCACTGACAAGGTTGCGCGCAGTTTTCCGTCGATCCCGGCAGCGGCGGCTTTGGCCGACAAAGGTGCTGAAGAAAACACCCAATTATTTTTATTCGCCCCACGCGTACCAATCTTTTCGTCACCCCGACGTAACATGCCGCGCAGCTCGCTACGTGTGTAGCTGGTATTTTCGGATGTCTTTGCACCCGCCGGGGTCACGCGAAACACCATGCCTCCGGTGACAGGATCCGTATAGAAATAACGTGGATCGACCCAACCAGCGGAGAGCTCGTTTTCATAGACGCTGTCTGATCGACCGTCACCATCGTCATCTGCGGGTGTGGTCATATACCATCCCAACAAATCAAAATTCTCACCAGGTGATTTGGTTGGGTCCAACCCGTAAAGGCCAGTCCCTCGTTTTGCGGTTAAAATCGGCTGATCAGGTGCAGCAACCGCAAAACCGCATCCAGATGCCACCACCTCAGTCAGGCTGTTCCAGTCGTTGCTGGTGTTGCCATTGCCAACGATGCGCACAAACTGGGCTTGGATGGGATCAAATACATAGCCCTCCAAACCGAGAACCCCACCGCCTGATTGACGTTCAGCAATGACCGTTTTCCAGCTCACGCCGTCTTCAGAGGCCTCTACCCAGAAATTTGTCTGCCGTTGGTCGCCCTTGTACCAAGCAATGGAAAGGCCCTTCAGAGTCTGTATAGCCCCTAAATCCAAATCGAGAATTTTAGGCGCACCCTGACTTTCGTTAGACCAACGCGATGTTGGCTCCATATCGCCATCAATGGCGTTATGCGGGCCGTAAACGTCGTCAAACAACCCATCATCAGTCGCGGAAATAATGGTTAATGGCCCATGCGCATCACATGAAGTGTTAGCAGATGCCTGCGAAACAAGCGCTACCGTGGCAAGAGTACATACCGACGTTAATAAGAATTTCCTCACAGAAACCTCCCAATAGCTGTGAACCAAATATGCTTAACTGCAGACTAGTATACTAGTCTAACGGAAAATTCTAGTAAATTGCCCAAGAAAGGCGTCGTGGCCTTTGGCAATGCGTAAGCATCTGAAATTATGTTAAAAAACACGTAACGCATGACACCCCGGCGTTGGGCTGACGTACGAAATGTAAAGATAGCGAAATCGAGATTCTCTTCGGAGCTCATATGCGATTAGCATATGAAGATCTCAGACGGACGGCTCCCGCATCCCAAAGAACTTATTTCAATTGAATTGGGGGGGACCAGACCAGGGCCTGATTAAGGCACGTCCCAACTGTCTTCGTCATCGATCTCACCAAAGGCAATCCAGCTTAGGCGTACACGCGCGATCTTGCTGTCCTGCCAAGTGCGAAAGACCAAATCAAATCCATCTTCGGTTACTTTCTCCGCAGAAATATCAGCTCGAATATTGCTGCCATTTGATACATCCCACAAAGACAGCGACACCTGCACCACGGGCAGGTTCAGAAAGCTCTCTGAAAAATTGATATGTTTGCGCCGTTCACGCGGACCTTTGCCGATCCACATATCTCCGCCGTTTTCAAAATCGGAAAACAATTGGTGTTCCCCTTGGTCTATCCCAAGAGTGCGTCCGCGCATCATTCTCATCGTTCATCCCCTAAACGTGCAGAGACAATACAACTTTTCCAAAAAGGCTTTCAAACGAAAACAGGCCCCGCGGTAACGCGAGGCCTGCTTTAAACTTAAATTTGACGTTTATCAGACGTTCAGAGCTGCGCGCAGCGCTTCCATGTCTGCTAAAGTCTTTGCAGTCGCGTCTTTGTTTTCCGCCGCTGCGTTGTCTGCCGCTTCTTTTGCAGTCGCGATCAGAGCATCCATGTCGTCTGCAGTGATATCTGCAGTCGCGATGGCTTTCTCTGCCAAAACAGATGTGCCCGCCGCGCTGATTTCCGCAAAGCCGCCGGTCACAGCATAGCTGCTGGAGCCGTCTGGACCTTCGACAGTCAGAACACCTGGGCGCAAAGTGGTGATGGTTGGGGCATGATCAGGCATTGCTGTCATGTCGCCATCCGCACCAGGGATTTGCACTGCAGAGGCTTGCATAGAGGCAAGCGCACGTTCTGGGCTAACCAGATCGAATTGCATTGTAGTAGCCATTGGGGCCTCCTTTCAGGAAGTCGGCACCCGAAGGTGCCAACCTATCCGTTCTTAGGCGGCTTCCGCTGCCATTTTCTCGGCTTTTGCGATCACTTCGTCGATGCCGCCAACCATGTAGAAGGCGCCTTCTGGCAAGTGGTCGTATTCGCCAGCCACAACAGCTTTGAAAGACGCAATTGTGTCTTCCAGAGCGACCTGAACACCGTCAGAGCCAGTGAAGACCTTCGCAACGTCAAACGGCTGAGACAAGAAACGCTGGATCTTACGCGCACGCGCAACAGTTAGCTTATCTTCTTCAGACAGTTCGTCCATGCCAAGGATCGCGATGATGTCTTGCAGGGATTTGTAACGCTGCAGGATACCTTGCACTTCGAAGGCCACGTTGTAGTGCTCTTCACCCACAACAGATGGGTCCATCAGGCGAGACGAAGAATCGAGCGGGTCAACCGCTGGGTAGATGCCCAGCTCAGAGATCGCACGGTTCAGAACGGTTGTCGCGTCCAAGTGAGCAAAGGTTGTCGCAGGTGCCGGGTCGGTCAAGTCATCCGCTGGAACGTATACGGCCTGAATGGACGTAATGGAGCCGTTCTTAGTGGATGTAATACGTTCCTGCATCGCGCCCATGTCGGTTGCCAGTGTTGGCTGGTAGCCAACCGCAGATGGGATACGACCCAACAGCGCGGAAACCTCGGAGCCCGCTTGGGTAAAGCGGAAGATGTTGTCAACGAAGAACAGAACGTCAGTACCGGATGCATCACGGAACTGTTCCGCCAGGGTCAGACCTGTCAGAGCAACACGTGCACGCGCACCTGGAGGTTCGTTCATCTGGCCGTAAACCAGCGCAACCTGAGACTCTTCGAGGTTGTCAGGCTTAATAACGTTAGATTCGATCATCTCGTGGTAAAGGTCGTTACCTTCACGTGTACGCTCGCCCACACCCGCGAATACGGAGTAACCAGAGTGTACTTTCGCGATGTTGTTGATCAATTCCATAATCAGAACTGTTTTACCAACACCCGCACCACCGAACAGACCAATTTTACCACCCTTCGCGTAAGGCGCGAGAAGGTCGATAACTTTGATGCCTGTTACCAGAACTTCGGATTCTGTGGACTGTTCGTTGAACTCAGGTGCGTCCTGGTGGATCGCGCGAGTTTCGTCAGCTTTCACAGGGCCTTTTTCGTCGATTGGCTCACCAACAACGTTCAGGATACGGCCCAATGTCGCGGTTCCAACTGGAACGGAGATTGGTGCGCCTGTGTCTACAACTGCGGCGCCACGAACCAGACCTTCGGTCGCGTCCATCGCGATGCAGCGAACAGTGTTTTCGCCAAGGTGCTGGGATACTTCCAGAACCAGTTTCTTACCGTTGTTGTCGGTGTCCAGCGCGTTCAGAATTTCCGGCAGGGAATCTTCGAACTGTACGTCGACAACGGCGCCAATCACCTGAGTGACTTTGCCTTTAGCATTTGCCATGTTTCGTCTCCGGTCTTAGAGCGCCTCAGCGCCCGAGATAATTTCAATAAGCTCGCTTGTAATCACAGCCTGACGCGAACGGTTGTATTCGATTGTCAGTTTGTCGATCATTTCGCCTGCGTTCCGGGTTGCGTTATCCATTGCGGACATCCGCGCACCTTGTTCAGACGCACCATTTTCAAGCAGAGCTGCAAAGATCTGTGTCGCGACACCGCGCGGCAGCAAGTCAGCCAGAATGGCTTCTTCACTTGGCTCATAGTCATACAGAGTTGTCGTAGCACCCTCTTCCTCAGCTTCGAATGTCGCTGGGATGATTTGTTGTGCTGTTGGGATCTGCGTAACCACGTTTACGAACTTCGAATAGAAGATCGTGGCAACGTCGAACTCACCACCGTCAAAGCGTGCCAGGATATCGCGCGCAATGTCTTGCGCGTTTGCATAGCCCACACGTTTCACTTCGGTCAGGTCAACATGGCCGATAAACGTATCGCCCAAATCGCGTTTGATAGAGTCGCGGCCTTTTTTGCCAACAGTCAAAATCTTAACGGTTTTGCCTGCAGCCTGCAGTTCCGAGGCTTTCGCACGCGCGATCTTAGCGATGTTAGAGTTGAAGCCACCGCACAGGCCACGTTCAGCTGTCATCACCACCAGAAGGTGGGTTTGATTGCTGCCGGTACCTGACAAAAGCTTCGGCGCAGAGTCAGACCCGCCGACGGAAGCCGCAAGCCCACCCAGAACGGCATTAAACCGTTCTGTGTAAGGACGCGACGCCTCGGCAGCATCCTGCGCGCGGCGAAGTTTCGCCGCGGCAACCATCTGCATGGCCTTTGTGATCTTCCGAGTGTTTTTCACACTCTGGATCCGGTTTTTGAGGTCCTTCAGACTAGGCATTGTCCGAACCCCTTATGCGAAGTCAGCTGCGAATTCGTCGAGCGCTGCTTTCACTTTGTCTGCTGCTTCGCCTTTGATCTTAGGATCTTCATCCGTGATCCACTGAAGCAGGTCCGCGTGTTTGCCACGCAGGTGCGCCAGAAGGGCTGCTTCGTAGCGACCAACTTCTTTTACGTCGACTTTGTCGAGGTAACCGTTGGTGCCCGCGAAGATCAGGCAGACGATTTCAGAGTTTGTCAGTGGCGAGTACTGAGGCTGTTTCATCAGCTCGGTCAGACGTGCACCACGTGCCAGAAGCTGCTGTGTTGCAGCGTCCAGATCGGAACCGAACTGAGCAAACGCAGCCATCTCACGATACTGAGCCAGAGACAGTTTAACTGGGCCAGCAACAGAAGACATTGCTTTGGTTTGTGCAGAGGAACCAACACGAGAAACAGACAGACCTGTGTTCACCGCTGGGCGAATACCTTGGTAGAACAGTTCAGTTTCCAAGAAGATCTGACCGTCGGTGATGGAAATCACGTTGGTTGGAATAAACGCAGAAACGTCACCACCCTGAGTTTCAATCACTGGCAGAGCAGTCAAAGAACCAGAACCGTTGTCTTCGTTCAGCTTGGAAGAGCGTTCCAGCAAACGAGAGTGGAGATAGAAAACGTCACCTGGGTACGCTTCACGGCCCGGTGGGCGACGCAGAAGCAGGGACATCTGACGATAGGAAACCGCTTGTTTGGACAGATCATCATAGATGATCAGCGCGTGCTTGCCGCTGTCGCGGAAGTACTCTGCCATGGATGTCGCAGCATAAGGTGCCAGGAACTGCATTGGCGCCGGGTCGGACGCAGTCGCAGCAACAACGATGGAATATTCAATCGCGCCAGTTTCTTCGAGCTTTTTAACAAGCTGAGCAACTGTGGAACGCTTTTGACCAACCGCAACATAAACGCAGAACAGTTTCTTGCTCTCGTCGTCGCCGGCTGCTTCGTTGTAAGATTTTTGGTTCAGGATGGTGTCCAGCGCGATGGCTGTTTTACCAGTCTGACGGTCACCAATGATCAGCTCACGCTGGCCACGGCCGATAGGGATCATCGCGTCAACGGACTTCAGGCCAGTCGCCATTGGTTCGTGAACGGATTTACGTGGGATAATGCCAGGCGCTTTAACGTCAGCAACGCTACGGCCAGATGCTTTGATCGGGCCTTTGCCGTCCAGCGGGTTACCCAAGCCGTCAACAACACGACCCAGCAGCTCTGGGCCAACTGGAACGTCAACGATTGAGTTGGTGCGCTTAACAGTGTCACCTTCTTTGATGTCACGGTCGGAACCAAAGATAACAACACCGACGTTGTCGCTTTCCAGGTTAAGGGCCATGCCCATAATACCACCTGGGAACTCGACCATTTCACCGGCTTGAACGTTGTCCAGACCGTAGACGCGGGCAATACCGTCACCTACGGAAAGAACGCGACCAACCTCGGCCACTTCGGCTTCCTGACCAAAATTCTGGATTTGGTCTTTCAGGATCGCCGAGATTTCGGCTGCTTGGATACCCATTTATCCGACCTCTTTCATTGCATTCTGAAGGGAGTTGAGCTTGGAGCGGATCGACGTGTCGATCATCTTCGAGCCCACCTTAACGACAAGACCGCCCACCAGAGACTGGTCGACGGTCGCATTGATTTTCACATCTTGGCCAACACGCGCTTTGAGCGTCTTCGCCAGTTTGTCAGCTTGGGTCTTGGTGAGTGCTTTCGCGGAAATCACATCCGCGGTCACTTCGCCTTTGTCTGCTGCGATCAGAGCGCGCAGCGCGTCGATCAGCTGAGGCAGAACAAACAGACGGCGATTTTCAGCCATCAAGCCCAGTGTATTGGTCAAAACTGCAGACAGACCCATTTTCTTAGCAATCGCAGAGATTGCCTCGCCTTGTGCGGCGCGGGTCACGACAGGAGAGGTGATCAGCTCACGCAGATCAGCGCTTTCGTCTAGTGCTGCAGACAATTCATCAAGGCCCTTCTCTAGATCAGAGATTGCCTTGGACTCGTTTGCGATCTCAAAGACCGCAGTGGCATAGCGCGCAGCGATGCCTTGCGAAATCGAAGCTGGTTCGGACACGTCCACCCTTCCGATATTTAGGCCTCAGATTACCGCGCAGACCGGTTTCCAAGGACGTTGCTGGCTTTGATGCAAATCAAAACCGTAAATTTCAGGCGGGGTGTAGCAGAGGTGACCCTAGCTATCAATAACGTTTGACATAAAGCATCAGATGCAAAAATGCCTTGTTTTTAAGACCTTAAATCAACCGCGACCCTATTACCCAGAATTCTGACAAAAAATTCACAAGAAAATCGGGAAATTTACCGATTCTTGGGTCTCAAAAGACGTAACGTAAGTCCAAATCTCGTACTTTCAGAGCACCAATTTGTCAGATTGGCGCCACTTCTGGCTTTGGTGCCAGAATCTCCAAAGGTTTTCGCACCGTCGCTTTGAGTCCGCCTGTTGGCGCGTGCAAACGTTTACTCGCTTCCACCATCAAGACCCCACCTGACACCACAGGCGATAGGGCGCGCCCGGTGTTTTCCCAGATCGGTGCAGTTTTGCGCCAAAACCGCTTATGGCTTGGGGGCTGAAACAAGGTGGTTCTGCTGCGTTCGGGCATAAAGCCATGACGGCGCAATTGCGCCTCAAGCTGACCCGTTGAATAGGGGCGTCCGTAGCCAAAAGGTGTGTTGTCCGATCGGCACCACATACCTGCACGATGCGGCACAATAAACAGCGCCCTACCCCCGGGCCCAAGCACTCGGAAGGCTTCGTCAAGTAAATCGATCGGACGCTCGCAGTTTTCCAATCCATGCATCAAAACCAAGCGATCCGCGCGTCCGGTTTCCAGAGGCCACAGAGTTTCTTCGGTCAGAACCGAAACATTTGGCTGCCCCAGAGGCCAAGGCATCACGCCTTGCGGCGCTGGCATCAGGCCGATAACCCGTCGTGCCTCGCCCAGATACGGGCGCAATAGCGGGACCGCAAAACCAAAGCCAACCATCGTCTGGCCTTGCCCGTTTGGCCAAAGCGCGCGCAGTTCATCACGCACAGCTTTCTGCGCGGCACGTCCCAACATGCTACGGTAGTAAAAGTTCCGAAGGTCTTTAACGTCGAGATGCATCAGGCCCGCACAATTGGATCAGCCAGTCTGACCCTAACATAATGGCTTTTCATGTCGATGAAACTATCATGTAATGAAATTGTGCATCAGGGAGAAAAACATGCCGTTGGAAATTATCACCGTGCCATGTCTTGAGGACAATTATGCCTTTATCCTTCATGCGCCGTTAACTGGGCTCACTGCCCTTGTAGACGCACCGGAAGCGGCTCCAATTATCGCCGAGCTTGATAAGCGTGGCTGGACACTCGATTTCATTTTGTTAACGCACCATCATTGGGATCACGTCGATGGCGTTCCTGATCTACGCGCCAAATATGGCCCAACGGTGATTGGCGCTGAAGCGGATGCGCATCGTTTGCCCGATTTGGACATGCAGGTGGCCCATGGCTCGCGATTCTCCTTGGGCAATGTCGAAGTCAGCGTTTCTGAAGTTCCCGGCCACACCGTTGGTCATATCGCCTTTCACATCGCATCGGTGAATGCGTTGTTCACAGCGGACAGCCTGATGGCGCTTGGGTGCGGTCGTTTATTTGAAGGCACGCCAGCGCAAATGCTCGATACAATGCAGATGTTAGCTACATTACCTGACGCCACGCAGGTCTATTCGGGCCATGAATATACAGCGACCAATGCTGCTTTTGCTTTGACAGTCGATCCCAACAACACAGACCTACAAGCACGTGCCAAAGAAATTGCGACTGCCAGAAGTCAGGGTGCTTTCACCGTCCCGTCATCATTGTTGATCGAAAAAAAGACCAACCCTTTTCTACGCGCCCATACCTCAGGTATCCGCGCAGCATTGGACATGCCAGATGCCACGGACCTTGAGGTCTTTACCGAAGTCCGGTTAAGGCGCAATGAATTCTAATTTTCCCAATTAACTGCAGGACTTATTGCCATTGGCCCCGGCTTCTGGCAGGCTGGTGTTATAGCAAATAGTGTGTCGCCGCATTCGCGCCGTCGCCCTCAGTTTGACAGGCTAATTTATGACCAAATGTAAGATAGGTCACAATTTAGACGTCAAAAGTGAGGGAAAAATGACAGAAAAGCCTTGAAGCTCGGCGCGGATCGACCAAACTTTAACACTATCAGGCCATGGTAACTTTCGGGCCCCTCCTCTGGGATTTCCTTTCAGGACTATCTACATTGGGGTGCCAAGCAAGAAACCGGGCTTTAAGAAACCGCAGCCGGAAGGAGTACGAGCAGTGCCTTCATTTTCTAAAACACTGGAACAGTCGATCCACACCGCTTTGGCGCAAGCCAATGAGCGACGTCATGAGTTCGCAACTCTAGAACACCTTCTGCTGGCGCTTTTGGATGAACCCGATGCGCTCCGTGTGATGCGGGCCTGCAGCGTCGATGTTGATGAGCTGCGTCAGACGCTTCTGGAATTCATCGAAGAAGACCTGTCCAATCTGGTCGTTGATATTGAAGGCTCAGAAGCGGTGCCCACCGCAGCCTTCCAACGTGTGATCCAACGCGCAGCCATTCACGTACAATCCTCTGGCCGCACCGAAGTGACCGGCGCCAACGTACTGGTCGCCATCTTTGCGGAACGCGAAAGCAACGCAGTCTACTTCCTGCAAGAGCAGGACATGACACGCTATGACGCCGTCAACTACATCGCCCATGGGGTCTCCAAAGACCCGGCCTTTGGCGAAAATCGTCCGGTGACGGGTACTGATGACGAAGAAGACGAAGCCGCCTCTGGCTCTGCACCACAGGGTGAGGGCGAGAAAAAAGAAAGCGCGCTGTCAAAATACTGCGTTGATCTAAATACCAAGGCCCGCGCTGGCGATGTTGATCCACTGATCGGCCGCGACCATGAGGTTGAGCGCTGTATCCAAGTGCTTTGCCGCCGCCGCAAGAACAACCCACTACTGGTGGGTGATCCCGGTGTTGGTAAAACCGCCATTGCCGAAGGCCTTGCGCATCGCATTGTAAACGGCCAAACACCAGAAGTTCTGTCGGAAACCACCATCTTCTCACTTGATATGGGCGCGTTGCTAGCCGGCACTCGCTACCGCGGTGATTTCGAAGAACGCCTGAAAGCAGTGGTGACCGAACTTGAAGATCATCCAGATGGTGTGTTGTTCATCGATGAAATCCACACTGTAATCGGTGCTGGTGCCACTTCAGGCGGGGCGATGGATGCATCCAACCTGCTGAAACCTGCTCTGCAGGGCGGCAAGCTGCGCACCATGGGTTCGACCACATATAAAGAATTCCGCCAGCACTTTGAAAAGGACCGTGCCCTGTCGCGTCGCTTCCAAAAGATCGACGTCAGCGAGCCTTCGGTGCCAGACACCATCAAGATCCTGAAGGGTCTTAAAGAATATTTCGAAGAGCACCACGGCGTGAAATATACCGCAGATGCGATCAAGACGGCTGTAGAGCTTTCGGCCCGCTACATTAATGACCGGAAGCTGCCTGATAAAGCCATCGACGTAATCGACGAAGCAGGTGCGGCCCAGCATCTTGTGGCGGCTTCTAAACGTCGCAAAACCATCGGCACCAAAGAAATCGAAGCCGTCGTTGCTAAAATCGCGCGCATCCCGCCAAAGAACGTCTCCAAGGACGATGCTGAGGTGCTCAAAGACATGGAGAAAACGCTTAAACGCGTGGTCTTCGGTCAGGACAATGCCATTGAAGCGCTTTCGTCAGCCATCAAGCTGGCCCGTGCTGGTCTGCGCGAACCTGAAAAGCCAATTGGCAACTACCTCTTCGCTGGCCCAACTGGCGTCGGTAAAACCGAAGTCGCCAAACAGCTGGCAAGCACCCTCGGTGTCGAGCTGCTGCGCTTTGACATGTCCGAATACATGGAGAAGCACGCCGTATCACGTCTGATCGGTGCCCCTCCGGGTTACGTTGGCTTTGATCAAGGCGGTCAGTTGACCGATGGCGTTGATCAGCATCCACACTGCGTGTTGCTGCTTGATGAAATCGAAAAAGCGCACCCGGATGTCTATAATATTCTGTTGCAGGTCATGGACCACGGTTCCTTGACGGATCACAACGGTCGCACCGTTGATTTCCGCAATGTGATCTTGATCATGACATCGAACGCTGGGGCTGCAGATCAGGCGAAAGCTGCCGTGGGTTTCGGACGCGAACGTCGCGAAGGCGAAGACACAGCAGCGGTCGAACGCACCTTCACCCCGGAATTCCGCAACCGACTGGATGCTGTGATTTCCTTCGCACCACTGGGCAAAGAAGTGATCCTGCAAGTGGTTGAGAAGTTTGTGCTCCAGCTGGAAGCGCAGCTGATGGACCGCAACGTTCACATCGAGCTGACCCGCAAGGCTGCAGAATGGCTGGCGGACAAAGGCTATGACGACAAGATGGGCGCCCGCCCCTTGGGTCGCGTGATCCAAGAACACATTAAAAAGCCACTGGCCGAAGAACTGCTGTTTGGCAAGTTAGCCAAAGGTGGTCTTGTGAAGGTCACCGTGAAAGGTGGCGACTTGAAGCTTGATCTGGATGGACCTGAAAAGCCACAGATCACCGGCAAGAAAAAGCCGCCTCTGCTAACCGCGGAATGAGTTAAACATAGAATAAAGAAAGCCCCGCAATTTGCGGGGCTTTCTTGTTTGGCTTCGAGACGCTGAAAGCCACTTGGAGCCAAAGCCTGAAAGCTGTCCTACTTCTCAGTAAATTTCAGCTCGATCCGGCGGTTCTTTGCCCGCGCTTCTCGTGTATTGGCCGGATCAATGGGTTGATATTCCCCAAAGCCATTGGCAGACAGGCGCTGAGGCGGCAGGCCCAAATCATTGGCCATAAAGCGCACCACCGACAAGGCCCGCGCCTGACTGAGTTCCCAGTTATCCGCAAACTGTGCGCCATTTATTAGTGGAATGTTGTCGGTGTGGCCATCGACCTGCAGCACCCAGTTGATTTCCTGCGGAATGTCATCAGCGACCTCAAGCAACAGCTGCGAGATGGCTGTGATTTGCAACCGGCCCTCAACACTCAGGTCAGCACCACCCGGAGGGAACAGGACCTCGGAGCTAAAGACAAAGCGGTCACCGACAATCCGCACGCCTTCGCGATTGCCCAGTAGCACTCGCATACGGCCAAAGAACTCAGACCGGTATTGCTGCAGATCACGCGCCTGCGCTTCCAATCGCTTACGCTCGGCTTCTTCCAGCTCGCGACGGCGCTTTTCTTCGGCCGCAGCCCGTGCAAGGGCCGCGTTCAGATCAGATCCCAAAGTTGAAAGCTGTACCTGCGCAGCCACATCCCGTGCTTTGCTATCATCCAATAGGGCTTGCAGCTCACCCAATTGCTGGCGCAGGGCCGCGACCTGCTGGTTCAGCACTGCTGCCTGTTTCTCACTCTCGGTGGCGCGGGTACGGTTTTCTTCCAACGTCTGTTCCGCCAAAGCCAAAAGGCGGGCGCGTTCTTCGGCTTGCGACAGTCTTTCTGCTGCTGCCTGTTCAGCAGCGGCCTTCGCCGCCAGGGCCGCAGCCAGTTGCCGTTCTACGTCTGATCGATCCGCCGCAACTGTTTCTGCGGCAAGTTTTGCAGCCAAAGCGGCCGCCAATTGGATTTGTAGCTCTGCGTTGGATGCATCCGAATTGGCCACGGCGCTTTCCGCTGCCAATTTTTCAGCCAAAGCCGCCGCCAGCTGCGCTTGTATGTCTTCAATCCGCGTCTGTTGTTCCTCAGCCGTTGCAGCCTGCGCCTCGGCATTTGTTTCCGCTGCAGCCAGGCGATCTGCCAAATCAGCCAGCAACGCTTCTTGCGAGGCCCCATCTGCCTCGGCGGTTTGCAAAGCCAGCAGGGCAACCGCAATTTGGCTGTTTAGATCTTCTTCTTTGACCAAAGCTGCGGCCAGTTTCAAATCCAGATCCACGCGCGCTTTCTCAGCGGCGGCCAAAAGCGTCAGCGTATCTTCGGCGCGTTTGCGTTGTTCTTCCAAAGCCAAAGTCATCGCCGTCAGTTCAGCATCCGCATTGGCCAATCGTTCGCGCAGGGCTTCGGCAGCGGCGGCTTCCGCCAATTTGGCCAACTCTTCTTCACTCAGCCGCGCCTCAAGATCCGTTACCTGAGCAGCTAAGGCAGCGTTGGCGGTCGCCTCTTGTTCGGCTTTGGCCTCAAGTTCTGCAATCATCGCATCCAAGGCCTCACGCTGGGCGGCCGCAAGGCGCGCGGCTTCGGTTTGCGCATCAATTTCATTGCGCGCCCGTGCCAAGGCCAGGTTCAGCGCTTCTTGTTCGGACAGCAATGTATCCCGCTGCGTTTCAACTTCTTCCAATGCGCCCAGAACCGTGTCGCGTTCAGCGATCAGTGCCGCGACCTGCGCTTCAAAACTGGTGATTTGGGTCTGCGCAATCGACAACGCCGATGCTGTTTCATCGCGTTGCTGAGTGAGCGTGGCAATCAAAGCAGCTTGTTGGCTCGCCAAGTCTTCTGCACTTGTTAAGGTTGCGCGCAATGCGCCGACGCGGGCCTCCAATGCTGCGCCGCGATCACGTTCCAATCCAAGCGCCTGTGCAAGGGCAGCCACTTCTGCCGAGAGCTCGTCCAGCTGGCTTTCTTGCCCAGAAATGGTTTCACGCAGCACAAATTGAACAACCATAAAGATGGTCAACACAAACATCAGAACCAGCAAAAGCCCAGTCATCGCATCCACGAAACCCGGCCAAATCGAGGCTTGAAACCGTTGTCCTGTCCGGCGTGAGAGCGCCATTCATTAGCCCTCCTGCGATGGATCCGAGGACGGGTGCGCCGGTGGCGTTTGTCGACGCCGGGCCGGTTGCTTTTGCATTCCCAGTTTTTCGATGGCCTGCGTCAGCGAAGACAAATCCGTGCGCAATTCAGCCATCGTGTCTTGTCGTCCGGCAGAGATTTCTTCGAGGATGCGCAGCATCTGCACGTCAATCGAACGCAATCGCATACGGCTTTCTGCATCCACATTGTCGCCATGTCCTGCTTCGCGAATGGCTTCGATCAAACGCTCCTGGCCATCTGCAACCCGCCCCATAGCCCCATCGTCACCGCCCTGCCCCATGCGTTCCGTCATGGTTTTCACGGCACCAGTCAGATCACCGACCTGCGTTTCCACACGGGAGCGGCTTTCTTCGGATTTGGCAAACATATCCTGTAGCTGGTCCATCTGCTCGGCCATATGTTCCAGCACTTCACCAAGAACATTGGTTTCAACACCATGTTCACCCTCCGCCCCGGTGAAGCCAACACGGGTGATCGAACTCAGCCATTCTTCCAGCTCACGATAAAACCGGTTCTGACCGTGGCTTGCAAAAAGCTCCAAAAGGCCAACTACCAAAGATCCAGCAAGACCCAGCAATGATGAAGCAAAGGCGACGCCCATGCCGTTAAGCTGACTTTCCAGACCTGTCATCAGCCGGCCAAAGACTGCAATCCCCGCTTCGCCGTCTTCTGGCGCCAGGCTTCGAATGGTTTCGACCAAAGCAGGTACAGTGGTTGCCAGCCCGTAGAATGTGCCCAGCAAACCCAAAAAGATCAGCATGTTCACGATGTAGCGGGTGATTTCGCGGACTTCGTCGATCCGCGTAGCCACGGAATCTAGGATCGAACGCGTCGAAGTCGCGCTGATCTGACCTTTTGCACCACGAGACCGCAACAGGGATGCCAAAGGCACCAGCAACTGCGGTGGCTGCAGCTGATCAGATCCTTCAGCATGGGTTGCAAAGGCCTTGATCCAACGTGTCGATGAGATGAGTGAAAAGACCTGCGCAAAACAGGCCATAACCCCGACCACAAAGACAAAGACGATGAAGCCATTCAGCGCAGGGTTGGCCTGAAAGACCGGCAAAACCCTTGGCAAGGCAACATAGGTTAACGCTCCGGTCAGTCCCAGAACGGTCAACATAAAGAAAATCTGTCTCACGGGTTGTGAGAAATGCGGCTCGGCCTCTCGGTCTGGCAGCTCCATTGGGCCAGCTCCTGACGCTATTATTATCTTTGGGTACCCTAAGCGCGCGCGCGCCAGCTGCCAAGGTTTATTGCTTATTCAGCGAGCGAAAGCTGAATTGTTCACAACGTCATACTAAAGGCGCTCAGGTAATCTCGCGCACGCGGGCTGACAGCCAATCCAATTCGCCATCTTCAATGCCTAGCTCCGTCAGGTGAGCGGAGGTGTTATAAAGATATTCCGTATTTGGACCACGCCCACCCACGGCCGATGAAATCACCTTAGCTTGTTGTTCCAATGTCAGATGCACATATTGGTCATGTTCAGGGTCAATCACATAAGTCACGGCAGTCACCTTGCGCCCATCTGCCAATGTCACTTGCAACTCGCGCTCTAGATAGGCTGAAGACACCAATTCACGCTCACGCAACTCTTGAATGGCCGCCTCTTCTGTTCCGGGTTTCACCCGTAAGGCCAGCCCATGACAGTGTCCTTTATCAGCCGCATCAAGTGCCAGAACGAGCCCCGGATGCTCAACAGTGCCGCGGTGATGGATCGAAGACATACAAAAACTGCGGTGCCAACCGTGCAGCGTTGCAACTGCTTGCTCAGCCACTTCGAAACCTGGGTTCCACAAAAGCGAGCCATATCCGAACACCCAAAGCGCCATCGTTTTCATCCACACTGGTCTATTGCGTTTTGCGCGTTTAAACACCAATGCGCTTGGACTGCAAAGGGGCCAATTCATGAGACGTTTGCTGATCGTTATTTTGATCGCCGCTTTAGGCTGGTTTGCCTATTGGTTTGTCATCTCAAACATTGCGCAAACAGGCTATGAAGCTTGGTTCAAAGACCGTCAGGATGAAGGATGGCAGGCAGAGTATTCTAATCTGCAACTGCGCGGTTTCCCCAACCGGATCGACACCACATTTGAAAACATCACTCTTGCTGATCCTGATACCGGTCTTGCCTGGACCGCGCCGTTTTTCCAGATTTTCGCCCTGAGTTACCGACCAAATCACCTGATCGCGGTTTGGCCAAAGTCGCAAACCCTATCGACTCCGATACAGGACATTGCCATCACAAACGATGACATGAAGGCCTCTGTGGTCTTCGCGGCCAATACAAATGTAGCCCTACGTCGCGCAAATTTTGCGACGACTGATCTACAACTATCTTCCGATGCAGAATGGTCCTTGTCCGCGGACAACTTGCGTGTTGCGATTTCTCAGGATGAAACCACTGATACGCGTTATCAAGTGGCATTGCAGGGGCAAGGCGTAGCCCCGCCGTCATCCCTGCGCAATGACGTACTGCCCGAAAAAATGAGTGCGCTTGATCTGGACGCCTCGTTGGAATTTGACCGTGTTTGGGATCTGCGCGCGTTACAAGAGCGCCGCCCACAGCCCACTGCAATTGCACTGCGCACCGCCAAAGCACAATGGGGGCCAATGCTCTTTCAGGCGGCGGGCGACTTCACCCTAGATGAATTGGGCACATTAAATGGAGAGCTGACATTGCGCGCCAAAGAATGGCAATCCATGATCCAAATTGCACGAGAGTCGCAAACCATCGATCCCTTCGTGATTGATGGTGCAGAGCAATTGATGCGCCTCTTTTCATCCTTGTCAGGACCAGGCCAGGATATCGATCTAAAGCTTACGTTTAAAAATGGCAGCACCTATGCGGGCTTTCTTCCATTGGGCTCTGCACCGCGGTTGAGCCTCAGATAATCCAGCTGCGTTCTTCACTCTAAGGCGCAGGTGTTCACCTTTTTATCGGCAATAAGACCCACCGCGATGTTTCGCGATGTCAAAATGGAAATGGTCTTTGTGATGCCGGTCTGCATTTGGGCCCAATACAGTCCCAAAAGGACCGCAGGCAGATCGATGCATATCGCGCAGAATGCGGCCGTATTTGCCCTTGCCCCAATCGTTCAACACTGAAATCTGATCGCCGTTCTTGAGGTAAAAACCCGTCAAATCAATTGCGCGGCCTTTGCCGTGCTCGGAAATTTTGGCACCCGGTTTATGATTGCGTGTCCGGCAGGAATAGCCAGCCGCCACCTTCAGCTTCACAACGCCACCACCTGTGCGACCGACGGCCTTATCCATGCCGCGTTCCATCCAGTTTTTAAGTGCTTTGGCGGTTCCGCATTCGATGGTCGCAGGTGTCGAAAGCTCAACACCATTCACAGAATAAAGCTTCACGGCGTTTTTAATGCCACAGCCATTCAGCTTACCCGGCACGCGGCCGACCTCAACGCCTAATAGATCTTTGTCGCCACAAATGCGCTGAAGCTTTTGACCGTTAGAGGTGCGTTTGACCGGCGGTTTGCTCATCACTGGGATCAGCTGCGTCTTGAGATCATCTGGACGCACAACGGGACGCAGGCTTTGCGCTGGCGCAAAGCTGGAAAGCGCAATGGGAAAGACATCGGCGCGTGCCACAGGGCGTAGAGACTGGGATGGCGCATTGGCGGTCGCGATTGTCGCCGCCAGGGTAAGTGCAATGATACTTAATCCCATGTTCATTAATGCGCCTTGCCGCGTCCAAAATCAGGCGCATCAGTATCCTGACCTGCCTCAATCACGCCGCGTCGAATGGCGCGTGTGCGGGTGAAATAATCATGCAGATGCTCTCCATCACCCTGACGAATGGCGCGCTGCAGGGCGAAGAGCTCTTCCGTGAACCGGCCCAAAATCTCAAGCGTGGCGTCTTTATTGTTCAGGAAGACATCGCGCCACATGGTGGGATCGCTGGCCGCAATCCGCGTAAAGTCACGAAAACCGGAAGCCGAGTATTTAATGACTTCGCTTTCAGACACGCGGCGCAGATCATCCGCCACGCCCACCATGGTATAGGCAATCAAATGTGGGGTATGCGACGTCACCGCCAGCACCAGATCATGGTGATCGGCGTCCATCTCTTCGACGTTCGAACCAAGCCCGCGCCAAAAGCGCGCCAGATCGTCCACAGCCGAACGATCGGTGTTTTCATCGGCAATAATCAGACACCAACGGTTGTCGAACAACTCTGCAAAACCCGATTCAGGGCCCGAATGTTCAGTGCCTGCCAAAGGGTGGGCTGGAACAAAATGAATGCCGTCACCCAGAAACGGGCTTACATCATCAATGACTTGACGTTTTACGGACCCCACGTCGGTCACAGTGGCTCCGGATTTCAGAGCAGGCGCCAGATCCTTGGCAACCGCACCCATCACGCCAACCGGCACGCAAAGCACCACAAGGTCGGCATCTTTGACAGCCTCTTGGGCCGTGTCAAAAACCTGATCGCACAATCCAATTTTGCGCGCGGTGTCTCGAGTTTCTTGTGAGCGTGCATAGCCTGTGACCTCGCCCGCCAAACCAGCGCGTTTGATGGCCCAATACATCGACGATGCAATCAGGCCCAAACCGATCAGGGCAACGCGATCATAGACCTGTGTCATACAGCCTGTTCCTTAAAGCTTTTGACCGCATGTGCTACACGACGGCACCCCGCCTCGTCACCCACTGTGATGCGCAGGCAGTTTGGCAGGCCATAACCCGCCACTTTACGCACGATCACACCCTGTTTTTTCAGGAACTCATCGCAAGCGCTGGCCTCATTTTCGGATGCAAAGCGCGCCAAAATAAAATTCGCACAGGATGTATCAGACGGCACGCCAAGCTCTGCCAATGCCTCTGCCAACCAGGCACGCCAGCGGGCATTATCTTTACGGCAGCGTTCCACAAACTCCGTGTCGCGCACGGCCGCCTCGGCGACCTGCATTTGCATATCAGACAGGTTGAACGGCTGGCGCACACGGTTAAGCACATCGATCAGCGCTTTCGGGCCATAGCCCCAACCGATCCGCAAACCGCCAAGACCATAGATCTTAGAAAACGTGCGCGTCATGATCACGTTATCACGGCTCTCGACCAGTGCCGCACCACCATCATGGCCTTCAACATATTCTGTATAGGCTCCGTCATGCACCAGAATGCAGCCTTCCGGCAGCCCATCCGCCAGGCGCGCAACCTCGTTGCCGCCTATCATTGTGCCGGTCGGGTTGGCTGGATTTGCGATAAAGACGATTTTGGTCTTTTTGGTGCAGGCGTTCAGAATTGCATCCACATCCACCACGCGCTCGCGTTCCGCCACTTTCACAGGGGTCGCCCCGCAGGCGTGTGCGAGGATCGGATACATGGAAAACCCGTGTTCCGTGTAGATGACTTCATCACCCGGTCCCGCAAAGGACTGTGCAATGAATTGCAGCACTTCATCAGAGCCCACACCACAAATGATTTGCTCAGCGTTTAGCTTATGAACTTCAGCAATCGCATTGCGTAGATCTGCGTGATCAGTGTTCGGATAACGATGCAAATTCAGACCAGATTTGCGAAAGGCTTCTTTCGCAGCATCCCCTGCCCCGTAAGGGTTTTCGTTTGAGGAAAGTTTCACAATATCGCTCACGCCCTCAACGGTAGATTGTCCACCTTGATAAAGCGCGATTTCCATAATGCCCGGCTGAACTTCAATTTTGGTCATGACGGTCCCTTTAAGTCGCCTTCGTTCTAGAACGGTTCATGAACAGTGGAAATGGCAATTCGTCCGTCCGCGACATAGTGAAATGCTATTTGAGGCAAAGATAATACAGTCTGGACGGCAAAAGCCTTGTCCGACCCAAGCGCAATTCTGTCCGGCCACCGCAGGACAACCAAAACTTCCATGGCTACCTTCCTACTGGAAGGAGACACTATGGAATTGGATCAACGCTATAACGCCATCGCACCGAGTTGGCAGCACATGTTGGAAAAGATGGGATTTCCAGCAGCCTATCGGGCATTGGCACAACAGGCGCCGCCGAAACGAGCATTGCATTTGATCGACGTCGGCGCAGGCAGCGGTGAGCTGTCACAGGCCTATTGCGAAACGCAACAACGCCCATTGAATCACGTTCTTTTGGATCGTTCGGAGGCTATGTTAGCCGAAGCTCAAAAGACCTCACCCACTGCCGCGCTCGCCTGCGAGGATCTAGCAAATCATTTCCCATCAACCGCCTATGATGTGGTCCTTTGCGCACATGTTATTGAACATTGCGCGTCTCCATTAGTGGCCCTTAAGCACATCTCCCGTATGACCGCGCCGGGTGGGACTGTATTGTTGGCTGTTTCAAAACCCCACATGTGTCAGTTCCTTATCTGGATCAAATGGCGGCACAAATGGTTTGCGGCTGAAACGGTTGTCGCAATGGCACAACAGGCCGGGCTTAAACTGACATCTCTTGTGCCCTTTGAAAACGGCATCCCAGCACGGATTTCACAAGGCTACGTTTTCACAAAGCCAGTTTCTTGAACACAAAAGGAAAAACCCATGCTGATCGCCCATGTTGAATTTCAAATCACGCCCTCAGATCGCGACGCGGCGCTTGATGTACTATTGAAAGAAACAGCCGTCGTCCGCGCCATGTCGGGCAATTTAAAATTCCAAGCCTTTAAGAACCCAGAGCATGATGACCGAATTGAAATAATGCACGAATGGGATAGCAAGGAGGCTTTCGAGGCCTATTTGAGTTCCAAAAGCTTTGCATCAATTGGCCAGATACTTGGCCCAAAAATGATTGCGCCTCCGTTGTCCAAGCGGTTCTTGGCAAACCCTGTCGCAGATTAAGCTCTGACCAGATAGACTTCTACTATGACCCTGCCTGCTGCCTATACCTTTGTGAAAGAATTCGATCCAGAGCCCTCCAAAACCATGGTTATGGACCGCCATTATTTGCTGTACGCAGCCAAAGGGGTGATGCGGCTTGAAGCGGATGGAACAGGTTGGACCTTGCCACCGGCACGCGCAGCGCTGATTCATGCGGGGCGCGAAATCACAGTGACCATACCGCAGTCACTTGTGGCCTGCTCAGTTTTATTTGATCCATCTAAATTTGCCACACCATGCGCCAGCCTATCGGTATTTGAAATGTCACCATTGGCGCGCGAGTTGGTCCTGTCGTGCCGTACCTATGGGCCTGATTCAGAACTCGATGATCTAGGTTTGCTTATGTTTAAAACGTTGGCAGCAACTGCTTGGACACTTGCGGAAATGCCATCAAAAGCCGCGCTTCCCACCGGGCAAAGTAAAGTCGTCAAACACGCGCTTTCCATCACCGAACAACACCTTGCAGAGGATATCTCGTTCGAGGCTATTGCTGCCGCAGTTGCAGTAAGTTCCCGCACATTGGCCCGTCGTTTCGCGGATGAGCTTGGCATGACCTGGCGGCAGGTTCTACGCCGTTTGCGAATGAACCATGCCATGCTGGGTCTAGCTGACCCGGAACGCCAGATCACAGAAATCGCCTTTTCCGTAGGTTACAACTCGCTCTCGGCCTTCAATGCCGCGTTCCGCGATTTCTCGGGGCAAACCCCGAGTCAGTTCCGTGCAAGCACGGTCACTGAGATCACTTAACACACATTCAAAATTCGAATTACCCGTACATCGGATAATCCACAAAACTGGACCTACCCATTCGATTTGCCCCCTCATTCGTTTTAGTCTAATCGCAGTTACACCTCGGGGAGCTAGATTTTAGCTGAGATGCCAAACGGCAGACCCGTAGAACCTGAACCGGTTAACACCGGCGGAGGGAAGGTCCGGCCCAAAGCCCCACTCCTTTCTCCGTGAAACGATTTGAGAGGATGATAGATCATGAAAAATCTACTCACCGTCGCGGGTCTGCTGTGCGCGGGCGCTGCCGTCGCTGAAACCCCAGTTCTGACTGTTTACGCACCGGATTACTTCGGCTCTGAATGGGGCCCAGGCCCGTCCATCGAAGTCGCTTTTGAAGAGCGTTGCGGCTGCGATCTACAATATCAAACCGGCGACCTTCTGCCGCGCCTGTTGCTGGAAGGTAAAAACACCGAGGCCGATGTGGCCATCGGGTTTAACTCTGACGTCAGCAAGAAAGCCCGTGAAAGCGGTCTGTTTGCGCCGCATGGTTTGGATACATCCGCACTAACCCTGCCGCTCGCGTGGAGCGACGACACTTTCCTGCCGTTCAACTACGGTCACACGGCGTTTATCTACGACAACACCAAGTCCGAAGGTTTCACCAGCTTCGAAGCGTTGCTGAACGCACCGGATGACCTGCGCGTTGTGATCCAAGACCCTCGGTCCTCCATCTCTGGTTTGGCGCTGGTTCTTTGGGTGAATGCGATCTATGGCGACAACGCGGAAGAAGCCTGGTCCCGTCTGGCTCCAAAAATCGTGACCGTGACCCAAGGTTGGTCTGAATCCTATGGTCTTTTCACCGATGGCGAAGCGGATGTTGTGCTGTCCTACACCACCTCTCCGGCCTATCACATCATCGCCGAAGAAGACCTGACCAAATCCGCAGCGATCTTTGACGAAGGTCACTATTTCATGGTGGAAACTGCTGCGAAACTGGCAGGCACCGACAATGCTGATCTGGCGGATCAGTTCATGGCCTTTATCCTGACCGAGGATTTCCAGACCATGATCCCAACCACCAACTGGTCTTTCCCAGCAGCCCTGTCTGAAGACAAATGGCCAGCAGGTTTCCAAGAGCTGCCAATGCCTGAAAAGGTACTGTTCTATTCTGAAGACGAAGCAGCCGAGCTGCGTGAACCGGCGATTGAGGCATGGCGCAGCGCGCTCTCTCGTTAATCGCAGCGCTTTTGGTTGCGGGAGCGGTGATCGTTCCCGTGGCCGCAGTGTTATGGCGGGGCGGTGGTATCACCGCCCTGTCGCCTGCCGACTGGGCCGCATTGCGGTTCACGGTCTGGCAGGCCTTTTGGTCAGCGGCAATCAGTGTGGCTTTGGCGATCCCAGTGGCCCGCGCGCTGTCGCGGCGTGATTTCTTTGGCCGATCCGCGCTAATCTCTGTGATGGGCGCGCCGTTTATTTTGCCCATTATTGTCGCGATCCTTGGCCTACTTGCGGTCTTTGGCGGCAAAGGTTTGGTGAATTTGCTGATCGGCCAGTTCGGTCTCCCCAAGATCGATATCTACGGGGCGCATGGCGTCATTCTAGCTCATGTGTTTTTTAATCTGCCGCTGGCCGTTCGACTGATCCTGCAGAGCTGGCTCGCCATTCCATCCGAGCGCTTTCAAGTCGCGGCCTCTCTGGATGCGTCGCTATTCTGGCTGCTGGAATGGCCAATGCTGAAACGTATCGCCCCCGGTGCCTTCGCCGTTATCTTTGTGATCTGCCTTGGGTCCTTTGCTGTTGCATTGACACTGGGAGGCGGCCCGCGCGCGACCACGGTGGAACTGGCGATCTATCAAGCCTTCAAATTCGACTTTGAACTCAGCAAAGCCGCTTCGCTCGCCGTGGTTCAACTTCTGCTCGGCGGCATTGCCGGTTGCGTAGCTCTCCTGCTCTCGCGCACCGATATGATGGGGGCCGGTCTTGACCGCGTTGTGCAACGCTGGGATGGGGGGCGTCTGCTCGATGCATTTTGGGTCATCTCCGCTGCTGCCTTTTTACTCTTGCCTTTGGGCGCTGTTGTTTTCGCAGGCCTTCCGGGCCTCACAGAGCTTCCCGCCAGCATTGGACCAGCCATTCTGCGTTCGCTTGCGGTCGCCATCGCTGCCGTGGTGCTCACTGTCGCGCTGGCGCTTCCTTTGGCCACGCGTGCTGGCGAGGCTGCCTCTTTGCTTGGCATTTCCGTGTCTGGCCTCGTGCTTGGCACTGGCCTCTTCCTCTTGTTGCAGCCGATCACGCGACCGCAGGACGTTGCTCTGCCCGTGACGCTGCTGGTCAACGTCTTGATGTCGCTGCCATTCGTGTTGCGCATCCTGCGACCCGGTATTGAAAGCGCAAAAGCTGACTTCGGTCGCCTTGGGCAATCCCTTGGCCTAAGCGGTTGGCCCCTCTGGCGGATCGTCTACCTGCCTCGCCTACGCCGCCCGATGGGCTTTGCAGCGGGCCTGACTGGCGCGCTTGCGATGGGAGACCTTGGCGTCATCACGCTTTTCTCGCGGCCAGGCGAAGGCACATTGCCGCTGGTGATGTATCAATTGATGGGTGCCTATCAAATGGAAGCAGCCTATGCTGCAGCTTTGCTTCTGGTTGCCCTATCGCTTGGGCTCTTCTGGATTTTTGACAAAGGAGGTCGCGTAAATGCTGACCTTTGATAAAGCCCAATTCAAGCAAGGCGGGTTTTTCATCAACGCAGACCTGATTGTTTCCGAGGGCAAAGTCACCGCAATCATAGGTCCATCAGGGGCGGGAAAGTCGACGCTGTTGCATGGGATCGCCGGATTTGTGGCACAGGCTTCAGGACATCTGAAATGGCACGACGTCGACATCTCTCAGAAACCGCCAGCGAAACGCCCGGTTTCGATGTTGTTTCAAGACAACAACCTATTCCCGCACCTGACTGTCTTGCAGAACGTCGCTCTGGCTTTGTCACCAAAGCTGCGTCCTTCAGCAGAGGTTTGTAAGCAAGTCGAAGACATGTTGTCCAAGGTCGGTCTTTCGGGCTTTTCTGCCCGCAAACCCGCGGCGTTGTCCGGAGGCCAACAAAGCCGTGTCGCCTTGGCGCGCGCATTGCTGCAAGACCGCCCTGTGATGCTGATGGATGAGCCCTTCAGCGCACTTGGACCAGCCTTAAAAAACGAAATGCTCGATCTTTCTGTGGCACTTGCCAAAGGCAGAACTGTCATCATGGTCACCCATGATCCAAAAGACGCAGACCGGATTGCAGATGAAGTGATTGGCGTTGCAGACGGCAAAGCTCTTGCACCGATTGCCACGTCAAAATTCATGGCAAACCCACCGAAGACTTTAAAGGCCTATTTCGGGCAACCATAAATCGCGACATTGATGAAAAGAAAAACCGCGCTGGTTGCCCAACGCGGTTTCGAATGCTTTTGAATGTCGGTGAAAAACTTAGTTTTTCGCGTAGAATTCAACAACCAGATTTGGTTCCATCATGACAGGGTATGGCACATCGGACAGACCCGGAGTGCGGACGAAAGTCGCTGTCATTTTGGAGTGGTCCGCGTCGATGTAATCAGGAACATCACGCTCTGCCAGTTGAGTAGCTTCCAGCAGAACTGCCAGTTGCTTGGAACGATCACGCACCTCGATCACGTCGCCTTCTTTAACGCGGTAAGATGGGATGTTCACTTTTTTACCGTTCACACGAACGTGGCCGTGGTTCACGAACTGACGTGCAGCAAAAACAGTTGCAACGAATTTCGCGCGGTACACAACTGCGTCCAGGCGGCGTTCCAGCAGACCGATCAGGTTTTCACCTGTGTCGCCGTTTACACGAACCGCTTCACCGTAGATGCGACGGAATTGTTTCTCGGTCAGGTCACCGTAGTAACCTTTCAGCTTTTGCTTTGCGCGCAGCTGGATACCGAAGTCAGAAAGTTTGCCTTTGCGGCGCTGACCGTGCTGGCCGGGGCCATATTCGCGACGGTTCAGTGGGGACTTTGGACGGCCCCAGATGTTTTCGCCCATGCGGCGGTCAATTTTATACTTGGCAGACGTACGTTTAGTCACGGCTGATCTCCTTCGTTAAGGTTTCGAAGGGCGTTGTCCTCTATTCGGATTTTGCCGAATTGACAGGAATCCCCTTGCGGGGGCCACCAACACCAATGAAGTGGGGCTTATAGCTGGGAATAATGGGGAGTCAACGGCCCAAACCCACAAACTTAGGCCGATTTCGTCCAAGCTGGATTTTTACCAATGTGCTTGGTCAGGAAATCAATAAACACGCGAACTTTGGCAGAGACAACATTGCTTTTAGGATAGATGAGCCAAAGCGCTGGCTTCTGGGCAATTTCGAATTTGGGTAGCACCTGTACCAGCTGTCCTGATCTAAGCTCATCATGCACGAGCCAAAGTGAACAAATGGATATGCCAGCACCTGATAATGTGGCCTGTTTTTGGGTTTGCCCATCGTTCAGAACCAATGCATGAGCACAGCTTTTAGGATTGAAATCTGCGATCGATCCATCTTCCGCAACCAACCCACGTGGATCTAGATCCTGAAAAGCGATCATTCGGTGACTGGCTAAATCAGAAGGATCCACAGGCGTTCTAAACCGCGCCAAATACTCCGGGGACGCGCACAGGATACGTTTATCATCTGCAAGTTTGCGCGCGGTCAGGCTGCTATCTTCCAGCACTGAATTTCGCAGGGCTAAGTCATAGCTGCCTTCGATCAGGTCAAACTGCGCGTCTGAAAAATGCAGATCCAGCATCAAGTCTGGGTAGGCATCCATAAAAGCTGGCAACAGCGGCGCGATGTAGATCTGGGCGAATGTACTTGGGGCCGTGAACCGAAGTCGCCCGCTGATGCTGGTCTGCCCTTTCCCAAGAACCGCAAGCGCGGCTTCTTCTTGGGCAATCATTTCGCGGGCATAAGGAAGAAAGTCCTGCCCCTCAAGCGATAGGGATACTTTCCGCGTAGACCGGTGGAGCAACTCAGCCCCCAAGAACCGTTCCAATTTGGCAATCCGAGTGCTGGCCACCGCCGGAGCCATGCCAAGCGCCCGCCCGGCGGCACTGATGTTCAGCATTTCTGCTGCCAATACGAACAATCGAAGGGTTTGCGTCTCCATATTTTATACTTTTTCGGAATACTGAAATCATTTCTAGCCCGTTTTTATATTTTTTCCCTACTTTAAGTCTGATGCAACACGGAAGCAGGAGCCTCTCATGACAAAAACAGCGCTGGTCAATTACCATGTCCACAAACCGCATCGGCAGGCGTTTGAGTTGGATGCCGGTGGCATTGTTGGCAACCTCATATCACCTGAGCTCGCTCCTACCGAAGTGACGGTGTATGATGAACGGGGCGTTGGCGCTGCAACGACATTTGAACGATCATCCGTTGGCTTCACCACCTCTCCAACCGCAGTGACGCAGTTTGACGACACCGCGATTTGGCGCGCGATCTACGATCAAGAGCTAACCACGCTTTTGACCAGCGAGCTCGAGGCGAAAGACGTAGTCATCTTTGACCATACCGTTCGCGTTGACGACCCGGATGCGGATCGAAAACCCGCGCGAAACGTGCATAGCGATTATAGCCTGCATGGAGCAAAACAGCGGATCATTGATATTCTAGGCGAAGACATCGCCCCTGAATGGAGCCAAGGTCACTATGCTTTCATCAATGTATGGCGCCCGATCGACAACCCTATCAACTCAGCACCTCTTGGTTTCATTTTGCCTGAAAGCGTGGCGGATGAAGATTGGATATTGCTCGACCTGATCTATCCGGATCGCAAAGGGCAGATCATGGGACTGGCGGCCAACCCGGATCATGAGTGGATATATATGTCCAAAATGACCCCCGATGATGTTGCCTTCTTCAACATCTTTGACAATCGCGGCCGTGCGTCGATCGCGCATAGCGCTTTGGACATGATCGAAGACCCTTCTGTGTCCAGCATTCGCAAAAGCATCGAAAGCCGCACGCTGGTGCGTTTCTAATCACCTCAAAACTCACATCGGGCCACTGCCCAACTGTACACCACTCAAAGGACGACCATGACCAAAACTATTCTTATCACAGGTGCCACCGACGGCATCGGCCTGCTCACAGCTAAGAAACTGGCAGCCGAAGGACACACAGTCCTGCTGCATGGACGCAGCAAGACAAAGCTTGAAAACGCAGCCGAAGAAGTTGGGGGCAATCCAGAGACCTACATTGCGGATCTTTCAAAGATCGCTGACTTACACACGCTTGCAAATGATATTCACGGCAACCACGCAACGATTGACGTCATCATCAACAACGCTGGCGTCCTCAAACTCCCGAACCCAACGACCGCACAAGGATTTGATGCTCGCTTCATGGTCAACACCTTCGCGCCCTACATTCTGACCGAGGCTTTGTTGCCAATCCTGTCCAAGGGCGGCCGCGTTGTGAATCTATCCTCCGCCGCGCAAGCACCTGTCGACCTGCAGGCCATGCTTGGCCAACGGCAACTGGACGACATGGGTGCCTATGCCCAAAGCAAGCTGGCAATCACCATCTGGTCGCATGAGCTCGCAGAGGAACTTGGTGAAAAGGCGGTTGTTGTAGCGGTTAATCCGGGCTCTCTACTGGCATCCAAAATGGTCAAAGAAGGGTTTGGCGTCGCCGGCAGCGATCTGAACATCGGTGCTGATATTTTGATTGCCGCAGCACTTGGCGACACCTTTGCAAATGCGTCAGGCCAATACTTTGACAATGACAGCCAGTCCTTTGCGAAACCGCATTCAGCGGCCCTAGATGCAAACCATCGCTCACAAGTGATGCAAGGCATCAAAGAAGCCGTAGCGCGGCTTGGATAAGCCGCAACCGCGAACAAAAGTTAGAGAAACGACAATGCAAACAAATGCACTTGAACAGGCACGCTCTGTAGAGCGGCCAACCCGCGACGAGCAACTGATGCGCGCACCTTCGGCTCAAAGATTTTGGGCCGATAACCGTAGTCTGTTAAAAGACGCGTGGGCAGAATGGGAACACAGCGAAGCCAAAGGATTGGGTCCAAACGCTGACCTTTATGACTCACGTTTACGCGCAGCCGTAGAGCAGGCATGGCAAGACCCAAGCACCGAAGGCGTGGTCAAAAATTTGTGGGACGAAGTCTTCCCAGGTGTTTACCAAGCTCAGTTCTTCAATCCAGAAGAGTTGAAGTCACTGCGGGATTATCTTGAAAACGTCGCAAATGCGGACATCCCACTGCGTCCCCCCTACGGTATCTCGTTGAACCGAGGTGGCGCCATGCTAGACCGCCGATCAGAAGGCTTCCTTGCCGCGCCACAATTCCAATCGTTCTACCAAAGTTTGATGGACAGCTATATGCGTCCGATCTCGCGGCTCTTGTTCCCGGACGTGAACGGATATGACACCCAGACCTTTGGGTTCTCGATCCAGTGGCAAGCCGATAAAGATACATCTCTACGCGCGCATACGGATGCGTCAGCCGTGACGCTGAACATTAATTTGAACCTGCCCGGTGAAGACTTTTCGGGATCAGGCGTGCGCTTCTTTGACCGCGCGACGCGCAAAGTTGAGGAACTGACCTTTGCACCGGGCACCGCCCTGATCCATCACGGCAGTGTGCCGCATGAATCCATGCCAATCACCGAAGGTGAGCGCTCTAATATCGTGCTTTGGCTCTATGGTGATAACGGTGCGATCCCGCCGCTTGGGATGGATGTTAAGCCAGTTTCTGCCCAAGAGCGCTGGAGTCTACCAAAGTCTCAAAGCGACGGCTTTGCGCCCTTCTAGAAAAATAGATAAGGCGATGCTTTACAGCGTCGCCTTTTTTTACAGGCCACCCTTTAGTGGTCCGCTTCGCACCGCCAAACTCAATTTCAATGGGCTTTAAAGTGCATCGGGAATAGGTCTCTATTTGATGTCGTCAACAAGCAATCCTCACTTGATTGATGTAATGTTATAACATATCAATCAAACCCAACGGAAGCAGAGTCGCCAATCAAGATCTCTGCACACAAACTATTTGGTCTTCTTTCCAAAAAGGTATTCATCGATGCTCGACACCCGCCTTCCCGTCACCGTCCTGTCTGGGTTTTTAGGAGCAGGAAAAACCACGCTCTTGAACCGGGTTCTTAACAACCGCGAGGGACGCAAAGTTGCGGTCATCGTAAATGACATGTCCGAAGTGAATATCGACGCAGACCTCGTGCGCGCCGACACGGAACTATCACGCACTGATGAAACGCTGGTTGAAATGTCCAACGGCTGTATCTGCTGCACCCTGCGCGACGACCTCTTAGATGAAGTACGTAAGTTGTCGGAAGAAGGCCGTTTTGATTACCTGTTGATTGAATCCACAGGCATTTCCGAACCCATGCCCGTCGCGACAACCTTTGAATTCCGCGATGAAGACGGTAACAGCCTGTCAGACGTTGCCCGCCTGGACACAATGGTCACCGTTGTGGATGCGGTAAACCTGCTCGAAGATTTCTCAAGCCATGACTTTCTAAGTGATCGCGGCGAAACCATGGGCGAAGAAGATGAGCGCACCCTGGTTCACTTGCTGACGGATCAGATGGAATTTGCCGACGTCGTCATTTTGAACAAAGTGGAAGATGCTGGCCCAGAGCGCACAGACTCTGCGCGTAAAATCATTCGCAGCCTCAATGCGGATGCACGGATCATTGAAACCAACCATTCGGTCTGCGGCGCGGATGACATCCTGAACACGGGTCTCTTTGACTTTGAGAAGGCGCATGAGCACCCGATGTGGGCTAAAGAACTTTATGGTTTTGCGGATCACACACCTGAAACCGAAGAATATGGCGTCACCAGCTATGTTTACCGCGCGCACCGCCCTTTCATTCCGGAAAAACTAAAGGATGCACTGGATAGTGATCTTCCGGGCGTGATCCGTGCGAAAGGTCATTTCTGGTTGTCTACACGGCCTGATTGGGTTGCCGAGTTCTCATTGGCGGGCGCTTTGTCATCCGTGCGCCCAATCGGCACTTGGTGGGCCACCATGCCGAAGGAAAAAATGCCCGACAATGACAATGTGCGTGATTACCTCAAACAACATTGGCAAGAGCCATGGGGGGATCGCCGACAGGAGCTTGTCTTCATTGGCAGCGGGATCGATTGGCCTGCATTGAAAGATCGGCTGGACGCGGCCTTGGTCCCAGAAGATGCGGCCACAAGCATCGAGACCTTGCCAGACTTCAACGATCCATTTCCAATGTGGCGCAACGGATAAGCGCTGTGTCTAGGCTGCCTCATGCCGCAAGATTGCGGCCTCTGAGGCGGTCAATTGCCGGCGGGCATGATCGCCATAAGTATAGGGGCGCACTTCCAAATCTGGGTTGAGCCCCAGCAAACGTTGACGATCCTCTGCATCCAAAGCCGACATTGCGGCATCTGCTGGATGAAAGCTTTCGGTTTCCACGCCATTGGCAAAAATGATCTCGTGACGTGGCAGCATCAAATGCATGTAAGTCACTTCACGCATGCGATAATCGCGGGTCACGGTACTGCCGTTTTCCAGCTGACGCGCTGACACCAGCACCTCTGGCGTATTAAACAACGCACGCGCCACTTCTCCGCGCACCAAAACCCGATGCTCTGGGGAAACCACCAACTCGCGTTGTGGCCAGTCGTGTCCCAATGCGCCCGGCTTGATCCGAATAGGGCGCAAACGCGGCATCGCAAAAAGACGTGCACCGGTCATCTTACGGGCACCAAGCCACTGAATTTCTTGCGCACCACTGTCTTTGGTCACAACCCGGTCGCCTTCACGCAGCTGTTCAATGGGCGTGGGGCCGTCCATGGTTTCGATCAACGTGCCCGGCGTAAAGCAAATCACCCGCGTGGCCTCTGGATCCAAAGGATCATCGCTGGCCATATCAAGCGTGTGATGCACAACCCACAGATCGGTGTTCTTAGGCGGCATTTGGTCAACAAACATCAAAAGCTTGCTGCCGTTTTCCACGTCGATCAATGTGACGGTATAGCTTTGCTGTCCGTCAGAGACGACAAAACAGCTGTCTTGCAGAGGCTCATCAACATCAATGTCTTGAATACGGCTTGACCCACTGATGGCCGCGCCAACCAGTTTGCGCACCATGCCAGCCGCCTTGCGCCGCAAGATCTGCTCGCTTTCGCCCCGCTCTAGTCGCAACAGCTCAGACGGGCCATCAACCCGAATGGCGTCTCCGCGCCATGACCACACCGCGCCTTTTTCTATTGCGCTTATAGGTGCAGTCCCAAGACCGTCAATTTCTGTTTGCGACCAAGAGATGACGAACGTGCCAAGAAAGCCCGTCCCCATGTCTCGTGTCCTGCCTCAAATTATTATTGAGGTGACGTTAACAAAAGTGATTCGATCTGGGAAGCCCCTAATGAATCTCGGTCTGATACCAGTGACTTAAAAATCAAACCTAATGCGCAATGCACCGACCACCTGGCCTTCATTTTGGCCAGTGAATTCTGGGCTTAGCCAGGTTGCACCATAGTAAATGCTGGTGCTTTCACCTTGCCAATTCAGACCCAAACGATAGCGTTCGCGCGTGTTTTCCAATGTCACGCCCGATGAGGCGGGCAAATAAATGCTGCTGTCCACATAAGAAACGTCAGCCCCAGCCAACAACGACCAGCCTTGCCGGTTTTGATATGTGGTTTGATAACGCTGCCCGCTGACAGGATCTCGAACAAGCAATTCGTCATGACCAAACTGACCAATCACAAAATCAAACCCGGCCCTCACTAGGGTTTCATCACCTGCGCGCGCCTCGACGAAGGGTCGCAACCGAGCGTTTTCACTGAACTCAATTTCATAGCCCACTTCGGCCACACCTGTGACTGCCAGCGTGTTGCCTACCTGCGCATCCAGAACCGCAGAAGACGGACCAGCGATCCCAAAGGCACTGTGCAACCCATCCTGCAGGTGCCCAATCCCGGTGCTTGGCCCAACCAAAGTCAGATCAGCCCCAAGCGCGATGTCAAAGCCGCTCTGTTCAAAATGCGTATGTGCACCGATGGACAATGCCCCTGCATAGGGGCGGTCAGTGGCGCTTGGCGTTTGCAAGTTCGCCGGCGCAATCACCTGCCCAAGAATACGCAATTCAATAATGTCGCCGAAACGATCCGGATGCGCACCATCCCAAGGCTGACCAAACAGATGGCTGCCGACAATTGATCCAGACCGCCAGCGGTCCTGCCCATCGCCGAGGAAATCGTTCACGATAAGGCGGCCATAGCCAATTTGCTCCGCCGCAACCGACATCGGCGCAAGCAGCGTGAGGCCCGCAAGGGCAAGCCCCGCAATTTTCGTGGTAATTTTATGCATAACGTCCCGCTTGATCAACTTGTGCGCAGAGTAGCGCGCCTTACCCTAAAGGAAAGCAACCACAGGCATTGCACAGCCAAACGTTGTATTCGGGAAACACCTGACACGGCAGAGGCGCGAAAGCCGATCGGACTTTGCATAGCCTTTTATTCAAATCCATGATTTAGGTGAGAAAATTTTACGAAGCGGAGCACAACAATGGCCACAGCGTCGATGGGTTTAATCGGAGTGGGCACCATGGGCAGCGCCCTGGCGCTTAACATCGCAGAAAATGGCCATGATATTGCGCTTTATAACTTAGCCCCCTCAACCATTGACGATTTGATCAATGGCGCTGGTGAACTTGCGACGCGCCTTACCAAAACCAACAGCGTGGCTGAATTGGTATCCGCAATGCCAAAACCGCGTGCGATCATTCTTTTGGTACCCGCCGGTGCTCCGGTTGATATGTCCATCGATGCGCTGCTGCCACTTCTTGAGGGCGGAGATACAATCATCGATGGCGGTAACAGTGATTTTCGCGAAACCCAAGCCCGCACCAAACGGGTCGAAGACGCCGGCATCAATTATCTTGGCGTTGGCGTCAGCGGAGGCGCTGAGGGTGCACGCCACGGCCCATCGATGATGGTCGGCGGCTCGCCCAGCGCATGGGAACCAATCCGCCCTGTGTTTGAGGCGATTGCTGCAAAACATGAAGGCACACCCTGTGTGGCGCATTTTGGCCCAGACGGTGCCGGGCATTTTGTGAAGACAGTTCACAATGGCATCGAGTATGCCGATATGCAGTTGATCGCAGAAATCTATGGCCTACTACGCGATGGCGAGGGTCGTGAACCCGCATCTATCGCGCCTATGTTCGCGCGATGGAATGATGGCATTCTGAAAAGCTACCTCACCGAAATTACCTCTAAAATCCTTGCAGCAGTTGATCCTGAAACGGGTAAACCTGTGCTCGACATCATTGTCGACAAGGCCGGACAAAAAGGCACTGGGCGTTGGACCGTGATCGAAGCCATCCGCATGGGACAATCCGCATCCATTATCGAAGCCGCCGTCGGCGCACGCGTACTCTCTTCAGAACGCGACACGCGAAAGGTTGCCGCTGGTATTTTGGGCACCGGCGCACTCAGCGCGCAGTCTTTTGATGAAGACGACCTTGAGGCGGCCTTCCTTGCAGCGCGCATTCTGTCTTATGCGCAGGGCTTCCGCATTCTCAAAGCGGCGTCAGACGAATTCGACTGGTCACTCGACTTCGCCCAGATCGCCGAAGTCTGGCGCGAAGGCTGCATCATCCGCTCAGCCTTGCTTGACGATATTGCGACCGCGTTCCGTTCGGAAATGCCTGAAGGGCGCCTGATCTTATCAGATCACTTTGCCTCGATTTTGCTTGAGAAAATGCCAGCCCTACGTCGCGTCGTCGCGCAGGCAGTTCTATCCGGTCTTCCGGTGGCTGCCTTATCGTCCGCGATTTCTTGGTTTGATGAAATCCGTCAGGCCCGCGGGACAGCTGATATGATCCAAGGCCAGCGCGATTTCTTTGGGGCGCATTCTTTCCTGCGGCTCGACAAAGACGGCGCACATCATGGGCCATGGCACGCAGAACGCAGCTAACAGGCAAAACGGCTAACTAAAACAGCCCTGCTTCTTTAGCAATCACTGCAGCATGGGTCCGATTTTTCGCATCAAGCTTTTTGCAAAGCGTGCGCACATGTAGCTTGATCGTCACCTCTTGAAGGTTCAATTCGCGTGCGATCTCTTTATTGGCCAGGCCGCGGCATAAACCGTCCAGAACCTGTGCCTCACGTTGGCTTAATTGCTGTGCAATTGGATTTTCCGCGGCTTGTTCCGTCATATGGGAGACAGGATAGAATACTTCGCCCGCCGCCATAAATCTCGCGGCATTCACGAGGCTTTGCGCCGTCATGGTTTTTGGCAAAAATCCAATTGCGCCGAGTTCGATTGCATCCTGTGCAACCTTCTGCGGAGCCTGGCCAGACAGAATAGCCACACCATTAGATATCTTTGCGTCAATCACACGTTTTAAGCCATCCAACCCAGACATCCCAGGCATATTGTAATCAAGAAGAACCAGATCAAACGGTCCTTCCCTTCTGCCGACATCCAAAGCTTCAGGCAACGAACTGGCCAAGGCGACGTCAGCATCGCCCGCATTTTCCAGATAAGCCGATAGGGTTTCTCTGACCATGCTGTGGTCATCGGCAATTAAAATTCGCATAGCACCACCCATTTTCAGCAAACACGCTGCACTCATAGATTGAGGTGCCTAGAGGCGCAAACGCCAATCACAGCACCAAACAGTGAAAATAATGCACTTTAGGTAGAGTATACTTCAGAATAGGTGCGGATGTCTTAGAAAATCGTATGCGCGCCTACCCTTTTGGATAGATTTCCTCCCTTCGGGACAGGTCCCTTTGCAGAATAAACAGGATAAAATCCTGCTTAATTACAAAGGTAGGATCAATCGATGAAGCTCTTGAAACGACTGGCATTATGCGTGCTCATGCACCTGCCCTTCGCCGCCGCCGCAGACACCGAGGTGCAAGTCATGGGCGCTCCGACAGGGGATGTTCTGTTGTCTGTAAAAGGCGCGCACCACGATATTGCTCCAAACGGCCACGCTTTGTTTGACATTGCCATGTTACAGGCCTTGCCTGCTGAAACCTTTGCAACCTCGACCATCTGGACCGAGGGCATCCAGGAGTTCACCGGCGTCCCGCTGCACGCCCTTATCGAACGTCTTGGCATCCAAGAAGGCCACATTCGCGCCAGTGCGATCAACGACTACCACGTTGAAATTCCTCTGGATGATGCCAAAGAAGGCGGACCGATTATTGCCTACATGCGCAACGGCGAAACCATGTCAGTGCGCAATAAGGGACCGCTGTGGCTGATCTACCCGTTTGATCACAATGAAGAGTACCGATCCGAAACCATTTACTCGCGTAGCATCTGGCAATTGGACCGCATCGAAATCGTGCATTAGACTGGCGCCCTACCGCTTAGGGATTAAAGTTCAATGACGTTAATGAATGGCTTAAAATTGACAGCCGCCGCCATTATATTGGCGGTGATATCTGTTCAAGCCGTGAACTCGATCCGCACAGTCAACACGCGCATCGATGCGCTGACCGAGGCCCACTCGGGGGATATGCTTTGGTCATTCTCGCAAATCGAAACCGAATTCCATCGCTTGTCTAATGCCATCATTGATGAGGATCACCCGGATCACTTACAGCATATTAAATTTCGATTTGATCTCTTTTATAGTCGTGTATCTATTCTGCGCGATGGGGATTTGTTCGAAGAATTCCGAGTAGACCCTCAGTCAAAACCAAACTTTGACGCCGTCCAAACCTATCTAGAAACCCTGCACTTACATTTGGACAATGCGGTGTCGCCCCTCCCGGCAAAGGATCTCTTGGCGCTGCAAATCGCCACTCAAGACGTCCAGCCCGCAATCCGCGCCATCGTGCTTATGGGCTTTGACAACGCAGCGGATCATTCATTGATCTTGCGGGAATCCACACGCGCCACGCTTTTCCAATTACTCGTATTGGCGGTCTACTTAATTGTCGGGCTGGCGGTCACGTCGCTCATTCTGAGGCGGATGTATGTGCGCGGACAGACCCAGACAGATGAAATGCAACGCTCACAAGCGCGTGTTCAAGCCATGGTTAGCACCGCACTGGACGGTATTTTGGTGACCACGCGCGAAGGCATGGTGATTGAAACCAACCAAGCAGCAAATGACATATTCAGGCTCCCTAAAGATGAGCAACCCAATGTACATTTAAGTACGCTTGTTCAGGGCCTTACAGAGCAAGAGTTCTATTGCCCAAGCGACTCAGGGTTAGCAAATCAGGGGCGCTTGCAAACAACAGGCATGCGTCGCGAGGGTAACACCTTTCCGGTAGAAATATCTTTGACCCGATTGGCCAAAGCATCCAACGAGGATGGCGATAGCGTTGTGTACGTTGCCTATGTGCGTGATATTTCTGAACGGCTTATGGCACGTCAGACAATCATCGAGGCACGCGACAAGGCTCTGGCCGGTGAAAAGGCAAAATCCAAGTTACTTGCGGTCATGAACCATGAAATCCGCACGCCCCTGAATGGGATAAAAGGTGCTTTAGAACTGCTTAAGGGAACAAAGTTGTCCCAAGATCAGAACCGCTATGCAGATGCCATCGAGACCTCTGGCAACATCCTCAGCGATCACGTCGAGAATATCCTAAGCCTCACCCGACAAGAGGACCCAACGGTTAAACCAACAGAAACAGCCGTCGATCTGCATCATTTGATTGATGATCTGATCGAAAGCCAATCAGCCGCCGCAGGAAAGAACGGCAATCGATTGGTTGGCATCTGCGCCTCAGATATCCCTAAATCCGTCACCTGCGATGCATCAATGTTGCAGCAGGCCCTTTTGAACCTCATCGGCAATGCCATCAAATTCACGCAACAGGGTGAAATTCGTCTGGAAGTGGACAGGTGCGCTGAATCTAATTTGCTCGAGTTCCGCGTGAGCGACACTGGTCAAGGCATTGAGCAGCATGAACTGCCCAAACTGTTTGAAGATTTCTATTCTGTCGACCGGTCCTACAGTCGCCCGCAATCTGGCATCGGCCTGGGGCTTGGAATTGCCCAGCGCCTCGTTCAAGCAATGGGGGGGCAAATTCATGTTGAAAGCATCCGGCACGAAGGATCCTTGTTCTGGTTCAGGCTACCGCTTTTGGAGGACCTTGTTACACAGCCAGAAACCCAAACGAGGATCACAAGCCAGACTACAACACCGCGGCGTATTTTATTGGTGGACGACAATGATATTAACCGGATGGTCACCGGTGAGTTGCTATATAAAGCGGGGCACTGCGTGAAAGTCGCGGCCAGTGGCGCAAAGGCAATTGAACTTGCAAACCGTGAGACCTTTGACGTGATCCTCATGGACATCAGCATGCCCGGTTTAGATGGCTTTGCTGCGGCCAAACAAATTCGCCAATCCACTGGAGCCTCAGCAAAAGCGCCAATCGTGGCGCTTACGGCGCAATCGATTGGCATCGACGCACCAGAAATCAAAGACGCGCAAATGACTGGCGTGCTCAGCAAACCCCTTTCTCTGAGCGCATTGTGGGAGCTGCTTGAAAGTCATTCCGCGAGCGCGAGACCTACGATGGAACATCCAATTCTGGATCAAAATGTCATCGCAGACATTTTCGAGAACCTGCAGCCAGATCAAATAAATGGCCATTTCCACACGCTTTCGCAGGAATCCGATGCCTTCCTGAAGCACTGTTATTTGCAAAACCAATGCCCAGTCACTGCAGAGCAGTTCGCGAATGACCGACACCAACTGGCTGGTGCTGCGGCCGTTTTAGGTCTGAGCGCTTTCAGTAAGGCGGTCTCTGACGTACCAATCGGGACCAAAACCGCAGCGGCCTGTAAAGAGTTGCAACCTTTGTGGCAACAATCTCAAACAGCTTTTTCGCGAGCGCAGAAAAATTTAACTTCAAATATTGACCTTCCAGTTACTGGAGGCCCTATCTAAGCTGACAATCAGAAGGATTGTCACATTGGCCACTCAGAACATAGTCATCGATGTCAACGGAATGAGCTGCTCAAGCTGCGCGCTGCGGCTTGAAAAGGCATTGACCGATATCGCAGGTGCCGACGCCGCGCGCGTGAACTTTGCGACCGGAAAGGCCTATCTCACCGGCCCCGTTGGTTTGGAAGACAAAGCCATACGCGCAGCTCAAAAGGAGGGTTTTGAAGCATCGGTGGCATTGGAAAACTCCGGAAAGACTCCGGAGAAAACCGGCCAGACAGCCCGTCAAACAGCGCTTTGGGCTATGGCCTTGGCGCTCCCGGTGTTTTTGATGGAAATGGGCGGTCATGTCTGGCCAGCCTTTCATCACTGGCAATTTGCAACCTTTGGGCAAAGCAATATCTGGGCTCTGCAATGTCTATTATCCGCTGCGGTGTTATTTGGTCCGGGCTGGCAGTTCTTTAAAATCGGTGGCCCGCTTCTTTTGCGGATCCAACCAAATATGGATTCCCTTGTGGCACTTGGTAGTTTTGCGGCCTGGGCCTATTCGACACTTGTTTTGATCGCGCCCTCAGCCTTTCCAGAGGCCGCGCGCAACGTTTACTTTGAAGCCGCCGCTGTCATCGTCGCGCTAATATTACTGGGTCGCTGGATAGAAGACCGCGCTAAACAAAGCGCTCGATCTGCGATGAGCACCCTGTTTTCCGGAATGCCAAAATCCGCAGTTTTGCTGAAGGCTGGACAGCAAACCAAAGTTCCCGTCGCGTCTTTAACCGTTGGGGATCACATCCTGATCAAGCCCGGCACACGTGCGCCCGTTGATGGCGAGGTGATTGACGGGCAAAGCGATGTGGATACCTCTGCTATGACTGGGGAGCCCCTCCCTGTGCATGTAACACCCGGTGATCAAATACATGCGGGTTCGGTAAACGGAGCAGGCGTGATCACCATTATAGTCACTCAGGTTGGACAGAACACGGTACTGGCTCAAGTGGCGCAGGCGGTGGAAACTGCACAATCCCACAAATTACCCATTCAATCTGCTGTCGACCAAGTGGTCCGCATATTTGTCCCAAGCGTGATGGCGATTGCTGTGCTGACCTTCGTGGCTTGGATCCTTCTAGGCCCGGACCAGGATTTGTCTCGCGCAATGATCGCAGCGGTTTCGGTGCTCATTATTGCCTGCCCTTGCGCCATGGGGTTGGCGACGCCAATGTCGATCATGGTGGCCAGCACCCGCGCCTCTCAATTGGGAGTCTTATTCACCAATGGAGCAGCTTTGGAACGATTGGCCAACACCAAGGTCTTTGGCTTTGACAAAACCGGCACACTGACAATGGGCACGCCCGTCATTGCAGAGACCTATTGCATTGCAGATATGACCTCAAGCAAGGCAATAGCGATTGCCGCTGCATTAGAAAGCCAATCAGAGCACCCTTTGGCGCAAGCCTTTTTAGCCGCACACCAAGACGATCCTACCCCCAACGTTCGCAATTTAAAGGTCCATATCGGCAACGGATTAAGCGCAGAGGTGGACGGACATATAGCTCAACTTGGTTCTCTGAAGTTCGCGGCTGATCTTGGGTTGGATCTATCCCCTCACGCATCTTTTGTTCAATCGGCAGAAGCCAAAGGGCAGACCTTGGTCTGTCTTGCGTTCAACCATCAAATCGCGGCGCTTTTTGCGTTGCAGGATCAATTGCGGCCAACCGCAGCCCCGATGATCGCAGCGCTTCATGCTGATGGACGCCAGACAGCGCTGATTTCAGGGGATCGTACCCCGGCTGTCAGCCACTTGGCCGAACGTTTGAACATCGACACATACAATGCCGAGGTCACGCCTCTGGAAAAATCCAGCCGTTTGCGCGCTCTGAAAACCCAACATGGGTCGATTGCTTTTATCGGCGACGGGATCAATGACGCCCCAGCCCTTGCCGAGGCGGATGTTGGTATTGCCATTGGCGAGGGCACCGATCTAGCCATTGAAACCGCAGATGTGGTTCTGATGACCCCGGATCTGACCCGGCTCACCGATGCGCTTGCGCTGTCGGACGCGACCATTCGCAACATCAAACAAAACCTCTTTTGGGCGTTTGGGTATAATAGCTTGCTCATTCCCGTCGCTGCAGGCGTGTTTTACCCTTGGTTTGGCTGGCAACTTTCGCCCATGCTGGGCGCTGCGGCGATGGCGGCCAGTTCTCTCTTTGTAGTCATGAACGCGCTACGGTTGCGGCGCTTTCAAGCGCCATCAGACGGAATATAAAGGAAACACCATGAACATCGGTGACATCGCAAAAGCCAGTGGTTTGCCTGACAAGACCATCCGTTACTACGAAGAACTCGGTCTGGTGGCCCCTACGCGCAGTGCAAATGGTTACCGACAGTTCTCAGACACCGACCTGCACCGGTTGCGCTTTCTGGCCCGCGCCCGCGCGCTTGGATTCAACCTCAAGGAATGCCGCAAACTGCTATCGCTTTATGATCGCACCGACCGCGAAAGCGCCGAAGTGCGCAAGCTTGCGGTTGCGCATATCAAAGATATCGAAGTGAAAATGGCAGAACTGCAGGATATGCACGACACGCTCAGTACACTGGTCACCGCCTGTGCGGGTGACACACGACCAGACTGCCCTATTCTAAAAGATCTGTCTGGCACGTGATCCAGCTAGCCCCAAATGCCAATAGCTAACTCGCGGTCTGATGGGCCAAACGATAGGCCTTCGGCGTCATCTCAGTTTCACGCTTAAAAGCTTTGTAAAAGGTTGAACGCGAGTTGAAGCCAACTTCGAGCGCCACTGTCAGCACAGAAGTATCCCCTGCAGCGATCAACGGCTTTGACGCCTCAACCCGCCAGCGCGCCACATAATCAAAGAAGGAAACGCCGATCTCTTGGTTCAGCGTTTGTGACACTTGATTGGGCAGCGCCCCGATGTGTCGCGACAGCTTCTGCAAGGATAGGCTTGGATCAAGATAAAGGGCATCATCGCGCATGGCTGCCTCTAGCCGAGTGGCCAGTTTTGCCGCGTGATCCTCGGTCAATGCAGAGCGCGCATATTTTTGGTCCGTTTCATCCTCTTCAGCGCCTTTGTTCAAATCTTGTGGCACCATCGGGGCAAAGAGGTTTAGCCCCAACAAACCAACAGCAATCAGCCCCAAGAACAGCTCCTGAATGAACAAGCTGCAGGATGCTAGATTGTCATCCGCCAGTGACCCCGCGCCCACGGCCCAGATTAGAACCAACCAAACCATCATCGCATCGATCCAGCGAAAATCTCGGCTTTCGACATCTGAATAAAACTGCCGGACATCAGCGCGGTATTCCGTGAGATGGCGCAGCGCAGCGATGAGATACGCAAAAGATGCGATCAGCCAGATGAGGATCAACGTGAAGGTGGCTAAAGCAAGACCTGCGGGCAAGATCCCTGATGGTAAATCACCGGCTATGAACATGGTTTCTTTGGCTGCTGCAGGTAAGATCCAATAGCCTATGCACACCAGGCTACCGATCGCTGGCAGAGCCAGATCGCGCCATGAAACCGGGTTTGTTGAAACCTGCCCTTCCTGCGATGTCTTAGCTAAGATGAAATGGTAAAACGCAGGTGGTAGGGCCAGCAGCAGGATCAACAGCATCGGCATGTAATTGATCAAAGCAGCTTCGGCGAACTGCTTGAAAAGCGGAAGCGCAACCATTCCCAGGAAGGCGATATAGATCACCGCAAGGCTGTACCCTTCGCGCGTTTTCCCTTGCCTGACCATCACGGCTATGAGCCCCGTCAAGGCAATCCCAAGACAAAGCCCGGCGAGGGTCAATATGGCGGCGGTTTCCATATCCTTTGTTACGCAGGTTTGAACGACTTTTTCAACGCAAGCAAAGTGTCGGGCGAGCAGAATATATTTGTCCTCGCCGTCATGCGCGGACGACAGGACATTTGAAAAGCGCATATCTGAGCCAAATTCCCGACTAGACAGGACAGCTCATGCCAACCTCAGATAGCGTATTCTTACTTTCACATGTCACCCTTGGTACATTGGCCGTTGTGGTCGGTGCCATCGCACTTGGCGCACGCAAGGGCCGTAAAACTCATGTCAGTGCCGGCCGCGTTTTTGCGATCTGCATGGGGTTATCATCGCTCCTCGGTGCTCTGCTTGGTGCGCTGAAATACGAAACGTTTTGGATCACCTGTCATGCCGGCATTCTTGGCGCGACCTTGGTGAGCAGCGGCGTGCTATCTATACGCATTCGTATGAGATCGGCGAAACAGGGGTTCACCGCGATCGCTGTCGTAAACCTATTGAATTCGGTAGGACTGTTTGCGGCGGGCTGGTACGCAACCTCTTTGCCAGATACGCGCCTGTTTGGCTTCGCAGCGGAAGACTACTTTTTCTTATTCGCCATGGCCGCAATCGCACTTGCGGGCGATATCCGAATGATATTTGGGGAAGAGATTTCAGATAAGCTTCGGATCGCCCAACATCTTGTGCGCATGTGTATTGGCTTTTTCATCGCCGCGGGTTCGGCATTCACCGGTCCGGGGGCTTCTGTATTCCCCGAAGCGGTGCAGCGTTCTGGCCTGCTTTCTTTGCCGGAATTGACGATCATTCTTTTGATGCTGTTTTGGCTTTGGAAAACCCTCCGCCAACCAAGACCTTTGGTGGCTGCGCAATAGCCAAATCACACAAAAAATCACTCTCGGCCCCTAGACAGACCGCGCTATAGCGCTAGCTTTCCAACAGAAAGCAAAAGGTGTTGGCGTGTCTGTTAAAATCCACTGGTTCCGAAAAGATCTGCGGCTTGCTGACAATCCTGCGCTCTGCGCTGGAGGTCAGCCGCAAACCCTTGCGCTCTATATCCTTGACCCAAAAGAGCTCGCGCGCATGGGGGCAGCCAGTCAGCTTTGGCTGTTCCACAGCCTGACATCGCTCAACGCCTCACTGAATGGTCAATTGCACATCATTGAAGGTGCGGCTGAAGATGTTCTTTTGAACCTCATTCAGGTGCATGATGTCTCAGCTGTATCCTGGACACGGCGTTATGACCCACAGGGGGTAGCCACAGATCAAACTGCCATGTCTATGCTCAAAGCCAACAACATCACGGTCCACAGCACCAACGGCAGCCTTCTGTGGGAGCCCTGGCAAGTCAGCAAACCCGATGGCACGCCTTACAAAGTCTTCACACCGTTTTTCAAACGCGGCTGCCAGGCGGCCCCACCTCCGCGCACGACAATCTCAGCGCCCCAACTCGACCTGATCGCGCCTGCATCTCCGATTGAACCTGTGTTGCAAAACCTATTGCCGATCCGGCGATGGGATACATCAGTCATCCAATCATGGTCCCCCGGCGAGATCGGTGCAGGGGAGCGATTGACCTCCTTCATTGACCACCAACTGGATGGCTATAAATCAGCCCGCGATATCCCCAGACACAATGCCACCTCGCGCCTATCACCACATCTGCATTTTGGTGAACTCTCCCCTAATCAAATCTGGCAAGCTATCTCTGCCCTGCCCGCATCCACCGATCTTTCGCATTTCAAATCTGAACTGGCATGGCGTGAATTTTCGCATCACCTACTGTTTCGCAACCCTGATCTGGATCATCAAAACCTTAACCGGAAATTTGATGGTTTCCCTTGGGTGTCAGGCCCAGAGACACTGCAGCGCTGGCAGCAGGGGCAGACGGGCATACCCATTGTCGATGCTGGGATGCGAGAACTCTGGCAGACCGGGTACATGCACAACCGCGTGCGAATGATTGTTGCCTCGTTTCTGGTTAAAAACCTGCGCATCCATTGGCGGCACGGGTTGGCATGGTTCAACGACACGCTTTTCGATGCTGATCCCGCAAACAATGCCGCCAGTTGGCAATGGGTCGCCGGCTCAGGCGCAGACGCCGCGCCTTACTTCCGCATTTTCAATCCGGTCACTCAGGCGCAAAAATTTGATCCTGACGCGCATTACATCAAAACATACGTTCCGGAACTGGGGGAGCTACCGCCCAAACACGCCATTACTCCGTGGCTCGCACCTGCTGAAATTCGCGCCCAAATCTTGGGCGGCTATCCCGAGCCAGTTGTGGACCTAAAAGAATCAAGGCAACGCGCATTGGACGCCTTTGCAACGCTCTCTTAAACACGCATCACAAATGTTACCGCCAACGGTGCCGCAACCGTTATCGCCAACGGTCACACATCGTCGACCGTTAACGCTAACACACTGACAAAAAAGGTGTTTTTACTTTTTCTTGTTACGAGAGAGGTCTATACCAACCTCAACTTCAGGATCGAGCGAGGACACTCAGATGACCGTCACTGTTGGCATCAATGGCTTTGGCCGGATCGGACGCTGCACGCTGATGCATATCGCAGAAGCCGCACGCGAAGATGTACGCGTTGTAAAAGTAAATGCCACGGGCCCGCTTGAAACAGCGGCGCACTTGATCCGCTATGACTCTGTGCATGGTCGTTTCGCAAACAACGTGGAAGTCCAAAACGGCACCATGGATGTGGGCCAAGGCCCGATGCGCATGTTCTCGACCTATGACATGGACGAGCTGGACTGGACTGGCGTTGACGTGGTTCTGGAATGCACCGGCAATTTCAACGACGGTGAAAAAGCGGCCAAGCACCTAGAGCGTGGTGCAAAGAAAGTTCTGATTTCAGCGCCTGCCAAAAACGTTCAAAAGACCATCGTCTTTGGTGTGAACGACAATCTGCTCACAGCCAACGACAACATGATCTCGAACGGGTCCTGCACCACCAACTGTTTGGCGCCTCTGGCCAAAGTGCTGCATGAATCTATCGGCATCGAAAATGGCCTGATGACCACGATTCACAGCTACACAGGCGATCAGCCAACGCTGGACCGCCGTCACAAAGACCTTTATCGCGCGCGCTCTGCCGCCATGGCGATGATCCCAACGTCCACTGGTGCTGCAAAAGCACTGGGCGAGGTCCTGCCAGAACTCAAAGGTAAACTGGACGGCACATCGATGCGCGTTCCGACACCAAACGTGTCGGCGGTTGACCTGACTTTTGTCGCGTCCAAAGACGTCACCGTTGACGATGTGAATGCCATCGTGAAAGAAGCGGCTGAAACCTCTATGAAAGGCGTTCTAGGCTACGATCCGGAAGCCAAGGTATCGATCGACTTCAACCACACTACCGAAAGCTCAATCTTTGCCCCTGACCAAACCAAAGTGGTCGGCGGCCGCACCGTGCGCGTTTTGGCATGGTATGACAACGAATGGGGTTTCTCTTCACGTATGGCGGATGTGGCTGCTAAAATGGGTCAACTGATCTAAGCCAGCTTTTGGCCCCGCGAGGCCAAATCACGCACCAAATACAAACGCCCGGCTTATCAACGCCGGGCGTTTTACGTTTCATCTGGCAGATCACACCACCAAGTCCTGTCATTGAAAGTTGCGCGCCACCCCCCTCTCGGGCATACCAGAGCCAGACCAAAGACAACCAACCGGCAGATAAGAAAGGCGCACCCTATGACCAATTCCATTGCAGTGGGTCTCGGTGTTGTTGTGGTGCTTGCGGTTGGGGCCGATATGATCTGGCTTGATGGCGCAGCAGGCCTCTTTTTGGCCCGTAAATTCGCGCTCTTTGTCGAATGGCTCGCCTTCTGGCGTTAAGGTCACGCAAGGCCAATTCGTACTCAGGTCATAGACACCCGCATTGTCACCTCACCGTGTAAGGGTTCTTCCCAATTCAATCGCAGTTGATCGCCGTTTGTCCCTTGTTGCAAGTCAACATAAGGCACAGTCCAGCGGGTCTGATTGTTGCTGGTACGTAGTCGCCCCGTGGTGACCACCGACTCCACTGTACGCGCCTGTCCGCCAAACGGCAGTTGACCATCGGTGTTCACCGTCCATGCACTCGCGGCAGAATTCTGATCGTGGGACACCACTAACGGGTTGTAGATCGGCGTATCAATCTGATGATAGGTGTTACCTTCCACCCGGATGTTCTTGCCTTTGGCCATATTAAGCGAGGCAAAAGTTTCGTCCACTCGATCCACGCGATCAATATTGCCGTCCAGACTGCGGAATTTATTCCCACTCACGCTAAGGCCGCCAATGAAGTGATCCGTGCCATAGGGTTTGATCACCAAATACGAGAACCAAGGTGCCACATTTCCGCTAAGGAACAGGTTTTCATCCACGCTCAGTGCCGCAAAGGAAAATCCAGAGGTGAAATCAGGGTTTGCGTCATGTTCGTTGGTCCACTCGATGGAACAATTATCGACGTAATTGCCTGATATCGTTGTGGAACAGAAACCACTGGTGATCACAATCCCGGCCGTCCGTATGCCGGCAGTCTCGGTGTCACCCTGAAAGAAATGGTTGCCGATCACGGTGCTATTAGACCCGCCTAGCACCGCAAAATGCCGAAACTGCGTCGCGCGATTGTTGCGCAGCTTGACGTCATTTGCGTTGGTGTTCAGCACAATTGACGCGCGATCCTGAGAACGCATTGTCGCCTCGTTGGTCAGGAACTGACATCGGTCAATCAACATCCCCTGACACCCCAACCCGTGGCTGGTAATCCCCCGATCTCGTGGCCGAGTGATCCAGCTGTCGCGCACATGGAAAATCACACCTGAGGGTGGCAACAAAATACCGCTGGCTTTGCCGTTGCACAGCAAATCCACATGCGACAGTGAAAAGCGCGTCAGCTTATCAAAGCCCGAGAAATCCATGATGTATTTGAACCGCGTGAACGTATAGGTCTGGGTTCCACTGGCATCATATAGCGGCACACTCAGCTCGACCTCCTGGGTGGCATCGTTTTTGGCCTTCACATAGACCTCACGCCCAACACCGTTGCCTTCCACTAGAGACCCAACCTGCACATTGGCCACATTTGTCACGCCAGTCAGGAAGCGCGAATTGGATGTCGAATAGGTTGCAACCGAACTGACTTCATCAGACAGCCATTCGGTATCACCGGACACATAAAACTGCGCATTCAGAATATTGCGGCGTTGAGCATAGCTTGTGCGGTTTGGCACAATCGCCTGCATATCGATTGGCGACGTAATAGTGATCCGGCGGCCACCGCAATCTAGGGATTCATGATCCGAGTTGTTCAACAGCGATTGAAAAGCTTTCTCAAATGCCAACTGCTCATTGCCAAAGGCATCGATATAGGCTGGCAAATCAAAATTCTTGGTCAGGCTGAAAATCACTTCACGCGGCATGGTCACCGTGCCTTCAAACCGCACACGTTCAGTAAAAGTCATCCCACCGCTCAGCAGATACGTCCCAGCAGGAACAAGAACTGTGCGCCCATCGGCCGCCGCATTCGCAGCTTCAAAAGCTGCAGTGTCATCCGTTACCCCGTCGCCCCTCGCGCCGAAATCACGCACATCCACCATGGCCATCATATCCCGATGAAAGGCCGAAGTGATATCCACCACTTCAATGTCATCGATGCGTACGATACCCCCGGTCGCTCCGGACAGGTCTAGCCCAACATGCGCATAGATCGGTTCGGTCCCCCAGGCCATATCAACGCCGCCGCGTTGCCCTGACCCGATAATCGCTGTGACTTCTACAACTTCGCCATAAGCCGACATTGCCACGGTTGGTCCAATTTCTGGCAGCCCCTCAACATGGCCACTTGAGCCTCCCGCCCAGGCCGCAATTCGAACATTGGGTAATGCGCCACTCATAGCTTTGACGCGAGCTTTGATCTGCAGATAGCAACCGGGCAGCAAAGGCGTCTGACCCATATAGCGCAAATGCTGCGTGGCTTCGGTTTTTTGCAACTCCAGACAACCGCTGAAATCCGCATCTGCCGGAACAAAGGCTGCATTCACAGCACCATCATATGTGTTTGACCCCGGCGTTCCGTCACCGCTTGACCAAACATCTAAACCCGCACTGAAAGCGGGTGGCATCAACACCACACCATCCGTGATCGCTTTGTTCATCTGACATCCCTTTTCGTTGCCCAGCCTCGTGAGCTCCGACACATGCCGGCAGCCTCACATCGCTTGCGAAAAGGTAAAATGAATTAGATTAACCGCTCTTCAGAGCAGAGTACGTTGCCCTCGCATAGCACAAAAGGGGCCTATGCAGACGGCCCTAATGGGACAAACCGCACTCCATTGATGCGCCAAGTACCCGCGATTTGAATCATTTGATATTCCAATAGATGCGTCGCACCTGCTTGATCTTCAAACAGAACCTTCTGCCAATAAGCACCCTGTTCTTCGGTCAAATCAAAATAACGCACATCCGCTGGTGCAAGAACCATAGGATAGCCAGACCGCACCATGGTTTCAAACTGATCAGAGCTCCCAAACATCGTTTGAATATAAGGGCTTGCATACTCAAACGCCTGTCCAAAATCACCTCGTTCAAAGGCGGTAATTTGGGCATCAATGGTCGCGCGAATACCGTCTTGCTGCGCCATAGCCAACGTCGCGAACCAAATCAAAATCGATGCAAAAACCAAACGCATAGTCTTTCCTCCTCATTGAATGGCCGCACGATCCATTAAATCAGCCGGCCCTATCCTCCACAACATTGCCGAACTCTGGCGTTGCCAGCACAGCAGTCTTCTAGCAGATACTGCACCAATCCACCCATCGCTTCAAAGCGCACAAAATAGCGGATACTTCGAGATTCCCTCTCAGAGTGTACCAATCCGGCCTCTGTCAGCGCAGTCAGATGAAACGACGCGCGAGACGGAGCCGCGCCAATTTTTTCAGCAATATCGCCAGCACTCAGCCCAGTGTTGCCAGCCTCGACAAGGCACTTCACAACCCGTAACCGACTTTCATTCGACAGGGCCCCAAGGGCTTTCAACGCTTCTGCTTCGATCATATTTCAACAACTCTTGAAATGTTATGCTTCTCATGTAATATATTTCAAGAATCGTTGAAATGAAAGACCTGACCATGAAACTCAGCACACTTGTTACTCGGCTCGAGGCCGCGCCCGCGGATCTGCCGGTGATCTACTTCACAGATAAAACCGCCATTGGCGCGGGGTATCATCTGACCGAAATTAAAGCCGCTCAGGTCTCCGGCATCGATTGTGGCGGCAATATCAGCCATTTCCACGAAGTCGCTCTGCAGCTTTTGGACGGACAAATTGGTCGCCATATGAGCGTACAAAAGCTTGCTGGCATTCTGAAACATTCGCTCAAGGAACTGCCCGATCTCGATTGGGCAGACGTGAAAGTCGAGTTTTCGCCGGGTAACGAAGGGCTCCAAATCTTTTCGCTTGGCGAACCGGTAGTCACCGATTTTGAAATCCGCCTTCCATTGGTCCCAGCTGGCGCTGTCTGCAAACCCGCATTGGCCGCGGGCGCAACATGTGGCCCTGCAACATGTAAAACCCAAACGGCCTGTTGCTAACAAAAAGGGCAGCGTCCAGCGCTGCCCTTCTCTCTTTATTCAAATTGAACTGCTTAAACGAAATCGCCGTTCAAAGCCTTTTCAATCAAATCGATGGTCTCTTGCACGCCATAAAGCGCAATAAAGCCCCCAAACCGAGGCCCTTGAGAGGCGCCCAACAGCACTTCATAGATCGCAGAGAACCAAGCGCGCAGCGGATCAAATTCGTGGATTTTACCAATCGCAAATACCACGGACTGCAGGAATTCATCGCTTGTGAAATCAGCCTCTGGAAGTGGATCGTCATTGCCAACAATTTTGTTTTTCTCAGCAATGGCCGCCAAAGCCGCCTCTTCCGAGGACAGCGCCGTCGCCAAGGCTTGCAATGCTGCACGCTCCTGATCCGTCGGCGCGCGGAAGGTCTTGGTTGGCTTCACGAAGTCATGGAAATAGCGCACAGCAAAACCCGCCGCCGCATCCATGCCCGGATGGGTTTCTGGCGTCGCACCTGGCGCGTATTTATTGATGAAACCCCACATGGTTTCTGTGTCTTCCGCAGAAGACGCACTTGCCAGGTTCAACAACATCGAGAACGGCACAACCATATCAGACTGCGGAACATCCCCACCATGAATATGCCATACTGGGTTGTTCAGCTGCCCCTTCACGTCTTGCTTGTGATACGCATTCAGCTGCTGATGATACTCATCCATAGCTTTTGGGATCACATCAAAATGCATCCGCTTCGCCGTTTTAGGCTTCAGATACATGAAGTATGCAAGGCTTTCAGTTGATGCATAGGTCAGCCACTCGTCAATCGAGATACCATTGCCAGACGTCTTTGAAATCTTCTGACCATTGGAGTCCAGGAACAATTCATAAGTGAAATGCTCCGGCGCGCGATGGCCCAGAATCCGGCAAATGTTGTCGTAGATTGGCGTGTTGGTGGAATGGTCTTTACCATACATTTCAAAGTCCACACCCAGCGCCGCCCAGCGTGCACCAAAGTCAGGCTTCCACTGCAGCTTCACATTGCCGCCAGTCACAGGCAGGGTCCACTCTTTGCCGTCTTCATCATCAAAGGTGATGGTGTAAGTCTCGGCACAGACCTTTTTCATCGGCACGTAAAGCACACGGCCGGTTTCCGGGTGGATCGGCAGGAAGATGGAATAGCTCGCTGCGCGCTCTTCGCGCAGAGACTTGAGCATCACCGCCATGACCTCATCGTATCTATCAACGGCGCGCTTAAGCACCTCGTCGAACTGACCGGAGGCATAGAATTCTTTGGCCGAGTAGAATTCATACTTGAACCCAAAGGTATCCAAGAACCGGCGCAGCATGGCGTTGTTGTGGTGGCCAAAGCTTTCATATTCACCAAACGGGTCAGGCACCGAGGTCAGAGGCTTCTGCAGATGCTCCTGCATTGCTTCTGAATTGGGCACGTTGCCCGGCACTTTGCGCATACCGTCCAAATCGTCCGAAAAACAAATCAGCTTGGTCGGGATGTCTGAAATGACCTCAAACGCGGTCTGGATCATGGTTGTGCGCGCAACTTCACCAAAGGTGCCGATATGCGGCAGGCCGGATGGACCGTAGCCTGTCTCAAACAACACATATCCCTTCTCTGGCGGCTGCTTTTGATAGCGTTTGAGCACCCGGCGCGCTTCTTCAAAGGGCCAGGCTTTTGAACTCATCGCAGCATCGCGCAGATCAGACATTGTTTTCTCCAATAAATCGCCGCCCTACCCCATGCAGGAGCGACCGGCGTTAGTTAGTTCGCAAACGCAGCATGGTCAATCATTGTTGGGTCATCCAATCAGGAATTACGCTTGCCCGCATTGCCCCCGCGCCATATCGTAAGATCAATACAAGCGCTTAACAGAAAGCCAAGACTATGACGCAAGAAGCCCCACATCCATGGACCCCGCAGGACTGCCTTGTGGCTGTCATGGTGGCAATCTCCGCCTCTGATGAAAACATCCGCACAGCGGAGCTGATCAAAATTCAGTCAGCGGTGAACAATCTGCCGGTCTTTGCAAATTACGATATCGACCGGCTGACAGTGGTGTCACAGACGGTCTTTGATCTTTTTGAACAAGAAGATGGGCTGGCAGCGCTCTTTGGTCTTGTGCGGGACAATCTACCCGAAGAGCTCTTTGAAACGTCCTACGCGCTGGCTTGTGATGTGGCGGCTGCGGATGGAAAGATTCTGGAGCAGGAACTGCGGCTTCTGGAAGAAATCCGCTATGAGCTAGCGATAGATCGTTTGCATGCAGCGGCCATCGAGCGTGGCGCGCGAGCGCGGCATATGACGCTTTGATTGTTGGGGTTGGAGGGGCCTCGCCCCTCTTGGATTTTAGCCAATTCACCCCAAAGTATTTTCACAAGAAGAATGAGAGGGCGTGGCATTTTGTGGCCACGCCTTTTTTGTTAGCCGCGACCGCGATACGTCGGCACGCCTTGGTCCGGGATCCAGACATGCTCAAGTTCTGGACCGGTTTGGTAGAAGACATCAATCGGGATGCCGCCACGCGGGTACCAATAGGCACCAACGCGCAGCCATTTGGGCGCTAGCAGCTCTTCGATGCGTTTGCCGATGGTGACTGAACAATCTTCGTGGAACGCGCCGTGGTTGCGGAAGGAGCCCAAGAAAAGTTTCAGGGATTTACTTTCCACCAGCCAATCGCCCGGAACATAGTCAATCACGATATGCGCAAAATCAGGGGCCGCGGTCAGTGGGCACAATGAGGTAAACTCAGGCGCTGTGAACCGCACGGCGTAGTCAGTGCCTTTTTGCGGGTTTGGCACGCGTTCCATCACCGCTTCCTCGGGGGAGGTTGGCAGATCAGTTTTGCCGCCCAATTGGGTCAGGCCCGCGTAGATGCTTTCTTCAGCCATATCAGTGTCCTTTTCAAACGCCGCGTTTGTTGCCCCAGATCAGGACATGCAATTGCGGGAGGATTTTTGGGGCAAACCAATGGTCCGCCAAGGTTTTATCTATGAGCCACTCAAAGCGATCCATAATGCCCGTCATGTCGATTTCGGCATCTTCTGCATCTGGCGGTGGCGGAGTGTGGTTGCCCGGTTGAATGTAAACTGGCAGGTCGGGATAGCGCGCTGCGGCCTCTTTCGCCCAGGCATAGTCCGCATCGTCAAAGATAACGATTTTCAAGACGGTCTCAGCCTTGCCCGCATCCTTCACACAGGCATCAAACTTCTCCCAATCTACAGTCTCGCCAGACGAAGGAGGTTTGGGCGACAGGATCAGCGGGGCGAGTTCAGAGAACCATTGTCGCGTCACGGACCCTTGCGTTTCCAAAGCAAAACCGTAGCCCTTGGATTTGCCAAATGCGATCAGCGGGCCAAAATCCTGAATAGCCGGATTGCCGCCAGACAGCGAGACCGTCAGAGGTACGCCTCCCGAAAGACGTTCGATCTTTGCCCAGACCTCTTCGGTGGTCATCTTGGCCCAAGTGTGGCGGTATTCATTGTCGACCGCATGCAGGCTGTCACACCACGCGCAGCGATAGTCACAGCCCCCTGCCCGCACAAAGACGGTTGGCGCGCCAATGACAGCGCCTTCGCCCTGAATGGTCGGCCCAAATATTTCAGCGATACGCAGCATTACGGACGATATTCCGCCCAGATTTTTGGCGTCTCTTGGATTTTCACTGCACTGGTCTGGTGCCAACGTTCCTTGCACCAGTCATAGATCACTTTGCAGAGCCATTCAGTCGTGACATTTGGATGATCAAACACATCATTCAGATGCTTGTGATCCAAAGTGCCGTCGATCCAATCTTTCAGCGCATTCAGCTCTTTGAAATCAACAATGAAACCGGTTTTGTCGAGCGTCTCTGAGGCCAGCTCCAGCGTCACAATATAGTTATGACCATGCAACTGCGTGCAAGGGTGGCCTTCAGGCAGATCGGTCAGCTGGTGGCTGGCCGAGAAGTAGAATTCTTTGCCAATACGGTACATCAGGAGGCCTCCACCACAGATTTCCAATAATCAGGATCGGCGTAGTCTGTTGGATCTTCAACACCTGCAAGATGGAAAGCCTCGCGGCGTTCCACGCAGGTTCCGCAGCGCCCGCAATGTTTCTCGCCGCCTTTGTAGCAAGACCACGTGTCGGCAAAGGGCGTATTCACCTTTGCACCTTCCACGACGATTTCAGATTTCGGCACATGCACAAAAGGCGTGTAGAGTTTGACCTCCGCATAGCCTTCCAAAGCCGCATCCTGCATTTTCTGGAAAGCCTCGATGAAACCCGGACGGCAATCAGGATAGATAAAGTGATCGCCTCCATGCACAGCTGTTGCCACAGCCTCTGCATCCTTGGCCGCTGCCACACCAAAGGCCACCGCCAACATTATCGCATTGCGGTTCGGGACCACAGTCACTTTCATATTGTCTTCGGCGTAATGCCCATCCGGCACATCCAAGTCATCCGTCAAAGCCGAGCCAGACAGAAACGCGCCAATCGCCGTCATATCAATCAAGTCATGCGGTACACCAAGGCGCTCCGCTGCGCGGGCCGCATAGCCCACTTCTTTTTTGTGACGCTGCCCGTAATCAAACGAGATCAACCCCACCAATTCATATTCCGCTGCCACTTTATAAGCCAGCGACACGGAATCTAATCCGCCTGAGCAGATGACAAGAGTCTTCATATTTTGATCCTTGTTTTAGCAATCCGGGTAGGCTGCGACCGGTATCCGGGACCATCCCGAACGGGCGGCGTTTAGCAGGGGATTTTCACTATGAAAAGGGAAAATAGGCTTAGGCCGCGACCGGGCGCATAGTTGTGTGGCATTTTAGAATGTCGAGGTTTCAGAGGGCTTGCAGCTTTGTCAGCACCCACCCCATGCCAAGGCCTGCGAAACCTACAACCTCTGCAAAGCCTTAGCTTACATAAAGCGCCGCCCAGCGCTCGATCAGCTTTTGCTGAAGGATCTTGGCGCGCTTATTCCAGCTTTTTGCCCCCCTAGGCCGATCCCGCTGCGCGCGCGACAGACCCGCCCGGGTCTCGGTATCGGCCGAGAATATGGCGAAAGCGAGCTCCTGCCCAGACGGGGCCGTCATATAACCTGCAAGACCGCTTACAAAATTCAGGGTTCCGGTTTTGGCATTCACCGCAATCGGATGGTTCTTGATCGGCCGCCCCTTGGCGTCCTTCATTGCAAAACTGCGAAGGATCGGGTGAATCTGCGCTTTCTTTGCCAATATCGCCAGCGCTTTTGCCAGTTCATCTGACCGGATCCGCGATCGATCGCCAAGGCCCGAGTGATCCACGAACTTTGCGGTGTTGATCCCCAGAGTGGCCCGCGCCCAAACCTCCATCTCGCGACCAGAAGCCCGCAACGAAGCAGCATAAGTGCCCCGTGCACGGGTCGCGGCAAGACCAACCATTTCCGCGGTGATATTCGTTGAATAGCGCAGCATATCCTTCAGGATCGCAACCAATGGCGCGCTTTGCTCTGCGGCAAGCGCCTGCCCTGTTGGGCGGCTGGCTGTTTTCACAGGTGCGGGCATCGAAATCCCCTGCCCCTTGGCCAGCTCCCGCAAAACCTCACCTGCGTAAACTTCAGGCTGACGCATCGGCAACCAACGGCCCCCTTCATTGTTCAGAGCATGCCGTGAGACAGACCAATGATCGGTGCCATCCACATTAACATAGTCAAAGACCGGAGCCTTCCGTTCGCTTAGCGCAACCCTGGCAACCCGCACCGCTGGGCGATGCTTTTCACTGCGCGCTTCCATCGCGGTTTTGTACTGGCCATCGACCTTTTTCCAATCAAAATACACGCGATTGAAGTTCAAACAGATCCCTGAAACCGACGTTGCATAGCCCACATGTTTCGGCTGTCCCGGATCAATGGCTTCGACATAGGGCAGCGCGCCGCCGTAGACGACCAAACGCCCCTCGACACGTTTCAATCCATGTATGACCAATTGGCTGACCAACCGCGCAATGCCATCCGTGTTCAATGTCGGATCGCCACCGCCGACCAGCGCCAAATCACCTTTCAGAACGCCATCTTCAATCGGTCCGCTGGCCACGATCTTTGTGTCAAACCGGTGGTCCGGTCCCAGCTCGTCCAAAGCATATAAAGCCGTCACAGCCTTTGACACACTGGCCGGCGGCAGAGCCACACCAAATCCCGTTGTTTCCAGAATGCGCCCGCTGCCAAGCTCTGCAACAGTGAAGCTGACGGATCCACCCAACTTGGCCTCGGCGACCAATTCCTCAGGTGTCGCGATCGCGCCTTGTACGATACTTTTCGGACGCAGTTTCGGTCTTAACGATGTAAGCGGAGCGTTCGCCCACAACGGCGTGGCGACAGCACTGGCCAAGCCAGCCAAAAGAAAACGTCTTGAAGGCAAATTCGACATGGCGCGACTGTACGATTTCGCACAGCGAAGGCAAGCGCATGCAGCGAATTTTCACTGAAAATTCAACACCTGTTAGGCAGATCTATTCCTTGCCGGGGACGTCCCATTTCCCCGCCGCCCTGATCTGGGTCGAACTGAGGCTGCTCATCGGGACATTGGCAAAACACCACGCAGGTGCAGGCGTCGTTGCCAATATCTGACTGTGACGCCCCTTGATCTGGTAATCGCGGTACACATCAGCAGCCTTCGCGGTACGCGCGGCAATCCGGTCCCCCGGACGCGCCAATACGCCGACAGGCACCGTATCCATAATCAATCGCCAGTCTTTCCAATGATGAAACTGCGCCAGATTATCCGCCCCCATCAGCCACACAAAGCGCACTCCGGGATAGCTGGCCTTCAGGCGCAAAACCGTTTCTGCCGTATACCGCGTCACGGCTCGTGCCTCAAAATCGCTGATCGTCACCCGCGGGTGCTGCATGATCTCTTCCGCCGCCTGCATCCGCCGCGCAATCGCCGCGGGACCACGTTCTTTCAACGGATTACCGGGGCTCACGAGCCACCAGACCCGATCCAGATTGAACCGCTTCAGCGCCTCCAGCGTGATATGCACATGGCCCTGATGCGGCGGATCAAACGACCCGCCAAGCAAACCCACGGTCATGCCCGGTTCTAAATGTGTCACGCGCTTTCTCATAGGCGCAATAGAATCCGCCGCCACGCGATTGTCCAGCCCAAAACCGGCTTGACCGCGCGCGTATAGTTGACTTATGTCAACAACATGAAAGATCAGGATATTCAACGCATTAGGCGCTTTAACCGCGCGGTGACCGCAAAACTCGGGGTTTTGGACAGCTCTTTTCTGGGCCGTGGACGCCCCTTGGGCGTGGCCCGTGTCATCCATGCGATTGGCCATTTCGGCAGCGACATTGGTATGATCCGCACTCAATTGGGGCTGGATAAAGCTGTGCTCAGCCGGATGCTCAAAGGCTTAGAGGCCGAAGGGCTGATCACTTTCCGCTCGGATACCCAAGATGCCCGCAAACGCCATGCCGACCTGACGGACAAAGGCCGCACCGAGTTTAACGCCTATGATGCGCTCTCTGATGACCACGCCTCTGCGCTGCTGGCGGGCCGCCCGCAGGCCGAACAGCTGCTGAGCGCCATGGACCTGATCGCTTCCGCCTTCACGCGCGACCATGTAAAGGTCACCCTCATGGATCCACGCGCGGCCCAGAGCATCACCTGTCTGGAAAGCTACTACGCAGAACTCGAAGCGCGGTTTGAACGAGGGTTTGATGTCTCTCTCTCCCGCGACCCGGAAGCCACAAATATGATGACGCCTTTGGGAGCGTTCTATGTGGCCATGTCCGATGGTGTACCGCTGGGCTGCTGCGGGTTGAAGGGTGTTGGAACGGAAGTGGCAGAGATCAAACGGCTTTGGGTCAGCCCCGCCGCCCGCGGGATGGGGCTGGCGCAAAGGTTGCTGACAGAATGCGAGGTCGCTGCGCGCGAGCTAGGCATCACCACACTGCGACTAGATACAAACTCCGCCCTGCCCGAGGCGGAACAGCTTTACCGCAAAACCGGCTGGACGCAGATTGAGCGGTTCAATGATGATCCCTACCCGGATTTGTTTTTCGAAAAACCGGTGCCGGTGGGGTAAAACCCCACCCTACGTATTTTCGAAACGGCGCGTTCATCCTCCGTAGGGTGGGGTTCCACCCCACCATCCCACATATCAACGTAGGCCGGGCTTCAGCCCGGCACCCATCCGGCCAACGTTACAAAGCCGAGCTAAAGCCCGGCCTACGCATGTTGTTGGTCTGACATCCCCACAAAGGGCGGCGCCTGACCCTGGGTGGGCGCGAAGCGATTACACAACGATCTGTAATTGCGGCCATTCCGCACAACCAAAAAGGGTTTCAATAAAATCAACAACAACTTAGACTGGATCCAATTTCAAATTCAAAAGATTCATGGATGGCTTAAGATGAGAACCGCTGCAAGATTCCAAGCATTCCAACCCAATGGAAGTAACTTAAATTTTGAATTTGTTGAAGATAGAGTAAACAGCTGGATTGCAACAACTTTTTGCAAGGTCGAAGGCAGCTACAAAATCGCAAAGACAGGTGAGCCGGCGAGAGTCACCAGAAAAACTGAAGAACTCAAAGACAGTAAACTTCTTAGAGTGAACACTCTCCAGCGCCATCGTGAATATCAGATTGGAACGAATACTTTTGTCTTGGAAGACACTGACGGTATCCACATCGAAATTGATATCGGAGCCGGAAACCCAAATGGTATCCTTGCTCGGCCATACATAAACGTCCAAGCACCGGCATTCTATAAGTCTCTTTTAAATGAAACTGGCGGATGGCATTATCGTCAGAACGCAGACAAATTGTTTCCCAAGGTCTTTACCGTCGACACAGATGACGACGTAGAACTTCTCGCACGGCTCATAGAAGACGGTCGTAGAAGACTCCCGGTTTATGTTGTTTCTCAGTCGGATGGCAGGGAATTGGTCACCGGTTTGTCCAACAGGTTGAAATTTTCGGCCACAGGACTAGCGCACGTTTGCTCGATTTCAGAGGATGCAAGTTGGAGCCTATCCGAACGGCTTGGAAACGAGTGGTCTGTATATGGGGCAGCCATACGTTTGTACTGGCCTAATCTTGATAAGACCGATTCACCATTTCGGCACAAACTATGGACGTCAGCCAACTTCCGTAACCTGGACCTAAGCCAAGAAAACTCAGACTGGAAGCTTGGGAAAATTATCGCTAGGCCAGTTATAGACATTTCAAGCTTGGTTCCGCGCGCAAAACCCATTTTATCCTTTCAAAGAGCATACAGGGAACATGCCTTCGAAGCTGTAAAAAAGGCTACCGAAGAGCTCAGAGACGACTCGAAGCTTGCTGAAATTTACGCTTCCGAAAATGACGAGCTTCGAGAAGAGAACGAAAGCTTAAGAACCGACAACGAAAATCTGTCGGCTCAATTGGAGCACTTGCTAACCAGCTCTCGGAGTTCGGATGCCATTGAAGAGCCAGAGGATGAATACACAAATTTAAAAGAAGCAATTGAAGATGTGCGAAAAATATCTGGTGATCACCTCAAGTTTCCCGACCAGTTAGACGATCAACTTTCGTCGATTACAGAAGTTCCGACTCTAACTCACAAAATCCGATCTCACTTAGTCGCATTGTACGATCTCGCACGGACTTTGAAAGGAAACAAAGGTCGGATTGGGAAAGATATTGTGCAATGGCTCGAAGAAAAGGGATGTAGCTGTAGCGGCGAAAGTCAAACCAGAGCAAACGCCGGATTGCATACCTTTTTGATTGAAGGGGTTTCAAAAGAATTCGACCTTCACACTAAAGTAACGGATGGGACATCACCCGATAAATGTGTTCGAATATATTTCAAACCAGCTGATGACTACTCTTGCATCGAAATCGGCATGATCGGCTCAAAAAAGCTACTGTAATTGAACGCTCAAAGCCCTCCCCATTTGCCATCCCCCACCCCATCCGCTATCACACGCTCCAACGCGCACGCGCGCATCAGAATCCCCTAATTTCCGGAGCCCGACATGGCAGCTTATCAGTACGTCTATCACATGCAGGGGGTCTCCAAGACCTACCCCGGCGGCAAGAAATGTTTTGAGAACATCCACCTCTCCTTCCTGCCCGGCGTGAAAATCGGTGTGGTCGGTGTCAACGGCGCGGGTAAATCCACGCTGATGAAAATCATGGCCGGCCTTGATAAGGATTTCACCGGTGAGGCCTGGGCCGCAGAAGGCGCCAAAGTTGGCTACCTGCCGCAAGAACCAAAGCTCGACGAAACCCTGACCGTACGTGAAAACGTCATGCTGGGCGTGGCTGATAAAAAGGTCATTCTTGATCGCTATAACGAGCTGGCGATGAACTACTCGGACGAGACCGCCGAAGAGATGGCCAAGCTGCAAGACGATATCGATGCGCAGAACCTCTGGGATCTGGACAGTCAGGTGGATGTCTCTATGGAAGCCCTGCGCTGCCCACCGGATGACGCGAAAATCTCTGACCTTTCCGGTGGTGAGGCCCGTCGTGTTGCGCTCTGCAAGCTGCTACTGGAAGCCCCAGACATGCTGCTGCTCGATGAACCGACCAACCACTTGGACGCGGAAACCATCGCTTGGCTGCAACAGCACCTGATCGACTACAAGGGCACCATCCTTTGTGTGACCCACGACCGCTATTTCCTCGACGATATCACCAGCTGGATTCTGGAACTCGACCGCGGCAAAGGCATCCCTTACGAGGGCAACTATTCCGCGTGGCTGGAACAGAAAGCCAAACGTCTGGCGCAGGAAGCGCGCGAAGACAAATCCAAGCAGAAAACGCTGGAACGCGAACTTGAATGGATGCAGCAGGGCCAGAAAGCCCGTCAGGCGAAATCCAAAGCGCGTATCGCGGCCTATAATGAGATGGCCGGTCAGTCCGAACGCGAAAAGGTCGGTCGTGCACAGATCGTTATCCCGAATGGTCCGCGTCTGGGCAGCAAGGTGATCGAGGTCGAAGGTCTGTCCAAACACTATGGCGACAAGCAGCTGATCGAAGGGCTGGAGTTCTCTCTGCCACCGGGCGGTATTGTCGGCGTGATCGGCCCCAACGGCGCCGGTAAATCCACACTGTTCAAAATGCTGACCGGTCAGGAACAGCCGGACGCTGGTTCCGTCACCTATGGCGACACTGTGAAACTGTCTTACGTTGACCAGTCCCGCGATGATCTGAACGACAAAGACACCGTTTGGGAAGCGATTTCCGGCGGGTCCGAAATCATCGAGCTGGGCGACGCGCAGGTCAACTCCCGCGCCTATTGTTCGTCGTTTAACTTCAAAGGCGGCGATCAGCAAAAACCGCTGAACCTGCTGTCCGGTGGTGAACGCAATCGCGTGCACATGGCGCGTCTCTTGAAAGAAGGCGGCAACGTATTGCTGCTCGACGAACCGACCAACGACCTCGACGTGGAAACCCTGCGGGCGCTGGAAGACGCGCTTGTCGATTTCGCCGGCTGCGCGGTTGTGATCTCTCACGACCGTTTCTTCCTCGACCGGATTTGTACACACATGCTGGCCTTCGAAGGCGAAGCACATGTGGAGTGGTTTGAAGGCAACTTTGAAGACTACGAAGAAGATAAGAAGCGTAGGCTTGGCGCGGATGCGCTGGAGCCTAAACGCTTGAAGCATAAGAAATTCACCCGCTAAGGGTGGGTTGCTTGGGATTGCCGTTTGAGTTCAAGGAGTGCACGGAAGCGTTTCGGTAAATCTGAAACGCGGGCGCACCCCGTTGCGAAGGCGCAACAACGGTTTTTGCCGAAGCGCTTGGAGCATAAGAAGTTTACGCGGTAAGATTTTGGGGCGGTCCTGATTGGGGTCGCCTTTTTTATTAGGAAGTTCAATGCAGTCTATTAGAGAACGAATTGACAAAGAGTTTGCGGGAATTTTACCGTACCACGAGATATTTTATCTGAATGCTATCAGAAATGCGGCTTCCAAAAGTATCCGGCACTACAATGATTTTCTAGCCGGGAATTTGGAGACACATACCGCCGACGCGGCATGTTACGAATTTTTCTCAGCAGTAACGCAAGCTGCTAGTGTTTCTTCGTTTTTTTGGCCAAACCCGAGGAATGAAAAACTTCAGGTGAGAGGACAGACACTTCGTCAGTCATTTGATCCGCTATCGGTTGCTAGAATAAAAGACCGAAAACTGAGGCACAGCATTGTCCATTTGGACGAACGCTTGGACAAATTCTGTGCAAGCGAAACATACGGAGAACTCATCGATGGTTTTATTGGATCTGTCGATAAAGTATCCGCGCCACACCAAAAAATCCTACGCCTTGTTGATCCAATCAACAAAATTGCCATTCTTCATGGCTACGAATTCAAATACACCGGATTCTTTGAAAGTATTGCGCAAATCGGACAAGACGCGATTGAAATGATTGAGGCTGGCGGCCGTCTGCGAAAAGAAAAATCTGGTGAATCGTAGGGTGGGTTTCCAACCCACCATCCGCCGCCGCAACCCTCTCGCATCGGTGGGGTACCCCCCCCTACACCCCGCGTAAATGCACCGTAGAATATGGCCAATCTTCGGGGCGTTCCACAAACCCATGTTTCACCGGATTGATATGGCAATACTCCACATATGCGCGGAACTCGTCTTCGTTGCGGATGTGGTGTTCCCAAAACCGGCGTTGCCAGACGGCGCTTTCCCGTTTCGTTTCGCGTAGGCCGGGCTTCAGCCCGGCAAATCTGCCATTTCGGACAACGGGGAACGTGGTTGGCGGGCTGAAGCCCGCCCTACGGAGCTTCATTGTAAACCGCGCTTTCATCGCGCCAATCCGCACGCCTAAATCACAATCCCCTTCCGGCAAGGTCCAAACGAAATGCATGTGATCCGGCAAAACCACCCACGCATCGATTTGAAACAGGCGAACTGACCTCATCTCAAAGACAGATTCTCTTAAAAGATCAATGTGATCTACAAGCAATGACGAGCCACGGAGGGCTAAAACAACGGTGCAGAACACAGTCGCTCCAGGGATTTTTGGGCGGATATAATCTGACATGCGACCAACATGACTCGGCGTGGTTAATGAAATGTTGTACATGCCGGGCTGAAGCCCGGCCTACGATATTTCCGCACCAATTTGATCCCCATCAAATCGCGCGCACCACAACCCCGCTACGCTGCAATCAGACTTCACTGAATGGAGAACTCTCATGGGTCACACCCCACATGAACTGGCGGCAGAATTTCCAGAACACGCTCTAAAACTCTCAGAGCTCAAACAAGCCAACCCGCATTTCGCGCGGCTGGCGGATGATTACCACGACGTGAACCGCGCCGTGCATCGCGCAGAAACCAATGTGGAACCGGTTGAGGAGTTGGCTGAAGTAGAGCTGCGCAAGAAACGCGCGGCCCTGAAAGATGAGATCTACCGGATGCTCACCACCTAACCCAACCGCAAGGAGCACCGTAGGGCCGGTTCGCACTTCACCCACCCAGATGGCGACCCAGCTCTACGGAATTCTATAGGCCTTGCCAAATCCCGCATTCAGCAACCCGTCTTTCACCTTAAATCGCACAAAGTGGAAATCCGCGAAATCCACGTAGAGCTTCGCCTTGGGCCGTTGCTCTAAATACTGCGCGCGCAGCGCAACATGCGCCTCGCTGCCCTGCTCTACAAACTCCGCCGCGCAATGCAAAGTCAGCCGTGGATGGGTCAGCGGATCGCCTTTTTCGCCCGGCTCCCCGATCAAAAGCGCACAGGAGCGTGCGTTGCGTAAAGCCTTTGTATGTAAAGATAAATCAGAGATTAAAGCGACAGGGACATTGTCCTTATCCACGGCTAAGGCCACGCGTGTCACAGAAGGCGTGCCATCCTCTCGACTTACAGCCAAGGCCGCATGGCTCGCTGTCATAAGCCGCGCGATGATGGCGCGGGCTTCGTCATCTATTGCTCGAAATGGATCCTTGGGCGTCATATTGTTTGGCTAGCAGGTCATATCCCGCAAGCCAAGGGATGCACAAACTTCACGCCCAAGTCAGGTGCTGGTTTAGTCGGCCAGAATAAAGGTCACTTTCAGTGTGACACGGTATTCACTGATTTTGCCGCCATCGATGACAACCTTTTGGTCTTGGACCCAAGCGCTTGTGACGTTCTTCAGAGTTTTGGTGGCGCGGGCAACGCCCACATCCAATGCATCGTCAAAGCTTTTCGGGGAAGAGGCGATAATTTCGGTTACGCGTGCGACAGACATATAGATCTCCTGTTGAATGTTCTCCTAACAAGTACTGCGTCGCCACAAGGCAGATCACGGGAAAGTCGGCCCGGCTTTCCCCGCGCCCTAAGTCAAGCACATCTGCTCACGAGCGCGCCAAATATCTGAAACATCTCTGGTTCCGACGTGCCAACACCCCCACGTCGATGGCAGAGAGGAGACCAAGATGCCTAACCAAGACCCGAAAAAACACCCCGCCCCGGCGCCTGATGCCGAACGCAAACCGAAACCCTACCGCTTTACAGATTGGGCCGCGATCTAGTCATGAAATACGCCATTGCTGTTCTCACCACCCTTGGTCTCGCATTACTTGCCTGGCTGGCTGACATCCCTACGCAGTTCGGGGCCCACCCCTGGTGGGGTCAGAAAGTTCTGATGACCGGCGCCCTCATCGGCTTGGCTCTGGGCGTCGCCGTTCATTGGATCAGCAAGGGGCACATGGTGGCCGCCATTCTTTTGATCGCTACGGCCCTGGTTGGCTTCGCTGTTGCCAAATACGGGCAAACGCAATTTGCGGCGACTTTTGCCGAGGACCGATTTGCAGGCACGCTTTGGTTTTTCGGCTGGCATGTGACTTCTGCCTTTGCCTTCGCAGGCATCACAAGCCTCTGCCTTTTGCGGCGCGCACAATAGGCGCAAAATTTTGCCACTTTCATCAAGTGGCCCAGACTGCGCCACATTCGCGCCCCATTTGATTCCGATAGTCAGATCATAGTCCACAGAGACCTTGGCCAGCAGAAAGCGGCGATAACCTTCCAGAAGATGGAGTGGAACATGGCAATTGTGACGTTTCTTTTCGGCAGCTTGCTAGGTATCACCGGTGCGGTGATGCAGATGGTTCTAGGCTTTGGCGGCATAGCCGCATTGCAGACCTACACATTCTGCGCGATTGCACTCCCTGTCCTGACCCTTCTGGCACTCTCGCAGCGCAACCGCCGCGATACTGACGCTTCGGTCTCTTAACTCTCCCAATTGGGTCCCCCAACCTAATACTGACTTTACAATGGCGCCGGGGGCATCACGCCTAGTCGCGCCCATTCGAAGCGTTCGGATCCAGGACTGTCCCTCCTCTGCGACCCGAACGCTTCCCCTAAATCAAGTCTCCCTCGACTTGCGCAAAGGCACCGTCCCCCAGCGGTGCCTTTTGTGTTGTGAACAAGGCATTACGCAAACGCTCGGTGAATTAGCCCCAAAACAACTCCAAAGATTAAAAACTGCACTACAGAGGTCGAAAGCTCGATGACAATCCAAGCTGGGACTGACGGGACATTGAACTTTGCAGCTTCGGTGAAGGCCATATAGCTCGCCAAAAATAAGCCAAAAGCCAACGATAAGATCATGGCATGAGACAGCGTGACACCTGCGCCCTGCCATTGTTTTAAAGCCAGACTGATGATGCTGGCTTGAATTGCCATGGTCAGGAACCCAAGGGGCATTATGATCTGAGGCCGCATGATATCAATCTCAGCAAAATGCGCTTTGTTGATGACAAAATGCGACCCCCCCTGAACGGCAAATGTGACCACCATAAAGGCCACAACAGACACCACATGCACCATCATGACGTGGCCCCTCTTTTCCAAATCGCAAGCGCAACCCCACCCGGATCGCGCAGGAATGTGGCTGTCCCGGCAGGACCAACCAAATCCTTGGCAAGCAGGGTCGCACCATTGGCCAGTGCCTTATCCGTTTCGGCCTGCAGATCATCCACTTCGACGTAGGGCACCCAACCTGTCAGACCATCCATTTGATCGCAGATCGCCGCAAAGGGCATCTCCCCTTCTGCGGTCTGAAACGTCATCGGACCAATGTTTTGCTGAGACCATCCAAAGGTCTTTTCTAAAAACTGTTCCGTCTCGGCGCGCGCGGGGTTGAGGTTGTCAAACCAGACAAAGGGTAAGGACATAGGCTTTCCAATTCACTTTCATTTTGCAAGTGATTTATCGATACAGCGAGTCGCTTTTGATTTGCAAGTGTTTTTAGAATACCTACATTAGGCCCATGGCTCAGAAGACGGCAATTGAATGGAATGGTTGCCCGGTGCGTTATGCGGCGGGTGTCTTTGGCGACAAGTGGAGCTTTGTGCTGCTGCGCGATGTGCTTTTGCACGGCAAACGTTACTACGGAGAATTCCTTGCATCTGAAGAAGGTATCTCGACCAATATCCTTGCCACGCGTTTGGCTCAGTTGGAAGAAACGGGCATGCTGACCCGCCACAAGGACCCAGAAAAACGCAGTCGTGTCTTCTACCTACCAACGCGTAAGGCACGCGATCTGCTACCTGCTTTCTTAGGCTTGATGGTTTGGTCGGTGCAACATGACAGCGAAACTCAAGCCCCCAGCAGTTTTGCCCCTTTTTTCAATAAGGACCCGAAAGCCGCCGTGGCATGGTATGAGCTTGAAATTGACAAGGTTAATACGAAATTTTCCGGGAAAATCTGACCATTGAGTGAAATTTTCCGACTGAGGCGCTAGACCTGCCGCCCGCGCAAGATTAACCTGAGTTGTCACCGGGGGGCACTTATTGATGGCAGACGAAAATACTGAGCCTAAAAAACTCAGTCGTATTCAGCAGCGAAATCGCGAATTGATCATGAATGCTGCGCTAGACGTGTTCTCGCAGCATGGTTTTCGTGGCGCGACATTGGATCAAATTGCGGATGCTTCAGGCTTATCCAAGCCAAACATTCTGTATTATTTCAACGGCAAGGAAGACATCTATGTCACCTTGCTGAACCAAATGCTTGCCAGCTGGTTGGACCCGCTAACCGCATTGGATGAAACAGGTGATCCTATTGGCGAAATCTTGGCCTATATCGACCGCAAGATGGAAATGACGCGGCTTTTCCCACGTGAAAGCCGCTTGTTTGCCACCGAGATCATCCAAGGCGGATCGCGCGTGATGGATCACATCGCAACCGACATCAAACCCCTATTTGATGAAAAGGCCGCCGTTATTCAGGGCTGGTCGGATTCAGGGCGCTTGGCCCCTATTGATGCACACCAACTGCTGACATCGATTTGGTCGACAACACAGCACTATGCGGACTTTGATGCGCAGCTTGCGGTCTTGCTTGGCCCCCGTGAACAGGTTCTGGAGAATGGTAAAGCCTATCTGAACACGCTTTTTGAAAAGGCTTTGCGTCCGGACTGATCTAAGTACTGACCGTTTATCAGATTGCTAATACGAAAAGAGCGCCCCAAGAGGCGCTCTTTCTTTTGATATCAATCGGTCGCTTATTTTTCTGGCAGCAAGCCATGCGGGCTAAACCGCAAGACCAACAGCAGGATCAGACCCATCGTGAACGGACGCAGATATGCGACCCGATCCAGCAGGCCTTCGCGGATCGGCGATGTCGCGTCCATGCCAGAGGTCAATGTGTTCACAAGGAAGATAGAGATCGGTTCGACCTCGACCCATAGGAACCAAATGAACATACCGCCCAGAACAGCGCCCCAGTTGTTACCAGAGCCGCCCACAATCACCATCACCCATACAAGGAAGGTGAAGCGCAGCGGTTGGTAGGACGCTGGTGTCAGCTGACCATCAAGCGTTGTCATCATTGCACCGGCGATGCCACAGATTGCAGCCCCCAGAACAAAGATTTGCAAATGGCGCGCTGTCACGTCTTTGCCCATGGCCTCAGACGCTGTCTCGTTGTCACGGATGGCGCGCATCATGCGGCCCCATGGCGAGTTCAACGCCAGTTGCATCAGGGTCACGATCAGCACGATCACCGCGATGAAAAGCACCGCATAAAGCAGTTTCACAAAGATGGTCGAACCGGTGACCGGATCCGCACCAATGCGTTCCATCCAGCTGACAAAGCCTTCGGACTGCTGCAAATCAACTTCGTAGGGCACAGGACGTGGAAGACCGTTGACGTTTTTAACGCCGCGGCTAAGCCAGTCTTCGTTCTTTAGAACCGCGATGATGATCTCACCAATACCAAGCGTGGCAATCGCAAGATAGTCAGACCGCAGGCCCAAGGCTGTTTTACCGATGAGCCAAGCTACGCCAGCCGCAAACAGACCTCCGACAGGCCATGCGATCAGAACCGGCAGGCCCAGACCACCCAGGAAGCCCGCTTGCGCTGGGTTCACAGCTTCGATTGCGGCAACCGCTGGATCAAAGAGTGCACGGAAGGCAAAGAAGCCTCCGATCAGCCAGATTGCAACGATCAACCCGCGCGGCAGGTTTTTAGGCAGGCGTGACCAGCCAATGATCGCGCCAGCGATCACACCAACGGCCAGCAATAGAGATATCAGGATTTGCATCCCGCCGGCTTCCCAAGCATCACCAACTGGTGACACAGAGGTCAGCACAACGGACAGGCCGCCCAAAGCGACAAAACCCACAACACCCACATTGAAAAGGCCGGCGTAGCCCCATTGCAGGTTTACACCTAGCGCCATGATAGCAGAGATCAGACCAAAGTTCAGGATGAAGAGCGCATTGTTCCAGGATTCAAAGATACCCACGCCAAGGATGAGCGCACCCATGATGGCGAAATAGAGTGGAGCACGAGAATTTGTCATACCGCTTTCCCCTTAAACAAACCGGTCGGCTTAAACAGTAGAACGATGATCAGAATGGCGAAGGACACCGCGAACTTATAGTCGGTCGACAAAAGCTGCACGAGAGTATCAGGCGACCAGCCCTCTGGCCCCAGATAGGTCACGACCTTCTTAAAGGCATAGGTCAGCGTCACCTCAGAAAAGGCGATGACAAACCCACCCGCGATGGCGCCAAGTGGTGATCCCAGACCACCAACAATCGCGGAGGCAAAGATCGGCAGTAGAAGCTGCATAAAGACGAAAGGCTTAAAGCTTTTGTCCAGACCATAAAGCGTGCCAGCTACGGTGGCCAAAGCCGCCACAACCAACCAAGTGATCATCACAACACGCTCTGGGTTGATGCCTGAAAGCAGCGCCAAATCTTCGTTGTCTGAATAAGCACGCATCGATTTACCTGTGCGAGTCTTGTTCAGGAACCAGAAGAGCAGAGCCACTGTTGCAACTGCTACGACAAGCGTAAGAACCTGCGTTGTGCGGATGGCCAGACCTTCGGAAAGACCTGTCAGCTCTTTGAATTCACGTGCTTTCATGATGAAACGCTCACCATCAGCAAAGCGACGGTCATCGGTCCCGATGATCATCCGGATAATACCGTTCATCATGAACATGACACCCATCGACACGATCACCAGCATCACCGGAGCGGCTTTTACGCGGCGGTAAAACTTATAGACCGTGCGATCCGTGAAGAGCACCATGGCCGCCGCAGCAGCGATACCAAAGGGCAAGGCCAACAAGGCGGTCGGCAAAGGCCCAAGCGAGATGCCCCAGCTTTGAAAGAGCCCCGTAAAGAGGATCACAACCATGGTGCCAAACGCCATGGTTTCACCATGCGCAAAGTTTGAGAACCGTAGAATGCCGTAGATCAGAGTAACGCCCAGCGCCCCAATCGCGAGCTGTGCGCCATAAGTTGAGGCCGGGATGATGACGAAGTTGGTGAATGCCACCAATGCATTGAGAATGTCGATCATATCAACCTCCCAGGAATGTACGGCGCACTTCAGGATTGGCCAACAAGGCCTCCCCGGTGTCCGTATAGGCATTTGCTCCTTGCACGAGCACATAACCTTTGTCTGCGATTTCAAGCGCCTGACGGGCATTCTGTTCCACCATCAAGATGGAAATACCGGCCTTAGCCACTTCGATGATCCGATCAAACAGCTCGTCCATAACGATGGGCGACACACCAGCGGTGGGTTCGTCCAGCATCAGAAGTTTCGGCTGTGTCATCAGAGCGCGCCCCACGGCGACCTGCTGGCGTTGACCACCAGAGAGTTCACCTGCGTTTTGGTTGCGCTTTTCATAGACAGCAGGGAACAGTTCATAGACCTGTTCGATGGTCTGCTCAAAGTCATCTTCGCGGATGAAAGCGCCCATTTCGAGGTTTTCACGCACGGACATGGTTGGAAAGATATTCCGAACCTGAGGGACAAAGCCCATGCCCATGTGTACGCGTTCCTGCGGACTTAGCTGGGTGATATCTTGACCATCTAGTACGACCGCGCCTTCACGCAGGTTCAACATGCCAAATACTGCTTTCATCCCGGTGGATTTCCCTGCCCCGTTCGGGCCAACGATGACGGCGATTTCGCCTTTGTCCACCGACAGTTCCAGATCATGCAGGATGTCTGGCCCGGTGCCGTAGCCCCCGGTCATATTTGTTGCAGAGAGGAAGCTCATGATGCGCCCTCCTTCTTCTTATTTTTCACACCAGTGCCCAGATAGGCTTCGATGACCTGCTCGTTGGACATGATTTCGTCCGCGGTGCCTGTCGCCATGACAGAGCCCTGTGCCATTACGATCACCGGATCGCAAAGCTGTTTGATGAAATCCATATCGTGTTCGATCATGCAGAAGGTATAGCCGCGCTCGACGTTCAGGCGCTTGATTGCATCCCCGATCGTATAAAGCAGGGTGCGGTTCACACCGGCGCCAACTTCGTCCAGGAAGACCATGCGCGCATCCACCATCATGGTGCGCCCTAGTTCCAAGAGTTTTTTCTGGCCGCCAGATACGTTGCCAGCTTTCAAATCGGCAATGTGTTCGATGGTCAGGAATTCCAGAACTTCATCGGCTTTCGCCCGTAGTGCCCGTTCTTCATCGGCAATACGTTTGCGACCGAACCATGTGTTCCACAGCGTTTCACCGTGCTGACCTGCGGGCACCATCATCAGGTTCTCGCGACAGGTCATGGAATGGAATTCATGAGCAATCTGGAAGGTTCGCAAAAGCCCTTTGTGAAAGAGGTTATGCGGCTTAAGGCCGGTGATATCTTCGCCATCAAACAGCACAGTGCCGCTTGTTGGTGTCAGAACTCCAGCAATGCAATTGAAAAGCGACGTCTTTCCCGCGCCATTCGGGCCGATCAGCCCTGTAATGGTTCCCCGTTCGATGGTCAGTGAAGCCCCATCGACTGCGCGAAATCCGCCGAAATGCATGTGTAGGTCACGCACTTCGATCATGTTGTTTGTCCCATGTTGTCATTTCCCTCTTATTGACGAGGGATAATTTAGAAAGCCCGAGGCGTTGCCCCGGGCTTTCATTGAGTGCGGCTTAGCGGTAGCCGACTGTCTCTTGCTTACCACCGACAGTCTTAATGACGCGGTAGGAACCGGAAGCTTCACCCGGCTCGATCAGCTCTACAGCGGATGCGCCAACCAGATCGATTTCGCCACCGTCTGCTAGGATTTGAAGTGCTTTTGCCAGTTCACCTGGGAAGATTTGCTCTCCTGGTGCGTTTGCAACGTCAAACATTTTGTCTTTGTAAACTGCAGGATCGTTAGAACCCGCCGCTTGCATCGCCAAAAGCATGATCGCAGCTGCGTCGTAGGACTCAGGAGAGAAAGGTGCAGTTGCGTCAAAGCCGTTAGCTTCACCGATTGGCGTGTACAGATCACCACCTGGTGCATTTGAACCAGGAACCTGCCCCATGGAGCCGTCTAGATCGGAACCAAAGTTGGCTTCGGTTGCGTGGCCAACCATCGCATCTGGCAGGTGGAACAGATCAAAAGCGCCGGTGTCCAATGCACCTTGAATGATGCCTTTACCACCTTGGTCTGCGTAACCCGCAACAACCAGAAGATCACCGCCAGCGGACGCAAGCGCGCCAACTTCTGCAGAGTAGTCACCTTTGCCATCTTCGTGAGATGTATTGATTGTGACGGAACCGCCATTAGCAGTGAATGATGCTTCGAACGCATCAGCCAAACCTTTGCCGTAGTCGTTGTTTGTGTAGGTCACAGCAACTGACTTGATGCCTTCTTCCAGCAGGATTTCCGCCATAACAGCACCCTGACGCGCGTCAGATGGTGTCGCACGGAAGAACAAACCGTTGTCTTCAATTGTAGACAGCGCTGGGGAAGTCGCGGATGGGGAAATCATCACCATGCCGTTTGGAACCGCAACGTTTTGCAGCGCCGCAGTTGTTGCACCAGAGCAAAGCGCACCGATGATTCCGGAAACACCGTCAGAGGTCACAAAGCGTTCCGCAACAGATGTCGCAATCGCAGCGTCTGCACAGGTTGAGTCACCTTCAACCATGGTCAGTTTTTTGCCGCCAAGGAAAAGGCCGCTTTCTGCGACTTCTTTTACAGCAGCGCGCGCGCCACCTGCCATTGGAGGCGCATAAGATTCAGCCGGGCCAGAGAAGCCAAGCATCAAGCCAACTTTAACTTCATCAGAGTGGCCAGCAGCATGTGCAGACCCTGCGACAAGTGCTGTCGCGGCTGAAGCGAGAAGGAATTTTTTCATTTGGTTTTTTCTCCCTATTGGAACTTTGTCCTGAAGAAGAACCTAAATTGGAGAAATCAATTTTAAAAGAGGAAGGTTACGGCGCAACCGGTCCTCACTAAATCTTAACAAATCCAAAACCGCCAAAACTGAAAATTTTCCGATCCTCGAAGCCGCAAACAGTGAATTTCAGACTCTGCCATCGGAATATTCACAAAATTTTTTAAAATTGATAAAAAAATTCGATCACCCGGATACAATAATTATATCATTTTTATTCAGTTTCCGACGAATTGAGTTCGGAATCTAAGTGGAATCATCTCAATTTCGCGAATTTCCTAAAGCAAACCGCGCTCACTCGCGCGCTTAAAGGCAGTGCACAAGCTGCCTCATTGAGGACGTATTAAATGAGGGGCCGAAGCCCCTCAATCGATTATTTTGTAAACTTCGGCATCTGACTGACCAACTTCTGCGTATAGGCATCAGTAGGCTGTTCAAATATGGCTTCTGTTTCCGCAACCTCCATCAATTCGCCAAAGCGCATGACGCCAATGCGATCGCACATCTGACGGATCACTGGCAGATCGTGGCTGATGAACAGCAGCGTCAGGTTCAACTCTTCCTGAAGGTCTTTTAGCAAGTTCAGAATCTGCGCCTGAATAGACACATCCAGCGCTGAAGTTGGCTCATCACAGATCAGGAACCGTGGGCGGGTGGCCAAAGCACGGGCAATCGAAATCCGCTGACGCTGACCGCCAGAGAATTCATGCGGGTACTTGCGTGCCGCATCTTTGCCCAGACCAACAAGTTCCAGCAGGTCGCCAACGATCTCGTTGCGCTCTTCTGTTCCAGAGGTCAGCTTGTTCACGATCATCGGCTCAGCAATGATCGATCCGATTTTCATACGCCCATTCAGCGACGAATACGGGTCTTGGAAAACCATCTGAATGTCCTGACGGGCATCGATGGCTTCTTGTTTTCCGGATGCGCCGGTCAGGTCTTTACCTGCAAAACGCATCTCGCCGCTGGTGGCTGGATGAATGCCGGTCAACACGCGGGCAACGGTGGATTTACCTGATCCACTTTCCCCAACCAGACCAAAGGTCTCGCCTGCTTTGACGTCAAAGCTGATCGATTTGATCGCGTCCACATAGGTGCGGTTGCGTTCAAGAAAAGCGTTTTGCACCAAGAAGCGTTTGCTGAGGTTTTTGACCTCAAGCAATGTGCCGCCCTTTGGATCATGCGCTTCACCCGAGGCCAACCAGTGACCTTTCAGATCAAAGTTCTGCAAGGCTGACCCGTCGCTTTCCGCCAAGGCCACCTTTGGGAACCGGTGGATCTTGATGTTGGACGGAGGCACAGCCGCGATCAAAGACTGTGTGTAAGGTTCCTTCGGATTATGCATCACTTGCTCGGTTTCACCGACCTCGATCAGCTCGCCCTTATACATCACCGCCACGCGATCTGCTGTCTCTGCGATCACGCCCATGTCGTGCGTCACAAGGATCACGCCCAGATTGCGTTCGCGGCAAAGGTCTTTGATCAGCTGCAAAATCTGCGCCTGGATGGTCACGTCCAAAGCCGTTGTTGGCTCGTCCGCGATGATCATTTCAGGTTCGACAGAAAGGGCCAGTGCAATCACAACCCGCTGACGCATCCCACCAGAGAACTGGTGCGGATACTGTTTGATCCGTTGTGGCGCATCAGGGATGCCCACTTGCTCTAGCAGATCAATCGCGCGCTTTTCCGCCTCAGACCGGCTCAACTTCAAGTGTGTCAGAATGGTTTCCACCAACTGATACTCGATGGTCTCGATCGGATTGAGCGAGGTCATCGGGTCTTGGAAAATCATAGAGATCCGCTTACCGCGGATTGTGCGGAAGGTGGATTTGTCGAGTTGATCGATGCGTTCGCCGTTCAGCCAGACCTCGCCAGAGGCCAGACGTCCGGGCGCTTGCAACAGGTTGAGAACCGCGTTGCCTACAGTGGATTTTCCTGCGCCGGATTCCCCGACGAGGCCTAGGATTTCGCCCTCTGCCACGTTCAGGCTGACGTCTTTGACCGACGTAAAGACCCCATGCCGTCCCGGGAACTCGACGACCATGTTTTTGATATCTAGCAATGCCATCTTAGTCGTCCAGTTTCGGGTTAAGTGCGTCACGCAGCCAGTCACCGAGCAGGTTGACCGAAAGCGCCAGCAACAAAAGCGTCATGGAAGGGAAGAGCAGAATCCACCACTCGCCTGAGAAGAGATACCCCTGCCCGATGCGAATAAGTGTGCCCAGTGATGGTTGGGTTGGCGGTGCACCTACGCCAAGGAACGACAGCGTCGCCTCAGCGATGATCGCCAGCGCCAAGGAAATGGTCGCAATAACCAGAACCGGAGACAGCACGTTTGGTAGGATATGCTTAAAGATAATAGCGATAGGACCACGACCGATGAGGATCGCAGCTTCGACATATTCTTTCTTCTTCTCGACCAAGGCAGCGCCGCGCACAACGCGGGCAAATTGCACCCAATCGGACAGCCCGATGGAGATGATCAGAACCCAGATCGCCATCTGATCGCGCAGATGGATTGGGGTAAAGCCCTTGGCAATACCAAAGATCAGCATCGCAACCATGATGGATGGGAAGGTCAGCTGAACGTCCGCTATCCGCATTATGATCGAATCCGTCCTGCCACCCACGTAGGCCGCAGTCAGACCCAGAATAACCCCAATCACCAAGGCAAAAAGAACAGCCAAGACACCAACCAGAAGGGAGACCCGCATACCGTACAAGATGGTCGACAGAACATCACGACCCTGATCATCGGTCCCCAGCAGGAAGGTATCACCCGTAAAGGCATTAGGTTCGTTCGGCGCTGAGAAGCCATTCATCAGGTTCAAAGACCCCGGATCAAATGGGTTATACGGCGCTAGAAGCGGTGCAAAGACAGCCGATAGGATCAGTGAAAGGGCCACAATGGTAGAGACGACAGCCACTGGAGAGCGGCGGAACGACCAAAACAAGTCGCTGTCAATTGCGCGTTTAAGAGCGTCCATGATTACTCTCCCTTTCCGTCACGCAGACGTGGATCGATCGCTAGATACAGCATGTCCACGAGGAAATTGATGGTCACAAACATCACAGAGATCATCATTAGATAGCTTGCCATGACGGGGATATCGACGAATTGCACCGAATCGATGAACAGCAGACCAACACCCGGCCACTGGAATACGGTTTCTGTAATGATCGAGAAGGCAATGATCGATCCAATCTGCAGACCAGCTACAGTGATTACAGGGATCAACGTGTTTTTCACGGCATGTCGGAAATTGATTGCGCGTTCGCTCAGACCGCGGGCGCGGGCAAAGCGGATGTAGTCTTGACGCAGAACTTCTGACATCTCAGATCGTACAAGACGCATGATCAACGTCATCTGATAAAGCCCCAGCGTAATTGCGGGCAAAATCAGAGATTTTAATCCTGAGGCTGTAAGCAATCCAGTTGTCCACCAGCCCAGATCAACGGTTTCACCACGTCCAAAGCTCGGGAGCCATTTCAGCTCGACCGCGAAGACATAGATCAACAGAATGCCGATCAGGAAGGTTGGCAAAGATACACCAACCAACGATGTGGTTAGAATGAAATTGGTGATGAACCCTTTGCGGTTGATCGCCGTGTAGATGCCCAAAATGATGCCGAGCACCATGGCAAAAACCGCAGAAACCATCGCCAGTTCAAGCGTTGCAGGCAAGCGCTCTAGGATGATGTCCAAAGCTGGACGCCCCTGCCGGAAACTTACCCCTACGTCCCCTTGCAGCGCACCTGTGATGAAATTCCAATATTGCACCAGAAACGGATCATTTAGACCCAGAATTTCGCGCAAACGTTCGATGTCTGCTCCGGTGCGCTCTTGTCCCAGCATGTTGTCGATCGGATCGCCAACAAAGCGGAACATACTAAAAGCAACAAACCCCACGGTCAGCAACACAAGCACTGACTGGAGGGCGCGCTTCACAATATATGCAAGCATGTTTTGTCCCCAAAGACGCCGCCCCCAGCAAAAGGCAGGAGGCGGCGCATGTTTTTAAGTTTTTAGTTCAGTGTGAAGTATTTCATCTTCGGCTGATCTTCTGGCTGCACAACGGTGTTCACCTTGGCAGAGGTACCCCAGTTCAGAACCTGGTGGTGGATTGGCAGATACAGCACGTCTTCTTGAACTTGGCCCCAGATCTCCGCGATCGTTGCGTCGCGCTTGGCTAGGTCTGTTTCAGACGCCAGGGATACGATCTTTGCATCCAGCTCTGGGTTGGAATAGCGAGTGCCGTTCCAGGAACCGCGCTTTTCGCCCTTGGTGTGAACCAGGAAGTTAAAGATGTATTCGGAGTCGAATGTCGGAACACCCCAACCCAGCATGTAGAAATCAGTTTCGCCATTGTTGATCTGTGGGAAGTGCTGCGCCTTCGGCTTTGCATCCAGATTAATGTCGATACCGATTTGCGCCATCATGCCAACAGTCGCCTGACAGATCGCTTCATCGTTGATGTAGCGGTCGTTCGGGCAATGCAGCGTCACAGAGAAGCCGTCGCCATAGCCAGCTTCAGCCATCAGCGCTTTTGCTGCATCCATGCCGCCAGCTGGAATTGTGTCCAAAGCTTCGGTCCAGCCGTTCACAAACGGAGGCATCGCGATGCCCGCAGGGATGGACTGATCACGCATAACGACCTTTTTGATCGCATCGCGGTTGATCGCCATGTTCATCGCCTGACGCACACGAACGTCTGCGAATGGGTTTGCACCTTCAACGTTATCTGTTGCGAGATCCGCATCACCTTGGTTCAGACCCAAGAAGATTACACGGTTCTGAGGTGCAGTGATGACTTTGAGGTTCGCGTCGCCTGCGACACGGCCAAGGTCTTGCACTGGAACGTCTTGGATGAAGTCAACTTCGCCAGACAGCAACGCAGCAACACGGGTCGCTGGGTTTTTGATTGGTGTGTAGTTGATTTTGGTGATTTCCAGAGGGAACTGACCTTGACCCCAGTAACCATCATAGGCTTCCAGAACTGTCAGAGAGTCCGCTGCACGGGACACCAGCTGATATGCACCAGTACCGTTAGTGTTGCGGGACGCCCAAGTTTCTTCGCCGCCTTCAACGTCTTGAACTTTCACCGCATCGTTTGCTTCTGTCCAAGTCTTGTCCATGATGAACAGGTTGGTCAGGTTGGATGCCATGATTGGGTTTGGACCGTCGGTTTCGATCTCAACGCTGTATTTACCGGTTGCGCGCACTTCTTTCACAGAAGACAGCAGTTCTTTCATGTTGCTGTCAGGTGACATCGCACGGTTCATAGAGAAGACAACGTCTTCTGAATCAAACTCTGCGCCATCGTGGAAAGTCACACCTTCACGCAGAGTGAATTCCCAAACGTTTGGGTTGTCGGCGCTTGGACCCCAGTCGGTCGCCAAAGCAGCTTCGACCGCACCGGTGCTGTCGCGCAGTAGGAGCGGCTCATATATTTGGTGGGCCAGAGTATGTGTCGGGCCTTCGTTCTGAGCATGCGGGTCCATAGTCAGGCTATCGCCCGCACGTGCCCAGTTCAGAGTTTCAGCAGCAGCGAAGCTCGTCGTTGCAAGCAGTGCGGCCGTGGCAGTTGTTGTGATTCTTTTTAGCAAAGTTTGTCCTCCATTGCTGAACACGCGGTGAAGCCGCGTTTTTTTAGAACATTCGAGATCATTTTTTGTTAGCGCTGACAGTGAGTTGGAAGTGTTTTTTCTAAACTTGCAGAACCACTGCATTTTTTTCTGACTCACCATATTTCGGCATAGGTCTCGAACCTTCCGAAGGTTAAGTATAGATCATAAGGACAATCTAATGCAAAATTGTCATACATCATGAGGAAGGCAGAAACGCATGACGTTTAGACAACTGGAAGTGTTCTTAGCCGTTGTGCGCTTAGGAACAGTTTCAACGGCGGCTGATTACTTGGGAATCACGCAATCTGGCGCCAGTCGAATGGTTTCCGAATTGGAGAACAACGTCGGCTTTGCATTATTCCATCGCGCCGGGCGCGGGTTGGAAATCACCCAGCAAGGGCGATCGTTTCACCAGCAGGTTGAGCGCTATTTCGATGGTATGGATGCGCTGAACGATGCGGTGCGTATGATCCGTTCGGGCATCATTCGCATCCTGCGCATTGCCTGCCTGCCGACGCTTTCTACATCTGTCCTGCCCAAAGCAGTCAAAACACTGCGAGACGAATTCCCAGACATCGCCATAGAGATCGAAACCGTCGACTACGCTGTTGGCATTTCGCTTTTGAAAAACCGCCGTGTGGATATCATGGTCTCCTTCCTTATGGATGAAATCGATGGTGTGACGGTATCGAAGCTGGCCGAAACCTGCTGTGTCCTTGCCACGCGCGAAGAACATCCTTTAGCCAAAAAGAACGTCGTCACAATTGGAGATTTGCAAGACACAGAGGTTCTGGGGCAAATCCCCAACCAGGTGATCGTGCCCGGCCAAGACCCAACGTCAGAGATGCGTGAAAATCTATTGTCCGACAATTCCAAAAACATTTGGTGTCATACCTCTTCGACACGATATGCGATGGTCGCGACAGGATTGGCACCTTCTGTGGCGGAACCCTTCGCAAGCCCACTTTTCCGCAGCCAAGGCGTTGTCGTGCGTAAATTCGAACCCCCTTTGCCATTGAAATACGGGTTTGCCGCTTACTCTGACATCTGGGATTCACCAGAGGTCCAATTGTTCAAAACAGCACTACAGGACGAATTTCGCGCTTTTTCTCAGCATGAGAACATTGATATCAACGTATTTGAAGAGTGAGCCATACACCTAAGCCAGCCCTATGCCACATCGGGCTTGCGGATTGAAACTACGTGAAAAAGGGATGGTGAACCCCTTGCCTTCCCTGTATGAGGTCACAAATCTGAGGCAGAGACCGGAATTATTCGCTTTCATGCCGCGATGAAAGACTGTGCCCCAACGTTTGGAGCTTTGGCTCTTTCATCTGCCGCGCCAAAGAAATATTGCTCGCACCGGGTTTTCCATGCCCGAAGATGTAAGACGGACAAAGGGGAATAAGGTGCGCGACCAGCCGACCTTTACAACGCCAGTACCAACGCAATGGGTTGGTCCGATTTCCTTCCGCGGCCCCGTGGTCGAAGGCGAAATCAGCGCGCCTCTAGCCACCTATGAATCCCCGCTTTGGCCATCAACGGCCCGTGGCGCGGGTGTATCGCGCCACACCGATGGCATCCATGTGACCATGGTTGACGAGCGCATGACCCGGTCGATCGTCGTGAAAGCCCGATCTGCATCCGAAGCCCATGCCGCTTGGCAAGCGATCGAAGCGCAAAGCGAAAAAGTCGGCGACATCATCGCCAACACCAGCCGGTTTGCACGTCTGATCAAGCTGAACCGCCAGATCGCGGGCAACCTGCTCTTTATCCGGATCGAGTGTTTCACCGGTGATGCCTCTGGCCACAATATGGTGACCAAAGCCGCTGAAGCCGTATTGGAATGGATCCTCAGAGAACGCCCAGAGCTGTCTTACTCGTCAATTTCTGGCAATCTTTGCACAGACAAAAAGACCTCTGCGGTTAACGGCCTGTTGGGTCGCGGCAAATATATGATCGCCGAGATTGAAATTCCTGAAAAGATGCTGCGCCGCATTCTGCGCACCTCGGCGCAACAGATCGTTGATCTGAACCACGAAAAGAATTTTGTCGGCGGTACGCTCGCCGGGTCTTTGCGTAGTGCAAACGCACATTTCGCCAATATGCTTTTGGCTTTCTATCTGGCCACAGGTCAGGACGCGGCCAATATCATCGAAGGCAGCCAGGGCATGGTCCATGCCGAGGCCCGCGGCAAAGATCTCTACTTTTCTTGCACCCTACCCAACCTGATCATGGGATCAGTAGGTGCCGGCAAAGGTAATGATGTCATCGAAGACAACCTGCGTCAGATGGGTTGCAAAGAAGACCGCGCACCGGCTGAAAACGCCCGCCGCTTGGCAGGCATCTGTTCAGGTGTTGTACTTTGCGGAGAGCTTTCTTTGCTGGCAGCCCAAACCAATCCCGGCGAGTTGGTACGCACCCATATGGAATGGGAACGATGACCAAGACGCCTGAGGACGCAAAATCCGTTGCCAACCGCAAGGTCGAGCACATCCGCGCTATCGAGCGCGATGCTGATATCGAGCGTGCGCAAAGCGGTTTTGATCAAATCAGGCTCACTCATCGCGCGCTTCCTGAAATCGATTTGGATGCTGTTGATACCAAGACCGGATTTCTTGGCAAGTCTCTGACACTGCCACTGCTGATTTCCTCCATGACTGGAGGATCAGATGAAGAAATCATTCGCATCAACCGCAACCTTGCAGAAGCTGCCGAGGAAGTTGGCGTCGCACTTGCGGTAGGGTCACAACGGGTGATGTTCGCGGATGAAAAAGCCCGCGAAAGTTTTGAGCTGCGCAAGCACGCACCGACCATTCCAGTGCTTGGCAATATTGGCGCCGTACAATTGGTGCAGCCGGGCAAACGCCTGACGCCAGAACAATGCGCGCAGGCCATCGATATTTTGAAAGCTGATGGCCTGTACCTGCACCTCAATCCGCTACAGGAAGCCGTACAGCCCGAAGGCGACCGCAATTTCGGAAATCTGTCCGAGGCGATTGCCAACGTTGCGACGCACCTGGATGTACCGGTTTTGTTGAAAGAAGTTGGCGCAGGTCTATCCAGTGCGGATATCGTGCTTGGTTATAACGCCGGCATCCGTCATTTCGACGTGGCGGGTCGTGGCGGCACCTCTTGGAGCCGGATTGAATACCATCGCCGCACGCAAGATGGTGACGATCTGGGTCTGATCTTTCAGGATTGGGGGCTGACAACTGTTGAATGCCTTCAGGACGCCCGCGACATATTAGCCCAGAAACCCGAAGCAACGACACTGATTGCCAGTGGCGGCATTCGCAACGGGATCGACATGGCTAAGGCTATGATTTTAGGCGCAGATTTATGCGGTATTGCATCGCCGTTTTTAGCGCCAGCCAAGGTTTCTGCTGCCGAGGTGGTGAAAACCATACGAAAGTTTGAACGAGAATTCCGCACAGCCATGTTTTTACTTGGCTGCGAAGGTTTATCTTCTTTGCAAGGGAATACATCTTTGATCCGACCAAGGATGACATGAACATGACTGCCACTGGACTATCGGCGATCAGTTTTCACACGCCGCATCGCTACATTGGGCTGGATACGCTGGCCGAACACCACGGGATTGACCCGGACAAATTCTCTAAGGGCATTGGCCAAGAGAAGATTGCTCTGCCGGGGCATGACGAAGATATCGTGACGATGGCAGCCGAAGCCGCGAAGCCGATCATTGATCGTTATGGCAGCGACGGCATCGACACTGTTCTGTTTGCGACTGAAACCGGGATCGACCAATCTAAAGCGGCGGGCATCTATATGCATCGTCTGCTTGGGCTGCCCGCAAACTGCCGCAATGTGGAATTCAAACAAGCCTGTTATTCGGCCACTGCCGCGTTGCAGATGGCTTGCAGCTATGTGGCACGCAAGCCCGATCGCAAGGTGCTGGTCATTGCCTCTGATGTGGCGCGCTATGACCTCGACAGTTCTGGCGAGGCGACACAGGGCGCTGGTGCGGTTGCCATGTTGGTCACGGCAAATCCGACAGTTTTGGAAATCGGGGCGAACTCTGGTGTCTTCACCGAAGACATCATGGATTTCTGGCGTCCAAACGACCGCCGTACACCGTTGTTTGACGGGAAGTATTCCACATTGCGTTACCTCAACGCGATGATCGAAGCTTGGAAAGACTATTCCGAGAACGGTGGCCACAGCTATGACGCCTTTTCTCATTTCTGCTACCACTTGCCGTTCTCGCGTATGGGGGAAAAGGCACATCGTCATCTGGCGAAGGCCAACAAAGCGCCGATCGAGATGGACAAAGCCCTGACGGGCATGGCCTATAACCGGGTAATCGGCAACAGCTACACTGCATCGATCTATCTGGCGGTGCTGTCCACTTTGGAAAACACCTATGCAGATCTGACCGGCCAGCTGCTGGGTCTGTTTAGCTATGGCTCTGGGGCGACAGGTGAATTCTTTGACGCCAAAGTGGTCGAAGGTTACCAGGATCACCTTTTCACAGCACGTCACGCCAATATCCTGAACGAGCGTATCGCCGTCAGCTATGACGACTACGTCAGTCTCTGGAACGCCTATCCGCTGGACGATGGCAGTGCCACTATGCCAGAAGAGGCCCGCGGGCGTTACAGATTGGCGAGCATCGATGAGAACAAGCGCATCTACATTGACCAGCACGCCTGACGCTATCGCGCATGCTCCGGGCAAGTTGATCCTGTCCGGCGAGCATTCCGTTTTATACGGAGCCCCTGCCCTTGCCATGGCCATCGCGCAATATACCGAAGTTTGGTTCCAGCCTCTCAGCCCCGGTGAAGGGCTGAAGACAGCGTTTCAGAACCTGTCGGCCGGCGCATCTTACCCGCTGAAAATGCTGGGAAACTTCAAATCCTCTTTGGATCAGCGCTTTGATCAGTTCCTACGTGGGGACTTAGAGGTTCATAAGATTTTGACCCGCCCAGATGATCTGGCGGTCTATACCTTGGCCTCCTTGTTGCAGGATGCGGCAGAAAGCCAAGACGGTGAAATCACTGGGATTGGTGCTGTCGGCCATCTGCCTGCCCCCGGGCAATTGGGCAGCCGGTCTGATCTATCGATTGGTGCTGGTATGGGGTCGTCAGCTGCAGTGGTTGCAGCGACAACGGTGTTGTTTGAAACGCTTTTGGATCGCCCCAAAACCCTGGAAGAGCGCTACAAGCGCGTGCGGTTTTGCGAGCGGTTAAAGCATGGCAAAGCGGGGCCGATAGATGCCTCTGCCGTTGTGCGCGGTGGCTTGGTTAAAGTCAATGGCACCTCAGTTGAAGTGCCGCAGGTTCCCAAAGACCATGGGCTTCTTAAGGGCGATGGTTGGTATTGGGTTCTGCATGGCAGTCCCGAAAGTGGAACCGGTGACTGTGTGGCCGCTGTGCGCAAAGCACATGGCCATGATACGCCACTTTGGGATGACTTTGCAGCCTGCACACATGCGCTGGAAGACGCACTGGTAACGGCGGCCTCTCCGAAAGAAGCCATACAAGAAAACCAGCGCCTGCTGGAGCGTATTGGTGTGGTACCTGAAGCCGCACAGCGTTTTATCCAAGATTTAGGCGCCCAAGGTGCAACCGCAAAAATCTGCGGTGCGGGATCCGTGACAGGCGACTTTGGCGGTGCGATGCTGGTGCATTGGAATGACCACGAGGCAATGACACAGTTTATGGCGCAACATCCGAGCCTTGCCTGGTCCAGGCTGCAAATGGCAGAACGCGGCGCGGCGGCGGGTCCTGCCCCTCGCCGGAATGATCAGGAGCAAACGCAATGATCCGCGCAACGGCTCCGGGATCGATCATGATCACGGGCGAACACGCCGTGGTTTATGGCCATAAAGCGATTGTGGCCGCCATTGAGCAACGCATTACGGTGATGCTGTCTCCGCGCGCTGACCGTGTGATCCGCATACAGTCTGAAATCGCAGAGCCGCTGGAGGTCGCACTTGATGACCTACCATCTGGCGGAGACTATCGGTTTATCCTTGCGGCCATCGCGCGCCATAAGGCTGGTCTGGCAACCGGGTTCGATCTGACCATCAGTTCTGAGATTAATCCAACTTTGGGATTGGGATCATCTGCGGCCGTGACGGTTGCGACACTGGGTGCTTTGCTGAGATATCAAGCGAGGCCAACATCAAATGTTCATGCACAGGCGCTCTCGATTGTCCAAGAGATCCAAGGGCGCGGCAGCGGGGCCGATCTGGCGGCCAGTTTCAAAGGCGGCATGTTGGCGTATCAGGCACTGCCTTCGCCTGTTTTACACCCATTGCCGACACCGCCGCAGCTCAGCCTGCGCTATTGTGGTTACAAAACGCCAACCGCTGAGGTGCTCAGGCAAATCGCCACTCGCATGGTTGGGCAAGAGGCCTATTTCAAAGCCCTCTATGAAAAAATGGGGACTGAGGCGGACATCGCAATAGAGGCTGCGGAAACTGCGGATTGGGCAGGCTTTGCCCAGTCTCTGACGACCTATCAAGCTCTGATGGAAGAGCTGGGCGTTTGTGACGACACACTTGCGCAAATCATTTCCGAAGCCCGTTCAGACAATTCAGTCTTGGCAGCAAAAATCTCTGGGTCCGGCCTGGGGGATTGCGTCCTTGCAGTTGGGAACACACCACAAGAATTTACCCCGGTCACTTTGGCCAAAGAAGGGTTGTTGATAGATGAATGATGCTGCCAAAACCTTGATCGCGCGCGCAATGTCCGAAGCCTCTGCGCCGACGTCGTTTTCGGCTTATGCGCCAAGCAACATTGCACTGTCCAAATACTGGGGCAAGCGTGACCGCGCCCGCAATCTGCCCCTGAACAGCTCGCTGTCGATCTCATTGGCGGATTGGGGATCACATACGCAAGTCGCGCCTTCAGACACTGGCCAAGACCAAGTGTCTTTGAATGGCGAAGCGCTTGCGTTGGACACAAGTTTTGCTTCAAAAGCATTGAATTTCGTCGATCTTTTCCGCGGCAACAATGAAACCCCGCTGAATATCACCACCAAAAACACAATCCCGACCGCTGCAGGCCTGGCCTCTTCCGCATCGGGTTTTGCTGCCCTGACGCGCGCGCTTTGCGGCTGTTTTGGCCTTGACCTCAGCGAGGCTGAAATGAGTTTAATCGCGCGTCTTGGCAGTGGTAGCGCCAGCCGGTCGCTGTGGCATGGGTTTGTGCGCTGGGACAAAGGTGTTGCCGAAAACGGCGCGGACAGTTTTGCCCATCCAGTGTCTGTGGATTGGCCAGACTTTCGCATCGCGATTATTCCGGTGGACACTGGTCCGAAATCGCACTCATCCCGCGATGGGATGAATCACACGGTCGACACAAGCCCTTTGTTTGAGGCCTGGCCAGCTCAGGCGGAAAAGGATTGCAACGCAATTGAGCGGTTTGTGCGCGAGAAGGACTTCACGGCCCTAGGCCAACACGCTGAGGCCAATGCTCTTGCCATGCATGCGACGATGCAGGCAGCACGCCCTGCCATCACCTACCTCAACGCCCGAAGCTGGAGTATTCTGGATCAGCTTTGGCGCGCGCGCCAAAAAGGTCTTGAGGCCTATGCAACGATGGACGCAGGACCAAATATCAAGCTGATTTTTGAGGCCAAGTCAGCGTCTGATATTCAATCTGAGTTCCCAGATGCACAGATCATTGCACCCTTTGAGCATTCATAGACGCCTATTTACAACGCGCGACTAGAACAGCCACTGCTTGATCAAAAACCGCGACATCCTCATCAGCGCGCGCCGCGAGATGCGCGCCCTCTAAAACGGCGAGCGTGGCAAATGCTTCAAGTTGCGGTTCACTTACGCCAGAGATCGAAGCATCGTCTTTTCCAAGCGCGAAAACTGATTGCAGCCATTTTACAATTGCAGATCGAAAGGCTGAAATCTTGGCATTCACCGCGTCGCTTAAGCTTTGATGACTTGCTGTGAACGACACGCAGAGACACAGTGTTTTGCCTTCATTTAAGGCCGTCCGATATAAATTGACCAATCCAAGAAGACGATCTGACGCCTTTTCGCTAGATGCCGTGATTTCAGCGCATTTTGCGGAAATCGTCTCGTGATAGCGATCCATTAGCGCTTCGGATAGCTCGGCCTTGGTTGGGAAATGATAATGGATCGACGCTTTGCGAATTCCTACCGATTTGGCCAGATCCGCATAGCTAAACCCATCAAATCCACGCGCACGAGCGGCCTGTTCTGCAAAATCCAAGAGGGCTGTTTTCGTGTCGCTTGCCATGATCCATCAGACCTTTTCTGTTTCCAGAAGAGTTAGAGCATTCGCGGCAGATTCTAAAGCGCCTTCCAAATATCCGCCAAACATCTGGCCCGTTTCCGTTCCTGAGAAAATCAACCGCCCGTTCCAAATATTGCTGAGAACTTGCGGCATTCCGTAGGTGGGATGCTGATAGAGTGGTTCTAAATCAGTCTCGGTTGAAGTGTCAGGATCAAATGCCCAATCCTTAAAGAACACAGTTTCTGGATTCGCCGCTTCTGGACCAAACATCCGAACAAGCTGCGCGACAACTGCTTCTTTCATCGCTGCGGTATTGTCATGCCGCACCTGCGCGGGCACGCCAATAAAACCAAACAGCCCATATGGGCCGTCTGTTGCAGGCGAGGCATCGTGAATTTCAACCATAGGTCCGTGACGGCTCATTGCGTCCCCGGATAGACCAGCATCGCGCCAGAAAGCGGTCTTATAAACGGCCACTGCTTTGGCCTGCCCTGCCATCCAGGTGGCCGTAGCATCCATTGTTTGATGGGCTGCGGGGTTCAAAGCAGGAGAGTATTCCAACGCTCCAGCCAATCGCGGCGGCAGTGACAGCACAACATTTTGAGCATCAAAGCGTTGACCGCCAGAAGTTTTTGCCGCCACGCCGTCGGAGGTCTTTTGTAAGGAAACAACCTGAGTCGATAGGGACAGATTCGAGCTTGGCAAGTTCGCTACCAAAGCCTCAATCAGCGCTCCCAACCCGCCTTGCAGCCGGTAAGACCCCTCCATCGAGGCAAAGCCACGCCCTCGTTCTACGCGCCCGCCTTCATCTTCAAAGGTCAAAGCCCCTTGCGAATACTGATCAAAGCGCTTCAGATTCAATTCGCTGATCAGGGCTTCCATTCGAGGTTGCCCAGGCCAAAACCACGCAGGTCCCAGATCAAAAGCTGTACCCTGAAACGTCTCAGATAGGATGCGGCCACCAAAGCGGTCGCGAGCTTCCAACAAATGGAAGTCACGACCGGCTTCACAGAGTTGCCGTGCTAAGTTCAGACCACTGAGACCACCGCCAATGATCAAGGTTTCCGTTTTCATGCCTTAGACCGACGGAGCACTGGCGAAAGGCAAGTGACCAGTCTTCATCCACACTTTTGCTCCGCCCTCACCTGCCACTGCGGACAAGGATTGGCCTTCAGGAAGGCGCAGCCAGCTGTTTTTGGTCAATGTATAGCTCCCTGTCGTCAAAGTCCCATCGATCACCAACAGTTCGATCCCACCTGCAGCTTCTGACGTAAGCGTCGCGCCCGCGTCGATGTGGCTGTAGGTCACGATCTCTCGGTCGTCCTGATGTAGTTTTGCTGTCGCGACACCATCAACCGGGGATGCGAGCTCTTCGGCCATGGTTTTGCGGAATTGCGTGCGATCATCCATGTCAAACTGCCAAAGTTTGACAAAGATAACACAGCCTTCATCAGACCCCGGCGTATGCGCAGACGTCGGCGGATTGCGCACATAGGTTCCTTCTGGGAAGTCTCCGTGCTCATCCTGAAAAACGCCGTCTAAGACGATGAATTCTTCACCACCAGTATGGGTATGCGCGGAAAACTGACTGCCCGCCGCATAGCGTACGATGGTTGTGGCGCGCGCCACTTCACCGCCGATCCGATCCAGCATGCGCCGATCGACCCCCTTCATCGGGGAAGCTTGCCACTCAAGCTGGTCAGAGTGAACCACCACGCGAGATGTGAAATCAGAATTAAGTTCCATAGTTCAATATCCTATAGCTTGGGTGGTCTATTTTTAGGCCGCGATGGACGGGCGTGACGAGACTTTTTCGCGCCAAGCGATCAAGTTGGTTAACTTCGCAGGAATTTCTACCTTTGCGAAGTCTGCAAAGCTTAACCCGGCAAAAGCCGTGATGTCAGCCATGGAGAAAGCTTCGCCTGCCAGATAGTCGTTGTTGGCCAAAACACCATCCAGATAGGCCATGGTTTGTTCAGCAACTTCCTTTTGTTTATTGCCCCACTCACCACATTGATAGACCTCGAGGTCAGGGCCAAGACCAGGGGTTGCATGGTGGAAATAGGTACTTACTGCATTCAGCAAGCCGATTTCAGCGCGGGTGTTCATCATTGAGATGCGGGCACGCTCCTTTGCATTGGTCCCTGTCAAAGATGGACCGTCGGTGTAGGCCGCATCAATGTATTCCGTGATCGCATTGCATTGGCTGATATGTGTGCCGTCAGACAATTCTAAGCATGGCACAGCCGCGTCAGGGTTTTTATGGCGGAACGCTTCTGTTCGGTGCTCACCGCCCAGAACGTCAACATGGACAAATTCCACATCCGAAGTTGCACCCTTTTCGGCCAATGCGATGCGCACTCGTGCAGGGTTTGGAAAGCCTTCGATGTCATAGATTTTCATGAGGTATAATCCTTTGTTGAACTCAATATCAAAACTACCTACCAGATGGTAGACGTCAATTCACTTTGTTTTGAGTAATTGGCCTACTTAAGGGCTTGACCGCCTACCTACTGGTAGATTCTCAATCTCCCTCGAATGCCGATTTGATAGATGCACTTAGAACAACAAGTGGCATCGACACTGGATTACACCATCGGTCAAAATGCCTGAATTTTAGCCACAGATACATTTCTGCCTCATGATTTGTGGAAAAATAGCTCAAGAAATCGCGTGATTGGCCAGAACGAAATTCTTCGCCTAAGCTACCCCCATGCGCTCGGAGCGAGTTGAATGAAATCGGATCAGTTTTGATCTCAAGTCAAAGTGGATAAGCAGTCTGAACCAAAAGCACAGCGGAACCAGAGCCTCTCTTGATTGCCCCCCGCCTCGTCGCCAACGGATCGCGGTCATCGGGGGCGGTATTTCTGGACTATCTACAGCCTACCTCTTAGCTTCGCAGCATGATGTCACAGTGTTTGAAGCTGCCTCGCGCCTCGGTGGGCATGCGCGCACAGTGATGGCAGGAATGAATGGTGATCAACCGGTAGATACTGGTTTCATCGTATTCAATTACATCAACTACCCCAATCTAACCCGCATGTTTCTGGATTTGGATGTCCCAGTCATTAAAAGCGATATGAGCTTTGGGGCCTCCATTGATGATGGTCGAGTGGAATATGGCCTGCAAGGCATGCGCGCATTGACCGCGCAGATGCGTAACCTCACCCGCCCCGGATTTGCACGTATGATCCGCGACATCATGCGATTTAACGCCAAAGCCGAGGCAAATGCTCAAGACGATTTAACCACAATTGGCGAGCTGATGGACGAGCTTAACCTCGGGGAATGGTTTCAGCGGTTTTACCTCATGCCATTATGTGGCGCGATTTGGTCAACCTCCCCCTCTGAAATTCGCAAATTTCCAGCACGGGCTTTGGTTCAGTTTTTTCGCAACCATGCGCTTTTGTCTGCCACTGGGCAGCACCAATGGTGGACGGTTGAGGGCGGCAGCATCGAATATGTCAGTAAGCTAGAAACACATCTGAACAGCCAAGGCGTGCGTATCTGCAAATCGACTCCCGTTCGCATGGTGAAACGCACTGAGGGCGAAATTTCTATCCTCAGCGAACAAGATACCTTTGCTGGATTTCATCAGGTGGTCTTTGCTTGCCACTCTGACCAGGCATTGCAGATGCTTGAACACCCAACGCCGGAAGAACACAGCGCACTTTCCGCGATCCAATTCCAGGACAACAATGTGATCCTACACCGCGATACAACGCAAATGCCCAAACGACGCGCTGTCTGGGCAAGTTGGGTCTACAAAGCGGACACGCGCAAAGAGGAACCTTCGATAGGCGTCACCTATTGGATGAACCGTCTACAACAAATTCCTGAAAGTGATCCGTTGTTTGTGTCCCTTAATCCTGCACAGCCGGTCCAAGAAAAGTTGATCTACGACCAAACGACCTTTCGCCATCCCGTATTTGACCGGGCAGCCCTTGCCGCACAGACTCAATTGACGGCGATGCAGGGGGAAAACAACACTTGGTTTGCCGGTGCCTATACGCGGCATGGATTTCATGAAGATGGCTTTGCAAGTGCGATGCGCATAGCGCGTCTGATGGGGCAGAAAACCGCATGAGTTTTGCGCCGCAACATATCTCTGGGTCCACCACCCATGCGCGGCGCGGCAATCTCAAAAATGCCTTTAGCTATGGCGTGGACTTTGTGCTGATCGAACCGGAAAAACCTGTCGCGACACCGCTCCTGTTTTCGCGCAATCTATTCAACTTTACATCCGTATATGACACCGACCATGGCGGGCCTTTAGGCAATGGATCAGGGGCGCATTGGGCGCGTGAAGTTCTAAAGGCAAAAGGGCTCTCAGATCCCGCAATACGCCTATTGCTACTGACGCAGCCGCGATTTCTGGGCTATGTTTTTAATCCCGCCAGCTTTTGGTTGGTGATAGACAGCGACGAATTGGTTGCTGTCATTGTCGAGGTTTCAACCCCTTTTGGGGATCGGCATTCTTATTTTTGTCATCTCCCAGAATTCGCCCCGATTTCAGCGACAAGCCGCATTCATGCACCCAAAGCCTTGCATGTATCGCCTTTTCAAACAGTCGCTGGCACCTATGAGTTCCGCTTTGATATCCAGCCTACGAAAATCAACATTCGCATCGGATATCGAAATGGCGATCAAGGCGTGATTGCCACGCTGACAGGACGGCGAAAACCAATGACAAGCGCGGGACTGCTGCGCGCCAGCCTGCGCCGCCCGCTTGGTGCACTGCGCACCATCGGTTTAATCCATTGGCAGGCCTTACGCCTAAAGCTGAAGGGCGCGAAGTACCGCAGACGCCCGACACCCCCAGAACATGAGGTGACTTGATGTTGTTTCTGACCAACCGTGTGAAACGAGATTTTTTGGATACCTGCGCGCGCATCAGTCAAGGACAGCTGCGCTTGCGAACACCTGAAGGAGAAACGCTCGACTTCGGGCACGGCTCTCCGAGTGCGGATATGCATATTCATGACTGGTCTGTGGTCACTGCCATCGCTGCGCGGGGCGACATCGGGTTGGGTGAGACATTTGTGGCCGGCCTTTGGGATACCTCGTCGATTGAGGACCTAACCATCGTAGCTTTACGCAACCTCGACCAGTTTCGCGACTATGCCTACGCCGGGTTTTGGAACAGTTTGAAATTCCGAGTTGTAAACCGCCTGATGCGAGCAAACACGCCGCGCGGTGCGTCCCGCAACATTCGCCGCCACTATGACGTTGGAAACGAGTTCTACCAGCTTTGGCTGGATGAAAGCATGACTTATTCCTCAGCGCTTTTTGGCCCCGAAACAGATGATCTGGCTCAAGGACAAGCGCAAAAATACAATCGCATCCTGCGCCGCATGCAAGGCGAGCAGGTTTTGGAAATCGGCTGCGGCTGGGGCGGCTTTGCGGAACGCGCAGCAGATCAAGGGCACCATGTGACTGGCCTGACCATTTCACCTAGCCAAAAAGGCTATGCAGATGCGCGCCTCGACGGGCGGGCAGATATCCGGTTGTTAGATTATCGGCACAGCTCGGGTCGCTATGACAATATCGTATCAATCGAGATGATCGAAGCGGTCGGAGAAAACTACTGGCCCACCTATTTTTCGACCCTAAAGGCGCGGCTATCCGAAGGTGGCCGCGCGATGATCCAAGCGATCACGGTGCCCGATGCCTATTTTGAAACCTATCGAAGTGGTTCAGACTATATCCGCCATTACACATTCCCCGGAGGCATGTTGCTGTCAAACGAAGTGATCGCCAAGCAGGCGCGCCAAGCCGGACTATTGGTTTCCGACAGTTTTGCCTTTGGTGCAGATTACGCCCGCACCTGTGCCATTTGGAACGATCGTTTGGAGGCACAAAAACACCGCATCAAACGACTTGGCTATAGTGATCGCTTCCTGCGAAATTGGCAATTTTACCTCGGTATCTGTGCTGCGTCGTTCTCTGTTGGGCAAACAGATGTTGTGCAAGTTGAGCTTTGCCATGCCTGATAAAACCAATCCGAAGGAACTAATCTGGATCATCGGAGCGTCCGAAGGCATCGGTGCGGCCTTGGCGCGGTATTGGGCCAAGCAGGGTGCTCGCCTCATTCTGTCAGCGCGGTCTGACGCACGTTTAAACATGCTTGTCTCCGAACTGGGTTCCGAACATCTGGCCCTGCCGCTTGATATTTTGGATCCAAATCAGATCAAGGTCGCCGCTGATAAACTTGCGCATTTTGGCCCGCTGGACCGTGTCATTCATCTCGCGGCACAATACGACCCGGGGAAAATCGCAGATATTGATTTGAAAACGGCCGCGCAGATTGTTTCTGTGAATCTCACCGGCTGCCTGCATATTGCTCAACTCACGCCTCCTATGTTGCGTAAAGATGGCCAACTTGCGCTATGCGGATCGGTCGCCGGATATATGGGCTTGCCACAGGGGCAGATTTATTCGGCCACTAAGGCAGGCGTGATCAATCTTGCTGAATCTCTGCGGGTGGAACTTCAAGGAAAAGTAGATGTACGTTTGATCTCACCCGGGTTTGTCGACACGCGCCTTACTCAACGCAATGCGTTTTCAATGCCGGCCCTAATGCAGCCAGATGATGCGGCCAAAGCGATCTATAGAGGCCTCAACGGCGGCCAATTCGAAATTCACTTTCCCCGTCGTTTGACGCTCGCTCTGAAACTATTGCGCGCTTTACCCTATTGGGCGTCTTTGCGTCTTACGCGAAGGTTGGTGCAATGATCAAAGCGCATCATCTGGTCTGCTTAATGTTCGAATGACCATCCAAGCTAAGCGAAACAAGGAGTGCTTATGAAAATCGTTATCCTTTATCTTTGCACCACTGTGATCTTTTTTGCGGTCGATGCCATCGGTTTGAAATTCTTGGTGAAACCTGTGTTTGAACGGCACATCTCTCACCTCTTCGCCGACCCGTTTCGCGTTGTGCCTGCTGCGGTTTTTTATTTAGGATATATCGCCGGGCTGCTTTGGTTTGTCTCCGTCCCTGCCCTGCGCGCAAACGATCCAACTGCGGCTCTCATCGGAGGCGCATTGTTGGGACTTCTCGCCTATGGCACCTACGAGTTCACCAACTACGCCACTTTAAAGGACTGGTCCTTTGAGCAGGTAGCAACTGACTTGATCTGGGGCGGCGTATTGACGGGGTTTTCGGCTTGGGCCGGCGTAATGATCGTCCGCATGATGATCCAGAATTCATGAGCGGTTGCCGATTGAAAATAGGTCCGCCAGAAAGTTCGATTTTTGGCGCGAGTCAGATCATCGATCCATCCAGGATAAATGAATTAAATTGAATTCTGTTAGAAAGCATTGCCCGACGGGACTCCACATCGACACACCAAGCCCTTATAATATAAGGGTTAAATTAATTCGGCCTACCCCAATACCCCTAACAGTATCCCAAGATGCATTTTTGCCTTCAGTTCGAATCCGGATTTGTTCTATTCCACCGAGTTTGCGAAGAGATCTGTGAAGCAAAAATCCGAAACCGGCCGCTGGCGGTTCATTAGCTATCTCGCCCTAGAATAAGCGCAAAATGCCTAATTGGCGAACACCGCCGGAAAGGGCGGAAAGTAGACATTCGCTGCGGTTGAAACCTAGTTGAACTTTCTGGCCATTCGCTGACCTTCGACTCCGACGTTTCGCGTTGATGATTAGACAGGACGAGGGAGGTTCCCAGATTCTAATGGTTATGCGCTCTTTAAGGCCGTAAATCAGCTAACAAACAACAACCGCTCGAATTTGAAACTTTAGCCCGGGGGCAGATAGACACACACGAGGGACGCAAGCGTATTCTTTTCAGTCGTCAGCGAGACGCTTGCGGATACGTGCGAAATATTAGCCGAAGTCAAAAGTGGGCATCCAGTGGCCGCCGATCTAGGCCTGTTGTCCGACTCAAGCGGGTTTGTGGTTTGTAGGCGACGCATCACGCATGTGCAGGTCGATAGTGCCTCACAAATCGCCTAGAAAGCGCTCTTCGATGACTGTCGCAAGCCTTCTGCGGATCTCACTCCATGATAGCTTGATCCGGCAATAGCCTCTTCGGGACGGTATCAAAGATCAAGGTAAAATTCCTGCTTGTCAGCGTTCTGATGCGTGATGCATCAATCGCGGTTCTTTCGAGTCAAAAGCGAGCTTGCGGGTAGTGACGCGACGCTTTGCCGCAACGCAGAAAATGACATGTTTCCTTCCAGTGTCGCCGGCCAAATGCTGTTGGACGATCTCTGCCCAGTCAGCGGTAAGCTAACTCTGTACAAACACAGAGAAATACAGATTTGAAAAATAATTTACAATATTACCTTACTGTGATTTATAGATTTTTACAATTCTGTCAAAGAATTCCTCAAGAACCATCAATTATTGAATTTTGATGCCTAGAATGCGGTTAGCACTGTTCTGAGAATGCCCTGCGGGTGTTTTCACATGCAGCATAGGGAGGAAATTTAGTGACACTCGACGATAATCAATATGCATCAGATTCGTCTGTAAACAGCGTACAGAAACCCAATGTAACAGCCGATCTCTATGCCTCGATGTATGGTGAATCCGTTTCCAAACCCGATGATTTCTGGGCGAAACATGGTCAGCGTATTGACTGGATCGAGCCATTCACCAAGGTGAAGAACACGTCATTTGAACCAGGCAATATCGACATTCGCTGGTTTGAAGACGGCAAATTGAACGCCTCTACAAATTGTATCGATCGTCACCTATCCAACCGTGGTGATCAGACGGCGATCATTTGGGAGCCGGATGACACGTCAAAGCAAGACCCGCTGCACATCACGTATAACGACCTGCATCGATCCGTCAGTAAGATGGCGAACGTCTTAAAGGGCCTCGGAGTCAGCAAAGGCGACCGGGTAATCATCTACCTCCCGATGATCCCGGAAGCCGCCTATGCCATGCTGGCCTGCGCGCGCATTGGCGCCATTCATTCCATCGTATTTGCCGGTTTCTCCCCGGACGCGCTCGGGGCGCGTATCAACGGTTGTGACGCAAAACTTGTGATCACCGCAGATTACGCCCCCCGGGGCGGACGAGAGACGCCTCTGAAATCCAACACCGACACTGCGCTCTTGCATTGCAAAGACGACGTGCAGTGCCTTGTGGTCAAGCGCACTGGAGGCCAGACCACTTGGACGAATCGCGATCACGACTACAACGCGCTGGCTGAAGCTGCGTCAGACGCATGCCCGGCGGAAGAAATGAACGCCGAAGATCCGCTATTCATTCTCTATACCTCAGGGTCCACAGGTCAGCCGAAAGGTGTTGTACATACCACAGGTGGCTACATGGTCTATGCCTCAATGACGCATGAATATGTGTTTGATTACCGCGATGGCGATGTTTTCTGGTGTACGGCTGATGTGGGCTGGGTAACTGGCCACAGCTATATCGTCTATGGTCCGTTGGCCAATGGCGCGACCACGATCATGTTTGAAGGCGTGCCGACTTTCCCGGATGCGGGTCGCTTCTGGGAAGTCTGTGAAAAGCACAAGGTTAATCAGTTCTACACCGCGCCAACTGCGATCCGCGCGCTGATGGGCGCGGGCAATGAATGGGTTGAGAAATTCGACCTGTCCGATCTGCGCGTGCTTGGCTCAGTGGGCGAGCCGATCAACCCGGAAGCCTGGAACTGGTACAACGAGGTGGTCGGCAAAGGGAACTGCCCGATCGTCGACACCTTCTGGCAGACCGAAACCGGTGGTCACATGCTGACACCACTGCCAGGCGCTACCGAGTTGAAACCAGGGTCCGCCCAACAGCCGTTCTTTGGTGTGCAACCTGTTGTTCTGGAGCCGACGTCAGGTGAAATCGTCGAAGGCAACGGTGTGGATGGCGTTCTTTGCATGAAAGACAGTTGGCCCGGTCAGATGCGTACCGTCTGGGGCGACCACGAACGCTTCGAGAAGACCTATTTCAGCGATTACAAAGGCTACTATTTCTCCGGTGACGGTTGCCGTCGCGACGAAGATGGCGACTACTGGATCACGGGGCGTGTCGATGATGTCATCAACGTATCCGGTCACCGCATGGGCACCGCCGAGGTCGAAAGCGCATTGGTAGCGCACGCCAATGTCGCTGAAAGCGCCGTAGTTGGCTATCCACATGACGTGAAGGGACAGGGCATCTACGCCTATGTGACCCTGATGAATGGTGAAGAGCCTTCTGACGCTCTGCGCAAAGAGCTCGAAACCTGGGTCCGCACCGAAATCGGCCCGATTGCCAAACCTGACCTTATTCAATGGGCACCCGGCCTCCCCAAGACCCGCTCTGGCAAGATCATGCGCCGCATCCTGCGCAAAATCGCTGAGGACGATTATGGCTCTCTGGGCGACACCTCGACGCTGGCGGATCCATCCGTTGTGGACGATCTGATTGCAAACCGCATGAACAAGGCGGACGCGTAATGGACGGCGCGACGGCACCTACAGCGGCGACTGTCCTTATTTTACTTGGCCCTCCCGGGGCCGGCAAAGGCACACAGGCGCGGATGCTGGAAGAAAAGTTTGGGCTTGTTCAACTGTCTACCGGCGATCTGCTGCGCGAAGCCGTGGCGGCGGGCACCGAAGCGGGTAAAGCCGCCAAGGCGGTAATGGAAGCGGGCGATCTTGTCAGTGATGACATTGTGATTGCGATCCTGCGAGATCGCTTGGAAAAGCCAGATTGTGCTAAGGGTGTGATCTTGGATGGCTTCCCTCGCACGACTGTGCAAGCCGACGCACTGGGCGCGCTTCTTCAAGAACGCGGTCAGTCCGTCAATGCAGCAATCAGTATGGAAGTGCAGGATGACGCGATGGTGGAACGCATTTCTGGTCGCTTCACATGCGGAAATTGCGGCGAAGGCTATCACGACACATTCAAGCCAACGGCAACCACCGGCACCTGCGACAAATGCGGGTCGACCGAGATGAAACGCCGTGCGGACGACAATGCGGAAACTGTGGCACAGCGGCTTGAGGCCTACCACGCCCAGACCGCGCCGCTCATTGCCTATTACGAACGCTCCGGTGCGCTATCGCGCATCGACGCTATGGGAGCGATTGAGGAGATCGCTTCAAACCTGAGCCATGTGGTGGCGAAAGTTACCGCCTAAGGGCTTACAAAAACAGACCTTTTAACGGTCGGTTGGAAAAGGAAGGAGGGGCCATTCCATGTCCCAAAATGATGACAACAACGCGTATTGGGCCGCCAATATGCGTCTTATCAAGATCAGCCTCGTGATATGGGCGCTGGTCTCTTTCGGGTTCGGGATCGTCCTGCGTCCGATGCTCTCTGGTATCAGCGTTGGCGGTACTGATCTTGGTTTCTGGTTCGCCCAACAAGGGTCGATCCTGTGTTTCCTGGCGCTGATTTTTTTCTACGCCTGGCGCATGAACGCCTTGGATCGTGAACACGGCGTAGACGAGGAATAAAACGATGGATCAGTTTACTCTCAACCTGCTGTTTGTGGGCGCGTCCTTTGCGCTTTACATCGGCATCGCGATCTGGGCCCGCGCTGGGTCCACATCTGAATTCTACGCTGCGGGTCGCGGCGTTCACCCGGTCACCAACGGTATGGCGACAGCGGCAGACTGGATGTCTGCGGCGTCTTTCATCTCGATGGCAGGCCTTATTGCCTTCACCGGCTATGACAACTCTTCCTTCCTGATGGGGTGGACCGGCGGTTACGTTCTGCTGGCGCTGCTTCTGGCACCATATCTGCGTAAGTTCGGCAAGTTCACCGTGTCTGAGTTCATCGGTGATCGTTTCTACTCTCCAACTGCCCGTCTGGTGGCTGTGATCTGTCTATTGGTTGCGTCCATCACCTACGTGATCGGTCAGATGCAGGGAGTGGGCATTGCCTTTGGTCGCTTCCTTGAAATCGACGCCTTCTGGGGTCTGCTTCTGGGGTCCTGTGTGGTTTTTGCCTACGCTGTTTTCGGCGGCATGAAAGGTGTGACATATACTCAGGTTGCGCAGTACTGCGTTCTGATCACGGCTTACACTATCCCAGCGGTCTTCATCTCTCTGCAGCTAACAGGCACACCAATCCCAGCTCTAGGCCTTTTTGGTGAGCACACTGCATCTGGTGAACCTCTGCTCCAGAAGCTCGACCAAATCGTTACCGATCTGGGCTTCAAAGAGTACACAGCGGCGCACGGTTCCACCATCAACATGGTTCTGTTCACCCTGTCATTGATGATTGGTACAGCGGGTCTGCCACACGTGATCATGCGTTTCTTTACCGTTCCTAAGGTATCTGACGCACGTTGGTCTGCGGGCTGGACACTGGTCTTTATCGCCCTGCTTTATCTGACAGCTCCGGCTGTGGGTGCGATGGCGCGTCTGAACATCTCTGACCTGATGTGGCCAAACGGCACAAACGGCGAGGCGGTCAGCGTTGAGCAGATCGAAACCGCTCCTGAGTATGCTTGGATGGCGACTTGGCAGAAAACCGGTCTGTTGGACTGGGAAGATAAGAACGGCGACGGCAAGATCCAGTACTACAACGACAAGAGTGCTGATCTGCAAGCCAAGGCGGAAGCAAGTGGCTGGCAAGGCAACGAGTTGACCAAGTTCAACCGTGACATTCTGGTTCTTGCGAACCCAGAAATCGCGAACCTGCCTGGTTGGGTCATCGGCCTTGTAGCTGCGGGCGGTCTGGCCGCTGCGCTGTCTACCGCTGCGGGTCTGCTTTTGGCGATTTCCTCTGCCGTGTCCCACGACCTTCTGAAAGGTCAGCTGACACCAAATATGTCAGAGAAAAATGAGCTTCTGGCGGCGCGTATCTCCATGGCGGCAGCGATTGTTGTGGCAGTTCTGTTGGGTCTGAACCCTCCAGGCTTTGCAGCGCAAACCGTGGCCTTGGCCTTCGGTCTGGCGGCAGCTTCGATCTTCCCGGCGCTGATGATGGGTATCTTCTCCACCCGCATCAACAACACGGGTGCAGTTGCTGGTATGCTGGCAGGTCTGTTGGTCACACTGCTTTACATCTTCCTGCACAAAGGTTGGTTCTTCGTTCCAGGCACAAACAGCTTCACTGATGCTGATCCGCTGCTTGGCCCGATCAAATCCACCTCCTTTGGCGCAATTGGTGCACTGGTGAACTTCACTGTGGCGTACTTTGTGTCCGGCGCGACCAAAGAAACACCACAAGAGATCAAAGACCTGGTCGAGAGCGTGCGTATCCCACGCGGCTCCGGTACAGCGGTCGAAGGTCACTAAAAAACACGAACACCGCCGCCCTTTCGCGGCGGTGTTCCCCCTTACACTTACCGAATTTGATCCTGCTCAATCCCAAATGACAGTGTCTGTGCCAGAAGGGCCAAATGATATCTCTTCCGACAAATCTGACCCAGTTTCTCGCATCTGTGCATCCCTATGACAGCTTGCCTGAAGCCGACTTGACGACCTTGGCACAGGCTTGTCAGGCGCAAGAATTTTCTGCCGACGACGTTGTTTACTCCGTCGGTGACACGGCTACCCATCTTTACATCATCGCGGCGGGTGAAGTTGAGATCACCGATGAGTTCGGTGTTCAACTGTCTTTGTTGGGCCCGCGCAACTCCTTTGGCGAGCGTGCCTTGCTGCGCGGAGAAACTTCGAGCCGCACAGCTACGATTGTGTCTGAAGCAACGCTCATCGCCGTTCCGAAAGACCAGTTTTACGCGTTGATCAAAATGCACAGCGCGGTTGCTAAGTTCTTTGATCGCCGACGGCCACCAGCGCCTGCGCAGGCTGACCCGGCTACAACGCCAGTGAAACGCTGGATGACATCAGACCCTGTGACTTGTACGCTGGATACGCCCATCCGAGATGCAGCACGCATTATGTGTGATCGCCGCATTTCGACAATTGGCATAACGGACGGCGGTGATTTCAATGGACTGGTGACCCTGCGCGATATGAATGGTCGCGTGATTGTTGAAGGCAAAGACCCCTCTGATGCGATTGCTGACATTATGACGACAGAGGTCCTGACACTTGGTCCGGACGAACTGGTGACCGACGCGCTGCACCTGATGGTCGAGCAGGGGATCGGCAGCATCCCGATTTTGGATGACGGCCAGCTTGTCGGCATCATCACCAAAACCGATCTGACGCGGGCGCAGGCGGTGACTTCGGCGGATCTGGTTGGGCGCATCGCCAAGGCTGATACCGCGGAACAGATGGCAAGCGTGACCCGTGAAATCCCGCAATTGCTTGTGCAGCTGGTGGACGCCGGAAACCGGCACGAAGTTGTGACCCGGCTGATCACAGATATTGCAGATACAGCAACCCGGCGCTTGCTTGCGTTGGCAGAAGAAAAGCTGGGCAGTCCGCCTGTGCCTTATGTCTGGCTCGCCTGTGGCAGTCAGGGTCGGCAAGAACAAACCGGTGTTTCCGACCAAGACAACTGTCTGATCCTGTCCGATGAGGTAACCGAAGCTAACATGCCGTACTTTGCGGCGCTGGCCAAATTTGTCAGCGACGGTTTGGACACCTGCGGCTACTTCTATTGCCCCGGTGATATGATGGCGACCAACCCGCGCTGGTGTCAGCCGATTTCCGTCTGGCGCGACTATTTCCAAGGCTGGATCGCCACGCCAAATCCCGAAGCTCAGATGCTGGCTTCGGTCATGTTTGACTTGCGCGTAATTGGCGGCGACGAAAACCTCTTTGGTGATCTTCAGCAAGACACGTTGAAGGCTGCTGCGAAGAACTCGATCTTTACAGCGCACATGGTGTCAAACTCTCTGAAGCATCACCCACCGCTCGGCCTGTTGCGTGGCTTGGCGACAATCCGATCTGGTGACCACCGAAATCAATTGGACCTTAAACATAATGGGGTCGTGCCGGTCGTTGATCTGGGTCGCATCTATGCACTGGAAGGCCAACTGACCCAAGTGTCAACGCGTGCGCGCCTTGAGGCGGGTGTTCGTCGCGGGTTGCTTTCCAAATCCGGTGGCAATGATTTTCTGGATGCCTATGACCTCATCGCAATGACGCGATTGAAACATCAGGCCGCTCAGATAAAGTCCGGCCAGAAGCCAGATAACTACCTTGATCCATCAGATCTCTCCGACTTTGAGCGCAGTCATTTGCGCGATGCATTTGTCGTTGTGAAAACCATGCAATCAGCTGCCGGATCAGGCAAAGGCGCGCTAGGATAAGCCATGTTCATTGAACTCATCGCAACCATTTTTGCCGGGATCGCCTGTGCTGGCGTGGCAATGTTGCTAAACATCCTGACTGGGCGGCGACTGCCCAAATGGGTCATGCCGATTGCCGCTGGTGCAGGCATGATTGGCATGACGATTTCCAATGAATACACTTGGTTTAGTCGCACTGCCGAACGTCTGCCCGAAGGTGTGGAAATCGCGTCGACCATTGACGAACGAAGCTGGACCCGCCCATGGACCCAGATCGTGCCTTATACAAAGCGGTTTGTCGCGGTGGACATGGCGAACTTACAAAAAAACGAGAACTTGCCTGCGCAAAAATTGGTCGACCTCTATTTCTTTGGTCGCTGGTCACCGGTCAATAAAGCGCCCATGTTGATTGATTGTGAAAACACCCGATCAGCGCTTTTGATCGATGGGGCGGAATTCGCACCGGACGGAAGGGTCATTAATGCCGATTGGCAATCGAAGCCGAAAGATGATCCGATCCTGATCACGGTTTGCGAGGCCTGATCATGCTAATGCAGCTCCCCCTTCGACTGCGGATTTTTCTGTTCTTCGGATTGATGGCCGCAGGTGCCGTGGCTCTGGCGCTCGGGTCTTTGATATTTGCATGGTCACGCGTCGAACCCGCACTTCCATTCGCTCCATTTGCAACCGCATTTTTTCTGTTTGCCTTCATGAATGTTGGTTTCCTCCTCGTGATTTGGTTTCTCTTTGACGAACATGTCGCTCAACCCATCGACATGCTCTCAACCAACATGCGCCTTCGCGCTCATGCGGGTGTCGAGACAGAAATAGGGAAAGAAACTGCCCGCTATCTAGGGGATCTAGCCCCCGCAGCGCGTGCGGTTTCTCAGGCTATGGATGCTTCCTTGGAAGTCATCCGGTCCAATGTCTCTCAGGAAACAGTGCAGCTGCGCAAAGAGCGGCAACGTCTCACCGCTCTCTTAAGCGAAATTCCGATCGCGACCATTCTCGTCAATGCGATGGGGGAGATTGTTCTCTATGATACGCAGGCTGCCTACATATTGGCGCAAATCGCTCCACCCCGGTTGAAGGCCCCTTTGGCAGAGTACTTCGATCCTAGCGCCATTGAAAATGCAAAAGCACGACCATCGAGCGGCTCCAACAATACATCATTCGCTCTGCCAGATATCCAGCATCGAACGACATTCAATGCGCGCCTGAAGCCCCTCGGTGATGATGGAGATATGATCTTCATTGATCTTGAAAGAGATCAATTGGACGCAGACAATGCTCGCCCACTGGTCTTCGACTTCGGGCTGTTGGAAAGCCGGGCTGCAGCTGATCTGCAAAACACAGCACTAGCAGATCTCCCATTGGTGGTCTTTGACACGGAAACCACAGGGCTGTCGGTGAAAGACGATGCCATCGTCCAGATCGCGGCTGTGCGTATCCTCAACGGGCGTATCGTGGATGGTGAACACGTCGATGCATTCGTGAACCCAGGCCGCGCCATTCCGCCGGCATCCACCAGAATTCACGGCGTGACAGATGCCGATGTGGCGGAAGCGCCGGATATCGTTCAAGTTGGACGGGATTTCCACCGGTTCGCCCGAGATGCGGTATTGGTTGCCCACAATGCGCCGTTTGACATCGGGTTGTTGCGCGAACAGGAGCAATGCATAGGAGCCAAATGGGATCACCCAGTGCTTGACACCGTGCTTCTATCAGCGGTGGTTTTCGGAACAACAGCAGATCATTCACTCGACGCGCTCTGTGAACGGTTGTCGATCCAAATTCCTACTGATCTCCGTCACACTGCACTCGGCGACACCATTGCGACGGCTGAAGCGGTCCTGAAGCTTCTGCCCATGTTACACGGCAAAGGCATAACAACTTTCGGGGATCTGATGCAGGACACACGGCGGCATTCCAGACTTCTGAATGATCTAAATGAAGATTGAGCAATCGTGGCGGATCTTCACTCTGAGCGCATAACAAAGCGTCTGAGCAACCCACATGATAAGGCCAACGCATAAGCTTTGCACGCGCGCCTCTCGTATAGGAACCGCATAGAAGCGACGGCTAGTCCGCATTACTGACTTCGAGACACTAGTAAGCGTGTACTTTAGCAACGGCCGCAACGTTAGCTGGGCATGCGACATGAAACGATAGAATTAGATGTCCGCCTAGGGCCGCCTGTGAAGGCGGCCCAAAGCTTCAACTCATGAATGCAGTGGCCAATGGCGGTATTTAAGTGCAAAGCTTACTTCGATTACCTTACGCTTCGTCCCTTGGAAGACGATACTTCTAATCGACTAAACAACATACTTCCCTTGCTCAGGTTTTTGCGTTACTAAACAATTAGTAATTTAGTGGAGACTGCAATTGGTACGTCGTCGTAGTGAAATGCTCACAGATGTTGAGCTTGAGTTCATGGTCGCCCTTTGGGAGATCGGGACTGGTTCCGTGCGCGACGTTATGGGCACCCTAGAGGGTGACACCAAACGCGCTTACACTTCAGTTGCGACTGTTTTGAAGATTTTGGAAGACAAAGGCTATGTCAGCTCAGCGCGCAAAGAGCGCAGCCTGATCTATAGCCCGGTCATCCAGCGAGCAGACTATGAGGGACGGTCCCTCAAAAATTTGTCAGACTCTTTGTTTGGAGGAACACCAACCGCGCTGGTGGCACGGTTGGTGGATAACGAAGACCTGACGGACGAAATGATCCAGGAAATAAAAGAGATCATTGATACAAGGATCAGAAAGGATGACGGTTGATCAAATCGTAGGGGGGGCGATCTGGATCCAATTGATGATCCTGTTGGCCGCACTGGTTTTTGCAGTGTTTGAAGGAGTACTTTGGTTGTCTGGCAACAGACGCCATTTCCTGACGCGACGACGTTTGGGTGTTGCGACCATCGCATGTCTGAGCACCCTGCCCTTCATCATGCCGTATCTCTCTAAAACGTCCTATGCCGCATCGGTGAACGCCACCGATGTGATCGTTGCGCAGGTCCTGAAGGGCAATATCGGCATATCTGCGATAGAGATGAACAATCTCTTTCAGATCAAAGCTCGCGTGATGGAGCAACTGACCACTGGCCGCTCGCTGATCGCCCAATTGGTCATTGCGGCCTTCCTGTCGGCGCTGATCCTACGTCTTGGATACATTCTTCTGAATCTCTGGCGCGTCCGCCGCTCGATCTATCAAGGCCGAGTGCTGCACAGATCACGCCGCATGAAGCTGATCATGAGCCCTCATATCACCGTACCGTTTTCTACGCGTGGTTTTTGGTTCTACTACATCGTTATCCCACAGGGATTTGGTGGTGATCGCAAGGCAATGCAGATGTCATTGGGCCATGAAATGCAGCATATCCGCCAAGGAGATGTTGACGCTGAAGTGCTGCTCTCTTTCCTCTCACCATTGGTTGTGCTGAACCCAGGCTTCTGGTTCCTCTCTAGCCGCCTTCGGAAACTGGGCGAGCTGGCATGCGATCGTGCCTATCTGGCCCGAAGCGGCTTTGATGCTCATGGCTATTCGTTGCGGCTTTTGTCGATTGCCCGCCAAAGCCTCGCAAGCCGCGCGCAACCGACAGCTCTTGGCGTGCCTCTTGTGGGTCGCAGCATTCCGTTTATGGGGCGCCGTTCGATCCTGAAGGAACGCATTCTTGAGATCGCACACGATCAGGAAGACCCAAAGCGCGAAACTATTTGGTTTGCTTTTGCATTGTCGGTCTTCATGGCAGCGGGTGTTCTATTCGGAGCAGCGGCCTTGGCAGAACCTCCGGAGTGGAGCCATGACCGGATCATGTTGTCCACGGTGGCGAATTTGGATCGGCTGAACGAGTTGAATACTCTGGCTCAGCGGAGCTGGTGACGGGGTAGGAGATTGTCGGTGCCCTTACCATTAAAAGTTTGGGCACCGTTTCTCGCGACAATGCTTAGCGCGAGTTATTTACACACCGCTGTTACATGTAGCGTTTCATCAACAGCACCCAGTCGGTAGGCCGCCTGTGTGTGATAGGCCGCATTAAAGTCTACCCATTGGCATCGGTCGCTGAGGGCCAAAGCTCGACGGGCAAGATCCGCGCGCTTTTGCACCGAGAGACCAAGTTTCTTGCCACAGAGCCCCCGTTGAATAGCATGGATCGTGCAGACTCGCAGTTCACCGTCAGGACCCTTGTAGGCAGATTCACCCATCAAGTTTTTGAGGTCTGAAACCGCCATTCCAGTTTTTTTTGCCCGGCGTTCCCAATCAGCTTCTGTCACTCCCTTTCCATAGCTCGAGGTAAGCGAGGTGAAGGTAAAGATCAGTGGTGTGTGACCTTGCGGTGCGCTTGATGCAAGGTATGGGATTGCCCCCCAACCGACGTTGAAGCCATCGATTGTTGCGCCACCTTTCAACTTCGAAGCATCACCACCTGTTGACGACATGCAAGCCATCAACATTAGTGCGGACAGACTTGCTAGAATGGCCTTCATTCTAAATTTCCTTTCAAGATAATTGCTTTGCGCTGCTAGCTACAATTTATGGCGAACAAAAGGCGCATAGTCAGAATAGTTTGGATAAGCCTACATCTCCAAAACAAAGGCCCGGCGCGCTGCGCCGGGCCCTTGCTCGAAAGTCTGTGAAGAAAAAACTCACACCTTCCAGAAGCAGATGATCCCCCACAAAATCGCTAATCCTAACGGCATCCAAAGGGGCATGCCGAAAAGGCCGATCCAAGCCAGAAAGATGTAGCTTGTCCCCAAGCAGGTCAGGAACAGGCGATCCCCGCGGGTGGTGGTGAGGCCGAGAATGCCTTGACGTTCATCCCCTCCCGGGTTGCGGATTTCCAGCATGACCAGGATGCCAATCGCGCTGAAAATTCCAATGAAGACGGCCGCTGTGGGCCAGGTCCATGCCATCCAACTTAGCATATCAAACCCTCCCCATCGCGAAGCCCTTCGCGATGTAATTGCGAACAAAGTAGATCACGATGGCGCCTGGAATGATGGTCAGTGTCCCGGCTGCTGCAAGAAGCCCCAACTCGTAGCCTGCGCTTGAGGCTGTCTTGGTCATCGTTGCGGCAATCGGTTTGGCAGCCACGGCAGTAAGCGTTTTGGCTAGCAGCAGTTCCACCCAAGAGAACATGAAGCAAAAGAAGGCCGCGACGCCGACGCCAGCTTTGATTGTTGGGATGAAGATCGCCACAAAGAAGCGCGGGAAGCTGTAGCCGTCGACAAAAGCTGTCTCGTCCAGCTCCTTCGGCACGCCGCCCATGAAGCCTTCCAAAATCCACACAGCAAGCGGGATGTTGAAAAGACAGTGCGCGAGAGCCACCGCAAGGTGCGTGTCAAAGATACCCACAGCGGAATAAAGCTGGAAGAAGGGCAAAGCAAAGACCGCAGCAGGCGCCATCCGGTTGGTCAGCAGCCAGAAGAAGAGCTGCTTATCCCCTAGAAAGCGGTAGCGGCTAAAGGCATAGGCCGCCGGCAGTGCCACCGCGATTGAGATCACCGTGTTGATCGACACATAGAGGATCGAGTTGATGTAACCCCAGTACCAGGTCGGATCGGTGAAGATCGTTTTGTATGCCTCCAAGGTGAAGGTCTGGGGGAACAAAGAGAACCCAGCCAGAATCTCATTGGTAGTTTTGAAACTCATCGCGACGAGCCAATAGATCGGCAGCATCAGGAAGAAGATATAGAGAATGGGAACGAGAGATCGTTTTTTCATCAGATCGCCCTCCTTAGTTCAGATCGTCTTTGGTCATCAGCGTGTAGAACAGCCAAGACACCAAAAGCGTGATTGCAAAGTAGATCAGAGACATTGCTGCCGCCGGGCCAAGGTCAAACTGCCCCAGGGCGATTTTCACTAGGTCGATGGACAAGAGCGTGGTCGAGTTGCCAGGTCCACCACCGGTCAGAACAAATGGCTCTGTGTAGATGTTAAAGCTGTCCATAAACCGCAACAGGATCGCAATGGTCAGAACATTCTTCATCTTGGGCAGCTGGATGAAGCGGAAGACGCTCCAGTTGCTAGCGCCATCGATCTTGGCCGCCTGATAGTAGGCGTCAGGGATCGAAACGAGGCCCGCATAAGCCAGCAGTACAACCAGCGAAGTCCAGTGCCAGACGTCCATGGTGATGATGGTCACCCAGGCCGCGATTGGGTCTTGGGTCATGTCATAGTTGATGCCTAAAACGTGGTTCAGGAAATACCCCAGCAGGCCGATATCTGGCAGTGCAAAGATGTTCCACATCGCACCGACAACGTTCCAAGGGATCAGCATCGGCAGCGCCATCAGAACAAGACACACAGGTACCCAGAAACCCTTTTTCGGCATCGAGAGCGCAATGGCGATGCCCAGCGGGATTTCGATGATCAGGATCAGAGCAGTGAACATGAACTGCCGCCCAAGAGCTGCGTGGAAGCGATCAGACCGCAGGATTTGCTCAAACCAGCCAAGGCCCTCCCAGAAGAAGAGGTTATCGCCAAAGGTTTCCTGAACGGAATAATTGACCACCGTCATCATCGGGATCAGCGCGTTAAAAGCGACCAGCAAGAGGACAGGCAGGACAAAGAACCACGCCTTTTGATTTTCGGTTTTCATGCTGCGTCCTCCCCATTCGCAGTGCTTTTAGGAGCAACGTCAGTCGCGAGCCAGCCGTCCGCATAGAGCCGGGTTTGGCTTGGTTTGAATTGCAGGTGAACGATGTCGCCATTGGCAGGCGGTGCACCATTCAGGATCGCCGAGACGCGGTGCTCGCCGACTTCGACGTCAACAACTGTGTGTTTGCCGATATCGGAAACCTTGCGCACATGCGCTTCGATGCCTGTGTCACCAAGGCCCACAAACTCTGGGCGGATACCCACTTCGAGCTTTCCAGAGGTGCCCTCTTTGATCGGGCCTTCCAGTTCAATCTGATGCCCGTAGAAATGCGCGACACCGTTTTTGATCTCGGCAGGCAGAATATTCATGCCCGGTGAACCAATGAAGTGGCCCACAAAGGTATGGGCTGGTCGTTCAAACAGCTCGACCGGAGTTCCCACCTGCACAACTTCGCCCTGCTCCATAACCACAACCTGATCTGCAAAGGTCAGAGCTTCGGTCTGATCGTGGGTCACATAAATCATAGTGCGACCCACGCGCTGGTGCAGTTCCTTGAGCTTGGTCCGAAGTTTCCATTTCAGATGTGGGTCAATCACGGTTAGTGGTTCGTCGAACATCACAACGTTCACGTCGTCACGCACGAGGCCACGACCCATAGAGATCTTTTGCTTGTTGTCCGGGGACAGGCCCGCCGCGCGGCGGTCGAGCATGTCGGTGACTTCCAACATCTCAGCGATTTCATAGACACGTTGGTCGATGGTCGCCGGGTCCACGCCGCGGTTTTTCAGCGGAAACGCAAGGTTTTCGCGCACCGTCATCGTGTCGTAGATCACCGGGAACTGGAACACCTGCGCAATGTTGCGCTGATCTGGTGTCGCCGTGGTCATGTCATTGCCATCAAAGAGGATTTGCCCTTCGGATGGGACGAGCAGACCTGAGATAATGTTGAGCAATGTGGATTTACCGCAACCGGATGGCCCGAGCAGCGCGTAGGCGCCACCATCTTGCCAATCCAGATCGACTTCTTTCAATGCAAAGTCCTGTGGCCCCTTTGGATTGGGGTAGTAGGAATGCCTGAGATTTTTAAGTGTGATTTTGGCCATTATGTCCCCCTAGGCCACGCGATTTCCGTCGAGTGCAAAGTAAAGGCACGCGTCGGTGTTCATGTAGAAAGTGTGGTCTTCACCCAGGCTGTACGGATGGGTGCCATGCGCCAGGGAAACCCAACCGTTGTCGCCAAACTCAAAGTGCGCGGAACTTTCAGAACCGGACAGCTCAGTCACGCCAACAGTACCGGTCACGGCAACGCGCGCCTCATCAGAAGCGTTTGGCAGCACATGGTTCGGGCGAATAGCGACGGTGTAGTCACCATCAGTCAGCCTCGAGGCATCACCCACGGCGGCCCAAGACACCTCGCCCAAATGAAAGGCGCTGCCTTGCTTACGTACTGTGGCGTGGTTGATGGGGGGATCGGAGAACACCTGCGCCGCCATCAGGCTGCTTGGCGCGCGGTAGATTTCAGCGGTTGAGCCAAATTGCGCAACCTTGCCGTCCACCATCAACGCGGTTTCTCCGCCCAGCAAAAGAGCTTCTTCAGGTTCTGAAGTCGCATAGACAACCACAGCACCACGATCAGCAAAGAGTTCTGGCAACAGCTCGCGTAGTTCTTCGCGCAGCTTGTAGTCTAGGTTCGCCAGCGGTTCATCGAGGAACACCGCCTGACTGTCTTTCGCAATCGCACGTGCCAGGGCGCAGCGCTGTTGCTGACCGCCAGAAAGCTCATGCGGGCGACGATGCAGCATTGGGCCGAGTTTAAGGATGTCAGCGGCTTCGCCCACGCGCCCTTCGATCTCTGATTTCGCCATTCCAGCCACGCGTAGCGGGGAAGCGATATTGTCGAAAACCGTCATGTGCGGATAGTTGACGAAAAACTGATGCACGAGGCTAATGCGCCGTTTCTGTGTGTTCAGTTTCGTTATGTCATTGCCATCCATCACAACTGTGCCGGATGCGATGGGGTCGATCCCTGCCATCATCTTGATGAGAGATGTTTTGCCTGCGCCCGTTTCGCCGAGCAACACGTTGAAGTGACCTTTTTCCAACGTCAGGCTGGTGGGTTTGATGTGTGTCACACCCCGCACCACCTTGGTTATGTTATTCAAAACAAGTGCCATTGTGCACCCTTGGATTTGGAGATTGCCATTTGAGGCTGAGGAGGCTGGGATCCATTGGACCCCAGCCCCGACTTACAAGCCGTCCTAACAACGGGGAGAGTGTGTTAGGTGCTTAGTTGGCGTTCCAGCGCGCGACGAGTTCGTCGTAGTTCACTGTCTCACCTGCAGGCTTCTCGTTTGCCAGCTTTGGCTTCGCGCCGCCGTTTGCAAACCAGTACTCTGCGTCACGCTCTTCGTTCAGACGAGGGCCACAGCCGCCGTAGACATTTTGAGCTTCGTCCGCACGCTGCATCCGCGCCATGGTGATGTCCATTTCCTCAGCCAGACGATCCATCGCCTCTTGAGGAGTAAACGCACCGGAGTTCACGTCGCCAATCTGCTGCCACCAGATCTGAGCCAGCTTTGGATAGTCAGGCACGTTCACACCGGTTGGAGACCATGCAACACGATCAGGGGAGCGGTAGAACTCAACCAGACCGCCCAGTTTTGGGGCACGTTCTGTGAAGGACGCGTGGTTCACGGAAGAATCGCGTGTGAACGTCAGACCAACGTGGGATTTTTTCACGTCAACGGTCTTAGATGTCACGAACTGAGCATAGAGCCATGCGGCCTGTGCACGCTCAGATGGTGTAGACTTCAGGAAAGTCCAAGATCCCACGTCCTGATAGCCAACCTTCTGGCCTTTTTCCCAATATGGGCCATGCGGAGATGGAGCCATACGCCACAGTGGGTTGCCTTCAGCGTCCACTGTGTTGTTGCCTTCAGACTGCGGTTTCACCATGTCTGCAGTGAAAGCTGTGTACCAGAAGATCTGCTGCGCCACGTTGCCTTGGCTCAGAGCTGGCAAAGACTGGTAGAAGTCAAAGGATGCCGCACCTGGAGGAGCGTAGTTGCGCAGCCATTCGTCCCACTTGCGGATCGCATATACCGCTGCCGGGCCGTTCGCCGCACCACCTCGGGTCACGCTTGCTCCCGCTGGGTTACAAGAACCCGCTTCCATACGAATGCCCCATTCGTCGATTGGAACACCGTTTGGCTCACCTTTGGAACCTGCGCCCGCCATCGAGAGCCAGGCATCAGTCATACGCCAACCCAAGTCAGGCGCGCGTTTACCGTAGTCCATGTGGCCATAAATGGCTGTGCCATCGATTTCTTTGACGTCGTTTGAAAAGAACTCAGCGATATCTTCATAAGCGGACCAGTTGACTGGAACACCCAAGTCGTAGCCGTATTTCGCCTTGAAGGCTGTTTGGAGGTCTTCACGGTCAAACCAGTCTTTGCGGAACCAATAGAGGTTCGCGAACTGCTGATCTGGTAGCTGATAGAGATCGCCATCCGGGCCAGTGGTGAACTGGGTCCCCATGAAATCATCCAAATCCAGCGTTGGCGATGTTGCCGCCGCCCAGTCACCTGCCATCATGTCGGTCAGGTTGTAAGCAAGTTGCAAACGAGAGTGTGTACCGATCAGGTCAGAGTCATTCACGTAACCATCATAGAGGTTGCGCTTTGTCTGCATCTGAGTTTGCACCGCCTGAACAACCTCACCCTCACCGAGGATCTGGTGGTTCACCTTGATGCCAGTGATTTCCTCAAAAGCTTTCGTCAGCACCTCGGCTTCATAGCCGTGTGTTGGAATGCCTTCTGAAAGAACGTTGATTTCCATGCCAGAGTAAGGCTGTGCTGCGTTGATGAACCATTGCATCTCGCTCATCTGCTCATCTTTGCTGAGCGTCGATGGCTGGAATTCAGTATCAATCCAACGTTTGGCTGCTGCCTCATCGGCAAAAGTCGAGTGTGTACCCGCAATCACGGCAGCCGCCGCCACTGCGGAAAGAAGATACGTCCGCATCTTTTCCTCCCAATATTATATTGCCCGGATTTCCCCGGTCCCTTTACGTTGACAAAGGTACGCAGCTTAGTCAACTAAATAATTAGTAGACAAATTTAACCTGCTAAACCTCTGATTTTAAGTGAATAAATAGGGCGTAATTGATGAAGACACTCAAGCAACAAAGTTGTGGATTGCAAAAGCGTTTGATTATTTTTTAGGGATGCGCAACGAAAACTAGCAATTTTCTAATCCGTAACTTGGAGCATTATCTGCGCTTCACTCCTAAACATTGAGCGGCCTCACGTGACTGGTCCAATTTGATTGTTAGTGCATCGTTGACCTCTGATCCATCGGCATGATGCTTTCCAGCGCAGGTGGTCTGTAGCCCAATGCACTGTGGGGTCTCTTTGTGTTGTAGTGCTTCCTCCATTCTTCAATCAGGATCTGAGCTTCACGTAAGTTGCAGAATACCTCACCATTGAGAAATTCATCTCACATTCGACATTTGAAGCTTTCGCAATATCCATTCTCCCAGGGTGATCCGGGTTCGATGTAGGCTGTCTTAGCGCCAACCGCACTGATCCAGTCCCGAACGGCTTTGCCGACGAACTCTGGACCGTTGTCAGAACGTATGAGCTTCGGTACTCCACGCAGGATGAACAGATCCGTCAGGGCCTATGACATCTACAGAGTTCAATTTGCGCTGCACCTTGATTGCTAAGCATTCACGGCTGTGCTCATCAAGAATGTTCTGTGTGCGGAAGACTCTGACGTCGCCCATTGGGCTCGAACCAATGGCGCCTACAATGGGCAACTCCGTCCGGCAAAGAACTAAATCATACGACCAGACATGGTTTCGATATTCGGGTCGCAACCTGACGCATGACCCGTCGTTCAGCCAGAGCCGACCCTTCTTTGGTTGTTTCGCTGGAACCTTCAGCCCCTCTCGTCGCAACAGCCGTTCAACGCGACCATCGCTGACAGGCCAGCATGCATCTCTCAGCAAGGCGGCAATCCGACGATACCCGTATCGACCGAACTGACGAGCCAGTTCAAGCATATCCGCAACCAACATAGTCGCCGACAAAAAGTGAAACTCGCTCTCGCGCACCCAATCGGCACCCAAAAAATTTCGGAGATCTCGAACTGAACAACTTTCGACAGCCAGCCAATTGTTTTAATTTGGAATAAATGGTGCCCGGGGGCGGAATCGAACCACCGACACGAGGATTTTCAATCCACTGCTCTACCCCTGAGCTACCCGGGCACGGGAGAGTGATGTCTCACTCGGGTTTGGGCGTTCTATGTCAGCACCGCGGTGGTGTCCAGACCATTATTTAAAAAATTAGTGCAGCGGATCGTCTTTTTTTTCAGAGCTGGTATGAGCCTCAAAAAGCGCTTCCTCCACAGCCTCATTATCCACTGCGGGTGTGCTGTATTCTTCACCAAACCACTTGCCTAAGTCGATGTCAGCGCAGCGTTTTGAGCAAAATGGACGGTAGGCCTGTTCCGTTGGTTTCTTGCAAATTGGGCAGGCCATATTTAGGTGCTCTCAAACGGAAGACGATCGCGTTTTCGCTGTAGTTCGAAGTGTCCAAGGGGCGTCCAGCCGACCAGAACAGTTTCAATGCCATCGACCTTCAATGCCGAACGCAGCGTGCTTTCAAAGACCGGACGATCCTTCTTTGCCAATGGGGCGACATCAATCGTGATCTGACCGCCTAGGCCGCGCATGCGAAGCTGCCGTGGCAGATCCCGTGCTGCCGCCAAATTGGCCTGGAGTGATGCGGCCGGAGATGTATCACGTCCGGTATTCACATCTACCGCAACCAACGCGCGCGTTGGCTCGACATACATGAAAGCGCCACCTGATAGCTGCACGCGAGGATTGGACAAATCGTCGAGCGCATCCAGAACACCATGGGTGTCAAATGAGCCAGGATCCGTAACAACTTCTGCTGGTTCGATCCACTCACGCCATGCAAGAACATGTGGGCCGTCACCATCTGATAGCTTTTCAGCAGGACCGGTGGTCTCGCTCATAATCGCAGCTGCCATGTCTTCCATAGAGGCGATGTCTTCGGCGATCTCATCGACCTCTTCAGCGGTACAGCAAGAGCGCAGGATTAGCCCCATATCACCCTCTTGCATCACCCCATGTGCGATGCCTTTCAACGTATCGCGCAACTCATCATCTTTGATCGAGCGGCTCACGTTCAGACCAGGTGAATCCGGCGTGACAATTGCGTAGCGGCTTTTAAACAGCACTTTCTGCGTGACAGGAATGGCTTTGCCATCCTCAGCGTAGCCTGTAACCTGAACCAAGAGCGGTTGCCCCGGAGACAGTCCTTTCACCTGACGCAGAAAGACATTGCCATCAGGGGTCGACAAAAACATGCCGCCCTGCCCTTTGACTGGCCGATCTGCGATGGCGCGATAGATCGAGCCAGGACGGGGCGCATCATTGTCGATCAGAAAATCATGCAGTTTGCCATCCACCATCAGTGCAGCCGCTTCGCGGCCGTTCAGATGGTCGAGGATGATTTGACGCCCTTTCATGGCATCTCCTTATATAGCGGATAGCCCGCTGCATTGAGCAGCGCTGCGGTTTCAGCCAGTGGTAGGCCCACAATACCCGTAAATGATCCACTGATCCACGGAATGAAAGCACCAGCCGGACCTTGGATGGCATAACCGCCTGCTTTACCCTCCCAGTCGCCGGTTGCGAGATAGAAATTCAACTCGTCATCAGACAGGCGTTTCATCTTGGCTTGGCTCACCACATCGCGCTGCCAGAACTGATCACCACGTTTGAGTGCAACAGAGGTGATAATCCGGTGCCGGCGGCCACCCAAAGCGATTAGGAATTCGGCGGCCTCAGCGGCATCCGCAGGCTTACCCATGATACGGCGGCCAAGCGCCACGGTGGTATCAGCGCAGAGCACGATATCATCCGTATCCGCTTGAACGGCAGCAACCTTTTCCCGCGCGATGCGGCTGCAATAATCTTTGGGAAGCTCGCCTTTCAAAGGCGTTTCATCGATATCGGGGGGGCGAATATCATCCGCCACAACCCCGATTTGTACCAGTAATTCACGACGCCTTGGGCTGCCTGAGCCGAGGATCAGTTTCATATCACCAAACCTGCAAACAGCCGCAAAAGCGGGATTACTTAAAGCGGTAGTTGATCCGACCTTTGGTCAGATCGTACGGGGTCATTTCGACCTGTACTTTGTCGCCTGCGAGAACACGAATACGGTTCTTGCGCATTTTACCTGCCGTGTGCGCGATGATCTCATGGCCGTTTTCCAGCTCGACCCGAAATGTCGCATTTGGCAGGAGTTCCTTTACGACGCCGGGAAATTCGAGCAGTTCTTCCTTGGCCATGGTCTCTCCTTCACAAAACACCCGTCTATTACGGGCGATCCCTTAAATGAGTGCAATTCAGTTGATTTACAAGCGTATTTTACGGATTTCTCGGAAATATGAACGCTTTGTCGCGCTCAAATCCCCATTGGTCTTGTCTGCGGTTTAATCTGCTGCACCCCAAGCCTCTCGTAGACGCTTTACGATCTCGTCTCGAGAGATGCGATATGAGTCAAGTTTCGCCTCGCGGGTTTCGCCTTTGCCGGTTGGATCAGGGATCGGCCAAAATTGCAGATCCATATGAAACCAGCGTGTCAGTTCTTGCGCTTTTGCGTGGCTTGCGGGTGTCAGCGCAACGACCAGGTCAAAGCTTGAAAGCTGTTCACCAAGCTCTTCCAACTCTTCAAATGAACGGCTGCGATGGCGCGACAGCTCTACACCAATTTCTTGGCAAACAGATATCGCGAACCCATCAATTTCCAGATCATTTTTGATGCCAGCGGATTGCACATAGGCATCCGTGCCATAAAGTTGCTTCATGATCCCTTCAGCCATAGGCGATCGGACAGCATTATGATCACAGCAAAAGAGCACCGACTGAGGGAGGTCGAAAGCCATCTCTTACCCTCCGAAATGAAGTACGCAGATCAGAGTAAACAGGCGACGAGCCGTGTCGTGATCGACATCAGCCTTATCCTCAAGCCGTTCAGCAAGGATACGTGCGCCTTCATCGTGAATACCGCGTCGGGCCATATCAATGGTTTCAATCTGGCTTGGCGGCATATTCTTTACAGCATCAAAATAGCTTTCGCAGATTTGCCAGTAATCTTTGACAACCTGCCGAAACGGGGAAAGGGACAAATGAAACTCTGCCGCCTTGTCACCCTCATTGGTTGCAATGTCAAAAACCAATCGCTTCTCACGGATCGCTAATTCAACAGAATAAGGCCCGTCCGGAATCGGACGGTCATCGCGCTTTGGCAAATCAAAGCTGTTTTTCTCAATCAGATCAAAAATCGCCACGCGACGTTCCTGTTCAATCTCAGGCGTCGGCGGTGGCAAATTGCGATCATCGATTTCGATGCGGCTGATATAGCTCATGGAGCAACCCTTACCTCTGTACGTTAAAAACAGGTAGCCTAAGACAGTGGATGCGGCAATGCGGCATGGATACACCCGTATTATTGCGGGACAAGTTCGCAACGGGTCAACCATAGACCGAACTGAAGAATACGGAGAAACCATGAAGGATTACGGCGTCTTTTCGCTTGAAGGTCAGCGAGCTTTGATAACAGGCAGCAGTTCGGGACTGGGCTTTGCAATTGCAGCATTACTGGCTGAAGCAGGTGCAAATGTCTGGATCAACGGGCGTGATTCGAGCGCTGTGCAAGGCGCGGTAAGTTCAATTGGACCCAAGGCGCATGCTGCCGTCTTCGATGTGGCGGACGAAGCCGCGCGCAACAAAGCCATCCAAAACATCGAAACCGCTGGTGGGCTTTCGATCCTTGTGAACAACGTCGGTATGCGCGATCGGCGATCTTTACAGGCCTTTTCCGCGACCGATGTTGAAAATCTCCTAAAGGTTGATCTGATGGCCCCTTTTGCCTTGGCGCAACTTGCGGCAAAGGGCATGGCATCGCGCAGATATGGGCGCATCGTAAACATCACTTCGATCGCTGGGTTGATCGCTCAGGCCGATGATGCGGTCTACACAACAGCCAAAGCCGGATTAAACGGTATGACCAAAGCTATGGCTGCTGAACTGGGCACCAGCGGGATCAACGTAAATGCGGTCGCGCCGGGGTTCTTTCGAACAGAACCAAATGAAGCGGCATTTGCCGATCCGGCCATTCAGAACCGCCTCGAGATGTCTTCATCTCTAAAGCGATGGGGCATGCCCGAAGAACTGGCCCCAGCGGTGCTTTTCTTAGCGTCCCCAGCGGCAAGTTTTGTCACAGGGCAGATCCTACCCGTCGATGGGGGCTTCACCGCACATTACTAGCTTATTTTTCGTTCAATGCTTCCAAGCGCACCAGAACGGACAGGCCATGCGCTTCTAGGCTCTCGCTTTCTGCCAAAATGGCAGCAGCGGGACCAATCGCCTTCAGACTGCCAAGTGTCATCTTTGACAGCGTGGTGCGTTTGAGGAAGTCCATCACCGAAAGCCCTGAGCTGAAGCGAGCAGATCGCGCGGTCGGCAGGACGTGGTTTGGCCCACCGATATAGTCCCCAATGGCTTCAGGTGTGAATTGGCCAAGGAAAATCGCGCCAGCGTGGGTGATTTTTTCTGATAGCGCATCAGGATCCGCCACGCAGAGCTCCAAATGTTCGGGCGCAACACGATCTGACAGACGTGCTGCCTCGTCCAGATCAGAAACAGTGATCACCGCACCAAAATCACGCCAACTTGGACCAGCAATCGCGCGACGCTCTAAAGTTTCAAGTCGCTTTTCAACGGCCTCTGCAACTTGTTGACCAAAACCCGCGTCGTCCGTAATCAGGATCGACTGCGCACTTTCATCATGTTCAGCTTGGCTTAACAGATCTAGCGCGATCCAGTCCGGGTTGTTGTCTTTATCCGCGATAACGAGGATTTCAGACGGACCCGCGATCATATCAATGCCGACTTTTCCAAATACACGGCGTTTGGCAGCTGCCACAAAGGCATTGCCCGGCCCGGTGATCTTATCAACCGGAGCAATGGTTTCAGTACCATAGGCCAGCGCAGCCACAGCCTGTGCGCCACCGATGCGGTACACTTCATCAACGCCTGCCAAGCGTGCAGCAAGTAGAACCAGTGGGTTTACGATACCGTCCGGTGTTGGAACCACAATCGCAAGACGTTGCACGCCTGCGACCTTCGCAGGAATTGCGTTCATCAAAACCGATGAAGGGTAACTCGCTAGTCCACCCGGTACATAAAGCCCTGCTGCAGAGACAGGTGTCCAGCGCCAGCCCAATGTGGCACCGCTTTCATCTGTCCAGCTTTCGTCAGATGGCATTTGGCGTTCGTGATAGGCACGAATGCGTCCTGCAGCCAGTTCCAGAGCCGCGCGTTCTGCTTCGGATACTTCTGCGCAATAGCGATCCATTTCAGCTTCGGAAAAACGCATGGTCTCCGCCGAAAGCTCAAGGCGATCAAATTTCGCTGTCAGCTCAAGGACCGCCGCATCACCGCGCGCGCGCACGTCGGCGATGATTTCGGCCACAACCGCATCCACATCCGGGCTATCTTCGCGCTTTGCGCCAAGCAGGCTGGTGAACTGGGTTTCAAAATCCGCATCTTGCGTGTTCAGAAACTGGGGCATGTGGCTCTCCTTTGCGTCGCTCTTAGCGGGCAAAGCGCCAAGCCTCAAGTATTACTAGGAATAAGCTGCTTTTGCATCGGCTGACCTGCTGTTGTGTAGCAAACAACAGGTGCGCCTTCGATACTCCAGCCCTTGGCCGAATAAAAATCCTGAGCAGTTTTCGAACTGACCAAGCGCGCGGTCTGAATTCCCGCGAGCCGCATTTCAGTTTCCATATGTTGCAACAAGGCAGAGCTATGCCCCTGCCCTTGCGCCTCGGGAGCCACGTAAAGCAACTGGATCATCCCGTCACTTGTGTAACACCCCACGGCAGCGATCTGCTCCTTTGAAAGGCTAAGACACAGCGAGGCATCATTATCCAACCACTTCACAATGTCAGCTGGCGTTTTATTTTCTGTCCACCCTGCAATGTGGCGCGGATCATTTTGGTGATCTGCGACACATAGGTCCGTGATCGAGCGGATCAGCAGGCTGCTGACCTCATTTGCGTCTTCAGCCTTGGCTTTGCGAATAGTCATCGTGTTATGCGCAGCCCCCTAGGATAAAACGGCAAACTCCGGTTGAAACATCAAATAACAATGCCAGCCTCGGTTATGCCCTCAAACCTCGTGGTCAGGAACCTGTTTTGATGGCGCAATGTAAGGGCGCGTGACGTCTTTCAAAGAAAGCTCTAGCGCTTCGACTGATAGTCGTATCGCGCCATCCCCTGCCAAAGTCACGGTGACGTCACCGGCCTGGCTTTCAGAACCTTCATAGTCCACCGCCAGCACCGACAGGATCATGTCCTTGTCTGAACGATCCACACCTTGGCTTGCCACTTTCTGTACGTTTTCGATGACCAGCAATGATTGAACCCGCTCCACATCGCGGCTGCGACGTTCAGCGTTGTCACGATCTTCCCAACGAAACCGATTGAGCAGAATAGCAAAGCGGCGCTCTTTTGCGCGCCATGTCATTTCAGTGACCGGAAACACAGCATCCTGCACCAATGCAGAGATCACTTTCAGATCTTCACCATCCAGCGCACCAAGGTTCAGCGGTGCTTCGCGACCATCTTCAAAACGTGCGTCTTCGCTCATACGCCATCCACCCGTTCAATCAATGCACCTACGTTGCTGAGTTTTTCCTCAAGGCGTTCATATCCGCGATCCAAGTGATAAACGCGGTTCACCTGCGTCTCACCCTCTGCAGCCATGCCTGCAAGGATCAAAGACACAGAGGCACGCAGATCGGTGGCCATCACAGGCGCACCTTTCATTTTTTCGACGCCGTGTACTGTCGCGGTACCTCCAGCAACTTCGATATTGGCGCCCATGCGGATCAATTCAGGTGCGTGCATAAAGCGGTTTTCAAAGATGGTTTCTTCCAAAACAGAGGTGCCTTCTGCAAAGCACATCATCGCCATGAACTGCGCTTGAAGGTCGGTTGGAAAACCAGGGAACGGCGCGGTCGCCACATCCACAGCTTTCAAACGCCCCCCTGGATGGCGCACTTTCAGACCCAGATCTGTTTCGGTAATCTCAAGCCCGGCTTCTTCCATTTTGTCACAGAAGGCTGCCAGCAAATCCCGGCGACCACCAAGACACTCGACCTCACCGCCAGCAATGCCAGGGGCTGTCATATATGTGCCAAGTTCAATCCGGTCTGTGATTACGCGGTGCGTAGTGCCGCGTAGGCGATCAACACCACGCACAACCATTGTCTCGGTCCCTGCGCCTTCAATGTCAGCACCCATTGCGATCAAACAATCTGCCAGCGCCTTTGTATCGGGTTCACGCGCCGCATTCTTGATGACCGTAGTGCCTTTCGCCAAAACGGAGGCACACATAATGTTTTCAGTTGCGCCTACGGATGGGAAGGGGAATTCAATCTCTGCACCCTTCAGATCACCGGAGGCATGCACATATCCATCTTTCAACTCAACCTTCGCGCCGAGCTTTTCGAGGCCCGTCAAGTGAAAATCTACTGCCCGCGCGCCGATGGCACAACCACCCGGCAGAGACACAACCGCCTCGCCTGTGCGGCCAATCAGTGGGCCAAGCACATTGAAAGATGCACGCAGTTTGCGCACCATATCGTAATGGGCGAGATGAGACGTCAGATTAGACGCCGAAAAGGCCAGCGTTCCGCCTTCATTCAGGCGGCCAATTTCAACACCCAAGCTTTCCAGCAGCGTCGAAAGTGTCGCAACATCAGAAAGACGCGGAACATTTGTTAGGGTCAAAGGTTCTTCTGACAAGAGCGAGGCACACATCAGTTTCAGGCAGGTGTTTTTTGCACCTGCGATCGGGATTTGGCCTTTCAGTGGGCCGTTGCCTTTTACAAGAATCGAATCCATTTACTCTTATCCCTTGTCCTGCTTTTCTGCCTCAGAATCCTTCGCATCAACGCTGCGCGCCCGTGCCTGCGCCTTACGGCGGCCCATATTGGCCTTCAGTGCGGCCTTCAGCCGGGCTTCGCGTGCATCTGCCTGTATGGCTTTGCTTGAGGATGATTTATTGCTCTGCATTTACTTTCCATACATGAGCTAAAAAAAACATTCCAGACACCCTTGCGCGGGGAAAGTTTTGAGTCTAATCACCGCGCACATGCCGGGGTAGCTCAGTGGTAGTAGCGCGTCATTGGTAATGACGAGGTCGAGAGTTCAATTCTCTCTCCCGGCACCACTAAAATCCGTCAATTTATTTGCCCATAATGCACCCACTTGGTTTTGGCTAAGTCAATCTGTGCGATTCCCTGCGCATCGCCATTTGCCAGGATGGAAAATCCACGCAGCGCAGTGCACTATCTCTGAAATACAGATCATAAATATTGACCCTAGTAGGTGGACTAAAGCGCATGAGCTTGCAGGCATCACTCAGAACCGCAGTATTTGTTGCCATCACATCCGTTCTGGTGGCATGCACCACTCCGCCCCCACAGGTAGAACGAAGCCGTGTGGATGAACTATCACAGGCCATTCAAGCGCTTTCGCCAATGGTCAGCGTGGAAGAGGCTGAGCGAGCGGCTGCCATCGCCTATGACTACCCTCTGACTTTAGCTGAACGCTACGAGATCACGGATCCGCCCTTGGTTCACAATACTAAGGTCAACATGGGCGTACGGCCACGCGGTTTGTGCTATCACTGGGCCGACGACATGGAATTACGGCTGGCGCAGGAAGGTTTTGAAACTCTGGACTTGCACCGCGCCATCGCTAATTTCGAAACCCCTCTGTTACTAGAGCACTCGACGCTGATCCTATCGGCCATGGGCGACGACATGTTCCAAGGCATTGTCTTTGATCCCTGGCGTAAGGGTGGCCAATTGGTCTGGGTCGCGACGCTGGATGACCCCAGATATGATTGGCATCCGAGAGCTGAAGTCTTTGCCTTTAAAAGGAAAAAACGGGAATCCACTGACCAATGAACGATCATTGTAAAGACCGCCTTAAGCCCAAGTGGGGACTAAGTTAACAGGCCGCCATCAACCGATAAACGATCTGAGCGGTGGTAAAATCCCAAGCCGCATTGCCGTCAGGTGCCAATTCGACCACATCAAGCCCAACGCAACGCCGCCCTTTAAGGGCATGCTCCACCAAGCGCAGCGCTTGGTAGTACCCCAATCCACCAGGAACTGGCGTACCCGTGGCTGGCATTTGACTGGGATCGAGACCATCCACATCGAAGCTGACATAGATGTCTTCGGGAAAATCGTCTGGCAGGTCAACTTCGTGAACGTTCCCAACAACCAGCTCTTCGGCGTCTCTGTAAAAAACATTGTTCGCTCTTCGGCTGTTTTGTTCCTGCTGACACAAGGCACGAACACCAAATTGCGCGAGGCGTATTCCTTCTTGGGAAAGAAGATGCATCACCGAAGCGTGGCTGTGTTTGTTGCCTTGGTAAGCCACCCTCAGGTCGGCATGGGCATCGATTTGCACGATCCCGATCGGCTTATTAAGGGCACGTGCAACGCCTATGACCGCCCCATAAGACAGTGAATGCTCGCCGCCCAACGTGACCGGGATCTTTCCTGCTTCAACAGCGGATTGCGTGCGTGCAGCGATACGCTCCATCACGTCAGGCAAGTCCCCGGTGCAATCTATGGGCGCTTCCGTCAACACACCTTCCAAGCAAGGTTCCTTGCCAACCGTGATGCGTTCAAGCTCATTGGAGGCCTCGATAATGGCAGCTGGCCCGTTTTCTGTCCCAGACCCATAAGAGACTGTGCGTTCCAATGGCACGGGGATAACGCGAAACTTCGCGTGCTCTGTGCGCTCGTCATCAGTAAGTTCACTGTCCAGAAAAATGCTCATGACAGGCGTCCTTTGAAATCGTCGTAGTTGAATTCGCGGATCATTTTCAATTCATCCGTGCGACTGTCCCAAAGCGCGATGGATGGCAGCGGAACACCATTGAAAGTATTGGTTTTCACCATCGAATAATGCGCCTGATCAAGGAAGGCGAAACGCTGCCCGATCTGAAGGGGTTTGTCCCAAGTGTAATCACCAATGACATCACCGGCGAGGCAAGACGGACCGCCCAATCGGTAGGTCGCGCCCTCATCCACTTCACCTAGCAAAGCCGGACGATATGGCGCTTCGATCACATCAGGCATGTGACAGGTTGCCGAGATATCCGTGATCGCTATGTTTTTGTCATTGGAAAATGTGTCGATGACCTCGCCGACCAGAATGCCCGCATCCAATGCAATGGCTTCGCCCGGTTCTATGATGACGTCTATCTCGTACTTGGTGCGAATGTCTTTTAGCAAATAGATCAAGACATCACGGTCGTAATCGGCGCGCGTGATGTGATGACCACCACCAAAATTGAGCCATTTCAATTGCTTAAAATAGGGCAGCAGCTTGTATTCCACCGCGGACCAGACGTGCATCAAGGGTTGGACACCTTGTTCGCAAAGCGTGTGGATGTGGATGCCATCGACGCCGTTCATATCCTCTGGTGTAAGCTGGCTGATGGGTGTGCCGAGCCGAGAGCAAGGCGCTGACGGGTCGTATTTTGCAACCTCGCCCACAGAATATTCCGGGTTGATACGCAGACCGACTTGAACACCTTCGGCTTGGCATTTGGCGAGGAAGCGATCCTTCTGCGCGGGGCTGTTGAAGATCACGTGATCTGAAAGCGCGATGATCTCATCGATGTCGCTGTCTTTGTAACCGGCGCAGAACGTCGCTACCTCGCCACCATATTCTTCACGGGCCAGACGCGCCTCATAGATACCGCTGGCGCAGGTTCCGGGCAGATACTGGCGCACCAGTGGTGCGAGTGAGAACATCGAGAAGGCTTTGAGGGCGGCCAGAACCGATGCTCCTGACCGATCAGAAATGTCTTTGAGGATCTGTAGATTGGCTTCGACCTTGGAGGCATCCACGACAAAGCAGGGGGATGGGACGCGATTGAGGTCGAAGTCCTTGAAGGCTCCGGGATCGCCTGCTTGGGTGGTCATCATGTCAGACATCGCGCGCCTCTTGACTTGGTTGGGGTTGGCTGGGGGCCAGCCCCCAGACCCCCGGAGTATTTTGGGAAAGATGAAAGGGCGGTTTTGTAGAGCCCTTTTCAAGGCTTAAAAGTCGACCGGACCGTCGAGTTCGTGGACCTGCCATGGCAGGCCGTGTTCGTTCAACATATCCATGAAGTCATCTGGGTCGAGCTGTTCCATGTTCCACACACCCGGTTCTTTCCAGTTGCCTTTCAGGAGTTGCGCCGCACCGATCATAGCTGGCACGCCTGTGGTGTAGGAAACAGCCTGCGAGCCAACTTCTGCGTAGCATTCTTCGTGGTCGCAGATGTTGTAGATGTAATAAGTCTTTTCGCCGCAGCCGTCTTTGGCTTGGCCCGTCGCGATGTCGCCGATGCAGGCTTTGCCTTTGGTCAGAGCACCCAAATCACCCGGATCAGGCAGCAAAGTTTTCAAGAACTGGATCGGAATAATCTCCTTGCCGTCGTGCATCACCGGATCGATGCGGGTCATGCCGACGTTTTGCAGCACGGTGGCGTGCATAATGTAAGCGTCACCAAAGGTCATCCAGAAACGCGCGCGTTCGATTTCCGGGAAGTGCGTGGAGAGGCTTTCCAGCTCTTCATGGTACATCTGGTACATGTTCTTTTCGCCGACCCCCGGGAAGTCGAATGTAACTTTGTTGGTCAGGGCTGGGCTGTGCTGCCATGCGCCGTTTTCCCAATGGCGGACCTCGGCCAGAACTTCGCGCAGGTTGATTTCCGGGTTGAAGTTGGTCGCGAAAGCCTGGCCATTGTCGCCGCCGTTTGCATCCAGAATGTCGATCTGGCGAATGGTGTCGAGCTTATGTTTCTTAAGCCATGTCGCGAACACAGATGTCACGCCCGGATCAAATCCAGAACCGAGGATCGCGGTCAGGCCAGCCTCTTTGAACTTGTCTTGATAGGCCCACTGCCAGTGGTATTCGAACTTTGCCACATCTTCAGGCTCGTAATTCGCCGTGTCGAGGTAATGACAACCCGCTTCTAGGCAGGCATCCATCAGCACGAGGTCTTGATAGGGCAATGCAAGGTTCACCAGAAGCTCTGCACCAGTTTCTTTGATCAACGCCACGGTATCAGCGACATTGTTCGCATCAAGCTGTGCGGTTTTGATGTCTACACCGATACGGTCTTTGACTGCGGCTGCGATCGCATCGCATTTAGATTTGGTGCGGCTGGCCAGCGTGATTTCGGTAAAGATTTCCGCGTTCATCGCCATTTTGTGAACAGCAGCGTGCGAGACGCCCCCTGCCCCAACAACAAGTGTTTTTCCCATGCTCATAATCCCCATAAAGTCCAAAGAGACAGGTTGTTATTCATAATAGGTGTAGCCGTTGATGGAGTCACGATAGGCACCCATCAACGTTTTGCGGTCTTTGGCTTTCAAAGCCCCGGTTGAAATCGCCTCGTCCACCATTTTGCGGAACTCAGCAACGCAATCCTGTGGGTCAAATTCAACGTAAGACATGACTTCGGAAATTGTGTCGCCCTCTTGTTCGTGCAACAGATCAAAACCGCCATCCGCGCGTAGGTCGATAGTCACGACGTTTGTATCGCCAAAGAGATTGTGCAGATCGCCCAAGGTTTCCTGGTAAGCGCCCACAAAAAAGACACCCATGTGGTAGGGCTTGTCTTCTGGAAGGGTGTGCACGGGCAGGGTTGGCGCAACGCCATCTTCGAGGATGAAACGGTCGACTTTACCATCACTATCGCAGGTAATATCGGTCAGGACTGCGTGGCGATCCGGGGTTTGATCCAGCATCTGCAGAGGCACAATTGGGTGCAACTGATCGATGGCCCAGACGTCTGGCAGAGATTGGAACAGAGAAAAATTGCAGTGATAAATATCTGCGAGCTTCGTCAGTTGTTCTTCGTCAATTTGAATATCATCAAAGCCCGCGTGTTCTTTGATCCGCGCCATAAGGTGCAGATAAATCCGTTCAGCACGGGCCATTTGGCGCAGATCGATATAGCCGCGATGAAAGAGCGCGCGTAATTCGTTGCGATAAAAATTCGCGTCGTTCCAGCACTCCTGCAGCCGTTCGCCGGAAATGTATTCTGTGATGGCCAGCAAATCCGAGACCAGATGATGATCGCCTTCTTGGGCCGGTGGCGCAGTGGGCGCATCATAGTGCGTGGCTTCAAGTACGTTGAAGATCAACATCGATGAGGTCGCAACCACAGCGCGCCCGCTTTCGGTCACCAGTGTTGGGTGTTCGATGTTGGCGGCGTCCATCGCGTATTGCACGGATTCAACGACATTGGTGCAATATTCGCGCATCGAATAGTTGATCGAGCTTTCGGTGGCACGTTTTTCGCCGGTGTAATCCACACCCATACCGCCACCCAGATCGAGGTGGGTCAGCGGCACGCCCTCTTGCGTGAGCTCGGTGTAAAAACGGCAGGCCTCGGTGACGGCGCGGCGCACATCATTGACGTCGGGTACCTGGCTGCCCAAATGGCTGTGCTGCAATTTAAGGCAATGCAACAGGCCAGCATCGCGCAGCTTGTCCACCATAGCCACAAGTTGATCCGTGTTCAGACCAAAGGCTGAACGGTCACCTGAACTTTTTTCCCATTTCCCAGAGATCTGATTGGTCAGCTTGACCCGCACACCAAGCATCGGATCGATATCGAGCTCCTTTGCGACCGAGATCACCGTATCAACCTCTTTCGGGCTTTCCAGCACGATGCAGGTGTTAAAGCCAAGCTTGCGGGACAGGATCGCCAGACGAATGAATTCTTCGTCTTTGATGCCGTTACAGACAATCAAGGCATCCCAAGACAGGCGATGCGCCAGCGCAATCACCAATTCAGGTTTAGAGCCTGCTTCAAGCCCATAATCATAGGGCCGCCCAAACTCGACGATCCGGTCCACGACCTGCGCCTGTTGATTGACTTTGATTGGGAAAACGCCGCGATATTTACCACGATAATCGACGCGTTTTATGGCCTCGTTAAAGCAATCATTCATGTGCTGGATTTCGTGTTCCAGATAAGACGACACACGCAGGATCATCGGCACTTGGATACCACGGTCATCCAGGTCTTCTAAAATAGCTGGCAGACTGACCGATGGCGCGTCAGGATTGAGCGGGTTTTTCAACCCAATCTCACCCTTATCATTCACGACGATGAGGTCCTTACCCCATTTATCAATGCCGTAGATGTCATGCGGCGCGGCATAAGTCTTATTCAATCAGGTGTCCCCCGAAACCAGCAGTTTAGCGTGATAGATGGCGCGGTTTATGCGCGTTTTATGATTCGTCCAAGTAGAATTTGGCAAGGTCTCACCAGACCAGTCAATCACGTCGCTGGTGTTAGCAAAGGGTCGTTTTTACATAGATCAATGCAGCAAATCAGAAAGCTGCTTTGCGCAGTCTTTCAAAAGGTCCACGCATTCCACGGCACGCGGTAACGGGAAGCGCTGTTCAGGAGCGTGCACGGAAAGCGTCGAGACCAGCCGACCATTGCCTTCAAAGACTGGCACGGCGACGGCTGTCATGCCTTCCATGAATTCACACCGATCCAAGGCATAGCCGACTTCGCGGACATTGCGGATTTCTTCGATCAAGGTTTCTGGACGTGTGATCGTCGCCTTTGTACGCGCTTCCATCGCTGTTGCGGTTGCGTAGTTCTTAAGATGACGATTGTCCAAGGAGCTCAGGTACATCTTTCCTGAAGCTGTGCAATAGAACGGGACACGAGAACCGATTGGCAGCTGAATACGCAACGGCCACTTGGTTTCAACACGGTCCAGGTAAATCATCGCATCGCGATCAGGCAGGGCGATATTGCAGGTCTCTCCGATTTCATCCGCCAATTTGGACAATACGGCCACGCGGGCGGTTCGGATGCGAAGAGAAGAAATAATACCAGTGGACATGTGTCTCAGGCGTAGACCTGGTGAATATCCACGTCCGTCGATTTCACGCTGAATGAAGCCTTCGGTTTCAAGTGTCGCAAACAATCGATGAATAGTAGGCTTGGGAAGGCCGAGGGTCTGGTTCACCTCTGTGGGTGTCACAGGAACCCCGGCCTTGGCCATGGCTTCCAGCACGAGCAACAAACGTAAATTTGTAGGAATTCCGTTTTCTTTGCTTGCACCGTCAGCCATCGCTACCCCCATTTATTATCGTTCCGTCCTTAACCCGACGCCGGGATCAACATTGTGGACAGCGCTGGAACCAGCGAGACAATGATCCATACCGCGAGCAGCGAGAACAGGTAAGGCACCGTGTAACGCAGCAAACGGAAATATGGTACCCCGGTCACACCCGACGCAACGTATAGGTTGAGTCCATAAGGCGGTGTGATGAAGCCAATCGATGCACCAACTAGGAAGATAACACCAAATTGCAGCGGATCCACACCAACGGAGTGGGCAATCGGAGCCAAGATCGGCGCCAGAATGATCGTCACAGGCAGAGATTCAAGAACCATGCCAGAGACGAAAACAATCGCCATGGCGGTAAAGAGAACCGCATAGTAGCCACCCATGCCACGTACAAAGTCACCGATGATTTCCTGCGCACCCATGCTGGACAGGTTCTGTTGCATCACAACAGATACTGCGATCAATGGAGCCAAGATGCCGGCGATTTGCGCAGACCGCATTGTGATCGAAGGTACTTCCAAAGGCGTGAAGCCTTTCACCACAAGATATTCTGCAACGCTACGTTCGCTAAAGTCGCGTTCTTCTGATGGGGAACCCATCATTTTGAAGACCGGCAGCGAAAGGAAGCCCACGATCAGACAGAAACCTACGGTCACACCCGCAGCTTCAGTCGGAGAGAACTTACCAGTGTAGATGCCCCACAGAACCAAGCCGATTGCAAAGAAGCCCAGCCATGCACCAATCGCGGTTTTGAACACGCGACCAAACTGAAGTTTGATCAGGTTGCCCCAACCGTTCATCGTACAGATGACAAAAGCGACCGCCATCATCGCGAAGACCATCATCGCACCTGGAATAATACCGGCCACAAAGAGCTCGGAGATAGGCAGGTTCAGCAAGAAGCCGTAAACGATGAAGATAATCGAAGGTGGAATGATGATACCAACTGTACCACCCGCCGCAGCAGTCGCCGCAGAGAAGCGCTCGTCGTAGCCACCCTTCACCATTTCGGGGTGGAGCATGGAACCAATGGTTGCCGTTGTCGCAGAGTTCGATCCTGAGATCGCCGCGAAAAGACCGCAAGCACCCAATGATGCCATCGCCAGACCGCCACGCAACCAACCAAGGCAGGCATAGGCAAAGTCTGAGAGACGTTTTGCAATCCCAGAACGGTTGATCAAGTCACCGGTCAGAATGAAGAGTGGCATCGCCAGAAGGGCAAAACCATCTGTAAAGACGTCACCCAAAGCAGCGCCCGTGTTGATCAAAGGCACGCCCAGCACAAAGCTGGTGCCAATCACCCAGTAGCCGATCACTAGGAATACCGGCACACCAAGCATAAACAGGAAGGTCACCCCAAGAGAGATGATTGTAATCCAATTTCCGTCAGTCATTTTACTGTCCCTTCCCTCAACCTTCGCCGATCGCAGCCTGCTTGATCAGCGGCTCACCGCTACGCAGGTTCTGGATGTCTTCTTGGTAGTTTTCCATGGAACGCGCTGTGATCAGCACGAAGGACAGCGGAACGCTGACAAGGAACCACCACTGCAGGACGTTGTCTGTCCCCAGCAAAATCTGGAAGTTAGATGCGGAGTTGATAGCAACCTGTGTTGAGGTCGTGATAACCACCCAAGAAAAGACGACCCACAGAACAAAATCCAACGTCAGGCAGGCGAACTGTAAAGTGCGTGGCATGTTGGTTCTAAATTCAGCGAAGGCCAAATGCGTGCGCAGCTTCACGTTATATGCGCAACCAAACCAGGTCATAATCAAGAACAAGAACGGTGGTATTGTTGTGGACCACGGAGCCTGAACTCCCAAAACAAAACGCCGAAACACTTCGACAAAGATGATGGTCCCGATCAATAGGTATGTGGATACCATGATCGATGATTCAAAATTTCGTTCAATCCAGGGAACTTTTTTATAGAGGAGCAGGAAGAACATCCCACCCAAAAGCGTAATTAGGGCCCCCATGACCCATGCCGCCGGGCCTTCAAAGGCCTCGCTCATCATCCAAGCATCGTTCGCAAACGTTGCACTGACGATTTCGAGCATATCATTGACGATAGTCATAATCCGTCTCCTCCCTGAGAACGAACCTAACGCAATTGTAAGTTGTCACTAGAGAAAAATGTGGCGGCAGAACACGATGTTCCGCCGCCAACGTTTAAAGTTAGGCTTTCCACCAACGACGAGGCTCGACGTTCTCTGCCAGCATGTCTGCAGGCACTTCACGTGCGACACGATGCAGTTCAGTGTAGGTGTCCATGCCACCTGCCCACTTGTTGATGCGGTCACGCCACTGTTCCCAAGCCGCTGGCTGGAACTCTGGAGAGCACATTTCTTCCGCCATTTTGATCTGGTCCTCTGCGAGGAATGCGTTGCGCACACCATGCTGAGCGAAGATCGTGTTTGGAAGTTGTGGATCAGATTGACCGACAGTCTTAACAAGAGCTGCTTCGTTCGCTGCTTGAACATGAACCTGTGCGAGGTAGGAAGATTCCATAACCGCATCTTGCAGATGACCGTCAAGACCGTCGAATGCTTTCGCAGACATCGCTGTGTGCTCTGTACCGCAGAAGAATTTCAGATCAACAGACTGAGAAACAACTGGAGACATGTTCGCATATGCAACCGCAGACGCCCATGTTTCCGCACCATCGATCAGACCAGTTTTCAAACCATCGAGTGTCTCTTCCCAAGCAACAGGAACTGGGTTCAGGTTCAGAAGCTGCATCGCGATGCGGCCCAGCTGAGTACCTGTCACACGGTTCTTGGTGCCGAACAGCTCTTCCAGTTTGGAAACAGTTGGCTTGTCTTTGAAGTTCGAACCCATTTGCAGACCACGAAGTTCACAGTGGCTGAAGAGGAACTTCAGGCCATGACGCTTCTCAAACGGATCACGCAGGATCGAGTTTGATTCTGGGCTGTAAAGGAAGTGGTACTGGGACGCGCGGCCTGGGAAGACATACGCATAGTCCAGAACGTTCAGATATGGCGCACCACCTGCAGAGTTCTGTGTGGATGCAGCATAAATGTCGATGATGCCGTTTTGCGCTTTTTCAACGCAGGACAGCTGACCACAGATTTGGTTGTCGCCGATGAATTCAACGCGGATTTCACCGTCTGTGCGTGATTCCAAATCGCGTGCGAATTCAAGACAACCTGCGCGCTCAATCAAAAGGTTGCGCTGGTTAAAGCCGGCAGCACCAAACTTAAGAGTGTGTTTAGCTTCTTTCGCGTAGCGTTTCTCGTAGGTCGATTCGACGGCTTTTGCCAGTGATGGCAAAGTCATCGCGCCGGTGAATGTGCCCGCTGCAAGCAGCGTAGACGACATACCGTATTGACCTGCGAGCTTAAAAAGATCGCGACGCGAAATCCCGCTGAGCTTGTCAGATACTTTCATGAACTATCCTCCCTGTTCATTTTTGAGACTTGCGGTATCATTTTTATTGATTTATGAATCGATTGCAAGAAAAACATTCACTTGAGTTTATGCCACTGGGAGGAGCGCATGAGTCCTACGAAAGCCGATTACGTCGTTGTTGGTGCAGGGTCAGCGGGATGCGTGGTTGCGAACCGCTTAAGTGCGGATCCGTCCGTCAATGTAGTGCTTTTGGAAGCAGGCGGTCGTGACATAAACCCATGGATCCACATTCCTGTGGGGTATTTCAAGACCATTCATAACCCTACGGTTGATTGGTGTTACAAAACAGAACCTGACCCAGGCCTGAATGGACGTTCCATCGAATGGCCTCGCGGTAAGGTTTTGGGCGGCTCTTCTTCATTGAACGGCCTGCTATATGTCCGTGGTCAATCACAGGATTATGACCGCTGGGCTCAGATGGGCAACAAAGGTTGGTCTTGGGATGAAATTCTGCCGTTGTATAAGCGTGCAGAGAACAATGAACGCGGTGCGGATGAGTTCCACGGCGACGAAGGCCCGCTTTCTGTTTCAAACATGCGGATTTCGCGTCCTATCACCGATGCATGGGTCGCAGCCGCTCAAGCTGCAGGCTACCCATTTAATCCAGATTACAATGGCGCATCCCAAGAAGGTGTTGGGTTTTACCAGCTGACCTCTCGGAATGGACGCCGCTGCAGCTCTGCTGTGGCCTACCTGAACCCGGTTAAAGATCGGAAAAATTTAAACATTATCACACACGCCCTTGTGGAACGTGTCGAAATGGACGGCACCAAAGTCACGGGTGTCACCTACCGTGATCGTTCTGGTCGCTCGATCACCATCGATGTTGCGAAAGAAGTGATCTTGTCTGGTGGTGCGATCAACTCGCCTCAGCTTTTGATGCTTTCTGGCATCGGCGAAGCAGAGCAGCTGAAAGCCAATGGCATCGAGGTCAAAAAAGACCTCGCAGGTGTCGGCAAGAATATGCAGGATCACCTGCAGGCACGTCTTGTATACAAATGTAACGAGCCAACTCTGAACGACGAGGTTCGTGCGCTGCACCGGCAGGCGTTGATTGCGATGAAATATGCGATCTATCGCGCTGGCCCGATGACCATGGCTGCCTCGTTGGCCTGTGGGTTTATGAAAACGCGCCCAGAGCTGGAAACACCGGACATTCAATTCCACGTGCAGCCCCTGTCTGCGGAGAACCCTGGCAAAGGCGCTGATCCGTTCTCAGCCTTCACAATGTCGGTTTGCCAATTGCGCCCGGAATCTAAAGGTGAAATCAAACTCGCCTCCAAAGATCCGACGGTCTATCCGAAAATCCACCCGAACTATCTGTCCACTGAAACAGACTGCCGGACCATTGTGGATGGTGTAAATGTAGCCCGCAAGATCGCGCGCCATGCACCGTTGACCTCCAAAATTGCTGAGGAATATCGCCCAAGCGCCGATCTGGACATGGACGATTATGATGCGACATTGGATTGGGCGCGCAACAATACCGCCTCGATCTACCACCCGACAGGCACCTGTAAGATGGGTAGCGACAAAATGGCGGTTGTAGATGAGCGTCTACGCGTTCACGGCATCCAGGGTCTGCGTGTCGCGGATTGCTCCATCATGCCAGAGATCGTGTCCGGGAACACAAATGCGCCAGCCATCATGATTGGCGAAAAGGTCTCTGACCTTATTAAAGAAGATCAGAATCTGGCGAGTTGACCCCTCCCCTCGCCGGCTTTGCTGCCCTCTACCCCTTTCACTGAGTGCAGCTGCACCCCGACGTCATTGTCCACCGACGTCGGGGTGCTTTTATTTTGAGGATCACATTTATTTACATCGCGATTCCCCGCTTGTTTGAATCAAGACATGCAGCATACGTTAGCGCAAACAACGTCGGTGGAGTGCTCTTGCATGGTGACGCCTCAACGCCAATGGTTGGCGATTACAGCAGCTTTTATTGTCAACGGCGCTTTCTACGGAATTTGGGCGGCACGTATTCCCGCTGTCGCTGCGACATTTTCGCTATCCCATAATGCGCTCGGGCTGCTGCTTTTGCTGCTGGCGCTTGGGGCAATCACCTGTTTTCCCATTGCAGGGCGTATGGCAGATCGTCACGGCGCGCCGTTGGTCACGCGGGTTCTAACGCTTGGGAAAGCCATTTCAATGCTGGGGCTCGCCTTTGCTCCCAATATCTGGCTTCTGGCAGTGGCGCTTTTTGCCTTTGGCGCAAGTCATGGTGGCATGGATGTGGCTATGAATGCTTGGGGGGCTGATGTTGAACGCAAAGCTCGCCGGGCTTGGATGCCCAGTTTTCACGCAATGTGGAGCCTTGGCGCTGGTCTGGGCGCACTGTCTGGCTATTTCGCCGTGTCAGCCGAGTTGGATTATGCTTGGCATTTTCTACTAACCGCGCTCGTTCTGCCGGTTTTTGGCTTCTGGGGCATGCAGATTCCATGGAAAACCGAAACCAAGGTGACAGATCAAAAGGCATCTTTGTTCCCGATTCCCAAAGGCATGTTGCTCTTGGTTGGCGTTTTTGCCCTTTGCACCACGCTGGGTGAAGGCGCGATTGCCGATTGGAGCGCCATCTACCTCATTGAAATCGCACTGGCTGAGGAAGAAATCGCCCCAATGGGTCTGGCGATATTTTCAGGCACAATGGTCGCCATGCGTCTTGCAGGTGGCTTTGTTATTGCAGCCCTTGGGACAACGAAGTCCGCGATTGGCAGCGCCATCATGGCCATCATCGGGACCGCAACCGCCGTCTTTGGCGGCTCTGTTGTGGTGATTATTTTGGGCTTTGCAATCATGGGCTTTGGTTATGCTTTAGCCATGCCAATTGCATTCAGTCGCGCAGGCAATGACCCCCATGTGCCGCCTGCGCAGGCGATCGCGAGCGTGGCCACACTCGGTTATGGTGGCATCCTACTGGGCCCGCCAATTATCGGCTTTTTGTCAGAATGGGTCTCGCTGCGCGGTGCTTTCGGGGTGCTTCTGGCCCTTGCCATCCTGATGCTGATGATCGCGCCAGCTGTTCAGTCCACGCCCGCAAAAGAATCAGAACCTGCCTAAGTTGCTTTTTCACTTACGCGCTGGATAAGCTCCAAAACCCGGGGCCCCAAGGTTTCGACAATCTTTGCCACCCCTTCGGGATTGGGGTGAATGCCATCTGCCTGCATAAATCCTTGCACCTCATTTGGATCCAAAGACCCCAATCCCTCCCAGAAGCTCGGCGCATAAAGCGTTTCAAACTGGGTCGAGAGATCCGGGTAAATCGCGTCAAAGCTTTCTTTGTAGTCCTGACCATAATTGCCCGGGGCCTGCATTCCAATCAGCAGGACATCGACATTCTGTGCGCCCGCCACATCAAGAATCCCCTCGATATTGGCCCTCGATGTTGCAGGATCAATTCCACGCAAAACGTCATTGCCTCCTAGGGCCACAATCATCGCGTCAACTTCTGGCGTCAGTGTCCACGCAGCTCGTGCAAGCCCACCCGCCGTCGTGTCCCCCGAAACCCCTGCATTCACCAATGCAACCTCTGCCCCGGACTCGGTCAGCCATGCCTGCAGTTGAGGCACAAACCCATCTTCGACATGGAGCCCATAGCCCTGCGTCAGGCTATCGCCCAAAGCCGCAATTGTGATTGGTTCTGCAAAAACCGCAGTTGTTGTGAGCAAAAGCGCGGCAGCCGTCTTGCTGATTGCGCGGCATACCCCATATTGGCGAGTAAGATTGATCAACAGGCGAACTCCATGGATACGATCCTTTCCCTTAAAGATGTGCGTTTGGCGCTAGAAGGCAATGCCGGACTTGTCGAAATTTTACATGGCATCACACTCGACGTGCAAAAAGGCGAGACTTTGGGCATGGTTGGCCCATCTGGATCGGGAAAATCTTCGCTTCTGATGTTGATGGGCGGGTTAGAACGCACAAGCGGTGGCGAAATCACCGCCCTTGGCCAAGATCTGACATCGATGAACGAAGACGCGCTAGCGCGCTTCCGCCGTGATCACATGGGCGTGGTGTTTCAAAGCTTCCATTTGATCCCAACAATGACCGCGCTGGAAAACGTCGCAACGCCGCTTGAACTTGCCGGACATAAAGATGCGTTTGAACGCGCTGAAGCCGAGTTGGAAGCCGTGGGACTAGGCCACCGTGGCGATCATTATCCAGCGCAAATGTCGGGCGGTGAACAACAACGTGTCGCTTTGGCTCGCGCCTCTGCCCCGCGTCCGCAAATCCTGCTGGCGGACGAACCTACGGGAAACCTAGATGGAGCCAATGGTGCTGCCATCATGGAACTGCTCTTTGGACTTCGCGACCGGCACGGTGCGACCTTGGTTTTGGTGACTCACTCCAACGAACTTGCAGGACGCTGTGATCGGGTTGTGCGACTGCGCGATGGGCGCATTGACGATATGCGAAAGGCTGCGGAATGAGCTTTCGCACTGCCAGTAAATTTGCCCGCCGCGAGTTACGCGGTGGCCTGAAAGGTTTTCGCATTTTCCTAGCCTGCCTGACACTTGGCGTGGCGGCCATTGCGGGCATCGGTTCGGTGCGTGAAAGCATTCAAGCCGGAATCAGCAGCCAAGGCACCCAAATCCTGGGCGGTGATGCGGAAATGGAATTCACCTACCGCCATGCCTCGGATGAAGAGCGCATCTGGATGGATGAAAACGCCAGTGCAATATCTGAAATAATCGACTTCAGATCGATGGCTGTGGTTACCCGAGAGGACGTTACAGAACGCGGCCTGACCCAAGTCAAAGCCGTAGACAACGCCTATCCACTGGTGGGTGAGGTCGTTCTGGACCCTGCAATTCCGCTCGAAACAGCACTCAGCGAAATTAATGGCCTACCGGGAGCTGTCATGCACCCGCTACTAGTTGACCGGTTGGCCTTAGAGATTGGTGATACCTTCACATTGGGCCAACAGGACTTCCGCCTGACCGCTCGGCTTGAAGGGGAACCGGATAACGCAGGTGGTGGTTTCGGACTGGGACCCAGAACCTTGGTTGCTACAAAAAGCCTTGAAAACTCGGGGCTCCTCGCCCCGGGCACCTTGTTTGAGACGCAATATCGATTGCTTCTTAAGGACACTACGGACTTGGAAGCCACCAAGGCCGAAGCAGAAGCGCGCTTTGAGGAAAACGGACTACGTTGGCGCGACAGCCGTAATGGCGCGCCAGGCGTTTCTCGTTTTGTAGAGCGCCTGGGCTCGTTTCTGATCCTTGTCGGGTTGTCAGGCCTTGCGGTAGGCGGCGTTGGTGTGTCCGCTGCGATCCGGGCCTATCTGGCCAGCAAAACGCCTGTCATTGCAACGCTCAGATCACTCGGCGCGGATCGCTCTACGATTTTTCTGACCTACTTCATTCAGATCGGCGTCCTCAGCCTATTGGGCATCGCCATGGGCCTGTTGCTCGGTGGAGTCGCACCAATTCTACTCGGCCCAATTATTCAGGCCGCCCTTCCATTGCCTGCCGTCGTGACCCTGCATCCGCTGCCGCTGATTGAAGCATCTGTCTACGGCCTTCTTACGGCGCTGATCTTCACACTCTGGCCGCTTGCTCGTACCGAAGACATCCGCGCCGCTGAACTCTTTCGCGAAGCGATGAATGCCGCAAAAGGCCTACCGGCCCTGCGATATCTCATCGCGACGGCAGCCCTTGTTGGGCTGTTGGTCGCTTCGGCCAGTTACTTCTCAGGCTCCGTCACGCTGACGCTCTGGACCACGGGAGGTATTGCAGGCGCGCTCATCTTGCTGACGCTGGCCTCGATGTTAATCCGCTGGATTTCACGCAAAACTGCCCCCCGCGCGCGCCGCCGTCCCGCTCTGCGCTGGGCACTTGCGGCGATCAGCAGCCCACGCGAAGGCGCAGCCTCGGTGGTGCTTTCATTGGGCCTGGGTTTGTCAGTTCTTGCCGCTGTTGGTCAGATCGACGGAAACCTAAGAAACGCGATTGCGCAGGACTTGCCGGGTGTCGCCCCAAGTTATTTCTTTGTGGACATCCAGCGTGATCAAATGCCGGGTTTTCTGGACCGTGTCGAAAACGATCCTGCCGTCAGCGAAGTCGAAAACGCGCCCATGCTGCGCGGCATCATCACCCAGATCAATCGCAAACCAGCAGCTGAAACTGCAGGAGATCACTGGGTGATCCGCGGTGATCGTGGTGTCAGCTACGCAAGCGCGCTTCCTGAAACGTCCACCCTAACTGCAGGTGAGTGGTGGAGCGACAACTACTCAGGTGATCCCCAAATCAGCTTTGCTGCCGAAGAAGCTGAGGAAATTGGCCTTAAGCTTGGCGACAGCATGACGGTCAACATCTTGGGCCGCGACATCACGGGCACGGTAACAAGCTTCCGCGACGTTGATTTTTCAACGGCTGGCATGGGGTTTGTTCTGGTGATGAACGAAGCTGCTCTTGTAGGGGCCCCGCATAGTTTCATCGCGACAGTCTATGCCGAGGAACAAGCCGAGGCGCAGATCTTGCGAGATATCTCAAACGCCTACCCCAATATCACTGCAATCCGCGTGCGCGATGCAATTGACCGCGTGACCGAAGTACTTGGCTCTATCGCCGCCGCAACGGCCTATGGCGCTGCTGCGACGCTCCTCACGGGTTTCCTTGTTTTGATTGGCGCAGCCGCCGCTGGCCAGCAAACCCGCACATATGAGGCTGCGATCCTAAAAACCCTTGGGGCCACACGCCGTCGTATCCTTCTTAGCTTCACCCTACGCGGAGCACTGCTTGGCGCAGCAGCGGGTATCGTTGCAATCGCAGCAGGTATCCTAGGGGGCTGGGCGGTCAGCGAATTCGTACTGGAAAGCGATTTCATTGTGATCTGGAGCAACGCACTGGCGATTGTCATCGGAGGCATCACAGCTACACTCTTGGCGGGTCTTGCTTTTGCAACGGGTCCCCTCAAAGCCAAACCTGCTGGCGTCCTGCGCACCGCAGACTAAGCGAACCCTGTTTCATCTTTTCTAAAATACTCCGGCCGTTGGCACAGCCTTTCTCAGGAACGCCAAAATAAAAGCGGCCCCCAATTGGGGGCCGCACTTTGTTTACTCTGCCGCTTCGGCGTAATCATCCATCGGCGGGCATGTACAGATCAAATGCCTATCGCCAAAGGCGTTATCCACGCGATTGACCGGCGGCCAGTATTTGTCCACGCGGAACGCCCCTTTTGGGAAACAACCCTGCTCGCGGCTATAAGGGCGATCCCAATCTTTAACCAAATCCTCCATCGTATGTGGCGCGTTTTTCAGCGGATTGTTCTCCGCGTCAATGTCGCCTTTTTCAATGGCTGCGATTTCATCCCGGATCGCCAACATGGCATCACAAAAGCGATCTAGCTCAGCTTTGGTTTCTGACTCGGTCGGTTCGATCATCAAAGTGCCAGCCACCGGCCAAGACATGGTTGGGGCGTGGAAACCGTTGTCGATCAGACGTTTGGCAATGTCATCCACTGACACGCCAGCGGTTTCGGCAAACGGTCGCGTATCGATGATGCACTCATGTGCCACACGACCGGTTGGGCCTTTGTAGAGAACCTCAAAAGCCCCCTCCAAACGTTTCGCAATATAGTTGCCGTTCAAGATTGCCACGCGTGTGGCTTGGGTCAACCCGTCCCCACCCATCATCAGACAATAGGCCCAGCTGATCGCCAAGATAGAGGCCGATCCAACAGGAGCTGCTGATACAGGCCCTTCTTCGCCACCAGTTTCAGGATGCCCTGGCAGATGTGGTGTCAAATGCGCTTTAACGCCAATCGGTCCCATGCCCGGACCACCGCCGCCATGTGGGATGGCGAAGGTCTTGTGCAGATTCAGGTGGCTCACATCACCGCCCAGATCACCCGGGCGCGACAAGCCAACCATGGCGTTCATATTCGCGCCGTCGATATAGACCTGACCACCGAAGTCATGGGTAATCTGGCAAACCTCATGCACGGTTTCTTCAAACACGCCGTGAGTCGACGGATAGGTGATCATGCAGCCCGCAAGATTTTCACCATGTTTTTCCGCCTTGGCTTTGAAGTCTTCGAGATCGATATCGCCGTTTTCAGCCGACTTCACCGGAACCACTTTCCAACCCACCATCTGAGCAGAGGCCGGGTTGGTGCCATGCGCACTCATTGGGATGAGACAGATGTAGCGGTGCCCCTGCCCGTTGGCACGGTGATAGGCTGCAATTGTCAACAGACCGGCATATTCGCCCTGCGCGCCAGAGTTTGGCTGCATCGAAATTGCATCATAACCTGTGATGTCACAAAGCTTATCAGACAGATCCGTGACCATCTCGGTATAGCCCGCCGCCTGATCAACGGGAGCAAACGGGTGCATATGGGCGAACTCTGGCCAGCTGATTGGCATCATTTCCGCCGCGGCATTCAGCTTCATGGTGCAAGACCCCAATGGGATCATTGCACGATCCAACGCCAGATCACGATCCGCCAGACGGCGCATGTAGCGCATCATCTCAGTTTCAGCGCGGTTCATGTGGAAGATCGGATGCGTCAGGTATTCTGTCCGGCGGTGCATGTTTTCCGGCACGCGGTAGCCCTGATCCAGCTTGTCATCTTTGGCCACAATCCCGAAAGCACGCCAGACGCCTTCGATGACATCAGAGCGTGTTGCTTCGTCCAGAGTGATACCCACCCGGAATTCACCCACCTTGCGAAGGTTGATATTTTCATCACGCGCAGATTTCATAACCGCAGCCTGCAGAGGGCCCACGTCTACGGTGATTGTGTCAAAGAAGGACTGTGGATCGACTTTAAAGCCAGCCGATTCAAGGCCATTCGCCAGGCGCACGGTTTTGCGGTGAATACGTTGTGCAATCGCTTGCAGGCCCTGCGGGCCGTGGAAAACTGCATACATCGAGGCCATCACTGCCAGCAAAGCCTGGGCTGTGCAGACGTTAGATGTCGCCTTTTCACGACGGATGTGTTGCTCTCGGGTTTGCAGGGACAAACGGTAGGCGCGGTTACCATGGGCATCCACGGAAACACCGACCAGACGACCTGGCATCGCGCGTTTATAGTCATCTTTGGTCGCCATATAAGCCGCGTGCGGACCGCCATAGCCCATTGGCACACCAAACCGCTGCGTGGAGCCAACAGCGATATCTGCCCCCATCGCACCCGGCTCTTTCAGCAGGGTCAATGACAGTGGGTCCGCCGTGACAATAGCAATCGCTTTGTTTTCATGTAGTTTTTCGATCTCTGGCGTGAAGTCACGCACATGACCGTAGGTGCCGGGATATTGGAACAGCGCCCCGAAAACCTTATCCGCTTCCATTTTATCAGGATTGCCAACAATCACTTCGATGCCCAGCGGAGCTGCGCGGGTTTGAACCACAGCGATGTTTTGTGGGTGGCAATCGCGGTCGACAAAGAAAGCTTTGGCTTTGGATTTCGCAACCCGTTGCGCCATGGTCATGGCTTCTGCACAGGCGGTGGATTCATCCAACAAAGATGCGTTGGCAATTTCCAAGCCGGTCAGGTCACTGACCATGGTTTGGAAGTTTAAAAGCGCTTCTAGACGGCCTTGAGAAATCTCTGGCTGATAAGGCGTATAGGCCGTGTACCATGCCGGGTTTTCCAGAATATTACGCTGAATCGCAGGTGGCGTGACCGTCCCGTGATATCCCTGCCCGATAAGGCTGGTCATCAGCACGTTTTTCTCGGCCGTTTGACGCATCCGATAAAGCAATTGACGTTCAGACAGCGGGCGACCGAAGTCCAATTCTTCCTTCTGACGGATCGACTTTGGCAGCGTGTCATCGATCAAAGCATCAAGATCTTTCGCACCAACCACCTCAAGCATCTCAGTCATCTCTTGCGGAGATGGGCCAATGTGGCGACGGTTCGCAAAGTCGTACGGCAAATAATCTGTCGGTTCAAAAGGCATGTGCAAGCCCCCTTAATTCGTGCCGCCATCGGCGTGACACATGATGTTCAACAGGTGACCTTCAGGCGTTTGCACGAAAAACCGCTGCACGCCCCAAGGTTCCAACACGGGCCCATAAGAAATGGGCGCAGCGAGCGCCTTGGCGCGCGCTAGAGTCTCTTCGAAATCATCCACCTCAATTGAAAGGGCTGGCACGGGCGTGCCCGAACCGCCCTCAGAGGCGAGTGTGATCTGGGTTGCCGATGGCGCATCTGAGGCAATGGTATTAACCCAGCCCATATCCATGACGCTTTTGAGCCCCAAAAGCTCCGCCATGAATTGGGCGATTTTGCCCGGATCATCGCAGGCCAAATCCGGAACGATGCGCAGCACAGCCATGGCAGCTTACCCGATGAAATCGTTGTAGGCGGCTTCATCCATATAATCGTCCATCTGGCTCAGATCAGCAGGTTTGATCTTAAAGAACCAGGCATCGCCAATTGGATCTTCGTTCACTTTGCCCGGCTCGTCTGCCAACACTTCGTTGACTTCAACGATCTCGCCATCGATGGGCGCTAGAATGTCGGACGCCGCTTTCACGGATTCAATCACGCAGACTTCGTCGTCTTTGGTCACTTCGGTGTCGACCTCTGGCAGCTCGACGAAAACGACATCGCCCAGTTGTTCCGCCGCGTGGGCTGTGACGCCCACCACTACAACATCACCCTCGACGCGCAGCCATTCGTGTTCTTCTGTAAATTTCATGTGTTCGCTCCTGTCTTTCTGATCTTGTGGGATCAGCGTTTAAAATTGGCAGGGATCAGCGGCAGTTTTGCCACTTTCAGAGGCATGCGTTTGCCTCGTACCTCGCCGAATAAGTCGGTTCCGACAGCCGCGTAGCTGCTGCCAATATAGCCCATGGCCACTGGGCCATTCACGGATGGGCCAAAGCCCCCAGATGTCACGGTGCCAATCGGCTCCCCGCCCTCATCGGTTGCAAAAATCGGGGTGCCTGCGCGCATTGGCGCACGCCCCTGCGGCAACAACCCTACCCGTTTGTGGGCTACACCTTCAGCCATCGCACTTAGGATATGAGCCGCACCTGGAAAGCCGCCTTCACGATCTCCACCGGCGCGACGCACTTTCTGGATCGCCCAGATAAGCCCGGCTTCGATTGGATTTGTCGTGGTATCAATGTCGTTGCCATAAAGGCAAAGCCCGGCCTCAAGACGCAGGCTATCACGTGCCCCCAGGCCGATGGGTTCGACCTCTTCCATCTCAAGCAGCGCCCGGCAAAGCGCCTCTGCCGTCCCCTGCGGCACTGAGATTTCGAACCCATCTTCGCCGGTATACCCAGAGCGCGAAACCCAGCACTCGGCACTCGCCAATTCAAGATTTGCTACATCCATGAAAACCATATCGCGCGCGGTTGGGTTTAAACGCGCCAATGCCGCTTCAGCTGCAGGGCCTTGTACGGCAATCAAGGCGCGATCTGTGATTTCCTCGACGGTAACCTCTGGCTCCAACACCGCCTTCATTCGGGCGATATCCGCCTCTTTACAGGCGGCATTCACAACAACAAACAGATGGTCACCACGGTTGGCAAACATCAGATCATCTTCGATCCCACCATCATCATTTGTGAAAAATCCATAGCGCTGTTTGTCCTGCTCCAGACCTAGCACATCCATTGGCACCAACATTTCAAACGCACGTGCGACAGCCTCGAAGCTTTCACCACGCAAGATCACCTGTCCCATGTGGCTTACATCAAACAACCCTGCCTGCGCTCGGCAGTGCAGATGTTCTTTCATTACCCCAAGCGGATATTGCACAGGCATGGCATAGCCTGCGAAAGGCACCATTTTGGCACCCAGTTCAGAATGCAAATCAAATAGCGGCGTGTGGTTCAGATCACCCGTCTCAGCCATCTCTGTCGCTCCCTTTTTCCGGAGCATGCTGAGAGCAAACCACCGGCATCACATTTGCGCATGGTTCCCCTCTGGGTACGCCTTGCGCGCGATGCCCCCTCTGTCCTTTCGCCTGAGATCGTTATCCCTTCGGCGGGTGCCTATGCACCACTCTCCAGAGTTCAGCTGATGACGTCGGTCCCTTGGGCCTGAGAGTTTCCGGGGCGGTTGCTCCTTCGGCACCGGGTTACCCGGTTCTCCCGAGTCACCTTAGCTTGCCCGCCAAATTAGAGACGAGAATCGACATTTTCAACCCCATTTACGACGCACAGGGGTCGGGCAGCAGAATTTTCTGCAATGCTTTGTTATTGCAAACCAAACTGCCTAGCGTCAGATCATCTAAGCTCGCAAAGAAAGCCTCAGCAGCGTTCTGGAGTGCATCTTTTAACCGGCAGGCTTCGACCAGAGGGCAGCTTTTATCAGTGTCTGCAAAGCAGCCTTCTTCAGGTGCTGGACCTTCCATTCTGCGAAAGATTTCACCGATCTGAATGTCGTCTGTCGCCATCCCCAATTCCACCCCACCATTGCGACCGCGGTGGGTGTTTAAATACCCCATATGGCCCAACTCATTGATGACCTGCGCAAGGTGATTTTCTGACGTATGGCAGATGTTCGAAATCTCGGTCTTGGTCACCAACCGCCCTTTATTTACAGCACAAAACATCAATACCCTGATGGCAAGGTTGGTTCGTTTTGTCATGCGCATGGGTCGGCCTCCGGTTTGAATAACGAAAACCTTAACCACATTCTCATCTTTTCAAATTGACACAGATCAAGCAGCAGACGCATTTTATCGCAATGACGAAGCCTTATTTCTTTGGCTATGGCAGCCTCGTGAACCAAAAGACCCATAGTTACGCCAATAGCCATCCAGCGAAATTGCGCGGGTGGCGCAGGGTATGGCGGCAAACTGTCATAGCCCCACGTCCAATCCTCACCGTTGAACCATGCAAAGATGTGTCCATTGAGGGATTAATCGCGCATGTTCCAAACGGCGATTGGCAGGCATTGGACGCCCGTGAACACGCCTACGATCGAGAGCTGGTTTCGCAAAACGTTATCCACAACAACAACGAACCGCTTGAGATCGCAACCTATGTTGTACCGCCGACAAAATACGCCCCTGCAATTGAACCTAAACCCATTTACCTAAGCTATCTGGATGTGGTCGTTCAGGGCTATCTGGCGGTCTTTGGTCAAGCAGGTGCTAAAGGTTTTTTTGATTCAACCGTAGGCTGGGATGCGCCAATACGTGATGACCGAATGGATCCGATTTATCCGCGCCACCAAAGGCTTAGCTGCGCGGACCGAGATTTTGTCGACCAGATGCTCAAACAGTTGGGCTGTCAGGTTTCGGATTAACGTCGCAGGTGTAGCAAGGCCATCAAGCGACCTTGGCGCGCAAAGGGCGCATGGTCGGTTTCTTTCTTCAGCGACATCACCCGATACGCCAGGATCAATGCGATCGCTGCAAAGATCAAACCACCGAAGGCCTGCCCGATCAGCACACCCGGCGCCCCCCACCATGCAGCGCCAATCCAAACAAAGGGGATCGTGCCCAAGGTGTGGCGCCCCCAGTTGATCCAAGTTGAATAAAACGGGTGACCCAGATTGTTGAAGGCCGCGTTGGACACAAAAAGCACGCCGTTAAAGAAGAACGCCAACGCCAAAGGGCCGCAGAAAAGATAGACCAACGTTACCGCCATGCCTTGCGCGTTAAAGAGCGCAACCAAAGGCTCACGTAGGAAAAACAAAATCAATGTCATCGCAACGACCCAGATGGCTGTGAATATCAATCCCTCTCGGAACGCGGTGCGCACACGGTCGTATTGCCCTGCCCCGAAGTTTTGACCAATCACCGGGCCGACAGCGCCCGAAAGCGCAAAGATCATACCAAAGGCCACGGGGGTGAGACGACCGACAATCGCCATGCCGGCCACCGCGTCCTCGCCATAGGTCGCCATTGTGCGTGTGACATAGGCTTGCCCAATTGGCGTTGCCAACTGTGTGAGAATGGCGGGGCCAGCTATGCCAATGATTGCTGTCAGATCAATTCGGAATTGGGCCGGGGTCGGTTTATCGAGCCCCTTGTGTACCTTGATGACCGGGTAAAGAGCAAAGAATGCAATCGCGAACCTTGCCGCAACCGACGCCCAAGCCGCACCCGATAGCTCCATATCGAGACCAAAGATCAAGATCGGATCAAGGACTGCGTTCACTGCGCCGCCGATGATGGTCGACATCATAGATCGACGCGCATCGCCATGTGCGCGCAGGATCGCGCCGCCGACCATAGCCACCAGCAAGATAGGTAAGGTTGGGATGATGATTTGAAGATAGCTGACCGCCAACTCGAGAGTAACGCCGCTGGCGCCCATAAGCCCGGCTAAGAATTCCAGGTTGAACCATACAGCGGCCGCAAAAATCGCTGCAAAAATAAAACCATAGAGCAAAGAGGTTGCGGCACGCCGACCAGCCTTTTGGCGATCCCCTTCCCCTAAGGCCTGCGCGACCAAAGCGCCTGCCGCAATCGCCATGCCAATGCCGAAGCTGGACGTGAAAAACAGTATCGCCCCAGCATAACCGACAGCTGCCGCTAGCTCATCCTTGCCGAGCATGGAAATGAAGATCATGTCCACCAGGTCGACAAGAAAGATCGCCATCAAGCCGACGGATGATGTCGCCGACATGACGACGACATGCCTGAACAAACTGCCGGTTAAGAACTTTGCCTGTGCGTCCGCCATTGCGACACTCCTTCTGTCCACGCCTTAACAGAACACGAAGAGAACCGCATTCCAATCTGCAAAAATGCACATACTTCTTGGCGCAAACAAAAAGGCCACCCCAACTGGGGCGGCCTTTTGAATTTCTTTTCGGCGCAGTTTAGCCGCGCGCTTTGATCACCTGAAGCAGTGGCAGCACTGCGGACATGTCCGGACCGTGGCTTTGACCCGTCAGTGCCTTGCGCAATGGCATGAACAGACCCCGGCCTTTACGGCCAGTCGCTTCTTTCACAGCTTTGGTCCAAGCGCCCCAAGTGTCGCCATCAAACGGGCCTTCAGGCAGCAGCGTCATCGCCTGCGCCACGAAGTCCTTGTCTTCTTCATCAATCACAGGCTCTGCGCCGTTTGCGAAGAGATCCCACCAAGGCGCAATGTCTTTGCGCGTTGTGATGTTTTCACGCACGACCGTCCAGAACTGTTCTGCCAACTCAGATGGAACACCTGCAGCGGTCACATCCTCAGCCACCTCGGCCAATGATCTTTCGCCCAGTAGGCGTGCAGTCAAAGGATATAGGTCTTGGACGTCGAACTTTGTCGGCGCAGTGCCGAATTGGTCGATGTCAAAGCCTTCTGCGATCTCGTCAATTGAGCTGCGTAGTTCAACTGGTTGGCTAGAGCCAAGACGTGCCATCAAGCTTAGCAAAGCCATCGGCTCAACACCCGCCTCACGCAGATCACGAAGCGCCAAAGTGCCCAGACGTTTAGATAGGCTTTCACCTTGCGGGCCGGTCAGCAGCGAATGGTGCGCAAAAGTCGGAACCGTGCCGCCCAGCGCCTCGATCATTTGAATTTGGGTCGCAGTGTTGGTCACGTGGTCAGAACCACGCACCACATGGGTCACACCCATTTCTGTGTCGTCCACCACCGATGCCAATGTATAAAGGAACTGGCCGTCGCCACGGATCAAAACCGGGTCAGACACAGAGGCTGCGTCAATCGACAGATCACCCAGCACACCGTCCACCCAGTTGATGCGTGTCTGATCCAATTTGAAACGCCAATGACCATTGCCGCGCTCAGCGCGCAGTGCGTCACGCTCATCATCAGACAGGTTCAAGGCCGCACGATCATAGACCGGTGGCTTGCCCATATTCAGCTGCTTCTTGCGTTTCAGGTCCAGCTCAACGGGTGTTTCAAAACACTCGTAAAACTTACCCATTTCACGCAGCTTGTCAGCAGCCGCATGGTAGCGGTCAAGACGCTCAGACTGACGCTCGATCTTATCCCAAGTCAGACCCAGCCATTCCAGATCTTCCTGGATCGCATCCACATATTCCTGCTTGGACCGCTCAGGGTCCGTATCATCGATACGCAGAATGAATGTCCCGCCCGCCTTTTTGGCGATCAGGAAGTTCATCAGCGCAGTGCGCAGGTTGCCAACATGGATATAGCCCGTGGGCGACGGGGCAAATCGAGTGGTGGTCATGAGAGTCTCCGTTGTTCGGGCTGCTCTGTCTCATATGGCGCGCGCTTTGTCCAGAAAAGCAAGCGCACTAGGGGGATTTGAGCATTTCGATCGCATTCAAAGCTGCAAGGGAGCCGCGCAATGAAAACTGTGCCTCTGATATCGGGGCATCTTCTACGACAAACTTCACAACCAAGCGCGATTTTCGCATCACCAAATCGGTCAAAAGACGCGCGGCATCTTGGTCATTCACCACGAAGGTTTCAGCAACATTGGCCACATCAGCTCCGCCGCTTCGCCACTGGTTCGGCGTTAACACGACTCTATCGCTGCCAAAGTCAAAGACCACATCTCCGTCAGAGATGGGATCCAGACCGCGGTCAAACACCTCTATGTCGTATACCCCGTCCCCTCGATAGATCAGGGCAAGTCGGCTTTCACCAAAGAAGGTTTCGCCAGTATCTGGGAGTTGGTACTGCACGGCGCGACAGGTGCCCGCACCTTTGTCATTGCATACATTAAGCCAGTCTTTGTGATAGGAACGCAACTCTCCGAACTTGTGGTTAAACCAGTCTCCCGCGGTAAGAGGTGTTGCCATCAGCGCAACGGCAGCCAAACCGACAGTCAAAGATTTCATCATCACTTCCTTACTTCGGTTCCACCGACCATTTGTTATTCAAATCTTTCAGCCCCACTTCAATCAGCTCGCGCAGCACATCTAAGTCAATATCCGCAAGCTTGTTCACATAGAGGCAACTTTTACCAAGTTTGTGTTTTCCCAGGCGCCCCATGATCTCTGAATAATCCTGATAGCCCGGCATGATATAAATCGAGAGGTTTGATTTACGGGGACTAAAGCCTGTCGCAAGAAATTCGCCTCCGCGACCGCTGTCATATTTGTAGTGGTATTTGCCGTAGCCAATGATCGACGGGCCCCACATCACCGGTTCAAATCCGCTGACCTCAGAGAAAAGGTCCAGCAATGCCAAGCCATCCGCACGGCGGGTTGGGTGCTCGATCTGCATAATAAAATCGCGCGGGTTCACTTGGTTTGCCACTGTCTTGTTCTGAGCTTTCGCCATCGCCCCCTCCAGTTCACGCAAACGCTACCTCGAAAATCACGGAATCAATCTATCCTTTCAGGCAGCTGCTTAGGAGGATGCCATGCTAAAGGCCAAGACACTATACCAAGGAAAGTTATCACGCCGCGAACTGATGGTCGCTGGTGCGACATTGCCGCTGATTGCAGGGGCGACCAAAGCTTTTAGTGCGGCAGACATGTTGGGCGTTGGCGGAACGCGATTTAGGCGCATGAAGATTGGCGCGTTTGAAGTGACAACCCTGCTTGCAGGAACGCGCGCTGTTGAAAATCCAAAGTCGATCTTTGGCCTCAACGTTGAGGGCAGCGAATTTGACGCCGTGGCGGCAGAGGCGAATATACCAACCGATAAAGCGCAGTTCTTCTTTACACCGACAGTGGTCAACACAGGGTCAGAATTAATCCTGTTTGACACAGGCCTCAATCCAGCAGGGATCACCGGCGCTTTGTCTGATGCTGGTTATGCGGCAGATCAAGTGGATGCCGTGGTCATCACCCATATGCACGGCGATCATGTTGGTGGGCTCTATGGGGAAGGCCAAGAAACCTTCAAAAATGCTCGATATGTAACCGGGTCTGCAGAATTTGATTTCTGGGCAAAGGCTGAAAACGAACGCTTTGAAGGCAAAGTGCGCCCCTTGGCTGAGAAATTTGCCATGATCGGCGATGGTAGTTCCGTCGCATCAGGCATCACCGCGATGTCGGCCTTTGGACATACACCCGGCCACATGGCCTACCGGATCGAAAGCAACGGGCAACAACTGGTGTTAGGAGCTGATTTCGCCAACCACTACGTCTGGTCTGTAGCCTACCCCGACTGGGAAGTGCGTTTTGACATGGACAAAGCCGCCGCCGCGGCAACCCGCCGCAAGATGCTGGATATGATGGCGGCCGATAACATACCGTTTGTCGGCTATCACATGCCCTTCCCAGGGGTAGGGTATGTGGAGACCCGAGGTGATGGCTTCCATTACGTGCCAGCAAGCTATCAGCTGATGTTGTAAGGGTTAAAACACACCCATCGCCAATCCAGCCGCAAGCGCTTGGCCAATGTCGCGACATTTGGCCAAGTCCTCTTCCGGAATGGTTTTTGGCGCTAGAATCTCAGCTTCAGTCTGTGAATTTGTATTCACAATGATCGCGGGCTGAACTTCTTTGAGACGCCAACCCGTCGCAATGCGTGCCAATTGCCGAACAGCGTTTTCACCATCTGATCCGGCACAAATCATCTGCGCGTAGGGGCGTCCTTCGATCTGACCAAGCGCTGGGTAATAGCAGCGATCAAAGAACTCTTTCATCTGCCCAGAAAGAGCGGCGAGGTTTTCTGGCGCACAGAAAATATACCCGTCGGCGTTCATCAGATCAGACGGCTGTGCATCATCAGCTTTAACCAACCGCGTTTCACATTCATCCTTTGCAGCCTCAAAGACCGATTCCGCCATCTGTTGGCTGCCACCGGTTCTAGAATGGTAAATGATCAAAAGTTGCACAATTTGGTCCTTGTCGTTGCGCGCTAAACTGCGTGTTGCCGCAGCAGGTCCGCATCTGCCCCATAGGACGGCGCCCCCGGAGGCAGGGGTGGCAGGATCACCGCCTCCTCATGCCGCAGCTGCCGCCAAAGCACGGGAAGAAGTCGCCGGTAGGCTGCAAAAATCGACCTATCCGGTGCGGGCACTTGGCCTTTCAGCAGCTCATGTAGCTTAGGCAAATTATAGTAAGGCACCATGGTAAACATGTGATGTTCCAGGTGATAATTCATGTTCAGATAGATAAATCGACTGAATGGATTCATCAAAACAGTGCGAGTGTTCAATCGGTGATCCGTCACGTTTTCCGCCAACCCGACATGCTGCAGAACACCAGTCAGAACATGATGCCAAGCACCGTAGAGGCGTGGTAATCCAATGATCATCAGCGGAATGATGGTCTGCATCGCAAAAGATATCGCAATCACAGCCGTGTAAATCAGGAGCCATAGGCGCGCAATCCACGCCACTTTCGGGTGATCCTGTTGCCGAATGTAGCTGGCTTCTTCCGGATCTATCCGCCCACTGGCATGCAGCATTATGCGTGCAATCGCTTGGTAGACGTCCAAAATTCCAAACAAGTTCAGTATCAGCCGACGTAAGTCCGGTGGTCGCATCGCAACAATTTCGGGATCACGACCGACGATGATTGTATCGGTATGGTGTCGCACGTGGCTTGCACGCCAAACAACCGGCGACCGCATCATCATGAAACAGGCAATCTGGTAAACCACAGTGTTCATCCAACTGGTCTGAAACGCAGTTTTATGCCCACATTCGTGCCAACGTGAATCGGCACCTGAGCCATAAAGCACCCCGTATGCCGCCCAAAAAGGCACGCTCCACAGGCTGGGCCAAAAGGCAACGCCAAATCCAGCAAAGATCAGCATTGCACCAAGCCAGAGCAATGTATCCCGCAGTGCAATTCTATCGGATTTCTGCATCAAGACGCGTATCTCGGCCGGATCCACTTGGGGCCGAAACCATTTTGGTTTAACAAGCCCGCGCCGTTCAGCGTGCTGGGCGTCTTTGCCCAATAAATGATAGTCCCTTGTCATTGGGCAACGCTAGCCACGCCGCCGCGATGGGTCAATTGGCCTTGGTTAGCTATCGTCCCGAAAGCGGTTTACAATCGGATAGCGGCGATCCATCCAGAAGGCTTTCTTGGACAGGCGTGCGCCTGGCGCAGATTGGAAGCGTTTGTATTCGCTGATATAAAGCAGGTGCTCGACCCGTTTAACCGTGGCGCGCTCGTAGCCTGCTTCGACACAGTCTGCGACGGATTTTTCCTGATCGACCAACATCTCTAGGATACCATCTAGAATGTCATATGGCGGCAGGCTGTCTTCGTCTTTTTGGTCAGGGCGCAGCTCGGCGGATGGCGGCTTGTCGATGATCGATACAGGGATGACTTCCCCGGCGGGGCCGCCCATCCAATCGCGGTGGTTTTCATTGCGCCAGCGGCAAGTTTCAAAGACACGGGTTTTATACATGTCTTTGATCGGATTATAGCCGCCGTTCATATCGCCATAAATTGTCGCGTAGCCCACTGCGACTTCGGATTTATTGCCGGTTGTCAGCAGCATCTCGCCAAATTTGTTGGACATCGCCATCAGCAGCAAACCACGCACACGCGACTGAATGTTCTCTTCGGTCAATCCTTCGTCGAGACCCTCAAAGAGCGGCGCCAAAGTATTGGTGATCGCCTGGCGGCCTTCTTTGATCGGCACATAGTCGTAATGCACGCCAAGTCGTTTCGCGATGTCTTCCGCGTCATCCAACGAACCTTGCGACGTATATTCAGACGGCAACATCACGCAACGCACGTTTTCTGCGCCCAGCGCATCCACCGCAATCGTCGCCACAATCGCAGAATCGATCCCACCTGAGAGGCCAAGCAGCACTTTTTTGAAGCCGGTCTTGCCCATGTAGTCACGCAAAGCTTCCACACAAACGCGGTAGTCTTGCTCTTCGCCAGCGGGCAACAACGCACGTTCGCCCTGCTCGCATACCCAGCCATCTTCGTCACGCACCAAGTCGACATGTGCGACCATCTCGTCAAACACCGGCAATTGAACCGCTAAATGCCCACCAGGGTTCAAGACAAAAGAGCCGCCATCAAAGACCTGATCGTCTTGGCCGCCGACCATATTCAAATAGATCAATGGCAGGCCCGTTTCAATTACGCGAGCCACCATATGGCTCATCCGGCGATCAAATTTATCGCGATAATATGGCGATCCATTTGGCACCAACAGAAACTCAGCTCCAGTCTCTTCCATGGTTTCAGCCACGTCTTCGTACCAAGCATCCTCACAGATTGGGGAACCAACCCGCGTATTGCCGACGGCATATGGCCCGCCCATAGGGCCACTGTCAAAAACCCGCACTTCGTCAAAGACGTTGTAATTCGGCAGGTGGTGTTTCAGCTGTTTGCTGGCGATTTTACCTCCTTTGAGGATGAAATAAGCATTAAAGAGCTTATCCCCATCCGCAAATGGACCACCAATCGCCAAGGCGGGACCGTCAGCACAGTCTTTCGCAAGCTGTTCAATCTGAGCCAAGCAAGCGGCCTGCACAGCAGGCTTCATCACCAAATCCTGCGGGTTATAGCCCAAAATGAACATCTCTGGCAGCGCGACCAAATCCGCACCTGCCGCCTTGCCTTCGTCCCAAGCGGCTTTCGCCTTTGCGGCATTGCCAGCAATGTCCCCCATCGCAGGGTTGGCTTGTGCCAAAGTCACACGAAATTTATCTGCCATGATCGCGCTCCGGGGCCTGATCGTCTTAAGTTGAGCAAGATTTAGCAGAACTGTGCTCAAGGAAAAGCGCAAAGCGGCAAAAGGCGTTGCTCCTAAGTGACGGCTGCACTAGATTTCAGCCAACAAAACAGCCAGAGCGCAGGCCAGCAGGGGCAAAGATATGAAAATGAAAAACGCTTTTTCCGTTTTGGCGATGATGACGGCCTTGGCAATGGCTGCTCCGGCTGCGGCGCAGGACAGCGGTGTATTGACCAAACAATACGACGACGGTGGCGTCTATGAAGGCACGTTTAAAGACGGGCTTCAGCATGGCACAGGCACATATCGATTGCCCAATGGCTATGAATACACAGGCGCATGGGTGGATGGTGAAATCCTTGGCATGGGTCAAGCGCGCTTTCCCAATGGTTCGCTGTATGAAGGTGAATTTGTCAAAGGCAAACCAGAAGGCATCGGCCTGATCACCTTTACGGACGGCGGAACCTATGAGGGCGAATGGGTCGACGGCAAAATCACCGGCCAAGGGCTCGCGACCTACGCAAACGGCGTAACCTACGAAGGTGGTTTCGTGAACGCAATGCACCATGGCACGGGCACCATGCGCAGCCCCGGTGGCTATGTGTATGCAGGCGATTGGGTCAATGGCGTCAAAGAAGGCACAGGCCAGATCACCTATCCTGATGGCGCGGTATACAACGGTGCGATCATTGCTGGACAACGCCAAGGCACTGGCACCCTGACCATGCCGGATGGGTTGGTCTACGCAGGTCTCTGGAGCGCTGGGCAGATTGACGGTCAGGGCAAGCTGACACAGCCAAATGGCGACATCTACGAAGGCACCTTGGTAGGCGGGCAACGTGAAGGCTTTGGACAAGTTCGCTATGCCAATGGTGACATCTACGAAGGTGACTTCAAAGGTGACCGCCGAGAAGGCACAGGCGTCTTTATTGGTGCGGATGGTTATAAATACGAAGGCGACTGGGTCGCTGGCCAAATTCAAGGCAACGGCACTGTCACCTACCCGGATGGCTCCATCTATGTTGGTGCCTTCATGTCTGACCTTGCAGATGGGCAAGGCATGATCACCTACCCGGATGGCTCTGTCTATGAAGGCGATTGGCAAGCTGGTGTTATTCAAGGCAAGGGCCGAGCAACCTACGCCAATGGTCTGGTTTATGAAGGCCAGTTCCAAAACGCCAAGAACCATGGCCAAGGAGTAATGACCTATGCTGACGGCTATCGCTATGAAGGCGCTTGGGCGGATGGGCAACGTCATGGCGACGGCACTGCGACCTATACGGACGGCACGACCTACACAGGCAATTTTGTGAATGGCCAGCGTGAAGGCACCGGCACGATCACTATGCCGGATGGCTTCACCTACACAGGCGCTTGGAATGCCGGTGAGATTGAAGGCCAAGGCATAGCAACCTACGCCAATGGCGACATCTACGAAGGTACTTTCAAATCAGGCAAACGCCAGGGTGAAGGTACGATGAAATATGCATCCGGCCAAGAAGCCACTGGCAATTGGGAAAACGGCGCCCTGCAGCAAAACTAGTGCGGCACGCCTTTTAACATAGTCCGGCTACGCTGCTTCGATTTCGGAATGTGCCCTTAGCCGTAAAGTTCGCGACAATTCTACTTAGATTTCAACTCTGATGGTCACGCAGACCTTCAGAGTTTTTCTTTGTGAGGGCGCAAGGATTTTGGTCGCCCTTGACTCAGTCAATGCCATGCCTAAGTTTGTACCAATTAGTACAAACTGGAACGAATGGTACATGCTGAAATTTTTTAAGTTTGCTCTCCCCAAACCCTCGCTGACATCTGTTGTGCTGGCGGGGATTGGTGGAACCCTCGGAATCGGCGCGTTAGCGCTTTTGGATGGAAACCTTGATCTCGCATTCGTCATGGCGCCCTTTGGCGCGACTTGCGTGCTGCTGTTCTCTGTGCCAGCTGCGCCACTGTCCCAGCCCGTCAATGTCTTGTTCGGGCATTTTGCGTCGGCTCTTGTTGGCTTGATCTGCCTCACACTTTTGCAGGATACGTTCTGGAGTTTAGGGCTCGCTGTAGGTTTGGCGATTGCCGCAATGGCTGCATTGCGCGTAACCCACCCGCCAGCCGGAGCTAACCCAATCGTCGTTTTTGCACTGCAGCCTGATTGGCTATTTCTGTTATTCCCGGTTGCCACTGGGGCTTTATTGCTGATTATAGTCGCAATTGGTTACCACCGGTTCACCGGTCTTAAATATCCGAATTTGCCCGACTAATGCCCCGCTTGATTGCTGAAAAACACGACACAATTCCTGCCCTTGCTGAGCTGTTTCGCGCCAAGGGTTTTGAAGGCGCAAGCATCAATCAAATCTCCAAAGCAACGAACCTGGGCCGAGGAAGTCTGTATAACTTCTTTCCCGGTGGCAAAGACGATATGGCACGGGCCGTTATCGGCCATGTGCATCAATGGTTTGAAGCAGAGATATTTACGCCGCTCCATGAGGATCTGCCAGAAGTCGCAATTCCTCGAATGTTTACGGCGTGCCAATCCTATTTCAAATCGGGGCAACGCATTTGTTTAATCGGTGTCTTTGCCCTTGATGAGACCCGCGATAAGTTTGCGAAACAAATAAGTAATTATTTCCTCCGCTGGCATGACTGTCTTACAAGCGCCTTGATGCGATCTGGGCATTCCGAAGATCAGGCGACATCGAAAGCAACTCAAATTATCGCAGGTATTCAAGGGGCTATCGTTCTTTCTCGCGCCATGAATGATCCAGAAGTATTCAATGCGACGATCAAACAATTGAAAGCTCTGTCAGAAAAATCTGAATGAGCAGCACATTCGCTCAGACTTATGGCTTTTCTTTCTCTTTGGCCCATGTATAGTCCGCCTCATGACACGTCAGACCCATATCGCAGATTCCGAGCGCCTTCCGGCGCCGTTTGCGCGTGGCCTAGACCTACTCCTAACTCGCCTCTGAGCGCGGCCTTCTCGGCGCGCGTGCTCAGGGGAGTTGTGACGCGCCGAAAATCCGCAAATCTCTAAAACCAACGCGAGTTTAGGACTTTCTAAAATGCAAAAAGTGAACCTTGCTGAAAAGCTGGCGATGTTTTCGTCGCACTGGGATCCACACGTCGTCGCAAGCTACAATGATAACGACGTGATGGTCGTAAAGTTCAAAGGCGAATACCCCTTTCACAAACATGACACCACTGATGACTTCTTTCTGGTTCTCGAAGGCGAAGTCACCATGGAGTACGAGGCCCATGATCCTGTGACCTTTGGTCCGGGTGAGCTTGTAGTTGTGCCACGAGGCGTTGTACACCGCCCGAAAGCTGAGGCAGAAGTCAAAGTTCTGCTGATCGAACCAAAGGGTGAACCAAATTCCGGGGACAGCGGCCGAGAGCCTGCGCCCAAGCCGCATATCTGAGGATAATGATAATGGATAAGAACAGAGTCGTCATTTTTGACACCACCCTGCGCGATGGCGAGCAATCCCCGGGCGCGACTATGACCCATGACGAAAAACTGGAAATCGCTGAAATGCTGGACGACATGGGCGTCGACATCATCGAAGCTGGTTTCCCGATTGCCTCCGAAGGCGATTTTCGCGCAGTGAGCGAAATTGCGATGCGCGCAAAAAACAGCCGCATCTGCGGCCTGGCCCGCGCCAATATCGCTGATATCGACCGCTGCGCCGAGGCGATCAAACACGCTGAACTGAACCGCATTCACACCTTCATTGGCACGTCACCTTTGCACCGCGCGATCCCGAACCTGACCAAGGACGAGATGGCGGATAAGATTCACGAGACCGTCACACATGCGCGGAACCTGACCGAGAACGTGCAATGGTCTCCGATGGATGCCACGCGGACCGAATGGGATTACCTTTGCCGCGTAATCGAAATCGCCATCAAGGCTGGGGCGACCACGATTAACATTCCGGATACTGTGGGCTACACCGCTCCAGTGGAATCTGCGGATCTGATCAAACGTCTGATCGAGACCGTACCCGGCGCAGATGACGTGATCTTCGCGACCCACTGTCACAACGATCTGGGCATGGCGACAGCGAACTCGCTGGCGGCTGTGGCTGGCGGCGCGCGCCAGATCGAATGCACCATTAATGGTCTGGGTGAGCGTGCAGGCAATACAGCTTTGGAAGAAGTTGTGATGGCCATGAAAACCCGCAATGACATCATGCCTTGGTATACTGGCATCGATACGACCAAGATTATGGCGATTTCCCGTCGTGTCTCGACTGTGTCGGGTTTCGTTGTTCAGCCAAACAAAGCCATCGTTGGCAAAAACGCCTTCGCGCATGAAAGCGGCATCCATCAGGATGGCATGCTGAAGAACCCTGAAAACTTCGAGATCATGCGCCCGGAAGATATCGGCCTGACAGGTACGTCTTTGCCGCTGGGCAAACACTCTGGTCGTGCAGCGCTGCGCGATAAGTTGGAGCAGCTGGGCTATGAAGTTGGTGACAACCAGTTGAAAGACATCTTTGTGCGTTTCAAAGATCTGGCTGACCGCAAGAAAGAAGTCTTTGACGACGATATTATTGCGTTGATGCGCTCAGATGATGCCAATGACACGCTGAAACTGAAGACCCTGCGTGTGGTCTGTGGATCTGGTGGTCCAGCGGACGCGACCCTGGTGATGGAAATCGACGGCGAAGAGAAAACCGCGATTGAATCAGGCGACGGCCCGGTGGATGCAACATTTAAGGCGATCCGTCAGCTGCATCCGAACTCAGCGCATTTGGAGCTTTACCAAGTGCACGCAGTGACCGCAGGCACCGATGCGCAAGCCACCGTTTCGGTTCGTCTGTCAGAGGATGGCAATGTCGCCACCGGTGAAAGCGCTGACACAGACACAGTTGTGGCTTCGGCCAAGGCTTATATCCATGCCTTGAACCGCCTGCTGGTGCGGCGCGGAAAGCTCGGTGATGGCGTCGACACCAAAGAGATCAACTACAAAGATCTCGCTTAAATATAATTGGGGGCTTCGGCCCCCTTTTTTGTGGCTTCTTTATTGACGAATTTCAGATAGTCTGGCGCACAACCGGCCACTTTTGAATGAGCCACAAATATGAGCAGTCCACAGATCACCAACCTTGTCGCGCATAGTTTTGACGCCTCAATTGCAGATAGTTTTGCCGAACTGTTCAAGTATCAGTTCACCCTCAGCAAAACTCCGATTGCGACAGCAGATAGTTGGCGCGCGCAGCCCGTCGGGCCGTGGATACTGCAACATTGCCCACTGCTTCGAGTAACGCCCATTGTGGACGCGAAACGCGAAACCGTTGGGCACTTCATTGGTATTGGGATCGACGATTCTGGCGATGCCATCATCGACGCCCTGAAAATTGGCGCTCACGAAGGCGCGCCTGATTTTTGGTCGAAGTTTGAGCAAAAAGTCGAAACGATCGCAGGGCGCTACGCCTTGGTTGTCGTCTCTGGCGACGATCAACGCATGTATTTTGACAATGCGCTGGATCAGTCGGTGGTCTTCAACCCTTCCGAAGATCTGATCGCCTCCAGCGTGACATTGGCCGCCACCGGAGAGCTGGCAGATAATCCACTTTTTGATCACAATGCGGTCCTGTCGGGTGATCTCTATTTTGCCTTTGAACACACCCGCGATGCGCGGGTATTCCGGACAAGGCCAAATCACTACTTGGACCTAAAGACCTTCACGCAAACCCGTCACTGGCCAAATGAAAACACGCCGTTTGACACGCCCCGCAACGAACGCGCGGACGTGATCGAGCAAATCGAGGCACGCTTAAAAACCATCCTGAATGGGCTGATCCGCAATTTTGACTGCTGCCTGCCTGTTTCAGGCGGAAAAGATAGTCGCCTTTTGCTCAGCCTTGCGAAGGACAGTCTTGGCGACCTTACCCGCGTATTCACCCATGCGACCAATCACAACACACTTGTCGACGCCTATATTGGTTCACAGCTATGCAATCGCTTAGGGCTAGAGCATTCAGTGATCAACACCCGCGGCAACGACTATGAAGATCTTACAACAGATACGCTGACGTCTCAGCGGTTCATCCGGTTTGCCTATCGCACTGGTTTTGAAGCTGGCACACGCGATCCGCGCGCGGGTCTTGCGGATGCTTTATCGCCAAAACACGAGGTCCTTTTGCGCGGCAACCTGCTTGGCCTGATCGGTGCGCAGCAATACGCCCGCCCCCTTCTGGACGCGCCATTCAATATTCATTTTGCCCTGTCGCGCCTACGTCTTGCCCCTCAGGTGACAAACGAAACGATCATGCAATGGGGGCCCAGCTACTTTGAGTGGATGAGCACCCTACCCAAGGCCGCCCACAATCGCATTTATGACATGGCCTTTACCGAATTGGTGCAACCCCATGCACTTGGGGCTTTGCTGAACGGATCAACCAATAGCTTCTACGTAAATCCGTTCAACGACCGCTCGCTGCTGCACAACGCCATGCGGTTACGGCCCAAGTTCCGCCACACCAATCGCGTCTACGAGATTATTCAAGAACGCACGGCACCTGAATTGGGCGATATCCCGTTTACAACGACCCTCAAACGCGGCGTGATGCGCGAGTTGGGCAAAGCGCCTGACTGGAATACGCTGCGCGACTTCCCACTGGATAAACTGCGCTAGTTAAGTGTTGAGAAGGCCTTGGTCAGACGTTTGGCCTCGTCTTGCAGCCCCCAAGGTGCGTTCACGATGAACATTCCTGATCCAATCATGCGATGACCTTCGCGTGCCGCTGGAAACCGCACTTCGTGCCGCAGGGTTTTCGGGAGGTTTTGGAACTCAAGCGCTGTCAGCATCGGTAGATGCGTTGCATCTTTCAGGATCGGATACCAAAGGGCGATGACGCCGACGTTCCACTTTCGATGTAGTTTTGCGATCTGACTGGGGATGAGATCGTAGTCCGATTTCATTTCGTAGCTTGGATCAATCAGCAGCAACCCGCGGCGTGGCGTCGGAGGGCACACAGCTTGCACCATTTCAAACCCATCGCGGCGATGGATTTTTGCGTCAAACATCACCATCGCATCTTCTAGTGCATCACCTTCCTGCGGATGCAATTCCGCAAGGTGCATTTTGTCCCCGGCACGCATGATTTGTGCGGCTAACAATGGCGAGCCGCCATAGGCTTGATCACCAAACCCATCACGCACAGCCTTCAAAGCGCGGCGGAAAGGATGATCTACTGCAAACCAGTCTTCAGCGACGCCAATTCCGGCCTCTGCCTCGCCTGTTTTCACCGCCTCTGGAGCTTGAAGATCATACAGCCCGCGCCCGGAATGGGTCTCGAGGTAGCTGATCGGTTTTGGCTTCTGCCCCATATAGTCCAGCATGGCGCAGAGCAGTGCGTGTTTCTGCACGTCGGCAAGATTGCCCGCGTGGTAAATGTGCTGATAACTAAGCATAAATGCGCCCTTCGCCAAATGATCCGCGCTGTTTACCTGAGTTTCGCGGATCAGGACAGCCGCCAAATGCCAAGTCGCTTTCCAAAGGGTGTATTTATCCGGCGGAATAACGCTGATTTACGTCTGCGCGCCCTTTCCCAAGCCCTGCCCCAGCCCTATAAGAGAATGGCCCTCGCTCACCCAGAGTCGCAGGGCTTTAAAGAATCGTTTTGGGGATCGGGGTAGAAATGCTGGGAAATCTTGGTGGGCTATTTACGTCTGACATAGCCATCGACTTGGGCACGGCCAACACACTGGTTTATGTGAAAGGCAAAGGTGTCATTCTCAGTGAGCCATCGGTTGTGGCATATCACGTCAAAGACGGTGTGAAAAAAGTTCTAGCTGTTGGCGAAGATGCGAAATTGATGCTGGGCAGGACTCCGGGCAGCATCGAGGCGATCCGCCCGATGCGCGAAGGTGTGATTGCCGATTTTGACACCGCCGAAGAGATGATCAAACACTTCATCCGCAAGGTGCATAAACGCTCCACTTTCTCCAAACCAAAGATCATCGTTTGTGTGCCACATGGGGCCACTCCAGTTGAAAAACGTGCGATCCGCGAGTCGGTTCTGCGTGCTGGTGCACGTCGCGCGGGCCTGATTGCTGAACCTATTGCAGCGGCCATTGGTGCAGGCATGCCGATCACCGATCCAACCGGTAACATGGTTGTAGATATCGGCGGTGGAACAACCGAGGTTGCGGTTCTGTCACTTGGCGACATCGTATACGCGCGCTCGGTGCGCGTTGGTGGCGACCGGATGGACGAAGCGATCATTTCTTACCTGCGTCGTCAGCAAAACCTTCTTGTGGGTGAATCCACGGCAGAGCGCATCAAAACCTCTATCGGGACTGCGCGTATGCCGGATGATGGCCGTGGCGCTTCGATGCAAATCCGAGGTCGAGACCTGCTGAACGGCGTGCCAAAGGAAACCGAAATTTCGCAAGCACAGGTCGCCGAAGCTTTGGCAGAACCCGTGCAACAAATCTGCGAAGCGGTGATGACAGCGTTGGAAGCCACACCACCTGATTTGGCGGCTGACATCGTGGATCGTGGTGTCATGTTGACCGGCGGCGGTGCGCTTTTGGGTGACCTGGATCTGGCCCTGCGTGAACAGACGGGTCTGGCAGTTTCTATCGCTGATGAAAGCCTGAACTGTGTGGCACTTGGCACCGGCAAAGCGCTAGAGTTTGAAAAACAACTGCGCCACGCGATCGATTACGAAAGCTAATCACGCCCAAAACCCTTGGCAGGTGGCCCCTCGCCGCCATATTCTTATACAGGCTTTTGTTCTGAACCGGAGGACGTATGGCCCGAGACAGAACACAAGGCGAAGACTATGTCGCCCCCCTCAAACGGCTCTTTGCGGGCCTTCTTGTGGCGTGTCTGCTTGGGATCTTCTTGCTATGGCGGATCGATAGCCCTCGGGTTGAGCAATTCCGTGCCTCACTGGTCGATCGCTTTGTGCCCTCCTTTGAATGGGCCATGGCGCCGGTGACGGGCACCATCAACCTGTTCCGAGATTTCCAAAGCTATCAGCGCGTTGTGGATCAGAACAAAGAGCTACGCCGTGAACTCCAGCAGATGAAGGCCTGGAAAGAGGCTGCGCTGCAGCTGGAGCAAGAAAACGCCCGACTGCTTGATCTGAACAACGTGCGGCTTGATCCGCGCCTAACCTACATCACGGGCGTCGTGTTGGCTGACAGCGGATCCCCTTTTCGGCAATCTGTTCTGCTGAACATCGGCGCGCGCGATGGCATCGTGGATGGCTGGGCCGCAATGGATGGGATTGGCCTCGTTGGCAGAATTTCTGGTGTGGGTGAAACCACAAGTCGGGTCATTCTGCTCACCGATGCCTCTTCGCGTATTCCGGCAACCATCCAACCTTCTGGGCAAAACGCGTTGGTGGTCGGGGACAATACCTCTGCCCCTCATCTGGATTTTGTTGAGAACGCCGATCAAGCACGCCCTGGCGACCGTGTGGTCAGTTCTGGCGATGGTGGCGTCTTTCCCGCGGGTCTTTTGATTGGCCAAGTGGCCTCTGATCCCGGCGGGCGTCTGCGTGTACGATTGGCAGCAGACTATGAACGTTTGGAATTCTTACGCGTCCTGCGCGACCACGGTCAGGAACAAATTGAGCAGCCCGGAGATTTGATTGCCCCGGACGGGTTGCTGCAAAGTGATTTGCGCGCGGAGGAGAGCGATGGCTGAAACCTCCACCGCCAAACCTTGGATTTTACGAGCCAGCTTTGCGGCTCTCGCATTGAGCATTCTTTACTGGCAACTCCTGCCCTTAAACACCGTGCCCAGCAATTGGACGGGGCCTGATTTCTTATTGGTCCTCACAATGGTCTGGGTGTTGCGACGCCCCGATTATGTGCCTGTCCTGCTAATTGCAGCCCTGATGTTGCTTGCTGATTTTCTGCTGTCACGCCCACCGGGTCTGCTGGCTGCACTGACGGTCATCGTCACCGAAAACCTGCGCAAGCGCACTTTGAACGGCATCGATATAACGTTTTCGGTAGAGTGGCTCACTGCCGCCGCAGGTCTAACTGCGATAGTGATCGGCAACCGTGTTCTGGTGTCTATCTTTGTGCTCGATCAGGCCTCTTTGGGTCTGACGCTGATTCAATTGCTGGTCAGCATTCTCGCTTACCCGCTTGTGGTGGGTTGCTCTGCCCCTTTTCTTGGTCTTAGGAAAATTCGTTTCCGCGAAGGGGAAGCGACATGAGGCGCACCGCAGCGGAAAATAGTGCCAGCCAATCCCGCATGGGACGACGCGCCTTGCTGCTTGGTGGCGCACAGCTTGGATTTATGGGGCTCTTGGGGCTTCGCATGCGGTACTTGCAGGTCGATCAAGCTGATGAATTCCGCCTTTTGGCCGAAGAGAACCGCATCAATGTGCGCTTGATCCCTCCTGCCCGTGGTGAAATCTATGATCGCAATGGTGTCATCATCGCCGCCAACGAACCGAGCTACCGGATCACCATGGTGCGCGAGGATGCAGGCAACGTTGAAGAGGTCATTGGACGCCTGTCGACCCTGATCGAATTAGATGACACGGCACTTAATCGGGCCATGACCGAAATGAAGCGCTCGCCGCCATTTTTGCCTGTGACAATTGCCGAACGGATCAGCTGGGAAGAGATGTCGCGGGTGGCCGTGAACGCCCCTGCCCTTCCAGGGGTTACGCCGGAAGTTGGCCTGTCTCGGCTCTATCCACACGGTGCGGATTTTGCGCATGTAGTTGGCTATGTTGGGCCGGTATCGGACTATGATTTGTCCAAAATCGAAGACCCTGATCAATTGCTTCTGATCCCGCGCTTTCAAATCGGCAAAGTTGGCATGGAAGCCAAGCGTGAAAGCAAGCTGCGCGGCAAGGCTGGAACCAAGCGGGTCGAGGTGAATGCCGCTGGCCGTGTGATGCGCGAACTTGATCGACGCGAAGGTCAGGCTGGAGACGATCTGCAGATTACCGTTGACCAAAAACTGCAAACCTATGTGCAAGCCCGACTGGGCGATGAAAGCGCCGCCGCAGTCGTCATGGATTGCAAAACCGGCGAAATCTTAGCGATCAATTCGGCGCCAACTTTTGATCCAAATCTCTTTGTGCGCGGAATCTCCGTTGCCGATTACTCAGAACTAACGGAGAACGATCACCGTCCTCTGGCGACCAAATCGGTTCAAGGCACCTACCCTCCAGGGTCAACCTTCAAAATGATCGTAGCACTTGCGGCGCTCAAAGAAGGGATCGTCGATAGCAAATCGACCCATTATTGTTCGGGGAAGTTGAAGGTTTCCAATCGTGACTTCCACTGTTGGAAACGCGGGGGCCATGGTCATATGAACCTCGAGACCGCGCTGCGTGAAAGTTGCGACGTCTATTTCTATGAGCTGGCCCTTGAGGTCGGGATCGAAAAAATCACTGAAATGGCCAACCGGCTCGGATTGGGCGTTAAACACGGCATTCCAATGTCTGCCGTGGCCAGTGGCCTCACCCCAACCAAGGCTTGGAAAGAGCGCAATCGGGATGCCTCCTGGGTTGTCGGCGATACGGTGAACGCATCGATTGGACAGGGCTTTGTGCTAACCTCCCCACTGCAGCTTGCGGTGATGACAGCGCGGCTGGCGTCTGGCAAAGCCCTAGAGCCACTGTTGGTTAAATCCATCGATGGCATAGATCAAACGGTCCCCGCCGAAGATATTCCGGACCTCGACATCAACCCAAATCATTTGCGCATGGTCCGACAGGCGATGTTCGCGGTTTCAAATCACCGTAAAGGCACCGCCTACAGCCAGCGCATCATCAAAGACGAAGTGCGTCTTGCTGGTAAAACCGGCACCAGTCAGGTCCGCAACATCACCGCCGCCGAACGCCGTGCGGGTGTGATCCGCAACGAAGATCTGCCTTGGGAACGCCGCGACCACGGGCTATTCGTGAACTTTGCGCCTTATAATGATCCTAAGATTGCAGTTGCCGTCATTGTCGAACACGGGGGAGGTTCGAAAGCCGCCACCCCTATAGCGCGCGATATCACATTGCAGGCGCTTTATAACGGCGATCCACCACTAGACGCCTACCCAAGTAAAGACCGCAACCGCATTCGTTCTCAACAAGAACGTCTGCGACGCGAGTATCCGGGGCTCAGAGACAGCGAGAATGACCGCGCATGAGCTATCTTGAGTATTCCGTCAAATCTGTCCCAACCGGGTTTCGCAAAATCCTGCATATGAACTGGCCACTGGTGGTTTTGCTGATCACCGTATCCAGCGTCGGATTTCTAATGCTCTATTCCGTGGCTGGCGGGTCCTATTCTCCTTGGGCTGAAGCACAGATGAAACGCTTTGCAATGGGGCTGGCACTGATGTTTGGCGTTGCGATGGTGCCGATTTGGTTCTGGCGCAACGTGTCAGGTGTGCTTTATGCGGGTTCGCTTATTCTGCTGATCTTGGTCGAGATTATGGGCACCGTTCAAATGGGCGCTCAACGTTGGATCGATCTGGGCTTTATGCGCCTTCAGCCGTCAGAGTTGATGAAGATCACGCTCGTGATGTTTCTGGCGGCCTACTATGACTGGTTGCCAGCCAAGAAAACGTCAAAGCCACTGTGGATTTTACTGCCGATCTTAATCACTTTGGTGCCCACCTATTTGGTCTTACAGCAACCCGACCTTGGGACCTCCCTGCTCTTGTTGATGGGTGGGGCGACGGTCATTTTTATCGCCGGAGTTCACTGGGGATATTTTGCAGCTGTCATCGCAATAGGTATTGGTTTGGTGACGGCCGTTTTCCAATCTCGAGGCGAAAGCTGGCAGCTTCTGAAAGATTACCAATACCGTAGGATCGACACATTTCTGGACCCTGCCTCAGATCCATTGGGGGCGGGCTATCACATCACACAGTCCAAAATTGCGCTTGGCTCTGGCGGCTGGACAGGCCGCGGATTCATGCAAGGCACACAAAGCCGCCTGAACTTTTTGCCAGAAAAACACACCGACTTTATCTTTACGACTTTGGCAGAAGAATTTGGCTTTATGGGCGCAATTTCGCTTCTGGTGCTCTACGCTTTGATCATCGTTTTCTGTGTGGTCTCGGCAGTACAAAACAAAGACCGGTTCTCATCGCTCATGACCATGGGGATAGCCGGTGCATTCTTCCTGTTCTTTGCGGTTAACATGTCGATGGTGATGGGCATGGCACCAGTTGTGGGCGTACCTTTACCGCTTGTCAGCTATGGCGGCTCCGCCATGCTTGTTCTGATGGTGGCCTTTGGCATGGTGCAAAGCGCACATGTCCATCGGCCGCGTTAAGATATATCCAGCGCTTCCTGCACAAGTTTCATCAAAGCAGATTGGCTGTCTCGCTGCAGGCTGATCACCCCGATGGTGCGTTGCGCCCCTAAGGATAGAAACTCGACTTGATTTGAAGCGATATGCAGACCTTGCCAGTGTGGCAACACGGCCTGCCCCAGCCCTTGTTCCACCATCTGCGCAATCACTTCTGGCGCATCCATCTCACATATGATCGATGTATTTGAATATGTCTGAGACAACGCTTTCCAACACGTGGCACCACCCCAAGACGTTCGATCATATACAATAAAGGGCGTATCCGCCGGCGCGCCGCGACGACGAAAAAGACCTATGTCCTGCGACACCAATCGGTCGAATTTCAACGACTTCGGCAGCTCAAACGGAGGCGATGCAACGATTGCCAGATCAATCCGATCCTGAGATATCGCCTCATAAAGCTCTTCAGATGTGCCCGGTACCAGCCGTAAATTCACGTCGGGCGCTTGTGCTTTAAGCGCCTTTACCAGCTGTGGGCCAAATTGCCCAAGCACCGTTGAAATTGCGCCAACTCGCAGCACACCTCGGAGTTCTTGAGAGGCCAGCAACCTATTGATATCGCTCCTGCGCGCCAGCATGTCCTCCATCAAAGGGATCATCGTGCGCCCATGAGACGTCGCCACCATGCGGCGGCCTTCGCGTACAACAAGCGAGACCCCCAACTCGTTTTGCAGCGCGGTCACACGCTGTGAAACAGCGGCTGGTGTAATATTTTGCTTGCGAGCGGCGGCTGCAATCGAGCCCGCGTCTAAAACAAGCAGGTAACTTTCGACAAACTTTAGATCCATAGTTTTGCTTATGTCAGAAAACACAAAGTTAAGTTAAACTATTTACTATAGAGAATGCTAAACCAGTGACCAAAGCCAATCAGGAGCCGTTATGTTTGCATTCCATCTCGCCTGTCATGTCACTGATCTAGAGGCCAGTCGCGTATTCTATAAGAATGTGCTCGGCTGCAAAGAGGGCCGTTCAACGGACACGTGGGTCGACTTTGATTTCTTTGGCCATCAGCTCTCGCTGCATCTGGGTACGCCATTTCCCGCGACCAAAACCGGAACCGTTGGCGCACATAAAGTACCGATGCCGCATTTCGGCGTTGTGCTTCCGATGCCAGAATGGCGGGCTCTGGCAGACCGTATTCGCGCACATGATATTTCTTTCGAACTGGCCCCTCAGATCCGCTTTGAAGGCGAGCCCGGGGAACAAGCAACGATGTTTTTCTTTGATCCTTCTGGTAATCCCATCGAAGTGAAAGGTTTCACTGATCAGGAAGGGCTGTTTCAATCATGACGAATGTTCTTTTTGCCGCGGGCGATAAAAACTGGGACAGTTATCAAACCCCTTTGAAACAAGCCTTCAGTGCAGCCAATCTTGATATCGATTTGCGTCAAGACCACGACCCGGCAGAAACAGATTACATCATTTATGCCCCCAGTAGCGATCTGCAGGATTTTAGCCCATTCAGGCGCTGTAAAGCTGTGCTTAGTCTTTGGGCCGGGGTTGAAAAAATAGTCACCAATCAAACCCTAGCTCAGCCGCTGTGCCGCATGGTTGATCCGGGACTGACCCAGGGGATGATCGAATGGGTCACGGGGCACACGTTGCGTTATCATCTTGGGATCGATGATAATCTTGCGTCCCAAAATGGGGAATGGAAGCCAAAGGCTGCGCCCCTTGCGCGCGAGCGGCGCGTCACCATTCTAGGGCTGGGTCAGCTTGGACAGGCCTGCGCGAAGATGCTTGCTGGGATCGGCTTTCAAGTCACTGGTTGGTCGCGGCGACAGAAAGACATCGAGGGCATTATCTGTCTTAGTGGAGATGCCGGTTTGAAAACCGCGTTGAAAACGGCCGATATCCTCATCCTGTTGCTGCCCAACACTGCAGAGACTGAGAACACATTAAATGCCGAAACCATCAATCATCTGCCCAAGGGCGCGCGGCTGATCAATCCCGGGCGTGGCACATTGATCGAAGACGCAGCTTTGCTTTCGGCCTTAGACACCGGACAGATTGCCCATGCCACGCTTGATGTGTTCCGCGTCGAACCTTTGCCACAAGACCACCCATATTGGGCCCATACCAAAGTGACCGTCACCCCGCATATTGCAGCCGAAACCCGAGCGATCACAGCATCGGAAGTCATTGCCGAGAACATTCGACGCGGCGAGATAGGGCTACCGTTTTTAAACCTCGTGGATCGCGGTGCCGGATATTGATCTGGGTACGGTAAACGAACCTAAAACCTGTAATTAAACGAGGCTAGGAGATCTGCCGTAGCTTTGGTGGTTTTTCAGGATCACTGCCTGGTGCAACTTGAACGTATTCGCTCGAGGTCTCTGGCTTTGGCAGGTCAAACCGCAAACCAACCCGCGCAAGCTGCGCAGCAACCGGATCGTTTTTGTCAAAGAAACCAACATCCAAAGTCCCAGCATCAATGCCAGAAAACGTCAACGCTTCGGACACGGCCTTAGCTAAAGCGGCCTGCGCGCCTTCAACCGCATTCACAAACCCAAGCATATGTGAACGCACGCCGTTTTCATGAACAGTCCCTACCAAATAAGCCCATTCCGCCAGTCCAACAGCGGTGGAAAGTTTGGCATCCAAAGCGCGCACCAAGACTTCAGGCAATCCTGCGGGCGCGGTAAATTCTTCAACCCGCGCTTCGATCTCATCCGGCCCATTGCCTAAGGTATCCACCAACCAGGCCATTGCTTCGGCTGGGATCAAAATCGAGGACGGGGCCACATCAAGGTTCACGCCAAGGCCAATACCTGACGGCGCCAGCATCTGAGCGACTATTCGTCCTGATAACACCGCATAAGGGGCTGACTTGCCGACGAATTCCGCGAGCCTTTCCTCGGTGTCAAAGACCAAAACAAAGGACTGATCCTGCAGTTCAAACACTTCCGGGGAAATCCGCTCTCCAACTGCTTCTTTTTCCAGCAGAAGAAATAATTCTGCATCAGCCAAACGTTCATAAAACCGCAAACGCGCAGCGTCATCCGCCGCATTGTTATCCATTTCTGCATGGGCACGATCCAGCGGGGTCAGGTCGATTTCACTCATGTCAGGGCCTCTTGCACAGCTTGGCGCAGTTCAGGCAGCAACTCGGCCTCAAACCACGGATGTTTCTTCAGCCATGCCGTATTCCGCCACGACGGATGTGGCAAGGGGAAGACCGCAGGCGCATGGTCGCGCCAGGCCTCAACGGTCTCTGTGACTTTCCCCGGTCCGAGGTGCCATTTCTGCGCATGGCCTCCGATCAATAGCGTTAAGCGCACGGATGAAAGCTGCTCCATCGCCGGTTTCCGCCAGGTCTTTGCACAAATGGTGGGCGGCGGCAGGTCCGCACCTTTGTCGTTATATCCGGGAAAACAAAAAGCCATCGGCAGGATGGAAACACGGGTTTGATCATAAAATACATCATCATCGATCCCCATCCATGCGCGCAGGCGATCCCCAGATGGATCGGTAAAGGGGCGCCCACTTTCATGCACGCGTGCGCCCGGCGCTTGGCCAGCTACCAAAATACGCGTGCCCGGTTGAAACCAAACCACCGGCCGCGGTGTATGCCGGGTGTGGGTCTTGGCAAATCGTTCGGTACAAATTTGGCAGACGCCAATATCGTCTTGAAGCGCCAAAGTGTTACAAACTTGGTCGAATGGTGGCCAATTTAGCCCCAAACCCCAAGAAAACTACACCTGTCACGCCTTTCACCCAACGCTGGAACTGTCCACGACCTGCCACAGCACTCAAGCGGGTTAAAAGCAAAACCATTGCACTGAACCAAACAACGTTGAGCAAGGAATGCACTGTCACCAAAGTGAAGGACGCGCCCAGTGACGGCGTTTCAATCGCGATAAATTGCGGAAAGGCTGCAAGATAGAACATCGACGTTTTTGGATTCAAAAGGTTGGTCAGCAATCCTTCGACATAGGCACGCACCAAAGTTCTTTGGCGTTTTGCTGGAGACACCTGTGAAACATCCTGTGTTTCACCGCGCCATGCAGCCCAGAGGGACTTAAGGCCAATCCAACACAGATAAGCCGCACCCAAGTATTTCACGATGGCAAAGGCAGTTGCTGATTGCACAAGGATCAAAGACAGACCCAATATCGACAAAGCACCATGCATGTAAAATGCGCTGACAAATCCTGCGATGTTTGCAAAGCCAGCTTGCCGACCCGAAGTTGGCACAGTGCGCGCGATCAAAACGCCATTGGGTCCCGGGGACACCACCAAAAGGCCGGCCACAACGGCGAAAGTCAGTATCTCTGCTAGCGTCATCACCGCCTCCTTCTCGTTGCGCCTACACTTTCTCAGCATTGGCTGAAAATCAAATCAATTCGATATTTCGAAGATTATGAAAATAAATCTTGCGCGACTCAATTATTTCGATATTTTTAGAAATATGAAACATACAGCAATCACCGATCTCAGCCTTGAAGTTGCCGCCTCGACCTTTGCGGCCCTTGGATCCGAGCAACGTCTTAGCGTGTTGCGCACCCTGGTACGTGCCGGGGACGACGGCCTCAGCATTGGGGAGCTTGGTCAACGCACCGGCGTGACGGGGTCTACTTTGACTCATCACATGAAAATTCTCGCCCAGGCGGGGTTGGTCATTCAGGAAAAACAAGGGCGCAGCATTATTTGTGCAGCGGTTGCCTATGACGAAGTACGCGCCCTGTCAGAATTTTTGTTAAATGAATGCTGTGCGGACAGCGACATCGAGGATTGCAGCCATGGCTGAAACCACACACACCATCGAACGCCCTCTTCTGAAAAGGATCGACAAAGCCTGGTTGGCGCTTGTTTTGATTTTGCTTGGGGTTGCAATATTCGACCGGCCGCAATTTGTGCCTACGCTGACTTTTTCAATCGAAGCATTGCTCAGCACTGCACCGTTTATCTCCTTCGCCGTTTTGGCAATCGCCTATTTGAAAGCAACCGGGGCAGAGAACATACTGGCCAAAGCTTTTGTCGGGCGTGAAAGCCGGATGATCGTATTTGCGGCAATACTCGGCGGCCTTGCGCCATTTTGTTCTTGCGAGGTGATCCCCTTTATTGCCGCCCTTTTGGCGGCTGGGACGCCCCTGTCGGCGGTTATGGCTTTTTGGCTGGCCTCCCCGATTATGGATCCTGCGATGTTTTCGATCACTGCTGGTCAATTAGGGTTTGATTTTGCGATTGCGAAAACAGCCTCTGCCGTAGGCCTGGGCCTCTTCGGTGGCTTTGTCACAATGTCCCTCGCAAAAACTGCGGTCTTCAAAAACCCGTTGCGTGAAAAGCCACAGGTTGGCGGGTGCTGCGGCGTGCAGGTGCCTTTTTCCGAAACCCCGGTTTGGAAATTTTGGACCAACAACACGCGCCGTGTGGTGTTCAAAGAAACCGCCATCGAAAATGCTGTGTTTTTGCTGAAATGGCTGGCACTGGCTTATGTGGCTGAGGCTTTGATGATCCACTATGTTCCGGCAGAATGGATTGCGACCTTCCTTGGAGGAGAGGGCCTACGCCCCATTGCCCTAGGTGCTTTGGTAGGCGCGCCTGCCTATTTGAATGGCTACGCTGCGGTTCCCCTGGTGGATGCGCTGCTTCACCAAGGAATGGCGCCGGGTGCTGCTATGAGCTTTATGATTGCTGGTGGCGTCAGCTGTATTCCGGCGGCAATCGCGGTCTGGGCTTTGGTGAAACCACGCGTTTTCGCAGCCTACTTCGTCCTTGCGATGGTGGGCAGCTTCTTTGCCGGTCTCGCCTGGCAGGGGTTCGCCTAACCCATCAAGCCAAAAAATTTTCACACAGCCGCATTTTTGTGATGCGGCTGTTGTTGTGCCTAACAAAGATGCATATCTTGAAGTTTCGCTAATTTTTGAGACTCAAAATTTCGCGTCAAAACCGCCCATAGGGTCTGTGATTCCGTTGTTAGCACCCTATTATTCATGTATCCAAGATGAGCTTTATAACCCTGGGGAGGACCAATGTATCGCGTCTGGAACTTTTTAACCAACTACTCGCTATTGCTTATAATTGGCGCGGTAACGGCCCTGATTTGGGCAAACACCAACCCCGAAACTTATCATCATTTCGTTGAATTCGTGATCTGGGATCATGCTCCGATTGGTCACTATCATCATGGGCACCGCACCCTGACACTGCACTATCTGGTGAATGACGTTCTGATGGCGCTCTTCTTTGCGATGGCCGCCAAAGAGGTCTGGGAAGCGGTGATCCTGAAAGATGGCTCTCTGCGCGGAAAAAAGGCGGCTACACCCTTATTTGCAACGGCAGGCGGCATGTTTGGCCCGATCGGTGTTTACCTTGGTCTGGCGTATTTCCTGGGCTCTGACACCTATGATGCGGTGGCAAATGGCTGGGCGATTCCTACCGCAACAGACATTGCCTTTTCCTACCTCGTAGGTCGCTTGGTCTTTGGTGCCGGTCACCCAGCTGTGCGCTTCTTGCTTCTGTTGGCGATTGCCGACGATGCGGTTGGTCTGATCATTTTGGCAATTTTCTACCCATCTGGCGATTTGGCCCCGGAATGGCTACTGGCCTCCTTTGGCGCTGCAATCGGTGTGTATCTTCTGTTCAACTGGCTTCCGCGCAAGCTAGACGTTGGAAAACAAGACCGTCCAAATTCAACTTGGGTGCGCAAAAACCTGCACTTTGTGCCTTATGCTGTTGCGGCCTGCATCAGCTGGTATGGCTTTATGCGCTCTGGTCTGCACCCTGCATTGGGTCTGCTGCCGATCGTTCCAGCGATTCCACACGCAGACCGTGCCTTTGGTTTCTTCTCAGAAGCTGAAACACACTTGCATGATTTGCTAAACGTGATCGAACACGCACTGAAGCACCCGGTCGAGATCATCCTCTTCTTCTTCGGCTTGCTGAACGCAGGTGTTGAGTTCAGCGCGATTGGAGATGCGACATGGCTGGTTCTGGCCGGTCTGATCATCGGTAAACCTATCGGTATTCTCGCCTTCGGCTGGTTTGCGGCTGTGCCGCTGAAACTCGGGATTCCGCAAGGTATGCGGATCATCGATCTGGTCATCATCGGCTTTGTCGCCGCGATTGGCTTTACGGTATCGCTCTTTGTGGCCTCCGTTGCCTTCCCGCCAGGCGATGTTCAGGATGCCGCCAAAATGGGTGCGCTCTTTAGCTTTGGAGCTGCTGGCCTGTCAATTCTCGCAGGCAAACTGTTCCGCGTTCAAAAGACGGAACTCGCCCCAGCAGAGTAAATACTCTCTAAATCTCAACGGAAACCGGCGTCCTGGCGCCGGTTTCTGTGTTTTCGCCCTGCAATCTCTCTGAAATCGTACCGAAACCGACAGGCATCTGTTGTCAGAACCGCCTCAAATCCGGCATAGTACGCGCAAGCCGCATCAGTGGTACGTTAAGACTTCGCCGCTAAGGTGAGGCATGGCAGAGCAGCCGGAGCACATGAATGCTCGAGTTTGATAACGTCAGTAAGTCCTTCTGGACGGGGACGCAGCGCAAGGTCATTTTGGATCGGGCGTCTTTTCGCGTGGATCTGGGCCAATCGGTTGGCATCCTTGCCCCCAATGGTTCTGGCAAGACAACGATCATCAACATGATGGCTGGGTTGGAAAAACCCGACGAAGGCGAAATTCGCCGCGGCTGCCGTATTTCATTCCCACTTGGTTTTATGGGCGGTGTTGTGAACAAACACACAGCGGTTGAAAACAGCCGTTACATCGCGCGCCTCTACGGTCTTGACCCTGACTATGTCGAAGCCTTCTGTCGTTGGCTTTGCGGGCTGGAAGAATACTTCGAGCAGCCCCTTGGAACCTATTCATCGGGCATGCGCGCCCGGTTCTCCTTTGCGCTAATGCTAGCTTTGGATTTTGACATGTATCTGGTGGACGAAGGCATGCCCTCTTCCACAGATGTAGAATTCAATCGCAAGGCCGGTGATGTCCTTCGGGAACGCCTGCGCACAACAACAATGATCATCGTGTCGCACCAGCCTTCCACGCTGGAGAAGTTTGCCAAATCCGCTGGTGTCTTGGTAAATGGGCAATTGCATATGTTTGACACCTTGGAAGAGGCAAAGCAGCTTTATGACTACCAAACCCAAGGCTAAAAAATTCCGCATCCGCCGAAGTGCGGGCCAACAGGCCGCATTGGCCACAGAGCCCGCTGCAGATGCAGTTGCACCGAATGAGGCAGCATCTGAAGCTGCGCCAATGCCGGAAACGCAATTGAGCGAAGTTCCAGTGACACCCCAAACCGAGGCACCGCAACCAGATGCTGAGGTTTCGGATCGCGCCGCCCGTCGTCAAGCGCGTTTAGCACGTTCGGCTGAACGGCGTTCGCGCAATACGCCTGCGCAAGACGACCAGCCCATGCCCACCTCCACCGAAGAAGATATGAGCGGGCTGGAAATGGCGATGGCGGCACCAGCACAATCTGCGCCGCAACCAACGACAACAACAACGGGAACATCGGCCCCACCGTCTTCGATTGCGCCAACAGCTTCACCGGAAGAGGCTATTGCGCAGATCCGCCAAGAGGGGCTAACCGGGCGCCAATTGCGCATGGCGCGGCGTTTGGCGCAAAAACACAATCTTGCGGCAACCTCCGACTATGATGCTGTGCGCCTCTTGCGCCAAAACGGCTTGGATCCATTCCGTCGCTCTAACATGTTAGATCAGGTCGCGCCTCCGGCAGGCACACCGATCCCCTCTGGCGCGCCGCAACTTCCACAAACACAAGATGTAAGCGCCAGCAATCTGCCATCTATGGAGATGGCTTCACCTGCTGAGCGCCGCGTTCGTGAGATCGGCGATATTCAAAAAGATATCGCCCGCCGTCGGCGCCGCAAATCCATCCTTATGTTCGCCCGTCTTGCGGCCTTTGTGATGCTGCCCACCATGCTGGCGGGCTATTACTATTACAAAGTCGCGACACCGATGTTTTCAACCAAATCAGAGTTTCTGATTATCGCTTCCGAAAAGGCTGGCATTGGTGGCGGGCTTCTGTCGGGCTCACAATTTGACACAAAGGATTCCACATCCACCCAGTCGTTCCTGCAATCCAAGGAAGCGATGCTTTTACTTGAACAAGATGTTGGTTTTAAATCGGTTTTCACCGACCCATCTGTGGATTCCCTGCAGCGTCTGAATGAAAATCCAAGCAACGAGGAAGCCTACAAAGTCTATCAGAAATACATCAAAATCGGATTTGACCCCACTGATGGTGTGATCCGCATGGAGGTGTCTTCACCTGATCCAGAGATAAGCACAGAGTTTTCTCGCGCTCTGATCGGCTATGCCGAAGACCGCGTTGATGGCCAATCGCAACGAAAGCGAGAAGACCAATTGAAAGATGCGCGCCGGAGCCTCGAAAAGGCCAAAGAGGAGCGCCGCAATGCGCAACGTGCTTTGGTGCAATTGCAGGAAAACTCGGTTCTTGACCCGGAAGGGCTGATTGCAAGCCTGCGCCAGCAGATCAGCACATATGAGCTGGAATTGCAGGAAAACCAGCTGGAACTCAGCTCGTTGCTGGACAATTCCCGTCCGAACGAAGCACGAGTGAATGGGGTGCGAGGTAATATCCGTAACCTGCAAGCCATACTTGAAGGACTTCAAGGGCGCATGACCGAAGTGGGTGGCAGCCAATCATCCCTCGCAGGACAAGCGGCGGCGATCCAGATCGCTCAGGCAGACCTAGCCACTGCTGACATCATTTTGACGGCCGCACTTCAGACGCTGAACCAAACGGAGCTCGAAGCCTCCCGTCAGGTGCGCTACCTCACGACATCCGTTCAGCCGGTAACATCGCAAGACGCGAGCTACCCACGCGCCTTTGAGAACACGATCCTCAGCTTCCTGATTTTCTCAGGTATCTACCTGATGATTTCATTGACCGGGTCTATCCTACGGGAACAAGTTTCAGGCTGATCGCAGAAGGCCCCATGACGGTTCGACAAAAAAGAGCGCCAATTTGGCGCTCTTTCTATTTATTAAGCTAAACCTCGCCCCTTCAAAAGCGCTTCCACTCCGGGCAGCCGGCCTCTGAAACGTCGATACAAATCTGCAGCATCAACAGACCCACCTTTGGACAGAATATGCTCCTCCAGAGCCTTGGCTTGCTGCGGATCAAAGGCTCCTCCGGCTTCTTCAAAGGCCTCAAAGGCATCCGCATCCATGACCTCAGACCACATGTAGCTATAGTAACCACTTGAGTAGCCATCGCCTGCAAAGACATGGGCAAAATGAGGTGTCGCATGCCGCATCCTAATCGCCTGAGGCATACCGATCCCATTTAGAATTTCCGTCTGACGCGCCATCACATCTTCAGGTGCGGCCCCTGTATGGAATCCAAGATCCACAAGGGCTGAAGCCACATATTCGACAGTTTGAAAACCCATGTCGAAATTGGCCGCTTGAAGGACCTTTTCCAACAAAGCTTCCGGCATGGTCTCGCCCGTATCGGCATGAGTGGCAAATTCTTTCAATACCTCAGGTACTTCAAGCCAGTGTTCATAAAGTTGGCTTGGCAACTCTACAAAATCACGCGCCACAGACGTTCCAGAGACACTTTCATAAGTCACATTAGACAGCATTTGGTGCAGCGCATGGCCAAATTCATGAAACAGCGTACGCGCGTCATCATATGACAAAAGCGCCGGATCGGATTTCGCAAAGTTACAGACATTGATCACTATCGGTGTTTGGTGATCAGGGTATTTGGCCTGACTGCGCATCGCAGAGCACCAAGCGCCTGAACGTTTGGATCCGCGCGCAAAATAATCGCCAATGAACACTGCGATGTGTTTACCGTCGCGCAAGACTTCCCATGCGCGGCAATCTGCGTGGTAAAGTGGTACATCCAATGGTTTGAACTCTAACCCAAATAGACGATGCGCGCAGGCAAAAGACGCTTCGATCATACGATCAAGCTGCAAATAGGGTTTCAGCGCGGCCTCATCCAGATCGTGTTCAGCTTTGCGGCGCTTTTCTGAATAATAGCGCCAATCCCACGGGGCGAGGTCATCATTGATGCCGTCAGCATGCATCATCTCTGTAAGACGCGCTGCATCCACTTCGGCCTGTGCTTTAGCTGGCCCCCAAACATCCATCAAGAGCTTCTCAACCGCGTCCGGGGTCTTGGCCATCTCGGTTTCAAGTTTGTAATCGGCAAAGGTTTTGTAACCCAACAACTGTGCCCGTTCTTGCCGCAATGCTAGGATTTCGGCGGCAATGGCGCGGTTGTCGGTTTCACCACCGTTTGCACCGCGCGCGGCCCAGGCTTTGAACGCAGTTTCGCGCAGATCGCGACGCGGGGAAAACTGCAAGAATGGTACAATCAAGGACCGCGAGAGTGTCACGACTGGTCCGCTCGCCTGCTTTTCTCCTCCAGCGGCGCGTGCGGTATCCATTACGAAACCTGGCAGGCCTTCAAGGTCCGCTTCTGTGAGTTCCATGAACCAATCGCGCTCATCTGCCAGCAAGTTTTGAGTGAATTCAGTACCCAAGACAGCCAGTCGAGATTTGATCTCTTTCATGCGCGCATCTGCGGCACCTTCCAGCGCAGCACCACCGCGTAGAAAACCCCGATGAGTTAGCATTAACACACGCGCCTGTTCTTCATTCAGCTCAAGAGTATCCCTGCGCGCCCAAAGATCAGCGACGCGCGCGAAAAGCGCTTTGTTCGCAGAAATTTCAGCAGAATGCGCCGCCAGTTTAGGTGCAAAGTCGCGCTGCAATGCCTCGCGTTCAGGGTTACTGTCAGCTCCGGCCACCGTGTAAAACACCGACAGAACCTTGTCGAAATCTTCCCCGGCTGCTTCTAAGGCACCGATGGTGTTTTCGAAATCTGGCGCTTCAGGGTTGCCAGAAATTATCGCGATTTCTGCTTTGTGTGCGTCAAGTGCTGCCTCAAAAGCAGGGGCAAAATCGGCATCTGAAATCTGATCGAATGGCGCAAGTGCGAAAGGGGTGGTCCATTCGGACAGCAATGGATTTGTCATGGCAATCTCCTTTGTAAAAGATTTAGATCGCTGGGAAATTTCTGCAATGTGTTTCACGCTCACAATTGCGCAAATCGCTGGGCATGGGAACGAAGTTGGCAGCAATTCGTTTCAGCAGCCCTTGTCTCAGTTACGCGCCTGCGCCGCAGGTTGGGCAATCAGCTCGCCGTTTCAACTGAATTTTTCGACTTTCGCCATACAGCGCATCGTAGATCATCATTTCACCGCGCAAGGCTGAACCTGCGCCAGTGATCAACTTAATCGCTTCGCCTGCCATCATGGTGCCGATCACCCCCGGCAAGGGGCCGATGACCCCGGCCTCGGCACAGCTTGGCGCAAGTTCGGCAGCGGGGGCTTTGGGGAAAATGCATTGGTAACACGGCGCATTCTGGGCCGGGTCAAATACACTAATCTGCCCTTCCCATTGGCTAAGAGCACCTGAAATTAGCGGCTTTTTGAGGTCGACGCAGGTTCGGTTTACCAAATAACGGGTGGCGAAATTATCGGTCCCATCCAGAACGATGTCGTATTCCGAAATAATCGCAGAGGCGTCATCATCCGATAGACGGCGCTGATAAGGTCGAACGGTAACAAATGGGTTCTGCGCGCGCATTGCTTCGGCTGCAGAATGAACTTTCGGCATGCCGATGTTTTGATCGGTATGGATTACCTGACGTTGAAGATTTGAATTATCAACATAGTCGTCATCGATCACCCCGATCGTCCCAACCCCAGCCGCCGCCAGATAAAGCAATGCAGGAGAGCCAAGCCCCCCGGCCCCAATCACCAGAACCTTGGCGTCTTTTAATCGCTTCTGCCCGACGCCACCAACTTCACGCAGCACGATGTGGCGCGCATAGCGGTTCAGCTCGGTCACTGAGAACGGACCTTGAACCGTCTGAGGTATTTGCGCAGCAGAGTCCTTAACGCGCGCTCGCAGGAATTTAAGCCCCTTAAGATAGGCAAATACCAAAACAACAGCGCCACCCAAGATCAGCCATAAAGCTGCTGATCCGCCTGTGGCCTCGCGCAAGGCATTGCCGTCTGGCAACGCCAGATGAAGGCTTACAACGGCCAAATAGACCAGCCCAATCAACATCCACATCACGCGTGAAGGCACACGCGCCAGACGACACAGCCCCCAGATCAATGCGCAACAGCCTAAGACCAAAACCATCAAGCCACTCCGGTCGATCCAAATCCGCCTGAGCCACGTTCGGTTTCACTCAGGGTGTCTTGAATGTGAAACGACGCTTGCACCACCGGAGCGACAACCATTTGTGCGATCCGATCGCCATGCGCGATATGAAAACTGTCCTGCCCTGCATTCATCACAATCACGCCAAGCGGGCCACGGTAATCGCTATCGATGGTGCCCGGACTATTGGGCAATGTGATCCCGTGTTTCAAAGCCAAGCCAGAGCGTGGACGGATTTGAACCTCAAACCCCAGTGGGATTTCCAACTGCAAACCTGTGGGGATCAACATCCGCGCACCGGGATCCAAGGTCATGCCGCCGCGGAGATCCGGTGCAAAATTGGCGCGCAGATCAGCACCAGCGGCCCCAGGTGTTTCATAGGATGGCAGCCCCAAGTCCTGATCAGACCCTTCGACCCAACTTATTTTGATGGCAACCACGCAGCGCCCTTTCCCGTCTATCAGCCCAGCTTGGCTGCAATTCGATCCGCAAGCTGACGCGCAACCGCGTCCTTTTGCATGCGCGGCCAATGCTCTGCCCCGTCGTCTGAAATCAATACAACCGCGTTTTCGCGCCCGCCCATAATCCCGGTTTCCGGGCTGACATCATTGGCAACAATCCAGTCACACCCCTTGCGGAGGCGCTTTTTAGTAGCGTTTTCGATGACATCATCTGTCTCGGCCGCGAAACCAACAACCAAAGCTGGTCGGTCTGATTTGGATTGTGAAATCGTCGCCAGAATATCTGGATTTTCCAGGAAATTCAGGCTTGGAATTTCACCGTCCTGTTTCTTAATTTTACTATCACCGGCACCATCCACGCGCCAATCTGCAACAGCTGCCGCAAATACGCCTGCGTCCGCTGGCATTGCGGCGGCGACAGCATCCATCATCTGTTTTGCGGTTTCGACTTCAACGACATGAGCGCCTTCAGGCCGCGGCTCTTCAGCCGGACCGGTCACAAATACAACCTCTGCGCCAAGCGCCAATAAGGCGCGTGCAATGGCCGTTCCTTGGGCACCAGATGAGCGGTTGGCAATATAGCGCACCGGATCAATCGGTTCATGAGTTGGACCAGAAGTCACCACGATACGGCGTCCGGTCAAAGGGCCTTCGGCGAGTGCGGCCTCAACCGCAACCACGATCTCGACCGGTTCGGCCAATCGACCGGGGCCAAATTCACCACAGGCCATGTCGCCTTCATTCGGGCCCACAAAGCCGACGCCATCGCCTTTCAGTGTCGCAAGATTGCGCTGCGTTGCAGGGTGCAGCCACATGCGTACATTCATAGCAGGCGCAACCAAGATCGGTGTATCCGTCGCTAGCAACAAAGTAGAAGCGAGATCATCCGCCTGTCCCGTCACCATTTTAGCCATCAAGTTGGCCGTGGCTGGAGCCACAACAATCAGATCCGCTGAACGCGACAATTGGATATGCCCCATTTCAGCTTCATCGGTCAGATCAAAAAGATCCCGGTAGGCTTTTTCTTCAGCCAACGCCGAGACCGACAAGGGTGTCACGAACTGTTCAGCGGATTTGGTCAGAACCGGCGTCACCCAAGCTCCGCGTTTGCGCAGTTGGCGGATCAAATCCAGCGATTTATATGCGGCAATTCCGCCGCTGATGATCAGAAGAATGCGTTTGTCTTCCAGCATTTGGCCCCTCCGAGGTCAGGCAGAACAGACACTATGCATTTGAGCGCAGGGAAACAAGCGCCCCTGAATTATTGGCGCGCTAAACAAACCATGCCTCTCGGAACTTTGTTGCTTGCAAGCGCCATGCCCATTACGCAGGGTATCGAACCGAATTTCACATTGTGGGGGCTTTATGCTGCCAAAGCTGACGTTTGTATTGGGCGGAGCCTCTTCTGGGAAATCAGCCTATGCAGAGACCTTGGTCACAGACACGGGTGCCCCGCGCGTTTATATCGCAACGGCGCAGGTGTTTGACGAGGAGATGCGCGTTAAAGTCGACGCCCATTTGGCCCAGCGCGGCGCAAACTGGCGCACGATTGAGAGCCCTTTAGACCTGAGTGATGCTTTGCAGTCGATCAGCGAAACCGAGGTGGTCCTGCTGGACTGCGCCACGATGTGGCTTTCAAACCATCTGATGGCAGAGGCAGACATTGCCCGTCAAACGGACTCGCTTTTGGAACAACTTCGCGACTGTAAGGGCTCTGTTGTGGTCGTCTCAAACGAAGTCGGTATGGGTATTGTTCCCGATAACGCATTGGCGCGCAAATTTCGCGACGCACAAGGCAAATTGAACCAAACTCTTGCTGCGCAAGCGGATTTGGCCGTGTTCGTCGTCGCTGGCCTGCCGATGGTCTTAAAAGGCGACCTACCATGAGCCGACTTTTCCTTGTGCGCCACGGGCCAACCCACGCGAAAACCATGGTCGGCTGGTCTGACTTACCAGCGGATCTGTCTGACATTGCAGCATTGGAGCGCCTTGAAAACTTTTTGCCATCTGATGCCATCATGGTGTCTTCGGATCTTTCACGTGCGGTTGAGACGGGTAATGCAGTTCAAGGGGATCGGCACCGCTTGCCACACATGCCCGCCCTCAGGGAGCTGCACTTTGGATCATGGGAATTAAAGTCCCACGCAGAAGTGGAGGACCAGGACTTGATGCGCGCCTATTGGGAGCAGCCCGGCGACATCAAAGCCCCTGAAGGGGAAAGCTGGAATGATTTGATCAAGCGGGTAAATCAAGCGATTGACACGCTCATTGTGAACGCAATGGGAGAAGATCTCATCGTCGTATGTCATTTCGGCGTCATCATCACACAAGTGCAACGCGCGTTAGGGCTATCGGCCTATGACGCATTTAGCCATCATATCAACAATCTTTCTGTTACGGAAATTCGCACGACCCCAAACTGGTCCGCTCCGCTTATCAATCACAATCCTTGATGAATTCCGTCACAACCTTTCGTTTTTGTGAAGACAATAGGCGCGATATCATCCCTTTATGTCTTATCATCTTGTCATTGGCGACTACGCCTATTCGTCTTGGTCCCTGCGGGGCTGGTTACTGTTTGAAAAGTTCGACATTGCGCGCGATCTAACTTTGTTGGACTTCAGTTCAGAGAGCTCGGTCTACGAACAGCTCGCAGAGTTCTACCCTGCCCGTACCGTTCCCACGATTCGCACGCCTGCTGGTGCAATCATTTCTGAAAGCTACGCCATTGCCGAGGAACTGGCGGATCAACACCCTAACAAAGGCATTTGGCCCCAAGACCCAAAACTACGCGCGATCGCACGCTCTTTGGCTGCAGAGATGCATTCAGGTTTTACAGCACTCCGTGAGGCCTGTCCGATGAACCTGCGCACCGCCTGCCAATGGGAACAGCCCAGTGCCGAGGTTTTAAAGGATTTGGCGCGCATCGAGGACATTTGGAATGTGGCCTTTGAGGCAAGTCAGGATCAATCAGGCGGTTGGCTTTGCGGAGACTATAGCGCCGTTGACGCCATGTATGCGCCGGTCGCCATGCGCATCGCGGGATATGGCCTGCCCGTTGGTCCAACCGCGCGCGCCTATGTCGAAAAACATCTGAATGACCTCGCCTTTCGCCGCTGGCGTGCCATGGGTATGGTGCGCGGCGCGCATCTTTCTCATTACGAAAACGACTTTCGAACCCGTGACTGGCCTGGCCCGAAAGTGACAAAAGCGGTTGCAACCAATGAGACGCCAGTGAACTCGCATTGCCCCTATAGCGGCAAGATCAGCACACATATGCTATCGCTGGATGGCGTCAGCTATGGGTTCTGCAACGCCTTTTGCCGCGATAAAACGCTCGCTGATCCAGAAGCTTGGCCAGGTTTTTCCGCCTTGAGAGATCAGCATAGTTAACACCTCAGTAACCCTCTTCCCAATACGCTGGCTCCAGAATTGGGAAGAGAGATGGTCACCAAAACCTATACTGTCGCCTTTGAGGGCGTTCACGCGCATACCGTAGAGGTCCAATGTGCCGTCACTGCAGGCCTGCCCGCGTTTAGTGTCGTGGGCCTGCCGGACAAAGCGGTATCCGAAGCGCGTGATCGAGTTCGATCTGCCCTCAGCGCACTTGCCATTGCTCTTCCTTCCAAACGCATCACGATTAATTTGTCGCCTGCAGACCTTCCAAAAGAAGGCAGCCACTATGACTTACCCATCGCTGTAGCACTTTTGGCGGCTTTAGATATCCTTCCGAAAGACGCTGCTGAAGAAACGCTTTCCCTCGGAGAGCTATCGCTTGACGGAACCTTAGTACCTGTCATTGGCGCGTTACCTGCAGCGATGGCAGCCGCACAAAGTGGACGCTCAATGTTCTGCGCAACAGACTCAGGCCCCGAAGCGGCCTGGGTCGAAGCCGCTAATGTCATTGCTTCAAAGTCACTAGCGGCAGTCATTGGGCATTTCACCGGGCAAGCCCCCTTATCGCCCTGCGCCCCAGGAGAAGTTTCCACCCTGAACACCTTAAAAGATTTCAAGGATGTCAAAGGGCAAGAACGTGCAAAACGCGCGCTCGAAATCGCTGCGGCCGGCCGGCATCACATGTTGATGCTTGGTACTCCGGGTTCCGGGAAATCCATGCTGGCTGCCCGTCTGCCTTCGATCCTACCGCCCCTTTCGCCAATGGAAGCGCTTGAAACCAGCATGATTCATTCTGTGTCGGGCCTCTTGGATCAGGGAGGCATTTCAATGCAACGTCCATTTCGTGAGCCACACCATACGGCTTCAATGGCAGCGATCGTTGGTGGAGGGCGCCGCGCCTCTCCGGGCGAAATCAGCCTAGCGCATAATGGGGTGTTGTTTTTGGACGAGTTGCCGGAATTTTCTCGCCAAGTCTTAGAAACCTTAAGGCAACCTATCGAAACTGGCGAAGTCATGGTCGCTCGGGCGAATGCGCATATCACCTACCCCTGCCGCTTTATGATGATCGCTGCCGCAAATCCTTGTAAATGCGGATATCTTTATGATCCTGCCAAAGCTTGCCCTCGCGTTCCGGGATGCGGAGACGATTATATGGGTCGTCTATCTGGACCATTACTGGATCGAGTAGATCTACGCGTTCAAGTTCCGCCAGTTTCCTATCAGGACTTAGACCTGCCAGCAGATGGGGAGCCCTCAAAAGATATCGCAACCCGTGTGATTGCAGCGAGACGTATCCAAGACGCGCGATTTAAAGAGTTCCCAACGGCGATCACAAATGCCGACGCTCAAGGAGGTGTATTAGAGGACATCGCAACGCCGGACGCGGAAGGGCGCGAGGTCCTTTTGCAGGCTGCAGAACGATTTGGATTAACAGCGCGCGGCTATCATCGTGTTTTGCGCATTGCGCGCACAATTGCGGATTTGGCGGCGAGCACCGATGTGCAGCGCCACCACATTTCCGAGGCGCTTAGTTACCGAGCGCCGACCCAATCATTGCCTTAAGAGACCTTCGCTTCGATGGCCTGCCAGATTTTTTCAGCGATATTGACGCCGTCAAAACGTTCTAGTTCTTGGATGCCGGTTGGGGAGGTCACGTTGATTTCGGTAAGGTAGTCGCCGATGACATCGATCCCAACAAAAATCTGACCTTTTTCTTTCAGCAAAGGACCAATCGCTGCACAGATTTCTTTGTCGCGTTCGGTCAGACCAATTTTTTCAGGCCGCCCACCCACGTGCATATTACTACGTGTTTCGCCGGCCGCTGGGACGCGGTTGATGGCACCTACGGCTTCTCCATCGACCAATATCACCCGCTTATCACCGTTGCTGACGTCAGGCAGGAACTTTTGCACGATCAACGGCTCTCGGCTGAAACCGGTGAACAATTCATGCAGGCTTGAAAGGTTGCGATCATTAGCATCGAGTCTAAAGACCCCAGCCCCGCCATTGCCGTAGAGCGGTTTCAGAATGACGTCTTTATGTTTTGCCTTAAATTCTTTGATCGTTTCCAAGTCCCGCGCGATGGTTGTTGGCGGTGTCAGTTCAGGGAAATCAAGAACCAAGAGTTTTTCCGGATAATTGCGAACCCAGAACGGATCATTGACCACCAGCACATCGGATTTCAGGCGATCCAAAAGATGCGTAGAGGTGATGTAATGCATGTCAAAGGGGGGATCTTGACGCAGCCAAACGACATCAAAGTCTTTCAAAGCCACTTTTTTCAAAGGACCTAGATCCACGTGATTTCCCTGCTCACGCCGCAAAACCATGTCATGGCCGCGTGCTGTGATCACGCCTTCTTCATAGGCCAATTGATCAGGGGAATAATAAAACAATTCGTGACCGCGTGCTTGAGCCTCTTCAGCTATGCGAAAAGAACTGTCTGCAGCGATATCAACCGCGTCGATTGGATCCATTTGGAAGGCGATTTTCATGGGCATCCCTCTTAAGTCTGCCCATTACATGGCGTAGCACCCGGCGTGTTGCAATGGGGGATCAGGTCGCGATTAACGCATTCTCAAGAATTTGAACAACGCCAGAGCCATTCACAAGCGCCACATCAAATCGCATATCGGCAAAAGGCACCTTCGCGACATCGGAAATAAAGACAGTCGCGGCCGCGAATATCCGGTCGATTTGCTGTTGTGAGACCCGAGACGCGGCAAGATCATGAGTACGTGATTTTTTGACTTCTACGAAAACAAAAGTGCTGTCCCGCTGAAACACCAAATCAAGTTCGCCGCCACCGCCGCGCCAACGTTCTGCGGCCAAAACGTAGCCATTTGCTTCATAGGTTTTGCGCACGGACTGTTCGGCTGACATCCCCGCCAAATAGTTTTGTTTTCCGCGGCGAATTCTGTCGGTTTGCAGCATGCTATGCCCTTTGCGTTACTTCCCTTTCAGGTCTAACGCCAATGCGTAAACTTTCCGTTTGTTCACTCCGAATGCTTTGGAAACCGTGTCTGCTGCGTCTCGAACAGTCATATTTTCCAATGCTTTTTTCAGCGCCGTTTCAATATCCTCTTCAGAGTTTTCATCACCGGATGCACGATCGATCAAAACGACTATTTCCCCTTTGACGGAGTGTGCTGCGTAATATTCCGCAAGAGAACTCAATGTGCCGCGTCGCACTTCTTCAAATTTCTTAGTGAGCTCTCGACTAACAACAGCCTCACGATCGGCCCCTAAGACATCAGCGGCATCAGCCAACATATCGCCTAATCGCTTTGGGCTCTCATAGAAGACAAGCGTACCCGGCACGGTTTTCACTGCATCCAACCCATTCCGGCGCGCTGTTTTGGCGTTTGGCAAAAATCCTGCAAAGAAAAACGCATCGGTCGGCAATCCCGCTAATGTGAGCGCCGTGACAATCGCAGAAGGCCCCGGGGCTGACGTCACCAAATGACCTGCTTCCGCCACCGATTTCGCCAAATGATATCCTGGGTCAGCAATCAAAGGCGTACCAGCCTCCGAAGCATAAGCCACCGAATGCCCGTCATTGAGCTGAGACAGCAGTTTTTTGCGCACGCCTTCACCAGAATGATCATGATAGGCTACGATTTTGCGACCATTTAACGGGATACCATGAATTTCCATCAACCGTCTAAGCGAACGCGTGTCTTCGGCTGCCAATATATCGGCGCTCGCCAAGATATCCAAAGCTCTCAAAGTGATATCGCGCGCCGTGCCAATAGGTGTTGCGACAAAGTACAGCCCGGCCTTCAATGGCACGATTTGGTGATTCAACGCTGGACCCTCCGATTGGGGCGTTTATTATCCGCAGAAAATCTCGCGGCATCGGTTACGCCGTGATTTGTGTGACAGTCTGAGGAATGTGTTCATGTTTGCTGCTTTTAAACCCCGTCGTGGAATTCTGAAAGGCCTACTCGCTGTGAGTGCCACAGCTCTGGTGATCGCCTGTGAACCGATAGCGACAGGAGGCGGGCCGTCCATCAACACCGCTAAGCCTGTTCCAGTGGCTCTGCTTGTTCCAAAATCCTCGCAGTCTTCAGGGGATGCTGTTCTATCACAAAGCCTTGAAAACGCAGCGCGTTTGGCGATGTCCGACCTTGACGGCATCAAGATTGATCTCCGGGTTTACGACACAGCCGGAGATGCTTCCGTCGCTCAGGCAGCGGCCCTCAAAGCTGTTGGAGAAGGTGCAAAAATCGTACTTGGCCCTGTACGCAGCGGACCCTCGAACGCTGTGGGTGTTGCGCTGGCCAGCAAAGGCGTGAACGTCTTGTCGTTCTCTAACAACGCATCGATTGCCGGTGGCAATGTTTTTGTGCTTGGACCAACCTTTAATAACACCGCAAAACGTCTGTCTCGTTTTGCTGCGCGCAACGGCAAATCCAACATTCTCACGGTACATGCGCAAAATGTCGCCGGAGAAGCGGGTAAAAATGCAATTGCTCAAGCATTGGCATCTACATCTTCTCGCAGTGCCGGTGCTGTAGGTTATGAATTCTCGCAAAAAGGTGTGATCAACGCGGTTGATGACGTACGCAATGCCGTAAGAAGTTCCGGCGCAGATGCGATTTTCCTAACTTCTGACACCTCTGGCGCATTACCTCTATTCACGCAGCTTTTGCCCGAAGCCGGCGTGAAACCAGAATCTACGCAGTATATCGGATTGACCCGCTGGGACATCCCTGCGCAAACTCTGGCACTGCCAGGCGTTCAGGGCGGCTGGTTCGCGATGCCTGACCCTGCGCTGACCGGTCAATTCCGCAATCGATATGCAAGCGCTTATGGAACCAATCCGCACCCGATCGGAGGCCTGGCCTACGACGGGATCGCAGCCATCGGCGCTTTGGTATCACAGGGCAAGGCAAATGCTTTGACCACCACAGCGCTGACACAAGGCGCAGGCTTTAACGGCGTGAACGGTATTTTCCGTCTGCGCGTAGACGGCACAAACGAACGCGGATTGGCAGTTGCCACCATCCGCGACAAACAGGTTGTTATCATTGACCCAGCACCAAGAAGCTTTGGAGGCGCAGGCAGCTAATCCTGCCGCCTTTCTCCCGGTTCCTCCGGACAACCTGATTTGCGAAGCAGATCTGATTTTCAACCGCACCCAGCTGGGTGCGGAGATCATCAATGCCTGCCTTGCTGCAGAGAGCGCGAAAGACATGCGCGCAGCCGTTGTCGCTCTTTTGCGCGACGCGCAGAAAACTGGACGCGCGGTCATTGAAGACGCTTTTGCAAAAGAGCCGTTTTTCGCCCGCCCAATGACGCGCGCCTACACTTGGCTCACCGATTGTCTGGTGAGTTCCGCGCATTTTGTGGCAACCCAAGCGCTTCACCCCCGCCCGAACCCGACCGAAGGTGAACGCATCGCGCTCTTTGCCGTCGGCGGATATGGCCGTGGTGAGATGGCGCCGCAATCAGATGTCGACCTGCTGTTTTTGACGCCATACAAAATCACCGGCTGGGCGGAGAGCGTGATTGAATCCATGCTCTACATCCTATGGGACCTGCGCCTGAAAGTCGGCCACAGCTCGCGCACCGTCAAAGATTGCCTTCGGCTAGGCGGAGAGGACTTCACCATCCGGACCGCGATGCTGGAGCAAAGGTTTTTGGCGGGTTACGCGCCTTTGTCCAAAGAATTGTCAGAACGGTTGGAAAACGACCTATTTAAAGGGTCTGAACGCGATTTCATCGACGCGAAATTGACTGAACGCGACGAGCGGCACAAAAAACAAGGCCAACGCTATGTGGTTGAGCCGAACGTCAAAGAAGGAAAAGGCGGGTTGCGGGATCTGCAGTCGCTGTTTTGGATTGCGAAATACGTTTATCACGTGAACAGCACCCAAGAGCTGGTTGATCTCGGCCTGTTTCATCAGGAAGAATTTGAGCTGTTTGAACGCGCTGAAAACTTTCTTTGGGCCACGCGCGGCCATCTGCATTTGATCAACAAACGCCCGATGGAACAGTTGAGCTTTGACATGCAGGTCATGGTGGCCGAGCGGATGGGATACACCGACAAAGGTGGGCGCCGTGCAGTCGAGCATTTCATGCAGGATTACTTCCGCCATGCGACCTCTGTGGGCGATCTCACCCGCATCTTGCTAACAAAACTTGAAGACAACCACACAAAGTCAGCCCCTCTGCTGGAACGTATTTTCCGCAAGCGTCCGCCTCGTGTGAAAGCGGGCTATACGGTTAAGTTCAATCGCATTTCCGTTGCAGATGAGCAGGCCTTTCTGTCTGACAAGCTGAACATCTTACGCCTTTTTGAAGAGGCACTGCGCACAGGGGTTTTGATCCATCCCGACGCAATGCGACTTATTCAGGCCAACTTGCACTTGATCGACGACGATATGCGCGCTGACCCGCGTGCGGCCAAGATTTTTCTAGATACGCTTCTGAAACACGGCAATCCCGAACGCGCTTTGAGGCGCATGAATGAATTGGGCGTTTTGTCTGTTTTCATCCCGGAATTCGAGCCCATCGTCGCGATGATGCAATTCAATATGTATCACTCTTACACGGTAGATGAGCATACGATTCAGGTGATTTCGACCTATATGCAGATCGAGCGTGAGGAGCTGATCGAAGAGCTGCCACTGAGTTCCGACATCCTGAAACGGGGCATCAATCGCAAGGTCATCATGGTGGCCATGTTACTGCATGATATTGGCAAAGGCCGCGACATTGATCACTCAATCCTTGGTGCCAAAATCGCGCGCAAAGTGGCGCCGCGTCTGGGCCTCACAAAAGACGAATGCAAAACTGTCGAATGGCTGGTGCGCTACCACTTACTGATGTCTGATGTTGCGCAAAAGCGTGATCTTTCTGATCCACGCACAATTCGTGATTTCGCCAAGGCCATGAAATCAGTTAAAAATCTTGACCTGCTGACAGTACTGACAGTGTGTGACATCCGAGGCGTTGGCCCGGATGTTTGGAACAACTGGAAAGCAACGCTGATCCGCAACCTTTACAGTCTGACGCTGGATGCGTTGGAAGGTGGCGCGGAGGCACTGAATACCAAGCAGCGCACTACGGAAGCCAAAAAGTCCCTGCGCGCGCGTTTGACGGATTGGGAAAGCAAACTCGTCAAACAAGAGACAGCTCGCCATTATGACCCTTACTGGCAAGGCTTGCCAGCTGAGGCCCATGTAGCCTTTGCCAAACTATTGCAAAATCTAGATGGCGGCGAGGTTCACATTGATCTTGAGCCGGACGAAGACCGCGACGCAACGCGTATTTTGTTTGCCTTGGAAGATCACCCGGGCATTTTCTCACGACTTGCGGGGGCGTTGGCTCTTGTTGGGGCCAATGTCGTTGATGCACGGACGTATACTTCAAAAGATGGCTACGCGACGGCAGCCTTCTGGGTTCAAGATTCTGATGGCAGCCCCTATGAAGCCAGCCGCCTTGGCCGCCTGTCGCAAATGATCCGCAAGACGTTGATGGGCGAAGTGGTCACACATGAAGCGATGAAATCTCGCGATGTTATCAAGAAACGCGAACGTGCCTTCAAAGTGCCCACCACCATCATCTTCGATAACGAAGGGTCGGAAATTTACACGATCATCGAAGTTGATACGCGTGATCGTACCGGGCTGTTGTTTGACCTGACCCGTACACTTGCAAACAGCAATGTGTATATCGCCTCAGCCGTGATCGCGACCTATGGCGAACAAGTGGTTGATACCTTCTATGTCAAAGACATGTTCGGCCTGAAGTTCCACGCCGAAAGCAAACAGAGAACGCTTGAGACCCGGTTGAAAGAAGCCATTACCAAGGGCGCCGAAAGGGCCAACGCGTGAAACCGATCCGCTTGATGAAGGGGTTTTTGACGGTTGGCTTTTGGACCCTTGCCAGCCGCATCCTCGGCTTTGCTCGCGAGATTATCATTCTCTCGCTGATCGGCCCCGGTGCTGCGCTGGACGCATTTGTTGCGGCCTTTCGTCTGCCCAATATGTTTCGTCGGTTTTTTGCAGAAGGCGCATTCAACGCAGCCTTTGTCCCGATGTTTTCGAAAAAGTACGAAGCAGGTGAAGATCCTCAAGCCTTTGCTCAGGATGCCCTAAATGGTTTGGCGCTGGCAGTCCTGACCCTGATCGCAATCGCCATGATATTCATGCCCGGTTTGGTTTGGTTGACCGCAGAGGGTTTCTACGGCGATCCAAGATTTGATGTCACGGTTGGGTATGGGCGGATCGTGTTCCCCTACATCCTGTTCATGGCCTTGGCGGCTTTGTTTTCCGGCGTCTTAAATGCCACGGGCCGGTTTGCAGCAGCGGCAGCGGCCCCGGTTCTGCTCAACATTTTCACGGTCTGCGCCATGACCGTGGGATATTTCCTTGGGGGAGAAGTGATCAATTGGCTGTTGTGGTCAATTCCGGTTGCCGGCGTTGCGCAACTCTTGTTGGTTTGGGACTCTGCTGAAAAGGCTGGTGTCACTCTCCGAGTGAGACGCCCACGCTGGACGCCAGATATGTCTCATATGGTGAAGGTCGCAGTTCCTGCCGCTTTGGCCTCAGGTGTGATGCAAATCAATCTGGTGGTCGGGCAATTGGTGGCCTCGCGGACAGAAGGCGCAGTCAGCTGGTTGTTTGCTGCAGACCGTCTCTACCAGTTGCCGCTGGGGGTAGTCGGCATCGCAGTTGGGATTGTCTTGTTGCCAGAACTTTCGCGACGTCTGAAGGCCAAAGATGATGTGGGGGCACGTGACGCCTACTCGAGGGCCGGTGAGTTCGCCCTTGCCCTGACAATCCCTTGTGCCATGGCCTTTCTAGTTATTCCGCTCTCCTTGGTCTCGGTCATGTATGAGCGCGGCGCGACTAGCAGTGCTGACAGTCAAGCCATCGCTTGGGCCGTCGCCATTTATGGTCTGGGTCTGCCTGCATTCGTTCTTCAAAAGTTACTCCAGCCTGTTTTCTTTGCACGAGAAGATACCAAGTCGCCGTTCCGATATGCCGTTATCGCAATGATCGTGAATGCCGCTCTCTCATTTGGTCTCCACCCAGTCATTGGCTGGTTGGCCCCCGCAGTTGCAGCGACAGTCGCGGGTTGGACCATGGTGCTGCAGCTCTGGATGGGCACCCGAAAATTTGGTGTGGTTGCTCAATTTGATGACCAATTCATGCACAGGCTCCCAAGAATCATATCCGCGACCGTCGCCATGGGTGCGATTTTGTTTGCGACGCAGGGCTGGCTGGGCGGCGCATTGTTCGCAGATGGCCTTCGGTATCTGGCGCTTCTCGGCCTGATTATCGTTGGGGGCATTACCTATTTTGCGGCAGGCCACGTAATTGGTGCATTTAATCTACGCAAACTTATGAAAGGCGGGCGTTAAGCCTGCCTTTCTCAACTAATCGTGGCGGATCATTGCGCGAATACGTGACCAACCGCCCGGCACCAAAAAGAACGACAGACCAAACCCTGTGGCAAACCCCGTGAGATCCGCGATCCAATCGCCATTGCTGCCAAACAGTGCCCCGAATACCAGTTGAATACCAAGCAACATCGCGATCAGGGAAAAGGCGCGCATCTGATTTTCACCACCGACTTTCAGGCGTAACCAAATCAGGAACGTAAAGGCACCGATAAATCCATAGGCTCCGGGATAGGACCCAATCAGGGTCACCGGATCAGGCCAAACAAAGGTATAAACGACAGCCCCGATTGCCCCTGATAGGAAAAACACAAGTAGAACCGCGACGGGGTGAAACACTTCGCCGACCATCTTGCCCAGCGCCAAAACGATCACTGAACCAAACAAAGCGTGAGTGAAGTTGCCATGCAGAAAGAGGTAGCTGAACATCCGGATCACATGTTCACCAGGCCAGTTCCCACTGCTCCACATCCAACCAAAGATATCAGGTGAATAGGCATACTTCTGAACCGCCTGCAGTCGCCAAGCGATGGCCTCTGACCCACCCACAAGCCCGGTGCTGCCCAGATAAAAAGCCACTTCAATGAGAATGATCACAATCGCCAGCGCCGCAATCACCGGTGGAAGCGCATTGAATGGGCTGGAATTATTCGGGTCAGACATGTGCGCTCCTTGACGGCATTTGATGCCATGGGTAAGCCAAGCGGATAACAAATTCCAGTCGGAGTATCTGATATGAGTGAGGCGGTCCAAACGTCTTCTACGTTCACCCCACGCGTTTTCTCGGGCATCCAGCCTTCGGGCGGCCTGACGCTTGGCAACTATCTTGGCGCAATGAAGCGCTTTGTGGACACACAGAACACCGGAGTGCCATCGATCTACTGCATGGTGGATCAGCACGCGATCACCGTCTGGCAAAACCCAGAGGATCTGCGTCGCGCAACGCGTGAACTCTGTGCAGGTTACATCGCCTCTGGTCTTGATCCGGAAAAATCCATTCTGTTCAACCAATCCCAGGTGCCTGAACACGCGCAACTGGGTTGGATTTTCAACTGCGTCGCCCGCATGGGCTGGATGCAGCGCATGACACAGTGGAAAGACAAGGCTGGTAAGAACTCGCAGAATGCCTCTTTGGGTCTCTTCGCTTACCCAGCTTTGATGGCCGCTGACATTCTGGTTTATCACGCAACCCACGTGCCTGTGGGAGAGGATCAGAAGCAGCACGTAGAGTTGACGCGCGACATCGCGACGAAGTTTAACCACGACTACAAGGTAGATTTCTTCCCGATCCCAGAGCCGGTGATTGAAGGAACTGCCACCCGTGTGATGTCCCTGCGGGATGGCTCTAAGAAGATGTCCAAATCAGATCCGTCTGATGCGTCACGTATCAATTTAACGGATAATGCAGACACCATTGCCAAGAAAATTCGCAAGGCCAAGACAGACCCAGAGGGTCTACCGTCTGAAGCCAAAGGACTGGAAGAGCGCCCAGAAGCGCGCAATCTGGTGAACATCTATGCCGCTCTGTCAGAAACCTCTGTGGATGCAGTTCTGGCAGATGTGGGTGGCAAGCAGTTCTCGGAATTCAAACCAATGCTGGCTGAGCTGGCGGTTGAGAAACTTGCGCCGATTTCGACGGAAATGGCACGTCTGATGGAAGACTCTGCAGAGATCGATAAGATCCTGGCGCGCGGTGCTGAACGTGCGCGCGAGATTGCGTCTCCGGTCTTGAAAGAGACCTATAGGATCATGGGCATGGTCGGCGCATAGGCCAATTAGTATGACACGAGAAGCCGGGCCAAGCGCTCGGCTTTTCTGATTTCAGCTTAAGCAGGTGCACAGCTGCGTTTCAGCCGACGTGGCTTAGTGAACATCACAAGATTTCCAACCACGATCAATGCCACTCCAACGAAGGCAGTCTCTGTCCACACGTAGCCTTCGAACAGAGTCGATAAGAGCAATGCGATCAGTGGGAACACCACGGTTGCGTATCCGGCCTTTGCCGATCCAACGTTTTGCACCAACAATAAATATGTCGAGAAGCCAACGACCGACCCTATGACCGACAAATAGGCAAGCGCGGTCCAGTAAGTCACTCCAATCGGTGCAACGACCGGCGTGCTGCTAACGAGTATCAAAGCAAGCAGGACAATTGCACCAATGCCCATGCCCCAGGCATTTGCAATGATTGGCGATACGCCAACAGAGGTATTTTTGCGCGAAACCATGTTGCCTAACGAAAACAACATTGTGCCGCCACAAGCCCAAGCCACACCGCGCAAGCTATCCATGTCAAACCGCGCGAAAAGTTCATTCCAGAACAGCAAAACAAGTCCAGAAACGCCAATCAATCCTGCGATAATCACGCGCGGCGATATCTGCTCTTTGTAGATCACCCTCGCATTCACAGCATTGAAAATAGACGCTAAAGAAAACACCACCGAGACAAGCCCGGAGGGGATCAGCCCAGTCGCGTTATAAAAGCAGATGAAGTTGAAGCTGAACAAGCACAGCGCCTGCAAGGCGACAAAGCGCCAGACACTCGGCAGCTTCAATCGGCCAAGCAGAACCAACCCAGCAATCATGACGATTGCCGCCAAAGCAAAGCGGTAGAAAATTGAAACGAGAACAGGCACATCGCCCAATTGAAAGGCGATCGCGATCCAACTGCTGCCCCAAATCAGGACAGTGGCGGTAAAGAGTAAGAAAACAGTCATAGGGCGATTAAGCCCAAATTGGATAAACGGTATTGCACGATCTTGCGCAAATCGCGTTGGCCCTGCTTTCGTCTAAACCTCGGACTGCCTATGATTGCGATATGAAACACTCGGTTTTTGATTTTCTAGGCCAGTCCCCTGTGGCGAAAACGCATGCGCGTTTAGAGCTTGGAGAAGGCTGTGGCGTAACCATTTGGGAAAACAACAACGACCGCGTGCGATATGAGGCCCCGGCGAACAATACCTTTAGCCTTTATTTGAAAGGCGGCACAGGAACCTACCGGACTGATGCCGGCCGCGCATCAGGTTATCCGGGCGCGGTTTGCGTGATGCCGGAAGGCTGTGATTCCGAATGGGAAATCAACAAGCCTTTCCGGTTTGTGCATCTCTACTTGTCGAATGAACGCTTACGCAGTGGATTTGTCCGCACACACGATTGCGACGCTCGCCGCATGCAGATCGACGAAGTCACATTTACTGAAAACCAACGGATGGCTGCTCCGCTTTTGCAACTTGCACATGCGGCTTATCAAGATGATCGGCTTCAGGCCGAGACAGCTATGGCGGAATTCTTCGGCGCGCTGGATCCAAAATCCAGATCGATAAGCGCAGGCCTTAGCACCCATGTATTACGGCGCTTAGATGACTGGATCGACGCCAATCTGCACGAAATCATTTCTCTGGAAATCATGGCAAATCAGGCAGGGCTTTCCAGCTTTCATTTTCACCGTATGTTTCGCGTGTCCCGTGGGCTTGCCCCGCATGCCTGGGTCACCGAACAACGGGCTCTGCGTGCGCGACAATTGCTTTTGACCGATCAACCGATTGCGCAAATTGCAGCAGACTGTGGGTTTGCGCATCAAAGCCATCTATCACGTGTGTTTCGCCGCGCTTATGGTGTGACGCCTGCGCAATACCGACGTCTGAAAAGGGATTTGTCATAAATCTGAATTTCAATCGTCGTGAAACTGAAGCAATTCAACGCTATCAAAATGACACCTAGAAAGATCGACAGCGTGCACATCCCCGAAGCACGCTCCCCCATTTCAATTGGCCTCGGCTAAAATGAATTCTTTCTCTTCTGCCTCGGAGCTTCGGTTCCGAGGCAATTTCTTTTTTTGAATTTGGGGATACAAACAGTGTCGAACTGCCACGCCCCACTGCATGTTTATAGCCATTGCCCTAACCCATGGCTTCGGCCATGATGCCGCCAAGGAGGCAATATCATGCGTAAATTTCTTGTTGTGCTGGATGACAGCCGCGAATGTCTGAATGCAATGCGTTTTGCCGCGATGCGCGCCCGTAAAACCGGTGGTGGTGTAGAAATCCTGTCGATCATCCCACCAGAAGAGTTTCAACATTGGGTGGGTGTGGGTGACATCATGCGTCAAGAAGCGCGCGAGCGGATCGAAGCTCATTATGAGGTTTTTGCCAAATGGATGCGCGACCGTCAGGGTATCGACCCTGAACTTGTGATCCGTGAAGGTGAATTGGTGACCGAAATCATGTCTCAGGTCACAGCTGATCCAGAAGTCGGCGTTCTGGTGCTGGGCGCTGGTACCGATAAAGGCGGACCCGGTCCATTGGTGACACAGATGGCCCGCGCTTCGGGTACATTGCCCATACCGGTGACCATTGTGCCAGGTGATCTCTCTAAGGAACGGCTTGAAGCCATCACCTAAAAATATCTAAGGCCGATCATGCAAACCGCAAGTCGGCCTTTTTAGAATCATTCCAAACCTTGACACCGCCGCCCCTGCCCCGCATATCAATGGGCAGATATGAAAGGCATGGCCATGTTTATTCAAACCGAATCCACTCCGAACCCTGCGACACTGAAGTTTCTTCCGGGTCAGACTGTTCTGGAAACTGGCACCGCAGACTTTCCATCTAAGGAAGCTGCAGAAAATTCTCCATTGGCGACCCGCGTTTTTGGCGTAGAGGGCGTAACAGGCGTATTTTTTGGCCATGATTTTGTGACAGTCACCAAAGCGGATGACGTCGAATGGGATCATCTGAAACCTTCGATCCTTGGCATGATCATGGAGCATTTCCAATCCGGCCAGCCAGTTTTGGGTTCTGGTGGCGCAGTGCCATCCGGTCATGCTGAGCATGACGGTGAAGACGGCGATATCGTTGATCAGATCAAAGAGCTCTTGGACCAGCGCGTGCGCCCTGCCGTGGCGCAGGATGGCGGCGACATCACCTTCCATGGATTTGAACGCGGTGTGGTTTATCTACATATGCAAGGGGCCTGCGCTGGCTGCCCATCATCCACGGTGACCCTGAAAATGGGCATCGAGAACCTACTGCGCCACTACATCCCAGAAGTGACTGAGGTCCGCCCCGTTGGTGTCTGATCCACTTGTTTTAGGCTTTGACACATCGGCCGCGCATTGCGCGGCCGCTTTGCTGCGTGGGGATGTGTTGCTGGGATCATTTGCCAAAGATATGACCCGCGGTCAGGCCGAAGAATTGATGCCTTTGATTGAAGAGCTCTTGGCTGAGCACGCGGTTGGCTGGAAAGACCTTGATGCGCTTGGTGTTGGCGTCGGCCCGGGCAATTTCACAGGCATTCGCATCTCAGTGTCAGCCGCCCGCGGTTTGGCTCTGTCGTTGAATATCCCCTGTTTAGGCGTCTCCACTTTTGAGGCCTCCTTGCTGAATGCAGCGCCTGGAACCGTCGCCGCAGTGCCAGCACCTCGTGATCAGCAATATGTGCTTGAACCGGGTGCAGAGCCACGTTTGGTATCCCTACCTTACGAGGGTGAATCCGAAGTGGTGAACCCACCCGTCGCAAAGGTTTTAGCCGAAAACATTGCACGCTGTGCACTGGCCAGAATGGGAACCGACATCGCGCGCCCAGCACCGCTGTATATCCGAGCTGCCGATGCGGCGCCTTCACGTGATCTACCGCCCAAAATCCTATGACCCCGGAGGTTTTTGCTGACATACACGCCAGCGCATTTCGCGAATCCCGCCCATGGTCAGCAAGTGAATTTAAGGCATTACTTGCCTCCAGATTCTCTTTTTGGGTAGGCGACTCGCAGGGATTTGCGCTTGGTCGCGTTATCGCAGGTGAATCCGAGCTGTTGACCATCGCAGTCAGTCCCATTTCCCAACGGAAAGGCAAAGGGCGCGCACTTTTACAGCAATACCATTTGGCAGCTCGAAACCTTGGCGCGCAGGTACTCTTTTTAGAAGTCGCAAAAGACAATATAGGCGCAATAGCTCTTTATGAATCAGAAGGTTACAGCCTGACTTCGGTACGCAAAGGCTATTACAAACGCGATGATTCCTCCCATGTCGACGCGCTAAACTTTCGTCGAAGCATTAATTTGCAAGATTAATTTGACAGTATTCTCGGCCATTTGGTCAAAAAATCGGTTGACCCCCCTACCCCTTAGCGGCCAATTTTGGACATTGATCTGACCGATCTATAAACATCTAAAGCCCGGCACGAGTGACAGATCGGGCTTACACAAAACTGTGGGAGATACATTCATGACCCTTATGCAGAAATTCCTCGGTGCTGCGGCAACCGTTGCTCTGACTGCAGGCGTCGCTGCTGCTGATCCAGCCGTCATCTTTGACCTGGGTGGTAAATTCGACAAGTCCTTCAACGAAGCTGGCTACACTGGCGCGGAGCGTTGGGCAGAAGAAACTGGCGGCAAGTACCTGGAAATCGAACTGCAATCCGAAGCACAGCGTGAACAAGCGCTGCGTCGCTTTGCAGAAGCGGGCGCCAACCCAATTGTGACCATGGGCTTTGCCATGACCACTACAATTGAACAGGTTGCTCCTGAGTATCCAGAAACAAAGTTCGTGAACATCGATGGCTGGGCAAACCTGCCAAACGTTCAGACGATCTCCTTTGCTGAGCACGAAGGCTCTTACCTTGCTGGTGTTATGGCGGCGAAGGCTTCCAAGTCCGGCACTGTTGGCTTCATCGGCGGCATGGACATTCCATTGATCCGTAAGTTCGCATGTGGCTACGCGCAGGGTGTAAAATCTGTAAACGCTGACGCAACCATCATCGCAAACATGACTGGCACAACACCTGCCGCATGGAACGACCCGGTAAAAGGCTCTGAGCTGACCAAAGCACAGATTTCCCAAGGAGCGGACGTTGTTTACGCGGCAGCAGGCGGCACAGGTGTTGGCGTACTGCAAACAGCGGCTGACGAAGGCATCCTGTCTATCGGCGTCGACAGCAACCAAAACCACATGCACCCAGGCAAGGTTCTGACATCCATGCTGAAACGTGTTGATGTTGCGGTTTATAACGCACTTAAAGACGGCGAAGACCTCGCACCTGGCTTCCAGAACCTTGATCTGGCAAGCAACGGTGTTGGTGTTGCATTTGACAACAACAACGCACCTCTGATTGATGCTGCGATGACAGATGCCGTCGACATGGCGACCAAAGCAATCGTTTCCGGTGAGATCACTGTAGAAAACTATGCCGCAGCAGAGACCTGCTCGGTTTTGGAATTCTGATCCTTACATGACTGATACTATTGATACGGGGCGGCCAGAAATGGCCGCCCCTGCCGCTAGCACTCCATTGGCGCTGGAGCTAAAGGGCATTTCAAAAGCCTTTGGGCCGGTTCAGGCCAACAAAGACATTTCGATCTCGGTCCGCCCGGGCACGATCCACGGTATCATCGGGGAAAACGGCGCCGGAAAATCGACTTTGATGTCAATCCTTTATGGATTCTACAAAGCTGATTCAGGCGAGATCTATATTCGGGGGCAGAAAACCAGCATTCCCGATAGCCAAGCTGCGATTTCCGCGGGCATCGGCATGGTTTTCCAGCATTTTAAGCTGGTTGAGAATTTTACCGTACTTGAGAACATCATCCTTGGTGCCGAAGACGGTGCCTTGCTGCGCCCATCCTTGGCGAAGGCGCGCAAAGAGCTTAAACAACTGGCCGAAGAATACGAGCTGAACGTCGATCCAGACGCGATGATTGAAGAGCTCAGTGTAGGACACCAGCAACGGGTCGAGATCCTAAAGGCGCTGTATCGCCAAGCGGATATCCTCATTCTGGACGAACCTACCGGCGTATTGACCCCTGCCGAAGCGGACCAGTTGTTCCGTATTCTGGATCGTCTGCGAGCCGAGGGAAAAACCATCATCCTGATCACGCATAAACTGCGCGAGATCATGGAATATACCGATACCGTTAGCGTCATGCGTCGTGGTCAGATGACCGCAACTGTTCAGACGTCAGAGACTTCTCCGGAAGGTCTGGCAGAACTGATGGTAGGCCGTAAGGTTCTGCTGCAAGTCGACAAAAAGCCGGCTGAAACCGGTGCAGACATCCTGAAAATCCAAAACCTTCAGGTCGTTGATGAAGCAGGTGTCGAGCGCGTAAAAGGCATTGATCTGACCGTGCGTGCAGGCGAAATCGTTGGCATTGCAGGCGTTGCTGGCAACGGCCAATCTGAACTGCTTGAGGTTCTGGGCGGCTTCCAAGATGCAACGGGTTCTGTGCAAGTCAACGGACAAGAGCTGCCTTTGTCTGGCAAAGGGGCCGACGGACAGGCGCGACGGGCGGCGGGCATTGCCCATGTACCAGAGGATCGCCAAAAAGAGGGCCTGATCATGGAGTTCTCCGCCTGGGAGAACTCGGTCTTTGGCTATCATCACGACCCTGAATTCCAAAACGGCATTCTGATGGACAACAAAGGCATCCTTGCAAAGGCTGCCGACCAGATGGAACGGTTTGATGTACGCCCGCCACATCCGCATTTGGCAGCCAAGAACTTTTCTGGTGGCAACCAGCAAAAGATCGTTGTGGCCCGCGAAATCGAGCGCAACCCGGATGTCCTGTTGATTGGTCAGCCGACCCGTGGTGTGGATATTGGTGCGATTGAATTCATCCACCAGCAAATCGTGAACCTGCGCGATCAGGGCAAGGCGATTCTACTTGTCAGCGTAGAACTTGAAGAAGTCCTGTCGCTTGCTGACCGTGTGGCCGTCATGTTTGACGGTCAAATCATGGGCGAGCGCATTGCAAGCGAAACAGACGAAAAAGAACTGGGCCTCTTGATGGCCGGTGTCTCTGGCAATGATGGGGAGACCAACTGATGGGTAAAATGCCACTTTGGGCCGACGCCATTCTGGTGCCACTGATCAGCCTGCTTTTGGCGGCTTTTTTCAGTGCACTCGTGATCCTTGGCATCGGTGAGAACCCGATCGAAGCCTTTACCTTGATGGTAGATGGAGCGCTGAAACGCTCTGCAGGCTGGGGGTATACGCTGTATTACACCACCAACTACATTTTCACTGGCCTTGCAGTTGCTGTCGCCTTCCATGCACGACTGTTTAACATCGGCGGTGAAGGTCAGGCGATGATTGGCGGCGTTGGTGTTGCGCTGGCGTGTCTTTACATTCCTTGGCCTCATTGGACCTTGGCAATCGTTGGTGCATCTACTGCTGCGGCGCTTTTTGGTGCAGCTTGGGCCTTCATTCCGGCCTATCTGCAAGCCAAACGCGGTAGCCACATCGTGATCACCACGATCATGTTCAACTACATCGCTTTCTCTGTGCTTGGCTATTTGTTGGTCGAAGTCCTGCGCCCGACCGGGCAGATGGACCCGGCCTCTGCAAGCTTCCCAGAAGCAACTCATTTGCCGAACTTCCACGAGATGTTTGCGCCGGAAGGATCTCGCATGTTCCGTGGTGCTCCGGCCAATGTGACGTTCTTCTTGTCGCTTCTGGCTTGTGTCGCGGTCTGGGTGCTGATCTGGAAAACCCGTCTTGGCTATGACATTCGCAGCTTTGGTTTCTCTGAAACCGCGGCGAAATATGCCGGGACATCCCCTGTTCGTATCACTGTGATCGCAATGCTGATCTCTGGCGCACTAGCGGGCATGATGTCTGTGAACACTACCTTAGGTGAAAGCGAACGTCTGATCCTGAATTCCACCGAAGGGGCCGGTTTTGTCGGCATCGCGGTGGCTTTGATGGGCCGCAACCACCCAATTGGAATTTTCATGGCAGCTTTGCTCTTTGGGTTCCTAGCACAAGGTGGCGCAGAACTTGCCCTTTGGACGGACATCCCGCGTGAGCTGATCGTTGTGATCCAAGCGCTGGTGATCCTCTTCACTGGGGCCTTGGATAATATGGTGCGCATGCCGCTTGAGCGTCTGTTCCTCAGCTTTGGTCGCAAGGAGAACGCATAATGGATTTCCTGACTCTTCTTCAGGTGCTGGACAGCTCAGTGCGTCTGGCTATCCCTCTGCTGTTGGCCTGTTTGGCGGGCCTCTATTCTGAACGCGCAGGTATCTTTGACATCGGCCTAGAAGGTAAAATGCTGGCCGCTGCCTTTGCAGCTGGCGCTTTCGCCGCGATCAGCGGCAACGTCTGGGTCGGCCTGTTGGCAGGCATCGGTGCATCCATGATCCTGTCATTGCTACACGGTGTGGCCTCTATCACCTTCCGCGGGAACCAACTGATTTCAGGCGTAGCCATCAATATGCTCGCCGCCGGGATGACGGTTTTGATCGCGCAAAGCTGGTTCAGCCAAGGTGGGCGCACCCCGTCCCTTCTGACCGAAGGCCGTATGTCTCCAATCAATTTACCATTCGCGGATATGTTTGAAAGCATCCCGCTCTTTGGTCCGACCTATAGCGAACTCATTTCAGGTCACAGCCTGATCGTCTATGTCGCCTTTGCTTTTGTGCCACTGACATGGTGGGTGCTGTATCGCACACGTTTTGGCCTGCGCCTGCGCGCGGTGGGTGAAAACCCAGCGTCTGTGGATACAGCAGGTGTTTCTGTCATTCGCCTACGTTTCACGGCAGTGATGATCTGTGGCGTGCTTTGCGGAATTGCTGGTGCCTACCTCGCAACAGGTCTGCAAGCTGGCTTCATTAAAGACATGACGGCTGGTCGCGGGTTTATTGCTCTTGCCGCCCTGATCTTTGCAAAATGGCGTCCTTGGTATGCGCTTTGGGCCTGCCTGCTGTTTGGTCTGTTGCAAGCCCTCGCAGTACGTTTCCAAAGCATCGAACTGGCTGGTGTGGTGATTCCTGTTCAGCTGATGGAGGCCCTGCCTTTCATTCTGACAGTCGTAATTCTGGCCGGATTTGTTGGCCGCGCCATCCCGCCGCGCGCTGGCGGTGAGCCATACGTAAAAGAACGGTAAGTCCAGTTTAAAAAATCAATCAGCCGGGCTGCTAAATTGACGCAGCCCGGTTGTAATTTCAAAAAAGCGGGCGCTATGTGTCGCCATGCAGATATACCTCCCAATCGCAGAAGTTTCCGTAAACGCTTTCCTCCTTCTTGGACTGGGCGGCCTCGTGGGCGTTCTTTCTGGAATGTTTGGTGTCGGTGGCGGATTTCTCATGACCCCGCTCTTGTTTTTTATTGGCATTCCGCCGGCCGTAGCCGTCGCAACGGAAGCCAATCAAATTGTTGCTTCATCATTTTCTGGTGTGCTTGCTCACTTTAAAAGGAAGACGGTGGACCTCAGGATGGGGACGGTCTTGCTGATCGGTGGCCTCACGGGTGCGGCTTTGGGTGTTGTGATCTTCAACTACCTAAAGGCACTGGGTCAGGTCGATCTTCTGGTAAAGCTTTGCTACGTGATCTTTCTTGGGATTATCGGCGGCTTGATGTTCATCGAGAGCCTCAACGCGATCCGCAAATCAAGGAAGCAAACCGGTCCTATCAAACGCAAGAAACACACTTGGGTTCATGGTCTTCCGTTCAAAATGCGCTTCCGCGTATCAGGTCTTTATATCTCTGTGATCCCACCGCTAATTGTTGGTGTTTTTGTAGGCATTCTTTCAGCGATCATGGGTGTCGGCGGCGGTTTCATCATGGTACCGGCGATGATCTACCTTCTGGGCATGCCAACCAAAGTGGTAGTAGGCACCTCCCTCTTCCAGATCATCTTTGTCACCGCCTTCACCACTTTGCTGCATGCGACAACCAATTACACGGTTGATATGGCGCTGGCTGTCCTGCTGTTGGTCGGCGGCGTGATTGGCGCTCAGTTTGGAGCCGTTATCGGCGCGAAACTGAAAGCTGAACAATTGCGCATACTACTGGCTCTGATGGTCATTGCGGTTTGTTTGAAACTGGCCCTTGATCTTCTGATTATGCCAAGCGAGCTATATTCGCTCGGCGCAGCAGGGGGACACTAATATGCTACGTCTCATTGCCGCGTCTCTATGTTTACTGCTTCCGCTTTCCACCCAAGCCGATGAAGCCGTTGTTCTGGGCCTGAGCCAAAACCGCGTTGCTATTACGGCGAATTTTGATGGGTCTGAAATCCTGGTATTTGGTGCAGTGAAACGCGAAGAAGCGATCCCTGAAGGTGATCCGCTTGAGGTTGTGGTTGCAGTGTCTGGCCCCTCCACACCGATCACTGTGCGTCGCAAAGAAAAACGGTTCGGGATCTGGGTCAACACAGAAAGCGTGACCATTGATGGTGCGCCAAGTTTCTATGCTGTTGCAACCAGTGCCCCACTTCGGGATGTGCTGGCGGCTGACGAAGACATCGTCAATCGTGTGTCGATCGAAAACGCGATTGATTCCATTGGCGCGCGATTTGAAAAGGCCGATGCCCCGAAATTTGCCGAAGCAATCGCACGCATCCGCACCGACAATGGCCTCTACTCTGTACAAGAGGGTGACGTAGAAGTAGCAGAACAAACGCTGTTCCGCACCTCCATCGCAATGCCAGCAAACCTGACCGAGGGTGACTATGCCACGCGCGTTTTCTTAACCCGCGCAGGTAAGGTGATTTCGCAGTATGAGACAACGATCGATGTGCGAAAGGTTGGTTTGGAGCGCTGGTTGTTCAACCTGTCGCGGCAACAGCCGTTGATCTATGGGTTGTTGTCACTCGCGATTGCGATCATCGCGGGCTGGGCCGCCTCAGCCTTCTTCAGGTTTGTTCGGCACGGCGCATAAAGCGCCCTGCCCAACCCTAGCTAGCCACGCCCAATATATGGCATTTTAGTCGCCATAACGGTCATAAACTGAACATTCGCTTCGGCAGGCAATTCCGCCATATGCAAGACCAAGCGCGCGGCATCCTGAGGGTCCATGGTTGGTGCAAGTTTAGTATTAGGATCCTGTTCAAGCGCGCGCGCCTGTAAGTTATCCACCATCTCTGTACGGGCATTGCCGATGTCGATCTGCCCGCATGCAATGTCATGCGGACGCCCGTCTAGTGAAAGGCTTTTGGTAAGCCCTGTGATGGCGTGTTTTGTGGTGGTGTAGCAGATCGATTCCGGCCGCGGCGAATAGGCTGCCAAGGATCCGTTGTTTATAATTCGCCCACCTTTAGGCGCCTGTTCTCGCATTTGGCGAAAAGCCAATTGTGCAGCAATGAACATACCGCGCACGTTCACATTTAAGACGGTGTCAAAGTCATCAAGGTCAATCTCATCGATGCTACCTGATGGTCCAAAACTACCTGCATTGTTAAACAAAGCATCCAACCGGCCGGTGAGATCAAGGAACTTATCAAACGCGGCAGACATGCCGCTCTGATCGGTGACATCCACAGGTAAAGGAATGGCAGCGGGGTGTTTCGCCGCAATGTCCGCCAGACGATCCCCACGACGAGCGATTAAGCCCACTTTCCAACCCTGTTCCAAGAAGGCTTCGGCGGTGGCGCGACCAATGCCAGAACTCGCGCCTGTGACGATGATGCTTTTCATGATTGTTCCTCCAAAGTCAGTGGGGCCGGAGCCACGGTCAAATCACTCGTAATCAACGGTCCCGTTGGTTTCGCCAATCGGTTGCGAACAACCCAATAAAGGCGCTCCTGTGCCCGCGTAATCGCTACATACGCCAAACGTTTCCACAAAGGTTGACCAGCCTCAACCCGTCCCATGCGTGCTGCCACAAACAGATCAGGCGCAAAGACCTGAACGTTCTCCCATTGAGAGCCCTGCGCCTTGTGAATGGTCACAGCCGCCCCATGGAGAAACGCCGCGCCCATACGGGCCGCGTAAGGGATAAATGGTTCTTCTTCATTGGGTTTTTCGATTTTCACAATCGAGGCGGCAGAGACTTGTGGGTCTTCAGCACCCATCACGTGCAGACGCGAAAAACCGGGTTTGCGTCCAGGTCCAAGGTAAATAACCTGCGCACCTTTGATCAGGCCACGCGCCTCAAGATCAAGCCGCTTTTTTCGATGTTTTGCAGGCAGCTCAATGCCGTCACAAATCAATGGTTCCCCTTCCAAAAGGTCATCTTCTGGTGCTCCATGAACTTGACGAAACGCATTGATTAACCTGATCCGGGTATTGTTGCGCCAAACAAGGACAGGCGAACGCGCCATCAGATCCACTTCGACCCGTTGGGACCAGATCACACGATCATCCGTGCGTGCCTTATCTTCGATCATGCGCTCAAAATCTTGAAAGCTTAATTCAGGGTCCGCCAAAGCATGGGCCAGATCAAGAATAGGGTTGTCTGCGGTCTGGCGGTGAATGCGACTGAGTTCGAATTTGGCTTTTTCAGGCAACTTATCAAAAACCATCGACCCAGATTGATTGACCGGTGCCAACTGCGCTGGGTCGCCAAAAACCAGCAAGGTCGAAAAGATCTCTTGCAAGTCGTCAAACTGGCGATCATCCAGCATGGAGCCTTCGTCAATAAAACCGATGTCCAATGGATCGTCGCGACGTTTCCAGCCGGTGATAAAATCAGATCCGCGCAAACCAGCGGCCGCTAAAGCGCCGGGAATTGATTTGTGTAGCTGATAGAAAGCATGCGCGCGCTCAAGCGCTTCGTCCGTGAGCCCCTCGATCTCGGGGCGTTCACCATTTTCAGTCAACCATTCTGCGATCTTCTCGTATTCAGGGTCATAGACCGGGCTATAGAGAATGCGGTGGATCGTCGTCGCCGGCACACCACGCATGCGCAAAACGCTTGCGGCTTTGTTTGTTGGCGCAAGGATCGCAAGGGTGCGGCGATCTAAGGCTTTTTTGCCTTCGTAATCACCGGAAACAATGGAAACACCCGCATTTTCAAGCGCTTTCACCAGCTCTGCCAACAAAAGCGTTTTACCAGAACCCGCTTTACCCATTACCGCAGCCACATCCGATTGGCTGTCTTTGGGAGGTAACAACAGGCCATCATCCAGATCGACCCCTGCTTTCTTCAGCATGGCGGAAATCTGGTCAAAGGCCTCAGCCTGATCGTGGGAAAGGGTCACTGCCGTGGAAAGCGCGGGCGTCGTCATGAGCGGACCCTACAGGGGCCTAATGCAAAGCACCAGCGCTGGTTCTGCAAATCCTAATGTAGATTTTGGCGCCCGCGCGCCGCGCGTGTCGCCTCTGTTTCGTTTGCCTCCTTTAAAGCGATATCAGCAGCGGCTATCAGCTTAAGGTCCGCAAGTTCTGCGGCCAAATCCTGCATATCATTTGCTAAAGCAAAGGCTTCAAGATCAGCGAGCACATCGAGCATCCAGTCATATTTCATGGTCTCCATCCAGCCTTCCCAATCGGCGCGCAGCCCATGATCTGGATGCACAAAGGAGAACGGACCCCGCACGCCGATCCCCTGTGCCGAGCCCCTTTGTCATGTGAATAACAGCGAAACAGTTTCTCAAACGTAAACCGCCAGCGGGCCGAAGCACGCTGGCGGTTGATATTCATAACACTCGTTGTGGAATTAACGCGCGTCGAGCACTTCCTGCAACGTGCGCAGACCGGTTTTCGGTGCTTGCACCAAGATCGACATATTCCCTGGCTTGTGCTCGTTGCGGTACATCTTCATGTGCGCTTCAGGGGTTTCATCCCATGTGAATGTCTCAGACAAGAACGGCTCGATGCGACGCTCGATCATCATCTGGTTAGCCGCTGCTGCTTGCTTAAGGTGCGCGAAGTGCGAACCTTGCAGACGCTTCTGGTGCATCCAAGTGTAACGTACGTCGAATGTCAGGTTGAAGCCGGTGGTACCGGCACAAATCACAACCATGCCACCTTTTTTACAAACAAGGTTAGACACTGGGAATGTGCTCTCACCTGGGTGTTCAAAAACGATGTCTACGTTGTTGCCCTTACCTGTGATGTCCCAGATTGCTTTGCCGAAACGGCGCGCTTCTTTGAACCAAGTGTTGTACTCAGGTGTGTTCACGGTTGGCAGCTGACCCCAGCAGGTGAAGTCCTTGCGGTTGATCACGCCTTTCGCGCCCAACGACATAACGAAGTCACGTTTACTTTCGTCAGAAATAACACCAATCGCGTTTGCACCCGCTGCTTTGATAAGCTGGATCGCATAGGTTCCCAGACCGCCAGATGCGCCCCAAACCAGAACGTTCATGCCCGGCTTCAGCTCATGTGGAGGATGGCCAAACAGCATACGGTATGCAGTCGCCAGAGTCAGGGTGTAGCAAGCGCTTTCTTCCCAAGTCTGGTGTGTTGGACGGCGCAGCAGCTGCTGTGCTTGTACATTGGTGAACTGAGCGAAAGACCCATCAGGTGTCTCGTAGCCCCAGATACGCTGGCTTGGAGAATACATTGGGTCGCCACCGTTGCATTCTTCGTCGTCGCCATCGTCCTGGTTACAGTGGATCACAACTTCGTCGCCCACTTTCCAGTTTTTAACCTTGTCGCCAACAGCCCAAACGATGCCTGAGGCATCAGAACCGGCGATGTGGTAATCCGCGCCGTGACCATCAAATGGCGAGATCGGCTTGCCGAGACCCGCCCAAACACCATTGTAGTTCACACCCGCGGACATCACGAGAACCAGAACTTCATTACTGTCCAAAGTTGGAACATCAACAACTTCTACCTTGAAGGATTCATCAGGCGTGCCGTGACGCTCGCGACGGATGGCCCATGCATACATTTGCTTAGGGACATAACCCATCGGAGGCATTTCCCCCAATTCGTACAGATCTTTTTCCGGTGCGTCGTACTGAAGTACGCTGTTTTCAGAATCCAGAGCCATTTTCGCCTCCTGGCTAAAGGTTTCGCCGCGATGCAGAATCGCGTTTCTGAGGTAGAGATAGATTCTTGCGCGAAACATTGCAACACTTTCAGTGCGACTTGGGTAATTTTATAACCCAGCAACTGCAGAAACGTGACGTCACTCAGTGAAGACGGTCACACTTCAAAAAATAAATAAGCAAAAACAGTGCTTTAACTCAAAATCGACGTATCAATATGCTCAAAGAGCCCTGCATTCGCACCCTGTTCTCACGGAAATACTCGCCAATATCGTGGAAAATCCGCCCAAATTCTGCGTTTTTGCCGCGCTGCGGCGAATTGACAAGTGCCAAAAATTCCGCGTAATTACACAGCAACGAAATATTATTGCCGAGCCACCGAAAGAGGACCGCCAATGTCGCAAGTGCAGAAAGACCGCCCCTGGCTGATCCGGACCTACGCGGGTCACTCCACCGCCAAGGCCTCGAACGCGCTTTATCGCGCGAACCTTAAGAAGGGTCAGACTGGCCTTTCTGTGGCTTTCGACCTACCAACCCAAACCGGATATGACAGCGATCATGTATTGGCGCGGGGTGAAGTCGGTAAAGTTGGGGTGCCTGTCTGTCACCTCGGCGATATGCGCACGCTTTTTGATGACATCCCACTTGAGCAGATGAACACTTCGATGACCATCAATGCCACAGCGCCTTGGTTGCTATCGCTTTATATTGCTGTTGCTGAAGAACAAGGTGCGGATGTCACCAAGCTGCAGGGCACGGTTCAAAACGACCTGATCAAAGAATACCTGAGCCGCGGCACATATGTCTGCCCGCCAAAGCCAAGCCTGAAGATGATCGGGGATGTGGCTGAATACTGCTACACCAATGTCCCTAAATGGAACCCGATGAATGTCTGTTCTTACCACCTGCAAGAAGCAGGTGCTACGCCAGAACAAGAGCTGTCTTTTGCCTTGGCAACTGCGATTGCGGTTCTGGATGAGCTGAAACCGCGCGTGCCTGCTGAAGACTTCCCTGCGCTTTGCGGTCGTATCTCCTTCTTTGTGAATGCGGGTATTCGTTTCGTCACCGAGATGTGCAAAATGCGCGCTTTTGTGGAACTGTGGGATGAAATCCTGCAGGAACGCTACGGAGTTGAGAACCCGAAGTTCCGCCGCTTCCGTTACGGTGTGCAGGTAAACTCCCTTGGCTTGACCGAGCAACAACCCGAAAACAATGTCTATCGCATCCTGATCGAGATGCTGGCCGTAACCCTATCCAAAAACGCGCGCGCGCGCGCTGTGCAATTGCCCGCTTGGAACGAAGCGCTTGGCTTGCCACGTCCTTGGGATCAGCAATGGTCCATGCGCATGCAGCAGATCATGGCGTATGAGACTGACCTGCTGGAATACGACGACCTCTTTGATGGCAACCCTGCGGTGGATCGCAAAGTTGCAGAGCTCAAAGAAGGCGCACGTCATGAACTGGCGAACTTGGAGTCCATGAACGGTGCGATCGGCGCGATCGACTATATGAAAGGCCGCCTGGTTGAATCCAACGCAGACCGCCTGAACCGCATCGAAGCCGGTGAAGTGGTCGTGGTGGGCGTGAACAAATGGCAGCAAGGCGAGGTTTCCCCGCTGATGACCGGCGATGGCGGCATCATGGTTGTTGATCCTGCTGTTGAGCAGGAACAGGTCTCTCGTCTGAACGAATGGCGCGCGTCTCGCGATTCCGCGGCTGTTGAGGCAGCTCTAGCGGAGCTGCGCGAAGCAGCCGCCACCGGTGCGAATGTCATGCCTGCTTCGATCAAAGCGGCAAGGGCGGGTGTGACCACAGGTGAATGGGCTGCACAGATGCGCCAGGTTCATGGTGAATACCGTGGCCCAACCGGTGTCTCCGGCAGCCAGTCCAACAAAACCGAAGGTCTCGAAGATCTGCGCAATGCGGTGGATATGGTCAGCGACAAACTTGGCCGCCGCTTGAAGTTTGTGATCGGCAAGCCTGGTCTGGATGGTCACTCTAATGGGGCCGAGCAAATCGCTTTCCGCGCCCGCGACTGCGGCATGGACATCACCTATGAAGGCATCCGACTGACGCCAGAGGAAATCGTGAGCCGCACCCAAGAGGAAGAGGCCCATGTGGTTGGTCTTTCAATTTTGTCTGGCTCACACATCCCGCTGGTCGAAGAGCTGGTGCAACGCATGCAAGACGCAGGTCTGTCTGAGACACCAGTGATTGTCGGCGGTATCATCCCGGACGAAGACGCAGAGCGTTTGTTGGCGATGGGTGTTGCCCGTGTTTACACGCCAAAAGACTTTGAGTTGAACACAATCATGCATGACATCATTGTGCTGGCGGACCCGACTCCGGTCGCCGCAGAATAAGTGAATTTGCCAAAAACCATCCTCCCTGCCAGAATTGGGCTGGGAGGATGAACCATGTCACTATCAGTAGAAGCCCGCGTCACTGGCCGCGTTCAGGGCGTTGCATTCCGGAACTGGACCAAATCACGCGCGGATGCCCTGGGCCTAAAAGGCTGGGTCCGTAACGATGTTTCTGGCGCTGTGATTGCTCACCTTGAGGGCGATAAGACAACCGTGCATCAAATGGTCAAAGAACTATGGAATGGTCCCGGTGCAGCCTCGGTACGGGATGTGCAATCACACCGCATACCGTCTGTCGCGCCCCATATGAATTTTGAAATTCGTTAGTCGTCGTACCAGGTCACTAGCTCGTCGTAGCTATAGCTATCCCGAATATCCGCATCGGCTTCGGGCTCGTATCCTTCGGCCTGCATAAGGCACCCTGCCCCACAGACCTGAGAAATCACCATATCCTCTGTGTCGATATACCAAAGACGCCCGCCTGGTGTCGCCACATAGCCATCAATCCCCTCGGATTCATCGCTTTCAATATCCTCAACACTAGGCACCTCATAACCATCATGCCCCTCATAGCCACCGTGGGTATGATACGAAGCAACGATGACATCGATGTTGCGTGGATCACGCGGTGTACAGCTGGATTTGCGACCCCGGCGCGCTTTGGAAGCCACGAGTTCACCGTCCAAATCATAGCCGATGTAGCCGCAATACTCGCGATTACGCTGCAAAGAGCTTGGTTGGATTTCCTGAAACACCTTCTTGATCAAGGCAATTTCGTCCCTTGGTCCTGCAAACACAGGGGCGGATGCCAAAACCAGACCACTGCAAATCAGATTGCGGAGAAGATGACGCATGACTATTTTCCTAACCAACAATAGCTTGAGATAAACACAGGGGTGACACCATGACAATTCATATTGGCGCAAAGCCCGGCGACATCGCCGAAACCGTCCTATTGCCAGGCGACCCCTACCGCGCGAAATGGGCAGCAGAGACCTTTTTGGACGACGTGAAGTGCGTCAATGAAGTCCGTGGCATGCTCGGTTTCACCGGAACCTGGAAGGGCAATCCAGTCACGATCCACGGGTCAGGAATGGGCATGCCAAGCCTTTCGATCTATGTAAACGAGTTGATCAAAGACTTTGGGGCAAAAACCCTGATCCGGATCGGCTCCTGTGGAGGTATGCAAAAGAAAGTCAGCGTGCGGGATGTGATCATTGCGATGACAGCCACATCCATCTCCACGCCCTCCCGCGGCATCTTCAAAGAAATCAACTTCGCGCCTTGCGCAGACTATGACCTCTTGCGGGCTGCTGCAGATGCGGCGGTAGCCAAAGGCACACCTACACATGTGGGCGGCATTTATTCTGCGGATGTGTTTTATGACGAACGCCCAGACCTCAATGAGAAGATGACGCGGCACGGTATCCTTGGCGTCGAAATGGAAGCCGCTGAACTTTATAATCTCGCCGCCCGCTACGACTGCCGCGCTTTGGCGGTATTGACCGTGTCAGACCATCTGATCACTGGCGAGGCTCTGCCAAGTGATCAGCGTGAAAAGTCCTTTGGCGATATGGTCGAAATCGCTCTAGAGGCGGCCTTTGCTTAAGGCATCATTGCCAGCTTTAAGGCATATAAAATAGAATCGGCGCGGTCCTGCATTGCGCCCGCATCCCCCCCTGCACGTGAACGCACAGCCAATCCGTTCATCGAAGCCGTTAAAACCCGAGCCAAAAGCTCAACGTCAGTGTCGGCCGTGATCTCGCCCTGTTTTTGGGCTGAGGCTAGACGGTGGGCAATTTGCATCTCCATGTCCTGAAACAGTGCATCGAACATTCGGGCCAACTTGGGTTTATACGCTGCCCCCATGGCACCTACGCTAAAGGCATAACAGCCACGCCCGATGCCTGTCTGGTAGGTCGCTATCAGATGGTCCAACGATGCGGCCATGACTTCCAGAATTGGCCCGTCTTGCTGAAGCCTTTGTAGCACTTCAGAGGAGAATTGTTTTGCAAACCGCCTTTGGGTTGCCAAAAACATCGCTTCTTTGTCGCCAAAGGCCGCATAAAGGCTCGGTCTATTCATACCGGCGGCACGCGCCAATTCATCCAAGGATGCGGCATCAAACCCTTTTTCCCAAAAGACAGCTGTTAGGCGATCTAAGGCTTGTTCGGGATCGTATTTTTTAGGTCGGCCGCGGGGTTTCTTCTCATTCATAATGTACCGCTTCGCATATAATCATTGCCTGTGCAATTAATGTGCGAAATAGTACAAAAAGAATCGAGGACATAATGACCAATCCTGCAATGGGCTCTTTAGAATGGGGCCTAGCCACAAAAGGTGCGCTAAACACCCGTGAAAAAATGGCAATGGTTCGCAATCTGGCCTTCGTGCAAAGCCGTGAAGCAATCGACGGATTACGCGCCAAACTCGGCTGGCTGCGCCCAAATGATGTTTCGCTAGATGCATTGATGCCAAAACAAACTGGATTGACCAAGGATGCTTTGGATCATGCGATGGAAACCCATGAAACACCCCTGCTATTTCACAGCTGGCGCACCTATTTTATGGGCCGCTTGATCGCTGAAAATGACGGCATCACCCATGATGCAGAAATGTTGTTTGCAGCATCGATCCTGCATGACATTGCATTAACAGACAGCCACCAGCAGAGCACAGATCAATGCTGCTTTGCCATCAGCGGTGGCGAACGGGTTCGCAACTTCATTCAGACATGCGGTCATTCCCATCGGATCGCAGACCAAATTGGTGAAGCCATCGCCCTGCATCTGAACATGCATGTGAAGCGCAAATTGCACGGCGCGGAAGCGTATTTACTATCGCGTGGTGCCGTCTGCGATCTTTTTGGAGCGGGCCATCGACGTATATCCAAACGAACGATGAGCGATTTACATGAACGCTACCCGCGCCATGGTGCCATTGAAGCTCTAGGGTTTGAAACTCTTGACCATTACGAAAACTCTCGCCCCGGTTTCATGACAAGTTTAACAGGAAAGAAACGGCCAAAAACGTCGATGTATGACATCTTTGAGCTCTAGGATTTGTCACAAAACAGCGGTGGCTTTTCATCTTTGGTGTAAGCCGTCGCTCCACAGGACATGCATTGGAAATGGGTCAGATCGCCTTGATTGCGAGACCGATCCATGCGCCAACGGCAACGCCGGGTTCTGCGATTGCTCAGCAAAGCGATCAATACAAAGGCGACAACCAAACCGACCAGCAAATGCATCCGTGACCTCTCAAACAAAAAGGGACGGAAACCGCCCCTTTTCACTATTCATAAAATACTCAGAACCAACGTTAGACCGCGCGGTCCACCATCATCTTCTTGATATTCGCAATAGCCTCTGCAGGGTTCAAACCTTTAGGGCAGGTTTTTGCGCAGTTCATGATCGTGTGGCAGCGATATAGCTTGAACGGGTCTTCCAACTCGTCCAAACGCTCGCCAGTCGCTTCATCACGGCTGTCAATGATCCAGCGGTAGGCGTGCAGCAGCGCTGCTGGCCCAAGGTACCGATCGCCATTCCACCAGTAAGATGGGCAAGAGGTGGAGCATGAAGCACACATCACGCACTCATAGAGACCATCAAGTTTCTTTCGATCCTCAATGGATTGCTTCCACTCTTTCGCAGGGCGGTTTGTCTTGGTTTCCAGCCACGGCATGATCGAAGCATGCTGTGCATAGAAATGCGTCAGGTCTGGGATCAAGTCTTTTACAACCGGCATGTGCGGCAGTGGGTAGACTTTGACAGCGCCTTTGACTTCGTCAATGCCGTAGATACAGGCCAGCGTGTTGATGCCACCAATGTTCATCGCGCAGGAACCGCAAATACCTTCGCGGCATGAACGACGGAACGTCAGCGTCGGATCAATCTCGTTTTTAATCTTGATCAGCGCGTCCAAAATCATTGGGCCGCAATTGTCCATATCGACAAAATACGTGTCCACAGATGGATTTTTACCATCATCTGGGTTCCAGCGGTAAATCTGGAATTTACGCAGATTTTTCGCACCATCTGGCTTGGGCCAAGTTTTCCCCGTTGTAATACGGGAGTTCTTTGGGAGCACAAATTCGACCATCTCGTCGTCTCCTTAGTTGCCTGGCGCGCAAGCCGCGCGCGGGGTGATTAGGGCACCGGCAGTGCCGGCAAATTTTGATGTGTTCAATCGGATCATGACTCCCCCGCTTGAACGATATAGGGGAATTGAGCCTGCTCGACATAGTTGGCCAGCAGGTCTGCATCTTTCGGCATCAGCTGACGCAGAAGCGCCAGCAATGCCTCGTCTTGGCTCGCCGCCAGTAGAATGATCTGGAATGATCCGTCATTGGCCATTTCAAGCCAACGCTGATCCGCATTCAACTCTTCAGCGCGCACAGCATCTTTTTGGAAGGAGGACCCACCGCCATAGCGCTGAACCTTCCCCAAAGAATTGTCTTTTAGTGGCAGGCCAAGGGCCTGTAGCACCCTTTCGCGATAAAGCGGACGCGCAATCCAGCGATCATAGTTCACCGGAACAGCCCCTATTGCCTTGGCGTTGGCGACAAGCTCCAGCATCTCGCGATACTTATCCAAAGACGACATCATAATGCGCAAGCACACCAGTGTGTCATAAGCTTCGTTGGATTGAAGTTTCCGCAATAACGACGCCGCCCAGTTCATGAAGTTGCGATACAGCAAAACCTCATGAGTGACGTTTTCGGTATCTAGGTCACGCGTGATGCCGCCAAATCCTTCTTCTGGATCTGGCGAGAAATCTTCGTAAGACACCACAACCAACGCACCATCTCCAGCCACACTTGTCAGAGGTGTGATTGGCGAACCTTCTTCAACGTTCACCCATTTGTTGTTCACTTCGAGTGAACGCCAAGTGCGGCGTGCAGGACGACCTACAACGCAATTGTTAAAGAACACCGAGCCATCGGCAGCGTTGCGCAGAAGCCAATTGATGATCGCGTGATTACCAGAGCGGCGCATCCCATAGGTACGCAGAGTCACCCCCGGCTGAAAGCCGAGAGCATCTACGAGGGTTTTTTGCGCCGCTTCGCTCATCTTGCTTTAGAAGGTCCGTGCCTTAGGCGCGATCTTCTTCAGGCTGATGCCACCTTCATCCTCAGTTGTCAGAGGATCGGTGATCACCGGACGGTATGTCAGATCAACCTTATTGCCATCAACGCGGCTGACGGTGTGAACCCGCCAGTTTGCATCGTCACGATCTGCATAGTCCTCATGGGCATGCGCACCTCGAGATTCCTTGCGCGCTTCGGCACCGTGGATGGTCGCCAAAGCGTTTGGCATCAGGTTCGCCAGTTCCAGCGTTTCCATGAGGTCAGAGTTCCACACCAGCGAGCGATCGGTGACTTTCAGGTCATCCATTTTCGCCGCAATGTCGGTCATCTTGGTGACGCCTTCTTTCAGCGTCTTATCTGTCCGGAAGACAGCCGCGTCAGACTGCATGGTCTTCTGCATTTCAAGACGAAGTTCAGCGGTTGCAACATTACCTTTGGCATTGCGCAGACCGTCAAAGCGATCAAAAGCAGCATCTACAGATGCTTGGTTCAGCGTTGGGTTTGCCGCTTCCGCGTCAACCACTTTGCCTGCGCGGATCGCGGAGGCACGGCCAAAGACCACGAGGTCAATCAGAGAGTTAGATCCCAGACGGTTCGCACCGTGAACAGAGGCACAGCCAGCTTCACCCACAGCCATCAGACCGGGCACAACTGCAGTTGGATCGTCTTTGCTAGGGTTCAGAACCTCACCCCAATAGTTCGTTGGGATACCGCCCATGTTGTAGTGTACCGTCGGAAGAACCGGGATCGGTTCCTTGGTTACATCAACACCGGCAAAGATTTTCGCAGATTCAGAGATACCAGGCAGGCGTTCGGCCAAAGCCTCAGAAGGAAGGTGGTTCAAGTTGAGGAAGATGTGATCCCCATCCGCACCCACTCCACGACCTTCACGGATTTCCATGGTCATTGACCGGGAAACATAGTCGCGCGGCGCCAGGTCTTTGTACTGAGGCGCATAACGTTCCATGAAACGCTCACCTTCAGAGTTGGTCAGATAACCACCTTCACCACGTGCACCTTCCGTAATCAAACAGCCGGAGCCATAAATGCCAGTTGGGTGGAACTGAACGAATTCCATATCCTGCAGAGGCAGACCCGCACGAGCCACCATACCGCCACCATCACCAGTACAAGTGTGCGCAGAGGTCGCAGAGAAATAAGCACGGCCGTAGCCACCGGTCGCCAGAACAACCATCTTCGCGTTGAAGACGTGCATGGTGCCGTCGTCGAGCTTCCAGCAAACGACGCCCTGACACTCGCCCTCTTCGGACATGATCAGATCAATCGCGAAATACTCGATGTAGAATTCCGCGTTGTTTTTCAGAGACTGGCCATAAAGCGTGTGCAGGATCGCGTGACCGGTCCGGTCAGCTGCCGCGCAGGTCCGTTGAACCGCTGGGCCTTCGCCAAATTCTGTTGTGTGGCCGCCAAATGGACGTTGGTAGATCTTACCTTCTTCGGTCCTCGAGAATGGCACACCGTAGTGCTCAAGCTCATAAACCGCCTTTGGGGCTTCGCGTGCGAGATATTCCATCGCATCGGTGTCACCCAGCCAGTCGGAGCCTTTCACAGTGTCATACATGTGCCACTGCCAGTTGTCCGGGCCCATGTTGGACAGGGACGCGGCGATACCACCTTGCGCCGCGACTGTGTGCGAACGGGTTGGGAATACCTTAGAGATACAAGCGGTGCGCAGGCCCTGCTCGGCCATGCCCAAAGTCGCCCGCAAGCCAGCGCCACCGGCGCCAACAACAACCACGTCATAGTCGTGGGTTTCATATTCATATGCTGCTGTCATTGCATTTGTTCCTTGGCGTGCGGATTAAAGCGCGAGCTTGATCAGGGCGAAGACCGCGGTTGCGATCAATGTGTAAGCCAAAGCGGTTGTGGCGATGATTGCCAGACGCTCGGCGATGCCGTGCATGTAGTCTTCGATGGCCTCATGAGCTTCGCGCATGACGTGCAAGATAATGACGGTCATGGTCAGACCTGTCGCGATGGCGGGGCATGGGCGGGCAAAGAAGGCCAGAACCTCTTCGTAAGAGCCGCCAAAGCCAGTACCAAAAGTGAAAATGAACACTGGAACAACAACAACCATCAGGATGGAGCTGACCAGCATTTGCCAATGGTGCATGGTGCCTTGACGGCCAGATCCATTGCCTTCGGCGCGTTTGCGGTCGGTAAGGTATCTCATGTCAGCGCTCCTTACAGAATGATCGCGGTGATCACCGCGAGGACGGTTGCGCCGACAAACATGCCGAGGCCCATCTTTTCAGAGGTTTCAACGTCCAAGTGATAGCCAAAGTCCCAGATGACGTGACGCAAGCGACCCAGCATGTGGTAGTAAAGCGCCCAGAGCGCGCCAAACATCAGCAGATCGCCAATGAAGCTGCGCAGCAGGCCGTCGATGACTGCAAATGAGCTTTCGGATGTTGCTGCTGCGATGAGCCACCAAACCGCAAGGATCGCCAGACCAAATGTCGCGATGCCTGTGATGCGGACCATGATCGAAGACATGGATGTCATTTGAGGACGGTATATTGTTAGGTGGGGCGAAAGCGGGCGATTGCCCCGGTTCACGTCTGCCATACTGAGTCCTTTCAGGTTCCTTGCGCCTCTTAGTACAGAATTTTCCGGCTCTGTCACGGTTCAGAGCCCTAAAATACGGTGATTTTTACAAAGTTCGCGACGTTTGCGCAATCATTATGCGCATTTGTGATCACAGCAATATTTTCTGTGATCACACTCTTGCGGAAATTGTATTCAATTGGATGCAACCTCAAGGAAGCTCCGCGTTTCTGAATGAGAACACCTTCGCTTCCTTTAATAATGACCTGATTAAACAGGCATCAGCGCCCAATAATCCAGATCGAGCAGGACGTCCGGCAGATATTTGCCATCCTCGCCCTTTAGCTCAAATGGTTCGCCACCTTTGGTGGCAACAAGACGAAGGCGGATGGCTCCCACACCCGGAGCTGAGGTTTCGGCCTTATCCAAGACTTCAGTCCATGCCCGAACTGTTGTGCCTGCCAAACATGGGTTCGCATGCACCCCTCCGTTCAGACCGACGATCATCTGCGCATTAGCCAAACCGTTAAAGGACAATGTCCGCGCCATGGAAATAACATGGCCGCCATAGATCAGACGTGTGCCATCCGGACGGGCTGTATTGTCAAAATGCACTTTGGCAGTGTTCTGCCACAGGCGCGTTGCGATCATATGCTCGGCCTCTTCAATGGTCACACCATCCACGTGATCGATGGTTTCGCCAATTTCATAGTCGCCCAAGCGATGTAGCTCGCCCGCTAAATCATAGTCATATTCCGAGAAGTCCAAACCCTCCGGGATCACCAATTGATCCACAGGGATCACTTTGTTCAAATCAGGGATCACCGTTTCTGGTGCTGGTGCTTCCAAATTGCATTTGCGCACCATAACCCAGCGGACATATTCCATGACCACGTCGTCATTCTGATTCAAACCGCGCGTGCGCACATAGACGACACCAGATTTTCCATTGGAGTTCTGCTTGACCCCGATGACTTCGGATTCTGAACGCAGCGTGTCGCCTTCATAGACAGGCATCAGCCAGCGCCCTTCGGCATAGCCAAGGTTGGCAACCGCATTCAAAGACACATCGGGCACGGTCTTGCCAAACACAATGTGAAACGCCGCCAGATCATCCAGCGGCGCTTTGGGCAGACCTGACGCGCGCGCGAATTCATCCGAAGAATATAGCGCATGCCGCGCAGGATAGAGCGCGTGATACATCGCGCGTTCACCACCGGATATGGTGCGTGGAACGGCGTGTTTGATCACGTCGCCTACTTTATAGTCTTCAAAGAAACGGCCCGCGTTGGTCTTTGCCATTTTAGTGAGCTCCTAATTTGGTCTCTGGGGTGTAAGTGCCTTCCACCTCTTTCACGACCGCCTGCGCGCAGCGAGTCACACCGCGGGCAGAGTCAAAGGTCATGGTAGGATTGCCATGCAGCTCCCAGCCCTTGTTCAGGGCCTCGGTCACCTTATGGCAGAAGGCGGATGTGTCATCTTCAGTAAGCAGTCGATACAGTTTCATTTGGTCATCCTCCAAAGGGCGATAGGCCGAATAGCATGTGCAAAGACCCAATCAAGCCAACAAGCAGGATCGAAATGCCAAAAAACATCGCGTCTTTTTTGATGTCACCCTTAGGGTTCGGGGTCCATTCAGGTTCCGAGCGGTTGATGACGCGGATCTCAACCAATGTCCAAAGCCAAAGGCCACCGAACAATATAGCTGAAGCAAAATCACCATTCACGATGATATGCGCTATCGCCCAAATCGCGACACCCATGAGCATAGGGTGGCGTAGGCCATAGAAGAGAGCGCCCTTCTTTGGGCCTGGGCTCGTGAAGTATAGCGCCAAGATCATCATGAGGTTGTTCACAATAGTGCCCCATGCCGGACGATCCCAAAGGTGTTCATATGGGGCTGCTCGATAGCCCAAAACCATCAGTGCCACTGAAACAAGGATGAGAAGTGCAATCACGCCCTTTCCCTTGTCGCCCATTCTCGCACGCACACCCGGCATTACCCTTTGAAACAAATGGGCCGCGTACCAAATGGTTAAACCCGCTAAGAGCATTGTCATCGCTGTGTCTCCAGATAGAAATGTAAATTCCTTTAACTTCTATCCTGAGATTTCTGCAATTGCATCTGCTTTTGCAAGGATCTCTTTCGCGGTCACAATATGTAGGTTTTCGACGATTTTCCCATCGACAACTGCGACACCAGAGCCGTCTTTCTCGGCCTGAGCAAAAGCTTCGATCTGACGCCGCGCTAGATCAACTTCGGCCTCAGAAGGTGCGAAGGCGTCGTTTGCAACATCGACCTGAGCTGGATGGATCAACGTTTTGCCATCAAAACCCATATCACGGCCCTGCTCACATTCTACTTTCAAACCTTCTGCGTCTTTGAAGGCGTTATAGACCCCATCGACGATCACAACATCTTCGGCTTTTGCTGCCATGACACAAAGGCCAAGGCCGGTCTGCAATGGCAGACGATCTGGGCGGAACCGCGTTTGCAGCTCTTTCGCGAGGTCATTGGTTCCCATCACCATGCCATACAACATCGGATGTTCCGCAATCTCATGGGCTTTCAGCATACCGCGCGGCGTTTCCATCATGGCCCAAATCGGCAAATCACCGGTGACATCAGCTAAGGCCTGCACTTCGGCCGCGCTTTCAACCTTTGGCAATAGCACCGCGTCGCAGCTCATGGACTTGACGGCTTCGGCATCCGCAGGACCCCATTCGGTGCTGAGATCGTTAATACGAACGATCCGCATACGTTTGCCGTAGTCTCGCTTTTCGAGCGCTTCGGCCAAAATACCGCGCGCATTCACTTTTTCTGCAGGCGCAACTGCGTCTTCGAGATCAAAGATGATCGCATCGATCGGCAGGGTTGTCGCCTTTTCCAGTGCCCGCGTTTTTGACGCTGGGATATATAGAACAGAACGGTATGGACGGGCACGTTGGCTCATGAACTCACTCCGCAATAAAGTTGCGCGCATTACTGACATTTATTTCAAAAAGAATTCAAGGGGGTTTTTGCCGCACCGCAGAAAGAACCGCGCGTCACTTGGTATACCGTTGTCCGCAAGGCCATAGCGCGCTGTGTTAACCGAGTATTCTAGGTTTTCGCCGCATGATTATTACAGATTGAGAGGCCGGAATCCCCTCTGCGCAGCAGAATCGGTCTTGGAGAATATCGGAAAGGACCGGACATGAAGAGACTACGCACCGCGTTTGGTTGGGCCGTAATCTTGGCTGTTATCGCCACACCAGTTTCGGCACAAAACCAGCGACATTGTGCACCTCGCGACACCGTGGTGGAACGGTTGGCCGCAGGCTACGGAGAAACGCGGCAATCCGTCGGAATCGGCGGGGACAATTCATTGGTTGAGGTCTATGCCAGCACCGAAAGTGGATCTTGGACCATTACGGTCACTTCTCCGGCTGGGCTGACCTGCCTCGTTGCCGCTGGCCAGAGTTTTGAAACCCTATCAGAAACATTGGCTCTAGATGGCAGCGATGCTTAGTCTAGCTTAAGTCAAAGCATCAAAAACAAGTTTAGCCCCGGTGATCGCCAAAAGCGCGTAGGTCAAACGAAAGAAGAGTGTTTCTGGCACTATAGGATGCGCTTTCACACCAATCCAAACGCCGATGAGAGCAAAGGGTGCAAGGATTAAATCGACATAAAAGGTCTCTACCGTAAAGATTCCAAGGAAGGCGTAGGGGACAACCTTCGCTGCATTCACAACCCAAAAAACCAGAGTCATTGTGGCATGATATGTCGTCTTATCCAGCCGCTGAGAAAGCAAATACATGGCCGCAGGTGGTCCCCCAGCATGACTGACAAAACTGGTAAAGCCTGCAGTTAGCCCAGCGATCATCCCCGTTGTTTGCGAGAAGTTTGCTTCCTTCAGCTGTGATTTCGGCCAGAGTTGCCACGCAACAAACGCCAGCGCGACCAAGCCAATCAACAGGCGCAGCATGTTGTCATCTGTCACGCGATAAAAAATAGCACCCAGTAAAATTCCAGGGACCGCTCCAATCACCATGATCCGGGCACGTGCCCAATCCCATTTATTCCAGAATGGGCGCACGGCTCCAATATCCATGAGCATCAACAGTGGCAACATTAGGCCAATGGCCTGCGCTGGCGTGGTCACCAATGCAAGAATCGCCGAAGATGCAAAAGCAGGCCCACCCCCAAATCCCCCCTTGGAGAACCCAGCAAAGGTCACAGCAAATGCTGCAATTGCATAAAATTGAAGATCCATAAGGCGATAACCTGTTAGCGCTAAAGTGTATACAATAGCGTACATAAACCGAAATCGTTCCTTGCCTCAATGGCTTTGCGACAAGATGCGGCGCGCCAAAGTGCTTGCGCCGAACGGCCTTTAGCCTTACCCACAGTGCCAAATTTCAACCGGATTGGAGACTTCCCAATGGCACGTCCAAAGATCGCCCTTATCGGCGCAGGCCAGATCGGTGGCACCCTTGCACACCTAGCAGCAATCAAAGAACTCGGCGACGTTGTTCTTTTCGACATCGCAGACGGCACCCCTCAGGGTAAAGCTCTGGACATCGCCCAATCCGGTCCTGCCGAAGGTTTTGACGCTGGCATGTCCGGCACAACCGACTACGCTGACATCGCTGGCGCAGACGTTGTGATCGTAACTGCAGGTGTTCCTCGTAAGCCGGGCATGTCCCGTGACGACCTGCTGGGCATCAACTTGAAAGTTATGAAATCTGTTGGCGAAGGCATCCGCGACAACGCGCCAGACGCGTTCGTGATCTGCATCACCAACCCGCTGGACGCGATGGTTTGGGCTCTGCGTGAATTCTCTGGTCTGCCACACAATAAAGTTTGCGGCATGGCAGGTGTTCTGGATTCTGCACGCTTCCGTCACTTCTTGGCAGAAGAGTTCAACGTGTCTATGCGTGACGTAACTGCATTCGTTCTGGGCGGCCACGGCGACACTATGGTGCCTTCCGTACGTTACTCCACAGTCGCGGGTATCCCTTTGCCAGATCTGGTTGAGATGGGCTGGACCACACAAGAGAAACTGGACGGCATCGTTCAGCGTACTCGTGATGGCGGCGCGGAAATCGTTGGCCTGCTGAAAACTGGCTCTGCATATTACGCACCTGCAACTTCGGCGATCGAAATGGCGGAAGCCTACCTGAAAGACCAGAAGCGCGTTCTGCCATGTGCAGCATACGTTGATGGCGCATTGGGTCTGGACGGCATGTATGTTGGTGTTCCAACTGTGATCGGGAAAGACGGCGTTGAGCGTATCGTTGACATCAAACTCAACAAAGAAGAGCAGGAAATGTTCGACGCTTCTGTGAACGCGGTTAAGGGTCTGGTTACAGCTTGCAAAGGCATCGACGGCTCTTTGGCATAAGCCAAGCGCACTCTTTGCGACCAAGTTTTTGACCAAGCCACGCTTGATTGCGTGGCTTGGTTTTTTTGTGCACTACAAACCATTGCACGTAGAAAAAACGTCAAAAGAGGCCTGTTGCGTCCATAAAGGGTTTCAGACAGGATCAAGCCAATTTCATTAGCTTTTTTGGTAGGCATTTATGACTTGGGATATTGTCCTTACTGCAGATGAACCAGAAGCGCTGATCGTCGCGAATGTCGCTTATCACTTGGCAACAGGCGCACAGCACGTTCATGTCTACTTAGATCGCGCTGATGATCCTGCCCAAGAAGCTTTGAAAAGTATCCCCGGTGCGCGTGTTACCTGCTGCGATGAAAAACATTGGAGCGATTTAAACGGTGTTGAAGGCCGCCCTGCACTGCAAATGCGGCGCCAGTCATTGAATGCCAATCATGCGCTTTCGCTCAGCAATGCCGACTGGATCTTTAGTCTGGATGCTGACGAATTCCTTTATCAAGACCGGCCACTAGTTGACGAACTGCCGTTTGTACGAGAGCTTGATTGCGAATTACATCTGCCCACCTGGGAACGCTTTTATAGAGAAGGCGAGCCAGTTCAGACTTTATTTCAGGGCCCATTGAAAGCATCAACTAAGGGACGTCATCGTTTTGATGGCCGAATTTTTGGCGGTGCGGAAAAGTATTTCGTGCAAGGCCTATTGGGGCACTCTGCTGGAAAATGCGCGGTGCCCGTTGGGGCTGATTTTGTGTTTGGCCTGCATTGGTCCTTTCGAGGGCAAGCGAAAAGGCAATACCGGTCAGAACGCTATCTGAGCACAACGTCCCGGTTGCTGCACTTTGATGGGCTGACGCCTTTGCACTGGGTGATCAAACTGCTGCGCTACGCTAAAGTTTCACCAGAAGATTTAGGGCGTTTGGTCTCGGACCATCGACGCGAGCAAATTTCAGATCTGCTGAACTTTGCAGATTCCCGCGATTCAGCAATGGAATTCCACGATGCTTTACGTGCGTTTTCTGAATTGGACATGAAACGTTTGAATGGTTTTGGGCTTTTGGATGCGGATGAATTTGATCCTTTGCCTGAAGTTCAAAAGCTCCTGCCTGATTTTAATTTACCCGGTCCGGACGCTTTTGACGCAGAGATTTTGGACCGTTACCCAGAGTTCAAACCCGTATTCTCTGCAAAGGAATGAACAGAACTATTGAATTTAGCCGCTCTCGAATCGCAAATTGCAGTCTCAAAAATTAATTTGTGATCACACATTTTTTGACTGTGATCACAAATGTCGGTTTTTCGCTTATTTTTCCAAAAACAACTTAGTTACACCAAATTTATAAGGCTATACCTGTTCCAACTGCAGCAATATGGGACAGTTTCATGAACATCCATGAATACCAGGCGAAGGCTCTGCTTCGCTCTTACGGTGCCCCGGTTTCCGAAGGACGCGTTGTTCTGAGGGCCGAGGATGCCAAAACCGCAGCGGGCGAGCTGGACGGACCTCTTTGGGTTGTCAAAGCTCAGATCCACGCAGGCGGCCGCGGCAAAGGCTCTTTCAAAGAAGCAGATGCTGGCGAAAAAGGCGGTGTCCGCCTGACCAAATCTGTTGAAGAAGCGGCAGAAGAAGCCAAGAAAATGCTTGGCCGCACGCTGGTGACACACCAGACCGGTCCAGTCGGCAAACAAGTGAACCGCATCTACATCGAAGCGGGTTCCGGCATTGAGACTGAACTTTACCTGGCTCTGCTGGTGGACCGTCAAACATCTCGTGTGTCTTTCGTGTGCTCCACTGAGGGCGGCATGGACATCGAAGAGGTTGCGGCGGCGACCCCTGAAAAGATCCTGTCTTTCTCTGTTGATCCAGCAACAGGCTACCAGCCATATCACGGTCGTCGCATCGCGTTCTCTTTGGGCCTCAAAGGCGCACAGGTTAAGCAGTGCGTAAAACTGATGGGCCAGCTTTATACCGCCTTCAACGAAAAAGACATGGAGATGCTGGAAATCAACCCGCTGATCGTGTCTGACGCGGGTGACCTGAAAGTTCTAGACGCTAAAGTCAGCTTTGACGGCAATGCAATCTACCGCCACGCGGATGTTGCAGAGCTGCGCGACGAAACTGAAGAAGACTCCAAAGAGCTCGAGGCGTCCAAGTACGACCTGAACTACATCGCTCTGGACGGTGAAATCGGTTGTATGGTGAACGGCGCTGGTCTGGCGATGGCTACAATGGACATCATCAAACTTTATGGTGCTGAGCCTGCAAACTTCCTTGATGTTGGCGGCGGCGCTACCAAAGAGAAAGTGACCGAAGCGTTTAAGATCATCACTTCTGATCCAAACGTTAAAGGCATCTTGGTCAACATCTTCGGCGGCATCATGCGCTGCGACGTGATCGCAGAGGGCGTCGTAGCTGCTGTAAAAGAAGTTGGTCTGCAGGTTCCGCTGGTTGTGCGTCTTGAAGGCACCAATGTGGAAGCCGGCAAAGACATCATCAACAACTCCGATGTTGACGTGATCGCGGCAGACAACTTGTCCGATGGCGCTGAGAAGATCGTTAAAGCGGTGAAAGGATAATAAGATGGCCATTCTCGTTGACGAAAACACCAAAGTTATCTGTCAGGGCCTAACCGGCTCTCAGGGTACCTTCCACTCTGAACAAGCAATCGCTTATGGCACCAAAATGGTGGGCGGCGTGACACCAGGCAAAGGCGGCTCTGAGCACCTTGGTCTGCCAGTGTTCAACTCTGTACACGAAGCGAAACACGTGACTGAAGCAAATGCTTCTGTGATCTATGTGCCTCCTCCCTTCGCGGCGGATTCCATTCTGGAAGCCATCGATGCGGAAATGGAACTGATCATCTGTATCACTGAAGGCATTCCTGTGCTGGACATGATGCGTGTGAAACGTGCGCTGGAAAGCTCTTCCAGCCGTTTGATCGGCCCGAACTGCCCGGGTGTTATCACACCTGACGCCTGCAAGATCGGCATCATGCCGGGCCACATCCACAAGCGTGGCTCTGTGGGTGTTGTGTCCCGTTCCGGCACACTGACATATGAAGCAGTGAAGCAAACTGCGGACATCGGCCTTGGCCAGTCCACTGCTGTGGGCATCGGCGGCGACCCGATCAAAGGCACAGAGCACATCGACGTGCTGGACATGTTCTTGGACGACGATGAGACTCAGTCCATCATCATGATCGGTGAAATCGGCGGTTCTGCAGAAGAAGAAGCAGCTGAATTCCTGAAAGAGCAAAAGAAGAAAGGCCGTTGGAAACCAACTGCTGGCTTTATTGCTGGTCGTACGGCACCTCCGGGCCGCCGCATGGGCCACGCTGGCGCGATTGTAGCTGGCGGTAAAGGCGGCGCCGAAGACAAGATCGAAGCAATGAAGTCTGCGGGCATCGTTGTAGCTGACAGCCCGGCGGGCCTCGGCGAAGCGGTCTTGAAAGCGATCGGATAATCGCGTTTGAATTGGAGGTAGGCTCTATTCCGGGCCTACCTCTCTAGATCCAGCAGTAAGCTGGACGTAACAACGAAACCCAGTGGCTCGGGAGTCTCCTCCATGACCGACCAATCCTCTAACGATATTTTCCATGCATCCAGTTTTATGCAGGGTCACAACGCAGAATACCTTGAGCAAATGTATGCTCGGTACGCGAATGATCCGAATGCGGTGGACGCCGCCTGGCAGGAGTTTTTCCGTCAGCTTGGCGACGCGGAGCTTGATGTCAAAGCAGAAGCAAGCGGTCCAAGTTGGGCGCGCTCTGACTGGCCACCTGTTCCAGATGACGAGCTGACAGGCGCGCTGACAGGCGAATGGCCAGCCCCGGTCGAGGCGAAAGCCGCTGGCAAAAAGATCAAAGAGAAAGCCGCCGAAAAAGGCGTTGAGGTCTCTGATGAAGCGGTCAAACAGGCCGTTTTGGATTCAATCCGTGCGCTGATGTTGATCCGGGCTTACCGTATCCGTGGCCACCTTGTGGCGGATCTTGATCCGCTGGGCATGCGTGATGCAACACCACATCCGGAACTCGACCCTGCATCCTACGGGTTTGCAGGCGCAGACATGGATCGCCCGATCTTTATCGACAACGTGCTGGGCCTGCAGATCGCTACCATGCGCCAGATCGTCGAGATCGTCCGCCGCACTTACTGTGGCACTTTCGCGCTGCAATACATGCATATTTCCAATCCAGAAGAAGCGAGCTGGCTGAAAGAGCGCATCGAAGGATTTGACAAGGAAATCAAATTCACCCGTGAAGGCCGTAAGGCAATCCTCAACAAAATGGTTGAGGCAGAGGGTTTTGAAAAATTCCTGCACGTTAAATATATGGGTACCAAACGTTTTGGGCTGGACGGCGGTGAATCTCTGATCCCCGCGATGGAGCAGATCATCAAACGCGGTGGTGCACTTGGTGTAAAAGACATCGTGGTCGGCATGCCGCACCGCGGTCGTTTGAACATTCTCGCCAACGTGATGGCCAAACCATACCGCGCGATTTTCAACGAATTCCAAGGTGGGTCTTACAAACCTGAGGACGTTGATGGGTCTGGCGACGTGAAATACCACCTCGGCGCCTCTTCGGACCGCGAGTTTGACGGCAACAATGTCCACCTGTCGCTCACCGCGAACCCGTCCCACCTTGAAGCCGTAAACCCGGTTGTTCTGGGTAAAGTACGCGCCAAGCAAGACCAGCTAAATGACGACGAGCGCACATCTGTGATGCCAATCCTTCTGCACGGTGACGCGGCCTTTGCGGGTCAAGGTGTTGTGGCTGAATGCTTTGCGCTCTCTGGTCTGCGCGGTCACAAAACCGGCGGGACCATGCATATCGTTGTGAACAACCAAATTGGTTTCACCACAGCGCCGCACTTCTCTCGCTCTTCCCCGTATCCAACCGACAACGCTTTGGTTGTCGAGGCGCCGATCTTCCACGTGAACGGTGATGACCCAGAGGCGGTTGTACACGCGGCTAAAGTCGCGACTGAATTCCGTCAGAAATTCCAGAAAGATGTCGTTCTTGATATCTTCTGCTATCGCCGCTTTGGTCACAACGAAGGCGATGAGCCGATGTTCACCAACCCGGTGATGTACAAAAAGATCAAAGGTCACAAGACGACCCTATCTTTGTACACTGAACGTCTGGTCAAAGACGGTCTGATCCCAGAAGGCGAAATCGAAGACATGAAGGCCGCATTCCAGGCCCGCATGAACGAAGAATTCGAAGCTGGCAAAGAGTTCAAGCCAAACAAGGCTGACTGGTTGGACGGAAAGTGGTCTCATCTGGACAAAAACAAAGAAGAGTACCAGCGCGGTGAAACCGCCATCAAAAAAGAGACCTACGATCAGGTCGCTGGTGCGCTGACGTCTGTGCCGGAAGACTATCCGTTGCACAAAACCATCGGTCGCTTCCTAGGCAACCGTCAGAAAGCGCTGGAAAGTGGTGAAGGCATTGACTGGGCAACCGGCGAAGCCTTGGCGTTTGGCTCTTTGCTGACCGAAGGCTACCCAGTCCGCTTGTCAGGTCAGGACGCGACACGCGGCACGTTCTCTCAACGCCATTCTGGTGTTGTGAACCAAGACACTGAAAAACGCTATTATCCGCTGAACAACATCCGTCCGGGTCAGGCACAGTACGAAGTGATCGACTCTGCCCTGTCTGAATATGCGGTGTTGGGCTTTGAATATGGCTACTCACTGGCAGAACCAAACGCGTTGACCCTATGGGAAGCTCAGTTCGGCGACTTCGCCAACGGCGCGCAAATCATGTTTGATCAGTTCATCAGCTCTGGCGAAAGCAAATGGCTGCGTATGTCCGGTCTGACCGTTCTGCTGCCACACGGTTTCGAAGGCCAAGGCCCAGAGCACTCCTCTGCGCGTCTGGAACGTTTCTTGCAGATGTGTGGCGGTGACAACTGGATCGTTGCGAACTGTACGACCCCTGCGAACTACTTCCACATCCTGCGGCGCCAGCTGCACCGCAGCTTCCGTAAGCCGCTCATTTTGATGACACCGAAGTCTTTGCTGCGCCACAAGCTGGCCGTCTCCAAAGCCGAGGAATTCCAGACTGGATCCAGCTTCCACCGTGTTCTATGGGATGACGCACAACACGGTAACAGCGACACCAAATTGGTGGCGGATGACAAGATCAAACGCGTCGTCATGTGTTCCGGGAAAGTCTATTACGACCTGCTGGAAGAGCGTGATGCCCGCGGCATCGACGATGTCTACCTCCTGCGTCTGGAACAGTTCTACCCATTCCCTGCGATTTCCGCGGTGAAAGAACTGGAACGCTTTAAAGGTGCCGAAGTGGTTTGGTGTCAGGAAGAACCAAAGAACCAAGGCGCTTGGTCCTTTGTCGAACCAAACATCGAATGGGTTCTGGGTCGCATCAAAGCAAAACACACCCGTCCGACTTATGTAGGCCGTGCCGCATCTGCGTCGCCGGCAACCGGTCTGGCGAGCCAACACAAAACACAACAACAAGCGCTGGTCGACGCCGCGCTGACCATTGAAGGGTAACTCAATATGACGACCGAAGTACGCGTCCCGACACTGGGCGAAAGCGTGACCGAAGCCACTATCGCAACTTGGTTCAAGAAACCGGGTGACGCTGTTGCTGTTGACGAAATGCTGTGTGAACTGGAAACCGACAAGGTAACCGTCGAAGTGCCAGCACCTGCAGCAGGCGTGATGGGCGAAATCGTTGCAGCTGAAGGCGATACCGTGGGTGTTGACGCTTTGCTGGCAACCATTCTGGCCGGCGAAGGCGCGGCCCCTGCCCCAGCGGCGACCCCAGTCGTTGAAGCGCCAGCAGCATCTGGCGGTTCGGTAGACGTTATGGTGCCAACACTTGGTGAATCCGTAACCGAAGCGACTGTTTCCACATGGTTCAAAGCCGTGGGTGACAGCGTTACTCAGGACGAGATGCTGTGTGAGCTGGAAACAGACAAGGTTTCCGTTGAAGTGCCAGCCCCAGCGGCCGGTGTTCTGACAGAAATCATCGCAGCCGAAGGTGCAACCGTTGACGCAACTGCGAAACTCGCCGTTCTGTCATCCGGCGGCGCAGCGGCAGCTACTCCTGCAGCAGCGGCGGCTCTTGCAGCAGCTACAACAGGCAAAGACGTTGAAAACGCGCCTTCTGCGAACAAGCTGATGGCGGAAAAAGGCATCGATGCTTCACAAGTCGCAGGCTCGGGTCGCGACGGTCGCATCATGAAAGAAGACGTTCTGAAAGCAGCCATCGCACCAGCCGCCGCGCCTGCTCCGGCAGCTGCAGCAGCTCCACGTGCACCGGTTTCAGCTGACGATGCGTCCCGTGAAGAGCGTGTGAAAATGACACGTCTGCGCCAGACCATCGCGAAACGTCTGAAAGATTCTCAGAACACCGCAGCGATGCTGACCACCTACAACGAGGTCGACATGACCGAGGTGATGGCGCTGCGTAATGAATACAAAGAGCTGTTCCTGAAGAAACACGGCGTGAAGCTTGGCTTTATGTCCTTCTTCACTAAGGCCTGTGTTCATGCGCTGAAAGAAGTGCCTGAGGTGAACGCTGAAATCGATGGCACTGACATCGTGTACAAAAACTTTGTGCACATGGGCATCGCAGCGGGTACGCCAACCGGTCTGGTTGTTCCAGTCATCCGTGACGCCGATCAAATGGGCTTTGCAGACATCGAAAAAGCGATTGCTGAAAAAGGCAAACGCGCCCGTGACGGCAAGCTGTCCATGGCAGAAATGCAGGGCGGTTCCTTCACCATTTCTAACGGTGGTGTCTACGGCTCTCTGATGTCTTCGCCGATCCTGAACCCGCCGCAGTCCGGCATCTTGGGCATGCACAAAATTCAGGACCGTCCAATGGCGATCAACGGCCAAGTTGTCATCCGTCCGATGATGTATCTGGCCCTGTCTTACGATCACCGTATCGTTGACGGTAAAGGCGCTGTGACCTTCCTTGTGCGCGTGAAAGAAGCGTTGGAAGACCCACGCCGCTTGTTGATGGATCTGTAATCGGATTGGGGGGCAAGCGGCCCCCTTTTCTTCTTTGCATAAATACTCCGGGGAGGTGCCAATGGCACCGGGGTCAACGACCCTCACACGCCCGAACTTCTAGGAGGCACCCATGTCCCAATATGACGTCATCATCATCGGCGCTGGCCCTGGCGGCTACGTATCAGCCATCCGCTGCGCCCAACTCGGCCTGAAAACCGCTATCGTGGAAGGCCGCGAGACGCTTGGCGGCACCTGCCTGAACGTGGGCTGTATCCCGTCCAAGGCACTTCTGCACGCGACACACATGCTGCATGAAGCAGAGCACAACTTTGCAGGTATGGGTCTGAAGGGTAAATCCCCATCCGTCGACTGGAACCAGATGAAGTCCTACAAACAGGATGTGGTGGACCAGAACACCGGCGGTGTTGAGTTCCTGATGAAAAAGAACAAGATCGACTGGTTGAAAGGCTGGGCATCTATTCCTGCGGCGGGCAAAGTCACCGTAGGCGACACCACTTACGAAACTAAGAACATCGTAATTGCCTCTGGCTCCGTTCCTTCATCCTTGCCGGGTGTAGAAGTTGACGAAAAAGTTGTTGTGACGTCAACAGGTGCGTTGGAACTGGGCAAAGTGCCTAAGAAAATGGTCGTAATTGGCGCGGGTGTGATTGGTCTAGAACTCGGTTCTGTGTACCAACGTCTGGGCTCAGAAGTGACCGTTGTTGAATACATGGACGCGATCACGCCTGGCATGGACAAAGATGTTCAGCGCACGTTCAAGCGTATCCTTGAAAAGCAGGGCATCAAGTTCATCATGGGCGCGGCTGTGCAGGGCGTGGATACGACAAAGACCAAAGCCAAGGTCAAATACGCACTGAAGAAAGCCCCAGACACCGAAGAGGTGCTGGACGCGGATGTGGTGCTGGTCGCGACTGGCCGCAAGCCATATGCCGAAGGTCTAGGTATCGACGCCCTTGGCGTTAAGATGACCGAACGTGGCCAGATCGCAGTGGACGCACATTGGGCAACCAACGTGCCGGGCATCTACGCCATTGGTGACGTGATCGAAGGCCCAATGCTGGCCCACAAAGCCGAAGACGAAGGCATGGCCGTCGCAGACGTTCTGGCGGGCAACCATGGCCACGTGAACTACGGCGTCATTCCGGGCGTGGTCTACACCACTCCTGAAGTCGCAACAGTAGGCCAAACCGAAGACGCTCTGAAAGCGGCTGGTCATAAGGTCAAAGTTGGCAAGTTCTCCTTTATGGGCAACGCGCGCGCAAAAGCCATTGGTCAGGCCGATGGTTTTGTGAAGCTGATCGCAGATGCTGAAACCGACCGTGTGCTTGGTGCCGCAATCATTGGTCCAGCAGCCGGTGATATGATCCACGAGATTTGTGTGGGTATGGAATTCGGAGCGTCCGCTCAGGACATCGCTTTGACTTGCCACGCGCACCCGACCTACTCAGAAGCCGTCCGCGAGGCGGCCTTGGCTTGTGGTGACGGCCCAATCCACGCGTAAGCAACTGGACATCGAATTTTTAAGAAAGGCGGCCTTAGGGTCGCCTTTTTTCTTGCCAAAACATGAGGGGACGCGGAACGGCAGGGGGTTTTGCTTGGGGGCAACTGCCGTTCCGCAAAGGCCTTGGCCTTGGCGCGCATCGGGGGTGCGCTAATAGGAATGTAGGGAGGCTTTGCACAGATTACTCTTAACGCCGCTTCACGAAAGCGTGGGACTTGAGGAACTTTCGAATGCGTTTGAGCCACCCGCCCCGTTCAGCCTTATGCAGGGCTGCAAAATGAGCGCGTTCTTTTTGATATTCAGACGGTTTGGCCTTCTGGTGTGAAGGCGACGGCATGATCGGCAACATCAGTAATCTCCTATTAGAAACCAATTGCAGTCTGCCGCCATTCCAAGTTGACAAAAATGGAACATAATGAATTTATCATTTCATGAATGAAATGAACTTAGACTGGGACGACCTGCGCCTGTTCTTAGAGGTGGCCCGTTCAGGCGGTCTGTCACCTGCAGCTGCACGTACAGGGAAAAGCTCGGCCACGCTGGGCCGACGGCTTCTCGCGCTCGAAGCGGCAACAGGTCAGGAGTTGGTCCAGCGTCATGCACGCGGATATGGGCTGACCGCACAGGGAGAAGTGCTGATGCAGCGCGCCGAGGATATCGAGGCCCAGATCAACCAGGCCACGCAAACCCAAGATGCCTCACAGCGCCCCTTGGTCAAATTGTCGGCTGGCACCTGGATGGCGCGCTATTTGGCCATTCATATCGCCCAGATCATCACGCCCGAAGATCGCATTCGATTAAGGTTTGTTTCATCGGAAGAAAAATTGGACATTGCCCACCGCGAGGCCCTGATCGGTATCCGCAACCAACGTCCAACCGAGGTGTCTTTGGCCGCACAGAAGGTGGCCCGCGTTCATTTTGCCGCCTTTGCAAGCAGAGATACGGTGCATGGTTGGATCGGGGTCGACGTTGATACGCCTTCAGCACGGTGGGTCAAAGACCATAAGGGCGATCAAATTTCTGTTGAGGCCAACACCCCTTTTGTTGCTTTAGAATTGGCAAAAGCAGGCGCAGGGCGCATCCTTTTGCCCGAGCGCATCGGTGCAGCGGAGGCCGGATTACAGCGCGTGTCAGACACAATCGATGAGCTAAGCCATGATCAATGGCTTGTGTCCCATCATGATGACCGCAACGCCTCTCATGTGCGCCATGTGATCAACCGGGTAAGGGCGATATTGATGCGTTGAGGCCTACCACATAGTGTTGGCGGCACGCGCCTTCCAATCGTCATCGTAGGTTTTGCCACCTTCTTCGCCATGGGTCTGTTCCGCGAGAATTTCTCCGATCGTTGGGAGCTCCGCGCTTTCGTCAGCACTTGACCAAGTCCGGGCCCGCATCAAAGCACGCGCGCATTGGCTGTAGATCTCTTCTATTTCAATAACAATTACAGAGCGTGGCTGCTTGCCTTTGAATTCAAATCGGGCGCGCAGTTCTTCATCTACTGTGACCCTTGCCTGCCCATTCACTCGGACAACGTTGTTGGACCCGGGCACAATAAACATCAGAGAAATTCGAGGGTCACGCACGATGTTACGAAGTGTATCAATGCGGTTGTTTCCACGCCAATCCGGCAAAACCAGAGTGCTTGGATCAAGCTCTGTCACAACCGGGCCATCATCACCACGCGGGCTGCCATCAGCCCCGTCTGGACCAACGGTACTAACAATGCAAAGGCGCGACGCCATGATCCATTTGCGATAAAGCGGTGTCAGCGAATGGGCGACCTTTCTGAGCGCTGCCTCTCCCGGTTGACCATAGTGGCTCTGGAGCTCTTCAAGACTGTTGAGAAACTGCATCCAAATCAAACCCCGCGTCTTGCATCAGCGCATTGGAGCGCTGCTCTACTTGGGTTTCAAGCTGCGCCATGAAAGATTTTTGATCAAGGCCTGCAGGGATCGGATCAAGATATTCGATAACGGCATGACCCTTTTTGCGCAGGATACCGCGTTTGGGCCAGAAAAGCCCGACATTGGTCGCCGCAGGCACGCAGGTCTGGCCGAGTTGCTCGTAAAGGACATAAGTTCCGACCTTATAGGGCCGTTCTGCCCCAGGGGCGACGCGTGTGCCTTGAGGGTAGATGATCAATTGTCCTGGCCGGGTTGCGCCGCGTATGACGTCATCGGCCATCTTTTTAATGGCTTTGCCGCGCTTGCCACGATTGACTGGAACGCAGCCAATGCGCCAAGCATATTGGCCCAAGATCGGGGCATACATCAACTCGCGCTTCATAATGAATTTACCCGCAGGCAGGCTGCCCATCAGAAGGATGATGTCGAGGAAACTCTGGTGTTTAGACGCGATAATCACATTGCCTTCGGGCACCTGTCCACGCACCTCGGTGGTCAGACCTACCAACACGCGCAGAGTGAAACAAACCCAACCACAGTAAACGCGCATGCCAAAGATCGCCGCATTTCGGCTTAGAAGGGCTGGGATGAAGAAAAACAACCCCATCAACAACATCATTACATACATCTGAATGATAAAAACGAGCGAGCGCAGCCACTGCAGCATTAACGGAGTTCCTTCAAAGTGCGCCGCGCAGCAGTGCCGGTCGCAAAATAGCCAACCACAGCCGCCAGCAGTGGGATAAAGAGCAACCAGACAGCGCTGAATCCTTGAAAGCCAAGCCCGGTAAGAAACCCACCCTGCTCTTGAGCAGCGGGTAAGATCAGCACAGCAAGGAAGCCCACAAAGGTCCCAACGCCCGCGCCACCACAGGCGCGGATGGTAAAGCGGCGCACAAAGGCTTTGGCGATATAACTATCTTGCGCGCCAACCAAGCGCATCACAGCGATGATTTTCGCATTTGCCGCCAATGCCGCCTGTGCGGCAAGCGTGATCATCGCGGCGGTCACAAGCGCGATCAGAGTAATCGACAAGAACCCCAACAGGCGTAAGCGTGAGGCCGCTTGCTGCAGTGGTTTCCGCCAACGGGTATGGTCGTCCAAGATGGCTCCGGGAACTTCAGCCTGCAAACGCAGGCGCAATCCGGCTGCGTCATAGCCGTCTGAGGTTTCTTCAATCGTGATCAGCTGCGGGATTGGCAAATCTTCAACAGGCAAATCCGGGCCAAACCAAGGTGCTAACAAAGCGCGTTGCTCGGCTGAGGACATAGCTTCGGCTTTGGCGATACCAGGCGTGGTCGACAGCACATTCAACGCAGCAGCGGTTTGTGCGGCCATTTGTTCAACCGGTGCAGATATCCGTAGTGTCGAACTTTGAGCGAGCTCATGCCCCCATCTTTGCGCCAAACGACCCGACGCCAAGGAAAGTGCAATCGCAAAGACGGCAAGGAAGGCCATCGCCCCTGAAGCAAACAGCGTCAAGCGCGCGGTAAATCCAGTCGGCGGTACCATACGGTCTGCTTGCGCATCCCCGACGATCACTGACATGATATCACTTAATATCCGCTTCATAGATCCGCCCCTGCAAGCTGCACTCGGCGATTTGCGATCCGCAGTACCCGCGCCTGAACTTTCGATTTTGCAGCCCGGATCAAGTTCATATCATGCGTGGCAATCAAAACGGTCTTACCCATCTTGTTAAGCTCAATGAGCAGCTGCAGCAGGCGTTGGGACATTTCCCAATCCACGTTGCCGGTGGGCTCATCCGCAAACACAATGTCCGGGGACATGATCACCGCACGCGCAAGGGCTGCACGCTGACGTTCGCCACCGGAAAGTTCCGGCGGCAAAGCCTTGGCGCGTTGCTTCAACCCGACCCAAGACAGCAGCTCTTTCAGGTTGGCAACTTGTTCAAGGTCATTGCGATCCGAAACCGTCAGGGGCAAAGCGACGTTGTCTGCCAGCGGCAAGTGATCCAAGAAATGACAATCCTGATGCACCACCCCGATCCGTCGGCGCGTCATGGCGTGATCATCGCGGGTCATTGTGCGGATGTCCTGACCAAACAGGGAAGCATGGCCTGCCGTGGGTGACAGTGCCCCGTAGCAGAGTTTTAGAAACGTGGTTTTGCCCGCACCTGACGGGCCGGTCAGGAAATAGAAATCCCCGGGCTGAATCGTCAGATCGATTTCACTTAGCAGCTCTCCGCCACCGTAACTGTAGGCGACGTTGTTCAACTCAATCACTGGGGGCCTCATTTCAATTTATCCTGTTGTGCCGTAGCATCGCTCTGGTTGCAATATTGCCAAGGCCGCCTTTGTGCTTTCCTGCAAGCCCAATCCACAATATGTTGTGTAAAAGACCATGGGTAACTGGGGTTCAGGGGTTGATGCGGTTAACTTGTCCAAATTGCGATGCGCAATATGAAGTTCCAGATGACGTGATTCCTCAGGATGGGCGCGATGTTCAGTGCTCCAACTGCGGCAGTACTTGGTTTCAAGCGCATGCAGATCAGCTGTCGGATGAGGCCAAAGAGCAGCCCGATGACGCTGAAAAAACCGCATGGGAACCAGAGACGCCAGACTCTGAATCCTTAATTGACATCACACCACCCGACGCAGATACCGCACAAGATGCTCCAACAGCAGATGGACCCATTTCCATGGCTGCCGATGCGCCGGACGCGGTGCTGGCAGAAGCTGTAAAGGCGGCAATCCGCCGAGCACGTCCTCAAGCGAGCCAATCGTCAGATGATCAAGTCACTGAACCGGATGAGACGCAGCCCGAAATAGGCCAATCTGACTCAGAAGTAGAACGCGATTTCGAAGGCGATCTGGATGCCGCTTTGGGTGAAACTGATCAAGCCGACGCTGCACCAGATGTCTCATCAGAGGAACCAGCATCAGAAGAGCCGCAGGAAGATCACCACGATGATGCGCGTTCAGAAGCGTCATCTGAAGACGACATCTATTTCGAGCCCAGCTCGGACCAAGAGCATCACGACGATGTCGAGGAGACATCCAAACCCAAGCGCCGCACGATCGATCCTACTGTCGCGAATATCCTGCAAGAGGAAGCCGCGTTTGAAGCAGATCGGCGCGCGGAAGAAACCAATCTCGAAAGCCAGCCTGATCTTGGCTTAGATGAGCCGATGGATGATGCTGCCAAACGTGCGCAACAGGCGCGCGAACGCATGGCACGGATGCGCGGTATTTCACCGGAAGCCGCGGACCAACCCATCGAACCTATTCCAGAAAACTCGCGCCGTGATTTGTTGCCTGACATTGAAGAGATCAACTCAACACTGCGCGCAACAGAAGACCGCGCACCCGAAGAACAACCCGATGGACGTCCAACCATCGGTCAGCGCCGGGCTGGTGGGCGTCGAATGGGCTTTGCTTTGGCCCTGCTTTTGATCGCAGCGGCAGCATTGATCTATACGCGACCAGAGTTGGTCACTGAAAACGTTCCGGGTTCTGACGGACCTGTGGCGGGCTTTATCAATTTCATCGACAATATGCGCGTTAAACTGGACACCCAGATGACCCAGCTGATGCTTTGGCTTGATGGAATGTCATCGGAATAACTCAGGCAAGTCCATTCAAGACGGCTGACTTAGAACCGATCCAACAAACGTTTGAGGTAGTTGCGTTCAATTTCCGGGCGTTCGCCTTCTCCAGCGCGTCGTCGGATTTCATCTAGCAAATCCCGTGCCCGGCGATAGACATCTTCACCCTGCAACAAGCCCTGCTCTGTGCCAGGCATGCCTTGTTGTCCGGGATTGCGCCCAAGTGGATCACGCGCAGATCCTTGATTGTTCTGCGCCTGCCCTTCTTGGCCCGGGTTTTGCTGATTTTGAGCGAGGGCCTCACCAAGATTTCGCATGCCTTCGCGCAGGGCTTCCATTGCTTCGGATTGCTGATCGATGGCCTCAGCAAGGTCTTTATTGCGCAATGCCTGCTCAGCGCCGTCCATGGCCTCACCAGCGCGTCCCAAGGACTCTCGTGCAGCATCACCTTCCGGAGTACCCTGCCCTGGGAGCGCCCGTTGTTGACGTCGCAATTCCTGCCGGAGCGCCTGTTGCTGATCGGCCAGTTGGCCTTCTAGCCCCTGCCCGTCTTCACCATTTTGGCCTTCTCCGGCCTCGCCCTGACCAGATCCCGTTCCACCAGTGCCGTCATGAGATTGCCCCCGACCTTCACCGCCAGAAAACCCTTCGTTTTCTGAATTCTGCCCGGCTTGTGCGTTGGGGTTAAATTGCTCCTGTAAATCGCGAAAGGCTTGATCGCTAAGCCCTTGTTGTTCGCGCAGTGTTTCACCCAGTTCATCCATCGCTTGCTCGCCCGGAGATTGCTGGCCCTGCCCGCCCTGTGTGACGCGCATGTTCTCCATCAAACGCTGAAATTCCTCCAAGGCTTGCTGCGCCTCGGCCATTCGGCCCTGTTCCATCAGCTCTTGGATGCGGTCCATCATGCGCTGCAGATCATCCTGCGTCATCTGGATGCTGTTTTGCGCCTGTTGCTGATCGTGTGAGAAATCTTCGTCTTGATTGTTTTGCTGAGCCAATTGGCGCATGTAATCTTCGGTCGCTTCGCGCAATTCTTGCATCAGGCGCGCGATTTCTTCGGAAGTTGCACCACTTTTCATGGCTTCCGCCAAGCGTTCCCGAGCGCGTTCCATACGTTCGCGCGCATCATCCAGATCTCCATCTTCCAGCTCAACTGCAAAGGCCCATAATTCCTCTGCAATGGCATCGCGATCGGCATCAGGAATGCCTTCGGGGATCACGCGTTCTATATGCCGTAGGATCGTGCGCAGCCGCAGGTAATCGCTGTCTTTGCGAAAGACACCTTCGTTTGGACGATGGGAAATCGCGCGCATCAATTGTGCGATGCGCGGTCCGTTTTCACGCGACCACAAAAGATCGCGCCGCAACTCAATTAAGGCATTCGCCATCGGATCAAAGAAGCGCCGCGCGGGAAGATCAAATTGCACAACAACCGGGTCGCTGGTTTGTCCTGCCGCATCCCGTGCCTGTAGGGTTACCTCCACAGGCAAATGTGCCCAGGGATGGGCCGAGAAATCGTCAATCAAAGCTTCATCAAAAGCCTGCCGCTGCCCGGTGATCGGAAGCGGCAACTTCATATCGATCGCGGTCACATTTTCGGGTTTTTTCGCAAGGCCAAACCGGCGATCCACTTTGCCAAGATCAAGGGTCAATACAGCCGTTCCGTCGACAACTTCATAGTCGTCTGATGCTGTGAAAGGCAGGGTCATCTCACCCCGATCAGAGGTCGAGACTTCTTGTGTGACTTCCAAATTGGGTCGCGCATCTGGGATCAAAGCGACGTCCCACCGGCGTCCTAATTCGCCTGCGATTTCAAGCGTGCCGTCCTGCTTCAGCAAGAACGACTGGGCTGGGTCTGCGGCGCTGGGAACCTCCGTGCGGGCTGAAACCGTTTCATTGACCGTCAATGCACCGATTTCTCCATAAAGCCGCAAGGTCACCTGACTATTCACCGGAAGTTCAAGCGGGCCTTGGGCAAGATCATTCAGATAGAGTGTTGGTAATCCGGTGTAGGCCGGTGGCGAAATCCAGCCCTCCCATGAGGCCGGCGCAATGCTGGCGGCGGTGTTTCCACCTGGTGCCATCGCTGAAACGCTGCTCATGCGGTTCACACTGCCAAACAAGAGGCCAATGCAAAGCAACAACAGCGCAGTGAAACGCAGGCCAAACGGATCAAGATGCGAAATTACCCAATTCGGCCGCGGTGGTCGCGCGCGTGCGGCTTTCTCTGCCATACGATTCTGATGAGCCTGCCAAATGGCTGCCGTAGCGGGATCGGTCTGACCCAAAGCGGGCTGATCCAACAAGGTCTGAACCGGACGTCCAGGCAAGGTATCATCCAAACGCACAAGTGCATCGTCGCGACTTGGTAAAGACAAGCGTCGCAGTCCGCGCCATGTGAAAACCAAAAGGCCAGCCAGACAGGCAAGTCCAACAACCCAGACGACCTCGACCGACAAAACATCCTGCAGCCCCAGCATGAGGGCCGCCGAAACAATAAAAATCAGGGACCAAACCGGCCAAAAGGCGCGAATCAGGCGCTCGGAAAACAGGCCCAGTCGCGTCAGCGACAGAACCCAATTTAGCTTACTCAGGACGGCATTTACGCGGTCGGCCTGTGCCATAAGCTCCCAATCTGGTGGCTATGGGCGGAATTGCCCAAGGCGCCCCCTGAATGAGGTGCCTTTAGAGCCACTCAGGAATGGTATCGCGATTTATCATTTCTTCAAAGGTCGGACGTGAGCGGATAACCGCAAATTGATCGCCATTGACCAACACCTCAGGAATAAGCGGGCGTGTATTGTATTCACTCGCCATCACCGCGCCATAAGCACCAGCCGACCGGAAAGCGACTAGATCGTCCGCTTTGACTTCGGACATCACCCGTCCTTTGGCAAAGGTATCACCTGTTTCACAGACCGGCCCAACGATGTCGTAGCTTGCAGGTTCTTCACCCGGAGCCGCCTCGATCACAGGAATGATATCGTGATGCGCTTCATACATAGCTGGACGGATCAGATCGTTCATCGCGCCATCAATGATCATGAACTGGCGGTCTTCGCCTTCCTTCACATAGATCACCTTAGACACCATGATGCCCGCATTGCCCGCGATCAAGCGCCCCGGTTCGATTTCAATCTCGCACCCAAGATGGCCAAGGGTCTCTTTCACCATCGCGCCATATTCAACCGGTAGCGGCGGCGCTTCATTGGAGCGCTCATACGGAATGCCCAAGCCTCCACCCAAATCGAGGCGTTTGATATTGTGCCCATCCGCGCGCAGAGTTTCGGTCAGTTCAGCAACTTTTTGATAAGCCATTTTAAACGGCTCAAGTTGTGTGAGCTGACTGCCAATGTGCACATCGATACCAATCACTTCGAGACCAGGAAGGCTTGCGGCATGGGCATAGACTTCGCGTGCGCGGCTGATCGGAATGCCAAATTTGTTTTCAGATTTGCCAGTTGCAATTTTGGCGTGGGTCTTGGCGTCCACATCTGGGTTCACCCGAACGGTGATTGGCGCTTTGACACCCAAAGCAAGCGCGACCTCGTTGATCACAGCCATCTCTGGCTCAGATTCCACATTGAACTGGCGAATACCGCCGCTCAGGGCAGCGTGGATTTCATCGCGGGTTTTGCCGACACCAGAAAAGACGATCCGATCCCCGGGAACACCTGCAGCCTTTGCACGGGCATATTCACCACCCGAAACCACATCCATACCTGCGCCCAGCGCGGCAAGCGTTTTCAAAATGGCTTGGTTGCTGGCGGCTTTCATCGCATAGCAAACCAAATGATCCGTTCCTTCCAAAGCCTCATCAAACAAGCGGAAGTGACGTTCAAAGGTTGCTGTGGAGTAGCAATAAAATGGGGTACCAACAGCGGCCGCAATCTCTGCAACCGGCACGTCTTCGGCGAACAACGCCCCGTCGCGAAATAGAAAATGATCCATGGAAAGCCATCCCTGCCAGAATTCAACAGAACTCTCTTAGGCAGGGAAAGCAGATTCCGCAATCATGGGATGCGGATTTACAGGCTGACGCCTACAGAAACCGGACCTTTTTTAACGCCAACCTTGGTTGTGGTTGTCACGCCATTCGGTCCAATCCCAATGCCAATGCCAGCGCTGGGTTTAACAGGCGCGCCATCAACACCGCAGGAAGCAAGCAAAACAACGGCCATCAATGTCGCAATCCGTTTCATACCAAAAGATCCTTCCAACGCGCGACCTGCACACGCACTTGGCTTGGCGCGGTACCGCCATAAGAGGTGCGAGAGGCCACGGAATTATGCACGCCCAAGACGCCAAATACGTCCTCAGTGATGTGCTCGTGTACTGATTTCATATCCTCAAGCGTCAAATCGGGCAAATCACAGCCGCGAGATTCCGCCATCGCAACCAGCGTACCTGTCACGTGGTGTGCATCGCGGAACGGCATATTCAATGCGCGTACAAGCCAGTCAGCCAGATCGGTAGCAGTCGAAAAACCACTACCGGCCGCCGCTTCAAGACTATCGGTATTCGCGGACATGTCTTTGACCATGCCTTCCATCGCTGCCAGCGCCAGCATCAGGCTGTCTGCGGCGTCAAAGGTTTGTTCTTTGTCTTCCTGCATATCTTTGGAATAGGCCAGCGGCAGACCTTTCATGATGATGGTCAATGCTGTGTTGGCCCCAAAAATCCGGCCGATTTTTGCACGGATTAGCTCAGCCGCGTCTGGGTTTTTCTTTTGCGGCATGATCGAGCTGCCGGTAGAGAAACGATCAGAAAGCGTCACAAAGCGGAACTGCGCCGAAGACCAGATCACAAGCTCTTCAGACAGGCGGCTGAGGTGGATCGCGCAGATCGACGCTGCAGACAAGAAGTCCAAAGCAAAGTCACGATCAGAAACCGCATCCAACGAATTTGCAGCGGGACGATCAAAGCCCAGCGCATCTGCAGTCATATCACGATCAATTGGGAAAGACGTCCCTGCCAGCGCTGCAGCGCCCAACGGAGATTCGTTCATCCGCTTACGTGCATCCACGAAACGGCTGCGGTCGCGCGCCAACATTTCAACATAGGCCATCATATGATGACCCCATGTGACCGGCTGCGCCGTTTGCAAATGGGTAAAACCTGGCATGACCCAGTCCGCACCGACCTCTGCCTGCGTCAACAGGGCGCGCATCAGGGCTTCAATACCAGAAATAGCCGCATCCATCTGATCCCGCACCCAGAGTTTAAAGTCCGTTGCAACCTGATCATTGCGCGAACGCCCTGTGTGCAAACGGCCTGCTGGCTCTCCGATCACTTCTTTCAGACGCGCTTCGACGTTCATGTGAATGTCTTCTAGCGCCGCAGAAAAGTCGAATTGACCGTTCTCGATCTCTGACAAGACCGTGAGCAGCCCTTTCCTAATCGCCTCAGCATCCTTATCCGTTATGATGCCTGCCTTGGCCAACATGGCTGCGTGGGCCCGCGAGCCAGCAATATCCTGCGCCGCCATCCGTTGATCGAAACCGATCGAAGCATTGATTGCTTCCATGATCGCGTCTGGACCGGCGGCGAAGCGGCCACCCCACATCTGGTTCGAGGATTTGTCTGTCATGTCGTGCCCTTCGGAGGAACTATGCGTCTGTTACGTTTAAGCGTGCTTTATATGGCCTTGGCGCTTAGCGCAAATATTGCGTCTGCTGATATTGAAACCGCCACCGCTCTGCGCGAAGGCGATATGAAGAAACTTGTGTTTCATCCCGAGGCAAAGGAGATTTCCGATGCTGCATTTATCCATGAAAATGGCGGCGAAGGCACTCTGCAAGATTACGAAGGCAAATATGTCCTTCTGAATTTCTGGGCCACATGGTGCGCGCCTTGCCGCCATGAAATGCCTATGTTGTCTGAGCTCCAAACTGAATTGGGTGGAGAGACATTCGAAGTTGTGACCTTGGCAACAGGTCGCAATATGCCCCCTGCTATGGCCAAGTTTCTGAATGATATTGGCGTTGATAACTTGCCGCAACACCGGGATCCAAAACAGGCGGTTGCGCGCGAGATGAAGGTCTTTGGCCTGCCGACCACCATGATCATTGATCCTGATGGTAATGAGATCGCCCGCTTGCGCGGAGATGCCGATTGGTCCAGCGACAGTGCGAAAGCCGTGTTGCGTGCCTTGCTTGGTGATCAAGACAGCTAAAATACGCTAGGCTGATTAACGGCTTCTTCATTCCTCCGACGTCTAATATGGGCATCGGAGGGTGATGATGGGCAAACAACAATCCAAGGCTCGGCAAAAACAGCGCGTTAAGAAACGGCGGATCGTTCAAGATAGCCCCCTTGATCGGGCTGTCCTTGTACGCGATGGCGCAGTTTTGGATATGGTGCGAGATGCCATTCGCCACAAAGAAGTGTTGCTGGCCTACCAACCCATCGTGCGCGCCTCAAATCCCAAGTCGGCCGCTTTTTTTGAGGGCCTGATCCGAGTACTTGATGAAACTGGGCGAGTGATTCCCGCAAAAGACTTCATGCATTCCGTCGAAGACACGGAAACAGGCCGGGAATTGGATTGCCTTGCGCTTGAAAAGGGGCTGCGCACTTTAAAACAGGTCCCGAACCTCCGGCTATCTATTAACATGTCAGCACGCTCCATTGGGTACCGGCGTTGGAACAACATCCTCAATCGGGCCATAAACGCGCGTTCTGACATCGCATCCCGTTTGGTTTTGGAAATTTCAGAACCGTCCGCCATGCAGGTCCCCGAACTGGTCATGGATTTCATGGATGAGCTGCAGCCAAAGGGGATCGCCTTCGCACTGGATGACTACGGGTCGAACCTGACTTCGTTCAAATACTTCAAAGACTTCTTCTTTGATATCGTCAAAATTGACGGCCAGTTTACGCAGGAAATCAGCAAGGATCTTGAAAACCAAGTAATCGCCGGAGCGATGGCAAATATCGCGCGTCAATTCGACATCTTCACAGTTGCGACACGTGTTGCGAGTATAGAAGATGCAAATACCCTTAACGGGTTAGGTTTTGACTGTCTGCAGGGCTATTTATTTGGTGCTCCGACGGTCCATCCGCCGTGGGGCAAGCAAGAAAATTCCACACAAGCGGCATAAAATGAAACTTTCTTACAAAATATGCGCTCTTGTTATTGTCGCACTGCAGCAAATCCGATAAAGCAGCCCTTGGAAAGGGATGAATGTGTCCCGCCGGTGGACGCATTTTTGCATCTTAGAGGATCGACAATATGACGAACGTAGTAATCGCCTCCGCAGCCCGTACTGCTGTTGGCAGCTTTGGCGGCTCTTTTGCGAACACGCCAGCTCACGATATGGGCGCGGCTGTTTTGGAAGCTTTGGTTGAACGCGCTGGCGTTGATAAATCAGAAGTGTCTGAAACAATCCTCGGTCAGGTTCTGACCGCAGGCCAAGGCCAAAACCCAGCACGCCAAGCACATATCAATGCAGGCCTTCCTCAGGAAAGTGCCGCATGGAGCATCAACCAAGTTTGTGGTTCCGGTCTACGTGCCGTTGCTCTGGCAGCTCAGCACATCCAACTGGGTGATGCATCTATCGTTGCAGCGGGCGGTCAAGAAAACATGACCCTTTCCCCCCATGTTGCACATCTGCGCGCAGGCCAGAAAATGGGCGACATGAAGTACATCGATTCCATGATCAAAGACGGTCTATGGGATGCGTTCAACGGCTACCACATGGGCCAAACTGCGGAAAACGTTGCTGCAAAGTGGGGAATCACCCGCGAGATGCAGGATGAATTTGCTCTGGCGTCTCAGAACAAAGCCGAAGCTGCTCAGAAAGCTGGCAAGTTTGATGATGAAGTGATCCCATTCACAATCAAAACTCGCAAAGGTGAGATCATCGTCGACAAAGATGAATACATCCGCCACGGCGCGACCATCGAAAACATGCAGAAACTGCGCCCAGCCTTCATGCGCGAAGGCGGCACCGTAACCGCTGCAAACGCCTCCGGTCTGAACGACGGCGCTGCAGGTGCATTGCTGATGTCTGCAGACGAAGCTGAAAAGCGCGGCATCACACCTTTGGCGCGCATTGCGTCCTACGCCACAGCCGGCTTGGACCCATCCGTCATGGGCGTTGGCCCAATCTACGCCTCCCGCAAAGCGTTGGATAAAGCGGGCTGGTCGGTTTCCGATCTGGATCTGGTTGAAGCCAACGAAGCCTTCGCGGCACAAGCTTGTGCTGTGAACAAAGACATGGGCTGGGATCCATCCATCGTCAACGTCAACGGCGGCGCAATCGCGATTGGCCACCCAATTGGCGCATCTGGTTGCCGCGTTTTGAACACGCTGCTGTTTGAAATGCAGCGCCGTGACGCCAAAAAAGGCCTAGCGACTCTTTGCATCGGCGGCGGCATGGGCGTAGCCCTCTGCGTTGAGCGCCCATAAGTCTGGGACGTCCACACTTTGTTTGTGAAGGGCGTCCCTCTGTGGGGGCGCTCTTTTTTGTTAATAAGTGCATACTTTTTTAGCAGAAAATTGAATTTCGCTACGGTGCGGCAATTTTCCCAAAGAAATAATATTGCACACCGAGCGCAATCTACGTAACAGAATTACCAGGAAGATTTAGCCATATTGGAGGAAGACCATGGCAAAAGTAGCACTCGTCACCGGCGGTTCACGCGGCATCGGTGAAGCCATTTCCAAAGCCCTGAAGGCTGAAGGCTATGACGTTGCAGCGACCTATGCTGGCAACGATGAAAAAGCGGCGGCTTTCACAGAAGCAACCGGTATCAAAACCTACAAATGGAACGTTGCTGACTATGACGCGTCCAAAGCGGGTATCGCGCAAGTCGAAGCCGACCTTGGCCCAATCGATGTTGTTGTCGCAAACGCTGGCATCACCCGTGACGCGCCTTTCCACAAAATGACCCCTGAGGCGTGGAAAGAAGTTGTCGACACCAACCTAACTGGCGTGTTCAACACCGTTCACCCAATTTGGCCAGGTATGCGCGAGCGTAAGTTCGGCCGCGTTATCGTAATCTCTTCAATCAACGGTCAAAAAGGTCAATTCGGTCAGGTGAACTACGCCGCGACCAAAGCGGGCGACTTGGGCATCATCAAGTCTTTGGCACAAGAAGGTGCACGCGCTGGTATCACTGCAAACGCGATTTGCCCGGGTTACATCGGAACTGAAATGGTTCGCGCGATCCCTGAGGAAGTTCTTAACACCAAGATCATCCCTCAGATCCCTGCAGGCCGCCTGGGTGAGCCAGAAGAAATCGCACGCTGCGTGGCATTCTTGGCATCTGATGATTCAGGCTTCATCAACGGCTCAACCATCTCTGCCAATGGCGCACAATTCGTCGTCTAACGCGCAGATAATTCAAACTACCAAGGGCCGGTCAAATGACCGGCCCTTTTCGTTGTGCCCCGTAAGAACTGTTGCCAGATCAGCGGGACGGTTCCGTAAGGAGCATCGGCACCAGCGGAACATCTTTGTCACCAGCTTTAGATTTGGTGAACCAGGAGAAAATCTTCGCAAAAATCGCTGCACGTTCTGCATGCGCTTTCCGGTAGGCTTGGGCGATTTGCGGGTTGTGAGACACTTCAATCATCGTGCGCTCCTGCATTTGAATTTCTGAACTGATTCAAACATGGCGCTTTGCAGAAATGTTTACAAACGAGACTTTTCAACGCTTCAATTTAGTTTTACTTAACTGATATGCCTGATCGCTTACCCCCCCTCACCGCCCTGCGCGCCTTTGAAGCCGCCGCACGCCACCTGTCCTTTGCAAAGGCCGCAGATGAGTTGAATGTCACGCCTGCAGCCCTTTCGTTTCAAATCAAATCGCTGGAAGAGCATCTTGGAAGCCCGCTGTTTATTCGGCGCAACAGAGCCGTTGACTTGACCGAAGCCGGTATCGCGCTGTCCCCCGGGACCACAGAGGGTTTCGATTGGCTTGCAAATGCATGGCGAGCCGCCAAGCGCACGGTGGATGTGAACACATTAACGATCACAGCAGGGCCCGCGCTGACAGCCAAATGGCTTGCGCCAAGAATATTTGATTTTGCCAGAGCACATCCAGACATCGAACTGCGCTTCTCGGCCACGCTTCGAAACTTGGACTTTGATCACGACGATGTAGATGTCGCCATTCGGTTTGGACAAAAAGACTACCCACAGCTTTACAGCGTGCCTGTGCGAAACGAGTGGATCACCCCGGTAATGACCCCTGAAATGGCCGCGGAGTTTGACACACCGGAAAAGCTTTTAAAGGCACCGTTGATCTACGATGACTCCTTAGATTTTCTAAACCCGCGCTGTGATTGGCCAACTTGGTTTCAAGCAGTCGGACTGGAATTCCCAGCCGACAAGCGTGGGGCCCATTTTTCCAATGCAGACCACGCAATCGACGCTGCAGTTGCGGGCGTTGGCGTGGCGCTCGGACGCCGACCAATTATCATGCAGGATGTGATGGAGGGGCGCCTTGTCGCGCCTTACAACTTAGCGCTCGAAATGGATGCAAGGTTCAGTTTTTTGTGCCGGAAAGGCGCTGAAACCCGGCCCGACGTCGCGGCGCTGCGCGATTGGTTTGTTGCAGAAATCGAAAAAACCGCGCATTTCTCAGATGACTTTGAAATTATCAAATTGGCCGAACTTACCTCGTCATGACCAAAAACAAAGCAACCTTGTTGGGCTTCGTCGCCGTGATCCTTTGGTCGTTCCTAGCGCTCTTCACGGTCGGCACCGCACCAATGCCTCCCTTACTGCTGAACGCAGTCTGCTTTGCGATCGGAGGTGGCCTTGGGCTATTCTGGACTGCGCAATCTGGCGGATTTTCAAAACTCAGATCCGTGCCACTTTGGGTCTTTGGATTTGGCACCGTTGGGCTGTTTGGATATCACGCGCTTTATTTCAGTGCTTTGCGCCTGGCCCCAGCGGCTGAGGCGGGGCTCATTGCTTATCTTTGGCCTTTGCTGATTGTTCTATTCTCAGGATTCCTACCTTCAGAAAACTTGAAACGCGCTCATATCTTGGGTGCAATTGTTGCCTTTACAGGGGCCGCTCTGATCGTATTGGGCGGTGGTGAAGGCTTTAACGCTGATGCAAGTGCCGGGTATGCACTGGCCTTTTGTTGCGCCCTATTCTGGAGCGGCTACTCGGTTATTTCACGGCACCTGGGTGATGTTCCTACGGCTGCTGTGTCAATCTTTTGTATCGCAACTGCAGCCCTATCCTTTGGATTGCACTTAACGCTTGAAACCACAGCTTGGCCGCAGGGAGCGCTTGGCTGGGGGTCAGTATTAGCGCTTGGCCTCGGCCCTGTGGGTTTGGCTTTTTATGTCTGGGATGTAGGTGTGAAAAAGGGCGACATTCAACTGCTTGGCACAGGCTCTTATGCAGCGCCCCTTTTGTCGACTTTGATTTTGGTTGCAGCAGGTGTGGCGCGCGCCAACTGGACCTTGGTACTTGCGGCCATTTTGATCACTGCCGGGGCATTGATCGCTGCGCGCGCAAGCGTAAGCAGCAGGGACCAGGCAAAATAAACCCCGCTTCTGATGAAACGGGGCAATTCAAAAGATTTGGTGTCGTTAAGCAGACAGTCGCTCGATCTCTTCTTTGATCTTCAATTTCTGCTTTTTCATCTCTGCAACCTTGAGGTCACTTGACCCAGGTGCTCGTTGTTCCGTTTCGACAAGCTTTGAGAGGCTCTCGTGTTTCTGTTTCAGTTGTTCCAGGTGTGCGCTTACGCTCATATGGTATACTCCTCTCAAGTTGGTTTCGATTAACCAAAACAGTGCACCATAAATGAGGACATCTGTCACGCTGCAGGCGCATAATTTTTACCTTAAAACCAAAGTAATTCCGCATAGATCCAAGCAAGATTATTGCGCATATCGAAATTGCATAGACATATTAGAATGTTATGTAGGGTCAGTTGTGGGCGGATTTATGCCGGGATCGGTAAGGCTTTTCCGTCTCTGAGAACCGCTTTTATGCCGATAGTGTAGTCTTCTGCATCTTTTTCGTGCCGCAACCCTTGATGAAGTTGAAAAGGTGCATGCAGCCTTAAAGGTGCGCGACCCGAATGGCGGGCGCGGACAATCACCAGATTGGCATCCCGTTCAGGGCGCGGAATAAAAGGCTGAACCTGCACAGACCCCATAGATGGCGGCATCAAGGACAAAATATCACCAACCCGTTCTGCGCGGTGAATGAAACTGATGTAGCCTTTAGGTGCCACTCGTTTCGCGGCCACTTCGAGCCAGATTTTCAAAGGGGTGTCTTCCCCCATTGCGCGCTCGCGCCCGGCATCAGATGCTGTATGTCCCGACAAGCGATCAAAATATGGCGGGTTGGCTATCACGTGGTCAAATCGCTGCTGTTTCAAGTCACTGGGCAGTTTGGCAAGATCGGCTTCAAACACATCGAAATCGGCCTGATTGAGTGACCCGTTTGCACGCGCGAGGGCCGCATAATCGGGCTGAATTTCAATGCCTGTGAGGGATAGTTCAGAGACACGCGCTGCGAGGCATAGCGCCGCAGTGCCAACCCCTGTTCCCAACTCCAAGACACTTTGTCCCGATTTGGCAGGAATGGAGGCCGCCAAAAGCACAGGATCAACGCCCGCGCGATATCCCACCGCTGGCTGACGAATACGAACGCGACCGCTAAGGTACTCGTTTTCTGTGATTTTATCAGTCACTGACGCCCCAAAGGGATTTCATTGTCTTTCATGACACGCTCGGCCTGCACAAGACTGTCGGCATGCACCAAAATACGACGTGGAAAGATGCCAATTCCACCTTCTAACACGCTCATATTTACGTCCATTTCAAAGCAGTCTATACCCTCCCCTCGAAGGAGTGCCATGGCAAAGGCGATGATCGTCGGGTCGGTGGTACGCAAGAGTTCCTTCATATCTGGGATGTAAGGGCAAGGAGCGGTGAATGTCGAGCCTTGTGACGGGAGTGTGATGGGTCTGGACCACGCAGCAACAAAACCGCATGAGGCGCTGAGCGCACTTTTGTCTGACGAATTGAATGCGGTGAACACACTGATCACCCAGCGCATGGCCAGTGAACACGCGCCTCGTATTCCTGAGGTCACAGCGCATCTTGTCGGGGCTGGCGGCAAACGCCTGCGCCCGATGCTGACTTTGGCTGCTGCGAAACTATGTGGCTACGACGGCCCTTACCACTTGCATTTGGCTGCGACGGTAGAGTTTATCCACACAGCGACACTGCTGCATGATGACGTTGTAGACGAAAGCGGCCAGCGCCGTGGACGCCCAACAGCGAATCTGCTGTGGGATAACAAAAGCTCGATCCTTGTCGGCGACTACCTATTCTCGCGTTCATTCCAATTGATGGTCGAAACTGGCTCCATGCGCGTACTTGATATTCTTGCCAATGCGTCTGCGACCATCGCAGAGGGCGAAGTGCTTCAGCTCACTGCAGCTCAGGACCTGCGCACCGATGAAAGCGTGTATCTGCAAGTTGTGCGTGGAAAAACAGCAGCGCTGTTTTCAGCCGCAACCGAAGTTGGTGGCGTGATTGCTGGCGCCGACGAAACTCACATCAAAGCCTTGTTCGACTATGGCGATGCCCTTGGGGTGTCTTTTCAGATCGTTGACGATCTGCTGGATTACCAAGGCGATACCAAATCCACCGGTAAGAACGTTGGCGATGACTTCCGTGAGCGTAAATTGACCCTGCCAGTGATCAAGGCCGTGGCGAAAGCCGACGCAGAGGAACGCGCCTTTTGGCAGCGAACCATCGAAAAAGGCAAACAAGGTGACGGCGATCTAGAGCATGCTCTGGACCTGCTGAACAAGCATGACACGCTAGAAGCAACACGTGTCGATGCATTGTACTGGGCCGATAAGGCCAAGACCGCATTGGCACCGCTGCCAGATCACGAAATAAAGACTCTGCTGATCGATCTTGCGGACTACGTCGTCGCACGAGTGAGCTAGAAAGCCACTTCAGAACTGGATGGGGGCTTTGCCCCCAAGTGAGCAGTGCTCACCCTCACCCAGGGTAATTTTTGCAAAAAGAAAAGCTTGGTCTTATTGCCCTGTTGCGATCTGAATTGGGTCTGCCCCTTCTTCGACAAGCACAGCATCAAGACCACGATCCAACTTTGCACGGATGCGATCGGGATCAGCATCTTCTGGCGTGTTCTCATCAATAAAACTCAGCGCCCGCATCCATTGGAATTGCGCTTCGGTTTTGCGACCAACAGCCCAATATACATCACCCAAGTGATCGTTCACCACTGGATCAACTGGCATCAATTCTGTTGCCCGTTCCATATGAGATACTGCTTCTTCATAGCGCCCCAAGCGATAGAGCACCCAGCCAAGGCTATCGACAATATATCCGCTATCTGGGCGGGTCTCGACGGCGCGCTCGATCATCGCCAAGGCTTCGTCAAGCTTGATCTTTTTTTCGACCAGCGAATACCCAAGGTAGTTCAACACTTGCGGCTGGTCGGGATTCAACTCCAATGCCTGACGGAAATCGGATTCCGCTTGCGGCCAGCGCCCAAGACGTTCGTAGCAAATGCCTCGCGCATAATATGAGAACCACTGGCTGGCATCCGGGCTATCCAGCAGCCCAAGCGCCGCGTCATAAGCCTTCGCCGCATCCCCATACCGTTCTTGCTGGCGCAGCGCATCCCCTAGTGAAGTGTGCACAATTGGCAGATCACCATGTGTCCGCGCAAGCTGCTCTAAGACTTCAATTGCAGCCTCGTTTTTGCCACCGGCGCGCAGCGCTTCGGCGCGTCCCATCTCTGCGGCATGGAAACTATGATGCCCCGATGGGACTGATTTGTAGACGTCCGTTGCAAGATCATATTGCTCGACTTCTTCAAGCAGCTCAGCTGTAAGCAGTAAAGAGTCGATATGATCTGGACGCAAAAATTGCGCCGATCGTGTGTAAAGCAACGTGTAATCTGGCGCTGCTTCGTCTTGCAAAGCATTGGCAACACTGTAGAGCACCTCAGCCATGCCATCACGCGGGCTGGTTACATGAGTGAAGGTCAGCATCTGACCCGCATCTAGTTTCTGACGCATGGCGCGCAGCTCAGGATCGAGGTCTCTGCCAAAGAGCGCATCCATCACCGTGATAGCATCCTGATTGCGTTCAAGCTGACTGAGAATTTCGATGTGGGCCATCACCGCTCGGCGCGACAATTGAACCGTGCTCGCGGTTTCGCCGCCAAAGATGTTTTCAGCGTCTTCAAAATTACCGACTGAGGCCATCGCGAGGGCTTTATGATATAGGGCGAAGCCCTCCAATCCGCGTTCTTCGGCAACTTTATCAAAGCCAGCAAGCGCTTTTGTAATATCTCCGGCCCCAAGGTGCGCCCAAGCCAGCATCAACCCATCCACCAACGGCCCGATGCCATTGTCGGCTTGAATCCGGTTGATCAGCTTTTCAAAGTTCTGTTGCTCCACTAGGTCGGCAAGCAAAACCATATTGCCGATCTGGCTGTTGACCTTCTGAGCCTCAAGCACGCGGGCGGGCGGGATCGCTTTATCGATCTTACCTAGCGCCAAATTCGCCAGAACCAGATTTTCCAGAATAAACGTATCGCGCGGTGCCTGTACAAGAAGCCGTGTGTAGTATTTAGAAGCGCCGGAATAGTCGCTTGCGAAAGTCGCTGAACGCGCGGAGAGATACGCCCCTGCATTTGTGTCTGCGCTCATCGGAAGCGCGGTCGCGCCCAAAAGCAAGGTTGCGGCCAGCAGGTGCAGAGGTATTCTCACAGGGCGATCCTTATTCAGTGTCGTCAAAAAGACTAGACGGCGCGCCCGCATCTCGCAATGGCACATTTCCTATGAAAATAGCTAACGGGGGAATCATCGAACCGGTGAATCACATTTCCGCGAATTTGAGCAGCAAATCGCCGAATGCAGCCCCTGAAACGAATAACGCCCGCGTGAAGCGGGCGTTTTCAGGATCATCAAGCTGACCTTACATATTTGGGTAGTTCGGACCGTCGCCACCCTGCGGAGTGACCCAAGTAATGTTTTGTGCAGGATCTTTGATGTCGCAGGTCTTGCAGTGAACACAGTTCTGGAAGTTCACAACGAACTCTGGCTTGCCATCTTTTTCGACGATTTCATAAACACCCGCCGGGCAGTAACGCTGCGCTGGTTCGTCAAACATTGGCAGGTTGTCAGAGATCGGCTTCATTGGATCGCTCAGACGCAAGTGACACGGCTGGCTTTCCTCGTGGTTGGTCATGGCAAAGCTGACGTTGGTCAGGCGGTCAAAGGACAGCGTGCCATCTGGCTTTGGATAATCGATGGGCTTGTGCGCAGAGGCTGGCTCTGTCGCCTCAGCATCGTTCTTGCCGTGCTTAAGCGTGCCGAACAGAGAGATGCCAAACAGGGAATTCGTCCACATGTCAAAACCGCCAAAGACAAGCGAGGCCACCATGCCGAACTTGGACCACAGCGGCTTCACGTTGCGAACCTTCTTAAGGTCTTTGCCAATCGCGCCAGTGCGCACGTCGACTTCGTAGTCGTGCAGTTCGTCGCCAGAACGGCCTTCGGCAATAGCTTTGTGTGCTGCTTCCGCCGCCGCAATACCAGAGAGCATCGCGTTGTGGTTGCCTTTGATGCGTGGCACGTTGACCATGCCCACAGAACAACCCAGCAGAGCCACGCCAGATGCAACCATCTTAGGCATGGACTGATAGCCACCTTCAGAAATCGCACGCGCACCGTAAGCCACGCGTTTGCCGCCTCTCAGCAGCTCAGCCACCATTGGGTGGTGCTTAAAGCGCTGGAATTCCATGTAAGGGAAGAGATGCGGATTCTTGTAGTTTAGGTGCACCACGAAACCGACGTACACTTGGTTGTTGTCCAGGTGATAGATGAAAGAACCGCCGCCAGCATTCGAACCCAGAGGCCAGCCCATTGTGTGGGTCACAGTGCCTTCTTTGTGCTTAGCAGGGTCGATCTCCCAGATCTCTTTCATGCCGATGCCGAATTTTTGCGGGTCTTTGCCGTCCTGCAGACCGTATTTCTCGATCACTTCTTTGGACAGAGATCCACGCACGCCTTCGGAAAGGAAGACGTATTTACCGTGCAGCTCCATGCCTGGCTCTGTGTTCGGACCATAAGATCCGTCTTCTTCCAGACCAAAGACACCCGCGACGACGCCTTTAACTTCGCCATTGTCACCGTAAACCAATTCGGAACATGCCATGCCTGGGAAGATTTCTACGCCCAATTCTTCGGCTTGTTCTGCCATCCAACGGCAAACGTTGCCCATGGAAACGATGTAATTGCCGTGGTTATTCATCAACGGAGGCATTGGAAAATTTGGAATGCGCACAGATCCAGCTGGGCCAAGCGCATAGAAGTTGTCTTCTTTGACAGGCACGTTCAGCGGCGCACCTTTTTCTTTCCAATCTGGGATCAACGCGTCCAAACCGGATGGATCCAGAACCGCACCAGACAGAATATGCGCGCCCACTTCAGAGCCTTTTTCCAGAACAACAACGTTCAGATCGGCATCCAGTTGCTTCAGACGGATCGCAGCGGACAGACCTGCAGGGCCTGCGCCGACAATGACCACGTCATATTCCATTGCTTCGCGTTCGATCTCGGCCATCTTGGCTTCCTTCCTTCGGGGGCTTCCGGATAGCTACCGGGAAATAATCTTTCTTTCGCGATTGCTAGCCTTTCCCCTTTGGCAAGGTCAATGAAAACACGACGTAAAATTTCAGCTAAACGCCACGTATCCCACGCAAGCGACAAAATGCCCCTGAAATAAGTTGGTTTTGCCTAAGGCGGTGACAGTGAAAGATGCACAAACACGCAGGAAGTGGACGAAGGAAAAGCTTTTCCTTGCATTCACATTGCCATTTAGGTGAGGTACGTCAGCCGTCAACGTCGGGGTGATCCGACCAGTCGTTAAAGAATAATCTTAGGGAAGACACCAATGGACAAGTTTCCAATGACTCGCGTGGGTTTCGCCAGGCTTGAGGCAGAGCTGAAAGTTTTGAAAACTGTAGAGCGTCCAGAGATCATCCAGGCGATCGCCGAAGCGCGTGAATTGGGCGATTTGAAAGAAAATGCCGAGTACCACTCCGCCCGCGAAAAGCAGGGTTTTATTGAAGGTCGGATCAAAGAGCTAGAAGGCATTCTGTCTTTGGCGGATGTGATCGACCCTGCGTCCCTTTCCGGCGCAGTAAAATTCGGCGCGACAGTCACTGTTGCGGATGAAGACACAGATGAAGAAAAGACCTGGCAGATTGTTGGTGAATACGAAGCCAACGTCGAAAAAGGCCTGCTGAATATCAAATCGCCGATTGCCCGTGCCTTGATTGGCAAAGAGGAAGGCGACAGCGTAGACGTGCGCACACCCGGTGGTACAAAGAGCTATGAAATCGTAGAGATTGCATACGTTTAACACCTGTTCTTGTGGGGTTGGTAAATGGTTGAAACAAACGAAAGCAAGCAAGCAACAGCTGGCATCTATGACCGTCCGCGTCACCGCGAAGTAACGGGTATCGAGATTGCCGCGGTCGCACTTAGCTTGCTTTGGCTCCTGGGCACTGTGGTCTTTTTCTTGATTTTAGAGCCCACCAGCGAAGGCACCAATAGCTTGCAATTTATCATGACGATGGTTGCAATCTTTATGCCTGTTGCTCTGATCTGGATTGCGGCCATGACCGCGCGTTCAAGTCGCGTGATGCGCGAAGAAGGTCAAAGGATCAATGCCACCGTCGAAGGGCTACGCCAAAGCTATCTAGCGCAGGCCAGTGGCACAGGTCGCAGCTTGGAACCAACCATTGCTAAAAAGCTCGATGAAATCGCAGCCGCGCAACGCAAGACGGAAACCGCAATTGCGATGTTCTCTACAACGCGTGAAACTCAAGCCGCGCGCCCACCGGTAGAACAGGTTGAACCCGCCCGAGACGAAACCGACCAAGGCCTTTTGGCGCTTGGCACCCAGGCTGAAGAGTTGGACCCGCCGATCAGCAATGCCGACCTAATTCGCGCCATGCACTTCCCTGAAAATGCTGAGGATCAAGAAGGGTTTAACGCGCTGCGCAAAGCCCTAAAGGATCGAAAAGCTAGCCAGTTGGTGCAGGCAGCACAGGATGTTCTGACGTTGCTTTCACAAGATGGCATCTACATGGATGACCTGCGCCCCGATCTGGCACGTCCCGAGGTCTGGCGCCTATTTGCGGAAGGCATTCGCGGCCGCGAAGTCGCTCCACTTGGCGGCGTTCGTGACCGTTCCTCGCTGGCTTTGACCGCTGGACGCATGAAACAAGACCCGATCTTCCGCGATGCGGCGCATCACTTCTTGCGCCGGTTCGATAAGTCGTTTGTCGAGTTTGAACAGACAGCTTCTGATGTTGAAATCACAGCCCTCGCAGAGACCCGCACTGCACGGGCCTTTATGTTACTGGGCCGTGTGGCTGGCATTTTTGATTAAGCAGCCTAAAGATGACTTACAGCCCGAAATCGCGGTAGCTAAAATAGCGCACCAAAGTGCCAGGCTTTATGTCCATGGCCTCGTCGGGCAGCTCCACAAGGCCATCAGCCCAGCTTAATCCCGAAATACGACCGGACCCTTCTGAGGCGAAGGCCTCAACCTGCCCTTCCCGAACACGCGCACGCAGGTATTCACGCCGTCCCGCCTTTTTACGCTTTTCAAAAGATGCAGGCAGCAGAACGCCTTCAGGCTCCTGCCAACCTTCACCGGCGAGCACACCCATCGCAGGTGTCGCAAAGATCAGCGCACAGACCCCAGCGGCAACCGGGTTGCCTGGCAATCCGAAAACAGGCGTTTCATTCCACATGCCAAGAGCCAAAGGGCGGCCTGGCTTGATTGCCAAACGCCACAAGGCCATTGCGCCTGTTTCTTGCAACAGCGCCGACATGTGGTCTTCGTCTCCCGCCGAAGCGCCGCCGCTGGTCAGTATGACATCGGCGCGTTGTGCAGCGTCATCCAACGCCGCGCGCACATCCTCTCGATTGTCAGCGATGCGCCCCAGATCCACTACGTCATGCCCAAGGCGCTTGGCCATCGAAAGCAACATTGGGCGATTGGCATCATAAATTTGATCAGGCGTGGCAGATTCACCAGCCTCAGCCAGTTCATCCCCGGTCGATATCACCGCAACCCGCAAAGGTTTGCGCACCGTGACGTCCTGTGCACCCGACGCGGTCAGCAGCGCCATATCAGTTGCCGTGATACGCCGGCCAGAAGGCAGAACCTCATCACCGGTCGCAAAATCCTCGCCCGCCTTGCGGGCATTCGCGCTAAGCTTCAACGGCCCACGAAAGGCAATTTCCTGCTCACCGAGGGTGACATCTTCCTGCAAAATAACCGTGTCAGTACCAACCGGCATTGCAGCCCCAGTGAGAATACGCAGAGCCTGTCCTTTTGGGACAGTGCCGGAATAGGGTTGACCGGCGGCGGAACGCCCATCGACCAGGGCAACAACATGGGTTCCGGCTTCGAAGGTTGCTCCGGCAACCGCATAGCCATCAACTGCACTATTGGCGGCAGGTGGATTGCTGCGCTTTGCAATGACTGGCGCGGCAAGAACACGTCCAAAAGCATCGCGAACGGACAGGACTTCAGTGCCAACAACAACATCAAGTCGTCGCTGCAACATGGCATGTGCGTCAGCGACCGGAGTCCACTTCACGCCGGGTGGCAGTGCAAAACAGTCGTTCTGTAGCGGTGGCGGTGTCAGCTTTGATGACGTCATTTCTGTGCCTCTTTCGGCAAATCCACATGGTTCAACACCCAATCCGCCACATCGGCGATGGCGTTCAAATCCAGCACAGGCAAGGAAGTGTCCACTGCGGTATCAGACGCAATGGCAACAATCGATGTATTGTCCTGCGAAATTAACGGGCGCTCACGCTCTGCCCGATGACATTCAATTTTGGCATGGGCCCCTGCTTTGAACCCTTCAACCAGCACCAGATCAACCGGATCCAACCGCTCGATCATCGCCGGCAATGAGATTGGCTCAGGTAATTCGCGCAAAAGCGCGTAGCGGTTGTCAGACAGCAAAACCACTTCCTGCGCACCCGCGCTGCGGTGCTTGAAACTATCTGTGCCGGGCTGATCCAGGTCGACATTGTGGTGTGTGCGTTTGATGGTTGAAACGGAATAGCCACGCGCTTTGATCTCTGTCACCAGCTTCGACACCAAAGTGGTTTTGCCGCTGTTTTTCCAGCCGGTGACGCCGAAAACCTTCATGTCATCTGCCTTGCAAGTTCTCGGGCCAGCGCCAAATCTTCTGGCGTATTCACGTTGAAAAACGGATCGACTTGATCTGTTGCAAACACGGCCTGCCCCGCGTCATGGCGATCCGTCCATAGAACAACTTTACGCAACCCATCTGTCAGTGCTTGCCGTAAATCATCACGTAAAGCGACCGACCACAGCCCAAAGGTAGGCTGACGCCAAACCTTGCCATCTGCGCCTTTCGATGCTGCCAGTGCCAGCGGAACAGGACCTGCTGCGCTTAACAATTGCTCAGTCAAATCCGACGGGAAAAACGGGGTATCCGCTGCCGCGGTCACGATAGTGTCGGCCCCTTGATCATAGGCCCAATCAAGCCCCGCCAGAACACCTGCAAGCGGCCCCGGAAATCCAGCAATACTGTCAGGCAATACCGGCAACCCAAAACCCTCGAACCGGTCCGCATCGCCATTTGCATTCAACGCCATCGCACCGACCTGTGGCCGCAGCCGAGCAATCACCTGCTCAAGAATAGTAACGCCATCTAGGTCCAACATGCCTTTATCGCCGCCGCCCATTCGTCGGGCTTGGCCACCGGCCAGGATCACGCCTAGAGGTTTCATCATGCCCGCGATCCTTTGCGCGCAGATTTTGACGGCTCATCCGCAATGCTGTTCAAATCCGCATCCATGATCAGCCGCTCTGCACCGGACAGGCAGACAAAGCGTTTGCCTTTCATGCGGCCCACCAAGGTCAGGCCAACCTGATTTGCAATCTCGACACCCCAGGCGGTGAACCCAGAGCGGCTAACCAGTGCGGAAATGCCCATCAAGGCGCATTTGATTACCATCTCCGACGTCAAACGCCCGGTGGTATAAAGCACCTTGTCCGCACCGCTCGTGCCTGTTTGAAACATCCAGCCCGCGACTTTGTCGACAGCATTATGCCGCCCGACATCTTCCATGTAGACCAAAGGCTGATCCGCCTGACACAACACCGTGCCATGAATCGCGCCCGCTTCTAGGTAGAGCGATGGCGTGCGGTTGATCTTTGACGATAAGGCATAGAGGTCAGAGGTCTTAACCTGCAATTCAGGTAGGCTGACGTCAGCCAATCCTTCCATCATATCGCCAAACACGGTGCCAACTGCGCAACCACTGGTTCGGGTTTTGCGGTTCAACTTATCTTCGTAGTCAGTTTCTGTGTCGGTGCGCACAACCACCGTTTCAAGCTCTTCGTCGAAATCGACGGAGGTCACGGTCTCATCATCCTGCAACATGCCCTGATTGCGCAGGAAACCCAAAGCCAGAAGTTCAGGGTAGTCGCCAATTGTCATGGCTGTCACGATTTCGCGTCGGTTTAAGAAAATCGTCAAAGGACGCTCTTCTACCACCGAGATATCAGCCTCTTGCCCGGATTGATCGATCCCACGCACAGCCCTCGTCAAGCCGGCGCGTTTCGGGTCGGGCGCGATCAGATAATTGATGTCCGTCAGCTTTGCCAATTGCATCTCGCATTTCAGGTGGTTACGGCTAATGTATCTTCAAATTTAGGCCCTCGGCATGGCAACCACCACCACTAAAACCGCATTCTGGGAGGGATTTCGCGACGGGGCACCGTTTTTTCTGGTGCTGGCGCCCTTTGCCGCCCTGTTTGGCGTCGTTGCAACCGAAGCCGGGTTGAACGTATTTGAAACTCTGGTCTTTTCCATTGCCGTGCTGGCGGGCACCGCCCAATTTGCCGCGCTACAGCTGATTTCGGACAATACGCCAACCCTGATTGTGATTGCTTCTGCCCTGGCTGTGAACCTGCGCATGGCGATGTATTCCGCCAGCCTCGCGCCCCATTTTGCGGGCGCACCTTTGTGGCAACGCGCCTTCGCCGCCTATTCCACAGTGGATCAAAGCGCAGCACTGTCTCTGACCAAATATGATGCCCAGCCTGAAATGCCACGCGCGGCAAAGCTTGCTTATTTCTTTGGGGTCATCACAGTCGCCCTGCCCACCTGGTATGGCTTTACTTTGGTTGGCGCACTTGGCGGTCAAGCTGTGCCAGAAAGCTGGGCGTTGGATTTTGCTTTGCCCATCACATTTCTTGCCATGATCGGCCCCATGATGCGCACCCCCGCACATTTAGCTGCAGCCTTTGTCTCTGTGGTCGGCGCTTTGGCGTTAACAACCGTGCCTTATAACCTTGGGCTCCTGATCGCAGCCCTTTTGGCGATGATGACGGGCGCGCAGGTCGAGCTTTGGCTCTCAAAAAAGGAGCCACGAGATGAATAAGGTCATGCTTTGGTCCGTGATCCTCTCACTGGCTTTCGGCAGCTTTGGACTGCGTTTTCTGTTTATTGGATTTATCGGCAATCGCGAATTGCCCGCATGGATCCTGCGCCACTTGCGGTATACGGCGGTTGCCATTCTTCCGGGATTGGTCGCACCGCTTGTATTATGGCCGGCGGCCACGGATGGGCAATTAGACCCTGCACGATTGGCAGCGGCTTTGGTGACGCTCGCGGTTGGGTATTGGCGCAAAAATATTCTCTTTGCGGTCGCAGCCGGAGCAATCACACTCTACGGCTGTCTTTTTCTGTTTGCTTAAAGCCCAGCGCGGCGTTCGTATTCAGGCACAAACGCCCGCAAGACACCGGTTTTATCATCGCTATCATATTCATAGAGACGTTCAAATGTAGCACCCTTTGCAGCAAAGGTCTCCATCAAACGTTTCGGATAGTAAGACGGTTTGACGTCTTCAAATCCAGGAAGTTTGGATAAAAGTTGCGACGTCGACATCGCGCAATGCGATTGCATCACAGCTGGATGGTTGATCACCATCTGCAACGCCTGCTCAGCAACCTCTGGCGATACCTCGATCGTCTGGATCACCACATGATATGTCTCGCGGGCGTGAAAACGGGTGTATTGATCCACCATGTACGGTGTCATGCCAAAAACCGTATCATTGCGCGATACGATCTTTTCATGACGAAACGATCCCGCCGGATCAAAGGCAACGCGCTGCGAGCCATTCACCATGATCGATGTATGGGCCCCTGCACCATTCCGATTGGACAGCATGGTGTAGAGCGTGATGCTGGTGGGGCCGTTGTGGGTATAGGCCGCACGCGAGACCTCTTCGAGATTCGCGCCGCCTGCGTTTGGAACGGTACAACTGGCGAGTGTTGCAACCGAAGCCGTTAAAACAACCGTTTGAACAATACGTTTCAACATAACCACCGCCCCATTTACCCAGATTTTATGCTGGTTTAGCTGTTAAACAGCGCCAGAAAAATCAAAATACCAATAGATGCCGCTGCAACATAGGTAGACGCTTTGATAAAGCCTGCGAACGCTTTTTCCTGCGTTTCGGTGCTCATTGTGCCGTGTTCATGTTCAGACATAATTCTGTCCCTTCTAACTGGTTTGACCGCTGGATACTGCAAATCGCCCGCGCTGTCACCCGCACATTCCGCGACAAACTGCCAGCAAAGCTTGGCGAAACAGGGCGAGCAGGTGGGCGATTAATCAGGCCTTGAGACGCCTTAAGCGTTTTCTTCCAGATCGCGCGCCAATTGGAACCCAATTCGAGTGGGTTCTTTCGCTTCAACCTGTTTGGGCAATGCGCGCAGCATCACGTTCAACTGGCTTACATGCTGCACCAACTGAGTTTTTGCGCCTGCGGTATCTGTCCCATGGAAGGTCACCATATCAGGATCAAAATACCCCATGCCTTCAATGCGCAGCACGCCGGCATCACCACCGACAAAGCCCATGGCAATCTCATGCTCGTTATCAAGCTGTTGCTCGAAGTTCTGGATATACAGAATCAGACGCTCATAGGCCCATTCTGCGGGGCTCTTTTGCTGCACGGGTTTGCCTGCAACCGCGGCTGGCAGATCTTTTTTGCCGCCTTTGGTGGCATCAACCTCATAGCGACGCGGCAGGGCTGCCGCTTCTTCAGCCTCTGCAGAGGTCTTGATTGTCTTGCCCATTACTCATTCCTTTTTCTGCCACAGCCAAGCGCCATCTTCCCGGCGCTCTCGGCGTACATCGCCAAGATGGTACAGATGATTAAGATGAGCAATCGCTTCAACCAAAGCGAGACCATATTCGCCCTTGCCGATCTTGCGCTTAAAGAGCGGCGCAAAACAGTCGCCAGCCACACGCGGTTCCTCAAGATGCGCAAGCAAACGATCAAGCGCGCCGTGATGATTATCAATCAGCTGACGCATGCGTGTTGGCAGGCCTGTGAAAGGCAATTTATGGCCCCCAAGGACCAATTGATCAGACTGAGCATATTCAGAAAGCCGTTCACAGGCTTCGAGCCAATCCGCGACAGGATCGGCCTCAGGCTCGGTTGCGTAGACCCCGATATTGGAGCTGATCGAGGGCAAAACCTGATCGCCTGAAATAACGAGATTGTCATCGCGCGACCAAAGCGTCAGGTGCTCTGGCGCGTGGCCATTGCCCATATGGACGTCCCAATCGCGTCCACCAATCCGAATCACATCATCTTGCTTGATGCGCTTAAACCCCAAAGGCATGGGGTAAACGACATCGGCAAAATTGAAAGGGCGCTCAGATTTACGCTCTCCAAAAATGGTCTGATCCATACCGGCAGATAAGTAAAAATCCAGTGTTTCCTGTCGCGGCACGGCCTGTTCATCCAGTTGCAACATCCGCGCAAACAACCATGCGGTGCGCGTTGTCCAGAGAATGGCGCCATACTCGCTCTGAAACCAGCCAGCCAACCCAACGTGATCCGGATGATGGTGGGTGACGATCACCCGCGAAACCGGTTTGCCACCCAACGGTCCTGCCAGCAACTTTTCCCAGATCGCCCGCGTACGGCGAGAGGAAAAGCCCGTGTCCACGATGGTCCAGCTATCGCCATCGTCCAACGCATAAACATTCACATGATCCAGCGCCATTGGCAGCGGCAGGCGCATCCATAGAACGCCTTCGGCAACCTCAATGGCCTCGCCTTCCGCAGGAGGCTTTTCCCACGGATAGCGAATTCCGCTTAGGTTACTCATGCGCTGAGGTCACCAATACTGAGGTCATAGAGCCCTTTCGCACCCTGCATGGCATGGGCGAAAGCACCGGCATGTTCAGGCAATAGGCGACTGATGTAAAAGCGCGCCAGTTTGGTCCGGGGGCCTTCTGAACCCTCAGCGCAGGCTGCTTTCAGATGATAGTGCGCACCAAGTACGCGCGCGAACCCGTTCAAAAACGGCACGCAGCCCGCAAATCGCTCATTCAAATTGCCCTGACTTACCATCCACTCGGTTGCCTCGCGCAACGTCTCGGTTGCTTGCCAGACAGCTTCCGCCATATTCGGGCGCGTCCCTCGCGCATCTTCAGCAAAGCTCTCGATCTCATCGATCAAGGCATATGCAGCTTCACCGCCATCCATCAGTTTCCGCGCAACCAGATCCATGGATTGAATTCCGTTGGTGCCTTCATAGATCGACGTGATCCGCACATCCCGCGCGTATTGCGCCGCACCGGTTTCTTCGATGAAGCCCATGCCGCCATGCACCTGAATGCCCAGATCCGCGACCTTTATGCCGGTGTCGGTGCCAAAGGATTTGGCAATCGGGGTCAAAAACGCAGCCCGCGCCTTCCAATCGGCGGTGCCTGTGGCATTGCCCATATCGATCGCCAAAGCGGTCTCCAAAGCAATAGCCCTTGCGGCAAAGGTCTCCGCTTTCATCGTCGCCAACATCCGGCGTACATCGGCGTGGTCGACGATCGTGCCTTCCCCCAAAGGAGTACGTCCCTGCTTGCGCTCTAAAGCGTAAGCCAACGCATGCTGATATGCACCCTCAGCCGCGCCAACACCCTGTCCGCCAACGTTCAACCGCGCATTATTCATCATGGTGAACATGCATTTCATACCGTCGTGTTCTTCGCCAACAAGCCAACCCGTCGCGCCATCATATTGCATCACCGCAGTCGGGGAGCCATGGATGCCCATTTTATGTTCAAGACTGACAACCTTGAGGCTGTTCGCGACGCCGGGCTCACCATTCTCATCAGGAATATGCCGCGGCACCACAAAGAGGCTGATGCCTTTGGTGCCTTTGCCGCCATCAGAAAGACGCGCCAAAACCAGATGCACGACGTTCTCGGCAAAGTCTGAATCGCCCCAGGTGATGAAAATCTTTTGGCCAGTGATGGCGTAGGAGCCATCGTCATTGCGCGTGGCTTTTGTGGCCAACGCCCCCACGTCTGATCCGGCCTGTGGCTCGGTCAGGTTCATCGTCCCGTTCCAAGCACCGGAATTCAGCTTTGGCAGATAGGTCTGTTTGATTTCTTCCGTCGCATGCGCTTCAAGCGCTTCGATGTGCCCCTGTGTCAGCAGAGGATTGAGCTGCAATGCCAGATTGGCCGACGCCATCATCTCGTTCACCGCCATGGTCACAGTGAAAGGCAGCCCCATGCCTCCGTATTCCGGATCAGCCGCCGTCGAAATCCAACCGCCTTCCGCCATGCTTTGAAAGGCTTCGGCAAATCCAGGGGAGGTTCGTACCTTGCCGTTTTCCAGAACTGCCGGTGTTAGATCACCGTTGCGCAGGGTCGGATACAACACCTCTTCGCTCATTCGGCCCGCTTCAGTCAGAATGGCTGAAACAGTATCTCCATCGACATCTGCAAATTTTTCGGTTCCTTGGATCTGATCCAGTTTGATCAGATTTTGGAAGATGAACTCATATTCACCGGTCGGCGCGCGATATGGCATGCAGAGAACCCTTACTGGTTGGCTTTACGTCAGGAGGCTTGTATTCAGCCCAGATCAGCATAGAAACCTCAATTCCGACCGCCTACCCTAACGCAGCGTCAAAAAATGCCTGACCTAACGACCGAAATTCTATCTGCAAATCCAGAAGGATTTGAACGCGCAGCGGAAATCTGGCGTGCTGGTGGACTGGTCGCCCTTCCGACAGAAACGGTTTATGGGCTGGGGGCGGATGCGCGAAACGATCTGGCAGTTGCCCGGATTTTCGAGGCCAAAGGCCGTCCAAAGTTCAATCCTTTGATCGTACATGTCGCTAGCATCGCGCAGGCACAAGAATTGGTCATTTGGAACGATCTCGCAGATCGACTGGCGGCGGCCTTTTGGCCCGGTCCGTTGACATTGGTTTTACCAATCAAAGAAAATTCTGGCCTGTCGCGTTTGGTGACGGCAGAGCTGCCTACCCTCGCAGTACGCATGCCTGCCAATCCGGTCGCACAGAAAATCCTCGCAACGTTCGGCGGGCCGATCGCTGCACCGTCTGCCAATCCTTCAGGCAAGATCAGTCCTACGTCAGTGGACCATGTACTATCGGGTCTTACAGGGCGCATTGAGGCTGTCATTGATGGCGGCACCTGCGACGTCGGTTTGGAGAGCACAATTGTTGGGTTGGCTGATGAGCCGACGCTTCTGCGTCCCGGCGGTCTGCCACGTGAAGCTTTAGAAGCCGCACTTGGCGCGCCAATGGCTGTTCACACAGCCGCCGATCCTTTGGTCGCACCCGGACAAATGACTTCGCATTATGCCCCAGGCGCTGCCGTTCGTCTAAATGCCACATCTAAAAACGAGGGCGAAGTTCTTTTGGGATTCGGCCCTATGGATTGCGACCTTAATCTTTCCGCATCGTCAGACTTGCGCGAAGCAGCGACCAACTTATTCCACCACCTACACGCGCTGGATACTTTAAACGCAGATGGTATCGCTGTGTCGCCGATCCCCTACCATGGTCTAGGCGTTGCTATCAATGACCGCTTAAAGCGCGCTGCGGCACCCAGATAACTTTTATTAATATGTTTGCACTCAGGCCCGGCCTGCACTTGCAGACAATGTGAGCGGATCGACCCCTAGGGTGTTCAGCGCTGCTTCCCACTTTTTGCTATCCTCTAGATCAAACACCAGATCAAAACCGGCATCACAGATCAGCCAGCCGTTTTGGGCAATCTCGGCCTCAAGTTGGCCCGGACCCCACCCGCTATAGCCCAGCGCCATCAGTGCCTTTTCAGGGCCCTCGCCCTGCGCCATTTCCTCCAACACATCCTGCGTGGCCGTCATGGAAAAGAAATCATCCACCGGTAAAGTCGATATCTGTGAACGATACTCAGCAGAATGCAGCACAAATCCACGCCCACCTTCGACTGGTCCCCCAAAATGTAAGGGCAATGGACGGCTGCGCATGGTCTCTTCGATGGAAAGCTGTTCCAGCAAGTCACTGAAAGTCATCTTGCCCATCGTTTTATTTACAATCAGCCCCATGGCCCCGTCCGTGCTGTGGGCACATAGGTAAACGATCGAATGCGCAAAACGTGCATCGCCCATTCCGGGCATGGCAATCAGGATTTTGCCTGTCAAATCGAGTGTTTCGGTAGCATCCACCAAAGGGACACGTCCTTTCTAAAGTCCTTCCCTTTCAATGTGAGACCTTCCCGCCAAGCGCGCAAGCCCTTGATGTCAAAACTGTTGTATTTGTGAAACCGACATATTTGCTCGCCGGAATGTGAGTTGGCTTTTACCAAGCGATCGCGCATCTCTTGCTCATGCAGATGACCCAGCAAATAAAACCCGTCGCAATCGCGCTCGCGCTCGCCACTGGCACAATCACGCCAGGGCTGGCTCAATCTCAGGCCTATGAGATTGCTGTTGAGGCCGAAATCCTTGAAGGATGGCGGGGCCAGGATGGTCGCCATGTTGCGGCTGTGCGGTTCCGTCTGGAAGACGGATGGAAAACCTATTGGCGCTCACCAGGTGATGGGGGCATTCCGCCGCGTTTCACGTGGTCTGGGTCACGAAACATGCGCAACATTGAAGTCCTTTGGCCTACGCCAGAGGTCTTTCGTCAGGGTGGCATGACATCGCTTGGATACGAAAATGAAGTAATCGTTCCAATTCTGATCGAACCACGTCGCAGCAGCAAAGATATTGTTTTAAATGGCACGCTGGAAATCGGGGTTTGCGAAGAAATCTGTGTGCCTGAAACCCTTTCGGTCAAAGCCCGACTTCCAGGTGATCAGACCAAAGTTGATCCCAGCATTTCCGTTGCGCTTATCGATCAGCCCTATTCTGCAGAAGAAGCTGACGTAGGTCAGGTGAGCTGCAAAGTCTCGCCCACCACAGATGGGCTGGCGATCTCAGCCGATATTCAAATGCCGCACTCCGGTGGGCGTGAGTTTTCAGTCGTTGAAACCGACAACCCGCATCTTTGGGTCGCCGAAGCGCAAACCCACCGCCAGGGCAATCAGTTGCGCGTGCGCTCCGAGATCATTCACGTGGAAAGTGAAAGCTTTTTGATCGACAGATCAGGCTTGCGGTTCACCGTGTTGGGCCGTGACTATGCGGTGGATATTCAAGGTTGCAGCGCTGAGTGATCAACCTTAGTGCGCGTCGCGAACCTGAGCGCAGCGATACAATAGGCCAACACGACACTTGCCCCCGCGCCTACTGCAAACATCAACATCGCAGATGCGCGGCTTTCAACCTCAGCAAATGGTCCGAAACCAGCCAACGCTGGATGGATTTCGCCTTGTAGCAAATACCATCCTAAGGTCAGGACAAACCAAACCAAAATTGCAAGCGATGTCAGCGCAAAGAGACCACGTAATGCCCGTGCTTTGACCGCACGCCGATAAGAGCGCAGCATTTTGCCAAAGTCCTGCTGTGCCGCCATCAAGGATGGCACCACCAACAGAACCAACACAACGCCAAAGCCCAATCCATAGACCAATGTGATCACCGTCGGTTTCAGAAATTGCGCTTGCTGAGAACGCTCAAACAACAATGGCGTCAACCCAAGCACGGTGGTCAGCGTGGTCAACATCACTGGGCGCAGCCGCTCCATCGCACCTTCGATGATCGCCTGTTTAACACTTCGGTCCTTGGCATATTCATCAACCGTTGTGACCAATACAATCGAGTCATTGATGATGATCCCCGTCATGCCTAACAACCCAACCACCGAAAACATTGACAAAGGCACGTCATGATAATGATGCCCCCAGATGGTCCCTACCAAGCCAAACGGAATAATCGCCATCACAACGACTGGACGCGTCCAACTAGCAAAGACCCAAGCCAACACCAGGTATATCCCCGCGAGACACAGGATCAGTCCATTGCGCGCATCGTTCAGAAAACTGTTTTCCTGTTCAGACAAGCCAGACAAGCGCCATTCGACCTGCTGAACAGAAGCAATCTCAGGCAGAATCGTGTCTTGCAACGCGTCTTGGATCGCGGTTGCACGCGCAGGATCATCTTCGGAAATATCACCAAAGACAGATATCACCCGCACCCCGTTTTCACGGCGGACCGTCGAAAACCCGGTTTTGCGATCTACACTGACGATATCGGCTAAGGGCACATAGGACCCGCTGGGTGTACGCATCATGGTACGTTCTAAGAAATCCGCGGTCAGCTCGCCGTCTGGTAAGCTCACACGGATGCTCGCTGTACGCGGCCCATCTGGATAGGTTGCGGCTTCCAGACCATTCAATCGATGCCGAAGAACGCGACCCAACCCATCGATTGAAAAGCCAAGCGCCTGCCCTTGCGGTGTGAGGTCCAGGATCAGCTCTTCTTTGTCATACGGCAGAGTATCTTCGACGGCCGAAACTTCTGGGAACGCCGTCAAAGCGGTTTTCAGATCTTCAGCCGCGGCTTTCAACGTTGCGCTGTCTGCACCAAAGAATTGCACATCTAATGCATCACCCCCCGGTCCAGAGCGCCATCCCCGAAAGCTTACGGTCTCAGCCAATGGATGGTTTTGCACCCGATCTTGCAGATCCGCCACAAATGCAAAGCTAGAATAGGGACGCAGATCAGCATCGATCAATTCAATTGCGATCCCGCCCAGTTGGTCAGCTGAGCGATTTTCAGCGCCAGACAGGCCGCGCCCGGTGTTGCCCCCAATTTCAGCCATCACAAAGGCCAGCGGATTGCGGCCATGTTCTGCTTCATATTCCGCACCTAGCTCTTCAGTTGCGCGCTGCAATTCTCGCATCATTGCGAGGCTATCTTCGCGTGTCGCATCTGCGGCCATGATAAAGTTGCCCGAAACCGAACCGCGCTCAGGCGCATTAAAGAACCGCCACTTCACTTCCCCGGTCGCAAAAAGGCTCGCTTGCGTGGACAACAGCAGGACGACTCCCGCCATCACCGGATACCTCGCCCAGATGACAAAGCCCATGAAAAGTCGAAATGGTCCATCGCGGAACCAGCGAAAGCCGATGTTCACCACGCGGCTGGGCAAATCATACCAATGCTCCTTCGCGCTATGGGCCAAAGCATGTTTCATGTGATTGGGCAGGATCAAAAAGCATTCAACCAGCGAAGCCGCGAGAACCAAAATCACTGTCACGGGAATGTCGACAATCAGGTCTCCGAACCGGCCTCCAATTGCAGTGAGCCCCCAAAAGGCAATGATCGTCGTCAAAGTGGCCGAGAATACTGGTAAAGCCATGCGCTTAGCGGCGTTTTCTGCAGCCACTTCAGGTGGTTCCCCAAAACGGCGCGAGCGCATATCGGCGTGTTCACCGACGACGATGGCGTCATCCACAACAATCCCAAGTGTGATGATCAGACCAAAAAGAGAAACCATGTTCAGCGTGACGCCAGCCAGATACATCAAAGCAATCGCTGCGCACATGGCCACAGGAATACCTGCCGCCACCCAAAAGGCAATCCGCGCGTTTAGAAACAAAAATAGCAGCAAAACGACCAGACCAAGCCCCATCAATCCGTTGTCTAAAAGAATATTCAAACGGCCGCTGATGGCTTCAGCGCGGGTACGAATCAACGAAATGCTGGTGCCTTCAGGCAGGGTGGTCTGCAGGGTATCCGCAACCTCTTGTACCGTGGCTTGAATGCCAATCGCATCCCCTTGCGCAGATCGGTCAACCCGCACGGAAATCGCAGATCGATCTTCCACAAAATAGCTACGATTGCGATCCGCCCCTTCGACAACCACGGTGGCAACATCGCCTACCGTCAAGGATGCCCCGCCCTCTTGAGTGCGTAAGACAATGGCGGCGATTTGATCTGCGCTGCGCTTTGCAACACCAGTTCGGACGCGCGCATTCGCGCCAGCCACATCCCCAGCCGGGTCTGCATCGACTTCCTCGGCAATGGTGGCCGCGATCTCAGCCATCGAGATATCGTATTGGATCAAATTCACCGAGGGCACGTCAATGACAGTGCGTGGCGCAGCAATGCCCCGAATGGTGGCGCGCGTGACGCCTTCTGCAAAGAGCCTAATGACAAATTCGTCCGCAAACCGCCCCAGCTGTTCAGGTGATAAAGGCCCGGCAATCACAACATCGGTCACGCGATCACGCCAGGCACCGCGGCGCACGCGAGGATCATCAGCGTCATCCGGCAGGGTCGAAATGGTATCAACGGCATCCTGCACATCGTCGGCCGCCCGCGCCATATCCCAACCGGGTTCAAACTCCATCGTGATCCGCGCAGATCCTTCCGTAGAACGCGCCTCGGTGGATTCCACGCCTTCCACCGCCAACATGACGGGTTCCAAGACCTGAACAATTGCGTTGTCCACGTCTTCAGCACCAGCGCCATCCCAGCTCACGGAGACGGATACATTGTCAATAATGACATCCGGAAAGAACTGCGCCCGCATCTGTGGCGCAGCAGACAGCCCAGCCATCAAAAGCAGGACTAGCAATAGATTGGCAGCGGTCCCGTGCCGGGTAAAATAAGATAACAAACCTTTTGCCGGAGATGGGATGCCGCGTGCCATGACTTAGCCCCCCATCCGTTGCTCGAGCCGATTGACCACCTGAGCGGGCACCGAAGGCTGCGCCAATTGTTCAAGAATGCGCGCTTTGCGATCCGCGGGCATACGTTGGTTGCTTTCCACAAAAGCCAGCAGTTTTGCGCGCCGACCATCTGACAATTCGACCATGGCGGGCTGTTCAGGAGGCGGCGCGACGCTTTCGCCGACTGGTTTGACACGTATGCCAGCTCCCAACAGCGGTGTCAGTCGGGTGACAACCAGTTTGCCTGCAACCTCACGGCCAGCAACGAGGATCTGGTCCCCTTGGCGACGCAGCAGCGTGACAGGGATCGCATCAAGTCGCTCGCCTTCACCTACAACCAAAACACGGCCTTGCGCATCCAGCGCGGATGACGGCAACGCAACAGCATTAGTAAGTTCGGCTTCATCCACAAATACACTGACAAAATCGCCTGGCTTCAATCCGCGCGCTTCAGAGAGCGTCGCAAAAATCAATCGTCCCGTTTGTCCTTCGCCAACCGCTGCGCTGTCGCGGCTGATCTGACCCGCAGCCTGAAGTTTGACCCCTGATACCTCCAGCACCACCTCGACATTTGCCAACCGCACCCCACCGCTTGCATCAAGCAATCGCGCATATTGCGCCGTTGAAACCCGGAAAGAAACCTCTAAGGCATTTGGATCAATCAGACGTGCCAACCTTTCGTTGGCAGAAACCAAGCCGCCTTCGACCACATTGACATCCGATAGGGTGCCATCAAACTCCGCGAAAATCTGGCGATCGGCGAGATTTCGATTGGCTTCGGCTTCGGCAATTTTAGCCCGCTCAACTTGGTTGCCCGCTTGATCCAGCCGCGCTTCAGACTGCGCTGCAGCTTGCCTACGCGAAAGTTCCTGCTGACGCGCATTTGAAAGATTGAGTTCGGCAGTTTCGATTGCCGCCGCAGTGCCAACACCCCGGCTTTCCAAATCACGTTGCCGCGCCAATGCCTTTTCGCGCAAGGTCAGCTGTTCTACTGCGGCATCCCATTCTGCGCGCGCGATCTCCAACGCTTGTGTTGCTTCCCTCACTTCAGACTGTGCAGTCCGAAGATCCGATTGCGCCCGTGCGCGTGCATCTTCGGCATCCGCTGTGTCGAGTTGGGCCAAAAGCTGGCCTTGTGATATGCGACCACCATCTTGGAAAGTCGTTGCCAGGTTGCGTATTACCCCGCCAGATGATGCACGAATATCGAGCGATCTTTGGCTTTCAACTTGGCCAAAAACGGCAATTTTAGGGGTAACTGTCATCGGGTCGGCGCGCTGGACATTCACGGTAAAGACCCGTTCTCGTTGTTGCTGCGCGCGCGGTTCTTGGCTCATCCGCTCGTTTAAAGCAGAGGAAAATACCTGAACGGCTGCGGCCAACAGGCCAAGCGTCACCGCGAGCAAAAATAGCCCCATTAAACTCTGACGCAAGAACCGCATAGCGTCCCCCTTCGGACCAATTCGCTCTCTTTAATCTGTATCTTTTCGTTAATTTTGCAAAGACCAGTATGGCTTATACGTATCAACTCTGCGTTTCCGTCGCGAAAAATCGCGTTACGGCGCAAATTAGATCAGCTGAGTCTATGCTCTGTCAGCACTGCATGTGCCGAGCAAGCATCATGCGCAACTAAAGACGTCCCGCATTTTTACGTTTCAGGATTTCGAGCGTTTCAAGTGCTCGTCCAATCGAGGCAGGATTTCCACGAAATTACAGGGCATATGACGATAATCCAACTGCGCTTTCAAAATGCCATCCCATGCGTCCTTGCACGCGCCAGTGCTTCCCGGCAACGCAAAAAGATATGTGCCCTTTGCCACGCCTCCCGTTGCCCGACTTTGGACCGCTGATGTGCCGATTTTTTGCATCGAAACCATAGTGAACACAGTCCCAAAAGCATCGATTTCTTTTTCATAGACGTCCCGGTGCGCTTCCACTGTGACATCACGGCCTGTCAGCCCAGTTCCACCAGTGGAAATAATCACATCAATGGCCTCGTCCGCACACCAGCGACGCAGTTGATCCGCAATCTCAGCGCGTTCATCTCGTAAGATCATGCGATCTGCCAAGACATGCCCATCAGCTTCAAGGCGCGCGACCAAAGTGTCTCCACTTTTGTCTTGATCCAGCCCACGCGTGTCGCTGACGGTTAGAATGGCGATACGCACAGGCACGAAGGGGCGGGTTTCGTCGATTTTGGGCATCACGCTTTCTCCATAATCGCCAGCCGAGCGGCAAGGCCGGTAAAGATCGCGGCCGTCGCATAGCCAATACCGCGCTGGAATTTCACAGACCCGGTCAACGCCTTACCCACTGTCCCTGAAAAGGCGCCAACCATTCCATTTACAATGAAACCACCTGTAGAAATGATGGCCCCGAAGGTAATGAATTGAAGAAAGACCGCGCCCTTTGTCGGATCTACAAATTGGGGCACAAAAGCCAGCACGAACAGGATCACTTTCGGGTTACTCAAGTTCACGATGAACCCTTGGCGAAAGGCCTGTCGGGCCGACAATGGCTGAACGTCTGTACCATCCATGCCGCCGGAACGCAAAGCCGCCCAAGCCAGCCACAAAAGATACGCCACACCGCCCCAACGGATCACATCAAATAGCCAAGGCAAAGTGGCAACCAATGCCCCCAGACCAGCGCCTGCCATTGCGACATGAACCATCGCACCCGTTGAAATTCCGGCACTTGCCGCAACAGCCGCGCGGGTGCCAGAGCGCAGACCCTGCCCGAGGCAAAACATCATATCCGCACCGGGTGTGAGGTTGAGCGCCAGAGCGGCCGGAATAAAGGCAAGCAATAGAAGAATGTCCAAGAGCGGCTCCTTAATCGAGACTCATAAGCTTGGCCTTCAGCGCAAGCAAATCTGCCCAAGCGTCGCGTTTCAGTTGCTGGTTCCGCAACAACGCATCAGGGTGAAGCATCGGTAGAACAGGGCGTCCAAGCGCCTCTGTCCATGTGCCGCGCATCCGCGTGATACCACGTTTGCCCAACACGCCTTGGCAGGCACCATTGCCCATAAGAACAATAATATCTGGAGCAACCAATTCTACGTGACGCTGCACAAACGGCATGATCATGGCGATATCCGCCGCCTGCGGATCACGGTTCTGTGGTGGGCGCCACGGCAATATATGTGACGCATAAACCGCTTCATGTTTTGATTCTGCGGTGCGGTCCGTATTGCGATCTAAATCGATCGCTGCCAGCATTTTATCCAGCAACTGGCCCGCGCGCCCGACAAAAGGCTTGCCAACACGATCTTCATCTCGACCCGGCGCATCTCCGATGATCATAATGCGTGCGTCGGGGTTACCCTCACCGAAAACCAAATTCCGCGCGCCGCGTTTCAAAGCGCAATGCTCAAACTGTGCGATTGCGGCCTTCAACTGGCCAAGATCATCCGTCTGTTTGGCCATTTCTGTAGCCACCGCAACTGGATCGACTTTTGGAGCAGCAGCCGGTGCGGCAGTTTGCGCCTGCTGTGCGGCTGGTTTCACCTGTTTCTCTGGCACCTCATAGCGGTTCACAGGCGCATCCAAGATCGCCTCGGTCGCACCAAGTTCGACCTGCCAATCCAGCAGAGCCTTTGCCGTATTAAAATCCAGAGATGATTCCATACCCGACACCCTAGCCTGCCCCTTTCGTGGCGAAAACCACAAACCAACACAGACCATCACCTGGCCGCTTGCCCCAACTGCATCCGCTACCTATAAGCGGCGCAGATCAATCACAGATCAAACAAGGAGCCGCGCGATGGTGTTTCGTCAAAAGCATCTTCTAGGGATCGAACATCTTCATCCCCAAGAAATCACCGCTCTATTGGATTTGGCAGATCAGTATGTCGATCTGAACCGTCAAGATGTGAAACATTCCGAAGCTCTTCGCGGACTGACGCAGATCAATATGTTCTTTGAGAACTCCACCCGCACCCAAGCCAGCTTTGAAATTGCTGGTAAACGACTGGGCGCGGATGTGATGAATATGGCCATGCAAGCCAGTTCGATCAAAAAGGGCGAGACCCTGATCGACACCGCGATGACCCTAAACGCCATGCACCCTGACCTGTTGGTGGTTCGTCACCCGCATTCAGGCGCGGTGGATTTGCTGGCGCAGAAAGTAAATTGCGCAGTCTTGAACGCCGGAGATGGCAAACACGAACACCCAACTCAGGCGCTGCTGGATGCACTCACCATTCGCCGCGCCAAAGGCCGTTTGCATCGTCTGAATATCGCGATCTGCGGTGACATCAGTCACAGCCGCGTTGCACGATCAAACTTGATACTGCTGGGCAAGATGGAAAACCGTGTCCGTCTGGTTGGCCCGCCAACATTGATGCCAAGCCAGATCGATCAATTTGGCGTCGAGGTTTATGAAGACATGGCCGAGGGGCTTAAAGATGTCGATGTGGTTATGATGCTACGTTTGCAGCGCGAGCGCATGGATGGTGGCTTCATTCCGTCAGAACGTGAATATTACCATCGCTATGGTCTGGATGCTGCGAAACTAGCGCATGCAAAAGACGACGCGATTGTCATGCACCCTGGACCTATGAACCGCGGTGTTGAGATCGATGGCGAATTGGCCGACGACATCAACCGCTCTGTCATCCAAGAACAGGTGGAAATGGGTGTTGCAGTGCGCATGGCCGCTATGGATCTTTTGGCCCGCAACCTGCGCGCCGAGCGCCAAAACCAACCTGTTGAGGTCTAATATGGAAGATCCCAAAGACCCAAAGATGAGCGGACGCGTGGCAACCATTGCCCTCTTGGTCATGTTTGGCCTCGTTGGTTTGATGGTCTGGGTAGCGGGCTGATTGGACCAAGCTGATGCCTGAGCAAATGAGTGTCAAAGCCCAGGAACACGGATTGATCCGCATCTTTGCTGTTGATCTGCCCGCAGATCAGATTGATGGATTTCAAGACCGCACATATGGCGATGATGCAGATGGCTGGCCATTACGAAAGGCCCTGACGGCCAAGTATCTCGATGAAGATTTCATTGAATGCTTTGATGTTGCTGTGCTCGAAGAGCTGGGGCTGACTGGGTATATGATTCAGGGGCTTGGCATTTCTCAGAAAGATGTCGACGAGGTTCGGACTCAGATAGAAAACATCTCAGGACATGTCCTTATCGTGTTATCCAACGCATTCGGCGGTTTTGCACAAGAATTAAGCCCCCAAAAGCCGCTGAAATGGATTGGCACGTTCAAAGAAGAAGGTGCAGAGGTAAAGTTTCAGCCGCTAAAAAGCGATGCAACCCAAGGTAGCGTTGCAGACACGCCCAATGCCAAGACAAGTAATCCGCATTTGATGGTTTTGGCTGCCATCGTGGCTTTGCCGATACTGATCGGGCTATTTGCTCTGCTTATCTGGCTGGTTCTGCGATGACACGCCGCTCTCAAAAACTTGACGCCAGGGCCGCAAACCGGCATGTGGCAGACACCATCGCGCTGGCCGCGGACCAAAAGAGGATTGACCCCGTATGAGCCTTCTTTTCACCAACGCCCGATTGATTGATCCTGAAAATCGAACTGACACCCTAGGCAGCTTGCTGGTGGAAAACGGTGTGATCGTCGCGATGGGCGAGACCATCGAAGCGCCTGAAGGTTCTGAGGTCATTGATTGCCAGGGAAAATGTCTAGCGCCAGGGATTGTCGATATTGGCGTAAAGGTGTGCGAGCCGGGTGAGCGCCATAAAGAAAGCTATAAGTCCGCAGGCCAAGCGGCGGCAGCTGGTGGTATCACCACAATGGTCACGCGCCCTGACACAACCCCTGCGATCGACAACCCGGAGACTTTGGAGTTCGTGACCCGTCGCGCCAATGAAGCCGCACCGGTGAATGTTGTTCCGATGGCCGCTTTGACTAAAGGGCGTTCCGGCGGCGAAATGACGGAATTCGGTTTCTTGATGGACGCTGGCGCCGTTGCATTTACCGACTGCGATCATGTCGTCACGGACAACAAAGTATTCTCACGCGCCCTCACCTATGCGCGTTCACTGGGCGCCCTTGTCATTGGTCACCCACAGGACCCAGGTCTGTCCAAAGGCGCTGCGGTGACGTCTGGCAAATTTGCCAGCCTGCGCGGTTTGCCTGCTGTTTCACCGATGGCCGAACGCATGGGACTAGATCGCGATATCGCTTTGATCGAAATGACCGGTGTGAAATACCACGCAGATCAAATCACGACGGCGCGCGCTTTGCCCGCGTTAGAACGCGCCAAAGCCAATGGCTTTGACATCACGGCGGGGACTTCGATCCACCACCTGACACTGAACGAGTTGGACGTCGCTGATTACCGAACCTTCTTTAAAGTTAAGCCGCCTTTGCGCAGCGAAGATGACCGCCTTGCCATCATTGGTGCAGTGAAATCAGGCCTGATTGATACGATCAGCTCGATGCACACTCCGCAGGACGAAGAAAGCAAACGCTTGCCGTTTGAAGAAGCAGCCTCTGGCGCGGTCGCTTTGGAAACTCTACTACCGGCAGCGATGCGCCTTGTGCACGCCGAACAATTGACCCTACCCGAATTGTTCCGCGCACTTGCATTAAACCCAGCCAAACGCCTAGGTTTGCCTTCGGGCCGCCTGTCCAATGGTGCCCCTGCTGATCTGGTGCTGTTTGACGCAGACGCACCACTGGTTTTGGATCGTTTCAAACTGCAGTCAAAATCCAAAAACACGCCGTTTGACGGACAAAGAATGCAGGGTAAGGTGCTGGCAACCTATGTGGCCGGAACGGCCGTTTACCGGAGAGACTAATGCCCCCAATTGAAACCGGCTTCATGGCGCTGATCCTTTGGGGATTGGTGGGTTATTTCTTTGGATCCATCCCGTTTGGCATCGTCATCACACGCGTCTTTGGGCTTGGTGATCTGCGGCAAATCGGATCCGGCAATATCGGCACCACTAACGTCCTACGCACGGGATCTAAACCTGCTGCAGCCGCGACCTTGATCCTTGATGGCGGTAAAGGTGCGATAGCCGTTTTGGTGGCGCGCTGGTTGGCGAACGAGGATGCGGCACAGATCGCGGGTCTCTTGGCATTCTTGGGACACTGCTTTCCGATCTGGTTGAAGTTCAAAGGTGGCAAAGGAGTTGCAACCTTTCTCGGCCTGATGCTGGCTCTGGCATGGCCAGTTGGTATCGCGTGTTGCCTGACGTGGTTGGCGACCGCATTGCTTGGCCGCATCTCCTCCCTGTCTGCTTTGGTAGCGGCCTCGTCTTCGACTTTCTGGATATTGATCCTCGGTTTCGGGCAAACCTTCATTCTTGGGATAGCAGTGACACTCTTGGTTTTCTGGCGGCACAAAGAAAACATCGCACGGCTAAGTGCGGGCACTGAGCCAAAGATCGGCAAGAAGTAACGCAGCCCCGCACAACAACTCTGCGCCAGCGCACAATCAAAAACAGTTGTTTTGCAGTTGATCGCAACCTTTCCGATCTTGGCACTGTCCGGCGCGATTACGTCGTGACAGCAAAATTCGACCCCGATGAAATTTCGGCAGACGGGTCAGCAAAATCCGAAAGGTTACATCATGAAATCTCTGAAAACCCTCGCAGCGGGGATCGCCCTTGCATCTTCCATCGCGACTTCCGCATTAGCCGCAGGCGTAGAAGTGAACGCTTCTAACACCGGCCTTGCGCTGCAAGGCTACGATCCGGTGGCATATTTCACCGAAGGTCAAGCAACGCCCGGTGATTACAAAATCAGCTCCGTTTACAATGAAGCCACTTACCGCTTTGCTTCTGAAGAGCACAAAGCCACTTTCGAAGCCAATCCAGAAGCCTACCTGCCACAATACGGCGGCTACTGCGCATTTGGCGCGGCCATGGGGTTTAAATTCGACGGTGACCCAGAACTTTGGAAAATTGTTGATGGCGAGCTATACCTGAACCTCGCGAAGGACATCCAAGAGCGCTGGGAAGGCGACATTCCTGGTTATATCGTGAAAGCTGACTCTCAGTGGACTGATATTGAAGACGTCGCTCCTGCGGTTCTTCAAGCGCAATAAGCGATTATCAAACCAGAAACGGCGGCGCTCGATTGCGCCGCCGTTTTCTATTTTAGTGATCCCAAATCAGTAGCTGAATTCATCGTAGATCTTTGTCAGATCTCCATTCCAGTCACCGTGATAGCGATCCAACAATTCATCTGCCGGCACTTTACCGCTTTCCAAGCTTTCATTTAGGGCATTTAGAAAGTGCGTTTCATCTGGGATAAGACCACCGGCACCGGGAATGGCGCGTGCTTTCAAGCCTGCTTCAGAAATGGCAACAACTTCGCGCGCCAGATCATGCATGTTGATGCCCCCGACCTGCGCCTGCAAACCATCCTCGCTGGCCGCAACACGCAGCGCGTCTCGGGTTTCAGCATCCCAACCTTTGACCAGATCCCAGGCTGCATCGAGGGACGATTGATCATACATCAAACCAACCCAGAACGCAGGCAAGGCACAAAGACGACGCCATGGGCCACCGTCAGCACCACGCATCTCCATAAACTTCTTGATGCGCGCTTCTGGGAAGGCTGTGGTCAGATGATCAGCCCAATCAGAAAGCGTCGGTGTTTCACCTGGCAATGCTGGCAGCTGGCCTTTCAAAAAGTCGCGGAAGGACATGCCCAGCGCATCAATGTATTTACCGTCGCGATAGACAAAATACATTGGCACATCGAGTGCGTATTGCACCCAACGTTCAAAACCAAAGCCCTCTTCAAAGACAAAAGGCAACATGCCGGTGCGGGCCGCGTCCAAATCGCGCCACACGCGCGAGCGCCATGATTTGTGGCCATTTATCTTGCCATCAAAGAATGGGGAATTTGCAAACAATGCCGTCGCCACAGGCTGCAATGCCAAAGCCACACGCAGCTTTTGCACCATGTCGGCCTCTGAGCCGAAATCAAGGTTCACCTGCACCGTACAGGTCCGGTACATCATGGATTTCCCCATGGTGCCAACCCGGTCCATATAGTCGGTCATCAGCTTGTAGCGCCCCTTGGGCATGACCGGCATTTGATCATGCGTCCAAATCGGAGCAGCCCCTAGGCCGATGAATTTCACACCGATCTTATCCGCAATGTCTTTCACATCCCGGAGGTGGGCATTCACTTCATCACAAGTCTCATGGATCGAAATCAGTGGCGCACCTGACAGTTCCAACTGACCACCCGGCTCGAGCGATACATTGGCTCCGTCTTTTTCCAATCCAATCAGCTTGTCACCTTCGAGGACCGGTGCCCAACCATGGCCGTCACGCAGACCTTCCAGCACGGCCAAGATAGACCGCTCCCCTTCAAAAGGCAGGGGATTTAGGCTGTCTTGGCAAAAGCCAAACTTCTCATGTTCCGTGCCAATGCGCCAATCTTCACGTGGCTTGCAGCCCGCTTCCAGATATTCAGCAAGTTGTTCATGGCGTTCGATGGGTCCGCCGCCGGACTGAGGGATAGACATGGCCTAGGCTCCGATGAATGCGCGGCATGCGCGAGGGGCTTGAGATGGTGTTGGTGGAGTGAATCGCTTCGACTGTCAATGCAGCCTTGTGACGGGTTTTGCCCAGATCACGACAGGTTGAGTGCGATCGGCTTTAAGGGCAGACAGCATAAATTCAGTGCGAATACCGGGAAGAGCCGCAAAGGCATCAAAGAGCAATTCTGCACCTTCGGCATTTACAGGGATCATGACATCCGCCTGCCGAGGTTGCTGCAGGATCCAAACCGGCGGGGTTTGCGACGGATCAAGCACCACCATCGCTAAATCATCGATGGCGACCATGCCCCCCGACAAGGGGCCAAAATAACTGACCTGACCTTCGTCTACTGTCACAACACCCGGACCACCTTTGCCCACGCGAAATCGTGCGCGCTGATAACCTATATAAAATAGTGCCGCCCCGCCTAAAGTCACGGCAATACCAACCCAGCGCAGGATCCCGCTATCCGACATCCACCAAGCCCCCAGCAAGAGAATCAGGATGCCCAAAAGCGCTTCACGCCATTGCATCAAAGTGGCTTGGGCTTCTGGTCGAATGAAACTCATGGTCGTCCTTGAATGTGAGGGGTTTTCAAAAGGCAAAGTTGGTATTCACCAATTTGGCGAAATCCAATCTTTTCATATGCACGCGCCGCCTTGGAACTTGCGGCGAATAAGATCGCTTGTTGAATACCTTCATGACGAAGCTCATTTAGGAATGCCGCAACGACTTGCCCAGCAAAACCTTCCCCGCGCCGTTCAGGTGGGGTGTAAACACCGCCAATTTGCACCATTTGATCTGCCTGCGCGTTAATGCCAGCCATAGAAATTAGCTCACCATCTTCTACAAGCAAACGAATGTTACACTCATTAATCGCTCGTTTTGCGCGCACTTCTGCATTCCCGCGCGCAATTGCGATATCGGGTTCGATCCCCGCGTCCACTGCATAGGCAGCAAACCATCGAGCCAACAGTTCAAAATCGGTTTCATGGGGAGCACGTATTGTCGATATCCTGGGGAGGAGGTCTTTGAAATCGAGTTCAAATAGCGGCTCGGTCCTATTCAAACTCAAAAATTCCTCTGGCCAACCAAAAGCTTGAACAGCAGCCCGCACCTGCGCAACGTCGCCCGATATACCTGCAACATTCTTTCCGACAAGCCAGGCAGCAAAGTCGCGCCAGACTTCTGGAGAGGCGTCTGGACATTGGCACAGCATCAATCCCTGATTGGAATGCGCCAATACGCCCCTTAATGCACCGTGTTCTTCCCACAGTAGAAATGTGCCACCGTGTCGATGCTCTTTCTCTTCAACACCATGCGCCAAGAGATTACTGCGTAGAAACATGGAAGTTGCCGCATAGGGCAAAAGGAACGCCAAAATAGCGTCCACATCTTCGGGAGTGGCGACCCGTAACATCACCAATCTCCTAGCTTTTGCTGCCAGAGTGTCATCGCCGCGACAGCCGCTGTATCCGCCCGCAAAATTCGAGGCCCAAGGCTGACGACATGTGCCTGCCGATGGGCATGTAACCGTGCACGCTCTGCTGGCGAGAAACCACCTTCAGGCCCGATCAGGATCGCCCAGCTTTTGCCTGTCACATCCATAAGCGCTTTCGCCGCCCCGGCTTCGGCCTCATCGCAAAACATCAATTCGCGATCCTCTGGCCAATCGGCAAGGACCCGATCCAGTTTCTGCAAATCCGTTACTTCAGGCACATATGTCCCACCGCATTGCTCCGCTGCTTCAACAGCATGCGCCTGCAGGCGGTCCTGACGAATACGGTCAGAATTGGTGAAATCCGTTTGCACTGGCATGATCCGTGCTGCACCCATTTCTGCTGCTTTTTCAACGATAAAATCGGTGCGTGCCTTCTTGATCGGTGCAAAGAGCAACCACAGATCAGGGGGCATCTGCAGAGGTTTGGTTCGCGACACGCAATTCAGTTCGCCACCGCGTTTGCCGGCCTGCGTCACTTCGGCCCGCCATTCGCCATCCTTGCTGTTAAACAACAAGATATGCGCACCAATAGCCAACCGCATCACGCCAAAGAGGTAGTGCGCCTGATCCCGCTCTAGAGGAATGGTTTGCCCATCCCCTAACGGATGATCTACATACAATCTGACTTTTGCATCCTTCATGAGGACTTACATATGGCTGAGACCCCCACAACGCCAGAGCCAAGCGGTCAAGTTTCTGACGCGGTTAAAGGAAATTGGGTCGATAGCTTTGCGCCAGCGCCGACGCGTCCGTATCTACGACTTTCTCGCGCGGATCGTCCGATTGGCACATGGCTACTGTTTTTGCCCTGCATGATGGGTTTGGTATTGTCGATGCTAAACGACAATATTGTATCCTGGCACGATGCCTGGACGGTTGTTGGATGCGGCGCTGGGGCCTTCCTGATGCGCGGCGCTGGATGCACATGGAATGACATCACGGATCGCAATTTTGATGGTCAAGTAGAACGGACCAGATCCCGACCGATCCCGAGTGGCCAAGTCACAGTGACTGGCGCCGTTATATGGATGGCTCTGCAAGCGCTTTTGGGTCTGTTTATCCTACTAAGCTTTTACCCGAAGGCCATTCTTCTTGGGTTCGTCGCTGTGATCCCGGTGCTGATTTACCCATTCGCAAAACGGTTTACTTGGTGGCCTCAGGTCTTTTTGGGCATCGCTTTCAACTGGGGGGCTCTGTTGGCCTGGACGGCCCATAGCAATCAACTGCAATGGCCTGCAGTGGTCTTGTATCTATCGGGCATCACGTGGACCCTGTTTTACGACACTATCTACGCCCACCAAGATACCAAAGATGACGCTTTGATCGGGGTAAAATCGACAGCGGGTCTCTTTGCTGAAAATTCTCCGCGCTGGTTGCTTGGCTTTCTGATTGTCACCGTCTGCTTGATGGCCTTCGCGGTTATTGGGGCAACAATCCACCGAAGCCCGCTTTCGATGGGTTTGGCTTTAGCTGGTGTCTGGGCGATGGGCTGGCATCTGCATTGGCAACTACGCAATCTGGATTTGGAAAATTCGGCAACTTTGCTAAAACTCTTCCAGTCAAACCGCGATGCAGGCTTGATTCCCTTGCTGTTTTTCGCCGGTGCCCTGTTCCTTTGATTGATATGGCAGGCCGAGTTGCGTATCAGACACGGAACCAGTGAGACAAAGAAGACCAAATGCGACTGCCTTTGACATTGACCGTGGCCACAACTTTTGGATTGGCCGGTATTGTAAGCCTTGCGGCCGCAAGCCTGACTGCGACTGTAATCGAAGACACGACGCAGTCCAGCGTGCAGGCCGCTTTGGACAAATCAGGGCTTGAATGGGCTGAAAGCTACGCCGAAGGATTGAACGTCTTTCTAAGCGGCACTGCTCCTACCGAAGCAGAGCGTTTCATGGCGATGTCCACAGCTGGTGGCATTGTGGATGCTGCTCGGGTCATCGACAATATGAACGTGGCCGCGATTGCGGCGCTGGCTGCCCCCAAATTCTCGGTCGAAATTCTGCGCAACGAAGGCGGCATTTCTGTCATCGGCCTCATTCCGCTTGATAGTGACCGCGACGCGGTTCTGGCACGCCTTAAACGCGCGGCAGACAGAGACGAACATATTGCGGATTTCATGGAGACCGCTGACTACGAAACGCCAATCGGTTGGTCAGCGGCATTGCGCTTTGCTTTGAATGCGCTTGAAGATTTGCCGCGCTCAAAAATTTCCGTTTCTTCCGAAGTCGTCCGTATCACCGCGATGACCGACAGTGGCGAAGAAAAAATTAAGCTTGAACGCGACCTGCGCAGCGATGCGCCCAAAAACGTCGAGCTGGTTCTAGATATTTCCGCGCCGCGCCCGGTAATCACGCCATTCACCATGCGCGCAATTCTGCACGAAGGTGCGCTGCGATTTGACGCCTGTTCCGCAGACACTAAGGATGCGCGCAATGCGATCCTAGCTGCCGCTGATGAAATTGGTCTGCCTGATGGGCAAGATTGCCGTATCGGGCTTGGCGTACCCTCCCCGACATGGGCGGAGGCTTCTGTCGTTTCCTTAGAAGCTTTAGGCGCCCTGGGTGGCGGAACAATCACGTTGACGGATGCAGATATCTCGCTGGTTGCAAAAGAAGGCACTGACCCTGCTTTGTTTGATCAGGTTGTCGCCAAAGCGGAAAAGAACCTGCCAGAACTTTTTGCACTGCACGCCGTGCTGCCAACCGTGAACAAAGATGGCGAAGCAGAGCGTGTTGACTTCACAGCTACACTCAGCCCTGAGGGTCTGATGCAAATGCGGGGTAAACTTGGGAACACGTTGTCCCAAACCACGATCGACAGCTATGCACAGGCTCGGTTTGGTAGCGAGAATGTCTATGACGCACTTCGCTTGACCGAGCAAGTTCCCGCCAGCTGGCCAAGCCGTGTCATGGCGGGCTTGGATGCCCTTTCACAGATGAGCTACGGTGCTGTTACGGTGACAGAAGATTTTGTGGAAGTGTCTGGTAAAACTGGATCGCAAAACGCCCGCGCCACAATCAGCCAAGTCTTGGCCAAACGGCTGGGCGAAGGCCAACAGTTCTCGATTGATGTCGCTTATGTAGAAGCTCTTGATCCTCTGGCCTCGATCCCAACACCTGAAGAATGCATCGCAAAGCTGAAAGCAGCCCAATCCGAAGTGAAAATCTCATTTGAACCGGGATCGGGGACGCTGGATGCTTCAGCAGCGCCCATCATCGATGCAATCGCGGTGATACTGGATGACTGCGGCGATATTCCTCTGGAAATCCAAGGTCACACCGACAGCCAAGGGCGCGAAAGCATGAACTTGGCACTGAGCCAAAACCGCGCGCAATCGGTTCTGGCTGCACTACGTGATCGCCGCATTCTAACAAGCGCATATTCAGCGAAAGGCTACGGCGAAGTCAGCCCAATTGCGGATAACGAAACCAACGCAGGTCGCGAAGCGAACCGCCGTATTGAATTCGTTTTATTGCAAACAGAGGCGGGCGAAGCGTCTTCTGAGGGCGAAGCAGCCCCCACATCAGCGTCCGAGGGCGAAGAAAGCCTTGATAATAGCGCCGAAGCAGTGAATGAAGGCAGCTCAGACGGTGAATCCGTAACGCAGGAGTCGAGCGAAGATGTCCAGAATTGAGTTTATTGTCGCAACTGCGATTGTTCTGTTCATTGCCTTCTGCTTGGGCTGGTTCGCCAATTGGTTGGTGCACCGTTTTACGCGGGTTGCACAATCCGATGTCGATCAATTGGAGCGCATGAGCCAAGAGCTGCATGAAGCCGAAGAAACCCGTGATCAAGCGATCACATATCTGCAGCAGCGCGAAGCCGAGCTTACCAATCAATTGAACCAAACAGAGGCCGAATTGGCCGCTGCTATGGAAGGTCTGCGAGATGCGCGTCACGAAGCTGAAGAGCTGCGCAAATACCTGACCCAGGTTCAACAAACAGGCTAAGTCACCAACGATTTAGAGCGTCTTCGTCACTGTCTTTGGCTGCGACCCACTCGGCGTCATCTGCTGTGATTTCTTTTTTCCAGAATGGTGCACGAGATTTCAGGAAATCCATCAGGAATTCCGCGGCCTCAAATGCATGCACACGATGCTTTGAGGCTGTCGCCACCATCATGATGCGCTCTCCGGGTGCCATGTCCCCGTGTCGGTGGATCACCAATGTATCGCTTATGTCCCAGCGTTCGCTGGCCTCTTGCGCGATCTTTGTCAGCGCTTTTTCCGTCATACCGGGGTAGTGCTCGATCCGCATGGTTTTGAGTGTACCCTCGGCGTTGTTGCGCACGATCCCGGTAAAGGTCACAACCGCCCCTGCTGTCTCTTGTGCTTTGGTGAAGGCTTCGGTTTCAGCGCCAAGATCAAAGGCGTCTTCCTGCACGAGAATGCGCATTTTAGCCCCCTGTCATCGGCGGAAAGAAGGCCACTTCACGAACACCTTCCAGAGACGCGTCAAAATCAGAAAGTTCTTGGTCCAAAGCCACTCTAAGGGCACTGAGGTCAGAAAACGCCAGATCATAGCGATCCTCACGTGCGCGCAGTTCTTCAACTAGCTGCATCACTGTCGCGGCGTTGGTTTCAACCTTTTCCTTCGGCAAACCGATGCGCTCACGTACCCAAGCGAAATAGACAACGTCCATAGCTTTAGTCCTTTAGATGTGGCGCTGCTTTGCGGAAGTAATCAACGCCTGTGATCAGGGTCAAGCCAGCAGCGATCCATAGCAATAGCAGCCCGCCTTGGCTGGACCAAACCGCGCCGTGATAAACGATGCGCAAACCAAGCTCATCCGTCGCCGTACCAGCAAGAATCTCGGCAACCAGTGCCTGATCCATACCCCATGACCACATGCCAAAATAATGCTCAAAAATGCCCTGCGCCAAGAGAACGGCGATCGCCACCATCTGCGATGCCGTTTTCCATTTCGCGAGCTTTGTCACTTTCAGCGTCCCAGCGGTATCACCTAAGAACTCGCGCAGGCCCGATACAAAGACTTCGCGGAATAGAATGATCGCCGCAGGCAACACCAATGCCAGTGAAAGGGATGAGAACCCGACAATGACCATCAATGCGATCACAACCATCGCCTTATCGGCAATCGGATCCAGCATTGCACCAAGCTTAGTCACCTGTTGCCATTTACGTGCCAGATACCCGTCCAAATAATCCGTAACCGACGCCACACAAAACAAAACCAAAGCAGCCATATCCGCAAAGGGGCGTGGCAAGGATAGGAACATTACGGCGATCATCGGTGCAGCCAATAGCCGCAAAACAGTCAGAATATTGGGGAGTGTCCATGTCATGCCCCCTACCTAGCCTGTCTGAAGGAACGATAAAAGCGGGCAATTTCATCGTCAGTGTAAAGAGGCTCGATCCATCGGTACTTCAACTGTGGATTGGATAAGAAAAAAGCCCGGACATTGGGTATGTCCGGGCCTTAATACGAAGCGATTTCATCCCCGAAATTCGTTCGAACCTTATGGCGACCCTGGGGTGGAAAACTTAGATCGGGATGCGTTTAGTGATCTAGATTTTCGCGAGTGCCGTAAGTGATTTGGCTTCGTTAAAATTGTTCTAGCTGGTCAAAATTCCCGCAGGGGTACTGGTGAGGGATAGATTTTACATATTTTGGATAGCCCCCTATCCAAAAGTATAGAGTCGCAATCAGCGCCCCTCATGGAAGAAATCATAGATTGATTCCGCTAATGAATCAGAGATTCCATCGACCGCTTTCAGGTCGACAAGATTCGCGCGACTCACTGCCTTAGCACTGCCAAAATGAGCCAACAAAGCGCGCTTGCGTGTCGCGCCAACGCCAGGCACCTCATCCAATGGAGTGGCCCCTACAGCCTTCGCGCGTTTCACCCGGTGAGTGCCGATCGCAAATCGATGCGCCTCATCGCGAAGACGCTGGATGAAATACAAAACTGGATCATTGCGACGCAATGCAAACACACGCTGCCCCATGCGGTGGAATTCTTCTTTTCCGTGGTCACGATCAACACCTTTGGCGACCCCAACCATTGGAATATCCTGCACGCCCCACTCACGCATGATCTCATCGACCGCCGACACCTGCCCCGCACCGCCATCAATCAACAGCAGATCAGGCCACATGCCCTTGTCGCGACCGGGGTCTTCTTTTAGCAATCGTTTGAAGCGGCGCGACAGCACCTCTTTCATCATGCCAAAGTCATCCCCGGGTGTAAGGTCATCTCCCTTGATGTTAAACTTCCGATAGCTGTTTTTCATAAAGCCTTCGGGCCCTGCAACAATCATCCCACCTACTGCATTGGTGCCTTGAATATGAGAGTTGTCGTATACTTCGATCCGCTGAGGAGGCGCATCAAGGGAAAAAGCTTCGGCAATTCCAGCCAGTAACTTCGCTTGTGTCGCGCTTTCACTCATTTTCCGTGCAAGGCTTTCTTTGGCATTGCGCACGGCACCAGAAACCAGCTCTGCCTTCTCACCGCGCTGCGGTATAATCACCTCAACTTTGCGGTTCACCTTTTCAGCCAGAGCCTCGGCCATGAGATCGGTATTTTCGATCGGATGAGACAGGATCAACTGTCGCGGGGGTTCCTTTGTATCGTAGAATTGACCAATAAAGGCCTCCAGCACTTCAGCGGCTTCGATGTCGGCCCCGACGCGCGGGTAGAAATCTTTGTTGCCCCAATTTTGATTGGCGCGGATGAAAAAGACCTGCACGCAGGCCTGACCATTTTCCAAATGCAATGCGATGACATCTGCTTCGCTGACACCACGCGGATTAATGCCTTGGGCAGATTGCACCTGTGTCATTGCGCGGATGCGATCGCGCAGCACCGCAGCCTGTTCGAATTCCATATTCGCGCTGGCGTCCTGCATTTGACGCGCCAGACGCTCCTGAATCTCCGTTGAGCGCCCTTGTAGGTACCGTTCTGCATCTGCGACTGAGGCCGCATAGTCTTCGGCGCTAATTTTGCCCACGCAGGGGGCGGTACAACGTTTGATTTGATACTGTAGGCAGGGCCGCGTGCGCCCCTCAAAGGTGGCATCAGAACAATCGCGCAGCATAAAGACCCGCTGCAATTGGCTGAGCGTTCCATTGACCGCACCTGCACTGGCAAAGGGACCATAATAGGTGCCCTTTTCCTTCTTGGCACCACGATGCTTTTTGATCTGCGGGAATTCATGCGACTTGCTAACCAGAATATTTGGAAAGCTCTTATCGTCCCGCAGCAACACATTGTATTTGGGTTTGAGTTGCTTGATCAGGTTCTGCTCAAGCAACAAGGCCTCTGTTTCTGTTTTGGTTGTCAGAAACATCATCGAAGCTGTTTCGCTGATCATTCGAGCGATGCGGCCCGTATGCCCCGTTGGGCGCGCATAGTTGGATACCCGTGCCTTCAGATTTCGCGCTTTGCCCACATATAGCACGCGCGCCTGCGCATCGAGCATGCGGTAGACACCCGGAGAGCCATCCAGCGTTTTGACATAATCCGCAATACGGTCGTGCCCCAATTGCAGGAGCTCTGAAGCTGATGGATCAGAAGATGGGGCAGTGTCTGGCATGGTCGTATAAAATCCGATTCTCCCCCCTGCCTGCAATCTCCGGCCTCAGTTCGCAAGGGTAAACATGTCCACTATTTCTGTGGATAAGTCTGGATATAACTTTCAGAAGCCCGTGAATTTCCCTTATTTTTAACCCAATTCTGTCAACTGCCTAAAAAATAGGCAATTATGCAAGCCATTGTTTTCAAACGAAAGATTTTCCAGCATCACGCAAAACACTGAAAACATTACAGTTTTGGTAACACTTTCATGACGCGAGCGTGTTCGGTGCACAACTCGCGTGGTTGTATTAGGACTTACTTACTTTACTGCCATGAATTGTCGGCAAACAGCGCAACTTTAAGTTTTCAGGTTCCGCACAAAGGATCAGTGCAAAACTATACCGATATAAAGGACATAGAGTGCGGTGAGCAAAATACCCCAGCGGCGCGTGATATCGGCTTTGAACCAGACAAACGGCAGGATCAACAGGCTTGCGCCTGCCATGACCCAAAGATCAAATTCCAGAAACTCTTCGTCCACTGGTATGGGTCCAATCAGGCTCGCGATTCCGACAATGGCCAGCAAGTTGAACATGTTCGACCCGATTACATTGCCCAAAGCAACATCCGCTTGGCGCCGCAGCGCCGCCATCACTGTCGTTGCGAGTTCGGGAAGGCTGGTACCAACGGCCACCAGAGTCAGCCCAATGACTGCTTCTTCGACATGAAACGCCCGCGCAATTTCAACAGCGCTGTCCACCAACAGATCAGCCCCGAACGGCAGACCAATTAGGCCGAGCAACAAAAAGACTGCAATCCGCCACCAAGGCATATCGGGGTCTGCGCCTTCAAGATCGTCGAGTTCGTCCGCGGAGTTACATTCCATCTTACCGTTTTTGCGATGCCGCAAAGCCATGCGAAAAGCATCACCCAGCACGAAAGCAAGCGCGATCAGCAATATGACACCGCTCACCCATGTAAACACACCACAGAAGGCTAAAGCGATAAACAATGCCGTTGCCGCCAGCATGAAAACATAGTTCTTGCGTGTGTCGCAGGTACTGGTGTGCAACCGCGCCATAATGGCTGGGATGCCCAGAACCATCAGAATATTCGCAGTATTGGACCCCACGACGTTCCCCATCGCGATCCCCGGCGCACCATCATCAATCGCGCTGATCGCAATCAATAGCTCAGGGGCCGAAGTACCGAAGGCCACAATCGTTAAGCTGACGATAAGCGCTGGAATACCCATACGCAGGCTTAGGTTCACAGCCCCGCGCACCAAGGAATCTCCTGCCAATAGCAGAATGATCAGGCCCAAACCGGCCGTTAGCCAAACGAGCATATGTCCTCAGCCCTTCTTGCTGCGACAGGGACATGGCCCCTTGCCTAACTTAAATCGCCCACATGACGGGCATCTGCGTGCATCCAAATGTTTCTTACCCGGCACCGTCAATTTGCCAAACATGGCCAAGACCGCCATGAAGACCAGAAACAGAAGGATAATTTTTGTCAGCACATCAAAGTCCAAATCGCGCGAAGCTTGCGCGTTCCTCTATCCCGGATAGGGCATCCTGTGCAACCTGCGCTCCGAACCGCTGCCAAAACGGACGCTTCACATCATAGCGACGGAATCGCACGTCTTTGCCAAAACGCTCTTTCATCACAGGAACGATATGGCCAACCGCATCTGCCAATCCTTGCTCAACAGCTTTTCGACCAATCCAAATTTCACCGGTGAACATATCGTCGTTTTCAACCAGTTTATCGGCGCGGCGCGTTTTCACGTGATCAATGAAGTTTTCATGGATCTGCTCGAGGATTGCATTCAATCGGGCGACGTCTTCTTCCTTTTCAGGACGGAAAGGGTCCATCATCGATTTAGACCTACCGGCCGTATGGACGCGCCGTTCAAACCCGTGACGCTCTAGAAAATCATGCGCTCCAAATCCGGCAGAGATCACGCCAATCGATCCGACCACTGACGAGGCATCAACAAAAATTTCATCCGCAGCGGCAGCCAACCAATAACCGCCAGAAGCCGCCACATCTTCCACAAACGCGAATACAGGGATGTCTTTGTCTTCCGCCAATCGGCGGATGCGCGCCCCAATCAGCGCGCTTTGCACAGGCGACCCACCCGGCGAATTGATCACAATCGCTACGGCATCGGGTTTACCGCGCCGGAAGGCCTTTTCAATCAAAGGCGCCATGGATTGATCGCTTAAACCACCTCGGCTGCCTGCCGAGATAACACCAGATAAACGAAGCACCGCGACACTCGGGTACTTCTTTGTGAAGGGGATCCAACGTTTCATATCTGGCATGTAGAATGTCAGTGCCTGCCAAACAAGATGCAGCCACTGACTAATTTACTATTATTTACAAATTCAACAATTTGTTTACCCGACGTCCTGTCTCATTTGAGCGGAAGCACAAAGATTGAGGGCATGGGCACGCCCCTTAACCCTTAACTAGCTGCGAATGCGCCAGCCTGTTTTGAAGATCCACCAGACCACGCCCATGCAAATCGCAGTGAACCCAGCAATCGCCAGAAGGCTCAAACCAACAGGTACATCTGCCAACCCAAAGAACGCCCAGCGGAACCCTGAAATCAAATAGACCACCGGATTAAACAACGTCACAGTCTGCCAGAAAGGTGGCAGCATGGAGATCGAGTAGAATGAACCACCAAGGAACACCAAAGGCGTGACGATCAGCAATGGCACAAGTTGCAACTGTTCAAAATTCTTCGCCCATATCCCGATGATGAACCCAAACAAAGCAAAGCTTGTGCAGGTCAAAACCATAAAGGCGATCATTGCTATGGGATGCTGGATTTCCAAATCCACAAAGAAGCCAGCCGTGGCTAAAATCACCACACCGATGAACAAAGATTTTGTGGCTGCAGCGCCTACGTAGCCGATGACAATCTCAAGAAAATTAACGGGAGCAGACAACAGCTCGTAGATCGTCCCAATAAATTTCGGGAAATAGATGCCAAACGAGGCGTTTGAAATCCCCTGAGTCATGATCGACAGCATGATCAACCCCGGCACGATAAAGGCACCATAGCTGATACCGTCGACTTGATCGATCCGGCTACCAATGGCTGCGCCAAAGACAACAAAATACAGGGATGTCGAAATTACTGGTGAGATAAAGCTTTGGGTGAGCGTACGGAAAAACCGCGCCATTTCGAATACGTAGATCGCTTTTATGGCTGTCCAATTCATGGTTGCCCCTCCTCGACCAAGCCAACGAAGATGTCTTCGAGGCTACTTTGTTCTGTTTGTAAATCTTTCAAAACCAGCCCTGCGCCTGCGAGGTCTGAAAGCAGCTTGGTGATACCGGTCCGTTCTGCCTTGGTGTCATAGGAGTAGACCAAGGTCGCGCCATCATCGGTCAAGGACAGGTCGTATTCTTTCAAACCCTCGGGCACCGATGGAAGGGAATCTTGTAAAAGAACCTTCATCTGCTTTTGCCCAAAGCGTTTCATCAAAGCGGCTTTTTCTTCGATTAACAGCAACTCGCCTTTGTTGATCACGCCAATCCGGTCAGCAATTGCTTCAGCTTCTTCGATGTAGTGTGTGGTCAGAATAATTGTGACCCCATCGCGCTTAAGCTCATCTACTGTATCCCACATGTCCTTACGCAGGGCCACGTCGACACCAGCGGTTGGTTCATCAAGGAACAACACACGCGGTTCATGGCTAAGCGCTTTCGCAATCAAAACACGTCGCTTCATGCCACCGGATAGGGTCATGATCCGGTTGTCTTTTTTATCCCACAAGCTCAGCTGCCTCAGGATTTTTTCCAAATAGGCGTCATCGCGTTTTTTACCAAACAATCCACGTGTGAACCGCACGGTGTTCCAAACGGTTTCAAACGGCTCCAGATTAATTTCCTGCGGGACAAGACCAATCAGGCTACGAGCAGCGCGATAGTCTTCATCGACACAATGTCCGCCAACGTAAATCTTACCGGACGAGCTGGTAGTGATACCGCATACGGTTGAAATCAATGTTGTCTTACCGGCACCATTTGGGCCGAGCAGCGCAATAATCTCGCCTTCTTCGATGGACAATGTCACGCCTTTCAGCGCTTCAAAGCCTCCATCGTAGACCTTTTTTAGATCTTTGATTTCCAAAATGGACTTCATAGCGTTTCCTCTAAATTCCGCGCAAAGCTATGGTCATTCGATCAATTCGCCAAGGCGTTAAAAGAACATATAGTCCTGTGCAAAAATGCATATGAGATTGACAATCCACTTTGTCATACCCTCTGTAGGCGTCAAATTTTGTCAGCAGAAAGACCGCATGAATGAGCGAGATCATCCGCAAACACACCGCAACCCGCATGAGCAAAATCGTCGAACACAACGGGACAGTCTACCTTTGTGGCCAAGTTGGCAACGTAGGAGATCCAGTGGCGGATCAAACACGCCAATGCCTTGCGAAAATCGAAGCGCTGCTTGCCGAAGCAAACACCGACAAAACCCGCATTCTGCAATGTACGATTTGGTTGGCGGATATGGCCGATTTTGCAGAAATGAACGCAGTCTGGGACGCTTGGATACCTGAAGGTCACGCACCGGCACGTGCTTGCGGAGAAGCAAAATTGGCGCGGTCTGAATTGTTGGTCGAAATGATTGTGACAGCGGCCAAGTAGAACGGTCGACGACCTTCAAAAAAATAATGAAGGCGACGCGATTTTCTCGTCGCTTTCCTCTTGACCCTTTCCAAGGGCTAAACTAAACCCCGCTCCACTCATGGCGCGGTAGCTCAGTTGGTTAGAGCGATCGACTCATAATCGATAGGTCGGGAGTTCAAGTCTCCCCCACGCCACCACTACCTCCTTTGAAAAATCAAATAGCCGCCTATATCCTTGGCGCTTGTATAGTCCGCATACCTGCCCCGTTTAAACTTGCCATCAGCAGGTAAAAAAGGATCGACCATAGGTCGACCCTTTTAAATTTGTCCAAAATTTGAATGACCACATCATAGGATGCCTTGAGAAGTCAGTAGATTTTGAAACACACTCAATCACTCATTACTCAACTCACAAATTACGTAGAAATCCTTATTTTAAAACGACAATTTCGCGACGCACATCAGACAAGGCGTGAGTAACGCTAATTCCTTTCAAACTCCGAAGACAAACCTTTGATAGGCGCGCTCATCTGGGCACCGCTTGACGTGATCGGTGAATCAGCGCTAAGTCTCAAATTGAACTTAACGATCAAATCATGTTTTTGAGTGACTTAGACTTAACAGGCCACCTCAGGGCGAAGAAATCTTGCCGAAAACTTGATGCGAAGACAGATCCTGACAGCTTTCACCGAAAATGAACGCGTAGCTATTCGCGGCCTACGAAAGGCTGCAGTGCTTTCTTTTGGCACGGCCTGGGTGCAGCTTCTAACACTGGGAATAACCGCTTTTGTTGCCTTTGTTGCCCCGAGAGCGATTCCCACCGACTCCATTCTGACACTCTGGACTGGCACAATCGGGCTAGCCCTTGTTTCGATCTCATATCAGTTGATTACAGGACCCATCATTGCTGTATTCATGGCCCGGCTGCGCGTCACGGTTTTAATTTCACTGATACTCAACAGCGTGATCGATATCTTAATTCTGACCGCGATCGCCTATTTTGCCATCTCTGAAGAGCACTTTGCAGAACACGGTGTATTGAATGCCTTAGCTCGGGTCTACGTTGTGCTGTTTCTGCTCACCTGGGCATTCATTCAGGTGTATCTGTCTCTGATGCAGAACATCTTTGGCACGATATTTGCGGAATCCAACATTCCGGTTCGATTTTTCCCGCAGTTTCGCCAACACTGTTCAGAAGAGCTACAGGAACTGCTGCCAGCCCACCTACGGGGTCCTATTCGCTACATGCAAGCACAGGACAAATACGTGCAGGTGGTCACCGACAAGGGGTCTCACCTGCTCTCAACGCCTTTAACAGCCGCCATATCTAAAATTGATCAAAACCGCGGCATGCGAGTCCACCGCTCGCTATGGGTCGGCTGGGCTGAAATCGAACGCATAGTTTACGAAAACGGCAACCCACGCATTATCGGCGTGGATGGCACCGTTTGGCCCGTTAGTCGCAAGCATGTGAAACACATTAAAGCGACTTTACGAGATATGCAGTAGTCGGTTTTCTAGCAGCCACGCACTGTGTCGATCATCAACTGCACGTTTTCGGGATCCGCATCCGGCGTAATTCCGTGGCCCAGATTGAAGATATGCGGACCACCCCGCAAGGCATTCACAATGCGCTTGGTCTCTGACACCAACGCATCGCCACCGGTCACCATATGCGACGACTTCAAATTGCCCTGCACACATCCATCAGGTTGCACATTCGCAGCCGCCCACTCAGCCGTGACAGCATCGTCAAAGGCAACGCAATCAGCACCCGTCGCCTTGGCAAAGCCCATATAGCGCGCGCCAGCCCCGCGTGGGAAAGCAATGATAGGTGTGTCTGGGTGCAACTCTTTTAAGGCTGCAATGATGCGTTTTGCAGGCTGAAGCGCGTAGCGATCAAAATCGTCGCCTTTCAATGAACCTGCCCAGCTGTCAAACAGCTTCACAACCTCAGCACCTGCTTTGATCTGTTCAGACAGATAGGTCACTGTGCCGTCGATCAGCAGATCGATAATCTGCTGAAAGAGTTCAGGGTTTTGATCTTTCAACGCATGCGCGGGACCTTGATCTGGCGTGCCGCGGCCAGCGATCATGTAGGTTGCAACTGTCCAAGGCGCGCCTGCAAAGCCAATCAACGTCGTTTCACTTGGCAACTCACGACGTAGAATACGCACGGTTTCATAAATCGGGGATAGCTTGTCGTGCACGGCGTCCGCCGGTTTCAAAACATCAAAATCCGCCTGCGATCCAATCGTTGAAAGACGCGGGCCTTCACCAGTGACAAACCACACATCCGCACCCAATGCCTGAGGCAACAGCAGAATATCCGCAAAGAGGATCGACGCATCAAAGCCATAGCGGCGGATCGGTTGCAGCGTCACTTCGGCTGCGAGTTCAGAGTTATAGCAAAGCGATAGGAAATCCCCGGCCTGCGCCCGCGTCGCGCGGTACTCTGGCAGGTAACGCCCGGCCTGACGCATCATCCAAATCGGTGGTGTCGGCAGGGCTTCGCCTGCAAGTGCGCGCAGAATGGTTTTTTGCTCGGCCATGGCCCACCTCATAAAAAATTGGTCCCCTGCTAGGTCTAGCGCGCGCGGCAAGATGTCAAGCGATCAAGCACGCCATTCTGCTTGTCAGGACAATCTGGCACGGCTAGACCTCGGCTTATGACATTGATCTTACCTTCTCAAGAATCCCCTTTGAAAATTGGGACTCGTGGCTCTCCTTTGGCATTGGCTCAGGCCTATGAAACGCGAGAGCGCTTGATGAATGCCTTTGATTTGCCCCAAGAGGCGTTTCACATTGAAGTGATCAAAACCACAGGGGATGATCACCAGATGATCGCAGCGGACCGTCCCTTGAAAGAGATCGGCAACAAAGGTCTCTTTACCAAAGAAATTGAAGAAGCGATGCTGCGCGGCGATATCGATATCGCGGTGCATTCCACCAAGGACATGCCAACTGAGCAACCCGAAGGGCTGGTGCTGGAAACTTTCCTGCCACGCGAAGATGTGCGGGATGCGTTCATTTCCGTCAAATACGGCTCCATTGCAGAATTGCCTGAAGGCGCGAAGGTCGGCACTTCATCGCTGCGTCGCCGCGCGCAACTGATGCAAATCCGCCCCGATCTTAATGCGGTGGAGTTCCGGGGCAACGTTCAAACACGGCTTAAAAAACTGGCTGATGGGGTCGCGGATTGCTCATTCCTCGCAATGGCGGGATTGACGCGACTTGGCATGGTTGATCAGGCCACTAGTGCGATTGAACCGGAAGAAATGCTACCGGCTGTGGCTCAAGGCGCGATCGGGATTGAATGCCGCCAAGAGGACGCGCGCGCAAAAGAGATGCTGGCTGTCATCCACCACGCTGAATCTGGCCATCGCGTTCTATGTGAACGCGCGTTCCTGCGTGCATTGGATGGCTCGTGTGAAACGCCAATTGCGGCTCTCTCGACAGCCGATGGCGACGAAATCCACCTGCGCGGCGAAATCCTGCGCCCCGATGGATCAGACTGTTTAAAAATCGAAGGCCGCGCCACTCTCGATCAAGCCGAAGCGCTGGGTCAATCATTGGGTGAACAGTTGCTCGCGCAGGCTGGTGCAGACTTTTTTGACGCCTAAGCCTTAGAAAAACACAGCTGCAAAGGCGAGAGCGAACATGAAGACCGTGATCGGTGCCCACAGTTTGCGCTCTGCCATCGATGGCGTAATACAGTTGAAGTAAGTGGATAGACCCTGCATCGCCAAAGCTGGATATGCGAGCCACGTTGGCCAATTGGGCCAGCCACCTGCTGCTGATAGAACAGCAAATACCATCGCCAACGTTATGACAATCGCAACAAGTGCCGTGATTCTTCCTTGGCGATCCAGACGACCATGTTGGCGGCCACCTTGGGTCAGCTCACCCCATGGCGCGCCTGCGATGATGGCAACGTGGAACAGGATCACACCCAGACAGATGGCCAAGTAAGCGATTGCAAATGTCATTTATTGTGACCCCTTATACCCACTTAGCCATTGGCGGCAGGCTCATCAGAACAGCATTGGCATCATGCCCGGTCTCAAGCCCGAATTTGGTGCCGCGGTCATAGACCAAATTGTATTCCGCATAAAGTCCCCGATGCACAAGCTGCGCATCCTTTTCCACCTCTCCGAAATCAGACGAACGGCGTTTTTCTACCAACGGTAGATAGGCAGGTAGAAATGCCTTTCCAATGTCTTGGATAAAGGCAAAATCAGCGGCCCAATCGCCGGTGTTGTGATCGTCTAAGAAAATACCACCCACTCCACGCGCACGGCCTCGGTGCGGGATGTAGAAATACTCATCCGCCCATTCTTTCAGGCGCGGGAAATGCGCTGAACCATGGCGGTCGCAATGTTCCTTCTGAACACCGTGGAAATGCGCGGTGTCTTCGTCATATTCCAGACAGGGGTTGAGGTCCGACCCGCCGCCAAACCACCAACCGTGCGGGGTCCAGAACATACGCGTGTTCATGTGAACCGCAGGGCAATGCGGGTTTTGCATATGCGCCACCAGTGAAATCCCGGAGGCCCAAAAGCGCGGATCATCCGCCATGCCGGGCAGTCCCTTGCGCGCTGCCATCGCTTTTTGCGCGCGTTCACCAAGCGTGCCAAAAACGGTCGAAACATTCACGCCAACTTTTTCAAAAACACGCCCGCCACGCATAACGGACATCAAACCGCCGCCCGCATCCGATCCATCTTCAGAGGCACGTCGCGTTTCGGTGACTTCAAAACGCCCCGCCTCTTGGTCAGAGAACGGTCCGTCAGAGTGGCTGTCTTCCAGCCCCTCAAAGGCCGTGACGATTTGATCTCGCAGATTTCGGAACCAGGCGCTGGCCTGTTGTTTTTCAGGGTCCATCTGATCGGTCATTGGTTTGGTCCTTAGTGCGCTGGAGAGACAACGGGATCAATCAGAGTACGTCCGCCATCGACGGTTACGATCTGTCCGGTCATGAAAGCAGAGGCCTCTGATGCCAAATAGCGCACTGTGTCAGCCAATTCGGTTGGCGGCGCGATACGCCCAAGTGGCGTATGCGCTTCGATGTCATTCCGGTAGTCTGGATGTTCTTTCAACAGGTTCTTGAGGCTCGCGCTCATCACTGAGCCAAAGGCAACGGCGTTCACCCGAATACGGTGAGGCGCAAGCGCAGTCGCAAGGCCACGTGTCATCTGATCCAATGCCGCTGTCGCCATGGAATAGCCCATCAAATCGGGGTTTGTACGACATGCGGCAATCGATGACATGTTTACAATTGCCCCAGCGCTGCCCTCGCGCTCGTCTTCTGCTGACTGTTTGATCATGCGCTTGGCAACCGCTTGGCTTAAACGCAGAGAGGTCAGTAGGTTCTGATTGAGCATGGTCGAGATACTATCATCATCCATGTCGAGCGGATCCGTGCGCATCATCTGTCGGCTTGCATTCACCAAAATATCGACACGGTCATAGGCATCGATCGTAGCTGACAGCAAATTGGCAATGGTTAAACGCTCCCGCAAGTCACCAGCAAAAAACTCTGCTTTGCTATCTTCGGGTAGATCACCAGCTTCTTTGCTAAGTTGCTTGTCATCCATATCCACCATCATGACCTGTGCACCTTGGGCGGCGAATTCACGAGAGATCGCAAGGCCAATGCCATTGGCGGCTCCAGTCACGATTGCGGTTTTGCCTGCAATTGAAAATGACATGTATGTCCTCAATCTGTCCATGAGACTGGTTGAAAGGTTTAGATGATTCCGCCCGACGTTACGCCGAATTAGCGGCCAGAGCGAGTTGGGCGATCGGCACGCAAGATTTTGAACCGATTATCGCCACTGACCTCTTCAACTTTGGTAAACAAAGTTTCCAACGTTGTTTCATATCCAAGGTGTCGATTGGCCACCATCCAAAGGCTTCCATTTGGCGCCAACATTCGCGCTGCGGCCGCGATAAATGCTCGGCCAAGTCCAGGATCCGCTGCGCGTCCGCTGTGAAACGGCGGGTTCATTACAACCGTATTCATTTTGGCGCGCGGTTCCCAGACGGTGGCATCCGCCCAATGGAAATCTGCCCGCGAGTCAGTCAGGTTTTCGCGCGCGCATTCCAACGCTGCGTGATTGGCTTCAATCAAGTAAAGGCTCTCGACATCTGAACGCTCAAGGATCGATTTAGACAGATACCCCCAGCCTGCGCCAAGATCTGCAACCTGCCGACCTAGCTTTTCTGGCAAAGCAGCAACCAGAGCTGCAGAGGCAGGGTCAATCCCATCAGCTGAAAATACACCAGGGCGCGTCACAAAGCCTTCGGCGACCTGTGACGGTCCAGCTTCTACCCAATCTTCAAAATCCCCATTTTCGAACCAAAACAGTTTTCCATGGGCCTTTGAAAACGACCCAAGGACGTCAGCGCGTTTTTTGCAATCCTTCAGCATGGAATCCACGCCGTCGGTTTTCTGACCGTCGATAATGATCAAATCCGCCATACCCTCGGCAGTTGCCAGCAAGGCGCGCGCTTCGGTCTTTGCTCGCGTCAGACAAACGATTGCCGCTGCATAGGGCCCTTCGGCGGCAACGGAAACGTCATAACCAGCTATCTGGAATGCATCAAAATCGGGCTTTAGTCCCGTTACCACTTGAACGCGGTCTCGTGGTAGCGCCGATAAATCAAAACCAGCGGTGGGTGCAAAAATAGCAATTCGTCCCTCAGACGGAAGCTCAATCTGACCACTTTCAACAGCCAGAGATAAACGAGATGTGGACATGAATTATTTCGATCCAAGGTCAGCCTCGGATCACTCCTTTTCCATCGTGCACTGCAACGGATGTTGGTGGCGCCTTGCGAAATCCATCACTTGCGTGACTTTGGTTTCGGCAATCTCATGGCTGAAAACACCAACCACAGCCACCCCTTTCTTGTGAACGGTCAACATGATCTCAAAGGATTGCGCATGGGTCAGACCAAAGAACCGCTCTAAAATCAGCACCACAAATTCCATGGGCGTATAGTCATCATTCAACAGCAGGACTTTGTACAAAGGTGGGCGCTTAGTGCGCGCACGCGTTTTGACGGCGATCCCCAGATCCCCATCATCCTCATTGTCCGTCGCCATGAAAAACGGCTCTGCTGCCATGCTTGATGTCATTCCAATAAGTCTTGTGCCCGGTCTATATAACCTGTCGTGCCGGATAGAAAAGCCCCCGCCCGAATACCACCTCTGAAGAAGATGCAAAACGGAACTAAACAAAGGCTTAATACCGGCTCTTTCGCAATCTTACTCGCGCTTACGGTGTTGGTGCAAACCGGGCGGAATCTCCTTTGATTTGCCGCCCTCAACAAAGTGTCAACGTGCGCCATATTCGCGCCACATTCCCGCCACAATCGCTGGTTTAGTAGCTAATTAGTTAACGCCCGCTAAATATAGCCTTAACCTAGCTGAAACTTTTCCAAACCGCTCGCAACAAAGGGTTTCTTTGAAAAATACCCTGTGTTAGCCTTCTATCAAAAGGTCAGCCGAAAAATCGGCGGCAGAGGCAGTAAGGGCAAGTTACAGTGAAGGTTCGGCAGAGCAGGCCGGCCCGTTTTGGGCTATTCATCCTGATTGCATGTTTGGTATCGAATGTGTCCGCATTTTCTGCGGCAGCCGCGCCCTATGCGGCAATGGTGATTGATTCTCGCTCCGGCGAAGTGCTCCATTCCCGCAACGCAGACACCCGGCTACACCCGGCATCTTTGACAAAGATGATGACACTCTACATCGTGTTTGAGGCTGTCCAAAACGGTGAACTCAACATGGACACTAAAGTGCGCATCTCAAAGGTTGCGGCAGCTGAACCCCCGTCGAAGCTAGGCCTCAGATCAGGGCAACGCATTGCACTGCGATATCTTGTGCGCGCAGCCGCCGTAAAATCGGCGAATGACGCGGCCACCGCGCTTGGCGAGGCCGTTTCTGGATCAGAAGCGGCTTTTGCACGCCGCATGAACCGAACTGCCCGCGCGCTCGGTATGACTCGCACGACATTTAAAAACGCCCATGGGCTGACGGAAAGCGGTCACCTGTCTACAGCGCGTGACATGACCAAACTGGGACGTCATCTGCTTTATGACTATCCGCAATACTACAACTTGTTTTCGCGCCAATCGACCCACGCGGGCATCAAAGAAGTCGCGAACACAAATCGCCGTTTCCTTAGCAATTATCGCGGCGCAGACGGCATCAAGACCGGCTACACCCGCGCTGCTGGCTTTAACCTTGTGGCCTCTGCAGAACGCGGCAGTGAACGTATCATTGCAACCGTCTTTGGTGGCCGCTCAACAGCCTCTCGAAACGCCAAGGTCGCTGAATTGCTAGATCTCGGGTTCCGCCGCGCGCCGAGCCGGGTCGCATTACGCAAACCAAATCGTCCTGCCTACGCGGGCAACGCGGGCACGCAAGTCGCTGCAGCCAGAAACACAGCTGCGGGCAAAACCATTCAGGTCGCTACCGCCATCAAAAAGAGCCTTCGCCCACAGCTCCGCCCGACCGCTAAAACTGCTGCAACAACACTGGCAGCCACAAATGCCCCTACTGTGGGCATCGAAGCTGATATCGAAAACGCACTAAAAGAAGCACAGGCCAATACGGCTTCTCTCTATCCTACCTCAGTCAACAAAACTGAACCTGCTCCTGAAAAGGTTGCGCAAACTGCGCCGATCATCATGGAAGACCCAGAACCAGAGGTTGTCACGCGACTTTCAACATCCGGTGGACGCCATTGGGGTATCAATGTGGGCCGCTATGGCAGTCGCTATGCCGCTGAGCGTGTTTTGCTGAAAACCGCCTTAGCAGAAATGAGCACTTTGGACGGTTCTTTGCGAAAAGTAATCAAATCTAAACGCGGATTTGATGCAAACTTCATGGGATTGACCCGTGAAACAGCCGATCTTGCCTGTCGCCGTCTTCAAGCGCGCCAAGTCAGCTGCTTTATGATCGGACCAAGCTAAACCCCTCTGAAAGGAGGTTCAAATGCCTGATCCCTATGTTTCTGAAGTTAAATTTCTTGGCGCCGGCAACCAAGACTTCATCGAAATCGCTCTGGATGCCGGAAGCGATCCAAGCAATGTTGAAATCGTGATCTATCACCCGAATGGGTCGGTGCGCACGACGAATGCTCTTGGCAGCCTTGATAATACCATGGCAGGCAAAGATGTGTATTCAATCGATGCTGGCAATACCGCAACCTTCAACGGCGTGCACAAAAACGGTGCAGTGGCTGTCGTAGAAAACGGTGTGGTTGTACAGTTCATTTCCTTTGAAAACACAGTCACCGCAAACAATGGCCCAGCGGCTGGTATGTCCTCGACAGAGCTTGGCGGAACGGGCCAAGGTGAATCGCTCGAGTCTTCAAATGGCGGTTCCAGTTACACGGTGAACACCGCCCCTTCCCAAGGTACCATTCCGTGTTTTCTTGAAGGCACACGCATTCAAGCCGAACATGGTGACATTGCAATTGAGCAGCTGAAACCCGGCGATCTTGTTCAAACGCAAGATGATGGGCTTTGCAAAGTACAATGGGTTGGAATGCGCCAACTGACCTTAGAAGAATCCTCTGATCCTCGTTCTCGGCCCATTCGCATCCCAGCCTATGCCTTTGGTGCAGCTCGCCCCGTCCGTGACTTGATGGTGTCTCCAAACCATCGGATCGTGGTAAGTGGTCCGTTGGTGGCATCGCTTTTTGACTGTCCAGAAGTATTGGTTGCGGCCAAGTTTCTGGAGGGCTTCGAGGGGATCGGAGCATGCCCAACTGCCTTACCGATCCGGTTTCACCATCTTCTTATGGATGCCCACCACATTGTCACATCCAACGGCCTAGCAAGTGAAACTCTGTTTCTGGGCGATTTATCCGAAGAAGCCTTCTCGACCGAACAAGTTCAAAGCTCTTGCGACCTTGAGGTTTTTGAACACCACACTCACCTCGCACGTCGCGCCCTGAAGGCACGAGAAGCTGAACTGCTGGTGCAAGAACTCAAAAAACAAAAGACGTTTCATTTGCTGGTCAGCTGATGTCTTAGCTTTTTGGGTGATCATCGTAGTCGCCGTTCAAAATGCGCTGCGCATCCCCGCTGGGGTCGTCATATTGATCGCTTCGCAGCGTGTATAGAAACCCCCAAAGGCCAATACCGCCCAGCAATAAGGATACGGGTATCAACAAGGCAAGTACGTCCATAGCTACCTCAATCTCAATGCGTTTAAACTTACGGTTATCGAGCTTGTGGACATCGCCAATGCAGCAATCAAAGGCGTGGCAAGCCCTGCAATCGCCAATGGCACGGCAATAATGTTGTAGAGCGTGGCGATACGAAAATTTTCTTTGATGCGTTTGGTGGCCTGACGAGACACCTTTAAAGCTTCTGCGATTGGGGCAAGGGTTGACCCAAGAAACACAATGTCTGACGCCACCCGAGCCGCGTCCAAAGCACTCGCTGGTGAAATCGAAACATGCGCTTGTGTGAGAGCAACAGTATCATTCAAGCCATCCCCAACCATCAAAACCTTATGCCCCTGCTCTGCAAGATCATGAATGTAATCAGCCTTTTGCTGAGGAAGCACGTCGGCTTTCCAATTTCCACACCCAAGTTGCTCGGCTACTGCCGACACAGAATGTGCACCATCACCGGAAAGGATATGAACGGAAATGCCGCGATTTTGAAGTTTCTGGATCGCCTCTGGCGTCCCTGTGCGCAAAGCATCATGGCACCGGATCGCGATCCCGTATTTCGATCCAAGCCGCAGATAGACTGCGCTGCCATCGACCGGCTGAACACCAACCCAATCGGCACGACCTAGGCGTATAGTTTGACCCTTCCAAACCGCTTCAACGCCAAACCCCGGATGCTCTACAATATCGGTAACCTTGGCAGGTGTGACGCCCTCTGCTGCGGCCACAATCGCCTGACTAAGCGGATGCGCCGAGCCTGACGCTAAAGCAAATGCAACGCTGGCTGCCTCGGCATCCAACTGAGCCCAGTTTTCCACCACGGGCGTGCCTTTTGTCAGCGTACCCGTTTTGTCAAAAACCACAGTATCCACTTCGGACATTCGCTCTAAAGCCGTAGCGTGTTTGACCAGGAAACCGTCCCGAAACAACAGCCCGCTGGCTGCAGTGGTCACCGCAGGAACCGCAAGCCCCAATGCGCATGGGCATGTAATGATCAACACCGCAGCCGCGATGTTAAGCGCAGTACGCAGATCAGCGGTGGCCAGGAACCAACCCACAAAAGCCAAAGCCGACAGAATATGTACCCCTGGCGCATACAGCTTTGCTGCGCTGTCCGCCAATGAGGTGTAGCGCGAGCGGCCACTTTCCGCGATCGCAACCAAATCAACCATCTGATGCAGGCTGGTGTCCTGCCCGACTGCGGTCGCTTCTATAACCAACGGTCCGGTCAGATTGACTTCGCCCGTACTAACTGCCAGCCCTTTTTCGGCAAAGACTGGGAGAGTTTCACCAGTTAAAAGCGAGCGGTCAATCTCGGATTGTCCTTGAACGATTTGCCCATCCACAGGCATGCGGCCACCCGGTGCGACTTTGATCAGATCTCCGACCTTCAGGTCCACTACATTCACGCGAGCCTCAAGCCCTTCTTGAAGGCGGGTTGCCCAAGGGACCTCAAGTGCAGCCAATTCTTCCGCAGCAGAGCGCGCCACGGCACGTGTGCGGTGATCCAGATAGCGGCCAGCCAATAGGAAAAACACCAAGGTTAAGGCGGCATCGAAATAGGCATGGTGACCAGACAGCATTGTCTCCCAAAGGGAAGTCCCAAGCGCCAACACGATCGCAAGGACAATCGGCACATCCATATTCAACCGGCGTGCTTTTAGTGCTGACCAAGCATTCAGATAAAAGGGTTTTCCAGTGAAGGCGATCGCAGGCAGCGCAATCGCCGCTGAAATCCAGTGAAACAGGTCTCGCGTTGCCGCATCGGCACCCGACCAAACGGCAACCGACAGAAGCATGACATTCATGCTGGCAAACCCAGCCAATCCCAAACGCATGAGAAGGTCACGCCCTGCCCGATCCGCATCAGTCGCACTCAACATCCCAGCGTCAAGTTCATGGGCCTCATAGCCTGCCTTCGCGAGCGCTCCAATCAAGGCATCGGCTTCAACGCTTTCATCCGCTTCAACACTGACACGCTTTAAGGTGAGGTTTACGCGCGCAGAACGAACGCCTCTTTGCCTTTGCAGCACACCTTCGACTGTCGATATACAAGCGCCGCAGTGCACACTTGGCACGCTTAAAGCCAAATGCGCATCCGTTGCGAGTTCGACCTTTTGGGCAGCGGCTTCCGCAGCTGGCAGAGCATCGCAGGCCGGGCAAGCAGAGACCATCGCCATGGCTTACCTTTCCACCCGCAAAATAACTCTTTGCTCAAATGGCGTACCATCATAAGCCTGCGCTTTCATACGGATATTCCAGTTGCCTTCCCCCAATTCAGCGCGTGCAACATAAACACGGCCATCAAATTGAAATTCAGGCTGTAAATCGTCTTTGACATGGGTTGCGCGACCTAACACAGCTTCGAGATTTTGCACCTCTACTGCACGTCCATCTTGATCCAGAACAGAGAGGATGACGAACCCGCCGCTCGCCTCGGCCGTGATGTGCCACCCAAGTGCCTCCTGCGCTAATTTGCGGTCGTCAAAGGTCTGGCTGGCCACGTAAGAGTTCTTAACCTCCAGTCCCGGAAAGGTTTTGACCGCACTAAAGGCCAAAACCAAATTCACCCCGATAATCACCGCAAATGCGCTGATAAAAATCATGGCTGCGTGGCGGCCGGTAAATCGTTTTTCACCTGTAGTCATTGTTCGCCCTTTCCGTGAAAAATTGTATCTTTGTGAACGCGTTCGCCGCTGTCTTTGTCTTCAACCCAAAAACGCAATTCAGTTAACTCACCCCGCGCTGCGTCAGATCCATTCGGTGCCAAAACATAGACACGCTGCAGCAAAGTCTGATCCGCAGGAACGTCCACGATTACCCCGCTTAACCCTTCCAGCTCTAATGCGAGCGCCGCATCAGATTTGATGCTGATTTCAAAGGGACGTGCTTCACCATGCTTGTTGCGCAGCCGCAGCTCGTAGGTGTTGCGGATTGTGCCGTCTGAAAGTGTGACAAAGGTCGGGTTCCGCACAGGCGCAACGGTCACGTCAATCTCCGCACGCATAAACAGCGCAACCAACAGTAAAACGCCGACCAAGCTCCAAAGTCCGGTGTACACCATGGTGCGAGGGCGAAGAATGTGCTTCCATACTTTGCGCGGCGGCTGCCCAGCGCGTTCCAAGGGCTCGTCGCTGATCGCCATATAATCAATCAAACCTCGCGGTTTGCCGATTTTATCCATGATGTCATCACAGGCATCAATGCACAGCGCGCAGGTGATACATTCCATCTGCTGACCGTCACGGATATCAATCCCCATAGGGCAGACATTCACGCAGGCCATGCAGTCAATACAGTCCCCCTGTGGCGCTTCGGTTTGCACAGCTTTTTTAAGCTTCCCACGAGGTTCACCGCGCCAATCACGATAGCCAACGGTCAACGTGTCTTCATCCATCATCGCCGCCTGGATCCGCGGCCAAGGGCATGCGTAGATGCAAATCTGTTCTCGCGCGTATCCGCCAAAGAAGAACGTCGTTGCTGTGAGGATCGCCATCGTGGAATAAGCCACGGGATGTGCCTGGCCGGTAATCAAATCAATCAACAAGGTCGGCGCATCGGCAAAATAGAACACCCATGCCCCCCCCGTTGCGAGGCCAATTAGCGACCAGGCGATGACCTTGGTCACGCGCAGGCGCAGTTTGCGAAAATCCCATTTCTTTTGATTATGTAGCCGGAGGCGTGCATTGCGATCCCCTTCAATCCATCGTTCAACCAGAATGAAAAGATCCGTCCAAACAGTCTGTGGACAGGTGTAGCCGCACCAAACGCGGCCCAGCGCCGAGGTGAAAAGGAATAACCCCAGCCCTGCCATGATCAACAGACCTGCGATGAAGTAGAACTCATGTGGCCAGATTTCGATCCAAAAGAAAAAGAAACGCCGATTGGCAAGGTCCACAAGCACTGCCTGATCGGGCAAGGCTGGACCACGATCCCAGCGGATCCACGGGATCAAATAGTAGATACCCAAAGTCACCGCCATGATGACCCATTTCAGATTGCGGAATTTACCGGAAACTCGGCGTGGAAAAATCGGTTCGCGCGCCGCGTAAAGGCTCGGAGGGGTGTCGGCGTTACTCAAAGGATCAGCTCTCTTTGCAATTTAGCTGATCTTCTTTTCTCAGGCGCGACTGAGTCGAACTTTGACCGAGATCAAATTCTGACTTTCAGGGACATCTTTTTTACAAAAGCCCGATTTGTAGCTGCACATCTAGGTCTTGGTTGAGGGCATGATGCCGGCCTCTCAGGAAACGCGCGAACAGGACGAGAGACCGGCATCTTTGTGCCCACGCTCCTCAGTGTGGACAACCAGCGGCGCGTCTCAGCCTTTGGGAGTGATGACCCGCCGTTGATTAGAGTTTCGCAGATTCGAGAGAGGATTGCCTTGATTTGGATCAAGTGGATGGGGAGGTTTTGTATTCTTAATCTCGTCTTAGATAGAGCGAGGTAGACTATAAATCAGGGGCTTAGCCAATCTGACGCTTAACTCCTTTTTCCAAAAAGTAACGGGGCGTCTGCAATGAGTTGCAGACGCCCCGTTTTGTTATTCACCGCCACCCAATTGATGGACATAGGCAGACACCGCGCGGATCTGAGCCTCGGTAAGGCGTGTATCCCAGCTGGGCATTACGCCAAATCGGCTGTTCACAACCGTTTCGCGGATGTCGTCGTAAGAACCACCAAAGAGCCAGATTGCGTCCGCAAGGTTCGGAGCCCCTTGATCTCGGTCACCCAGCCCCGCATCTCCGTGACAAGAAGAACAGTTGTCCGCATAGACAGTTGCGCCCTCAGTCACCATGCTGGCGTCCATTGGCTCTCCACTGAGAGACATCACGAAGTTCACGACCTGATCGATCTGCTCGTCTTCCAGAAGCTCATCGCGCCCGAAGGCTGGCATCTCTGAGTAGCGAGCAAGGTCATTGTCTTCGTTGCGAATACCCGCGGTCACAGTTTCATGGATCGCTTCGATGTCACCACCCCAAAGCCAATCGTTATCCAAGAGGTTCGGATAGCCCTTTGATCCTGCGGCACCAGACCCGTGACACTGTGCGCACCAAGTCTTGAAGACCGCCGCACCGGCAGATTTGGCATAGCCATTTAGCTCAGCGTCATCTTCGATTGCAGTGAGTTCAGCAGACGCCAAACGCGCGTTGATGGCCTCGTTGCGGGTGTTAACTGCGTCGATTTCTGCTGCGACTTCTCCGCGTGTGGAATAGCCCAGCAGGCCCTCGGTTGCGCCTTTGATCCCTGGCCATGCCGGGTAAGCGATCGAGTAGCCAATGCCCCAAATAATGCACAAATAGAAGCACCACAGCCACCAGCGCGGCATCGGGTTGTCATATTCCTGGATGCCATCCCATTCATGTCCAGTGGTTGGGATGTCCTGTTTTTGAACTGGTTTCTTGCTCATGACTGCGCCTCCTTTTCGGTTGCGGCTGTTGGCGCGGGTTTGTCTGCATATCGAAATGGGATGTCAGCTGTGTTCTGATATTCCGCCTTGGAACCTGGGCGGAATACCCAGAGGATCACAGCGACGAAGAAGCAGAACAGGAACAAAAGCATCCAGCTGTCTGCGAACTCACGAAGGAGAGAATAGGTTTCCATGTTCTCCCCCCCTAACGTGACGCATCAGGCGTGAAGGTTGAGAAATCAACCAGCGTGCCCAGCATTTGCAGATAAGCCACCAGAGCATCCATTTCGGTTGTGCCCGGTTGACCATCGAAATTACGAACGCTGACGCTATCTTCGCCGTAGCGTTCCAGCAGACCATCATAGTCAAGGTCTGGATCGGCTTGCGCATTGAAATCAAGCTGAGCGTTGGCGATCATTTCTTCGGTGTATGGCACACCGACAATGGCGTTGGCCTTCATTAGGTCACCGATATACTCACCGTCGATGCGATTGTCGGTCAGAAAGCCATAAGTGGGCATAATCGACTCTGGCACCACGGATTGTGGATCGACCAGGTGATCAACGTGCCAATCATCCGAGTAACGTCCACCCACACGCGCCAAATCCGGCCCGGTGCGTTTGGAGCCCCACTGATGCGGGTGATCGAATTTGGACTCAGCGGCCAATGAGTAGTGACCGTAGCGTTCAACCTCGTCCCGCATCGGGCGGATCATCTGGCTGTGGCAGACATAACAGCCTTCGCGGATGTAGATGTCTTTACCTGCCAGTTCGAGCGGCGTGTAAGGACGCATGCCTTCCACATCCTCAATGGTGTTTTCCAGCCAGAACAAAGGGGCGATCTGAACGATCCCCCCGATGGTCACAACGAGGAAACTCAGCACCAGCAAAAGCGTAGCATTGGTTTCGATGAACTTGTGTTTATCAAGAATAGCCATCTCTCAGACCCTCCTTATTCTGCTGGAACTGCGACGGTCAGGCTGGCTTCTTTTGCCGGAGCCTTTCGTACAGTCAGCCAGAGGTTCACACACATGATGATCGCACCCGCGAGGTACATAAGACCTCCCAGTCCGCGCACCACATACATTGGGAATTTGGCAGCCACAGTGTCGGCGAAAGAGTTCACAAGGAAGCCGTTCGCATCAACTTCACGCCACATCAGGCCTTCCATGATGCCGGTCACCCACATGGACGCCGCATAAAGAATGATTCCGATGGTCGCGAGCCAGAAGTGCCAGCTGACCATAGTCAGGCTGTAAAGGCGCTCGCGTTTCCACAGAACTGGCACCAGGAAGTAGAGTGCACCAAAGGTAATCATACCGTTCCAACCCAGCGCACCAGAGTGCACGTGACCAATGGTCCAGTCAGTGTAATGGCTCAAAGAATTCACCGCACGGATCGACATCATCGGACCTTCGAAGGTGGACATGCCGTAGAATCCAAGCGAGATCACCATCATCCGAATAACCGGGTCGGTGCGCAGCTTGTCCCATGCGCCAGACAACGTCATCAGGCCGTTGATCATTCCACCCCAGCTTGGCATCCACAGGATGATCGAGAAGACCATACCCAAGGTCGAAGCCCAATCCGGCAACGCTGTGTAGTGCAAATGGTGCGGACCCGCCCAGATATAAAGGAAGATCAGCGCCCAGAAGTGGATGATCGACAGTTTATAAGAGAAGACTGGTCGCTCGGCTTGCTTTGGAATGAAGTAATACATCATGCCCAAGAAGCCCGCTGTCAGGAAGAAACCCACCGCGTTGTGGCCATACCACCATTGCACCATGGCGTCCTGAACACCCGCCCAGAGGATCACGGATTTGGAGCCGAAGATGCTGACCGGAATGGTCATATTGTTCACAAGATGCAGCATCGCGACGGTGACGATAAAGCTCAGGAAGAACCAATTCGCTACATAGATGTGCTTTTCTTTGCGTTTGATAATGGTGCCAAGGAACACGGCCAGATAGGACACCCAAACAACAGTCAGCCACAGATCCACATGCCATTCAGGTTCAGCGTATTCTTTGGACTGAGTGCCGCCCAGAACATAGCCAAGTGCAGCAAGCACAATGAACAGCTGATAGCCCCAGAATACAAACCACGCGAGGTTACCACCCCAGAGACGCGCGGCGCTGGTACGTTGCACGACGTAAAAGGATGTCGCAATCAAAGCGTTGCCGCCAAATGCAAAAATCACCGCACTTGTATGCAGCGGACGCAGACGGCCAAAGTTTGCAATCCCTTCGGCCCATTCAAAATTGAGAACCGGGAAGGCCAGCTGGAAAGCGATGAATACGCCGACCAGAAATCCGACGACCCCCCAGAGCGCTGTGGCGATCACGCCCGCTCGGATGACGTCATCCATATATTCGTCCTGCGGCAGCGCAGGCTTCTCATCGCCTGTCCCCCGTAGCACCCATAAAAACAGCCCACCTGACACAAGCACAATCACAAGTGCCTGCACCATATAGGCCAAGTCGCGCGCATAGTTGGCCGCGATCATCGCACATAGCGTGATCAGACCCAGCGCGATCAGCTTAATCGTGTTGATCATTTCGTGTCCCTTTGTCTTGCCCGGCTGTCCAGGAATCGATTCCAATTGGACCACGGGCGGCTTCAGACTGAGGCCTTTTTGAAGGGGTGCCGGAAATGTCGCTTTGATCTGTATCAAGGATTTTCGTGGTTTATGTGCGCAGGCTGATTTCAAGGGGCGAAGTTTGCCCGAACACTCACATCGTCATGAAAGGCCGCACTCATGTCCTTCAAATCCGTAATGTCAGTTCTGACCGACACAGATTTTGCCGAAGCCACTTTGGCTCAAGCCAACGAATTTGCGCGCGGGCATCGGGCCCATTTAGACGTCCTTGCGCTTGGGGTGGATCGCAGCCAAATGGGATATTATTTTTCCGGCGCGAGTGCGGTCGTTGTCGAAACCTCACTGAATCAAGCGCGAGAAGAGGCGCTGGCCATTGAACGTGTCGCAGAAACCTACCTTAAAAAAACCGAATGCCGCTGGGGCATTGAAGCAGGTGTTTCGCAAATGACAGAAGTTGCGCGGCATGTAGCTGCACGGGCGCGGTTTTCTGATTTGATGATCTTGCCCAAACCCTATGGCGAAAACCATGGCTACGAGATGGAAACCACGGTCGAAGCCTCACTTTTTGATGCCGGAGCACCGGTGCTTGTGGTTCCTGAAAATGGCAAAACCATCGTAAAGCCCAACACAATCACCGTTGCATGGAATGAAAGTCAAGAAGCGCTGAGAGCGGCCAAAGCGGCGATGCCACTGTTAAAAGAGGCTGATCTTGTACGGGTGCTAGTGATCGATCCACCAACTCATGGTCCGAACCGCTCCGACCCAGGCGGCTTGCTATCCACATTCCTCGCGCGCCATGGCGTACGCGTGGAAATCGATGTTATTTCAAAATCCATGCCTCGAGTCTCAGACGTCCTGTTGCGCCATGCGCAGGACACCGAAGCCGAAATGATTGTCATGGGCGCCTACGGTCATTCGCGATTCCGCGAATCCATCTTAGGTGGCGCAACCCGTCACATGTTGGAGCAGGCCGAAATTCCGGTCTTCATGGCGCATTAGGCTTTAGGCCAATACTCCACCGTCCGCGTCATCACCGGCTTCCTCCAGCAGACGATCCATGTCGTGGACGGTGACATGGCGATTGCCTTCTAGGGAAATCACCCCATCGCGTTTCAACGCTGAAATCTGACGGCTGACAGTTTCCAGTGTTAGGCCCAGATAGTCAGCCATGGCTTCGCGGGTCAGTGGCAGATCAAATTCCATTCTACCTTCTAACGTTGCCAATTTCAGCGTCGCGTCACGCCGCGCAATGATCGTCAGAAGCGACGCGATCTTTTCGCGCGCTTTTTTCCGACCCAGAACAAGCATCCATTCCCGCGCGGCATCAAGTTCGTCGAGTGTCATCTGCAAAAGGCGCTGCGCAATATGCGGGGTACGCTCCATCATCGCTTCAAACGGTTTTTTGCGGAAACAGCACATGACGATGTCTGAGGTTGCAACAACGTCATAAGGAGCTGCGTCTCGCCCGGGACGGCCAACGAAATCTGACGGCAGCAGCAAACCTACCATTTGGGTGCGCCCGTCTTCCATGGTCTGGGTCAAGGTAGCAATGCCCGTTACAACCGAGCCAACAAAATCCATCTGATCACCAGACCAGATAACAGTCTGTCCGGCTTCATAGCTGCGATAATACTTAATCTCGTCGAGTGATGTCAGCTCGTCAGCGTTACATCGCGAACAAACCGCACGATGCCGGATCTGACAATCTCCGCAATCACGTGGCGCACCGGTGGGCATTTCCAATGTCATGTTTTTCCAAACCCTTGATCTGTATCAAAGAGAAGCAGTTGTTGCTCCCCTAACGCTATCCTTATGAGACCAAAACAGCAATTCTCCGATCTGGGACTGTTTGACGCGAAAGTGCCGCGTTACACCAGCTACCCAACCGCGCCGCATTTCAATCCCGGGATCAATGACGGTTTTTTTCGCGATTGCCTTGCGCAAATCCCTGAAAAAACGCAGATTTCCCTATATGTACACGTCCCCTTCTGTCGGCGACTTTGCTGGTTCTGCGCGTGCCGGACTCAAGGCACTCAGACGGCCGCTCCAGTAGCTGCATACGTTGAAACCCTAAGGCAAGAACTACGGCTCTTACAAAAACATTTGCCATCCGGGGTCACTTTATCCCGATTGCATTGGGGCGGCGGTACGCCGACCCTTTTATCACCCGATATGATTACATCGTTGACCGACAGCATCTTTGATGTTGCTCCGATGGCTGAAAATGGCGAATTCTCAGTTGAAATCGACCCTAACGAAGTCGACGGCGCGCGGCTGGACGCCCTGGCCAAAGCAGGCATGAACCGTGCGTCGATTGGGGTTCAGGACTTCGATCCGGGTATTCAGGAAACCATTGGGCGGCTGCAAAGTTACGAGATCACCAAACAGGCGGTCGATATGATCCGCGCGCGCGGTGTGACCAGTTTGAACGCTGACATCCTGTTTGGTCTTCCAGATCAATCACCGCAAAAAATCACTGAAAGCGTTCAAAAATTGTTGTCTCTATCGCCAGATCGCGTGGCGCTTTATGGCTACGCTCATGTGCCTTGGATGGCCAAGCGTCAGCAGCTTATCCCATCGGATGCATTGCCTACACCTGAAGAACGGTTGGACCTTTTTGAAACTGCAGCAAAACTGTTCAAATGGGATGGGTATGACGCCATCGGAATCGACCATTTTGCACTTCCTGAAGATGGCCTGGTTATTGCGGCCAAAGACGGCAGGCTGCGTCGAAACTTCCAAGGCTATACTGACGATCAAGCAGATGTATTGATCGGCGTTGGAGCCTCATCAATTTCGCGCTTCCCACAGGGATATGCGCAAAACGCCCCTGCGACGGCCGCCTATGTAAAGGCCATAGAAGAGAAGCGTTTTTCAGTTTCGCGCGGCCATGTTTTCCAAAACGACGACACTCTTAATGCCCGCCTAATCGAGGCCGTGATGTGTGATTTCGCTGTGGACAGTCAGGAGATCTGCGAAGGCTATGACATTACTGCGGAGGTCTTGAAAAAGCGCTTTGATGCCGTGAACAAACAGTTTGATGGTTTGATGCAAGTGTCAGACGAGGGGCTCTACATCCCTGAAGACGTCCGCCCTCTCACCCGCCTGATTGCCCGCACATTTGACGCCTACGATCAGACCAAAGCGCGCCATAGCGCCGCGATCTGATCAATCTGCAGCGGCGAGCAATTCGCGGGTGTACTCTGTCTGCGGATTGATGAAGACATCATCAGCTGCTCCGGCCTCAATAACATCACCTTGTTTCATCACCATGATCTTATGGCTCATAGCACGCACGACATGCAGGTCGTGACTGATGAACAAGTAGGCCAAGCCGTACTTCTTTTGCAGATTGCGTAGCAAATCAACGATTTGCACCTGAACGGTCATATCCAGAGCCGATGTCGGTTCATCCAGAACCACCAGCTTCGGGCGCAGAATCATAGCCCGTGCGATGGCGATACGTTGGCGCTGGCCACCAGAGAATTCATGCGGGTAGCGATCCATGGTTGCCGGATCTAGACCGACTTCTTCCATGACTTCCGCCACCAAATCACGTGGATCACGACCATCAGGATTGCCATGCACCCCCAGACCTTCCGCGATGATCTGCTCGCAGCTCATGCGCGGCGATAAGCTCCCGAATGGGTCCTGGAAAACAATCTGCATGTCTTTCCGCAAGGCACGCAATTCATTGGTTTTGCGTTCACGAATGTCTTGTCCCATGAAGCGAATATCGCCTTCGGAGGCAATCAGACGCATCATGGCTAAGGCCAACGTCGTCTTGCCGGATCCACTTTCCCCTACGATGCCCAATGTTTCACCAGCGCGCACAGTCATAGTCGCATCATTGACGGCTTTAACATGACCAACGGTGCGTCGCAGCAGGCCGCGTTGAATGGGGAACCAGATGCGCAGGCCATTGGTTTCAGCGACGACAGGCGCATCTTCAGCCACTGGGTCCGGAGTACCTGCGGCACGAGCATTCAATAGCGTTTTTGTATATTCGTGCTGCGGGTTGGCGAAGATATCAGCGACCAGTCCCGCTTCGACAATCTCACCATCTTTCATAACGCAGACTTTATCGGCAATGCGCCGCACGATCCCAAGATCATGGGTGATGAACAACAGCCCCATGCCTTCGGCTTTTTTCAATTCTGCCAGCAGTTCCAGAATTTGCGCCTGAATTGTTACATCCAGCGCCGTTGTAGGCTCGTCCGCCACCAGAATGTCGGGCTTATTTGCCAAAGCCATTGCAATCATAACACGTTGCCGTTGACCGCCACTTAACTGATGCGGATAGGACGATAGCCGGGATTCCGCGTCTCGGATCCCAACCTTATTCATCAGGTCCAGAATGCGCCCGCGCGCTTCGTCACCGACGATTCCCTGATGCAATGCTAAGGATTCCCCCAGCTGCTTTTCCAGAGTGTGCAGCGGATTGAGAGAAGTCATCGGTTCTTGAAAGATAAAGCTGATATCATTACCCCGCACTTTGCGCAGCAGTTTGTCATCAGCGGTAACCATTTCCTGACCATCATATGTCACAGAGCCCGAGACCTGAGCGCTGGCGCCAAGCAAGGACACAGTCGAAAGCGCAGTGACCGATTTGCCAGATCCGGACTCGCCCACCAAAGCAACGGTCTCGCCGCGATCAACAGAGAATGAAACGCCTTTGACCGCCTCAAAATCCTGACCTTCCACGCGGAAGGACACGCGCAGGCCCTTTACCTCAAGAATGCTCATGAAAAGGTCTTTCGTGGATCAAACGCATCTCGCACACCTTCGAAGACAAAGACTAGAAGCGATAGCATGATTGCAAAGGTGAAGAAGGCGGTGAAGCCAAGCCATGGGGCCTGCAGATTCTGTTTCGCCTGCAGGGTTAATTCGCCCAAGGAAGGCGCCGAGGAAGGTAGGCCAAAGCCAAGGAAATCGAGCCCGGCAAGGGTCGAGATAGTCCCCGTCACAATGAATGGAAGCATAGTGACCGTGGCAACCATGGCGTTTGGAAGCATGTGCCGGAACATGATTACTCGATTAGATACGCCCAGTGCTTTCGCCGCACGGACATATTCAAGATTGCGCGCGCGCAGGAATTCAGCTCGAACAACGCCAACCAAAGCAGTCCATCCAAACAGCACCGTCAACAAAACAAGTAGCCAGAAACTTCGTCCCAAAATCGCAAAGAGAATGATGATTATGTATAGGCTTGGTGTCGCGCCCCAGATTTCGATGAAACGTTGGAAGATCAGATCAACCCAGCCGCCGAAATAGCCCTGGATGGCCCCGGCGATGATACCGATGATGCTGGCAAAGGTCGTCACGATCAGCGTGAAAAAGATCGATAATCGGAAGCCATAGATCACCCGTGCAACCACATCGCGCTTTGTATCATCTGTTCCCAGCCAGTTCTGACCATCCGGCGCCAATGGCGCAGCGCCCGGACGGTCCACCGGCGTATCAAAGGCATAAGGTATAAGCGGCCAAAGCGCCCAGCCTTTTTCAATGGCTTCGCCTTCAACCACGCCATCTTCTGCATCCACCAAATAGCCCTCGGGGTCATCAAAACACAGATCCAACCCGCCCGTGGCAATTAGGCATTTTACCTCAGGATCACGGTAGGCAGCTTCGGTGCGGAAATCACCGCCAAAGGCCGTTTCAGGATAGAAAGTGAAAACCGGTGTGTAGAAATCGCCGCGGTATTTCACCAAGATCGGTTTGTCATTGGCCAGAAGCTCCGCAAAGAGGCTGAGGCCGAACACAACGCTGAAAATGATCAACGACCAAAATGCCCGCCGGTTGCGGCAGAAATTACGCCATCGACGCTGATTGATTGGAGACAAAGCCATCAGCCCTCCCTCCTTTCAAAGTCAATCCTTGGATCCACGAAAACATACATCAAATCGCTGAGGATCCCGACCACAAGACCCATTAGGCCAAATACAAAGAGCGTCCCAAAGATCACCGGATAATCGCGTGCAACGGCGGCTTCAAAGCCAAGGCGCCCCAAACCATCCAAAGAGAAAATCGTTTCAATAATCAGCGAGCCTCCAAAGAACACGCCGATGAATACCGCCGGGAAACCCGCAATCACAATCAGCATGGCATTGCGGAAAATGTGACCGTAAAGCACGCGGCTTTCGCTCAGGCCTTTGGCACGCGCGGTCATCACATAGTGTTTTTTGATCTCATCCAAAAACGAGTTTTTGGTCAGCAATGTCAGCGTCGCAAAGGCCGAAATGGTACTGGCGAGAACTGGCAAGGCAATATGCCAGAAGTAATCCAGAATCTGACCCACCAAGGTCATGTCTTCCCAACCATCACTGGTCAGGCCGCGAAGCGGGAAGATGCGCCAATACGATCCCCCTGCGAACAACACGATCAAGAGGATCGCGAACAGGAAACCAGGGATGGCATAGGCCACAATGATCGCGCCACTTGTCCATGTATCAAAGGCAGTGCCATCTTTAACGGCTTTGCGAATGCCCAGAGGGATGGAGACGATGTAGGCGATCAGCGTCGACCATAGGCCCAAAGTGACTGAGACAGGGAGCTTTTCAAGCACTAGGTCAATCACACCAATCTTTCGGAAATAGCTTTCACCGAAATCAAGCTGGATGTAATTCCACATCATGTCGAGAAAACGCTGGACCGGCGGCTTATCAAAGCCGAACTCTTTCTCAAGCTCTTTGATGAATTCTTCAGGAAGCCCTCGCGCACCGACATAGTCGGATTCACTTTCCAATCCCTCACTGATCTCAATGTCGTCTGCCCCGGCAAAGCCCGCAAACACGTCCCCCTCACCGCGCAATTCCGCGATAATCTGTTCAATTGGCCCACCCGGGACAAATTGAACCAGTGTAAAGTTGATGATCATGATGCCAAGCAAGGTTGGGATCACAAACAACAAACGTCGTAGAATATAAGCTCCCAAAAATCGTTACCTCACCGCGCCGGAGGCCTTGAGGGCATCGTATTTGTCTTGGTTAATCCACCAGAAATCGAGGTAACCAACAGACATCGCAGGCAGCTTTTCCGGGCGCCCGAACATATCGTAGTAGGCCACCCAATTATCCGCCACATACCCAACCGGCACCTGAATGCGAAGATAACGTAACACGCGATCAAGTGCCTTTAGCGAAACGACTTCTTCTTCTCGGCTTGTTGCGTCCAGCGATGCATAAATGATCGCATCGACCAGCTCGCTCTTTAACGCTTGCAGATTGTGGGAGGATTCATCGGCAGTTTCGGACCCGTGGCGCTGCAACAACCCAATACCGCTGGTCTCAAACGGGCGGTTGGCGTGCAACAGCATCTCGTATTCTTTGTCGATGAACTGTTGCTGCGCTTGAGCCGAGTCGACTTTGTCGATCGAAGCCTCAACACCATAGTCGTTCAAGTTGTTTACATAGTTCGTGATGATCGCACGGCTCGTGTCTGAGGTGGCAGAATGCATCATGATCTTAAGCGTGAAGACCTCGCCATCTACATTTTCCAGTTTGCCTTGGTCATTGACCTCCCAACCTGCATCAGAGAACAGACGCAGAGCTTTGCGTTTGTTACGGCGATCCACTAAAGTGGCTTCGTTTGACGCGTGCGCCCGCACGGCTTCTGTGGTGAAAATCTCTTCCGGTACCAAGTCGCCAAGCGATTCCAGAAACGCCTTTTCCGCCCCTTCTGGCAAACCAGTCGCTTCAATTTCTGTATTTTCAACGTAAGAGTGGCGCTGTGTGGTCAAGCCATATTGCAGGGATGCGCTGGTCCATTCGAAGTTAAACGCCAGCTGTAGTGCCTCACGCACACGCAGATCCTGAAACTTCTCTTCTTGGAAATTGAAAATGAACCCGGTCCCATTTGGCGGGCGTTCACTTGGCAGGGCTTCGCGCTTCACCGCCCCGTTTTCGACCGCTGGGAAATCATAACCTGTAGCCCAACGCTTGGTGCTACCTTCAACTCGGAAATTGAAGTCACCTGCTTTGAAACCCTCGAATTCGGCTGCCGAGTCAGCAAAGTATTCCACGCGCACGCGGTCGTAGTTATGTCGACCAACATTGATCGGCAAGTGATAGCCCCAATAGTCTGGGTTGCGTTTGTAAACGACGTAACTGTTGATCTCGAAGTCTGCGACCGAATATGGGCTGCTGCCCATGGGTGGCTGTAGGCTAGGTTCATCCAGGCGTTCGCCCGTTTCTTCGTACCAATCCTTGGAGAAAATATCTAAGCCGCCTGCTAGTTCCAACAACGACCGCCGAGAAATTCCATCCACAAAAGAGTATTTGATAGTGTGGTCATCTAGGACTTCAACCCCAATGATCCGTTGCTTCATCAAAGCCTGTAGACCCGGGATGCCTTGCTCCAGAAACAGGTTATAGGAAAACAACGCATCATGCGCAGTCACTGGAGTTCCATTGTAGAACCGAGCTTCCGGGCGCATATGGAAAATCACCCAGTCTCGGGCCTTCGGATATTCAATAGTATGTGCAAGCAGGCCATAAGAATCCGTCAAACTGTCAGATGGAATGGCAGTACCGAAAGGCCCAGTTGCAAACATTGACTCGCCGGTTAACCCAGAATGCGCAGCAAAATCACCTTTGCGTGCAAATCTATTCAGCGTGTCAAACTTGCCCCTTGCCGACAGAACGATCTGACCACCTCGGGGTGCGTCGGGATTTACGTAGTTAAAATGCTTGTAGTCGGCAGAGTACTTCAGATCCCCAAAATATGAATACCCGTGGGACTTAACAATCTCTTGATCATCCGCATACGCACGTCCCGGCAAACCAAAACCAATTGCAGCGGCGCTGCTGCCCATTAAGCCAAGCACATGTCGACGTGAAAATTCTAGGAACTTCTTTTCTTCGGCATGTTTTGCCATGTATCGGCCCTTTCTGCTGGGGAGTAACGCTTGCACAGGTTCTCTTAACTTAGAGTATGTCTGTGCCGGGCCTGCATTCAAGCTAAGAATACATAAACAAGTGGTGATCTTGTCGTGCGTCGGCATGTTCTAACCTATTGAGTCTCAACCAGAACCCAATCGCAAAAAGAAAAGGCCGCTGCATGTGCAACGGCCTTTCGGAATTCTGTATCAGTGATTTAGATCACTTAATAGTTGCCAAATACGCAATCAGGTTTGCGCGGTCAGCTGGTTTTTTCAGACCACCAAAGCCCATTTTTGTGCCAGGTGCGAATTTCTTCGGGCTTGTCAGGAAGCCGTCTAGATTCTCTGCAGACCATGTTTCCGCAACCGCAACCATCGCACCGGAGTAAGCATAACCGCCTTGTGCACCTACAGTACGGTCGACAACGTTAAAGAGGTGCGGGCCAGTGCCGTTCGCGCCATCTTCCAGCTTGTGGCAGGCTTTACACTTGCCGAATACTTTTTCGCCTTTTTTCAGGTCAGCTGCTGCGAGCAGCTCTTCCAGAGATGGGCCTTCTTCAACCGCACCAGCAGAAGCCACTTCGACTTCAATCGCATAGCCTTGCTTGGCTTCTTCATCACCGTGGGCACCGTGGCCACCACCGGTGGAATACAGAGCATCAGCCGCCCATGCACCCAGCAGGAATACCAGAAGCGCGCCGCACAGAGCGCCAGTTACTTTTGTCAGTGTCATCGTGTCGAACATGCTACGTTTCCATCTCGTGGCGTTTGCGGCGTATCTATCCGCTTCCTTCTGAGGAACGCAAGGTATAGTTACCGCGACCAATCGCCCTTCTTTGGGAAAATGATGGAAAAAGTGACATGACACATCGGATTGCCTTTCAAGGAGAACCCGGCGCCTACTCTCACGAGGCCTGCCGCGACGCACGACCAGAGATGGAAGCTCTGCCTTGCACCACTTTTGAAGAGGTGATCGATACGGTTAAAACAGGCAAGGCTGAATTGGCTATGCTGCCGGTGGAAAACACCACTTATGGACGTGTCGCAGATATTCACCGGATGTTGCCGCAAAGTGGATTGCACATCATTGATGAAGCCTTCGTACGGGTGCATATCAACTTGCTCGCGGTGCCGGGCGCGAGTCTGTCTGATGTAAAAGAAGCTTATTCTCACCTAGTTTTATTGCCGCAATGCGCGACTTTCTTGAAAGAGCATGGCATTCGAGGACGTGTCAGCCCTGATAACGCCCGCGCAGCGCGCGAAGTTTCCGAAGTAGGTGATAAGACTGCGGCTGCGCTGGCGTCAGAATTGGCGGGCGATATCTACGGGCTCGACGTCCTGGCGCGGCACATCGAAGATTTCGATAATAACACCACACGTTTCTTGATCATGGCCCCGGAAGAAAACCGTACACGTCGTGACAACGGCCACGGCATGATCACCAGCTTTGTTTTCCAGGTTCGCAACATCCCAGCAGCGCTTTACAAAGCGATGGGCGGCTTTGCCACCAACGGCGTGAACATGACCAAACTAGAAAGCTACATGGTTGATGGCCGCTTCACGGCCACGCAGTTTTATGCAGAAGTCGAAGGCCATCCTGACGACCCGGCAGTCATGCGCGCACTTGACGAACTTAGGTATTTCACCAACTACCTAGATATCCTAGGCGTCTACCCGGCTGCCATAACCCGTCACTACGAATAAGTCGGAATAGGCATGTCTTAAGCAGCCTGGTAGTAGCGTTCTTCTAGGTTTCGGCATTGCATGCCAACGCGGTCTTGCAATTTCCGATCGATATTGCCTCGCGCCAACTTAAGCGATTGCAACAGAAGGCGCATTGGCAGCGTTTTTGCCGTCGATGTTGCTTTGAAATGCAAGCGTGTGCGCCGCTTGGACAATGCGACCAGTTCAAATTGCACTGTCACATCCATACCTGGCATGATGGCTTCGACCTCAATCAAGTCTGGACGCTCAAACGTGATAATCTGCGCGCGCATTGGGATGTCTTTACCTCGCCATGCAAAATCAACATCCCAGTTGGTGCCAACACCGATTGGGTTTTCAGGATTGTGTCGCTGAACCTCAACGCCGCGACGCATGGCCATGCGCTCAAAAAAATCATATTCCGACAGCAGATCAAAAGCTGCTTCGATGGGAACATCGACATCGTCTCTGGCGGTAAATTCCATTGTGCTGCTCTTTATAGGTTTACGTGAACTGTTTACGTCGAAACGGTTGACCCGATTTTGGTCGATTCTCGCGTTAATCTAGGCAATCTTCAAGCCAGTTCTTTAAGATAAAGTGAGCAATTGCCCCGTTTCGAGGCCTTCGCATCACAGGATGAGACCCTGCAAAGACTGACATCATCTCTTCTCGGCTCAACCAAAACGCCTCTTCGATCTCACTCGGGTCAATCGAAATCTCTGTATTCAAAGCTTCTCCTGCGAACCCAAGCATCAAAGAAGACGGGAACGCCCAGGGCTGGCTTCCTAGATAGCGCACCTTTCCAACAGGAACTCCTGCCTCCTCAAAAACCTCTCGCCTGACCGCGGCTTCGGGCGTTTCGCCGGGTTCAACAAATCCTGCAAGCAGGGAGTACATCCCCTCGGGCCAACCGGCCCCGCGCCCAACCAGAACTTTATTGCCATGGGTGATTAACATGATGACAACCGGGTCAGTTCTTGGAAAATGCATGCGCCCACAGCTGGGGCAATTACGTTGCCAGCCTTGATGCGCCACGTCGCTTTCGTGGCCACAGGTCGAGCAAAACCGATGCATTTTATGCCACTCAAACAAGGAACGAGCAGTCGCGGCCATTTCGGCATCACGCGCAGACAAATGAGTCATAACAGCTCGCAGCTCGTGAAAAACCGTATCCTCTGGACAGCCCGGAAAATGTTGCACGCTTTGGTCTAAGAAACCGTCATCGGGTAGGTCCTGCGCCTCTGGTTCCCATTTGGAAATATCAAAAGCGAACAGCGGTTGACCCTCGTTTCGACCCAGAAAAATTGGGGCCTCCAAAGCATGTTTGAACATAGGCTCTTCTAAACGCATATGAACAAGATACTTATTTTCCTCTCCTGATATCAGAAGCTTACCGCGCCAAAGCACTACTGCTCGCGTATTTGGATCAGCAAGAAAATCAGTCATCTTATTGGGATTATCCCGCAACTCTGCTGCGCGATCTAAATTGGAACCGCCAAAGGTTACGCCCTCGAAATTCGCCATGCCAACACTATCCACTTTTACATTGGTTGGCGCTTATCTAGGCAATGTTCCTCACAATTGCACGCGCCTTATAGGTGATTAAAAATCATTGACTCTCCCTATAGGGGAATCAACACTTGTGACGAAGTGCTTTTATCCAAACGATTCTTTTGCGATTGGCGACTGGAGGCTCGATATGAAAACTGTCGATTTAATCAAAATTCGATTGGATATTTTAGCGACATCGGACGTGCATGGCGTAATTTTGCCAACTAACGAAACCGAGAAATCAGGTTCTTTATGTCAAATGCATAGCCTGGTGACCGACCTACGACAAACCCATCAAAATTGCCTCCTATTAGACAACGGAGATTTTTTGCAGGGCACACCTGTTTGTGACTTTGCAGCTGAAAATTCCACACTCACTGACGGAACACACCCTGTAATGTTGGCCATGAACCATATGGGCTATGACGCGGCGGGGCTGGGCAATCACGAGTTTGACTACGGGTTACCCTTCTTAGAGCGTTGCGTCGCACGGGCGGACTTCCCGATTATTGGCTCAAACATTCAGTATCCTGACCAGAATTGGCTACCGCGCAAGATTCTTGAGCAACGCGTCATCGATCAAACAGGGCGGTTTCATATGATGCGTATTGGCTTGATGTCATTGCTTCCCGAACAAGTCACAGCCTGGAACGCCCGTCATTTGCGGGATCGTGTGCAAACTTTTGATATCGTCGAAACCGCAATAAGCGCAGCCGAAGCTCTAAGAGCTGAAGGTGCGGATCTCGTGATTTGTCTTCTGCATAGCGGGATTGGCGCATCCGATTGGTCACCTCGACTGGAAAACGCTGCACTCCCTATTTCTGAACTTGCCGATATTGACGCCATGATTTGTGGACACACGCATCGTTTGCTGCCAGACCCCACGATGCCGTCCACCGACGCGATCAATTATCGCGCCGGATATTTACATGGCATTCCTACAGTGATGCCCGGATTCAATGGCAGCAAGCTGGGGCATATTAGCTTGCAGATCGAAATGATGGATCGTCGCGCAGTTATCACCCAAAGCGATATTCAGTTACACAACACCACGGATGCGACGCTTGATCCAGATCTGAAACAAAGTGTTTTGCCGATGCATTTGGCTTGCCAGAAAACTCTAAATCGGACCGTAGGAAACACCGACATTCCAATTCACAGTTATTATTCACGCTTACCTGGTGATCCATCTGTTGCGGTCTCTGCAACTGCACAATTGCACTATGCGCGTACTCATTTGATGGACAATCTGCCTGATGATCTGCCTCTATTGAGTGCCGCGAGCCCCTTTAAAGGCGGTGGCAGAGGGGGCCCTGACAATTTCGTTCACGTCGATGCGGGAATGGTGTCAAAGTCGGATCTCAACCGGCTACACCCCTTTCAAAATGCACTGGTCGCCCTACGCATGACTGGAGCGCAAATACGCGACTGGCTGGAGATGTCGGCCTCCAACTTCAATCGGATCCGACCCAATTCTAACCCTGCTCGACTGAGAGATCCGCAATTCCCGTGCTATGGTTTTGATACAATATTCGGCATCACTTACGCATTTGATCTGTCGCAACCTGCGCGCTTTGACGTCCAGGGCAAACGTATTTCAGAAAGCAATCGCGTTCGGGCACTGCGCTTCAAGGGTGTCGACATCACTGACAATCAACAATTTACATTACTCACCAATAGCTATCGCGCCGGGGGCGGCGGAAACTTTCCCCATGCAACCACTACTTCACGCATCAAAATCCCGCTTTGCGACAGCCGTCAGCTTCTGGAAAATTACCTAAAAAATGGCATAAGAGACGCAGACTTACCGCCCTCACCATGGCGATTTCACGCTATCACAGACGGATCAGCGTTAGTCGAAATTGGACCAAAAGCACTGTCTCTTTTATCTCAAGGACATGTTCCGGATCTCCCGCTACGCACGCTATCGCGAAACGTTCAGGGTTTTCTGGAATGCCAAATCTCACTTTCACAGGATGCCGCGCAGCTCGCTTGCATTCCGTAAAGGCCCAGCCTATATCAGCTTCTGAGAGGTTGGCGCGGGCAAGCGCCTCGCCAACCCGGTCAGATCCGGAAGGAAGCAGCCGTAACGAGCCCCGCTTGGGTCGATGTTCAGCCTCTCACCTAGCCTAATTCGCGCTGCCTCAGCGCTGATCGAAACGAACGGAGGGATTTTATGATTGTCATGACCGCCCTTCGGGCAGCGGCCTGAGACAAGGCTTGCCTTGCCTGAACCAGCTCGCACCTTGCTTCACCGCAAGGCTGCCGAACCAAATGTTTCATCGGCAAATCAATGACATATGATTTACAAGACCTCGGTTGGTCTTCATTTTTTACGCGCCAAATTGACGACGACACTGCGCGCCCGTTTCGCGTATCCGAAGTGCATCGCAGCAGCCTCACGGCCTTTTCCCCAGAAGGCGTGAGCCGCCTAATCTCCCCTGATCATGAAACCGGCGCAATTGCGGTCGGTGACTGGGTATTGGCAGATGATGAATTCCGAGTCACAACGATTCTAGAGCGTCAAACGCTTCTGCAACGACGCGCCGCAGGACACGAAGTCAAACCTCAGCTGATCGCTGCAAATGTTGATACGTTGTTCATTGTCAGTTCCTGCAATGCCGACTTCAACATTGCCCGTCTGGAAAGGTATCTGGCGCTGGCCAATGCAGCTGGATCTTATCCTGTTGTTCTGCTCACCAAAGCAGACATCTGCGACAATCCAAGCGAATTCCGCCGCCAGATCGAGCAATTGCCTTTGGCCCCAGTGGTTGAAACCATAAACGCCAAAGACGAGGCTGACGTCAAAGCCGCAATGAATTGGGTGAAACCCGGTCAGACCGCCGCTTTTGTTGGATCCTCAGGTGTGGGCAAAACAACGTTGGCCAATGGCATGACGGGTGACAGCGATGTCACCGCCGCTGTGCGAGAAGCAGATTCGCGCGGACGACACACAACCACGTCTCGGTTTTTGAAACGCATGCTGAATGGCGGCTGGCTCATCGACACGCCGGGCATGCGCGAGTTGCAATTGTTTGACGCACAAGAGGGCCTCGATGCGGTTTTCGAAGACCTGCAGTCTTTAGCCCAACAGTGCAAATTCAACGACTGCTCTCACGAAAGCGAACCCGGTTGTGCGGTCAAGGCCGCCCTCGAGGCTGGGGAAATTGATGCCGACCGTGTGGAACGTTGGCGCAAACTTGAACGCGAGAACCTCTATAATTCAGAATCTCTTGCTCAAGCGCGCACGCGCCAGAAAACCTTTTCAAGGCATGTGAAATCCGTGATGAAAGGCAGCAAAAAGCGCAAAGGCCGCTGAATTAGCTGCAATGCAAACCACCAGGCCGCGGCAGTTTTCTGCGGCGGCCTTTTCGGGCCCATTCAAATTGTTCGTCTGTTTCCACCGCACAGGGGCGGACAGCGCGCAAGTGACCCAGTGCATCATCCGCACTTTCGCCCGCTTCAATCATAAGCCTCAGCGCAATCATACCTGATCGCCCACATCCGCCTTTGCAATGCACCAAGACTCGGCCACCGCCACGCAACGCGGATAGTGCTTTCTCGGCAACCCCCGGCCACTCCTCTTCGAAACTTTGATCAGGTGTGCCAAAATCTGGGATCGGCAAATGTTCCCAACGTGATGCCCGCGCCCGCAAATCAGCGCCCAGCGTGGTCGCACCATGGTCAACAAGTTCACCGCCAGTCGTCAATGTGATGACAATCGACGGACGCCAAGCGCGAATGTCTTCTAAATCGCCGGCATAGTCACCGCCTAGGCCGGGCAATTGCGAAATCCCAAGTACTCCGCCCCCAACCGATAATGCGTAAAATGCAATATTCGCCATCAAAACCTCCCAGCGGCCAATGGCCACCAGGCGGTATCTTTGCATAGATCAGGCTTAATCCAAGACCTTTTTAGACAATCTTGTCATCCACAACTTGTCCCGGATAGGCCTGAGCCCAGTCCGATAGGAATGCGGAAACTCTTTCATCCCCTGCCATATCAATCGCGCCGCGCGGAATCGCGACACCTTCGGTAAGAACCACTTTCAGACAGGCTAAATAATCGCGCTGATCGCGATTTGGATTGTTCTCTGATCCGTGAATAATCGTCGACAACAATGTCCCGCCATAGCCGTTAATGTGTCCGAGGTCCGGTTTTAAATCCATGAAATAGGAAAGGACCTCAGGCAGTCCCTCCCATCCCGCCAGCTGAACAGGAGTTAACCCCTGCCGATCCGGTCGGTCATATTCCAATCCAAGCGATACAAGCCGTTTCACGTGAGGAAGCGTCCCTGGAAGCGCAAGAATGGTGCAAAGCATGTCCCGATAGGTCGCCGGCAAACGGTCTGGGTCTATGTACCGGCCTGACGTGTCCGCTCCCTCTGCCGCCAAGGCTAACAGGGACTCTTCGGGTGTTAGTGTTGGCAGATCCCCTCTGCTTCCGCTTTCAGCACTTCGGTGCTTTTCGATCGCGTTCGCAAGTACGGAATTTCCAAAGATGCGCGCATAGGCATATGCAGTTGTACCATCATAGGTCAGCGATGGATCAGCGCCTGCTTCCATCAAGACATCGATCATTTCAGCGCTACACATGCGCCGTGCCGCCTGATGTAGTGCGGGTAAAACCCAAGGCATCTCGCCCCCGATCTCATCAGAGACAAATTCATTCACGTCGCCACCCGCAGCGACCAATTTGCGAACGGCGTCATGATCATCAAAATCCATTGCGCGCAATAAAGCATTGGTGCCGCACGGATCCGCACCATACGCCAAAAGCATATCTAGCCCGTCATGATGCCCAAGCTCAGTTGCGTGATAAAGACTTTCGCCATCATTGGGGTCAGCACCCTGCTCCAAAAGCCATTTTGCGAGCCGCATGTTATCGGCATGGCAAAGCGCACCGTAAAGCACAGAAAGACGATGGTCATTATTCGGAACGGCGGGTGTAGAATCATTAACATCAGCACCATGAGCAACCAGCAACTCAGCAATGGCAATCATATCATCCATCAACTCTGGATGGCGTTGATGCCATTTAGAAAAGCAAAGATGCGCCATAGGCGTGCGCGGACCGAGCTGCCGTGTAGCCGCTTTGGGATCGGACCAAAGCGCGGCCTTTACAGCTGTGATGTTGTAAAGAGCAATCTGAGCACCCAACAATCCGTCAGGTAAATCGGGATGCTCATTTAGCAAGTGGTCAACAACGCTATTCTGCCCATGGGCCAATGCGATTTTCAAGCGCTGCTGTAGGGCTGCACGGTCGAGCCCTATTGTTTCAGCCGCAAGCTTGAGCGCTGGCCAACTGGCAAAATTGTTTTCCTGCGCGATCACATGCAAATAGTCGGCATGACGAAGGTCCTTCAGCCCGGATCGCGGCGGATGTACCTGCAGCCGCGTGAGGGCCGAAGGCAAGCGCAATGCGTGATCCTGCGCCAATCGTTTTGCGGCGCGGCGGAATCTATCCAATTGTAGTGACGTCTGAGATTGTGACATCGGTTTTCCTCTAGCGCCCATGGTTCGCTCAACGGGCCGGAAAGCCGAGTATATCGGTTTCGTAGAAAATAAAGGGATGCGTCTGGCTTTCCGCGAACCTGGTGGCCGTCCCGAGCGGCCAAAATCAAACTAACCTGCATCTTCTTTGGCTTCAACGTCGAATGTGATGAAGGCTGTGGCCCGCAATGCGGCGCGAGAAGCGACGCTTCATCTTGCCAATCCGGTGGACGCGCCGCGCCTCTGGCCTTAACCTGCGTTAGACCCGATTCAGAAGGCAGAATATGAGCGATACTGAAAACACAGGCGACAACACTGGCTATCAGGTTTTGGCCCGCAAATATCGCCCTGAAACCTTTGCCGACCTTGTTGGCCAAGACGCCATGGTGCGTACGCTCAAAAACGCCTTTGACGCGGACCGTATTGCCCAAGCCTTTGTCATGACGGGCATCCGTGGCACCGGCAAAACCACCACGGCGCGTATTATTGCCAAAGGGATGAATTGCATCGGTCCTGAAGGTGACGGCGGCCCAACAACCGATCCATGCGGTGTCTGTGAAAATTGCACAGCGATCATGGAAGGTCGCCATGTCGATGTCATGGAAATGGACGCGGCCTCCCGCACGGGTGTTGGCGATATCCGAGAGATCATCGACTCGGTTCACTACCGTGCCGCATCTGCGCGCTACAAAATTTACATCATCGACGAAGTGCACATGCTCTCAACCAGCGCCTTTAACGCGTTGCTGAAAACACTTGAAGAGCCACCCGCCCACGTCAAATTTATCTTTGCGACAACAGAAATCCGCAAAGTTCCCGTGACTGTACTATCTCGGTGCCAACGCTTTGATTTGCGCCGGATCGAGCCTGAAGTGATGATTGCGTTGATGCGCAAAATCGCCAGCGCCGAAAACGCCGAAATCGCAGATGATGCGCTGGCCTTGATCACCCGCGCGGCCGAAGGTTCAGCCCGGGACGCAACCTCGTTGCTTGACCAAGCCATCTCGCATGGTGCCGGTGAAACCACTGCAGATCAGGTCCGTGCAATGCTTGGCCTCGCAGATCGCGGCAGGGTGCTTGATCTCTATGACATGATCCTGAAGGGTGACGCGGGTGGGGCTCTTAACGAGCTTTCAGCGCAATATGCAGATGGCGCTGATCCAATGGCCGTTCTGCGAGACCTCGCTGAAATCACCCATTGGGTCTCGGTTGTGAAAATCACACCCGAAGCCGCTGACGATCCAACCATCAGCCCTGATGAACGCGCACGTGGCCAGGCCATGGCAGAAAACCTGCCCATGCGAGTTATGACGCGCATGTGGCAAATGCTATTGAAAGCCATCGAAGAAGTTTCAGCCGCGCCAAACGCCATGATGGCCGCAGAAATGGCGATCATTCGTTTGACGCATGTGGCCGATCTGCCGAGCCCAGAAGAGCTAGTACGGAAGCTGCAAAATACACCTGTGCCTCCGACACCGCCTAACGGTGGAGGCGGCGGCGGAGCCCCTGCGCCTCAACAAGGTGGTACAACACAAGCCTACGCCAATACCCAAATGGCGGGCGGTCCCGGCGGCACTGTGACCGCCCTTGCCCCTCAAGCTGAAAACGCCCTGGCGCAATACGCCACTTTTGATCACGTCATCGAGCTGATCAAAGACCGTCGCGACGGTCTATTGCTGAACAACGTTAAAAAATACGTAAGGCTCGCATCTTACCAACCGGGACGGATCGAATTTGTCCCTGCCCCTAACGCGCCTCAAGATTTGGCGCAAAAACTGGGCAGCTCCCTGCAGCGTTGGACTCATCAACGTTGGGCTGTGATTTTGGTAAACGAAGGCGGGCAGCCGTCTATGTTCGAAGTCGAAGATGCCGCTGCGGCTGCCTTGCGTGAGGAAGCACAGGCCCACCCGCTTGTTCAGGCCATTTTTAATGCATTTCCCCGCGCCAAAATCACTGAAATTAAATCACAGCAGGACATCGCCAACGAAGCGCTGGCCGAAGCTCTCCCAGAAGTCGAAGACGAGTGGGACCCATTTGAGGAAGACTAGACCTTGAAGCGCCGTTTTATCCAATGTGACGTCTTTTCCGAAATTCCAGGGAAAGGCAACGGACTGGCTGTCGTGCTGGATGGTGAAGGGCTTTCAACCGAAGAGATGCTTAGCTTCGCGGCCTGGACCAACCTCGCGGAAACAACATTCCTTTTGCCCCCAACCACACCTGAAGCAGACTACCGCGTGCGCATTTTCACGCCCGGACGCGAGATGCTCTTTGCCGGCCACCCAACCCTAGGCAGTTGCATGTCTTGGTTGCATGCTGGGGGTACGGCAAAAACCGAAGGCCTGGTCTGCCAAGAATGCGCGATTGGGCTGGTCGATATTGACGTTTCAGGTGCTAATCCTGCCTTTGTCGCTCCTGACACGAGCATCGCAGAAATGCCAGCTGAGCCCCGCGATTTGCGCCAATCGGCGATGGCACTAGACGCGTCAAAAATTAAATCGGCAGTTCATCTGAACAACGGACCTGAATGGTTCCTCTTCGAACTTGCCACTGCCACAGATGTATTGGCCGTCGATTCAGCCACAACACAATGGCCTCAACACGCGGGCACCACCCTGATCGGTGTCCATCCCGCCGGTTCAGAATGCGACTATGAGGTGCGCAATATCGCACCGTCCTCTGGCATGAGCGAAGATCCAATCACCGGTTCTCTTAATTCAGCCATCGCCAAATGGCTCGCCCATCAAGGGCGTCTGACGGATGAAGTCCTGATTGCACAAGGCACCAACATTGGCAGGATCGGGCGAGTGAGTTTAAAACCTGATGTCAACGATCCGGATAAACACTGGATTGGCGGCGCGGTGAACATTCTCATCGAAGGCACTGTTGATATCTGAACCCGCCTTGTGCCCATCGCGCACAGCCCTTAGGTAAGACTAAATCGACTTTTCAGGAGTTCCCCATGCTCAAAGGACTGGGCCAGCTTGGCGATATGGCCAAGATGATGAAACAAGCGCAGGACATGCAGCAAAAAATGCAGACCCTGCAAGATAGCCTGCACAATATGACCGTCACTGGCGAAAGTGGCGCAGGTCTGGTGAAAGCCACGGCAACAGCCAAAGGCGATCTAAAAGCGCTGGACATTGACCCATCGATTTTCGTGCCATCTGAAAAAGAAGTCGCCGAAGATCTGATCTTGGCAGCGATCAAAGATGCGCAGGCCAAAGCGGCGGAAAAATCCCAATCCGAAATGGCGAAAATCACCGAAGGTCTCGGCCTGCCAGCGGATTTCAAACTGCCTTTCTAATTTCTAAAGACGCTTTCGCTTCTTCTTTGTATAAATACCCAAACCGGCGAAACCGGTGCATCTAAATGGGCCTTAAGAATGAGCAGCAGCGATCTTGAAAACTTGATTGACCTGATGGCCCGGCTTCCGGGCCTCGGTCCCCGCTCTGCCCGACGGGCGGTGCTGCATCTTATCCGAAAACGCGGATTGCTCTTAACGCCTCTGGCGGATTCAATGGCCCGTGTCGCCGAAACGGCGCGCGAATGTTTGAACTGCGGTAACGTTGGCACAACGGATATCTGTGACATCTGTGCAGATGAAAATCGCGCCACCGGCGAGCTTTGTGTGGTCGAAGATGTAGCCGACCTCTGGGCGATGGAGCGCGCCAATGTCTTCAAGGGGCGTTATCACGTTCTTGGGGGAACACTGTCTGCCTTAGATGGAGTTGGCCCAGAAGATTTGTCGATCCCACGTTTGGTCGACCGGGTGACAACGGAAAGCATTAGCGAGGTCATACTTGCGTTGAATGCCACCGTGGATGGTCAAACCACTGCACACTATATTGCTGATCAATTAGAGCACAGTGTGACTTTATCGTCGCTGGCACAGGGCGTGCCCATCGGTGGCGAACTCGATTATTTGGACGAAGGCACCATCACCGCTGCCCTGAAAGCACGCAAACCAGTCTAAATTTTTGCATAAGCCGAATGCTTTTTTCGGCAATTTTCGTATAAGCGAGATTGTGGGATGTCTATGCCAAAGGAGACACCCAATGACACCTCTTCGCAAAACCAACTGGCGCCTGCCGATTTTACTCATTCTACTTACGATCCTACCCGTCGCAGCAAGCCTCTATCGGTTGGGCGATTTGGCGTTCACTGATCCTGCATCCGTTTCAGATCCTGACATCCTGAGGTTCTTTCACGCCCCCTCCCCGATTGCTCTGCATGTCGCGTTCGGGAGCCTGTTTCTCGTGCTCGGTGCTCTGCAACTTTCTCCCGGCCTGAGGACCCGACATCGCGCCCTGCATAAACGCCTAGGCTATGCAGCAGCTTTAAGTGCGCTTGTGTTTGCGATATCGGGCGTGCTGATGGTCTTCTTCTATGCGCCGCACAGCCTATCAAACATCTGGATTGATATTGGACGGGTGATATTTGGAAGCGCCATTACCATCTTTATCCTGCTTGGTGTCTGGTCTGCCGTTGCCAAGAATATCCCAGCACATCGCGCCTGGATGATCCGGGGGTATGCCCTGTCAGCAAGCAGCGGTATTCAAAGTTACCTGATTGCAATCGTCATTGTTGTGAATGGATCGTTTGATCCACAATTGGCGGATGCCATGATATGGCTCGGCTGGATCATCGGCGTGATCATTGCTGAATGGATAATCAGTGGCAAGCTCCCACGTGCCCGTCTTGCTGTGAGGCGTTCATACACGTCCTAGGAAATTCTCCCGCCGATTTAGAACCGAGTCGCGAGGCGCAATCTCGGAAAATGGCCAAAATATTCAAGATTTCGGTCGTTTGGTTGAGATATATTGAGGCAACACCAAACAAGAGGCCCAAATGAAACTGCGCTACAACATTCTTTACGTCGACAATGTCAAAAAAACCTTGGAATTCTACAATGCCGCCTTCGGCATCGAGATCGGCTTTACGCATGAAGGCGGTGATTACGGAGAGCTGATGACCGGTGACACCAAGCTTGCGTTTTCTTCGCTCAAACTGATGAAAAACTTAGGTAAATCGCCATCTAAACCTGACCCAAAACACCCCACAAACGAAATCGCATTCGAAACTGAAAATGTCGAAGAAGCGTTGGCGACCGCGGTAAGCGCTGGGGCGACGTTGGTCCAAGAGGCTCGTCAGGAACCTTGGGGGCAAACCACCTCTTATGTGTCAGACATCAACGGGTTCTTGATTGAAATCTGCTCACCCGTTGCCAATGCGGGCTGAGCCAGCTGTTCTTGAATAGCAACATCCGCGCGCAAGGCGCGCGGTGTGACACCAAACCAATGGCGGAATTCACGCGCCATATGGGCTTGATCCGAAAACCCGTGCTCCACTGCGGCATCCGCCAGTGGCATGTCTCGTTCTTGTGCCGCGCGGCGCGCCCGCGCGAGGCGCAACCAAAACACCGGCGACTTTCCGGTTTCCTTGACCAAAATTCGATGCAGGCTGCGCACCGAAACGCCGATAAGCGCTGCTGCCTTTTCAATCGAGCTCGCTGACGCAAGGCAATGGATGGCGTCAACGGAACGCGCCGGTGCGTCAACAGCATGCACAACATCCTCGTTGGTAATGGATAAATCGTGCTCTAAAGCCGTAACAAATTCAGGTGCGATCCGTGTCCCCGGCCGCAGCCGATATCCCGTCAGCTTCGCCCCTGGAGAAAGCGCAACATGCTCAGGCATGGATTGCAAAGACGAGACATGCCAATCGTGACGGCCGTCTAAATACTCGATGCGAATGATATCGCGGCACCCATCTGGCAGAACCAATGCAAAGGCACTGTCTTGCGCAATGTGGGTCCATTTTTGAAGCACGGCTGACATGACCCCATGTTGACCGGCAAAACAAAAGCCCGCAACCAATTGGTGCGGGCTTTTGCAGAAATCAGATGTGAAACAAGCTTAAGGCTGCTCACCCTCGTCGCTGTCGCCTGGCAGGTCAAAGAAGCTGTCAGCATCAGAGAAGTCTTTGTCGTCTTCACGTGGATCTTCCAGACCAGCGGTGTCTTCGCCAGCACCCAGCGTGAAGGTTTCAAGACCCTCGATCGCGGATGGCATACGTGGCTCTGCTTCCATTTCCAACGATTGCTCAGTGGACACGAGTTTGCGACGTTCGTCGTCGCTCATAATATTGCCTTCAGCCGCTTGCTTCGCTGCTGCTTTCTGAACAGCTGCGTCAAGCTCGGTTTGCTTACATAGGCCCAGTGCAACCGGATCAATTGGCTGCATGTTGGAAATATTCCAGTGTGTGCGCTCGCGGATCGACTGAATGGTCGGCTTGGTTGTGCCAACCAGTTTCGCGATCTGTGCATCTGCCAGCTCTGGGTGGAACTTTACCAGCCATAGGATCGAATTTGGACGGTCCTGACGTTTGGACAGTGGCGTGTAGCGCGGGCCACGGCGTTTTTCTTCACCCACTGCGGATGCGTTGAATTTCAGTTTCAACTTATGCATCGGGCTGCCTTCGGCCGCATCGATTTCTTCTTGTGTCAGCTGATTGTTGGCAATTGGGTCAAAGCCTTTCACACCAGTTGCTACGTCACCATCTGCGATGCCTTGGATTTCCAGCTCGTGCATACCCACGAAGTCCGCAATCTGCTTGAAGCTGATTGTGGTATTATCAACCAGCCACACAGCGGTGGCTTTTGCCATAATCGGTTTCGCCATATCGGCCTCCTAGAATACAGTTATCCCCTCGCCAGACTTGCATCTGACGGCATCCTTTAAGGGGATGCAGGTTTCCGTTGTCGGGGAACTTGCAGCCGATATAGTGCGCCTGAGTAAAAAAGGAAAGAGTGAATGCGGTATCTGGTTTCTGCCCTTCTGGCGTTGTGCCTCGCAACATCGGCCTCTGCTGAAGGCGAAAAGGCAGGCGAGTTTGACTATTACGTGCTTGCTCTAAGCTGGTCTCCGAATTGGTGTGCCATTGAAGGCGACAGCAAAAACTCACCGCAATGCCACCCCCGCGAAGATCACGGCTGGATTTTGCACGGGCTTTGGCCGCAGTTCCATCGGGGCTGGCCAAGTTATTGCCGCACCACCGAACGCGCGCCCTCGCGCAGCATGACAAACGAGATGTCAGACATCATGGGCACCTCAGGTCTTGCTTGGCACCAATGGAAAAAGCACGGAACTTGTTCTGGGCTGTCAGCGCGTGGTTATTTTGAGCTTTCCAGAGAGGCCTACGAAGCTATTGAACGCCCTCAAGTTTTACGCAAGCTCGACAAATCCGTCCGCCTACCAGCGCATCTGATCGAAGAGGTCTTTCTTAAAGAAAACCCCGGACTTTCGCCCGAGGGCCTCACAGTGACCTGCAAATATGGCTACATTCAGGAAGCCCGGATTTGCCTATCTAAAAGCCTCGACCCCGTGCCTTGTGGCCGCGATGTGATCAAAGATTGCACCCTCACGGACGCGCTCTTTGATCCGGTGCGTTAACCTTACTCAGCCGGCGTCTTAGATGATCGACGCAGATCTTTCGGCTGCCATCCAGGGCGGTTCACCAAATATTGCCAGGCCTCGCGTGTCGTCCGCGCTTTGCGAATGTCAGCAAACACACCAGGCCATTCAGAAAACCACACAGCCACAGGATTGCGAGTGTCAAAGTCACGGGCAAGACCGTAACGCGGGGTTTCCTCTTCGACTTGAAAAGTTCCGAAAACACGATCCCAGATGATCGTGATGCCACCATAATTCTTATCAAGATACTTGCGATCCGACCCGTGATGGACGCGGTGGTGAGATGGTGTGTTCAGCACCCATTCCAGTGGGCCGAGCGTCCCAATCAGTTCTGTGTGGATCCACGTTTGGTATGCCAGCACCACAATGATGCCGAAGAAGATCATCTCCGGCGAAAACCCAAGGAAGACCAGTGGAATATGGGCGACCAAAGACCATAGACCTTCAAGCGGCCCAAACCGGATACCCGTGATGATATTATAATCGCGCGAGGAATGATGCACCGCATGCTGGGTCCACAAAATGCGTACTTCGTGGGCCACACGATGCTCCCAGTAATAGGTGATGTCTGCCGCCAGAACCGCCAGCGCTAGACCCCACCACGTCATGGGAATAGACCAGCTGACCAGATTTTCAGACAGAATATAGAAAACACCGTAGGCCCCGGTCATGATGAAAATCTCGACCACCAGATAGGGGATTTGCGTTGACGCACTGACGAGCATCTCGGCAAAGGTGCGGCCCTTGTGCTCGCCTTTAAACAGCGCTTCGGCAATCTCGATCAACAGGATAGCAATCCCGATCAGAAAGAACACCTCGTCTATCTGAGTTCCTAGACTTTCTAACCCTTCGATTGTCATGGCTTCGCTCCTTCAGCCAACATACTCCACGCAAATCCTGCGGCCTGTTTGGGTGTCGCTTCTTCGTTTTGCACCATTTCCCAGCCTGCATAGATTAAGTTTTCATAGGCCCGCGCGATCCACTCGGCGGGGATGTCTTGGCGCAGGCCACCTTCGGCCTGAGCCTTGGTCACGTCTTTCACGAGTTCTGCAAAATCAGATTTTAGGCGATCTGCAATCTCGCCAGTGTGTGCCGCTGCTTCGGTTGCCAAAAACATTTGGCGAGAGGCAAGTGGCAAGATTGCTTCAAGCGCAAAGCGTAGGCCTTCCGTATAGGACTGCGCATCTTTTACAACCTCTTCAACGGCAGCATCCAACTCATCCATTGCGACTTGTGCCAAGGCACCGATCAGCTCATCACGCCCGGCAAAATGCCGATGCAACGTGGCGCGGCCAACGCCTGCCAGTTTTGCGACCTCAGCCAAGGACGCGCCTGGGTTTTTCCCAAAGACTTCAAAGGCGGCTTCTTGAATAGCCGTTTCAGTGTTTATTCTTTTTCGAATCATGAGACAAAGATGTCTCATTTGATACAAATTACAACCCCACGGCACGCATTAATTGAAATTCTTTATTCAGCTGAGGCAATCTATCGATTGTGCCTGACACTGATCCAAGTCAAAACGCAGGCATTCAAGCGTACGGTGCCAGTGACCTATTTTCGAACATACCTGCAGATTTATGAACGCTATGCGGCGCTGATCTTTTTGATCATTGCACTGACATTGCCGCGTATTTCTGCAGTCCTGGTCGAGTTTATTCCCGGCATTGATACGGTGATTATCTGTACCGGCAGCGAATATATCTCGGTCACTTTGGGTCCAAACGGAGAACCTCTGGAAACAGAGGAGCTCGGCGAGACCCACTGTACACTCTCTGAAATAGCAGAGCTTGATCAGGCGCCGCTACCTTATTGGCACGAACTGGCTGCGAGCTACCAACTGGCATTTTCCATCAAGGAAAATCAGCGCCTCTCAAGCCAACACTTGCTCATACATGCGCCAACTCGCGCGCCCCCTATGTCGATCTGACCTCACTTAACTCTCAGATCTACATAGGAATATTCAAATGACCGATGCAACTGCACCGGCCCCAGCCGCGTCGCATACGACCGGTGGAGCCTTCTACCGCCTTGTCTGGAAGTGGCACTTCTTGGCGTCCCTCTACGTATTACCATTTATGGCGATGCTAGCGATCACCGGCGGCGTCTATCTATACAAACCGCAAATTGAAAACTGGCTGTACGCCGATCGCATGCATGTCGAAGCAACAGGCGATACACTTCCATTGAAGGCGCAGATTACTGCTCTCGCAAATCACTCCGGGATCACCCGTTTGCGCGGCGTCACCGATTTTGATGACCCGTCCCGTAGTACGTTCATAGAATTCAATGACAGTCACAAAATTCGTTCATACGCTTGGGTAAATCCATACTCTGGCGAAGTGCTTGGCACTGTTGCGCGTGATGAAACAGCGATGCGGATGCTCAAGAAACTCCATGGTGAGCTTCTGTTGGGGAAATTCGGCACCAAATTCGTTGAACTTTCCGCCCATTGGGCCATCGTGATGTTCATCACAGGCGCTTATCTTTGGTGGCCGCGGGGTAATCGAACGTTAAAGCAAGCCGTCTCACCTCCAGCAGGTTCACCAAAAAAGGGACGTAGTTGGTGGCGTGAAACCCACCTGTTCACAGGTCTGCTTGCGACTGTGCTTGTTGTACCGATCCTAATAACTGGCCTGCCGTGGACGGATGTCTGGGGCGCCGGATTGTCTTATGTGCAACAGGAAACCGGTCAGAAATCTCAATCCTTACGGTTCAGCCGCAGCTTACCGAATTCCACGACTTCGGAAGGCACGCAAATCGGATACGAAGACGTCTTTGCGATTGCCAAATCCGAAGGTCTGGTAGCTCCTTATGAAATGCGCCCACCGCGCAACGAAAAGGCTGCCTTCTGGATCCGGTCCTCAAGTCGCAATCGGTATGAGCAATCTGAATTGATCATCGACCAATACTCTGGTGCGGTGTTGAAGCGGTTTAACTTCGCTGAAAATCCTCCCGTCGCAAAGGCTGTTTCTCTGGGCATTTCATTCCACCAAGGAGAACTTTATGGTCGGCTCAACCTGATCCAAAACACCATCGCAGCCATCCTGGCATTTGCGCTGGCCCTGACAGGATTTGTTGCTTGGTGGAAACGCCGTCCTATAGGCAAATTGGGCGTGCCAAACGCGCCTTATGCGGCACTGAGCCCAGCGATGATCGCCTTGGTGATCTTCTTGTCTATGCTCTTCCCTCTGGTCGGAGCATCTTTGATGATCGCATTGATCCTAGACTGGCTGATCTTCCGTCGCTTGGGTTGGTTTAAAACTTAAATTAGGGCGCAGGCCGCCACAGGATGGCCTGCGCATTTCACTGCTCCTATTGAATTACTCGACAGTTTCAGATTTGATTGCCGCAAAACACTCAGAGGCAACACCTAGGGGCAAACAGAGTGGCAAAAACGGGCACAATATCAGATCAATTCAGCTTTCACGCCATGGTTCAGGGCAAGGTTCAAGGCGTAGGCTTTCGTGCTTTTGTCAGCCGTTCGGCTGAACAACTTGGGATCACCGGTTGGGTCCGCAATCGAGGCGCATCCAAAGTCGAGCTTATGTTTTCTGCAACGTCGGAACAGTCAGAAGCTTTTGTCGCCGACCTGAATACGGGACCGGCACGCGCGAAAGTCGACACAGTTGATTTGCGCAGCGTGCGCACCCGAACTTTTGACGGGTTCAAACGTCTGACATCTAAAGGCCAAGCCGGTTCTGAGCCAACCGAACAACCGCCACTCTATCGGTTTGACCCTAATTTCCTGACCATTTGCCAGACCCTTGCAGATAAATTACCTGCCCAAAGCACCATCCATAATCAGATTGATAACATCCCGTCAGACTGGGGGTTGCAGCAGCTGTTTACCGAAGCGTTGAAACACGGTTACCAAATCCGGCGCTTAGGACGCACGCGACCTCGGATGCATCTGCTCGAAGGCCCAAATGGCCGGCTCGGCTTGGTAGCCACACGGCCAAGCCACGCTTCGGTGCTTCAGACAACCATCGCAGATGACAAAACACTCGCGGCACTGGCTCTCGCGCCATTAGCAGATCATCTGCCGCAAAGCTGGCAGGTCAGCAGTGCGACTGACGCTCTCCCACATTTAAAATCCGTTGATTCATTGGTTGCCAAGCCAAGCCGGGGATCGACGGCAAAGGGGGTCACGACGCATATCTCGACCGAAGATGATCTGCGAGAGGCCTTTCAGATCGCACGTGGTGCGGATCCAGACGGACGTGTTCAACTTGAAGAGCATATCTGCGGCGTCGACCTGAGGATCTTGTTTACAGGCAGAACCTTAGTTGCCGCCTATCTACGCTTCCCAGCCAATGTGGTCGGTGACGGCCACTCTACGATTTTTGATTTGATCACCTCCAAAAACCACGCGCGCGCCAATGTGCCTGGGATCGGATTGGCTAATCCCGTTCCGACTAACGCTCTGACAAAAAGCTTGCTGACGGATCAAGAATTGGATTTGGACGCTGTCCCAATTCAAGGCCAATTCGTACAACTAGGCCTTCGCCCCAACACCGCAGATGGCGCTGATCAGATCGATATTACCGACATCATCCATCGGGATATCATCGAAATCTGTGAAAATGCGATTGGCCTTTTGGGCGAAGACGGTTTCTGGGGATTTGACATCCTATCTGAAGACTTCACCCAGCCTGCCAGCAAAGCCCGCGTTGTGATCTGCGAGGCCAACAACCGCCCCTTTGGCGGGGTCTTTCGGCATGCCACCCATGGAACGCATCACAACTTTTTTGCTGCTGCCCTTAGAACACTTTCAGCACGGACGGAATCCAAATCAAGAAAGGCTGCGCGCGCGAAACCACTTCCTACCATTCGATTGGCAGACACTCACGTTCACTCAGACAACACACCTGTTGACGCAGAAACATCTTTGGGTCAGGCGCTTTGTCAGGCTTTGGGATCCAATTACACACCGTGGCAGCCGGGGCTGATCTTACACAATGACGCGGGCCATATCACCGCCTTAGATACTTTAGCACCTACGCAATTTTCCGAACATATATTACGCCCGAAAAACGAAGCATCTTTGCGCGACGTGCTAGAAAGCGCGGGGTGCCAATTACTGCCATGGAAAACAATCCCCGATACGGGAACTTTACGTGCATTAGAGCTTCCCAGCCAAGGGCGCATCATCATGTCCGCGAAATGGCGCCGGCGCTTTGATATCGTTCTGAGTGACACGGATTCAGCGATGGATTTGGCCCAGAAAATTCCGCCCACGTCCTACCCTCTGCGTCTGGAACACTGGGGCAACAGCCAAATGCTGCACGCCGTCGCAATTGAAGGTCGTTTGATCGCCGCCGCACAAAGCCATGGTTCCGGGTTTCAAACCTACGAGCGTCTTATTCCGGGGCTAAAGGCACATTGCCAACGCGTCTTTGAAGCCCTACCGGGCTTAAATCGCGCGCGACTGGTGTTCCGTCGAACAAAAGCTCCGCGACGCCCTTGGTTGCTTCAGGCTATATCGATGGATCTGATGCATGATAAGTTTGCGGCCCCAACAAAGGGGCCGTCCGTTGATATCGCGGCCGCCCTAGCTGAACGGATAGGGGCTGGCACGGATCAAATCAAGTTCAACGCCGCCCCACCTGCTTAAACCTTCAGAACAATCTTACCGATATGCGCATTGGTCTCCATCAAGGCATGCGCTTTGGATGCGTCTTCCAAGGGAAATTCTGAATCCATCACGGGGGCAACTCGCCCGTTTGCCAAAAGCGGCCAAACTTTTGCGCGCAGAGTATCAGCGATGCGCGCTTTGGCCAGATCGCTTTGTGGACGCAACGTAGACCCGGTTATGGTCAAGCGGCGCAGCATAATCTGAGCGAAATTCAACTCTACCTTTGGACCTTGCAAAAAGGCGATTTGAACCAACCGCCCCTCGGTCGCCAGAGCTTTGATATTACGCGGTAGATAGCTGCCGCCGACCATATCAAGGATCACATTGGCCCCACCTTCTACTTTCATAGCCTCAACAAAGTCATCTTCGCGATAGTTGATGGCTTGCTCGGCTCCCAATTGGCGACAAACCTCACATTTTTCATCAGATCCTGCTGTCGCGAACACGCGGGCCCCAAATGCATTGGCCAATTGGATCGCCGTTGTCCCAATCCCAGAACTGCCACCATGCACCAAAAACCGTTCACCAGCTTTTAGGTCACCGCGATCAAAGACATTGCTCCAGACTGTAAAGAACGTTTCCGGCAAACAGGCCGCTTCGCGCAAGGCCATGCCTTTTGGCACAGGCAAGCAATGGGCGGCAGGTGTAAGCACATATTCCGCATATCCACCGCCTGGTAAAAGCGCGCAGACTTCGTCGCCCTCTTTCCACTCATTTACATTTGGACCCACAGCCGCGATAACGCCAGCAGCCTCAAGCCCTGGCAACGGACTGGCGGAGGCAGGTGGGCGATAAAGCCCAGCGCGCTGCAAGGCGTCTGGCCGGTTCACACCAGCATAAGCAACTTTGATCAGCACTTCGCCGGCACCGGGTGTCGGGATCGGATATTCACAAGGTTTCAGAACCTCGGGACCACCGGGTTCGGTGATCTCAACGGCGCGCATAACGTCGCTCATGGATGGTCTCCGTTTTCGAAAAGTATCAGCTGGTCCAGCGACCGGGCATATCTGGTGTCGGGCGCGGGGCTTTGACACGGCTCACTGCCTCTATGGGCTTGGCAAACAACTTACCAAAGGGGCTTTTGTTAAACGCGGCTTTGGCTTTTTCAAATTGCATCACGTTGTCGATGCGCCGATCAAGGAAGGCCCATGTCGCCTCATGTCCTTCACTGTCGTCGCCCAACCAATAGAGCACGGTCGCACCGTAGACCGCGCTTAGCGTAGCACGTTTGGAATACCAATTGATGTCATCAGACTGATCGCCAAGCGCAATCCAGATCGCATCGACCGTGCCCCAAATCAAACTGGAGCCAGTACCTGCATATTGCGGCAGGGCAAAAAGAGTTGAGCCACGGCGAACAACCTCTTTGTCTTCACAAAGCTGAAGGCGCAGTTTTACAGCATGAGCGATTCGATCTCTGAACCGCATGTCAGCCAGATCTGCTTCAGACAATTGCGTGACCATCTGCGCATCACCCGCCTTATGGAAAGCCACTGCGAGGTCAACGGCTCCACGTGGACAAATCGCCTTTGCCACCACTTGGTCAACGCCGGAATCTACGATTGCGGCTTCAAAAGTCGCTTCTGACCAGCCATCAAAGGCAACGTGGATCACGGCGGCATCCACCAATTTTTGCTTAAGGTCATCGCTCATGAAGCTTCTCCTGACGGTTCGTGGGCATACTAGACAGAAGATATCGCCTTTGCTATAGGGCGGGCTCCTGCAATCTTTATTGCAACTTCAACTTAGAAAGGTGGTGAAAACCACATGCAGGTTAGTGTTCGCGACAACAACGTCGATCAGGCGCTTCGTGCCCTGAAGAAAAAGCTGCAGCGTGAAGGTGTCTTCCGTGAAATGAAGCTCAAGCAACATTTCGAGAAGCCGTCCGAGAAAAAAGCGCGCTGTAAAGCTGAAGCGATCCGTCGTGCCCGTAAATTGGCACGCAAGAAAGCTCAGCGCGAGGGTATGCTCTAAGCATCTCTAGCTTTGAACACCAAGAATAGATAACCCCCAAGGTTCGCCTTGGGGGTTTTCTTTTGTCCGCGTCTCATTTTGCTCTGCACTCTTGACCCAATTTAGAATTATTCTAAATTATATTTATCCGCGCAAGCTACCGCCAGCGTAAACCGATACATCACAAGGAATATCCCTGATGAAACTGAACAACGATCTTGCCAAGGCCCTGAATGATCAGGTGAACGCAGAACTCGCGGCGGCGCATAACTATCTGGCCATGGCTGCCTATTTTGACTCTGCTGACTTACCTGGTTTTGCAACGTGGTTCCGTGCGCAGTCTCAAGAAGAAACCCAGCATGCAATGAAGTTCTATGATTTCATTTCCAAGCGCGACGCAGACGTGACACTTGCCGCCATCGCACAGCCCACACAGACCTTTGATAGCCCAACACAAGCCATCGAGGCGGCCTTGAATATGGAACAGGCTGTCTCCGCACAAATTCATGCTTTGTTTGGCATGGCGTCTGATCACAAAGACTATGCAGCACAATCACTGTTGAACTGGTTTTTGGATGAACAAGTCGAAGAAGAAGACAGTTTCCGCAATCTCCTGATCCAAACCCGCGCCGCGCAAAACGACCCGTGGAATCTGCAGGTTTTGGATAAGGAACTGGCGGCACGACCAACCGACCCAACACCGGTTTAAGGATTAACACCAACGTGATCAGATAGCCGTTTAAATCAGTGGCGAATTCCTTACCTTGAGCATCAACAATGTGATGAAAGGATTTCGCTATGTCAGACGCGTCTTATGTGCCACCAAAGGTTTGGGCCTGGGAACAAAACAACGGCGGTGAATTCGCTAGCATTAACCGCCCAATCGCGGGTTCAACCCATGACAAAGAACTTCCGGTAGGCAAGCACCCGTTGCAACTGCATTCCTTGGCCACTCCGAACGGGGTGAAGGTCACGGTTATGCTGGAAGAGCTTCTAGCCGCGGGGCACACCGGGGCGGAATATGATGCCTGGTTGATCAATATCCTTGAAGGCGATCAATTCGGCAGCGGCTTTGTTGACCTGAACCCAAACTCTAAAATTCCAGCGCTTCTGGATACTGAAACCGGGCAACGCGTTTTTGAATCTGGTTCGATCCTTTTGTATCTCGCCGAAAAGTTTGGGGCCTTTTTGCCAAGCGATCCTGCGAAGAGGACAGAAACCCTGAATTGGCTTTTCTGGCAAATGGGCAGCGCGCCTTACTTGGGTGGTGGCTTTGGCCATTTCTACGCCTATGCCCCAGAGCGTTGGGAATACCCGATCGATCGTTTCACCATGGAAACCAAACGCCAGCTGGATGTGTTGGACCGACAGCTTGCGGACAATAACTTCATCGCAGGAGACGAATATACGATTGCCGATATGGCGATCTGGCCTTGGTACGGCCAACTCCTGTTGAACCGCCTTTATAATGCGGCCGAATTTTTAGACGCCGAAAGCTACACACACCTTATACGCTGGACCAAAGACATTGACGCCCGCCCCGCAGTAAAACGAGGCAGGATGGTCAATCGTGCTTTTGGCGAACCAGAAACTCAACTGCATGAACGCCATGATGCCAATGACTTTGACACCAAGACGCAAGACAAATTGGGCGGCTAACTAAACCGGTAGTGCGGTTGTCTTGAATACCGTTCTTAGTGCAAACGAACTTTGCATCTGAGCCACGCCAGGCAACCGCGCCAAATACTGACGGTGAATACGCGCGAAATCTTCCGTGTTTTCCGCGACAACCTTCAGAATGTAATCAGCCGTTCCCGCCATCAAATGGCATTCCAAGACATCGGGGATGCGAGCCACAGATTTCTCGAATGCCTCAAGAACCTCATCTGCCTGTCCGGACAGGGTAATCTCGACAAATACTGTGGTGGGTACGCGCATTTTTCGAGCGTCTAGCAAGGCCACATAATCGCGAATATAACCGTCACTTTCCAAGCGATGTACCCGACGGTGGCAAGCTGACGGCGAGAGATTCACCGCCTCAGAAAGCTCCGCATTTGAGATTCGGCCCTGCCTTTGCAGAACTTTAAGTATTCGGCGATCCGTGTCGTCTAATGACATATCGGTGAATTCCTTTGCAACTTACGCTCATATACTCGAAGATTCTTCGAATTGCATGTTTTTATTTCGCATAAAAAAGCAGCAAAAGCGACGCAAAAGCCCTGATTATCGAGACATCGATTTAACGGGGAAAAGCAAATGAAAATCGGTTGCCCAACAGAGATTAAACCACAGGAATTCCGGGTTGGAATGACGCCGGATGCCGCACGTGAAGCGGTGAACCATGGCCACGACGTTGTGATTCAACGCGGCGCGGGTTTAGGCGCTGGATTTATGGATGAAGACTATCACGCAGCTGGCGCAGTGATCTTGGACACAGCTGAAGAGATCTTTGCCACAGCGGACATGATCGTGAAGGTGAAAGAACCTCAGGCGGTGGAGCGCAAAATGCTGCGCAAAGACCAGCTGCTGTTTACATACCTGCACCTCGCACCAGACCCAGAGCAGACTCATGACCTGCTTGAAAGCGGCTGCACAGCGATCGCTTATGAAACTGTGACAGACGATCGCGGCGGCCTGCCATTGCTAGCGCCAATGTCAGAAGTTGCTGGCCGTTTGGCGCCGCAGGTTGGCGCTTACACCTTGCAAAAGGCCAATGGTGGTCGCGGTGTCCTGATGGGCGGCGTACCGGGTGTTGCCCCTGCAAAGGTTGTTGTGATCGGTGGCGGTGTCGTTGGTACGCATGCCGCAAAAATCGCCGCAGGCATGGGTGCTGATGTGACTGTTCTGGATCGCTCTTTGCCACGCCTTAAGTATCTTGATGACGTCTTTGGCGGCACTTTCAAGAACCAATATTCCACCGCTGGTGCTACAGCAGAGCTGGTGCGCGAGGCCGATATGGTTATCGGCGCGGTTCTAATCCCAGGTGCAGCAGCGCCTAAGCTGATCTCGCGCGCACAGCTTTCCGAGATGAAGCCGGGTGCGGTTCTTGTGGATGTCGCAATCGACCAAGGTGGTTGTTTTGAAACCTCTAAAGCCACAACACACGCGGATCCAATCTACGAAGTCGACGGCATCATGCACTACTGCGTGGCCAACATGCCGGGTGCGGTTGCGCGCACATCAACACAAGCTTTGGGCAATGCAACGCTTCCGTTCATGCTGTCACTGGCCGACAAGGGTTGGCGCAAAGCCTGTGAGGACGATCCTCACCTGCTGAACGGACTGAACGTCCACGCTGGCCAACTGACATATTATGCGGTTGGCAAAGCGCTCGGACTGGACGTGATTGCACCGTCTTTGGCACTGAAAAACTAAATCAGAGAGGGCGCCGAAAGGCGCCCTACTCTTTTGAGCGACCTTCAAACAGCGGCTTTAGTTCCATGAGTCGCTGTGTCGCGAAATCCAAAAATACCCGAATACGTGGCACGTCTTTTAAATCCGCATGGGTAAGCACCCACAACGGTTGCTGTGTAAACATTGGCATGCCCGGCACCCGCGCCAATGCCGGATCGCTATCTCCTAGAAAACAGGCCATCCGCGTAGCGCCAATCCCTGCGCGCACGGCCCCAACCGCAGCGGTCATATCGTCTACTGTCAGCCGTGGGCGCAAAGCGCGCACCGCTTTGATCTCTGCCGGCGGACCGGGCCAATGCGCAAATCTGATCCAGTCCAAAGGGGCATCAGCATTAGCGTCAGCAGCCAATAGCTGCCGTGAGGCAAACACCGTTCCTCTTTGATCGAATAGCTTGCGCCCAACCAGAGTTTCCGGCGGGTTCTTAGAAAACCGAAAGGCAACGTCAGCCTCTCGTTGCGCCAAATTCAGTGAGGCGTTTGTCGCGACAAGTTTGAGGTCAATGTCGGGATGGGCATCCCCGAACTCTCTCAAGATCGGAGCGAGTACGCGCTGAAATAAAAGCTGCGAGGCTGTGATGCGCAGCTCGCCCTTGAGTTCGGTGTCCCGCGACCCGATTTGACGATCCAAGTCCGCCTGCATGGTTTCCATGGCTTCAGCTGTTCGCACGGCATCCAAACCCGCCTCAGTCGGTTTGTAACCGCTGGGCAGCCTTTCAAAAAGACGAGCGCCAAGGGCGTCCTCGGCCGCGGAAATGCGTCGTGCCACGGTCGCATGGTTCACCCCAAGGGCCCGCGCAGCACCGCTTGTGCCACCATGCCGCGCTGTTTCGAGCACGAATTTCAGATCATTCCAATCAAGCATATCCCGATAATAATTGCACATGACTGGCGCAGCAATGATCGTTTTCGATCACCTAAGTTGCACCTAAATTCGTCGCAAATCAAAGAAGGATTTAAAAATGACCACTTATGCACTTGTCACAGTCACCGTAAACGACGGCGAAAAATTCGCGGCCTATCGTGAAGCAGCTGGACCGGCGATGGCCAAACACGGGGTGACCCCTTTGGCCGTATCCCGGGGTGCACAAATCTTAGAAGGCGAAGGCGCAGCCCCAAATGTGACGGTGATCCTGCAATTTGAAAGCCGCGAGACCGCGCTTGGCTGGATCAACGATCCTGAAATCGCCCATGTACACAAGATGCGCAATGATGCGGGGCAATCTCGGATAATTCTAATGTAGGCAAAGCGGGCGGGCCTCCCCTCAAAGGCCCGCCCTCATAGTGGATCAAGCTGTACGCTTGATTTCCACCGTATGTGGGTATGGGATCGAAATACCATCTTGATCGAAGGCTTCCTTGACCTTTTGGGTCATGGAGAACTTCAGTTCCCAATAATTTTCGGCAGAACACCAAAGTCTGGCCGTCAGGTCAACAGCGCTGTCACCTAAATTTGTAACCCGGACCCAAGGTTCTGGATCTGACAGGACAAGCTCATCCGCCAAAGCAAGTTTCATTATGATATCTTTGGCTTTTTCGATGTCGTCGCCGTAGTCGATTCCAAAGGTCAGATCACAGCGACGGGTCTCGTGGTGAGAGAAATTGGTGATCACCGCTCCCCACGCCTGACCATTCGGCACAATGATCTGGACGTTATCTGGAGTGGCTAATTCCGTAACGAATAGATTGATGTCTTTGACGGTGCCCGCCGTACCCGCGACGTCAACATACTGGCCCAACTTGTAAGGTCGAAAGATAATCAACATGAAACCTGCAGCAAGGTCTGACAACGTTCCCTGCAAAGCCATACCAATGGCCAATGTTGCGGCACCCATTATCGCCACAAGGCTGGTGGCCTCGATCCCGAACATACCTAGGATTGCAATCGCAACGATCAACAAAATCACCCAGCGCGCGATTGATGCAACAAAACTGCCAATCGTGTCGTCGATTGTTTCGCTGGCTAAAACTTTTCGGCGGATCATTCGAGCCACAAGCCCGGCCACGGTCCAACCGACTACAAGCACCAAAAGCGCTTTACCTGCGCTGGTCACCAAATCCGCATGTCCCTGCGCGAATTCAAATAGGCTATTCATCTCATCACTCTTTCATAAAAAAGGGCCAGGAAAACCTGGCCCGTACCGGTCCGCCCAATTTGGGTGGCTTGGTTGTGTTATTTCTTCAATGAGTCTCGAATTTCAAGCAAAACATCCAGTTCGCTTGGGCCCGCTGGCACCTCTTCGACCACTTCCTCTTCTTTTTCCGCCGCCTCTTTCACCTTGTTCACGTAGCGTACAAGCATGAAAACAACGAAGGCGATGATCAAAAAGTTGATCACGGCCATGATGAAAGCACCATGTGCAAAGACCGCTGCCCCTGCTTCGCGCGCTGCTTCCAGAGTTGCACCGGCAGGTACATCGCCAGACAAAACCGCATAGCTGTTGGTGAAATCGATACCGCCCATGAACAGGCCGATGATCGGATTGATCAGATCGCCCACCATGGATTTCACGATCGCCGTAAAGGCCGCACCGATGATGATACCGACTGCCATATCCATAACATTGCCCTTGGCAATGAAATCTCTGAACTCTTGCAACATGTACTGTCCCCTCTGTCACATTAAACACCCCCGCAAATCACACGCGCGGATGCACATTAGTCTGCACATAAATGCACAGAAAATCGACTAAAACGACGGGAAATCCAACATATGTTCCCCCTAAGCAACCAAGGAACCGTAAATGACTGACCTATCGCACTTCCCGATCACGCAAAAATGGCCTGTCGAGAATCCAGACGTGCTGCAATTGTTCAGCTTCCCAACTCCGAATGGGGTAAAGATTTCGATTGCGCTGGAAGAACTTGAATTGCCGTATGAGCCGCACTTGGTGACTCTATCGGATGCGGATGTTAAGAGCCCCGAATTCCTTAGCCTTAACCCAAACAACAAAATCCCCGCGATCATTGATCCGAATGGTCCAGATGGAAAACCGATTGGGCTTTTTGAAAGCGGTGCGATCTTAATATACCTGGCAGAAAAAACCGGAAAGCTTCTTGGGGAAACTGCAGCAGACAAGGCAAATGTGATCCAATGGCTGATGTTCCAAATGGGCGGCGTCGGCCCAATGTTTGGTCAGATGGGGTTCTTTGTAAAATTCGCAGGCAGTGAAATCGAGGACCCACGCCCACGCGAACGATATATCAACGAAGCCAAACGGCTTTTGAATGTGATCGAAGGCCAGCTTGAAGGGCAAGATTGGATCGCAGGCCCGTTCTTCTCAATTGCCGATATTGCAATCGCTCCCTGGATCAAGGCCCTGAATTTTTATGGAGCAGAAGAGCTGGTAGGCCTGTCAAAACTGCCTAACGTTTTGGGCTATATCGATAGGTTCAACGCGCGCCCATCAGTGATCAAAGGCAGCACCATCCCTGCACGCGACAGCTGATTGCCACCGACGAACACGGCAATGCGGCGGGAAAGTGCGCGTTTAAGGAAACGCTACCTCAGACCCGCCGCCAGACGCCTTACCGTTTGCGCGCGACGATATACCGGCGGCCTTCCTTGGCAGGATAATTCGCAGTCTCAATGATCTCAAAACCTGCGCGCTCAATGATACGCTCAAACTCCTCAAGCTTATAGATCGCAACAAACGGTGCCTTCCCGATCATTTGCATCAGCGGCAGTATGAGCTTCATCACCCGATACACTGGTTGTAACCCCTTGGTTGGGCGCAGAAAGGTTTTAGAAATCAAAAGCCCGCTGGGGCGCAAGGCGTCATAGGATGCCTTCAAAGTGCCCGGCAAATCCTCGACCAAATGCAGGACATTATGCGCAAGCACAGCATCAAAAGGGCCTTCTGGCAATGTGCCGGAATCCGCTCTTTGAAATTTCACATTCTCGACGGCCTGCTCTTTGACCTTAATCCTGCCAACGTCCAACATCTTGTCAGAAATATCGGTCGCGATAATCTCTTCGACACTGTCAGCCAATAAAAGAGCGGTTGAACCCGTGCCCGCGCCTATTTCCAACACACGGTCAGTGGATTTCAAATAGCTACAGGTACGACCGAGTGTATATTCATAGCTGTCCATGTTCTTGATCGGCGATTTTGCGTATTTCGGCGCGATACGATCCCAGAAGGCCTCTGCGTTCACCATGTCTCTGTCCTTTAACTGCGCCCTTATCCGCTTGGGCCCGATGATTTTTGTCTTGTGAGATAAAATACCGATACAGAAACCATTAGGAATTGCTGAAATTCGCAGCCTCCTTATACATTAACGTATGAATGCTTCGACAAAACAACCCGACTGGAATCACATCCGCGCCTTCCTTGCGACCGCCGAAACAGGCTCGCTCAGCGCCGCTGCACGCGACCTTGGCCTGACCCAACCAACACTTAGTCGGCAGGTCGCAGCCCTTGAGGCCGAACTCGGTGTGATGCTGTTTGAGCGGATCGGACGCACACTAGAGCTCACGACCGCCGGTGTTGAAATGCTGGAGCACACCAAAGAGATGGGGCTGGCAGCCACTAAAATTTCACTCGTCGCGACCGGTCAATCCCAAGCCATCGACGGTGAAATCCGCATAACCGCAGCCGATGTTTTTTCGGCCTATTTACTGCCAGAAGTCTTAAAGGAATTACGCGAAGTTGCTCCAGATTTGTCAATCGACATTGTTGCGGCGAATGACATCCAAGACATTATGCGCCGCGAGGCCGACATTGCTATTCGACACGTCCGTCCCGAGCAACCCGATTTGATTGCGCGCCTAGTGGCAGAACCGAAGGCCTATTTCTATGCAAGCAAAAGCTATGTGCAAAAACATGGCGCACCCAAAGATTTGAAAGACCTTGAAAATCATCAATTCATTTCGTTCGGTGACAAAGAAGAAATGATGGGCTTCATGAAACCTCTTGGGATTCATCTGACCGAAAAGAACATCCGCATTGGATCAAAAAACGGTCTTGTCGCTTGGCAGCTTTGTCGCGAAGGCTTTGGCGTGTCTGTCATGGGAGCCACGGTCGGTGACGCCGCATCCGAGATGGTCCGGCTTGTTCCCGAAGCCGACCCTATCACCTTCCCAACATGGCTGGTCACACACCGTGAATTGCACACCAGCCGCCGCATTCGACTGGTTTACGATATGCTTGCGGAGTTCCTATCCCAAAAAGCATAAGCCCCGCGATTTCTCGCAGGGCTATCGATTCAAACTTAGCTGGATCGGCTTAACCGCGTAGCGTTCCACCGGTGGCTTTGCTGACTTTCTCGATGATCTTTGCGGCAACCGCCTCGATATCTTTTTCTTTCAGCGTTTTATCGGTTGGTTGCAGACGCACAGTCACGGCGATGGATTTCTTGCCTTCGCCCATCTGCTTTTCTGCCATCTCACCAGTGAATTCATCAAAGACGCGTACGTTTTCAATCAACTCTTTGTCTGCGCCGTTTGCGGCATTGACCAGGGTCAGTGCTTCAACATCGGCATCCACAACAAACGCAAAATCGCGCTCAACTGCCTGCAAATCGCGCAGAGTTAAGGCTGGACGTGTTGCAGACGTCTTACGTGGCATTGGGATTTCTTCTGGGAAGATAGAAAAGGCCACAGCGGGACCTTTCACGTCCAATGCGTCAAGAATTTTTGGATGCACTTCACCAAACACCGCGAGGGTTTTCTTTGGGCCAAGGCAGACACGGCCATGACGGCCTGGATGCCACCAGGCTTCACCTCCGCGTAGGATTTGCACTTTCGCAGGCGCACCTAGGGCAGCCAGTACCGCTTCGGCATCCGCCTTTGCGTCATAGACGTCCACGCCACGGCTTTCGCCATGCACGTCTTTGCCAACGGTACGACCAACCAAAAGGCCCGCGATCTGAAGGTGCTGCTCGCCTGGTTCACCACCTTGGAAGGCAGCGCCTGCTTCAAACAGTGCCATATCCATGAAACCACGCGCTTGGTTGCGCGCTGCGGCTTGCAACAGACCCGGCAGTAGGTCTGGGCGCATGTGGCTCATCTCGCTGGAAATCGGGTTTTCCAGCATGGTCGCATCATCGCCACCACCAAAGAGCGTCGCCGCCTTTTTGTCGATGAAGGAGTAGGTAACGCATTCGTTGTAGCCCAAAGACGCAGTAGTACGGCGGCCAATCTGTTCGCGCTTTTGCAGCGGTGTCAGGATTGGTTGCGGCACACCGGCCTGCATGCGTGGCAGTGGCTTACCTTCCAGCTTGGTCAAAGACGCCATGCGGGCAACTTCTTCCACAAGGTCCGCTTCACCCAACACGTCAGGACGCCAAGACGGCACATGTGCCATGTCGCCTTCCAGCACAAAGCCCAACGCTTCGAGAGTTGTACGTTGCTGCTCGGCTGGAATTTCCATCCCGACCAAAGACTGCACGCGATCAGTATCAAGCTTATAAGCGCGGCTGACATCAGGAACTTCACCAGCGGTCACGACGTTGGATGGCTCGCCACCGCAAAGTTCGATGATCATCGCAGTCGCCAGATCAAGCGCGTCCATGTTGAACGCCGGATCAATGCCACGCTCGTTGCGGTAACGCGCGTCAGAGTTGATTTTCAGCGCACGGCCTGTGGTCGCGATCTGAATGTGATCCCAAACGGCGGCTTCAAGGAAGACATTGGTTGTTTCTTCAGTACAGCCCGTCGCAAGGCCGCCCATAATACCACCAATGCTTTCAACACCCTCGTCGTCAGAAATGACAACGTGACCTTGAGAGAAAGTGTATTCCTTCTCATCCAGCCCAACGAGCGTCTCGCCACCCGCCGCGCGATGCACACGCAGGTTGCCCTTAACCTTATCCGCGTCAAAGACGTGCAATGGACGGTTGCGGTCGAAGGTGAAGAAGTTGGTGATATCCACAAGAGCAGAGATCGGGCGCAGGCCAATCGCTTCCAGTTTTTCCTGCAACCACTTTGGGGACGGCCCGTTCTTCACGCCTTTGATCAGGCGACCACCGAAAACGTAACAGCCGTTTTCACGGGCATCTTCGTCGATTGTCACGTTGATCGGACTATCGAAAGAGCCAGAAATGTCAGCGGTTTTCGCAGGTTTCATAGTGCCCAGACCACGGGCAGCCAGATCCAGCGCGACGCCACGCACGCCCAGCGCATCCGGACGGTTTGGTGTGATTGCGATTTCGATCACTGGGTCCACTTTGGATGGATCATTGGCCGCGAGCCAATCCACAAACTTCTCACCCACGTCGCCGGATGGCAGTTCGATAATGCCATTGTGTTCGTCAGACAGTTCGAGCTCACGTTCCGAGGCCATCATGCCGTGGCTTTCTACACCGCGGATGTTGCCAACTTTGATGGTGATATCCAGACCCGGAATGTAGCTGCCTGGCTTACACAGAACGACAGTAATGCCTTCACGCGCATTTGGTGCGCCGCAAACGATCTGGCTTTCGCCTTCGTCCGTCAGAACCTTACAGACTTTCAGCTTGTCCGCATCCGGATGTTTCTCGGCATGCAGAACCTTTGCGATGGTAAACTCTTTCAGGCGATCCGCAGGGTTGGTGACCTCTTCGACCTCTAGACCCAAATCCGTCAGGGCATAAAGAATGTCGTCAAGGCTCGCGTCTGTTTCCAGGTGATCTTTCAGCCAGCTCAGAGTGAATTTCATCGGTCCGTTCCGCAAGTAAATATTGGGTCAGATTGGCTTTAGCGGATTAGTCACACAGGGGAAAGACCATATGGCAATCGGGCCACAAATTCGCCTGACTTGACAGGTTCGACAAATTATATAACCATTAAGTTATGAAAAGAATCGGTTATGAAATAGAAAACCCCAATCTGGATGTGATTTTTGGTGCATTGGCCGATCCCACCCGCCGCGCAATCCTGTCGCGGCTGGCCAGTGGCGAAGCCTCGGTAAAAGACCTCGCAGAGCCTTTTGACATGAGCCAACCAGCAATCTCCAAGCACCTAAAGGTGCTGGAAGGCGCAGGGCTGATTGAACGCGCGGTTGATAAGCAACGCCGCCCGGCAAAACTGAATGCGCGCGCCATGTTGGAAGCCGTCGCTTGGCTTGAAGAATTCAAACGCTTTTGGACCGGCTCATTTGATCAGCTGGATGACTTACTTGAAGAATTGAAAAACGGAGATTCCCATGACTGACCTACCGACTTATGTGCTTGATCGCACCTTTAACGCGACGCCCGATCTGGTCTGGCGGACGTGGACCGAACCTGAGCTGGTGCAGCGTTGGTATGGTCCCGGCGTAACCTCAATTGTGCATAAAATGGATGTACGTGAGGGCGGTGAATGGCTGCATGAGATGAAAATGCAGAAGATGTCGAGCTATCAGCGGGCTGATTATTCCGAAGTTACGCCGCATGAAAAGCTTGTCTGGTTACACGGCAATACGGACGAAAACTGGGTAGTTTGCGCGAACCAGATGATGCCCGACTGGCCGCGCTTGTTGCTGACAACGGTGACTTTTGAAGCGGTCGGCGACAAATGTCAGATGCGTCTGACTTGGGTGCCACATGAGGCGACGGATGCTGAGAACACTTTCTTTGCTGGTGCTATGGAGAACATGGGCAGTGGCTGGGGCAAAGGCATGGATATGCTGGAAGAGGTTCTGGAAGAGCTAAAGGGCTAACCAGCAAACAGCGCTATGTAGCTCATAAATATAAATCGCCCGCCTAACTGGCGGGCGTTTGGTATTCATTTCCGTGTGCTCACCGCACCAACCCGCCATGCAGCGTCGGCTGATCCAGCGACGCAAAGCCATAGTGGCGCAGCCAGCGCAGGTCGCTGTCAAAGAAGGCGCGAAGGTCTGGGATGCCGTATTTCAGCATGGCCAGACGGTCGATGCCAATGCCAAAGGCAAAACCTTGGTATTCATTCGGGTCAATGCCACCCGCTTTTAAAACCTTCGGGTGCACCATGCCGGAGCCAAGAACTTCGAGCCAGTCGTCGCCCTCGCCCACTTTCACAGAGCCATTTTCCCAGCTGCACTGGATGTCGACTTCTGCGCCCGGTTCAACGAACGGGAAGTGAGAGGAGCGGAAGCGGGTTTTCACAGAAGTGCCGAAGAAGGCGGTGAAGAATTCTTCCAGAACCCATTTCAGGTTCGCCATAGAAATATCTTTGTCCAACGCCAGACCTTCGATCTGGTGGAACATCGGCGTGTGTGTTTGATCGTAGTCGGCACGATAGACGCGACCCGGGCAAATGATGCGGATCGGCGCACCGAGTTTCTCCATAGAGCGGATCTGCACAGGAGAGGTGTGTGTGCGCAGTACATGCGGAGGACGGTTATCACCTTCAGCGCGGTGCGTGTAGAAAGTGTCCATCTCGGCGCGTGCCGGGTGGTGGCCCGGAATATTCAGCGCATCAAAGTTATACCAGTCAGTTTCGATCTGCGGACCTTCGGCCACGGCAAAGCCCATGTCGGCAAAGATTGCAGTAACTTCTTCAGTCACCTGAGAGATCGGGTGAATGCTACCTTGGCGACGGCCACGCGCAGGTAAGGTCACGTCGAGCCATTCGGTTTTTAGACGCTCATCAAGCGCGGCATCTGCGAGCGCGGATTTCTTTGCAGAAAGCGCTGAATTGATCTCGTCTTTCAGGGCGTTCAGCTTCGGGCCCATGATCTGACGCTCTTCTGGACTCATCTTGCCCAGCTCGCGCATTTTCAGAGCAACCTCACCCTTTTTGCCAACCGCTTGTACGCGCAGCTCTTCGATAGCCGCTTCATTCGCTGCATCTGCAATCAGACCGATATACTTGTCTCTGAGATCGTCCATCGTCTTACCCTTGGCGTCTGGCATGTTTTGTCCAAAGCGGGTTACCGCGCCACGGCCAAACGTGCAAGCGCTAGCGTGTTCAGCGCTTGGTTTCAGGCTTTGTTTCCCGATGAAACTCTGCTGCAAATGCGGCGTATCCGTCTGACGTCACCACATGGTGGCCCTTCAGGGACCCATGCAATTCAGGCAATTTGTGAAATGGCACACCCGGGATTGTGTGATGTTCCACGTGATAAGGCATGTTCCACGCAATAAAGCGCACAAATCGCGTGGTATAAGTGGTGCGCGTGTTCTCAAACATATTGGCTACAAAGCCACATCGGCCGTGTTCAGCCAAAAGGTAGAGCCGCAAAAACGGCATGCCCAAGAATGTGGGCAGCATCCAAACCCAAAACAGCAAATCAGTGAAGATAAGCGAGACTAGGCAGAGCGTATACAGCACCAACATCACCCGGCCTTCACGCACGACTTTTGAGCGTGCGCTTTCGGGAATGTAGTCGCGAAAGCGTTTGCCTTCAGCGTTTCTTTTGATCTGGCGCGCCATGCCCAGCCAATATGGCAAAGCTGTGAGGTACCAATAATAGTCTTTACGCGTTTCAGGCTTATAGCCAGTGACCAGCTCGGGATCTTTGCCGGGAATATTTGTATAACGGTGATGCGCGAGATGAAAATACCGGAACCAAAAGAAAGGCTGTAGGATCAAAAAGCCCGATACAGACCCGGCCCACTCGTTCAGCAATTTGGTTTTGAATGGCGTTTTGTGGGTCGCCTCATGTTCCAGCGTAAATAGGAAGCTGATCACAACACCTTGCAACACAAGCACAGCCTGCCACATGGGCCAACCCTGCATGATCCAGACGCCGCCGCCTATGATCATTGCAATATGCCCAAGCAAATGCCGCACACCAGGCCCATCGCTTACCGAAAGCAAACGAGCCAAATGCGCTCTGTCGAGCGAAGCGACGAAGGTTTTGTGATCCATGATATGAACCATGATCCAGTTTGGGCGCGGGTTTGCGCACTATGAGATCACATAACGCTAGATCAAACAAAAAGCGCCGCGTCCAAAGAACGCGGCGCTTTCTATAGCAATTTCGACGGTATCGTCGGGCGGAGCGACTTAAGCAGCCAGCGCGCCTTGTGCTTGCTCAACGATCGCTGTGAACGCTTCTGGCTCGTGTACGGCGAGATCCGCCAGAACCTTACGGTCCACTTCGATGCCAGCCAGGTTCAGGCCGTTGATGAATTTGGAATATGTCAGAGATTCGTCATGCGCACGAACAGCCGCGTTGATACGCTGGATCCACAGCGCGCGGAAATTACGCTTACGATTCTTACGGTCGCGTGTTGCGTATTGGTTTGCCTTGTCGACCGCTTGAGACGCGACCTTGAAGGTGTTCTTGCGACGGCCGTAGTAGCCTTTCGCTTGGTTGACGATTTTCTTGTGACGGGCGTGGGTTACGGTACCACCTTTAACGCGAGACATAGTGTGAGCTCCTTAGCGTGCGTATGGCATGTATGATTTAACGATCTTCGCATCAGGCGCGGACAATGTTGTCGTGCCACGTGCGTTGCGCAGGAACTTGTTCGTACGCTTGATCATACCGTGCTGTTTGCCAGCTTGCGAAGCTTTTACCTTGCCGCTTGCCGTCATTTTGAAGCGCTTTTTGGCGCTTGATTTGGTCTTCATCTTAGGCATTTCCGTCTCCTTCATAGTCGTCGGTACAAACGCGACTCGGCATGCCACTCAGCCGGACGCGCGGATAGAGGCGCCGTATACGCCCGGATCGCAAATCCTGCAAGAGGATTCGCAGTGTTTTTTGCAGCTTGCTTTAAAGAGCTATCTGATCAGTCGCGCAATCTGATTGATGACGACTTCTGGAATGTCTTGCCCGGTGTAACCACCCGGTTTTTGAGACAACGCGTAAACCATCGCGCTGCCTGCCAACAAAATACAGAGCGCGGATGCACGGGTCGACCGCCCATCCGCCATGGCCGACAAAAACGCCGGTACTGAAAACGTGGCCAATACGATGCCAATCGTTAAAATCGCGTCAAAGTCCATCTTATCCTCTGAAAAGACGTTAATGACGCGAAATTACTCCGGGTCGGTGGCGGAAATCAAACTTTCATCGCAAGGTGCGACTCGCAGGATGTTCGTTGTGCCAGGAATATTGAATGGCAGACCAGCCGTGACAACTACCTGATCTTTCTCTGTGGCCATGCCCAAACGCTTGGCCGCCCCGACGGCCGCAAGCACGGCAGACTTAAAGCGATCCAGATCCGTGGTCAGAACACACGTCGTGCCCCATGTCAGCGCCAAACGACGGGCAGTCCGCAAGCGGCTTGTCATTGCAACAACTGGAACCCGCGGACGTTCACGCGCCACTTTCAATGCAGTTGTCCCGCTTTGACTAAAGCAGCAAATAGCACTGATTTCAGTTGTTTCAGCAATTTCTCGCGCAGCCGCAACAATGGAGTCCGCAACGGTTTCACCTTTGCTGGTCCGAGAGGCTTCAATGATCTCGCGATAGGTGCCATCGCTTTCGACTTCTTGAGCAACATTGTTCATCGTGCTCACAGCTTCGATTGGGTAAGAACCTGCAGCAGATTCAGCAGACAGCATAATCGCGTCGGCACCTTCATAGATGGCCGTTGCGACGTCTGACACCTCTGCACGGGTTGGCATAGGGCTTTCGATCATGCTTTCCAGCATCTGCGTAGCAACAATCACAGGCTTCGCGGCACGACGGCAACGACGTACAAGACGCTTCTGGATCGGTGGGACATTCTGAACTGGAAGCTCAACACCCAAATCACCACGGGCCACCATGATGCCGTCAGACACTTCAAGGATTTCATCGAACCCTTCAACCGCAGTTGGCTTTTCAATTTTGGACAGCACAGCAGCGCGGCCGCGCACCATCTCACGCGCTTCCAGCACATCTGCAGGACGCTGTACGAAGGACAACGCCAGCCAGTCGACACCTAAATCACATACGAATTCGAGATCTTTTTTGTCTTTCGGAGACAACGCCGCTACAGGCAGGACAACGTCAGGAACGTTAACACCTTTGCGGTTCGAAATACGACCACCGGTAATCACGATGCAATTTGCAAAGTCTTTCCCGCACTCTTCGACACGCAGACGGATCTTTCCGTCATTTACCAGTAAGTGTGCACCCGCTTCGAGCGCTGCGAAAATTTCTGGGTGCGGCAGGTTTACGCGATTGATGTCACCTGCGGCGTCATCCAAGTCCAAGCGGAACTTTTCGCCTTCAATCAGGTCTTCGCCTTCGTCTTTAGCGAAAACACCAACCCGTAGTTTTGGACCTTGCAAGTCAGCCAAGATTGCAATCGGGCTGCCGAGGTCATCTTCAACCTTGCGAATGATCTCGTGTTTTACTTTGATCTCTTCATGGCTGCCGTGGCTCATGTTTAGACGAAACACATCGGCGCCGGCTTCGTGCAACGCGCGGATGGTTTCATAGGTTTCTGAAGCCGGGCCAAGGGTGGCCACAATCTTAACGTTACGTAGGCGTCTCATCGGTTTTATTTCCCCAGAGCTAAAATGTTACCGCTAACTATAACGTCAGCAAGATTTACGCAATTCCCTTTTCTGAACGCGTCGCATATTGGATTATGCGAAGGAAACGACGCACAAATGACACACGAATCTTACCACATTTATGGAGAAGACCGTCCAAGCCGCTGGATCATCACGATTGACCATGCGCGCAATACCGTTCCATCAGAAGTGAACGGCGGCGACCTCGGACTTGCTGCCAAAGATATGGAGCGCCACATCGCTTATGATATCGGCGCGCTTGGAGTTGGGCTTAAGCTGGGTGAATTGATGAACGCCCCGGTGATTGCATCCAATTTTTCCCGTCTTGTGATCGATCCGAACCGGGGTCCAAATGATCCAACTTTGATCATGCGTCTTTATGATGGCACGCTGATCCCAGCCAATGCCGATATTGACGATGTTGAAGAAGAACGCCGCAAAGAATGTTATTACTCGCCTTATCACCAAGCACTGAACAAGCTGGCAGATAGTCGCGATGACCCGATCATCGTTGCGATGCATAGTTTTTCACCGCAGCTTAACGGCAAGGCACCACGCCCATGGGAGATCGCCATTCTGCACGCGGCGCATGATCGCCGCAATTTGGGACCGCATGTGATCAAGCGCCTCGAAGGCGAAGGTGATCTGAATGTTGGGGACAATGAACCCTATCATGGCCACCTGCCGGGCGATTCAGTTGATCGCGTCGCTTTGCAAAAAGATCGTATGAATGCGTTGATCGAAGTGCGTCAGGACCTCATCGTTGATGAACCTGGCCAGCATGCCTGGGCAGAACGCCTCGCTCCTGTCTTAACGGACGCATTAGATCAAAGCGGTTACTAAGGAGACCCTTCGATGCCGCATCTCATTCTTGAACACTCTGATGAGTTAACTGAAACACATGATATCGCGGCTTTGGTTCAAACGCTTTTTCAAACCGCGACGGATAGCGGTGTGTTTGGCACCGAAGACATCCGTGCGCGGTCTGTTGAATGCCAAAATACAGTAACCGGCGCCGCCAAACCCGGATTTGCCCACCTCACCTTACGGATGATGGCAGGCCGCCCTAATGACTTGCGCAAAGGATTGGCCGAAGACCTATTGGCTGTCATGGAAAAACACTTACCTGAAGTAGGGGCGCTTTCGGTGTCACCAGAAGAAATTCAGCGCGAGACATATGCTCGGCGCGTCATTTACAAAGGAAATGGCAATGGATGATCAAACCCGAATTGAAATCGAAGCTGCCGCATTTCGCACTCTGCGCGAGCATTTGATGGAAAAACGCACTGACGTGCAAAACATCGATCTGATGAACCTTGCTGGGTTTTGCCGGAACTGCCTGAGCCGATGGTATCAGGAAGCAGCAAACGAGCGCGGTATCGAAATGGACAAAAACGAAGCGCGAGAGATTTACTACGGCATGACCATGGATGAATGGAAAGCCAACTATCAAACCGACGCCAATCCTGACAAGCAAAAGGCATTTGAAAAAGCCTTCAAAGAAAACGTCACGGATCAGAAATAACAAAAGGGCAGGTCTAAGACCTCCCCTTTCTCAATCATATCACCAAGAAGCTTAGATCGCTTGCGCGCGGGATTCTTCCAGATAAATTTCACGCAGACGTTTCGCAATCGGACCCGGTGTGCCATCGCCCAACTGCGCGCCGTCGATTTCGACGACCGGCATCACGAAAGCAGAGGCAGATGTTGTGAACGCTTCATCCGCTTCTTTGGCCTCATCGATGGTGAACAGACGCTCTTCGATTTGCACCTGCGCTTCTTCCGCCAGACGCAGAACCGCTTTACGGGTGATGCCGTGCAGGATGTCTGTGGACAGAGGACGGGTTACGATTTTACCGTCTTTCACGAAGTAAGCATTGTTGCTGGTGCCTTCGGTCACATGGCCATCTTCGATCATCCATGCATCATCTGCACCCGCGGCCTTTGCCATCATTTTACCCATCGATGGGTAAAGCAGCTGAGTTGTCTTGATATCGCGACGACCCCAGCGGATGTCATCGATCGAAATGACCTTTGCACCCTTTTGTGAGGCCGGGCTATTTGCCAGACCCGGCTTGTTCTGAGTGAACAACACGAGAGTTGGCTTTGTGTCTCCAGACGGGAATACAAAATCACGGTCTCCGTCGGAGCCGCGTGTGACCTGCAAATAGACCAGACCCTCAACGATCTCGTTGGCTTCAACCAACTTGCGGTGAATTTCTAGCAATTCCTCTTTGGTGCAAGGAGCCTGCATGTCGAGCTCATTCAAAGAGCGCTCCAGACGTACAGCGTGGCCTTCAAAGTCGATCAGCTTGCCGTCCAATACGGAAGTCACCTCATACACGGCGTCGGCCATCAGGAAACCACGGTCAAAGATCGAAACCTTAGCTTCGGTTTCTGGCAGGTATTCGCCATTCACATAAACGGTACGGGTCATATTGGTCTCCTCAACCCCAGAGTGCTGGAACGGGCGGGTGCACGCCAGCCGCATCAAATTTCAAAGGTACATCGCGGTCTTCGGCCAACAGAAGCGGGCCGTCAAGGTCTGTGATCATCGCACCCTGCGCAACAAGCGTCGCAGGCGCCATCGCTAAAGAGCTGCCAACCATACAGCCAACCATCACTTTATAGCCTTCAGCCAACGCTTCATCGCGCAGTTTCAGGGCTTCGGTTAGACCACCGGTTTTATCGAGCTTGATGTTCACGACATCATATTTGCCCTTGAGTTTCGGCAAGCTGGTACGGTCATGACAGCTTTCATCGGCGCAAACAGGCACTGGGCGTTCCATACCAATCAGGGCGTCGTCTTCGCCTGCAGGCAGTGGCTGCTCCACCAGAGCGACTCCCAGGCGTACCAAATGCGGCGCCAACTCAGCGTAGACTTCTGCTGACCAGCCTTCATTTGCATCCACGATGATTGTTGAAACAGGCGCGCCAGCACGGACTGCTTCCAGACGCGGCATGTCATCAGGGGTTCCTAGCTTGATCTTCAACAACGGACGAAAAGCATGCTCTGCCGCCTGTTTTTGCATATTTTCGGGTGTATCCAGCGAGAGCGTGTAGGCTGTGATCTCTGGGCCAAGGTCTTCAAGACCAGCCAATTCGCGCGCGGACTTTCCAGCCGCCTTGGCTTCCAAATCCCACATCGCGCAATCAACAGCATTACGCGCGGCGCCGGCCGGCAACAGCCCTTGCAGCTCTTCACGGGTGAATTCTGGTGGAAGCGCATTAATCTCAGCAGTCACGCTTTCCAGAGTTTCATTATAGCGCGCATAGGGCACACATTCGCCCAGGCCCGTAAAACCATCTTTCTCGATCTTGACGGTCAAGACTTTCGCTTCGGTGCGTGAACCGCGCGAGATGGTGAATACCTGTGCCAGACGGAATGTATCCGCGGTCACGGTGATGTTCATGCGTCAATCCTTTCGACGGAAAAAGGGCGCCTGTTCCCAGACGCCCTTTACTAATCAGATCGCTGCGAGCGCGTCTACAAGGCGGCCAGCGCCGTGACGGTATGGATCACAGGTTGGGAGACCCATTTCTTCTTCAACCTTGGCGCAATATGCGGTCGCTTCGTCTTCTGACAGATGCTGCGTGTTGATCGAGATACCGGCAACAACAACGTCTGGGTTCGCAACTTTTGCCAATGTCAGTGCGACATCATTCAGCTCTTGCAAGGAAGGCAGGCTGAAACCTGGCAGGCCACGCATATGTGTCCGAGTTGGTTCGTGGCACAGGATCAACGCATCTGGCTGGCCGCCGTGCACCAAAGCCATGGTCACTCCGGAATAAGACACGTGAAACAGAGAGCCCTGTCCCTCGATGAAGTCCCAGTGATCCGCATCATTGTCTGGTGTCAGATATTCAACAGCACCCGCCATGAAGTCTGCAATTACAGCGTCCAAAGGCACACCGGAACCTGTGATCAAAATGCCCGTCTGACCTGTCGCGCGGAATGTGGACTTCAGACCACGTTTCTGCATTTCAGCATCCATCGCCATCGCGGTGTACATTTTACCTGCGGAACAATCGGTCCCCACAGCCAAGCAACGCTTACCTGTGCGCGGTACACCTGTGGCGATTGGATACTGAACCGATGGAATACGCACGTCATGCAGCGTGCGACCATGCATCAGAGCGGCGGCAACCAGGTCACCTTCGTCAGACATCAGGTTGTGCAGGCCAGAAGCGATGTCGTAGCCCATCTCAAGCGCTTTCAGCAGCACTTCTTTCCAAGCCTCAGAAATGATTCCGCCGCGGTTCGCAACACCTACAACCAATGTCTTAGCGCCCGCTTCCAGACCGCCAGCCAATGTCATCTCGGTGAGGCCCAGATCGGCTCCACAACCTTCTAGGCTGATTTGACCGACAGCGTTTTCTGGACGCCAATCACGAATACCAATGGCAACTTTCGCAGCCAACATGTCAGGCGCATCGCCCAAGAAAAGCAGATATGGAGTCTCGATCATTGCCCAGGTCCCTTTGAAGAAGAAATTATCTTTGGGAAAATCCACTATTTCCTCGGAAATTTCTTGTCGTTTCCGTCAGAAATACCCGCCAATGCGCAAGATACACCACGGTATACGCGGTTTTTTAGAAGAATAGTTCGCCCGCATCGCCAAGACCGAAGAATCTCCCTGGCATGGATGATTTTCATTGAACATGCCGCAACGCAGCGTAAATTCGCCGCGATTGCAAAAAATGTGATTGCAAGACACTGCGCAATTTAATAACCAGCAAGTAGATAATTTGGTAATTTCCTTTCTTGGAGGATTTCACATGAGCTTCCGTCTTCAGCCTGCCGCACCGGCGCGCCCAAACCGCTGCCAACTCTTTGGCCCAGGGTCACGCCCTGCCATTTTCGAAAAAATGGCCGCATCAGCAGCGGATGTGATCAACCTCGACCTTGAGGATTCTGTCGCCCCATCCGACAAGGATTCGGCACGCGCAAACGTGATCGAAGCGATCGGCAACATCGACTGGGGAAACAAAACCCTCTCCGTGCGTATCAATGGCTTGGATACACCATATTGGTACCGCGATGTCGTCGACCTGCTGGAACAAGCGGACGAGCGCCTTGATCAGATCATGATCCCTAAAGTTGGCTGTGCCGAAGACCTATATGCAGTCGACGCTTTGGTGACTGCGATTGAAACTGCGAAAGGTCGCAGCAAGAAGATCTCATTTGAAGTAATCATCGAATCCGCAGCGGGCATCGCGCATGCGGAAGAAATCGCGGCCTCGACCCCTCGCCTGCAAGCTATGAGCCTTGGTGCAGCGGACTTTGCGGCTTCAATGGGCATGCAGACCACTGGCATCGGCGGCACGCAAGTAAACTACTACATGCAGCATGGCGCAGATAAATATTGGTCTGATCCATGGCACTGGGCTCAGGCAAAGATTGTTGCCGCTTGCCGCACACACGGCGTTCTGCCAGTCGACGGCCCATTTGGTGACTTCTCTGATGATGAGGGCTTTATCGCGCAAGCCCGTCGTTCAGCGACTTTGGGCATGGTTGGTAAATGGGCAATCCATCCGAAACAAATCGCGCTGGCCAATGATGTTTTCACTCCTTCCGAGGAGGCTATCGCTGAGGCACGTGAAATCCTTGATGCCATGGAAACTGCGAAAGCAAATGGCGAAGGTGCAACGGTCTACAAAGGTCGTCTGGTCGACATCGCATCGATCAAACAGGCTGAGGTCATCGTGAAACAGTCTGAACTGATCAAGGCTTAAGCCTCTGAAATATCGGGCAACGTTTCCCTAAAACCGCCCGTTCTGGTAACCCGGAGATTAGCTCTCTCCTCCGGGTTACTGATCCCAGATCCCTTAAGCACGCTCGTCTTTCGGGGATCCCATCACAACGTAACTGGTGATGGAATGAACCTGAGGCAAAATCCCCAAGACATCGGTGTGAAACGTTTTGTAGGCTACCAAGTCTGTGGCTTCGACACGCAGCAAATATTCAACCGCACCCGTAATATTATGACATTCAATCACTTCGGGGGCTTGCGAAATTGCACGCTCGAAAGCTTCCTGTGCGGTCTTGGTATGCTGATTTAGCCCAACCGTCACATAAGCGACAAACCCAATCCCACGTTTATTGCGATCCAAAACAGCTCTATAGCCAGAAATCACACCCTCGCGTTCCAATTCTTGCACACGCCTTAAACATGCCGACGGCGACAAGCCGACTCGCTCCGCAAGCTCCAGATTGCTGATGCGTCCATCACGAGACACCACTTGCAATATCTGTTCGTTTATTTGATCCAATTTCGCCATGGATTGTGATTCTACTTAATCTTCACACAAAAACACAATCCCTGATAGCCTCAGATGCCATAATATTGCGTTATGACCTTCGAAATCCTTACCGCACTCGCGGCCTTCGCCTTTGTAACCTCAATCACGCCGGGGCCAAATAACATGATGCTTTTGGCGTCGGGTGCAAATTTTGGATTTGCGCGCTCTATTCCGCATATGCTTGGGATCGGCATTGGATTTGTGATTATGGTCATCTTGGTCGGCGCGGGCCTCATGCAACTGTTTGATGCCTGGCCGCCAAGTTATCTGATCTTAAAAATCCTGAGCGCGGCCTACATGCTTTGGCTGGCATGGAAAATTGCGCATTCTACAAGCCCGGAAGGACAAAACACCGGTGCCAACCCTATCAGCTTTGTGCAGGCGGCACTGTTCCAATGGGTCAATCCAAAGGCATGGACAATGGCGCTATCGTCAATCACACTATATGCACCCGGCCGCGAACTCTCTGCTGTGCTTTGGGTCGCGATTGTGTTTGGAGCAATCAACCTGCCCTGCGTCAGTTCATGGACCATATTGGGTCAAAAACTGCGTTACCTCCTAAGCAATCCAACGCGGTTGACGGTGTTTAACTGGACCATGGCCGCACTTTTGGTAATTTCACTCGTCCCCAGCCTCATGGCATGAGTTGCAATTCCTCGCTGGCACAGTCATATACCGAAACGCATAAGTGTGCGGAGTGACCAATGACTAATTACCTCGATTTTGAAAAACCGCTGGCCGAGATTGAAGGCAAAGCCGAAGAGCTGCGCGCTCTGGCGCGGCAAAATGAGGAAATGGACGTAACAGATGAAGCAGCGGCGCTGGATCGTAAAGCCAGTGATATGCTGGAAGAGCTGTACCAGACCCTGACGCCTTGGCGGAAGTGCCAAGTGGCGCGTCATCCAGACCGTCCACATTGCGCGGATTATATCGACGCCCTGTTTACAGAATATACTTCGCTTGCAGGCGACCGGAACTTTGCAGACGACCACGCTGTGATGGGTGGTTTGGCGCGTTTCAACGATCAGCCAGTAATGGTGATTGGCCAAGAAAAAGGCAATGATACCAAATCACGCATCGAGCGTAATTTTGGCATGGCGCGCCCTGAGGGCTACCGTAAGGCAATCCGCCTGATGGAAATGGCCGACAAGTTTAATATCCCAATCGTTACCCTCGTTGACACGCCAGGTGCCTATCCGGGCAAAGGTGCTGAAGAGCGCGGCCAATCAGAAGCCATCGCACGCAGCACCGAAAAATGCCTTCAAGTCGGTGTCCCTGTGATCTCTGTGATCATCGGCGAAGGCGGCTCTGGTGGTGCGGTTGCTTTGGCGACAGCAAATAAGCTCGCGATGCTTGAGCATTCTGTCTATTCAGTAATCACCCCAGAAGGTTGCGCATCGATCCTTTGGAAAGACGCCAACAAAATGCGCGAAGCCGCCGAAGCTCTACGCCTCACAGCGGGCGACCTGCTGCAGCTGGGAGTGGTTGATCGCAGCATCACTGAACCTCTGGGCGGCGCACATCGAGGTCGCGACAAAGCGATTGAAGCCGTTGGCAAGGCCATCACTGAAATGCTGAAAGAGGTCGAAGGCCTCAGCCGCGAAGATGTGATCAAGGCACGCCGTCAGAAGTTCATGGAACTCGGCTCTAAAGGCCTCGCAGCCTAAACCTTTCATTTTTAATTACGACGCCGCCTGCTCAACGAAAATCGAGGGCGGCGTTTTGTTTGCAAGACACCGATCAGCCAGCCTTATTTTTTGGCTAAACACTCGGGGTGAGGTCAAAGGCCGAGTGGGGCGTTCCTATTCCGCGTCAATTTACGAGGCGAGATGCCTTAAACCCTGCGTCACATCTGACCTGACCGCCAGACGCAGTCCCGGCTCGTCCCCAGCCTTCAAAGCTGCCAAAATCAAACGATGATACTGGGGCGGTTCGTTCTGGCGCAACTTGCTATAAAGCGAGCGCATTGTTGGCCCGAGTTGCAGCCAAACAGTTTCAGCCATCGCAAGCATCGCAGGCGCTTGCGCACGCAGGTAAAGCGCCCGATGGAAATCCAAATTCGCCCCGATATAGCCCACAGCATCCCGCTGCGCGACCTTCTCTGCAACAGTGTTGTTGATTGCCTGTAAGCGATCAATCAAGGCCATATGGGCCCGTGGGAGCGCGCGGCTTGCCAACTCAACCTCGATCAAAGCCCGCAATGCTGCGAGTTCTTCGATACGGTCATTTGTCAGTTCAGGCGTCGACACTCGGCCAGAAGACGAAAGAGTTAAAGCCCCCTCCGCGACCAGTCGTCGAATGGCTTCGCGCGCGGGCGTCATGGAGACGTCGTACTCCTTGCCAATGCCACGCAGTGTCAGCGCTTGCCCGGGCGGGATTTCTCCATGCATGATACGCGTACGCAGACCACGATAGACTCGATCATGAGCTGAGGTCGATTGTTCTGTGGAGCGGGTCGGTGAGATCATTTCTCAAATGTGATCACAACCAACGCATTGGTCAATTGCGAAAACGTCACAGGGGCATGGTTTTAAAACTGATACCGGTGCAATTTTTCACCGTGCGCCTTTAGCCATGCCCGCTCCTGTTGATGCGGCCCATACAGACGCTCGACCAAGGCCCAGAAATTGGGGGAGTGATTCATCTGTTCCAGATGCGCCACCTCATGCGCAGCCACATAGTTTAGCACCTCTTCAGGGGCCATGATCAACCGCCAGGAAAACATAAGCCCGCCCGCCGAGGTACACGACCCCCAACGGGACCGCGTGTCTCTGAGAGTCAATTTATTGTATCCTCGACCCAGCTCGCGCGCATATCCGTCAACGGCCGCAACCAACCGCTCGCGCGCCTGCAGCTTTAAAAAAGCTTCGATCCGGCGGGAGGTCTTGGCCTTCGCCTGCGGCACCAAAAGCACATCGCCCGAAATGCGAATGCCTTTACCGGTTCCAGGTTCGATATCCAGCAATGCTCCCTGAAATGGAATCGAAGTTCCAACATCGACTTCGATCTGCTCTGGACGGTCCTCAAGCTGTTTTCGCACCCAGTCTGCTTTTTCAGCCAGAAACGCCAAACCTTCTTGGTCACTCACCCGTTGGGGCAAGGTCAACGTGACCTTTCCATCTAAGCGAGAGACCCGCAAACTGATCCGCCGTGCGCGTGCGCTTTGACGCAGATTTACGGTAATTTTAGGCTCTCCGGGCAGAAAATGTTGTGTCATTGCACTCCTGACGCGAGCTTGCGTGCGTTACCCTTTGACTTGCCCCGTCACATATGGCACTTGGCCCGAACTGTCGACAAGACTCACGTGATTTAGGGGAATTCCCATGCCCAAAGAAGAATGGGGCGTTAAACGCCTGTGCCCAACGACCGGCAAACGTTTCTACGACCTGAACAAGAACCCGATTGTCAGCCCTTACACTGGTGAAGTGGTTGAAATGGACAACGGCAAAAGCCGTATGATTGCCGCAGACGACGAAGATGCGGCGACACTGAAAGCCAAAGCAGCGAATGCTGATGACGCCGAAGTGCTCGATGATGAAGATGACGTGGATATCGATCTGGACGACGATGTTCTAGATGAGGACGACGACGATAATGTCTCTCTCGAAGAGATCGCTGACGTTCCTGCAGACGATAGCGACGAATGATATTGTTTGGGCGGGATTTCGACTTGATCCTGCCCAACGATCCGCCTAAGTAGGCGCTCACGGATCAAAAGATCTGTTGAATTTGGGGCCTTAGCTCAGCTGGGAGAGCGCCTGCATGGCATGCAGGAGGTCAGGGGTTCGATCCCCCTAGGCTCCACCAAATCCTCTTGTACCGTGCAGCATAGTTTTGCCTTCTGGGAAGCATAGTTCTTCCTTTTTTTCTGTGTCCATCGATTAAAACCCAACTTTGATATTTTGCAGTACGGAACTTGAACTCGTTCTATTTGTTCGCTCTTCAATATATCTTTATTCTGGAATCAGAGCCCCATTTGCCCTTGTATGGCGCTCAATGTTGCGAACTGCCCTCGATATGCAAAGAGAACGTCCTGCGAAAGATATCAAAGACACGGCTCCGATCGAGGAAGCTCCTAACTCAAAGCCAGCTTAAAGTCTCGATTCAGATTACGTGCAGGGAGCGGTAGCAGCGCCCGATTTGCAGACATTCACTGCGGATGCATCCTGAGCGAATAGTCGAATGGGGACTATGCGGACGAAACGGCCGCACGCTGCAGGGTGGTAGCCGACGAACCTTTGGATTACGGCTGCCCAGACGAAACCTAGATTAGTGGCGCCCGCGCAGACGCCTGTTTGCTTCATTGAAGTGGGCTCTGAACTGACCGTCGTTGTTGTGCGCTTGGCCCAGTGTTGCCGAGACACAGCAACTATCGATGCGGGCCCGTTTTGGTTTTGCGGTAGACTACAATTAACGCCGCAATCTCTAACCCAACAATCAGGATGTGCATCCCGACGTCCATCATCGGTGAAGTCGGACTATTCGCGTATGGGTATAACGGATCGATGAACATCTCTTGGCCTTCGCTGAAGATGCTCATGAACAATACCACCAGATACTGATGCGGGTTTTAGGTGTAGATCACAAAAAGAGTGGCCGCAATCATCGCCAGAAGACGTCCGGCGGTGGTGTAAAGAATGTTCAGGTCTGGCGCACCTTCGATCGTGATGCCGGCGTCAAAAAGATACGTGTGATCAAAGTAGAACCAAAAAACTTGGATGGTCATGAAGAAGAGCAGGAACGCCATAAAAACATTCACCCAGGACGGGATTGGGGAAGATCGAAACATACTGATGGTCCTTCGCTTTTCTGGGCACTTTTTCGGCAGATGCTAGCGGGTCAACGACGGCGATGCACCGGCTTGAACGCGTATGAATTGCACAATCCTCGAGTGTGTTTGCAGGTCAAGGCCCGCTTAGCTGTCTGGCATATTCTGACCCGATACGTATGAGAACGAGGCTATGATCAGATCCACAACCACATCAAGCTGGTCGTCGGTTTGCGGGGTGTAGATCATGACAAACCCTTCCCAACCTTCGCGTTGATCCGCCCAGGGGTGCGCGATGGCCCAACCGGTGTTTGCGGCGTGCTGCGCCATTTCCGGAGAAAGCGACGCATGAAAACTGCCGTCTGGATGAAGATGTGCGAATTCACGGCCCGCAACCAAGGCCTGGGGCTGTGCCGCCGCGATGTCTTCGGACAACACGAATCCCACGGATCCCGGGAATCCGATGCGCGTTGTTTCCAAGTTGATACCCTGAATTGCATCAACTCGGTGAAGCATCTCTTTAGACAGCCTTTCAACGGGGCTGATGCCAATCTGCATATGAGGTACGCCCCCGGTGGTTTCTGGACGCGGACCGTCGCGCTCTGGCAGCGTCAGGAAATCGGCTGAGGTCTGGGACGCAAAAATCACCGCCAATGCTGCAATCACGATGCCCTTCAGGGCAGACAATCGTCGACCATCATTTATTTGGTGTCTCATCACGCTTTTCCTCGTTTTGAAATGGTGACGCCCGCAGCAGCAACACCGTTGCGGGACAATGTCCTATTTACCGTGGTATGCTTGGCTGACGGCATGGCTGTCTTCGAACCAGTTCCAAAGAACCACCTGACCGTCGCGTACCTTCGCACGCAGCGCAAAGTTAAATTCATCCGTTTCCACGCCCGACTTCTTTAGCATCAGCTTCATCCGGCCAAACACGGCTACAGTGTCGCCTGATGCAAAAGCGTCCTCGTTTTCCCACATGGTTGGTACGGCGTTTTCGGAAAATGCTCCAAGGAATCCGAAGATGGCTTCCTTGCCTTCCCACCGACCGATCCATGGCAGTGATGGATCGCCGCCGTTCAGCCAAACCATGTCATCGGCCATGAGATTGGCCATGGTGTCCATATCGCCGCCACCCATGGCGCTCATGAACGACATCACAGTGTCAAAACTGGTTTGGGCCATGTCATCTTCGCTTTGCGCGACTGCTGGTGTGCTCAAGGCGATCGCCAGGGCAGCTGCGCTTGCAGCTTTCAGTGCTGTTCTACGTTGCATTTGATGTTCCTTTCGATGTTGCGGTCAGCATTTGCCAGCCGCTGGTTTTGTGGCTTAGCGACCAGACAACTGTTGCAGTGCGCCTGCCCAATCTTCGACGTGATAGGTACGGATGATTTTGCCATCTTCGAGCTCGTGAACATCGATCGTCATGATATCAAAACTGCGACCTTCGCCATCGACCCCAAACAAGGGACCGGTAGGCGTTGCGGTTGCCCGGCTGCGCACAGTGACGAAGTTTCCGTCCTGATACATCGTTTGAACGTCCCACTTCAGGTCGGGCATGAGCTTCGCAAAGAAACCCATCTGACCCAGAAACCCGTCACGACCTTCATTCTCGCCCGAATAGTCGCCGACGCTTTCCCAATCTGGTGATGTGACCTCGACAAAGGCGGCTTGTAGTTGTTTTGAGCTTGGGTCGCTCAACAGGTCATAGAACGTTTGGACCGACTCTTTGTCGCCCGCGAACGCGGTGCCCGCTAGGGCAACAAAGGCAGTAACCAGCGCTAGATTACGTTTCATTGGTTTTTCTCCGATTGTGAAATTTTGGCTCTGGAAACGGCTGTTGGGGTGGGGGCAGGTAAGGCTTGCCATCGCAATTCGGGTGCTTCGCGGAATGCGAAACGCTCCAAATGCGAGGTGACGATGCCGGTCAACTGGTCCAGATCCGCAGCGGTGCCCGCGGACACTGTTAGTGTCAAAGCTCCTGGGTCAGAGCGAAATTCGCATCTGCCTTTCGGAAAATTGACCCAACCCGAATTGGCACCCTGTCTGACGTCCAGACTGCGGCCAAAGTGGCGGCAGAGGGCCACAAGGTATCGATGAGCGCAATCTGTTTGAAATGTCGTGTGTCGGTTCACAGGTTTGCTCCTTCGTCGTTGGAATAGACCTAGCGCCCCCGAACTGTTTTAAAAACTGACTATTTTCAGAAGTAATTATTCGGTATAGCAGAACAATGATTGAGCACCTGAAAAGCATGGCGATCTTCGCTCGGGTTGTAGACGAGGGATCTTTTCGCGGCGCGGCGCGAAGTCTTGGCGTTTCTCCATCACGTATCAGCGAGACTGTCACGGAACTTGAAAATTACCTCGGCACAACACTGCTGTACCGAACAACGCGCAAGATATCCTTGACCAACGAAGGTCGTGTTTTCTATGCGCGCGCGGTCGATATGGTGCGCAGTGCCGAAATCGGATTGAATGAACTGAATGCACTTTCTTTGGAACCGGTTGGGGCACTCAAAATCTCAATTCCAGCATTCATGTCGTCGTCGAAACTTCTGACAGCCATGGGAGAGTTCGCAAAATTGCATCCCCATGTTGCGTTGACGATTTCGTCCTCTGATGTACCAGTTGATCTGATCGAGGGCGGATATGACTTGAGCATTCGCATTGGGTGGCTCAGTGACAGCCCTATGATGTCTCGCCGACTTGGGCACCTCAACCGCGCCCTCGTGTCCGGTTCAGACTACGCGGCGTCGCGCCCTACACCAAATCATCCAAACGACTTGGAATCCTGGGATTGGATATCCTATGCCCAACGGTCCGATGCGATTGCGTTTATGAATGGCGAAAAAGAGGTCGTACGGGTCGCCGGTCAGAACCAGATCCAGGTCGACAATATAGAGTCACTTCAGCATCTCATTCGCCAAAATCTTGGAATCGCAGTGGTGCCGAAGTTCGTTGTCGAAGAGCACCTTACTTCCGGTTCGCTCGTTAAATTGATACCGGAATGGCGCTTGAAGCCGCTTGGTGTTTTCGCCGTGTGGCCAGATCAGGCCCGGAGGGAAAATCTGACCGTTTTATTTGTGCGTTTTTTGGCGGAAAACTTCGAAGGAGATTCGCTGGCCGGATTTGTAGCCGGTAATTCACGGCGATTTCATCATGATTAGTGATCGGTAAGTCCGTCGTGTTTTTCTACAGACGATGGAAGAGAACTTACTTAAATTAGGGCTCACTAACTCAAGGCCGCATTACGCCACGCAACCGTCGTTCGTCCGCTTAGGTCATAGAAGTAGACATTTTCTTCAACATTAGATGCAGCGCGTGCAAACATTGTGGTTCTGGGCTCAAAGCCGTCATCGGCTGCTGGGCAGCAATCAGCTTGGGTACAAAGAATTCTCTCGAAGCCAACGGCCCAATGGAGACATCTGCCTCGCGCCTCTCCGCTGCAATTCAGCTTCACCGGATTCGACATTGGTGGTGTTTGCCGCGCCTGGGATCTTCGGACGGCTGCGTCACGCAAAACCCGCCCT
>NZ_JAGDYW010000004.1:0-106875 GCF_049116455.1 Cognatishimia sp.
AGGGCGGGTTTTGCGTGACGCAGCCCATAGGGGCAGTGATCAATCTACTGATGAACACTCGTCGTTAATAGAACCGAATTGTCTAACTGCGCACTGGGAAGAGTGGGATTTAAGCCAGTTCTAACATCTATTTAGCCGGACACATCATTCGAATAATTTTGACAAATTTGTAAATCGATTTTAGGAGTGAATAGCTATATTTTGCTGGCTCTTTTTGGCTGCTTACTCACTAAGCAGCGGCAAAAAAGTAAGTTAAGATCGTAAAACGGACGGAGATTGTACGCCGTGGTAAATCGACAAAATACAATGGGTGGCCGAGCGGCAGAGGCCTTGAAGGAGCCAACGCTTTCTGATCGCGCTTATGAAGCTATTCTAGGTATGATCATGGAAGGTGAAATACCTGTAGGTGGCAAACTTCCAACCGAACACAAGTTATGTGAGCGATTGAAACTATCACGCCCTGTTCTACGTCAGGCGCTTAAACAACTCAGAGAAGATGATGTGATCGTTTCGCGGCAGGGGTCTGGATCTTATGTCAGACGGCGCCCTGAAATGGCTGTATTGGATTTTGCACCGGTCGGATCAATCGCGGATATTCAGCGTACATTTGAGTTTCGGTCTGCTGTTGAAGGGGAGGCGGCTTTCTTGGCTGCCACGCGTCGGTCTGAGTCTGATTTGAACAAGATGAAATCGATTTTAGACGAGTTGGATCGGGTGATTGCAGCTGGCGATCTAGGTGTCGACGCAGACGAAGATTTTCACGCGGCGATCTGTATGGCGTCTGATAATCAGTATTTCTCTGCAGCGCGCGCTTCTATGAAGGCCAATATTATCACTGGCCTAAATCTGACACGTAATTTGTCTCTTACTAAGCCGCAAGAGCGTATGCAATTGGTGCAGGCAGAGCACTATGAGATCTATAACGCGATCAAGTTGCAAGAACCTGATGCGGCACGACTCGCAATGCGCACGCACATTGATAATGCGCGTAAGCGGGTTTTTGACGGTACATCTTAACGCTGCTTAAGGAACAGGCGCATCGAAATAGTTGGCGTTTGTGATGGCAATGCGTTCGATGGTTTCATCCAATCGCGACAAGTGAAACATCCCGTGTTCAATCGCTTTGATTGGTTGATGAGCCTTTACTGCTTCCGCAATATTGCGATGATCTTCTACCAACCCAGGCATATTGTTTTCCTTAGACAATCCAAGAATACACAGGCGGTCGACCTTTGCCTTTTCGGTTAAGATGACATCAAAGGCGTAGTCCGCACCCGCGATTCCACATAGAATTTTGTGAAATTCGTAGTCCAAGGACCCAAAGAGTTCGACATCATCTTTCTGAATCGCTTGTTCCTGTGCCTTGAGCGAGTCATCAAGCCGCGCAGCACCTTGCGCATCACATTTTTCTGAGGCACGGCGCAGGACCTCTCGTTCAATGGCGGTTCTGACGAAACGCGATTTTTCTATTTCCCGCTTTGAAAATCGTTTCACTTCAGTTGCGCGTTGGGGGCGGATCAGTAGCAGGTCATGCGTAGCCAAACGGCTAAAGGCATCACGAACGGGTTGCCGAGAAATACCGAACCGCGCTGCCAAGTCTGCCTCAGAGATTTTATCCCCAGGGCGCAAACGCATGGTGGCGATCTCTTCATGAAGGTAGTCAAACACATCGTCCGCACTTGTGCGGCGTTCTTTTATAGGTGTCGACATGGCCATACCATGGTCTCCGTTTTTCATCTTCTTTGGATTCTAGCAAAGACCGCGGGTCAAGTTTCTAGCAAACCGGCCCTGTACAGCGCAAAATTTTAGTTTTGAGAGCAAGGTCGGGCACTTCGGTTATGAAGTTGAATTAGCGAGAAAATATTTTGCACCCTTTGCGATTTTATCCGTGTTGTCCCCCACTTTAGACCATGCCTTTCTAGCATACTAGTGAATTTACTAGTATCCCAGTTAAGTTACTAGTATACCAGTTGTGCGGTGATCGAATCGCCTTTGAAGTTTCAAGGCATTTATCGCACTTAGGGGAGGAAAGATGTCAGGCGTTCAGCTTTCAAAGATCGTCAAACGCTACGGTAGCGTTCAGGTTGTTCATGGAATTGATCTAGAGATCAAACCACAAGAATTCGTTGTATTGGTTGGACCATCGGGTTGCGGTAAATCAACGACGTTGCGCATGGTTGCAGGATTGGAAGAGATTTCTGATGGCCAGTTGATCATCGATGATCGTACAATGAATACGGTTGCACCAAAGGACCGTGATGTTGCGATGGTGTTCCAAAACTACGCGTTATATCCACATTTGAATGTCGCCGAGAATATCGCCTTTGGTCTGAGGATCCGAAAAGTCCCTAAAGACGAAATCAAACGTTCAGTTGATGAAGTTGCTGAAATCCTAGGTTTGACGGAATACCTAGAGCGTCGTCCTGCGGATTTGTCTGGTGGCCAGCGTCAGCGTGTTGCCATGGGCCGCGCAATTGTACGCCACCCTAAAGTTTTCCTATTTGATGAGCCATTGTCGAACCTCGACGCTAAACTTCGTACCCAAATGCGTGCAGAGATCAAACGCCTACACAAGCGCCTTGGTGTCACAAGCATTTACGTCACCCACGATCAGGTTGAAGCGATGACTTTGGCAGACCGGATCGTTGTGATGAGTGACGGTCGGATTGAACAGATCGGCACCCCAATGGAGCTGTTTAACAATCCCGCAAACGTGTTTGTGGCTGGTTTCATTGGCTCTCCACCTATGAACCAAATTACTGCCACGATCACCGGTGGGGAGAATGCGCCAGTTGCAAAATTTGGTTCTCGTTCCATTGAACTACCTGCACTGGAAGCGCTTAGAAATTCTGAAGGGCGCGAGGTCGTTGTTGGCATTCGCCCCGAACACATGACCTTAGCAGCTGGCGAACAAACGGCTCCTTTGTCGATTGAACTAGACTTGGTCGAGACACTTGGTTCTGAAGCACTTTTGCACTCGCAAATCGATGGTAAACCATTTGTTGCCAGAGCCGAAACGCTGGGTTCGATTGACCACCTGCAGGGCGTGGACACGCTGCATGTGCGCAAAGATCTGATCAAGGTGTTTGATTCAGCGACGGGCAATGTCTTCCGGGCGGAAGGCTAAATCTATGGTTGCTGAAAACGAACAATCCGCCCCATCAGAAGGTCAGAAAACTGACCTTTCGATGCTGGCCAAATCTATCGGTCGTCGCATCCTAAGGGACTGGCAGATCTATGCCATGCTTCTACCAACCGTAATTTGGTTCGCTGTCTTCTTGTACAAGCCTATGTACGGGCTGCAAATTGCTTTTAAAGACTACTCTATTTTCCGCGGTGTTGCGGGAAGTCCGTGGGTTGGTCTTGAGCATTTCCAAACCTTGTTTGGTAGTGAAGGCTTCATCCGAGCGATTAAAAACACAGTGATCCTCAGTGGTTTCAGCCTGATGTTTGGCTTTCCCGTACCGATTATTCTGGCGTTGATGTTCAATGAAATCTTGAACGCGACTTTCAAAAGAACAGCGCAGACGATTGTCTACTTGCCGCACTTCATTTCGACAGTGATTATTGCGGGTATTGTGGTGACCGCCTTCTCGCCATCTGCCGGTATTATCAACACTTTCCTCGGATGGCTGGGGGTCGAGCCGATCTACTTCCTTACAAAGCCTGAATGGTTCCGACCGATCTTTATTGGATCTGGAATTTGGCAGGAAGCCGGATTTAGCTCGATCGTTTTCCTTGCGGCCATCGCAGGCGTGAACCCGTCTCTTTATGAAAGTGCGGTGGTGGATGGGGCCAGTCGTTGGCAAATGATGTGGAAAATCACCATCCCGTCGATCATGCCGACAATCATCATCATGTTGATCATCCGTATCGGTAACATTTTGGAAGTCGGGTTCGAGTTGATCATTTTGCTCTACCAGCCTGCGACTTACGAAACCGCTGATGTGATCAACACCTACATCTATCGTCAGGGTCTTCAGGGGGGGCAATACGATGTTGCCGCTGCTGCAGGTCTCTTCAATGCCGTTGTCGCCTTCATCCTTGTGATGACCGCCAACACAATCTCGCGCCGCGTATCACGCACGTCGCTTTGGTAAGGGGGAGAATGACCAATGGCTAATATGAACCTGTATTCGCGTGGCGATAAGCTCTTTGTCTACGCAACCATGTTCCTCATCGGTGTCTTCACGCTGTCGACGCTCTATCCGTTCATTTACATTGCGGCTGTTTCATTCAGTTCAGGATTTGCGGCCACCGCAGGTGTAGTCGTTCTGACCCCAGTGGAAATGACACTCGCGGCTTATGAACTCGTCTTGTCAGAAAGCGCCTTTTGGATTTCCTACAAGAACACCTTTATTTACACGATTGGCGGCACGCTGGTGAGCTTGATTATCATCATTCCAGGAGCCTATGCGCTCTCGCGTCCACAATTGGCAGGGCGTCGTTTCTGGAACCTCGTGATCGCATTCACTATGTGGTTCAACGCGGGCATGATCCCATTCTTCTTGAACATGCGGGATCTCGGGCTTCTGGACAGCTACTTTGGCATCATCATCGGTTTTGCCTGTAACGCCTTCAACATTATCCTTCTGCGCAATTTCTTTGAAAGCATCCCATCTTCCTTTGAAGAAGCTGCGCGGATGGATGGCGCCAATGATTTCCAAGTCCTTTGGAAGGTCTTTGTACCCCTGTCTAAACCAGCCATCGCAACCATCACCCTGTTCTGCATGGTGTCGCGTTGGAATGGCTTCTTTTGGGCGATGGTTCTTTTGCAAGACGAAAGTAAAATTCCGCTTCAAGTCTACTTGCGCCAGATCATCGCTTCGCTGTCAGACGATGAAGAGTTTTCGGCCACGTTGCTGAATGCGCCTTACTCGGTTGAGACCGTAACAGCAGCCATCATCGTCTGCTCCATTATTCCAGTCCTAGTCGTTTATCCGTTCATCCAGAAGTACTTCAACAAAGGCATCATGCTGGGTGGCGTGAAAGAATGATCGGCTTGGGAATTCAAACGAAACAGACTTTTTCTTAGGGAGGAAACATGAAAAAGCTAACAGTATCTGCCATGGTTCTGGCATCGACGATGATGACCGTACCAGCCTTCGCAGGCGATGATCACCGGATCGTTGACGAACCGGTTGAGTTCACAGTCCACCTGCATAACAAGCGCTACCACTACAGCGAAGATTGGCCTGTTGAGCAAAAAGCGCGCGAAGTGACCGGTGTTCATCTGAAAGGTGCAACGTTCGGGATCAATACGCCAAGTTCAAAAGAGGCGCACAACTTGATGCTTGCATCGGGCGACATCCCGCACATTGTCGGCGGCGACAAGATCAAAAACATGGTCAACGAATATGGCCCACAGGGTGCATTTGTGCCGCTGAATGATCTGATCGACGAGCACGCGCCAAACATCAAAGCCTTCTTTGAAAAGTATCCTGAAAAGCAAGCAGCGGTATCTGCCTTTGATGGCAATCTGTACTACATCCCGTACCTGCCAGACGGTAAATATGGTCGGGCGTATTGGATCCGTCAGGACTGGTTGGATACTCTGGGCCTTGAAGTTCCACAAAACGTAGATGAGCTATACGAAGTTCTGACAGCGTTCCGGAACCAAGATCCTAACGGTAACGGCATTAAGGACGAAGTACCTTACTTTGTGCGTCAATGGCCTGAATTACTGCGTCTTGTGACACTTTGGGATGGTCGTTCTTCTGGATCTGACACTGCACATGACTTCCATGTTGCCGACGGTAAAATCCAGCATGGTTATGCCGGTGAAGGCTACCGTGAGGGCATCAAGAACATTGCCAAATGGTATGCTGAAGGCCTGATCGACGCCGAAGTATTCACACGTGGTTCTTCTGCACGTGAATATCTTCTGTCTGAAAACTTGGGGGGCATGACCCACGACTGGTTCGCATCAACATCTGGCTACAACATCAGCCTGAAAGACAAGGTTGCTGGATTTAATCTGGATGTGATGGCCCCACCTGCGTCTGTTTCTGGCAAGCGCATCGCGGAACACCGCCGTATTCCGGTGAAGCCAGATGGGTGGGCGATTTCACACACTAACCCTGATCCAGTGACAACAATCAAATACTTCGACTTCTACTTCACCGAAGAAGGCCGTCGTTTGGCGAACTTTGGTGTCGAAGGTCTGACGTATGATCTGGTAGATGGTGAGCCTATTTTTACCGACGAGTTCAAGGCGAAGGGGCCTATCAACAGCTCCCTTTATCAAGTTGGTTCTCAGGTTCAGCGTGGATACTTCCAAGACTTCAACTACGAGAAGCAGTGGACAAATCCATCTGCTCTAGAAGGCATCGCACTTTATGACGCGGGCGACTATCTGGTCGACCAATTCCTAGGTGTGGCCTTCAACGAAGAAGAGCAGGGCATCTACGACAAGAAATGGTCCCAGATTGAAACATACATGCTGGAAAAACAGCAAGCTTGGGTTCTTGGATCTTCTGACGTTGAAGCGGATTGGGACAACTACATCAAGACCCTCGACAAGATGGGTTATAACGATGTCGTTGACGCCATGCAGTCTGCTTACAACCGCCAATACGGCGATAGCTAAGCTGCCTTTATCGATAGCCCGTCCCTTAGGGGCGGGCGCACCGATCAATACAGTTCAATACCGATCAATCAGGAATTACTCATGTCTTCGATGCAGGGTTTCGGCCCGGACTATTTGGATCAACCCAAAGCTGGCCGCCTTAACATTCAGTACCGTCCAGACGGCGACACTTTGGTCGAGAACCCACCACGGTTCACTTGGCTGCCTGTGGTCGAAGAAGAGGCAACTTATGTTCTGCGGGTCTCTGCAGACAGTAAGTTTCCGAAGGGCAAAACAAAGCTCTATACAGATATCCCACTGAATTTCTTCACGCCGGACGCTGCGTTGCAGGCAGGAGATCACTATTGGTCTTATGCCGTTTGGAACGCTGAAAAACAGGCACCTGAAACCGAGTGGAGCGCAACACGTAGCTTCACCGTGCCAAAAGACGCCACCGAAGTTCCTTTGCAGGGCCGAGACACCCGTTTTGATCAGGCTGATATGGCCCATCCGCGTCTTTGGTTGGGGCCAAAGAAACTTAAAGAGTTCAAAGCGGCTGTCGCCAAGGACGCCAGCCATTGTGGCTGGGATACCTTTTACGAAAAATCTGTTTCGCAGTGGATTGACCGCCCGGTCATGGATGAACCTGCGCCATATCCAAACAATCAACGCACCCCCCCGGTCTGGCGTCAGACATATATCGATTGCCAAGAACTGCTGTACGCGATCCGCCATATGGCTATTGCTGGCCATGTCCTAGACGACGCGTCGCTGTTGGAAAAATCTAAAGCTTGGTTGCTCTCTGCTGCAGAATGGGATCCGGCTGGGACGACATCGCGCTCTTACACAGACGAATGGGCCTTCCGCGTCACGTTGGCTCTGGCTTGGGGCTATGACTGGCTTCACGATGAGCTGACCGAAGCGGAGCGCGAAAAAGTACGGGCTGCACTATTGGTGCGCACACGTGAAATCGCAGATCATCTTATCCGTCATGCCAACATTCATCTCTTCCCTTTTGACAGCCACGCGGTTCGCGCCGTGTCAGCCGTTTTGGTGCCCGCTTGCGTCGCCATGTTGGGCGAAGAGGACGAAGCGCGCGAGTGGTTGGACTATTCCATCGAGTTCCTATTCACAGTTTATTCCCCTTGGGGCGACGCAGATGGTGGTTGGGCAGAAGGTCCGCACTACTGGATGACCGGTATGGCCTATCTGGTCGAGGCTGCGAACCTGCTTAAGAACTTCACTGGTATCAATCTTTATGACCGCCCGTTTTTCCACAAAACCGGAGACATGCCGCTATATACTAAGGCGCCCGATACACGCCGCGCGACCTTTGGCGATGACAGCACAATGGGTGATCTGCCGTGCCTTAAGATCGGCTATAACCTACGCCAATATGCAGGTGTGACTGGCAATGGTGCCTATCAATGGTACTATGACGAGATCAAACGCAATGACCCCGGCACAGAGGGTGCCTTTTACAATTGGGGGTGGTGGGATCTGAACTTTGACGATCTGATGTACAACCACGATTGGCCGCAGATCGAAGCCAAAGCGCCTGGTAAAGAAGATCAATTGCGCTGGTTTAAAGGCATCGGTTGGGTCGCCATTCAACGACATATGGATGATCCGGATCAGCATATTCAATTCGTGACCAAAGCGTCGCCATTTGGGTCGATCAGCCACAGTCACGGCGATCAATCCGCGTTCTGTTTGGCGGCTTATGGCGAAGATCTAGCGATCCAATCTGGGCACTACGTGGCTTTCAACAGTTCGATGCATCAGGAATGGCGTCGTCAAACGCGATCCAAAAATGCGATCCTGATCAATGGCAAAGGTCAGTATTCGGGCAAGGACAAGTCTAAGCAGATGACGTCTACGGGTCTGATCGAAGAGGTTCGCGAGGCCGAGGATCATATCTATATCAGCACCAATGCGACCGATGCCTATAAGTCCCTGTCACCGGAAGTGACGCTTGCACGACGCGAATACTATTTCGTGCATGACAGTTATTTCATAATCGTGGACAGCGTTGATGCGACCGAGCCGGTTGAAATCGATTGGTTGCTTCACGCCAATAACCCCTACCGCCTGGGTGAGAATTCTTTCCGCAACCATGGCGAAAAAGCTGGTTTCTATGGGCAGGTTCTTTGGTCCGAAGCTGGTGCTCCGACACTTGAGCAGGAAACTGGCTTTCCTGGAGTGAATCCCGAAGAATTCCGAGGTTTGGCAGAAAGCACCTGCCTTTACGCTAAATATCCGAAAAACACCAGACACCGGATTGCGACGTTACTCGTTCCTTATGCGCTGAGAGATCCAAAGCGCATTTTCACCTTCCTCGATGACCAAGGATATGACTGCGATCTTTACTTCACAGACAGTGAAGAGCGGTCGTTCAAGGTTGTCGTTCAAAAATTGGCCAAGGCCTAAGACATTAAGACAATTGGAGAATTCTTATGAATATGCAGGGTAAAACAGCGATTGTGACTGGTGGTGGCCGTGACATCGGCCGAGCATGTGTGATGCGCTTGGCGCAGGCCGGCGCAAATGTTGCGATCAACTATCACAGCAGCAGCGAAGGTGCAGACACTGCGGTTGCAGAGATCAAAGCTGCCGGTGGTCAAGCCTTTGCAATGCAAGGCGACATGACCAAAGAAGGCGATGTCAAAGCACTGGTTGCTACAACGGTTGAACAGTTTGGGGGCGTTGACACACTGATCCATGTGACTGGTGGTATTCTCGCGCGTAAGACCACTGCTGAAATGACGGTTGAACATTGGAATGCGGTTATGGATGTGAATCTGACCTCTTTCATGCTGGCAGTTCGCGAATCCACTCCACATATGAAACCCGGCAGCTCTATCGTTGCGATGGCGTCTCAGGCCTCCCGTGATGGTGGTGGACCAGGTGCGTCGGCTTACGGTGCTGCTAAAGGCGCATTGATGACCTACACACGGGGTCTGGCAAAGGAATTTGGCCCGAATATCCGCGTCAACTCTTTGTGCCCTGGCATGATTGACACGGATTTCCACAACATCTTTACGAAGCCAGAAGTGCGTTCACATGTTGCAAATATCACGCCGATGAAGCGCGAAGGGTCATCTGAAGACTGCGCAAATCTGGCCGTATTCCTGGCTTCTGACGAAGCGGCCTTCATCACCGGCGCAAATATCGACATTAACGGCGGTACTTTGTTTTCATAACAACACCGCGTTTGTTAACGAGTTTGGCGGAGCGTTTGGCGCTCCGCCATTTTTATTGGGGCTTTCTGCGTAATACTTGCGAGACTCGGAAGCCGCCCGGTGCAATCGCGCGGGAACGAGTTCTGAGAACCGGCGTGTTTTCAGAATTGCCTGCAAAGGCCTCACGGACCACGATGTAAATTCCACTTAAGATGATGACGCCTGCTCCAAGCAATGTGGCGAAATCGGGTTTTTCGTTAAAAAACACGATACCATAAAAGGTGGCCCAAATGATCTGACTGTATTGCATCGGAGCAACAATGGCTGCTTCGCCTGAGCGATAGGCCCCAAGAAGCAGAAAGGCTGCGATGAAGCCCATGACCGCGATAGCACCCATGGCCGAAAAGTCGATCAAGGGCATCGGTTTGTAGACAGCGGCAAGCGCAATTCCCATGGTGACGAAAACTGCCACAAACGGGTAGAGCATCATCACAATTTGGCTTTCCTCATTCCCGATGCGGCGCGCGATCACCGATTGCATCGCCACAAAGAAGGCGGCCGCAAGTGCCGCCATATGCCCCAAAGACACAGGCTCTGCGCCCGGGCGAACCACAATCAGCACGCCGATCAAACCTAAGATCACAGCAAAGGCCCGGTGGAGGCCGACCCGCTCTCCGAGAATAGGAATGGCCAGAAGAGTGACCATAAGGGGAACCGTGAATAGGATCGAATAGACCTGTGCCATGGGTAGGGTCGAAAATGCGTAAAACCCGCAGGTGCCACCCCCGACCATCGTCAGAGATCGGACCGCCACCCACCACGGGTGGACGGGGCGCAGGTTATTTGCGCCTCCTCCGCTGACCATCATCAGTGTTAAAAGCGGGAAAGACAGCAGGCTTGCGAAAAACAAAACCTGCATTGGCGAATAATTACCGCCGAGATAGCGCACAATCACATCATGTGCGGCGTAAACGGAGAAAGCACCAAGCGACAATAAAGCGCCTTTAAGGTTATGTGTCGGGGTCATGGCAAATCCTGGAAAACGGGAGCGCTAACATTTTCACTATCACAGCTTCTGATCTGCACAAGTATTTCTAATCCGAGACAATAAAAAAGGCCGACGCACATTGTGCACCGGCCAATCATGTCTCGTTTTCTTAGGCGCTTAAGCGAGGGATGCGTCCAGCGCTTCTAAGATGGCATCGCCCATTTGCGACGTGCTGACAGGCTGTGCGTCGCCTGCTTGCATCAGATCGCCAGTGCGCACGCCGTTGGCCAGAACAGTCTGTACTGCTGTTTCCAAGCGGGTGGCTTCATCGCCTTGATCAAAGCTGTAACGCAGAGCCATCGCAAAGCTGAGCACGCAGGCGCAGGGGTTGGCTTTGCCTTCACCAGCGATGTCTGGTGCGGAACCATGTACCGGCTCGTACAATGCTTTAGGACGACCGTTGTCCATCGGCGCACCCAAAGATGCAGATGGCAACATACCAAGGGAACCTGTCAGCATGGCGGCACAATCAGACAGAATGTCACCAAATAGGTTGTCGGTCAGGATCACGTCGAACTGCTTTGGTGCGCGCACCAGCTGCATCGCACCGTTGTCTGCATACATGTGGGACAGCTCTACGTCTGCGTAGTCTGCCTGATGCACCCGTTCCACAACTTCGCGCCACAGGATGCCGGATTCCATAACGTTGGCTTTTTCCATCGACACAACTTTGTTGTTGCGGCGACGTGCCAGTTCAAACGCAGAACGTGCTACGCGGTCGATTTCCGCTTCGGTGTAACGTTGAGTGTTGATACCAACGCGCTGGCCGTCTTCTTCGAAAATGCCGCGTGGCTCACCAAAGTAGGAACCGGACGTCAGTTCGCGCACAATCATGATGTCGAGGCCAGAAACGATGTCGCGCTTCAATGACGAGAAATCCGCCAGAGCATCAAAGCACTGCGCTGGGCGCAGGTTTGCGAATAGGTCCATCTCTTTGCGCAGGCGCAGCAGACCGCGTTCTGGTTTTACAGAGAAGTCTAGGTTGTCGTAAGCTGGGCCGCCAACGGCACCCAGAAGTACCGCATCCGCCTCTTGTGCTTTTGTCATGGTGTCATCGTGCAGCGGCGTGCCGTGTGCGTCATATGCCGCACCACCAACGAGGTCTTCGCTGACATCAAATTTCAGACCACGTTTGTCGCCATACCATTCAATGACACGGCGGACTTGAGCCATGACTTCTTGTCCGATGCCGTCGCCCGGCAGGATCAAAAGCGAGGGGTTGCTCATCTTCATTCTTCCTTCACATCTAAGCTTGCCGCTGCCTAGCTTGTGGGGGCTGAAAGATCAAGAAACGAAGGGGATTTGCGCAGGAAAGTTGCGCATTAGTTGGGGATTTCGACATCGATCCAAAGCAATCGGTGGCGTGTGTGTTTGATCTCGTCTGAAATCGGTGGATCATCTGACATGCCTAAGCTAGTCACGCGCAGATTTGCGCTGGGTAAAAGCTCGCTAACGCGCAGTGGGCCTGCGGTTTGGTAAGTCACGGTATGGCGGTCGTCGGCAGGCCAATCGGCAAATGGATTTTGCAATCTTGAGTCTGAAATCAACCGGATCAGATCCGTCTTACGCCCTTGACCACTATGTGGGTCGACATTGAGCTGCCCTGCGATGATGAAATTTGTGCCGATCTGAGCCGCGTGTTGGCCAGAAAGCGCGCCAAGCCAAAATAGGTTCTCTGCAGCATTTCGGTGGCCGTTGCGATCCTCTGGGCCATCAAACACAGGCGGGGTGGCGTGATGAGACAGAACCCAAAGGGTCTGCTCTGCCACTTGAACCGGAACTGCGGCAAAGACTTTCGACGCAAGACGTTGTACTTCCAAACTATCGGCAGGGATCAATTCTCTTAAGTTCTCTGGCGGTGTAACCGCGCTCCAAAGAACATCGTGAAAACTTTGGACCTGTTCAATTTGAATTGGAAACTTTGACAATATGGCTACGCTTCCATGACCAAAAAAGCGCCCATATCCCTGAGCATCTCTGGGCGTGCCTAATTTTCGGTCCCCATCCATGTCTAAGCCGGTTGGAACGCCGGTGTTGGTCGTCGGCATCAGCACATATGGCAAGGGATGCCCGTTTTGATTAAGCAACTGACTAAGCGCGTGCGCAGCGACATTTTGATGATCATAGTCGATGCCTTGCAAAATGAGGATATCGGGTGTGTAGGCAGTGATCGTTTGCACAATCGCCATAACCTGAGGTGCTTCCCGCTGTAATTCTCGGACGAGAAGACCCGGTCCCTTTTGGGCGAGCTCAGTATTGAATGTTGCGATACGTATGTTCTCTGCCCAAAGGCCAGAGGCACAAATGATCAGACCGGCTGCAAGCCCTGCGCAACGGCATAAGCGCGTTTGCGGTTTTCGTCGATCATTGATGCAATGCGGGTCATTGCGATGCCGCGCATCACCAAGCCAGCCGGGAAGAATGCCCAAATTGCCACCGTCCAGATCAGCGTCTGCGGATTGGTCAATTGCAGCGGGTTCGCAATATCCGAGATCGCTTTGAAGAATGCTGGAAACAAGAATGGCATCATGAGGCCTAACGCAATGTTAAGGCGGCCATCTCGTGTCAGGCGCGGTAGAACGTCGCCGCCAACGGTTGGATCAAAGAGAGGCAGGTTCACCCAAACGTTAAAGGCACCGTTGCGCGCAGGCCAATCCAGTACGCGGACCATGAAGTAAAAGACCAAAAGGCTGATCAGAGAAAACAGATAGGCTGTTCCCGCTGCCATGCGGACAAAGCCGACACTGGCAATATTCGTCTCGGCAGGCAAGGTGACCACGACAAGGCGCACCGGAGAGTATGGGAAATCCAGCATGTTGCCAGCTAAAGCCGCAACAGACTTCAGCAACCCATTTAGCGAATTCGGGTCAGATGCATTACTTGCGACAGACGCGATTACAAAGACGGTCAAAAGAACCGCGACATACCGAAGGCGATTGAAAGGTGGAGCGTTGCGGAATTCGATGATGCTTGGATAGGTGGCGTAGTATTCAATAAATACCAATAGCGCCCCGAAAAGAGCGATCAACATCATTACTTGAGAAGAATCCGCACTGACGTTGGGCACCAGCAAAGCTGGAAGCGCGACGAGAAATGCAACCAAGACCGCGCGTGTTATCGCGCTTATAAATTGTGTGAGCACTGCTCTTTCCCTTCAAACTGGACCGCTGCGATTCAATGCCGCTTGCTGTTTCCAACTTGAGATCCTGCATTCTGCAGGCTGCCTCATTCTTGCCCCAATCGTGCCGTGTTTTCGCCAGCCGCTCAACAGTTTGTTTTCAATTCCGTGAATAAACTGAGGTTCAAAAGGTAAAGTGGTGCGAGATTGCACCATAATTTCAGAAAAATCATACGAATCCATGCCTCTAGCGGGGGAGGTTCATGTGGTCTTATTTCAAAATTGTTTCAATTGAGGGGGCTTTATATCCAAAACTGGCTCATATGTTGTTAGAGATTTGGGGCTAGATTCCCGCCACATTTGCGCCACAAACTGAAAAAGCCGCCCCATTTGGAGCGGCTTTTCGTTGGCTGGTTAACCTATAAAAAAGGTCTTAGACCCAAGGGCGTGCAGCAGAGGCTTGAGCTTCAAACGCCTCGATCGAGGCTTTTTTCTGCATCGTTTGGCCGATGTCATCCAAACCTTCCAGCAGGCAATGCTTGCGGTGTGCATCGACGTCGAATTTGATAACTTCGCCATCTGATGTGGTGATTTCCTGCGCTTCCAGATCAACGGTCATACGCGCGTTTTCACCTTTTTCAGCATCTGCCATCAAAAGGTCGACTTGCTCTTGTGGCAGGACAACCGGCAGGATGCCGTTCTTGAAACAGTTGTTGAAGAAGATGTCTGCGAAGGACGTCGACACTACGCATTTGATGCCGAAGTCTGCGATGGCCCAAGGTGCGTGCTCACGAGAGGAACCACAACCAAAGTTATCACCTGCTACGAGGATCTCAGCTTTGCGGTACTGCGGTTTATTCAGCACGAAATCTTCGATTTCAGTGCCATCGCGATTGTAACGCATCTCGTCAAAGAGGTTCTTGCCAAAGCCGGTGCGGGCGATGGATTTCAAGAAAACCTTTGGGATAATCATATCGGTGTCGATATTTACCAAAGGCATTGGCGCCGCAACGCCGGTCAGTTTTGTAAACTTGTCCATAATATAAGTCTCCTCAAAGTGGACGGTTTATGGATTCCGTAATCTGTGGTTCCGGGTCACGCGGTTTTCGCCAGTTTGGCGATGTGACCCGAAAGAGGTTCTGGTTTCGGTGTGTCTTGCAGCGCCCAGTCATAGACTTGGCGCATTTGGCGTGCTTTGGCGGACCAAGTGAAATGGTCCTGAATGGTTGAACGAGCAGCCTGCGCCATCGGTGCAAGCTGGCTTGGTGTCTGACAAATGCTGTCGAGCGTCTGGCGGAACTTGGCAACAATCTGGTCTCTGGTACCCATAGGTACTTTGAAACCTGTTTCATCTGTGACCAGTTCTGCTGGACCTGCATAATCGCAGATCACGGGAACCAGCCCTAAGGCCATCGCTTCCAGAACTACACCGCCACCGAATTCTCGGATCGATGGGAAAGTCAGAAGGTGCGCATTGCGCGCAACGTCCTGAACCTTTTGGTGCTCTACCCATCCGTGGAAGGTCACAGCATTTGCTACTCCCAAGGATTGAGCCTGCTCTTTAAGCGCCGCGAGTTCCGGGCCATCGCCCAGCACATCCAATGTCATGCGACCATCCGCCAGCATAGGCTGGGCGGCCTCAATCAACATATCGCAGCCTTTGTAAGGCACGAGCCGACCGATGAAACATCCCCGAACGGGGCCGTTTTCATATGGCATAGCAGGTTGATTGAACCGTTGCGGGTCCACGGCATTTTCCGGAATGAAGATCGTTTTGCCTTGTAGGGCATCCGGGATCTCTGACCCAGTATGACGTGAGCCAACAACGATGGCTTTGGCATTGTTCAGTGTTTGACGACGGAAGGGATTGAGCTTGTAGACATCACGCACAAACGAAAGGAATTCGCGTTCCTTCACCTGCGCGGCAACGAATTCCTTTGGCCAAGGGACGCCGCCATTTAGTGGCCCCATAACAAAAGGCACTCCAGCTTTGCGGCATTTATGCGCCAGAAGGCTATTGGCAGTCGGAGACAGAGGTGTCACGCGATGCACCAGATCGTATTTACCGCCTTTGATATCCGCACCGAACTGTTTCCAGACTGTGCGTTCAAAGACTGGGTAAAGCAGGCTTTCAATCAGGCGCACCGTGGTCCAACCCCGGTTTGCTCCCATGCGCAGGCGTTCCGCCAGCTTATGACCTACTTTTGCCGCCCATTCCGTATCGATGGCTGTGAACTCATCCCCTTCGGTCAGCCCCGCGCGCAGGATCGCGTCGCGGTTTCTGACTTGGGTAACAAGATGCACGTCAGCAACCTCTCGCAAAGCTTGCGAGAGGGACCAGCCCACCAAAGGCACGCTCACCCACTCGGGGTTCGCGGCCTCGGCGATCACTAAGACACGAGGTCTTTGAGGTTGGCTGGTGCCGTCAGACATTGGGTTAGCTCAGCTCGCGGATGTCAGTCAGCTTGCCGGTCAGCGCTGCCGCTGCCGCCATTGCTGGGGACACAAGGTGCGTACGACCTTTGTAGCCCTGACGACCTTCAAAGTTCCGGTTCGAGGTCGCCGCGCAACGCTCACCTTCGCTCAGTTGATCTGGGTTCATTGCAAGACACATAGAGCATCCAGCCAAACGCCATTCAAAGCCCGCGTCTTTGAAGATGTCAGCCAGCCCTTCTTCTTCGGCTTGTGCGCGAACCAGACCAGAGCCTGGTACGATCATCGCACGCATGCCGTCTTTGATTTTCTTGCCTTTGACCACTTCGGCCACAGCACGGAAATCTTCGATACGACCGTTGGTGCAAGACCCGATGAACACAGTGTCGATTTCAATGTCAGTCAGTTTCTGACCCGGTGTCAGACCCATATATTCGATGGAACGACGCGCCGCTTCGACTTTGCCGCCTTCGAAATCTTCTGGGGAAGGCACAACGCCAGTGATTGGCAGAACATCCTCAGGGGAGGTGCCCCAAGTCACGACCGGCTGAATGTCTTCACCTTTCAGGGTCACAACCTTGTCGAAGTGTGCGCCTTCGTCAGTGAAGAGGGTCTTCCAATATTCAAGCGCTTGCTCGAACTGGCCGCCTTTTGGTGCGTGTGGACGACCTTTGACATAGTCAAACGTTGTGTCGTCTGGCGCGATCAAGCCCGCGCGTGCGCCGCCTTCGATTGCCATGTTGCAGACGGTCATACGACCTTCCATGGTCAGATCGCGGATCGCTTCACCACAGTATTCGATGACGTAGCCAGTACCGCCCGCGGTACCAGTTTCGCCGATCACGGCCATGGTGATGTCTTTTGCAGTCACACCAGGCATCAGTTTGCCGGTGATTTCGACCTTCATGTTTTTGGATTTCTTCTGAATCAACGTTTGCGTCGCCAGAACGTGTTCCACCTCAGACGTACCGATCCCGTGTGCCAAAGCACCAAAGGCGCCGTGGGTCGCAGTATGGCTGTCGCCACAAACAACGGTCATGCCCGGCAGGGTCCAGCCTTGCTCTGGGCCAACGATATGCACGATGCCCTGACGTACGTCAGATACCGGATAATAGTGCACGCCGAATTCCTTGGCGTTTTTGTCCAGAGCCTCAACCTGAATGCGGCTCTCTTCGTTGTCGATGCCTTTGGCACGGTCCAGCGTGGTTGGAACGTTGTGATCCGGAACCGCGATGGTCTTCTCTGGTGCGTGCACTTTGCGACCGGACATGCGCAGACCTTCAAAGGCTTGCGGGCTGGTCACTTCGTGGACCAGATGGCGGTCGATATAAAGTAGGCTAGTGCCGTCTTCGGCTTCATGCGCAACATGCGCATCCCAGATTTTGTCATAGAGTGTTTTGGGGGACATGGGGTCCTCTCCGTATTGATGAAATTGGCGATATGGCTGCAATACGGGCGTGCGAAAGCACGCCGGGCCCTTATAGGGCGGCTATGACGGATTTGGACTGACCAAAGAATCGCCAAGGCAAAAAGGCGCGGTCATCAATGTCATAGATGCGTTTCATGTCCTTGCAGATAGCCGGAGTCGCACATTGCTGCAAGGGAAATGCCTTGTTTTTCGTACCTTCTCCATGTCACGGTTGGGCAGGGTAGGGTATATGGCAGAACACGAAACGACGCTTGAAGAAACAGAGGCTACCGATACAGCGCCAGCCGAGACAGATGCGGTTGTCCCCGCGGAGACTGGCACAGAGCAGGACACTCAGGAAATCGCACTGAGTCTTTGGGATCAAATCTTTGGATTTGCTGAGGGCTTGTTGCGTCCTTGGAACGCCTATCAGGTCCTCATCGTAATTGGTCTTCTGTTGCTCGCATTTGGTCTGTCGCGTGTCTTTAGCCCAAAGTTACATGAATGGATGCGCACCCGTGAAGGGTGGCCGAAATGGCGCTATCGCTACATGCTGCTTCTTCAAAAGCGCATGGCCCTCATTATCTTTGTTGCGCTGATTTGGATCACCGTTCTGGTAATGCGAGAGATCACCTGGCCAAGCCGATCTTATCTGTTGGGAATCTTTGCCAACCTTGGCAGCGCTTGGTTGATCATCGCGTTGATCACGCGGCTTGTGCACAATTCATTCTTACGCGGTTTGCTGCGCTATGGCGCGTGGGCCTGGGTGACCTTGGTTCTGATTGGGTTAAGCGAAGAGTTCCGGCAATTGATGGATTCCGCGGCCCTAAATATCGGTACAATACGCCTGTCACTATGGACGATTGTTCAAGCCGTTGTGATGCTCGGGCTGACCTTTGCAGTCGCGCGTTTTGTGGCAGGGTCCACAACTGCCAGCATTAAAAAGAACGACGATATCAGCCCATCGATGCAGGTGCTTGTGATCAAGTTCATGCAGGTCTTGCTGTATGGCGCGGCGTTTTTCATCGGTCTGAAAATCGTCGGCGTTGATCTGACCGGTCTTGCGGTGCTGTCGGGTGCCATCGGTGTGGGCCTTGGTTTTGGCCTGCAAAAGGTTGTCTCTAACCTAGTCTCAGGCATCATTATCCTCCTGGATAAATCGATTAAACCCGGCGATGTGATCTCGCTTGGTGAGACCTTTGGTTGGATAAACTCACTTGGCGCGCGTTATGTCTCTGTTGTGACGCGGGATGGCAAAGAGTACCTGATCCCGAACGAAGATCTAATCACGGGCCAGGTCGTCAACTGGTCCCATTCCGATGACTATGTGCGGCTCGATATCTTCTTTGGAACCGCCTATGGCGACGATCCACATGTGGTCCGCAAAGTGGCCATTGAGGCTGCCATGTCTGTGGATCGTATCTTGCGAAACCCGAAGACCCCCGTTTGTCATATCGTTGGATTTGGAGACAGTTCTGTTGACTATATCCTGCGATTTTGGATCGAGGACCCCACCGGCGGCCTCACCAATATTCGCGGCAATGTGTATCTTGCCCTATGGGACGCCTTTCAAAGAGAAGGCATCAACTTCCCATTCCCACAACGTGAAGTGCGAGTTCTGGGTGAGGATCACTCTGATTTGACAGCTTCAAGCAAGTCACCAGGCTGACAATCTAGTTCTTCGCAAATTCGACTGAGCGTTTCAAAACGGATGCCTTTGACTTTGCCTGATTTCAAAAGGCTGAGGTTTTGTTCGGTGATGCCAATGCGCTGGGCAAGGTCTTTGCCCTTCATTTTGCGTAGCGCCATCACCACGTCGAGCCTGACAACAATCTCTGTCGACATCAGACAAAAGCCTTGTTTTCATCAGAAATGCGCACGGCTTCGTTCATGGCCCATCCAATCAAAGTCAAAAGGCCCGCAGCGAGTAAAAAGCCAACTTCGTGATCTGAAATGCTGATCGCCAATTGTCTGTGCCCATCTGGATTGTTTGACGTGAGAAGAAGCGTTTGGGTTGGCAAAGTCATAAACCGAACCAGCGCAAGCGCAATAAGCCATTTCCCAAGGCGTAGTATTGCGCCGGCAGCATGAAGGGTCAGAATCTGCCCTTTGCGGTAGAAATCAAACAGACCGCGAAGGCTCCACAGGAAGCCTATGAAAAGTAAGAAGCTCAGCGCACCGGCGGAAAACGCGCTCCAGAACGCTAGGCCTGTCGGAGACGCGATAATGTCTATGTGAGGAAATAGAGCGCTTGCTCTGTTTGGGTTTGGGGTTTCAGCCAGGAGGTATCCAAGTGCTGCAATCGGCAAAGCGATCAGCACAGCTGTCGCAGCCCAATAAAGAATGTTCGCCAGTTTGCGTAGTTTTTCCAACATGATTTCCACTTTACGAATCTAATAATTATCGTTTTACAGTAATTAATAATTTTAAAAGGAGTAAAAATCAATGCGAAATCTACTGGCCTGCCTTTGTTTGTCTGCTTGTGGCAGCGTCGTTTTGCAAACGGCGGCTGAACTTGAGCGAATGTCTCCAATGGACGCGGATCCGGCGATGTTTGCCGTTGCGATTGATCTGCCTGACGGTTTTGGCATCTTTCCTGAAAGTGCCACGATGTTGGTCTCAGTCGAGCAAGAAACCCTTGATCAGGAGTCGAAAGAGAAGTTCACTTTGCAGCAATCGGGTCAACAGGTTGCCGTTTTTCAGGTTGCTGCGAATGACCATTCGCGATTGCAGGCGTTGCAGTCTCAGGCCAGAGAATGGGACGCAAAGGATGCAGAGGCGACCAAAGGTTCGATTGGTGTGGATTTGACGCCGTGTCTAATTCATCAGAATGCATCGTTATCTGAAACTTTTTCGGTCGCCATTCAGTTGGCGCCTGATGCACCGTTTCGTCCGTTGCTCCGCGACGTCCCCATATCGCGTATTCTGCAAGAGCAAGAATTGGAACAGTTGCCAAATTGCCCATAAAATGAAGTGATCTTATAGGATCGTCGTCATTTTTGGCGCGCTGATCGCATTCCGCTTGCGTTTCATTGGAATTTCATACAACGGGTGCTATCTTGATGATAGGCCCGGCGCCGGGGCAATGCGGCGCGTTGCAAGGAGGGCAGTATTCTGTCTTTGAACGTAGACGTGGCAAGCGCCACAAAAGGTGACCAGATGCCAGACGCGGCAATTGCCGGTAAAGGCACAGAGCTTCTAGAGCTCATTGTTAACTCTCTTGAAAACGACAAAGCTGAAGACATCGTGCAAGTTGATTTGCGCGGACGCACAGCGATTGGCGATTTCATGGTGATTTGCTCTGGTCGCAGCTCCCGCCAAGTTGCGGCGATGTCTGAAAAACTGGTTGAACGCATTAAAGCTGAAACCGGTCGCACCAGCAAAATCGAAGGTAAGAATACCGGCGATTGGGTGCTGATCGATACAGGTGACGTGATTGTGCATGTCTTCCGTCCGGAAGTGCGCGAGTTCTACCAGCTTGAAAAGATGTGGGTGGAAGGCGGCAACGCCTAACATGTAACTGGGTTGGGCCATCAGGCTTGGCCCGGAGGACTTCGCATGGCAATGCGCGTACATATTTGCGCAGTGGGCCGACTTCGGTCGGGCCCAGAGCGTGATCTTCTTGATGATTATCTTTTCCGTTTCGACAAAACTGGCCGAGCGCTGGGGCTTGGGCCTGTGAAGGTCCATGAGGTCGAAGACCGCAAAAGCGGCGGCATGGCTGCAGAAGCCAAGTTGCTGGATGGGGTTTTGCCAAAAGGTGCCTTGATTTGCGCGATGGATGAGCGCGGCAAGGTCATGAGCTCACCCGACTTTGCTCAGAATATTGCGCGCCGTCGCGATGGCGGGGCGTCTGACTTGGCCTTTATCATTGGTGGTGCAGATGGCATCGATCCAGGATTGCGCGCGCGCGCTGATTTTTCGATCAGTTTCGGGCAGATGGTCTGGCCACATATGTTGGTGCGCGTGATGCTGTCAGAACAGTTGTACCGTGCAGCCTCAATCCTTGCTGGTTCGCCTTATCACCGAGTTTGAATTTCAGCGACTGAAGCTTGGATTTGTCAGATCGAGGGTGACCAACTCACCGGCCCAGCCGTCCAGGTTATCTCTTGCTTGGATTTGAACTTGTTTCATTCCTTCCGGGATGCTCACTCCGCCTAAGGACCGTGTGAATGGTTGTTCATTCACATGTGGGTGGTGCAGAACACGAATTCCCAAAACGGTCCCATCCAAGGCCAGAATACGCCAACCGTCGGCGTAGTGATCCCAGCCAGTATCGGGATGGCCTAAAGTCACATCAAATTGCCACGTATCCCCGGATTGAGTGGCTTTGGCAGCTTCAATGGTTGCAGGATCCGCGCTAACGCTTGAACCAAGGAAAACACAGGCAATCATTAAACGGGACATGGGCAGGTTCCTATCTTGGTTCGCGCAACAGAGCCATGCGAGAAACGCTCGCAAACTCGCGGCGCCAAATTATGAAATTGGTCACGACAATTGCACAGAGTAGGGCAAATCCGCCACCCAGCCAAGCTGCTGCCGCAAGACCGAAATAGATCGACCTGAGGCCCCGGTTATAGCCACGTGCGGCGGAGATGCCTATCTCGGCCGCCTTTTCAGCACGCGGTGCACAATGGGGGTCACTGGGATCAACAGGCACGGCTGACATGATGACGGCTGCATAACCAAACAAGCGATGCGCCCATACAAATTTCAGAAAAGCATTCGCCACAAAAAACAACATGACGATCAGTTTAATTTCCCAAACAAAGGTCGGGTAACTCATCAGGGTAAGTTCGGAAGCCACGTTGGTGAGCTGTTCTGCATTGCCAATCAACGCCAGCCCGCCGCCAATCGCGATCATCGTTGCTGATGCAAAAAACGCTGTGCCCTGACGAAGATTGCTCAAGATTTGCGCGTCATAAATGCGTGGGTCACGTAAGATAAATTGGCGCATCCATTCGCGACGGTAAAACACCATCAAACTTGATACGCTTCTCAGCTTGCTAGGAGGGTTTTCAATGACCCAGCCGATGGTTAGCCAGCTCACAAACAAAATGGCTAAGCCCGCGAAATCGAAAGCTGAAAAGAGGGATATTCGGTCAATCCATTGCATGGGGCACAATAGGCAGGGGCCGTATGGAATGTCATTCCCAAATCTGTCGTGAGCGCTTCATTAGGGCAAAAACAGGGCAAATCCTTCGAGTGTTTTCCAAAATCGCCGCAGTCGGGTCCCAGAATTTCCCTTTCAGGTCAGCACAAGGGGCGGGATTGACGACCGGAGAACTTATGTTACGCGCCTTAACTATACTGATTTCATGCCTGTTCGCTTTTTCAGCCTCTGCGCAAAGTTCGCATGACGCCATCGGACGCATTGATCTTGGTTCTGATGGGTTTTGCACCGGAACGCTTGTGGCTCCAGATTTGGTGTTAACGGCGGCGCATTGCCTGTTCGATAAAACAACAGGGGCTGCATTTGATGTTGCGCAGCTGACCTATCAGATTGGTTTGTCCAACGGTCAGGCCAAGGATCAACGTGGTGTGTCACGCACTCTGATGCACAACCGATATCAGCCAAAGGCGAAAGGCCAGTTGGGCAATATGCAGCACGATTTGGCTCTGCTAAAACTGGCGGAACCTGTAGCGGATCACCTTGCGACACCAGTGCGTCTTGGACATCCTGACCTTAGTGGTGCACAGGCAGAGTTGATATCTTATGGGAAAGGGCGCTCGGACACTGCAATGCTTGAAACAGGCTGCAATCTGCAGGCGCATACGCCGGGTATTGTTGTGACGTCCTGCCAGGCAGCGCTGGGCACAAGCGGAGCACCCGTATTGCAATTGATCAACGGTGAAATGCGGTTGGTGTCTGTGGTTTCAGCAAAGGCGCGGGCAAATGGTGAGCCTGTCGCGCTGGCCGTGATCACGGGTACCGAAATACCAGCGATGATGACGCAATTGTCTGCATTTCAGTTGGCCGCTCACGCGCATTAACTTTGCCCTCTTGAAACCCGGAAATTCCACTCCCATCTGAATTCTATCGGATGCCAATTCAGGGTCCGAAGATACCGCCTGTCCCACGAGGGAAGGCAATTTAAGTTGTTGCTCTAGATGGAGGATAACCCCTATGCGCACTTATGATTTTGCACCGCTATACCGTGCATCCGTTGGTTTTGATCAAATCGCAGATATGATGGATCGCGTCCTGTCCGATAACGTCCCAACATCCAGCTACCCGCCCTATAACATCGAAAAGACTGCTGAAGATGCCTATCGTATATCGATTGCTGTGGCCGGATTTTCGGCAGATGACCTTGGCATCGAAGTCAAAGAAAATGCGCTGGTTGTGACCGCGCGCAAGTCTGATGCGAAGGATGAGAAATCCTACCTGCATCGCGGCATTGCCACGCGAGCGTTCGAGCGACGCTTCCAGTTGGCCGACCATGTCCGTGTGAATGGCGCAAGCCATGAAGATGGCATGTTACACATCGACCTTGTACGCGAAGTGCCTGAGGCCTTGAAGCCGCGCCGCATCGAAATTGCGCGTGGAGGTCAGCCGATTGAAGCTGACGTTGTTGATGCTAAAGCTGTGAACTAAACTCACAGCGCCATCCTAAAATGGGCCTTCGCAATTGCGAGGGCCCTTATTTTTGCGCGGCCAAAGCAAGACCTTTGACAACAGCAGTAAAGACCTCTGTGAAGACATGATCTGCTGATGGCAACGTCGCTTTCATGGTGTCAGACACAAATCCCATCAGACTTGAACCGCCCACATAAATAACCTGATCGATCTGATCTGGTGTTTTTTGCGCCAAGGCCAATGTATCGAGTGCGCCTATTTTCAATCGGTCAGATTGACTTGTGAGCACGTCGTTCATCGCATCTCTTGTGATCATGGCGTTAAGGCCTTTCTCTACAACGGACAGGTCGATCGTGCCGCCTTTCAATCCCGAATTGGCAGCGACCTTACCCGCTTCGACAGCAAAGGCGAGGTCGTGCCCCAGCTCATCCTCTAGCACTGTCTCAAGCCGGTCGATCTTTGGGCGTTCTACAGCGAGTTTGGCCATCTCAGCCACTTTGCGGCGGGTCTGCGCAGTATAAAGAAATGGGATTTTTTCCCAAGTTGCGAGATCGTGGAAGATGTTGATGGGAACGGGCGTGGTACCAGTGCCGAATTCGCGATGCAACTCGGTACCTTTACCCAAAAGGGGCATGACATTGGCGATGCTGATCAATTGATCAAAATCCGTGCCGCCGATGCGCACCCCGTGATTGGCCAGTACTTCGTGTTGCCCATTTTGCCCTTGATGGAACACGGTGAAATCTGAAGTGCCGCCGCCGATATCAACGATCAACCCGAGGCCGGGTTTCGCACCACTTGCCAGCGCTGCAGCTTGCGGTTCGGCCATAAAACTAACGTCTTTGAAGCCGGCAGCCTCATAACACAGACGTAGATCGTCTTCGGCTTTCTGCTCTCGAAGGTCGCCGCTTTCGTGAAAGACCACTGGCCGACCCGAGATTACGCGTTCAAAGCTTTGACCGGTAGTCGCTTCAGCCTGTGTTTTGAGACGTTTAAGAAAATCCCCAATGATGTCGACGAAGGTTAGCCGCTGATTCAACAGTTGACGTTTTTCGTGCATCAAACTCGTCCCGAGAACTCGTTTCAACGCCCGCATATACCGGCCTTCTTCACCGTCCAGCAATGCCTTGTCCGCCGGGTGCCCAATCAGGGTTTTCCGGCTGTCAAAATCGAAAAAGAAGCTGGTTGGAAGCGTGTTTGATCCCGGAGCCATTTCGACAAAGCGCACATCGCCATCTCGCACGTAGGCCGCCGCAGAGTTGGATGTGCCGAAATCGATACCAAGTGCGTGAGAAGATACCGACATGCTGCGCTCCGAAAATCTAAAAGACGCGCTAGCTATGCCTAAGGATCGCTCAGGTCAAGCGCCAACAGAAAACGCGCGGAGCTTTCGCCCCGCGCGCCGTTTTCGCCTGATACGAACTCTTAGGAGTTCTGGTCAGAGATTTTGCCGATTGAGAAGAACATGGTCTCACCGGAGTGGTCATCCACACCGTCGTTGTCGGTAGAAACAAACGCTGTGCCGTCTTCCATGATCGCGAGGCCTTCGACCTTGTCCAGAACGTAACCACCGGTAGAGGTCAGGTCTGGCAGCAGGTCGCGGACCAGCTCTTTGGATACGACTGGCAGATCACCGCCGAGTGCTGCTGGAACCATCTCTGCCGCTGGTATGCGGTAGATTTTCTTGGTCACAGCGCGGGCATCGTGCTGGTTGTCACGCTCTACAACATAGACGTAGTCGCCATGTGCAACAATCTCGGACAGGCCAACCCAACCCTTTGCAGGTTCAGCTTTTGGATAGTGCACCGCGCCCCACTCTTTAGTTTTCAGGTTGTAAGCGACCAGTTTCACGTGGTTCTTCGGATCATCTTTCCACTCACGTTGAACGGCCATCCATAGTGTGTCGCCGATCTTGGTGATGCCTTCAAAGCCAAAGCGCTTTTCAACCGCTGCCAGCTCTGCTGGGATGCCGATTTCGCCCTTCAGGTTCTTGATCTTGCCTTTCGCAGACACATGATAAATCGCATGTGGGATCAGTCGTTCTGTGCGGCCTTCGGAAGCCACGTAGAAGCCGCCTTTTCCGTCGAGAGTGATGCCTTCCAGGTCCAGTTTCTGCGCTGGGCCAGAGGTGCGCTCGATACGGATCACCTCTGTGATGGTCGCAGGAGTGGTCTTTGTGTCGATCTTGAAGATGGACGGCTGGAAACCGTAGAAGCTGTCGTTCACGGCCCAAACGATGCCGTCCTTGTCAGCCACCATGCCAGAAATCGCGCCCCAGCCGATCAGCTCATCTGCGCCTGCAGATGTCAGATGCGGATAGGCCGCTGGTGCGTCTTGTTGTTCAAACAACATGACATGTGCACGTGCGCCACCATCTTCGATCAGGTCTTTCTCATTGGCAGAAACCAGCAGGTTACGCTCTGGTATTGTCACATAGCCTTCTGGGCCAACGCCGGATGGCAGCAGCTGTTTCAGAACAGGTGCGGCAGGGTTGGTCACGTCGTAGACACCCACAACGGATGCGCGTTCTGCGCCAACAAACACGTATGGCGTGCCGTTGAAAACGTCGAAGGTCACGGACTCAGGCTCAACGCCTTTGGAGTCAGAACGCTTGTCAGGATAGTGGCCGATTTGAACGATGGCGCGTTCGAATTCAACACCGCTTTCATAAACAACAGAGCCGTTTTTGTTGAATATGGTCCAACCGCGGGAACCGCCATTGTAGTCGCCTTCGTTCGCTGTCGCGAAGTGGTTGTCGTCGATCCAAGTCACCGCGTCAGGCTCGCGCAGACGGCCTTCTTGGGACTCGGTAAAGCTCAGCGCGCCGCGCTCGTCAGTTGCGTCGATGTTATGAAGATCTACAGCACCCGCAGAGAAATGGTTTACTACTTCGCCTGCTGCAGAAACAACAACCAGGTGGTTGTTTTCTTGCAGAGTGATGACGGTTTCACCGAGGCCGTTGATAGACACATATTCTGGCTCTGGGTCAGAACCCGCGACCTCTGCCAGACCTGTCAGGTCCACCAATTTCAAAGAAGAACAGTCCAGGCCATCTGCGGTGGTGTTTACCAGAACCAAATTACCCGCTGGCAACTGAGGGATGATGCCATCGTTGAGGTCTTCGTCACGTTCGTTTTCGATTGCAACCGCAATGAACTTGCCGTCTTTGGATGCTGCGATGGAGTCAGGCTGGCCGCCCAGATCGCAGGAGGCAACGGTCTCGCCTGTTGCAACGTCGATCGCTGCCAAATGACCGGAAGGTGCAGTGTACGATTCAGAGGTGTTTACGCCAGCGTAGGCAGTCGCACCGATGATCGCCACAGAGGTTGGCTCACCATCCAGGGCGATGTTGCCCAGTGGTTTAGGGTTCGCAGGGTCGGTGATGTCCACGCGACCAAGAGCGCCCAGAGGGCTGTCGGTGTAAACCAGAGTCATGCCGTCGGCGGTCGCCGCGATGATTTCTGGGGAGGTTTCACGAGATGTGTCTTCGCCTTCCGCCATGTTCAGCGGGGTTGCGAAAGACGCGATACGGTTGAAGTTCATTTCGGCGTGGGCCAGACCTGCGGTCAGGGCGAAAGCCGACGTCAGGCAGAGAAAGCGCGCAGACATCCTAAGCTCCTTATTGAATAGGTGCTGGGGGATTGGCCTCTGCAGGTGACGTGGATGTGACGGTTGCGTTTCGGTTTTGTAACGGTTGCCGAGTTATGGTGATTTCTTGTGGATATCCCCGTAAGCCGGAACCAGATCGCCGGGTTTTGAGGTCGCCTCGTAGACGCCGCGCGCAATGGCTCGTGCGAGGCAAGTCGCGGCTGCATGGCCAAGCAGGATAGGGTCTTGCATTGGATCAGCGAGAGGCTTGGCGTTGGTGGACACCCCAAAGACTAGATCGCCGTCCATCGGTGTGTGGCTAGGAACAAGTGCGCGGGCCATGCCGTCGTGGGCGGCGGTTGCCATTCGGGTACATTGAGCTTGGGTCAGGTCAGCGTCGGTTGCAACAATCGCAATCGTCGTGTTCTGCGCGCTGAGTTTGGTTTTGGGCCAGTCTTTGGGGGCTGTCGGAATGGGGCCGTAGCCACCGAATTCTGAACCTATCTCCCAAGGGGCTGCCCAGAAATGTCGGCACTCCGGGACAACTGCGTCTCCAAGCGCATTCACGGCGACCAGTGCACCGACAGTGTGGCCGCTTGGAGTGATGATCGATGCTGAACCAAGCCCCCCTTTGAAAGAGGCCGTTGTGGCTCCGGTGCCAGCGCCGACTGTACCGAGGTCAAAGTTATCAGAGGACTGTAGTAGGGCTTGTTGTCCCAAGTCTCGATAGGGATTTACCTCCCAGTCTTTATTGCCTCCATTGATGAGATCAAAAAGGATCGCGGCTGGAACGATGGGGACGGATTGGTCCGCAACTTGAAAACCTCGGCCTTGGGACCTTAGCAAATCAGCAGCGCTAGAGGCCGCATCTAGGCCAAAAGCTGAACCGCCGGATAATACAAGCGCATCGATCTGCTGAACGGTTTTATCCGGGGCCAGCAGATCGGTCTCGCGTGTCCCCGGCGCGCCGCCCATGACGTGCACGGCGGCGGTGAACGGAGAGCCGGCCGTTAGGACAGTGGTGCCAGATTTCAGTATCTCGTCTTGGGCATTGCCCACCTTTAGGCCAGCAATGTCTGTGATCAGGTTTTTGGGACCGGTCTGTATCTGCGTCATAACCGTGACTGTAGGGCGCTTAGGATTTGGCGTCGAGCTTTGCTTCGATGGCTTCCAAACGCGTCAGTACTTCGTCTCGGTAGGTGTCGGTTTTGGCCACGTCTTCTTCGTGATGGGCGTCTTGCATTGAGTTCACGATCAGACCAACAAGCAGGTTCACCACTGCAAAGGTGGTGACCATGATGAATGGCACAAAGAAAGCCCATGCCAGTGGATAAACCTCCATCACTGGGCGCACGATGCCCATGGACCAGCTTTCCAGTGTCATAATCTGGAAAAGGCTATAGGCGGAAAGACCGAGATTGCCGAACCAATGTGGGAACTCAGAGGCAAAGAGTTTCGTCGCCATGACTGAGCCAATATAGAAGATCAGCGTCATCAGCAGGAAGACGGAGGCCATGCCGGGTAGGGCGGTGATGAATCCTTCGACCACGCGGCGCAGGCGAGGAGCGACAGAGATTACTCGAAGAACGCGCAGAATACGAAGGGCGCGCAGAACGCTGAAACCAGAAGAGCCCGGCACAAGCGCGACACCGACAATCACTAAGTCAAAAACGGCCCATCCATTGCGGAAGAACGCAAGCCGGCGTGCGAAAAGTTTAAGTGCAATCTCGAACACGAAGATGGCAAGACAGATGTTGTCTAGCAGATGGATCAGACTGCCAATGCGCGCCATAACAAATTGCGAGGTTTCGAGGCCAAGGATCACCGCGTTGAAAACTATGACGACAAAAATAAAGTTTTGAAAACGGCTGCCATCGATGATGGTGTTGATGCGATTGCGTTCGGACACACTGGCCTCTGACATGGCGATTTCCTCAATATTCTTGCTTGCCGCCTCATATGGCGCGCCAAGGGCCATGAGGCAAGGGCAGGGAATTTCCCCGAGGCAGATCAGCGCCTAGTAGTTGAGATACGGTTTGTGATCGCCTATGTCAGAGTTAAGAATTTAAGGGGGCCGGGATGGCGTACTTCAAATGGGTTTGGCGCGGTATCTTGCTGCTGCTGGTGTTCGGTTTCTTCCACTACACTTTAGTGCAACATGACGTTGTGCGTGTTGTGAGCACTAATGTTGAGCGCACCGAGCTGAATGACTGGACCCGCGTCTTTTGGTCCACGCCTGATGCGCAATCAACAGATCTGGTTAATCGGGATGTGCAGTTCATCTACGCGGTTTATCCGAATGGCGACACGATGGAGTATCGCAACGAAGACACTGGCTGGGGTTGGCCACCTTATTTCAAATTTGACACGGCAAGTCTGTTTACCGAAGCCAATGATGTGATCTCTGACAAAGACGCGCCTGAGTGGGTGGCGATCCGTCACTATGGCTGGCGTAATGAGTTCCTGTCGATCTTCCCAAATGCGGTCTCTATTAAGCCTGTTGATGGGCCGGATGCGTCATTCATCCCGTGGTGGAATATCTTCATCCTAACCGTTCTGCTGGGTATCTTTTGGGGCATCCGCGTACGTTGGGTCCGGTTCCGCGAGGCACGCATTGATCCGGTGCTTGAGGATGTCGGGGATAGTTTCGCGGATGCGGGAGACAGTATTTCGCGCCAGCGTGGACGCTTTAGCGGTTTATTCCGCAAAGGCTCTAAGTAAATTCTGCCCTAGCTGCATTGCTTGGCCACATAGGCATTGTATTTGATCAACGGCTGGTTCTGCCCTGATGGGTAGGAGCGGCTGAGGTAGAGATGTGGTTTGTCGTTCCGTTGGCCTGACCAATATTGGATCAGATAATCCCGGTCACCGCGTGACAGGTATTTGTCGGCAGCTGTGAGTTTACAGGAACATTCAGCGGGTGTGATACGTGACGATGTCTTGATTGCTGATGTCTTGCAAACCGCATCGTCGGTGCGACAGGCTGCCAATGAGACAGCAAAGACGAGTAGGGTGACGGTTGCCGCGGGTTTCATGTCGGCCTCCATTTTTAGTTCTGAAAGTCTTTATACCGGTTTGCGATTTCAAAAGCGTGAAAGCTTGGTAATCGCATCCCTAGAAAGCAAAAAGCGGGCCCGATGGACCCGCTTCGTTAACTTTAAGAGCTGGCGCTTAGCGCATGCCGTAGTAGATGCCAACGGTGTGCTCTGCTTCAGCAAAAAAGAGCCAGCGTGAGGCTGCGACGCCTGCGATGTGGCTTAGTACTGCGATCAGCGCGACGAAGTGGCTGACCGGCAGAAGAGCCAGAAGAACCACTGGAACACCCGCCATCAGGACTAAGGAGATCACGCGTAGTTTTTGCGCGTGTTTACGACCAACGATGTGGATGAACTCTTTCATCAGGTAGTTCGGGGAAGAATGCGGATGCGCCATTGAGCGCACTTCACCACGATCGCCCAGACCTGTGGCTGTGCCCAGATTAGAGCCACGATCAGCAAATGCTGTGTCGCCTTTTTTCCACCAGATCACCTGCACGAAGGCCGCTGCGACAAGCAGGACCAGCGCGATGGTGACTTTGCCGGTTAGCAAAGCACCACCAGCGATGGCCAATGTCAGGTAAAGAAGAGAGGTCAGCGGCGTGTTCCAGCGTGGGATGGTCGCCAGCTGGCCGTAGATCATTGATGTGGTGTAGACGGTCCCAAGGCTTAGGATCGCGCCTATCCAACCAAGGATCGAATAGGCTTCGCCAAGAAAGATCAGGCCTGCCGCGTAAAGACCCATTATGGTCAGCGCGAGCACTGCGCAGACACCTTCGCGAGACAGCCAGCTGGTGCGCCACTGTGTAAAGGCGCGCCATGCACGTTCTGGGTGGCCGAGGTGGAAGGTGGATGAGATCAAGCCACCCACTGCCAATGCAAAGGCAATGAAGTAATAGCCAAATGCGCCCCAACCGGTGGAAGGGGTGCTATCGATGCCCAACCAAGCCAGCATGCCAAAACCGGCACCTGAGAGCGTGGTAAATACAATAACGGATGCTGCTGGATGCATTATTCTGCTCCTTCAGTCTTATCGCCAGGCAGGCGAGAGAGTTGTTTATCAAGCCAACCCATGAAGCCGACTGTTTCTTCTGCAACTGGCTCAAGGAATGGTGCTAGCACGCTTTCATCGTCCCAGCTGTCTTTCATGCGTGGTGGCAGATATTTGTTGACTGGGGCTGTACCAAGCTCTGGCATCAAGTCCATACCGCCGCGCTCAACCGTCAGCTTAGAAACGTTGCTTTCAGGATCTGCGAAGTCACCAAAGTGACGCGCACCTGCTGGGCAGGTCCGAACGCAGGCAGGTTCGCGATCCACCTCTGGCAGGTTCTCGTTGTAGATCCGGTCTACACAAAGCGTACATTTTTTCATGACGCCTTCGGCTTGGTCCAACTCACGTGCACCGTATGGGCAGGCCCATGCGCAGAGGCCGCAGCCGATGCAGGAGCTTTCGTTCACCAGAACAATGCCGTCTTCTTTACGCTTGTAGCTCGCGCCGGTTGGGCAAACGGTCACACAAGGCGCGTTTTCGCAATGAAGACAGGACTTGGGGAAGTGAACGGTCTGCGCCGCTTGACCCTCGGCCTTCACTTCATAGCTGTGCACGCGGTTGAGGAAGGTCCCCATTGGTTCTTCGCCGTAAGGGCGTTGATCCGACAGCGGCGCGCCGTAGTTTTCAGTGTTCCAGCCTTTGCAGGAGATCACACAGGCGTGGCAGCCCACGCAGGTGTCCAGATCAATAACAAGGCCGAGTTTTTTCTCGGTGCTGGTTGGGAGGTCAGTCATTGTTGGCTAACTCCATGTGTAAGGAGGTGGCTGAGCTGGGGTCTTGCCCCAGACCCCAGAGTATTTTGAGAAAAGTGAATGGAAGATGAGGTCATCATTTGCCGACCTTCCATTCCAGATTGTCTGGGCCTTGGCCGACCGGAGATTTGATCTCTGGGAAGGCTGGCTGGGCTTGTTCGCCCGCAGGTGCATCGGCCTTTTCGATTTTGACGCGCAGATCAAACCATGCCGCCTGACCCGTGATTGGGTCAGAATTGGCCACCCGCATGCCATCGCCCTTGGCAGGCAGCAGTTCGTGAATGAGGTGATTGAGCAAGAAGCCCTGCTTGGCTTCCGGCGCGTCTTTATCAAGCGCCCAAGCCCCTTTGCGTTTCCCGATCGCATTCCAAGTCCAAACGGTGTTTTCGTTCAGCGCTTCCTGTAGGGCGACAGGCACAGTGATGGTACCGTGGGTCGAGGTGACCTTGGCCCAATCGCCTTCATCGAACCCGTGCTCATTCCAAAGCTTGGTCGGAAGATAAAGTGGGTTGGTGCCATGCAGCTGACGCAACCAGGCATTTTGCGTGCCCCAGGAGTGGTACATTGCCATTGGGCGCTGGGTCAGGGCGTGGATTGGGTATTCATCTAGATCAACCGCTGTGTCTTCGAATGGTTCGTACCAGAATGGCAGCGGATCCATGATGTGTTTGACGCGTTCACGCAGGTTCTCTGGTGGTTGGCGGTCGCCATGGCCTTCGGCCGCGCGTTGGAATTTACGCATTGGCTCAGAATAGAGCTGGAACAGGTAAGGGGATGGTGCATCGTAGATACCCATGCCCACAGCCCAGTCTTGATAAGCGCTGTTCCATGGTTTGTAGTAGTCAGCACCTTCTGGGATGTGCTCGACGAAGAAGCCGCCGTTCTCGATGTAGCGATCCAGCTGATCTGGGTTCACCTCACCACGGCCAACCTTATCGCCGTCTTTGCCACGGAAGCCTGCCAATGGGCCAATGCCCGGCTTGCGCTCGTGGTTCACGATGTAATCTGCGTAGTCTTCCCACTTTGCGGAGCCGTCGTCGTTCACGAAGCCCTGCATTCCCAGACGGTTTGCCAGGTGGATCAGCGTGGATTGGAAACCGCGTACATCACGGTCAGGTTCAATGACTGGCCAACGGATCGCATCCGCCGCTGCCTCTGCTTCACAGATCGGACGATCCAGCAGAGAGATACAGTCGTGACGTTCCAGATAGGTGGTGTCTGGCAGGATCAGGTCAGCATAAGCCACCATTTCAGAGCTATAAGCATCCGAATAGATGATGTTCGGGATCACATAGTCGCCGTTCTCATCTTTGTCGGTCAGCATCTCGATCACACCACGGGTGTTCATCGAAGAGTTCCACGACATGTTCGCCATGTACATAAATAGCGTGTCGATCTTATAGGGATCGCCTGCGTGCGCATTGGAGATCACCATATGCATCAGACCGTGGCTCGACATTGGATTTTCCCAAGTGAAGGCCTTGTCAATGCGGATCGGAGAGCCGTCTTCTTTCAGCATCAGATCTTCTGGGCCACGGGTGAAGCCTAGGTGTGGGCCATCAAGTGGCGCGCTTTTGGAGACTTTGCCGTGTGGCTTTGGATGCTGTTCGATTGGCTTTGGATAAGGCGGCTTGAAGCGGAAGCCACCTGGGACTTCGACTGTGCCCAATACGATCTGCAACACGTGCAGCGCACGGCATGTCTGGAAACCGTTGGAGTGCGCAGAGATGCCGCGCATGGCGTGCATCGCAACTGGGCGACCAATCATCTTGTCATGCTTGTCGCCGCGGAAGTCGGTCCACTCGTGATCCAGTGTGAAGCTTTCTTCAAAGGCCACGCGTGCAAGTTCTGCCGCAATGGTTTTGATCTTCTTCGCAGAGACGCCGGTTTTCTCGGCAACTGCTTCTGGCGCGTATTGTGGGTCGAGATACTTCTCGGCCATCTTCGCCATTACAGTTGTGTAGGTCTTACCGTCAGCCTCATGGGTCGCGCCAAGGTTTGGACGCGCGCCCTTCTGGTCAAACGGCACCAGATCACCGGTGACGCTGTCGATAACCATGACTTTGTCATCTGCGTTGCGCAGCAAAAGGCCCGTGTCTGGATCGATTAGCGCCGGCGCATTGGTGTATTGTGCGAGGTATTCCAGATCGATTTTGCCCGCTTTCATCAGCTCATGCACAAGCGATAAGATAAATAGACCATCGGTGCCTGGTGTAATGCCAACCCATTCGTCTGCCACAGCGTTATAGCCAGAGCGCACAGGGTTCACGCCGATGACTTTGCCGCCGCGGCCTTTGATTTTGCTGATACCCATTTTGATTGGGTTAGAATCGTGGTCTTCGGCAACACCGAAGATCATGAATAGCTTCGCGCGATCCCAGTCTGGCTGGCCAAACTCCCAGAAAGCGCCGCCCATAGTGTAGATACCGCCTGCGGCCATGTTCACAGAGCAGAAGCCGCCGTGTGCTGCAAAGTTTGGCGTGCCGAAGTTTTGCGCCCAGAAACCGGTGAAGGATTGGGATTGATCACGGCCTGTAAAAAACGCCAGCTTCTCAGGGTTGTTGTCGCGCAGAGGTTTCAGACGGGAGACTGCGATGTCCAGCGCTTCATCCCAGCTTATTTCTTCAAATTCGCCAGAGCCACGTGGGCCTACGCGTTTCATTGGCGCTTTCAGGCGCGATGGGGCGTTGACCTGCATAATACCCGCCGAACCTTTCGCGCAAAGAACACCCTGGTTCACAGGGTGGTCTCGGTTGCCTTCGATATAGGCGACTTTGCCGTCTTTCATGTGCACGTTGATGCCGCAACGGCAGGCACACATGTAACAGGTGGTTTTCCTGATCTCGTCCGAGACCTTCGGTGAGGTATCGATCTTAGGTTGCTGGAATGTCATCTGGCTTCCCTGTTCTGGTTTGGCGTTATGTCAGCAGTTTGATCCCTGCGAGGATGAATGCGGCGATAAAGACCGTCTCAAGTACGATCAGCGCGATGGCCGCACCGCCGACGGAGAGAATCTGCTTAAGGTTCGTTTTCATGCCCACCGCGGCGATCGCGATCAGCAGGAGCCAGCGCGAAGCGTCACTGAGGAAATCAGCGACGAAGACTGGAATGAGGTGGAATGAGTTCAGAGCGGCGAGCACCAAAAAGCCAACCACAAACATCGGCAAAATTGGGGGGCGCTTTCCGTCTTCTGGCAGTTCGGCATAGTTGCGGATCAAAAGCGAAGCAACCAATACAATCGGGGCCAGCATGGCCACACGGATCAGCTTAACCAAAGTTGCTGTGTCGCCAGTATATTCAGAAATCGAAAAGCCTGCGCCCACAACCTGAGCGACATCGTGGATCGTGCCCCCAAGGAAGACACCGCTTTGAAGTTCGGTCAGTTCGAGCCAGTTCACGAGCACCGGATAGGCGATCATGGCAATTGTCGATAGAACAGTGACGCCCATAACCGTGAAAATCAGTCGTTCTTCAGAACGCTCGTCTTTGGGTAAGATGGCGATGATCGCCATCGCTGCGGAGGCACCACAGATCGCAACGGATCCAGCTGTCAGAAAAGAGAAGCGCCATTTGTGGCCGAAGAAGCGTCCAAAGGCGAACCCAAATGCGATCGTTGCAAGGACGCCCGCGATCACCAATAGGATCAGCTCAAGCCCAAGCCCAGCCATAAGATCAATGGAAATTCGAACGCCAAGCAGCGCAACACCTAGTCGAAGTAGCGTGCGGGCAGAGAAACCAATGCCTGCAACCGCTTTGCCTTCTTCAGAAAGAAAGCTCACCGCGATGCCCAGCAGCAATGCCAAGAGCATTGCCGGAGTTGCATAGTGTTCGGACATAAATTTGGCCGCAACGGCGACCATAATAGCGACAATCACACCCGGAAATAGGGTGCGTGCCTGTTCTTTAATCCTGGCAATGAGCTGGGAGCTTGATGAGATTGAGGCGTTCATTGCGAGGAAGGGATCCTTTTTTATTGTTGCGCGTTTCCCAGAATGAGAAAATCGTTAGCTGTCGAGCGCCTGCAAAGCTGTAACAGCGATCATCTGGGTGACGTCTTCTGCAGAACAACCACGTGAGAGATCATTTGCTGGCTTTGCCAAACCCTGCATCACAGGACCAATGGCCATATAGCCACCCAATCGTTGAGTGATCTTGTAGCCAATGTTACCGGCATCAAGGTTTGGGAAAATCATGACGTTGGCATGGCCCGCCACTGCAGACTCTGGAGCTTTGCGTTCGCCAACTGACGGTACAAAGGCTGCATCAAACTGCAATTCGCCATCTGCTTCCAGATCTGGTACGGCTTCTTTAAACAAGGCTAGGCCCTCAGACACTTTGGATACAGCCGCGTGGCGTGCGCTGCCCATGGTTGAGAAGCTGAGGAAAGCAATCTTTGGGGCCGTTTCCAATAGGGCCTTGCATGATTTTGCAGAAGCCTTGGCGATTTCAGACAGCTCTTGCGCGGATGGATCAATCACCAGGCCACAATCGGAATACAGCATTGCCCGTGCACCTTCGGTGGCGGATTCAGGCGGGTACATCAAGAAAAAGCTTGAGACCATTGCAGCGTTTTTATCAACGCCAATCACCTGAATAGCACTGCGAACAATTTCGCCGGTGGTCAGAACAGCACCGCCAAGAGTGCCTGTGGCATGACCCAAACGTACGAGCATCGCGGCATAAACGGCAGGGCTTTGAACTGTGGCCAGTGCCTTGGCTTCGTCTACACCTTTGTGCTTGCGCAGATTGTGGTACTCGGCTGCAAAGGATGCGGTCAGTTCGGACGTCAGCGGGTCGTGGACTTGAACGCCTTCGCATTCAGACGCGCCTTGAGCAGTTAGCTCGGCACGGACAGCGTTGGCGTCTCCTACGAGAATAACATTGGCCAAATCGGCCTGATTGGCGGCAAGCGCCCCCGCGACGATGCGGGGATCACTGCCTTCACATAAGGAAATAACCGGGCGAGTGGACGGAGCCTTAGATTTAAGGAGCTCCTGAGGGAGTAAAGTCATTGGATCCGTCCTCTCGTAATCCGATTATTGAGCCTGCATGTCGTCGCGGTTGATACCCGCAACTTGAACAGGTGGCTTCATCGCGTCGCGACGGAATGGCTCACCAAGTTCTTGGTTCAACAGGATTTCGATGAATGTAGTTTCTTTTTCATTCATCTGACGCTTAACCGCTTTGTCCAGCTCAGAAGTCAGCTCTTCCATGGACGTGACTGCAACACCGTGGACGCCACAGGCTTTCGCGATTCCGGCGTAAGACACTTCTTGGGACAGTTCTGTACCCACGAAGTTGTCTTTGAACCAAAGTGTAGTGTTACGTTTTTCAGCACCCCACTGGAAGTTGCGGAAGATAACCATTGTGATTGGTGGCCAGTCGTCACGGTTCACAGACACCATCTCGTTCATAGAGATACCGAATGCGCCGTCACCAGCGAAGCCAACAACAGGCGTATCTGGGCAACCAACTTTCGCGCCACAAATCGCAGGGAAACCGTAGCCACATGGACCGAACAGGCCAGGTGCGAGGTACTTACGGCCATCTTCGAAAGATGGGTATGCGTTACCGATCGCACAGTTGTTGCCGATGTCAGAAGAGATAATCGCTTCTTTCGGTAGTGCTGCTTGGATTGCGCGCCATGCCATACGTGGGGACATTTTGCCAGGTTCGCGATCACGTGCACGTTCGTTCCAAGTTGTGCCCGGATCGTCGTCTTCGTGGTCCATGGACGTCAGCTGCTGGGCCCAAGTGGATTTTGCGTCTGCGATGGTGTTCTTGCGTGCTTCGCGACCTTCGTCACCAGCATTGTCACCCAAACGCGCCAAGATGCCTTGAGCAACTTTTTTCGCGTCGCCAACGATACCAACAGTTACTGGCTTGGTCAGGCCGATACGATCAGGGTTGATGTCAACCTGGATGATCTTCGCGTCACGTGGCCAGTAGTCGATGCCGTAACCTGGCAAAGTGGAGAATGGGTTCAAACGTGTACCCAGCGCAAGAACAACGTCCGCTTTCGCGATCAGTTCCATGCCGGCTTTAGAACCGTTGTAGCCCAGAGGGCCAGCAAACAGTGGGTGAGAGCCTGGGAACGCATCATTGTGCTGGTAGCCAACACATACTGGCGCAGTCAGACGCTCAGCGAGTGCAGCGGAATCTTCGATTGCGCCACCCAGAACAACGCCTGCGCCGTTCAGGATCACTGGGAATTTCGCGGAAGACAGTAGTTCAGCTGCTTTGGCAACAGCTTCGTCGCCACCCTGTGGGCGTTCAAATTCCACGATCGCTGGTAGCTCAATGTCGATTACCTGTGTCCAGAAATCACGTGGGATGTTGATTTGTGCAGGTGCAGACGCGCGTTTCGCTTGCAGGATAACGCGGTTCAGAGTTTCGGCCATACGGGATGGGTCACGAACTTCTTCTTGGTAAGCAACCATATCTTCCAGCAGCGCCATTTGCTCTACTTCTTGGAAGCCACCTTGGCCAATTGTTTTGTTCGCAGCCTGTGGGGTTACGATCAGCAGTGGAGTGTGGTTCCAGTATGCTGTTTTGATTGGTGTAACCAAAGAGGTGATGCCTGGGCCGTTTTGCGCGACCATCATAGACATTTTACCGGTCGCACGGGTGTAACCGTCCGCCATCATACCTGCGTTGCACTCGTGTGCGCAGTCAAAGAACTTGATACCAGCCGCTGGGAACAGGTCGGAAATTGGCATCATCGCAGAGCCAATAATGCCGAAAGCATTATCGATGCCATGCATCTGAAGCACTTTTACAAAGGCTTCTTCGGTGGTCATTTTCATGGGTTCATCTCCTGAGAATGAGAAATGGTCGAGCAAAGCTCGGGCTGGGTTAGATTAGGGTGTGCGGGATAGGGCCAGTAGCCCCAAATATCGTCCGGAATAAGTCCAGTTGTAACGCATACAGGTATTCCTCCGATTCCCCGCGCAGGCATGCATTTTGTTATTTTTGAGAATAAATGACACTTTTAGTCTCAAAAGTCAAACAATCTTGCGAGAAATAATATTTCGCCAAATTGAGCGACAGAGACCCTAATGACAGTATAAGTCCAGACCGAGGCACAGAATGCGCCTAGTCATGTAGGGTTTCCGCAATGATCTGGATTCCTTGCGAAATTCGGTCATGTGGTATGGAAGAATATGCAAGGCGGTAGAACTCCCTTGCGCGGTTCTGACCGTAAAAGAATGTGTGCCCAGGTTCGATCAGCACACCTTTTGGCATAAGCCGTTCCGCAAGTTTATTGGTGTCGACGCCGTCTGGTGCGCGCATCCAAAATGAGCTGCCACCATGCGCCCCTTGCCCTGCAATTGTTAATCCAGACCTATCAATCGCCTCATGCATTGCCTCGCGCCGCTCCTTAAGTGCGATTCTTAGCCGACGAATCGATGCGTCGTAGTGGCCAAGTGATAAGAAGTAAGCAGCGGTACGCATGGTATGACCCGGGGGATGGCGCAGCACTGATGCGCGCAATGCGCGCGCTTCGCGAATAAAACTCTCAGCGCCCACGAGGTATCCCAGTCGTAAGCCTGGAAAAATCGACTTTGAAAAGCTGCCGACGTAGATCACACGGCCATCTTTATCCATCGACTTCAACGCAGGAGAAGGCGGGTTCAAGAATGACATTTCGAATTCATAGTCATCTTCGACAATCAATGCGTCGAGTTCACGCGCGCGGTTTAAAAGCGCCTCACGCCGCGCCATGGGCATTGTGGCTGTCGTTGGACATTGATGGCTTGGCGTTGTGAAAATAACGTCTGTTTCCGGTGGGATAGCATGGGGCGGTAGGCCATCACGATCTACGGGCAACGGGGCGAGGTGGCACCTGGATTGGGTCAGAATATCCCGCAATGCGTGGTAACAAGGATCTTCGATCGCTGCAGTCCGTCGTTGCGTTAGTAGGACTTGTGCGGTGAGCCAAAGCGCGTTTTGCGCGCCGACTGTAATCAACACTTCTTCCGGGCGAGCAACGATTCCGCGCCTTGGTAGGGTGTGGCGCACAATGAATTCTACCAGGCGTTCGTCTTCTAAATCGCAGTAATCTGTGGTCAGCGCTGAGAAGTCTTTTTGCCCAAGGGCTTGAATTGCACAGAGCCGCCAATTGGCGTGGTCAAAGAGACTGGCATCCGTTTGCCCGTAAACAAATGGATATCGATACCGCGCCCAATCGACAGGTTTGCGCGGCGTATCTCCCCCAGTGTAGCGACGCCCAATGGCACGGTTCCAATCCACCGTGTCACCCCGCTGACGCACAGCTTCAAATGGGGGGGGCTCGGGTGCGTTTTCAGAAACGAAATACCCGGATCGACCACGCGAAGACAGATAGTCATTTGCCAAAAGTTCAGTGTAGGCCAGCGTCACGGTAATCCGGCTCACGCCAAGGTGCTGCGCAAGCTTGCGAGTCGAGGGCAGCTTCTCTCCTTGCCGGAAGCGTCCCGACAGTATCCCTTCAGCAATCATTTGCTGAATTTGCGACTGCAACGTGCCCTGAAATTGAGGGTTAAGAAAGAATGTATCAACAGAGATGGACATGTGTGTCCTTCCGCCTGGACTGATTTCGGGAGCACTCTGGCCTTAGCCAGAGGTGAATTCATTTTTGTTGTATTTGATGGATTTTACAATCCGTGTGACAATTTGTGGCTTTCAGCCCTCTTATGTCGCTGAATTCTATAGCACAGTATCAGTTTAGTCGCGCAAGCAAGGTATCGCTTTTTGTGGACCATTCGGTGTTTAGAATAGAATATACCGCCACATCTTTTGCAGAGCCATCTTTAGCAACGATATCGCCTCGTAGGACCCCGTCCAAATTTGCACCTAGACCTGCAAGCAGCATACGATGTGATGAGTTGTCCGCCAGGCTGCGCAATTGGATGGTGTTGGCGCCCGCGACTTCGAACCCAAATGTCATCAACATTGTCATCATTTCGATGAACAATTCCATGTCCTTGGAAGCCAGCCAAATGTTACCAATTTCAAGCCGTTTGTTAGCGCGATCGATCGATGAAAAGCTGATCCAGCCGATCAAGCGAGAATCTGAGGTTTGGATGGCATAACTCAGGCCCAACCCATCCGCTTGACGTTCAAGCAGATAAGAAATTTCTCCCTGCATGTCGTGGCGTACGGGCAAGCGACATCCTTCAGGCATGTGAGCCGTAATTTTGGTGGCCTGCGCCAGTTGTGCGGCATGTGCATGCGACAGCGGCAAAAGCGTCAGGCGCGTACCGCAGAGTTTCCGAGGGCTAGGCCACATGAGGATATTCCAAACATAAATAAAGCCCGCGCAGAATTTGCGCGGGCTCATGGTGGTTTAGCCGAAGACTTTCGTCAGAGCGTTGTCGACTGCGTCACAAATCGCATCGATATCCGCTTCGGTTGCGATCAGTGCAGGGCTGAAGCATAGGGTGTTGTTGCGACCTGGCAGCGAGCGGTTGGTGACACCAATGATCACGCCTTGCGCGCCACAATCCGCGACAACCGCCTGAGCAAGCTTTTCATCGACCGGTTCTTTTGTTTCACGATCCTGAACCAGCTCAACACCCTGGAATAGACCGCGCCCACGTACGTCACCGATAACAGCGTGCTTTTCCTGAAGCTTCAGGAAGTTGGCCCGCATACGCTCGCCCATTTTCGTGGTGTTTTCCAAGAGATTCTCGTCTTCGATGATCTGCATGTTTGCCAGCGCTGCTGCTGGACCCGCAGTACACCCACCAAAGGTGGAGATGTCTCGGAAGAAGCTCATCTTATCGGTTGGGTCCTCTTTGAATTTATCAAAGACTTTCTCGGTGGTGACCATGCAGGCGATCGCGGCGTAACCAGAAGCAACACCTTTTGCCATGGTGACGAAATCAGGCTCGATGCCGAAGTGCTGATAGCCAAACCATGTCCCTGTGCGACCAACGCCACAAACGACTTCATCGATGTGAAGCAGGACTTCGTACTTGTCGCAGATTTCGCGAACACGTTCCCAGTAACCTTCTGGAGCCTCGATCACGCCACCGCCAGCAGTGATTGGCTCAAGGCATAGTAGACCAACAGTTTCTGGGCCTTCTTCCAGAATGACTTTTTCGATCTGATCAGCGGCTGCGCGACCGAATTCAGCACCGGAAAGATCTTCCATGCCGAGTTCATGTTTCCGGTACTCCAAGCAATGTGGAACTTTGACGAAGCCTGGAACGAATGGACCGTAATCCGCAATACGTTCGTGTTGGCCAGTTGCAGACATCGCTGCAATTGTTGAGCCGTGATAGTCACGATCACGATATAGGATTTTGTTCTTTTTACCGCCGTATTTCTGGTGAGAAATCTGACGTACGATCTTAAAGACCTTCTCGTTCGCGTCAGAACCGGAGTTGGTGTAATACACCCGAGACATGCCAGGCATTTTCTCGATCAGCTTTTCTGCGAACAGTGCTGCTGGAATCGAACCCGCTGTTTGCGCGAAGTAGCAAAGTTTCATGAGCTGGTCACGGACTGCATCGCAGATCTCTTCGCGGCCATAGCCTACGTTTACGGTCCAAACACCGCCTGAAACCGCGTCGATAAACTCTTTGCCGTTTTGATCCCAGACGCGCATGCCTTTGCCTTCGACAATGATGCGAGGATCGCTGGTTTCATATGGTTTGTGCTGGCTCAGGTGGTGCCAGACGTTTGCTTTGTCGGCTGCGACGACTTTAGAAAGGTCGTTGTCTTTGAATGTGCCGTCCATTTTAACACCTTCGGATTCGGGCTCAGAGAGCGAAATACAAGAAAAACGAGACCAGAGACTCTGATCGTTTGATTGCAGCAGTTTGCTTGGAATCTGGGCGGTGGGAATAGGGCCAGTGAATACTGTACTTAAGTCCAGTTTTGAATTTTGACCGAGTGTTTTTAGTGTAAGTTTGAAGGTAACGCAATGAAAATACAGGCGATTTATTCATGATTCGAAATTTGACGCCAATTTTCAATTTTGCATTTTTTCTCATTTTGGCTGAAAAAAACGTTGATCGGAAACGCATTTTCCGGTCGGATTAGGGTGTTGGGAGTGAAAACTCTTAATTCTAGAGATTCAGGCCAAGCATAAGGCCACCTAGATTCTACGACCGCTCTTTGGGAGCGGTCCAATCACACGGGAGAAATATGAAGATGACTTTCAAATCCAAATTCGCTGCTTTGGCGACCTCTGTTGCGATGCTCACAGGTGCGCAGGCTGCGATGGCTGAGGAAATCACCGTGGCGTACTTCCTGGAATGGCCAATGCCTTTCCAATACGCCAAGGAAACCGGCATGTATGACGAAGCGCTCGGCGCGAAAGTCAACTGGGTGTCCTTTGACACAGGTACTGCAATGAGTGCCGCGATGGCAGCAGGCGATGTTCAGCTTTCCGTTAGCCAAGGTATTCCGCCATTCGTTGTGGCCGCATCTGCTGGTCAGGACATTCAAGTACTGGACGTAGCTGTATCTTATGCGGACAACGACAACTGTGTTGTACGTGCAGACCTTGAGATCGACAAAGACAGCGCAGGCGAGCTTGCGGGTAAAAAAGTTGCCGTGCCATTGGGTACCGCGGCGCACTACGGCTTCCTGAAGCAAATGGAGCACTTCGGCGTTTCACTGGATAGCCTTGAAATCGTTGACATGGCGCCGGCAGAGGGCGAAGCCGCATTGAGCCAAGGCGCTATCGACATGGCATGTGGTTGGGGCGGCGCGCTTCGTCGTATGTTCGACTCCGGCAACGTGCTTTTGACTGGCGCAGAAAAGACTGCTCTGGGCATTCTGGTATTTGACGCAACAACTGCGCCAACTGCTTATGTCGCGGAAAACAGCGATCAAGCCGCTGCGTTCCTTGCAGTGACTGCTAAAGCAAACGCGATGTGGGCAGACGAAGCTAACCGCGCGAAAATGCTGCCAATCATCGCGAAAGACGCAGGTATGAGCGAAGATGATGCAGCCGCTACGCTGTCAACATTTGAGTTCCCAACAGTTGAAGCTCAGTTGAGCCAAGCTTGGTTGGGTGGCAATGCAGCCAACTTCATGAAAGGTGTAGCAGACGTGTTTGTCGCATCAGGTTCTATCGATGCTGCAAAGGCTTCTTACGCTGACAATGTGAACGCTGATCCGCTGACTGCGGCTCAATAATCACCCTTTAATGGGGCGCAACCCAGCGCCCCGCTTCTATGCCGCCCGGCAAGCTGGGCGGCACACCTTTCGGGGAAGGAATTCGGGTGTCTGAATTATTAATCGATAACATCTCTATGCGTTTTGATCTGCCAAATGGCGGTCATGTTCAAGCATTGCAGAATGTCACGCTGGATATCAAATCCGGCGAACTCATGAGCGTACTCGGCCCATCAGGCTGTGGTAAGACAACGTTGCTCAATATCGTTGCTGGTTTCTTGGCCCCGACGGAAGGGCAAATTAAGCTGGATGATAAAGTGGCGACAGGTCCAGGACCTGAACGCGGCATGGTCTTTCAGCAGGGCGCATTGTTCGAATGGATGAACGTGCGCGACAACGTGTCTTTCGGCCCTGACATGAAGGGGGTGAGTCGCGCTGAAAGCAAAGAAAAAGTTGAACACCTGCTTGAGGTCGTTGGCCTGCAGGACTTCAAAGAAAAGGCAATCTACGAGTTGTCAGGTGGTATGCAGCAGCGTGTCGCGCTGGCGCGTTGCCTGGCGAATGACCCCGACGTCATTTTGATGGATGAACCTTTGGGTGCGCTTGATGCTTTGACCCGTGAAAAAATGCAAAGCCTTGTTCTTGATCTTTGGAAAGACACCGGCAAGACGATCATTTTGATCACGCACTCCGTGGAAGAAGCTCTGCTGCTAGGTGAGCGCCTGTTGGTTATGGCTCCACGACCTGGTCGGGTTCATAAAGAATATCGTCTGCCATTTGCCGATCTTGGTGTTGGCAATGATTTGCGCGAAGTGAAAAAACACAAGGATTACGCTAGCACGCGTGAGGAAATCTTGGAAATGATCTGGAACATGGAAGAAGAAATCATGGGCCGGACGGAGGAAAGCGCATGACCGGTTTACTCGTACTTGCCCTCTATGTAGCGGCCTTTTTCGGATCCTTTGTGATTGCGAAACGGATTTTCAAAAGCGCTTTTGAGAAGAAGGGCTTTAACAAGCTAAAAACCGTAACGTTCGGGGATGAAAGCGCGATTACAGCCAACCGCGTTGCGTCGGTTGTTTCGGTGATCACTGTCTTCTGGCTTTGGGTTGCCTTCACTAACTCGGCAATCCCACTGCCGAAGTTCCCGGGTCCGTTTTCTGGCGATATGACGTTTACCTACACGGCTCAGCTTGAAGATGGCACTAAGGATGACGCTACTGTAAGCGTGCGTGTGTATCGCGAAGACATTCAGCAAACCGTGGATGAAAATGGAAACCCCGGTCGCGAACCTTCCGCGGCAGAGGTCGAACCAGGTGACGGCTTTGCAAAGAATGACACGCTGACAGTTGCGCGTTACGGCTTCAAGGTCGTGAATGTCTGGCAAAATGACGAAGTCTCTAAGAAAGACGGTTCTACAATCGTTGCGATCAATGGTCAGCCTATTATGCCGGGTGATAAGATCACAGTGGACGAAGGCACGCTGGGTTTGACTGACAAGGGCACTCCAACCTTTGCGCCAGCAACAGGTTTCCGGATGGCGCGTTTGTATCTGCCTGCCCCTGAAGTCGTATTTCAGCGCTTTATTTGGCTGAATAAAGAAGGGTATCAGGGTTATACTTTGATAGAGCACACACGTTATTCGCTTCAACGTGTTCTTCTGGGCTTCCTTCTTGGTGCACTGATCGGGGTTCCGATTGGATATGCCATGGGTTTGACTGGATGGGCGCGCGGTTGGTTCGATCCAATTGTCGAATTCATGCGTCCAATTCCACCTCTAGCACTGATCCCGCTGATCATTATTTGGTTCGGCATTGGTGAGACCGGTAAGATCGTCTTGCTGTTCCTGGCAGCCTTGTGGATCATGATTATTGCGGCACGATCGGGTGTGTCCGGTGTTGCGATCTCCAAAGTCCACGCGGCCTACTCGCTGGGCGCGTCCAAATGGCAGATCCTGTCTAAGGTCATTGTTCCAAACTCACTGCCTGACATCTTCACAGGCGCTCGCGTTGCGATGGGTGTTTGTTGGGGTACTGTTGTTGCGGCCGAATTGGTTGCGGCGAACGTGGGTCTCGGCAAGATGATCGTGACCGCGTCTAAGTTCCAGCTGACCGACATCATCATCGTTGGTATCATCGTGATCGGTGTGATCGGCTTTGCCATCGAAGTTGGCATGCGTGCTTTGGAAAACTGGCTGATCCCTTGGAAGGGTAAAATCTGATCTGAATGATCATATGAATTGCGAAAGGGCGGCCCATGTGGCCGCCCTTTTCGTTATTTGGTCAGGATCAATTTCCCGGCCCGTGTAATCCGCAATGTGTAGACCTGTTCGTTCAACACAATTCGCGCCAGACCATCGTTACCGGTGATTTGATTGGCATCCAAAATCGGGATGCTGGAATAAGGTTCTGAAATTGTGGTTTGCATGTTCATTTGGGTTTCCTCTCGCCAATGACATTAATCTGACTAAATGAGTCGGATATGTCAATTCCCGATTTTATTTGTCGGATAAGAGTGAGGGGTGCAAAAAACCCTGCCTCATAGGGCAGGGTAATTTGAAATCAGATTTCAAGTGGGATCACCTATAAAGCAGCGACTGCCCATTGCTGAACAGATGCACCTTAGATGGCTCCGCTGTCAGGGTCAGCTCTTTGCCACGTAAATCCCGATGAATGCCCGGCAGTTTTGCAATCACTGTATCGGTCTGCTGACTAGAGCTTGGAGCTTCAAAATAGAGCTGCGTGACTTCGCCAAGGGCTTCGACAATCGTAACCGTATCTTTGAAGGCGTAGTTTTCACCATCGGTGGCAACCAAGTCTTCTGGACGAATGCCGACGTTAACCTTGCGACCTTTATCTTCCGGCAAGGTTGGAATGTTGGCCTGAAACGTCCCATTGCCATCATCGGTTTTCACGGTCGTGACCTCACCGGTTTCGACGATTTCACCGGCCAACAAGTTCATCGAAGGAGAGCCGATGAACTGTGCCACAAACTCGTTTTCAGGGCGTTCATAAAGATCAAGCGGCGTACCAACTTGTGCTATGCCTTTATTGGCCAGCACCACGATACGGCTTGCCAAAGTCATTGCCTCGACCTGGTCGTGGGTGACGTAGATCATCGTTGAGTCGGGCATTGCCTCTTTCAACTGTGCGATCTCAATCCGAGTGGCCACGCGTAGAGCCGCATCTAGGTTGGAAAGCGGTTCGTCAAAGAGATAGACCTTTGGATCACGTACAATCGCACGGCCAATGGCAACACGCTGACGTTGACCACCTGACAGCGCTTTTGGCAAGCGATCAAGATATTCTTCAAGCTGCAGGACTTTCGCAGCTTTTGTAACGGCCTCATCGATTTCAGCCGCAGACTTCTTAGCCAGCTTCAGAGCAAAGGCCATATTATCGCGCACCGTCATGTGTGGATAAAGCGCGTAAGACTGGAACACCATGGCGATCCCACGTTGGGCTGGCGGCATGTCGTTGACATACTGCCCATCGATTTCAAGTGAGCCACCAGTGATCTGTTCAAGACCTGCAATCATGCGCAGCAAAGTGGATTTGCCACAGCCTGATGGGCCGACAAAGACAATGAGCTCGCCGGGCTCGATATCAAGGTTGATGCCCTGAAGGACATTGATCGAGTCACCATAGGTTTTCTCGACATTTGTGAGTTTTAAACCAGCCATGCTGTCCTCCCTAGTTCTTCTTTGCGATCAACGGTTGCCAAGCTTCAAGCGTGGCTTGACTGTTTGCTACCGCTGCGCCGTTGAGGTCCTGTGCAATCGATGTCCAATTGCCATCTGGCAGTGAAATCTCAGCAGGTGTGTCGCTCAGATTGAATGCGCAGAAAACCTGAGCGCCTCCTTCGTGGCGCACAAATGTCAGCACATTCCCCGTCGCCTTCGGCGGCGTGTGAGCACCCTTGCGTAGCGTGACATGTGCTTGGCGCAAAGCAATCGCGCGGCGGTAGAAGTGCAGCAGTGATGCCGGGTCTTCTTCCTGATTGGCAACGGCGTTGCTTAGATGCTCTGGGCTCACCGGTAACCAGGGCTGGGACTGAGTGAAGCCTGCAGTGTCGTTGGACTTTTCCCAAACCATCGGAGTGCGGCAACCGTCACGTCCTTTGAACTCGGGCCAGAACTCAATCCCGTATGGATCTTGTAGATCTTCATAGGCGACGTCTGCTTCTGGTAGGCCAAGTTCTTCACCTTGATAAATGCACGCTGACCCGCGCAGACACATCATCAAGGTGATCATTATTTTTAGGCCGTCTTCGTTAAGTTCCCAACGGGATGCATGGCGCTGCACATCATGGTTTGAGAAAGCCCAACAAGCCCAGCCATCCGCCGCCACTTCATCCACCTTATTCAAAACTTCAGCGATTTCAGTGGCTGTTGGCCGGTTGTTGGCGAGAAATTCGAAAGCATAGCACATCTGCGTAAGGTCATCGCCCGCAGTGTATTCGCCAAGAATTTCTAAGCCACGCTGCGCATCGCCAACTTCGCCGACAGCCGCCGCGCCGTATGGATCCATGACCGCGCGCAGCTTGCGCAGAAACGCGAGGTTCTCGGGTTGGTTTTTGTCGTAAAGGTGCTCTTGGTGGTTATAAGGGTTTACCTGTGGCGCGATGGTGGAATTGCGATCCTCTTCCGCGAGAGGAGGATTGCTGCGCAGCCGCGCATCATGGACGTAGAAGTTGATTGTATCCAGGCGGAAACCGTTCACACCTCGCTCCAGCCAGAAGCTTGCGACGTCGAGTAGCGCATTTTGCACATCTGGACAGTGGAAGTTCAGATCGGGCTGTGAGGCCAGGAAGTTGTGCAGATAGTACTGCTGACGACGTCCGTCCCATTGCCATGCAGGGCCACCAAAAATCGACAGCCAATTGTTTGGCGGGTTCCCATCTGCCTTTGCATCGGCCCATACGTACCAATCAGATTTGGCATTGTCCTTGGAAACGCGGCTTTCTCCGAACCATGGATGCTGATCACTTGTGTGGCTTAGCACAAGGTCAATCATCACCCGTAGGCCCAACTTATGCGCGCGCGCGACTAGCGCGTCAAAGTCAGCGAGTGTTCCAAACATCGGGTCGACATCGCAGTAATCGCTGACGTCATAGCCGAAGTCTTTCATCGGAGAGGTGAAGAAAGGCGAAATCCAGATGGCGTCTACGCCAAGGCTTGCCACATGGGGTAGGCGCTCTGTGATGCCTTTCAGATCGCCGACGCCATCGCCATTACTGTCCTGAAAACTGCGCGGATAGATTTGGTAAATTACCGCTCCGCGCCACCAGTTGGCGTCGGCTTTCAGGGATGCAATGTTGGACACATTGGTCATGATATTCATTCTCTAACCTTGTTATTTTACGGAGCCGGCGAGCATGCCGCGCACCAGGTATTTCTGCATTGCGAAGAAGACGATCAGCGGTACGATAATCGAGACAAAGGCCGCCGTTGCGAGGATTTCCCAGTTGCCACCTCGGGTGCCGAGAAGCTCGATAATCTGCTTGGTCATCACGGTGGTTTCACCGGTTGAATCGATCAGGAACACAAGCGAGACAAGCAGGTCATTCCACGTCCAGAGGAACTGGAAGATGGCAAAGCTTGCGAGTGCAGGGAAGCTGAGAGGTAAGATAATCTTAATAAAGATCTGGAATTCAGTGGCGCCATCCACGCGTGCGTTTTCGATGATGTCGCGCGGCAGGCCGACCATGTAGTTGCGCAAAAGGTAAATCGCCATGGGCATACCAAATCCGGTGTGGGCAAGCCAGACACCTATATAGCCTTTGCCGATGCCAATTTCATTGTGCAGTTTCAGTAGAGGGATTAGCGCCAGCTGAAGCGGCACCACCAGAAGGCCCACCACAGCTGCAATCAACAGCGCACGGCCCGGAAAATCCATCCATGCCAGTGCATAGGCAGCAAAGGCGGCGACTAGGATCGGGATGATGGTCGCTGGGATGGTGACCGTTAGCGTGTTGATAAAGGCTTTTGCCATACCGTCGATATTGTTCGGGTCAAAAACCACGGTGTAGTAGTTGTCAAAAGTGAACTCAGGCGGGACCTCGCCAGTAATGAAAATGCGCTGTCCGCGGCTGCCACCAAATTCCTCGGTGTTTTCCATGCGGTAAGTGCCATCTGCGTTCAGTGTGACAGTGCCGCCCCGGCGCATTTCTGCGACGTCACCCGGAACGAAGGCATCTACGGCGCGGGATGAAATGCCCCAAGTTTTAATGTCTGGGCGCTCATCACCTTCAAAAATTTGCCCTTCGATGACGTATAGCCCATCGATTTGAACCTGCGTGCCCGGTGCTGCCGCGCGCTGCGCTATGGTTTGTTCTTGCGCAAATAACGACTTCCACCAGCCGCTGGTCGCGATCTGATCAGCGGTACGGAAGGACGAAACGAAAAGTCCGACCGTGGGTAGTAGCCATGCGATGACCAGCACAGCAACAGAGATGTGTACCGCCCAGGTTAAGGAGGACTTTGTGCCTGCTATATTGTTCATTAGCGCATCTCCTTGCGGGCATTGCGGATGTTCCAAACAAGGATCGGGGTTACAAGCAGCATGATGATCATGGCGCTGGCCGATCCTACGCCCCAGTCATTGGCGCGGAACATTTTGTCGTACATGTAATTGGCAAGAACCTGTGTCTCCCATTGGCCGTTGGTCATCGCGAATACGATGTCAAAGACCTTGAGGACGATGATGGTGATCGTGGTCCAAACCACTACGATTGTGCCCATGATCTGCGGAACTTTGATTTTAAAGAAAACCTGGAACGGGTTTGCGCCATCGACAATGGCGGCTTCAACGGTTTCTTCAGGGATGCCGCGTAGGGCAGCAGACAGGATCACCATTGCGAAACCGGTTTGGATCCAAATCAGAACCGCCATGAGAAAGAAGTTGTTCCAGAAGGGCAGCGTTAACCACGTCTGAGGCGCGTCGCCTCCAAGAAAGAGGTAAATTGCATTGAGCAAGCCAATTTGGTCGGAGCCTTCAGGGCGAGTGTCATAAATCAGTTTCCAGATCACCGCGGCACCTACAAATGAGATGGCCATGGGCATAAATATCAATGACTTGGCTATATTTCCCCAACCTATCCGATCGGTCAGCTGCGCAGCCAAAAGGCCAAATCCAGTGGATGCTGCGGGCACCACAATCAGCCAAAGCAAGTTATTGCGCATGGCTTCCCAGAATTTGTCTTCGCCCAGCATTTGGGCGTAGTTTTCAAAGCCAACCCAAACGTTGCCGCTTGGCGTGCGCTCTGTCACGGACAGCCATAAGGTGGCGAAAACGGGGTAGGCGAGATACAGGCCCAACACGAAAAGCGCTGGGGCCAGAAAGAGCCAAGGGCGGATCAGATTGGCGCGGTTGATATTGCGCCCTGCGTTCGGTCCGCGTGGCGGGAATAGCACTTTGTCCAAGAACAAGTTCGATAGGAAAAAGTAGCCGATACAGACGCCAACGCCGAGGGCGATGGTCAGAATGCCCAGAATTGCTGGATGCATGGAGGTGCCTCTCGAAGGGGTTCAGCCTATGCGGCCTTGGGGTGTGCGACCCAACGCGAAGGTCGGGTCGCACGACAAGCAGCGCACGGATGCGCGCTGGTTTGGTGGAAGGGTTACCTCAAAGCATCCCAGCTTTCTTGGATTGCAGTCGCGGTTTCTGCAGCGGTTTTTGTGCCCGCAGAATAATCCACCATACCGGTCCAGAAGCTACCGGCACCAACACCACCTGGCATCAGATCAGAGCCGTCAAAGCGGAATGTTGTCGCGCCCAGAAGGATTTCACCAAGTCCACGCAGGGTGTCGTCTTTGTAAGCGTCCAGGTTCACACCGTTATGGGGTGTCAGGAAGCCGGTCTGTGCCATCATAATTTCGTGCGCGAGAGGCTGTTTGAAGAAGTCCATCAGGGCTGAGGTCGCATCAGACGGATCAGTGATAGCCATCAAGGTACCGCCACCGAGAACAGGATTGCCTAGGTCTTTGCTTTTATAAGACGGCATGTAGAAGAAGTCGGTATCGACGCCAAATTCAACATCTTCTGGGAAGAAGGCTGGTACGAAGGACGCCTGACGGTGCATGTAGCACTGAGGGGGGGAAGTGAAGAGGCCTTTAGGACTATCCCGGAAGTCGGTTGTTCCAACTGCGCCAGCGCCACCTGCGACTTTCGCATCGTCACGGGCGAACCAGCCGAACTCTTCGATAGCCGCTACCACACGTGGGTCGTCAAACGGAATGTCGTTTGTGGTCCATGCATCATATACATCAGTCGGCTGTGTGCGCAGCATCAGGTCTTCGACCCAGTCAGTTGCCGGCCAGCCAGTCGCTGCGCCAGAACCCAGACCGATACACCATGGCACTTCACCGTCTGCAACGATCTGTTCGGTCAGCGCTTTCAGCTCTTCCATGGAGCCCGGCACGTCATACCCTGCGTCTTCGAAGTTTTCAGGGCTGTACCAAACCAGAGACTTAACATTCACGTTGTAGAAGAAACCGTAGGCTTGATCAGCGCCGTTTGCATCCGCGTAGGTGCCAAGATCCACCCAAGACTGACCTGCTGCATAGTTGTTAGCGACCCAATCGCCCATGCCTTCTGGCAGAGGGTAAAGCTGGCCCTTAGATGCCATTACGGCTGCCAGACCCGGTTGAGGGAAGACTGCGATGTTTGGTGCAGATCCTGCTTCTGCATCGATGACGATCTGTTGTTCAAAGGAATCTGAACCCGTGTAGATCGCTTTCGCGCCTGTCGCGGCTTCAAAGTATGCAAGCGCGTTTTGGAAGTATTCGTTTTCAGGTGCAAGCCATGGGCCAAATACCGTAACGGTCTGGCCGCTCAGGTCAGGAGCGTCTTCAGACCAAGCATTATAGGCGTCCCAGCTGAATGGCCCTTCGCCTGGCGCAAATGCCAGATGTCCATCGGCCATCGCCAGATTGGCCGCCAGTGCCGCTGGGGCTACTGCCAACATCAGATTTTTCATGAATGATCCCTCCCTAGGATTACATGCTAGCTTCCGCGCTTTCAAATTTTCCAAAGCGCTTTGGATGGCGCTAACATGTCAAAAGAGTCTGCGAAGAGTCAATGATCAATTCAAAAAACCTTATAAACATATCCCTATTCCTAAGTTTTTTGAGATTTTTCTTTGACGATTTTGAAACTCTGATTTATGTCTTTGTAAAATTTGAAAGCGCTTTGGGTGAGAGATGAACCTTAAACAACTGTCAGAACTGCTGGGTTTGTCCCAAACGACGGTGAGTCGTGCACTGAACGGTTACCCCGAGGTGAATCAAAAAACGCGGGAGCGTGTCATGGAGGCCGCGCGCCAACATGACTATCGCCCTAATACGCGTGCCAAAGGGCTGGCGACCGGTCGGTCGATGGCGATTGGCCACATCATTCCGATTTCGACCAAACATGAGATGGTAAACCCCGTTTTCGGCGATTTCATCGCGGGAACTGGGGAAACTTACTCGCGAAATGGTTACGATATGGTTCTCTCGGTTGTTCCTGATCCGGATGAGGAAAAAGCCTATCGTGATCTGCATCGCAAAGGTACCGTGGATGGGGTCATCGTGCATGGTCCGCATATGGATGACTTTCGTATTCCTTTGCTGTTGGAGTTGGGTCTGCCTTTTGTCGTGCACGGTCGAGCCTCCAATATCGAACGGCCTTACAATTGGGTTGATGTGAATAACTACTCAGCCTTTCGGCGGGCGACCAATTTCCTTTTGGACTTGGGCCATACGCGTATTGCTTTGATCAACGGTTTAGAGAACATGGACTTTGCTTATCGCCGACGCAGAGCCTTGGAATCTGCTCTTCTAGATCGTGGCGAGAAACTGGACACCAGCTTGCTTTTCCAAGGTGAGATGACCGAGGCGCTGGGCCATGATTGCATGCGCGACATGCTTGCTATGCCGAACTCACCAACGGCCGTTCTAACATCTTCGATGATCACTGCCATTGGCGTGCGTCGTGCGATTGATGAGGCGGGGCTTAAAATGGGCAAAGACGTCTCGGTGATCACTCATGACGATGATCTTGGATATCTCAACAATGGCATTGATGAACCACTGTTCACTGCAACGCGGTCCTCTGTGCGCGCGGCTGGTCGGCGCGCAGCCGAGATGCTGCTCGATGTCATTGAAAAAGGTGGAGACACCAAAAAAACGGAATGGTTGGAAGCGGATTTGATTGTTGGAAAATCGACCGGTCCGGCGCCTCAAAGGGGATAACATGAACTTTAAACGCAGCGACTTTCCCGAAGGTTTTATCTTTGGGGCCGCAACGTCGTCATATCAGATTGAAGGCCACCAGTTTGGCGGAGCCGGGAAGACGCACTGGGACAGCTTTGCAGCAACGCCCGGTAATGTTGTGAGGTCTGAGACAGGTGACTTGGCGTGCGATCATTTTCATCGCTATGCAAACGATTACATGTTGATGAAAGAGGGGGGGGTTGACGCCTATCGGTTTTCGACCAGTTGGGCGCGTGTTTTGCCTGAAGGACGAGGGGCGCCGAACCAAGAGGGTTTGGATTACTATGACCGGATCGTCGACAGCATGCTAGAAAATGGGCTGAAACCCTGCGCAACGCTGTATCATTGGGAATTGCCACAACCGCTGGCGGATTTGGGCGGCTGGCGCAATCGCGATATTGCTAAGTGGTTTGCGGACTTTGCTGAGGTTATTATGGGGCGAATAGGAGATCGCATGTATTCCGTCGCTCCCATCAACGAGCCTTGGTGTGTGGCTTGGTTGAGCCACTTTTTAGGTCACCATGCGCCCGGAATGCGTGACATCCGTGCAACGGCGCGGGCGATGCATCATGTGCTTTTGGCGCATGGCAGCGCAATTCAGGCCATGCGGGGCTTGGGCATGTCGAATCTTGGTGGCGTTTTTAACTTGGAATGGGCTACGCCTGCCGATGATAGCGATGCCGCCCGCGAAGCAGCTGAGCTTTATGACGGGTACTACAATCGGTTTTTCCTCGGCGGTGTCTTTAAGAAGGCATATCCAGAGAATGTTATGAGGGGCCTCTTGCCTCATATGCCCAAGAATTTCGAAGATGATTTTGACGTGATTGGCACGCCTCTGGATTGGTGTGGTTTGAATTACTACACGCGCAAAATCATAGCCCCGAATGAAGGCGCTTGGCCGAGCCACGAAGAAGTGCCGGGGCCATTGCCGAAGACCCAGATGGATTGGGAGATTTACCCTGAGGGGCTTTATCAATTTCTCAAGCGAACGCAGTCTGAATACACAGGTGATCTACCTTTGTTGGTCACCGAAAACGGGATGGCAAATCCGGACTTGATCCAAGATGGACAGGTCAATGATCAGGCTCGAATCGATTATCTCAATCAGCACGTCGCTGCGGCAAAGCGGGCTATGGCTGAAGGTGTGCCGTTAAAGGGCTATATGTTCTGGTCGCTTCTGGATAATTATGAATGGGCGCTAGGTTACGAAAAGCGCTTTGGATTGGTTCATGTGGACTTTGAAACACTGGAACGTACGCCAAAGCTGTCTTATGAAGCCCTGAAGGTAGCGCTAACATCTTGACGCTGGCGCACTGGGGTCACGGAGCTCTTATGACTGATACATATCTCGTCGCGGATATTGGCGGCACAAATACACGCGTTGGTTTGGCTAATGAAACCGGTTTGATCGCTGAGAGCACTCGTCGATTCAAAAACAGTGACAACGAAAGTTTTACGGCAGTTCTTGAGGCTTATTTGGCTGAGATGAACCCACCTCAATTGCGTGGTGCATGTGCAGGGGCGGCAGGTCCTGTCAAAGACGGTGTAGCCGCGTTAACCAATTTAGATTGGCAAATCGATCGGGACGTAATGCGTAGTGTGACCGGGGCAGCTGTTGCGGATGTGATCAACGATCTACCTGCGCAGGGCCTTGCTCTTAATGATCTTTCCGGTAGCTCGACAAAGGTCTTGAAGCCTGCAGAGGTTTCGGCTGGGCCGCGTCTCGTTGTTGGGCTCGGCACTGGGTTTAATATTGTACCGGTGCATCAGGTTGCTGACATGCTGATTGCTCCGTCATGTGAAGCTGGTCATGAAACATTGCCCTACCGTGCGGACCAAGCCGCATTGTGTGATTGGCTAAAGGTTCAGTGCGGGTACCCATCTGTTGAGGTGGCATTGGCTGGCCAGGGTATCGAAAACATTTTTGAATTCCATGCTGGAAAGAAAAAGCCAGCGGCGGACATTGTGGCATCCTATCATGAGAAAGATGCTCATGCTGTTGCGACTATGCGCGACTATGTAGCCCTACTTGGTGCAGTGGTCGGCGATCATGCCCTGGTCCATTTACCTTTTGGCGGGATTTATTTGACAGGTGGGGTTTCACGTTCTGTCGCACCATTGCTGTCTGAATTGGGGTTTCTGGAACACATGCAATCCAAGGGGCGTTTTTCAACTCTTGCGGGATCATTTCAAATCAGTTTGATTGATGATGATTACGCAGCTTTAAAGGGCTGCGCGCGGCATTTACGCCAAATAGTAGATTTAACATAACTGAAATGCTCGCTAGGGATGTATTCATTGAAACACGTTGCAGCCCTACGCACACTCTCTCTTAGAAAGGCATTTTTTTATGCCTAATCATTGGGAGCAGGAGTGCGAAATGCGGTTAGATTGGTCGCCGCTGCGTGCGGAATTATCCAAATGGCGTCGCAAGAATATGACGTTGCCGGTGTGGTGGCGTGATGATGATGCGATTGAGGTCACACCTCATTTAGAACGTTTGGTCACTCGCTCCGAAGCGGTCGGTGTGCCTATCCATCTTGCGATCATTCCGCGAGATGCATCCAAAGAGCTTGCTGATTTCATAAAAGAGACGGATCACATCGTGCCGGTTGTGCACGGCTGGTCCCATACGGATCATCAACCCGATGCAGATACAAACTGCGAATTCGGGGAAGCGCGTTCGCGTGACATCCGTCGAGAGGAGGCTGGCGAGGGGCTGCGTCGCTTGCAGCGGATGATCGGGGATGATGTCTGCCCGATGTTTGTACCGCCTTGGAACCGTGTGGGCAGCGATATGTTGGTTGATCTGCCAGCTCTTGGGTATCGATATCTATCCACTTGTAATCCGCGTGACATCGAAGAGCCTGCAGCGGGTTTGCAGGTGATCAATACTCATATTGATCCGATCTATTGGCGCCCGTCGCGCCACATGTCACATCCAGAGCTGGTGATTGAGAAAATGACCAATCTCTTGAAAAAACGTAGGCAGGGAAAGTCTGACAATGCCGAACCCTTTGGACTGTTGACGCATCACTTGGCGCATTCCCCCAAAATATGGGAATTTTGTCGCCAATACTGGATGGAGCTTCTGGACGGCCCTGTGGAGATTTTTGACGCGCGTCGCGCTACAAACTGACTTGCCTTAGTGGGGCAGGGTTTCTAACTGTGGTGCCTATGACGCAAGGTCCCAAATCCAAGATTTCAGATCAAATCACCGCAGTTTTGACCGAGCAGATCGTGCGCGGAGAGCTGGTGGCCGATGAAAAGCTACGTCAGGATCACATCGCCAAAAATTTCGCAGTAAGCCACGTGCCGGTTCGCGAAGCACTTTTGCGTCTTGAAGCCAAAGGTTTGGCCGTGAGCCAACCGCGGCGTGGAGTACGTGTAGCAGCTTTTGATCCGGCTGACATGTTGGAAATCCGGGAAATGCGGCTGGCATTGGAACCCGTTGCTTTGCGGTATTCGATCCCATCTTTGACACACCAGCAGAAAGAGGAAGCCGAACAAGCGCGATTGGCATGTGATCAGGCACGAGACCTTGTGTCGTGGGAAACAGAAAATCGTCGCTTCCATATGGCCATTCTTGCAGGATGTGCCATGTCGCGATTGTTGGCAGAGGTCAACGATCTACAGATCCTAAGTGCGCGGCACCTATTGGCGACTTATTCGAAGAATTGGGTTGAGCGCACGGACCGAGACCACGCCGCGATCATGCAAGCCATTCGAGGAAAGCAGACTGAAAATGCCGTCGCAGTGTTGCAGCGCCACCTTTCACGTCTGAGTTAGCTTTTTTGGGCGATCATCCAGACTGGATCATATGTCAAAGGTAGGCCGCGCTGCGTACCAAATCGTTGCCGATAATCATGTTCGAAAGCTTTTAAATCACCGGTCGTCCAGGTCTGTGTGGCTGAGCCATTAACGCCTGTTTCACGCAGGTGTTTAAGGATGGCCATCGCGCTTGGGAACCATTCTACACGGCGCCCTTGGCTGAGGTGTTTGATGGTCATACCTTCAGGCAAAATTCTGCGCCATTCTTCGGCGTCCACATAACTTGGGGCGGCGGCTGAGGATCCTAAGGTGCGCAACTCGTGAAACTGCGCGCTGCCAAACCCTGACAGAGCTAAAAGCCCACCCGGGTGCAGTGCAGATTTCAATTTCAAAGTTGTCGTTGGAAGATCTCTGATCCATTGCACCGTATTGGCAGAACAAATGACGTCACAGTCAGTAGGTAGATCAATCTTTTCTATTGGGCCCGGTATGAAGGTGCCTGCCTTTGGGGCAAAACTTTCGCACTCGCTGACCAGATCATTTAAATAGAGTTGTGAGATCGCGAAGCTTTGCTGCATTTGGCGCGTCAGGTGTCCCGTGCCCATGCCAAACTCAAGCACTCGTTTAAGTTGTTTGGGCGCGTGAGCCTGGATGCGATCTGCAAGCCCCGCAGCGATGTCAGCCTGATGGGTTGCCTTCTCATGATAGGTGTTCAAACCCCTTCGAAAGCTCTGCTGAACTTTGGATTGGGAAAGAGATTGATCTGGAGATTGGGTCATATCTTTCACTGGATCACCTCGTCCCAGCTCGACCAATGGGCAAAGGGCACATGAGGTGCTGCGATCGATGTGGTGCGGTCGGCTTGATCCGCAAAAGCGCGTTCTAGGTTTGCGCTTGGGAAGATCCGGTCTTCGGTGCTGATCCAGGTGCCATCAAACTGCGGAGTCTTGGCGGCGCCTCGATCTTCGACAGCTTGTAATTCAGCCTGTCGAGCTTCGACGTTAATGTCCGTGTGAGGTTGTTCGGCGCCAAAACAAAGGATCAGAAAGCTTTGAAAGCTATCTTGCGACAAACCTTCTTTGGTGCGTTTGAAAATCACGGGCGGAATGCCGAGGCGGCGATCCACCGGGGTTGGGCTGCCATTGATGGCGACTTTGCGATCAAACACATCTGGGTATTTGGTAAGCCAATGCGCTGCTGCGGCGACACCAAAAGAGTAAGCAACAAGCGTCTTGAGTTTGTAGTCGCTTAATTGCGGCAGGGCAGAAAGCAAGCGGTAGTCATCAACATAAAGCACGTCTTGTGAGCCGCTCAGATGCGCAAGGCTGCTAGGTCCAATCGCCCAGCCTCCAAATACAATGATCACCTCGTCAGATCCGCTTTGTTTTAACCACTTCGCCTGCATTACAGCTCCTGTGCCAGTCGCAACAGGGCTGCGCTGATTTGACTGAGTTCGTCGGGCGAGCAGACAAACGGCGGCATCGTGTAAATGTTTTTGCCAAAGGGGCGCAAATACACTCCGGTCTCTTTGGCCAGGTTATGCGCTTGATCGGCGCTGACCGTGTGATCCACTTCGATCACCGCGATACCGCCCAAAACCCGCACATCTGCGACGCCGTTGAAGGTCTTTGCGGGTGCAAGTTCTTCGCTCATCTGGCGTTCAATGCGCTGGGTCTGCGTCTGCCAATCTCCGTCAGATAAGATTTCCAGTGAAGCTTTCGCAGCAGCGCAGGCCAGCGGGTTGGCCATAAAGGTCGGCCCATGCATGAATATACCAGGCTCGCCGTTGCCAATGCCCAAAGCAACACGGTCGTTGGTTATGGTGCAGGCAAAGCTGATGTGCCCGCCTGTCAGTGCCTTCCCGAGGCAAAGGATATCAGGCTCGATTTCAGTGTGATCGGTGCCAAAGAGCTTGCCCGTGCGGCCAAAGCCCGTGGCAATTTCGTCAAAGATCAGTAGGACGCCGTGTGCGTCACAGATAGCACGCGCGCCGTTCAGGTATTCGGGATGATAAAAGTACATCCCGCCGGTGCCCTGCACGATGGGTTCAAGAATGAAAGCAGCGATATCATCATTCGCCTCTAGTGTTTGCCGCAGTTCGCCAAGGCCATTCGCAGCCTCATCGTCATTCCAGGCGTCGTTGATTTTCACCGAAGGCTTATCGATGAAATACTGGATCGACACAGCTCCTTGGAAGAGGTGGTGCATGCCTGTCACAGGGTCACAAACGCTCATCGCCTTCCATGTATCGCCATGGTAGCCAGATTTAATGGTCACGAATTTACTGCGCTGAGGCTGGCCATTGGCATGCTGATATTGCACTGCCATTTTCATGCCGACTTCGACGGCAACAGAGCCGCTGTCGCAATAGAAAATACGTTGCATCGAGGGTGGCGCCACCTCTAGCAGCTTGCGTCCTAGCTCGATGGCTGGATCATGTGTCAGCCCGCCGAACATCACATGGGGTAGTTTATCGAGCTGATCGTGAATAGCCTTGGTGATGCGAGGGTTGCGGTGTCCATGCAACATGCACCACCAGCTCGACATCCCGTCGATCAAACGTGTGCCATCATCCAGGGTGATCCAAGCGCCTTCAGCCTCGCTGACGCGAAAGGTCGGTCCGGGTTTTGTAACATTGGTGTAGGGGTGCCAGAGATGGTGCTGGTCAAATTCTAACGGTGTCATTTCATCGCCTCACGGATGGCTGCGACGTCTATATTCTCAAAGGCTTGTGCAAGTGTCTCTAGTGTCAGCGGATCGAGGAATGGCAGGCGACCTAGATGGGTGGTCGCGCCAAAATCGACGATCGTCTGTTCAACCTCTGGCTCTGGGTCGCCAATAAAGGCAATCCCGGCGATCGGGCAACGCGCGGCTTTGAGCGCACGTAAAGACAAAAGGCTGTGGTTGATCGTGCCGAGTTTCGTGCGGGCGCAAAGCACCACAGGAATTTGCCACGCCGACAACAGATCGATGTAAAGAACGTCTCGATTGATTGGCACCATAAGACCGCCTGCGCCTTCGATCACAACGGGGGCGCTGGTTTTCGGCAAAGTGATTGATGCTGGGTCAATGGTCATGCCCTCTGCTTCTGCTGAGAGATGCGGAGACGCTGGCTTTTTCAGGCGGACGAGTTCTGGCAATGTTGGCTGGCCTGACAGGCGTGCAACAACCTCGGTGTCGGTTTCTCCTTCAAGGCCAGATTGAACGGGTTTTAGATACTCAGCCCCTAAGGCGCGGGTGAGGCCCGCAGCGAAGATGGTTTTGCCGATATCCGTATCGGTGCCTGCAACGACGATCCTAGGCATGTGTGATCTCCAGCATCTCTGCGAGGTCGGTGAACATTTGGGTGATGATGTCGTGGGTGACGTTATTGGTGATCGAAATCCGAAGCCGCGAGGTGCCGCGTGGGACTGTTGGAGGGCGGATGCCACGGATGTCGTAGCCCTTGCTCTGCAATGCGTCTGCGATCTGCATTGTGCAGGCATCATCACCAATGACAACGGGGATGATCTGGGAGTGCAGATTGGTGAGACCGCAAAGCCGCGCGGCCTCCCGTTGTGCGTGGGCAATCGTGTCATGCGCACGGCGCTGCAACTCTGATTGTTCGATGAGGTTGCGCAGGGCTGCGCGAACCAGTGCAGCATTTAGCGGTGAGGGCGCAGTGGCATAGATGAATGCACGCGCCTTGTTGATCAGTGTCTCGATCAAAGCGGAATGCCCGCAGATCAGCGCGCCAGACACCCCAAGACCTTTGCCGCAGGTATGCAATGTAAGCACATTTGGCAGATGGGCGAAACGGTGAGTTAATCCCAGTCCACCTTCGCCATGCAGCCCGGTCGCGTGGGCTTCGTCTGCGACAAGCACGGCGTCGAACTCTTCTGCAAGAGTGACAAATTCAGATATGGGTGCGAGATCGCCGTCCATGGAATAGACGGTTTCAATTGCGATCCAAATGCGGGCCTCTGGGGAGGTCGTGCGAATGTTTTGCAACGCCTTCTCAGCATCCACCAGATCATTGTGCTTAAAAGCGCGCGTTTTGGCGCGGCCGAGCTTCATACCATCATGCGCGGATGCGTGGATCAATTCGTCATGAAGAATGACGTCTTCGTACCCCGGGAGGGTCGAGAAAATCGCTGTATTGGCCTGAAAGCCCCCGCCCATAAAGAGCGTACGTTCAGTGCCAAATATCTGCGCAGCCTCTGTTTCCAAAGCCACAAGTTCATCGGCGTTGCCGCGCAATAGTCGGGACCCGCCGGCACCCACTGGAACCCCACGCGCGATAGCCTCCTGCGCGGCAGTGCGCAGAAGATCTGAACCGGCCAGGCCAAGATAGTCGTTAGAAGCAAAGTCATGCCCCGCGCGGGACATGAGGCTGCGGTAGCGGGACCGCTTTTTCAATTGGTCCAGCGCGCCTTGGTGCCGGGGGAAGGGTGTCATTTCGACCCGTCGCACCCCACAGCCATCGCGGTGATGCCCAGTTTGTCAAAGAGCTTGCTGTCGTGATCTTCTTCTGGGTTGTCTGCAGTCAGCAGAGTGTCACCTACAAAGATTGAGTTCGCGCCGGCGAAGAAACACATCGCCTGCAGCTCGTCCGTCATATCTGTGCGGCCTGCAGAGAGACGCACATGGGACTTTGGCATCAAGATGCGTGCCAGCGCGATCGTGCGGACAAACTCAATCGGGTCGAGCTTTTCAACATCGGCCAGAGGCGTATCCGCAATTGGGATCAGCATGTTTACAGGTACGGAATCGGGGTGCTCTTTCAATGTCGCAAGTGCCAGCAGCATGTCCACACGGTCCATTTGCTTTTCGCCCATGCCGACAATACCGCCCGCACAAACTTTGATGCCAGCTTCGCGCACGCGGTTCAGCGTGTCGATGCGATCCGCAAATGTACGAGTGGTGATGATCTCAGAGTAGTAGCGTTCGGAGGTGTCGATATTGTGGTTGTAGTAATCCAGGCCGGATTCCTTGAGGCGGAAAATCTGATCGTCTTCCAGCATGCCCAAGGTCATGCAGGTTTCCATGCCCAGATCTTTTACGCCTTGGACCATGGCTTCTAGCACGTCCATGTCGCGGTCTTTGGGTGAGCGCCAAGCCGCGCCCATGCAATAGCGGGTCGCGCCGCCTGCTTTGGCTTTCTTGGCTTCGGAGAGGACGCGTTCTACTTCGATCAGCTTGGACGCTGACAATTGCGCGCCGTTGCGCGCGGACTGAGAGCAATAAGCGCAGTCTTCAGCGCAGCCACCGGTTTTGATGCTGAGCAATTTGGAGCGCTGCACTTGGTTTGGATCAAAGTGCTCACGGTGCACGGTTTGCGCGCGATACAGCAAATCCATAAAGGGCAGATTGTAGATGGCGTCGGCTTCTTCACGAGTCCAATCGGTGCGGATCGGGGAGATGTTGTCTAGCATGGGCTCACTTTATAGATAATTTTCATACGGGCGACTTGCTTGTGTATTCTTTTATCTATTTTTTTCGAGTGATCAAGATGGATTGGGATTCCGACGTTGCGACACACCTTGCTAAATCGGGGCTTCTGTTGCCCGCCGCCCCAACATTGGTGGCACTAGAATACGCATCGATTGGTCTAAAGAGAGCTCTGTTGGCTTGGTTCCGAGGTGATTGGAGAGAATGATGCGCCAGGCATTGCGCATGTCCTCGCGAAAATCGTGATATAGCAGCAGGTCGATTTCCCCGGCCTCTAAAAGCGATTTGTTATCGGGATCAAGATCGTGGGCGACGAAAACCCCAGGTGAAATGCCATGCGCCTTAAGGGCAGATTTCATCGAGATGTTGCTACCGCCGATGGAATAAAGGGCGTCGAGCCCCTTTTTTGTAGCGACCTCTTGAAGGCTTTCTAGAAAATGAGGGCGGTCACGCCCTTCGGTAAGGGTCAAAACCCGTGCATCCGGGCGCTGTTTGGTCATGGTATCCTGAAACCCTTTCGCGCGCTCTAATTCTCCTTTGAAGCGGTTGTTGCGTAGGGTCATCACAATGCTCGGGGTAGGGCGTGCGCCAAGCCATTGATGGGTGAACCATGCAGCAGTTTCCCCAGCGCGGATATTATCGAGCCCAATATAGGCGGTGCGATCTGTGTCTTCTAAATCGGTGGCCAATGTGACGACAGGGATATTTGCAGCTTCGAGTCGGTTCACCATCTCTTTCACACGATCCGCAACTGGAGACATTAGAATGACACCATCGCTGCCTCGTCGCAAAATTTGGGAAAGCTGTTTTTCAATCTCGTCAATCGGAAATCGACTGCGCAGATCGGACCTTAAGCGGATCACAGCGGGCCGCATCAGTGGTAGCTCTTCTTTGCAAGCCAAGTCCAAAGCATACAGAAAAGTTTGCGGCGCTTCCACCACAAGATCGACAAGAATTTTGCGCCCTGTCATGGCCAATTGTTGGCGTTGATCCTCGAGTGCGACAATGGCCTGCTGCACCCGGTCAATCGTTTGCTGGCGGACATTACCGCGCCGGTTCAAAACGCGATCCACCGTGGCCTGCCCCAACCCCGCCTGTAGCGCGATATCTTTGATCAGAAAACGATGTGCCATGCGCACCTTCTAAATGATGTGTTTTTGATGGTTTCAGGGGCCCGCAATAACCCTACGCCGGGATAAGATTTTTGCAACGATTATGCACTTTGGGAGGAATGGTGTGATGGCAGATCAAGTTTGGATGAATGATGCGTCCTGTGATGTGACGGAGTTTGCGTCTCATATTGCGCAGGACACCAAGGCCGAAGACTATCCGCGCGCCGTCGATATTCAGGCTAAGATTCCGATCTATGATGGGGCCGCATTGATGCAACGCAATCAGTCAGATGCCGATTGGAAACCAGTGATGGCGGAATGGAATCAAGCCTTCGCCACTGGACCTGGGATCATTGCTATCCGTGCGGGCTTTACGGATCATGACTTGATCGACGCCGTAACCGTGGAGTTGAATGCCATCATCGCAGAAGAAGAGGCCGAAGGCGCTGGGCTGGGGGATCACTTTGCGACTGCAGGGGCCAACAGTCGCGTATGGAACGCTCATGAAAAACTTGCTGTTCGAAACCCGGATTTGTTTGTGCGCTACAACGCGAATGAATGTGTTCGACGTGTAAGCGAGGCTTGGCTGGGGCGCGGGTATCAGATCACAACGCAGGCCAATGTGGTACGCCCAGGAGGGAAGGCGCAGACCGCGCACCGGGATTATCATATGGGGTTTCAATCTAAAGAAGATTTGTTGACTTATCCGGCCACACAACATGCTTTATCCGCGCAATTAACGCTGCAGGGCGCCATTGCCCATTGCGACATGCCCATTGAGTCAGGCCCCACAAAGCTGCTGCCTTATTCGCAAAGTTATACGCCGGGTTATCTAGCGATTCTGCGTGAAGACTTTCGGGCGTATTTTGAAGAGGTCTATGTGCAACTCCCCCTGCAAAAAGGGGATCTATTGTTCTTTAACCCCGCGACCTTCCATGCGGCTGGAGACAACACGACATCTGATATCCAGCGCATCGCAAACCTCATGCAAGTCGGATCGGCCTATGGGCGGTCGATCGAGATCGTAGATCGCGCGCGGTTGTCCAATTCGGTCTATTCCGCACTAAGCGCTGCGAAATCGGCGGGGGACCTGACGAGCCGGGAAATTGATAACGTGGTTGCAGCTTCTGCTGAAGGCTACCCGTTTCCGGCCAATCTGGATATCGACTCGCCTCTGTCGGGCATGGCCCCGCCGAGTCAGCAGGATGTGATGCGTGAAGCTTTGCAGGAGGGCTGGAGTGAGCAGATGTTTGTGCAAGCATTGACGGATCAATTGTCCCGCAAACGTTCGCATTAGGGGCAATTCGACTGGTAAATGGGTTGGCAAATGGGGCGTTTCCTCCTAGGGACGCCCTATGATGTCAGCAACCAAAATGCCCGTTTTCCTAGCCTGCCCTCCTGGATTGGAACCCATCCTGCGTACAGAAGTACGGCAAATGGGGTGGAAAAAAGCCAAGGCTGTCGCGGGCGGCGTCGAGTTCTTCGGCGATTGGGGCGATGTTTGGCGGGTAAATCTGGAACTGCGCGGCGCCACACGTGTGTTGGTGCGGATTGGTACTTTCACTTCGTTGCATCTGTCACAACTTGATAAAAGCGCGCGCAAATTTCGCTGGGCGGATTTCTTGCGTCCGGATGTATCGGTGCGAGTCGAGGTCGTATCTCGTCGATCCAAAATCTACCATGAAGGGGCAGCTAAACAACGGATTGAACGTGCCATCCAGGAAGAGCTAGGTGCGCCGATCGATGCGGAGGCTGACATCACTTTGAAAGTGCGGATCGAGGCTAATCAAGTCACGATCAGCATCGATAGTTCAGGTGAGTCCCTTCACAAGCGCGGCCATAAAGAAGCGGTTGGCAAAGCGCCAATGCGCGAAACATTGGCCGCCTTGTTCCTGAAATCTTGTGGGTATGATGGTACGCAGCCTGTTTATGATCCGATGTGTGGTTCAGGGACATTTGTGATCGAGGCTGCTGAAATGGCGTTGGGCTTGCAAGCAGGCCGCGCTAGGTCATTTGCGTTTGAGCAACTCGCTACATTTGATGCTGAATACTATGCTGATCTAAAACGAGATGCAGATAAGGCAACGGCGCTAATATTCTATGGCTCTGATCGCAATGATGGAGCTGTGGAGAATGCTAAGGCCAATGCAGAGCGTGCAGGGGTCACTGCACAGACGCAATTCTATCAGTCTTCCATCAGTGACATGGTGCGCCCGGAAGGCCCGCCAGGTCTGGTGATAGTGAATCCGCCTTATGGGGCACGGATTGGCGATAAAAAGCAGCTGTTTGGTCTTTATTCAGCGCTGGGCAAGCGCCTTAAAGAGGAATTTTCCAGCTGGCGTGTGGGGATAATCACCACCGATAGTGATCTGGCGCGGGCGACGGGGTTGCCTGATCTGACCAATGGCGCGCCAATTCCGCATGGGGGATTGAAAGTCCGCCTCTTTCAGGCGGGCCCCCTCTGAGGCTTATTCAGCTGCCAGCGGGAGCGCCGTTTGCTCTCCGCTCATAAATCGATGAGCGGCTTCTCCAGACAGATGGGTGATATGCCCATTGGAAATTGTGGCCTCAATAGCACGGGTTAATTTGTGCACGATCGTCAGGTCGGCGCGTTTGCCATAGTCGATCTCTCCTCGATCAGAGAGGCGCATGATCCGCGCTGGATTGCGCGAAATCAGGTTCCACGCCTTTTCCAAAGGAAGGACGCCCTGATCTGCGATGTGAAATGCGGCGTGCGCCAGCGCGGGATAGTAATAGTCAGACACTAAGGCGTCACAGAGGCTACCTTCGACCAACTCCATTGCCGAAATATTGCCTGACTGGCTGCCTCCGCGCACAATATTAGGTGCGCCCATTAGAACAGGGTCATTCACAGCTTTGGCCAAAGCCGCAGGAGCGCGTGTGGTTGGAAACTCGCAGACTTTTGCGCCGATCAGCGAAAAGGTCTCGCGGGTGTCGCCATCTGGATCATCGTGGCTGCCATAAATGACCCCAAGCTGATCAAATGCCTCAGCTAGTTTGCATAGGTACCGCGGGACGTCTTTACTCTGGTCGCGAGCGGCATCCACAAGTGCGAGGTGTTGCTGAACGGATCGCCCGCTGTTTTTAGCCCAATGCGCCAATTCTTCGGGTTTGGCATGGGCCTGAAATAGTGCCTCTTCCAGATGGTTGTTAAAGATCACGTAGTCAATGCCGAACCGTTGGATGGCGCGCAATAGGCGCTCTCGGGTTGTGACAGTATGTGTTTCGCAACGGATTTGGACACGCAGATCGGTTGCCATTTGTGGGCGATAGTGATCGACCGCATCTAAAAACGTTTCTGCAAAGTCAGGACCGCGACGGCCACCCTCCCAGCTCCAGCTTTGCGCCATCCATGCGGTAGTGACCCCATTCGTGGCGGCGTCTCGATCTGTAGCACGTAGACCTGTTTCTATGGGAAATGGCGCAGAGGGGCGCGGGGCGATGTGGCGCTCAAAGGCGTCGCCGTGCAGATCAATGATTCCGGGTAGGATGTAGTAACCGGATAGATCGACGGCAGGCAGCGGACCCTTGGTGATCCGCCCATGGGCGATGCCGACGGACCGTTGCTGCATTTCGCCATCGCGCAAGGTGGTGGCTCCGGTCAAGCGGAGAGGGGGTAGTTGGACAGACATGGCACTGCTCTCAAAGATTTGAGCACAGCCTATGCGTGTTTTGTGAAGTCCAAATGACAGCAAGCTCGAATACTTAGACTTCGTGCGTAAATTTACGCTGTTCCGAGCAAAGGAAATCGAGAAATTTCGTGAAAGCGCCCCATTTCATCTTCGCCAGCAAGTGTGAGGTCGTTGATGGTAAATGGCGCAGGCAGTATATGTGTGAGGGCTGGTTGCAATATATCCCTGAGCTCTGCCGCGTGATTATCTTTAAGTCGCCCGGTCAAGGTCAGGTGAAAACGGAACTCTTCAAGTACATATGGGTAGCCCCATTGCATCAGGTTGGCCTCTTGGCGCTCTGAAAGGTTCGCTCTGCGTCGCTTGGCAAGTTCGGCTTCTGATGGTGGCGCGCGGAACGCATCAAGGGCCATAACGACATTTGAAGCCAGTGCGCTGAGAGAAGAGGTGTCGCCCCTCACAGTTAGTGCCAGAAACCGTCCAAGCTTACTGAGTTCGAGCCCATCAAACGATAATGGCCATAGGTCCTCACAGAGCGCCTTTGTTTCTGATTGCAATGCATCAAGGGTTTTACCGTTAGCCAAGCGAAATGGCGGCTTGATGGTACCATGAAAGCCGTATTTGCGCGGGGTTTCCGTTAGCGCTGAGATGTCATCGTCTAACCCATGGATGATCGGATGCTGTACTGGAAGGCCAGTCGCAACGTCCCATCCAAGCCATGCCGCACCAAAATCTGCCAACGGACCGGCGGGGGCGGTGTAGTAAATTGCATATCGTTGAAATTCCATGTCCGCCCGGCCTTCGCTTCATTTCACATTGGTTCAATCTAATTGTCAGATATGGATGACATGTGAATGACAAAAGGCAAGGAGGTTGCTTTTTTAAGATGACTCCAGACACCCTCCGTTAGGAGTCCAGTTATTTGCAAATCTTGCACCCGGTGCCTTTTATTGTTAGGTCAACGCCATCCGTTGGGGTGCTTCACTTGAAGCTGAGAGGCAATAGCCAACCCATCGAACCTGATCCGGTCAATACCGGCGGAGGGAACGGAACCAAAGCACGGCGCATGCCCGCGACAGGATCCCCCTTTGCTGAAAAGACCAAATGGCGGAGGGAACGGCATGGCCAAAGCGGCTTTGACAATTGCGGGATCTGATAGCGGCGGTGGCGCTGGCATTCAGGCGGATTTGAAAACATTTTCGGCGCTGGGCGTGTTCGGCACCAGTGCGATTACCGCGATAACTGCGCAGAACACGCAGGATGTGACAGCGGTAGAGCCGATTTCGAATGAGGTTGTGGCTGCGCAAATTAAAGCCGTGCTTGATGATATTGAAATTCACGCGGTGAAGATCGGAATGCTAGGTTCTCCTGCATTGATCGAAACTGTGGCGCGGTCGTTGGAAGGTTTTGCTGGTCCGGTTGTTCTTGACCCCGTGATGTTGTCGAAATCTGGCGTCGCATTACTGCCGGATGAGGCGGTCGAGGCATTGGTGACAGTCCTGTTGCCGCGAGCGACGGTCCTGACACCAAACCTGCCAGAAGCGGCAAAAATCCTCGGCGAAGCAGAAGCCGTTGGAGATGATGCCGTTCTCGCGCAGGGGCAACGAATTCTTAAAAGTGGCGCACATGCTGTTGTCATGAAGGGTGGTCATGCAGTCGGTGAGACCTGTCGAGATTGGTTGATCACCTCCGATAGTACGGTGCATCTGGACGCACCACGTATTGCAACGCGCAACACTCATGGCACGGGCTGCACTCTGTCTTCGGCGATTGCAGCGGAACTGGCAAAAGGGGCTGATCTTGAGGCCGCACTGACCCGTGCCCATGGTTGGCTGCACGGCGCGATCAAAGCTGCTGATCAGATTGATATTGGCCACGGGCACGGTCCGGTACACCATTTCCACGAGGTTTGGACGTGAGCCAAACCGTCACCATACTTGGCTCCGGCGTTGTAGGGCTGACGGTGGCTGCCGAACTGTACAGTTGCGGCTGCGATGTGACGGTTGTGGACCCAAACGGAGCGCCCGGGCCACATGGGTGTTCGTGGTGGGCTGGCGGAATGCTGGCGCCTGATTGCGAAGGCGAGGTTGCTGAAGAACTGATCGTGCGTCTGGGGCGAGAGGCTGCAGAGTGGTGGCAGTCGATGGGCGCAACGCTGACATACCAAGGCTCAGTGGTGGTGGCTTTGGGCCGTGATCGACAGGAATTGGATCGCTTTGCGCGCCGCACCGAAAACCACAAGATGCTATCGCAGGACGAGCTGGCAAAGATAGAACCCTATCTGGGCGAACGGTTTGGTCGCGCTTTGTATATGCAGGCCGAAGCGCATTTGAACCCACGCGAGACCATTCTTGGCTTAAGAACCCGTTTGGACAGTGAAGGTGTTCGATTTGTTGCCGAAGCAGAGCCGGTCGGACAGGTGATCGATTGCCGTGGCTTGGCGGCGCAAGACAGTTTGCCCGAGCTGAGAGGCGTTAAGGGTGAAATGGTAATTCTGCGCACAAAAGACGTGACGCTGGATCGCCCTGTGCGCCTACTGCATCCGCGTTTTCCGCTTTATATTGTGCCGCGTGGCGATGGTGTTTTCATGCTGGGTGCAACTCAGATTGAAAGTGGTGAACGCAGCCGTGCGACGGTACGCTCGGTTGTGGAACTATTGAATGCGGCCTACGCGCTGCACCCGGCCTTTGGCGAAGCGGAACTCCTGGAGATTGGCGTCGATGCGCGGCCTGCCTTCCCAGACAATTTGCCTCGGATTACCGGCAAAGACGGCACAATTTATGTAAACGGGTTGTTTCGACACGGCTACCTTCTGGCCCCCGCGATGGCGCGGATGGTGGGTGAATTGGTGGTCGACGGAAAAATCCCTGAAGTTTGGCATGAGGCCTGAAATGAAGATCGTAGTAAATGGCGAAAAAGTCGAAGTGACGGCCACCTCGTTGGAGGCCATTTTGGTCGAACTAGGCCATGGCGAGGCCAAAGTCGCCACAGCTTTGAATGAAGAGTTCGTTCCTGCTGCCTTGCGCGTCAGCACTGAACTTGAGGCGGGTGACCGTCTGGAGATTGTTGCACCACGGCAGGGAGGCTGATCCGATGCCGACGTTTTACGGAACTGAAATTCAATCGCGCCTGATGCTGGGCACAGCGCAATACCCGTCACCTGCGATTTTAGCAGATGCTTTCCGTCGCTCTAAGGCCGGGATCGCAACTGTTTCGGTGCGCCGCGAAGCTGGGGGGGAGCAAGCAGGTCAGGCATTTTGGGATTTGATAAAAGAGCTGGATGTGGCGTTGCTACCAAACACCGCCGGGTGCCATTCGGTCCGCGAGGCTGTCACCACCGCGCATATGGCACGCGAGTTGTTTGATACGCCTTGGATCAAGCTTGAAGTGATTGGGCATTCCGACACCTTGCAGCCAGATGTTTTCGGATTGGTTGAGGCCGCAAGGATCCTGTCCGAGGATGGGTTTCAGGTCTTTCCATATTGTACCGAAGACTTGGTGCTCTGCGACAAGCTGCTGAATGCGGGCTGTCAGGTTCTAATGCCATGGGGCGCACCGATTGGTACCGGATTGGGGCTGAATAACATCTACGGGCTGCGCTCATTGCGGGGTCATTTCCCGGACGTGCCATTGGTTGTGGACGCAGGTCTTGGTGTGCCGAGTCAGGCCGCGCAGGCCATTGAGATGGGATACGACGCGGTCCTTCTGAATACGGCTGTCGCGAAGGCTGGCGATCCAGTGGCCATGGCCGAAGGCTTTGCTTTGGCGGTTGAGGCCGGGGCTCTGGCCTATCAGGCCGACCCGATGGAGCCGCGCGATATGGCCGCGCCATCTACGCCTGTGATTGGAAAGGCGTTTCTAGAATGAACCTACCGCGTTTTTATCCTGTTTTTGACGACATCCGTTGGCTTGAACGCATGGTGCCTTTGGGCGTTAAGCTTGTGCAGCTGCGCATCAAGGATACGCCTATGGCTGAGGTCAAAGCGCAGTTGCAGGCCGGCAAAGAGCTTTGTGCTGAGCATGATGCGATCATGGTTGTGAACGACTATTGGGAGTTGGCGATTGAACTTGGGTGCGGCTGGTTGCATCTGGGGCAGGAAGATTTGGATGCCGCCGATCTAGGAGCCATCCGTGCCGCCGGTCTAAAGCTGGGCGTGTCCACGCATGACAATGCTGAACTGGATCGTGTTTTGGCGTTCGAGCCTGAATACGTCGCCCTTGGGCCTGTGTATCCGACCATTTTGAAAAAGATGAAATGGCATCAACAAGGCCTCGGCCGCGTCTCGGAATGGAAATCGCTTCTAGGGGACACACCGCTTTGTGCGATTGGCGGTATGTCCGTCGAGCGTGCTCCGGGCGCCTTTGAATCCGGTGCTGATATTGTGGCCGCCGTGACGGACATCACATTGAAGGATGACCCAGAAGCGCGCGTTCGCGAATGGCTGGAGGTCTGCAAGTGAGCCGATACACCCGCCAAATCGCCGTCGATGGTTTTGGTCCTGAAGGCCAGGCAAAGCTAAGTCGGGCGCGGGTTCTGGTGATAGGTGCAGGAGGCCTGGCTGCACCTGTCCTGCAGTATCTGGTTGGTGCGGGAATCGGGTTCATTCGCCTAGTTGATCCTGACGATGTCGAGCTATCGAACCTGCACCGACAAACTCTGTTTCGCACAGGTGACATTGGTCTGCCAAAAGTCGAAGCGGCTTTGGCACACATGGTGGGCTTGAACCCTGAGGTGCAAATCGAAGCTTTGCAGCAGCGGTTTGAACCTGCGACAGCCCCCAAGCTGATGGGTGATGTCGATATCGTGCTGGATTGCGCGGACAGCTTTGCTGCAAGTTATATTGCCAGCGACTTCGCGACCGCCAAGAAAATGCCGCTGATCAGCGCTTCTGTGGTGGGCACCGAAGGTTATTGTGGTGGATTTTGTGGCGGTGTGCCTTGTTTGCGCACGGTATTTCCGGATTTGCCAGAACGGCTGGGCAGCTGTGATGCGGATGGGGTGCTTGGCCCCTCGGTAGGCGTGATCGGCTCTATTCAGGCGCAAATGGCAATCGCCGTTCTGACAAGTGCTACCCCTTCGCCCGTTGGGCAGCTTGTGACCTACAATGCGGCCACGATGCGGTTTGGGGGATTCCGGTTTGACAATGCACCGGTTCAGATTGGTGGCCATTCCTTCATTTCCCAAAACCAGATCAGGTCAGATGACTTTCTGATTGATCTGCGCGCTGTGGATGAGCCGGGTCCAGACCTGCCGGATGCGCAGCGGGCGACGGTTAGTGATTTCTCAGAGGGCGGGCCGATGCCTGCTCTTGAACAACGCGCGGTTTTTGCATGCCGATCAGGCCTTCGAGCTTGGCAGGCAGCGGACCGGTTAAAGGCCCATTGGCCCGGACAAATTTTGCTGATCGCACTCGGAGACGCGTGATCACATGAGACCCTCAAAGGAGAGACCCCAATGAAAAAGTTCCTTATGGCAGCAGCAATGCTGACAGCCACACCAGCCTTCGCGGCTGACAAAATGACCGTTCTGTTGGACTGGTTCATCAACCCGGATCACGGCCCAATCATCGTGGCGCAAGAAAAAGGCTTCTTTGCCGATCAAGGATTGGAAGTCGAAATCGTGCCACCTGCAGATCCATCAGCCCCGCCTAAACTGGTCGCTGCTGGCCAAGCTGATCTAGCAGTTTCCTATCAGCCGCAACTGCACTTGCAGGTCGCAGAAGGTCTGCCACTGGTGCGCGTTGGCACCTTGGTTGCGACGCCTTTGAACTGCTTGCTGGTTCTGGCTGACGGCCCGATCAAAGAAGTCGCAGATCTGAAAGGCGGCAAAGTCGGCTATTCCGTTGCCGGTGTGGAAGAAGCACTGCTGGGCACTGTTTTGAACACCCACGGTCTGGGCATGGACGACATTGAGCTGGTGAATGTAAACTGGTCCCTGTCCCCATCCTTGATGTCTGGTCAAGTTGATGCGGTTCTGGGTGCATACCGGAACTTTGAGCTGAACCAGATGGAAATCGAAGGCGTTGAAGGCAAATGCTTCTACATCGAAGAAGAGGGCGTGCCGACTTATGACGAGCTGATCTATGTAGCCCACAAAGACACCATGGATGCCGACAAAACCCGCCGTTTTCTGCGCGCAACTGAACTGGCGACACAGTACATTGTGAACCACCCGCAAGAGAGCTGGGAAATCTTTGCTGGCACATCTGCGGAACTACAAGACGAGCTGAACGAAAAAGCATGGGTCGACACTCTGCCACGTTTCGCACTGCGCCCAGAAGCGCTGGACGAAGGTCGTTACGTGCGTTTTGAACAGTTCTTGGCAGACGCAAAGCTCGTTGAAGGCATCCGTCCGGTGTCCGAGCTGGCCGTTGACCTAGGCGCTCAGTAAGCATGGCTTACGGTAAAACATTTCCGCTTTGGCGGGACGCGGCGGGCCATAATTGGCCCGCTTACGTGGATCACGCATTTGTTCGTGGCCTTAAGGATGGCTCGTTGCCACGCGAGGCCTTCCTTCACTATCTGACGCAGGACTACGTGTTTTTGATTCATTTTTCTCGTGCGTGGGCTTTGGCAATCACCAAAGCAGATACGCCAGAAGAGATGCGTCTGTGCGCGGGCACTGTGAATGCGCTGATCAACGAAGAGATCGCACTACACATCAAAACCTGCGCCGAAGCTGCCATCTCTGAAGAAGATCTGTTCGAGGCTGAAGAGCGACCAGAGAACCTCGCCTATACGCGTTATGTGCTGGATGCGGGCCATTCTGGGGATTTCCTTGATTTGCTTGCCGCTCTTGCGCCATGCGTGCTGGGTTATGGTGAAATCGGTGCGACATTGATCAAAGATCACGCACCAGAATACGCTGAATGGATCGGCACCTATGGATCGGATGATTACCAAGGTGTCTGCAACGAAGTAGCTGCTTTGATCGATGCTGCTGTCGAGCGTCGTTTGGGAGCAAATCCAACAGAAAGCCCTCGTTGGGCGGCACTTTGCAAACGCTTTGATATGGCGACCAAACTTGAAGTTGGTTTCTGGGACATGGGGCTGCGCCCATGACAATGGCCCCGGCGCTTTATATGCGAGGCAGCGCAAAGATCGGGGACATGCCGATCTTTGAAGCGCTAGACCTGCATGTCGCAGCGGGGCAGTGGACCTGTTTGCTGGGCTCAAGCGGCGTCGGCAAATCAACGGTTTTGAAATTGTTCGCGGGGCTGGCGGAACATGTCAGCTTTACTGGTGATTTCGGGGCGGACGGAGCCTCTTTGGAGGGGCGGATCGCTTTGATGGCACAAAGTGATCTGCTGCTGCCTTGGCTTTCAGTGGCAGACAACGTGGCTTTGGGCGCGCGTTTGCGTGGCGAAAGATCTGAATCTGCAAATGTCATGACGGTGCTTGAACGCGTTGGCCTCGCCGAAAAAGCCAAAAGCAAACCGACCGAACTGTCCGGTGGGCAGCGCCAACGTGTTGCTTTGGCGCGGACTTTAATGGAAGACCGTCCAGTGGTGCTGTTGGACGAACCCTTTTCAGCACTCGACGCTAAGAACCGAGCTCTAATGCAGGAATTATCTGCAGAACTATTAGAAGACCGTACTGTTTTACTCGTCACCCACGATCCGGCAGAAGCCGCACGCCTTGGGCATATCATCACTGTGATGACCGATCGTGGCATTGAACCCGTCTCACCGCCGCAGGGACCAGTGCCCCGCGCTGTAGACGATGAAAACGTATTGAAGGTGCAAGCTGCGTTGCTTGCGCAACTAAGAGAGGACGCATAATGCGCGCGACCGAGAGATTGAAGATGATGGCTGCCGAAGATTGGATGCTTGCGACGCGCCATCCATTCACAGCAGCTTTGGCCGACGGGACATTGGACCCAGACTTGATGCGCGGATATCTGCAGCAGGATTATTTGTTCATTGACCAATTTGTACGCCTATTGGCGACTACGATCGCCCATGCGCCAACGCTGGCCGACAGTGTCCCTGCCGCGCAATTTTTGGGTGTGATTACCGGTCCCGAGAATACCTATTTCCTACGCAGTTTTGAGGTGCTTGGCATCCAAGCCCAGGCCGAACCAGCACAGGAGACAGTGAATTTTCAGAATCTGATGGAAGAGGCGCGTCTGTCTGGGCGTTATGAAATCATGTTGGCGGTGCTTGTTGTAGCGGAATGGGTTTACCTTGAGTGGGCCACACCGTTTGCTGATCGTGCTGATGATTTGCCTTTCTGGCTAGGCGAGTGGATTACTCTGCATTGTGGCGAAGGATTTGAGGGCGTGGTCGAATACCTGCGCACGCAGCTTGATCAGGTTTGGGATGATCTGGAAGGTCACCAAAAGGCGATGGTCGAAGAATACTTCTGCGAGGCGGTCAAACGTGAACGCGCGTTCTTTGAGGGTGCATGGGCGGGGTTTAACATCGCATCATGAAGGGATGGCAGGCAGGTATAGCTTCGACCCTGATGGGGCTCGCGATTTGGCAAGCGATTGTTACGCTTGGTGATCTGCCGAAGTTTATTCTGCCAGGGCCAGCTTTGGTGGCCGAAACCCTTTGGAAAAGCCGTTTTTTCATTCTTGAAAACGCTTGGATCACCTTTGCAGAGGTGCTTCTGGGGCTTGTGCTTGGCGCGCTGATTGGCGGGATCAGCGCCATAATGCTGGCCTCATCTCCAGTGGCGCGCGCCTTGGTGCGCCCGATGTTGGTGTTCACGCAAGCCGTACCGGTTTTTGCCCTCGCACCAATCCTGAACCTTTGGCTGGGCTTCGGTCTGACGTCCAAAGTGATGATGGCCCTGATCATCGTCTATTTCCCAGTCACCTCAGCCTTCTTTGATGCGTTGATCCGTGTCAATCCAGATTGGCTGGGGCTGGCCCGCGTCATGGGGGCAAGCAAATGGCGGGTCATGTGGCACGTGCGCATTCCTGCGGCCCTGCCCGGCTTTGCCTCGGGCCTGCGCTTGGCAGCGGTTTATGCCCCTATTGGGGCGATTATCGGGGAATGGGTCGGCGCTTCTAAAGGGCTGGGCTATTTGATGCTCTTGGCAAATGGGCGGGCAAAGATCGACCTGATGTTTGCAGCACTCATTGTTTTGGCCGTTATGACCATCTGCCTGCACACGGCGACGGATAAATTCTGTCGTAAGTTCTTGGATCGTACGGAAAGCTAGGTTCACAGCGGCCATTTGGCTGTCGATCACACTCTATTTGTTGTTGCCAAAAGAAAACCCTCGGTCATTTCTGACCGAGGGTTCTTTGTTTAAACAGGAGAGGCGTTAACCGATCGCAACCGCTTTCACGTCGTTGTCGATAAACGGAATGTACTGTTCAAAATTGTCTGCAAACATTTGAACCAGCTTTGAAGCCTGCGAATCATATGCCGCCTTGTCATCCCATGTGCGACGTGGATCTAGCAGGACCTCTGCAACACCAGGAACTGACACTGGGACGTCAAAGCCAAAGCTTGCGTCCTTGCGGTACTCGGCGTTCGCCAAAGAGCCATCCAGTGCAGCTGTTAGCAACGCACGTGTCGCGCGGATCGGCATCCGGGAACCAGTGCCGTATGCGCCACCAGTCCAACCGGTATTCACCAACCAACAGGTCGCACCGTGCTTCGCGATCTTGTCGCGCAGCAAGTTGCCATAGACTTCTGGGCGACGCGGCATGAATGGCGCGCCAAAGCAAGTTGAGAACGTTGGCTGAGGTTCCGTGACACCACGTTCAGTTCCAGCAACCTTTGCGGTAAAGCCAGACATGAAGTGATACATCGCCTGCGCAGGTGTCAGACGTGCGATTGGGGGCAGAACACCAAAGGCGTCACATGTCAACATGATGATGTTCTTTGGATGGCCACCAATCGATGTCTGGGACGCATTGGAGATGTAGTGCAGCGGGTAGGCACAACGCATGTTCGCCGCCAGGCTATCGTCTTCGAAATCCAGTTCTTTGGTTTCTTCATCAAAAACCATGTTTTCGATGACCGTGCCGAATTTTGTGGTGGTCGCGTAGATTTCTGGTTCCGCTTCCGCGTTCAGATTGATCGTTTTCGCGTAACAGCCGCCTTCGAAGTTGAATGTGCCCTGATCAGACCAGCCGTGCTCGTCGTCCCCGATCAAGATACGACCTGGATCTGCAGACAGCGTTGTTTTGCCAGTGCCGGACAGACCAAAGAAAACAGCCGTATCGACAGCATTGTCTTTGGCGTGGTTCGCAGAACAGTGCATCGGCATGACGCCCTTTTCAGGCAGCAGGTAGTTCAACAAAGTGAATACAGATTTCTTGTTTTCACCAGCATATTCGGTACCGCCGATCAGGATCATTTTACGATCAAAGTTCATCGCGATAACGGTTTCCGTACGGCAACCGTGTTTCTTTGGGTCTGCTTGGAAGGTTGGGCAATTGATCACAGTATAGTCTGCGATGAAATCATCCAGATCTTCGCGGTCAGGGCGACGCAGCATGGTGCGGATGAAAAGGCCATGCCATGCCAGTTCAGTTACCATACGCACGTTGATCGAATGGCGCGGGTCAGCGCCACCAACCAGATCCTGTACGTGATATTCTTTGTCCTTCATGTGCTCCAGCATGTCCTCATAGAGGGCATCAAAGCCGGCTGGTTCCATTGGTGCATTGTTTTCCCACCAAATGGTGTCTTCAACGCTTTCGGAACGCACAACGAATTTGTCGTTAGGGGAGCGGCCGGTGTATTTCCCGGTGGCTGTTAGGAACGCGCCGCCGTTTCCGAGGGTCCCTTCGCCGTTTTTCAGCGCTGTTTCGATCAGCGCTGGCTCCATATAGTTATAATAGACATTTCCCAGTCCTTCGATCCCTTGATCTTCCAGGCGGAATTGCGGGTTTACCCGTCCAAATGTCATTATTTTAACTCCTATAGCCGCGCTGGCCGCGGTGGTCCTTCCTACGTCGCTGGGGATTTCACCCAAGACGATCGGCGCCGTAACGGGGCCGATGGGGGCTCTTAACATGAGCAATTTTGCCTTGAATAGACTGATAGCGCTGCGTTAGCGCAATCATCTTCATGTTATCGCAAACTGAGCGAAACATTGTTTCTTAAGGTGGCAGGATTAGCACGGGATTAAAGAATTTGAGAAAAAATGCTCATGCGAACAAGGTGATTCGCGGTTTGGGATTGATTGATTGGCCAAATGGGGCGCATAATGAAGAAAAAAATAAACATATAGAGCAGTAAAAGGAATTGTCCTATGTCCAAGATTGCTTTGGTGGACGACGACAGGAATATCCTGACGTCGGTATCCATGACTCTTGAGGCGGAAGGTTTTGAGGTAGAAACCTATAACGACGGCCAGCAGGCACTGGACGCGTTTAACCGCAAGCTTCCCGATATGGCCGTGCTGGATATTAAGATGCCACGCATGGATGGAATGGACCTGTTGCAGCGCCTACGTCAGAAGACGTCGATGCCGGTCATTTTCCTAACTTCAAAAGATGATGAAATTGACGAGGTGCTTGGTCTGCGCATGGGGGCTGACGATTACGTCAAAAAGCCTTTCAGCCAACGCCTGCTCGTAGAACGTATTCGCGCGTTGTTGCGTCGACAAGAAGCGCAGAATGGCACTGTGGTTGCCGGTGAAACTGAAGAAACCAAAGTGATGGAACGTGGTGAGCTTTCCATGGATCCACTGCGCCACGCGGTGACTTGGAAAGGCAAAGACGTCACTTTGACAGTGACTGAATTTCTTTTACTTCAAGCCCTTGCGCAGCGTCCGGGTTTTGTTAAATCCCGCGATCAGCTGATGGATGTCGCCTATGACGATCAGGTCTATGTGGATGATCGCACGATCGACAGCCATATCAAACGGTTGCGCAAGAAGATGCGTACGGCGGACACTGAATTCTCCGCGATTGAGACGCTTTACGGTATCGGTTATCGGTATAACGAAGAGTAATGGCTCTAGCCGAAGGAATAGGCGCAGGCAGAATGTCGCAAGGACGTGAAGGCGACGTCGTCCTCGGGGACGATTGGGTCGCACCTGAATCCACCGTTGAAAAAGAAATGCGGGGGCGCCGTGAACGCCGCCGCTTGACGCCATTGCGGCGCTCGCCTTTGACGCGCAAGATCATCACATTCAATCTGATTGCTCTTTGCTTTATGGTGGCGGGCATTCTGTATTTGAACTCTTCTCGCGAAAACTATGTCGAGCAAGGACAAGAGGCGCTGGTCTCTGAAGTTGAGTTGCTCGGTGCGGCGATGGAAGTTCAAATGCCTGCCGGCGCACCTGTCAATTTGATCACTGGTGATGGCGTCGATGTTCAGGGGACTTTGGATCGAATTCCGCTGCGCGCAGGCGTCGATGCCTTGGTCGTGGACGTTGCGGGTAATCAAATTGCTGTTGCGCAAGGGAGCGCTGTAGTTTCCTCTGAAGGGCGCAGCACGCCGCTCACCAACGCAATGAATTGGGTTTGGGGGCTGATTTCGGGCGCGCAAGAGGCAACACCAAGCGCAGAAAACCCAGAGCAACTTTTTGAATTTGCAGCTTCGGTTTTAGATCAAGGTGTCACGCAGAGTGTGCTGACCTCGACAGACGGGGCGTCTTACTTTGCTGCCGGAACAGTTTTGGATCAAGCTGGTCGCGATGTTGGCGTGATCGTTTTGTCCCAATCAACGGCAGAAGTTGATCAATTGGTGTTGGGGCAACGCGAACGTGTGCTTCAGCTGTTCTTGGTGGCCATCATAGTTTCGATTGGCCTTTCGGTCGTCTTGGCTTCTACGATTTCAAATCCGCTAAGTGACCTTGCAGCTGCGGCTGAAATTGGCCGTGATGGCGATGAGCGCCAAGTCAACCCGGGGCGTGTACGCATCCCTGATCTGACCGCACGCCCGGATGAGATCGGCCGCCTAAGCATGGCATTGCGTGGTATGGTCGGGGCGCTCTACGAGCGGATCGACAGTAACGAACAGTTTGCAGCTGACGTTGCTCATGAGATTAAGAACCCACTCGCAAGCCTTCGGTCAGCCGTTGGGTCACTGCGTATGGTGAAACGCGACGATCATCGTGAAAAACTGCTGAATGTCATTGAGCATGATGTCCGCCGTTTGGACCGTTTGGTCAGCGACATTTCAAATGCTTCGCGTTTGGATGCAGAGCTGGTCAAAGAAGAGGAAGAACAGTTCAATCTGGTCTCCATGATTGGCAATTTGACCCAATATTTGGGTGAAGATGCTAAGGTTAAAGGCATCGACTTTATTTCTGATCTGCCCAGCAAGCCGATCGATATCATGGGCCTAGAAGCACGTCTCGCGCAGGTGTTTGTCAATCTGATCACCAATGCAATGAGCTTCTGTGAAGACGGCGATGCGATCCGGGTCTGGGTGCGCAAACGCCAGAACCGTGTCTTGGTAGTTGTCGAGGACACCGGCCCCGGCATTCCGGATCAAGCTTTGAACAAGATTTTCAATCGCTTCTATTCTGAACGCCCTCATGAAGATTTTGGCAATAACTCGGGCCTTGGTCTGGCAATTTCCAAACAGATTGTCGAAGCACATGGTGGTGTGATTTGGGCTGAAAATATTCGCCCAACCGAAGCAGATATCACGTCAGATCCTTTGGGTGCACGTTTTGTAGTGGGCTTGCCTGTCTGATATGTCAAAGCCACGTCAAGTGTCATTGAGGCCGTCCCCAGAAGGGGGCGGCCTTTTGCATGCGTCTTGTGTGTCTGTGCAGGGGGAGGCTGTTGTGATTATCGGAGCCTCTGGCAGCGGAAAATCAGCTATGGCGCTGGAGCTCATGTCAAAAGGTGCGGATCTGGTCGCAGATGATCAAGTGATCATGACGAAGAATGAAGGGCAACTGATTGCGTCTTCTCCAGCCGCGTTAAAAGGTCGTATCGAGGCTCGTTTTGTGGGGCTGCTGAATGCATCTGCGATTGCTTCGGCGGTCGTCACGCTTTGGGTCGATCTGGATCAAGTCGAAGATGAACGACTGCCGCCTCATCACACAATCACGTGTCTTGGTCTGACATACCCCTTGCTTTATCGCGTGCCACACCCACATTTCAGTGCTGCTGTACTCCAATATTTAGAACACGGAAGAGAGGCCTGAATGGCACCCCAACATCCTCGATTGGTTCTTGTGACCGGCCCGTCTGGTGCCGGGCGATCGAGCGCAATCAATGTTCTTGAGGATCTGGGGTTTGAGGCGATCGACAATATTCCGCTAGGGTTGGTCGAGCGATTGTTTTCGGATCGACGGTTGGAGCGTCCACTTGCGTTAGGTCTTGATACCCGCAATCGTGATTTCAGTCCTGATGCTCTGACCAAATTGCTGGATCAGTTGAAGGCACATGATCCGGAGCTACTGTATATCGATTGCCGTCGTGACATTCTGCAACGCAGATATAGTGAAACGCGGCGACGTCATCCCATGGCGCCAGAGGAAAGCGCAATCATTGGCATTGACCGCGAACTAGAGCTGCTGACGAGCGTGAAAGATCGAGCTGATATTTTGCTCAATACATCGGAGCTTACCGTGCACACGCTGCGAGATGCGCTGCAGTCATTTTTTGCACGCGAAAACCAAAGCATTCTTGCACTGACTGTGCAAAGTTTTAGCTACAAACGTGGCCTGCCCAGTGGGCTGGATATTGTTTACGACTGCCGATTCCTTTCAAATCCGTATTGGCGCGAGGAATTGCGCACATTGGATGGCCGTTCGGCAAAGGTAGGAGAATTCATTCAACAGGATGAAAGGTTCGCAGCCTTCTTTGATAAGTTGAATGACATGGTACAGTTTCTGCTTCCGGCCTACAGAGATGAGGGCAAGGCGCACCTGAGTATTGGTTTCGGCTGTACTGGTGGGCAACACCGTTCGGTTTTTGTAACAGAAAAATTATCTGAGGCCCTTGCACAAGAGGGCTGGCAGGTGTCAATTAGGCATCGCGAATTGGACCGGCGCGAAGGGAGGGGCGTGACCGGATCAGCTGGTAGCGGAGAAGCAAAAGCGTGATCGGAATCGTCATTGTAGCCCATGGTGGATTGGCGCTGGAATACCTAGCGGCTGTCGAGCACGTCGTCGGCGCGCAGGACGGCATTCGTGCGATCGGAATCATGGCCGAATGTGATCGCGCAAACAAACAAGACGAAATTTGCAAAGCCGCGAATGCGGTCGACAGCGGCGAGGGCGTCGTGGTCGTGACCGATATGTTCGGCGGTTCGCCAAGCAACCTTTCTCTGCGCGCTTGTGCCCCTGAAAATCGTCGGATCGTCTATGGCGCGAACCTACCTATGTTGATAAAACTTGCCAAAAGCCGTCATCTTCCTGTACCGGATGCTGTCCGTGTTTCCTTGGAAGCAGGGCGTAAGTATATCGATAGCCAAAACATCAAAACAGACTGAGCAGACCATGACCGAAACGACAACCCGGACACTTGAGATTGTCAATGAAAAGGGATTGCACGCGCGGGCATCAGCCAAGCTGGTCGAAGTGGTCGAGGGCTTTGATGCCACGGCAGAAGTCTCCAAGGATGGATTGAGTGCTGGCGGTGACAGTATTATGGGATTGCTGATGCTGGCTGCATCGCGTGGCACAAACATCGAAGTACAGACTTCGGGGAGTGACGCAGCGGCGCTGGCTGATGCAATTGAAGCGCTGGTCGCTGATAAGTTCGGAGAAGGCATTTAGCGGCCTTTAGGGTTGTCAAAGCCAGAGCGTACCGGACAGGAAGTAGAACGTGTTGGATAAGTCTTCGCAAAATCAAGATTCCCCTGAGACAGAGGGTGAAGTTTACGACCGTCGCACGTTGACCTATGCGAATTCTTTTGACGATAACTGGACGTCGACCGCGATCAAGACGATTGAATGGTTCACTGGTAAGATTTCAATTTTGCGGATGGTGAACAAGTTCGAACGCATGAACGCTGATCACCGAGGCCAAAAATTCTGGGCCGGTGCTTTAGGTGTGATGGGCGTGAAGTTGACAACGCCTGCTGATCAAATCGCAAATATCCCGAAAGAGGGCCCGATCGTTGTGGTGGCGAACCACCCGCACGGTATGGTCGATGGAATGGTTTTGGCAGAATTGATTGGCCGTCAACGTGATGATTATCGCATTTTGACGCGTTCGGTTTTGTCGGGGCTGGATGAGGCGGCGACCTCATTTATGATCCCAGTGCCGTTCCCGCACGACCCAGAAGCTCAACGCAAGATGGTTGAAATGCGCGCGCAAACAATGGCGTTCTTAAAGGAAGGCGGCGTAGTCGCATTGTTCCCGTCTGGGGTGGTGTCGTCATCTGACACGATGTTTGGCCCTGTGATCGAACGCGAATGGAACGTCTTTACGGCGCAATTGATCCGACGCTCTGGCGCGCGCGTCGTACCGATTTTCTTTCCCGGTCAGAACTCTCGTTGGTATCAGATCGCCAATCGCATATCCGCAGTCTTACGGCAGGGCCTCCTTTTGCACGAGATCGTGAAATCTTGCCATAAGCCGATTGGCCCAGTGATTGGCAAGCCTTTGACAGATGAACAGATGTCGGATCTGCAAACCAATCCACGCGGTTTTATGGCCTGGCTGCGTGCACATACTTTGAATTTGGGTAAATCTTCCGAACCTAAGTAAGCATCGCCTAACGTGTCGGGACTGGAATTTCTCCGCGATAGTCATAGAAGCCGCGTTTGGATTTGCGACCCAGCCAGCCTGCTTCCACGTATTTTGTAAGCAATGGGCAAGGGCGATATTTTGTGTCCGCCAGACCGTCGTGCAAGACGTTCATAATGGCCAAACAGGTGTCCAATCCAATAAAGTCTGCGAGCTCCAACGGCCCCATTGGATGGTTCGCCCCAAGTTTCATCGCGTTGTCGATTGATGAGACGTTTCCCACTCCTTCATAAAGCGTGTAGCAGGCCTCATTGATCATCGGGATCAGGATCCGATTTACGATAAACGCTGGGAAATCTTCAGCAGAAGCAGCGGTTTTGCCCAGGCGATTAACGATGTCGAGGCAGGTTTCGTAGGTTTCATCATCGGTAGCAATACCGCGGATCAATTCGACCAGCTTCATCAATGGAACTGGGTTCATAAAATGAAAGCCCATGAACTTTTCAGGACGGTCGGTTCGGCTTGCCAAACGTGTAATCGAAATTGAGGATGTATTAGATGTCAGGATCGTATGAGGCTGAATATGTGGGATTAAGCCTTCGAAAATTTTATACTTAATTTCTTCGTTTTCAGTCGCCGCTTCGATGATCAGGTCTGTTTGACCCAATTCGGGTTGCGCAACCGTGGTTTTAATGCGCGACAACGCGAGTGACTTATCTTCTGCCGAGATCAGATCGCGTGAAACCTGACGCTCCATATTTTTGTCGATACGGCCGATCGCAGCGGCCAGATTGTCTTCGGAGATGTCATTTAAAACAACGTCATAGCCGGACAGAGCCATGACATGCGCAATGCCATTGCCCATTTGACCCGCGCCGATCACACCTACCGATTTCAATTCCATCAAATCCACCTTTTGCAGTTGCAGCAACAATACGCCTTGAGCCTGCTAATTCACAAGGCCCGCATTTGTTTTGAATGCGTCACGTATTGTTCATTTAAGGAAATCGCAAAGGGAATCGCAGACCTTCCTCATCGGGTGAGAAATGAGGTGGGTGTAATGTCCTTGCAGAAATCACGGCAGCGGGCCTTGGATTATTTGCCGTGCAGATACGGCTCAACACGGGTTGATTTTCGAGGGCCAAAAAAGCGGTTAAAAGGCCGCTATCTGGCCTTCTTGGGGGGCAGTGAAACTTATGGAAAATTTATCCCACAGCCCTTTCCTGATTTGGTGGAGCGGGCGATTGGGTTGCCCTGCGCCAATTTTGGACTGATGAATGCGGGCATTGATGTTTTTCTTAGCGAGCCTGAAGTCATGGCCTTTGCAGGTCGTGCAGAGGTGACGGTGATCCAAATCCTTGGGGCACAGAATATGTCAAACCGCTATTACCGCGTGCATCCACGGCGCAATGATCGCTTTGTTACAGCATCAGCTTTGATGCGTTCGGTGTTCCATGATGTGGATTTTTCAGAATTTAATTTCACACGACATATGTTGAATGATGTCTCGGACCTTGCAGCGGAGCGGTTTTCATTTGTTCGCGAAGAACTCAGAAATGCGTGGTGCGCGCGCATGCGTATTCTATTGGAGCGGATTCCAGGCCAAAAGGTATTGCTTTGGTTTGCGGACCACCCACCGCCGCTTCGGCTGCCGCAAAAGCAATTGGGACGAGACCCCTTGTTTGTCGACAGCCGCATGATCGATACCTTACGACCACTCGTTGACGGGGTTGCACAGGTGCGACTAAGCGATGCCGCAAAACGGTCCGGTACAAAAGGGATGGTCTTTCGCGATTTAGACCGGCCAGCCGCAGAACTGATGTTGGGGCCAAAAGCCCATGAAGAGGCAGCTTCTGTTTTGGTCGATACGCTAGAGCCGATCATTGTACGCCAATCAAAAAAGGCCCGCCATTAAGCGAGCCTTTTCCGATTTTATCGAAGTATCAGATCAGACTTTTTCGGTCAGTTCTGGAACCGCGTCAAAGAGGTCAGCAACCAGACCGAAGTCGGCAACCTGGAAGATAGGCGCTTCTTCGTCTTTGTTGATCGCAACGATGACTTTGGAGTCCTTCATACCAGCCAAGTGCTGGATCGCACCGGAGATACCGATCGCCACGTAAAGATCAGGCGCGACCACTTTACCGGTTTGACCAACCTGCAGGTCGTTTGCTGCGTAGCCAGAGTCAACTGCGGCACGGGACGCACCAACAGCTGCGCCCATTTTATCGGCCAGCTTTTCAATCAGTGCGAAGTCCTCTTCAGAACCAACGCCACGACCACCAGACACGACAACGCCAGCGGATGTCAGCTCTGGACGATCGCTTGTCGCAACCTTGTCTTCAACCCACTCAGATAGACCTGGGTTTTCAGCAGCAGAGATTGCCTCAACCGCTGCAGAACCACCTTCACCTGCGGCGTCAAAGTTCGCAGTGCGGAATGTGATGACTTTCTTCGCGTCGGAAGATTTCACAGTCTGGATCGCGTTACCTGCGTAGATTGGACGCTCAAACGTCGCGCCATCTACAACAGCTGTTGCGTCAGAGATGATCATCACGTCCAGCAGCGCCGCAACGCGTGGCAGGATGTTTTTCGCATCTGTGGTCGCTGGAGCTACGATGTGCTCGTAGTCGCCCGCCAGGGATGCGATCAGAGCTGCCGTTGGTTCCGCAAGGCGGTGGCCAAGGGATGCATCTTCTGCAACCAGAACCTTTGCAACACCGTCGATTTTTGCAGCCGCTGCACCTGCGTCGGCTGCGGATGCGCCCGCGGCCAGAACAGTTACGTCGCCCAGTGCTTTCGCTGCAGTCACTGCTTTTGCAGTTGCGTCCAGCGCCAGTTCACCACCGGTGACTTCAGCAAGAAGAAGTACAGCCATTAGAGTGCCCCCGCTTCTTTAAGTTTCGCAACCAGCTCATCTACAGAACCGACTTTGATACCCGCAGAACGCTCTTCTGGTTCCGCTGTTTTAACAACTTCCAAACGAGGGGAGACATCAACGCCGTAGTCAGCAGGTGTCTTCTCATCCAGAGGCTTTTTCTTTGCTTTCATGATGTTTGGCAGAGACGCGTAGCGTGGCTCGTTCAAACGCAGATCAGCAGTGATGATGGCAGGCATCTTAACGGTGATGGTTTGCAGACCACCGTCAACTTCGCGTGTGACTTTCGCGTTGTCGCCTTCAACGTCAACTTCGGATGCAAACGCCGCTTGGGACCAACCCAAGATCGCGGACAGCATCTGGCCGGTAGCGTTCATGTCGTTGTCGATCGCCTGTTTGCCGGTGATCACCAGACCTGGCTGCTCTTCTTCCACAACCTTCGCCAGCAGCTTAGCAACAGCCAGAGGTTCGATGTCAGTGTGCACATCATCGGCAGCGTTGATCAGGATGGCGCGGTCCGCACCCATCGCCAGCGCGGTGCGCAGCGTTTCCTGGGATTGCTTCACGCCGATGGAAACAGCCACAACCTCATCTGCTTTACCCGCTTCTTTCAAGCGGATCGCTTCTTCGACGGCGATTTCGTCGAATGGGTTCATGGACATTTTTACGTTCGCGAGATCTACACCGCTTGCATCCGCTTTCACGCGGACCTTCACGTTGTAGTCAATTACGCGTTTGACAGGTACCAAGACCTTCATGGGCGTCAGACTCCTAATTAGGCGTGGGTCAAAAGCGACTCACGCGATATGCGCTCTCTTGGCTTTCATACAATTTCATGACCGGTCAAAACAGGTAAAAATCGTCACATTTCGGTAGATGGACGTCGCGTTTCCGACATGTTTGTGAATGTGATCACGTTGTTACGCAGGGTTATCTATTTGCGCCGGGCACCCACAAAACGTCATTTTCGCCGTTCTCATTTGCCACTCTGGCGGCAACAAAGAACCAATCTGACAGTCGATTGAGGTATGTGATCACATGGGCATTGACGTCGACATCGCCTGCAAGTTCGGTCGCGAGACGCTCGGCACGGCGTGCAACTGTACGGCAAACGTGCAGATGTGCGGAAAGCGCGGAGCCACCGGGTAGAATGAAGCTGCGCAACGGGGACAGGTCAGCATTCATCTCGTCGATTTCAGTCTCAAGTCGTTGAACCTGTGCTTCCACCATGCGCAGTGGAGGGTACTCAGCCTCGGCATCTTTAGCGATATCAGGGCGGCAAAGATCCGCACCCAAATCAAAAAGATCATTTTGGATGAGGGCTAAGCGTTCATCCATCGCGCCTTGGGCCGCCAAACGCGCAACGCCGACAAAGGCGTTTAGCTCATCGCTTGTGCCATAGGCATTCACACGAGAATCGTGTTTGGAAACACGGTCGCCATTTCCCAGTGCTGTGGTGCCTTTGTCGCCTGTGCGGGTATAAATTTTGTTCAATACGACCATATTAGCCACCACTCCGCAGATAGATGAATAGCAGGATCAGCACGACGGCTACCGCCTGCGCGGCAATGCGGAGGCGCATGATTTTATTGGCGTATTTTCGGTTGAATTCGCCGCCCTTTGCGAAGCCTCCAATGCCAATCGCTAAGATGACCAACACCGCCAAAGAGGCGATGGCGACAATAATGAAAAGCGGGTCTTGCAGCATGGGTCTATCCTTTGAACCTTTGTGCCTTACTTAATGGCTTTTTTGGCAAAATCGATAGGAAAGAACGCCTCAGGGTGGGTTCAATAGGTCGGATCAGCTTTTTGCGGTCAACCAATCTAGGGCACGAGAGGGCAAAATCCTACGCAGGATTCCCATGAGATAGGTTGGCGTAGTGACGTAATATCGCGGCTTGGGACGTGAGGATTCCAATGCGTGAACAAGTTTTCTCGTGACCGCCGACGGCGGCAGTTCAAACGCATCAGGGCCGTCCTTGGTGTAAAGGCGATGCCTTAAAGCACCATATTGCTCTGCGCGTGAAGAACCTTCCCAATCGATCCAACGTTCAAAATGCGGGATTGCGTTTTCTCGGATTTTGGATGTCACCGGACCAGGCTCAATCAAGATGACTTTGATGGGTGTGTCGCGCATTTCAAGGCGCAAAACATCGGTGAGGCCTTCTAGAGCGTATTTGGTTGAAACATACGCGCCGCGCCAGCGTGCTGGGATGAAACCCAATATCGAAGAGTTGTTTACGATCCGGCCATGGCCTTGTGCTCGCATCACAGGGATGACGCGCTTGGTTAGTTCGTGCCAACCAAAGAAGTTGGCTTCGAAGATATCGCGCAGGCCGTCGGTGGGCAGGTCTTCGACAGCACCTGGAACCGCAAAGGCGCCATTGTTAAAAAGAGCATCCAAAGTGCCATCTGTTTTTGCTAAAACCGCATTCAATCCAGCTTCAATCGAAGCTGCGTTTTGGTAGTCGATCAGCGGGCTTTCAAAGCCCAATTCAGTCAAACGATCACAATCGTCTTGGCGTCGGCATGAGGCGAACACACGCCAGCCGTGGGCGCGCAATCCCTGTGCCGCATCAAGACCGATTCCAGAAGAGCATCCAGTGATTAGAATTGATTTTGTACCCATGATGTCCCTGCGTCGACTTGGCTCGATTTGACTGCAAGGTAGGGTGGGTCATTGGTGCTGACAATGTGCTACGTCAGATCAAAATTCGATTTTCTCAAGTAGTTTGGCAGACATCCAGCCAATGCGGCCTGTTTCGATGACCTGTAGCTTAACCCAACCCGCACCAGGATCTTGTAAAACTTCGACTTCATTGTCGCGCTGCAATTTGCCAACCACGGAATACTGCGTACCCGGCCCATTGCGCATGTTTACGCGATTGCCTTTGACCCGGCGAAAATCAGGCGCTGTTTCCGGAAGAAGGGCCGTCGCATAGGCTGCCTTGGTAGGATCGACGTTTTGAGGTGCGATCAAGTCTTTCGGGCCAAGTTTTGCCAATTCCGGTGTCGGCGTTGGAGAGGCGTCACCCACCAGCCGACGGGTTGTCGGAATAGATGCAAGAACAACCAAAGACTCTGTTGCTTTCGCTTGATTGACTACGGGTTTGGCCGCTGCTGTTATTGCTGTTTGAGGTTGTGTGAAAGCAACGGGAGTTTCAGAAGCTACCGATTGCGTTGCGGTGATGTCTTCCGAAGCTGTGTCTCCATTGCGCCACTGGGCCGGTTCAAAGTCAGACCCACCACTGAGCTCATAAAAGCCCAGTCCCATAACCGCGAAACTAATTACTATATAACGAACCACAAACTTTCCCCCGAATTGCCGGCCTGGCAGAGGCCCTTTGCAACACGAGAATCACTATAGCCCATGCGCGTGTCAGCTTTCTGGCGGAAAAAAGAAAAGGTTTTCCCCGTAACCTCGCTTGTCGGGATTCATGTGGGACTGTATCACTTCCCTATGACTGATCTTCTTGATGATGATGACAACCCATCGCTGGAGGTGGCCGAGCCACTTCGCCGCGCGATTGGGGAACGCTATCTGACCTATGCTTTAAGCACGATTATGCACCGCGCGCTGCCTGACGCGCGCGATGGTTTGAAACCTGTGCACCGTCGAATCCTCTATGCGATGAGCCGGCTGAAGCTGGCGTCTGGTGGGAAATTTCTGAAATCGGCTAAGATTTCAGGTGACACCATGGGGGATTTCCACCCACACGGTGATGCTGCCATTTACGACGCAATGGCGCGTTTGGCACAGGATTTTAACGTTCGTTACCCACTGGTTGATGGCCAGGGGAACTTTGGCAACATCGACGGCGATAATCCGGCGGCCTCTCGTTACACCGAAGCGCGAATGACCTTTGTGGCCGAAGCCATGCTTCAAGGCCTTGAAGAAAACGCCGTCGACTTCCGCGACAACTATGATGGGCGTTTGACGGAACCAGTGGTTCTGCCAACCGAATTCCCAACCTTGCTGGCAAACGGGGCTGCAGGGATCGCGGTGGGTATGGCGACCAATATTCCACCGCATAATATCGTTGAATTGATTGACGCATGTTTGCATCTCATCAAAACGCCTGATGCGCGTGACGATACGCTGCTGAATTACGTTCCGGGACCTGATTTTCCAACGGGTGGTGTAATTGTTGAGCCGAAGGAAAACATCGCGAACGCTTATAAGACTGGGCGCGGTTCGTTCCGATTGCGGTCTAAATGGGAGGTCGAAGACCTCGGCCGCGGTCAGTGGCAGGTTGTGGTCACCGAAATTCCATATCAGGTTCAGAAATCCAAGCTGATCGAAAAGATCGCCGAACTGATCCAGACCAAGAAGGTGCCGATCCTTGCGGATATCCGTGATGAATCTGCAGATGACATTCGGATTGTTTTAGAACCGAAGTCTAAGAACGTTGAACCCGACATTTTGATGAACATGATGTTCAGATCTAGCGATCTGGAAACGCGGTTCAGCTTGAACATGAACGTGTTGATTGATGGCGTCACGCCAAAGGTCTGCTCGATGAAAGAAGTGCTGCAGGCCTTCCTTGACCACCGTCGGGATGTTCTAAAGCGTCGCTCCAAGCACCGGATGGATAAGATCGACCATCGGTTGGAGGTATTGGAGGGCTTTATCATTGCCTTCCTCAATCTGGATCGTGTGATCGACATCATTCGCTACGACGATGCTCCGAAACAGGCCTTAATGGCACAAACCTGGGGTGGTTCCTTTGTGCGTGCCACTTCGGAAGACGACTATAAGTCGCCATTACCCGCAAAGGGTGAGGGCGAGCTGACCGAGGTGCAGGCCGAAGCGATCCTGAATATGCGCCTGCGAAGCTTGCGCCGTCTGGAAGAGATGGAGCTGGTCAAAGAACGCGATGAATTGATGGCAGAACGCGCTGATCTTGAAGACCTGCTGGCCAGCCAAGATCTGCAATGGACGCGCATCAGTGATCAGCTGAAAGACACGAAAAAGAAATTCGGTAAAGACTATGATGGCGGCGCGCGTCGTTCACAGTTTGAAGAAGCCGGTGAATTCGAGGAAGTGCCGATCGAGGCCATGATCGACAAAGAACCGATCACGGTTGTCTGTTCGCAGATGGGATGGATCCGAGCGATGTCGGGTCACATTGATCTGACGCGCGAGTTGAAGTTCAAAGATGGCGATGGGCCTCGGTTCATTTTCCACGCTGAAACCACTGATCGTCTGCTGGTGTTTGGCACCAATGGTCGCTTCTACACTGTACCAGCCAGCAATCTGCCAGGTGGGCGCGGTATGGGCGAACCACTGCGCTTGATGGTCGATCTGCCAAATGAAGCAGAGATTGTGGATATATTTGTGCACGAATCTGACCGAAAGCTGATCGTGGCCTCCACAGCTGGGGATGGTTTCGTGGTCGAGGAAAATGATGTTCTTGCCCAGACCCGGACGGGTAAGCAGGTGCTGAACGTCAAAGACGACATCAAAGCTCTGGTTTGTAAGCCAATTGCAGGGGATTCCGTCGCCTGTGTCGGTGAAAACCGAAAGGTTCTGGTCTTTGACATCGACGAGCTGCCAATCATGGGCCGCGGCAAAGGTGTGCGCTTGCAGAAATACAAAGACGGTGGGCTTAGCGATGCGACGACTTTCTCCAAAGAAGAGGGGCTAAGTTGGAAGGATCCGGCTGGACGTACTCGGACGGAAACGGAATTAGCTGAATGGACCGGTAAACGGGCAGGGGCTGGCCGGATGGCCCCCAGAGGGTTCCCGCGCGATAACAAGTTCAATTGATGCAAAATGGCCCGCCTCTTGGTGGGTCATTTCTTTTCGTGCATTGTGATGCAAAGGGATTGAGGGCGTCATGCAGGTCATGTCTTTGTGGGAGCTGAACAAACAGTCGGAAGCAGAACCGGTCAGAACCGAGTTTTCGGGTCGGCGGCGGCCTTTGCTTTGGATGGCCTTTCGCATGGGCATTCTGACAGTTTTCACCCTCGGGTTTTATCGGTTTTGGATGAAAACCCGATTGCGCCGCTGGTATTGGTCGGCTTGGCGTCCTGGTGGGCACCCTTTTGAATATGTAGGAGATCCTTGGGAAAAACTGTTGGGATTTTTAATCGCGGTTGTTTTCCTAGCCTTTTACATTGGCATCGTGAATTTGCTGCTGATGTTTGCCAGCTTTTCATTGTTTAATGGTAACTTCGCAGCTTACTTACTTAGTTTTCTCGGGGTCATCCCGCTTTGGTTTTATGCGCGCTATCGCGCCCGCCGATACGTTCTAGCGCGGACACGATGGCGGGGCATTCGCTTTGGGTTGGAGTCTGGTGCTTGGGGCTTTGTGGCACGTGCTCTATGGCACTGGTTTCTGACGATCATCACACTTGGGTTGTTATGGCCACGCAAGGCCTTTTATCTTGAGAAATACATCACGGATCGTACTTTTTATGGATCACAAAGGCTGCATCAGGGCGGGCGCTGGACGGCGTTATTTTGGTCATGGTTCCATGTTTGGGTTTCAGTTGCGATTTTGGCGGCCGTTTTTGTCGCTCTGACGTATGCAACAACCCAAACCCTCGGAAATTTGGAAGCGGCATTTGACGCGGGCGGCGATATCGATGCTCCTGAAGCCGATGCTTGGCTCATTTTGTGGGATGTCTTGCCGATATTGGTGGTCGTCGCACCCGTTTGGTGCCTTGTCGCTTTGATTAAATACAAGGTCAGACGCGTCCGGTATTTGACCTCATATAAAACGGCTGGTCAGGCTGCGCTTTCAATTGCGCCGCGGTTTTGGAAAGTCACTGGAATTTATTTTTGGGGCTATACCTTCGCCGGGCTTGTCTCGACGTTGATCCTGACTCCGGTTGCACTCGCTACGGCCGTCATCCTTGAAGCTGATGGTATTCCGGCTGATGACATAGAGCGAATGACCCTTGAAACATTGCCGCAACCGGTTTTGATCGCGCTTGCCATTGGGGCCTATTTCTTTCTGTTCCTCACTTGGTCGGCAATGATGCATGCATTCATACGGTTTCCATTGATGCGCCATTTTGCTTCAACTCTTACGATAAGAAATCTGGACACTTTGAATGACGTGCCTCAGCGCGCGCGCGATGAATTCGGCGAGGCCGAAGGTTTTGCGGAAGCGCTGGATGTTGGGGCTGCGATATGAGTGATCAGACTACAATCAGGGTTGGTGAACGTCCGACAGCCATCGGTGCTCTGGGCACATATTTTGATGGTCAAAGCGCGCGTCCCCATCCGGCACGCATACGAATTGAAGAGTCACGTCAGGCGCTGGTCATTGAATATGCCGGCACTCAAGTGCAATGGCCGCTGGCCGCAATTCGACGCCTGCGCGACCAAGCAGATCAAAGCGAATTGGTGTTGGCGCTCGCCAGCGACCCAACTGCGCGCCTCATCACGGATGAAATGCGACTGGCCAAACGGTGCCCGAACTTGGGACGCCGTCATTCGCATGTGAATCGCTCGAAAGTAGCGGCTTGGGCTTTTGGGGCAGTTGCGTCGGTTGCACTAATAATCTTTGTCTTAGTGCCTCTGATGGCTGATCAACTTGCCGAGTTTATCCCGCCAAAAGGGGAGCAGGCCCTAGGTGAGGCAACCTTAGGGCAAATTCGCACGGCATTGGATGAAACCGGCATTGGGGAATTGCCGATTTGTGACGATCCCGCCGGTCAGATGGCGCTGACGAAAATGGGTGCGCGTTTGCAAGACTATGCAGAGCTACCAGTCGAAATGACAGTTCATGTTCTGGATCATGACATGGTCAACGCATTTGCCTTGCCGGGCGGCCATATTGTCTTTTTCAAAGGGTTGATTGAAGCCGCTGATACGCCCGAAGAAGTAGCATCCGTTTTTGCCCACGAAATAGGTCACGTCGCCAGCCGCGATCCCACACGCCATGCGCTGCGATCAGCGGGATCTATTGGTGTGTTGGGGCTGCTATTCGGAGATTTTGCAGGTGGGGCGATGGTGTTGTTGCTTACGGAACGCTTGATCGAAGCACAGTATTCGCAAGCTGCTGAAATCGAAGCGGATGCCTTTGCTATGTCCATTATGGAGGCCGCTCAGATTGCCCCAGGTGCCTTAGGAGATATGTTTCAGAGGCTTTCGGATGAGCACGGTGACGCGGAGGGTGTGCATTCGCATTTCTTGAGTCACCCGACACTTTCGGCTCGTATTTTAGAGTCTTATGACTGGCAACGCGAAGCTGCCGCTCGTGGATTTCAAGCACAAGCGTTGCTGACGGATGAGGAGTGGCGAGATCTACAATCGATTTGCGATTAAACAAGATCTGCGTTGAGCCAAACACCCCCTTCGGGCCGTGTGGTTAGGATCATAACTGGCTCAGGATCTCGCCCTTCTATGGGCGTAAAGCGAAACCGACCAAGCAATGTCGCTAAAATGATTACAGCTTCTTGGATGGCAAAGCTGGCACCGATGCAAATCCGGGGGCCATCCCCGAAAGGTAAATATGCATACCGGTCAATGGCTTTTCGGTCGGAAAATCGCTCTGGATCAAATGCGTTGGGTTTATCCCACAACGCCTCACTTCGATGCAATGCATAGATCGGGATCATGACCGTATCCCCAGGTCGCACTTCACGTCCACAAAGCGTGTCATGCGTAAGAGCCGTCCGGGACACGATCCCAGCAGGGGGGTAAAGCCTTAAGGCCTCATCAATGATCATACGCACGTATGGGAGGTTTTCGACATCGGCAGCCGTTGCAGCTTGATCACCGCAAACTTTTTGAACTTCTGCGCGCGCTTTTTCCTGAACAGTTGGATCAAATGCACAAAGGTAAAGCGCCCAAGACAGGCTGAGGGCTGTGGTTTCATGACCTGCGACAATGAAGGTCAATAGATTGTCGCGCAGTTCAGCTGTGTTCATGCTGCGCTGCGTCTCAGGGTCTTCACCTGCCATCAATAGATCAAGCAGATCTGACACCTCCCGGAGGGGTCTCTTCCGTCGGGCTTCGATGGCTTGATCGGCAACGGATTTCATGTCGTTGACGGCCGAGCCAAAGAACAAGCGACCGGGCCGTGGGATCCAATCTGGAGCACCGATCATGTCCAGTACCGAAATCTTACCGGCTTCGGCAATATAGGCGTCGATCGCGGTGTGAACGGCATCAGCGTCAAATGCGCCTTCCCCGGAAAACGTGACATCTGCGATGACATCGAATGTGGTCCGGACCATCTCATCCATCAAATTCACCGCTGCCGGCGATTTACTTTTGATACGCTCACAGCATGCCTGTGCGGCTTCTGTCATGATTGGGGCAAGTGCTTGGACATTGCGATGTGAAAAAACAGGGGCAGCAGCCCGCCGCTGCCAACGCCAATCAGCGCCCTCTGCGATGAACATGCTATTGCCCACTGCTGGCTTTAAGAGGTTCTTGGTGGCTTTAGATTTGGGGTAGTCATCAAGTCGTTCTAATAGCATGTGACGGATAGCATCGGGATCCATCACCATATGCCAGCGCAAGCCTGTTTTGCCCGAGACCATGGGCTGCTTCACTGCAATGAGTGGTAAAATCTCCAGTAAATTCTGGCGCGCTGCACGCAGGCTGGCCCAAAGTCCAAGCGGTTGTGTCGCAAGTTTTGCGCGGACGGGGTGGTGATCCATGGCCTCTCCTTATGCCCTAAAGGTAAGGAAGCGTGGCGTAAAAGCCAGCGATCAGCGGAAAAACTCTAAGGGAAACAGCAATATTTGCACCATCTGCGGCCTTCGGCTATGCCATGGAAGCTCACGACCTAAGGACGACCCAAGATGACACGAATTTTTGCGCTGCTTGCCACTGTTTTTACGCTGACGGCCTGCGCGCAGGAAGGTGAATTGCCGGAGAAACTTGATCTGGGAGATTTCACACTCGGCCATAACATCGTGATTGCACCCGATCTAACAAAGGGCCCGACGTCTCGGAATGCGACGCCCGAAGAACTTACAGAGGCTGTGAAGGCTCAGTTGGACAAGCGTCTTGGTCGTTATGAAGGTGAACGACTTGTGCATCTCGGCGTGAATATTGGGGCCTATGTCTTGGCGCGCCCTGGGGTGCCATTGGTGTATACGCCGAAGTCAGCCCTTATTATGACTGTGACTGCTTGGGATGATCGGGCGGGTGGAAAATTCCATGACAAGCCCAAGCAGATTGTTGCTCTCGAGCAATTTGGCGGCACACCGATTCTTGGATCTGGGCACACCAAAACCCGTGAAGAGCAAATTGAGGCCCTTTCAATCAGCGCCGCGCGTCAAATCGAAAAATGGTTGGCTAAAAATGCGGAGTGCATGACTGAAAACCCAACAGAAGAAGCGCTGAAAAACTGCTGGAAAGACCAAGTTCCACAGCGATCTGACGAATAAGCCATTGCGCTGGCGCAACGCCGCCGAAAATTGCTGTTCACAATGCCTGAAGGGGTAAAGTCCCGCTTGATTTTTTGTCCACAAACCAATATCAGCCGCCCGGAAGATTAATTGGGCCATATTGAGGCCCCTAAACATAGAAGGCGCCTCGAGATGGCTAAGGAAAAGTTTGAGCGTTCCAAACCGCACTGCAACATCGGCACAATCGGCCACGTTGACCACGGTAAAACAACACTGACAGCAGCGATCACCAAGCAATACGGTGACTTCAAAGCGTACGACGAAATCGACGGCGCACCTGAAGAAAAAGCACGCGGCATCACCATCTCTACTGCACACGTAGAATACGAAACTGATGCACGTCACTATGCACACGTTGACTGCCCAGGCCACGCTGACTACGTGAAAAACATGATCACTGGTGCCGCTCAGATGGACGGCGCGATCCTGGTTGTGAACGCAGCTGACGGCCCAATGCCACAGACTCGTGAGCACATCCTGCTGGGCCGCCAGGTTGGCATCCCTGCGATGGTTGTTTTCATGAACAAAGTTGACCAAGTAGACGACGAAGAGCTGCTTGAGCTGGTCGAAATGGAAATCCGTGAACTGCTGACAGAATACGAATACCCAGGTGACGACATCCCAGTCATCGCGGGTTCTGCTCTGGCAGCTCTGGAAGACCGTGACGACAACATCGGTAAAGAGAAAATCGCTGAGCTGATGGCTGCAGTTGACGAGTACATCCCACAGCCACCACGCGCTGTTGATGAGCCGTTCCTGATGCCAATCGAAGACGTATTCTCGATCTCTGGTCGTGGTACAGTTGTGACTGGCCGTGTTGAGCGTGGCGTGATCAACGTTGGCGACGAAATCGAAATCGTTGGCATCAAAGACACATCCAAAACCACATGTACTGGTGTTGAAATGTTCCGCAAGCTGCTGGATTCCGGCGAAGCTGGCGACAACATCGGCGCACTGCTGCGCGGCGTTGACCGTGACGGTGTTGAGCGTGGTCAGGTTCTGTGTAAGCCAGGTTCCGTTCAGCCACACACAAAGTTCGAAGCAGAAGCATATATTCTGACTAAAGAAGAAGGTGGTCGTCACACCCCATTCTTCGCGAACTACCGTCCACAGTTCTACTTCCGTACAACTGACGTGACCGGTACTGTAAACCTGCCAGCAGGTACAGAAATGGTTATGCCAGGCGACAACCTGAAATTCGACGTTGAGCTGATCGCGCCTATCGCGATGGAGCAAGGTCTGCGCTTCGCGATCCGCGAAGGTGGCCGCACCGTTGGTTCCGGTGTTGTGTCCAAAATCACTGAGTAATTCCTGACTTCGTCAGAAATTACGAAAGGGCGTCCTTCGGGGCGCCCTTTTGCGTTCGAAAGGCTAGGCAGCTTTGCTGCGTTTCGCTTTTAACCTGTGTCCGACTTGCACAATAGCATCTAGAGCAGGGAGCAACTCAGCCCCCAACTCGGTGAGCTCGTATTCCGTTGATGGCGGCGATGTCCGTCTGACATGTCGTGTTAAGACGCCTTTCTCTTCAAGTTCGCTTAATCTTGCAGAGAGCACCTTTGCTGAGATCGGCGGAATATCAGCGCGCAGCTCGCTAAACCGGCGTGAACCGGCCCTCAATGACCAAATGACATTTGGTGCCCAGGCACCTGAAATCACGGCCATGCATTCCGTCAACATGCACGGCTTTGGTGGCTTGAGGCTTTTATTTTTTCGCATTTTTAAAGCCATATCGTAGATACCAAGTTTCTTTAGAGTAACCCATAATTGATGGTTTCTAGTGGTAACTAGGTTGCGCATGGAAATGCAAGTTGTCATCTCGGTTTTGTCACGAAATGAAACAAGGAAAATGACAATGAAACTTTTCTATAAACCCGGTGCCTGCTCTATGGCGAGCCACATCGCATTGCACGAAATTGACGCTGACTTTGAAATTGATGAGGTCGATACAGCAGCGGGCGTCACCACCAACGGTGAGGATTTTGGCCTAGTTAACCCAAAGGGCTATGTGCCTGCGCTACGGTTTGAAGATGGAATGGTTTTGACTGAGGGACCGGCAATTTTGCAGCATTTGGCAGATAGTGACGCAACACAGAGCCTGACATTTCCAGCAGGCTCTCGCGATAGAGCACAGATGTTGTCACAGCTAACCTTTGTGTCTTCTGAATTGCATAAAGCTTTTAATCCGCTTTTTACGGATTCAACGACCGATGCAGAAGCCGAAGCCGCTCGAGCCGCTGTGGGACGCAAATTTGATGTTGTCGAGCAAGAACTGAAGCAGGGGCAGGAATTTCTTGGGGCCAAGTTTACCATCGCTGACGCCTACCTGTTTGTTGTAAGCAACTGGGCTAATTTTACAGGGATCTCCCTATCGAATTGGCCAAAACTTCAAGCCTTTGTTGCACGGATCGCTGCGCGACCTGCAGTTCAACGCGCTATGAAGGCGGAAGGTTTGATCGCATGACACCCAAAGATTACACTGAAGTTCTTTCCCTAATGGCTGATTACTTCAAGGGCCTTTATCACGCAGATAGCAGCGTCCTGCGAGAGGTGTTTCACCCAAAACTCGCTTACGTCTGTGCAACAGATGGCGATGAGCTCTATTTGGATTTGGAAACCTATATGGCGCGTATCGATCAAAGAGTATCACCGTCCGTAAAAGGGGATGCCCGCAACGACCGCATTCAAAGCATAGCGTTCGCAGGACAGAGATTGGCGCATGTAAAAGTACGGATGACGTTGATGGGGCGCGACTACGCGGATGAGCTGACATTGGTTCGCGATAACAATGCATGGCGCATTGTGACCAAAGTGTTTTCTTATGTCCCGGCGGAGGCGTAACGATGCCCTATGTGAACATCAAAGTAACCAAAGAAGGTGGCCCTGAAGGCACCGGTCCAAGTTCCGATGAAAAAGCAAAACTGATTGCGGGTGTTTCAAATTTGCTAGAACAGGTTCTCGGCAAAGACCCATCAACGACATTTGTCGTGATCGACGAAGTCGCGATGGAAGATTGGGGAATTGGTGGATTGCCAGTTTTGGATTTCCGAAGCCAATCAAGTTAGTATTCGACTACGCGAAGTCCTAAAGGGGCAGGCTGTAGCTCTGCTTCTTTGGGATCCGGCCTTTTGGGCGCAAGCTACTATCTACAACATTTGTTATTGCACCGCCTCGCAAGATTTCTTGAGACTCATTTGAACCAATTCGTTGTCAATTTTGGCTTTCAGGGTTGCTTCATTGCCTAGCACCAGGCGGGGGCCTTGCAATAGTGCCCCTCAATGAGAATAAAAAGGCTCATTAATCGTGTGATTTGCATGAATTAGTGAATAATTTTCTGCAGCTGCGAAATAAGCCGCTTGTGCATCTAGTAACTACAAATAATGAGACTAGAAGGGCGTCAGTATTCTTGGGTATCGCTTAGAGCTTGCTCTTCATTTGCTCAGAATCCACCGCAAACGCTTACAAAGGAAATCACATGGTTCTGACTTGCCAGGACGTCATGGTTTCACCTGACCGCCAACTCACCGTGACACCAGATACGAGTGTCCTTGATGCCTTCAACCTCTTCAAAAAGCACCGTGCCCGCTTTCTTCCTGTCGTGGATGCTAAAGGGGTTTATCTCGGTGTCTTTACCGCACCAACGCTGCTGAAGCTTTTGCTGCCCCGTGCAGCAACCATCGGCATGAATTCAGAAGCTACACGGGTGCCGATTGGCAGCCTCGGCTTCATGAGCCTGACGACGGAAGACTTCAAATCTCAATTGGAAACACTGAAAGATGAAACTGTGCGCGACAACATGTCGAGCCCCGTGAACATCCCAGTGGTTGCACCGTCGACGCCGATCATGGAAGGCATCTTCCTCTATTATAAATACAAACGTCACGTGGTTCTGGTGGATCCAGACACCGGTCGTTTCGTTGGTACCGTCAGCAGCAACTCGTTGCTTGATAACGCCCTCGGCTAACGCTTACTCCCTATTCGGACTTTCAAATGTCTCAAAATTCTCATGCGCATGGCGCATCTTCACATGGAGATGCGTTCTCCTTGCCTGAATTGCTGGGTATCGATCCACTTTGGGTCGCGACTGGCATTCTGATCCTGACCTATGCTGTCTTGATCACCGAAAAAGTGAACCGCGCTATTCTCGCGATGCTGGGCGCGTCTCTGATGGTGCTCTTTGGAATAATCAACCAAGCGCAAGCGGTTGCTGGCGTGGATGCCAACACGCTGGCCCTGTTGATCGGCATGATGGTGATTGTCGGGATCACGTCAAAAAGTGGCCTCTTTCAATACGTTGCGATTGTGTCGGCGAAGTGGGTTAAGGCCAATCCAACCGGTATTCTCATTATGCTGACCCTGATCACAGCGGTCTTCTCGGCGCTGTTGGATAACGTGACGACCGTTCTTCTGATTGCACCGATTACGCTGTTGATAACGGATGCGTTGGAAACCAAGGTCTTTCCGTTTTTCTTGGCGGAAATCTTGGCCTCAAATGTCGGGGGCACCGCAACTCTGATTGGCGATCCGCCAAACATCATTATTGGTTCTGCGGCGGACCTATCGTTTATGCAGTTCGTTTATAACCTCGCGCCTATTTCAGCGATCTGTTTGGTAGTGCTGACGGTGATTATCTATTTCATGAACCGCAAAGCACTGGCGCGTATTCCGCAATCCGCGCAGGACCGCATCATGCAGTTCAACGAAAAAGAAGCGATCACAGATCATGTTCTGTTGGTGAAATCCCTGTCGGTTCTAACGTTGACGCTTATTGGTTTCACAGCAGGCCACGGCTACGGTATTCCGCCCGGCACCTCTGCGCTGGCTGGGGCAGGCCTGCTGATGTTATTGGCCTATGGCCATCAAAAAGGCGAAGAGCAATCTGAATCCGTACACCATATCTTTGCCGAAGTGGAGTGGATCACAATCTTCTTCTTTGGCGGTTTGTTTGTCATCGTCGCTGGTGTGGAAAACGTCGGCTTGCTGGAATTTTTTGGCCAAAAGGTTCTGGAATTTACCGAAGGTGACATGCGTATGACCGCGCTGCTGATCTTCTGGGCGTCAGGAATTCTATCTGCGATTTTGGACAATATTCCGTTTGTCGCCACTATGATCCCATTGATTGAATCTACAGCTGATTCATTTGGTGGTCCTGACGCGATTGAGCCGCTCTGGTGGTCACTTGCCTTGGGTGCTTGTCTGGGTGGCAACGGTACGCTTTTGGGCGCCAGCGCGAACCTGACGGTTGCTGCATTTGCCGAGAAAGCTAAGCAGCCCATCGGGTTCCTAAAGTTCATGATGTACGCTTTCCCAATCATGTTGCTGACGCTTGCAATGGCACATGTTTATATTGACTGGCGGTATTTCTAAGGCCTCTTTAAATGGCAACGAAAAGGCACTCCAATTGGGGTGCCTTTTTTTGTTTTAGCGACGTTTCGCTTGCAAATGAGGATTGCAAAACTGTCACGTGTTTTTAAAAATAGTTTCGTCTAAAGTTGGTTTTTTACTCAAAAGTCAAAAACAACAACGGGGTCCCCTCATGACTATTAAATTTTCCCGTCGCGGTTTTCTTGGCACCACTGCTGGTGCTGGTTTCATCGCATTACACCCATTCTCCGCACATGCCTCTTCTACGCAGGCGCACCTGCGGATTATGGAGACGACTGATCTCCACGTGCATGTCTTCCCATACGATTATTATGCGGACAAAGAGCGGGAAACTGTTGGCCTTGCTCGTACAGCTGCCATCGTAAAAGAGATCCGCGCTGAGGCGACCAACTCTTTGCTGGTCGACAATGGTGACTTCTTGCAGGGTAACCCGATGGGCGACTACATCGCCTATGAGCGCGGTATGAAAGAGGGTGATATGCACCCGGTTATCGCGGCTATGAATGCAGTCGGCTTCGAGGCGTCGACATTGGGCAACCACGAATTTAACTACGGTCTCGACTTTCTGATGAAGTCCCTCGATGGTGCGGATTTCCCAGTGATTTCTGCCAACGTCGTTAAGGAGATGGGATCTGATCCGACCAAAGATACTACTTTGATTAAGCCTTATGTCATCGTTGATAAAGAGATCGTCGATGGAGCAGGTCTGAAGCACACTATCAAAGTGGGAATGATCGGCTTTGTGCCTCCGCAGATCATGAATTGGGATCGCCGTCATCTAGAAGGCAAGGTTCAAGCACGTGACATTATCGCGACCGCAAAAGCCTATGTGCCTCAGATGAAGGAAGAGGGGGCAGACATTATCATCGCGCTGTCCCACTCAGGTATCGGCGGCGCGGAAGCGGTCGACGGTATGGAAAACGCATCTGTCCCTCTGGCGCGTATTCCAGGCATTGATGCGATCGTGACTGGTCACCACCACCGCGTATTCCCATCCAAAGACTATGACTCTGTTGCCGGTGTCGATGTCGCGAAAGGCACGATCGAAGGCGTTCCTGCCGCTATGGGCGGCTTCTGGGGTTCTCACCTTGGTTTGATCGATCTGATGATCGAACGTTCTGGCAACGAATGGAAGGTTGTGGGTCACACCTCTGAGGCGCGTCCGATCTCCAAACGCAACGAAGATCGCTCGATAACTGCGCTGGTTGATAGCGAGCAATACGTTCTGGACGCTGTGCAAACAGACCATGATGAAACACTGGCCTATGTGCGTCGCGCGGTTGGTAAAACCGACGCACCGTTGCACAGCTATTTTGCTCTGGTTGCGGATGATCCTTCCGTTCAGATCGTGTCCATCGCGCAAAGCTGGTACATCAAGGAAATGATGCAGGGCACCGAATACGAAGGCTTGCCAATCCTGTCTGCAGCCGCTCCGTTCAAGGCAGGGGGCCGTGGAGGTCCGGAGTACTACACCGATGTGGCTAAGGGTGACGTAGCGATCAAAAATGTCTCTGACCTTTACCTCTATCCAAACACTGCGCGTGCGGTGCTGGTGACGGGGCAAGAGGTTAAAAACTGGCTTGAGCGTTCTGCCGGTATCTTCAACCAGGTGGAATCCGGCAAAGCTGATCAGGTTCTGCTGAACCCAGCCTTCCCATCTTACAACTTCGATGTGATGGATGGTGTGACTTATGAGATTGATCTGTCCCAACCATCGATGTTTGATCCAAAGGGCAATCTGATCAACCCTGACGCAAACCGCATTGTGAACCTGATGTATGACGGCAAGCCGCTGGACTTGGAGCAGAAGTTCGTCATTGCGACCAACAACTACCGCGCATCTGGCGGTGGTAAATTCCCAGGTGCTCTGGGTGATACCATCATCTTTGAAGGCCCGGATACAAACCGCGATGTGATCGTGCGCTATATTGTTGATCAGGGGACCATCAGCCCAGCGGCGGATGCCAACTGGAAGTTCGCACCTCTGCCGGGCACCTCTGTTCTGTTTGACACAGGTCCAAAGGCATCGGGATATGCGGGTGACGTGAAGGGTGTGAAAATTGCGCCTGCGGGTGAAGGGCCAGACGGCTTCGCGCGCTTCCGCATCGATCTGTAAGGTTACTGATCTGAAAACTATGAAAGGCGGCCCTTAGGGCCGCCTTTTTCAATGGGACCCGCGCTAACTTGGGAGAAGAGAAAGCGCGGGTTATTGGCAAGTCATATTAGTTCAGGTGCTTCAGGAGCGAACGAACTTGCGCTTGAGTCTGAACGAAGCTGTCATCGCCATCGTCGTTGATTGCGTTTACGATGTGCGCGATTGCTGCGTCAGAGTAGCCGGACAGGTCTGCTTCAGGAGCGAATTGCTTGATTGTGCCTTCGTATGCGGAAGCTGCGCCCATTGCGGAAGCTGCGCCAGTCAGAACAACAAGAGCGGCTGCGGAAGTTGCGATAATACGTTTCATAGTGATTTTCCTTTTAAGTCGGTTTTAGTCTTGGGGAGGTCTTAGTTCAGGTGCTTCAGCAGCGAATGAACTTGCGCTTGAGTCTGAACGAAGCTGTCATCGCCATCG
>NZ_JAGDYW010000005.1:0-709380 GCF_049116455.1 Cognatishimia sp.
CTCTAACCAACTGAGCTACAACCGCTCTCTGAAGTAATCCGCTGCGCCGTCTCCGTCGCTGCGGTGAGAGGGGGTTTAAGCTTAGCCCAAGTCATCGTCAAGCGATTTGCGATGACTAAATTACATTTTTTTCACTCTTTTGAAAAACCAGCTTTGCAACCTACCTAAATCCCTAAGAAATTAAGAGAATTTTCAAATAACTCGCCATCAATATCGCCATCTGACCTTTAACCTGCTGCAATGAAGCCCTTGGAATCACGTCAAAAATGGCTTGCGCACGAGGGATTTAAAAAATTTCGATAAAAGTCATTATTCGCTCTTGCCCTTCACCTGACTTAACGATTAAAAGCTGCCTCACCGGGTCGTTAGCTCAGTTGGTAGAGCGCTTCGTTTACACCGAAGATGTCGGGAGTTCGAGCCTCTCACGACCCACCATCACCCCTGCCCCGATTTGGTGGCGTATATCAAGGGTGATGCCGGAATGACCGCTGGCTTACCAACCAGCACTGAATATGGGTCGTTAGCTCAGTTGGTAGAGCGCTTCGTTTACACCGAAGATGTCGGGAGTTCGAGCCTCTCACGACCCACCATTCCCCATCGATCACCATCGACAATGACACGACCAACGTTCAATATCCGCTTGGCTGTTTCGCACATGTCCTTTCCATGGTATCCGCTGCGCAATGCAATTGGATTGTCATATCAGGAGCCAAGATGGCCGAAAACATCGCCCTTAAAGAAGAAAACTTCGACGAGAGCGTTTCAACTTTCGGGGATCGCTTGGTTGCCGCACGTGCTGCAAGCGGAATGTCCGTTGAAAACCTGGCGGCAAAGCTCGGTGTCGAGGCTTCAACACTTGAAAACTGGGAAACCAACGAAGATGAACCCAGGGCCAATCGCATTCAAACCATATCTGGATTACTGAACATCTCGGTTATTTGGCTCATTACCGGCGAAAGCAATGGCACGACAAATGTAGAGCAAGGCTATCGGCGCCCAGAGGTTGTGAATGAAACGCTTGGCGTCATTTCCGAGGTTAAAGCGTCACTATTGGCAGCACTCGATCGTATTGAGCAGCTTGAAAAGCGCATCAAATAGGGTGAGGTATCACCTACCCCAAATGTGAAATGCACCGCCATTTAGATATGGCAGGGCATTTCAGAAATCACATTTATCGCGCCTAATGTCCGCTGCGTTTTTGCGGCACCAAAGATCGCACCAGCGTGCTCATTTTCAACTCACCCACCGGTTCGCCCTCGTGTTTCACGAGATATGTACCACTGGATTCCCCGCCGGTCTGAGCAATGACTTGCTCTAGCGTATCTTCGCGCTGAATTTCACCCGCATGCGCGGTGCCTGAATTTAGTGGCTCCATGATCGAGCGGACCCGCAGAACCCGCGCGCGGTTGATGTCTGAAATGAAGTCAACGATGTAGTCGTCTTCAGGGTTCAGAAGAATGTGCTGCGGTTCGCCCTGCTGTACCACTTGACCATCTTTGAGGATCACCAGGTGATCCGCCAGTTTCAGCGCCTCATCCAGATCGTGACTGATAAAGACGATGGTCTTGTTCAGCTCGACCTGCAGCTCCAGTAGCAAATCCTGCATATCGGTGCGGATCAGAGGATCAAGGGCAGAAAAAGCCTCGTCCATCAGCATGATCGGCGCATTTGAGGTCAGCGCCCGCGCAATACCAACGCGTTGCTTCATGCCACCCGACAGTTGATGCGGATAGCTTTCCTCATAACCGCCCAGTCCAACACGCTCGAGCCATTTCTTGGCCTCTGGTTCATAATCAGCCTTGTCTTCCCCTCGCACAATCGGAGCGGTTGCTGTGTTTAGCAGAACGTTCCGGTGTGGCAGCAAAGCAAAGTGTTGAAAAACCATCGACATTTGCCGACGGCGCATGTCGCGCAGCTTGTCTTCGTCGTAGTCCAACACGTTTTCGCCTTGCACCAAAACCTGACCATCCGTTGGATCGATCAGTCGATTGATGTGACGCACAAGTGTGGATTTACCAGAGCCAGACAGTCCCATGATCACCGTGATCTCACCTTCCATGAGATCAACGTTGATGTCCTTTAAGCCCAAAACATGGCCATGGGTGGCCTGCAGCTCGTCTTTGCCCATGCCCGCGCGGACATGTTCCATTGCGCCCTCGGGGTTGCCCCCAAAGACCTTATAAAGATTGCGGATCGAAATCATTGGTTCACTCATGTCGTGCGCCTTTAGTGGTTCTGCGCAGCGTTGACACGCGCGAGTGCTGATTTGGTGACACGATCCAGAATGATCGCAAGGATAACGATGCCAAGACCAGCCACGAGGCCCACACCAAGCTCAAGGTTACGAATGCCGCGTAGCACCAAAACACCTAGACCCGGCGCTGAAACCAGCGAGGCAATCACAACCATGGCAAGGCTCATCATGATGGTCTGGTTGATACCGGCCATGATATTGGGCAGCGCCAATGGGATCTGCACTTGGTAGAGCTTTTGGCGTGGTGTCATACCAAATGCCTGCGCGGCTTCCAGCACGTCCTTGTCGACCATTCGAATGCCCAGATCCGTCAAGCGAACCACAGGAACAATAGCGTAGAGAATGATCGCAATGCCATAAAGCTTTGATTCCGTTACGCTAAACAAGAAGATCAGCGGGATCAGATAAACAAAGGTCGGCAGCGTTTGCAGCATGTCTAGAATGGGAATTGTGCCGCGTTGTAATCGATCCGATCGCGACATCGCAATGCCTATGGGCACCCCAAGTAGTACGCATATTGCGGCGCAGACAAAGACAATCGACAAGGTTTGGATGGCAGGCAAATAGTGATCGATAAAGGCCAAGCCAAGCATCGCACCTCCGACCGAAAGAACGATCGACCAAGATCGAGAGACAAAGTAGGTGATCAGTAGCAACAACGGGATCACAATCCACCAAGGTGTCGTTTCAGCCATCCACATCGCCCCGTCCAGCATCCAGCTTAGGGGCTCGGTGATCGGATCAAGAATAAAGCGTAGAGTGTCTTTGATGGCCAGAAACGCATCTTCTAGGCCAACTGTCAGATCACGTGACTTTGGAAATTTGTCACAAGCGTCATTGAGGGCATCCATCGATGGGAAGGGTAAGTCCCAGATGGTTTCTTCAACTTGGCCACCTTTTTTGCGTGCAAGTAAGTCCGCCATGGACAGGGGCGCATCTCCGCCACCTTCGTCACACCACTCTTTTAAGCCTGTGCCTTCAAACACAAAATCATAGGTCGCCATCGTCTGCCCCCGCGCTGTTCGCGCATAAAAACAAAGCCCGCGGCAAATGCGCGGGCTTTGTATCATTCATTTTAGTTTAGAAGAATTCTGCCAGTTTCTTGTTGGCATCTTCGCTAATCCAACCAGACCACATGTCTTTGTTGTTCAGCAAGAAGTACACAGCGGCCTCTTCATAGGTCGCTTTGTTGTCTTCCATCCAAGACAAGAAACCCAGAACGGTATCGTTGTCATATGACATCTTAGTCATAAACTCGGCAACCGCAGGCTCACGTGATGCGAAGTCTGTTGTAACGACTGTTTTCACAGGACCAACTGGCCAAGAGGAAACTCCTTCAGCTGTACATTCCGCATTTGCGGCACAAAGGAAGACTTCTTCATTGTATGGCACGCCAAGATCGACTTCGACCATGTCATATTTCGCCATCAAAGGATCCGGAGACCAGTAGTACCCGATCCATGGCTCTTGGCTTTCGTAAGCCGCACCAATGGATGTTGCCAGCGTTTCGCCGGAACCGTGAACGAAGATTTCATAACCTGCGTCGACTAGGCCAAAGTTGCGGGCCAGATCACCGTTTGTGTTTTTACACGCCCAGCCGTCTGGGCAGTTATGGAAGCGTCCACCAAGCAGCTCTGCGTTGGCAAGAACACCTTCAATAGTCGCAAGCTCAGGATTGGCGTCAACCATGTAGCGTGGCACCCACCAACCTTCGAGTCCGCCATCTGCCAGAACATCCGCAGCAGTGGTGATTTTGCCGGCATCTTGCAGCTCTTGATACGCAGGCGCACCGTTGATCCACAGCTCTGTCACGATGTCAGGCTTGCCGGTTTCAGCAACAGATACCAGTGATGGTGTGGTGGAAGACGGCACTTTTTGCACCGAACAGTCGTAACCATTTTCCATAATGAATTTGGCGATTTCGGTGATGATCGCACTGGAAGCCCAGTTCATTTCAGTGATGGAAACTTCACCACATTCATCAGCCATGGCAACGCCCGGCATCATCATCACACCAAAGGCTGCAGCGCCAAGTAACTTTTTAGACATAGATATCTCCCCTGTTGGCTCAAAATTATTGGTGAGCCATTTGCTTAGTAAAGCTAATCAATTGCAGACTATGCTGTCCAATCATAACCAAGGTTTCCGTGGCGTAAAGTAACCTTATGGACTTTATCTCTATGAGATGTAACGATTATGTGTAGGATAAAAGTGTCCTACTGATACTTAGTGTCAGCAAAGTAAGTTGATTGCTCATTCATTCAGAAGCGCAGATTATGGATCGAACCCACGCTACCCTCATGGCGCTTCGGCGCATCCTCCGAGTGACCGAATTGCATGGTCGTGAGGTTGCGAGATCAGTTGGCCTTACTCCGGTGCAATTGCGACTATTGAAGTTCATTTGCGACATTCCTTGCGCCAATGCGAAATCTTTGGCGAGTGAAATGCGAGTATCACAGGCAACAGTGACGACGCTTTTAGATAAGCTGGAATGTCACCAGCTGGTACAAAGGGAAATCTCGCCCAAAGATCGGCGGCAGAAAATGATCTCGCTTACAGCCAAAGGCCACACGGCCTTAGAGAATGCGCCCGACCCGATGCAGCGCCGTTTTTCGGAGCGGTTCGATCAGCTCGAAAGCTGGGAGCAAGGCATGCTACTGGCTTCGGTCGAACGGATTGCTTCTTTGCTGGATGCTGAAGATATCGATGCCGCCCCGATCCTGACCACGGGCAGCATGATTGACGAAGCCTATGTCGATACATTGAAGTCATTGCGCGTGGACCGAGGGTAGCCTGAAACGCGCGTTCAAATTCGCAGAGCAACGCCTACACGGCCCACAAAGTTTCTTACTTCGGCCCAATTTCCGGGCCTCAAAAGCCTGAATTCCTTGTGAAACCTACCTCAACACACTGTTTTACGAGGTTTCACATGTTTATGCGTCACGATGAATTTCGCAGCCCACAACCAGAACCGCGCCACGCGCGTCTGTTTGAACTGATGCGTCAGGGCAATGCCTACGCGGGTCAGAACCGTATCGCCGCAGCGGCAAGCTCCGATGAAATGGAAGCATTCCGCAATATGGCCTGCGCATCCCTGAAACGCTAAGTCTTAGCCACGGAACCCAGTGGCGACCACAAACTTCTCGGATGAATCTGCCCGAGAAGATGGCGGTTTGACGTTCACAACCTTGGTGAACTTTTGCTTCAGCAGCTTTTGCAGATCACCTTCCGCACCACCGGCCAGAACTTTAGCCACAAAGGTGCCGCCTTCATCCAGCACATCAAATGCAAAATAGGCTGCCGCTTCACAAAGTGCCATGATCCGTAAGTGATCAGTCTGTTTGTGCCCAGATGAAGATGCGGCCATGTCCGACATCACAACATCCGCATTGCCGCCCAGCCAGTCTTTGACTTTGACGTCAGCGTCATCTTCCATGAAATCAAGCTGATGCACTTCGGTTCCTGGCAATGGCTCGACCTCTTGCAGATCAACCCCTAAGACTGTGCCCACCTTTTTGCCCGGGCGTTCGCCCAGAGAATTCACGCGTTTCACAGCGACTTGCAGCCAGCCGCCCGGCGCGCAGCCCAAGTCCACCACTCGTGCACCCGGCACCAGAAAGCGGAACTTTTCGTCAAGTTCCAAAATCTTGAACGCCGCGCGCCCACGATACCCTTCTGCCTGAGCCCGTTTTACATAGGGATCATTCAACTGACGCTGCAGCCAAAGAGTCGAGCTCATAGTGCGACCGCGTGCGGTTTTCACCTTCACCTTAAGGTCACGCTGACCACGTCCGGATGTGTTTTTACTCTTCGGCATTATCTTCGTCCAAATGTTGGGCTGGGCGCTGCTTATGCCCTAGAATGGGCCATCTTCCAAGACACCATCTGCAGACATCTGTGCATAAAGCAGCCCTTCGCGCAGACCGCGATCCGCAACAGACAAACGATCTGTAGGCCAACAGCGCAACAAAGCCTGCAAAATCGCCGATCCTGACATAATCAACGCATGTCGATCCTGTCCAATTCGCGGGTCTTTGCGCCGCCCAGTCGGACCCAAACGCAGGTAATCATTGATCACAGCATCAATCTGCTCAGACGTCATACGCAGCCCGTCAACCTTGGTGCGGTCATACCGGCGCAGCCCCAGATGGCTTGCGGCAACGGTCGTGACAGTGCCGGAGGTGCCAACAATCTGAAAACCTTCTCGCGGTTGCTCGTCTTTATAGGGGGCGAACTCAGATAGGTTTTCCTCAAAGAACCAGCTCATCAGCGCAAAGCGCGCAGCATCATCCTCAACATCGTTGAACTGATCGCGTAGCGTTGCGACGCCCAAAGGCACAGAAATCCAATCCACTACACGTGCGGTTGGGAACATGGTTTCTATGTTCTGCAATCCGTGATGCATACGCATAATGGCCTTAGGGCGCTCGATCCGGTCCACTTTGGAAAGATCGATCCACACAAGTTCTGTAGAACCACCACCAATATCAACCACTAACAGCTGTTCTGTTTTGGTCGACACCAAAGGCGCGCAGCTGATCACCGCCAGACGTGCTTCTTCCTCGGGTGGGATAATTTCCAGCTGCAAGCCGGTCTCGCGCCGCACCTGTTTGATGAAGTCCCGCGAGTTCCGCGCCCGACGGCAAGCCTCGGTTGCCACAAGCCGCATGTGTTTCACACGGTGGCGTTTCAGTTTTTGCTGACAGATCCGCAAGGCCTGAATTGTGCGCCGCATCGAACCACGCGACAGACGCCCAGTCTTTTCCAGACCAGAGCCCAATTGGACGGATTTAGAAAAGCTATCAACCACATGAAACTGGTTGCCCTTCGGTTGGGCAATCAGCATGCGACAGCTGTTGGTACCCAAGTCCAGCGCCGCGTAAAGCTCGCTAGAATCAGGTTTTTTCGGCGCGGGGCTCTCTACCGCTTTCGGGAATGCGCCCGCACCTTTGGGACGCTTGGGCGCCATAGTCACGCCCTCCATTTCGAGTTACCTCCAACCTAGTCAGTTCACGACCTTCGCGCAATCCCTGTGATGGGCTAATGATGGCTTGGCTCATTATCTTCATTAGGATTTTTCAGCCCCTACCCCCTCGCCCCTTTAATCATTGGGCGCTACAAGGCAGAGGTCACCCATGAGGTCGCTCATGGCGGCCATTAAGTCGAAAACACGCTACGTGCCGATCCGCCCCCGCGCTAGGAAGGATTAGGCAATGTAAAGGAATCATGTCATGCCCGAAGTCACAGTTGTTTACTGGCGCGATATCCCCGCTCAGGTGATTGTGGGCAAAGGCCGTCGTGGTGCGAAAAAACAGCTTGATGAGCGGTTTGAGCAAGCCATTGATCGTGCTGCGATGAAATCCGGTGCGGCAGAAACCGACGATTATTTGGCGGAATGGCGCAAAGCGGATCCTTATATTGTGGACGGAGACCCTGCCGAGGTTGCGCAACAAGAAGCCGCCCGCCTTGAGGCAGAGTTTGATAAAGCGCGTCTGATCGCGCTAATTGACAACGATGGCCGGGCCTAAATCCGGCGGCATAAGGACAACGCTGATGGCGCTACTGAATTTCAAACGCAAGACGCAGACCGGTCAAACGGTCTCTCCGGTTGTGTCAGATTTCTTGCAGGATTTTTCCATCGAGGTCATGCCTCGTACCGCCGCTAAGGTCGAGAATTTTCAGGATATCCTGCCATCTGGTACCCGCGTTTACATCGCGCATATCGACGGCACACCGATCGAGGACATGGTTGGCACTGCAAAGCGTCTGGCGGATGAAGGCTTTGATGTCATGCCGCATTTCCCAGCCCGCATCATCCAAGACGCGGCAAAGCTGGAAAACTGGATCGCCATGTATCAAGGCGAGGCTGGCGTAAAACAAGCGCTGCTACTGGCCGGCGGTGTGAATGAACCAAAAGGCGATTTTGACAGCTCTATGCAGCTTTTGGACACAGGTCTGTTTGACAAGGCCGGCTTCACTCGCTTGCACGTTGCAGGCCACCCAGAGGGCAACAAAGACATTGATCCTGATGGGTCCATGAAAAACGTCAATGATGCGTTGAGCTGGAAACAAGAATTTTCCAAACGCACCGATGCGCAGATGGCATTGGCCACACAATTCTGCTTTGAATCCAAGCCAATCATTGAATGGGCAGATGGGCTGAAAGCCGCAGGCATCGATATTCCGGTGCATATCGGCATCGCAGGACCCGCGAAGCTGCAAACCATGATTAAATTCGCCATCGCTTGCGGCGTGGGACCTTCGCTGAAAGTTCTGCAAAAACGCGCGATGGATGTCACTAAGCTGATGTTGCCTTACGAGCCAACTCAGGTTGTGACCGAACTGGCAGAACACAAAGCTGCAAATCCAGAATTTAATATTGAAGCCGTGCATTTCTTCCCGCTCGGCGGCATCAAGACAAACGCTCAATGGGCGCAAGACAACGGAGCCGAAGCACCGGCTTCTCGTTCAACTTAAGGATCAACTATGACCCGTACGATCATCGAATCTAATACAAAAACAGCGATCATGGGCTTTGATCAGCCGTTCTGCGTCATCGGCGAGCGGATCAACCCGACAGGTCGCAAGATCCTGAACGCTGAACTGGAACAGGGTGATTTCTCTCGCGTTCAAGCCGACGCTTTGGCGCAGGTCGCGGCGGGCGCAACGGTTCTGGACATTAACTCTGGCGCGGTATTCTCCAACAAAATGGCCGAAGACGTGCGCTATGCGGACAACAACTTTGTTGAGCCTGGCTTGATGAAGCAGCTGGTCGAAAAAGTTCAGGAAGTCACTGACGTACCTCTCTGCATCGACAGCTCAGTTCCTGGTGCTTTGGAAGCAGGTCTAGAGGCCGCGAATGGTCGTCCGCTGCTCAACTCTGTAACCGGTGAAGAAGAGCGCCTGGAATTGGTTCTTCCGCTGGTCAAGAAATACAATGTGCCAGTCGTTGCGATTTCCAACGACGACACAGGTATTTCCGAAGACCCAGACGTGCGCTTCGCCGTTGCGAAAAAGATCGTTGAACGCGCAGCGGACTTTGGCATTCCAGCCCATGACATTGTGGTTGATCCTCTGGTGATGCCAATCGGCGCGATGGGCACTGCTGGCCTGCAGGTTTTTGCCCTGGTGCGTCGATTGCGCGAGGAACTGGGTGTGAACACCACGTGCGGTGCATCCAACATTTCTTTTGGTCTGCCAAACCGTCACGGCATCAACAACGGCTTCCTGCCGATGGCCATGGGCGCAGGCATGACCTCGGCGATTATGAACCCAGTGGCCCTGCCGATTGGCCCCAAGAAGATTGCTGAGAAGAAGGCGGCTGTGGAAGCCGCAGGTGTGATCTTGCCGGAAGGTATGGATGACGAGGCGTTTGTACAGCTCTTTGGCATGGGCTCCACAAAACCGCGCGCCGGTAAAGAGATGGAAGCCATCCGCGCTGCGAACTTCCTGACCAATAACGATGAAGGTGGTGCGGCGTGGATCAAGTTCAACGCTTCTGACGATGCGGCTGGTGGCCGTGGTCGCCGCGGTGGCGGTGGTCGTCGTCGTCGCGGTTAAAACATCGTTATACAAAAAAGGCCTCGCAACACTCTGATTGCGAGGCCTTTTTTGGTGAAAATCAACGCGCCTTCAGCTTGTTCGGAGCGCTTTAGCACGCGCAACCAGAGCCGCGGTCCCTGCGTGCAAACCCTCGGTTGAGCCCCCCTCTTCTACGGCGGGCGCAAGTTTCACTGCCAGTTCTTTGCCCAGCTCAACGCCCCATTGGTCGTAAGAGTTGATGCCGAGAATGGCACCCTCGACAAAGACACGGTGCTCATACAGCGCAATGATTTGGCCCAGAACAAAAGGTGTCAGCTTTTGATACATCAAGGTTGTCGATGGGCGATTGCCCGAGAAAACCCGCTGCATCGCATGAGCCTTGAGGGCGTCACCTTTATGCCCCTTAGCTTTCATGCGCGCCTCAGATGTCGCGTAGTCACGACCCAGCATCAGGGCTTCGGATTGCGCCAGACAATTTGACAGTAACGCGCGGTGGTGGTGCGCCAAATGTGGCTCATGCCCTTCTGCACCCACAATAAATTCACAAGGCACAACTTGCCGGCCCTGATGGATCAGCTGATAAAAGGCGTGTTGACCATTGGTGCCTGGCTCGCCCCAAACGATCGGTCCCACAGTCTGGTCAAGCGCATCCCCTGCAAGGCTAACACTCTTACCGTTGGATTCCATTTCCAACTGCTGCAGATAGGCAGGAAGACGCAGCAATCGGTTTTCATAAGGCAACACAGCGCGTGTGCCATAGCCGCAAATCTGGTGGTGCCAAATGCCGGTCAAGGCCAGTGCAAAGGCCATGTTGTCTGCAATTGGTGCTGTACGGAAGTGTTGGTCCATCGCCTGTCCACCGCGCAAAAACGCCATGAAATTATCAGGCCCAACCGCCAGCATCACCGACAGGCCAATCGGCCCCCACATTGAGTAGCGCCCGCCAACCCAATCCTCAAATCCAAAAACCCGCTCGGCCGAAATGCCAAAGGCTGCAGTTTCTTCTTCGGCTGTGGAAATCGCCGCAAATTGATCCGCTGGATTGCTGACTTTTGTGGCCATCCAATCAAACGCGCTTTTGGCGTTCATCATGGTTTCCATGGTGGTGAAGGTCTTTGATGCCACCAACACCAGAGTTGTCTCTGGATCGAGCCCCGCCAGCTTGTCTGCCAGATCTGCACCATCAACGTTGCTGACGAAATGACATTTCGGACCATCCGCAAATGGCGCCAGCGCCGGGTAGGCCATGGCCGGACCAAGGTCAGAACCGCCGATGCCGATATTCACCACATCGGTGATCGCGCCGCCCTGCCCTTTGAACGCACCAGATCGCACAGCATTCGCGAAATCCGCCATCTGCGCCAGTGTGGCCTTCACGCCCGGCATGACGTCCTCGCCATCCACAAAGACCGCATCGCCATCCAGATTGCGCAGCGCAGTATGCAAGACCGCGCGGTCTTCGGTTTCATTGATCTTTGCGCCTGCAAACATCGCATCGCGCTTGGCAGACACTTTCTTTTCCTCGGCCAATTCAATCAAGGCAGTATAGGTATCCGCATCGATATTGGTCTTGGAAAAGTCGAAAAACAGACCATCGGCCTCGACACCAAATTCTTCGACCCGATTGTCATCAAATAGATCGGTGATCTTACGATCTTTGGTGGCAGCTTGTAGCGCTTTCAGCGTATCCCACATGGGTTAACTCTCCGAATAATGGACGAATGCGCCGTCAAAAACAGCGCGGATTGGGGCCTCGGTAGGTGACAATGTCACAGCACGATCCAGTGCCTCGCGCTTGTCAACCCCTTTAAAAACAACATGTTTGCGCAGCGCGCCGTTCAAGACATGCGCCGCCAAGGTGATGCGCGCCTCTGGCTGGCTTTCTGGCCGCACCGGGATCAAAGCCGGTGCATCCGGTGCAAGCGCTGCCTGCAATTCCGCTGAATCTGGAAACAACGACGCTGTGTGCATGTCTGCTCCCATGCCCAAAACGGCGACGGCAACCGGCAGCCGCGCTTCGATGCCTGGTATCAACTCCGGAAGGCCTTCTTCGGGTTCCTCCGTCGGCACATAAAGCGGCAACAATGTCGCCTCTGCGGCGCGATCCACCAATAGGCGCTCTTTCAGCAATTTAGTGTTGCTACGTTCATGGTGACCCGGAACCCAGCGTTCATCGGTCAGGATGATGTCCACCCGCGACCAATCAATGTCAGCTGCACATAGCGCATCAAAAATCGGCCCCGGCGTAGTCCCGCCCGGCACCGCCAACAAAGCGCGATCCTGATGCAACAATGCGGCGCTCAAATCACCTGCAATCTGTTGCGCCACATTCAACGCCATCATATCGAAATCTGCGTAAGTCTCTAAATTCATGCGCCAATCTCTCTCCACTCGCGGCCATCGCGTTGCATCAGCAACGCGGCATCTGTTGGCCCTTGGCTATAGCTGTCATAGGGTTTGGGCACGTCATTGACCGCTTCCCAGCCCTGAATGATCGGGTCAGTCCAGGCCCAAGCCGCCTCAACTTCATCATCCCGCATAAAGAGCGTCTGGTTGCCTCGGATTACATCCATGATCAGACGCTCATAGGCATCTGGCGTATCCGCGTGATCACCCAGAGTTTCGGCAAATGACATGTCCAGCGGCACATCCATCAAACGCATGCCACCAGGACCCGGTTCTTTGATGGTCACTTTCAACGTGATGCCTTCATCTGGCTGCAACTGAATGCGCAGCTCATTGCGTGCGCCCCCCGCTTCGGCCCCGAAAATCGAGTGCGGCGTGTCTTTGAACACCACAATGATCTCAGAATCCCGCGCCTGTAGCCGTTTGCCGGTGCGTAGATAAAATGGCGTGTTAGCCCAACGCCAGTTCTGCACATGGCATTTCATGGCAATAAAGCTTTCGGTCCAAGATTTCGGGTTTTCGACATCGTCGCGGAACCCCTGCTCATCTTGGGTTTCGCTATATTGTCCCCGCACGATATGATGCGACTCTACAGGTTCCAATGCACGGATAACCTTAAGCTTTTCATCACGCACCGCGTCAGGATCAAACTTTGCTGGAGGCTCCATCGCCGTCAGGCACAATAGCTGCATCAGATGGTTCTGCACCATATCACGCATCGCGCCAGAATTGTCGTAATAGCCACCGCGCCCACCAACGCCAACTTGCTCGGCGACTGTGATCTGCACGTGATCAATGTACTGGCTGTTCCAAAGCGGCTCAAACAGCATATTGCCAAAGCGCACAGCCATCAGGTTCTGCACGGTCTCTTTACCCAGATAGTGATCAATCCGGTAAATCTGACTTTCGTCAAAATGCGCTGATAGCACCTTGTTCAGAGCACGTGCGGTTTCCAGATCGTGCCCAAAGGGTTTTTCGACCACGATCCGCGTCTCCGGGTTTACCAGCTTGTGCTTGTGCAAACGCATCGCGAGATCATCAAATAGGCTGGGCCCAACAGAGAAATAAAAGGCCCGCACAGCCGTATCACGCATCTTCTGCGCCAGCTCAGGCCAGCCGGTCTCTCCAAGTGCATCGATGGTGACATAGTCCAGTGATGCCAAAAATCCTCTTAACTCATCGGCACTAACCGCGTCACCCAAAGCGTCCTCGACAGCACTTTTGGCAAAATCGACAAAGGCTGCCTGATCCATCTCAGTGCGTGCAGCCCCAATGATCCGAGACCCATCCGGCACCTGTCCATCCGCGAAACGTTTGAAAAGACCCGGCAAAATCTTACGGCGCGCCAGATCCCCAGTACCGCCAAAGATGATAAGGTCGAATTGTTCAACCGGAATAATGCGCGAAACCATGAGATCTCCCCACCCTGCTTTAACCGCCCTGCCGGCGAATTTACGTTAGCGCTAACGGCGCTATATCAATCCTCGCTTCCGCAAACAAGAGTCAATCACATGTCCGTCATGGCGACTCAAACGGGTTTGCAGATGCGTTGAACTTCGATAGCACAAAAGAAACACAGGATTGACAGGCTCATGAAAGATAACGCGAATTTCGGTAAATTTGAGGACGCTTTTGTTACGGCAAAGGGCGAAGAACGTGCGCATGTGGCCCTGACGGATCCGCAGACGCTGTGGTTCAACACCGGAACACTGTGCAATATCGAATGCGAAAACTGTTATATTTTAAGCTCTCCAACCAATGATGCGCTGGTTTATCTGACCGCAGATGAGGTCAGCGACTACCTTGATCAGCTTGAAACCCGCAACTGGGGCGTGCGTGAGATCGCATTTACCGGTGGTGAACCCTTTATGAACCCGGACATGGTGGAAATGACCCGTCGGTCGCTGGAACGCGGTTATGAGGTGCTTATCTTGACCAACGCGATGCTGCCAATGCAACGCAAAAAGGTCAAAGAAGGCCTGCTGGAACTGCACAAGGATTATGCCAGCAAGCTGACCTTCCGGATTTCTGTTGATCATTGGTCTGCCGAGCTGCACGACAAAGAACGCGGCAAAGGCAGCTTTGATAAAACCGTGACCGGCATGGAATGGCTGCGCGACAATGGTTTTCAAATGGCCGTCGCCGGACGCACCGTTTGGGGCGAAAGTGATGCAGAATCTCGCACGGGTTATGCGGAGTTCTATGCAAAGCATAGCTTTGAGATTGACGCACAAAACCCTGGAATAACTGTTCTTTTCCCAGAAATGGATGAAAAGGTTGAAGTGCCTGAAATCACAACGGCCTGCTGGGGTATTCTTGATAAATCCCCAACCCAGGTCATGTGCTCAAACTCTCGTATGGTGGTCAAACATAAGGGCGCTGACACCCCATCTGTGATTGCCTGCACCCTGCTGCCCTATGAGCGTGAATTTGACATGGGTCCAACGCTCGAAGACGCCGAAAAGCCGGTCCAGTTGAACCACCCGCACTGCGCGAAATTCTGCGTTCTTGGAGGCGCCAGCTGCTCTGCGTGACCTGATCCTTTAGGCTGTCGAAAATCAGCAATATTTCGTTATTGTTTATCAGGGACTTACCCTAAAACTGACGAAAGCGGCATGCTTTCGTGGGCTCTGCCATTGCACCCTACATCCGGGGTCTGTTATAAAAATGACAACAAAATATTGATGTCAAAAAGAAGCGAGCACGGTACGTGAACGACACGCCAGAAACGCCTGAAAACGAAGAAGAAACCCCAGTCGCTCGTATGGAGCATGAGGGACCTTCGATCTCTATTGAAGAGGAAATGCGCACCTCCTATCTCGATTACGCGATGAGCGTGATCGTGAGCCGTGCGATTCCTGACCTGCGCGACGGGTTGAAACCGGTGCACCGCCGCATCCTTTACGCGATGCATGAAACCGGAAACACCCACGATAAATCCTATCGTAAATCCGCACGTCCAGTTGGCGATGTTATGGGTAAATATCACCCGCATGGTGACAGCGCGATCTATGATGCCTTGGTACGTATGGCGCAGGATTTCTCGATGTCCCTGCCGCTTTTGGACGGTCAGGGTAACTTTGGCTCTATGGACGGCGACAACCCGGCGGCGATGCGTTACACCGAAGTGCGCATGGACAAACCGGCGGCCTTTGTTCTTGCGGATATCGAAAAAGACACGGTCGATTTCCAAGACAACTACGATGGCAAAGACCGTGAGCCAACGGTTCTGCCTGCGCGTTTCCCAAATATGCTGGTCAACGGTGCTGGCGGTATTGCGGTTGGTATGGCGACCAATATCCCACCACATAACCTCGGCGAAGTCTGCGAAGCTACGCTGGCCTTGATCGAAAACCCTGATCTGTCCAGCGAAGAGCTGATCGAATATGTTCCAGGCCCAGACTTTCCAACAGGCGGCATCATGTTGGGTCGATCCGGCGCCCGCAAAGCCTATCTTGAGGGCCGCGGCTCTGTAATTGTACGTGCCAAAACCCGCGTGGAAGAGATTAGGAAAGACCGCTACGCCATTGTTATTGATGAAATTCCTTATCAAGTTAACAAGGCAGCGATGATCGAAAAGATCGCCGAGCAAGTGCGTGAGAAAAAGGTCGAAGGCGTCGCCCACGTTCAGGATGAATCCGACCGTAACGGTGTGCGTGTCGTCGTGGAGCTCAAGCGTGACGCGACAGCCGAGGTTGTTCTGAACCAGCTCTTCCGCTTCACTCCGATGCAGACCTATTTTGGCTGCAACATGTTGGCGCTGAATGGTGGTCGCCCAGAGCAGCTGACCCTGCGCGCCTTCCTGACATCCTTTATCGACTTCCGTGAAGACGTTGTTGCGCGCCGTACTGCTTATGAGCTGCGCAAAGCACGCGAACGCAGCCATATCCTTTGTGGTTTGGCCGTAGCGGTGTCCAACGTCGACGAAATCGTCGCCACCATCCGCTCTTCTGCGGATGCTGCTGAAGCACGAGCCAAGTTGATGGAGCGCCGCTGGCCGGCCTCTGATATCGCTGCCTATATCCAGCTGATCGACGATCCGACCCATAAGATCAACGATGACGGCACTTATTATCTGTCAGAAACCCAAACCCGCGCGATCTTGGACTTGCGCCTGCAGCGTCTGACGCAAATTGGTGTGAAAGAAGTCACTGATGAGCTCGAAGAACTGGCGGGCAAGATCAAGGAATACCTTGAAATCCTATCGTCCCGCGAACGCATCATGGGTTTAATTTCAGACGAACTGACTGAAGTTAAAGAGAAATTCTCCGTACCACGTCGCACCGAGATCGTTGATTGGTCCGGCGACATGGACGATGAAGACCTGATCGAGCGCGAAGACATGGTCGTGACCGTCACCTCCGGTGGCTACATCAAACGGACTGCTCTAGCTGATTTCCGCGCTCAAAAACGCGGCGGTAAGGGCATTTCCGGGATGCAGACCAAAGAAGAGGACGTTGTCACAACCCTCTTTGTGGCCAACACCCATACGCAACTCTTGTTCTTCACCACCGATGGTATGGTTTATAAGCTGAAAACCTGGCGTCTGCCGCTGGGTGGCCGGACTGCCAAAGGCAAAGCGATCATCAACATTTTGCCAATCCCGCAGGGTGTTTCCATTGCAGCGATCATGCCTGTCGATCGCGACGAAAAAGAGTGGGACGATCTTCAAGTTGTCTTTGCCACTGACCATGGTACCGTACGCCGCAACAAGCTCAGCGATTTCACAAATGTGAAGTCCAACGGCAAAATTGCCATGAAGTTTGAAGGAGATAACGCGGATTGGAAGATGATCAATGCCCGCATCGCATCGAACGATGATGATGTCATGTTGGTCACCAATTCTGGTCGCGCAATCCGCTTCCCGGCAACGGACGTCCGGGTGTTTAACTCGCGTGCCTCAACCGGTGTGCGCGGTGTGAAACTGGGGGACAACGATAAAGTTGTCTCGATGTCGATCATCCGTCACTTCGAAGCAACCACAGATGAACGTTCCGCCTATTTGAAAATGCGCCGCGCTGTTGCCGGTGCAGTTGATGACGAAGGTACTTCAGACGAAGAATCCAATGAAAACGCATCGATTTCTCAGGAACGCTATGCGGAAATGTCTGCGGCTGAAAACCTGATCCTGACGATCACGACCGGTGGCGCTGGCAAATTGTCCAGCTCACATGACTATCCGGTGCGTGGCCGTGGCGGCATGGGTGTAGCTGCGATGGACAAAGCCATGCGTGGCGGTGAATTGGTCGCGTCATTCCCTGTGGAACTGGGCGATCAGATCATGTTGGCGACCTCGAAAGGTCAATCGATCCGCGTACCTGTTGATGGCATCTCCTTCCGCAGCCGCTCTGCGGGTGGCGTGAAAGTCTTCAACACCGGCAAAGGTGAAGAAGTTGTTTCCGTCGCTTGGATCGCGGAGCAGAATGAAGAAGACGAAGAAGGTGGCGCAGAAGAGTAATCTTCTGCCCATCACAAAATCAAAAAAGCCCGCTTTAAGAAGCGGGCTTTTTCTTTATACATCATAAAGTTCCGAGAACTTCTTCTCGAGATAGTTGAGCATTGGTTCCGGTCCAGGCTCCATGCCGCTTGCCAACGCAATGGTTTCATGTGGGGACCGCAGCGCACCATGTTGCTGTAACTTATCGCGCAACCATCCTGTGGCGACCGAAGTATTTCCATCGCGCAGTTGCGCATCCAGATCGGTGACATCCTTGCGCAGCGCCTCATGCAGGCAACCCGCATAGACGTTGCCCAACGCATAGGTCGGGAAATATCCAAAGAGACCCACGGACCAGTGCACGTCCTGCAGCACACCGTTGCTTGGCTTATCAACCGCATATCCGAAATCGGCTTCAAAGCGGTCATTCCAAGCGGCTTCCAGATCCGCAACAGCCAGATCACCACTCATCAAGGCGCGCTCCAGGTCAAAGCGCAGCATGACATGCAGATTGTACTGTATTTCATCTGCTTCCGTGCGGATGTAGCCTTTGTTCACACTGTTGACTGTCTTGTAGAAGTCTTCTTCAGAAGAGACATCAAACTCGTCAAAGTGATCGCACATCAGGTCAAACAGCCAACCGGTAAAGGCGCGTGAACGGCCCAATTGGTTTTCATAAATACGGCTTTGACTTTCATGCACGCCCATCGACACACCACGACCCAGAGGGCTTAGAAGGTAAGCATTATCAATGCCTTGCTCATAGCAGGCATGACCAACTTCGTGGATTGTCGAATAGAAACAATTGAACGGATCATCCGTACTGACACGGGTCGTGATGCGCACATCTTGACCGGAGCCAGAGCTGAATGGATGCACCGCTTTGTCGATACGACCATTGTTAAAGTCATAACCAAAGGCACGTGCCAGTTTGTCAGACACTTCAAGCTGCGCTTTTTCTGGATATAGGCCCGTCAATGCACGTGGCGCTTGCGCGTCCAGCACTTTGGCGCGCAAATCCACTAGACGTGGCCGCATCGCATCAAAGATTTCGGCTAAACGCACGGCGGTCATGTCTGGCTCATAGTCATCCAGCATGGCGTCATAGACGTCGCCACCCTGCGCCAGTGCCTGACCTTCTTCGCGTTTGAGGCGCACAACCTCTTCTAAGGCTGGCAAGAAGGCCGCCACATCTTCAGCAGCACGGGCTTTGGCCCAAGTGCCTTGTGACATGCTGGTGACGCGCGCGATGGCAGCGGCAAGATCAGCAGGGATTTTTGAAGTCCGCTCGTAAGAGCGACGGATTTCCCGCACCTGCGCTTGACCTGCAATATCCAAGGCGCTCACATCGATGGCGTCCAGCCATTTTGCGATCTTTGGATCAATGCGGCGCGCGTGCAGGACTTTCTCCATCGCGGCCATTTCGTCGCCACGCTGAGGTGCTGCGCCAGCTGGCATCATGGTTTCCTGATCCCAACCCAGACGACCCGCCACTTGGGCCAATGCCTCGGTATCCTTTTGAAACGCCATCAAATCATTGAGAGCATTCATAATATCCTAACCTCCCTTAATCCCAGTCGAGATTGGATAGTGGCTGAGGAAACGGGCCCGCAGGATCAACACCCAAACGGCAACTGCTGTCAACTGGTGCAAAATCGCAAGCTGCCAAGGGGCGATATACAAAACTGTCATAATTCCGAGTACCGCCTGAATCGTCATAGCTGCCATGACGAGATTGAATGCAAAGCGGGTTTTGTCATGCGCAGAGCCACGCGCGCGGCGCCAAACAACTATGGTGAAGGCAAAAAGAAGATAGGCCCAGACACGATGCATGAACTGAACGGTGCCTGCGTTTTCAAAGAAATTTGACCAAAGCGGAATCAGTTCAAACATGCCCTCCGGCAGGATACGTCCGCCCATCAACGGCCAATCGGTGTAGCTGCGGCCAGCGTCGATACCAGCAACCAGCGCGCCGAGCAGGATTTGAAGGCCGCTGGCATGCAAAAGGCCCGTTGATAGAGAAAACAGTTTCGCTTCTTTGCCACGACGCGCCTGCAGCAGATCACGCTCTTCACGGCCCAACAGGAAGACGTACCATGCAATGAAACCAAGGATAACAAAGGCCAACCCCAAGTGTGTGGCCAGACGATAAGAGGCCACATCCAGCATCGTGCCCTCCAGTCCAGAGGATACCATCCACCAACCGATTGCACCTTGCAGACCACCCAATGCGCCAATCAGGAACAAGCGTCCTGTCCAGCCAGTCGGGATATTTCGTGTGGCTGCAAAGCCCAGGAAACCTACCGCCCAGACAAGGCCCATCACACGGCCCAGCTGACGATGACCCCATTCCCACCAATAGATGGTTTTGAATTCAGCAAGGCTCATGCCTTTGTTTTGCAACTGATATTCTGGGATCTGTTTGTATTTTTCGAATTCTTCAAGCCAGACCGCTTCGCTGGTCGGAGGCACAGCCCCCGTGACGGGTTTCCATTCGGTGATCGAAAGCCCGCTGTCTGTCAAACGGGTCAGCCCGCCGACGACGATCATTGTGACAACAAGCGCAAACAACACCATCAACCATGCACGAATACCGCGCCGCGCGCCCTTTGGGGCGGCATCGATCGCACCTTTGGCTGTTGATTGGGCCGTTGCTTGGTTTGGCTTCTGGTCGGCTACATCTTCGAAAATACTACGCTTTTGGCTCATCTTACTGTCCTTGCGGTTTGATCGGAGACTAGGGCTGAGCCCTCTGCTCTTCAAGCCAGTCCGGTGGATTTTTATCGCGCTGCGGCGGTTGGTCCGACTAGTCTTTGCGCCGCAACAGCTGACGCAACATGCCATGCATCATCTGGGCATCCGCACGTGTCAACGGCAGGCGCGACCACATGTTGCGCAGGTTGACCTTCATGTTCTCGGCCTTTGCTTCTGGGTAAAAAAACCCGGCCTCATCCAATCGCTGTTCATAATGGCGTGCAAGGGCTTCGACCTCAGAGTGGTTGGCCCATTCGGTTTTGGCCAGTTCCATACGTTCGGGTTCAACCTCAACGGTGCCGCGCATCCATTCATAAGCGGTCAGCAAAACACATTGCGCCAAGTTTAACGATGCATATTCCGGATTTACCGGCACGTTGATGATCGCGTTGGCATATGAAATGTCTTCGTTTTCCAGCCCAGAGCGTTCCGGGCCAAACAAGACTGCCACCTTTTCACCTGCTGCGATCTTCTCTCGCGCCACCTGCATGGCGTGTTCAGGAGTCATGACAGGCTTGGTCAAATCCCGCGCCCGCGCCGTGGTGGCAAAGACATATGTGCAATCCCCAATGCTTTCCGCCACAGAACTGCAAATCTGTGCCTCATCCAACAGGCGCCCTGCCCCCGATGACATCGCCACAGCCTTTTGGTTTGGCCATCCATCGCGCGGGTTCACAATGCGCATGCGGTCCAAACCAAAGTTCCACATCGCACGCGCGGCCCCACCGATGTTCTCACCCATTTGCGGGCGCACCAAAACAATTGCGGGCTGTGGATTTGGATTTGGCATGGTGGACTCCATCTGAATTCAGCGGCTCATACCCAGAGCATGCTTGCAAAACAAGTCATCTCGCAGTTTACTTGCATTTAACAAGTGATTTAAGGAGACCCCAATGGCTTATGACGAAGGACATTTGGCGCTGTTGCGTGATGATTTGGTGGATTATCCGGGTATCGTGGAAAAGAAGATGTTTGGCGGTATCTGTTTCATGTTGAACGGCAATATGTTGTGCGGCGTTCATAAAGGTGGCGGGATGTTTCGGGTCGGCAAAGAGCTGGAACCCGAAGCTTTGAGCATCGAAGGCGCAAACAAAATGGCTTTCACCAAACGCCCTATGCCCGGTTTTATTGATGCTGATGAGGATCTTTTCGAAGACGACATACGGCGGCAGCAAATCCTTGCGCTGGCAAAGGCTTACGTGGGCGCGATGCCATCTAAATGACGCTTCTGGATGGCCAAGGCGCGTTTTCCACGTTATAGCAGCCAAAAGACGTTCCGGGAAATGCACTATGTCTGACATCGAGCAACCACAGATTTATCTGATCACACCGCCAGAATTTGAACTCAGCACCTTTCCAACGCAGCTTGCGCGGGTGTTGGATGAGGTTGACGTCGCTTGTGTGCGTGTCGCCATGGCGACCCGGGATGAAGACCGTCTAAGCCGCGCTGCAGACGCTGTGCGCGAGGTTTGCTATCCACGCGATACAGCACTGGTCATTTCAGAACACTTGCTGCTGGCGGAACGCCTGGGCTTGGATGGGGTGCATCTTGTCGACGGGTCTCGGTCGGTGCGCAAAGTGCGCAAAGACCTAGGCGACGATGCGATTGTTGGCACGTTCTGCGGCGCATCGCGCCATGACGGGATGAATGCGGGCGAAATGGGTGCAGATTACGTTTGTTTTGGTCCGGTTGCCGAAACGCCTTTGGGCGATGGCACCCTTGCAGAGCATGAGCTTTTTGAATGGTGGTCACAGATGATCGAAGTGCCCGTTGTCGCTGAAGGCGCGCTGCACGAGGATACCATCCGTACCCTGGCGCCAGTGACGGATTTCTTTGGTATCGGCGAAGAGATCTGGCGCGAAGATGACCCGCTGGCGCGCATGAAGCAATTCATGGCGGCGATGAAGTGATCTTAGGGTGGGGTTTCACCCCACCATTCTATTTGTAGCGTATTTCGATGGGTTAAACCCCAACCTAGCTACAAAAACACCCGCTCAATAACCCAGTAAGCCCCTACCAAGGCAATCGCAGCAGATGCCGGGTTGGCGATATAGTTTTTGTACCAAGGCTTTGAGCCAAACCAGAGACCAACCGCAAGGAAGGCCACTGCAATCACTGTTAGCTGACCAAGCTCGACACCGATGTTGAAGCCAAGCAGTGCTGGAATAAATTGCCCAGCCGGCAGGCCAAAGTCGCCAAGCACTGAGGCAAATCCCAAGCCATGCAACAGCCCAAAGCCAAATACCACGATGGGTCGCCACTTGTTCAGCCCCTTTGACAGGATGTTTTCCACCCCGACATAGACGATTGAGGCCGCAATAATGGGCTCAACGATGCTGCCAGGAACAGTGATGACCCCCAAAGCCCCCAAGGCCAAGGTCACCGTATGTGCAGCTGTGAAGGCGGTGACTTGCCAAAGCAAGGCTCCCATCCGCAGGGAAAGAAAAAACAGCCCCAACACAAACAAGATATGATCCAACCCTTTGGGCAGAATGTGATCAAAACCAACGGGGATATAGCTGACAAAACTCTGCCACCCAGTCATGGCTGCCCCGCCTGCAAGCGCAATGTCAGGTGTTGTCTCACCGCCCACAAGAAAGCCCGTATAGGGTTCTTCGACGCCTTGTTGACGAATAACAATTTCACCGTAACCGGCACCCCAAGCAAAGGAAATGTCCCGCGCCTCTGCTGGCAAGTTTGCTGTAAATTGAACCGCGCTCAAACGCGCGACCTCTGGCAAGGCTATGACGGGCGTTTTGATGGACTGAAATGCCAGGGCAACTGCAGTTTCGCCGCTACTTACCACCAACCCTTTAGCGAAATCATCAGCCTGCGCTGCAAAAAGCGCCTCGATGTCAGCACCGGTTTGATTTTGCAGGGCATCATAATTCACGGCCCCATCCGCATCATTGGTGTCGCGGACCCCATCAAGGTTTAATTCGGCCAAAAACGCCTCTGCATTCATTTGCAGATCAAGAACCAATGTCCCATCGGTCACGGTAAAGTCTGCAATCGTTGGATTCAGCTCATGTGCACGCGAAGGTGAAGCGAAAAATGCCATCGAAAGAATTGACAATATCACCCATTGCGTCAGCTTATGGGGCAAGCCCTTTGAAAGGTCCATCATGCGCCTCGTTACATCACTTCTTTTTGCGGTTTTGGCCGCCTCGCCTAGTCTTAGCCATGAGTTCTGGATCGAGCCAGAGGTTTTTCAGATCGAAGCGGGGGAAACGCTGAATGCAAATTTCCGCAATGGGCAGGAATTTAAAGGTGGGGCGCTCAGTTGGTTTGATCGCCGAACACGTCGTTCGGAAATACATTTAAATGGCAATATGACCGAATATTCCGGGCGCGATGGAGATATTCCCGCGGTGTCGTTCATAACGTCGACACAGGGCCTAATCAGCTTCGCCCATGAAACAACCCGCAATCGGATCAGCTATGAAGACGCCGCCAAGTTTGACGCCTTTGTCACACACAAAGACTTAGATACGTCAGCTCATCCAAACCCGAGCTACCCCATCACCGAAGGCTATGTACGATATGCCAAGTCGCTGGTTGCGATTGGTCATGGCGAAGGCAGTGATCAGTCAACCGGGCTTGAGATTGAATTTGTTGCATTAAAAAACCCCTATTCCGATGATCTTACCGACGGGCTTTCATTTCAACTCCTCTATCAGAACCAACCACGCGCCAATGCGCAGGTTGAGGTTTTTGAACGCGCTCCAAACGATGAGGTCCATATTTTCCTATTGCGCACGGATCTGAACGGAGAGGTTACGATCCCGGTCAAATCAGGGTTCGACTATCTTCTCGATTCCGTTCTTCTGCGCTCGCGACCGGAAGATAAAATCAATAAAGACGGCATGATTTGGGAAAGCATATGGGCCTCTATGACTTTTACTGTTCCTGAATGATCCACCTCTTGTCTTGGGGCCACTTTGTCGCCAAAAGCGGTCTATGACCAAATCACATGATATTCTCTGCATTGGCTCTGTTCTGTGGGACGTGATCGGCCGCGCGCCGGTGCATATGCGTCAAGGCTCTGACGTCGCCGGACGCATCACCCGTCTGCCCGGCGGCGTGGCCATGAACATCGCGATGACTTTTGCGCGCTTTGGCCTTAAGGCCTCGCTTTTGACCGCGATTGGCCGTGACACTCAGGGCGATGAGCTGATCGAAGCCTGCGAAGAGTTGGGCATGGAAACCAGCCATGTTTACCGATCCGAAGATCTGCCAACCGATCGCTATATGGCGGTAGAAGGCGCAAACGGATTGATTGCTGCGATTGCCGACGCACACTCGCTCGAAGCTGCAGGTAGTAAAATCCTACGCGCGCTGAATGACGGCACATTGGGGAGCGAAGAGACCCCTTACGAAGGCTACATCGCACTTGATGGCAACCTCACACAAAGCCTGCTTGAAAAAATCGCTGTGAGCCCGGCCTTTGCTAATGCTGATCTGCGTGTGGCTCCGGCTTCTCCCGGAAAAGCAGAGCGCCTGCTGCCCTTCTTAGTGCATAAACGTGCAACGCTTTATGTGAACCTCGAAGAAGCAAGTCTGCTCTGCCAGAAAGAATTCACCTCATCTGGAGAAGCCGCCGCTGGATTGCTTGAGCGTGGCGCTCTACGCGCGCTGGTCACTGATGGTGGCAATAGCGCAAGCGACGCGACGCCGGATGGCGTCATCACGCAGGTTCCCCCATCCGTTATGGTCACCCGTGTGACCGGTGCTGGCGACACGTTCATGGCCGCCCATATTGCTGCGGAAAATGAAGGCGCTGACCGCGACGAAGCTCTTAACCGCGCGATCCGCGCAGCCGCTATTTACGTATCCGGAGGCAACCCGAAATGAGCCTATTTGTCATGTCACCAGAAGTGGCCAAAGCCAAAGAGGCAGACACACCGATTGTAGCGCTGGAAAGCACCATCATCACGCACGGCATGCCCTACCCGCAAAACGTCGAAGTGGCGCGTAAGGTTGAAGCCACAGTGCGTGAACATGGCGCAACGCCAGCGACAATCGCAGTAGTGGATGGTGTGCTGCACATCGGCCTGGATGATGCACAATTGGAAGCGCTTGCAACAGCCAAAGACGTGATGAAAGTCTCGCGTGCAGACATGCCGGTTTGTATTGCAACCGGTCGCACGGGTGCAACCACGGTTGCTGCGACCATGATCGGCGCGCATATGGCGGGCATCAAGGTTTTTGCAACCGGTGGCATTGGTGGCGTACACAAGGGCGCGGAACTCAGCTTTGATGTCTCCGCTGACCTGACAGAGCTGGCCGCGACCCCGGTCAGCGTCGTGGCTGCCGGTGCAAAAGCTATTCTCGATATTCCAAAAACCTTAGAAGTGCTGGAAACCCAGGGTGTGCCTGTGATCGCCTACGGCCAAGACAGCTTCCCGGCGTTCTGGTCTCAGCACTCTGATCTCGCCGCCCCGCTACGCCTGGACACAGCCAAAGAGATCGCAGCCAGCCACGCCATGCGTGGCCAAATGGGCTTACCCGGTGGTCAGCTGATCGCAAACCCGATCCCGGCAGAAGCAGAGATCGCTGCCGAAGTATTAGCACCGATCATTGCACAGGCCACTGAAGAGGCCGATGCCCAAGGTGTTAGCGGCAAAGGCGTGACGCCCTTCTTGTTGGCACGTATTTTCGAATTGACCGACGGACGTTCCCTAGAGGCCAATATTGCCCTGGTTCTGAACAATGCGCGTCTGGCATCTGAAATTGCCGTCGAACTTTGCTCTTTGGAGGGTTAACGCCCTGCCATTACCACGTTATTGAAGCTTGAGGCACAAGACCTTATCTAGCCAGAAACAGATGAGACCACGATGACCACACCGTTTGACGAGACCCATACTCCGGCTAAACCGCGCTTTCTGGCCCGGATGCGCTCGTCCTTTTTGACGGGTCTTGTGGTGATCGCCCCTGTGGCCTTCACTATCTGGCTGATCTGGTCCTTTATTGGCTGGGTAGACGGCTTTGTGCTGCCCTTTGTGCCCGAGTTTTATCAGCCCGATAATCTGCTGCGCTATGTGATTGGCGAAGATCGTTACAACGCGTGGATTGGCGAAGACGTCAAAATCAATATCCGCGGCGTTGGCGTGGTCTTTTTCCTGATCTTCACAATCTTCATTGGCTGGGTTGCCAAGGGCCTGATGGGCCGCTCGATGATCCGCTATGCGGAAACATTGGTAGATCGTATGCCGGTTGTGCGGTCGATCTATTCCGGTGTGAAACAGATCGCGGAAACGGTTTTTGCCCAGTCCGATCGCAGCTTTGAAAAAGCCTGCCTTGTGCAATATCCGCGTGAAGGTATTTGGGCGGTTGGTTTTATCTCGACCACGGCCAAAGGCGAAGTGAATGAACGTGCTCCGCATGAGGATCAGCTGCTGTCGGTCTTTGTGCCGACGACACCGAACCCGACCTCTGGCTTTTTGCTGTTCTTCCCTGAAAGCGATGTCATTGAATTGGATATGAGCGTGGAAGATGCGGCGAAATTGGTGATTTCGGCGGGGCTGGTTTATCCAAACCCCAAAGATCCAAACCAGCCTTCGCTCGATCTGGGCGACGACACACCAAAAGCAGCTGAGTGATCAGCCGTACATTTTGGTGATATCAACTGAGCTTTCTTTGCCAAGCTTCGCTTTGTGATCGTTCAAAAATGTCTTTGCCGCTACCTGTCCGGCCTCTTTAAGTTGGGACAGGATCACGGGCACCGGCACCATTTTTGTCGCCGCGGATAGATCATTCATCAGATCGTCATCAGCAATCATATGGACGTTCACATCCTTCATGTCGCCTTCCTGAACAGCGCCTCGTTTAAGCAGACGTTTTGCAAAGGAAATCGCGCGCAGCTCGCTCATCAATGACGAATTGAAACTGATCTCATTCATGCGCGACTGAATCTGCTGCGGCGTCACCGGTGTCTCGCTACGCTCAATCGGGTTGATATTCACGATCATAATGTCGTCTGGCAAATGCGGCTCAAAAAACGGCCACAAAGCGGGATTGCCGGTATACCCGCCATCCCAAAACGCATCGCGCCGACCGGTCTTTGAATCTTCAATTTCCACCGCCTGAAACACAGTTGGCAGGCAAGCAGAGGCCAGGATCACATCGGTGTTGATTTCGTGTCGCGTAAAGACGCGTGCCTTTCCTGTGCGCACATTGGTTGCACAGACAAAAAGCTGCGGGCCATCTTCGGCGCAAACCTTATCGTATCGAAAAGCCTCGGCAATCGACGTTAGTGGATGGCTGTAAAAGGGCCCATAGGCATAAGGCGATACCATGCGGCTCGCCATATCTGCCATCATAAAGGGCAAAGAATACTCCAAAGCTTTCGCAACAGCGCCCGCGCCCCAACTGCCCATCCATTGCGTCACAGCCGGACCACTTAAAGCGCCCATCTGCCGCCAAAGCCAATCTAGGTTCTCACGCGCGGCTTCCGAACCGCCGGAAATAAACCCGGCCTTTAGTGCCGCGCCATTTAGGGCCCCCGCAGAGGTCCCTGAGATCGCCGCAATCTCCAAATCTGGCTCTTGCAGCAGCACATCCAAAACGCCCCAGGTAAAGGCCCCATGCGCACCGCCGCCTTGCAGAGCTAGGTTAATACGAACCACAGCGAACCCTTTTCACTTTTAACTAAATACTCAGAGGAGTTTGAGGGGCTTAGCCCCTCATCAATTAACGCGAGTTTGAGGGGCTTTGCCCCTCATCAGTCGGACTTAAAGCGCCGTCCAGCCGCCATCCACACTGATCGTGGTCCCGGTGATCTGTGCTGCTGCCTCCGAACACAGGAAGGCAACTGTGCCACCCATCTGCTCAACCGTTGCGAATTCCTTGGAGGGCTGGCGTTTCAGCATCACATTTTTGATCACCTCTTCACGGGACATATTATATTCCTTCATCGTGTCAGGAATTTGCGACTCGACCAGTGGTGTCAAAACATAGCCCGGGCAGACCGCATTACAGGTGATGGGCTCTTCAGCTGTTTCCAGCGCCACGGTTTTGGACATGCCAACCACGCCGTGTTTGGCAGCAATATAGGCCGCTTTGTAAGGGGATGCCGTCAAACCATGGGCGGAGGCGATATTCACAATCCGGCCCCAGCCGCGTTCGCGCATCACTGGAAGTGCTGCGGCCATTGTGTGAAAGACCGAATTCATATTGATCGCAATGATCGCATCCCATTTGTCGACCGGGAACTGATCGATTGGCGCAACATGCTGAATGCCCGCGTTATTCACCAGGATATCGCAGCCACCGGCCTTTCCGATCAAGGCACGGCATTCGTCGCCCTTGGACATATCGGCTTTCACGTATTGTGCGGTTACACCGAATTCTTCAGCGATGCTTGCCGCCAGCGCATGATCTTCGTCGCGATCAGAGAAAGAGTTCAAAACCACATTAGCGCCAGCCTTTGCCATCGCGCGCGCGATTCCCAGACCGATGCCAGAATTGGATCCGGTAATGATCGCTGTTTTGCCTTGAACTGTCATGTCACTCTCCCTGACGTCGTCAATTTTCTTTGCAACTGCAACATATCATGCTGCACGCGCATAATAAGGGGGAAAACGGCTGTCGGGTATTCATACGGGAGCGATATGTCGACCCACCCAATCACCTTTGCGTGACGCCCAAACAAAAAAAAACGCCCGCACGAAGCGGGCGTAAAGTTATTGAGGCAGGTTTCATACAGGCAAGAAACCTATCGAGCAGTGACATCTTTATAAGCAATGTCATGCCAAGAGTCCAAGCTAAAAGTTTGATATGGCAGGAATCCCTAGATACGTTATGGTCAAAGAAACAAGGTCTATGAGGGATTGTTCGGCAGATGGCATCAGTGAGTTTCCGTAAATTTATTCAGAAAAGTGCCACTTTGGCGCTTATTTTCATGGGCACGTCAGCCTTAGCCGAACCCAAGCATGGAATCGCCATGTATGGTGAACCAGAACTTCCAGCGGATTATATTTCCCTGCCCTACGCGAACCCCGATGCACCTAAAGGTGGACGAATCGTTACTGGCAACAACGGCGGATTCGATTCGCTCAATCCTTTTGTGCGCAAAGGCAAAGTGCCGTGGCAGCTACGTTTTTTCGCCTATGAAAGCCTGATGGGCCGCAACCGCGACGAACCATTTGCGCTTTATGGACTTCTGGCGGAAACCATCGAGACCAGCCCTGATCGCGACTGGGTTGAGTTCACTTTGCGCGCTGAAGCCAAATTCTGGGACGGCAGCCCCGTGACTGTTGAGGATGTGATCTGGTCCTATGATACCCTCGGCACCGAGGGTCACCCGCGCTACCACGGGTTCTGGAATAAGATCGACACAATTGAAGCCACAGACGATCGCACCGTCCGCATCACCTTTAACACCGAAGACCGTGAACTCGCCTTGATTGCCGGCCTGCGCCCAATCCTGAAAAAGGCGCAGTGGGATGGCATCAATATCAATGACAGCACCTTGGAACAGGTGCCGATGGGCACCTCGCCTTATATGATCAGTGATTTTGAGGCCAATCGCTATGTCACTCTGACACGCAATCCCGACTATTGGGGCAAAGACATCGCCTTCCGCCGAGGCACCCACAATTTCGACGAAGTGCGGATCGAGTTCTTTGGGGACTCTGGAGTGTTGAACGAAGCCTTCAAAGCGGGCGAAGTCAGCTTCCTGCGTGAATTCAACGCTGAAAAATGGGCGACCAACTACACATTCCCGCGCGCCGCATCAGGTGACGTCGTTAAAAGCGAATTCCTGCATCAAAAACCTTCTGGCATGACTGGATTGGTGATGAACACGCGCCGCGCCCCATTGGATGACATTCGCGTTCGCGAAGCGCTTCTACAAGCGTTCAACTTTGAATTCATCAACGACACAATCACAGGTGGTCGTCAGCCGCGTATCACATCCTATTTCAGCAACTCCGTTCTCGGAATGGAACATGGTCCGGCAAAAGGTCGTGTTGCTGATTTCTTAGAAGAGCATGGCGCCGCCCTGCCCGAAGGCGCTGTGGAAGGCTACAACCTGCCTGTTGCAGACGGCACAGCACGTAACCGCGGCAACATCCGCACCGCAACAGGCCTGCTGGAAGATGCAGGCTTTGGTATTGTCGATGGCGTTCTACAAAGTGAAACCGGCACGCCGTTGGTTCTGAACATTGCCTTGCGTCAGGGCGATACAGAGACACAATCTGTGGTCGATATTTACAAAGAGGCGCTGGATCGCCTTGGCATTGGTTTGAAAATCGATGTTCTGGATGGCGCACAATATACGGAACGCACAAACAGCTATGATTTCGATCTGGCATGGTTCCGTCGCAGCCTGTCCCTCAGCCCCGGGAATGAACAGTTCCTATATTGGGGTTCTGAAGCGGCTGACAAAGAAGGTGCGCGCAACTGGATGGGGGTGAAATCTCCTGCCGTTGATGGCTTGATCAACGCAATGCTGACATCCGAAAGCCAAGAGGATTTTGTCGCCGCCACCAAAGCACTCGACCGCACTCTCTTAGCCGGACGCTATGTGATCCCGTTCTGGAACTATGCCGTCGGCCGCATTGCTCATGTGAAAGAAATGCGCTACCCGGACAAGACGCCGATCTATGGCGAAGGCTATTGGATGACACCAGAAACTTGGTGGTATGAGGAATAAAATGAAAGCAGTCACACTGACCTTTGTTTTTTTTGCAGCACTTGCAAGCTGCGCCACCGTTGAAGGTGTTGGCGAAGACATCTCTGGCGGCGCACGCCGTGTCTCTGGCTGGTTCTAAATCACCTACAGATAGACATACAAAAGAGGCGCTGCGGCGCCTCTTTTTACGTTTGCCTTCTGGGTCGCCTAACGTCGCGGCGTCAGCTTAAGCCAAATCCCGTCTTTGCTGCGCACCGTCAGATGTGCCACCGGTACAGGCTCTTTTCCCGCCACTGGTTCGATTTTGAATTCCTTCAAGATCATCGACAGGATTAACACGCCTTCGACCATGGCAAAGCCAGCTCCGGTACAGACCCGGGGTCCGCTTGAAAACGGCATATAGGCCTCACGCATACATTGCTTGCCATTCTCGGTTTGCCAACGGGTCGGATCAAAACCATCCGGATTGTCCCAAAGCCGTTCATGACGATGCAGATGCCAGGGCGACAGCACCATCTGGCTGCCTGGGGCGATGTCACGGTCCCGGAAGGTCACGGGGCAATTGCTCTCACGCACCATCATCGGAACGGGCGGATAAAGCCGCAGGCTTTCACGGAACACATCGCGACTGAGTTTGAGTTTGCTTAATACCGCGAAATCGACCTCTTGCAGCGCCTGTGCCTCTTCTGCCAATTGATCTTGCCAGTCTGGATAAAGCGCCATCAGGTAAAGCGTCCAAGCCAGAGCCGAGGCGCTGGTTTCATGACCCGCAAGGAAGAATATAGCGACCTGATCCACCATTTCATCGGCTGTGAACCGTTCACCACTTTCAGGGTCTGTGGTGGTCATGATCTTCGTAGCCAGATCATCCGGCGCGGTGCCCGCCTCGATTTCGGCCATACGTTCATGGGTCAGCTGTGTGATCAAAGCGCGGATCGACGCTGCGGATTCTTTGGTTTTACGACGGAAAAAGCGGGGCATCCATCGTGGCAAAGGCACCAAAGCCGCAATATTCAAAAGCGGCTGACTGCGCTGGTACTCTTTGAATTCAGAAAAGACCTGACTGGCCACGTCATGTTCAATTGGAATAGAAAACAACGTGCGAAAGATCACATCCGCGGCGGCATGGCTGGTTTCGGCTTCTATCTCAATTTCGCGACCGGTTTGCCCCTTTAATCGCGAAACAGACGCCTCGGCAGCAGCCCAAATCGCTGGGAAGGTATCGCGTAAACGCCCGCCTTCAAAGGCAGGATCAATGATACGACGCTGCCGTTTCCAAACCTCGCCATTGGTCAGAAAAACCGAGTCTCCAAGCAAAGGTCGTAGCCCTTCTGAAATGCGCCCTGATTTCGGAAAATCATCCGGCTGATCTTTCAAAATGGTTTTCAATAGATCCGGCTGGTTGACCAGATATGATCGAAAAAACGGCGTGCGAAACTCTGCCATCCAAGCGCGGTAAAGCCGCGCGGGCTGGGCCGAGAGGATGTCCTGCTTAAACAGTTTGGCATAGTGCCTTAGTGACACTCGCGGGGGTCGAGACGGCGGTTTCGGGGGCTTGATGGTCATGGGTTCACAGAGGTGAACTTATTCACCGGCTCTTCAATCCGAGACGCCGACGGCTGGCGGTCTTCAAACCTCGACCCTAACGTCACAGGCCCTGCGGTGATCTTGAAATAATCGTAGTCACCCGGATTATCAAAAGCGCAAAGATATTGGAAATGCAGGCGAAAAAATTGCCAGCGCAGCTCTTTCCAGCGTGCAGGGCTTAAGGTCTGCGTGAAGGCGGCCGACAAGACCAATGGCCAGCGCTTTCCAGTCTCAGGCGCAACACCGCTCACAGCCACCGGATCGCAAAGGGCAAAGGCACAGCCATCCCCTGGCGCACTCACATCCACCCAACTGATGTTTTCTTGTTGGCACAAATATCCCAAATCCGCCCTCAGCCGATGCGCTTCTGGGAGGAAGGACACCATCGGGACCACCTGCCCCAAAGATAGAAAGCCAAACGCCGGACCATCCGGTTTTATCTTTCCTGCCCGATGTAGATCCGAGATCACCGAGACCGCCAAATGCGCGCCCGAGCTATGGCCCACCACCAGAACTTCATCCGTATCGCCTTTTAGCACCTCAGCAATGCGTTCTGAAAACTCAGCCATTCTGGCTTCAAGCTCCGGTGGGTTTGATCCCCGGGTTGAGGCTGAATAGGAATAATCATGCATCAAATAATAGGCGAGGATTTTGTTATCCTGCTTTTTAAACCAATGCAGCATGGGTGGCACAACAGCCAGCCCCAGCAGGCCAAGCCAATCAGGCAACCACATCGTGACCAGCCAGCCAATACCTGCTGCAACCAGAAGCGCGATCAGCAATTGCACGACAAGAAACACCACGGGATATAGCGCTGCCACAACAGGCCCTTTGCGCAAGCGCATCAAGCGCCACAAGGCTCCAGAACCGATATAGCGCCACGCCGTGATCACCATCTGCTGATAGGTCGCCCAAACGCCGAGATCCATGCTGTCTTGCACAATGTCAGACCACACAAGCACCTCGACATCGGCGATGGTCTCTGCACCATCAATCGCACCTTCGACGCGCCAGCCATAGGCGCCTTGAGTCTGTTTTGGCTTAAGTGCCACCTCGTAGCCAGAGATTGCCCCCTGCGCAGCGCCTTCTTTGCGATAAAGCTCGCGATACCGACGCGGATGAATCGGATCATACCCGGGGATGTAAAACACCCGGCGCTTTTTAACTGTATGAGGCATCTGCTCGGCCAATCTGATCTCCGCGTGTTCTAAAGCACGTCAGTTGAATTCAGATTAACGCGTTAACCAAGAACCGCCAAGGCCGGGAATGTTTCCAGCAGCCAATAAGAGAATGCAGAGAAACCGCCGGTGAGCATCAAGAGGCCAATCGTCCACAACAAGAGCCCCATTATGCGTTCAATGCGTTCCATATGGCGCTTCATCCAGCTCATGACACCAGTGAGGCGTGGCAGAAAGGCTGCAACCAACAGAAAGGGAATGCCAAGACCCGCCGCATAAACCGCCAGTAACAGCGTGCCGCGCGCAACGGATGCTTCGGATGCTGCGATGGACAGGATGGCACCAAGCTGTGGGCCAATACAAGGTGTCCAACCAAAGGCAAAGGCGAGACCAAGTATATAAGCCCCAAAAGAGCTGCCCCCTCGGTCGCCGACATCAAGACGCGCTTCGCGGTCAAGAAAACCAATGCGATAAACGCCCACGAAATGCGCGCCAAAGAACATCACCAGCGCCCCGGCGACGTAGTTGAACCATTGTTGATATTCTAAAAATAGCGTTCCGATGGCCGAAGCCGTGAAACCAAGGAAAAGAAAAACCGTCGACAGCCCCATGACAAAGAACAATGCTGGCATGATCGCCTTGTTCTGCGCTTTGCCTTCTGAGAGATCCGTCACAGATACGCCGCTCATGTAAGCCAGATACGGCGGGACAATTGGCAGCACACAGGGGCTGAGAAAGGATATTAACCCTGCCATCAGCGCAACGATCATGGCCGGCAACAAGGCGGCGTCGATGATATCAATTCCAAACATATCATTCACATAGGCCATCGCGCGGGTCACGTCACGGGGCATAAGGGCACACACCTCATCACAAGCCTGTGGACTTGATGAAACATCAGGTCTAATTGGCTTTGTATGAGCGAAATTCCTGAAATCGATGCGATTGGGCTTTTGTGCCCACTGCCTGTTTTGCGACTGCGCAAACGGATGATGCCATTGTCGACGGGTGATCAGATAATCCTGATCGCTGACGACCCCGCCTCTATCGTGGATGTGCCGCATTTCTGCAATCAGCAAGGTCATCAGTTGATCGACAGCCGAGAAGACGGCGGCGCGATCTATTTTACAGTTCAAAAGGGCTAAGAAAATCGGTCCGAATTTGAACTAGACGTTTTCTAGTCGAGACGGAAAATGAAAACGCCGGGTCAGTGACCCGGCGTTTTACTTATTTCATCGACCACCAACCGCGGCGCTTCGGCTTTGGCGGCTCATCAGCCTTGGGTTCTTCAACCTTGGTCTCTTCGACTTGTGGCTCAGGTTCCTTTTCAAGCACCTGAACATCACCTGCGTCCTCGGTTGGCGCTGCAACTGGTTCAACCAGCGCTTCAACCGGCGTTTCAGCCACTGGCTCAGCTTCAACCTTTACAGGCTCTTCAGCCGGTGTATCCGCAACAGGAGCCGCTTCTACTGATGGAGCGTCTTTGGAAGGTGTTTCCTCAGCCGGAGCTTCAACGGATTTTGCTTCTTCTTCTGCCTTTTTGGACTTGCTAGAGCGACGACGACGACGTTTAGGTTTTTCTTCCTTCGCTTCGTCTTTCGCCTCTTCAGCTTTCACCTCTTCAGCCGTTTCTTCCTTGGCTACTTCAGTGTCAGCAACTGGCGCTTCAGTATCCTCTGTTTTGACAGCGTCAGAGTCAGATTCGTCTGCATTTTCAGCATTTTCTTCGCCCTGCTGATCATCCGTTTGATCACCGCGGCCCTTACGACGACGGCGACGACGGCGACGTTTCTTAGGCTTTTGTTCCTCATCTTCAGCCGCCGGAGTTGCTGGGGCCTCTTCGACCACCTCTGCATCTTCGATGTCGCTGTCGATTTGATCCATCAGGCTTGTGTCAACGGACACCACTGGCGCAGATGGCTCTGGCACAACGCGGGTTGCCGTTTTGAACTTCTCGATTGAGAAATCAGGTGACACTAGGTGCACATCTGCTTCGATACGCACGGACAGACCATGGCGCGCTTCGATCTGTGCGATGTGCTCACGCTTCTGGTTCATCAGATAATTCGCAATCGACACCGGCACTTTCACCAGCACTTCGCGAGAGCGACGGCGTGTGCCTTCCTCTTCGATCTGACGCAGGATGTTCAGCGCAAGGTTATCATCGGAGCGGATCAGACCTGTGCCATGACAATGTGGGCATGGCTGCGTGGTCGCTTCGATCATACCTGGACGCAGACGCTGACGGGACATTTCCATCAGACCAAAGCCCGAAATGCGACCCACTTGAATGCGAGCACGATCGGTTTTCAGCTTGTCTTTCATCCGCTTTTCAACGGCGGCGTTGTTCTTACGCTCATCCATGTCGATGAAGTCGATGACGATCAGACCGGCAAGGTCACGCAGACGCAATTGGCGCGCCACTTCTTCAGCGGCCTCAAGGTTGGTCTTGGTTGCGGTCTCTTCAATGCTGCCTTCTTTGGTCGCACGACCAGAGTTCACATCGATGGCCACCAGAGCCTCGGTTACACCGATCACGATATAGCCGCCAGATTTCAGCTGAACCGTCGGGTTGAACATGCCACCAAGGTAGCTTTCAACCTGATAGCGCGCAAAGAGCGGCAGCTGATCTTGGTAGTTTTTTACGTTCTTGGCGTGGGACGGCATGATCATTTTCATGAAGTCCTTGGCGATGCGGTAACCGCGTTCGCCTTCCACCAAGACCTCGTCGATCTCACGGTTATATAGATCGCGGATCGAGCGTTTGATCAGGTCGCCTTCTTCATAAATCTTGGCCGGAGCCGAAGATTTCAAAGTCAGCTCGCGGATTTGCTCCCACAGACGCTGTAGATATTCGTAGTCGCGCTTGATTTCGGTTTTGGTGCGCTTGGCACCTGCGGTCCGAATGATCAGACCCGCGCCGTTTGGCACGTCGATCTCATTTGCGATTTCTTTCAGTTTTTTGCGGTCGGTTACATTGGTGATCTTACGAGAAATGCCACCACCGCGTGCGGTGTTTGGCATCAGAACGCAGTAACGACCCGCCAAGCTGAGGTAGGTTGTCAGAGCAGCGCCTTTGTTGCCGCGCTCTTCTTTGACGACCTGCACCAAAAGAACCTGACGGACCTTTATGACTTCTTGGATTTTGTAACGACGCGGACGCGGTTTGCGTGGCGGACGGATGTCTTCACTGTCGTCATCATCCGCTACGGATTCAATCGACGTGTCCTTTTCGCTAGCCTTGGACTTACGGCGAGACTTGCGAGACTTCTCGTCTTCCTCTTCGTCGTCTTTATCGTCTTCAGCTGCGGTTTCTTCAGCAGTCGTTTCTTCAGAGGTTTCCTCAGATGTCTCTTCAGTTTTCTCTTCTGCAGTTTCTTCAGGTGCCGCATCTGCTGTTTCAGATTCCGCAGGCGCGTCTTCTTTGTTTTCTTCAGCGACTTCTTCGGCAGCAGGTGCATCCGCTTCATGCGTGTCTTCCGCTGCATCCTCGGAGGCTGCGTCTTTTACGGTTTCTTCGCCGGTCTCAGGATCCTGAGTGGCTACCGCATCTTTTTCGTCCCCATCAGATTTCGCGGCCATGGTCTTGCCCGGCTTGTCGTCATCCTCTGATGGAGCTTCTTCCGCAGGCGCTTCGCTTGCTACGGCAACCTCGACGTCAGCCACAGGCTCTTCGGCAGGTGTTTCCTCTAAGGCTTCAGCGACAGCCTCTTCAGCCGAAGCTTCTTCCGCGACCTCAGCAGGCTTTGTTTCAGCAACAGTCTCTTCTGGTGTTTCAACCGGAGCTTCTGCAACTGCTTCTGCTTCAGGCTTTACAGTCGCTGTTTCGTCAACGATCGCGACGCTGTCTTCACCTGCAGCACCTTCTTCTAGATCAATGGTTTCCATACCTTCGATCTGATCAGTTGCTGGCGCAGCCTCTGCCTTTTTGGAACGAGACTTAGACCGAGACCGGCGCGCGCGCTTTGGCTTTGGTTTTTCGTCTTCTTCATCACGTGCCTTCATCGCTTCAGCGTAGGCGCGTTCCTCTTCCATCAGCGCTTCGCGATCTGCGACCGGGATCTGATAGTAGTCAGGATGAATTTCCGAAAAGGCCAAGAAGCCATGGCGGTTTCCGCCATAGTCCACAAAGGCCGCCTGCAAGGACGGCTCGACCCGTGTAACTTTTGCTAGATAGATATTGCCAGCGAGCTGGCGTTTGTTTTCGGATTCAAAGTCAAATTCCTCAACCTTGTTTCCGTCGACCACCACAACGCGAGTTTCCTCTGCGTGGGTGGCATCGATGAGCATTTTCTTAGCCATGTTTTCCGTGTGCACCCGCGCGTATCCGCAAGACGCCGGGGTGTCAGTCCGGGCGGTTCATTACAGAGCGGGGAGTGTCTAGTCGTGGCGATGCGGTGCATGTGACCAAGGGAGCCGCGGACGGCCTCTGCTCGGTCTTTCAATATAAGCACGCGTGTCATCGCGGTTCTTCTCCGACGCCGCATATCATATATGGCGCCAATTACATGCCGGTCGCGATCACGCGATCCAGGCGGTTCACTTGCCGAAGGCTGGGTTTAAACCTGCTCCCGCGGCATAATCGGTCTGACTAAAATCCGGGCGGGCCTGCCATCTTTGGGGGCCATCGGTGTTTTCAATCAGCGAAACTCATGCGGCGCGTCAAAAGACGCATTCCGTCACCACTACATAAGGGCAGGCCTGTGGAAAACACAATGGGTAATCGTGTTTCAGCTATGCCGAAGTGGTTAATGCAGCGTCAAAATCCGGAAGTTGACCAACCGCTGAACCCAAATCCTGGGCAATGCACTGACCGAGCTTTGGCAGAGATTGCCCCACCGGACGCAGATCAGGAATTTGAAAAGTCAGACACCCTGCCGCCACGGCCGCAGTGGTTCCTGTATCGCTATCCTCAAAAGCCACGCAATCTTCAGCCGAGACACCTAGCGCTGCAGCGGCCTCAAGATAGGGGGCTGGATTGGGTTTGTTTGCTGAAACCTCGTCGCCCGCTTTCACGACCTCGAAATAGCCATAGATTCCAGCTTTTTTCAGTTTTGCCCGCGCAGATTGGCCATAGGTCGAGGTCACCACGGCCATCCGTGCGCCTTTTGCCTTTAGCGCTTCTAATGTTTCCAGAATACGCGGTCGCAATGGCACACCCTGCCCTACAACGTGATCATACTCCTGCCGCCATGCGTTTTCGAAATCGAGCGGATCAATATGAGCCGGTAAAAACCGCTTAAGCTGACGAGAAGTTTCAGCGGCGCTGGTACCAATGAGATCCAGATAAAACGCCTCGGCTTTGGCTGGATCAATCCCATGTTTGTCGGTCAATGTGATCAGCGATTTCATGAACAGCCGCTCGGTGTCCAACAGCAAACCATCCATATCAAATAGAAATGCTGCAATTCTCGTCATGGGAGGCTCCGTAAATTTAATAGAAGCGTGGTAACATCATCGATGTAACCATCCCATGACGACGCAATCACAAGTCATGTCGGCGCATTACAAATTTTAAAGGTAGTCCGCGCGTTGCAAGCCGTATTTGGCCATTTTCTCGTTCAATGTCCGACGCGGTAGGCAAAGCTCTTCCATCACAGAAGCAATAGAGCCGCGATGCCGGCGCATGGTGTTGTCAATCAACATGCGCTCAAACGCCTCGACATATTCCTTAAGCGGCTTGCCTTCGGTGGTCATGACCGGTTGCATTTCCTCGTGATCGTTCATCAGAAGCGATGCAATGGTGCCGCCACCCCGACGCGATTGCAGAACCGCGCGTTCCGCAAGGTTGATTAGCTGACGCACGTTACCGGGCCATGGGGCTTGCAAAAGCTGGGCGGCTTCTTGGGCGGATACCTGCGGAGCGTCACAGCCGTATTCATCAGAGAATTGCTCTGCATGGCGGGTGAACAGCGTCAGGATGTCTTCGCCACGTTGACGCAGCGGAGGCACCGTGATGCGCAGGGCTGCAAGGCGATAGAAAAGATCAGAGCGCAGCGCGTCTTCGCACGTGCGGTTCTGCTCCTGCAGGTTACAAATCGCCACGATACGAGTTTCCGCGGGCGTGCCTTGATCGTTAATCACGCTCAAAAGGCGGGCTTGCAATGTATCCGAAAGCGCTTCGATATCTTCCAGAACAAGCGTGCCACCACGGGCTTCTTCAACCGCTGGCAATTGCGTGTCTTCCGGTAGCATTGGACCAAAGAGGCGCTTGGTCAGCGCATCTTCTTCCAGTGCGGAACAGCTGACCAGCACGAATTTCTTTCCGGCTCGACTGCCAACCGCGTGTAGTGCGTGCGCCACAAGAGTTTTGCCGGTTCCGGTCTCGCCATCGATCAGCACATGACCGTCAGCTTGGCCGAGATCCAGAATATCTTCCTTCAGACGCGACATTACGGGCGAAGAGCCAATCAGTTTTTTCATCAGCTGAGAGCCATCAGACAGCTCTTTGCGCAGAATTCGGTTGTCCAAGGTTAGGCGGCGCGCATTGGCGGCTTTCTTGGCCAGCTGGCTCATGCGATCCGGATTGAACGGCTTTTCCAAGAAATCAAACGCACCCACGCGCATCGCCTCAACGGCCATTGGCACGTCGCCGTGCCCCGTGATCATGATGACCGGCAAAGCGCTGTCAGACCCCATGAGTTTCTTAAGAAACTGCATGCCGTCCATGCCCGGCATCTTAATATCCGAAATCACAATCCCCGGGTATTCCGGCCCCAAGACCTTGAGCGCATCTTCAGCGCTCGCGAAGGTTTCTGTGTCATATCCCGACAGTGCCAGCCATTGGCTGATGGATTGACGCATATCTTTTTCGTCATCCACGATCGCGATTTTCATTGCCTGAGCCATAGTTCTCTCCGCGTTATTCCGCAGCTTCAATCTCACCAGTTAAGATAGGCAGCTGCATTTCAAATACAGCCCCCCGTCCCCGTCCATCCGGAGCCTGACCATTTCTTGCAGTCAGCCGTCCCCCTAGGTCGTTCACGATCCCCGAGGAAATGGCAAGACCCAGCCCAACACCATCACCCGGCTGTTTGGTCGTGTAAAATGGTTCAAACAGGCTATCAAAATCCTCGATGCCCGGCCCATTGTCACGCACCGTTAGAGTCGCCGTTTCACCGGCCGCTAACAGCACTTCGATCTCGGGTTCATCAACGCCTTTGGTGGCATCCAGTGCGTTGCGCAACAGGTTCACCATGACCTGCTCAATGCGCACCTGATCGCCCATCACGTTCACAGGTTCATCCGGGATCACGCGGCTGATCTTAACCTGTCGCTGACGCAATTGCGGCTCCATCATCGACAAGGCTGACCCCATCGCACCCCCAAGTTCTACAGGGCGGAAGTCCTCACCGCCTTTGCGGGCATAGCTTTTAAGCTGCTTGGTGATCGCCCCCATGCGTTCGATTAAATCATCGATGCGCGTAAAGGATGTCAGCGCTTCTTCGGGGCGGTTCCGGCGCACCAGCAAGCGCGCACCTGCTAGGTAGGTTTTCATCGCTGCCAACGGTTGGTTCAGCTCGTGAGACACAGCGGCTGACATCTCACCTAATGCGGCCAATTTCGAGCTCTGCGCCAGGCTTTGTTCGGCCACTTCAAGGCTTGCCTGCATGCGTTCACGTTCGGCGATTTCTCGCTGCAGCCTGTGGTTCAATGCGCGAAGGCTCGCCGATTCACGCTGGAACAGCGCCATGCGCAAGGCGTTCTTTCGGCTGAGAAAATAGAAGGCCAGCGCCAAAAGGATGGCGAATCCCATGATCTCAAGTGCCAGCACCGCATTCACCCGTTCACGCACCGAGGTATAGGTGGTGAAACTTGCGATCTGCCAGCCGCGGAACGGGATGCGGGATTCCTTGCGCATCACCGCCTCGCCCTGCACATAGGCATCCGCAGACAAAGAGGTCCAATCAGAAGTCGCTTGAATTGCACGTTCAATCGCGCCCTGCGCAGGTTGGCGCACAAGGGCTGCGTCTTCTGTTAGCCCTCGCCAGCGCGGCTCGGTCGCCAAGATGATGGCCCCTGAAGAATCCGTGACCAGAACGGCGTCCGAAATACCAGCCCAAGCGCGCTCGAACTTTTGCAGATCGACTTCGACGACAATGACACCAATCGGAAGGCTGACGTCATCCAACCGTCGCGAGTAGGTAAAGCTGTAGCCTGCGCTTTCGCGTGGTTCGACGGTGAAAACGGTGCTGTTAGAACGCATCGCATCCACGAAATAAGCCGATTGGCGGTGGTTTTCACCCAAACGATTACGATCCGTTGCCGCCACTGTGCGCCCATCGGTATCCAGAAGCACCAAAGAGGCCGCACCGATTTCTTCTACAAATGAAATCAAACGAGAAGTCGATTGACTAAAATCACCGGTTTCCAAAGCACGGATCAATTCAGGATCACGCGCCAAAAGCTGAGGTACAATCGCGCTACGGCGCAGCTCGGACAGAAGGTTGCCTGAGTATAGCGCCAGACGCAGCTCGGCGCGATTACGAGTGTTTTCGGTGAATCGATCTGTCAGCAAAGCGTTGGTCACATAAATGACCGTGCCTGCAATCACACAAAGCAAAGCAAGCGCTGCCCGCACGCGCCACGAAATCGTGCGCAATCTGCTTTGTGATCCAGTGTTCAAAGTTTCCCCGCTCATGGGGTTAGGGTACGCCGCCGAGACGGCGTACTCAAGTCAGGCAGAGACAACCTGCTGCATCAATGCGCTAAACATCGCCGTCCCGTCGGTGCCGCCGTGGCCAGAATCCGCCGCCCGCTCTGGGTGAGGCATCATACCAAGCACGCGTTTGTTCGCAGACAGTACACCTGCGATGTCCGCAACAGAGCCGTTCGGGTTGTCTGTATAGGTGAACGCGATGCGATCATCACCCTTCAAACGCGCCAGCACATCTTCATCTGCAAAGTAATTGCCATCATGGTGCGCAATCGGAATATCGATCACGTCACCTTTGGAATAACCCGCAGTGAACGCGCTTTCGGAGGTTTCAACCTGCAGACCAATTGTGCGGCAGATATACTTTAGACCGGCATTGCGACGCAGCGCGCCCGGCAGCAAACCCGTTTCAGTCAAGATCTGAAAGCCATTGCAAACACCCAAAGCAAAACCGCCTGCTTCAGCGTGTTTCACAACCGCTTTGCAAATTGGAGAGTTCGCGGCGATCGCGCCGCAGCGCAGATAATCACCATAAGAAAAACCACCCGGCACGCCGACAATGTCGATGCCCGCTGGCAATTCGGTTTCCTTGTGCCAGACCATGCTGACCTCGGCTCCGGCGCGCTCAAAAGCAACCGCAAGATCGCGGTCACAGTTAGAACCCGGGAATACAACGACTGCTGCCTTCATCAGGACAGCTCCACCCGGTAGCTTTCGATCACTGTGTTCGCCAGCAGCTTTTCACACATATCAGTTACAGTCGCCTCAGAGGTGCCATCTGCCAGATCCAGCTCGATCACCTTGCCCTGACGCACGCCTTCAACGCCATCAAACCCTAGAGTGCCCAAAGCGTGGCGCACGGCCTCACCTTGAGGGTCCAAAACACCGTTTTTCAGCATCACATAGACACGTGCTTTCATGTCGCTCTTCTCCAGCTCGGTAAAGAAACCCAGTCCCCGGTTTCTTCTTTGCAAAAATACGAAAAAGCCCCGCCGTCGACGGGGCCTTAGATTAGTTGATCAAAGTCGGTTTATTCATCGGCGTTGGGTTTTTCGGCAGAACCCCCAAGCGTCGCGCCACTTCGGAATAGGCATCGGTCAGATTGCCCAGATCGCGACGGAAGACATCTTTGTCGAGCTTCTGGCCGGTCTCGATATCCCACAGGCGACAGCTGTCTGGCGAAATTTCGTCTGCCACAACCAAACGTTGGAAATCACCATCATACACACGGCCAATTTCGATTTTGAAATCAATCAGCTTGATGCCAACGCCATACATAGTGCCTGACAGGAAATCATTCACACGCAACGCGATGCTCAGGATATCATCCATATCTTGTTGGCTGGCCCATCCAAAGGCAGCGATATATTCTTCCGGCACCAGCGGATCACCCAGAGAGTCATCTTTGTAGCTGTATTCCACAATTGGACGTGGCAGCTGCGTGCCCTCTTCCATGCCCAAACGTTTTGCCATGGAGCCTGCCGCATAGTTGCGCACGATCACTTCCAAAGGAATGATTTCGCAAGAGCGCACCAGCTGCTCACGCATGTTCAAGCGTTTCAGAAAGTGCGTTGGCACACCGATATTGCCAAGACCAACCATGAAGTACTCGCTCAGGCGGTTGTTCAACACGCCTTTACCGTCAATCACGTCTTTTTTTTCAGCATTGAATGCGGTCGCATCATCTTTGAAGTATTGCACAATTGTGCCCGGCTCTGGACCTTCATAAAGGACCTTAGCTTTACCTTCGTAGATTTTCTTACCGCGTGCCATGAGAGCTCTTTCCAGATGGGCGGGAACCGACTCCCCGCTTCTTGGCGCTCTCTTAATCCATGCAAGGAAATGTCGCAAGTTAAGCTTCCCTCTTGCGACACCCCGCTTAGATGCGCATATCATTAGGAGAAACGCGTTAATTTCCAAGAGGTAGGCCATGAACACATTCGACGACCGCGAAACAGCATTCGAAGCGAAGTTCGCACATGATGAAGAAATGACATTCAAAGCCGAAGCGCGCGCCAATAAACTATTGGGTCTGTGGGCGGCTGAAAAGATGGGGCTGACCGGGGATGAGGCTGACGCCTACGCCAAATCAGTGATCGTTGCTGACTTTGAAGAAGCAGGCGATGAGGACGTGATCCGCAAAGTCACTGCTGACTTTGAAGGCAAAGTCACATCAGATGAGATCCGCGCAAAACGCAAAGAATATGTGATTGAAGCCAAAGGCCAATTGGCTGCGGATCCAGACGCTTAATCCCTTAGTCGTGCTGGCACGCTATTGCACAATATTCCAAAACGCCGCGCTGGATTTTCTGTGCGGCGTTTTCATACAACCGAAATTGTTCAATCTAGGATATCGCGCCAAGAGTATTCTGGCTTGAACCCCAGCATCTTTTTGGCTTTCTGATTGCAATAGAAGGTCTGGTTCGCTTCCATTTTACTGCGCTGTTCAACACCTTGATAGAATTGCGCAATTACCTGATCCGTTGTGATCCCAACCGACGTGTCATCATTTGCGACATTGAATACCTCATACCCCAAACCGTCCGTTTTGAGGCAGCAATCCACCATATGCCCTAAATCTCGCGCGTCGATGTAACCAAAAATGTTCCGACGACGTTGAGCTGGGTCCTCGATAAAACTAGGGAAACTCGCTGCATATTCATGTGGTTCAATCACATTATTGATCCGAAGCGCATAAATATCTGCACCTGTTCGCGCTTGAAACGATTTTGCGGTTGCCTCGTTGCAGACCTTTGACATGGCATAGCTATCATGCGGCACCGTTGGATGTGTTTCATCAACCGGAACAAAGTCTGGCTTAAGGTCCCCTTCAGCAAAGCAAACACCATAGGTCGTTTCAGAGCTTGCGATAATCACTTTGCACACCCCTAATTTCATTGCGGCTTCGATCACATTGTAGGTGGTTAAGGTATTCTGGCGAAAACACTCTCCATCGGTTCCGATCATCACCCGCGGTACGGCTGCGAAATGAACAACCGCGTCATATTTTGGCACACCTGTACCGGGCTCCAATTCGTCAAAGTCGACAAACTGCGACATGGCGCCAATCACTTGCCCTGCGTCGCAAAGATCAACAAGCAACTCCGAGCAATCCAAACCTGACGGGGATTGATCAATGTTAACGACATGGTGCCCCTGCGCCTGCAGATGTTTAATTGCCCATCGGCCAGCTTTCCCGCTGCCTCCGGTAAAAAATACCCTCATGAGCCCCTCCAAAATCGCCTTGTCGGCTTTCGCAATCAATCCAGCGATATGTTGGGACAAAATTTGAAAGAAGATCAAGAAAACAGTGAAGCACTAACGCAGGCACCCCGCAGAAAATGCACATCAAAGCGTCTCATTGAAAGACCTATTCCTCAAAATTTGGAGTCCACGCCCGATTTGCAAAACTGTTGCAAAAACAACCACAAAGCGAACGGATGAGGTGTCGCATTCACATTACTTTAAACTTCCTTTAATCCAGCCACTGTTAAGATTCCTTCCAACCTTCTGAGCAGAACAGCTACGGCGGGACCAAATATACTGAGGACTACGACTTTGGGGCAGGCAATCCGTCGCGCAAGAACTGTGCTGCGGCATGCAATTCCGATTGGTATCGGGATCGTTTGCTGTTGGGCACTTTCTAATCAATTACAACATATCGACTTTGGTCAGCTTTGGACTGCGGTCTTGGCCGTGAAACCCTGGCAATGGCTCATGGCCCTCGTCGCAACAGCGATCAGTTTTTGGGCAGTGGCCCGGTATGATGTTGTGGCTCATCGGCACTTTAGAACGGGCGTGTCCGATCGGCGCGCAACCATCACCGGGGCGACGGCTATTGCGGTGGGACAAACCACCGGTGCAGGTGCGGTTGTTGGCGCGTTTATCCGTTGGCGGATGCAACCGGGCCTCAGCTTTGTAAGTAGCGCAAAAATCACTGCATTTGTGACACTTAGCTTTCTTGCGGCCTGGGCTGCGATCACGTCGATCGCGATTTTGATCCTGCCAACTGCGGATGTTCCTATTGCGATCCCCTGCTCTATTCTTGCGATCATGGCTGGCCTTACCGGCATCGCCTTTTTGAAACCTGTGCTAAAACGCGCGGGTCAAGAAATCGAGCTGCCCACTCTGCCCGCCATTATGGCCCTCGTTGGATTTTGCTTTTTGGATGTCTTTGCGGCCTCCGTCGCCTTTTGGGTTTTGCTGCCAGCGGGCTTTGATTTAACGCTGACCCAGTTGTTGCCGATCTATTTGATCGCACTGGGAGCAGCGATCCTATCTGGAACACCCGGTGGCGTTGGGCCGTTTGAACTGACCGTACTGGCCCTGCTGCCGCTGCACTCAGAAATGGAGACCATGGCGGCGATCCTTGCCTTCCGCCTGGTTTACTACGCCCTGCCTGCCATCATTGGCGGCATCGCCCTATTGCGCCCAATGGCCAATAAAGTAGACGGTTGGGTCAGCAGCGTGGATGGCTGTGTCGATAGCACGCTCAACCAAAACACGGCACGGGCTGAATTGGGCATTATGCGTCAAAACGGCGGTTCTATCCTGCATTGCACAGCCGGCACATATGGGGTCGTGCGCACAGGTCAGACGCTGACGACCCTATTCGATCCGGTCAATGGAGATGCGGCTGACCTCGCGGCCCCATTGAAACGCATCGCGCGCGAACAGAACCGCGTGGTCTGCAAATACAAGATCACCGGTCGGCACGCCCTGCGCGCCCGAAGCCAAGGCTGGACCGTGCTTCATGTGTCTGATGAAGCGCTGATTTGCCCTGATAGTCATTGCTTGTCGGGATCAAAATATCGACAACTGCGCCGCAAGCTGCGTCAGGCCGAAAAGATGGATGTTCAGGTGGTCTCTCCGACCGATACCTTGCCTCTGGAAGACATGGCAATTGTATCGCGGGAATGGGAGGCCAATCACGGTGGTGCGCGCGGCCTATCTATGGGACAATTCGAAGAAACATATGTGCTGGGTCAAGCTGTGTTTTTGGCTTATCGCGCGGGTAAACTGATCGGCTTTGTCACCTTTCACAAAACGCAACATGAATGGTGCTTGGATTTGATGCGTGCAACGCAGGATGCACCGGATGGAACCATGCACATGTTAGTGCAGCAAGCCATTGAAGCTGCAAAGAAAAAAGGCATTCCATCGGTTTCTCTTGCGGCGGCTCCAGCGGGTGCACTGAACAATCATTCAGCGTTTGAAAAACGCCTGCGTAACCTGTTCTTTGCCAAGGCAGGTGGCCCCGGATTGCGTCAGTTCAAAGCCTCGTTCAATCCACGCTGGCAACCGCTTTACATGGCCTCGCCTGGACGCGGACAACTCACGCTGGCAGCTCTCGATCTGATCCGATCCGTCAAACGCGCCAAGCCACTGCCTGCGCGTGCTTATGCAGTGGCACAATCTGCGCACCCAGCCCCGCGTTCATAATCATCCTGAAGAGAATGCATTTGTGCTCCCTGCGCCCACGTGGCATGGGGAGCGCAACTGTATTTACGAGTCCCGAATGGGAACCGACTGAAGGGCATAATGATGACAAACGCTTTGACCCGCCTTCTGGAAACCCGCGACTGGCTGCTCGCGGACGGCGCAACTGGCACCAACTTGTTCAATATGGGCCTAATGGCAGGAGACGCGCCAGAACTGTGGAACGCGGACGAGCCAGAGAAGATCAAAGCGCTCTACCAAATCTCGGTTGATGCGGGCAGTGATTTGTTTTTGACCAACACATTCGGCGGAAACGCATCGCGTTTGAAACTGCATGACGCGCAGGGCCGCGTACGCGAGCTGAACCGTATCGGTGCAGAACTAGGCCGGGAGGTCGTTGATGCCTCTGGCCGAAACATCATTGTTGCAGGCTCTGTGGGTCCGACAGGCGACATTATGCAGCCGGTTGGTTCACTGTCGCATGAAGACGCTGTTGAAATGTTCCACGAGCAAGCAGAGGGCCTGAAAGAAGGTGGCGTTGATGTTCTGTGGCTGGAAACCATTTCTGCCCCAGAAGAGTTCCGCGCTGCAGCTGAAGGTTTTGCGCTGGCGGATATGCGTTGGTGTGGCACCATGAGCTTTGATACAGCAGGTCGCACCATGATGGGTGTGACGTCAGCTGATCTCGTGAAGCTGGTCGAAGATCTGCCAAATCCACCAATCGGATTTGGTGCAAACTGTGGTGTTGGCGCGTCTGACCTGCTGCGCACGGTTCTTGGCTTCTCAGCACAAGGCACGGAACGTCCGATCATTTCCAAAGGCAATGCCGGTATCCCGAAATATGAGCACGGCCACATCCATTATGATGGCACACCACCATTGATGGCGGAATATGCCGTCATGGCGCGTGATGCGGGCGCAACCATTATCGGCGGTTGCTGTGGCACAAAAGGCGAGCACCTCGTGGCCATGCGCGAAGCTTTGGAAACTCGCGAACGCAGCGAACGTCCATCTTTGGAAAAAATCACCGAAGAACTGGGGGGGTTCTCTTCCGCGCAGGATGGCACTGAAGAAGGTGGAGACGCACCAAAACGTCGCCGTCGTCGCCGGGACTCATAATATCAAAGCAGAGACACTTCTGCTCAACAGATTGTTGATTTTACCTAACCGCCGCGCAGATCACTCTGCGTGGCGGTTTAGTTTAGCATGGCCTAATATCAAACTTCTCGACGAGACTGCCGCGCATATTTGATCGTCAAGAACACACCAAAGATCAGGCCGATAAACCCGCCCATGTAGCTGAAGTCATGCATAAAACCAGCTTTCGCAAATGCCAATGGATCTGAAACATTCCGCGCAGGTGCCCACTCAGGAAGATCACCAGCAACGAAGTTAAATTCTGCAAAGGCCAGTGCACCAAGGCCGATGCCTAAGGTTAGAACAACCACCATGATCGAAACACGCATAAAGGCGCGCACAAAGGGCTTTGTCCCTTTCACAAATAAAGAAACAATGTAGATCGGAAATCCAATAATCAGCCCCATCCACCAACTGGCCTGAACCCCGACCCATGCGGCGCCAATTCTGTTTTGCAACGCTTCATCTATGCGAAACTGGATGAACTTAAGTTCATAGAAGTAGCCCGGCGAAACGCTGAATGAGATTTGATTATGCACCGCACCATAAAGCGCGGCCAAAGCGCAGGCGAACAGCATAAGCACCGGAAATAACAGGAGTTTCAACATGGCCTGACCCTAAGCCTGCGCACATGACTTCGCAATAGGGACGCATGCATCGCCTCGCTGATTTAATCAAACAAACTCAATTGATTGCCTTGCTCAAATGGAACTGCAAACAGATCGGTATTCAAAAGTGGCAACGTCTTTGAAAGTTTGTTCTTGCGCATCGCAAGCCCGGCACGATGGGCCATGATCTCGGCGAAATGCCCTTCCCCACGCATGCGTTTACCCCATTCAGGATCATAGGGTTTGCCGCCATGCATATCACAAATCTGCTTCATGACCTTATTCACGCGGTCCGGAAAATGTGCCGCCAGCCATTCTTGAAACAGCTCAGAGACTTCAAGTGGCAGGCGCAGCGAAATCCAGCTGGCCGCTTGCGCCCCTGCCTGTGCGCCCGACCCTAAAATGCGCTCGATCTCATGATCGTTGATCCCGGGCACCACTGGCGCCAGCATAATACGTACGGGAATGCCTGCCTGACTTAACCTTTCAATCAGTTTCAACCGTCTTGCGGGCACCGGTGCGCGAGGTTCCATCAGACGCGACACGCGATTATCCAGCGATGTCACGGACACGCCAACATGTGCTAAACCTCTGCGCGCCATATCAGACAGGATATCGATGTCGCGCTCAATCAACGTCCCTTTGGTGACAATCATGACCGGATGATTGAACCTTTGCAGCACTCCCAGACAATGCCGCATGATCTGATAACGCTTTTCAATTGGCTGATATGGGTCGGTGTTCGTGCCAATCGCAATTGGAGCAACAGCATAGCCTCGCTTGCGTAATTCACGATCCAGCAAGTCTGCCGAATTGGTTTTTGCGATCAGCTTTGTTTCAAAATCAAGCCCGGGTGAGTAACCCAAATAGGCATGCGTGGGTCGTGCAAAACAGTAAATGCAACCGTGCTCACAGCCGCGATATGGATTGATTGAGCGATCAAATGGAATATCAGGCGAGCTGTTGCGCGCGATAATCGACTTTGCCTGTTCTTCTTCCACAGAGGTGGCAAAGACAGCGCGATCTTCGTCAATCTCCCAGCCATCATTGGTTTCGACCATTTGATGTGATTCAAACCGACCGCCATCATTACTGATTGCGCCGCGTGCCAGTCGGCGCGTTTGGTCGATTTTGATCTCTGAATCTTGGGACATGCGGTTAATTTGCCGCTACAACGAGAACAAAGCAAGAACAAATGAGGCGTACAGCATGTTATCAATGAATATTTTTCAAAAGCATTCATAATCTTTTCGCTCTATAAGTCGGAACTGAACGCACTGAGGTCGGTATTATGCATCGCCTCTGGGTGAAAAAATGAGAAAAGGGATGCAAGAAATTTTGCATCCGTAGGAACAGTTGAATGTCAGACGAAGAAGAAATCATCCTGTCGGAACTCAGCGACGAAGAGCTTGTCGAACAAATGTTTGACGATCTTTACGATGGTATGAAAGAAGAAATCGAAGAAGGTACCAACATCCTTCTGTCTCGCGGCTGGACCCCTTACCGGGTGCTGACCGAGGCTCTGGTTGGCGGTATGACCATCGTAGGGATCGATTTCCGCGACGGTATTCTTTTTGTTCCGGAAGTTCTATTGGCGGCAAACGCCATGAAGGGCGGCATGGCGATCCTGAAACCATTGCTGGCTGAAACCGGAGCGCCACAAATCGGCAAAATGGTGATAGGCACCGTTAAAGGCGACATTCATGACATCGGCAAAAACCTTGTCGGCATGATGATGGAAGGCGCAGGCTTTGAAATCGTCGATCTGGGCATCAACAACCCGGTTGAAAACTATCTGGAAGCGCTAGAGCGTGAGAACGCTGACATTCTGGGCATGTCTGCACTGCTGACCACAACCATGCCTTACATGAAAGTAGTGATCGACGAGCTGGTCGCAAAGGGCAAACGCGATGATTATATCGTACTTGTCGGCGGCGCGCCGCTGAACGAAGAGTTCGGCAATGCGATTGGTGCAGATGCTTACTGCCGCGATGCGGCCGTTGCAGTTGAAACCGCAAAAGAGATGATGGTGCGCAAGCATAACTCTGCGGTTGCCTAAGCGCTTTACTTCGCTTTGAACGTTTTAGGACCCGCGCAGATTTGTGCGGGTCTTTGCATTTAAGGCTTCGACCTAAAGGAGCAAAGATGACCAAAATTATCGATGAGATTCTCACCGAAGATGGATTGAAAGCAGATCAATCAAGCGGGCGCATCTTGCTACTGGCCTGCGGGGCTTTGGCGCGTGAAATCTTAGCGCTCAAAGAAGCCAATGGTTGGGATCACATGGTGCTAACCTGCTTGCCTGCCATCTATCACATCCGCCCTGAAAAAATTCCTGAAGCAGTGCGCGAGGTTGTGATCCGCGAAAAGGATAACTATCAGAAAATATTTGTCGTTTATGCAGATTGCGGCACGAGTGGCATCCTGCAAGCAACCTGCGAAGAGCTGGGCGTGGAAATGATTGCGGGGCCTCATTGCTATAGTTTCTACGAAGGCAATGATCGGTTTGATCAAATCAAAGATGATGAATTCACAAGCTTCTATCTGACAGACTTTCTGGTGCGCCAGTTTGACGCTTTTGTCTGGAAACCTATGGGCTTGGATCGCCATCCCGAGTTACGCGACATGATTTTTGGCAATTATGAAAAGCTGATCTATCAGGCCCAAACCGAAGATCCTGCACTGCTGGAAAAAGCTAAGGAATGCGCCAATCGGCTTGGATTGGCCTTTGAGCACCGGTTCACAGGCTACGGTGATTTGGCGACCAGCTTAAAAACCGTCGCGACAAACTGATTAGCCCAACCAATCATGCCGTCTGCGTTCCCTCTCGCTTTAGAGGGATGATACAATCCGGATCGATCTAAACCAAGGATGTCACCCAAAGGATATTGGCATCCTCATCGCTGACAGAAACAACATTGTGCCCCATCGCGCCATCATAATAGGCACTGTCACCGCGGCGCATTTCGATGGGTTCATAGAATTCCGTGTAAAGCTTGATCACACCGGTCAGCACATACAGAAATTCTTCGCCATCGTGGCGCACCCAGCCATCAAATTCTTCCATCGACCGCGCGCGTACGCGTGCCCGATACGGCAGCATGTTCTTCTTGGTCAGGTTCTCTGCCAGCAGTTCATGTTCATAAGTCGCTGTCAGGCGCTCAGCACCCTGACCTTGCTTGGTCATAACCATACGCCCATTCACCTGCCCTTTGCTGGGTTGGGTGAAAAGCTGAGGCACAGTGATCTCCAACCCTTCGGCAAGCTTTTTCAGCGCGTCATAGGTCGGGGACATCTGCCCGTTTTCGATTTTGGAAAGTGTCGAACGTGCCAGACCGGCCTGTGTGGCCGCCTGCTCCAAGGTCCAATTGCGTGCTTTGCGCAGCTCGCGCACGCGCACACCAAGATCAAGCGGTTCCGCTTCTTCCTGCGCGCCGTTTTCGCGGGCGACCTGGACCAGAGACTTTGGGTTTTCATCCATCATATTGGGTCTTTAGGCCTCAGAGGGGAAAACATCAAGCTGGATGACGCGCCATCTGGTCGCGCTCAACCGGCCGTGGCTTGCGTGGCAGCGCATCAGGGCGTAGCTCAGGGGCATGCAGTCGATTTTTGATAATGGCGCGCCGCCGCCCTTCCCTGCGCCGTTCAATATGGCGCAATATGTACTGCAGAAGGCGTCTGATCATCCCGACAAAATCGCGCTTTCCGTAGTTAGTAAAAATCAAGCAACGCCCTTAAGTTATGGCGCGTTAGAAGCCGCTGTTTTGGGGCTCGCACAGGGTTTTTTGGATGAAGGGCTCTCAGCCGGTGACATCATTCTGATGCGTCTTGGCAATACGGTTGATTTCCCAATCACGTACCTTGCAGCCATTGCCGCGGGCATGGTGCCAGTGCCGACCTCCAGCATGTTGTCCGACCCCGAAGTTGATAAGATGCTGGCAGAGCTATCCCCTGCAATGGTGGTTCATGCGCCAGGTATTTCGCTTGGACACCCCACTTGCCCGGTTTTGACGCAAAGTGAATTGCAGGCGCTGAAACAAAGACCAAAAGCCATTTATCATTTGGGTGACCCAAATCGCTTGGCTTATATTGTCTATACCTCTGGCACCTCTGGCACGCCACGCGCTGTGATGCACGCCCATCGCGCCATCTGGGCGCGCCGGATGATGATCACCGATTGGTATGATCTGGGTGCTGAAGATCGCCTGCTACACGCCGGTGCGTTCAATTGGACCTTTACGATGGGCGCGGGCCTGATGGACCCATGGAGCCTTGGCGCAACCAGTCTGATCTTAGAGCCCGATACGCCAGTGGAGGATATTGCCCCCATCCTGATGCAGCACAAGGCCAGTATCTTTGCTGCGGTGCCCGGCATCTATCGAAAGCTCTTACAACGTGAGACCCCGATGGCGTTTGATCATCTGCGCCATTCGCTTTCTGCTGGTGAAAAACTGTCAGAATCCCTGCGCTGTCTATGGCAGACCCGCACAGGCAGCGATATTTTCGAAGCTTTTGGCATGTCCGAATGCTCAACCTTCATTTCACATGCGCCCAAAAATCGCGCTGACCCGGGCGCCCTTGGTCGCCCACAACATGGTCGTCGGGTCGCCTTGCTGGGTGACAATGGCCCCGTGCCACTTGGCGAGGCCGGTCAAATCGCGATTCACAAAGATGATCCGGGCCTGATGCTGGGATATTTCAACGCGCCAGACGCCACCAAGCGCCGCTTTTATGGCCATTGGTTCCTAACTGGAGACCTCGGCCATATGTCTGAGGACGGCAGTATTCACTACGAAGGCCGTGCCGATGACATGATGAACGCAGGTGGTTTTCGTGTATCGCCCCTTGAGGTCGAGCAGGCTTTCGCTTCCCTGCCCGGCCTGCAACAGATCGGCGTCACCGATGTGCAGATCAAAGCCGACACCCGTGTTATTGCCGCTTTTTATGTGGCTGACGAGAATGTCAGTGCAGAAACCTTAGAAGCTTTTGCCAAACAGACATTGGCACGTTACAAGCAGCCGCGAATTTACCAAAAGGTCAACGCTTTGCCGACCAACGCAAATGGCAAGCTCGACCGAAAACGGCTGCGCGCCGAATATGAGGCCAAACACCATGGATCCGATCAAGCTTGATATCATGTCCGACCCGATTTGCCCCTGGTGCTATATCGGCAAGACCCTGCTTGAGCGCGCGCTGGAGCAAGAAGGTGACCATCCGTTCCTGATCGAATGGCATCCGTTTCAGCTAAACCCCGATATGCCAGCGGGCGGTATGGATCGTGCGGAATATCTGGAAACCAAATTTGGTGGCCAAGAAAATGCCGTCAAAGTCTACTCCGAAATCGTGGCCCATGCCGAAAAGGCCAATATCACCTTGAACGTGGGCGACATCAAACGCACGCCGAACACGCTGGACGCGCACCGTTTGATCAATTGGGCCAAAGTCGAAGGCAAGCAAAATGCCATCATAAACGCTCTGTTTCAGGCCTATTTCGTCGATGGGCGCGATATTGGGGATCATGAGGTGCTCGCGGATCTGGCCGACGCCGTTGGCATGGACGCCGCCATGGTGCAGCGTCTGCTTAAGAGCGATGCAGATGTCGAGGAAACCAAGCAACGCGACGCCACGGCGCGCGAAATGGGTGTAAACTCCGTGCCTACTTTCATTGTTGGTGGACGTCACGCGGTCCCTGGCGCTCAGCAGCCTGAACTTTGGCGCAAAGTCATTGCAGAGCTCAGAGAGCAACAACAAGATGCTTAATTAAGCACAATCATTTCTGGGATTTCCATTAGTTACAGTTGTAACTTCCTTGAAGTCACTTAAGTTAAGAAAACATTCCGCGGGATGAGTCTTTGAGCTGCCCCGTATTCTCATTATGCAAAGGATTTGTCATGTCGACAAAGCCAAGACTTTCTCAGCCTGAATTCATTGCGCTGATCGCAATGCTCTTCTCGACAATTGCCCTGTCGATTGACGCAATGCTGCCAGCCTTGACCCAAATGGGACAGCAATTGAGCCCCGAAAACCCAGAGAATGCAACTCTGGTTGTTGGGATATTCGTGATCGGTATGGGGATCGGGACGTTTTTCGCTGGCCCACTTTCTGACGCCTACGGGCGCAAGCCGGTGATCCTAATCGGATTTGCAATCTACACTATTGGTGCGCTCTGGGCTGGGTCTGCCTCTGATCTCGAAGGTGTTCTGATGGGACGGTTCTTGCAAGGGCTTGCAGTCGCAGGGCCGCGCGTAGCTGCTGTCGCGCTAGTTAGGGATTTGTACTCGGGCGAAAAAATGGCCTCGATCATGTCATTTGCGATGACTGTTTTTGCTCTCGTCCCCGCTGTTGCACCTGCTTTGGGGCAGTTCATCATGCTTAGCTTTGGCTGGCGCGCTATTTTCTATTCCTTCGCGATATTTGCCTTCATCGTATCGCTTTGGGTTGGAGTGCGCCAACCCGAAACCAATCAAAAAGAATCCAGACGGCCTTTGTCAGCAACATCGATATGGTCAGCCGTCAAAGAATGCTTTGCCAATCGCGTGTTCCGCTATTCAGTCATGACGCAAGTGGTAGTCTATGCTGCTCTCTTTTCCGAAGTATCAACAATTCAGCCTGTTTATGCACAAACCTTTGATAGTGCTGATACTTTCCCGTTGTTTTTTGCCGCATCTGCACTGATTTCGATGCCAGCCAGCGCGATAAACGCACGATTGGTTTTAAAATTTGGCATGCGGGTTATGATCAAATCAGCACTGACCGGAATCGTATTAGCAACAGTCATCGGCCTCGCTCTTTGGTTGACGAACCTCATGAATGTTTGGATTTTCTGCGTTTGGGTTACTTGCGTCTTTGTGTCCATCGGCTTTGTGCTTGGCAATCTAAATGCACTGGCTATGGAGCCACTGGGACATGTTGCAGGCATGGCCGCTTCCATCAGCGGAGCCATTTCTGCTGTGTTAGCTGCGCTTCTGGCGATTCCAATTAGTCTCAGCTTTGACGGCACGCCACTGTCATTGATCGCCGGTGTGTTGGTCTTTGAAACGATAGCGCTTCTGTTGATGCTCCGGCTTGGCCCACGCGAACAACCGGCAGAGCTGGCCGCCTAAACGCGGCTCTAAACGCGTGCCTTATGGGCAAGATCACGGGCAATCGCAAAGGCGCCTTTGATCTTGTCCTTCTCGCTCTTCCAGTCGCGCCGCACGACGATCTTATTCTCTTTGATCTTCGCAAGGCCCTTTTGTTCCGTAATGAACTCCACAAGACCTTTTGGCGATTTGAACTTATCGTTGTGGAACTGAATCGTCGCGCCCTTTGGCCCACCATCCAGCTTGGCAATGCCCGCCTTTTTACACATCGCCTTGATGCGCACGACTAGTAGCAAAGTGTTGACCTCACGCGGCAATTTCCCAAAGCGGTCAATCAGTTCTGCTGCAAAGCCTTCGAGTTCCACTTTGGTCGACAGACCAGACAGACGGCGGTAAAGACCCAGACGCACATCCAGATCCGGCACGAATTTCTCCGGGATCAGAACTGGGACACCAAGATTGATCTGCGGTGCCCATTGATCGTCAGCCTCTGACAGGCCTTCCATCTCACCCGATTTGATCTTGGCAATCGCGTCTTCCAGCATGGACTGATAAAGCTCATAGCCCACGTCCCGCATCTGGCCCGATTGTTCTTCGCCCAAGAGGTTGCCTGCACCGCGAATATCAAGGTCTTGGCTCGCAAGCGTAAAGCCCGCGCCGAGCGTATCCAGAGAGCCCAGCACGCGTAGACGCTTTTCAGCAGTAGCCGTCAGTTTCTTGCGTGGTTTCGTGGTCAAATAAGCATAGGCGCGAGTCTTAGACCGACCTACACGACCTCGGATTTGGTAAAGCTGGCTCAGGCCAAACATATCCGCACGGTGCACAACCATCGTATTGGCTGTCGGAATATCGAGGCCCGATTCCACAATTGTGGTCGCCAGTAGCACATCGTATTTGCCGTCATAGAAGGCATTCATGCGATCATCGAGCTCTCCCGCCGCCATCTGACCATGGGCAACCACATAGGTCAGCTCTGGCAGTTGTTCTTTCAGAAACTCCTCGATCTCTGGCAGGTCCGAAATGCGCGGCACCACGTAGAAGCTTTGCCCACCACGGTAATGTTCGCGCAACAGCGCCTCGCGGACGGTGATCGCGTCAAACTCACTGACATAGGTGCGGATCGCCAGTCGATCCACTGGTGGGGTACCGATGATCGACAAATCACGCACGCCAGACAGGCTGAGTTGCAGAGTTCGCGGGATTGGCGTTGCGGTCAGCGTCAGAACGTGAATGTCAGACCGCATCTGTTTCAAACGCTCTTTGTGGCCCACCCCAAAATGCTGTTCTTCGTCGACAATCAGCAGGCCTAAGTTTTTGAACCGAATAGATTTTGCCAGCAAAGCGTGGGTACCGACAACGATATCAACGGTGCCTTTTGCAAGGCCCTCACGGGTTTTCTCCGCCTCTTTGGCAGAGACAAATCGGGACAAGCCGCGCACTTCCAACGGGAAACCCCGGAAACGTTCTTGAAAGCTCTTTAAATGCTGACGCGCCAACAAGGTTGTCGGCGCAATCACGGCCACCTGAACACCCGTCATCGCTGCGACAAAGGCTGCGCGCATGGCGACTTCGGTTTTGCCAAAGCCCACGTCACCACAAACTAGTCGATCCATTGGTTGACCATTTGTGAGGTCATCCAAGACATCAGTGATGGCATTCAGCTGATCATCGGTCTCTTGATATGGGAAACGGGCTGAAAAGCTTTCCCAAGCATGATCCGGCGCTTCCAGAATGGGCGCTTTTCGCAAAGCACGTTCAGCGGCCACGCGGATCAGCTTATCCGCCATCTCGCGGATGCGTTCTTTGAGTTTGGCCTTCTTCGCCTGCCAAGCGCCTCCGCCGAGTTTATCCAGTAGCCCTTCATCGTGACCGTAGCGCGACAGGAGTTCGATATTCTCGACCGGCAAATACAGCCGAGAGCTTTCGGCATATTCGAGGCTAAGACACTCATGTGCCGCACCTGCCGCCGTGATAACCTCCATCCCGTGATAGCGACCAATCCCGTGGTCCACATGCACCACCAGATCACCCGGAGACAGAGATTGCGTCTCGGTCAGGAAGTTCTCAGCCTTACGTTTGCGCTTTGGTGCGCGGATCAATCGGTCACCCAGAACGTCTTGTTCGGAAATAACTGTTAGACCGGGGGCTTCAAAGCCATTCTCTAGGGCCCAGACCGTTAGATAAAGCCCTGATTTACCGATGTTTTTGGCGTTATCCACAGGGATCGTCTCGGCCAATCCCTCGTCTTCAATCAGGCCAGATAACCGTTCGCGCGCGCCTTCCGAATAAGAAGCAACAACAACCGGCCCCTCTTGAAGTTTTGCATTAATATGCGTCGCTAGCGAACCAAAAAGACTAATGTTTTCCTGTTGGCGCTCGGGTGAAAAGTTGCGCCCAATCCGCCCCATACTATCGATTGCGCCGGGACCCGAAGCTTGCGGGAGTGGCTTTAAACTCAGCACCCTCTTGCCTGCGACTGCATCGTTCCAAGCGGCCTCATCCAGATAAAGCTGATCCGCAGGAACGGGTTTATATACGGAATCTAGCCGTTTCTTTTGCGTGAGCGCGTGTTTGCGGGTTTCATACTGATCCGCGACCGACTCCCAACGTGCCAACCGCATCGCATCGGATTGATCATCCAATGAGATCGAGGCACCGGGGAGGTAATCAAACAGGGTCTCTAAACGTTCATGGAAAAACGGTAACCAGTGTTCCACACCTTGATGTTTGCGCCCGGCAGAAACTGCTTCGTAAAGCGGATCATCTGTGCCAGCAGCGCCAAACTCGATACGGTAATTCTGCCGAAACCGTGTAATGGCCGCCTCGTCCAGAATGACTTCAGAAACCGGAGCCAGTTCAATGATATCCAGCTTTTCGGTGGTGCGTTGTGTTGCGGGGTCAAAACGACGTGCTCCGTCCAACACATCACCGAACAGATCCAAACGCACTGGTCCCGTTTCACCCGGAGGGAAGATATCGATGATCCCACCTCGTACCGCGTAGTCACCGGGTTCCATAACCGTTGGCGCTTGGGTGAACCCCATACGTACTAAAAACGCACGCAACGCCTGCTCGTCGATGCGATAGTCAACCTGTGCGTGGAAGACTGCGTCTTTCAATACGTCTCGGGCTGGAACGCGCTGAGTGGCAGCGTTCAAAGTGGTGAGCAACACAAACTTCTTGGGCATCGCGCCATGCAGCAACCCGGCCAAGGTCGACATACGGGCCGCAGAAATATCCGCATTTGGAGAGACCCTATCGAATGGAAGGCAATCCCAGCCCGGAAAGGTAACCACAGGCATATCAGGCTGAAAGAACGCCAGGGCCGCCTGCATCGCAGCCATACGCTTGTCATCACGCGCCACATGAATGATCGGACCACCAGATTTGGCAACCTCATCCAAGATCAATTTGGCATCATAGCCTTCGGGCGCCCCGCCCATCGTGACATGCGTTTGTTGCATTTCTACGTCCCAGATAAATGCCGATAAATGCTGTTAGTTCAGAGGAGAAATCTGAAAATTCTGATACATGCCCCAAATGGACGTCACAAAAATTGCAATCATACCAGTAAGTTGAACATAAATCCTATGACGTGCGAGACGCTTATACAGCTCTTCGCCTTGCACCTGATCTGCCTCGATGCTGCGCGCTGTTCCGAGCGTCAAAAGTCCGACAAGGCCCAAAGGAAAAAAGATCAGGAAAACGGCCTGTGCAAACTCAATTTTGTAAACAAACCCCAATACGGCCACGATACTTAAGAGAAAACAGCCAAATGAGGTCATCCATAGACCGGATGTACGACTGATAAACAAAAGTCGCCCGACGTTGATGCGCACAAGATCGTGTAAATCCTCTTCGTGACGCCCGCCTTTACGACGCGCGCGTAAAACCAGATCATTGGGCACGCCCAGGATCCAATGGCTCGCAGAAGACCAGATCACAGCCAGCATGATCCAGAACCACAGGTTCGAAAAACTGCGAAAATCGATCAATTCGAGTACGACGTTATACCATTCCACGGGCGGCATCCTTGACTTCAACGCCTCCACATAACGCGAGAGCGGGCCAATTCCTACCCTTGTCGCCAAGGATTATCCATGGCAACTCTTTCGCAACACATTATGAGGTTCTTATGCGCCCAATCGTAGCTCCCTTTCCCGCAGCACGCCTACGTCGTACGCGTAAATTCCATGCGATCCGCTCCCTTGTGCAGGAAAACACCCTGACCTCTGCAGATCTGATCTGGCCGGTATTCGTACGTGACGGAGACGGCATCGAAGAGCCAATTGAAAGCATGCCGGGCGTGATGCGCTACTCTGTGGACCGCGTTGTTGAAGCGGCAAAACGCGCCCATGATCTGGGCATCCCTGTGATCTGCCTCTTTCCGTATACAGATCCTTCGCTCAAGACTGAAGATTGCGCCGAATCTTGGAACCCTGAGAACCTATCAAACCGCGCCACACGCGCCATCAAAGCTGCTGTGCCAGAGATAGCGGTCATGACCGACGTTGCGCTGGATCCCTATAACATCAATGGCCATGACGGTTTTGTGGAAAACGGCGTGATCGTGAATGACCGCACTGTCGAGGCGCTGATCAAACAAGCTCTCAGCCAGGCCGAAGCAGGCGCTGACATCATCGGGCCGTCTGACATGATGGACAATCGTATTGGCGCCATCCGCGACGCATTGGAGGCGGCCGGCCATCAAGACGTCATGTTGATGAGTTACTCTGCAAAATACGCCAGCGCATTCTATGGCCCGTTCCGTGATGCGGTTGGTGCCTCTGGTGCGCTAAAAGGTGATAAGAAAACCTATCAAATGAACCCTGGCAATTCAGATGAAGCCTTGCGTTTGGTTGAACGTGATCTGCAAGAAGGTGCGGATATGGTCATGGTCAAACCCGGCATGCCCTATTTGGATATTTGTACGCGGGTAAAAGACACTTTCGGGGTGCCGACCTTCGCCTATCAAGTCTCTGGTGAATACGCGATGATCAAAGCCGCCGCTCAAAACGGTTGGATCGATGGCGAGAAGGCTATGTTTGAAAGCTTGCTTGCCTTCAAACGCGCAGGCTGCGACGGCATTTTGACCTATTTTGCACCAGAGGTGGCGCGGTCGCTTTCTCAGCACTAAGTCGCGCATAAGCCGAGCTTTAGATGACAACCTGCGGGGCATTGGCTATAATGCGCATAACGACCGCGAAAACGCGGCGAATTGCAGTTTATTTGGATACGGGCAAGACCATGAAAATGATGAACAGACGGACTTTCGCGATGACCGCATTGGCGGGCGCATCTGTGACCGCGGCCTGCGGCAACGGTATTGGCGGTAATGGCGGCGCAGCGATCGACGCGCGTGTGGATCAAACGCTGAATCACATGTATTCCCAATACCCCAACACCGTTGACTTAAAGGGCAAAGCAGCCGGCATGTTGGTCATGCCACTGGTAACCGAGGCTGGGCTGGGCGTTGGCGGCGCTTATGGCCGCGGTGCGCTTCTGGTAGATGACATTACGGTGGACTACTACTCCACCACCAAAGCCAACTTTGGCTTTCAGATTGGCGCGCAGCAATATGCTCATGTGCTCTTCTTCATGACGCAAGATGCTTTGTTGAATTTCCGTCGCTCTAACGGCTGGGCCGCGGGCGCAGATTTGGAATATGTTTTCACCGATCAAGGCGACAGCCTTGCGACGGAGACCACAACTCTGACAGCTCCGGTTTTGGCGGTCGTCTTTGGCCGCGCAGGCCTGCGAGTTGGCGCGACCCTGGAAGGCACCAAGTACACACGGATTATTCCGTAACCTTTGCTTCTTTTAACTTGTCGACGATTTGTGCGCCGCCCACTGGGCGGCGCACAACACTTTAGAATTGACTAAATCTTGGAGGTTTCTGCAGTAAATTGAATTCTAAACAAAAAATGCGGTTTTTGCGCATCATATGTCAGGTCGAATTCCATTTTCCGCATAAGTTAACGCACAAACATTGACGCAGATCACCCCCGGACGCTAAGCACCTTAAATAACAACATAATTCTTAATTTATGTCATCTGGGGGACTAAATGATTAAGACACTTCTACCTAATGCGCAAAAATTGCTTTGCGCAGGTCTAGCAACTTCGTTGATTTCAATTGTAGCAGCACCTGCACATTCGCAGGCAGTGGTCAGCTGCGATTCACTTGGTACCGTAACGATCGGTGGCTTTTACAGAGGCCTTGGCGAAGGCTCGAAAGTTTTCGATTCTGCAACCGTTATCCTCCGGGGTGTTAACGTCAGCATGAACTCAGGTGACACACTGAATTTTGCGTTGGCAATGGCATTAGAACCGGCGAGCACCGAAGCCACGGCAGAGCCGCCAAAAACCACGCGACCAGGGACAAACGTATCCGTGTTTTTTGACGGGAATAAGGGACTTGTTGAAGTACCAGGCTCCTTTACGGCGAATACAGATGGTGTCGCAGCGGTTGGTGCATACTCCGGCGCGACCACCGTAACTTGTACGCCAGCAGGCACTGCATCAAATCTGATCGATCCACAAGGTCAACCTCATGCAATCCAGACCGCACTGTTCAAGAACGCTCAGTCCCGTCGCGGGAATGGCGGTAACGTTGCCACCCAAAACAGCCTGTTCTTTGCGACACGTAACTTGATCAACGGCACATCCTATCAAGACACTCCAGAATTCAACGCTTGGCTTTCCTTAGAGGGTCGTCGTTTGGACGGCGACACTGATGGTTCAACCGTCGATCTGACTTTTGGCTTTGACCAAGAGATCGGCGACGGCACAATTGTTGGTGGCTTTGCGGGCTTTGGACATCAAAAATTTACCACAGCTGGTGTGACATCGACGGCAAAGTCTCCAGCGGTTGGGGCCTATGCATCCTTTACGCTTGGCACAGAACTGTTTCTTGATGCACACTTGGGTCTTGCGCGCCCTAATTATGAAATCGGCGTCGACTCCTTCGTTGCAGACCGACTGTTTGGTGGCTTGTCACTGAGCGGTCATATCGACACTGTAAAGGCACGTTACACGCCCTTCCTGACACTGCAAGCAGTGCAGGAAAAACGGCCAGCATATGCGGCGGTCGCGGCCAATACGATCCGTTCTAACTTGGGTACTCTTGGTCTTCGGGTGGACGCAAACCAGCCGTTCAGCGGCGGCTTAAAACCCTATGCAAGCGTTGCTGTAGATTTTTCCAAATCTAGCGATAGCACCGGTGCACAAGACGATTTCGTATCACCACGCATTGGCTTTGGCGGATCCTACGAAACCGGCGCGGGTCTTTTGCGATTTGATTTTGACTTGGGCAAAGTCGGAAGCAACACCCGGGATTACGGAGCCAATATTTCCTACGAGCTGAACTTCTAATTCAGATCAGCAAACTTATGATGCGCCGCCCACTGGGCGGCGTTTTCATTTCCGATTGAAAACAACCAGATAAGAACAAATCAAACTGCCTGGCGCATCACCAAAGTAAAGCTCATGGGCATTCCAATATCAGCAGCTTCAACATTCCACCAAAGGTTGGAAATATGCTTCGGTCGTTCTTCAAAATGCTCCAGTTGCAAGCCAGCCTTTACGCAGCTCATCAGAATATCGGACATTTTGTGATTGAATGAGATATTCGGCGTGGCTTCGTAGTGTTCGCCTTTAAAGTAGTCTAACCCGTCCTCATCCACGTAAGGCGCTTTTGTGAAATAGGACAGCTCGAAGTCAACAGGCGCGTCCGCCGGTCCTGGTTCCATCATCAACAAGACCGAGTGGTGTTCATAGATAAAGACAGCGCCACCTCGGCGCAGCAACAGCGCCACACCTGCCATGAAGGTATCTATGTCCGGCATCCAGCTGAGGACGCCAATCGTGATGATTACCAGATCAAATTCAGCGTGATACGTCGCTGGTAGGTCATAGGCGTCACAACAGACAAAGGCGACATCCTGCTGTGCGGCGGCCGCGATCTCGCGCCCTTGATCCAGAAACCCTGAGGCCGCATCAAAGCCAACGCAGCGCGCAGCCCCCATGTTTTTCGCCGAAATCAGCTCGATCCCGTTGTTACAACAGACCTGAGCAACATCTTTGCCGGTGATGTTGAGCGATTGCAGCATCTCGGTCGCGACATCGTCAAAACTCGAGTGCCCCGATGCCTTAAACGCTTTGATCAACCGCGCTTGATTATGCCGCGCATGAATGGGAGCAGCTTCCTCCCATGCGATCCGGTTTTGCGCGGTCACATCTTGCCGGTTTAATCTCTGACTCATCAGATGTCCTTTCGCTGCCCCTAGTCCAGCGCCCGCAACCGTTTAATCAAACTAGACGTATCCCAGCGTCCGCCGCCGATTTTCTGCACATCTTTATAGAATTGATCGACCAGTGCTGTCACAGGTAGGCTTGCGCCGGTTTCATCAGCGGTATCTAGACAAATACCCAAATCCTTGCGCATCCAATCCACGGCAAAGCCGTGATCAAAATGATCGTCCAGCATCGTTTCATACCGGTTGTTCATCTGCCAACTGCCCGCAGCCCCCTGAGAGATCACTTCGACAACCGCGCGTCCATCCAGACCGGCTTTTTCCGCAAAATGCAGCGCTTCAGAAAGGCCCTGCACCAGACCTGCAATGGCAATCTGATTGCACATCTTGGTCATCTGCCCTGCACCGCTTTCACCAATGCGACGACATATGCGCGCGTAGGTCTGCATCACAGGTTCGGCCGCGTCATAGGCGGGCTCATCCCCACCGCACATAATCGACAGGACCGCGTTCTCTGCCCCGGCCTGTCCGCCAGAGATCGGCGCATCGACAAAATTCAAACCAGCGGATTTTGCGGCTGCATAGAGCTCGGAAGTCACTTTGGCCGAAACCGTTGTGTGATCGACAAAGGTCGCGCCCTCTTTCATGCTGTCAAATGCGCCACCGTCGCCAATACAGACCTCGCGCAGATCATCATCATTGCCGACGCAAGCCATGACAAAATCTGCTCCTTCTGCAGCCTCTGCAGGAGTGGCTGCCATGGCCCCTCCGTGCTGCGCCACCCAGGCCTCTGCTTTTGTCATTGTCCGGTTGTAAACCGTGACCTCGTGACCTGCGGCCTGCAGGTGCCCCGCCATCGGAAACCCCATAACGCCCAACCCCAAAAACGCGACCTTCGCCATGTGCTTTCCCCTTCGGATATTTCGCAGTAATACTTGCGCATGATTTCTGGGGGGCAAGCTCCGCGTATGCAAGGCAATAAGGGCAAGTAATGGTAGTAATTTTCAAATGGCTCCTGAGAATCGTCAGCGGCCTTCTGATTCTGGGCGGCTTGACCATCAGCCTTGTGTACTTCTTTGCCTCCCGATCCTTGCCGGAATACGACAAAGACCTGCAAACGGGGTTTGTTTCTGCCCCCGTCGAAATTGTGCGCAACAATGCCAATGTGCCGCATATTTTTGGCGAACGTGACGAGGATGTTTTCTTTGGTCTTGGCTATGCCCATGCCCAAGATCGGCTTTGGCAGATGGTTACTCTGCGCCGCACCGCACAGGGTCGCCTATCTGAAGTCTTTGGCACAGCAACAGTCGATGTGGATCGGCTGATCCGTCGTTTGGACATCTATCCACTTTCGGTGCAATCTGTAGATGCCCTATCTGATGAAACCAAGTCCTTGATGACCGCCTACGCCAATGGCGTGAATACCCGTATCAATGAGGTTAATACCGAAGCCCTTGGGCGTGGTGCGCCAGAAATGTTCATGTTCAACGCCCCCATCGCCCCTTGGCGTGTGGCGGATTCCTTGTCCATTCAACGGGTTATGGCGTTGCAACTGGCGGGACATCTGAAAGAAGACGTGTTGCGCGCGCGTGTTTCTTTGCTGGTACCTGACGAAAAACGCTTGTCTGACATCATGCCTGACTTCCCCGGAACCGGCATCGCAGCACTGCCTGAGTACGCGGCCCTCGTGCCCGGTGCCAAACGGTTTGTCGAGGCCAGCCCTGCCGTACATCACCCGCTGTCCCCATTTAAGCCACGTGGACTGGCCGGTGCGTCCAACGCATGGGCCGCTGCAACATCACGATCCGCTTCTGGCGGGACTTTGCTGGCCAATGATCCGCACCTGCAACTCAGCGCCCCAGCGATCTGGTACCTAGCACGCATGGAGCTGTCTATGGGTGGTGTGATCGGTGGAACCATCCCCGGTATTCCAGCTGTCCTAACCGGACGCAGCGATCGTCTGGGCTGGGGTTTGACCTCTGCCTATCTTGATGATCAGGACGTGCTGATCGAAGAGCTGAACCCCAACAATCCAAATGAATACCGTACCCCAAACGGGTTTAAAGAATTCGAATCCCGCAGCTCTATCATCAATATCAAAGATGCCGCGCCGATCACTTTGACCCTGCGTTGGTCTGACAATGGACCGATCCTGTCGGGCAATCAGTTTGACCTGAAAACCATCACGCCAAAAGGTCATGTAGCTGCGATCAGCTGGACCTCGCTTAGCCCGAATGACACCTCGATGGAGGCCGCCATTGGCCTGATGTATGCCGACAACGTGCGCGGGGCCATTCGGGCCGCCGAAAAATACATTGCCCCAGCGCAAAACCTGACACTGGTGGATCGCGAGACCATCGCAATGAAAACCGTTGGCGCCAACCCGCGCCGTGCGGCCTTGCATCAATCCAAGGGCCGTTTACCCAGCCTTGGCTGGCGGCCAGAGAACCGCTGGCAGGGTCGCCTGCCCTATGCGTCCAATCCAGAGTTCATCTCTCCGATTGGTGGCATCGTGGGCAACACGAACAATAAGATCATCGACCGCGCCTTTCCGCTGCATATGTCCTTCACTTGGGGTGACAGCCAACGTGTGCACCGCTGGGAGCGCCTAATGCAGGGCCGTCAGGTGCATACGCGCGACAGCTTCATCGAAGCACAACTTGATACGGTCAGCTTTACTGCCCGCAGCCTGCTGCCTCTGGTGGCGGCAGACCTTTGGTTTACCGGTGAATCAGCACCCGATGGCACACCAGAGCGTCAACGTCAGCGCGCCTTAGCGTTGCTCGCCGAATGGAACGGCGAAATGAACGAACATCTGCCAGAGCCTCTGATCTATTCCGCTTGGATGCGCGCTTTACAAACTCGGATCATCAAAGACGAGCTGGGACCGCTGGAACCTGAATTCACGCATTTGGAGCCACTATTCATTGAACGCGTCTTCCGCGATGTGGACGGGGCAAGCGTCTGGTGTGACGTGATCCAAAGTGCGGCGACCGAAAGCTGCAGCGATATCGCGCGGCTGGCGCTGGATGACGCCATCATTTGGATCGAAGAAAAATATGGCCGTAACCTTGAAAGCCTGCGCTGGGGCGATGCGCACCAAGCGACCCATGATCACCAAGTCCTGGGCAAAGTCGCGCTGCTACGGAATTTTGTGAACATCCGCCAGTCGACCAGCGGTGGTGACAATACGCTTCAGCGTGGCAAAACCATTGGTCGTGGCCCCGATCCGTTCCTCAATACGCATTCCGCAGCTTACCGTGGGGTCTATGATTTTGCTGATCCAGACAGTTCAGTCTTCATCATTTCCACTGGCCAATCAGGCCATTTCCTGAGCCGCTATTATGATGACATGGCACAGCTGTGGCGGCGTGGGGAATATGTTCCGATGTCTTTGGATGAAGAGCTGGCACGTGCGGCCGCTGTTGGAATCACTCGGCTTCTACCTTAAGTCGGTGGTTAAGGAGCGAGGGGCAGCCCCTCGCAAACTTTAATATTTTAACCACAAGGAATATTAGAGCGTTTTAAATTTAGCAGCCTGGCGCGCGGTCCATTTGACAGTGATGTCAAAACCATTTTCGGTTTGCTCTTCTTGCTCGACGATGTTTTCCGCAAAAAGCCACGCGCGTTCTTTACCCGCTGAGAATGGCAGGTTCAGCGTTTCGATACTCACGTCGCCTTGCAGGCGATTTGTGACCTCTGCGAGCAGAAGATCGATGCCTTCGCCGGTGATCGCAGAGATTGAGAAGATATCTTCGCTACGCAACGCTTTCGCGTTCATGCCTTCGATATCGTCAGCATCCAACAGATCAATTTTATTCCAGACCTCAAGCTGTGGAATGTCTTCGTTCACACCCAATTGGCTAAGAATTGTCGCGACATCTTCGGCTTGGTTCTCGGTCTCTGTATGCGAGATATCCCGCACGTGAAGGATAATGTCGGCCGACAGCACCTCTTCGAGTGTCGCGCGGAAGGCGGCAACCAATTCGGTTGGCAGATCCGAGATGAAACCCACCGTGTCAGATAGAATGACTTCGGGGCCATCTGTCAGCTCAAGGCGGCGCATGGTGGGATCAAGAGTAGCAAAGAGCATGTCTTTGGCCAGCACTTCAGCACCCGTTACGCGGTTGAAAAGCGTGGATTTTCCGGCGTTGGTGTAGCCCACCAAAGCCACAATCGGATAAGGCACTTTGGCGCGTGCACCGCGATGCAACTCGCGGGTTTTAACCACTTTGGCCAGTTGCCGACGCAGACGCACCAATTGATCATCAATTGCTCGACGGTCAGCCTCGATCTGGGTTTCCCCCGGACCACCGACAAAGCCCAAACCACCACGCTGACGTTCCAGGTGGGTCCAAGCCCGCACCAAACGTGTACGCTGATATGACAGAGCCGCCATTTCGACCTGCAGCACGCCTTCACGCGTGCGTGCACGGTCAGAGAAAATCTCAAGGATAAGCCCGGTGCGGTCTAGAAGTTTAACCTTCCATTCCTTTTCCAAGTTGCGTTGCTGCACAGGTGTGACCGGGCCGTCAATCAAGACCAGCTCGACCTCTTCATCGTGCAGACGCGTCTTTAACTCTTCGATTTTGCCTTTGCCAAACAGCTTGCCCGGCTGGATCTTTTGCAGACGCACCACATCAGAGCCGACAACTTCAAGGTTGGGCAAGGCACCCGCAAGCGCAACCGCCTCTTCCAATGCAGAAGAGGCGTCGCGTTTTTGATCGGCTGATTTGACTTCGGGACGCAGCACCCAAGCGCGGGTGACATGCGTTTCATGTTCCATCATAGGATATCTTTACTCGGTATTGGAACCGGGCAGCAGGCTTATTGGGCGTCTTCGCCTTCATACAAGCTGATCGGTTGCGCCGGCATGATCGTAGAGATCGCGTGTTTGTAAACCAGCTGGCTTTGCCCATCGCGACGCAGAAGAACGCAGAAGTTATCAAACCAAGTGATTACACCCTGCAGTTTTACGCCGTTAATGAGGAAGATTGTGACCGGAACCTTGGTCTTACGTACGTGATTTAGGAATGCATCCTGGAGGTTCTGTCTATCCGAAGCCATTGCTTGTTCGCCTTTATTCTTCTTATGCCGCGGTTTGTATACTTTAGCGCGATTATGGAGCGAGTAAGACTAAGTTTCCACCCCCAAAAATCGCATCAATTCACTTAGTTCGCTGTTTCTGCGTCAGTTTCGCCACAGATTTGGCGACAAAAGCGCGATAATGGCAAGGGTTTCCAAGCGGCCAAGCACCATGGCTGCAGATAAGACAACTTTGACGCCCGCACTTTCCGACAGGATATCCACCGGAACAGAGACCGCACTTTGCGCCAAAGGCCCTGTCGTCGACAATGCCGAAATCGCAAGAACCAATCCATCTTGAAATCCAATTCCAAGCCCGGTCAGCAAAAGCGTGACACCCGCCAACGACAGCGCAAAAAGCATAAAGAACACCCAGGCAATGAGCGCCCCTTGGCGGCGAATACGCTTGGTGCGACTGCCAGATCCACTAATAGAGCTTGGATGCACCAAGCGCTCCATCTCACGCAAACCTTGCAGATAAAGAGCATAGACGCGCAGCAGCTTCACACCGCCCGCAGTTGTCGCAACACCGCCACCAATCATCGACAACCCAAGCAGGATCAACCCAGGTGTGCCAAGACCAGACCAGTTCTGCGCGGTTTCCCATTCAGCGCTTTCAAAGCCGGTTGTGGATAAGAAAGACAGGATGGTGAAAACGGCGCCCCATGCGGCTTTGAAAGCCGCAAGAACATTGGCTTCTTCATCCACTTCAATCGCGCCGTACCAATGGCGAAGCAGCAAGAGCGCGGGCACGATAGCCACCAAGAACAGGGCAAAACGGAACTCCGGATCCTGAAACAGGCTTTCGCGACGTGTCGCGCCAAGGTCAGTGGCAAAGGTCTGGCGCGATAGAGCAAAGAACAGGAAGAGAAAGACCAAAACCTCGCCCGCAAGACCCGTGGATGCGTTTTCAACGCCGCCGATGTTTGAAATACCACTGGTTGCCATCACTGACATGGCGTGGGTCATCGCCGTCAGAGATCGTTCGCCAATGACCATCAAAAGGATCCACAAGACCATGGTCAAACCAACGTAGATCGGCAGCAAATGAACCGCAGTGCGACGCCAACGTCGCCCAGCATCCAATCGTCCAAGCCGTTGTCCGTGCTCATTAAATTGGCCAAAATCTCCACGTGCGGAAACTTCAAAGCCACCAAGGCTCAATGGTGAAAACACCGCCACGGCCGCGACCCACATCATCATGCCACCCATCCAGCCCACAAGGGACCGCCACAGGTGCAGCGCCGGCGACAATCTGGATGGGTCATCGAACAGAACCAAACCTGTGGTGGTTAGACAACTGACCATCTCAAGGTAGGCGTTGAGAAAACTGGTGGTACGCAGAGATTCATAAAACGGAAAGGCCAGCGCAATTGGCAGCACCGTGTAGGCTGCAAAAAGCGCAAAGAGATAGCGTTGCAGACGTACGTTTTGCTCATCCGCTTGACGCATCGTGATGGCAATCAGCGAGGTCGCAAAAAGGGTAAGCAAACCGCTATAAAGAAAGCTGCGCGCAATATGGAAGTCTTCCAGTCGCAGCGCATAAATCGCGGGCAAAAACATCGCCAGCCCTGCAATCCCAGCGAATTGCAGTAAAAGTGGCATATTGTAGAAAGCCCGGATCATTGCGCGCTAGAAATAATCGATGGAAACCTGCAACAGGCGCTCCACCTCGCCGACGTCCTTGGACAGGGCAAAAAGCGCAATAATGTCGCCTTCATTAATCCGAGTGTCACCAACGGGCTTGATCAGCTCATCGTCTTTCATGATCCCACCCAGCAAAACACCTTCAGGGAAATCAATATCCCGCAGTTCTTGTCCTGCAATGGGTGAAGTCGAGAGCACCTCGGCTTCGATGATTTCCGCTTCGGCATCGCCAATCGAATAAACGTCCCGCACGCGACCATGGCGGATGTGGCGCAAAATGGACGACACAGTTGTGCCACGCGGGTTGATATGTGCGTCAATGCCCAAAGGCGCCATCAAAGGCACCAAGGTTGGGTCATTGATCAAAGCAATTGTCATCGGGCAGCCTTGGGATTTGGCGCGGACAGCTGACAGGATGTTGGTTTTATCATCGTCGGTGACAGCCAGTACAGCGTCAGCACGAGAAATCCCTGCTTCGCGCAGCAAGGCTGCGTCCATACCATCACCGTTCAAAACAATTGTGCGCTCCAACGCGTCAGCCGAGATCTCAGCGGTTTTACGATCTTTCTCGATCATCTTGGCACGGATCGCGCGGTTTGGCAGGGCTTCAAGCTCCTGCGCAACCATACGACCGACGTTGCCGCCCCCAATCAGGATCACCCGTTCTTGTTTGCGCGAGGTCTTGCCAAAGATCTCCATGGTGCGCTGGGTGTCACGCACATCAGTCATGATGTAGATGTCGTCACCAACAAAAAGCTGATCGCCCGGTTCAGGGGCAAAGAGTGTGCCGTCACGCCGTACACCGACCACAACAGCACGCAGCGTGGAAAAGAGGTCAGACAGCTGCCGTAAAGGCGTGTTCACCACTGGGCAGTCTTCATCCAGCACGATGCCGATCATCTGCATCTTGCCGTCTAGGAAGAATTCCGTATCAAAAGCTTCCGAAGCCGCGAGACGTTTCAACGCCGCTGCAGCGACTTCACGTTCCGGGCTGATCACAACCTCAATCGGCATGTGTTCACGGCGATAAAGGTCGGAATAAATCACGTCCAAATAAGACTGCGCCCGTAGGCGCGCGATTTTGCGCGGCACGTCAAAAACCGAGTGGGCCACCTGACAGGTCACCATATTGACCTCATCAGAATGGGTGGCCGCGATGATCATATCCGCATCCCGCGCCCCTGCCCGATCCAGCACATCAGGATAGCTCGCAAAGCCCGCCACGCCTTGGACGTCCAATGTATCCGTCGCACGGCGCACCAGATCTGGATTGTTGTCGACAACCGTGACGTCATTGCGCTCGTTCGCCAAATGACGGGCGATCTGCCAGCCCACCTGGCCTGCGCCGCAAATGATGACCTTCATACGTGCCTCCGCTTTCGTCGGACCCTTGGTTTGGCAGACCCCAACGGGGGCGTCAACGGCTTGATCAACAAGCCAATCTGCCCCTTATTCGACTTGATCCACGCTGGCGACGCGATTGCCTGCTTTGTTAGAGGTGACAACCCCAAGCGATTTCAGCTTTCTGTGAAGGGCTGAGCGCTCCATGCCCACAAAGGTCGCTGTGCGGCTGATATTGCCACCAAAGCGATTGATTTGGGTCAGCAGGTACTCACGCTCAAAGGCTTCACGCGCCTCGCGTAGCGGCAAGGTCGCCAAGGCACCAGACAACACAACGCGACCATCTTCTTCTGCAGGGCCTTCATTGCCGGGCAATTCTTTGGCTTCAATGTCGCCATTGCCATCCCCAAGGATCAACACACGTTCAATCAGGTTTTTCAACTGACGAACGTTGCCCTGCCAGGTCATGGTCTGCATCAGCGCAATGGCTTCTTCAGACAGTTTGCGCAGCGGCAGGCCTTGGCTGTCGTTGAATTCCGCAATGAAATGTTCGGCCAGAGTTGGGATATCCTCGCGGCGCTCTTCAAGCGATGGCACTGCAATGGGCACCACGTTCAGACGATGGAACAACTCCTGACGAAAACGCTCTGCAGCGATTTCTGCCGCGAGGTCTTTGCTGGTTGAGGAAATCACCCGCAAATCCACCTTCTGCGCATCGCTACCGCCGACACGGGTAAAGCTTTGATCCACCAGAACCCGCAGGATTTTCGACTGCGTGCCCATCGGCATATCAGCCACTTCGTCAAAATAAACCACACCGCCATTTGCCTGTTCCAGCAAACCCGGTTCCACACCCCGTTCTGCAGTTTCGCGGCCAAATAAAACCTCTTCCATGCGTTCAGGTTCCACACCTGCGCAATTCACGGTGACAAAGGGCGCAGAGGCCCGATTGGAATGGGCATGAATGAAGCGTGCGGCCACTTCTTTGCCTGAACCCGCCGGCCCACACAGCATGACACGGCCATTGGATTTGGTGACTTTTTCCAAGTTGGACACAAGCATTTTAAAGGCTGCGCTTTGACCAATCATCTCGGTCGATTTGTTGTCTTGTCGCTTGAGCGCATGATTTTCCTGCCGCAGACGGCTGGTTTCCATCGCACGACGGATCACCACCATCAGCTGATCGATGTTAAAGGGCTTTTCGATGAAATCATAAGCGCCCTGTTTGATCGCTGCGACCGCGATTTCGACATTGCCGTGACCTGAAATGATCACCACCGGCACTTCAGGATAATCGCGCTTCACAACCTTCAGGATGTCGATGCCATCCATGTTGCTGTCTTTCAGCCAAATATCGAGGATCATCAGCGCGGGCTGTTCCGAAGTCACCTGCTGCATGGCCTCATCACTGGTGCCCGCCAGCCTTGTCGTAAAGCCTTCGTCCTCAAGAATATCCGAGACGAGCTCTCTGATATCGCGTTCATCATCAACGATCAGAATGTCACCTGACTTACCACCCATGGTCTTTCCCCCAACCTATTCATTACTCTCGGCAACTGCCGCACTTGTTACAGGCAGAGTGATCTCTGCCATTGCCCCAAAATGGGCATTTCCTTCGAACACCGGCGCATCCAGCAGCGCCAATGTGCCGCCATGTTCTTCGATGATTTTCTTCACAATCGGCAGGCCCAACCCAGTCCCTTTGTCACGTGTCGTGACATAGGGCTCAAACAGTTTGGCCCGATCTTCTGGTAGCCCAATACCGTTGTCCGCAATGCGGATCACACAATCGCTGTCATTCAGGGTCAAAGAGACCCGAATTTCTGGTTGCAAATCTTTGGGTCCATCTTTGTTTTGCAAACTTTCGATGGCCTCGCCTGCGTTTTTGATCAGGTTCGTCAATGCCTGGCCCAGCATGGTTTCATCTGCAAACCCATGCACTTCATGTGTCGGAAAATTAGACACAAATTTCACATTCGGCTGGCCGGCCTCTTGCAAAACAACAGAATCCTTCACGAGCCTTGCGATATCTACATCCCGGCGCTCAGGTTCTGGCATCCGGGCGAATTTAGAGAACTCATCAACGATACGTCGAAGATCATTGGTTTGACGCACAATAACATCTGTCATTTGATCCAGCTTCTCTGAATCGTCGCCAACACGCGGTGAAAATTTCCGTTTGATCCGCTCAGCAGACAGCTGAATCGGTGTCAGCGGATTTTTGATTTCATGTGCAATGCGACGCGCCACATCACCCCAAGCCGCCATCCGCTGCGCGGTAACTAGGTCTGTGACCTCGTCAAAGGCCACTACATAGCCTTCCAGCGCCCCATCTTCACTGCGACGCCGAGCAATGCGCACCAAAAAGCTTTCAAGCTTGCCATCACGCAGAACTTTGATCTCTTCCTGCGCAACTTCAGACCCTGAATGACGCAACGCTTCAAATACTTCGGTGAATTCCGGGATGGCCACACTTAACGGCACCATGGATTCATGCTGCGCACTGTCCAGTACATGTTCTGCAGAGCGATTCAAAAAGGTAATGCGTCCTAGAGGATCCAAACCAATCACACCTGACGTCACTGAACCTAGTACAGAATCGAACAGTCGCCGCCGACGTTCAATCTGGTCGGTGTTTTCCAGCAGAGTGGCGCGCTGGCCTTTCAACTGCCGCGTCATCTGGTTGAAGTAGCGTCCTAGCATGGCGATTTCATCATCGCCCTCTTCTTCGATCACCTGAACATCCAAGTCACCGCCGCCCACTTGCTGGGCCGCATCGGTTAAACGTCCGACAGGGCGGCTCAGGCGCTCTGCAAACATCAATCCCAACCAAGTCGCGGCCAAAATCAAAATGACTGCAAATCCCATGTAGATCAAACCAAAGCGGATCAGGAAATCGCCCCGTTCATTTTCCATCTGGCGATAGAGCTTGGCAGATTCTTTGGTTTCATCAAGAAGGCTAAAGATCGAAGCATCCACATTGCGGCTGACATAAAGGTAGCGATCCATAAACCCTTCCAGCTTGACCAATGCGCGCAGCTCACTTTGCTCAAGATCACGGATAATGACCAATTCACCGGTATTGGCCGTGGCCAATTGATCCTCAGTCGGGTGTTCAAAATCAAAAAGGTAAGATCGATCGCCACGTGCAATAAGTTCTCCACTGCCGTCAACGACAAAGGCCTCGCGCAGTCCACGTTGCACCAATGATTGTGCTTGGCTCAACGATTCACGAAAATCACCTGTGCGGACTATACTCGAATTTGTCTGCCGACTTGCCGTCATAAAGGCCGCAACCGCAATAGCATCCGTTTCAAGACCACTGATATGCTCAGCCTCGTAAGCCTCCGCCGCAGCCACCGAACTGCCAACCACCTTACTGACACGATCAGAAAACCAACCTTCTAAACCCAGGCTAATTGTTAGCCCGGCAAAAATCGCCATTGTCACCGCTGGCGCCAAAGCCATCAAAGCAAAGGCACCGGTTAAACGAAGGTGCAACCGGGATCCCGCCGACTTCGCGCGGCGAGAGGCTATCATACGCACCACACGGTGCATCACCAGCGCGGCGACTAATAATACATAAACCAAATCGGCAAGCAGAATGGAGCGCAGCGCGTCAGACGAGCTCCCTTGTTGCAGAGGTCCAAAGACGTAAAACGTCATCGCTGCCAAAATCGGCCCCAAAATCACCAACCCATAGGTGGCGAGATTCTGCGCACGACGCTGGCGCCTTAGCCGCCTGAGGCGGATCCAATGTGATGTTTTTGCCCGGGTTGCCACCCGTCGCCCCCAATTGATTTTGCGCCCAACGGGCGTATCCCTGCTATATATAGTGGGCGAACTGGCTTATGAGGCCAATTCGCCACGCTATGTGGCAGTTTTACATCAACTTGCGGCGGCGTGTCACGTGAATATCGAGGTCGGTGATTTTCTTACGCAAAGTATTTCGGTTGATCCCCAGCAGATCAGCGCATTTTGCTTGGTTTCCGCCAGTTGCATCCAAGGCAATCTCGATCAGTGGCATCTCAATTTCTTTGAGAATACGACCATACAGACCCGGCGGCGGTAAGATGTTGCCATGCAGATCAAAATAGCGACGAAGATGACGCTCAACAGCGCCGGACAATTTTTCGCTTTCTCCGCCTCCCAAAAGAGGCACCGCCTCGGGCTGACCGCCCAAAATCGACTCCGCTTCAGACCGCGTAATTTCTTCGCCACGCGCAGTCAGAATCAAACGCTTTACTGCATTCTCAAGCTGACGCACGTTGCCTGGCCAACTATAGGCACGGAACAATTCACGGGCTTCTGCAGAAAAGATGCGCATTGGCCCGCCATCGCGTTCTGATCTCATCAAGAAATGCTCGATCAGCAGCGGAATATCATCAACCCGCTCACGCAGACTTGGCACATGAAGCCCAGCTCCGTTCAATCGGTAGAACAAATCTTGGCGCACTTCACCCTTTTCAACCATTTCCATCAAATCGCGCTGGCTGGTTGCCATAAAACGAGGAGCGTGCTCACTAGGATTGTCGATCATCCGCACCAAGCGGGCCTGATCTTCATCATTAAAATCACTGACCTCATCAAAAAGGATCGTGCCCCCTTTGGCGCGCGCAAAGATCCGTGCGGGGCCTTCCAGATCACTGATGTCTGCCTTAGTCACTGTGATAAACGGCAAGTTCCGGCGATCAGAGAAATCATGAATTTCCTTTGCTATCAAAGATTTGCCAGTTCCGCTCTCACCAGAAATCAATACTGGTAGATCCGTATTCATAACGCGCGCCACAACGCGGTAGAGCTGCTGCATCACCGGCGTACGGCCAACCAATGGCAGTTCTTCCGGCCGTTCGCTTTCAGTAGATTGCTGCGCAGATACAACGCGTTTTTGGTTCAACGCCTTCCCGGTACGCTTCATCAGGTCTGGCAAATCAAACGGCTTAGGCAAGTAATCATATGCATCCGCCTCCGCCGCCTGGATGGCTGTCATAATGGTATTCTGCGCTGAGATGACGATGACCGGCAGACCAGGTCGGTCCTCAGAGATCTTAGGCAGCATCTCAAGGCCATTGCCATCTGGCATGGCAACGTCGGTAATCACAACGTCCCCTTTGCCTTCGCTGACCCAACGCATCAGAGTGGTCAGCGAGCTGGTCGCATGCACCTTACAGCCTGCGCGGGTTAAGGCTTGGGTCAAAACGGTTCGGATTGTGCGGTCGTCATCTGCGACGAGTACGGTGCCATCCATGGTTTAGCTCTCCTCTGGAGGGACAAGGTCCTTTGGGGCCCTTGGGAGTGATAATCTAAATACGGTGCGACCCGGGATTGAATCGACAGAGATCCAACCGCCGTGGTCCGACATGATTTTGCTGACAAGCGCGAGGCCGAGCCCGGTGCCGTTTTCCTTGCCTGAAACAAAAGGATCAAAGATATCACCTTTGATGGCTTGTGGTAGTCCGGGGCCGTCATCTATTATTTCAATTTGCAGGGGCAAAGATTGCCCGGTGCCGTCACTGCGACGCAACTTGAAGCTATGTTCAAAATAACTTCTCATGCGGATTGTTCCCTTACTTTCAGCAGCTTCTGATGCATTCTTCAACAAATTCAGAATGACTTGCAGCAGTTGATCCGCATCACCTAAAGCAAATGGTAATGAGGGATCGTAATCCTCGACAATGGCCATATGCCCGCCAAATCCCAACAGTGCAGATTTACGGGCACGGTCCAGAACGTCGTGCAGATTAATGGCGTTTCTTGCAGGCGGCTGGAGGTTTCCAAATTGCTCAACTTGTTCCAGCAGCTTCACAATGCGGCGGCTTTCTTCGACGATCAGATCCGTCAGTTCCAGCTCTTCTTGTGGCAGGTTCATCGACAAGAGCTGCGCCGCACCTGTGATCCCCGCCAACGGGTTTTTAATTTCATGTGCTAGCATTTCAGCCATGCCAATCGCTGATTTTGCAGCACTTTTAACGGTATCAGACTTATTCACGCGACTTGCGAGCTCTCGTGGAGAGATCAAAATGATCATATCCCCATCGCCGTCGCTGATTTGCGCAATCTGAACATTGCACTGCAATGGAGGTGCATTGCCAGTGCCGACGTCAACATCGTTCACAAACAATGGAGTTCCCTGCGTACGAGCACGCTCAAATGCATCTTCTAATGGCGCATCCACAGCAATGCGATCCCAGACGGGGACACCGCGCAATGATTTTGCTGATGCATTCAGAAAACTTTCCGCCAAACCATTGATGTCGGTGATTTCATCCTGAGCATTAACCAAGACCGCTGGTACTGGCAACGAAGCCCAAAGAGACGCATTATCGATCATGCCGCAGTCCTTTCATCCGAAGATGCCAAAGCACGTGGCAACAATGCTAATACTTCAGTTGGAGATTTCGCCGTAAGAACTTGATTTCGCGCCACCTTATTGGTTTGCACGTGATCCATATACCACCCCAGATGTTTCCGCGCGACACGCAAACCCAGCGGCATTCCGTAAAATGACAACATCGCCTCGTAATGCTTTGATACCATATCAATAAATGCATTTTCAGTTGGCACTTCCGGGGCTTTGCCTCCAAACACCTTTGCCGCGACCTGAGCAAGCTTCCAGGGCTGCCCCTGAACACCGCGGCCCATCATGACGCCGTCAGCACCCGATTGCTTCAATGCGCGATTAGCCGTTTCAGCATCCACAATGTCACCATTGGCGATCACCGGCACCGAAACTGCATCTTTCACAGCTCGGATGGCATGCCAATCGGCCTGCCCCTTATAAAACTGACATCGGGTGCGCCCGTGAATCGTGACCATCTGAATGCCCGCATCCTCTGCGCGTTTGGCAAGTTCTGGTGCATTCAAAAGCCGGTCATCCCAGCCAAGGCGGGTTTTTAGGGTAACCGGGACAGTCACCGCGCCCACAACAGCCTCGATCAGGGTCAACGCGTGATCCAAATCGCGCAGCAACGCAGAGCCTGAGGCCCCAGCACCGCTGCTGCTGGTCACTTTTTTCGCCGGGCAGCCCATATTGATATCTATGATCCGGGCGCCACTTGCCTCTGCAAACCGCGCAGCTTCCGCCATCCAATGGCCTTCACAGCCTGCAATCTGCACAGACGTTCCTTCTACACCAAATCCAAGCTCTGCCTTTTCGCGCACACCGGGTTTGGCGTTCAGCAGGTCCTGAGAGGCAATCATTTCAGACACAACAAGCCCTGCCCCAAACTCTGCAACAAGTTCGCGAAACGGCAGGTCTGTGATTCCCGCCAATGGGGCCAAAAATACAGGCGGCTCTAATGTCAGATCTCCGAGGCGAATGCTCAAACGTCTATTCCTTGTCACTTACGCTCAATTTAAGGAGGATTCGGGGAGCCCTCAACGTATTCAAGCGGGATTTTGTATCAAAAAGATGCAAATGCCTAATTTTTAATCAGATGCAAGGGGGTAATTGCGTCTTCGAGCGGCAGCCCATAGACAGGCTGCATGACCTATTCGGATAAAAAATCAGCAGCGAATTTGATCGCGACGGTCGGTGGCACCGGTTATTTGAAACCAGCACCCGGCACTTGGGGCTCTGCAGTTGCGGTCGTCCTTGCACTGCTTTTGCACTTTGCAGGTGGATTTCCAGCCCTATTGATCGGCACCATTTTGGTCTTTCCGCTCGGATGGTGGGCAACTGCAGTTGTGACGCGCAATCAAGAAGACCATGACCCAAGTGAAGTTGTCATTGATGAGGTTGCCGGTCAGTGGATTGCCCTTCTGGTCACCAGCTATGGCGCATGGCATTTGAATGCCAATCCATTGGATCTTTATCCCGGTTGGATTGCGGGTTTTATATTCTTCCGACTGTTTGACATCACCAAACCCAACTTGATTGGCTGGGCTGATCGTCGCGGTGATGCCCTGGGCGTTATGCTGGATGATGTGATTGCAGGTGTCTATGCCGCCATTGCGACGGGTCTTCTCGCCATTCTATTCCACGTGGTGATGTGATGCCTTTGGCAGCAGAGGTTCTGGATCTTGCTAAAACAAAAGGCCTTATGATCACGACCGCAGAAAGCTGCACGGGCGGACTGGTTTTTGCGGCGTTAACGGACGTCGCCGGTTCATCTGCCGTGATGGATCGCGGATTCATCACCTACACCAACGATGCCAAACATGAGATGCTTGGCGTCAAACGCCAAACCCTTTCAGCCTTTGGCGCAGTGTCCGAAGAAGTCGCAAAAGAGATGGCAGAAGGCGCCCGCGCGCGCAGCAATGCTCAGATTGCAGTCTCGATCACCGGCATTGCGGGCCCCGGCGGATCAGATCATAAGCCCGAAGGCCGTGTTTGTTTTGGCGTCACTCACAACACCGAAACAATTACAGAAACGATCGAATTTGGGGCGCTTGGCCGTGAAAATGTGCGGAATGCGGCGCAGAATCACGCCTTAAAGCTGTTACTAAACGCCACTTCGCAATACTGATGCAAAAATAAGCATACACCCAATCTAAGCGCACATTTTTTAATCAATTGCCAAATTGACCTTATATTAAGCATCCTATGACTGCTTGCTGCTTTGTTTTGCACCCGACTTCCGCTTTGACCGCTTGCAACGGAACACTTCTAAGAAGGAACGGGACAATGAACGGAGCGGATACCGCTTGGATTATCGTTGCCACAGCCCTGGTGCTGTTTATGACCTTACCGGGTCTGGCTTTGTTTTATGGTGGCCTTGTGCGCGCGCGCAACGTGCTGAGCGTCTTTATGCACTGCTACGCCATCGCGTGCTTGATGAGCGTCTTGTGGCTGGTCTTTGGCTACTCCATCGCATTTGGCAGCGGCACCTCTGGCTATTGGGGCGGTCTGGACAAGATGTTCTTATCGGGCATCACCGCTGACACGCTGTCGGGCACCCTGCCTGAAGTACTGTTCTTTGCCTTCCAAATGACATTCGCCATCATCACCCCAGCGCTGATCGTTGGTGCCTATGTTGAGCGCATCGGATTTGGCTTTGTGATGCTTTTCTCTGCTCTGTGGATGCTGCTGTGCTACGCACCGGTTGTTCACTGGGTTTGGGGCGGTGGCTTCTTGGCTGACGGCGGCATCTTTGGTGAAACCGGTGTACGTGACTTTGCTGGCGGTATTGTGGTTCACGAGACCGCAGGCCTGGCGGCACTCTTGTTGGCTGTCGTGCTTGGCCCACGCAAAAACAAAAACACCCCGCCACATGCGCCTTGGATGGTCATGATCGGTGCAGCGATGCTTTGGGTTGGCTGGTTTGGCTTTAATGGCGGTTCTCAGCTGGCAGCAGATGGCGGCGCAGCGATGGCATTGACCGTCACACATATCTCTGCGGCAACCGCGTCTTTGACCTGGGCTGTTTGGGAAAAGATCAAATACGGTAAAGCGTCTTTGGTGGGTCTGGTCACCGGTACGATTGCTGGTCTGGCATCCATCACTCCAGCCTCTGGCTTTGTTGGTCCGGTTGAAGCACTGATCATCGGTGCGGTCGCAGGTGTCCTCTGTCAGGAAGCTGTGAACCTGATCCGCAACGGTCTGAAAATCGATGACACATTGGACGTATTCGCAGTCCATGGTGTTGGCGGTATCTTTGGCACAATCATGATCGCTGTCTTTGGTGCAGGCGCTTGGGCGGCTCAGCTGGGTTCGCTGGTGATCGTTGGTGTCTTCACTGTGGTTGTGACTTTGGTTCTGATCTACGTGGTGAAAGCGATCACTCCTCTACGTGTTGACGAAGAAACCGAAACCAACGGTCTGGACCTCGCGGTACACGGCGAGCGTGCCTACGACGTGAGCTCGTAAGCAGCTTCACATACTTTAGATTTGGGCGGCCTTCGGGTCGCCCTTTTTTCTTGCGAGCGGCCGACCTCAAGACATTGATGTGTATCAAGGCGTGAAAATGCCAGAATTCCTAAGCTGAACAGATAATCACATTAGGAGTACTACAATGTTCAAGAAGATTGTTGTTGGTTTAGATGGCTCCGAAACTTCTGAAAACGCCCTGAGAGCCGCCTGTGATCTGGCACACGCCAGTGGGTCCAAGATTTATCTAGTTCATACACCCCAACCGCAAACCGTAGCTTTCGCGATGGGCGCAGTTACCGGCTATCATGCCGTCACCACAATGCCTTCTGATGCAGAAGTCGTGGCGGCTGCGCAAAAGGTCATCAACACTGGCAAGGCCATTGCCCAGGAATTTGGTCAAGACATCACTGAAACGCATCAACGCCGAGGTAATCCAGTGGATGAAATCATTGCCTGCGCCGAAGCTTGCGATGCTGATTTGATTGTCACTGGACGACGGGGATTGGGAAGTATTGAAACGCTTATTCATGGCAGTACCGCGCAAGGCGTAGCCCATAAGGCCAATTGCGCTTGCCTTACCGTCATTTAGGTGGCGAAAAAAACTGCTGCACCCTGTTTCCAAAGCGCGGAAATGAGTAGAACCGCTCGCCTTTCCCCTATTCTCTACCCACTGACTTCCTAGGGTGGGTGCGCCGCATAAAGGGAGCGGCGGTCAGTAAGGGAATGGTATAATGAGTAAGCAGGTTGCCGAATTCATCGGCACGTTCACATTGGTTCTGTTGGGCTGCGGGGCCGCGGTTATCGCTGGCGCAGAGATTGGCTTCACCGGGATTAGCTTTGCCTTTGGGCTCGCGTTGATTGGTATGGCCTATGGCATCGGCGCTGTGTCGGGTTGCCATATTAACCCGGCGGTTTCACTGGGTATGGTGGCGGCTGGCCGTATGGAGATGTCAGAGGCCGTCAAATACATCATCGCGCAGATTGCAGGCGCTGTGGTGGCTGCCTTGGTCTTGCTGATCATTGCAAATGGGACGGCTGATTATTCCGTGTCCGAAAATGGACTTGGTCAGAACGGCTGGGGTGAAGGATATCTTGGCGAATATGGGTTCTTTTCTGCCTTTGTGTTCGAGTTTGTGGCGACCTTCCTCTTTATGGTGGTCATCCTTGGCGCGACAAGCGCGTCAGCCCCTGCTGCGATCGCAGGCCTGGCGATTGGCTTAACGCTTGTGGTCATTCATTTGGTTGGGATCAACATCACCGGCGTCTCCGTGAACCCAGCACGCTCAATTGGGCCTGCGTTATTTTCGGGCTGGTGGTCTATCGCACAGCTGCCAATGTTCATTGTTGCCCCAGTTTTGGGCGCGCTTGCAGCGGGCTGGCTGTTTAAATCAGACCTTCTGACAGTCGAAGACGAAGATACGTCGCCATCTGATGATCAGACCGCCCTGCACGCAGAGTGCAATGCTTTGAAACAAGAGCGCGATCAGCTTGCCGCAGATTTAGCAGCATGTCGGGCGACATCCGCGATGGCATCAGACACAACAGGCACAGGTGAAAAACCGGCCAGTCTGTCCGGGCCACGCGGCGGCGCAGCCGATGATCTGAAGCAAATCAACGGCGTTGGCCCTGCAATGGAAAAACTGTTGCATCGCTTAGGGTTTTACCACTTTGACCAAGTTGCAGCCTGGACACCTTCTGAAGTCATGTGGGTTGATGAAAATCTAGAAGGCTTCAAAGGGCGCGTCACACGCGACAATTGGGTGGAACAAGCCAAGTCTTTAGCTGGCAAATAATCAAACGCCTGCGGTTGCCGATCTAACATTTAGATTGGCAACTGCGCTTTGCTTAAACCGTGCCGTAAAGGTCTGCAGCACGCTTCTCAAACGCCTTCACAATACGCTGCATGGCTTCATTGAACACCACACCGATAATGCCCTGTAAGATCGCATTTTTGAATTCAAAATCGACATAAAATGATACTTCACATCCGCCCTCTACATCCTTGAAATCCCATGTGGATTTGAGAAATTTAAAGGGCCCATCCAAATATTCAGAATCGATACTTTTCTGGTCCGGATGCAACAGGACTTTCGATCCGAACCGTTCGCGAAACACTTTGAAAGAGATCACCAAATCCGCCAGCATCAACTCTGCATCGCCCTCGGGCGTACGAGACCGAATACGCGCGGCTGCGCACCACGGCAAAAACTTGGGATAATCCGCAACATCTGCCACCAGATCGTACATCTGTTGCGCCGTATAGGGCAATTTCCGGGTTTCTGAATGTGATGGCATATGGTTTTTCTGCTCGGATCGTCATAGACAGTGCTCGCCCATTTCGTATGCTGGGCGCGGAAAATCAAGAGGGCAGCATGACACAGCCAGATTATGTGATCGATCAAATGATCTCAGCCAAGAGCATTGCAGCGCGGATCGAAGGGCTGTGTGGTGAAATCCAAAGCGAATTCAGCGGTACAGACAAATTGGTCGTGGTTGGCCTGTTGCGCGGATCCTTTGTGTTTATCGCCGATCTGGTGCGCGAATTGGACCTGCCCGTCGAGGTCGATTTCCTTGAGGCGTCTTCTTATGGCAATGCTATGGAAAGCAGTCGAGAAGTGCGCATTCTCAAAGACTTGCGTGGCGAGATTGAAGGACGTGATGTCCTTGTGGTCGAGGACATCGTCGACACTGGCCACACCCTGCATCAGGTGAAACACCTTCTGGAAAGCCGCTCTCCGCGCAAGATGAAAACCATTGCCTTACTGGATAAACCGAGCCGCCGCGAGGCTGAAGTGCGTGCCGATTGGATTGGTTTTGAAATCCCTGATGAATTTGTTGTCGGCTATGGCATCGACTATGCGCAGCGCAATCGCAACCTGCCGTTTATTGGCAAAGTTCGGTTTGTCGAATGAACCCGCGTTGGTTGATGAAAATGGCGCTTTGGGCGCGCAACCCGCCCTCTAAACGGCGTATCCAGATTGTCATTTTTGCAGTGGTTTGCACCGCCATCTTATATGGATTTGAACAGTATTTCGGCTGGCCCGAAGCGCTGACCGCCGAGAAAATCGGAAATAAAGGCCTGCGCTAAAGGGCTGTCTTCAACTAAATGTGACAATTTTCTAGGTCTCGACACTTCGATTTTACAAAAGTCGGGGTAAGGTGACGTCATAGAATAACGATTTTAGGGAGAAAGCCATGAAACGCCGTATTATGACCGCCGTCCTCGCCATCACGGTTGCAGGATCCGCCTTTGCGGCAGGTCACGCAGACAAAGCCATCCAAGGTGCAATCAAAGCCCGCCAAGGTCAGATGCAACTTTATTCCCACAATCTGGGCATTCTGGGCGCCATGGCGAAAGGCGAAGTTGAATATGACGCGGCGGCGGCTTCTGCTGCAGCCAACAACCTGAAAGCGGTCGCAAATCTGGACGCGATGACGCTTTGGCCACAGGGCTCTGACATGGACAGCGCGGAAAATACGCGCGCCAAGGCGGAAATCTGGACAACCTTCCCTGCTGTTATCGAAAACTCCAAAGCAATGAGCGACGCTGCCAATGCGATGGCAGACGCTGCAGGCAAAGATCTGGCGTCTCTGCAAGCGGCGATGGGCCCGGTTGGCGGCGCATGTGGCTCTTGCCACAAAGCCTTCCGCGGTAAGTAAGAGATCATCGCAATGGCCCGCCTTTTTCGTTTCCTCATCGTCATGGGGCTTGCGGGCCTTGCGGCTTTCTATGTCATCACCATCCCGCGTGGGGTGGATGAAGCGCGATTTGTGGGCCTGACCGGCGACACAACACGTGGTGCAACGGTGTTTCACGCCTCGGGCTGTGCCTCGTGCCACACCGAACCTAAGGCTGACTTTTCACAAACACCCATCTTGGCCGGCGGGCAAAGCTTCCCGTCAGATTTCGGTACGTTCTTAGCCCCCAATATCTCGCCCAGCGTGGAGCATGGGATCGGAGATTGGACTCTGCCTGAATTTGCCAACGCCGTTCAGCGCGGGGTGTCACCGGATGGTAAACACTACTTCCCCGTCTTTCCTTACACGGCATATGCGCAGATGACCGAACAGGACATTGCAGACCTGAAAGCCTTTATGGACACTCTGCCCATCAACGACACACCAAGCCAAGCGCATGAGGTTGGTTTTCCATTCAATATCCGCCGCACGCTTGGCGGCTGGAAATTACTCTTTGCAGGCAATGATTGGGTTTTACAGGATGCAGATACGCCAGAGCTGATCCGTGGGCGCTATCTGGTAGAAGCCCAAGCCCATTGTGGCGAATGCCACACGCCACGCAATGCTTTAGGTGGGCTTGATCGAACTGCATGGCTGACCGGTGCGTTTTTACCGGGTGAAGGCGAGGTGCCGGGGATCACCCCAGCCGGACTGGATTGGTCACCAGAGGATGTCGCCTATTATTTAGAAACCGGGTTCACGCCAGATTTTGACAGCGCAGGCGGGCCAATGGCGCATGTTGTTGAGAACATGGCACAATTGACACCCGACGATCGTCTGGCGATCGCAGCATATCTGCAAGCACTCGCGCCATTACCCCAATAGAACCCCAATAAAAAACGGCGCCAGTTGGCGCCGTTCAACTCTCAAATTCGCAAGTTCTTAGCCCTGACCGAGCTTGGCCATACGGTTGGCACGCAGTTTCGCAAAGTCGTCACCTGCATGGTAAGAACTGCGCGTCAGAGGTGTGGCTGAGACCATTAAAAAGCCTTTACCAAAGGCAGCTTTTTCATAGCTTTCAAACTCTTCCGGCGTCACAAAACGGTCTACGCCGTGGTGTTTTGGCGTAGGCTGCAGGTACTGACCAATGGTCAGGAAATCCACATCCGCCGCGCGGGCGTCATCCATGACCTGCAGCACTGACTGACGGTCTTCACCCAATCCGACCATGATGCCGGATTTGGTAAAGATCGATGGATCCAGTTCTTTCACACGCTGCAACAGGCGCAGGCTATGGAAATAGCGCGCACCCGGACGGACCTCAGGATAAAGCCCCGGCACGGTTTCAAGGTTGTGGTTAAAGACGTCAGGCTTGGCTTCGACAACAGTTTCCAAAACGCTATCGTCGCATTTCAAGAAGTCCGGTGTCAGAATTTCGATTGTGGTTTTTGGCGATCGGTGACGTACGGCGCGAATGGTCTGCGCGAAATGCTCGGCCCCACCATCTTTCAGATCGTCACGGTCCACCGAAGTGATGACCACGTGATTGAGACCCAGCTTCTGAACTGCATCGGCCACGCGGCCCGGCTCAAACGCATCCAAGGTGTCAGGACGACCGGTCGCGATATTACAGAAGGTACAACCGCGCGTACAGATATCACCCATGATCATCATGGTGGCGTGGCCCTGGCTCCAGCATTCGCCAGCATTCGGACAGCCCGCCTCTTCACAAACTGTCACCAGCTTGTTTTCACGCATGATCTTTTTGGTAGCGTTATAGCCCTCGCCGGTCGGCGCTTTCACGCGGATCCACTTGGGTTTCTTCGGCTGGGCATTGTCCGGGCGGTGCGCCTTTTCCGGGTGGCGCTGTTCTGGGATCTTCAGGTCTCGCACGCGCGTATCCTTGCGATGTGGTTTGCGTCAATTCAGGCTAACATAGCGACAGAAGCTGACCAGTACCAGAGATGCAATGCTGTTATGCGTTTTCAAGGATCACCGGTGAAAATCCACGCATTTTTCCGTCGGATGACAACTTCAACAGATCCCAAGCAAATCCAGCGTTGCCCGTTCTTTAGAATCATTTTAAATCGCTTTCCGAGTTCAACCCGAACATTGAGGACCAAACTATGTTTGCAGGCCAAAACCTACCTAAAGTGACCTTCCGCACGCGCGTTCGCGACGAAAGCATCGAAGGCCCGAACCCATTCCGCTGGCAAGACATGAGCACAGATGACTACTTCGCGAATAAGCGCGTTGTTCTGTTCTCACTGCCAGGCGCATTCACACCGACATGCTCCACATACCAGCTGCCAGGTTTCGAAAACGGCTTTGCTGATTTCCAAGCTGAAGGCATCGACGAAATCTACTGCATGTCCGTCAACGACAGCTTTGTGATGAACAAATGGGCCGAAGCTCAGGGCATCAAAAACGTCAAAGTGATCCCAGACGGTTCTGGCGAGTTCACACGTAAAGTTGGCATGCTGGTCGACAAAGACAATGTAGGCTTTGGCATGCGCTCTTGGCGCTACGCAGCTGTGATCAACAACGGTGTTGTTGAATCCTTCTTTGAAGAGCCAGGTCGTGATGACAACCACCCAGAAGATCCATATGGCGAAAGCTCCCCAGAAAACGTTCTGAAGGTGCTAAAAGCGGTAAAAGCAGAAGCTGTCGCATAAGACTGGCGATAAGCTTTAAATAGAAGACCCGGCTGAGTGATCTCGCCGGGTCTTTTTCATTTTCGCTTTTTCTTTTGCGATTTCAGGTATTTCTTAAGATCCGTGTAGCCGCCGACTTTCTGACCATCGATAAAGATCAACGGCGTCGTTGTGACGTTATGCTTGTCTTTAAATGCATCGGTTTCTCGGCGCGTGCGCAGGATGTGTTCGTCAAATGTCATGCCGGAGCCACGCAATAGATCGCGCGCGGCGGTGCCGTAGCCGCAGGTGTATTTGGGCAATTCCATCCGGTATAAAACGGCGTGTGCCATCGGTGTCTCCTTTTTCAGTTCTGCTGAATAAAGGAAGCCTTCTGAAACATCTCAAGCCCCAGACCGTCACGTTTCCGTGCCCTTCTGTAATACTCACCCAATCATGTCATGCGCATCAGAAGGCAGGCCGTTGTAGTACTCGCGCAGTTTAATCAATGCGATCCGCAGCACCACTTTGCCGGACCGCGCCGGCCAGCCAAGACGCTTTTCAACGCTTTCCATGCCTTCTTGGTGACAACAACACCGAAGGGCGACATCAGACAGCCCCTCCCCGAGCATTCCCAATGCGGCTTGCAACCGATCATTGGCATCTTGACTATGGCCGTAACCAAGCCCTGCCCCTACGCTGCTGGTTGCACCCGCTGTTAGGAACCGATCCCAATTCTGCGTAACTGCCGTGCCCAACTGACTGAGTTCGAAATCTTCGCGTAACCGTTCTGATGCAGCCACAAGCTCCGTCGCTAAAAAAGGTTGTCCATCTTTGTCTTTGCGGCGTGCTAACACTGCAACAGGATTTTCATGGGTCGAAAATCGCACACGGCGCGCGCCGGAGGCCGCCACCTTGCCCAATGTTTCCACTTCAAACCCGGCCTGCGCCTCGGCAAATCCCGTGGCAGAATTACTTGCATCCGCCAGAATCTTTGCCAACTCAGCGCGTCCGCTGGCGGTGATTTGGTAGCGAGATATCCGCCCCGGAGATTTGCAACTGATCCAATCCTTCAATGCCATGGCCTGTGCCACTGGGCGGTCCACAACGGCTGTGCGTCGGGTGGATCCATCTGGCAGGTCGCGCACCACAACGGCCTTCTCCATATCCTTGGCGAAGGCCAGAACCGCGCCTGGTACACTCAACCCTTGCAAGACAGTTCCTGCGGCTTTCTTTAAGGATTGATCATTCAGGGATGGGTTAACGGTTTGCTGCTTCATCACATCTGCCTCCAGTTTCGGATTATTGCAGGTAGGATCGGAAACGATCTCTCCCAGTTGCGCTAAAGCTTCATCGATCAATGGATCATCGCGCTTGGTCTCCACGCGTCTGATTTGGCGCATCACGGTGGAGGCATGCACCTGAGAATGCCTTGCCAGTTCCCTGATTGATATGCCTTTTTCTGTATGTGCAAGGTAACGTACAGCGAAGTTTGGAACCCAATTTGGAACTCGGTTTAGCGCTGGATCTTCCTGCCAGTGTTTTTTCATTCTTCCCCCCAGTCGGTCTCTGGTACGGTTCATTAATCCTTAGATGTTCACCCAATTCAGATTGAAAACCTAGAACTCTACCTAGAAATTCGGGGCGCACCGAGGGATCATCGGTTGGTGAAATCCAGTGTGTTTCCAAATCTTAAACAGTTATGAAACGCCCAGCGCGCTGCGTGCGGACTGGACGCAACACCCCTTAAAGTTGTGCGATGCTCCTTTGAAATTCACCCAAAGAAGGAGAATGTCATGCTTGATGTCTTGGAATTAGCTGCTCAATTGAACCGCCCAAAACTCTTGGTGCGTACGGCCAAGGCCGCTGCAGGCAAGTACCGACGAGACACGCATCTGCCGCGGGTTTTACCCGGCAAGAAGGTCTCTCGGCACAGCGAAGCGATATTTAATCTGATAGAACTTGAACGCGACTTCGAAGACCGCCGCCGCGCCAAAGGTGCTGGCTATGCGCTGTCCGATCATCTGGATGTTCTGATTGCTTTGATCGCAGAGGTTCGGTTGCTATCCGAGGCACGCCAGTCTCGATCCTGACGTGCCCAAGCCCCTAAATCAGTAAATCTTGAAGTTCGCGACAAAGGGCAAATGGTCGCTGACTTCATCTTTGAACCATTCCCGCCCCTTATCGAGGCTCCAGTGCATCGGGAACAGTCTAAGACTACCGCGAATGTAATCGGTGGAATAGGTGCGCGAGACCGCAAAGCCGTCCAGCAGATTGGCACGCCCTTTGTCCAGAATATGAGAGAAACGATCTTGAAGATCCCAGTTGCTGACAAAATCCATCAGGTCATCGCCACCCAAATGGTGGAAATTGCTGACATCCTGACCGGGGATCATATTGAAATCCCCCATCAGCAGAATGGTCTTGGTCTTAAAGCCCGGAGTTTCCCGCAGGGTCTTGATGTAATCCCCGATCACCTTGCATTGGCTATCGCGTAGTTTCTGTTCATCGCGATCACGTCCCGACTTCAGGTGCACTCCGATCAACACAGCAGAAAATTTACCGCATTTCACGTCAACAACGATGGCCTTACGCCCATTCGCGTAGTCCCCCTCTGACCCAACTATGAACCGAGGGTTCTTAACCTCCATGCCGCTCTTATGAAGAAAGCCAATATGCAAGCTTCCATGATCTTGCGGCAGGATGGTTTTCTCATAAGACAGCCCTATATCAGCCAGACCTGTAATCAGCTCATCCAGATAGCTCACGGGGTTCACTTCTACGAGGGTGACAAGCTCTGCATCGAGCATGGCAAGCCCTTCGATCTGCTGGGCTTTACGTGCATCCGATATCCCGCCGAACCCGGCAAGGTTCCAAACGGCAATCCGCGCATGGGCATGTTCAAACTTTGGCATTTCAATCTCCCATTCTTAAATCTTTGGTCAAATAAAGTGCGAATAGACTACCACAGGAGCCCAGCGCATTTGTGACAGTGGTTTTTTCTGGCCTCCCAAGGCTTGAAATACCCTATAGAGGCTTGCGCAAATCGCTTTCTGGCCCTAGTCAGCGACCATGACAGAGACATCCCATGACCGCCTCCTCATCATCGACTTCGGCAGCCAGGTTACGCAGCTGATTGCGCGTCGCCTTCGCGAGCTGAACGTCTACTGTGAAATTCACCCTTATCAGAACGTCACGATGGATTTCGTGCGCGAGATGGCCCCTAAGGCGGTTATCTTCTCTGGTGGCCCAGACAGCGTGACCCGCGAAGGCTCTCCGCGTGCGCCGCAAGAGATTTTTGACCTGGGTGTACCTATCCTTGGTATTTGCTATGGTCAGCAGACCATGATGACCCAGCTGGGCGGCAAAGTGGATAGCGGGCATGGCACAGCCGAATTTGGCCGCGCCTATGTGACCCCTCAGAACAAGCTCGACATTCTGGATGGTTGGTTCGCGGATGGCGACGAACAGGTCTGGATGTCCCACGGGGACCACGTATCGCAGATCGCGCCGGGTTTTGAGGTCTATGGGACCTCCCCTAATGCGCCTTATGCGATTACCGCTGATGTCTCTCGTCACTTCTATGCGGTGCAATTCCACCCAGAAGTGCATCACACACCAAATGGTGCCAAGCTCTATGAGAACTTCGTCAAGCTTGCAGGCTTTAAAGGCGATTGGACTATGGGCGCTTACCGCGAGATCATGATTGAAAAGATCCGCGAGCAGGTTGGCGATAAGCAAGTGATCTGTGGCCTCTCTGGTGGTGTTGATAGCTCTGTGGCTGCGATCCTCATTCACGAAGCCATTGGCGATCAGCTGACCTGTGTATTTGTGGATCACGGGTTGCTGCGTAAGGACGAGGCGAAAGAAGTCGTCTCTATGTTCCGCGACAACTATAACATCAAACTGATTGCCGCTGATGAAAGCGATCTGTTCTTGGGCGAGCTGGAAGGCCAGTCTGATCCAGAAACTAAGCGCAAGATCATTGGTAAGCTGTTTATTGACGTGTTCCAGAAATACGCCAATGAGATCGAAGGCGCTGAATTCTTGGCACAAGGCACCTTGTACCCTGATGTGATTGAATCCGTGTCCTTCTCTGGTGGTCCTTCGGTGACCATCAAGTCGCACCACAATGTGGGTGGCTTGCCAGAAAAGATGGGCCTGAAACTGGTTGAGCCTCTGCGTGAACTTTTCAAAGACGAAGTGCGCGCCTTGGGCCGCGAGTTGGGATTGCCCCAATCCTTCATCGGTCGCCACCCCTTCCCAGGACCAGGTCTTGCGATCCGCTGCCCAGGTGAGATCACGCGTGAAAAGCTGGAAATCCTACGCGAAGCAGATGCGGTTTATATCGACCAAATTCGCAAGCATGGCCTCTATGATGAAATCTGGCAGGCCTTTGTTGCGATCCTTCCTGTGAAAACAGTGGGCGTGATGGGCGATGGCCGGACCTATGACTACGCATGTGCAATGCGTGCCGTGAATTCGGTGGATGGTATGACAGCGGACTACTATCCTTTCACCCATGAGTTCCTTGGTGAGACAGCGACCCGGATCATCAACGAAGTCAAAGGCATCAACCGTTGTACTTATGACATCACCTCGAAGCCTCCGGGCACGATCGAGTGGGAATAAGAAAACCATTCAGCAAAGCCCTTCGGGGCTTTGTTTGTTTCTGAGTATAGGTGACGCTGAAAGGGTTTGACATGTGGGGTAGCTTGAAGATCGTATTGATCCTTGGTCTTGTGACACTGCTGTCTGTCACCGCATGGACCTATCTTTGGCCCACCCAAGACGTTACCAAAGTCGACAAAGCCAGCGCAATTATCTGTCTTGGCGGTGGCATGTCTGACGATGGCACATTGCACCCGCCCACAATTAAGCGCGTTGAGACCTGCGTGGCGCTCTATCATGCTCAGCGTGCACCAATCATTGCCTTCTCAGGCGGCAGAGGCATTCCCAATGGACCCGCAGCCGGTGAACAAATGGCTACGTTGGCGAAAACAATGGGCGTGCCGGCTAAGGCCATCGTCACCGAATCCGCCTCGCAATCCACGTTGCAAAACGCTCTCTTCACACTCCCGCTGCTTCGGCAGTCCAATGACTTGATTTTAGTTACCGAGGCGTTTCACCTTCCACGTAGCTGGGCGTCTTTTTGGTGGTTTGGTGGCCGCGACATGAGCCTCTTTGCGTCAGAGCGCATCCGCCGTCACAGCCATAGTGCCGCGGGGTGGACGATGATCCCGCGCGAAGCCATCGCCATCTGGTTCAACATTGGCCGAGCCTCCCTCTGGTCAACGGCCTCGCTCTTTGGCAAACAGGACGATATCTGGCTGTATTAGGAGCACCAAAATGATCCGTCTAACTGGATATATCGACGTCCCCGCAGAACGTTACGCCGATGTCGCGGCAGCCCTGCCCGAGCATATCGCTTTGACGCGCGCAGAGCCGGGTAACTTGACGTTTCATGTCACAGAAAACCCAACCGTACCGCATCGCTACGAGATCTCAGAAACCTTTGTAGACAAAGCCGCCTTTGAATTTCATCAGGCGCGCGCCGGGGCATCACCTTGGGCAGAGATCACCAAAGGCATCCCTCGAAACTTTAAGATCGAAGATATTGCAGATTAAGCCTATGGCCTTTCGGTCTTTTTGCTTATGAACATGCCAAAGACACCCGGAGCCAACATGACCGAAAAACCACCTCATATTGTCGTCACAGGCGCCTCTGGTTTTGTTGGAACACATGTCATGCGGACCCTTGTCGAAGCAGGGGAATATCCGGTCGGACTGTGCCGCAAACCGACCAAAGGTTTGGTGCACGGCTTTGATCTGTCAGATATGGGCGATCTGTCTAACGTTTTAAAAGGTGCGAAGGCCGTTGTGCATTGCGCAGCGCGGGTGCATGGCAAAGAAGACCCTAAAACTGAACGTGAAGATCATTTGAAAGCCAATCGTGACGGGACAGCCGAGTTGCTGCGCCAAGCCGAGGTCGCAGGCGTTCAGCATTTTGTTTTTCTGTCCACAGTTGCCGTCTATGGATTGGAGCAGTCTGATCAGGTGATCGCACTTGATCATCCAACTGCTCCAAACACCGCCTATGGTCAGGCAAAACTGGAAGCTGAGGCTATTTTGCAAGCCAGCCCCATGCGGACCACAATCCTGCGTGTGCCGATGGTCTATGGCCCCCATGCGCCCGGTCTTTGGCGCAAGTTAATGCGTCTCTGCGCAAGTCGCTATCCCCTGCCCTTTAACTATGCCGGCAATCGTCGCAGCATGATGGCCGTACAAAACTTGGCTGATCTGATCCGCCATTGCCTGCAATCTGAGGCCACGCCAGAACTGATCCTTACCACCGACCATGATGACCTTGGCACGACACGCATTTGCACAGAACTTCGCAAAGCCATGGGCAAATCACAGCGGCTGTTTACGGTTCCAAAGGGTTTGATGCGAGGGGCCGCCAATTTGGTGCGTCGCCCATACCTCTACGAGCAGCTTTACGAATCCCTGCAATTCGCACCTACGGATTGTGGCTGGACCCCGCCTTTGACGGCGAATGAAGCCTTGAGACGCTGCGTTCCTGTAAAATAACATCTTTGCTCGCAAAGTTTTCTGGTCCAATCTCCGCCGGAAAGGACTTTCATGCATACCTATGTCAAAGCTGCGCTCTGGATGAGCGGTGCAATCCTGTCGTTCATGGCAATGGCTGTGGCTGGCCGCGCTGCCAGTGCGGAACTCGATACGTTTGAGATCATGACCTACCGCAGCGCATGTGGCGCTATGATCATGGCCGTGGTGATCAGCTATTTTGGCCGCTGGGCAGATATTTCTGGCCGGCACATCAAGCTGCATGCTTTGCGAAATCTGTTTCACTTTATGGGGCAGAACCTGTGGTTCTACGCCCTGACATTGCTGCCGCTGGCTCAGCTATTTGCGCTGGAGTTTACCACGCCAATTTGGGTGATCCTACTGGCACCGTTTTTTTTGGGAAATCCTTTAAGGCCAGCTGGTCTAATCGCCGCCTTAATTGCCTTCTTGGGTATTCTGATCGTCGCGCGTCCTGGGACGGTTCCTCTTGGGGCAGGCACCTATGCCGCCCTTGGCTGTGCGATTGGTTTCGCACTGACCTATATCTACACCAAGAAACTTCTGATGCATGAAAGTATCTATGCGATCCTGTTGCAAATGTTGCTTATGCAAACCGTTCTGGGCCTTGTCTTTGCAGCCTATGACGGTGACCTCACCTGGCCATCCGCTGCGATGCTCCTGCCAATGAGTGTGATCACGATCACCGGTCTCGTGGCCCATCTTTGCATCTCAAAAGCGCTGCAACTGGCGCCCGCTTCAGTCTGCGCTCCGATCGATTTCGTGCGTCTTCCGGCCATAGCGGTGGTGGGCGCGCTGCTCTATTCAGAGCCGCTGGATGCGGTGGTTCTTTTAGGGGCAGTTTTCATATTTGGCGGTAACTATCTGAATATACTGTCAGAAATGAAATCCAGTCAGAACATAACTTCGCGGTAAACTGGTAAGTCTTACCCTTGGTCAACCATTGACTGAGCCGCGCGCGGTTTTCTACCTTTCCTGTCATCATTAAGCACGTGGGGAGGCGTGGATGAAACAGGCATGGAAAACAAGGGCGTTGTCAGCAACGGCAATTGCCACTTTAGCTGCGACATCGGTCGCTGCAGGCGGCGTTGAACGGACCACACAGTCCGTTGGCATTCTTTTCGAAGAAGGCAATGTGGCCGAACTGAGCTTTGGATCGGTGAACCCAACAGTCTCCGGCGTTGGCGCTGGCGCCGCGGCTTCAGCGTTGCAACCAACCCCCGGTGTTCCGTCAGGCGATATGACGGATAGCTACGTCCGGTTTGGTTTTTCATATAAGCACCAATTTAATGAGAACCTGTCTTTCGCATTGATCCACGATCAGCCCTTTGGTGCAAATGTGACCTATCCGCTGACCGGCTATTACGCATCAGGCGCTACCGCAGAGCTGAAAAGCAACGCGCTGACAGGTGTGTTGAAATATACAACAGACAACAATGTCAGTGTCTTCGGCGGCCTGCGCTATCAAACCCTTGAAGCCGTCGCATCTGGCGTGCCAACTGCAGGTGGCGCATACGCTGGTGTCAGCAACAATGACGGCTCGGTCGGTTATCTTGCAGGTGTGGCCTACGAACGGCCTGACATCGCGCTGCGTGTTGCGTTGACCTATAACTCTGCGATTACACATGATTGGTCGATTTCTGAAACCGTCGGCGCTGGCCCTGCGGTGGCGGGCACCACCTCTGTCACCACTCCGCAATCGGTCAACCTTGAGTTCCAGAGCGGCATTGCCCAGGACACATTGGTGTTTGGTAGCATCCGTTGGGTGGATTGGTCAGAAATGCGAGTTGCCCCAGACGTCTATTCTGCGGCGACGGGCGGCGGCGCTCTAGTGGCATACGACGAAGACACAATCACCTACAATCTTGGTCTTGGCCGACGCTTCAACGACACATGGTCCGGGGCGGTTTCGTTAACACATGAACCACAGGTTGGCGGTTTCGCCCGCAATCTGGGTCCGACCGATGGGCGCACGGGTGTGACGCTGGCTGCGACCTACAAGCATGAAAACATGGAGATCACCGGTGGCGTGTCCTACATCTGGATTGGGGATGCCGACACGCGGGTCAGCCACCTTTCGCCCGTTGCGGCAGGCGAATTCAGAGACAACACAGCAATTGCTGGCGGGGTGCGCGTTCGATTCCGCTTCTAAACGCACGAAACCAAGCTCAGACGCAAACCCCGCCACATATGGCGGGGTTTTCTTATGGTCTGTGTTGACCGCCGCTATACTGAGGGCTACCAACGACGCAGTAGTTTGAGGCCCAAGATGATCTATCAATCAGCAGATGACTGGCGCAACGCCAAGCAAAAGAAGGTTTTGCTCTTCGCCATGTCTGGCCTAGGAAAAACCCACCTTTCCAATATGTTGCGCGACACTCGTGAGTGGTTTCATTACTCCGTAGATTACCGCATTGGCACCCGATACATGGGTGAACACATCGCTGACAATGCCAAAGCCGAAGCCATGAAAGTCCCGTTCTTGCGGGAACTCCTGCTGAGCGACAGCATCTATATCGGCTCAAACATCACCTTCAACAATCTGGCGCCGTTGTCGACTTATCTGGGCAAACCCGGCAACCCTGGCAAAGGGGGCGTGGCCTTTGATGAATATATGCGCCGTCAAAACCAGCATCACACAGCAGAAGTCGCCGCCCTTTTAGATACACAGCATTTCATCAACCGTGCGCAGTCGCTGTATGGCTATGACAATTTCATCTGCGACACAGGTGGATCGATCTGCGAAGTAGTAGATCCCCAAAACCCAGATGATCCTGTCTTAAAAACCCTGTCTGAAAACGCTCTGATGGTCTGGATCAAGGGCTCTGATGACCATTCAGCAGAGCTGATCCGCCGGTTCGACAAAGCACCTAAACCAATGTATTATCAGTCAGAATTCCTGATCAATCGTTGGAACGAATACCTCGCGCAAGAAGGTTGCACTGCCGAAGACGTCGACCCTGACGCTTTCGTGCGCTTTGCATACTCCAAGGCGCTCGCCCACCGCCAACCGCGCTACGAGTCGATGGCCAAATGGGGGGTCACTGTGGATGCAGAAGACGTGGCAAAGGTCACATCTGCGTCAGAGTTTGATGCGCTGATTGCCGAGGCTCTTGAGCGTAAGTAACAACTGACTTACATAGGGCTTCCAACATATAGGAAGTCTGTCCAATGCCCATCAAACTGCCCTCCGACCTGCCTGCCTTTGACGTGCTTTCGCGCGAAGGCGTGATGGTCATGTCGGAAGACCAGGCAGCACGGCAGGATATTCGCCCGATCCGCATCGGTCTATTGAACCTGATGCCGAAAAAGATCCAAACCGAGAACCAATTCGCACGGCTGATTGGGGCAACTGCCCTGCAGATCGAGCTGACGCTGATCCGCATGAGCGAGCACAAAACTAAGAATACCGCCGCTGCACATATGGCAGAATTCTACCGCTCTTTTGATGAGGTCAAAGCCTCTGGCGAAAAATTTGACGGTCTGATCATCACTGGTGCGCCGATCGAGCATCTGCCTTTTGATGATGTGACCTATTGGAAAGAGCTTTGCGAGGTCTTTGACTGGACGCAAACCCATGTGCATTCCACCTTTGGCGTCTGCTGGGGCGGCATGGCGATGATCAATTATTTCCACGGTGTGAAGAAACACATCTTGGACGCCAAAGCCTTTGGTTGTTTCCGTCACCAAAACCTAGATGCCTCCAGCCATTACCTGCGCGGCTTCTCGGACGATTGTGTGATCCCTGTGAGCCGCTGGACCGAGATGAAGCAGGAAGAGATCGACGCAGCCCCGGCTCTAAAAACGCTTTTGGGCAGTGACGAAGCTGGGCCCTGCTTGGTCGAGGATCGCCAACATCGCGCGCTCTATATCTTCAATCACTTTGAATATGACAGTGATACGCTAAAGCAGGAATATGATCGCGATGTCGCCGAAGGCACGCCGATTAATGTGCCGATGAACTACTATCCGGATGATGATCCATCCCAGGCGCCACAGAACCGTTGGCGCAGCCACGCGCACCTGCTTTATGGCAATTGGATCACCGAGGTTTATGAAACAACCCATTATGATCTAAATGAAATTGGCAGCTAAGCTGTTGGTTTTCTTGCTGATCCTTTTGGTCGCTTTCGCGGCTATAACCCTATGGAGGGCGCGCAACAACGAGCTGCGCGCCGAGGCCGCTTACCCGCCTGAAGGCAAGTTTCTTACAGTTGATGGCGTGCGCGTGCATGCTCTGGTGCGCGGCGAAGGCCCGGATCTGGTTATGATCCATGGCTCTTCTGGCAGCACGCGGGATTTCACATTTGGTCTGATCAATGCGCTTGAAAAAGACTACCGCGTGATTGCCTTTGATCGTCCCGGATTGGGCTATACCGATCTGATCGATGATCCATCGATCGAGCGTCAGGCCGCGCTGCTTCAAAAAGCGGCAGCACAACTTGGTGCTGACAATCCAATCGTGTTTGGCCAAAGCTACGGCGGCTCGGTTGCGCTGGCTTGGGCGGTCAACCACCCTGATACATTGGCTGCGGTAGTTGCACTTGGCACGCCTTCTATGCCTTGGGCCACCCCTCTTTCAACCTTTTACAAAGCCATGTCTCACCCAATGATTGGTCCGGTCTTTGCACCAGCGCTAACAGCATGGGTCAGTACCCAGCGGGTGTCTGATGCGGTCGAGGCAGTCTTTGCACCGCAAACAGCTCCCGATGGCTATGCGGAACACTTCGGTCCCGGCCTGACTCTGCGTCGCCAGTCTTTGCGCGCCAATGCCATTCAACGCGCCAATATACTTGATGAAATCACAGCCTTGTCACCGCAGTATGAGGCAATCACCGTGCCAGTCGAATTGGTACACGGCGAGGCAGATGACACGGTCTGGATCAGCATCCACTCTGGCCCACTGAGTGAACGCCTGGATAATACCCATTTGACCACTCTGCCCGGGATCGGTCATATGCCACATCACTCTGCGTTGGATGACATCATTGCCGCAGTCCATCGCGCAGCGTCCAGGGCTGCATTGCACTAGCGCCATCCCATTGCCATATTAAGAAAAAAGACGGAGACCACCGATGGATCTGCCCTTTGATGGCGCGATCAGCAGCTTTTATACATCCGATGCTCCTGCAGATGTGCGCAAGGCCATCGCAACAGGCGAAAAGGGTGATATTCTTGATCGTTCCTACCCGCATACAGAACGCATGGGCCGCAAGGAATATGAACGTGAAATGGCGGCGCTGCAGATTGAACTGGTGAAACTGCAAGCCTGGGCCAAAGAAAGCGGCAAACGCATCGCGATTGTCTTTGAAGGGCGCGATGCGGCCGGTAAAGGCGGCACCATCAAACGGTTTCGCGAAAACCTGAACCCACGCGGCGCGCGCGTTGTAGCCCTTTCCAAACCAACAGAGACCGAGCGCACGCAGTGGTATTTCCAGCGCTACATCCAGCACATGCCTGCAGCCGGCGAAATCGTGTTCTTTGATCGCAGTTGGTATAACCGCGGCGTTGTTGAAAAAGTCTTTGGCTTTTGTGACGAGACCCAACGCGAGCATTTTTTCGACCAAGTTCAAGACTTTGAGAAGATGTTGGTTGATGACGGCATCCTCTTGTTCAAGTTTTGGCTCAACGTAGGTCGCGCAGAGCAACTCCGCCGCTTCCTCAGCCGTGAAAGTGATCCGCTAAAACAATGGAAACTCAGCTGGATCGATGTTGAGGGCCTCAAGAAGTGGGACGACTACAGCACCGCGATCCGCGAAACGCTGGAGCGTTCAGACAGCAAGCCCGCCCCTTGGACCATCGTGCGCAGCGACGACAAACGCCGTGCCCGCGTGAATGCGATCCGTCATGTTCTAAGCCACATTGACTACAGCCGCAAAGACGCCAAAGCGGTTGGGACCTGCGATCAGCAGGTCTGTGGCACAAAGGACATCTGGAATGCCTAAACGCGGCTATCACCACGGCAACCTACGCCAAGCCCTAGTTGAGGCGGCCCTGACGCTGATCGAAGCTAAGGGCCCGACGGGTTTCACCCTATCAGAGGCTGCCAAAACCGCTGGTGTCACCCCAGCTGCGGTGTATCGTCACTTTGAGGGCCGCGAAGACCTGATCGCCGAAGCTGCCCGCCAAGGCTATGAAATCTTTGCCGATTTAATGCAATTTGCATATGATAAAGGCCAGCCATCTGCCCTTGCGAGCTTTGAAGCCACGGGCCGCGCCTATTTGGCCTTTGCCCGCAAATACCCTGGCCACTACATCGCAATGTTTGAAAGCGGCATCTCGGTCAACCGGACCCCCGAATTGGCCACCGTCGCCGCCAAAGCCCGTGGCGTGATGGAACAAGCCGCCGCTGACCTTTCAGAGCATATCCCGCCAGAAAAACGCCCCCCCGCCAGTATGTTCTCCGCTCATATTTGGGCCATGAGCCACGGCGTGGTCGAGCTTTTTGCCCGTAACTCCCCCGGAACTCAAAGCCCCTTCCCACCCGAAGATCTGCTTGAAACCGGGATTGGTGTTTATCTGCGCGGCCTCGGCCTCATCAAACCAGACAATTAAATTTGCTATGTCGAATTTGGGTATTTGAACCAAAAAGAAACTAAGATCGGTTTTCTTTTTGGCTGAAGTATCTTGGGGTCTGGGGGTTGGCCCCCAGCTTGCTGACCCGTTGCCTATTGATAGGCCAAGGCCACCCAAATATGCACAATCACCAGCGGGAGAAGCACCGCTGACAAGCCGATATGGCAAAACTGCCAAACGGCGTGAATCCAAGGCTGTCGATATTTCAAAACTTGCCGGTTCAAAACTCCTGTCACCCCAAGCAGAAAAAACACCATCGCGAGCCCCGTCGTCCAGGTATGCCCCATACGCACCGCATGAAGGATAAACATATAGGTTGCTGCTACCCCCACCCAGCGATGCGCCATCATATGAAAGCGTGCATTGCGCGTGTCATTGCACATGCGCTTGAGCAGCAGGATCCATTGGTAGACCACGAAACCCAATAAAGTCAGCCCTGTCACCAACTGCCAAGCAAAGGCAGACATCACAGGCAACCAATCCAAATACTGCTGCCAGACAGTCATGAAAATCAGCCATAGTCCTAAAATAACCCAAGGGACGTGTGGGGCACGCCCAACAAGATCCATCAAAGTACGCATGGTGTTGTTCCCCCGTTGATCTTTCGGGCAAGTCCTAGGGCCATGGCGTCAACGACCTGTAAAGCCACATCTTGGCGGACGCGCTGCATAAAGATTTCAGCACTGGGCAACATCCGCCGCCCTTCCTTGGGCCAAGCCGATCCAATCGCAGGAGGGTCTGAAAAACCGGCGGTTTTATCGAGGTAAATTTGATAGGCCTCAGCGACGGCTGCCAACATCGCTTCAGTTGTGACAATTAGTGTATCTGCTGAAAGCGTCTCTGACGGAAAAGTCCAGGTCGTCGCGCCCATCATGTCATCGATATTCCAATCCTTTTTGGGGCTGTCAGCATGATTATTGTGGCAACTCACACAGGGCTGAACACTGGCGATGTCAGGATACATGGCCACCGCGTTCTCATTGGCATCTGTCAGAAATACGGGCTCACGTGTCTCTTTAACTTTTTTAAAGGCTTCAGCCTGTTTCCCGCTGAAGAGATTAGATTTATTGATCGGCTCGTCTGAACCAAGATAAAGTCCCAACTGCGGCGGCATGCGTTCCAATCGTGCAGCCGTCAGCCGTAGGAATAAAGCCGGTAATGGCCCTTTTTCCACCTCCGGCTGTTCCCAATCTTCGCCAAACTTCAACCCAGCCTTCAACCCGCCGCCGACAATGTTCTTTGTATAAAGCGTGCGCGCCACATCATTGATGGCATTCACACCTTCAAACAAATGTTGCGCCGCATAGCTGCAGGCACCGTCTGCTGATGCTTGCTGGTCTGGCAATTTTGACGGGGCCGATACGCCCAGATAGACCGCCCCGACCAGAAACATGCCGGAGAGTGAGATTTTTGTGATGCTCATTTGCGCTCCCCCTCAAAGAATTTGTCGTCCCCATAAGGCGATGCGCCATCACGCAGGTATGCCCTTATCTCCGCCTCGGGGATCGCATTCCTGACTTCATCAGGCACCACGTGACGGTGGTTACCGTGAAAATCATGACAGCCGAGGCACCTGTCCCAATTCTTCTGCTTAATCAAATCCACATGAGACACATCCAAAGGGTCTGCCTTTAACTTCAGATCGCCATGACAGGCGCGACAGACCTGAGGTTTTGAAAAGACGCGATGGCCTGTGTGTTCGGAATGGCAACCCAAACAAGATGTGGCATCCACTATGCCAGCCGCATCTTGAAAACGAGGTTCATTAAAGCGGTAAATCGGGTGACGTTCGTTAGGCCGTTCATGACAGGCCAAGCATTGCTTGGATGTAATCTCAGCATAGCCGAAATCCACATAGGCTTCTCGCAATCCCAGCCCGTAATGCAGCTTGCCCTGAATTTGCTGCCGCGTGGTCCCAGGACTGGCGATATGGCAGTCCGCGCAGACCAAATCCGTGTGACCATTTTGAATGGGACCATGCGCCACCAAGGTCATTTGCGATGGAAACGTCAGAGCGGCCCAGCCCAACACCGCCACAGGAATGGCGAAGACAAGAGCGATCTTTCGAATGGTCTGAGCACCTGGCAGCACAAGTGACCTCCAGCACGCGGGTTAAGATGTGATAAAATCCCCCGCGACCCTCAAGCCTATCCGTTAAATTTTAGTAAATTTCTCATAAAAACATGCATTGCAAAATGCGCATAAATAAACGGCCGCACCAAGATGCGACCGTTTTGAAAATCGTATGGAAGCGAATTAACGCTTGGAGAACTGGAAGGAACGACGCGCTTTGCGGCGACCGAACTTCTTACGTTCAACAACACGGCTGTCGCGTGTCAGGAAGCCAGCGGCTTTCAGTGCGCCACGCAGGGATGGTTCATAAAGCTGCAAAGCTTTAGAAATACCGTGCTTAACCGCGCCCGCTTGACCGGACAGACCGCCACCTTTCACGGTTGCGTATACGTCGAATTCACCTTCAACGCCTGCAACAGTGAATGGCTGTGCCAGGATCATTTGCAGAACCGGACGTGCGAAATATTCGTTCTGTGGTTTGCCGTTAACAACGACTTTACCAGAACCTGGCTTGATCCAAACACGTGCAACAGCGTCTTTACGCTTGCCGGTTGCGTAGGAACGGCCCAGCTCGTCACGTACAGGCTCACGAGGTGCTGCTACTTCTACAACAGCTTCTTCGCCTGCAACTGCGGACAGCTCTTCAAGGGAGTTGATTTGATCAGTCATGATTAGCTCCGCGTGTTCTTAGAGTTCTTGGACGCAACATCCAGAACTTCTGGTGCTTGCGCTTCATGTGGGTGCTCAGCACCAGCATAGACGCGCAGGTTGGTCATGATCTGACGGGACAGGCGGTTGCCTGGCAGCATGCGCTTAACCGCTTGGGTTACAACGCGCTCAGGGAACTGACCTTCCAGGATTTGACCCACAGTGCGGGACTTGATGCCGCCTGGGTGGCCTGTGTGCCAGTAAACGTTTTTGTCGGTACGTTTCTTGCCAGTCAGCTGAATTTTGTCAGCGTTGATGACAATAACATTGTCGCCGCAATCCATGTGTGGAGTGAAAGACGGCTTGTGCTTGCCGCGTAGGCGAGTAGCAACGATCGATGCAAGACGGCCCAGCACCACGCCTTCAGCGTCGATGATGATCCATTTCTTCTCGATGTCTGCCGGAGTAGCAGAGAAGGTTTTCATAATGGTCTACCTAAGTTTGGTGACAAACATGACGAGTCACTCGACATGTCTTAATTCGATGGCCGGGTTATAAAGCTGTGGAAAACACAGTCAAGCGCATCAAGATTGAAATTAGCACGCAAAAACAATGACTTGTGAAATAGGTATTATTTTACCCCACAAAAACAGCACCAAATCTGGCTTTTTGCTTAGGTTGTGAAGCTACGGGGGGGATTATCCAGTAAAGATCGGACAATCCGCACACCTTTCTCAAAGCGTTCCTGATCCATTTGGCCATTCAACGCGATCCGGACCGCGTGAACAGCACGCCCTTCTCGTAATGTAAACTCATCGGCGGACTTCATTTCAACGCCGCGCGCTTCGGCAGCCTGAGCAAAGGCCGGTGCGCGCCATCCAGTGGGCAATTCAACCCAGACCAAAGGCACATTACTGCGCCACCGAATAGGATAGCCACCCAATTGGTTCACCACATAGCGCAAATCGGCGTTTATCTTGGCCTGAACTTTGTCAATGATTGCTGGCAGTCTTGGGCTTGTCATCACAGAGGCAAAGGCCTCGGTCAAAATCGTAGAGACCCCAAAATGACTGAATTGCACGCTACGCAACATTTCCCCCACCCAGCCTTTGGGCGGAATGGTGAAACCGACGCGCAAGCTGGGAGAAACCAGTTTTGATGGCGAGCTGATGTACCATCCTAGTTCAGGCAACAATGCGCGATAGCTTTCCGCACTATGACGGCCAGTATGATAACAGTCGTCATCCAGTACATGCAGACCATGACGCAGGGCGATTGATGCGATTTCACGACGTCTGCGCGCGCTTGTCGCGCGTGTTGTCGGATTGTTTACTTCAGCCGAGGTACAATAAAGCGTCGCCCCAGTTGATTGTACCAATTTCTCCAAGGCCTGCGGGTCCGGACCCTCGCCATCCCATGGCACGCCAACCACTTTCGCGCGGCAAAGCTCTGCTGCCTTACGAAACCCAGAAAAGCTCACCTCATCCACCAAAACAACCGGATCATTGCCGCGCAATACCGCCTGCATCACGTGCAGAATAGCGTTTTGCCCACCATGGGTGATGACAATGTCATCCAATTCATAATGTCCTAATGGCGCATCACGCATCCAGGCCATGAAGGCTTTGCGCGCAGGTAAATTGGATTCCCGTTTTGGGTATTGCATCAAGGCGTTAGATGGCAACTCTGATGCAACTTTCTTGACCACATCCCGGATCAGAACTTCTTGCCCCATATTCGGAATACGTGGGCTAAAAAAGTCGATCATACCTTCAGAACTGGACGTATCTGTCACCGGGCTGATGTCTGCGACATAGGTTCCGCGACCGACCCCCGCCGTTAAAATCCCATCCTCAACCAAGATGGAATACGCCCGTGCAACAGTGCCCGGAGTGATGTCCAAACGAAAGGCTAGTTCGCGGACAGGAGGCAGCTTTTGCCCTGCTTCCAATGCGCCTTCTGCGATGCCTTTGTTGATACAATCAACCAAAGCACGATATTTTGCACGGCCCGTTTTCTCTAAGAGAGGCTGCCAGTTTGTACTCATTACAATGTTTTCCTAGACCGAACAATTTTCGCATTGTACCCAGCAAGTGTAGTACACCTGATGGTTTGTATCAATACAATTCACTAGGTTTCCGTGACGTAAGCCAAGGTGTCGAAGACCAGTTTACATCCCTTCGCAGCCCACACCTCTTCCGGGTTGTCCAAAGGATTCAGATTGCGACATCGAAGGCCTAAATCACGGATACGCCTGCGCACGATGTGCTTTGTCCTAAAGCGTGCAAAGGCTATGCGGCGTCGGTGTCACTCCCGATTTCGCGGTTGCACTGGGCAACCACCACCCTTCCGGCGGACGCAAACCCCGTCGATCGCTGGAAAACACTTTAGCCGGGGCTCTGCCCCGGCCTTTTTTTCCAGCCTGCAGATGTATTAACGTTTTGGTGGAATAGCGTAGGTCAGGCTTGCATTGGCAACTACATCCGCCTGCCCTTCTGAGCGCAACTTCACATCAATCACCGCCAGACTGCGCCCGAGCTTCAAAAGGCTCGCCGTGGCGATCAAATCTGCATCAGCCGCAGGTTTGCGCATAAAATCTATTGAACAATGGGTGGTCACCGTTAAAGACTCGCGCCCAATCCGCGCCAGGATCGCCACATAGGCCACAACATCAGCCAAAGCGAACATGCTAGGCCCAGATACGGTGCCACCCGGCCTCAGATGCCGTTCAGAGGTTTTTAAGCGCATCACGCTGGTCTCTGCATCCACGTGGTCAATCACAAAGTCGCCGTGAATTTGTGGAAAGACATCTTCCAGAAACCTTGCGATTTCGTCTTTGTCCAACTTCTGCGCCATCTGATCCTCTTGTTCCTATGCCGTAACGTTTCAAATCGCAGCGCTATGCAGCGCACGCCCTTGCGCCTAGGCTTGCGAGAAATGGGAGGCAGAACAAGATGGCAATTCTAGAACGTTACGACACTCAGGCGATTGCGCGGCTGACATTAAATGCGCCTGAACGCCTCAACAGCCTATCTGATGAGATGATGGCAGCCTTACAGGCAGAACTTGAAGCCATCGCCAAAGACGCCTCTATCCGCGCAGTTATTCTTTCGGGCGCAGGCAAAGCCTTCTGCGCCGGTCACGATCTGAAACAAATGACGGCAGGACGCGCAGCAGAAGATGGCGGCAAATCCTATTTCGCTGATCTATTTGCACGCTGTTCAGCCCTGATGTTAACCATCCAATCCATTCCCCAGCCAGTCATCGCCGAAGTTCATGGCATCGCCACTGCAGCGGGCTGTCAATTGGTTGCGACCTGTGACTTGGCCATCGCCGCAGATGACACACGGTTCGGTGTCAACGGCATCAATATTGGCCTCTTTTGCGCAACACCTATGGTGGCCCTTACCCGAAACATTCCGCGTAAAAAAGCCTTTGAGATGTTGACCACGGGCCAGTTTATCCATGCCGATGAGGCGGAGCGCATTGGATTGATTAACGCCGCAGTTCCGGCAGATCAGTTAAGGTCGGAAACAGAAGCGCTGGCACAAAAACTTGTAGAAAAATTAAAGGCCGTCGTAAAAATCGGCAAAGAAGCCTTCTATACGCAAAGCACAATGACAACCGCAGAGGCATATGATTATGCGGCAGATGTCATGGTGCAAAACATGCTTTTCAAAGACACCGAAGAAGGCATTTCAGCCTTTTTGGGCAAACGTGCCCCAAATTGGCAGCAATAGGCAGAATTCCCCGACCAATTGTGGCAAAAACATGGCAAATCGGCACCCATACAGCATGTTAACTGTGCTTTAACCCATTGAATTTGATGGATATAGGCCGAAAATCGACCATTTTATGCATTGTTTCCTATTTTGCGCCCTATTTTTTCCCAATTTGCACTAGCGCGCCTGAAATTCACGTGTCATAACGATCCCAACGAAGGCAACTTCGTAAGATGAACCATTGGGTCGCTGAACGGCGGATCGTCCCTCCAAGGTCAACTCTCTCTGACCTGACAATCCTAGCCTCAGCGACCCAAATGTCTTCCCCCAAGCCGCAAGCCTATTCTGATCGAGCCATCGCAAACGCGTTGCTGGCCTTTTCAAACTCGGCGTTCTGGCCTATGTCGCGCCTATGACAAAAACATTGCACATCATCGGCGGCGGTATGGCCGGATCAGAGGCCGCCTGGCAGGCCGCAAACATGGGCGTTCAAGTGGTTATTCACGAAATGCGCCCCAAGGTGGAAACCTTCGCCCACCAGACCGGTAATCTGGGCGAGATGGTTTGTTCCAACTCTTTCCGTTCTGACGATGACGAGCAAAACGCCGTTGGCCTGCTGCATTGGGAAATGCGCGCGGCAGGTGGTTTGATCATGCAAACCGCAGATAAACACCGCCTTCCTGCCGGGGGGGCTTTGGCCGTGGATCGTGATCCATTTGCCGAAAGCGTCACAGCCGCGTTGAAATCCCATCCGAATATTACGGTTGAGTACGGTGAAATTACTGAACTCCCAACAGACGGGCACTGGATCATCGCAACGGGTCCGCTGACTTCTGCGGGCCTTGGGGCCGCAATTCAGGCCGAAACCGGTGCTGACGCCCTCGCCTTTTTTGATGCCATTGCTCCGATTGTTTATACGGAGTCTGTGAACATGGACGTCGCGTGGTTCCAATCGCGCTATGACAAGGGCGAAACCGAAGAAGAACAGAAAGCCTACCTTAACTGTCCGATGACCGAAGAGCAGTATGAGGCGTTCATCGACGCGCTTTTGGCGGCAGATAAAACCGAATTCCACGAAGGTGAAACTGCTGGCTATTTCGACGGCTGCCTGCCGATCGAAGTGATGGCGGAACGCGGCCGCGAAACGCTTCGGTTTGGTCCGATGAAGCCGGTTGGGCTGACCAATCCGCATGATCCTGAAAATAAAGCCCATGCGGTTGTGCAACTGCGTCATGACAATTCTCTGGGCACATTGATGAACATCGTGGGTTTCCAAACCAAGATGAAATACGGCGCGCAGACCGAGGTCTTTAAGATGATCCCGGGGCTGGAAAACGCATCTTTTGCGCGTTTGGGTGGCATTCACCGCAATACATTTATCAACTCGCCAACCTTGCTTGATGATCAGATGCGGATGAAATCCAAGCCAAATATCCGCTTCGCCGGTCAGATCACTGGCGTAGAAGGCTATGTGGAAAGTGCAGCCATGGGGCTTTTGGCAGGTCGACTGGCCGCCGCGGAAATTCTTGGTCAACCGCTGGAAACAGCACCATTGAACTCGGCCATGGGCGCATTGGTGAACCACATCACAGGCGGTGCAGAGGCAAAAACCTTCCAGCCGATGAATGTGAACTTTGGTCTGTTCCAGCCAGTAGATGGCCTCAAGGGTGGTCGTCGTGGCCGTAAAGACCGGTACAAAGCCTATACAGATCGGGCCAAAGTCGAATGGCAAGCATGGTTGGATGCGCAAGACAGCTCTGCTAAGGTCTAAGGAACTTCTTAGAAGGCATTGAAACCTTTGACCTTTCGAACGCGCTTTGCCCCATCTCCCACGGGTCCACTTCACATTGGTCACGCCTATTCGGCGATAGTCGCCCATGACATGGCCAAAGCCGCTGGGGGCGCGTTTTTGTTGCGGATGGAGGACACAGACCTTCAACGCTCCAAGGCAAAGTGGGATGCGCAGATTATCGAGGATCTGTCTTGGCTGGGCCTCACGTGGGAAGAGCCTGTGCTGCGTCAAGCGCAGCAGCTGCCCTGTTATGATCCGGCGTTAAGGAAACTCGAAGAACTAGGCTTGCTATACCCATGTTCTTGCAGCCGCGCCGACATCCGCGCCGCAATGGCTGCCCCGCAAGAAGGTGTTGATCATGATGTCTATCCCGGCACCTGCAAACATCGCTACATGTCTGATCGCCAAACCGGGGACGCACTCCGCTTGCATTTGGATCGCGCTTTGGACCTACTGAACGACAAAGACGTATCCTTCACTGAAACCGGTGGCACCCATAAAGGGACGCATCGGCTAAACCCAGAACTGACCTTAAAAACCATCGGAGATGTGGTGCTTTCTCGCAAAGGAGAAGAAATCGTCGCCTATTTCCTTGCCTCGGCGCTAGATGACATCACGCAAGGCATCACCCATGTTGTTCGCGGCGAAGACCTTTTTGACTTTACCCAAATTCAAGTGATCTTACTGGCGGTTCTTGATCTGCCAATCCCGATCTATCACCACCACGGGCTGATCCGCGACGATGCAGGCAAACGCCTCGCCAAACGTGATGATGCTCGCGCCATCGCCAAGTATCGTGAAGACGGCGCAAGCCCGTCTGACATTCGCGCCATGGTCGGCCTTTAGCGACGGGGAAGCACTGTCGGCTGTTTGAATGCCTATTTCCAGGCTTGATTTCGAACATTCGCTAAAGATTGAAAATAGTCGTCCCAATGCTGGTACGGCCGCCCAGCGACGGATTCAAAATCACTTGAACAAAAACCGAGTGAACTTTGGATAGACCAATCAAGGGCCTGCTTCCCTATTCTGGTTTTGGAAAAATCAAAATCGCTCTGAAGTCATTCACGTTTGTCAGTGTTGGCCCCGTAACGATTTGGCCACCCGCGTTTGAAAAGAAGCTATGCGCATCATTGTTCAAAAGGGCGGCCTCAGCTTCTGATCGTTGGCTATCTGATTTGATCGTCTCCGGTCCAAAGTAGCCTCCAGCAACTTCGGCCGCACCATCCACGCCATCGGTGTCACAAGCGACTACGTGAATACCTGCGTTTGACCCCAAACCTAGACCTGCGGCCAAGGCATACTCTGCATTTGGGCCCCCGATACCATCGCCGATACGCGTCACTGTGCATTCACCACCCGACAACAGCAAAAGAGGTTTCGATTGGGGCGTCATTTGATCCTGTAGTGACAAGGCAAGCTCGGCATGGGCTTGCCCTAACTCTCTGGCCTCTCCTTCAATCGCATCTCCAAGAAGCTTCACATCACATCCATTCGCACGCCCTATGTCTGCTGCAGCCGCAAGTGATTGAGAAGGCGCTGCAACGATGGCTAATGTACCGTCGGCTTTGTTCTTGAATGCCTTATCTTGGAATTTTGACAGAAACTTCAACACCTTATCGCCAACAGAAATATCGTGTTGTGTGATCACCGCCAGCGCCTTTTCATTGGTCGCAGCGCTAGGGACAGTTGGACCAGAGGCAATTTCGGCGGGATCATCACCGGGTACATCAGAGATGATCAAACTGTGCAATTGTGCAGGTGCAATCGCCGTAGCCAAGCCACCGCCTTTGACCTTTGAAAGCCGCATGCGCACCGTATTCATTTCTCTGATAGGTGCACCTGATGCCAATAGCGCAGCATTGACCGCCTGCTTATCAGCCAGTGTTAAACCGTCAATCGGCGCGCACAGCAGTGCTGAACCACCACCTGATATCAAAGCCAAAACCGTGTCTTCAGCTTGAAGATCCTGCACCAATTCCAACATGCGCGTTGTTGCATCGACACCAGCCTGATCCGGAACAGGATGGGCTGCTTCAATGATTTCAATGCCTTGGCATGGACGTGCATACCCATAACGCGTGATAACCAAACCTTCGCATGGCCCGTAAATAGCCTCGACTGCCTCCGCCATACGCGCGCTTGCTTTACCTGCCCCTATAACCACCAAGCGCCCCTTGGGACGTGGTGGCAGATGCTTTGCTACAACTTGCATGGGGTCCGCAACTGCGACCGCCTCATCAAAAAGATCGGTTAGCAAGCGTCTTGGGTCATTGATTTTCATGGGAATGCCTATTCCATCGATCCGCCGGTATGGGATGCAAAGGTGAAGCACCTTTCCCGCCCGCTTTGCGGTGCAGGTTAGGTGGTTCTTTTGTGGCTATTCAAGCCAAGACTTGTAGTCGCTGACCAACAGATGAGTTGGCGCTTCGTCTTCATCGATGTCGGCAAAGCGCCCGATCGGCTCGCGAAAAATATTATCGGATTCATCGTCATTTACGGTAGAGACTTCGCCGATTAAAACATCGCCGCCCTCACCCCAAAACGCGTGCCAGTCACCGGGTTGCAGGGTGATGCTTTCTCCGGGAGCCAGTTTGAGCTTTTCGCCTGCCGCATAGTCACGACGAATGCCGTCACACCAGACCGTACCCCCCATATCGCTGGCAAACTGCCCCTGATCATCTGACCCAAAGAGTTCGATCACCAAGGTTGCACCACCACGGTTGATTATGTCTTCGGCTTTGATGGCATGCGTGTGCATCGGCGATAGCTGATCTTGTCTAGATATCAATAGCTTCTCGGCATAACACATGCCACCACCGCGCTGAAGATCAGCAAGACGTCCATTGCGGAGCGTGAACAAAAACAGCCCCATATCGTCATAACGCCCTGCGCCATAATCAGTGATGTCCCAGCCGCAACGTGCGTCCACCAGATGCTGTGCATCCTTAGCACGCGCCTTAAACTCATCTGGCGTCCAGTAAGCAAAGGGTGGCAAGGTAAAACCATATTGGCGGATCTTTTCATCGGCTTCCGCCATGATCTGATTAATGCGCGATCGCTTCATGCGACTTCTCCGGTCAGCTTTAAGAACTCGATGACCATGGCCGCAGTCCAAGTGAAATGCAATCCACCACAGGGTTCGCCTGTCATTGGATCAAAATACTCTGCAAAGCCGCCGGTTTCGATCAGCTTCACACTGTCACTGACGATGCGCGCTGCCGTATCGTAATGGCCTTCGCGTTTAAGCCCATCTGAGATCATGTAGTTGACAATCAACCACGCTGGACCACGCCAATACCGGGCCGCATCAAAGTTCTTGTCGTCAGGATGGTGGCTCGGCACTAGATATTTTACACGCTTTCCCAGCTCATCGATATGGTGGGCAATGGCAGCCGAATGCGCTTTGTCGATATGCGCAAAAACGGGGAGCAGGCCACCGATTGAAGGGCTATCGATCAGCTCGCCACTTACACGGTCGAAACACAGATATTGCTGGCGTTTATCGCTCCAAAGCTTGTTAAGCGCCAAAAGCCCCTTCTCTGCGCGCGCGCGCGCCTCTGCAGCGAGTTCAATTTCGCCCAACTCTTCGGCCATCGCGGCAAGATCTTGGCTTGAACGCAAAAGGATTGCGTTGAAGCCCGGGTCGACAACCTGAAACGGCGACGCATCATGCAGCTTCGTGTAATCCCAGTTTAAACTGCGGAAGAGCTGCACCAACCAGATATAACGTTTGTATTGTTCTTGTGTCGGACGATGGGCTGGGTTTGCGTGATGTAAATCGCGCCGTTGGAACTCTTCAACGCCTTCTGTTGGAACCCGCTCAAAGGCTTCATCCCAATCGACCGAGTTATCGCGACCAGATTCCCACGGATGCAGAATGGCCACCAATCCAGTGTGTTCGGGATCGCGGGCGCGGTAGAACCAATCATGCCAAGCGGCAATCTTTGGCAACAGCGCGGCCGCTCGGCGGCGCGCCATATGCTTGTCTTTTGCCCGGTCTAAAAGTCGACGAACGGCAAAGCCCGCGACTGGAGGTTGAGTGATGCCAGTGGTCGGCACCTCGCGGTTGGTCTGCCAAACATCTGGCCCCGGATAGTAGCCGTCATCATCCTTATGAAAGATGATATGGGGCACCATTCCGTCGTCCCATTGATGTGCAAACAGAGTTTCGATTTCTGTCCAAGCACGGGATTCATCCACGTAGTATTGTCCAAGAGAGGACAGCGCGCTGTCCCAATTCCATTGAAACGGATACAGCCCGTGCGTTGGAACCGTGTAGTGACCCAGGTCATTGCGTTCGAGGATTTCGACGGCTTGATCGAATATTTTGGAGGTCATGGTTTTTCCTGAGGGTTACGCAATAGCGAGGCTGGTTTGAGTATCAAACCAACGAATGCGGTCGGTTTGCGGTGCCAAGGCAAGTGTATCGCCGACTTTCAATTGCAGATCGCTTTCCAAAATCGCGCGGAACATGGTGCCATTCACATCGCAGGTCACCAGCAGATGGGCACCCAGAGGTTCGACAAGTCGCACTTTTGCGGGCAGCCCCGCGTCGCTTGGCGCGATATCTTCTGGGCGGATTGCGAATTCAACATTTCCGTTGTTTGCCGCCGGACCATCAAACGTGTTTCCAGCCACTTGCCATTTGCCACCATCCATAGGCTCGGCCGGCAAGAAGTTCATTGGTGGGTTGCCGATAAAGCCAGCCACAAACCGCTCTGCAGGATTGCGATAGACTTCAACCGGTGTGGCCGCCTGAACGATCCGGCCTTGGTGCATGACAGAAATGCGGTCTGCAAGGCTCATGGCCTCAACTTGGTCGTGGGTCACGTAGATCGCGGTGGTATTGCTTTCGGCAAGCACACCTTTGAGTTCTGCACGCATTTCCAGGCGCAACAGCGCATCAAGGTTTGAAAGCGGTTCATCCATCAGGATCACATCCGGTTCCATCGCCAATGCACGTGCAACCGCCACGCGTTGCCGCTGACCCCCTGACAATTCGCCAGAATACCGCCCCAGAAGCTGTTCGATGTGCATCAGCTCTGCCGTACGTTCGACACGTTTTTTGACCTGATCATCTGGCAGTTTCTGCATGCGCAGACCAAAGCCGATGTTTTCAAAAACTGTAAGGTGCGGAAAGACCGCGTAGTTTTGAAACACCATCGAGATGCCCCGATCCTTGGGCGCAAGGTGATCCACGCGGCGGCCGCCGATCCAGACTTCGCCTTCGGTTGCCGTTTCCAAGCCGCAGATGATCCGCAAAAGCGTGGATTTACCACAACCTGAAGCTCCCAAAAGCACCATGAATTCTTGGTCAGCAATGGTTAAATTGATGTCGTGCAGCGCTTGATACTCTCCGAAACGCTTTGCGACGTTTTTGATTTGAATCTCAGCCATATCTAGGCTCCTTAACTTGCAACCGCGATCAGCGGTTGGCGATGCCCCACATCGCGAAGAGGTATTTGCGCACGGCAAAGATGAAAATCAGTGCTGGCACGACGAGGATGAACCCACCCGCAAACTTCAGATGAAGCGGAGATGTGTCTAGGTTTTGAAGAAGGAACGCGGTGAGCGTCCGGTTTTCGATGGTCAAAACAGCGGCCGCAAAAACTTCGTTCCACGAGATTACGAAAGCAAAGATCGCAGAGGCCGTGATGCCCGGAAGGATCAGCGGAAAGACCACTTTTTGGAAAGCCGTAAGCCGATTGCATCCCAAGGTCCAAGCCGCCTCTTCAAGCTCAATCGGGATGCCCGAAAACAGCGAGAAAGTGATCAGCACCGAAAATGGGAGGGCCAAAGTTGTGTGTACCAAAGCCAAGCCAAAGACCGTGTCGTCAATCCCGGTACGGATAAACATGACGGCCAGTGGCAATGCCAGCAACGGCAGTGGGAACGCCCGTGTGAGCAGGATCAAGAACCGGAACAATTCTTTGCCGGGAAACTCAAAGCGCGACAAGGCGTAGCCTGCCGGCGCTCCGATTGTGATCGACATCACCATGGTCAAACCAGCCACCAACACTGAGTTTTTCAGGGCTGTCAGAATGCCCGCGAAATTGGCGAAGAAGGTCAGGCTGCCCAGATCAAACTCTGGAATGAAAGCCTTAGGAAAGGCATTCACAGCTTCTGGCGAGCTGAGCGTGTTGATCAGCAAGAAGTATAGCGGCACCAGAACCCAGGCACATAACATGACCACGGAAGCAACGTAGACGAAGCGACCAGCTTTGCGGGTGTCTGCCGGAGCGGCAGTATCGGTTGCATCGCTCATATCGAAGCTCCTTTCGGAACGCGCAGGGCACGCAGGATCATCAGGGTGAAGCCAATTGAGATCACAAGGATGATCAAGGCGATTGCAGCTGCGGCACCACTGTTCAACAGGTCAAATTGATAGGTGTAGACCTCGCCCATAAGGACTGGGAACAACGTGCCCCCGAGGGCCGACACGACCGCAAAGATTTCAAATGCTAGAATGACGCGCAGCACCAAAGCAGTTTGCAATGAAGGGCGCAAAAGAGGCAGGGTCACTTTGAGGAAGCGTTTCCAAGGAGACGCGCCAAAAACTTCGGCTGCCTCATAATATTCCTTTGGAATAAGGCCGATACCAGCCACAAGGATCACCAACATGATGGCTGTTGCTCGCCAGATTTCTGCCAAGGCAATCGCGAGGAAGACAAGGCCAGGGGTTTGATAAGACAGCAGGTTGAAAGGTTTATCGATCACCCCAATGCCGCTCATCATTGAATTCAGAAAACCTGACTGCTCAAAGATCGCAAGCCAGATGATGCCTGCTGCCAGATCCGAAATCCCAAGTGGGATGGTCCAGATGTAGAGAACCAGATCGCGGCCCCTTTTCATCTTGTTGACCATTGTGGCCATCAAAAGTGCGAGGGCGACTTGTACGGGCACAACAGCGGCCGCAAGAAGCAGAGTGTTCTGCAGTGAAATTGAGAATTTCCAGTGACTAGTGACATCACGGAAATTTTCCAACGTGAAGCCTGCTCCGGTGCTGAAAGCCTGCTGTGCCACCAATACAAACGGGTAAAGGAAGAACAAGCAAAGAAACAACGTGACCGGGAGGATCAGAAAATACGGTAGGAACCGTGCGCTCATGGAATCGCTCCGGGGTTAACGAGGGTTAACTCAAATTTGAGGTCAGTATCGGGTGTCCGGGCCGGCGATGGCCCGGACAATTGTGGGCCCAAGACCCACAACAGGAGAGCATTACTCTACTGGGCAAGCACCTTCAGAAGGCGCATCCGGTGCCCAGCAAGGCGCACCAGTTTCGTTCATGATTTTTTCCAGAGTTTTCTTCTGATCATCAAGAACCGCACGGATTGGCTGGCCCGCAAGAACGATACGCTCGAAGCTATCGACAAACACACGGTTAAAGTCACCGCCCTTGTCACCAAGTCCTGCTGGCAGCAGACCCGGGTTCGCATCGGCGGATGCGCTCATGATTGCAACTGCACCACCTGCAGCCTGTACGGATGGCGGCAGATCATCTGGCAGCGCGACGTCGACTACTGGGAAGAAGTTGGTCGCCCGCAGCGTTGCAATCTGTGTTTCAGGTTTCAGCATATGCGCAACCAAAGCTTTGGCGGCATCCATATCCGGTGCGGTCCGTGGGATCGCGACACCTGCGATGACCGGCATAAAGCCACGGCCTGTTGGACCGGCTGGCGCTGGGAAGGCCACAAAGTCGTCTGGACGTTCGTTAAAGGCTGCGGCCAAGCGAGACGTGTGATCAAAAGCGATCCAGACATCTTCAGACAACAACTGCTCTTGCAAGAATGAGAAGTTGGTTGAAGCTGGGTTGGTTACAGCCCAAAGCTCACGCATTTTTTCCCATGCAGTCACAGCGGCATCAGATGCGAAAGTACGCACAACACCGTCAGTATAGGATGGGTAGAGGTAGCCTTGGAAGAAGCGGTGCTTCAAACCTTTTGGACCCGCAGGGAAACCAAATTTCGCTTCGCCAGTTGCTTTTTTAACATTACCGGACCATTCGATCAGCTGATCATAGGTTAGTGCATTGATGTCTGCACCCGCTGGCAGGTGCTCCAATGCCTTTTTATTGGCAGCCATAATGTAGCTCGCCTGCATCCAAGGGATGTACTGCGAGTCTGCGGTTCCCAGTTTGGCAAGATCGTTAAAGGTTGCGCTTGCTGCGCCTACCCCTAGTTCACCCAGATCAACAAGATCGTCAGGGTTCATCGCCGAGAAGTCACCGTGTAGCGCACCCAAAACACCAATAGAGCCTGAACCGGCCTGCAATTCAGCGTTCAGACGTGTCATCCATGGACCACCATCGTTTGGCTGATAGTCAACATCTTGGCCGCCCAGAACCTGCTCGCGCATCGCCTGCGCTTCTTCGACTGGCTTTGCTTGTGTCGACCAGAACAATACTTCGGCATTCACTGCAGCGGCTGAGACCATAATGGTCAAGCCAGATACTGCACCCGCCAGATTGGCTGTAAATTTCATGGTTTTCTCCCAATTGAATCACAAAGCCTCATTTTTTGAGGCTCCAAATTACATTCGCGATCCACTCCTCCCCTTTGGAGCAAACACCGGTTCCGACCGCCCATTTGGCTAATCAGGAATCGGTGAAGATCTACCTACAGTTTGGTATAACGTTATACCTCACGTCAACAGTTTTTCAGAAATTTGGAAACCAATCATCAATAAATCAGCTATAATTGCTTGTAAAAACCTAGTAATCGCAGGTAAAACTGCTAAAACGTTAAGCCAAAAATACGGAATATGACCCAGAAACCTAAACTTGAAACAGTCGCCAAAGAAGCTGGCGTATCCGTCGCAACGGCGAGTCAGGTCATGCGTGGCACGGGTCGAATTTCCGAAAAAACCCGTGAAAAAGTTCTGAATGCTGCACGTAAATTGCATTACGTGCCCGATGCGCGCGCAGCGTCGATGCGCTCTGGCGAGAACCGAGAAATTGGGTTCACGATCCATCAGATTGCCAACCCTTTTAACGCCGAAGTGATCAGTGGCGTGAGCGATTTGCTCGAAAACGAAGGGTATCTTGTTTCTGTTTTGGATTCCAAAGACGATCCGGAACACCAGCGCCGCCAATTGGAAGCCTTTATCAGAAGCTCTCGTGGCGGCCTGCTATGGGTTCCGGCCCACGACACACCGCAATCCAGTATCGACCTGTTGCGCAACCATCGAATTCCGACGGTGACCTTTCTGCGCCGCGAAGGCGCATCTAACTTTGACCACGTGGGTATTCTAAATACCGAAGCCACAAAAACCGCAACAAACTACCTTGCGGATCTTGGTCACAAAAACATCGCGTTTTTGGGTGGGATGGCAAATGTTGACGTACGAAATCAACGTATTGCAGGATACCAATCTGTCGTCGCGGAGCGCGATCTGGGGCCGGAAATCGTGTGGGATACGACAGATGATAAGCTCGCTGGCCTGAATGCAATGTTAGAACTACGCGCAGCCCACCCCGAAGTCACTGCAGTGGTGTGCAACGGAGACCAAATTGCTCTTGGGGCCTGCTTGGCGTTGGCACGCAAGGGCGAGGAAGCGGGCAAAGACGTCTCGATTGTCGGCTTTGACGATATCCAAGATGCGGCAGTGGCAACGCCGCCACTGACCACCATGGCGACCTCCCCCTATCAATTGGGCCGTCGATTGGCACGCGCCTTGTTAGACCGCTTGCAAAACCCTAATTCGCCCGTCGCCATATCCGAGATTTCGGCAGAACTTGTCATTCGCGAAACCACAGGCCCACGGGTTTAGCAGCCTGACTAGGCGTCATAAATTGTCCGCGATACTTCGAGCGGCAATTTTGACGATGCACCCATGCGTATAAGAGCAATTGGTTGACCAAAACTATTCAGGTTAAGAGAAGATAGGGCCCTAACAAACGCTAGTGGTCGTGATCGTCACACATCGGCTTCATCAGCTCAACGTTCTCGCCATCCCGTACGGCTGTATAAAAGCAAGACCGACGGTTCGTGTGACAGGCTGGGCCTTCTTGTCGCACCACAACCAGGATGCAATCTTGGTCACAGTCATAGCGAAAATCGACCAATTCCTGCGTGTGACCACTGCTTTCACCTTTGATCCAGAACGACTGACGCGACCGAGACCAATAGGTCACCTTCTGCGTTTCTATTGTCTTTTCAATGGCTTTTGCATTCATCCAGGCCATCATCAAGACTTCATGAGTGTCCGCGTCCTGCGCAATTGCTGGGATCAAACCAGCCTCGTTGTATTTCAGCGCATTCACATCAAAAGACATCTCAAGCCCCTTTGCATCTCTGGTTAGGCTCTCTATCTAGGAATCTCATGCAAAAGGAAACAGCCATGTCCGGTGAAACCGATCTGATCAAGCTCTACTCAGGCCAAATTTTGGCACTGGCGTCGGACATGCCTCACACGGACATGCTCGATACTCCTGATGCCACGGTCAAAAAGCGTGCGCCGCTGTGCGGATCGACCATCACTGTCGACGTAAAAACCGAAGACGGCAAAATCGCCGCCTATGGCCAAGACGTCAAAGCCTGTGCTCTTGGCCAAGCAGCCGCCTCGGTTGTTGGGAAATCGATCATCGGCTGCACAAGAGCTCAAGTCGAAGCCGGCCGCGATGGATTGAAAGCCATGTTGAAAGACGGTGGACCTACCCCACCCGCTCCATTTGAGGGCCTCGAAGTCTTGCGCCCTGCTCAGGATTACCGCAATCGTCACGCGTCGATTTTGCTGTCGCTCGAAGCCACTCTGGAAGCTTTTGATCAAGCGGACCAAAGCGCCTGCGCCTAAATCCTAATTCCTAAATCCTAAGTCAAAAAAAACGCCGCACTTCCCGGGGAGGAAGGCGGCGAAGGTTGCGTTCTCGGCGCAGGGTTGTTCGAAATGGGATGTTGTGAGGCAGACCCATAAAGAGACAAACTGAAATCGTTGGGACAGGCAGTGTCAGTGAAACGCACAAATGGGGACAGGTGCGTCGTATGAACAGCCCCGGCCCGAGAACGCCAGGCAGTCAGAGGTTCTTCAAATTCCTTTTGTCAGCTTAGGCAAGGCCCGGGATATGCAGGGCAACAATCATCATCACAGCCAATGCACCAACGCCAATGGCGTCTTGCAGCAAGTTGGAGTGTGAGTTGCGGATCACTGTTTTGATCTGAGACATCATGGCGTTGCTCCTGCGGTTAACTCTTTGTTGCCTATTTGTTCTCATTTTTTGTTCTCCCATGCAAGAACTTTTTGAGAACATCGGGGAACATTTCGCGAAATAAACGCTAACCCACTGAAATCAAACGAATGGCTTGATCCTGTTCCATGAGCCAAAGAAGAACACGCGCCGCCTGCCCGCGTTCTGATGTCAGGTCTGGATCGTCATGCAGCAATTTGCGCGCATCAGATTGCGCCACGGCCATCAACGCAGATTGAGATTCCATATCGGCAATGCGGAATCGCGGCAGGCCTGATTGCGCAGTACCAATCAAATCCCCAGCCCCGCGCATTTCCAGATCTGTTTCCGAAATGCGGAACCCATCATTTGTGTCACGCATCACCTTTAGCCGTTTCTGTCCGTTCTCAGACAGCGGCGCCTGATACATCAGCAAACAGGTCGAGGCCTGATCGCCACGCCCGACGCGCCCACGCAGCTGATGCAGCTGTGCCAAGCCAAAGCTCTCGGCCCGTTCAATCACCATGATCGTGGCATTAGGCACATCAACGCCCACTTCGATCACTGTGGTCGCCACCAAAACCTGCGTTTTGCCGCTGGCGAAATCCGCCATGGCCGCATCTTTTTCAGAGGGTGGCATCTGGCCGTGCACCAATCCACAAACGCCTTCGCCAAGTGTGGCGCGAAGCATCTTGAACCGGTCTTCCGCCGCCGTGAGGTCCATGACCTCACTTTCCTCAACCAACGGACAAACCCAATAGGCCTGTTTGCCTTCCGCCACTGCCTGACGCATCCGCTCGACAACTTCATCGATGCGATAATCGGACACCATCACAGTGGTGATCGGCTGCCGCCCAGGAGGTTTTTCATCCAGAACCGAGACATCCATATCGCCGTATTGCGCCAAGGCAAGTGAGCGTGGGATCGGCGTGGCTGTCATCACCAGAACATCAGCCTGCGCACCTTTTTTTCCCAGTTCTAAACGCTGTCGCACGCCAAATCGGTGCTGTTCGTCCACAATGGCAAGCCGCAGATCCATGAACTCCACGTCTTTCTGGAACACCGCATGCGTGCCGACCAGAATATGGATATTCCCCGTCTTCAATGCCTCAAGCTTGGCTTTGCGTTCCTTGCCTTTATCCCGACCCGTCAGAATTTCGACCACCACTCCGGCCTGTTCCGCCAAGGGGCGCAGCCCCTGCAAATGCTGCCGAGCAAGGATTTCCGTCGGGGCCATCATCACGCCTTGCCCGCCCGCTTCAACCGCGTTCAGCATGGCCATGAAAGCCACCAGCGTTTTCCCGGCACCCACATCGCCCTGCAGCAAACGGTTCATCCGATGCGGGGTCGCCATATCGTCAGCAATTTCGGCAATTGCGCGTTGCTGTGCCCCAGTTGGGCGATAGGGCAAAGCTGCGAGGACCTTGCCTTGCAGCTTACCTGTTGCTTGGCTGATCCGCCCCGGAGCGCGCTTAAGCTGACTTCGCGCCAAGGCCAATGTCAGCTGATGGGCAAAGAATTCATCATAGGCCAGCCGTTCGCGGACCTTAGTGGTTGCAGAAATATCTTTCAGCCCCTGCGGCGCATGGGCCTCGGCAATGGCCTCATTCCAATCGGCCCATTCCGCTTGTTCTTTTTGGGTGGGGTCAATCCATTCCGCCAGCGACGGCACCATCCCCAAAGCGGACCGCGCGGCTTTGGTCATTGTTTTCAGCGTCACCCCAGAGGTCAGCGGGTAGACCGATTCGAATTCTGGAATGCTGCGCGCATCCTCTTCGGCCAACATATGATCTGGGTGCACCATCTGAGCGACACCGTCAAACAGCTCAACCCGGCCAGACACCAAACGCCGCGACCCTTCAGGCAATTGTTTTTGCAGGTAATCCCCGCGCGCATGGAAAAACACCAGTTGGAAACTTGTCTGAGCATCCTGCACCGTAATGCGATAAGCCCCATTGCGGTTGCGGGATGGTCGATGCGTGCCCACGGTCACAGCTACCGTCACAATCCCCGGCAAATCCGCGCCTTGCACCGTGTCACGTCGACGCCGATCGATCACCGAATGCGGCAGGGTAAAGAGCACATCGCGCGGCTTTTCGAGCCCCATCTGCGCCATATGCTGCGCCACTTTCGGACCTACGCCGTCGAGCTTGGTGATCGCCGCAAAAAGCGGGAAAAGGAGTTCGGGACGACTGCTCACAGCCCCCCCTTACAATCCGTCAGTCAACGCGATCCACGCGTCTTCGTCTATGGTTTCCACGCCTAAATCGGCGGCTTTTTTGGCTTTGGAGCCAGCGCCCGGTCCAGCCACCAATAGATCGGTTTTGCCCGATACAGATCCCGCCACTTTCGCACCCAAAGATTCGGCACGCGCTTTGGCTTCGGCACGTGTCATCTTTTCCAAGCTGCCTGTGAAGACCACTGTTTTACCCGCCACAGGGCTCTCTTTTGACGGCGCTTCAGGCGGAATAATCGTCAATTCAGCCACCAACCGTTCAATGGCGGCGCGCTCATCAGGATTGGCGAATGCGTCGGTTAAAGACAGTCCTACTGTCGCGCCGATGCCATCAATGCCGGTCATATCTTGCCAAGCAGCCGTCGACACGATGGAGACATCGCAGGCGGCAATTGTAGCATCGCGGGTTGATTTGATTTTAGCAGACCGGCCTGAAGATTTCGCCGCCAGACGCTCAGCCTCCTCGGCTTCATCCGCCTTGCGCCACGCCACCGCTGCAGGTCGCGCTGTTTCAGCGCCCTTCACCAAGGCACCCCATTCCATGAAATGCAACGCGAGGTCTTTGGCCGCGGTTTCCCCCACATGGCGAATACCAAGGGAAAACAGCATGCGCCCAAATGCGATCTCGCGCTTGTCTTCAATGGCTGCAAAAAGGTTCGCGGCACTTTGCTCGCCCCACCCCATGCGGTTCTTGAGCTTGGTCAACTGAACCGCATCGCGTTTGGCAAGCGTGAAAATATCAGCAGGTTCTTTGATCGGTAGTGTTTCATCATCAAAGAACATCTCGATCTGTTTGGCACCCAGACCTTCGATGTCAAAGGCTTTGCGCGCCACAAAATGTTTCAGCTTTTCCTTGGCTTGCGCCGGACAGATCATGCCGCCTGTACAAAAGCGCACGGAATCCCCTTCGGCACGCACCGCGGGGCTACCGCATTCAGGGCAAACCTCTGGGAATACATATGGTTTTGAATCCGCGGATCGTTTGCTGAGATCCACATCCGCCACTTTCGGGATCACATCCCCTGCGCGGTAAACCTGTACCCAGTCCCCCTCGCGGATGTCTTTGCCTCCGCGAATTTCGTCACCTTTATTGTCTAAGCCACGAATATAATCTTCGTTGTGCAACGTTGCATTCGACACCACAACGCCACCTACCGTCACGGGCGTCAATCGCGCCACAGGGGACAAAGCGCCCGTTCGGCCCACTTGAATGTCGATCCCTTCAAGCTTGGTCCAGGCGGTTTCGGCGGCAAACTTATGCGCAATCGCCCAACGCGGCGTGGTCGAACGGAACCCAAGACGAGCCTGCAGACTCAGATCATTCACCTTATAAACAACGCCATCGATGTCATAGCCAAGAGTGGCACGCTGCTCTTCGATCAACCGATAATGGGCAATCAGTTCTTTGGCAGAATTGCATTTTTGCGTCAGCGGATTGGTTGAAAATCCATAATTTGCAAGCTTCGCGACCGCATCGAATTGCGTGTCAGCCAAGGGTGAACTGAGCTCACCCCAAGCATAGGCAAAAAACTTCAAGGGGCGGGATTTGGTGATCGCGGAATCAAGCTGACGCAATGATCCCGCGGCGGCATTGCGCGGATTGGCAAAGGGTTTATCCCCGGCTGTCTCTTGGCGCTCATTCAAAGCCGCGAAATCGGCGTGGCTCATATAGACCTCGCCGCGCACTTCCAAAACCTTTGGCGCACCCTCGATGTGATGTGGAATATCCGAGATGGTCAGCGCATTCGCTGTAACGTTCTCGCCTGTGGCCCCATCACCACGGGTCGCCGCCTGGATGAGCTTGCCAGATTCGTAGCGCAATGACAGGCTGAGCCCGTCAATTTTTGGCTCTGCAGTGAACTCCAACGGCGTTCCGTTGGCCAATCCGAGAAAACTGCGCACACGATCTGCGAAACCGGTGACATCCTCATCTTCAAACGCATTGCCCAAAGACAACATCGCGACCGCATGGGTGATTTTGCCAAATCCATCTGCGACTGGAGCTCCGACTTGTTCACTGGGGCTATCTGCACGTTTCAGGTCAGGGAAAGCAGCTTCAATAGCAGCATTGCGCCGCTTTAAGCGATCATACTCCGCGTCAGAAATCTCTGGAGCATCTTGCGTGTGATAGGCAGTGTTCGCCGTGGCAAGCAGCCCAGCAAGCTGTTCAAGTTCTGCCTTGGCTTCCTCAGTGTTGAGCTGAGAGATGTCTTTTTCTTGTGTCATTCAGCGCCGTTCCCCTGCTTACCCTTTTAGATAAATCGGGGTGGGCGCTTCGTCCAGAAGGCATGTGACGCCAGAGCCCCCCTCTGGCGTCAATTTTCGACATTAGGCTCGCATCGCCAGTGCTTCAGGCTCTGTGTTTTCTTGCCCCGATGGATCACGTAGCACATAACCCCGCCCCCAAACTGTTTCGATATGGTTTTCGCCCCCGGTGGCTTCGGTCAGCTTTTTACGCAATTTGCAGATAAACACGTCGATAATCTTAAGCTCTGGCTCATCCATGCCGCCATAAAGGTGATTGAGGAACATCTCTTTGGTTAATGTCGTGCCTTTGCGCAATGAAAGCAGTTCAAGCATTTGATATTCTTTGCCAGTCAGATGCACCTGTTCGCCATCCACCTCTGCGGTTTTCGCATCCAGATTGACGGCGATTCGACCGGTATTGATGATGGATTGAGAATGCCCTTTAGAACGTCTGATGATGGCATGAATGCGCGCAACCAGTTCTTCGCGGTGAAACGGCTTAGTCAGATAGTCATCCGCGCCAAAACCAAAGCCCTTTAACTTGCTGTCAGTATCATCCGCGCCAGACAAGATTAAAATTGGCGTTTCAATCCGCGCGAGACGGATTTGACGCAGCACCTCGTGCCCCATCATATCGGGCAACCCAAGATCCAAAAGGATCAAATCGTAATCATATAGCTTGGCAAGATCGACGCCTTCTTCACCAAGGTCCGTCGCATAAACATTCAAATTGGCATGCGTCAGCATCATCTCGATGCTTTTTGCAGTGGCCGGATCATCTTCAATTAATAAGACACGCATACAATTTTCCCGAGACTAGATAAGCTAAAATTAACTTTAAACACCAGAGTCTTAACTTTTAACTAATGTCACGATGAGATTAGAAGCACACCTTATAGTTGTCTATATTTTTGTAGAGCGGTGGTTTTCAAACCATCCTCTCCATGGGTTCGAATGGCTTTAAGCCACTCTAAGAATTCTTCTTCGGTCAGCCCGTAGCGCGTCAAAGCATCATCCTGCGTGATCAAGCCATAAACCACACCTCGCACAACTGCAGCCTTGCGCGACGCCACCCATCGCCGCGTGCTTTCAGGCGGCAGGTCCGCCTGAGAAAACACAGATCCATCCGGCAATGTCACGGATCGAAGCCCATCCACTTTCTTAAGATACATACCACCCCCCTTTCATTTAGGCTTTCTGGCCCATAGGTCCTTAACGACAGATGAAACGAGGGGTTGAGAGTAATTAGGATTTTCCTATATTCCTCACTTTCCCCTCTGCTTGCGCGATGGACTGCAAAATGGCCTTAGACGATACACATCCAATCAACTCGCTTGGTTTTGCGAAACCGCCGTCTGAGACGCGCGTGGTTGTTGCCATGTCTGGTGGCGTGGACAGCTCTGTTGTGGCCGCCAAACTGGCGGACGAAGGTTATGATGTCGTTGGCGTCACCCTGCAGCTTTATGATCATGGGGCGGCCTTAGCTAAAAAAGGCGCCTGCTGTGCTGGTATCGACATTCACGATGCGCGACGTGTGGCAGAGGAAAAAGGATTCCCACATTATGTCTTGGATTATGAAAACATCTTCCAAGATGCGGTGATCGATGAATTCGCAGACAGCTATTTGGCTGGGGCCACACCGGTGCCCTGCATTCGTTGTAATGAACGGGTGAAATTCAAAGACCTGTTGGAAACAGCAAAAGATCTGGACGCGGATTGTATGGCCACTGGCCACTATATTCAGCGCAAAGTTGGCGAACACGGTCCTGAGTTGCATTCAGCTGAGAATGCAAACAAAGACCAGAGCTACTTTTTGTTTTCAACCACACCGGATCAATTGGCCTACCTGCGTTTCCCTTTGGGTCATCTGCCCAACAAAGAAGCAACACGAGCTTTGGCGGCAGAATACGGCCTGTCGGTGGCGGATAAGCCTGACAGCCAAGACATCTGCTTTGTCCCCAACGGCGACTACGCCTCGGTGATCGAAAAACTGCGTCCAGGCGCTGCGGAGCCGGGTGATATTGTGGATCAAGACGGCAATATACTCGGGAAACACGATGGGGTGCTGCACTACACCGTTGGCCAGCGCCGCGGCCTTGGCATCGGCGGCTTGTCTGAACCACTTTACGTCGTGAATCTTGATGTCGAAAACAAGCAAGTGATCGTTGGGCCTAAATCTATGTTGGCAACGCGCACCGTCCCAGTTCGCGAAATCAACTGGCTAGGAGATGAGCCATTTGAGAGCCAAGCAGAACGGCATCTTATGGTCAAAGTGCGTTCCACCCGTCCGCCTCGCGAGGCAATTGTGCGACCAACCGGGCCGACAACTGCAGAAGTTGAGCTGCTGACCCCAGAGGAAGGCGTTTCGCCGGGTCAGGCTTGTGTGTTTTACGCTTCTGAAGGTAGCCGAATCTTTGGCGGCGGTTGGATCTGGAAGGGTTGATCAAACGTAGGCCGGGCTTCAGCCCGGCTTTTCTTTTCCCTGATATATCCGTGGCCTAGCCGGGCTACTTAAGCCCATCCAAAACAGCTTTGGCCGCACGTAACCCCGGGTCTTCTCCACCGCGACCCAGCTTTTCCATCGTGCTTCGTACGATCTGCAATTGGGCTTCTGGTTTCTCAAGAACGCTCAAAACACTCGGCACGATATTATCGACTGTGCAGTCCTCTGTCAGATGCTCTGGTATGATCCGCGTATCCGTAATCAGGTTCGCCAAAGTGACTGTATCGATCTTCAACATACGTTTGAAAATCATACGACTAATCGGGCTGACGTCATAAGCAATGACCATTGGAGTTTCAGAGGCCGCAAGCTCTAATGAAACCGTGCCCGAGGCCGCCAACGCGACATCTGCAGCTTTGAAAGCAGCACGCTTTTCCTCGGCAAAGACCTCAATGTCCTGCCCCGTTGGATCAAGGATCACTGGCGGGTTGGCAATGCCGGCAACCTGTTCTTTGACCATCTCAACCACTGGGCCTGTTGTTGGCAACACAAAGCGCAGATCAGGTCGAGCCTGTTGCAGGGCTTCCATCGCCGGCACAAAGATCGGCAGCAAACGCGAGACCTCGCTTTTGCGACTTCCTGGAAGGATCAAAGCAAGTGGCGCATCAGATAGCCCGTGTGCCGCGCGAAAGGCGTGGGCGTCGTCTGTTGTGGCCACGGGTTCAGACACAACCGGATGGCCAACAAAATCGCAGCGCATGCCAGCGGCTTCCATATAGGGCGGCTCAAATGGCAAAAGCGCTAAGACCTGATCGATATGTTTTGCCATCTTATTCGCCCGTCCCGGCCGCCAAGCCCAGACCGAAGGTGCCACATAATGCACCGTGCGAATTTCACCGGCCGCTTTCACAAGCTTGGCCACCCGCAGGCAAAAATCAGGACTGTCGATGGTGATCATCACATCAGGATTCAGCGCATGAGCAGCCTCAGCGCACTCTTTGATACGGCGTTTCAGCTGAAAATACTTTGGCAAAACCTCAGCGATACCCATCACTGACAGCTCTTCCATTGGAAACTGGCTCTGCAAGCCTTCCGTTTCCATCAATGGGCCGCCAACGCCATGAAACTCCAGTGGTCCCTCATGGAGCGCCTTCAACCCTTGCATCAAGGATGCGCCAAGCTTGTCGCCCGACAGTTCACCGGCGATCAGATAGACCTTCATCCTAAAGGCCCTCCAACCCATAGATGAACACGCCCAAATCTTCTGCGAGCTTAAGTGTCACTTCGCGATCCAATACCAAAACCCGACCCTCAGCAAGCGCAACACCCGCGAGGCCTGCCTGTGCAACATTGCGAATGGTGTCCGGGCCGATGGCGGGCATATCTACGCGCAGATCTTGGCCCGCCTTTGGGGCTTTCACAAAAACCCCTTTGGCACGACGCAAATGCTCCGGCGTGTCAGCTACAAAGCCCAGCATGGCATCGGTGCCCTGAAGGGTTTCAATGCCCAAACACAGGCCACCGGCGACAACAACACCCTGCCCTACATCCAAAGATGACATCGCCGATAGGATATCCGCACCGCGCGCAGCATCCCTCAATGAGACTTCATCAGGTGCAGGACCGGCGATCAGGCCCGTTTTGGCGGTGATCTCTAAAATTTCGTGGGCACCACGAACCGTCAGGCCATTTTCTTCAAACAGCGAAACAACCAGCCGCAAAAGCGCGTCATCCCCCGCCCCAAACGCCACCATCAAACGTGGCGCCGTCGCCTGCATGAAATCGTCAAACGCCGCAGGATCAAGATTTGGTCGCGATATCGCACCGGCGAAGACAACTTCGCTCACGCCTTCGGATTTAAGATCCACGAACAGCGCACCAAGCTTTTCAAATTGATGCTCATGAACCGGGCCGCTTTGATCATGCGCGACCCCCTTCAGCGTTACAATCAAAGCATCAGGAACGGCCCGTGCCAGTTCAACTGGCAAAAGACCTTTGGCCGAGATGATGGCAAGACGCCCCATTACTTTGGCGTCAAATAAGAGCGATCGCTTTCGCCCAGCACAAAGTCGATGATCTCTTTTACATAAGCGCTTTCAGTGGCGTCGCCAACACGTTTGCTGCGCTCAAGGAAAGACCCTTCCCCGTCGCCAAGCTCCTGAAAAGCTTTGCGCAGGGCAGAGATATCTTCGCGCGGCACGCCACGGCGTTTCAATCCAACAAGGTTCAAACCATCCAACTGCCCGCGCGGCCCTTGCACAAGACCATAAGGAATAACGTCGTTGGTCACCATGCACACCGCGCCAATGATCGCGCCTTTACCAATGCGCACAAATTGATGCACGCCAGACAGGCCGCCGACAATCACGTCATCCTCAATGATGCAGTGGCCAGCAACGGCCACGGAGTTTACAAGGATCACACGATCCCCGATCTGAGCGTCATGCGCAACATGGCACCCCGCCATAAAGAGCCCATCGTCGCCGATCTTCGTCACACCGCCGCCGCCTTCGGTGCCGCAATTCATGGTCACATGCTCACGGATGCGATTACGCGCACCAATACTCAGCTTGCTGGCTTCGCCCTTGAACTTCAAATCCTGCGGGATTTCTCCGATCACGGCAAAACTGAAAACAACGGTATCCGCACCGATTTCGGTATTGCCGGTCACAATCGCATGGGACTTCAGCTCGACACGCTCGTGAAGCACGACTTGGGGCCCGACAACGCAAAACGGCCCGACAATACAGCCCGCAGCAATGCTGGCGCCATCTTCGATAACAGCAGATGCGTGAACCTGAGCCTCTGGGGAAATCGCCATGTGCGTTAGGCCTTCGGCAATTCCATCATCGCGGTGAATTCGGCCTCAGCCGCCATTTCACCTTCGACTTCGGCCACACCAGAGAATTTCCAGACCTTACCACCCGGCTTACCGCGCACAGTGGTCAATTTCATTTCCAGCACATCACCCGGCACAACCATGCGACGGAACTTGCACTTGTCGATCGCCATGAAATAAACCTGCATGTTCTTGTCTTCCATGCCCAGCTCTGTGCCCACCATGATAGCCGCAGTTTGCGCCATGGCTTCGATGATGGTCACACCCGGCATAATCGGGTTGCCTGGGAAATGGCCCTGAAAATGAGGCTCGTTCATCGTGACATTTTTGATGCCGGTCGCAGTTTGGAAGCCGTCGATATCAACCACTTTATCCACCAGCAGGAAGGGATAACGATGTGGGATAATCCGTTGAATCATTTGGATGTCGGCGGTTTTCAAAGACTCGCTCATTTTTATCTCCTGCTGTTCTTTTTGCGCATCGTTCTTGTCCCTAACAATAGGCCAATTCAAGGGCAAGAGACCAGCGTTCTATGGCAAACTTTTGGGGTTAGTTTTCTTCAGATTCAGAGTCTGGGGTAGTTGGCCTGCCATCGCCTAAAATCACATTGGCTTGAAGGATCATTTGATCGGTCACATCCAGAGCACGGTTATGGGCAAAAATATCTCGAATTTCGAGCATCAACTGCGCGCCGTTTTCACGCATCACATTGCCTACAACAGGTTGAATTTCCTCAAAGAACCGCCGTTGCTCGGCCTCGAACTTGGTGGCGATTTCAATTTCACGTATTTGCTGTAGATCTCTGATTTCTTCGACGCGCTCATCAAAGGCATCCGCCAATTTGCGAAATTCTTCAGCTGCCATCGTTGGGCGCTTATCCGTTAGGATGCGCTCTTCGTCGGTCAGCTCCGCCTCGATACGCCGATATTCTGCGGCTAGCACCGCAACGTCGGCGTCTCGTTCCGCAATAACACGTTGCCCGAAGGCTGATTGTTCATAGAGCCTTTCTCGATCAACAATCAAAATATTACTGCTAGGTACAAGAGCCGCCTGAGCCTCTAGTATGATCGGCATAAACGCCATGCCGATCATAATCAGTAATCCGCGGACCAAATGGCGCACCTTAGAATTCTGTCCGAATGGTCAGGTTGAAGGTCTGATCTTGGTCAAAGGCTTGCTTATCAACAGCTTTTGACCAGTTAAACCGCAGAGGCCCAATTGGCGTTGTCCAGAAAATGGAGAGACCAACGGTCTGGCGCAGTGTGAAATCATCATACAGAAGGGTGTTACCCGCTGCGGCCGCGCCATCTACCCCCCAAAGGGAGCCTACATCGTAAAAGAGGCCTCCGGAAATACCATATTCCTCGGGCAATCCAAGCGGGAATTCAGCCTCAAAACGCGCAACGGCATAGTATTTACCGCCCAGACCGTCGTTTAACGTAGCACCGTCATCTGCGGTTGAAATTTCACGCGGCCCCATACCAAAAGGTTCAAAACCCCGGAATTGACGGCTGCTCAACGCAAAACGGTTGTGAACGCGCGTATTGTTGTCCGGCGCATGAATTGCACCACCTTCCAAAGTCGCACGCAAGGTGACGTCACCATTGAAAACCTTGCGTTGAGCGACCGCACGTGCGGAAGTTTTGATATATTCAACGTCGCTACCTGGTCCCGCAAAATCCTGCCCAAATTCCAGAAGAACACCCGCATCCGGATTTAGACCACCTATCCGGGAATCAAAAGTATACGTATAGCCAATTGAATTTATCGTTTCTCGTCCACGATCAGCTTCGACTTCTACAATCGCATTTGGATCAATCGATGTGGGAACGACCATATCGACGCTTTCGTAGGTATAGCGAAGTTGCATCGCACTTTGCTCTCCAAGCGAAAACCCAATAAACGGCTGAATTTGCCCGATCGTATTTTCAAAACGAACCGCAGACAAGTTACTATCTTGATAAGACAGGTCAAAGCCAAGTGAGACATCGCGGCCTAAAAACGCCGGTTCAACAAAGCGTAGCTGGTAGTCATTCACATCAGGTGAAGTGGATACATTCACACTCAAAGATTGACCACGGCCCAAGAAATTCCGCTCGGTAAAACCAGCAACCAAACCAAACCCAGAATCCGTAGAATAGGTTCCCCCAAAGGTCAAAGACCCGGTTGGCTGTTCTTCAACATCAACATCTACAATAACCTGATCAGGGCTGGAACCCTGACGAGCATTCACCTCAGATGTTGTGAAGAAGCCCAACGCACGAATTCTCTCGGCTGCCTCACGAATCTCGCGTGGGTTAAACGGATCGCCTTCTGCAGTATTAAACTGGCGACGTACAACTCGGTCCAACGTGGTTGTGTTGCCCTCGATATCGATGCGTTCCACAAACACGCGCGGGCCGCGCACCAAGGCGAACTCGACATCAAGTGTGAGATCGCGATCATTGCGCGAAACTCGTGGTTCAACCCGGATGAAATCGAGCGCCTCTTGTGTGGCCTTGGATTCCATGCGGGCAATGGCGTTTTCCACCAACAGTGGTGAATAGGTTTTACCCGGTTTGATCCGCAGGGTCTTTTCGAAGGTTTCAACATCAACTTCTGGCAGATCACTCACAACAGTGATTTCACCAAAAGAGAACTGCTGCCCCTCTTCAACGTTGAATGTCAGGAAATAGGCGTCGCGCTCGCGCGCCAATTCGGCATTTACGCCTGTCACTCGGAAATCCACATAGCCGCGTGCTTGGTAGAAATCGCGAAGCAGCTGTTTGTCGAACTCAATCCGGTCCTCAACCAAAGTATCCCGCTTCACAACCGCGCGCAAAAGACCAGCTTGTTTGGTGCTGAGTTCGCGGCGAAGTCGACGGTCTGAATAAATTCGGTTTCCAACGAAACTCAGGCGTTCGATTTCAGCAAGTGAACCCTCAAAAATTTCAAAAACCAAATCAGCGCGGTTTTCTGACCGGCGAATAACGCGCGGCGTCACGCGTGCTGCGATTCGACCACTTTGGGCATAGGCTTCAGCAATGGCATCTGCGTCGCGTTCAGCTGTAGCTGGGTTCAGCACGCGGCGAGACTGGGACTCGATCACGGCTTCAAGTACATCGTCTTTCAAACGACGGTTACCTTCAAACTTTACCACGTTGATGGTTGGGAATTCGGTGACTCGAATGACAAGTCGATTGCCAGAGGGCACAAGTTCGACCGTTTCAAACAAACCTGTCGCCAAAATACGCTGATATGCATCATTTAGATCACCGGCAGAAACGACCTGACCGCGAGCGATTCCGGTGTAAGACGCAATGGCGGCATCTTCGATCCGGTTATTGCCTTCAATCAAAAGGGTGGAAAACCGATAATTCTGGGCTTCAGCCATATTCGGCGTGGCCAGAAAGCCCATTGAAACCAATACAGAAAATGCAATTGCCGTTTGGCGCAATGTTGCCTTGCGCATATTGCGGTGGCCGGCAGAGCCCCCAAATTTACTGCTCATTAACCCTAATCCCGTCAGACATCCCAGTCGCCAAATCAGTATCGGGATTAGACCTCAATGTCAAAAGCACAAACCACACGATCGGCAAGATCGCGTGGTCTTATGAAATTCGTTGTAACGCGCTGAAATAATCTTGGAAAACGGGCTAAGCGTTATGGCTGTTCAGTGCCAGAAAAAGCCCATGCTGCCTAGCTGAGCAGCAACGCCCAAGCTCAGCAAAATCGCTGCTGGAAACGCCAAACGTTCCCAATTTACATTCCAAAGAACGTTCATCGCACGGTAACCGTTATGAATCGTTTGCATGGATCTCTCCGCCGCTGAAGTACTGTCTTGCCCAAAATATCGAGGATAAATCGGGCAAGATTAGGGCAGTATAGCGCTTTTTGCGGTTAAGATCCCGTTTTATGGGCAGAAAAGATCGTTCGTCAGACCAAAGGTCATGAGTGAAACAATGATCAATAGACCCAATGTCATCAATACTCGTGTCACTTTTTCATTTGGTTTGCGGCGAGCAACGGCTTCGTAAGCATAAAACACAAGGTGCCCACCATCCAAAACCGGGATCGGGAACAGGTTCAGCAAACCAATCGCTGTGGACAACACCGCAATAAAGCGAATGAAGTCCGCAGAGCCTTGGCTGGCCATGGCGCCAGAGACTTGCGCAATGCCAATCGGGCCCGACAGGTTACAACTGCTGATTGCTCCGGTGATCATATGATAAAGGCCAGAGATCGATCCCTCGATGATATCGCCTGTTCGGGCGACAGCGACGGAGAGCGCAGTACCTAGCCCTGCCGCTTCGGTGGCAGGTTCAAAGGCAAACCCTCCCCCGATGCCAATCCGCCATTGGGTATGAAAGCCGCCTTCGGGCAACGGTTCATCCACGCGTTTTGGGGTCAAATCCATCGCGTTGACTGTGCCCGCACGCCAAACATCCAAGGCTAGGGTCGCGCCATCGGATCCTTCAACCGCAGATTTCAGCTCACTAAATGCGTGGATCGCCTGGCCGTTCACGCCAGTAATGACGTCACCCTCTTTCAACCCACTAGCAAATGCCGCGCTTTGCGGGGCCACTTGCGAAACATAGGGCGGATAAAAGTGCGGTCCTGTGACGGTGATCTCATCGCCATCGCGTTCGACCAGGTAGTCTAAGACTGATGTTTTCGGCAGCCCATCTTGGAAAGCGCGCGAGGCGTTTGCATCCTCCCCGCTCGGGAGCTCTACTCCGTTGATACCCAAGACAATATCACCCTGTTGAAGAGCGTAATCAGAGGTCGGTAGATCGCGTAGCGCGCCAACAATCAGCTTATCACCGACGACCCCTTGCGACAGGACAACGGCGGTGAAAATAAAGATAGATAAAGCGAAGTTAAACAAAGGCCCCGCCGCAACGGTCGCGGTGCGCGCCCAGAGGGGTGCCCCATGCATTGTCGAGCGCAGCTCTTCGTCTGAAAGCGCGGTCATGACGTCATCATCGGCCCCAGCAGAGGCTGCATTGGCATCGCCTTTAAAGCGCACGTAGCCGCCCAAAGGAATGGCCGCCAACTGCCACTTTGTGCCGCGCTTATCAACGCGTGAAAACAGAACTGGACCAAATCCAAGCGAGAACACCTCGGCATGAATGCCAGACCAACGGCCTACGATATAATGGCCATATTCATGGATCGCGACGATGACCGACAAAGCGACAACAAAGGCCACAATGGTCAAAGCACCGCTTTGAAAGCTCGGTAGAAGAGATGACAGATCCAAGGTTATGTATCCTTTGCACGCGTAGATTCGACCCGGTTTAATTGGGCTCTGGTTATTTCTTTGCGCTCACTAGCACAGCCGTCAGGCTTAACGCGAGACACAGCCAGCTTAGGCGCGATAAATATTTCGTAAAACACTTTGTCAATTTCAAGAAAGGCTGACAGCTAGTCTACTGCGCTGCCATCCCAAAAAACTCTGAAGAGGCGCCAAAGCTCGACATCAAGATCAAAACCATCAGTGCAGCCGCCATGAGCCCGTCAAAGCGATCCAACAATCCTCCGTGACCCGGTATCAGGTTACTGCTGTCTTTGACCCCTGCCCGCCGTTTGATCGCGCTTTCCGAAATGTCCCCTAGCTGGCTTGCAAAAGAAACCGCCATGCTTGCCAGACCCAACCAGAGGTTGCCAAAGGCCAAGCCCACCACAAAGGCAGCGACCCAACCAGCAGACGTACCGGCCCAAGTTTTTTTCGGACTTAACGATGGCCAAAATTTCGGGCCGCCAATGACTTTGCCTGCGAAATATCCAGCAACATCAGTGGCAACGACTACAAAGATCAGCCAAAGCACCCATTCCAACCCGCGGAATTCACGCAACGCAATAAGCCCGAAACAGGCCAAAAGCAGCCCGACGGCATAGGCGATAAAGCGAATACGATCTTTTGAAAGCCCGCTAGCACCAACCAACGCAGGCGCGAGTACGATGGGCATAAAGAAAGCAGCTGGCACAAAAAGCAGCGATATAAACGCCAAAATGACAAGTAAGCCCATTTGCAGGGGCCAAGATGGGCGATTTGACGGCATCATCCGTGTCAATTCCCAGATCATGCCCGCACATACAAACGATACCAATACGTGAAAAATCTCTCCGCCGCGCCACAGACCAAACAGGCCAACAGCCAACATCACCAAGGCAGATAAGATACGTGCTTGCAGGTCCCCCCACTTGCCGCGTGTTGTTTCAGAGGCTTTGTCGCGCGCGCTCATGCAGGCACGGCACCAAAACGACGCTTACGTTGGCCAAAACTGCCAACAACTTTTTTGAACTCATCTTCAGAGAAGTCAGGCCAGAGCGTGTTGATAAATTCATATTCCGCATAGGCCGATTGCCACAGCAGGAAGTTTGAAATCCGCGCTTCGCCACTGGTACGAATAACAAGATCAGGATCGGGCAAAACTCTTGTATCTAAATACTTTGGAAGCGTTTCTTCATCCACATCATCAGCAGAAAGTTTGCCGGCTGCCACATCTTTGGCCAAGCGTTTTGTCGCGCGTGCAACCTCATCACGGCCACCGTAGTTGATCGCAATGGTCAGATGTACCAGATCGTTTTCAGCTGTGGCTTCCTCTAGATCGTTCATCAGCTTCACAAGACTTTTGTCAAGCTGCACCCGGTCGCCAATAAACCGAACACGCACACCTTCCGCTTTCAGACTGCGAGTCTCTTTGCGGATATACTGGCGAAAGAGGCTCATCAGACCTGACACTTCGCTTTGTGTGCGCTTCCAATTTTCGGTCGAGAAGGCAAAGATCGTCAGATATTTGACCTCAAGCGGCTTACAGGCCCGCACGATCTCTTTGACGCGGCGCGCACCGGCATGGTGCCCAAACAAACGCGGACGGCCTTTGGCCTGTGCCCAACGTCCATTGCCATCCATGATGATGGCCACATGACGCGGCCCCTTCTGGGGTTCTTCAGTGGCCATACTCATAACCTTTTCACTTAACAGTCCTGACCATCAAACCTGCATGATCTCAGCTTGCTTGGTCTCAAGCGCTTCATCCACGTTTTTGATGTAGCTATCCGTCAACTCTTGCACTTCAGCTTCCCAAAGCTTCTGGTCATCTTCGGACATGCCATCGTTTTTGGCTTTCTTGATCTGATCCATACCGTCGCGGCGCAAATTGCGGATCGAAACCCGCGCGCTTTCCGCATATTGACCAGCCACTTTGCCTAGCTCACGGCGACGTTCTTCGTTCAATTCTGGGATCGGCAACATGATAATTGTACCGTTCAGCTGCGGGTTAATACCCAGACCAGATTCGCGGATCGCTTTTTCGACCTTGCCAACAAGGCCTTTGTCCCAAACGTTGATGGTAACCATACGCGGCTCTGGTACGTTCACTGTGCCGACTTGGTTGATCGGTGTCATGGAACCGTAGGCATCAACCTGAACCGGCTCCAGCATAGAAGCAGATGCTCGGCCTGTACGTAGGGATGCGAATTCTGTTCTCAAATTGCCCATCGCGCCATCCATGCGGCGCATCAGGTCATCGGTATCAAGTTCAAATTCTTCTGACATGGCGTTTGCTCACCTATTTTCGGGCTAAACCCGTGATTGTTTTTGCTACCTTAGCGAGTTTATTGGACCTTTGTATAGGTCCCGCGCCCGGCAAGGATACCCTTAAAGCCACCTGGCTCATCCAAACCAAAGACGATCAGAGGCAGATTGTTGTCCCGCGCCAAGGCAATCGCTGAGGCGTCCATGACCTTCAGGCGTTTAGCGAGAACGTCGTCATAGCTGACCTCGTCATAACGTACCGCGTCGTCGTGTTCTTTGGGGTCTTTGTCGTAGACACCATCAACGCCATTTTTCCCCATAAAGATCGCTTCGCAGGCCATTTCATTGGCGCGCAGCGTCGCAGCAGTATCTGTGGTGAAATAAGGGTTACCTGTGCCTGCGGCAAAGATACAAACCCGTTTCTTTTCCAAGTGACGCACAGCGCGGCGGCGGATGTATGGTTCTGCAACTTCATCCATACGGATCGCTGAAATCACCCGTGTAAAGACGCCGACCTCTTCCAAAGCAGACTGCATTCCTAGTGCGTTCATCACGGTCGCCAACATGCCCATATAGTCGGCAGTGGTGCGTTCCATGCCCTGTGCAGAGCCAGACAACCCGCGGAAAATATTGCCGCCGCCAATAACCAAACAGATTTCGACGCCGAGATCATGAACAGATTTGATTTCCTGCGCGATCCGTTGAACGGTTGGAGGGTGCAGACCAAAGCCTTGATCCCCCATGAGGGCCTCGCCGGAAATTTTTAACATGACACGATTATACTTGGTGTCCGTTTCTAGGGATGAATCGGCCATGTTGCACTCCGTCTACGCTGGGATGTAAATTGGCCGCAAGATGTCTGAATTTGCGGACATGTTCAATCCGAGAAGTCACTTCTTCGTACGGCATGGCCAAAAATTTAGCTAAAGAAACGCGGAAATTGTGAATGATCAACCTAAACGACCTGTCACCGGAGCAACCTGTGTTGATCGCCGGCCCAACCGCCAGCGGCAAAAGCGCACTGGCGCTCGAGATCGTCGCAGCCCAGGGCGGCGTGATTGTAAATGCGGATGCTTTGCAGGTTTATGAAAACTGGCGCGTGCTTTCGGCCCGCCCCCCTGCAGAAGATGAAGCGCAGGCCAGACATGCACTTTATGGGCATGTTGCGCGTGACCAAGACTATTCTGTTGGCCATTGGCTGAAAGACGTCGCGCCATTATTAGACGGTGGCTCACGTCCGATTATCGTGGGTGGCACGGGTCTGAATTTCACTGCACTGACCGAAGGTCTTGCCGATATCCCTCCCACGCCAGCTGATTTGCGCGAAGAGGCCAATCGCCGTGTCGCGAATGAAGGTTTTGAAACGCTTCGTGACGCCTTAGACGACGAAACCCGACGCCGCATTGACGTTCAAAACCCAATGCGCGTTCAGCGGGCTTGGGAAGTGCTGACATTGACCGGAAAACCAATCTGGCACTTCCAAGATCAAACACCCCCTCCTCTGCTGCCCATTGATCAATGCGCAGCCTTCGTGATGGAGGCGGACAAAGACTGGCTCAACGAACGCATCGCTCGGCGATTTGATTTGATGTTGCAGCAAGGAGCGCTCGAAGAGGCAGAGGCCAATCTCGCGGATTGGGATCCTCAATTGGCAAGTTCCAAGGCCATTGGGGCGCCCGAACTCATAGCCTATCTTAAAGGCGATACTACTTTAGATGAGGCACGCGAGCTGGCGACGATCGCCACTCGACAATACGCCAAACGGCAACGCACATGGTTCCGCTCGCGCATGAAAAACTGGCCCAAAGTCATTCTACCCGCCCCTGAAGAACCAAATTGATACAAATCGGACAATTCTAGGTGACTTTAGGGTTAAATAGGCCTACCAACTATCAATTATGATGCCACCTAGTCCTAAAAGTTAAGTCGATGAACGCTGTTCAGGTCATGACACTGGCTCAATTTGGGCAGAATGAACCATGGTTTAATACTTTGGTGCACGTTCAGCGCGGGGGCCTTTTGCTGTGGATCACACGTGGCCAGGGCGTCATCCATATGCACGGCCAAAGACGCGGGTTCAGCGCTAACAATGCCATCTACATTCCGCCTCAACATCTTTGGGCGGTTGATCTGGGACGGCAAACCTTGGGGCAAGCAATGCTTTTGCCCCCTGCACTTGCGAATAGCTTTCCAACTTCTGAAAAACTACTGCGCGTGAATGACGGCCTGTGTCAGAGCGAGCTGACAGGACTGATCGAAGACATGCGTCGCGAAATCCAACAGGATCGCCCGTTTGTCGAAGATGCCGTAGCGGCGCAATCAACCCTCGTGGGCATCTGGCTGCAGCGTCAGGTGGCATTGCATCCAGCGCCAAGCAAACCTAAAGCCTCTGAACGCCTGATGCGTCGGTTTTGCGATTTGGCCGTAAAAGAAGTTGGCACAGGCAAATCCATGGCCGATATCGCCGACAGCTTGAACGTGACCCCGACCCATCTTTCTCGAGTGAGCCGACAATCAGCTGGTATGACCGCAGCAGACATCTTGATCCAAACCTTGGTCCACGAATCCCGCCTGCGACTGACACAATCAACGGCCTCTTTTAAAACAATCTCAGAAGAGCTGAATTTTGGAAGTGCAGCTTATTTTACTAGGTTTATCCAACAGCATTGCGGGATGACCCCAAGCCGGTTGCGTCAAATGGCACAAAAGCAAAACCCATCAGGGTTCAAGTCTGCTCAGTTCCAAGAGCCCAATCGCCAAATTGCTTAGCGCTTAACTGCCCCAAATGATTTTGACGTAATTCTGCGTTTCTTTATAGGGTGGCACGCCGCCGTATTTTTTCACGGCATGCGGACCCGCGTTATAGGCCGCTAAAGCCAGCCGCCACGAGCGGAATTCGCGATATTGCTCAGCCAGATATTTGGCCCCGCCCTCTAGGTTTTCTTGCGGGACATTTGGGTTCACGCCCAGATAGGCTGCGGTGCCGGGCATCAGTTGCGCCAGCCCCATCGCGCCTTTATGCGAGCGCGCCTGTGCATTCCAACCGCTTTCCTGCTGCACCAGCTTCAGAAACAGATCGACCGGCACGCCATGTTTCATCGCCGCATTGCGCGCCATGTCCAGATATGGCCCGCGATACTTACCCTGGTACGACCCATCCCCCCATTTGGTTGGAGTGATCACGCGAGGCGGCGCTAGCCGAATGGCCGTATTGTATTGCTCCTGCGCGCGGGTATCCAATATATTGGTTTGGCTTTTAAAAAGATTGGTTCTGGATTTGCTGCCGATGATCTCTCCGGCCTGCAATGACAGCGGAGCCGCCATTGGAAATACCAAGAGGCCGGCTGCCAAAAGTGCAAAGTACTTACGCATTTTTTAACAAATCCCAGGTTCAATCCAGCGAAATATAACAATGTTCAGAAAGTTTTAAAGACTTACGCCTGTGATAGGGTAAAACCACTGGCAAATTATCGCTGGCCTTCCCCGCCTTAGGGTGGTGTATGTTGGCCCGAAATGAATATCTGATTCAGGGGGTAGGTTGATGGCCGGATCATTGAACAAAGTTATGTTGATTGGCAATTTGGGGCGCGACCCAGAGGTGCGCAGCTTCCAAAACGGCGGCAAAGTCTGCAACCTGCGGATCGCGACATCTGAAACATGGAAAGACCGCAACACCGGCGAACGCCGCGAGAAAACCGAATGGCATTCGGTCGCTGTCTTCAGCGAAGGCCTGGTGCGCGTTTGTGAGCAATACCTGCGCAAAGGCTCCAAAGTCTTTGTCGAAGGCCAGCTGCAGACCCGCAAATGGCAAGATCAAAACGGTCAGGACAAATACAGCACCGAGATCGTCCTTCAGGGCTTTGGTTCCACGTTGACCATGCTCGATGGTCGCGGTGAAGGCGGCGGCGGTGCTGGAGGTGGCGGCGGCTACGGTGGTGGCGCTGGTGGCGGACAAGGCGGTGGTTATGGCGGTGGCTATGACAGCGGCGGTGGCCAAGGTGGTGGTCAGGGCGGTGGCTTTGGCGGCGGTCAACAAGGTGGTGGCGGCAGCCGCGATCTGGACGACGAAATCCCGTTCTAAGCATTACCAGTGTTTAAAAGACCCCGCTCCGGCGGGGTTTTTCTATTTTGCAGGCCTTTTTTATGCAACGCGTTATGATCATCGGCCAACCAGGGTCTGGCAAATCCACTCTTGCCCGGGCGCTGGGCGCGCGTACGGGCTTGCCCGTCCATCACATCGATATGATCCATTGGATGCCCGGTTGGCAGGAACGCTCGCGCGAAGAAAAGACCCGGCTGTGCTTGGAAGTTCACGCCAAAGACCGATGGATTTTCGAAGGCGGACATTCAGTCACTTGGCCAGATCGGCTCGCGCGTTGCGACACGCTGATCTGGATCGATGTCCCCTTGGGAAAACGGTATTGGCGAGTCCTTAAGCGCACAGTGACAAGGTACGGTAAAACTCGGCCAGATCTGCCTGAAGGATGCCCCGAGCAGTTCAGTTTTGAATTCCTGAAATGGATTTGGGACACAAGGCGCAGCGCGCGTCGGAATTGTGCGAAATTCTATGAATTGGCAAAGGTTAACAAAGCGGCTTTCCATCTGACGAGCAATCGCGACGCGGCCAAATTTTTGACTTCTGCCACCGCCGAGCTAAAACACATTCAAGGCTGATGGCGAGAATACAAGGCGTAGCTAGCCTGAAGCGCTACGGCGCTGCATAACCAACAATCCAGCCCCGATGATCATGGCGATGCCAAGCAGCGATGAACTGGTGAGCGCGACGCCGAAGAACAAGACGTCCCAGATCACCACAAAAACGATATAGCTGTATTCAAAGGTCGCAATCGTGGTCGGCGGCGCGATTTGATAGGCTTTGGCCAGCAAAACACCAATCAGTGCGGCGAACACTGCCAAACCTATAAGGGCGGTCCAATCCACAGCCTGTACATCAGACCACAGACCAAACAAGAACGGGTAATTCTCGGCGAGTGCACCCGTGGGCGGCCAAACAGCAAAAACCAAGCTGACAACAAATCCAGCAAGCATCAAAGACGCATTGAACGATAAGGCCAGCGCTTCGGCAGGTACGCCCTGGCAGCGGGTCCGCGTAATCACAATCGCAAGTGCATAGAAGACCGCGCTGGCAAGCGGTAGGGCCGCGAAAACCGTGAAAGCATCAGAGCCCGGGCGCAGCAACACAACTACCCCTAAAAAGCCCAGACACACCCCAAGCCAGCCTAAGGGGTGCAGCGGTTCTTTGACGACAAAAACTGTAATGAGAGCGACAAAGATTGGCGCTAAATAGATTCCTGCTCCAGCCGTGGCCAGGCTGATAAAGGGCAGCGCCCCATAGAAGATTGCAAAGGCCAGCGTCATACACAGCGTACGCATGAGCGCCCAAGGCGCGTAGGCCCCAAGCAGCACATCGCGCAATTGTCTCTGATATCTGGCAACCAACATAAGAAGCGGCAGCGCTATGATCCCGCGGAGTGCAAAAATCTGCCACAACGACATGTTCCCGCTGAACAGCTTAAATGTCAGATCCTGCAGCGAAATCAGCAGGGCAGTGATGACAATCAAGACAACCCCACGCAGAACAGTCGGAGAAAGCACCTGGGTCGTCACGTGATCTCCTTCGTTTTCCTAAGAAATGGTTCTAAGAATTTCGCTAGGCGCGCTATAAAGGCAGTCCGTCTTTGAGCACCTGCACAACGACATCACGTGGCACATCTGCAGTGACAAAGGCCTCGCCAATGCCACGCGCCAGAATGAAGCGGAGTTGACCGTCGACCACTTTTTTGTCCTGCCCCATCAGATCAACAAGAGCCTCAGCGGAAGGCAGTGCGCCTTCAATATCCGCCAGATCAACTTTCATACCCATGGCTTTCAAATGCGCCCGCACGCGGCTGGGGTCTTCTTGGCTACAAAGGCCAAGGCGCGCCGACAGCTCAAACGCCAAAGCACAGCCAATCGCCACGCCTTCACCATGCAACAAACGATCACCATATCCGGTCGCTGCTTCCAGCGCGTGACAGAAAGTATGACCAAGGTTGAGAAGCGCGCGATCGCCCTGCTCGGTCTCATCCCGCTCAACGATGTCAGCCTTCATTTCGCAAGAGCGCTTCACCGCAGCAATTCTTGCAGCCACATCACCAGCTGCGAGTTTGGGGCCGTTGTCTTCAAGCCATTCAAAGAAAGCCGCATCCCCGAGCATGCCGTATTTCACGACTTCGCCGTAGCCTGACAGAAGATCGCGCTGTGTCATCGTACCCAGCACATCCACATCTGCCAAAACCAAAGAAGGTTGATGGAATGCGCCGATCAGGTTCTTGCCCTGAGGGGCGTTGATCCCGGTTTTGCCGCCAACCGAGCTGTCGACCTGCGCCAGCAAAGACGTTGGGATTTGCACAAACCCGACGCCGCGGCGCATCGTTGCCGCAGCGAAGCCCGTCAAATCACCAATGACACCACCGCCAAGGGCAATCACCAAATCTTTGCGCTCGACCTTTTGGGCCAGAAGCCATTCGACAGTTTGCTCAAAGTACGGCCAGCTTTTGGTGCTTTCACCCGCCGGCAGAACCAGCGCATCGCTTTCGATACCAGCCGAGGCCAATCCGTCTTGCAGGCTTTGCAAATGCAGCGCTGCGACGTTTTCTTCGGTCACGATCATCATGCGCTTGCGGTCGCTGATCTGACGGATCAGCTCGCCTGCGCGTGGTAAAAGCCCCTGACCGATGTGGATATCATAGGCACGATCACCCAGGCCAACATGTACGGTTTCCATAGCGCTCATGGATCAAGCCTCCAATACATCAGGACGGGTCAACAGCGCTTGAAACACACGCTCCGCCATGTCTTCGATTGAATATTTAGCATCCGACTTCACCGACAGGTCTGCCTTGGCATAGATCGGCACACGGGCATCGTAAATGTCAGATAGGGTTTGTCGCGGATTGGCTGTGCGTAACAATGGGCGCGTGTCTTTGTGGCGTACCCGCTGCCAAAGCAGATCAAGGTCGGCGTCTAACCAAACGGACACACCTTTTTGTGTGATCAAGTCACGGTTGCCATCCGCCAAAAAGGCACCGCCGCCGGTTGAAAGAATACCGCGTTCTTCATCAAGCAACCGATCAATGACCTGCGTTTCTTTGGTGCGGAAGAACGCTTCGCCGTCGCGGGCAAAAATCTCCGCAATCGACATATTGGCAGCTTTTACGATTTCGGCGTCGGAATCTAAGAAGGGAACATCGAGCTTCGCAGCCAAAGCGCGCCCAACGGCGGTTTTCCCCGCCCCCATCATCCCAACCATGACAACTGTTTTCTTCAGTTTCATATGCAACTGCCCAAATTTTTCGGGGCGTCGGGCCAATTTTCCGGCCAAAATCCGCCATTTGGCATTGAATGACGTGATATTGACGAAAAGGCCAGTTATAAAGTTGAAAACAGCAGTCAAAAACTGAAGCAGCAGCAGGAAAGAAATGGGCAAACTCATCAGAGCATTGTTTTTCCTAATCGTACTATCGGCCATTGGTTTAATTGGTTTTGCGTATCTCGGGCCGATGTTTGGGGCAGATTTTTCTGCCCCCCAAAAGGAGATTCGCGAGTCGGTACCTTTGGATGTTCAATAAGCGCAGCATGGCTGGCTACCTTGTGGCCAGCGCCGCGCTTTTTGCGCCAAACCTGACCCTTGGTCAGGACGAAACGCCTTTGTCAGCCATTGATTGGCTGACGCAAACACCTACGGTCACGATAGATATTAATCCGGAACCCCCTGTCGCAGAAGGCGGCAATACACCTGACGTAGATGTCAGCGAATTGGAGGCATCCGGGCGCGAAGCGGTGGGACTTTTGCCAAGCCGCGTAACTGGGTTGCCTAATGCGCTATGGCAAGAAAGCAGCGCGCATGCCTTGGCCAATTTGATCGCCGATATGCCCGACGAGGGTCTGCCGGCCATACAAGCCCTGCTCTACACACTCCTGTTGGCTGAGGCCAACCCGCCTGCCAATGCTGATGGCACCGATGCGCTTCTATTGGCACGGGTGGATAAGCTCGTCGCGCTTGGGGCAATCGAGCAAGCCAATGCTTTATTAGCGCGCGCAACGCCTGATCGCGCCGATCTTTTTGAACGGTGGTTCGAGGTTTCCCTTCTGATTGGCGAAGAGGCGCAGGCCTGCGATGTGCTGAATTCGGCTCCACACCTTGCACCAAGCTATGCTGCGCGAGTCTTTTGTCACGCGCGCGCCGGGAACTGGGACACGGCAGTCATCACGCTGAACACGGCTAAACTGCTAAAACTCGTCTCGCCTGCAGAAGACGCTCTGTTGCTCAGATTCCTTGATCCTGAACTCTTTGCCGAAGAACCGCTGCTCATCACGGTGACCGATCCCGATCCACTTCAGTTTCGCTTGCTGGAATCAATTGGTGAAACCCAACCAACGCGGCTTTTGCCCCGTGGGTACGCCCATGCGGACTTGCGCGACAATATTGGCTGGAAAACCCAGCTTGAGGCCGCAGAGCGTTTGGCGCGCGTGGGTGCATTGACGGAAAACCGCCTTTTTGGCCTTTACCTTGAACGCAAACCCGCAGCGTCTGGCACCATCTGGGATCGGGTGGCCGCTGTGCAGGCCTTCCAGTCCGCTCTGACACAACAAGACGCAGATAAAACAGCTGCGACTTTGCCAAATGCCTGGGCTGCTATGAAAGGCGCCCATCTGGAAGTCCCGTTTGCACGGTTTTACGGCGATGCCCTAAAAGACCTGCCGCAGGGGTCCGTTGCAGGTACCCTTGCCCGTGAAATTCGCCTTTTGTCTGAATCCTACGAGATCGCAGCGCGCTCTGGACCGCGTGATTTTCTAGCGGGTTTGGCCATGGGCCAACCCCCACGTCGATCCGCCGATCCAACTCGCCTTTCAGTTGCAAATTCCTTTCATGGTGCCGGTGTACCGCAGGTCTGGTCCAACAGACTTGCCAGAGGCCAGTTAGGTGAAGTAATCCTGCTTGCAATGATTTCATTTCAACAGGGTGCGGCGGGTGATCTTCGCGCCTTAACCAATGCATTAGCAACATTTCGGGCCGTGGGATTAGAAGACACGGCGCGGCAAGCAGCACTACAAGTTTTATTACTGGAGCGTGGATTTTAATGAGTAACCTAACGTGGATTTCAACCTTCCTGGAAGCACAGGCAGCAGAGCTCGGCGCATCGAACAATACCCAGATGGCCTATGCGCGCGACCTAAAGGGATTTTCCGAGTGGACCGAAACCCGTGGGCAGGTATTCTCGCAACTTAATCGCGAAGATATCGAAGACTATTTGGTGTATTGCGACAATCAAGGATTGGCGAAATCCACACGTGCACGGCGTCTGTCGGCGATCAAACAACTCTATCGATTTGCCTTTGAAGAAGGTTGGCGGGATACAAACCCAGCCATTCAGATCAAAGGCCCAGGGCTGGACAAACGTCTGCCAAAAACGCTTGAAGTCGAAGAAGTAGACAAGCTGATCGAAGCGGCTCGGCTTTCTGGCCGCAATAAAAACGAACGCACGCGCAATATCTGTCTGATGGAACTGCTTTACGCGACAGGCATGCGCGTATCTGAATTGGTATCGATGCCAGTTTCAGCCAGCCGTGGTGATCCACGCATGCTGCTGATCAAAGGCAAAGGTGGCAAAGAGCGGATGGTGCCCTTAAGCAGTCCAGCGCGCGCCGCTTTGGTGGCGTGGCTGGAGATCCGGGATGCCAATGAAGAAGAAAGCCAACGCAAAGGCAAAGCTGCCTCTTCATTTCTATTCCCAAGTCGCGGCAAGCTGGGCCATCTAACGCGACACCGGTTTTACGCCATGATCAAGGAATTCGCAGTCGCCAGTGGCGTCAATCCAGACAAGGTGACCCCGCACACATTGCGCCACGCCTTTGCGACACATCTATTGGCCAACGGCGCGGATCTGCGCTCGATCCAAACCCTTCTAGGGCACGCAGATGTTGCGACCACCGAAATCTACACCCATGTGCTGGATGAACGGTTGAAATCCTTAGTGCTGGAAAGCCACCCTCTGAGTGAGGCAGGCTGATCTCCTGATCAGGATATCCTCGCTAGGATTTGCGACGACGCATTTCCATCGGCAAAACATCTTCGGATGGCCAGAGCCCTGTTTTCAGGGTGTCATGGTATCCCTGTGTAAGCCCCGCGGCTTGCATATCTCTGAGTGCGCCCTGCCAATCATAAGCAAGTCGATGAAAAGTGACGCTGGAGCCGTCTAAAACCGCAAATTCCGTATCGAGGTTCGTATCGTTACGCGGCAATCCAATTGCGCCCGCATTGATCCAGGTCTTGGCGCCGATCTGCTTTTCAAAAGCGATCCCACTATGGCCAGAAATGACGGCATCAACAGGTCCAATCTGTGCTTCAATGGCTTGAAACTCTTCCATAAAATCTGCACCTGCGGATACCGGCCAAAGAAAGCGATTGTTCGCCGTCGCGCCACCGTGCACCACAGCATAGATCTTGCCATGATGTTCAAACCGCATCATCGCAGGCAGTGTTCCCATCCATTCACGAGTCGCCGCATCAATCTGCTGATCCGCATGAGTAAACCAACCGGCAGAAAGCAAATCGCAGGTGGTGCCGCTTTCAAAGCCACAACCACAATCCATCGCATAGTCTGCCAATTGTTGCTCACAATTGCCTTCCAAGATCGCACAGCCAAATTCGCGCCACAGAGCCACTGTTTCAGCAGGGCGCGCACAATAGGCCACCAAATCACCCGTGCAGATGACACGTTCGGGTTTAAACCCATTCTCTTTTGCAAATTTAAGCAGGGCCTGGCTGGCCTGAAGGTTCGAATATGGCCCACCAAACAGCAAAACCGGTGTGTCTAACCTGCCAAGATCCAATATATACATTGCGCTTTTCCTTGAATGCGCGTCCGCTGCGCCCCATAACACCAGCAGATAAGGGGATAAATTCACTGATGGAAGTCACAAGTCTGACATTGGACACCGCCTTCTGGGTCACCGCAGGCGCAATTGTTGTGCTATTGATGTTCTCTGCCTTTTTTTCAGGCAGTGAAACAGCGCTGACTGCGGCAAGCCGAGGCAAGCTGCGCACGCAGGCCGACAGGGGCAACAAAGGCGCGACACGTGCTTTGCAGATCACCGAAGACAGCGAACGACTGATCGGCTCTGTTCTCTTGGGCAACAACCTCGTGAATATCCTCGCCACATCATTGGCGACAGCGCTCTTTACCCGCCTATTCGGCGAAAGCGGCGTGGCCCTGGCAACCCTGGTCATGACCCTGTTGGTTCTGATCTTTGCTGAAGTTCTTCCTAAAACCTATGCCATCACGGCGCCGGAATCTGCGGCCTCTCGCGTTGCTGGTGTCATTGGTCTTGTGGTCACCCTCTTTGCTCCAATTGTAGCCTTCGTGCGCGTCTTGGTACGCCTTGTGCTGCGCCTTTTTGGTGTCCGCATCGATCCGGACAGCCAAATCTTGGCTGTGCGCGAGGAGATCGCCGGGGCGATCCAACTGGGCCACTCCGAAGGCATCGTGGAAAAGGAAGATCGTGACCGTATTCTGGGCGCGCTTGATCTCAGCGAGCGAACAGTCGAAGAGATCATGCTGCACCGTTCTGGCATTGAGATGATCGATGCCGACGATCCGCCAGCAGACATCGTGCGCCAATGTCTGAAAAGCAACTACACCCGCCTGCCCGTCTATAAAGAGGATCCGGAAAACATCATCGGTGTGATCCACGCCAAAGACTTGCTGCGCGAAATGCATTCAGAAGGCGATGGCAGCGAAACGAGTGGCCTTGGCAAATTCAACCTCTCGTCTGTCGCGAAAACCCCGTACTTTGTGCCAGACACCACGTCGCTCGACGATCAGATGCGCCAATTCCTCAAGCGTCGCAGCCACTTTGCCTTGGTGGTCGACGAATACGGCGCGCTGCGCGGTTTGATCACGCTGGAAGATATTCTGGAAGAAATCGTTGGTGAAATCACCGATGAGTTTGATCCGGCCGCAGAACATCAAATCCGTCAAAGCGAAGACGGGCAATTCTTGATCGATGGCGCGATGACCATCCGTGACCTCAATCGCGCGAGCGACTGGAACCTACCGGATGAAGAGGCCAACACGGTAGCTGGTCTTGTCATTCACGAGGCCCAAACCATCCCGGTTGTGGGACAGGTGTTTGCCTTCCACGGGTTCCGCTTTGAAATTATGGACCGTCAGGACAACCGGATTACCAAACTTAAAATGCGACCGCTTGATCCGCTTAGCCTGCAGCGCGGTTGATCCAAACGTAGAACTTCAGATCAATTTGGTCACCAACCAGATTTGAGTAACCGGTTGCCCCAAAGGTCGACCGGTTCACCGCTCCTGTGATTTCTAAAACCAACCTCGAATTATCCTTTGGGGCATCGGGTTCGCGAATAATACGAGCGTCGACGCTGACGGGGCGCGTGACGCCACGCAGTGTCAGATCACCAAGGATCTCAACCATTTGCCCCTGTTGCTTGATATTGCGACTGACAAATCTCGCGGTTGGAAATTGATTTGCATTCAAAACCTCAGCGCTTTTCATAGCTGTGGTGGCGAACACATCCCCTGTACGCGCTTTTTTGATCGAAAGCGTGACATCAACCGATGAACGGTGGACCTGATTTAAATCCAGCGAAACATTCGCGTCTTCGATCGGTATAAAACCCGCACCGGCAGCGCCATTAAATTTGAACTGAAATCGTACGCGGCTTTTGTCTTTATCAAGCCGGTAACGAACAGCCGCCGCTTGGGCGACATGCGCTGCGTGTGCCAAACCAAAGCTGATCGCGGAAAGTATTAAACTGCGCCGATGATATTTCATGGGCCCAGTTTATCACAGTCCAGAGATGAGCGGCTTCACGCCTTCGTGTCAGAACAACGCATCAACTGCCGCGCAAAGCTGTGGTTAAGCACCTGACGGGCGGTTGGGTAGCTGCGCTCCAGTGGAAGATCGTTCAGGCCCGGCACAAGGCGTGCAATGTTAGAACTGTCTTCTTCGGTCAGGTTTTTGCGAGATTCAGCATCTGGGACAAAACTGTCGATCCAAAGCCCATTCACATTGATCAACTCATGACGAGCCATCATCAACGCAACGCCGCCCAAATCAGCCTGAACTTCACACACACCTTCCAAATGCAGCAGATCCCCTGCCCGCACGAGAATTTCAGCTGTACCGAATTTTTCTTGCACTTCAGGACAGGTCAAAAGAACACCTTGGCGTCCAGACACATGTACCGCGGACCCAGGGATACCTGATCCCATCGCGTCCATTTCGATTTCAACTGTCATCGGAGTCGCTGACGCCTTGCGGATCGATTTCTGCCACAGGAGCGGCTGAAACCCATTGTCACGCGTTAAAAGCATATCACCCTGCGCCAGCGCCTCGATTGGCTTGGCACCTCCACGAGTGATCACCATGGCACCTGCCCCGGCGCATGCCACGCCACGCAGCTGTGCTGGGGAATCTTTGCGAATACGTTCTTTACGATGCGCAGAGAATACCGACGGGCGCAGAATCTGAGCCGTTGGCCGTTCTTCAAGACGTGGGGAAACCGCGCGCGGTGCCGCAATATCGGAAATCTGATGGAAAATATTGTCACCACGTGCCGATGCCATAGACGCAACTACGCCCTCATCCGCAACTCGACGGTTCACTACTCGAACTCTCATGGACAGCCTTTTAAATTTCTTTAAGACGGCCGCTTCTGCAGGCATCGTCAATGAGGATGGTCTAGGCAGAGATCAAGGCTGGAATGGGGCAGAATTCGCAAAATTTTGCGTTTTAAAACAATTCTCTACGCTGCCACATTTCGGGAATATTTTTACGTAAAATTGCCTCAATGCCTTCACAGTCACGCCCGTTTCTGCGCGAATAACCTGTGCTGAACATAAAGCGCGTAGACGCACAAATTAGTAAAACGAGCACATATTCAAATGCCCACTTCAACCACTCTTGATTGGACCAGCGCCGCCGCCAATGGCGACGTGACCCTTGGCACAGGTGATGCGGCGATTGACGTCAGCATTCAAACCAACACCAATACAGATGGCGCAACAGCCACCGTCGACACGCGTGGCGAACCGGCCGTTGAAGCATTATGGGTCGAAAACCTTGAGAACCCTGTCACAACGGAAATGGCTTTTGCTTCTCCGGTACAAGACGTCTCGTTTACGCTTTATGATATCGACGGCTTTGACGACCAATGGGACGAACGCGTAACCATTTTGGCAACCGATGCCGAAGGCAACGTCTTTCCTGTCACATTTACTGCCGATGCAGGTTTTCACGAAACCTCCGGCAACTCAGTTGAATCGATTGGCACGGACGCCACAGGTACAGCCACTGATGGCGCGGGCTCTGTAATTGTGTCCATCCCCGGTCCTATCACCTCTTTGCAGGTGATTTTTGAACCGGGTGCCGACGCAGCAAGCACCGGCATCATGGGCATGTCTGACATCAGTATGACACGCGCGCCTGATGGGATCATCGAAGGCACTGCAGCCGGAGAACTGATCGACGGCGCATTCTTAGACGACCCGGATGGCGAAGCGCCTTCTGATGCCGACGACGTCATTCATGCGGGCGGTGGTGATGACACCATCAACGCAGGCGGTGGGAACGACCATGTTCTGGGCGGCGAAGGTGCCGACATAGCTGAACTCAGTTCTGGCAATGACACGTTTGAAGGCGGTGCCGGCAACGATACGGCAAATGGCGATTACGGCGACGACGTGCTGGATGGCGGTGCCGGAGATGACTTCATCCGCGGCAGCTATGGCAATGACACGCTCCACTCTGGCGGCGCTGGTGAAGGCGATGACTACCTTTGGGGTGGCTTTGGCGATGACACATTCGTTTTAGAAAACGGTTTTGGCAACGATACAATTTCTGCGGAAAACCAGGACGAAGTGAATGGGGACACGCTGGATCTAAGCAATGTCACCGATGATCTGACCATTGATTTGACCCAAGTGACCGCAGGGAACGGCAGCGTTTCTGACGGCACGGATACGGCCACCTACGAAGCCATTGAAAACATTCAACTCTCCCAAGGTCAGGATACTCTGATTCTTGCTGATGGATCGGGTGCGGATCGGGTTATTGGCTTTACCCTGCCCACTGACAATGGCGATGGCACTTATACCGCTGGCGATATGCTGGACGTGACCGGCTTGAGTTATGATTTCGGCGCGCGCGGCATCACAACCCGCGATGTGACTATCTCAGAAGATGGCGAAGGGAACGCGGTTCTCACTTTCCCAGGCGGAGAATCCCTGACGTTGGAGGGTGTTGCCGCGGATGATCTATCTGACCCGGCAGTGCTCGAAACCATGGGCATTCCTGAAGCGCCTGATGGTTATGTGACGGGCACAGATGGCGATGACATCATGATGCCGGAATACCTGGATGCCGATGGTGATTTCATCGACGGCGACGACGCGGCTCTTCCCGGTGCGACCGGCAATGATGATCATGTTCTCGCAGGCGAAGGCAATGACCTCGTTGATGCAGGCGCAGGCCATGACATGATCGATGGCGGCACAGGCAGCGACACACTCTTTGGGGCCGCTGGCAACGACACGTTGATTGGTGGTGAAGGCGCTGACACCATGTATGGCGGCGAAGGCGACGATACCTTTGTCGGAGTGACGGCTGGTGACTACATCTATGGAGACGGAGGCGATGATACGCTGAACCTCTCTGCCCTGGGTGATCACCGTGTTGTTTACGACCCGCTTGATCCCACATCCGGCACCATCGAATTTTTAGACGACTCCGGCAATGTCACCGGAACCGCGAATTTCAAAGACATCGAACACATCGTGCCCTGTTTTACGCCCGGCACGCAGATCATGACTGACCAAGGCATGGCTGCGGTCGAGGACCTGCAGATCGGAGACCTCGTACAAACCCGCGATCATGGCTATCAACCCATTCGCTGGGTCGGACGTCGTGACCTAACCTCAACTGATCTGGCACTTAGCCCTCACCTGCGCGGTGTGCGCATCGAACGCGACACCTTTGGGCCTGACATGCCAAATCGCACAATGGTTGTCAGCCCGAACCACCGACTGATGATCGCTGATGCAAAAGTCGAACTGATGTTGGGCGAATCCGAGGTCTTGGCAGCCGCCAAGCATCTGGTGGGAATGCCGGGCATCACACGCGATGAAAACACCGCAATCAGCTATGTCCATTTCATGTTTGACAGCCATGAAATCGTGAACTCAGATCACATTTGGTCTGAAAGCTTTCAGCCCGGTCAAATGGCACTCGTAGGTTTGGAAACGGCGCAGCGTGCAGAGATTTTCGAACTCTTCCCAGAACTACAGTCAACACCAGACGCCGTCTTTACGTCCGCCCGTCGTGTCGCACTGAAGCATGAAGTAAAGCTTTATAAGCAAACACGCTAAGAGCTTTAAAACAAAAAGAGCGGCCAATGGCCGCTCGTTTTGCACGTGCATAGTGGTACCCAAGGCCGGAGCCCCACACGCATTTTTACCTATAAATTATAGACACTTAAGGGGTACTCTATCTCAAGTGTGTGGTCAATTGTGTATGCAAATCGGGTCAAACAACCGATCTTCAAAAAGGCATAGAGCGGCATCTCTTGACGCCGCCCCCTGTATGGTTTTGCTCTCACGCCTCGCCAGCGCATTCAGTTTTCCACTCGATGAAAACCTTCAGGACCCAAATCCTTATCTCAATCCAGTCAGTTAGTTGGCTCGAAAGTCGCCAGGCATAGAAGTGAGAGTCGTCAGGCCATTTGGGCTGAAAGAAGCAAGAAAGCTCATATTTTCCGATCTTCATTTCCATGTGGGTTCACTCCGCTAAAATCGCGCTTTTGTTTACTTGTTTAGGTTTCTCAAGAATGACGAGGAACGATCCTATACGGGCCTCAGTAAACTCCCAGGTCTTAGACGCACCCTCCAGTACGTAGAGCCACGGCTCACCATCCAACCGGTGCATCCGCATAATTGTGAATAAGTACTTTCCAAATCTCATCGAGATTTTTCCTTCAAAACAGCCTCTTTGAGGCTTGAGCATCACATCAACAAATTAATTCAATCAATTGTTTTTAAACAATAAAACAACATTTGAAAGCACCCCAAAAGTGGTTTGAATTCCGTCGCCAACGAAACGCCTGATCTGGCAGAGAAAAGAGTCACATAGCGGTTTCCCGGATGTGGGACGTTCCCAGAAGTGGGTCGAAGAAAAAAATTAATAGCCGCTCGCGAAACCAGGCGGGACCTCCAGGCTTCCCTAGAAAATCCCGCTCGGGTATCGAACAGATCGTGAAGGTGACCGGAACGGCAAGCCTCCAGTCGGCACTGATAATTGTCGCCCAAGCTTCGGCAGAAGTCTTGTCTCTCAGGTGTTGACCTTATGCGTAATATATACCTCCAGGGTGACCCGCATGGACGCCCATAAAGGGCTATTAGGGAAGACCCCTGACTTCAGATTGCCATCCTCATTCTTTTCTCCTCACTCATCTCATCTTCAAAAGACGAAACGATCTTAGAGACCCTTTGTTTCGAAACACTGACGATTTTTGCTATGTCCACTTGCATCAGAAGTGGGAAGTGTTCCATGAGCCATTTCACCTGACCACGGGTATCCATATCATCAGGATTGTCTCTATCTCGAATGAAGAGCTCCAGACCCTCCTTCGCTATTAGTGCATCTTTAGGAAGTTCATTGATGGAGGATTGAGCTTTCACCCACCTTTGTGCGATCCATTTTTGAGCATCTTCATTTATGACATCGAACTCAAAGCCATTCTTTGGCTTGTTCTGGCGTCCCCAACCCTTCTTCTCGACCCATGGCATTATTCGGGTCCTATTTTTGTGCTCGCCAATGGCGACGAACATAAAGCCCATCTCGATCAGAACGGCTCTGGTCTGCTTAGGGCCAGCACCAAATCGTTTTCCCATTTCACTGATCGTGATCCAGTCGCCAAGACTGATATTCGTCACTTCACCTGTGGAAGGATCAATGATCTCTTTGAAGTATTCCATTCGTCTTCACTTTACTGAGTTACAAAAAGAAAAGGAGACCCCTTGGGGTCCCCTCTATGGCCTTCTGATTTGCTTCTAGTCTTAGAACCCCAGCAGTAGGTTCTCCCGGTCACCTGCCTGGACCTTGTGGACGTTTTGTCCTCTCACTGTCCGATTTCCATACAAAGCGCCGCATTGTTTGCCAGGGCGTCCGCACGTTCATTCGCCGGGTGACCGCTGTGGGCTTTCACGTGTTCAAAGGTGATTTCGCGAGGTTGCATCAGGGCATCAATTTCCAGGATGAGATCGCGGTTCTCGATGGGTTTGCCCTTGGCGGTGCGGAACCCGTTGCCTTTCCACTTGTTAGGCAACCAGTCCGTCAGTGCTTGGATGCAATACATGCTGTCCGACACGATGTGGACCCCGGTGCCTTCAGGTGTGCGCATGATGACATCTTTAATGGCGGAGAGTTCCGCGATGTTGTTGGTGGCGTGTGGCAGGTGCCCTGAGCGCTCGACAAGCGTGCCATCAGGGAGTGCTTCAACATTGGCCCAGCCGCTCTTGCCGGGGTTACCGTGGCTGCTGCCATCTGTGAAGAACATGCGGGCGGTCGGGTGGGTTGCTTTGGTGTTGGTCATGTGGGGGTGCTCCATCTCATTGTTGTGACAAGGGGACGAGGCCAGAACGGCTTCATCTAATACAGCAACCTTATTGGCCAGCCTGCGAAAAACTCGTTCCTTTCAACGCAAAACAGATGAGACAGGAAAGGCCAAAAAACTGTTCGACCCCGCCACGATTTCAGAGCCCCCATCGCTCCAGAGCTTGATCTGAACCCTGCGGGTCGTTCCTAATTCTGATCACGGTTTGGCGGCTCAGCTTGTTCGCGCTAGGCCCAACCATCTCATTGTTCAATGCTGGGTCTGTCGCGTTAACAATTGCGCTGGGACCCTCGCCATCGGCCAACATCTGGCAGACAACTTCATATTGCTGTCGCGTGAAACTGGGTTTCTTGCCTCTGTACTTTGACCTATCAGCCTTCGCCGCTTCGATACCTGCCTGCTGGGCCTCCTTTGTCGCCTCCGCTTGTGCTTGGGCAGTCGCCGCCATGAACGCAATCAAGGCATCCCGAACAGCTTTTTGCATGGGATCCTTGGTGGAACCGTCGAAGGTCAGGTTGTTGATCACGGTTCGAATGACGACGCCCTGGTTCATGAAATGCCGGATAGTCTCGGTGACGTCCTGGTAGTTACGCCCAAGCCGGTCCACCCAGCGAACCACTAGGGTGTCACCATCGCGTAGTTTGTCATAGAGGCGTTTGCCCTCAGCCCGTTCAGACAATTTTGTGCTCACCCCTGACACACCGTGATCAGCAACAACCTCATCAATCTTGAACCCTGCCGCCTCGGCTTGGGTGCGTTGGTGTTCCAGGGTCTGCTCGCTTGTTGAGACACGTGCATATAATAATGTCTTGGTCATTGGGTCCTCGGGCGTACGTTAAGGCAATGTCCGATAGCTAATTTGTCCGTTTAAATAAATCAACTCTTACGTACTCTTATACCGCAACCTAATTAATGTACGATGCGGTATACCCTATCGGTCTCAATCAAACACAAACGAAAAACTCTATTGATAGCCCTTGCGAACTGTAGCTCACCTTAAATGGCCACAACACCCTTTCAAAGAAATCCAGGTTCCCGTATTCAATCTTAAATTGAAGCTTTGAATTTGAGGCAAGCATATGGTTACGCTTAAAGATCTAGGTATCGCATTTCGAAAAGCTAAAGTTGACCTTTACTATTCTTCGCACCCAAGTTTGGACTCTTTGGCGAATTTTGAAGAACATCTTTACGATAACTTGCAGAAACTGCAGAGCAAGATTCAGGGTGTTGATGAATCCTGGGTGACCTCGCAGGATTGGGTGGGAACTTGGACGGTTGCCCCTAAATCCGTAGACATTTCTCACATAACCGAACTGCAGTCCGACGACGGAAATGGCCTAATTTTTTCTTCTCCTACCGAAGAGTGGAAACACCTTTGTTCAAGTCTGGACCACGAGGGAAATCTGGCTCGACCCAAAGCCGAATTCCGAATTATGGGTCAGTGCTCCATGGAAATGCACGTACTCTCCACACTTTGGATTCAAAAGGTTGGGCATAAGTTCGATGGTAAGTTAACTGACTGTGCTTATGGAAATCGACTGCGACGCGGCGAAAAAAAACGAGAGCTGAACCCTGATTCATTGGGATCTTTTAAACCTTACCTAAAACCCTTTCGAGACTGGCGAGACAACGGGATTGCCGCGATGCAGGATGCTCTTGCCAAGGATAAGCAGATAATTGCGATAACAGCGGATGTTTCGTCATTCTATCACGAGCTTAATCCTGGCTTCATGCTGGAGCAGTCTTTCATCTCAGACACACTTAACATTGAGCTAAATGATGACGAAGAAAAGCTGCATCGGCTATTCATACGAGCATTGCAAGCTTGGGCAAAAACGACGCCTATAAAAAAAGGCCTTCCTGTTGGATTGCCAGCTTCAGCCATCGTTGCGAATGTTGCGCTGATCGACTTGGATCGCATTATCGAAGAACAAGTGGTACCAATTTACTATGGGCGTTACGTAGATGACATTCTTCTAATTATGGAGAATGGCTCAGCATTTAATTCAACAACAGAAATTTGGAATTGGCTGTTTGCGAGATCGGACGGAAATCTTGATTGGTCGAACGATGGCAAGAATAATATTTCATTTGAACCAGAATACTTAAAAATCAACGGGCAAGAGTGCCGAATTTGCTTCGCAAACTCAAAAAACAAAGTTTTTGTCATGAGCGGCGACACCGGCAAAACTCTTGTGAGCGCAATTGTCAGCGAAATTCGCGAGCGTTCTAGCGAATGGAGGGCAATGCCAAATTTACCGGCTGAGGCAAGCGAAGTTGGTTCAAGTCTTGTGGTAGCCACGCAAAGTGATGGAGAGGCTGCAGATAATTTGCGAAAGGCGGATGCACTGACAACACGACGCGCGGCTTTTGCAATGAAATTGCGTGACATTGAAGCGTTCGAAAGAGATTTGTCTCCGGAAGCTTGGCAGGAACACCGAACTGCGTTTCTCAGGGCGTTTAGAGAACACATCCTGGTGCTGCCAAATTTTTTTGAGCTCTCAATTTACTTGCCTCGAGTGATCAAATTGGCAGTAGCATGTGAAGAATTCCTTCAGCTACGAAAAATGCTGAATGAATTGGAGGAGTTATACGAACAAGTCACCGCCCACTGCGAAATCGCAGTCAAAGCCTCTGATAATAAAGCTGAAATTGAAAAAAAATATAAAGAGTCGATAGTCCGCCGCTGGAAAGAACAGCTTTTTGATTGTGTGCAACAGAACATCGCAGCGGCATTCCCACCCCGCCTGACGTCTAAGGGAAAAAAAGAATGGGACCTTTACATCAAGGGTTATGCGCCCAAGCACGTAACAAGCAAAAACGTTAGCTGGGAGCTTTCGATCAAAGAGTGGCAAGCACTACAAGCATGGTATTTCTCATTTGATTTAGCTCACTTACCATTCCGTTTTTCAGGTTTGCCATCAGAGATAGTTTCCAATCGTGGAATTCCTGCCAAGAAGACATTTAAAGTTTGTCAAAACCTAGAAGAGCTGTTGCCGCAACGCATTTGGAAAGGAGTTGGTCTCGCCGGACAAGTGGGGAAACTTGATGGCAGATCACATGGATTAGCATTTGCAACACGACCATACAATTTGGCTGAATTAAATATTCTAAGCAGTGGGTTCATATCGCAATCGGGGCAATCAACTCTGACAAACATTATTGCTGCGCTGAGGGGTTTCAAACCTGAAAAAAACATGCCCGCATTTGACAAGAACAATACTCTTGTTTTGCCAGCAGAAGAAATCTCTTCAACGGTTGGTATAGCCGTTTCAAGTTGGCAAACTAACGACGAAAGCTTCGTAGCATCAGTTAAGCGCAAACAAGATTTAAGTCTGGAACGCTACAGCCGCCTAGCTCGCCTCGTAGATGGGGTAATTGCTCAACCGAAATCTAGTCGCTACTTGGTGCTTCCAGAACTCTCGTTGCCCGCCAATTGGTTCATTCGAATTGCACGCAAGTTGCAGGGACGAGGTGTCTCCTTGATTTCTGGTGTCGAGTACATTCATGCCCGACGTTCAACAGTTCGAAATCAAGTTTGGGCATCTTTAGTACACGATGGTTTAGGCTTTCCATCTTTAATGATCTATCGACAGGATAAGCAGCGCCCTGCGCTTCATGAGGAAGCCGAGCTTCATAAAATTGCTGGACTGACCATGAAACCTAGCCCAAAGGGCAAATGGGACAGCCCTCCCATAATTCAACATGGCGATTTTCGCTTTTCCATTCTTGTTTGTAGTGAGTTGACAAACATCAGCTATAGAACGGCCTTGAGAGGAAAAGTTGATGCCTTGTTTGTACCTGAGTGGAACCAAGACATTGAGACATTTAACGCATTAGTTGAGTCCGCAGCGTTAGACATTCATGCTTACGTTATTCAGTGCAACAATCGCAGATTTGGGGACAGTCGAATACGGGCTCCATTCAAAGATAGCTGGAGAAGAGATCTCTTAAGGGTGAAGGGTGGCATCTTGGATTACTGTGTGGTTGGGGAGATCGACCCACTAAGTCTTAGACAATTCCAAAGCAATTTTAGATCGCCAGCCAAGCCGTTCAAACCTTTACCAGACGGTTTTCAAATCAGCCACAGTCGTAAAGTCTTACCAGCATAACCATGACTGAAGCACGCCCTTCGTGTCTCATTGGACCTTAGACCTAGGATTGACACATGTCCCATTGATTGCCTGACAACTCGTGTGGGACAATTGCCCTAAGCCTTCTAAGTGACTAATAGAAGCCTGCCTCAATGAGACACCCGTGGGGTCACCGCAAAGGACATACCCGGTCGATGCGTAGTTTGAAAAAGACCCCTGGTTCCACAAAAGGATGAGTGGGGTCGTCTCTCCGGTCTCCCACAGGTAGGGGTACAGGGGGAATTTGCCTTCGAGACCTATTGAAATACCCGCTCAGAAATTTGACCCAAAAATAGTCCGAGAAGGTCACCCGAATAGCCCACGGTGGTCATGCAGATGGGCAAACGACATGATCCCGAATATCAGAGCTGTTCCGTACATCCCGCGATTTAGCAGGAAAAGTGTTGTTCCAAACATGAACACGAAGCTCAATGCAATGATGACCTTGAAGGTCGCACTAAAAACCCTTTTAGCCATCAAAGGCTCCAATTAGAAAACCGAATAGCTTCAGCATGAGTCCGCATTGGGTTGGGGTCAAGTTACTCCCTGAGAAATTCTCTGGGTGTTTGGCCTGGAGTCACTATCAATCGTAGTTTCCCACCCAATCGGGAGCTGGGCCATTAGGGAATGACCATTCGTAACCTGTCTTTTCCTTGAGCTTGTTAAGAGTTTTTGTAAGCCTCTCATGCATATGGGCATTTACAAAACGCACCAATTCCTCCCATTCATCTCTTCCCCCGACATGGAACCCAAAATTCAAGTGAGTTCCTACATGGAATGAGTCATCCTCAAACTGCACCGAGACACTACTCCCCATGGTCTCGTGTGCATCATTGTGTGCGTATCGTTTGTTGCGGAGCTGCATAATGTCTTCATGGACACCTTGAAGATGTGCAGGTATTCGCGACTTTGAGATGCCGGTTGCTCCCTTCCCACTTGCAAAGAGCTTGGCGTATGAAACAATGAAGGCTGAAGTCAGCATTTCTTGTTCCATAATGCTCTCCATGCTAGCGTCGAATTCTGCGGTTCTTAACCTGTTAAACGCGTAGCTTAAGTTCATTGTAGTCGGGACGGCGTTTGCGAGTTTGATGAGGCCCTGTAGGTCTTTATCGACAACACGAAGTACGTCCATCCCTCGCTGTTTTGTCGTTTCTGCTACCTTTCGGAAGTCCTCCGGGAGGTATTCAAATAGTTCTTCCGGGAAATAGACGTACTTATCATCTTCCCACAAATTTGCCTGTTCGGTCTGCATTTTCGGTAAATTCCCGCATGGTATTTTGGTAATTCTTTGCACATTTAAGCGGACCTACTCTACCAGCAAAAGCGCTTTTGGTTCGCAGCTTTCAGCCGTTCGATCTTCCCTTGCATGATTTCCATAGCTTTGAAGACAAACTCTTCCTCGCTTAGTTCACCTGTGGCAAGTTTCTCCTCACTTTCGATGTAAGCGCCATCCTTACGGATCGCCGGGAGGACCACTTTGGTCACCCAGTCTTGGAACTGAGCAGCTTCCGGTTTGTTGGACCGCATGATCAGCTTGTAGAGGCCGCTTTCAGAAACAAACCAGCGGTTTGGGTTGCTCCGGATACCCTTCAAAGTTTGAAGGTTATTCAAGTTGGCTTGATCCTTTTCATCATCCGCTAGAGACGCGATAATTGTTTTTATCCCTGTACCCTTCAGACCGAGCACGTCCAGCACTTCCTTGGCGATGAACCAAGGGGCACATTCACGGTCCCATACGGTGAAATTCAGGTTGCCCAGTGCGGGGGCCTCAAAGGTTCTCAGTTGGTTGGTCATCGTTCTGTTGGTCTGTACATGATCATTGGTTGCGGTTTCGGTTCTCCGGAAGCAAACTGCTGAAATTACAAATGATTATTGGAGGCGAAAGAATTGTTAGACCCACAATTAGTAGAGTTGGGGGAACGGTTTCAAACAACGATTGTTGGGGTTGTAGGGTTTGTGGGGGTCATTTGGTCTATCCGCTCTTCGGCGCGTCAATCACGATTGCAGCACCAAAGGCAGTTGAAACAGGATCAAATCAAACTCCGTCGCATACTCGCCGCCGAATTCAGGAACTACTCAAGAGCTTTAAAAAAGAACACTGAAGCGGATGTCCCGGACCAGAAACATTTTACCGTTGGAAAGTTAAACGGCATCTATTCAGATGGCCTTGCTAACGACCTAGGGCTTTTAGAGCTTGGTGAAATTGATGTCGTGATAAATGCAATGATCAGCATGCAGGGTCTCAATAGCATCTCGGAACACCTATCATCGAAGAGTTCGGCCACCCGCTACTGGATCGCGCCCAACGCCGTTAGTGAGTACAAAACGTTTGCTCAGAGCACGGTAGATGCATTGGACTTCGCAATCGAAGTGCTCGAGCATTCAGGCGATGCATAGAACGGGTTTCTTGCGAGGCATTCGGGTCAACTATCCCCACGAGTAGAAACTTGGAAATACCTATCTCTCCTGATGGTTGCAGAAATCGAAAAGGGCAAAGCGAACGCTATTGCCATTGCCAGCGTAGCAAAGAATGCAAAGGCTGCTGTTATTATGGAAAACCAGAGCGAGCCAACTGCTAGCTTGTCAAATGCCACCACTACTACTCCAAGCACCACCGTCAGCATAAAAATAGTTACGGCCATCTGCTGTCGAAGGACAGTCCGGTCGTTTTCCCAGGCTATGTCTTTCTCAATGCCACGCCGAGTTTCATTCTTTATGATTACGTCGCTAGATTCAGACGGTTGGGTCGCTGCAAATGTTATGAGCGCGAGAGAAAGGCTAAATATAACGCTGACAGAGGTCACGATGAGCTGCGCCGCATTTATAATGGGCAAAGGCGCTGTGTAGCTGTAACTTCCGACCCAAATTGCGAGAGCAAGCACGATCAAAGTGCAAAATAAGTTTCTTAACTCAGAACGCATTACTGCTCTGCATACCTCTTTTTACTTCGCGGTAGAAAGTCACCATTTCCGCGTGAGCTTGCTGAACGTCAAAACTAGTACCGTCCTTCGCAACTACCACAACTTTATTCAGCATTAGCGTACCACTCTTAATAGGTGTGTCGTTGTTTAGGATGATGGTATACGAGTGCAATTCGTCATCGTTCACCACTTCTTCTGCGACTTCACTAAGCCATTCGTTCTTGTCTTGTTCTTCTATTCCTAACTTTGCCCTCTGCCAAAATCTACTATTTTTTACCTTGAGTTTGGCGACATTTTCTCTACGCCGTTTCAAGGCGTCCCCCATACTGGTGGAACCAAACAGTGCATTGAGTACGTTACCTTTCAGACTTCTAGGAAGCGAACCAATTAAAACGGTTGCGTCGAAATCAATTTCTTTAACGCCATGAGTTCGAATACTCTCAAGGACGTCGCCTCGCGGCAGATTTGTGAAATTGAAGGAAGTGGTATGTGGTATAATTCCGGCACGTGTAGCTAAGTGATAAATAGCTGATGCCAGAGAAGACTTACGTTTGCCAATTCCGCACGAAATTACAATATCTTCGACCGCAAATAGCAAAAAGTTTTGATCTAGATACTCTTCGCCTTCGGCCGCAGGCTGAGTATTAAACCCGAGCTCTTCTGACGATTCCTTAAATGCGAGCGTGCTAATTTCTGCGTCTCTTTGAAATGCGCTAATGACTGCTCCAATGCCAGTATTACTTGGATGACCGAGGAACTTAGAAATAGCAATTGACGTGTCAGTGGAATTCAGAGCTTCGAAAACACGATCCTCATGATTTGGTAGCTGCTGCTTAAGTTGTTCAAGAATTTCCTCAAAGGTAACTTTTGTATCGTCGGTATAAACGACTCGATGGGCAACCAAATTCATTCTTTTGCTATCTGAAGACATCCATCAATTCCAATGCTTTGAGTCCATAGGCTCAACTTGATTGTAAAAGAGGTGATTCCACAACTTAAAAGCGCTTTTTGGTTGTCTCAAACAATTTCTAGCTTGAATTAGATGAGCGGCGCACTCTCGCAAGACGACAGCTTCGACACCCAAAAAGAACGACAAGCATTTGTTATTAAACAGCTTTACATGAACAAGTTGATGAAAATTTGTACCAGAAACTATTGTGGCCGCCGAGGATAACCAGTTAGAGCTTTCTCTAGCGCATCCTGTTTCTGCTCCAATGAAATCTCGCCGCCATACGAGGCATCTTCGCCGGAACTGTAAGCCCGCCCATCAATGGCGTTTGAAACCTCAATGCTAACCTCAGCTCGTCTCATTCGATCCCGCATGTTGTGACGAAGGCTGTAGGGCACATGCTTGGGGTCTTTGGTAAACTTCCTGACGCGCCGCGAAAGCGCCGATGAAAGCCGGTCGAGGCCTCCTTCACTTGCGTACTTGGGAAACACGTAATCATTGCTCGCTGCCCCTTTAAGAAGCTCCTGACACACTGTCAGTGCCCCCTTAATAACGGGTATCTTTCGAACTGACCAAAGTGTCTTGAGAGTCCTGTCATCACGCTCCCGCACCTCTATATGTGGTACATCGCAATCTAGAACTATCTCATCGGACTTAAGCATTCTGATCTCACCGGGTCGAGCACCCGTGAAGTCCATTAGTGTCCAGATTTGCAAGAGAGATTTATTTTTACTTAACTCCCCATAGACTCCATCAATCACCTCTTGAGGCAATGGAAAACGTTCTTTGAGGCGACTTGTCGTAGCCTTAGCGAGTTTCAACCCCACAAAAGGATTGCTCGACCCAGCGTCCAACTCACTGTTTGCAAGGTTGATTACGGCTGAGATGTCATTCTTCTCTCGGCGGATCGTAGAAGTTGTGACCCCCTGGGTTTCCCTCATTTTCCTCCAGGATCGCGCGTGCGCTCTGGTGATCTCAGACACCCTTAGGTCTTCTCCAATCACCGCGATGAGGTTTTTCTCAGCACGCTTCAGCCGCTGTTCCTGCTTCTTCCTCTGCTCAGGAATAGGCTTCTTGTTTTCCTCCAGGTAAAACTCAAAGGCATCCCTGAGGGTTGGCTCCGGGGCCTCTTTGTTCATCCCGCCCAAAAGAGCATTCGCCATCACTTCTTTGCTCTTTGGTACGCCCTCATAATGGCCCGTGCGCGGATTTTGGTGGGGACCAACCAATCTCTCGGCTGCAACCTCCCTCCATGATCTCTCGTTCTCCGATTGACCAGGGCCAAATGGGTCTGCACCCCACTCTTCAAATAGTGCGATGAGCTGAGCTCTCTGCTGCGCCTCTGAAAGGCCAACTACACCATGCTTGGCCAACGCGATAAGATGCTCAATGTGCTCATTGTAGCGGCTGTACTGGCTGAGCGCCTCAGCTTCAGTACGACCCAAGACTTTGAGAAACTCCCGCTTTTGAATGACTTCCGCCAATGCCGCAGGAACGCGTCTACGATAAACGTAGTGCCCAGTTCGTTTGTCATTCGAGACGTATTTCACGGTAAAAGTCCGCATGCAGTTAACCCATTTGTGTAGGTAAACGTGTATGCAAGGCCGATGCAAGAGGACACAAAGTCCTTCTACATCAACAACTTACCGCGGATAAATTGGTACCCAAGGCCGGACTCGAACCGGCACGCCTCGCGGCGGGGGATTTTGAATCCCCTGCGTCTACCATTCCGCCACTTGGGCACGTTCGGTCGAAATAACGAAACCGCGAATTGGCGTCCAGAGGCAAAACACCAATTTACCCAAATTTACCAAAAAAAGTTTCGATCCGATGCGGTGATACCTTCAAGGTGGTATTTAAGTCCCATTTTGAAACACCCACAGGTATGCTGTGAATAACTCCAAATAACCTATTAAATCAAAGTTAAATCGGTCACTTTAACTGTAATGAGTATCTGGATATGTGAATTCGGAGAAGAAACATACATTTCAATGACCTACACTCCAAACCTCACAAAATTATAATAATGTAAAACATCATAAATACCTTATAAGCCACTATGGTTTATACCTAAAAACCGACACCTGATCTATATCCAAATCGTCGAACATAGATACAACAACCAGGCGTCCATATGGAAAATTCACTTGAACTCGAAGGCGAAGTAACGCACCTCACATTTGTGACGAGTTGAGGTGAGCATGCTCAAGAATCTATACAATTGGACGATGCGGCTTGCGGATCATCCGCGTGCGCTTTGGGCACTGGCATTTGTCAGCTTCATTGAAAGCTCTATGTTCCCAATCCCACCTGACATTATGATGATCCCAATGATCTTAGCCGCGCCTCACCGCGCTTGGTTGATCGCCTTGGTTGCAATGATCTCTTCTGTGGCAGGTGGTGTTCTTGGCTATGCGATCGGCTCCTTTGCCTTCGATCAAATCGGCCAACCCATTTTGGAAAGCCTCGGCAAAGGTGACGCCATGGCTGAATTCAACACACGCTTTAATGACTTTGGGTTCTGGGCCGTTCTAGGAGCAGGCATCACGCCCTTCCCTTACAAGGTCATCACCATCATGTCGGGTTGGACCGGCATGCCCATCGCAACGTTCATCGCGACATCCATCCTTGCCCGCGGGCTACGCTTTTTCATCGTTGCCGCGCTGCTTTGGAAATTTGGCGATCCAATCCGCAACTTTATCGAGAAGCGCCTGGGCCTGATGTTCACCCTCTTTCTCATCGTGCTTTTCGGTGGGTTTATGGCTGTGAGGTACATGTAATGTCCCGTCAATCCGCAACGCTGCTTCTGACACTTGCATCAACCGCCATGATCCTTTCGGCATGGGGGTTCCAATACATCGGGAGCTACCCGCCCTGTAAAATGTGTTATTGGCAGCGCTACCCGCATTTCGCAGCCATTGCGATTGGCGCGCTGGCCTTGGCGCTCAAAACACGCATTTTCGCGTGGCTTGGTGCCGCCGCCATGCTGATCACATCGGGCATCGGAGTGTTTCATTCTGGGGTCGAGCGTAAACTCTGGGACGGACCAAGTTCCTGCAGTTCGACATCCATCGATGGTTTGGAGGCCGATGAGCTGTTCAACCAAATCATGAGTGCCCCGCTCGTACGCTGTGATGAGATTCCTTGGGAGATGTTTGGATTCACCATGGCCAATCTGAACGCGATTGCCTCGCTGGCCTTTGCAGCAGGATGGCTTTGGGTCGCCGTTAAGAAAGACTAAGACCGCTTACTTGTCGCCAAAAGAATGCTGGTTTCACTGGTCGACACACCCTGAAACCGACGAATTTGCGCGAGCATCTCGTCAAGCTCGGCCAAAGTATCGGTACCCAACTCCACAATCAGGTCCCAACGACCATTTGTAGAATGCACCGCTTTCACCATCGGCATTCCACGCAGCTGACGCGCAATGCGGTCCGTGCCACGTCCCTCAATCCCAATCATCATCAGCGCGCGGATGGCGTCGGTCTGTACATCTTCCTTCAGAACAACACTGAAGCCGACAATGTCACCACGTTCTTTCAAACGATCCAGCCGCCCTCGAATAGTCGTGCGCGACACCCCAAGCGCTGCAGCAAGATCAGACAAAGACGCCCGTGCGTCATGGCGCAGGGCAGAGATTAGGCTACGGTCGACATCATCCATTTCGGAAACTCTTTTAACCACTTTGATCAATCAGGTTCCGCTTTGTACAATTTGCTGGGTAAATATCAACCCATTTTGCAAGCAAAATTGTCAACAACACAGTGAACCACATTTGATTCAGGTTGAAAAAATGACAAAACACACGTGCATTCTACTGGGCGCACCGGTGGATTCCGGCAAACGGCGTCGCGGGTGCTTGATGGGCCCTGACGCCTATCGCACCGCTGGGTTGAAGGAAAGCCTAGAAGAGCTTGGCCATAAGGTTGAGGATCGCGGCAACGTTAAACGTGCCGATCTGCAAATGACGCCACCAGATGCGAAAATTCACTATTGGTCTGAAACAATCGCCTGGACCGAAGCCTTGGCAGAAGCCGCCGAAGCCGCAATGCAGGATGGACTTCCAATTTTTCTGGGTGGGGATCACAGCTTAGCTGCCGGGTCCGTGACCGGGGTGAGCCGCTTTGCTAACGCACAAAATAGGCCACAATTTGTACTTTGGCTGGATGCGCATAGCGACTACCACACACCAACCTCTACAGATACCGGCAACCTGCATGGAACACCGGTTGCATATTTTACTGGACGCGATGGGTTTGAAGGCTTTCCAAAAGTCGAAAACCCAGTCCCTCAAGAAAACGTCTGTATCATTGGTTTGCGCTCTGTGGACCAAGCGGAACGTGATGCATTGCAAGTCAGCAATATCCATCGCCACGATATGCGCGAGATCGACGAAAGCGGCATCGCCAAACCATTGGCAGCCTTCCTGAAACGCGTCGCAGAGGCAAATGGCATGCTGCATGTCTCGCTAGACGTGGATTTCCTTGACCCGAGTGTTGCCCCTGCCGTTGGCACAACTGTTCCCGGCGGCGCCACCGTGCGCGAAGCCCATTTGGTGATGGAAATGCTTAACGACAGCGGTCTCATGACCTCAATGGATCTGGTCGAGCTTAATCCGTTCTTGGACGAGCGCGGCCGCACCGCAACCCTGATGGTCGATCTAGCGGCCTCATCCCTGGGTCGCAAAATCTTTGACCGTCCAACACGGAGCCACTTTTGAAATCGATTCAAGCCCCACAATCTGTGGTCATGATCCGACCACATCATTTTTGTTCAAACCCAGACACACGCGACGACAACGCGTTTCAGACGCTCAGCAATCGCTCTGCTGATGCAACGTCCGAGGCTGCATTGGCCGAGTTTGATCAGGCGGTCATTGATCTGCGTAACGCAGGCATCAAAGTGCATGTCTTTGACGATCACACTACCAAAACGCCAGACAGCGTATTTCCAAACAACTGGTTCTCAACCCATGCAGGTGGCCATGTCGCAATCTATCCGATGTTCGCACAGAACCGTCGCCTAGAGCGGCGCATGGATGTCATCGAAATGCTGAAAGCCGAGTACCGCGTTCAAGATGTGATCGATTATTCGGGCTTGGAAGCCGACAATCTCGCGTTGGAAGGCACGGGTGCGATGGTGCTCGATCACATGGGGCGCATTGCGTATACGGTGAAATCCAATCGTGCGGATCCGGTCATCCTGGAGCGCTTTTGCACGCATTTCAATTTTGAACCAATCGCCTTTGAAGCCAAAGATGCGCAGGGCCGTGATGTCTACCACACCAACGTGTTGATGGGCATTGGCACCAACTATGCGTTGATCTGCCTCGATATGATTGTAGATGCAGAACGTCGCCGTACGGTTGCCTCCCGCCTCGAAGAATCTGGCTGTGAAGTCATCGACTTAACCCATGATCAGATTGGCGAATTTGCAGGCAACGCGATCGAGCTCACAGGTCACAAACGCCGATTGGCGCTTTCGTCACGCGCGTTGACATCTCTGCGCCCAGATCAGCTTGCGATCATCGAAAAATCGGCAGAGCCCCTGCCCCTTTCCGTTCCAACCATCGAAACCGCCGGCGGGTCCGTGCGCTGCATGATTGCAGGCATTCACCTCACCCGCCGTTCTGCCTGAAGGATTTCCAAATGACCCTACCTTCCGACAAAGCCCTCGTTCCTTTTGTAAGCGTCGACAATATGATGCGCCTTGTGCATCACATTGGCATCGAGACCATGCTGATTGAGATCGCAGGTTATATCGAAGACGATTTCAAACGCTGGGAGCTTTTTGACAAAACCCCGCGTGTTGCATCACATTCCGACGTGGGTGTGATTGAACTGATGCCAACATCTGATGGCGAGGCCTATGGATTCAAATATGTGAACGGCCATCCAAAGAACACCTCTGAAGGCCTGCAGACAGTGACCGCTTTTGGGCTGCTGGCAGATGTTTATACCGGCTACCCCGTGCTTTTGACTGAAATGACCTTGCTCACCGCACTGCGGACTGCGGCTACATCGGCAATGGTGGCAAAACATTTGGCCCCAAAAGGTTCCAAAACCATGGCAATGATTGGCAATGGTGCACAGTCTGAATTCCAAACTCTGGCGATGAAGGCCATTGTCGGCATTAAAGAGGTTCGCCTTTATGATGTAGACCAAGCCGCCACTGATAAATGCGCGACCAACCTGTCAAACATGGGTGTCAGCGTCGTGAAATGCACAACACCCGAAGAGGCGATGCAGGGGGCTCAAATCCTGACCACCTGTACTGCCGATAAGAAAAACGCAACCATTCTGACCGACAACATGGTCGGCGAAGGCGTGCACATCAACGCGATTGGTGGCGACTGCCCGGGCAAAACCGAACTTGCGGCAGGCATTCTGGACCGCGCTGATGTCTTCGTAGAATTCCCAGAGCAAACGCGTATCGAAGGCGAAATCCAACAGATGGCGGATGACTTCCCGGTCACAGAAATGTGGGAAGTGATCACCGGAGCCAAGGTCGGCCGCCGCGATGACAAACAAATTACTTTGTTTGATGGCGTTGGATTTGCAATCGAGGACTTTTCAGCGCTGCGCTATGTGCGCGACCGCGTGAAGAACACTGAATTCGCCGATATGCTGGATATGCTTGCAGACCCAGATGATCCGCGCGATCTGTTTGGAATGTTGCAGCGGTCAAAAGCTGACGCCTAAAGACACAAACACAAGAAGCCCCGGCATTTGCTCTGGGGCTTCTGACGCTTAGGCGTCGAGCTCTGCATCCCAATACAGGAAATCCACCCAGCTATCGTGCAGGAAGTTCGGAGGGAACTTCCGCCCCATATTCCGCAACTCTTCAGCGCGTGGCTGACGCACAGGTTTGCGCAGTTGCATATTGGCGCGCTTGAGGCTCTTTGACCCCTTCTTCAGGTTGCATGGGCTGCAAGCCGCCACCACGTTTTCCCAGCTGGTGACGCCACCGGCCGCGCGTGGGACGACGTGGTCAAAGGTCAAATCGCCCTTAGCCCCGCAGTACTGACACTGAAATTCATCCCTCAAAAAAAGATTAAAGCGCGTGAAGGCCACGCGCTTTACTGGTTTGACGTAATCTCTGAGGACAACCACGGATGGGATCCGTATCTCGGTGCTGGGACTATGCACATAGGTGTCATATTCCGCCACGATATCGACCCTGTCCATGTAAACGGCTTTGATAGCGTCCTGCCAAGGCCAGAGCGACAGCGGGTAATAGGAAAGCGGTCGATAATCCGCGTTCAACACCAATGCAGGATGCTGTTTCAACCCAGCGGGCTGATGTACAAACTCTGTCCTGAAATCGCCATCCATTGGGGACTCAACCTCCACCCAACTGCCTGATTTTCCAGCATTCGGGCGGGACGTCCCGCCCTGCTCTATCTCTACTATATATCGCGGCAACGCCTTGGCAACCCCCACGATATATGTCTTTGAGGTTTGGCTAAGGCGATTCCGTAACGATAGCGTGACAGTCTGGAATTTAGGCGAATGGCCCTGTCAGCCGGCTAGGATGAAGTAACGCCCGATCCCATAAGCATATAAAATCGCAAAAATGACGTTAATGTATTTCAGCTGAGGCTCGTTCCTGAGCCAGGCACAAAATATCCAAATCAAACAGAATGGCAGGCTGAATAGCATCGCGGCGAGTTGCCAGCCTTGCACAATAGAAATAGTGCTCGCGAGGCCTAATACCAGCGCCAGCCACTTCAGCTGCTGCTCAAATGCAGCGAACTTCAGGTAGTTCATTCCTTATACTCTCGGGTAAACAGCGCCGTGAACCCGGCGTTCTGCTAAGGGTAGAATTAGCAGAAAGTTGCTTGAAAATGCAATCTTAGGTTTTCGAAAATTCAATCGACTGGTTTTTTGTTAATCATCTCATCAGAAGCAAGTTTCGATGATCGTCACAACGTATCAAAACCAAGAATTCCCGTAACCGAAAACATACAGGGCAACATGACACTAAACCAAACATTGCGATCAAAAATGGTCAAACGCGTTGCCTTTGGAAGCTTGATGACATTGGTGATTTGCATCAGCAAAACCGTAATTGCTGACCCAATCGACGTAAGGGACATGGTTGCATCAATACGTGATGAAATCACGGACACGACGATTGTCGTAAAACGTCTTTCCGATGGGCAGATTTGGATGAGCAATCCTGAGCGCGCGCATATTCAATATTCGCCCGCATCAACATCGAAAGTTCCCCACACAATAATCGCGCTCAAGAATGGCATAGCAACCACTACCACGATCTTTCCATGGGACGGTGTCTCCAGAAGTGTCCGTGCATGGAATCAAGATCAGACTTTGGCATCGGCCTTTCAAAAATCGGCTGTCTGGGTCTACCAAGAGATTGCGCAGTCTACCGGGCGCGAGGTGATGTCTGATGAATTGCAAAGCCTTGCCTATGGCAACATGGATGTCGGCACATTTGGTGACACCCCCCGTTATTGGCTGGATGGCACCCTTAGGATTTCGGCAATGGAGCAAATAGAGTTTCTATCAAAACTCGCCCAAGAAGCGTTTCCATTGTCTGCATCGACCTATGCTTCCACAAAAGCGATCATGGAAAGCGACCGGGGTTCAAATTGGGTAATGCGATCAAAAACCGGATGGCGCTACAGCAAAGACAATATGGATATTGGTTGGCATGTTGGTTGGGTAGAGTGTTCTAGCGACGAATATATCTTTGCGCTCAATCTAGACATGCCCGATACCAGATATCTCGCGCATCGCACGAAAATCACATATGCCGTTTTACAAGATATCGGGGCTTTTGATTGTGAATAGAGCCAGCAAACGCCTAAGCAAAGAAGGCTAAAGCCCCAACTTATCCCGCATAAACGCCAGAGCCACGCTCAGCCCATCCGGCGCAATCCCGTGCGCGGTGCCCTTCATGATATGCGCAAAGACATCTTTGAACTCGGCTTCCTGCAAAGCTTCTGCCGCCTGCGGCAGGGATTGCACCGGCACAACATCGTCTTGATCGCCATGCACCAGCAACACTGCTGGGCGGCTGACGGTTTCGTCCGCCAAAAGTTCAGGACGTAGCAAACGACCAGAAAAGGCAACAACGCCAGCCACTTCGTCCTCGCGACGCGGGGCGACGTGCAGCGCCATCATCGTGCCTTGTGAGAAGCCAAACAGCACCACCTGTTCTGGCAGAACGTCTTCGTCGACCATCATCGCTTCAAGAAACGCATTCAGATCTTCGACCGCCGCCATCATGCCGCGCTCGCTTTCTTCCTCAGAAGATCCATCAATCCACGGGATCGGGAACCATTGCAGTCCCATTGGCATGCCCGGGATGGTCTCGGGCGCATCAGGTGCCAGAAACAGAGTATCTGGCAGGTGTTCCGCTAGCGGATCCGCCAGACCAATCAAATCCTGCCCATTCGCACCATAGCCGTGCAGAAACACCACCACAGACCGGGTCTCCCCAGAAACGGGTTCTTTGCGAAGTGTGTTTAAAACGCGAGTCATGCGATGCCTTCCCTGTCTTTTGCCACATGGTAGTAGGCCCACAAGAGCCGCGCTGCAACTGATCTCCACGGAGACCAGGCCTCAGCCATGACGCGCAGTTGCTTTTCGGTCGGTCTTTTGGGCAGATCAAACAACAATCGCGCGCTTTCCTGAAGCGCCAAATCCCCCGGAGCAAAGACATCAGCACGCCCTAAAGAGAACATGGCATAGATCTCGGCGGTCCAGACGCCGATGCCGCTAACTTCGGTCAGAGTCTTAATGATGTCTTCGTTCGAAGTGTCTCGTAAGTCTTTGTAATTGATACGCGCTTCGGCCAAGGCTTTGGCATAGCGCACCTTTTGACGACTTAGTCCAGCTGCTCGCAATTCTTCTTCGGTAGCCCACATCACCTTGCGTGGCCCGGTCAATTTCGCATCGCGCATGCGCTTCCAAATCGCGCGTGCAGCTGCGACGCTCACTTGTTGCGAGACAATGGCACTTAAAAGCTGATCAAAACCGTCTTTTCGTAAACGTGTGGGCAATGGACCGGTTACTTCCAGCGCCAGCCGGAAACGTTCATCCTGGCCAGCCAACCATTCCGCGCCCTCTGCGACACAGGCTTCTGTTTTGATGATGCGACCAACCATGCTCACCCCTTACTTTCTTATCGGCATCTGCGCCCATCAAAGCCGCGCTGTCAAATCCGTTTCATGCGGAAAATGAAATGTGAACGAATTGGTTCATTTTATTGTACCAATCCCCTTTTCAAAGTTTCAAAACGCGACTAGCCATTCGTCATGACCCAGATTGCTGATGATATGATTGATGATCGCCGCGCCAAGCGCACTGTTTTCATTTTGGTTTTGGCGCAGGCCATTATCGGCGCGCAGATGCCGATGATTTTCACCATAGGTGGCCTCGCCGGGCAATCTTTGGCGTCAAATGTCTGCTTTGCCACCCTGCCGATTTCCCTGATCGTGCTGGGCTCCATGTTATCAGCGACTCCGATGTCGAATTTCATGCAGAAACACGGCCGTCGTGCTGGTTTCTTTGTGGGGGCTGCTGGTGGCATCATCGGCGCAGCCGTTGGAGCATACGCGCTTTATACGAGCAGCTTTGCGCTCTTTCTGGTGGGCAGCCTCTTCACCGGTATCTATATGAGCGCGCACGGTTTTTACCGATTTGCAGCCGCCGATAGTGCATCTGATGCCTTCCGCCCTAAAGCGATCTCTTATGTTATGGCTGGCGGGCTTGCCGCAGCGGTCTTTGGACCGCAATTGGTGAAAGTGACAGCTGATGCATTTGTGATCCCCTTCATGGGCACCTATGCAGCGGTCTTGATTCTAAACCTTGTCGGAGTGGGTCTTTTTGTATTCCTCGATATTCCGCTGCCTGAGCAACCCAAAGAAGGCGACCGCCCATCACGCAGCCGGTGGGAACTGATCACCACACCGCGCATCGCAGTTGCGGTGATCTGCGCGACCGTCTCTTACGCACTTATGAACCTGATGATGACGTCCACCCCACTAGCGGTTGTGGGCTGCGGTTATACGCAAGATAATGCCGCCGATGTTGTCAGTGGCCACGTATTGGCGATGTTTGCTCCGTCCTTTTTCACAGGCCACCTGATTGCGCGCTTTGGTGTCGAGAAAATCGTCGCCGCAGGTCTTTTGATCCTTGCCGCAGCCGGGGTGGTCGCACTGCAAGATGTGGAACTTGAGAATTTCTTTATCGCGCTGATTTTGCTGGGGATCGGTTGGAACTTCGGGTTTATCGGAGCCACCACCATGCTGACAATGTCGCATGAGCCGCATGAACGCGGTAAAATGCAGGGCATGAACGACCTGATCGTCTTTGGCGGTGTGACTGTGGCCTCGCTGGCCTCTGGCGGATTAATGAATTGCTCGGGCGGTGACGCCGTTCAGGGCTGGACAGCCGTGAATATGGCCATGGCACCATTCTTGGTGCTGGCAGGTGGTGCTTTGATTTGGTTAGCCTTGCGACCATCCGAGAAACTGGCACATTAATTCAAAAAAGAAAGCCCGCACAATAACTTGAACGGGCTTTCTTAAGTGAGATATCAGAACGTTCAGAAGATTTTCACGACACCTTCAACGGCTGAATCCTGCGCCAACAAACCCATTTTCACAGCATGCACCCCATCCATCAATGTGACTTCTGGCGTACCGTTGCCGCGCACCACTTCGAGGAATTTAACATGCTGATAGAAAGTTGAGCCATTGTGGTCGCCCGCATCCAGAATTGTCGGATCCACCGGAACCTCAACGGTTTGTGGCCCCTTTGGAGAACGCGGACTAATAATCACCTGAGACACGGGAGGTTCACCCAAATGTGTCGGCCAGAAACGGCCCGGCCCTGGCACTAACGCTTCTATCTTGCCTTCTGGTCCTACCGCGCTGATTTCTTCCTGGAAGGTACTGCCTTCGGCATACATGCAAAGCTCCAGCATGCCACGCGCACCGTTTTCAAAATCAACGATCACATAAGCCGTGTCCCAGATGTCTGACATCTCGCCATCGTAGTTTTCATCCAAATGGTTCACTTCTTGACCTGCAGAGGCCATGATCCGCACAGGATCCGAGCCAATGATCAAACGCATCAGGTCAAAGAAATGGCAGCATTTTTCAACCAATGTGCCGCCTGAATTCTTATTGAACCGATTCCAGTTGCCAACCTTTTGCAGGAAGGGAAAACGGTGTTCACGGATGGTCAGCATTTTCACGCCCCCCGTCGCTTTTTGCACCTCTTCCACAAAGGTCTGGATCGACGGCATATAACGATATTCCATCGCCACCCAAATCGGTGCCGGGTAGCTCTCTTTGAATGCCAGCAGTTTTTCTTCGTCTGCAGGATCCGTGAACAGCGGCTTTTCCATCAACAAAGGCAACGGGTTACGCGCTGCGATCACCTCAAGCTGTGGCACATGCATGTGGTTTGGACTAACGACCAATAAACAATCCAGATCATCGCGATCCAAAAGATCTTCAAGAGAGTTGCACAGAGCGGCATTCGGCTCGATCGCCTTGGCCGCATTGGCCATGATCTCATCGGGCTCATAGATCGCGGCCACGCGCGCGCCATCCAGCAGCGCGATGTTACGCATGTGTTCATGCCCCATCATGCCGCAACCGATGATGCCGTAATTGATGATACGATCCATTGATCTCTCCATTACTTCAGGCGCTGCACATAGAGCGCCTGGTCTGTATCAAACCATGTTCGGGAAAACTCGATCGGCAAGTCACGGTCAGACCAGCTGTACCGTTCAATATAGCCGACGGGTGTGCCCGGCGTTTTTGTGAATGTCTCTGGTGCCCAACTTGGCACCTCACTGATGCTGACGCGGTCTTCGGCGCGTGTGATCCAGAAGCCAAGCTGCTTCTGGTAGTAGCGATAAAGGGAATCAGACAGGGCGTCTTTCGTGACCTGCCCGGCCGATTCGTCGAGCCAGATTTCCTCAACCGCGATAATTGTATCATTCAGGTAGCGCAGGCGCCGGATGCGCGCGCCCCGTTTTGCATAGCCAAATTCCGGCAGATGATCCGGCTTTGGCAGGGTCTCAACTGATAGCAAATCAGCCCGTGGCAGACCACCACCTTCGGGCAATTCCAGACGGAACATGCCATAGACACTGTCCCGGACCTGGCCGGTCTTGATATAGTTCCCAGAGCCCTGAATTCGCTCTAAAAGTCCTTTATTTGTCAACTCCGCCAGCGCCTTGCGCAGCGTGCCAACAGAGGTGTTAAACTCTGCCGCCATCTCCCGCTCAGGCGGGAGCCGGTCACCATGGCTTAATCGACCAGAGCTGACATCACGTATGATCAGTTCGGCGATCTGCACATAAACCGGTAATGCGTTGCGCTTCTGGTTGGACAAATTGATACAGCCCTTTCGCTGGGTCAGAGGAGCGACAGAAAAAATTGATACACCATTGATGCACCTTTATTTGGATGTTTAACTAAGTCGAAAGCGATGGCAACCCAAAGGAATAAAAATGACAGTCGTTCCGATAACATCTCCGGACCTGCAAGCGGCGGAAGTCTCTTGGTTTTCAGCACTTTGCTCAGACGACTATCAATTTCTGGGTCAGCCAGACGGCGATCTGCGCAGCTCCTGGGAGCATTGCAGCAACATCGTAAAAACGGCTGAAGAACAGGGGTTTAACAACATCCTGTGCCCATCCTCCTATCAGGTTGGGCAAGACACACTGTCTTTTGTAGCGGGCTGTGCGCCAATCACTGACAAGATCAACCTACTCGCGGCTGTGCGCTGCGGGGAAATGCAGCCGATCATGCTGGCCCGCACGGTCGCGACGCTTGATCACATGCTGCAGGGCCGTCTGACGATCAACATCATCAGTTCTGACTTCCCGGGTCAAAAAGAAGACAGCAACTACCGCTATCAGCGCTCCCGCGAAGTGGTGGAGATCTTGAAACAGGCTTGGACACAGGATGAGATCAACTACGAAGGCGAAGTCTATAACTTCAAAGGACTGACAACCGATCCGGTGCGCCCGTATCAGCAAAACGGTGGTCCGCTGCTCTATTTTGGTGGCTACTCCCCGGCTGCGCTGGAACTGTGTGGGCAGCACTGTGACGTCTACCTGATGTGGCCAGAGAAAATGGACGAACTGGCTGGTCGTATGAAAGCAGTACATTCCGTTGCAGATAACTATGATCGTACGCTGGATTATGGCCTGCGCGTGCACATGATCGTGCGCGATACTGAAGCGGAAGCACGTGAATATGCCGATTACATCGTCTCCAAACTGGACGACGAATATGGCCGCATGATCCGTGAACGTGCGCTCGACAGCACCTCTTTGGGTGTGAGCCATCAGGCGAAGAACCGCGAGCTGGCGGATAAGTTCGGCTATATCGAACCAAACCTTTGGACCGGCGTGGGTCGTGCGCGTTCTGGCTGCGGCGCCGCTTTGGTTGGCTCAACCGATCAGGTCATGAGCAAGATCGAAGAATATCAAAAGATGGGCATTCGCGCCTTTATCTTCTCTGGCTATCCGCATATCGACGAAGCCAAACACTTCGGCGCGCGCGTATTGCCAAACCTCAAGACATGCTCTTTGCCGCATGAGTACGGCCGCGTACCTGCTGAAACCCCTGCAACACCTCTTGGTAACGGAGTGCGCCGCTAATGGATCGCGTTAAACTTTCCCCTTCCCTTGAAATGAGCCGCATCGTCTATGGCATGTGGCGTCTGGGTGACGACACAGATACGTCGCCTGCGCATGTTGAGGCGAAAATCCAGTCTTGTCTGGACCAGGGTATCACCACTTTTGACCAAGCTGACATTTATGGCGGCTATGTTGCAGAAGCCGTTCTGGGTGGCGCATTGAAGGCCAACCCGTCTTTGCGCAACAGCATGGAAATCGTGACCAAATGCGACATCGTTGCTCCGATGGGGCGCTATTCCGATGCGAAGGTCAAATATTACGACACCTCACGGGCTCATATTGAAAGGTCCGTCGATCATTCGTTGCAAGATATGGGCATTGATCACATCGATCTGCTGCTGATCCACCGCCCCGACCCGCTGATGGACCACAATGAAACTGGCGCGGCGCTGGATGACATGGTGGCCTCTGGCAAGGTGCGCAATGTCGGCGTGTCGAACTTCCGTCCATGGGATTGGGAGCTGCTGCAATCTGCGATGAAGACCCAATTGGTCACCAACCAAATCGAGATTTCATTGGGAGAAATCAACCCGTTCACCAATGGCGATCTGGCGTTCCACCAAAAGCAAGACGATGCAATCATGGCATGGTCTCCTCTGGGTGGCGGCAGCCTGATGAGCAACGATGGGCAAATCGGTGCCATCATGGATGAAATCGCAAATGCTTACGGTGTGGATCGCGCGGCCGTTGCTGTGGCTTTCTTGCTGGCGCATCCTGCGAAAATTCTACCGGTCATGGGCACCAACAATTTGGACCGGATCGGTCGTATTTCTGACGCATTGAAAGTCCAGCTTGATCGTGTGAGCTGGTACCGGCTCTACGAAGCAGCATTGGGTAAGGAAGTTCCGTGATGAATGCACCTGTGACCAGTTTCGCACCTGACGCAGACAACACCCGCCTTCTGCGCGACGCCTTTGGGCGTTTCGCAACCGGCGTCACCGTTGTTACTGCGATGTCCGAGGACGGCCCTGTTGGCATCACTGCCAACAGCTTTACCTCTGTGTCGCTTGATCCGCCGATGGTGCTGTGGTCACCCAGCAAGACCTCTCGTCGTTTCCCGTATTTTGACGCAGCGCAGTATTATGCCATTCATGTGCTGGGCGCAGATCAAGAAGAGCTGTGTTGGGGTTTTGCAAAAGATGCATTTGCGCTGAAGGATATCGATCACGATGTCAGCCCCGAAGGCGTGCCTTTGCTGCGTAACACACTGGCGCGGTTTGAATGCAAACAGTCGGCCAAGTTTGAAGGTGGCGATCACCGCATCATTCTAGGCGAAGTCATCCGTGCGGAAATGCGCGAAGGTGATGGCTTGGCGTTCTTTGGCGGTAAACACGGTACATTCACGCAAGCATAGGTAAGGTATACGCCCTACCTGACTGATTTCCCTAGTTTTTCACTGGAAAAACAAAACACCGATCTCGTCGCAAGGTCAGTGAAAAACGTGTGCCAGGCTGTGGAATAAACACATTTGGCACCGTCGCTTTCAGCATGCTGCCATCATGTTCCATACGGAACTCCACAAGGCTTTCAGTACCCATAAAGCGCGCGCGTTCCACAATGCCTGCTGCGGCCTGACCATGCGCAGCCGTGACCGCTGGCCCAAGGCCGCCGCGGTTAAAATCCAGATGCAGGTGCTGCGGACGGATAACAATCTCGACCTCAGCACCTTCAGCACAACCCGGCGTTAAAAACTGCCCAAAGGGTGTTTCGGTCAACGCGCCGTTGCTGACGCCTCGAATAACATTAATGTCGCTGAAAAACGCCATCGCATCGCGATCCACTGGCGCGTTGTAGATGTTATAAGGCGAGCCCTGCTGCACAATCTTACCATTGCGCATCAGAGCGATTTCATCGGCCATGCGCAGTGCTTCTTCTGGTTCGTGTGTGACCAACAAAACCGCTGTGTCTTCTTCTTTCAGCAGCGCCAGAGTTTCATCCCGGATCCCATCGCGCAGACGGTTATCAAGGCCTGAAAACGGCTCGTCCATCAACATGATGCGCGGACGCGGTGCAAGCGCGCGCACCAATGCCACACGCTGTTGTTCGCCGCCAGATAGTTGATGTGGGGCCTTATCGATTGCCCAAAACAGCCCAACTTTCTCAAGCAATTCTTCAACGCGCGCACGTTTCTGGGCAGTCGTGCCGTTCAGGCCAAAGGCCACGTTGTCAGCAACCGACATATGCGGAAACAGCGCAAAGTCCTGAAACATCAACCCGATCTGGCGGCGTTCAGGAGGAATGCGGAAATGAGTATCGCAGATCAGCTTGCCGTCGACATAGATCTCGCCGCTGTCCTGCATATCCACGCCTGCAATCATACGCAGCGTTGTGGATTTCCCGCAGCCAGAGGGCCCTAGCAGACAGGTCACCTGCCCCGGTTCAATACGCAGGGAAACCCCATCGACCACCGCACGATTTCCGAATTGACGGAACAGGTTACGGACTTCCAGCCGAGGGGGCGTTGTAGTGGTTTGCTCTGCGCTCACGTGGGCCTCATGCATTGCCCGACGATAATCATGATGAAAACCATCGGGTTTTGCATGGGTGTAGCAGCCCGCCTTTTAGGCTTCAACCCTGCGAGAGCCTACAAGAACCGCTGCAAAGCCGATCACCAGAACAGCAATACAGATTTGTAGAAGCTGTTCGTATTTGTGGCCTTCAACCAAGATGGACGCCACCAGCTCATTGCCGCGCAGGAAATACGCCGCAGCGCCCAACATGGCAGCAGCGAAGCTCACCAGATAGGCCCAAAGTGCAACCACGCGATTGCCCAGAAGGGCTGCAACAATCACCGGCGACAGGAACATGCTGGCCGTGCCAGAAACAGCAACCGCATCAAAGAGCGATTGGTTGCCCCACAGTGTCAAAGCGCCTCCTGCGACCGCAAAAACGACCATCGCCATGCGACCGCCATTCAGAGTTTTCGGAGCCAGACGCAGCTCTTCAACGACCAAACGTGCTGCGGATGAAAGCGCGCTGTCGAGTGTGGAAAGCGCTGAGACAAGCAAAGACACCAAGAGCAGCACAAAGACCCAAGCCGGCAAGATGGTGGCCCAAGTGCCAATCAACTGGCCCTCATATTCAGCACCATCCAGCGCCGCCTGAATGCCAAAGAAACCAAAGGTAATGATGCAAAGCGCCGAAATCCAAAACGCATGGAGAAAGCTTTTACGTGTGGTGTCTTCATCCGCGATGAAGCCTCGATCCATCATTACCGGATCATGTACAGGGTAGGAAAAGACTTGCAAGAAGGCGACCAATAGCAGGATCCAACCGTTGTACTGACCTGACGCACCTTCGGCCGTCAGAACCGCGCCGAGGCTAAAGCCCGGGCTTAGGATGAGCGCCAAAAGGGCCACGGCAAAGACCACAAGAAACAACGACATCTGCATGACGTCCGTTTTCAGTGCGGCGCTCAACCCACCCCAGGCGGAATATGCCAAGGCCAGAAGGCCTATGATCAGGATGCTTCCGACCTCTGCAAATGCGACCCCCGGAAGGGCTGCAGAAAAGATCAGGCCGACAACGATCAGGTTCGCAAAGACCTCGGACAAGAGGCGCAACGCAATTACAAGGTTGTAGCAGCCGGTGCCCACAGTGCCGAAATGGTCCACCAGCCAGTCTTGCACAGACCGCGCGCCACGGGCACGCATGCGGCCAATGATGAAACCTCCAGTCAGGAAGGAACCATAGTAAGCCGCATAGGCTAGAACGCCTGCGATCCCGTAGAAAAACCCCAGAATGGCCGCGTTCATCAATGAGCGTGCAAAAATCCATGTGGTGACTTGGCTGAGCACCAAAGTCCAAAGACCGGGCGCTTGCCCCTCTGCGCCTGATCCAGAGAAGAACCCTTCGACGCTGGCGCGACGCGGGGCAACATAGAGGCTCGCCAAAATAATAAAGGCGAAAATGGCGATGACGGCGGTGGCCTGCATGGTTTTGTCCTGTTTTCCGGTCGTTTAGACCGGCCTAGCAGGACAGATTTGTGCAAACCAGCACCCAGTGCGCTCCCCACGAGAATGTGAAAGCGCGTCAGTGCTGGTCTGAGCATTTACATTGACAGATCAAAACCCGCTTCGCCCAAATGCCGTCCATTCACTTGGATGACCAGCTTATGCGCACCGGGGAAGAGCTTGAAGGTTGTCGCATTGGCCTTAAGCACGTGCTTTTTGGTAAATGTCTGCGCTTTGCCTTTTTTCAAAACCGCCTGTTTCAACTTGAAGACCTTCGGTGAGACCTTCCCGCCTGCCTTTTGAAAATGGATTACATAGTCGATGATAACCGGGCTTTGTTCGTTTGCCTCAAGGTCTAGTTCGAACTGAAAAGCCTCGCCCGCAATTACTTTGTCGCTTTCCAGCGAAAGGCGTTTCAGCGTAACCGGCGCATCTGCCTTGAAGCCTAAAAGGTCCATCGCGCCAACATGACCCTGTTTGATCAGAGTCCGCAACGCATGGCGGGTCATCCAATCCAGCTCTTTGGCATCTTGTTTGCCCGCCGCGTGCCAAGACTTCAGCGTATCAACGACCAAATCGGGATGAGTTTTTGCAATATCATTCAAGTGGTTGGCTACAGATCGCGTGACATAGCGTGTCGGATCGGCATGCAAAGTGTCTAACAATGGCAGGGGCGTTGGCACATCCATATCCAGCTTCTTGGCCCATGGCAGTTTGGGCCGCGTGCCTTCAGAAACAAGCCGGCGCACATGGTAATTGTCATCTACGGCCCAGGCCTTAAGCCGCGCCATGGTTTCTTCGGGCCAGCGATTAAGGAAGGGGCGAATGGGCCACTCCATCGAGAACCGTTTGGTGTTCTCATAGATCAAATCAAGTGCGCGCTCACGGTGGTTTTCAAGCCCGTGACGCACCGCCAGATAGCCGGGCGGCGCATGTGTAAAAAGCCCAAAATCGTCATCAGTCAGAGATGGGTCTAACTCAGGTGGCATGGCTGCCTCTAACTGGCCTGCCATAATGGAAAAATCACTAGACAACCGCTTCTCAATGCAATCCGTGATCCACTCCATTCGTTCCATGAACGCCATGTCTTTGAATTTGGAAACCGCTTCAGCAGTGAACTCTGCAGCGTCAAAATCCTCCACAGCAGCAGCATAATTTTCTGCGATATTTGAAATCGTTTCTTCATTAAACAGCTGATCTGCCAGTGAAAAACCCTGTGTCACGCCCGTACCCCTTGCCATTACACTGTTGTGTTGGTCGCGCCGCCATCGAGCAAAACATTCTGCCCCACGATAAAGCCCGCGTGTTGAGAACACAGGAACGCACAGGTCGCGCCGAATTCCTGACGTGTGCCGTAACGGCCCGCCGGAATGGTTGCAAAACGTTGAGTCTGCGCCTCGTCGTAGGAAATGCCCTGTGCCTGACTTGCACCGGTATCCAGTGACACAGCGCGATCTGTGGCATGAATGCCCGGCTGTAGGTTGTTGATGGTCACGCCCTGCCCGGCCACCTGGCGCGCAGTCCCGGCTACATAACCAGTCAGACCAGCACGCGCAGAATTGGACAGGCCCAACACAGCAATGGGCGCTTTGACGGACACCGAAGTAATGTTCACAACGCGACCCCAGCCTTTGCCCATCATACCCGGCAACAATGCTTTCATCAGGGCAATCGGCGCCAGCATATTGGCATCCAGCGCTTTGATGAAATCGTCACGATCCCAATCGGTCCACATGCCTGGAGGCGGCCCACCAGCATTGGTCACCAGAATATCAACGCCTTGGGCTGCATCAATCACAGCTTTCTGGCCATCTTCAGTGGCGACATCTGCCACAACCGTTTGAACCAAAACACCAAATCGATCTCGGATATCTGCTGCTGCAGCCTCCAAAACCTCTTCACCACGTGCGTTCATCACCAAATCAACACCTGCTTCGGCCAATGCTTCGGCGCAGCCAAGCCCCAGACCTTTCGAGCTTGCGCAGACCAGTGCCTTTTTCCCCGCGATCCCCAAATCCATTTGTGTCATCCTTCTTTTGTGTCACCATCGCGGGATTTTCATGCAACCGCCAGCAAATTGCCGAGGCTGATCCCTCTTGTTGCCATAATTGGTCAGCAGAACTGATGGAAAGCAAGACAAAAGCTATGTTGGGCAACCAGCGGGCGCATGACAAAGGAAAAGGCATGACAACTACTGTGCCACATCAAAATCGTCGGGATCAGCAGCTTCCGGTTTACCGCGCGTCAGAGTTTCGTGTGGTGAACGGGGCCAACGAAGGTGATGGGTTGTCTTTTGCGTCCGAACTTATGCTGGACGACGTATATGAATTGCGTCAGGCGTCCTACCCGGCGGCTTTGGCCATCAAACCCGATGGCGAAAACGCATTTCAAATCACCGCGCGGTCTTCTGTTGGCCGCCCGGCTGCACAGCTTTATCTGGATTGTTGCATCACCCTAATGCGCTCGTCTGGCGACACCCTTGAGGCTTTGGTCTTTGTAGAAGTTGATGCCTTAGGCAATGTTGTTGATATCTACCTGCATGCGCTAGCCGCCCTTGATACCAAGACGCCTTATACATTGGTCGGCATCGACCAAGAGACCGCGCATCGCCGATTGGCATTGATGAATTGCGTATCTTTCACGCGCGGAACACATATCACGATGGCAAATGGCAGCCAGACCGCGATCGAAAACCTAAAAGTCGGAGATCGCGTACTGACACGTGACTCAGGCTCCCAAGAGATTCGCTGGATTGGCCGCTCCACAGTGCGCGCAAGCGGCCCCTACGCTCCCGTCGTGATCACCGCAGGCACGTTGAACAATCTTGGCGATCTCGTCGTAAATCCAGACCATCGACTGTTTGTTTATCAACGTGAAGATAAGTTGGAGGCAGGCCAGTCAGAAATTTTGGTCAAAGCGCGCTATTTGCTGAATGGCGACTCAATCTATACGCAAAACGGCGGATTTGTTGAGTACTTCCAACTGCTGTTTGATGATCACCATATCATCTTTGCAGAAGGTATCGCCGCTGAAACCATGTTGGTGGATGATAAAACGCATTCCGTTTTGCCGGGTGCTCTGAGCAAAAAGTTCAAAAACAGTCAGCCAGGTTTGGGCAATCCAGACAAGGTCGCGGTCGAAGTCAACGAACGCCTGTTGCTGACCGAGAACGCAGCTAAACTTTTGCGCCGCGCATCCACGCGCTAACACCTTCTGCCATTGCGCCAACGCGACCTGAGCGCTATACGCGCGCTCATGTCGAACACCGCTTCAAACCGCCCCGAATTGCCGCCCGAAATTGCGCGTCGTCGCACCTTTGCGATCATCTCGCACCCGGATGCTGGTAAAACCACACTGACTGAAAAGTTCCTCCTTTATGGTGGCGCGATTCAGATGGCGGGCCAGGTGCGTGCAAAAGGTGAAGCGCGTCGGACACGGTCTGACTTTATGCAGATGGAAAAAGACCGCGGAATTTCAGTTTCAGCCTCCGCAATGTCTTTTGATTTCAATAACTTCCGCTTCAATTTGGTAGATACTCCGGGCCACTCGGACTTCTCCGAAGACACCTACCGTACCCTGACCGCGGTAGATGCAGCTGTCATGGTGATCGACGGCGCGAAAGGTGTTGAAAGCCAAACGCAAAAACTGTTTGAAGTCTGTCGCCTGCGCGATCTGCCGATCCTAACCTTCTGTAACAAGATGGACCGCGAGAGCCGCGATACATTCGACATCATAGACGAGATCCAAGAAAACCTTGCGATTGATGTAACGCCAGCCTCTTGGCCCATCGGCGTTGGTCGCGATTTTGTTGGCTGCTATGATCTGTTGCGCGACCGGCTGGAGCTGATGGACCGTGCGGACCGCAACAAGATTGCGGAAACCGTTGAGATTTCTGGTCTGGATGATCCGAAACTTGCGGAACATGTTCCAGCAGAATTGCTAGAAAAATTCCTTGAAGAAGTTGAGATGGCGAAGGAGTTGCTGCCCAAACTTGATCCGCAATCGGTTCTTGAAGGTCACATGACCCCGATTTGGTTTGGTTCTGCGATCAACTCTTTTGGGGTGCAAGAACTGATGCACGGCATTGCGAACTACGGTCCTGAACCACAGGTGCAAACCGCCTCTCCACGTGAAATTTCTCCTGAAGAAAAGAAGGTTGCGGGCTTTGTCTTCAAAGTTCAGGCGAACATGGACCCAAAACACCGCGACCGCGTGGCCTTTGTACGCATGGCGTCCGGGCACTTTAAACGTGGTATGAAACTGACCCATGTGCGCACCAAAAAGCCGATGGCAATTTCGAACCCTGTGCTGTTTTTGGCCTCAGACCGTGAGCTCGCTGAAGAAGCGTGGGCTGGCGATATCATCGGTATTCCAAACCATGGCCAGCTGCGCATCGGGGACACACTGACCGAAGGCGAAGCTCTGCGCGTCTCAGGCATTCCGTCCTTTGCGCCGGAACTGCTGCAAGGCGTGCGCGCAGGCGATCCAATGAAGGCCAAGCACTTGGAAAAGGCGCTGATGCAGTTTGCTGAAGAAGGCGCCGCCAAGGTATTCAAACCCTCTATTGGCTCTGGCTTTATTGTTGGTGTCGTGGGTGCACTGCAATTTGAAGTGCTCGCCAGCCGGATCGAAATGGAATACGGCCTGCCGGTACGTTTCGAAGCCAGCCAGTTTACTTCAGCCCGTTGGGTGAGTGGTGACAAAGCCGCAGTCGAGAAATTTGCAGACGCCAACAAACAGCATATCTCGCATGACCATGATGGCGATATTGTGTACCTGACGCGTTTGCAGTGGGATATTGACCGCGTCGGAAGGGACTACCCAGACGTGACATTGACCGCTACAAAGGAAATGATGGTCTAACTGGCCCCATGCAAAACCGTGTGGGCTGGTTAGAATAGACAGCCCACGCGAGCAGATGGCAAAAAGCAAAACATATCAAGGCAGTTACGACACGCTTTTAAAGAAGCCTCTTATCCTTGTGTTGTGTCGCAAATCAGTTCGCACCCTTTGTCGCATGCCGATTGAAAAGCACATCGCTTGGAAGGATAAAGCGCAATGAGCCAACCGTCTTGGGGCATCGTTTCTACAATCAAAGCGCCCACAGAAACTGTACTGAAATTCGTGTCCTACCACCTGGATCAGGGCGCTTCAGATATCACTGTTTTTCTGGATGACGCCAATCTTGAAACAGCGCGCGCGTTACAATCCCACCCCAAGGTTCAAGCCGTTTTAACAGATGATGCCTATTGGCAGGATTGGCTGGGTCGTCGCCCCCCAAAACATCAGCTCAGACAAGTTCGAAACGCCACGCGGCACTATCGGAAAAACCAGCATTTGGACTGGATCGCACATATTGATGTGGATGAGTTCTTGTGCACCGAGGGCAGTATCGCAGATGAATTGTCAAAATGCCCACCTGAGGCCTCGGAATTTCGCATCGCCCCTTGTGAATCGCTTTGTTTGGATGACCAAACAGACCTCGACCCAGAACTCACCTACTGCAAAACACTAACCGGAAAAGGGGACGCGGGGCTTCGATTAGAGCAGAAACTCTATCCACAGTTCGGAGGCGTGCTCAAAAGCGGATTCGTGAGTCATGTGGTCGGAAAGGTCTTTGTGCGATCTGGGTTAAAAAACGCAAAGATTGCCATTCACAGAGCATTTGAAAACAAAGATCAACGTGTCCCGGACTACCAATGTTCCACTATCGAACTCTGCCACAAACACATCGAGAACTGGGAAAAATGGCTGTCCATAATGCAGTTCCGCCTAGAAAGAGGCTCCTACCGGGCCGAGCTTGAGACCAATTTGTCGCCTGCCTCGGGACGCATTCAACGGCATCAGTTATTTTCATCGCTCACCGAAGATGGCACCGCTGACCTGCGTGCTTTTTTTGAAGAGGTCTGTTTGGCAACGCCACGCCTGCGAGGATTGCTGGCTGAAGAAGGCTGTTTGCGTGAATATCGATTGGATCTGGATGCGAAATTGGCAAAACACTTTCCAGATTATGATTAGTTTTGTTTCGAATTTGTCAACAAATTCAGCTAGGGCGCGAGTTAACCGGACCTGTCGTTGACGCATTTCAAGGAATGCTATAGGGGGTCCAATAAGGATCACCATAGTGTTGTAACGCTGGGCCAAACGGGCCTGATCCACCTAGATGCTACGGGCGCGTGATGTCCGTAAACCACGGATACGCATGACAAAGTTCTCCGATCTGAATCTGAACAAAAAAGTTCTGAAAGCCGTTGAAGAAGCGGGCTACGAAAGCCCGACCCCGATTCAAGCGGATGCCATCCCCCCTGCTCTAGAAGGCAAAGACGTTCTGGGGATTGCGCAAACCGGCACCGGTAAAACCGCAAGTTTCACTCTACCGATGATATCACTGCTGGCCCGTGGACGCGCTCGTGCGCGCATGCCGCGCAGCTTGGTATTGTGCCCAACACGCGAGTTGGCGGCACAGGTGGCAGAAAACTTCGACACCTACACCAAACACCTGAAACTGACGAAAGCCCTGTTGATTGGCGGCGTCAGCTTTAAGGAGCAAGAAACCATTATCGACAAAGGCGTTGATGTTCTGATCGCAACGCCAGGCCGTTTGCTCGACCATTTCGAACGCGGCAAACTGATCTTGTCTGATGTAAAAGTCATGGTTGTCGACGAAGCTGACCGTATGCTGGATATGGGCTTTATCCCTGATATCGAACGCATTTTCGGCCTGACACCTTTCACACGTCAAACGCTGTTCTTCTCGGCCACTATGGCGCCAGAGATCGAGCGGATCACGAACACCTTCCTTTCTGCCCCAGTGCGGATCGAGGTTGCGCGTCAGGCGACGGCCTCTGAGAACATCGAACAAGGCGTTGTGATGTTCAAAGCCTCCCGCCGGGATCGTGAAGGCAGCGAAAAACGCAAGGTTCTGCGCGAGCTGATCAAGCTTGAAGGCGAAGCTTGTTCCAACGCGATTATTTTCTGCAACCGTAAGACCGACGTCGATATCTGTGCGAAATCGATGAAAAAATACGGTTTGAACGCAGCACCAATCCACGGCGATCTGGATCAATCTCAGCGTATGAAAACGCTGGATGCTTTCCGCAACGGCGAACTACGATTCCTTGTGGCCTCTGATGTGGCCGCGCGTGGTATCGATATTCCAAACGTGACCCATGTCTTTAACTTTGACGTTCCGGGCCACGCCGAGGACTATGTCCACCGTATCGGTCGTACTGGTCGCGCAGGTCGCAGCGGTAAGGCTGTGATGATCTGCTCCGGACGGGACGAAAAGCAATTTGCAGCAGTCGAAGCCCTGATCCAAAAGGAAATCCCGCGGATCGAAAACCCGGTCAAACCGGCGGAGCGCAAGCCGCGTGTCAAAGCCGAAGACAAGACCGAGGATAAGGCCAAGGAAGCACCGGCGAAATCCGCAGCACCAGCAGCTGAAAAACCCGATAATGCTAAGCAAAACAATCGCAGCCGTCCGCGCGGACGCGGTGGACGTGGGCGTGACAATGATGCGCCCGTGATTGGTATGGGTGATCACCTGCCAAGCTTTATCGCCCTTAGCTTTGAGGAACGCCGCGCAGGGTAAACTGCGCGGGTTTCCGCAAGCTGCAAATTTCAGACGTGCACGCAGGTACTGTTACTATATAACACTTCAAAACATTGGAGTGTATACATGCGTCTCGCCGCCATCTTTGCCATCACGGCCTCTTTGTTCACAACGCCGGCTTATGCCGAAGACAGCGACCATGTGTCTGAATTGGGCGAGGTACGCCTGTTGCACGGTTGGGCACGCGAGCCTGAAGGCCACGGTGACACATTGCAGGTCTATTTTGAACTCGAGCATAATGGCGCGACCCCTGCTACATTGACCGGCGCGGCTTCAGAGATCGCCACATCCGCACAGGTCATGGCAGCGTCTTTAAAGGCTGGCGAAACCCCGGTCGTGCTCGGCACATTTCCACTGACACCGGGCGAACACTTTGACCTTGGACCTGAAACCGTGTTCATTCAGCTAGGCGGCATCACGGATCACCTGCATGAGGGTGACGAGATCGAGATGACCGTGGCAATTGAACCCTTTGGCGAGGTAGAGCTACATGTGGAAATTCTGGACCATGACGCGGACAACCACGCGCACGCTGGCCATAACCACTAGCCTCGTAATTGGCGGGTTCGCGCCGTTCACAGCTTTGGCCTTATCGCCGGAAGCCGTTTGGAATGAACTCGCCCAAGGCATGGCTGTAGAACAGTCTGATTATACTTGGAAAAAAGATTACCCCGGCACCTTGTCCGATGGCATGTCCTTGACGGTAACGGGCTTTATTGTGCCGGTGCAGGTGCAGGCCTATTTTGATGCGTTCTTACTGGTGGATGACCCGCAGAACTGTCCGTTTTGTGGCAATGGCGAAGGCTATGGGCCAGTCTTGGAAGTACAGTTGAAACGCGCGATTCCTGAAACCGGGGAGTTCGCGCAGATCACTGTCGAAGGCACATTGGAATTTGTCGGCGATGAATATTCATCGCAGCTGTTCCGGCTGAAAGACGCAAGGGTGATCGATTGACGTAGACCGGGCTTCAGCCCGGCCTACCCTTAGCTCAAACGGCTGATAATCACCGTACATTCCGGCTTTTTGCCAATCTCGTCCCGTGCAGAGTTCCGCGCGACGCGACGCAGGCCCTCTTCCAACTTATCGTCATCCGCCAAGGTCTTTTGACCCGCACGACCCAGGAATTGCGATAGGTCCTGTTCCAGCACATCCACCAGAGGTGCAAAGCTGCTGCCCTGCTCTGACAGGCCCATAACCTCGACCCATGGTTCACCCAGTGGCTCGTCATCTTCATCAAGGATCACATTCACGATCACATGGCCGTTCAGCGCCATGCGGATACGATCCCGCACAACCCCGTCCAGTGCACCGATTTTCACAGAACCATCCAGATAGGTGCGCCCGGTTTCAACAAACTCAGTGACCTTTAGTTCATTGCCTGACAGATCCAGCATCGTGCCATTCACAGCCACCGCGCTTTGACGGCCTTTGCTTTCGGCAAGTTTTGCATGCTCGCGCAAATGACGGTGTTCACCATGCATCGGGATCACCATCTGCGGGTTAACAATGTCATGCATACGCTCAAGATCAGGGCGATTGGCGTGACCAGACACATGATACAGACCAGAGCTGTCATCCACTACATCCACACCACGTTCAGAGAACTGGTTGATAATGCGGAACACACCCTTTTCATTGCCCGGAATGGTTTTTGAGCTGAAGAGGAACAGATCACCTTCTTTCAGCGTGATCCCATTGTGTTTTCCTCGCGCGAGTTGCGCTGACGCCGCACGGCGTTCACCCTGCGAACCGGTTGCCAGCAACATCAGGCTTTCGCGTGGGATATTGTTGGCATCCTCGGGGCTAACAACCTTTGGAAAGTCTTTCAGAACGCCGGTTTCAATCGCCGCTTCTACCATACGACGCATCGCGCGGCCCATGAGGCAGATAGAACGCCCTGCCCGCTCACCCGCTTCTGCCAGTGTTTTCACCCGCGCAACGTTAGAGGCAAAAGTGGTCGCAACCACCATGTTTGGCGCTGCAGAAACAAGCTTTTCGATCTCTGGACCAACCTCGGCTTCCGAGCGACCGGCGTTTCGCGAAAACACATTGGTAGAGTCACAGACCAAAGCCTTCACACCACCTTTAGATACAGACGCCCAAAGCTCTGGATCAAAGGCTTCGCCCACAATCGGGGTCTCGTCCAGTTTGAAATCGCCTGTGTGAATGACACGCCCATCTGGGCAGTCGATCACCAAAGCAGCACTTTCAGGTATGGAGTGAGAAATCGGCAAGAAGCCCACTTTGAACGGGCCGGCATCTGTCGTTTCCGGCCATGCAGATACCGTGCGAATGGCTTCATCAGGCTGTCCACGATCACGCATCTTATGGCGCGCAAGATTTGCTGTGAAAGAGCGCGCATAAACCGGTGCGCCCAGCTTTTCCCAGAATTGGCCAATGGCGCCAATGTGGTCCTCATGGCCGTGGGTGATATAGATCGCCTCAAGGCGTTCTTTGTTTTCAATCAGCCAGGTCATATCCGGGAAGATCAGGTCTACACCCGGTGTGGTCTCCATATCAGAAAAAGTCACACCCAGATCGACGAGGATCAGGCGTTCTTTGCCTTGCGGTCCATAGCCATAGACATAGGCGTTCATACCAATTTCACCCGCCCCTCCGAGAGGCAGGTAGATCAAACGGTCACTGCTCATATTGCGTCAGTTGTCCTTATTATATTGATGGATCACGGTCAGACCGTGCATCGTTAAGTCATCTTCAAACGCGTCAAACAACGCGTAGCTCTGTTGGAACAACGGGGCGAGCCCCCCCGTAGAAATCACTTTCATTGGCCGGTCACGTTCGGCTTTGATCCGGTCGCAAACCTCGCGCACAAGGCCCACATAGCCCCAGAAGACACCCGATTGCATACATTCAACGGTGTTGGTGCCAATCACCTTTTGCGGCTTTGCAATATCGATATGCGGCAGGGCGGCTGCGGCTTGGTGTAGCGCCTCAAGGCTAAGGTTCACACCGGGCGCAATCACGCCGCCAATGTAAGCCCCATCTTTGGCCACAACGTCAAATGTGGTCGCTGTGCCAAAATCTACAAGGATCAAATCACCACCATGGCGATCAAAGCCAGCTACCGTATTCACCAAACGATCCGGCCCGACCTGCGTGCCTTCATCAACACGCACATCCACTGGCAACAGACAATCCGGTTTGCCCACCACCAGCGGACGACAACCAAAGAAGCGATCTGCAAATACGCGCAGGTTGAACACAACCCGCGGCACGGTGGATGAGATAATCACATCCTGAATATCCAACTTGATCCCGTAGTGACTGATCAGGGTTGAGAACCAGGTGAAGTAGGCATCGGCTGTGCGCGCATGGTGCGTGGATGTGCGCAGGGTACAGAGAAATTTTTTCCCGTCCCAGATTGAAAAAACCGTATTTGTGTTACCGCAGTCAATTGCCAGAAGCATGGGCACCTGCCTTAGAAAAAGATATCTGCCGCCGGGATCGACACGGGGCCTTGAGCGGTCTTCAACACCAGATTGCCGGATTTGTCCACTGTGTCAAAGGTGCCCACAAATTCTTCCCGCATTGTGCGAGCTGTGATCACTTCGCCAATGCGTGCAGCCCGGGCGATCCAAGCGGTACGAATGGGCTCAAACCCATAGGTGACAAATTGATGCTCCCATGCCGCATAGGCTGGCGCGAGCACATCCAAGAATTCTTCGGGCGTCACCCGCGCACCACATTCAGACAACAGAGAAACCGGTCGCGTCGCGGTGGTTTCAAGCTGCGCAGCATCCGGGGCATGCGCTAGGTTCACACCAATACCAATTGCAATGTGGGTTGGAAGGCCGCCCGCAAACCCCGCGCTTTCAAGCAGGATGCCAGCCACTTTACCGCCATTCAGCAAAACATCATTAGGCCACTTCAATGAAAAGGCCTGTGGCCGTGCCGTCACCGCAACAAAGGCATCAAACAACGCAAGTGACGCCACAAAGCTGCGCAGCGCAATCACATCCGGCGCTTCATTAGGCTGCATCACCAATGTTGCTGCAAAATTCCCATCCTGAGAGCGCCAATCCCGCCCCCGACGCCCTCGACCAGAGGTCTGACGCAGCCCCAATATCCACTCAGGCCCAGCCAATGTTCGCGCAATCCGCGCGGCTTCCGCGTTGGTGCTGTCCACCTCAGCCAAAACCCGTCGCCCGTATCCAATTGGCCAATCTGACATAGAAACCCCTGTTTTCTTATTGGCGAAAATATTCCCGCCGAAGGCATTCTAACAAAAAGACGCGCCTAAAAGGCGCGCCATTTTCACAAGTTTTATTCGCTTAATTCAAAAGCGCCGCAGCCGCCGTTTCAGCAATGCTTTCCACACCCAAAAGGTTCAACCCCGGCAACCAGGCCAGACCGATGATCGCAGCTGAGCCCATCAACATGGCAAAAAGCACCGGGCTGCGGTTTTTGTCCAAAGCATCACCTTCGTCGCCAAAGTACATGTAGAAAACAATGCGTAGATAGTAGAAGGCACCAATCACCGAGGCGATCACACCCGCGATGGCCAACCATGCGAGACCGGCATCATAGGCCGCGCGCAGCACGTAGAACTTGCCAAAGAAACCCACCAACGGCGGAACCCCGGCCAATGAGAACATCAGGACCAGAACCGCCAGCGCTTTGCCCGGCTCGCGTTTGGAATACATGTGCAAAGCATCAATGCTGGTGACAGGTTGACCGTCACGCGACATGGACAGGATGAAGGCAAAAGTACCGACATTCATCGTCACATAGATTGCCATATAGATCAGCATCGCCTGAACACCAAAGGCCGTGCCAGCCGCGAGGCCCATCAAGGCGTAGCCCATATGCGCAATCGACGAATAAGCCATCAAGCGTTTGATGTCGGTCTGGCCAATCGCAGCCACCGCCCCAAGGAACATGGACAAGAGCGATAGCGCAGCAACAATCTGCTGCCAGTCGCCAACAACCCCGCCAAAAGCGTCATGAACCACACGGGCAAAGAGCCCCATCGCAGCCATCTTAGGCGCCGTTGCAAAGAATGCTGTAATTGGTGTCGGCGCACCTTCATAAACATCCGGGGTCCACATATGGAACGGAACAGCCGAGACTTTGAAAGCCAAACCTGACACGATGAAAGTCAGGCCAAACAACAGACCCAACGAGGTCTGACCTTCTCCAACCGCCTGAATGATGCCTGTAAAGTTCGTGGTGCCTGAGAAGCCATAGACCAGCGACGAACCATATAGCAGCAAGCCTGACGACAACGCACCCAGCACGAAGTATTTCATGCCAGCTTCAGTAGATTTCACGGAATCCCGACGCAGCGACGCAATCACGTAGAGCGACAGCGATTGCAACTCGAGCCCCATGTAAAGCGCCATCAGGTCGCCCGCAGAGACCATCATCATCATGCCGACAACAGCCAGAACGATCAGTACCGGATATTCAAACCGCAGCAAACCGCGGCGCTGCATATACTCTTGGCTCATGATCAGCACGGCTGCAGCAGATAGCAGGATCACAACCTTGGCAAACCGCGCAAAACCGTCGTCTTGGAACATACCGTTAAAGGCCAGATTTGTACCTTCACCGTTTAGTCCAATCCAGACGCCCATGGCCGCCAAAACACCAGCAGTCGCCCATGTCAACAAAGGCGCAAGCCCGTCTTTACCCGTATAAACCGCTCCGATAAGGGCGATCATCGCATACACAGCCAGCAAGATTTCCGGCAGGATGATATTCAGATCAGCAGAGATCATCGTGGAAAGCTCCCTCAGTGTGCCGTTGCGACTTGGTTTGCAGCTTCAGACTGCACCAAGGCGGTGTCATAATTGTTGATCAGCGCTTCAACCGAAGGGCCAATGATGTCGGTAACGAGTGCCGGATAAACACCCAGCAAGAGTGTCATCACGACGAGCGGCGCAAAAATCCATTTCTCGCGCGCAGTCATGTCGTTGATGGTCTTCAGGCTCTCTTTGATCAGATCCCCCATCACAACCCGGCGATAGAGCCACAGCGCATAGGCCGCTGACAGGATCACGCCAGAAGTGGCGATCGCCGCCACCCAGGTGTTGGCCTTAAAGGCTCCCATGAGAGTCAGGAATTCACCGACAAAACCAGATGTCCCCGGCAGGCCGACATTGGCCATGGTGAAGAACATGAAGATCAGCGCATAGGCTGGCATGCGGTTCACAAGACCACCGTAAGCGTCAATCTCACGCGTGTGCATGCGGTCGTAGATCACACCCACACAGAGGAAGAGGGCGCCAGAGATGAAGCCATGGCTGATCATCTGGAAGATCGCGCCATCGATCCCCTGCTGGTTCGCAGCGAAAATACCCATGGTTACATAGCCCATGTGCGCAACCGAAGAATAAGCGATCAGCTTTTTCATATCTTCCTGCACGAGTGCCACCAGCGATGTGTAGACAATCGCAATTGCTGACATCCACAAAACGAGATCGGTCAGCACATCGGCTCCCACAGGGAACATTGGTAAGCTGAACCGCAAGAAACCGTAGCCGCCCATTTTCAAAAGGATCGCAGCTAGCACAACGGAACCCGCTGTCGGTGCTTGAACGTGTGCATCCGGCAACCAAGTATGCACCGGCCACATGGGCATTTTCACGGCAAAGCTTGCGAAGAAGGCCAAGAACAGAAGCGTCTGCAAACCGCCTACAACGTGAATGCCGAGCAGATTAAAGCTTTCAAAGCTGAACGTATGGTTCATCAGCGTTGGGATATCGGTAGTGCCTGCATCTGCAAACATACCAACCATCGCCACCAGCATCAGAACCGACCCGAGGAAGGTATAAAGGAAGAACTTAAAGCTCGCGTAGATGCGGTTCGCGCCCCCCCAGATGCCGATGATCAAGAACATCGGGATCAGACCGGCTTCGAAGAACAGGTAGAAGAGCACCAGATCCAGTGCCATGAAAACGCCCAGCATCAGCGTTTCCAGCAGCAGGAAGGCGATCATATATTCTTTGACGCGGACCTTCACATTCCATGAGGCCGCAATAGTTATTGGCATCATGAAGGTGGTCAGCATTACAAAGAGTACGGAAATGCCGTCAACGCCCAGCTTGTATTTCAGACCCAGCAACCAGTCGCGTTCTTCGACGAATTGCATGCCTGTATCGTTCGGGTCAAACTCTGCCAGAATGAACAGCGACACCAAGAAGGTGATCCCTGTTGCGATCAAAGCCACCCATTTTGCGTTACGCGCTGAGGTTTCACTATCCCCGCCCGGCAGGAAGATCAGCAGGATCGCCGCTGCAATTGCGGGGATAAAGGTAACAATGGAAAGAAGGTTATCCATCAGTGCGCTCCTCCGCTGAGCGTCATCCACGTGATCAGAACCACAATCCCGATCACCATCGCAAAGGCGTAAGTAAAGATGTAGCCAGACTGCGCACGACCGGCGAGCCTAGTAAAGAAAGGCACGATGCCCATCGCAATCCCGTTCAACGAACCGTCAATCACATTGCCATCGCCGCGTTTCCACAGGAAACGACCGAGGGCGCTGGCTGGACGGACGAAAAGGAAATCGTAGATCTCGTCAAAGTACCATTTGTTCAGCAAGAACAGATAGAGCGGACGCAAATTGTCAGCCATGATCCGCGGCATCGCCGGGTTCCAGATGTAGAACCACATAGCGACAATGAACCCAAGCAGCATCGAGACGAAAGGTGATAGTTTCACCCAGGTCGGCACATAATGCGCTTCGTGCAGGATGGTGTTCTCAGGTGCCATATAGATCGCGGCCTCACCCGGCTCGCCTGCCATAACGTATTTCAGCTTAGAGGCCTTCGGGTTGGCCTCAGCCACTGATGCCGCCAGCTCTTTCGCAGGCTCTTCATATTGGCCGCCAAAGAATTTCACGACTTCATTGGTTTTGCCAAAGAAGCTCCCGTACCAGATCGCGCCCGCGAAGACCGCGCCAACGGCCAGCACACCCAGAGGGATCAGCATCACGCGCGGGCTTTCATGCGCATGGTCATGCGTATGCGCATCACCCCTTGGTGTGCCGTAGAACGTGAGGAAGATCAGGCGCCAGCTGTAGAAACTGGTGAAGAGCGCAGCAATGACCAGCATCCAGAAGGCATAGCCGCCATTGGTTGCTGCGAAGGCTGATTCAATCACCGCGTCTTTAGAGGCAAAGCCCGCAAAGCCGATCCAGCCAGACAGAGGGATACCCACGCCGGTGATCGCCAATGTGCCGATCATCATGGCTGCAAAGGTAAACGGCAGCTTCTTACGCAGCCCACCATAGTTCCGCATGTCTTGCTCATGGTGCATACCGTGGATTACAGAGCCTGCCCCCAAGAACAGCATCGCTTTAAAGAAAGCGTGCGTGAAAAGGTGGAACATCGCAACTGAGTAAACGCCCACACCCGCTGCCACGAACATGTAACCAAGCTGAGAACAAGTCGAATAAGCAATCACACGCTTGATGTCGTTTTGCACAAGACCCACAGTTGCCGCGAAGAAGGCTGTCGTCGCACCGAGGAAAGTCACAAAGGCCATCGTGTCAGGTGCGAACTCCATCAACGGAGACATGCGGCACACAAGGAAGACACCGGCAGTCACCATGGTTGCGGCGTGAATAAGTGCCGACACAGGTGTCGGACCTTCCATCGCATCTGGCAACCATGTGTGCAGGATTAGCTGAGCTGATTTACCCATCGCGCCGACAAACAACAAGAAGGCCAGCAGGTTCGCAGCGTTCCAGTCTGTCCAGAGGAAACGAATGGTTGTTTCCGCGAGCTCAGGCGCTGACGCAAAGATCACATCAAAGTCGATGCTGTCGGTCAGCATGAAAAGGCCAAAGATACCCAGCGCAAAGCCGAAGTCACCAACTCGGTTCACCACAAAGGCTTTGATCGCTGCAGCCCCTGCACTTTGTTTCTTCCAGTAGAAACCAATCAACAAGTAAGACGCGACACCCACGCCTTCCCAGCCAAAGAACATTTGAACAAGGTTATCTGCTGTCACCAGCATCAGCATGGCGAAAGTAAAGAAGCTCAGATAGGCGAAGAAACGCGCTTTATAGTGCTGATCTTCCGAGAAATTCTCGTCATGCGCCATGTAACCGAAAGAATATAGGTGCACGAGTGCTGAGACTGTTGTCACTACGATCAGCATCGTGGACGTCAGGCGGTCCAGACGGATCGACCAGCTTGTGTCCAGCGTCCCAGATTGGATGAAATCCAAGATATGGATGTGCTGCGTTCCAGACCCGTGTGTTAAGAACACGATCCAAGACAGCAGCGCAGCAAGGAACAAAAGCCCTGTCGTCACATATTGCGCAGCAGTTTCGCCGATGTAGCGCCATCCGAAGCCTGCAATGATGGCCCCGACGAGAGGCGCAAAGAGGATGATCGTTTCCATGCTCGATTAGCCTTTCATCACATTGACGTCTTCAACCGCGATGGTGCCACGGTTGCGGAAGAAGCTGACAAGGATCGCAAGGCCAATTGCGGCCTCAGCCGCAGCCACGGTCAGAACAAAGAGTGTGAACACCTGCCCGACCAAGTCCCCAAGGAAACTGGAGAAGGCCACAAGGTTGATATTCACCGCCAACAGCATCAGTTCAATCGACATCAAAAGGATGATGACGTTCTTTCGGTTCAGGAAGAGCCCGAAAATGCCAATGACGAACAGCGTCGCCGCCACCGTCAGGTAATGTTCAAGTCCGATCATCGAGCGACCTCACTATTCAATTCCGGATAGAAGTTTTTGCATCCACACATCACGTCAAATCTATCCTTACGTTTTTCCTGCATGTTCCAGCGTTCGGCGGAAAGCCAAACATCCAAGTCGAGTTGTCTGGCAGCTACCACCGCTTCGCTAAGCGGTTTTGATGAATCAATCTGAAGATTTCCTTCGGGCGAAAGCAGCCCTTCGGCTCTGTGTTCTGGACCGCAGGATGTCTCACCCACGATTGGACCAAGGACAACGATTGACTCAGAAGTAGAACAATCAGATACGACTAAGCCGCTGGTAAAAAAGGCGCGAACAATTTGAACGGTCTTCCCATCGCCTAAATCCTGGGCAGCGTCTCCTGTTATCCATTCCTGAGAACCGCCGTTTTCGAAACTGCAATCAGAAGCCTGCTCCACTCTCTTATTTTGCAAAGGCGGTACAGGTTCGAAAGAGCATGCAAACGCTCCGGTCGAGGCAACCGCCAGAATGCTTGCTGTTATTAGAGCCAATGGCTTCATACTTACAGGCCCTGCCCCGGTTTAATGTCTTTCAGTTCCATCGCATCCGCTGGATCACGCCACATCTGCTCCAGAACATTCTGGCGTTTCACATCGCGGCGATGGCGGATGGTCAGCACAATTGCACCGATCATCGCGACCAGCAGGATCAGCCCAGCAAGTTGGAACAGAAGGAAATATTGGTCGTAAATCAGCAGACCAAGCGCGGCGGTGTTTTCCACACCTTCCGGTGCAACGGCCTCACGCAGGCTCGCGGCCTGCTCCGCTTCGGTCCAAGAGCCGAAAGCGAGACCGAACTGCATCAGGAGCACGACCCCGATGAGGATCGCGATGGGCATATACTGCGCCATACCGGCTTTGAGTTCGGCAAAGTCCACATCCAGCATCATGACGACAAACAGGAAAAGGACGGCCACCGCGCCCACGTAGACGATGATCAAAAGCATTGCGACGAATTCAGCACCGAGCAGAACAAAAAGCCCTGCCGAGCTGATGAAGGCCAAGATCAGCCAAAGCACGGAATGCACGGGGTTCTTGCTGATGACCGTCAACAAACCGCCTGCAATCACGCAGAAGGCAAACAGGTAAAATGCCAGAGCTGCAATTGTCATGTGTCGTCTTCCTCGCTCTCGTCCATGACCTCTTGCGCGAGTTCCATCACTTTGGTCATGGCTGGAATGCCTGCAAACATCGACATCTGGCCGATCGTTTCGACAATCTCTTGTTTCGTGGCCCCTGCTTCTAGCAGGTGCTTCACGGTCAGTCGCACCTGCGCCTCTGCCTGCCCGCCTAGCACGGTCAACGCACCTAGGGTCAGCAGCAGACGGGTTTTGGCGTCCAAACCGTCTTTGTTCAAGGTGTTGCCAAAGAACATTTCCATCATGTCCTTGGGCATCGTTGGCATCAGGTTTTCAAACCCTTTCGGGGTGAAGGACTCCAGCGCAGGATTCAGCGATTTCGCCATATCCTGATACTGCTGGATCATTTTTTCGAATGGGTTCGATCCGTCTGTCATCGGTAAGGTGCATCCATTTCTAGGTTGCGCGCGATCTCGGATTCCCAGCGTTCGCCGTTCGCAAGGAGTTTGTCCTTGTCGTAAAACAGCTCCTCCCGGGTTTCGGTCGCGAATTCAAAGTTTGGACCTTCAACAATGGCATCCACAGGGCAGGCTTCTTGGCAGAAACCGCAGTAGATGCATTTGGTCATGTCGATGTCATAGCGCGTGGTGCGGCGGCTGCCATCTTCGCGCGGTTCTGCATCAATTGTGATCGCCTGCGCCGGGCAGATCGCTTCGCAGAGTTTGCAAGCAATGCAGCGCTCTTCGCCGTTTGGATAGCGCCGCAGCGCGTGTTCGCCGCGGAAACGCGGGGACAGCGGCCCCTTTTCATGCGGGTAGTTCAGCGTCGCCTTAGGGGCAAAAAAGTATTTGAACCCAAGCCTGAAGCCTTTGACGAAATCCGCCAGCAGGAAATATTTGGCAGCGCGGGTGTAGTCGATCTGGGTCATCGATCAGCCTCCAATCGCCCAGCGAGCATAGGCCCCGCCGAAAGCTTCGAATTTTGCGAGGAATGCCACCACGACCACCCAAACGAGGGAGAGCGGCAGGAAGACTTTCCAACCGATACGCATCAGTTGGTCATAGCGGTAGCGCGGGGTGATCGCCTTCACCATCGCAAAGATGAAGAAGAAGAAGGCCATTTTGCCCACCATCCACAGCACACCATCTGGCAGGCCTGGAATTGGAGAGAGCCAACCACCGAAGAACAACAAACTTGTCAGAGCGCACATCAGGAAGATGGCGATATATTCACCGGCCATGAACAGCAGGAACGGCGTCGAGGAATACTCCACCTGATAACCCGCAACCAATTCGGATTCCGCTTCAGGTAGGTCGAACGGTGGGCGGTTTGTTTCCGCCAAGGCGCTGATAAAGAACAGGAAAACCATCGGGAAGTGCGGCAGCCAGTACCAGCTAAAGAAGCCATAGTCGCCGTCTTGTGCTTTTACGATATCGCCGAAGTTCATGGAACCTGTCGTGATAATCACACCGATGATGATCAGACCGATGGAAACCTCATAAGAGATCATCTGCGCCGCAGAGCGCAAGCTCCCGAGGAATGGATATTTGGAGTTCGATGCCCAGCCCCCCATGATCACGCCGTAAACTTCCAATGAGGAAACCGCGAAGACATAAAGGATCGCGACGTTGATGTCTGAGAGCACCCAGCCATCGTTAAACGGGATAACGGCCCAAGCGATCATCGCCAGAACAAAGGACGTGAGCGGTGCGAGCAGGAAAACTGTTTTGTCAGCCCCCGCAGGCACAACGATCTCTTTCACGATGTATTTCAGCGCGTCGGCCACGGTTTGCAGAAGGCCCCAAGCGCCAACCACGTTTGGTCCGCGCCGCATTTGTACAGCCGCCCAGATCTTGCGGTCCCCATAGACAAGGAAAAGAAGCGAGATCATCACAAAGCCAACAACGGCCAGCACTTGCGCGACGATCAACACGCCTAGTCCGAGGGGAGTGGTAAAGAAGTCAGCCATAAGTCCTCACACCGTGGGTATTCTATTTTCAGCGCAGTTTGAAACCGTGACTTCTGCGTCAATGGTTTTCAATCCACGGGGCAACGCGGCAGAGATGGTATAAACCGCATCCCCGCTCCAGGTATCGCCCTTTGTTTCAATTGTTGTGCGCACGTGGCGTGCAAATCCATAACCACGGATCAGCGCGTATTGCGCGGCAGCACATTCTGCATAGGCGTGTACGTCCGCCCCATTGCGCGCGCCGCTCATTTCCACGTGGAAATTCACCAAATCGCCATCCAGCAAATCGGTGCGCACATTTCCATAAGTCGGTTCAAAGGCCAGATCATCACGCGCAACACCATCATCCTGCATCGCACAAGCAGACAGGCTGGCGGTTGCCAGTGTCAAAGCTGTGATATGAAAGTGGTTGCGCATGTCTCGAGTTACTCCGCTGCGATCTTAGTTTCGCCACGCGCTTTGGCATTGGCAGAGAGTTCCGCCATCAAAGTGCTTGCACGGGCGATTGGGTTGGTAAGGTAGAAGTCTTTGAACGCATGGCGGAAGCTCGCGCTTCCTAGGCTATCCAGATCCAATGGTTGCCATTCGTTTTCAACGACTTGATCAACCTTCTTCAAGTGCGGCACATCTTTAATCATCGCCGTACGCAGCTGCGCAAGATTGTCATAAGGGAGCGCCTCACCAAGCTCTGCAGACAGTGCCCGCAAGATCGCCCAGTTTTCTTTTGCTTCACCCGGTGCGAAGTTCGCGCGCATCGCCAATTGAGGCCGCCCTTCGGTGTTCACAAAGAGGCCGTTTTCCTCGGTATAAGCCGCTGCAGGCAGGATCACGTCTGCGCGGTTTGCACCACGGTCGCCGTGTGAACCTTGGTAGATCACAAACGGGCCAGCATCGATCTCGACCTCGTCAGCGCCAAGATTATAGATAACTTCAGCGCCTTCGGTCGCGGCCAGAAGACCACCCTCGGTCACGGCACCGACATCCATCGCACCCACGCGAGACGCTGCGCTGTGTAGGATCATGATTTTGCCATTGGTGCTTTCCGCGGCGCGCATTGCATGTGCCAGAACCGCGAGACCATCGGCCTCGCTCAATGCGCCCTGGCCTACAATGATCACAGATGGTTTTTCTTTGATCTCTTTGAATTCGTAGTTCTCAAGACCTGCTAGCGTGTCACGCCCTTCACCCATCTGGAAGACGTCGTAAGTCAGATCCGCCACCGGGCCAATATTGGCAATCTTAGCGCCGTTCAGCCAAGCTTTGCGCAGACGCGCATTCAAGACAGGCGCTTCGACAACCGGGTTGGTACCAATCAGCAGAACATATTCTGCGCTATCAATATCTTCGATGGAAGCCGTTCCAACGTAGCCAGAACGGTTACCAATCGGCAGGCGCGCATTGTCTGTACGGCATTCGACGTTGCCGCCCTGCCCTTCGATCATCGCCTTCAAGGCATAAGCCGCTTCGGTGGAAACAAGATCCCCCACCAGACCCGCGACTTTCTTGCCCTTCATCGCTTCAGAAGCTTTGCCTAAAGCTTCGCCCCAAGTTGCAGGACGTAGCTTTCCATTTTCGCGCACATATGGGCGATCCAGACGCTGACGGCGCAACCCGTCCCAGACAAAGCGGGTTTTGTCTGAAATCCACTCTTCATTCACGCCATCATGGTTGCGTGGCAGAATGCGCATGACTTCACGACCTTTGGTATCAACACGGATGTTTGATCCCAGAGCGTCCATCACATCGATGGTTTCTGTCTTGGTCAATTCCCATGGGCGCGCGGTAAAGGCGTATGGCTTAGAGGTCAGCGCGCCTACTGGACAAAGATCAATGATATTGCCTTGCAGGTTGCTGTCCAAAGTCTGGTTCAGGTAGCTGGTGATCTCTGCATCTTCGCCGCGACCAGTCTGGCCCATTTGCGAAATGCCCGCAATTTCCGTCGTGAAACGCACGCAGCGAGTACAAGAAATGCAACGCGTCATAGTGGTGGATACCAGCGGCCCCAAATCCAGATCATCCACCGCACGTTTGGCTTCTTTAAAACGCGTATCAGAGATGCCGTAAGCCATCGCCTGATCCTGCAGGTCGCACTCACCACCTTGGTCGCAAATCGGGCAATCCAGCGGGTGGTTGATCAGCATGAATTCCATCACGCCTTCGCGGGCCTTTTTAACCATTGGCGAGTTGGTTTTCACCACCGGCGCCTGACCTTCAGGACCGGGACGTAGATCACGCACCTGCATGGCGCAGGAGGCGGCCGGTTTTGGTGGGCCGCCTACGACCTCAACAAGACACATCCGGCAGTTGCCGGCGATGGACAAACGTTCGTGGTAGCAGAAACGCGGGACTTCGACCCCGGCCGCTTCGCAGGCCTGGATCAGCGTCATCGCGCCGTCTACTTCGACTTCAATGCCATCAATGTTGATCTTGCGTAGGTCAGACATAGTTAGTTCGCCCTTAAAAGCGTGCCAATTTGGCTCGATTTTGCGATTTCCGCACGGCCAAGCGTGCAGTAGGTTTCCGTGTCACCCAAGGTGACTCCGTTTGCTTGTAGATAAATCTCTCCGCGACGGCGCAGCTCTGCTTTATTAGTGTCGCTTTTGCGGAAGGTATCAATTTCAGCTTTGCTATAGCCCAGCGATTTGGCTTCGCTTTGAATACCGCTGATGCGGTTATAGGCGCGCAGCATCCGGGCTGAGATCGATGGGCAGGTCTTACGGATCTCATCAGCAATGCCAATCCACAGCAGACCATCGGTGATGCTTGCCACCTCTTCCAAAGGCCGTTTTGCCTGGGCAACGCCTGTCGAGGACATCAATGTGGTGGCAACAAGGCCTGCAATCATAATCATACGCATGTCAAATCTCCGTTCATGCCAAATGAGGCGCCGATTTGGCACCTGTCTTGGCTTACATCAGGGATTTGCGCGCTTGATATGCAATAACAAGCCGCTAATGCGCTGAAATTAGCGCATTTTTGCCGAAGGCAAGCTGAGCGGTTGCTCGGATATGCCAGCACGGAAATCACGGCTTGCACTGTCCTTCCAGAACCAGACGGTCACCATCAAACCGTGGCTCATCCTCTGGGCCATGCGCCCAAGAAATCACAGACGTTCCGTATTGCGCGATACAGTATTCGGTCCCGCCATAAGCAGCTGCTTCACGCGCACCATCGATGGATTTTGATGCCGGGGACGCCGCCACAACAAACCGGCTGCGATCATCCTTGTCGAGTTTAGACGCTTTGATGCGGAATTTTTCACCGTCAAAACGCAAACCCACATCTTTTTTCAAACGTGAGCAGGCAGAGGTTGCAACTGCTGCTGTCAGCAACGTGATTGTAAGAATTTTGATACCGTTCATAGCATGAATGCCTCGTTCATGGCGTCGCCGCATTTGAAATAACGAATGTTAGAACTGCGCCCATTATCAGCAACAAAATGATCATCGGAGCGTTGTCCCAAGAAAACGTCTTTGGACGTTTGTGCTTCGGAACCGTGTAACCGCAGTTTTCGCAAGTTGGATTTGGAAACGGTCGCGTTCCACACTTCGGACAAGAGTTCGGCCCGTGATTCAAACTCGTCGGATAAACTACCATTCATTCCGCTTCGATATATTGATTTGTCAGTTGCGAAGTTCATGATTCACTCCGCCGCGATCGCGCTCACGCGACCGGTCTTTTTAGCTTTCATTCGGTCTTCGATCTCTTCGCGAAAATTGCGAATGAGACCTTGAATTGGCCAAGCCGCCGCATCGCCAAGGGCACAAATCGTATGGCCTTCGACCTGTTTGGTCACATCCCACAGCATATCAATCTCTTCAGGTTCCGCTTCGCCTTTCACCAGACGATCCATCACCCGCATCATCCAGCCGGTGCCTTCGCGGCACGGCGTACATTGGCCGCAGCTTTCGTGTTTATAAAACTTCGCCAGTCGCCAGATCGCTTTGATGATGTCAGTCTGCTTGTCCATGACGATGACAGCCGCGGTACCAAGGCCTGACCCAAGCTCATTGCGCAGGTAGTCGAAATCCATGGTCGCATCGCGCATGTTTTCACCGCGCACGCAGGGGACGGATGACCCACCCGGAATAACCGCTAGCAGATTGTCCCAGCCGCCGCGAATGCCGCCGCAGTGTTTTTCGATCAGCTCTTCAAAGGAGATGGACATGGCTTCTTCGACAACACATGGGTTGTTCACATGGCCCGAGATCGCAAAGAGCTTCGTGCCCGCGTTATTTGCACGACCAAAGCCCGCAAACCACTCGGCCCCACGACGCAAAATAGTAGGTACAACAGCGATGGATTCCACGTTGTTCACAGTGGTTGGGCAACCATAAAGCCCCGCGCCGGCCGGGAATGGCGGCTTCATGCGTGGCATACCTTTTTTGCCTTCGAGGCTTTCGATCAACGCAGTCTCTTCACCGCAGATATAGGCGCCCGCTCCATGGTGTAGGAAAACATCAAAGTCCCAACCAGACCCAGCCGCATTGCGGCCCAACAGACCCGCGTCGTAGCATTCATCTATGGCGGCCTGCAGCGCTTCACGCTCGCGGATATATTCGCCTCGCAGGTAGATGTAGCAGGTGTGCGCATTCATGGCGAAAGAGGCAATCAACGCGCCTTCGATCAACGTATGCGGATCATGGCGCATGATCTCACGGTCTTTGCAGGTTCCTGGCTCGGATTCATCGGCATTGATCACAAGATACGCAGGACGCCCATCGCTTTCTTTTGGCATGAAGGACCACTTCAGACCCGTCGGGAAACCCGCACCACCGCGACCACGCAGGCCAGAAGCCTTCATGTTGTCGATGATCCAATCGCGGCCTTTTTCAATGATGCCCGCCGTACCATCCCAATGGCCGCGCTGCTTCGCGCCTGCAAGCGTGCGCTCGTGCATTCCGTAAAGGTTGGTAAAGATACGATCTTGATCTTTAAGCATCCCGATTAACCTTCTTGTTCCCGGCGCGCGCGCCAGAGCTGAAAGACATTGATCAGCGCCCAAACCAAGGCCGCCATCGCCGCAAAATCAAACAGCAAAGCAAAACGCCCTGGCAGTCCGATCATTGGTGAAATCACCTGTAGAAGCATCCACAGAACCAATGTCCCAGCAATCACAAGGCTAAGCATCCGCCCCTTGCGTGCCATCATCTGATCCCGGTCTGTCCCCGTCATATTCCACCATCTTTATGACGTGCCCCGTGAGGCACGCCGTTATCTTAACTTGTGTTACTTACCAGCCAGCTCTTTAGCCTGACCGATCCAATTATCGCGATCGATACGACCTTTGAACGACAGCTTGTCATCCATATCAGCCACATCGCTTGGCCCCCACGCCGCGATCTGAGCAAAGCTTGTCACACCAGCGGCATGCAGCTTTTTCTCAAGCGCAGGACCAACGCCCTTTAACAGTTTCAAATCATCTGCAGCACCGTCATTGCTTGAGGCAACTGCAGGTGCTTCCGCTACACTTTCTTCACTTTCAGCCGGTGCTTCGACTGCGACTTCCGGTTCCGCCGCAGGGGCTTCTTCTTCTACAGGTGCCGATGCTGGTTCAGCCGCAGCTGGTTCAGAAACCGGCGCCGCGGGTGCCACCTCAGGCGCTGCAGCTGGTGCTGCTGAAGCCGCAGGTGCCGCTGATGCAACCTCTTCAGAGGAACAGAAGAATTTCTTAAACAACATCGCCAAAATCACTGCAGCGATCACTGCTAGGATCAATGCCATAAGCAATGCAACCGCAGGCTTGAGCAAGAAGAACAGAATGATCCCCAATACCGCTGCGATGACCCAGCAAACCATAGCGCAGGTTTTGTTTTGTTCTGTATGTCCCATCGATTTTCCCCCGTTTAGAACCAATTAATAGATGTCACCCTTTTTGACTTTCTTTGAAAACTCGGTGGCCTCCCCAGCCGCGAGCCTTTTTGCTTGTTCAACCCATCCATCGCGCTCAATGCGTCCTTTGAAGGACAGTTTGTCATCCATGTCGGCAATGTCAGCCGGACCCCATTCAGCAATCTGCGCAAATGTTGTCACGCCTTGGGCATGCAATTTCTTCTCAAGTGCTGGACCAACACCCTTTAGCTCTTTGAGATCATCCGCACCCGAAGTTGCTTTCTTGGCCGGTTTCTTCGCAGCAGGCTTTTTGGCTGGCGTTTTGTCAGACGCCGCAGCCTTCTTTGCCTCTTCGGCCTGCTTGGCAGCCGGTTTTGCGGGTGCAGGCGCTTTTGGCGTTGGTTCCGCTGTATCCCGGCCCGCCACCTTACCATCCTTGCCAATCCAAGGCGTGGTCAATGGCACTTCAGAGCCATCAATCCGCCTAATGCTGTCACCCAGATCCGTCGCCAATTGCGCAGAGGCATTGTACTGCGTCTTGCCGCTATCAAACTCCGTCAAAGACGTCAGCCCAGACAAAGGCTCTGCCGCATACCGCCCATTCTGAGGACCCGGTACAGGCACATTCCCTGCGGCCATGTCATCAATCATCTTGCCAAGGCCTTTCGCGGTCAGATCTTCGTAGTAATCCTTACCGATCTGCGCCATCGGAGCATTGGTACAAGCGCCCAAGCACTCGACTTCTTCCCAGCTGAATTTGCCATCTGCAGACAGTTCATGTGGGTTTGCCGCAATCTTTTCTTTGCAAACCGCAATCAGATCTTCAGCACCGCAAATCATGCAGGACGTGGTTCCACAAATCTGCAAATGCGCAACAGAACCAACAGGTTGCATCTGAAACATAAAGTAGAAAGATGTCACTTCCAACACGCGGATATAAGCCATATCCAGCATGTCGGCGATATATTCAATCGCGGGTTTGGTGACCCAGCCTTCTTGTTCCTGCGCGCGCCACAATAGCGGGATCACAGCAGAGGCCTGACGGCCTTCTGGGAATTTGGTCATTTGCGCTTCGGCCCAGGCCTGGTTGGCAGGGGTGAAAGCGAATGTATCCGGTTGTTCGTGGTAAAGACGGCGGAGCATTATATCCTCTCCAAATCGTCAAATGATTTCAAACTTGGTTTGTCAGACGAAAGCTTGCGCAATCGAGCACCCCTTGCGACAGGATAGAAACGCTCCCAATCGTCTAAAGAATGGAAAGCGATCTCCATACGATAGCCATCCTCGAAAGGTTCGAGTGAATACTCTTCACCGGTCTTGCGGTCGCGGAAGCGTACTGTCACCGATCGATCTCCCCAAACACGATGTCCATGGTGCCGATAATCGCGGCAACGTCAGCCAATTGGTGGCCTTTAGACATGTGGTCCATGGCTTGCAAGTGCGCGTAGCCCGGCGCACGAATTTTGCTGCGGTATGGTTTGTTGGTGCCATCGGCCACCAAATACACACCGAACTCGCCTTTTGGCGCTTCAACCGCGCAGTAAACTTCGCCCACAGGCACGTGGAAGCCTTCAGTGTAAAGCTTGAAGTGGTGGATCAGGCTTTCCATCGAGGTTTTCATCTCAGCACGTTTTGGCGGCGTGACTTTACCCCGCGCCAGAACATCGCCTGTGGCCTCGCGCAGTTTCACGATGGCTTGGCGGATGATGCTAACGGACTGACGCATCTCTTCCATGCGCATCAGGTAGCGGTCATAGCAGTCGCCGTTTTTACCAATCGGCACTTGGAACTCGAATTCATCGTAGCATTCATATGGCTGCGCGCGACGCAGGTCCCAAGCCAGCCCAGCAGAGCGTGCCATGACGCCGGAAAAGCCCCATTCTTGCACGTCTTTTGCAGTGATGACGCCAATTTCAACATTACGCTGTTTGAAGATACGGTTTTCCGTCAACAGCCCGTCGATATCATCCAGACGATCAGGGAAGGTAAACGCCCATTCTTCGATGTCATCCACCAGCTTGTCATCAATATCCTGATGCACCCCGCCCGGGCGGAAGTAAGCGGCGTGAAGGCGCGCGCCACAGGCCCGTTCGTAGAAGATCATTAGCTTTTCACGTTCTTCAAAGCCCCACAAAGGAGGCGTCAAAGCGCCAACGTCCATCGCTTGCGTGGTCACGTTCATCAGGTGGTTCAACACTCGACCGATTTCGCAGAACAAAACGCGGATCAACTGGCCACGGCGTGGCACTTCGGTGCCGGTCAACTTTTCAATGGCCAGACACCAAGCGTGTTCCTGGTTCATCGGTGCCACATAATCCAGCCGGTCAAAATACGGCAGGTTCTGCAAATACGTGCGGCTTTCCATCAGCTTTTCGGTGCCACGGTGCAGCAGGCCGACGTGCGGATCACAACGTTCGACAATCTCGCCATCAAGCTCAAGCACAAGACGCAAAACCCCATGCGCCGCAGGGTGTTGCGGGCCGAAGTTCAGGTTAAAATTGCGGATTTTCTGTTCGCCCTGCAGCGCATCTACGCTGCCGTCATCGAATTTGGAGCCGTCCATCATTTATCGATCCCCGGCAACTTGAATTTGTCGCGAAAGGCCATCAGCCACAAAAGCGGAATCACGGTGAACGGTGTTAGCGAAAAGATCGCGAACCATGATGGCAGTTTGAACTTTGGCAGAAAGACCCAGAACGGCACAAAGGTCAGCGCCGCCATGATCAGATATCCAATCGTGCTCATGCTTTCTCCCCTTCTTTCTCATCCCCCGGCAGAATGTAATTCGCGCCCTCCCATGGGGACATGAAATCAAACTGGCGGTATTCCTGTGGCAGGCTAACCGGCTCATAGACGACGCGCTTAAGCTCTTCGTCATAGCGCACTTCGGTATAGCCTGTGGTTGGGAAATCTTTGCGCAGTGGATGGCCGCGGAACCCATAGTCGGTCAGCAAGCGGCGCAGGTCTGGATGATCCGTAAAGATGATCCCAAACATGTCAAAGGTTTCGCGTTCAAACCAATTGGCGCCCGGATGCACCTCGGTGACCGAAGGCACCATTTCGTCATCGCGAATCGACACCCGCAGACGCACGCGTTGGTTCTGGTGCATCGACAACAGGTGATAGATCACATCAAACCGCTTATCGCGATCCGGGTAGTCCACAGCAGTTTGGTCAATCAAAACCGTGAATTTACAGGTTGGTTCGGTTTTCAGAAAGTCCAGAAAATCAACGATGTTAGATGGGGCGACGTCGATGTTCAGCTCGCCATGGGTGACATCCCAGGCCAGAACACAGTCCGCACGTTTGGCCTCGATCAGAGCGCCGAGTTCTGTCAGGGCATTGCTCATCGTACCAAAGTCCCCGTGCGGCGGATTTTGCGTTGCAACTGCAAGATACCATACAGCAATGCTTCTGCGGTTGGAGGGCAGCCCGGAACATAAACATCCACCGGCACCACGCGGTCACAACCACGTACAACCGAATAAGAATAATGGTAATACCCACCGCCATTGGCGCAGGAGCCCATGGAGATCACGTAACGTGGCTCGGGCATCTGGTCGTAAACCTTACGCAACGCAGGTGCCATTTTGTTGGTCAGGGTTCCAGCGACAATCATCAGATCAGACTGACGCGGGGACGCCCGTGGGGCTGTGCCAAACCGTTCAAGGTCATAGCGCGGCATGGAAAGCTGGATCATCTCAACCGCGCAGCAGGCCAGACCAAAGGTCATCCAGTGCAATGATCCGGTGCGCGCCCAGTTGATAATGTCTTCTGTGGAGGTCAGCAGAAAGCCTTTGTCTTGCAGCTCTGCATTCAACGCCTGGGTGGCGACTTCTTTGTCGACGCCAGCCGTATTGGAACCCGTCATCACTCCCATTCCAGCGCTCCTTTTTTCCACTCATAGGCGAACCCAATGGTCAGAACGCCGAGGAATACCATCATCGACCAGAAGCCCACCATGCTGATGTCTTTAAAAGCTACGGCCCATGGGAAGAGCATCGCAATTTCCAAATCGAAGATAATAAAGAGGATCGACACCAGGTAGAAACGCACATCGAATTTCATCCGTGCATCGTCAAAAGCGTTAAAACCGCATTCGTAAGCAGACACTTTTTCAGGGTCGGGATTGCGAACAGCAGCAACAACAGCGGCAAGGATCAAAACAAGGCCAAGTGCGATCGCGATGGCCAGAAAGACGAGGATGGGAAGGTATTCCCTCAGCATCTCTTCCACAGGTGGCTCCTTTCATGCGGCCCGGCGCTTAGTAAGACACGGCGAGAGGCGGCATTTCAGATGGCTGTATAGTCCTGATGGTTGTAGTTCTGCCTAAGGGGATGGTCAACTAAATCTGCCCATATCGCGACGCATTATCCCGGTCACAAGAGGTACATGTGTCGCACCCCTGCATTTTATTGCGCTGACAAGCCCTGAAAGCAGGATTGAAACGCAATTTTGTGGATAAGTTTTCGCACCCTCACGGCAAATTTACAGCTTTCAGGCCATGAGTCGCCCAGATCAATGGGCCATATCTAGAGGATGGCGTCGCAATCTCCGCTAAGTATGCGACTCACCCACGACAAACGCGACACAAATGCCCGTGCGCATTTGAGGCACGCGCCTTATGGCTACATCCAGCCCGCTTTGCGTTTTTCAAAGAAGGCGCCGACCCCCTCTTTGGCTTCTTCGCCATCCCAACAGGCCACCAATTCGCGAATGGTATGATCAATGACCTCATCATCAATCCGAGGTCCCAAACGGCGTGCCAATTTCTTGGCCCGCGCCACCGCTTCTGGCGCGCACGTCAGATAAGGCACAACTTCAGCTTCGATAGCCTCATCTAAGGTCTCTGCTGGCACGGCCTTGGCCAAAAGTCCTAATTTGACGGCTTCCTCTGCGCCAAACAGACGGGCCGACATAAACACACGTCGCGCCATGGCCTCACCCATGCGTGAAAGAACATAGGGACCAATCGTGGCCGGGATCAATCCAAGACGCGTTTCGGTCAGTCCCATGGTCAGGCTATCGACGCCTATCGCCACATCGCAAACCGATGCCATTCCGACACCGCCGCCAAAGGCATTACCCTGCAAGCGACCGATCAGTGGTTTTGGCATTGTGTTCAAGGCCTGAAGCATTTCTGCTAGTTTGCGCGCCTCAACAAAGCGCGTCTCTGAGTCCGCAGCCATCTGCTCTTTCATCCAGCCAAGGTCACCCCCAGCACAAAAGGACTTACCTGCGCCCGTCAAAACAACCACACGCACAGATTTATCTGCCCCCAAAGCATGTGCCGCCTCAGTCAACTCGCGCATCATCTCAGCGGACATGGCGTTGTGCTTTTCTGCTCGATCGAGCGTCAGAGTAGCGACACCCCGAGCATCCGTGGTGATTGAGATGGTATTATACATGGTCTTAGCTCCCTGCCCGCATGGCACGCGCCATTTCGGCGGCTTGATCAATCACCGCAGCGTCCAGCCCGGTGTCATACCCGAGCGCTTTCAAACGCGCATCGACGGCTTCAGTTGCAACATTGCCTGCCGCGCCGGGCGCATAGGGGCATCCACCCAGACCGCCCACGGCGGCATCAAAGACACGTACGCCAAATTCCAATGAGGCTTCGATATTCTCAAGCGCGCGCCCAGACGTGTCATGATAATGACCCGCCAGCCGATCCGCTGGGACAACTTCTGTCACAGCCTTGAGCATGGTGCGAATGCTGTCTGGTGTTGCTTGCCCAATCGTATCGCCCAAAGAGATTTCGTAGCAGCCCAAATCAAGCAAAGCCTTCGCAACGCGCGCCACATCCGCAGGGTCGGTTTTGCCATCATAGGGGCAATCGGTCACACAGCTCACGTAGCCCCTCATTGGAATACCCGCTACTTTAGCTGCCTCTGCGATGGGTTCGAACCGCGCAAGGCTCTCAGCGATTGTCGCGTTGATATTGGCCTTAGAAAAACCTTCTGATGCCGAAGCGAATATCGCGATTTCATCAGCATGCGCATCTAAGGCCCGTTCAAGCCCCTTCATATTTGGCGTCAGCGCCGCATATGAAATGCCATCCTTTCGCGTAATCCCAGCAAGAACATCGGCTGAATCTGCCATTTGTGGCACCCATTTAGGTGAAACAAAGCTGGCGATTTCAATGCGTTTGAAGCCCGCAGAGCTTAACACGTCAACCAATGCGACCTTAGATTCAGTGCTGATCTGAGCCTTTTCATTTTGCAGACCATCCCGTGGTCCGACCTCAAAAATCTCAACAAATTCAGTCATCTCAGGCATAGTCCTCAGGCGCATAAAATGGCTTGTCGTAAAACTCCTGCGCGCCGTCATTGGCACGCGCACGTTTGAATGCAGGGCGCGCTTCCATGCGATCCAAATACGCCAAGATGTTGGGGTACTCTGTCAGATCGACAAAGTATTTCACGGCAAACAGATTAAAGCCTAGCAAAGTATCAGCCGCTGAAAATCCAGCCTCAAGCAACCAGTCCTGCGTATCTAGAACGGCCTCTAAGGGGGCCAGCGTCGCTTTTAATCGAGCCACTTCCAGCTTCAAAACAATCACCGAGGGTTTTGCTGGAGGCCGTAAAAACACCATCTGCAAATTCAACGAGGCAATGATACTGGCCTGCGTTTCCGCAAAGGCCAGCCATTGCAGATAATCCACCCGTTCAGGCTCATCCTGCTTGGGTGCCAGCCCCGACAAAGGCCGAGATTCACACAGATACTGAGTGATTGCCTGGCTCTCGAAAATCACCTTCCCGTCCACTTCCAACGCAGGCACACGGCCCGCAGGAGAAATCTCCAGAAAGGCCGGGTCACGCAGGGACCCATCGCGGATCTTGTAGTGTTTCACCGCATAGGGCAGCCCCAGCTCTTCCAATAGCCAGAGCGTGCGAAACGACCGGGACGCCGCCACATGGTGAAGGGTGATCATCGATTACTCCTCATCTTCCAAGCGGATCAAAGCCGCCCCGGCTTCGACCTGCCCGCCAGCCTCTGCCAGCACTTCGGCCACCGTACCATCTCGTGCGGCCAGCAGGGAATGTTCCATTTTCATGGCCTCGAGGATCGCCAGTCGATCGCCCTCGGCAACCGTTTCACCTGCTTTGACAAAGACCGCTTTTACAAGACCCGGCATCGGGGCCTCGATGATATTCCCCGCAGCGGCACCTGCAGCTGATTGATCCAGCGGATCAACCACCTCAAAGGCCACTCCGTAATTTTCAAAAACAGTGACCTCAGCATTTGCCACAACAGCCTTGGCGGCCAGCTTGCCACCCATGCGCCATCCCTTTGGCGTGCGCGTTGCAGTGATCTCTGTGTCATGAACCTCGACGACAACCTCATCAGAGGATGGAAACTTAATTTTCGCAGTGATCTCTTCTTCGCCTTTGCGCAGATAAACAGAGCGGCGCAATGGACGCCACAAAGAAAAGCCAAGCGCGTCGGCTGGTTGATCCAACACGCCCGCCACAGCCAAAGCCGCCTGCGCAATGATCTCAGCAGACACTTCTTTTGAGGCCGTCAATTCAACGATATCGCGTGCGATAAGATCGGTATCCACTTCACCCTTCGCAAATCCCTCATGCGCACAAAGCGCACCTAGGAATTCAAGGTTGGTGACAGTGCCTGCCACTTCGCATCCCTCCAAAGCCTGACGCATCTTGGACAATGCCGCTGAACGGGATGGGCCGTGTACAATCACCTTCGCGATCATTGGATCATAGAAAGGACTGATCGTGTCGCCAGTGCGCACACCGCTATCGGCGCGGCAGCCTTCCGGAAAGGTCAGATGGCTCAAAGTACCTGTCGCTGGCAAAAACCCTTTTGGGACGTCTTCGGCATAAAGACGCGATTCAAACGACCAGCCATTGATGCTGAGGTCTTCCTGCGCAACAGGAATGGGCTCACCCGAGGCCACCCGCAATTGCCATTCAACCAGATCGACACCGGTGATCAGTTCTGTCACCGGGTGTTCCACTTGCAAACGTGTGTTCATTTCCATGAACCAGAACCCATCGACGCGCAGACCATCAGATCCATCGACGATGAACTCCACTGTCCCTGCCCCTTTGTAACCGATGGCCTCAGCCGCGCGCACCGCTGCCGAGCCCATGGCTTCACGCACATCCAAAGGCATGTCGGGCGCGGGCGCCTCTTCGATGACCTTCTGGTGACGGCGCTGTAGCGAACAATCGCGCTCAAATAGATGCACGGCAGTTTGGCCGTCGCCAAAAACTTGCACTTCGATGTGGCGCGGTTTTTGAATGTATTTCTCAATCAGGACATCGGGATTGCCAAAAGCCGTCGTTGCTTCGTTCTGCGCTGATGCCAAAGCATCCTTAAACTCACCTGTGGCTTCGACTAAACGCATGCCTTTGCCTCCGCCGCCAGCAACGGCTTTGATTAAAACCGGATAGCCGATGTCATCCGCCTGCGCCTGTAAGAACGCCGCATCTTGGTTTTCACCATGATAGCCCGGAACCACGGGCACGCCGGCCTCATGCATCAAGACCTTGGCGGCATCCTTCAGGCCCATGGCACGAATGGCCTTTGCAGATGGCCCAATAAACGTCAGTCCTGCCGCCTCTACGGCATCCACAAAATCGGGGTTTTCTGACAGGAAGCCATATCCTGGATGGATGCCCTGCGCGCCAGTGTCCAGCGCCGCTTGAATGATCACATCGCCTTTCAGATAACTCTCAGCCGGTGTGGAGCCTCCGATATGCACAGCCTCATCGGCCATGGCCACGTGTTTCGCACCCGCATCCGCGTCCGAGTAAACCGCTACGGTTTTCACACCCAAATCGCGCGCAGTTTCCATAACGCGGCAGGCAATTTCACCACGGTTGGCGATCAAAATTTTATCAAACATCGGCAGTCTCCACCAAATTTGTTAGCACCAACCGCGACGTTTTCCTCCTGAATAAGGAACCGCATAACCGGCTGAGATCATTATATTTTGCAAAGGTGTCTGATCTACCCAGACCTGCAATAAAATGCGTTGATATCGGTCGCGCCCCTCTGACTGCAGAATTAGCGACTGTGACCCGGCCAAGGCTTTCAACAATTCCCAATTCGCGACAATCGCGAGCACATGTTCTTTCGCGCAGGACGGGCTGAAAAGTTCTGGCGCGTCGTAACCCATCAGGCGTGCAGTTTGACGTTTGCCTCGCTCGCAACGGAGCTTGACGGTATCCCCGTCCACGACCGAGACAATTCTGCAACTTCCCATTCCCTCTTGAGGCAAATAGGCGATCCAAAACTCTGTTGCCCGGAATGAAACCAGCAAAGTGACAAAAAGGACCAAAATCACTTTGATCGTCGCGGCAATCGGGGATTTCCACGGAGGTGGTTTCTTCTTCGGCAAACCCATGTCGAATTTCATTGCTCGACGGTAGTCGCGACTGAAACTGATTACCTTTCGGCCTTTGCGTGCCATTCACTAAGTCTTCCACAAAGATCGCAGTTGCGCAAATCGAGTGCATAATAGCAAAGAAACCAAGACCAGGCCGGTAGTTTGATGAAGTTTTCGGCACCATAGCGATTACATCCGGAACACACCGAACTTCGTCGGTTCAATCGGCGCACATAACGAGGCGCTCAATGATAAGGCCAAGACGTCTCGCGTCTTGCGCGGGTCTACGATCCCGTCATCCCAAAGCCGAGCGGAGGCATAAAGCGGATGGCTTTGCTCTTCGAACATATCGATGGTTGGCTGCTTGAAGGCCGCTTCCTCATCGGCTGACCAACTGCCTCCCTGACGTTCGATTGCATCTCGTTTCACTGTCGCCAGAACACCCGCCGCCTGCTCGCCGCCCATCACGGAAATCCGCGAATTTGGCCAGCTCCACAGGAAGCGCGGCGAATAAGCCCGCCCAGCCATACCGTAGTTGCCTGCTCCAAAGGAGCCGCCAACCAGCATGGTGATCTTCGGCACATTGGTGGAGGCCACGGCCGTCACCATTTTAGCCCCGTGCCGCGCAATGCCTTCGCTTTCGTATTTCCGACCGACCATGAAGCCCGTGATATTCTGCAAGAAAACCAAAGGGATATTGCGCTGCGAGCAAAGCTCGACAAAATGCGCGCCTTTGATCGCGGCTTCGCTAAAGAGAACGCCATTGTTGGCTACGATACCAACCGGACAACCTTTGACGTGGGCAAAACCTGTCACCAACGTTTCACCAAAACGCGGTTTGAACTCATCAAAACGACTGCCATCCACAACCCGCGCAATCACTTCACGGATGTCATAAGGCGTACGTAAATCTGCAGGTACAACACCAAAGATCTCGGCCGGATCATAGGCAGGCTCTTCTGGGCTTTCCCAGCGCACGGTAGATGGTTTTTCACGGTTCAGGCTCAGCACTGCACGACGCGCCAGCGCCAAGGCGTGGGCGTCATCTTCTGCCAGATAATCTGCAACGCCAGACAGACGTGTGTGTACATCGCCACCACCAAGATCCTCAGCGGAAACGACTTCACCCGTTGCGGCTTTCACCAGCGGAGGACCAGCTAGGAAAATTGTGCCCTGTTCTTTCACGATGATGGTCACATCAGACATCGCCGGAACATAAGCGCCGCCTGCTGTACAAGAACCCATCACAACGGCAATCTGTGGAATACCTTTCGCGCTCATCCGGGCCTGATTATAGAAAATTCGGCCAAAGTGATCGCGGTCGGGGAAAACCTCGTCCTGATTGGGGAGGTTCGCCCCGCCGCTGTCCACCAAGTATATGCAGGGGAGGTTGCATTCCTCGGCGATCTCCTGCGCGCGCAGGTGCTTCTTTACGGTTAACGGATAATAGGTGCCGCCTTTGACGGTTGCGTCGTTGCAAACCACCATGACTTCTTGGCCATGTACGCGGCCAATACCAGCCACAACACCCGCACAAGGTGCTGCGCCATCATACATACCATGTGCTGCTGTCGCGCCGACCTCCAAAAACGGAGAGCCAGCATCAAGCAAGTTTGCCACCCGCTCACGCGGTAGCATTTTGCCGCGGCTGATGTGACGTTCGCGGGAGCGTTCACCGCCACCCAATGCAGCTGCCTGCGCAACCTCAGACACAACCTTCAAGGCTTCAAGATGCCCTGCAACATTGGCTTTAAAGCCTTCGGATGATGGCATCGCGCTTGAATTCAGCTTCATCGCGTAACCTCCTGAAAATTCAATTCTTTGACCCTTAGGCCATCTTACCCATCAACTCGCGGCCAATCAGCATCCGGCGAATTTCGCTGGTACCTGCACCGATCTCCATCAGCTTCGCGTCACGGAAGATACGGCTGACGGGAGTTTCGTTCATAAAGCCCGCCCCGCCCATGGATTGCACCGCTTGGTGCGCCACAACCATGGCTTCTTCAGAAGCATAAAGCACGCAAGCTGCGGCGTCCTGACGGGTCACCTGACCGCGATCACAGGCGCGCGCCACTTCATAAGTATAAGCCCGTGCAGAGTTCATTTTGGTGTACATGTCTGCGATCTTAGCCTGCATCAGTTGGAAGTCGCCAATTGGGCGACCAAACTGTTTGCGTTCGACCATGTACGGCATGACTTCATCCAAGCAAGCCGCCATGATGCCGGTGCCAATGCCCGACAGAACCACACGTTCGTAATCCAGACCAGACATCAGAACGCGTACGCCGCGCCCCTCTTCGCCCAGCACGTTTTCAAACGGCACTTCGACGTCTTCAAAGATCAGCTCGGCTGTGTTGGAGCCGCGCATGCCCAGCTTGTCGAAATGCTGAGAGGTTGAGAAACCCTTCATGTCCTTTTCAACGATAAAGGCTGTGATGCCTTTGGAGCCTGCTTCTGGATCGGTCTTGGCGTAGACAACCAAGGTATCTGCATCAGGACCATTAGTGATCCAGAATTTGTTGCCGTTCAGCACATAGCGGTCATTTTTCTTTTCAGCCCGCAGTTTCATAGAAACAACGTCAGATCCTGCGCTGGTTTCAGACATCGCCAAGGCGCCCACGTGCTCACCTGACACAAGCTTTGGCAGGTATTTGGCTTTTTGCTCGGCGTTGCCGTTCAATTTGATCTGATTGACGCAGAGGTTAGAGTGCGCGCCGTAAGACAGAGACACAGAAGCTGACGCCCGCGCCAGTTCTTCTGTCACAATCACATGCGCCAGATAGCTCATGCCTGCGCCACCAAATTCTTCTGGCACGGTCACGCCCAGAAGACCAAGCTCGCCCATTTCTTTCCATAGCTCGGCTGGAAATTCGTTTTTTTCATCAACTTCCTGCGCGATTGGGCGCACACGGTCCTGCGCCCAGCGATGCACCATCTCGCGCAGTGCGTTTACGTCTTCGCCTAGATCGAAATTCATTGTGTGCATAAACATGGGCAACCCCGTTATTGAACGTTTGTTCATTTATACGAGATCACACCAAGCGCAGGCAAGCACCATCGCGCCTTTGCGACGCGACGTTCTTTCTTATGCAAGCCACCTACGCCCTCAGGAAATCGATTGCCTCCACCGGGGATTCCCGCCACAAATTGTAGATAAACTCCCGCCGAAGCGGTGTTAATGAGGCAATCAAACCATGCAGACCCAAACCCTCGCTTCTCTGACGTTGGTCGGTGCTACCTCGGTTTGGGGTCTATACTGGGTGCCGCTTTATTACCTTGAGGCCCAAGGCATGCATGGGATGATGGCCATGGTGGCGCTGAACCTAGCCCCTGCGATCGTTATGTTGATCGCGGCATTTGGTTTTGGCCCCAAACAGCCCCACGCCATACGCGCGCTTTATGTAGGCATTATCGCAGGGCTTGGCTTTGGGCTATACTCTGCAGGCATTGTTTACGGCTCTGTTGTGCGCGCCACCTTGCTGTTTTACCTGACCCCGATCTGGTCGACCCTGATTAGCATCGCAGTTTTATCAGAACGCGTGACATGGCGCAGGTGGCTTGGGATTGGCCTGGGTCTAAGCGGCGTTGCGCTGCTGGTTGGTTCAAGCGAGCAAAGCGGCTTCACTCTCGGAGATGGTTTTGCACTGGCCTCAGGCTTTGCGTGGGCCGTGGCGGCGGTTTTGATCAAACGCAGCCCAGAGCTTCCCCTGCGCGCAATGACGGGAGCGCAGTTTCTATGCATCACACTTTTGGGTGTTGGGATCGCTGCAGTCATGGGCGTGGAATGGCCAAGCCTAGACATCATGGCCCGCAACCTGCCGATCGCTTCTGCCGTATCTTTGCTGGTCTTTATCCCAAGTGCATTCGCGATTTTCTGGGCTCAGAAACACGTCTTTCCCGGTCGCGCAGGGCTATTGATGATGTCTGAAGTTCTGGTGGCTGTCGTTTCAGCATCGATCTTCCTGCCAGAAGAACGCCTTGGGCTGCTACAATGGATCGGAGCCGTCATGATTGTCGGCACCTTCTTTATAGAAACGGTCAGCCTGCCCTCTTCAAAACGCCGTCAAGCGCCGTGAAAGACGGCGCCGACTTCGGCTTTGATGATCCGCGCCAGCAATTGGCAATCCTCGACCGAAAAGGTCAGCGGAATGCGCATATCGACGACACCTTTCAAAACACGATCGCTTTTCGGCATTGGTTCCGATGGGGCATAGCGCCAGCTGTCATAGCGCGACGTAAAGGCCACAGGCTCCGCGCCGCCAAACCACTTAAGTTCCACGCCGCGTTTGCCACAGCGCGCGATCACGTCATGGATCTTGGCTTCATCCCAATCCAGCAGCAGGAATTGGATCGATGAGCCAACGTAATATTCTTCGTCAGGCCGATTGATGCGGGTTAAGCCCGGTGTTGCGGCCAGCCCGTCATCGATGGTGCGGTAACGCAGGTTCCAAGCCTCGCATTGCGCGTCCAGATTTCGCAATTGCGGACGCAGAATGGCGGCGCGCAAATGATCCATACGGCCAGAGACATTCGGCGTATGGTACTTCACCTTCTCAAAGACCTCTGGTGCAGGCGCCGCAAGGTGGCGCCCATACAGCATATAGGACCCAGACAAGATCGTAGCCCGCGCCATCAATTCAGCATCATTAGACACGAGCAAACCGCCCTCGCCTGAATTCACGTGCTTATAGGTCTGCGTTGAATAACAGGCCATATCACCCCACAGCCCGGAAGGCTTTCCGCGCCAGCTGGCCCCCATTGTATGGGCGCAGTCTTCGATCACGCCCAAATTGCTGGCCTCGCAGATCTCCATGAGGCGATCCATATCGCACAGATGGCCGCGCATATGCGAGAGCATTAGCACATCGGCCTGATCCGCTTTGGCTTCCAAGTCATCAAGATCAATCACCAAATCTTCGGTGACGCCGACAAAGACTGGCACCGCGCCAACTGATGCAATTGCACCAGGCACCGGGGCCAATGTGAAAGCATTGGTGAGAACGCGAGCACCCGGTGCCACGCCCATAGCGCGCAAAGCCGCCCCCATCGCATAGCCACCAGACGCAACCGCAAGGCAATATTTCACGCCCAGTTGGTCAGCGAATTCCTTTTCTAACAACGCGGTCTCGCCGTCTTCGCCTTCAGCGACATTATAGCGATGGATACGCCCAGAGCGCATGACCTCGATGGCGGCCTGAATGCCCTCTTCGGGGATGGGTTCTTGCTGGGTGAAGTTACCGGTAAAAATCTCTGTCATTTGTGTACTTTGCGCAGTTCGTCAAAGAGCGTCAACGCGACGTTGCCGACCTTTGGAAAATTGAAATCTGTTCTTTAGCGAGACGGGCCGATCAACGCCTGCACCACCTGTGGGAGAGTGGCGTAGTCGTGCAATAGCGCCTCTGGTTCCAACGCTGCCATGTCCTCGCCACTTGGACCAAAGGTCACTAAGACCGAGGGCACACCCGCCGCTTTAGCGGTGTTGCGATCCGTATCACTGTCACCAACCAACAAGGTTTGTTGAGGATCACCGCCCAGCCTAAGCGCCGTTTCGATCAAAGGCGCAGGATCTGGTTTACGAACTGGCAAAGTATCCGCCCCCACCAAAGCCCCGAACTGATGTAAGACGCCAAGCTCCCGCATCAATTGCACCGCTAAACCCTCAGGTTTATTGGTGCAGATGCCCACACCATATCCAAGCGACTTAAGCGCTTCGACCGCATCCATTGCTCCATCGTAAAGCTGCGTGTGCACCGATATCGCCTGCGCGTAAGCCTCTAACAATACTGGATAATATTCGTCAATAGTTGCTGCTTCCAAGGCGTCAACTCGCTTTAACCCCTCTGTCAGCATCATGCGCCCGCCTCGCAGGGCCACGCCTGAATCTCTACCTGGTTCAAGAACATCTCCGTGACCCATTGCACGAAAACAATGATTTGCCGCTGCGAGCAAATCGCCAGACGTATCCGCAAGCGTTCCGTCTAAATCAAAAATGACTGTTTTCATCTCTGTCCGTCCCTAAGTCGTCCGATTTCGCCAATACAGCAGAAAACCGCCGGCGTTGTTACAAAATCGCAACCTACTTTGATGGCGCAAACACTTGCGCACGTCTCACAACCGGATAAAACGTGCCGGAAACAATTACAAAGAGAAATCATTATGAGCACGGCCCTGGTCATTCTTGCCGCAGGCAAAGGCACGCGGATGAATTCCGACCTTCCTAAAGTCCTGCACGAAATTGCCGGTGCTCCGATGTTGGTGCACGCCATGAAAGCTGGGGCGACGCTGGATCCTGAACGCACAGTTGTAGTAGCGGGCCATGGATTTGATGCAGTGCAGGCAGCAGCCCAAGATCATGACCCAGAAGCACAAGTTGTTTTGCAGGCTGAGCAAAATGGCACAGGCCACGCAGTGATGGTCACACGCGAAGCGCTGGCAGGATTTGAGGGTGATGTTGTCGTCTTATTTGGTGACACGCCATTCATTCAGCCAGAAACCCTTCAACGAATGACGGCAGCCCGTGCCGACCATGCGGTGGTTGTGCTTGGTTTTGATGCAGATACATCAGAGAAATACGGTCGTCTGGTGATGGAAGACGATGCGCTCAAAGCGATCGTTGAATATGCCGATGCATCCGAAGACATCCGCCAGATCAACTTTTGCAACAGCGGAGTTATGCTGGCCAAAAGCGATGTTCTGTTTGATCTGCTTGATGCGATCAACAATGAAAACGCATCGGGCGAATATTATCTGACCGACGTCGTAAAGACCGCCAATGATGCAGGCCTTACTGCAACGGCGGTTTCCTGTGATGAAACAGAGACCATGGGTGTGAACTCTCGCGCACATTTGGCAGAGGCTGAAACGGCCTTTCAAACCCGCGCACGTGCGGCTTTGATGGCAGATGGCGTGACGCTTGTTGATCCAAACACCACTTGGCTTAGCCATGATACGGTGATTGGCCGCGATACAGTAATTGAACCCCATGTGTTCTTTGGCCCTGATGTCACCGTTGAAAGCGGCGTGCGCATCCGCGCCTTTAGCCATCTTGAAGGCGCACATGTTTCTCGTGGCGGCGTTGTCGGCCCGTACGCACGCCTGCGTCCTGGAACGGAACTGGCTGAAGATGTGAAAATCGGCAATTTTGTCGAAACCAAAAACGCGATCATCGATGAGGGCGCGAAGGTCAATCACCTTTCTTATGTGGGCGACGCCCATGTGGGTGAGAAGTCCAATATTGGCGCGGGCACAATCACCTGCAACTACGACGGTGTCTTGAAACACAAGACCACGATTGGGAAAAATGCCTTTATCGGATCAAACACTATGCTGGTGGCCCCCGTGACAATTGGCGACGATGCCATGACGGCCAGCGGATCCGTGATCACCAAATCTGTTGAAGATGGCGCTCTGGCGTTGGCGAGAGCTCAACAGGTGAGCAAACCCAATATGGCAAGAAAACTATTTGAAATGTTGCGCGCTAAAAAGGCGAAGCAAACAAAAGGTAAAGTGTAATGTGTGGAATTGTTGGTGTACTAGGTAAACACGAGGCCGCCCCAATTTTGGTAGAGGCCCTAAAACGACTGGAATATCGTGGCTATGACAGCGCCGGAATTGCAACTGTAAACGAAGGCAATTTGGGCCGTCGTCGAGCAGTAGGCAAACTTGTGAACTTGTCCGATACACTGGTACATGATCCGCTTCCTGGAAAATCAGGTATTGGCCATACTCGCTGGGCGACACATGGTGCGCCAACAATTGACAACGCCCATCCGCATCAAGCGGGTTCGGTTGCTGTCGTACACAATGGCATCATCGAAAACTTCCGCGAATTGCGTGAGGAACTGGCCACAGCAGGTTTTAAATTCGTTACAGAAACTGACACCGAAACCGTCGCGCTGCTAACGCAAATGTATCTGGAACAGGGCTTTGCACCTGTGGACGCCGCGCGCAAATCGCTTTCTCGCTTGGATGGCGCCTTTGCATTGGCCTTCCTGTTTGACGGCGAAGAAGACCTGATTGTTGCCGCCCGCAAAGGCTCACCTCTGGCCATTGGCCACGGGGATGGCGAAATGTTTGTTGGCTCTGACGCCATCGCGCTCGCGCCGATGACAGACGAAGTCACCTATCTCGAAGAAGGCGACAGCGCAGTCCTAACACGCACCTCACTGGAGATCCGCAACGAAGCGGGCGAGATCGCCAACCGTGAAAAGCGCAAGATTCAGCTGAGCTCGGCGAATGTCGACAAGGCCGGCCACAAACACTTTATGTCCAAAGAAATTGCCGAACAGCCCACCGTCATTGGCGAAGCTGTGCGTCACTATCTATCCAAAGATGGCTCTAATATCGAACTGCCCGGCGCGGATATCGATTTTACAACGATCGACCGCATGACCATGGTGGCTTGTGGTACTGCATTCTATGCCTGCCTGACTGCGAAATATTGGTTTGAGCAGCTCGCCGGCATCCCTGTTGAGGTCGATATCGCCTCAGAATTCCGCTACCGTGAACCTCCGATTTCCAAAGGCACCGTTGCGCTATTTGTCAGCCAATCCGGCGAGACAGCTGATACATTGGCCGCCCTGCGCTATTGTGAAGGCAAAACCGACAAAATCCTATCTGTAGTCAATGTCGCGGAAAGCTCCATCGCGCGGGAAAGTGATATAGCTTTGCCGATTTTGGCAGGCGCGGAAATTGGCGTTGCCTCAACTAAAGCCTTCACTTGCCAGCTGACCGTTTTATTGATGCTGGCTATGAAAGCCGCCAAAGATCGCGGTCAGATGGATGAGGAAAAGTTCGCGGACGTGCTCTCAAAACTGCGCGGTCTTCCGGCGCTTTTGAATGAAACGCTCGAGTGTGACGACGCCACTGCCAAAGCTGCGCGTAAGCTTGCCGAAGCGCGTGATATCCTCTTCTTAGGCCGCGGCTTGATGTACCCTCTTGCGCTTGAGGGCGCATTAAAACTGAAAGAAATCAGCTACATACACGCCGAAGCTTACGCCAGTGGCGAGTTGAAGCACGGGCCAATTGCTTTGATCGACAAACACGTTCCTGTTGTGGTTATGGCCCCAAAAGACGAGCTGTTTGATAAGTCGATCTCAAACATGCAAGAGGTCATGGCACGTAATGGTAAGGTTCTGATGATCACCGATAAAGCTGGTAAAGCCGAAGGATCAGAAGGTGTTTGGCAGACGATCGTCCTGCCGGAAGTCGACCCAATCCTGTCTCCGATCCTCTACGCACTTCCAGCGCAGTTATTGGCCTATCACACCGCGATTGCCAAAGGCACGGATGTGGATCAGCCACGCAACTTGGCCAAGTCTGTTACGGTGGAGTAATGGGCAAGCAGTTTCCTGAAATCGAAGACCATCATCGTGCCTTTATCGAAGAACAGCATATGTTCTTCGTAGGTACGGCAGCTGAAGACGGGCGCGTAAATATATCGCCCAAAGGTATGGATTCGCTCAGGGTTCTCGGCCCCAATCGCATTGTATGGCGTAATTTAACAGGCAGCGGCAATGAAACCGCTGGCCATTTGCTTCGCGTTAATCGCATGACCGTGATGTGGTGCGGCTTTGAAAAGAGGCCGATGATCATGCGCGCCTATGGAAATGCTAAGACCATCCATGAAACCGACACTGACTTCGAAGAGCTGAATGGCTTGTTTCCTGAAAGCCCTGGCGCGCGCCAAATCTATGATATGACTGTGGAAATGCTACAAACCTCTTGCGGGTTTGCAGTTCCGTTCTTTGATCATGTCGGCGAGCGCGATGTTTTGGCAAACTGGGCCGAAGGCAAAGGCCGGGACGGCGTTCACGAGTACTGGGCTGAGCGCAATCAAAAGACAATCGATGGCCTGCCAACCAACACACCAGTGATCACGAAATGAAATTAGACCACGCCCTTGCACAGCTGCGCGAATTGGCCGAACCCGACCGGGCTGAACAGATGGCGGCTTATCACAAACAAAACCGCGATGTGATCGGCGTGCCCAATCCGGCCACAAATGACTTAACCAAAACTTGGCGCCAAACTCTCAGCGTTGAAGATCGTGTGACTTTGGCAGCGGAGCTGTGGGATACGGACATCTTTGAGGCTCGTATTGCAGCCTCAAAGCTGCTTACGCAAGCGCGCCTACGCCCAGATGACGAGGCATGGGACTTGATTCAAACATGGGTGCCGTCTTTTGACAGCTGGGCGATCGCAGATCACGCCTGCACCGCTGGCCAGAAACGTTTGGTGGTTGACCCGTCGCGCATTGATCAGGTCGAGGCTTGGACGACATCTGATCACATGTGGACACGGCGTGCGGCACTCGTGATCACCCTGCCCTGGACCAAACAGAATTTCCCCAAGCCTTCTGAACTTGAGACGCGTGATCGGGTGCTCGGTTGGGCTGCGTCATATGTGGATGACCACGAATGGTTTATTCAAAAGGCAATCGCTTGGTGGCTTAGGGATCTTTCACGGCACGATGCAGAGCGCACACGCGCGTTTTTGGATCAATATGCCGACCGTATGAAACCCTTTGCGCGCAAAGAAGCCGCGCGGCATTTGACGTCTGAGGCGTAACCGGGCGAAAGCGATTTCAGCCCATCAACGCTGCCAAACACATTCAATTAACTAAGATCATGAACGCAAATAACACGTTCTGCGGCGCAATGGCCCTTGCCGAGGGTGTCAGTGCGACCTAAATCGTAATCATGACCGTCCCATTGATCGATCCCTTCCAGCGCGCCATTAACTATTTGCGCGTCTCCGTAACAGACCGCTGCGATTTTCGCTGCGTCTATTGCATGTCCGAGGACATGACCTTTCTGCCCAAGAAAGACCTGCTGACACTGGAAGAGTTGGAGCGCATGTGTTCGACTTTCGTACGTTTAGGTGTTGAAAAACTGCGCATCACAGGCGGTGAGCCGCTGGTGCGCCGAGACATCATGACTTTCTTCAAAGCCATGGGGCAGCATCTGGAAACAGGTGCCCTCAAAGAGCTGACCCTAACCACCAATGGCAGCCAGCTACATCGCTTTGCAGATGAGCTTTATGACTGTGGCGTGCGCCGCGTGAATGTCTCACTCGACACGCTTGATCCTGAAAAATTCAAACGCGTCACCCGTTGGGGACGCTTAGAAAACGTGATCCGCGGCATCGATGCGGCGCAAAAAGCCGGGTTGCGCGTTAAGATCAACGCCGTCGCTTTGAAAGAATTCAACGAAGACGAGATGATCACCATCACCGAATGGTGCGCCGAACGTGACATGGATCTGACTTGGATCGAAGTCATGCCGATGGGTGATATGGGCGAAGAGGATCGCATTGGTCAGTATTGGTCCCTCAAGGACCTACGCCGCGAGCTCGCGCAATCATATACGATGACCGAACTCTCAGAACGTACCGGCGGCCCTGCCCGCTATGTGCGACTGGAAGAAACTGGCCAAAAAATCGGATTTATCACACCGCTCACACATAATTTCTGCGAAAGCTGCAACCGCGTGCGCCTGACCTGCACGGGCGAGCTTTACATGTGCTTGGGCCAAGAAGACATGGCCGATCTACGCGCGCCTTTGCGTGCTAGCGAAGACGATACCCTGCTTGAAGATGCGATCCGCAAAGCGATATTACTTAAGCCTAAAGGGCATGATTTCGACTATTCCCGGCAGGTTGTTGACGGACAAATGACCCGCCATATGAGCCATACGGGCGGGTGAAGAAGCAGGCTGAAAGAGCCTATACTACCGGATGCTGCGCCACGCACGTATGGCAGTCATCTGCTAGTGAACGAGCAATCAAACAGAAACTTGCGACAGGGATTTCTGTTTGAACGTCGCCCATGCCTGTAACAAGTTGAGTGAAATCAGGAGCGATACGACCAACCCTGGTGCGAGTATCATTGGAAATTGGAAGATGAATTCAAATCCTGGTTCAGCCATCCAATAGGTCATCGGTATGAACGTTGGTAAAACGATCAGGGCAAACCCGAAAAGGTTCCAACTGATGAGAAGGCTAGGTTTGATTTGTCGACTCCAAACCAACCATGCGACAGCCAGAGCTGAAAGCCCGAACAGGAAATCGGGAATGCCAATCCAAAAGATATAGTCAGAAATAATCTCGCCCTGCAGCCCTTTCACGATGCCACCGATTGCACCGATACGCAGAACTTGGATCGCCACCAGCCAATGGGCCGGAGTAGTATTAACGATCTGCCAAAGTGCCTGCCTGAAGGTGGGCGAGAGGGCAAACGGCACCATCCAGATGATCATCGGTACAAAGGCTTGCCACAGGAACGGTATCGTCTGCATCAGCTGAATGTGGGTATCACTTAGACCCAGTAGCGTAAGAAAACCCGTCCAAACTGCCAATGCGAACAGGAGCGCGTAGATCGCATACGACTCTGTCATCGACAGCGCGCCCCTGCGCGCCGCCCGCACCGAAAGTGCCAGACAAATTAAGGCGACAACTATTGCATAGACCGGGAGAATTGACACTGGTGAGCCCCTATTTGAGTTTTATTGATGGTGACCAAACGACTACCGCGTTCGTTGCTAGTATCAGGCGCTTTGCTCATATTTTACGATGGTCATATCCGCTGCTTCTTCGCGCAGAGAGATCAGCTCTTTGTAGTCATTAGAAGCAAACAGTGCGTCGATTTCTGCGACACTGGGAAAGCGCACAATGACCGACATCTGATGATCTAGCGCACCTGTTATCGTACCTTGTGCTGGTCCCCTAAAGACCAGCTCCGCACCATATCGCGCGCCAAGTTGAGACACCTTGGGCAGATACTCCCCGAGTTTAGCCTCATTCTTCACAGTTATTGTCGAAATCATTAGCGCGACCATGGTTCGCTTCCTTTTAGATGTTGATTGTCATCTATATAGATGACCTATATCATCTAAAAATCAAGGCCTAATTTGGGAGAACACGATGCCAAGAGTTTCCGCAGACGAGAAAGAGCGCAGCCACGCCCGTATTATAAAGGAAGCATCCAAGGCATTTCGTAGCAACGGTTTGGCCGGAACAAGAGTTGCCGATGTCATGAAGGCCGCAGGCCTGACCCACGGAGGATTTTACCGGCACTTTTCATCCAGGGCAGAGCTATTGGCGTCGGCATTGGAGGACGCGATAAAAGACGCGATGTCTGACTTAGAACATGCGACGACACCAGAGGCACAAAGAGATGCTTTATTGCGCTATGTCGATTTATATCTATCCCCGGAACATGTGCAAAACGTGCAAGAAGGATGCCCTCTTGCGGCAGCTGCGACCGAAGCGGGACGCGGCGATGCCACAGTACGCCAAGCAGCAAGTGCTGGAAGTCAATATGTTGTTCTGCTTCTGTCTCGCGCTTTGGCAAATACGACCGAAAACCCTGAGGCAAAGGCGCATGCGCTGCTTTCACTCCTTATTGGCACAGTTACATTTGCGCGGATTGCCAATGGAGTTCACGACGTGGACGATTGGTTGAATGCAGCCAAATTGACGGCGCACCAAATATTAAAAGGGTGAGCCCTGCTCTACAGCGCTAACCCAGAAATTTCGAAAGCCGCTGTTGGTTGTATCGCATAAGTTCGATTGAAAACGCCCAAGGTCCGTTTTGCCCGCGTGGCCAACATTCAGGCCATCAGGTTAGACTTGGACGTTTCCAAGCCCCCCAACGTCATCACGCCCCCTTCAAGGGCATCCGCTGCTCCGCCATTTCAGCCCACCAAGAACAGCCCGCTGGAATGACCTCGTCATTAAAGTTGTACTTCGGATGGTGCACCATCGCAGTGTCACCATTTCCCACTAGAATATACGCCCCCGGACGCTCCTCGAGCATATAGGCGAAATCTTCGCCGCCCATCACCAAAGGTGCTTCGTCACATTGGCCTGAAACGGACTTGGCCACTTCTGCTGCGAATTCGGTTTCTGCGTCATGGTTCACCATCACCGGATAACCGCGCATATAGTTGATCTCTGCTACGCCGCCATAGCTTTCGGCCTGCAGTGTGCAGATCGCCTTGATGCGTTCTTCGGCCAGTTCGCGCATCTCTTTGCTCATAGTGCGAACGGTGCCTTTGATGGTCACGCTTTGCGGAATGACATTGAACGCATTCGAGCTGGTTTCAAACGAAGTCACCGACACAACAAGCCGGTCAATCGGGTCGGCATTGCGGCTGGCAATGGTTTGCAGCGCCATGACGATATGGCTGGCCATCACGGTTGGATCGATCCCCTCCTGCGGTTTCGCCGCATGGGTGCCCTTGCCGACCAAAGTGATCTTAAACTGATCGGTTGCTGCAAAAAACGCCCCCGGACGGATGGCGAATTCACCTGCAGGTTGGCCGGGCCAATTGTGCATGCCGTAGACTTCCTGGATGCCAAAGCGATCCATCAGCCCGTCTTCGCACATCTCACGGCCACCACCGCCGCCTTCTTCGGCAGGCTGGAAAATCACCACGACAGTTCCGTCAAAATTCCGCGTTTCTGCAAGGTATTTCGCAGCGCCTAACAGCATCGATGTATGGCCGTCATGACCACAGGCATGCATAGCCCCTGCCGTTTGCGATGCGTAATCCAGCCCGGTTTCCTCATGGATTGGCAGCGCGTCCATATCTGCCCGCAGACCAACAACCTTGCCTGAACTGGTTTCACGCCCTTTGATCACGCCCACAACACCAGTGCGCCCAAGGCCTGTCACCACGTCATCACAGCCAAATTTCTTAAGCTTTTCAGCGACAAGCGCGGATGTGCGATGGGTTTCAAATAGAATTTCAGGATGAGCGTGAATGTCACGACGCCATTCTGTAATTTCAGGCAGAAGCTCGGCAAAACGGTTTTTAACAGGCATGTAAGTCTCCGGCTTGCGGGTCTATCCCGCCAATTCTTTTATCAATTTGTGCATGAATTCCTGACCAGCCTCAAGCTGAGAAACTTCTAGAAATTCATTGGGTTGATGCGCTTGAGCAATGTCTCCGGGGCCACAGACAACGGCCGAATAGCCGGCTTCCTGAAATTGCCCGCCTTCGGTGGCATAACTCACCACATGTGCTGCATTATCCCCAGTTAGACGCCGCACCAAAGCCTCTGCTTCACCATCCACTTCTGGGGCCAATGCCGGTACATTAAACGCCTCTTCCAGATCAATCCCAGTCTGCGGCACAACGGCCTGCATCTCTACTTCGACCTCAGCAACTTTCGCCAAAAACGCGGCCTGCCATTCTGACAAGGCCTCACCCGGCACGGTACGGAAATCGAGCTCAAACCGGCAATCCTTGGCTGTGATATTATGCGCGACCCCGCCTTCGATCATGCCCACATGGACCGTGGTGAAGGCAGGATTGAACACAGAGGCCAATTCACTTGGTGTGGCCGCCTGCCCTTCGGTGTTTTTCTGGTTGGCCCACTCAATCAGCTTGGCCCCCGACATCACCGCGCTGACCCCTTCGTGCAGCATCGACGAATGCACCTCAAAGCCGCGCAGATGCACCCGATAGCCCATGGTGCCTTTATGGCCCGAAACAGCCTTCATCATAGACGGCTCGCCCACAATCACAGCACTGGCTTTGGGCAACGCCTTTTGCATGGCTTGGATCATACCCGGCGCGCCCACACAGCCGATTTCTTCGTCATAACTTAACCCCAACTGCAGCGGACGTTTTATCCCAGCGTACCGCGCCTCTACCAAGGCCCAGATGGCCAAGGCGTCAAAGCCCTTCATGTCGCAGGTGCCGCGGCCATATAGACGGCCATCTTTTTCGATCACAGTAAAGGGATCGCTGTCCCAGGGCTGCCCTTCGATCGGCACCACATCCGTATGCCCCGAAAGAATAACACCACCGGTCTCGTCAGGCCCCACATGAGCGAACAGCGCCGCCTTTTCACCTGTCTCATCATAATGACGATGTGCGATGATCCCGTGGCTTTTCAGGTAGCTTTCGACCCAGTCCACCAAATCAAGATTGCTCACGGAACTGACCGTTGGAAATCCAACCAGCTTTTCTAACACTGCAAGTGGAGACAGACGTTCCGCCATAAGAGACCTCGCTACTTCACCAGCACCCTAGTCCCGCCCTTGAGGCAATCCAAGCAACTAGTGCATCCGTGCTTTGATTTTCCGCACCATGTACCAAACCGCCCCTACAACAGGCAGGGTAAGCAAGGCCAACAACATGCCTTTGGAAATCCCGAAAGCCTCGGTGAAGGGGTAAAACAAATAGCCCGCGAGTGAGACCGCATAGTAGCTGATCGCCACCACAGAAAGGCCTTCCACAGTTTCCTGCAGTCGCAGCGCCAAATCCGCGCGCCGATCCATGCTTTCCAGCAAGCTTTGGTTTTGCGCCGACCGTGCAACATCCACTTTGGTACGCAACAGCTCACCCGCCCGCATGGCCCGATCCGCCAATGATTGTAGACGCGTTTCTGTCGAGGCCACCGTACGCATCGCAGGATCATAGCGACGCATCATAAATTCGGCGAAGGTCTGGCGCGATTCATACCGCTCCTCACGCAAAACTCCGATCCGTTGCTGTACAATCGCCTCGTAAGCCTTTGACGCCCCAAACCGAAATGACGCTTTGGCTGACATGCCTTCAAGCTGCGCTGAAATACCCAAAAGCTCATTCAGGGTTTCTTCGGCTTCCGTCTCACTGATTTCACCAATCAAGCTCATCAAGCGCGGCTCAATCCGGCCCATGTGTTCCGACATTTCTTTAGCGCGCGAAAACCCGAGCATCGACATGGATTTATAGGTTTCGATCTCGCAAAGACGTTGCACAACCCGGCCAATGCGTTGCTGCCCGGTGTCGTCACCTGGGAAAACGGCAAATCGCAAATGGCCCGCAGAGTCGATACGGAAGTCCCCAGCGATGACGGCGGAATTATCCAGCACCGAGCTCACCGCCAGACTTTCTGGCACAAACCAATCGTTAAGATGTTGTGCGATCTTTTCACGATCTGGACGAGGTACAATACGCACCAACGCTGATGTGTAACGTACGCCCGGAGCCGCAGCGAGCCAATCCTCTGGAAAGACTTCAAATTCAGCTGGATCAAAAGGCCGCGGAGACAGCCCCTCGGTGAACACCGTGTAGGTTACAAATTCAGTATGCTGTTCCCATTTTAGATGATGACGTCCAATCTGCCCTTGGTAATGGGTGGCACCCGGCTGCGGATGTGTTGCCCCGAAACGGTCCAGCAATTTGATCAGATACTTTAGATCTTCATCGCGATCCCGCGCGGCTGCGTCTTTGGGTTTTTTAATGGCTAAAAACGCCGCCGTCGCAGGTGCCAAAAGCGACGGGAACGGCCGCGCGTGCAGCTCATTAGCCAGCGCAAAACGCTGTGGATGATCGCCAATCGGAGTCATAGTGGTCCCTTTCAAGAAGTCACCCTAGACAGGAAACAGAGGCTGTAAAGAAATTTCTCATGTGTTTCATAGCGTTACAAGGATACTTTTGTATACGAGAGGCTACAATTTACGCTAAGTGATTGGGATTGCCGCGTTATTGGAATTCCCTGCCCATATGGTCAAATTTTACTGTCAGGCAGGAGGCTCCCAGAGTTCGATCGGATTGCCTTCTGGGTCGTGAATACGCGCGAACTTGCCATACTCGCCATCCCACTCTTCGCGGGTCTCCACAGCGATATCGGCGGCCTCAAGCTGGGCAATCATCGCAGCCAGATCGATGACCCGAAGGTTCAGCATCCACTGCTGATTGTCACGGCCAAAATAATCGGTGTCTTTGGCAAAGGGAGAAAAGACCGTGTGCCCCGCTTCTGTCGACCATGGCACCGCCCCAACTGGATCAATACCAAGGTTCGTGTCATACCACTCTGCCAAGACTTGCGGGTTCTCGGCTTTGAAAAAGAAGCCGCCAATTCCAGTTACTTTTTGCATGTTTGCCTCCGGTTTTGGGATCAATTCACACTAGCATGAAAAAAGGGCGCAGATGTAAGCGCCCCCTCAACAAGCCTATCAGGTGGAGATTTTACTCTCTGCGATCAGTGCAATGCGCCGCCCATAATCCCGCGCTGATGCGAGATCACCTGCGCGAGGGGCCTGCTCGGCGGACGCATCAGACGGCGAGAGCGCCAGGGCTCCACCACTACCACCAAGCCAGTTTCGATCTTCAGGGCCACTTTCAAGCGTGTTGGCTGGCATTTGCGCAAGCGGAACCCACAACATGCCCTGCTGTCCCGCCAGCGTGCGGAAGTAGTTAATGGTCTCTCCCTTGTCCCCGACGGCACTGGCGGAATTTGTGAACCCACCCGCAAACTTATCTTTCCAAGCCTGCTCCATCCAGCGATTGGAACTTTCGTCAGCAAAGCGTTTAAATTGCCAAGCTGGGCCGCCCATGTAGGTTGGCGAACCAAAAATCACAGCGTCAGCATTGTCGAGTGCGGTCCAAACTGTCTCATCGATCACGCCATCTTCTGGAATTTGCCACAGCTGAGCATTGCCCGCCGCTTGGGCCCCTTCAAACACGGCATTTGCCTGATTAGTTGTGTGGCCATAGCCTGAAAAATAGATGATTTCTATACGCGCCATTGTTTGCTCCTGTCGTTGCGTGACACAGAGATGATCTCTTTACTTTCAAAAAGTAAGTAATTATCTTTTGGTAACTAGTTACCGAAAAGAAAGAAACGTGATGAAGGCCAACTCCTGCCCGGTCGATCCTCTGCTGCGAACCATTACTGGGCGATGGACGACCTATATTCTCTGGCTTCTTTTCAACGAAGGGCGTTTACGTTTTGGCGAGTTAATGGGTCTGATGCCGGATATCTCTGCCAAAGTTTTGACCGACCGCCTGCGGATGCTGGAAGAAAACGGCATCATCTTGCGCACCCACAAGCCAACCATTCCGCCTCAGGTTAGTTATGAACTGACCGCGCACGGTCATGCGTTACATGATGTAATCAAGGCCTTAAATGATGTGGCAATCGAATGGGAGGCGGCCGGATGGGAAGCAAACAAAGGGTTTCCAGACCAGGATGCACCAGCGACCGCCGCAGAATAAAACCATAAACAGAATAAAACCGTGAAATGAAAAAGCCCCACCAAATTGGCGGGGCTTTCTGTTTCCATTGTCCAAAGACTTAGCTGATCATGGTCAGCAAAGTGTCCAAGGATGCTTTCGCATCGCCATAGAACATGCGGGTGTTTTCTTTGTAGAACAGCGGGTTTTCGATACCGGAATACCCGGTACCTTGACCACGTTTTGATACAAACACCTGCTTGGCTTTCCAGCATTCCAGAACCGGCATACCCGCGATTGGGGAGTTCGGATCTTCTTGCGCCGCTGGGTTCACGATGTCATTGGAGCCGATTACGATCGCAACATCCGTTTCCGGGAAGTCCTCGTTGATCTCATCCATTTCCATCACGATGTCATATGGCACTTTGGCTTCCGCCAAAAGAACGTTCATGTGACCTGGCAAACGACCCGCAACCGGGTGGATCGCAAAGCGAACCTCTTTGCCTTTGGCACGCAAACGACGTGTCAGTTCAGCAACGTTCTGCTGCGCCTGCGCCACTGCCATTCCGTAGCCTGGGATGATGATGACGCTGTCTGCTTCTTCCAAAGCAGTTGCAACACCGTCGGCATCGATTGCGATTTGCTCGCCTTCGACTTCCATCGCTGGACCTGTTGTGCCGCCAAAGCCACCAAGGATAACGCTGACGAACGACCGGTTCATCGCCTTACACATGATGTAGCTGAGGATCGCACCAGAGGAACCAACCAGCGCACCCACAACGATCAAAAGGTCGTTGCCAAGCGAGAAACCAATCGCTGCCGCTGCCCAACCCGAGTAGGAGTTCAGCATAGACACAACAACCGGCATATCCGCGCCGCCGATGCCCATGATCAGGTGATACCCGATAAAGAGCGCTGCCGCTGTCATCAGAACCAGTGGCAATGCGCCACCGGAGTTACAGTACCAAACCAAGCAAATTACGGACAGAGCCGCAGCCCCTGCGTTCAGCATGTGACCGCCCGGCAGTTTCGTTGCCGCAGAGCCAACCTTGCCTGCCAATTTGCCATAAGCAATGACAGAACCAGTAAAGGTAACTGCACCAATGAAGACACCAAGGAACAGCTCGACCCGAAGGATGCCAATCTCGACGCCATCTTTCTTGGCCAGAAGCGCTGCAAAGCCTTCAAGAGCTTTCTTTTCCGCTTCGTCCATCGCCATAACGCGACCCAGTTCGATGTGCGCGATCACGCCCACAAAGACAGCCGCCAGACCCACAAGCGAGTGCATCGCGGCAACCAGCTGAGGCATCTCGGTCATTTGGACCTTTGTTGCCACGTAGTAACCAATCATGCCGCCGCCTGCGATCAGCAGGATAGACAGGAGCCACAAGCCAGAGCCCGGGCCCATCAGCGTTGCGACCACGGCCAAAGCCATACCCACGATGCCATACCAAACAGCGCGTTTTGCGCTTTCTTGTCCGCTCAGACCACCCAAAGACAGGATGAAAAGAACTGCTGCGACCACGTAAGCCGCTGTAGTGAAACCAAATTCCATTGTCTCAGCCCTTTAAGATTTCTGGAACATGGCGAGCATGCGCCGTGTCACAAGGAAGCCACCGAAAATGTTGATCCCGGCCATAAAGACCGAAAGCGCGGCAAGAATAATCACTATGGCCGACCCAGATCCGATCTGCATCAGAGCGCCCAGAATGATAATCGATGAAATCGCGTTGGTCACCGCCATCAAAGGAGTGTGCAGGCTGTGCGCCACACCCCAGATCACTTGGAAACCAACAAAGACCGCCAGAACAAATACGATGAAGTGCTGCATGAAGCTGGCTGGGGCAAACAGACCCGCACCCAAGATCAATGCGCCACCAACCGCCAACAGAATTACCTGTTGTTTGGTCTGCGCTTTAAAGGCAGCTGCCTCTTCGGCTTTCTTCTCTTCTGGTGTCAGCTCTTTGACTTCAGCTTTTGGCTGAGCCGCAATGGCTTTCACTTTCGGAGGTGGCGGTGGGAAGGTGATTTCACCTTTAAAGGTCACAGTTGAACCGCGAATAACATCGTCTTCCATGTCATGATTGATCTGACCGTCTTTTTCAGGGGTCAGGTCTGTCATCATATGGCGGATGTTGGTCGCATAAAGTGTCGATGCCTGTGCAGCCATCCGAGATGGGAAATCGGTGTAGCCGACAATGGTCACACCATTCTCAGTCACGATTTTCTCATCCATCACAGTGCCTTCGGCGTTGCCGCCGCGCTCTGCTGCAAGGTCAACAATCACAGAACCCGGCTTCATCGCTGCGATCATATCCTCAAGCCACAGCTTTGGTGCTGGGCGGTTTGGAATAAGCGCGGTAGTGATGACGATGTCGATCTCTGGTGCCAGTTCACGGAACTTCGCCAGCTGTGCTTCACGGAACTCAGGGGAAGATACAGAAGCATAACCGCCAGTCACGGCCCCGTCCTGCTGTTCCTCTTCAAAATCCAGATAGACGAACTCAGCGCCCATAGATTCAACCTGCTCAGCCACCTCAGGACGCACATCAAAGGCGTAGGTGATCGCGCCGAGCGATGTGGAGGTGCCAATCGCTGCGAGACCCGCAACACCCGCACCCACAACCAGAACCTTCGCTGGTGGGACTTTACCCGCCGCGGTGATCTGACCGGTGAAGAAGCGACCAAAATTGTTACCCGCTTCGATAACAGCGCGGTAACCCGCGATGTTTGCCATCGAGGACAGGGCGTCCATCTTCTGTGCACGAGAGATACGTGGCACCATTTCCATGGCGATCACGTTTGCGCCTTTGGCTTTGGCGGTCTCCATGCCGTCTTCATTGCCCGCAGGGTTGAAGAAGGAGATCAGCGTTTTGTCCGCTGTCAGGCGTTTCATCTCGGTGGCGTCTGGCTGACGCACCTTTGCGATGATGTCGACGTCTTTCCAAAGCGCGGCCGGTGTTTTGATGATCTCAACACCCGAGGCTTCGTAAAGCGCATCCGAAAAGCCCGCGGCTTCGCCTGCGCCTTTTTCGATTGCGCATTCATAACCAAGCTTTTGAAGCTGCTTGGCGGAGTCCGGGGTCATAGCGACACGCGCTTCTCCCTCAAAGACTTCCCTTGGCGTTCCGATTTTCACGTTTCCAGTCCCCCTATTCAGAACTTTCTATTCCCCGATACGGTCTTTGCCGCTCGACGTTCGTTTACTAAGCCCGTCGAGAATTCACAAGAAATTGTCGCTTCCTTGCGGTTCTGTGTCACAACCTGTGACCCATTTTTTGACGAAGAACGCTCGGTAGTACCGATTAATTACGGTGATACGTTGCTTTGACACGCAGTGGCGTCGGTGACGTTTTAGCTGTAACAGCCAGAAAACAAAAAGAAATTATACATGCGATGGTTAATGTCATGGGCGTCTCCATATTACTCATGTGTTTCGGTCTCGCTCTGTCCTGTTGATCAGCTGCCCACCGGCCTCACAAATCGAATACGAACGATGATTTCACACCTAGGGTATATATGTGTAATTTTATTACTTTCGCAAGTGTTTTTTCTGCGATGCAGAAACCATCTTTGCGTTCGCCAAAAGAAGCGAATTGAAATCCAATGCTTAAAGTCTAGGATCAACGCCATGACACGAGACGAGTTCAACGCCTATTGCGGCGCAAAAGTCGCCACTTCTCATGTGGTACAATGGGGCAATGCAGATGTTTGGAAGGTCGGTGGCAAAGTCTTTGCCATCTGCGGCTGGGCTGACGGACGCGACGCCTTTACCTTCAAAGTCACCCCTTTGGCCTTTGAAGTTTTGCAAGAGCAGCCCGGCGTGCGCCCCGCGCCCTATCTGGCCTCGCGCGGTATGAAGTGGCTGCAGCATTACGACAAACCGGGATTGTCTGACACTGAACTCAAGACGCATATTGATGTGTCTTATGATCTGGTGTCTTCAGGGTTATCAAAGAAAAAGCGCTCGGAGTTGGGCATTCCTGAACCACAAAGCAATTAAGTCACTTCGGTGGAATAGACCGCCACCCTACGCTGACAAGGCCCGTCCGAATACCTTCGCCAGGAGGTCACATCTCACAGCGTAATCCTCATAGCTGGGCAGGTCACACTTCAACCCTTCGAGGGCTTTCAACATGACCTCAGCCACCTCGGTGGGATCCTTTGAGATATCCGAATGGTCCATACGCCCAACTTCGACCTGAACCGAAAGCCAATCCGCATAAACCCGTTTCAACGCTTGATTGCCCTCGTCTACAACATCCCGTGCGGCGGATTTCACGTCAATGATCTCGGCCCCATGTGGGGAATTCAACAGCGCTTTGAACGCTTCACCCGATTGCGCAAAGAACCCGGCCTTCAGCTGATCACCAATGGCACCACCCCGCGCCAAGGCCTCTGCCACATCCGCGCAGGATTGGGCGTAATAGGCCTCGATCATGCTGCGAAAAATGTCGTCTTTATTTTTGAAATGCATGTAAAGCGCCGCGCGCGACAGGCCGGCCCCTTCGGCGATATCCGCCATAGAGGTGCGCTTGAACCCATATTTTGCAAAGGCATCAAAGGCCGCATACAAAATATTTTTCAACTTAGGATCTTGGTATTGCTCGACTTTTTTATCCATGAGCAACCTTCTGACAGTTTTTGCACATTTTGTCAATTGACATACTGACACTTTAAACCAAATATGTCATCAAGTCAGAAACGCAACCGCACTGCCATGCGGAACAAGGAGACCCACAATGACCAACCTCGCTCTCATCACCGGTGCATCTTCTGGTATCGGCAAGGAATTCGCCCGTTATCATGCCTCTAAAGGGGGCGACTTGATCATCACCGCCCGTCGCGAAGAGGCACTGAACACACTCAAAGACGAGCTTGAGCGCAAACATAGCGTGACCGTGCAGACGATTGCTTTGGATCTGGCGGCCGAAGGCGGCGCCCGTAAACTGATCGATGAAGTTGCCGCACGCGGGTTGAACGTAGACATCTTGATCAACAATGCTGGCTTTGGTGGTCATGGATTGCACACACAGCGTGATTGGGCGGCTGAAAAGGCGATGATCGATCTAAACATCACCGCTTTGGTCGAGTTGTCCCACGGAATTGGTAAAGGCATGGTAAATCGCGGTGGTGGTAAAATCCTAAACGTTGCCTCGACCGCAGCCATGATGCCTGGACCACTTCAAGCCAATTACTTTGCAACCAAGGCCTATGTCATGTCCTATTCACAGGCATTGGACGAAGAACTTCGCGAGCATGGCGTGACTGTGTCGTCGCTAAACCCTGGGTTCGTTCACACAGAATTTGCAGCGGCTGCAGATCTAGAAGGAACAGGTCTAGCAGCCCAAAAAGGTGCCACCGCTGAAAGTGTTGCCAAAATCGGTTATGACGGCATGATGAAAGGCAAATTGGTGATCATCAACGAAGGACGCCTGTCCTTCCTGCTGAACTGGATCACTCCCCTGCTACCGCGTCGCACTGTGCTTAAAATGGTTCGTGGTATGCAGACAAAATCTGCCTAATCAAGCACAGAGACGTTTGACATCAAAAGGTTGGGCACCATGCGCCCAATCTTTCACAGCCGTCCCAAAGGCTTCAAACAAAAGCCGACTGACCGGATCATTGGCCGCGTTCCACTCTGGGTGCCATTGCACCGCCAGCGTAAACCCAGCAGCGCCTTCTATGTAGATCGCTTCAGGGGTGCCATCCGGCGCGTGCCCATCAATCTCGATCCGATCTCCGGCCTGCTTGATCCCCTGCCCGTGCAGCGTGTTGGTCATAACTTTTTCCGCACCCATTAGACCGTGAAACACGCCATCTTTGGCGAATGTCACTTCGTGACGCAGCTCAAACTTTTCTTCCAAAGTGCCATCCGGCGGCATGCGGTGGTTTGTGCGCCCTGGCAGGTCCCGGATTTCGGGATAAAGCGAGCCACCCATAGCAACGTTTACCTCTTGGAACCCGCGACAGACCCCAAGGAACGGCTGACCACTGTCCACACAGGCCCGCACAAGCGGCAAAACAATCGCATCCCGTGCCTGATCAAATTCGCCATGCGCCTCAGTGGCGTCTTCGCCATATTCATTCGGGTGCACATTTGGACGACCACCCGTTAAAAGGAAACCATCACAGGCCTCAAGCAATTCTGGCACGGAAACAAGCCGAGGATCAGCGGGGATCAAAAGTGGCAGACACTCTGATACCCCAGCAATTGCCTCAGAGTTCATGCGTCCGCCCGCGTGCACCGGGTATTGATCATTTTGAAGGTATTGATTGCCGATAATGCCAACAACGGGTCGTTTCATGCGTCGATCTTCCTTATTCAAAGATCAACCTATGCAAGGAACGCGCTTAGGACAAAGGCAATTTGCGCGCAAGCGGTTGTGCAGATTTGCACCTCCGCTTGGCCACTGTGCGTTTACGCTTCGCCTTCAAGGCCCGCGCCGGCGATGCCTGCTAGGCCGACTTCGGCATCATTGTCAGAGGTGTCACCCGTCACACCAACGGCTCCAATGATGGCCCCTTTTTTGTCGCGCACCAAAAGACCGCCGGGCACAGGCACAACTTGCCCGCCATAAACTCCATTGAGCGCAGCCATGAAATAGGCTTGCTGTTCCGCGCGTTCCATTTGCGCGCGCCCGGCCATGCCCAGCATCACCGCACCGTAGGCTTTTCCCTGTGCAATCCCAAACCGGCCAGGAGCTGAATCATCTTCGCGTTCAAAGGCAATCACATGCCCGCCCGCATCAAGCACTACAACTGAAATAGGCCGAAGCTCCATTTCACGTGCGCGCTCCATGGTTTTTCTAATGATCGTCCGCGCTTTGCGCTGATTGATGTCTGCCATGTCTGACTCCTTGCCCCTATCGGATTATCTAGTGCGATATCCATGCTCTTGCCCCATCAGGACGCAGTTGCGCCCTTGATGCAAGAGCTTTCACCCCTTTGTTTAAGGGTGTTGTTTTAACAAACCATCTTAGGCCTGAGCCGCTTTCAGTTCCAAACGACGCGCATGAAGTACCGGCTCGGTATATCCCGAAGGCTGTGCACGCCCCTTAAAGATCAGATCGCAAGCCGCTTGAAAGGCGATGCCCTCATAACCCGGCGCCATGGCGTGATAAGCTGGATCATCAGCATTCTGCGCATCCACAACCAACGCCATTTTACGCATGGTGGCCATCACGTCCTGAGCTGTGATCACCTCATTGTGCAGCCAGTTTGCGATGTGCTGCGCGCTGATACGACAGGTGGCGCGGTCTTCCATCAGACCCACGTTGTTTATGTCTGGCACTTTGGAACAGCCAACCCCCATATCCACCCAGCGCACCACATATCCAAGGATGCCCTGCGCGTTGTTTTCAACTTCGCGCTTGATGTCTTCTGCGGACCAATTTGGATCCACCGACAATGGGATGTCTAAGATGTCATCCACCGCAGCGCGGCGGCCTGCTGCCTTTAATGTGTCCTGACGCGCCATGACATCAACTTGATGATAATGCATCGCATGTAAGGTCGCTGCAGTTGGGCTTGGCACCCATGCACAGGTCGCGCCGGCCTCAGGGTGGCCGATCTTTTGTTCCAGCATCGCCGCCATCATGTCAGGCATGGCCCACATGCCCTTGCCGATCTGCGCCTTGCCTTTCAGCCCACATTCCAAACCGATGTCCACATTCAACGCCTCATAGGCTGCGATCCAGCCTTGGGCTTTGATATCGTCTTTGCGCAGGAACGCCCCTGCCTCCATCGAAGTATGGATTTCATCACCTGTGCGATCCAAAAAGCCCGTATTGATGAAAGCCACACGCGATTTTGCGGCGCGAATGCATTCTTTGAGGTTCACAGATGTGCGGCGTTCCTCGTCCATAATGCCGATTTTCACGGTGTGGCGCGGCAAGCCGAGAATGTCTTCGACCACATCAAAAATCCGGTCTGTAAAAGCGACTTCTTTCGGGCCATGCATCTTAGGTTTTACAATGTAAACAGAGCCATGCACCGAATTCCCGCTGTCACGCTTAAGGTCATGTTTAGCGATCAGCACTGTGGTCAACGCATCCAGCAGACCTTCCATGATCTCATTGCCATCACGATCCAGCACCGTCGGGTTGCTCATCAAATGGCCGACGTTTCTGATCCAAAGCAGAGCGCGGCCCTTTAGTGTCACCGCTGTGCCGTCAGGAGCGTTAAAAGCGAGATCATCATTAAGCTTACGCTCGACCGTCTTACCGCCCTTTTCAAAGCTGGTGACCAGATCGCCCTTCATCAGACCCAGCCAATTGGCGTAGGCCAGAACTTTGTCTTCGGCATCCACGCAGGCCACAGAGTCTTCGCAATCCATAATCGCGGAAACCGCGCTTTCAATGATCACATCGGCGATCCCCGCTGGGTCTGTCTGCCCGATGGGATGTTTGGGGTTGATCTGAACGCGAATGTGTAACCCGTTCTTGATGAACAGCAGTTCCGACAGATCCTCTTTGATACCCACAAACTGAGCTTGATCCACAAGTGGCGCGGTTTTTTGCGCTGTCACCCCGACGAAAACACTATCGTGATAGTCAAATCCAGTGACATCCGCCCAGCTGATGCCATCAAAAGGCAGAACCTGATCCAGGTGCGCTTTGACAGCGGCGACCACACGCCCGCCACGCGCAGCATCATAGTCAGCACCCGCTGGAAGATCACCCAGCGCATCAGTGCCGTAAAATGCATCGTACAAAGAGCCCCAACGGGCATTGGCTGCATTCAGAGCATAGCGCGCATTGGTGATCGGCACGACAAGCTGCGGACCGGGAACCAAGGCGATTTCAGGATCTACGTTCTGCGTGTCGATCTCAAAATCAGCTCCTTCCGGGACCAGATAGCCGATTTCTTCCAAAAAGGCTTTATAGGCTGCGGCATCATGTGGGGCACCTTTACGTGCGCCATGCCAGGCGTCGATCTGCTGCTGAATGACTTCACGTTCTTCCAGCAAGGCACGGTTTTCAGGGCCAAAATCATGGGTCAACTGTGCAAGCCCAGACCAGAAGGCATCCGACGACACTCCGGTTCCTGGCAGCGCCTTGGCTTCGATAAATGCAGCGTATTTTGACGAAACTTGAAGTTCGTGAATCTCGACACGGGCCATCAGTTTCTCCCCTTCCAAACAGCGTTTCCCCTTGGTTAGAGCAGCAAACCCCATCGAGCAACCTGATTGGCTTTCAAATATTACCAGAGAATGCGGCAGTTTTTCCGGGAAAAGCGCCTATCTCTGGTCATATGCCATACGATTTGCTTTGACCGCTGGGTGATTTCGGTCGGCCCAGATCACCATTGTCTTCTGCAGCTCCATCAGCTCTTGACCCAAATCGGTGAGCTCATAATGCACTTCCACGGGGGGGCCCGGTACCACCTCGCGGGCCAGATAGCCGTCCCTCTCAAGGTTTCTCAGGTTTTCGGTGAGTACACGCTGGGTCACGTCCCCGATTTCACGTTTAATCTGGCCAAAGCGCATCGCCCCATCCCGGAGGGCCAGCACAATCAGTACCTGCCACTTGCCAGAGACCTTCGCCAAAACCTGCCTTACAGGGCAATTGTCCACATCGATTTTTGACTCAGCGGTTACCTTAAGCATACCTAGTTCCTAATTAGTGCGTAATTGATACTTGGTATGTTTTTGGTACCACATTGGATCAGAAGTTCAAAACTGATTCTAAGGATAAATCCATGACCCCGACTGAAACTGTACTAAGTGCCCTTACCGCCCTCTTCGTGAATTTTGATGGCGAGGCCGCACGCGATCTGCTGGCCCCCGGCTATATCCAACACAATCCAAATGTCCCAACCGGGGCAGAGGCCGTCATTGGTTTTCTACCTGCCTTAAAAGATAGCGGCTTTGAGGCCACCACCCACCGTGTGATCAGCGAAGGCGATCTGATTGTGACACACAACACATATAACAATTCTCAGCTGCTGGGTGCTGACTCTCTTGTGTCCTTTGATGTCTTCCGCGTTGAAGATGGCAAGGTTGTTGAACACTGGGATAATTTACAGGCTCCATTGGCAGAAACCGCCTCTGGGCGTTCTATGACAGACGGCACAGCGACAGTGACCGATCTGGATAAAACGGCAGAGAACAAAGCGCTGGTGAAAGGTTTCGTGACAGATGTTCTGCATGGCAAAGCGCCAGAGAAGATCACCGATTACATCTCTACCGAGACCTATATGCAGCACAATCCCTATGTGGCGGACGGGCTGGAAGGATTGGGAACTTTCCTCGCAGGCCTTGCTGAGTCTGGCACCACACTGGCCTATACCGAGACCCATATGGTGGTGGCACAGGGCAACTTTGTCTTTACGGCGTCCGAAGGTGTCTTTGGTGATGCCCCAACAGCCTTCTTTGATCTTTTCCGGGTCGAAGACGGCAAGATCGTAGAACACTGGGATACGGTCGAAGAAATCCCAGCTGAGATGGCACATGAGAACGGTAAGTTTTAAGATAAAATTCGGCGCGCGAGTTCCGCTCGTGCGCCGTTCTAGAAAATTCAGCTCAGCGAACGTCAGGTTAAGTTGCCCGGGCGGCGGCCACGATCTGGCTCATGTGGCGCATATCGGTTCCACAACACCCTCCCAAAATCTGTATATGGGGAAAGCGTTTTCTGATGTCGGCCAGCTGAGCACCCAATTCAGTCGGATTGCCGTCGTCCAGTTCTTCGGCCTCGTCAAGTTCAGCATGGCTACAACGTGATGCGTTGGCAATAATGCCTCTTACGCGCTGCATCCACGGAGCGTCTTCAAGAATTTGGGAAAAATGCTCTGGGTGCGCACAGTTTATCATGAAGTAAGCAGCATAGCCGTCAGTCGCAGCATCGACCTTCGATATTGCGTCCTTCAGGGATACTCCGGTTGGCAACCGCCCGTCGGTTTCCACCGTGAAGGAGATGACCACCGGCAATCCGAACCGACGGGCCGACCTGACCATGCCAATCGCCTCGGCTGGATACGCCAAAGTGTACCCGCTGATCACGTCCACATCTGTTTCTGCCAGAACGGATACTTGCTCCGAGTGATAGCGTTCTGCCTCATTCGCGTTCATCTGCACTTCCGGAGCGTATGCATCATTGCGTGGTCCAATATTTGCACTGATTACTGTCGGAGCATGATTGCTTTCTGAGCGTACTGCCGCCATCAATGCGATGGCGGCTTGATTGAGTTTTTTGAGGTCATCGAATGTGTAACCAATCTCAGCCCCTCGGTCTCGGTTTGCAACCCATGTCGGGCTTTCAAGGATAACGCCGACACCTGCTTCCTTGCCCAAAGCGATCAGGTCGATCAGATACCCTCTGAGAAGCTCTCGGCCCTTATTGGTTTTTAAAAGTGGGTATGAAGCAAAGCCGGGCAACTCGACGTCTTGATTGAATATCAAATCGGTTTCCATCCCCACATAGGCCAAGAATAAATCGGCATTGCTGGGAGGAAATGTGTCTCGATAGATTGCCATCGGAGAAGTCCAGTCTCTAAAATTGCCCTTTGACCATAGCGACAGGTGTACAATTTGTCATCGATTGCAATTTGGATGAACCGGTCATTAAGGCCGCTGTACCGAAAACTCAGTTTATCCCCACAGCCGACACGCAATTCAGCTCAGCTCAAGCACACAAAGCTTTCCTGCTTGCAGGTCCTGCGTCACCCATTACATCTAACTCCAAGACATAATTTCTGGAGTGCCCAATGCGCGACGCTGCCCCGCAGACCATTTACCTGAAAGACTATACCCCCTTCGGCTACCTGATCGACAGCGTGTCGCTGACCTTCAAGCTGCATCCAACCGAAACCCGGGTCCTGTCGCGCATTGCCTTTCGTCCAAATCCAGACGCCACGGATCAGACATTCTTTCTGCATGGCGAAGAGCTGAAACTGATCTCAGCCAAGATCGACGGCGCAGAGGTCTCCCCTGTTGTGACCGACGAAGGCCTCACTATTGAAAATGCGCCCAGCGCGCCGTTTATCTGGGAATCCGAGGTCGAGATTTCACCTTCCACCAATACCGCGCTTGAGGGGCTTTATATGTCAAACGGCATGTACTGCACCCAGTGTGAGGCCGAAGGGTTCCGCAAGATCACCTATTATCCAGACCGTCCTGACGTCATGGCGACCTTTGATGTGCGCATAGAAGGCTCTGAAAACGTCCTACTGTCTAACGGCAACCCCGGTGCCTCTGGCGAAGGGTTCGCGGAATGGTCTGATCCTTGGAAAAAACCGGCCTACCTCTTTGCCTTGGTGGCGGGCGATCTGAACAACCATCCGGGGTCATTCACCACTCGCTCTGGCAAAGACGTCGAACTCAATATTTGGGTACGCCCCGGGGATGAGGATAAATGCGCCTTTGGCATGCAGGCTCTGAAGGATTCCATGAAATGGGATGAGGATGTCTATGGCCGGGAATATGACCTTGATATCTTCAACATCGTCGCCGTGGATGACTTCAACATGGGCGCGATGGAGAACAAAGGGCTGAACATCTTCAACTCGTCCTGCGTGTTGGCCTCGCAAGCCACATCGACAGATGCGGATTTTGAGCGGATCGAAGCCATCATTGCCCATGAGTACTTTCACAACTGGACCGGCAACCGCATCACCTGCCGCGATTGGTTCCAGCTTTGCTTGAAAGAGGGTCTGACAGTCTTTCGTGACGCGCAGTTCACGGCGGATATGCGCTCTGAGCCAGTGAAACGCATTGATGATGTGATTGCACTGCGCGCGCGTCAGTTCCCAGAGGATCAAGGGCCGCTCTCGCACCCTGTGCGTCCAGAGGAATTCCAAGAGATCAACAACTTTTACACGGCGACTGTCTATGAAAAGGGTGCCGAGGTCATCGGCATGCTGAAGACCCTCGTTGGCCATGACGCCTATTACAAAGCGCTGGATCTTTATTTTGAGCGTCATGACGGCGATGCTGCGACCATCGAAGACTGGATCAAAGTCTTTGAGGACAGCACAGGCCGTGATCTGGCGCAGTTCAAACGCTGGTACAGTCAATCTGGTACGCCAAAGGTTTCCGTACGCGAAGAGTGGGACGCTGAGGGCGGCACCTTCACGCTGCATTTCAACCAATCCACGGCTCCAACGCCAGGTCAGGATGTCAAAGACCCGCGCGTCATTCCAATTGCCTTGGGCCTGCTTAATCCAAATGGGGATGAGACACACTCGACGCAGATCTTTGAAATGACTGAGGCAGAACAGGCTCTGACCTTCACTGGTCTTTCTGCTCGCCCGGTGCCTTCGATCCTGCGTGGCTTCTCTGCTCCTGTGATGCTGGAACAGGACATTGACAATACCCGCCGTGCTTTCTTGCTGGCCCATGACACGGATGCTTTCAATCGCTGGGAAGCAGGCCGAGAGCTGGCGCGCGATGCTCTGCTCAAGATGATCCTAGAAGATGCAGCACCTGATGCGGCTTATCTGGAAGGTCTGAAGCGTGTGGTCACCGATACCTCCCTGGATGCCGCCTATCGGGCGCTGATGCTGAACCAGCCAAGTGAGACCGAACTGGCGGGCGTGATTGCGGAAATGGGCCAGACCCCTGATCCGGTAAAAATCCACGCAGCCGCTAAAGCGCTTTCTAAAGCAAAAGCAGAGAGCCTCGCTGACGCCCTGCCCGCGCTTTACACCGAAAATCAGCCATCTGGTGCCTACGCACCTGATGCGAAAGGCAGTGGTCAGCGTGCTTTGGCGAATTCAGCCATGTCTTTGATGGGTAAGTTAGGCGATGTGGAAAAGGCGCGCGCGCAATATGCCTCTGCTGATAATATGACCCAGCAGATCGCTGCTCTGGCGACATTAGTGCGTGAAGGTGAAGGCGACGCTGAGGTCCAAGCCTTCTATGACCAATGGCAAGAAGACCGTCTGGTCATCAACAAATGGTTTGGTCTGCAAATCTCACTGGCCAAGCCAGAAGAGGCCGCGGCCGTTACCGAACGCCTGACACAGCACCCTGACTTTGACATGAAGAACCCAAACCGCTTCCGCGGCACATTGGGGGCACTTGCGGGCAACCATGCGGGCTTTCACCATGCAAGCGGCGCTGGCTATAAGCTGCTCGCGGATTGGTTGATCAAGCTGGATGCCCTGAACCCACAGACCACGGCGCGTATGTGTACATCTTTCCAAACATGGAAACGCTATGATGATGGCCGGCAAGCTATGATCAAGGCGCAGCTTGAGCGGATTCTGGCAACGCCGAACCTCAGCCGAGACACGCATGAGATGATCTCTCGTATTCTTGGCTAAACAGGAATCTATCTCCCTCGGCGAAAGGTTAACCAATCGTTAACTGTGCGCGATTTGGAGACAATACTCGTGTGATTGGGGCAATTTAGCAGGCTGACCTGCCAATTGCCTCATTCATGCCTCAACCAGACGTGCAAAGGTCTGCGAGTTTCCCTGCACCTGCCCATTTCCCGCCTAAATTGAACGCGACAAAGGCTCTAAGATTTACGGAGCCCGCGATGAAGTTCGATTTTTCCAAACCGGTGTTGCAGAAGCCACGCCTTCCAGAGCCACTAAAGGCCTTGATGCGCAAGTTTTCTGCCCCGCAGGATTCCGCCCCGCTGGCGTTTTTGCCAGAGAGCGGAACTTCTGAAGAGGATTTGATCGAGCGCGTTAAAATTCCCGTTAACAATGCCACGATGCGCGTGAAGGCGGACAACGAAGTACGCGAGAATGCGCAGTTCCTTGCACGTCAAGAGCGCTGGGATAGCCTAAGCGAACGCATTCGAATGGCTGATAAAACACGTGACACCACGATGCAGGGTACACCGGTTGTGGACCTGATGCTCTTTGGCGCCCGCGCCGATGTCGTCAGCGCCGCAGAACACGCATTGCTGCATGGCAAACCGGCGAAGGGTTCGAATTTCTTTGATGGAATCGAAGATTTTGAAATCGTTTTGTCTGAAAACCCAGATGATTACGCCATCGCGCTGATCGTCGCCCATATGCATATCGATATTGGCTGGGCATGGCGTGGTACGGTGCCTGAGGCTGAGCTAAAGGACACCAATCGCGAAGCCTTTCTAGCGCATTTCACCCGCGCGAGCGAAATCCTTGATGGGTTCTGCGCCCATGAACTTGGTTCGGCCGCTTTGACCGCAGCACGTTGTGCGCTTTTACCCGGCAGTGATCACCCCGGTGACCGCGTGGCGGATGATTTCGAAGATCTGATTGATCTTGATCCTGAAAATCCCCGTCATATGCGCGCGCTTGGCACTTACATGCTACCGCAGTGGTACGGAGATCTACCTGCGCTTGATCTGCAGGCCCGCCGCACCGCCGCGCGTACCTTTGATCTCTGGGGCGCAGGTGCCTATGCATGGGTTTGGTTTGATGCCATTCTGGCCGATCCAAATGGGCTTGCGCATATCGACATTGATTACTTTGTAGATGGTATCCACGACATTCTGGAACGCCAACCGGATCAGGCCACGGCCAATCTGGTGGCGGCGCAAATCTACTGCGCTTGGCAGGCAGCCCGCCAGCGTTATCGCGAATCCGGTAGCGGGTCTGTGCAATTGGCTAGCCTACGTACCGCCTTTGAGGCCGTGGTGCATCGCTCGTTACGCGAAGTGCACCCGCTGATCTGGGGCCATGCAGAGATGGGGTTTGACAATGGCGTGCGCAGTGTCTCGATTGAGCGTCTGGCGCAGAAAGGACGTGCTTTTGCAATGAACGCAGTAGCGCAGCCTTTTATGAAGAACCTTGAGCAAGGTCTGACCATTCACTTCGGGCCGGATGGGATTACGGAAATTCAGCCGTAAGCCCAATCAACTTTTAATACTTCAACTATACTGCAAACAAATGATAAATTTCAGTTTTGACACGAACGGCTTTCGCGATTCTCACGAAAGGCTGCGCGAAAACGTTAACAACATCGGCGGATCCGAATTAGCGAAGTTTATCGCTGAAACGTTGAGGTTTGAAGGTTTCCAACCTGAAGAGGTTTTCAGCGAAGACTTTGGATGGGCCTTTTACGCGACACGCGAAGGGTCCCAATATTTTTGCACTACATCCGTTGAACCTGTTGCACCAGTGGATGGCGGAAGTCTCGAACTCTACGCCAATCTAAGCATTGAAAAACAGCACTCGTTCATCGATAGGCTTCGCGGCCGGAACAAAATGACCCAAAATGATGCTGCTGCGCGGGTAATCTTCGAATCTTTGAAGAACCACACCGATGTTAAAAACTTGGCGTCGCCTGAATGCGGATAAATGATCTGTCCACTACTTCAAAGCATCCGCATTGAGATTTGTAGGGTGGGGTTTCCCCCCGCCGTCTGCCCATAACATTTGAAATTTGGAGGGGTAGAACCCCACCCTACGGGTTGCCCCTTCCCCCGCCCTGTCTTAGAACGCGATCTGAACATTACAGATGGAGCGACGGCAGATGCTGGACCTGACATATGAAACCCCAAAACCAAAAGTCATCGCAGGTGCGAAACATGACTGGGAACTGGTCATCGGGATGGAAGTGCACGCGCAGGTCAGCTCGAATGCGAAACTCTTTTCTGGCGCTTCCACCAAATTCGGTGCGGAGCCGAATGCAAACGTTTCTTTCGTTGATGCGGCGATGCCGGGCATGCTGCCAACCATCAATGAATATTGTGTTGAGCAAGCCGTGCGCACAGGTCTAGGCCTGAAAGCGGACATCAACCTTTGGTCGGCGTTTGACCGTAAGAACTATTTCTATCCTGACCTTCCGCAGGGCTATCAAATTTCTCAGCTCTATCACCCGATTGTGGGTGAAGGCGAAATTTTGGTCGACATGGGTCCGGGCGTTGCGCGTCTGGTGCGTGTCGAACGCATTCACCTCGAACAAGACGCTGGTAAATCCGTGCACGACATGGACCCGAACATGTCTTTCGTCGATCTAAACCGCACCGGTGTTGCGCTGATGGAGATTGTGTCTCGTCCAGACATCCGTGGCCCTGAAGAGGCCGCCGCTTATGTGACCAAACTGCGCCAGATCCTGCGCTATCTGGGCACATGTGATGGCAATATGCAAAACGGCAACCTGCGGGCTGACGTGAACGTATCTATCTGCCGTCCGGGTCAGTACGAAAAATACATGGAAACGCAGGACTTCGCTCATCTCGGCACCCGCTGTGAGATCAAGAACATGAACTCCATGCGCTTTATCCAAGCGGCGATTGAATATGAAGCGCGTCGTCAGATCGCGATTGTCGAAGCTGGTGGCACGGTTGATCAGGAAACCCGTCTGTATGACGCGGATAAGAACGAAACACGTTCCATGCGTTCTAAAGAAGAAGCGCATGACTATCGTTACTTCCCGGATCCAGACCTGCTGCCATTGGAGATCGAGCAAGGCTGGGTCGATGACATCGCAGCATCCTTGCCAGAGCTGCCAGACGCAAAAAAAGCGCGCTTTGTGAATGATTTCGGCCTGTCTGAATATGACGCGTCAGTGCTGACTGCAGAGGCAGAAAACGCGAGCTTCTTTGAAGAGGTTGCGAATGGTCGCAATGGTAAGCTGGCCGCAAACTGGGTGATCAATGAACTCTTTGGTCGTCTGAAGAAAGATGACAAGGGAATTTCCGAAAGCCCAATCTCGCCAGCACAACTGGGTGGCGTGATCGACCTGATCAGCTCTGACGCGATTTCCGGTAAGATCGCGAAAGACCTGTTTGAAATCGTCTATACCGAAGGCGGCGACCCTGCGCAGATCGTGGAAGAGCGCGGCATGAAGCAGGTGACAGATACTGGTGCCATTGAAGCTGCATTGGATGAGATCATCGCGGCGAACCCGGCACAGGTGGAAAAAGCCAAAGAAAATCCAAAACTGGCAGGCTGGTTTGTGGGTCAGGTCATGAAAGCGACCGGCGGCAAAGCGAACCCAAAGGCTGTAAACCAATTGGTGGCGCAAAAGCTGAAAGGTTAATGCGCAGCTGAAATGCAACTCTTAAGGCGGTCCTGGCGGGCCGCCTTTTTTTGTTTATGCCGCCCACAAGACCGCCGGCGTCACCACCCATGCGCGACTCAGCTGCAACACCTGCACTTCTGTGAATTTCCTGTGGATAAATCGCCAGACATTGTGGGTAAGTTCGGCTACACTGCCCGCAAAAAGAGGCAGGCCCAGAAATGGATCGATTTGAATACAAGGTGGTTCCGGCCCCATTAAAGGGCCGCAAGGCGCGCGGCGTGCGACGCTCTGAGGACAAATTTGCCTATTCTGTTCAAGAAGTTATGAATGACATGGCACTGGATGGGTGGGAATATCAGCGCAGTGAAACCCTGCCCCATGAAGAACGATCTGGCCTAACATCGACCTCTCGGACATTTCGCAGCGTTTTGGTGTTCAGGCGTCAATTGGCGGGTTCCGTTTCTAGTGCCCCGGTCGAGGAACCGGCGGTAACGGAAATAGCCGCACCGGTTGAAATCACCCCGGCTTCCGAGCCTGAAAATCCTGACCCTGTCGCTGTTCGGCCTAAGCGCGTGCGCCCGGTTGCGGTGCCGGTTGTTGATGTGGATGAAGACGATGGTTTCTTTGCCGCCTCACCAAATCCAGCACCAAAACCTGGGTTAAACACTTTGCCTGTGGCGCTGCGCCAACGCGCAACACAACAGCGTGCAAAGGACGATATCGCCGCGGAATAACCTAGGCGCCAATGTCCAATGCAAGGGCGTGAATCCGGGCAACAATGTCTTTCCCAATGGCGTCATGCACAGCGCGGTGACGTTTAATTCGCGACATATCTTCAAAGGCTTGCGCGCGTATCCTCACGTTGAAATGGCTTTCGCCACCCTCTTGAAAGCCCGCATGACCACGGTGGCTTTCGCTGTCATCTACGACCACCAACTCTGTGGGGTGAAATACAGCGGACAACCGCTCATGAATTTCGTCTTTGACGCTCATTTTTTTACTCTGCCCTCTTCAATCTTGCGTCTAATAGATTAAACTCTCCGCTCCGAGTCGAAAAGGTGAGAGAATGCCTAAATCAGATCCCTTCGGATTCGATATGTCCGTTTCTTCTGCTAAGAAGAAAAACCCGCGGGGCCGCCGGAGCATGTCCGGTGAATCCGCGACGTCGACACGAGTCTGCGAAGCGCCTGGATGCAATGAGCCGGGTAAATTCCGCGCGCCAAAAGCGCCGGACGTTCTGGATGAGTTCCGCTGGTTCTGTAAAGATCACGTGCGTGAATATAACGCCAAGTGGAGTTTCTTTGACGGCAAAACCGAAGCAGAAACCAACGCTCAGAATTCCAAGGACAAAGTCTGGGAGCGAGAGACCAAAAAGATGGGTGACCCCGAGGCCCGTGCTTGGGCGCGCCTCGGCATTGAGGACCCACATCAGGTTCTTGGCGGCAACGCCACGCAGAACCCGGGTCGTTCTACCGGCCGCCGCCTGCCGCCGACCGAGCAGCGGGCAATAGATATTCTTGAGGCTGAAGCCACTTGGACCAAGGCGGATGTCCGCAAGGCATACAAGAAGCTCATCAAAGTGCTGCACCCAGATATGAATGGTGGAGACCGAAGCCAAGAAGAGCAGCTGCAAGAAGTTGTTTGGGCTTGGGACCAAATCAAGGATTCCAGCAACTTCAAGTAAGGTGCTGATCTAAAATAGAAAAGCCGCTCAGTTGAGCGGCTTTTTTTGTGGTGAACCGAATTTCCTCAGAGAGGGTTTCCTAAGAGACTATGGGGATCAAGCGGATTTGAAGACCAACGAGGCCCCATTCAGGCAATGACGCTTGCCCGTTGGCTTAGGTCCATCGTCAAAGATATGGCCCAGGTGGCTGCCACATCGGCGGCAATGCACTTCGGTACGTACGCGCAACAGCTTGCGGTCAGGCTGGGTGCCAACAGCGTTTGGCAGGGATTTGTAAAAGCTCGGCCAGCCAGTGCCGCTGTCATATTTATGCTTTGACGCATAGATATCCAGATCACACCCACGGCAATGATAGGTGCCCTTCGCAGTGTTCTTATCCAGCGGAGAAGAAAACGCCCGTTCTGTGCCGTGTTCTCGCATGACCTTATACTGCAGAGGCGTCAGCATCGCTTTCCACTCTGCCTTACTGCGGGTGACCTCAAAGGTACCGGCTGAATGCGCCGGCAATGCAGCCGTCAGCCCAAGTGCCGCAGTTCCCAACAATACATCGCGACGTTTCATAGCGCTCTCCAGTAACTTCATTGGGCAAATACTCAGATGAGGCTTATGATTTATCAAGGAAACTCAGCTCACTTCCCTGTGATGTAACGCGAAAATTCTAAAGTTTTGAGACAAAAAGTCTCATTCTCGACAATCCAATCAAAAGTGCTTATGAGTCCACCCACGAAAAAACGGCTCTTTTTCGCAGGGTTTCGGGGGGATTTGCTACTTTTGCTCTTTCCCTTCGGAAAGCCAACGATATTGTGGCCAGCGAACGTTTGGACAAGCTGCGCGACGCGTAACGAATAGAAGGATCCGCGACATGGCTGACGGCATGATCGACATCAATGCAAAACCAACCGAAGATATCTCGGTCCGTGAGGTGTTTGGCATCGACACTGACATGGTTGTCAAAGGGTTCGCGGAAGCCACAGATCGTGTTCCGGCGATTGATCCGACCTACAAATTTGACCCAGATACAACGTTGGCCATTCTGGCGGGCTTTAGCCACAATCGCCGCGTGATGATCCAAGGTTATCACGGTACAGGGAAATCCACACACATTGAACAGGTTGCGGCCCGTTTGAAGTGGCCATCTGTACGTGTGAACCTTGATAGCCACATCAGCCGGATCGACTTGATCGGTAAAGACGCGATCAAGCTGAAAGACGGCAAACAGGTTACTGAATTCCACGAAGGCATCCTGCCTTGGGCGCTGCGCAACCCTGTTGCGATTGTGTTTGATGAATATGACGCGGGCCGCGCAGACGTTATGTTTGTGATTCAGCGTGTTCTGGAAACCGATGGTAAACTGACCCTGCTGGATCAGAACGAAATCATCACTCCGCACCAGCACTTCCGCCTGTTTGCGACTGCGAACACAGTCGGTCTGGGTGACACAACTGGCCTGTACCACGGTACACAACAGATCAACCAAGCGCAGATGGACCGTTGGTCTTTGGTGAGCACGCTCAACTACCTGAGCATCGATGCGGAAACCAACATCGTTCTCTCTAAAGCGCCGCATTACAACACCGAGGCGGGTCGCAAGACTGTGCGCCAAATGGTGACTGTCGCGGACCTGACCCGGACTGCGTTTATGAATGGCGATCTGTCCACGGTCATGTCGCCGCGCACGGTGATCAACTGGGCACAGAACTCTGAAATTCTGCGCGATGTGGGTTATGCTTTCCGCCTGACCTTTCTCAACAAATGTGACGAGCTTGAGCGCCAGACAGTGGCCGAGTTCTATCAGCGTTTGTTTGACGAAGAACTGCCGGAATCCGCGGCCAGCATGAGCCTCGGCTAAAGTTATCGCCCGGTCACCAGACCGGGCAGCGCCCGACCCGCCCCCATGGGCGGGCGCTTTGCACCCACCCGCGGGACGGGCGCTGCCCGACCGTTTGTTGTTAGGTCTTTCGCAGTTGGGGAGCGAGAGTGCTGAGGCACAAAGGAACTAGGCGGCATGTCAAAACCATCTGATAACCCAGCCGATCCGTTCAAAAAGGCTCTGGCCGAAGCGACCAAAGTGATGGCGCATGATCCGGAATTGGCAGTGACTTACACTGTTGATCCGTCTGGCCTGTCTGGCGATCAGATGCGCCTGCCGCAGATTTCTCGCCGTATGACCCGCGATGAGGTTATGCTGGCACGCGGCACCGCAGACAGCCTTGCGCTGCACCGCCGCTATCACAACGACAACACGTTCAATAAATATGCCCCTCCGGGTGGCAGCATGGCGCGGCAACTGTTTGAATCCATGGAAATCGCGCGTTGCGAGGCCATGGGTGCGCGTGACATGCCGGGCACGGCTGTCAATATCGACACCAAGATCGAACACGAAGCGCTGGGGCGCAAGTTTGACAAGATCACCACCGCGGCGGATGCACCGTTGGAAATGGCGGCAAACTATCTGATCCGCCATCTCGCCACTGGGCGCGAACTGCCCCCGGCCGCGACCAACGTCATGAACCTGTGGCGTGGTTTCATTGAACAAAACGCCGGTGGCACGCTGGATGATTTGCAGGACATGCTGTCAGATCAATCCAAATTCGCAAAATTCGCGCGTCAAATCATCGACGAGCTGGGCTATGGCGATCAGCTGGGCGACGATCCGGATGATCTGAACGAAGACCAGCAAGATGAAGCCGAGGAGCAGCCGGAAGAAGAAAACGATCCGGATTCCCAAGGCGACGATCAAAGCGAAGAAGAAAACACTGATGCGACGCCTGAGAGTTCTCAGGAAGAGCAGCAGGATAGCTCTGAAGCGCAGGTCACCATGGACGATATGTCTGATGATGACATGGCGGATGAGGCAGAGATGCCGGAAGGTGAAGCCCCACTAGAGCCGCCTGCCCCACAGCCGGTTTCTGATGCGGACCCTGATTATCAAGTTTTCAACACCGAGTTTGACGAAGAAATCCGGGCTGAGGATCTGGCCGAACAGGCCGAGCTAGAACGCCTGCGTGCCTATCTGGATCAGCAGCTGGAGCCTTTGAAAGGTGCCGTCAGCCGTCTTGCCAATAAGTTGCAGCGTCGTCTGCAGGCGCAGCAGAACCGCAGTTGGTCCTTTGATCAGGAAGAAGGCATTCTGGACGCTGGCCGTTTGGCGCGGGTTGTCGCCAACCCGACGACGCCGCTGTCCTTTAAGGTCGAGCAGGACACCGAGTTCCGCGATACCGTGGTGACATTGCTGCTGGATAACTCCGGCTCTATGCGTGGCCGCCCAATTTCGATTGCCGCGATCTGTGCAGATGTTCTCGCGCGTACACTCGAGCGTTGCTCGGTGAAAGTTGAAATCCTTGGGTTTACAACGCGCGCCTGGAAAGGTGGGCAGAGCCGCGAGCAATGGCTGGCAGACGGTCGTCCACAGCAGCCGGGTCGTTTGAACGATCTGCGCCACATCATCTATAAATCTGCCGATGCCCCATGGCGTCGGGCACGGCCAAATCTGGGCCTGATGATGAAAGAAGGGCTGTTGAAAGAAAACATCGACGGCGAGGCGCTGGAATGGGCGCATCGTCGGATGATTGGCCGCTCTGAAGCGCGCAAAATCCTGATGGTGATTTCAGATGGTGCGCCGGTGGATGATTCAACTTTGTCCGTTAACCCCGCAAATTATTTGGAAAAACACCTGCGCGACGTGATCGAATTGGTCGAGAAACGCAAACAGGTGGAATTGCTGGCAATCGGGATTGGTCACGATGTGACACGCTATTACGAGCGTGCGGTTACCATCACCGATGTCGAGCAATTGGCGGGCGCTATGACTGAACAGCTGGCAAGCCTATTTGACAGTGATCCGCGCGCCCGTGCCCGTGTGATGGGTATGCGCAGAGTTTAGCCCCTGAAAGCGGCGGGTCCTTCGCCGCTTTCATGCGGCTGATACCTTTTCCCGCCGCGACGTTACAGCCAAGATTTTGGCTGTGGCGTTGGGATTGGGCTAGACGCTTTAGCGCAGGATCGATACCTCTAGCGCTAACACCTAACATTGATGAGCTTCTTATGTTTCAGACTTTTGTCTCTTCTGCTGATCCATCCCATGGCCCTGCCCGTTTGAATGCGCTGCGCGCCGCAATGCGTGACGCTAGCGTTGATGGGTTTCTGGTTCCGCGCGCAGATGCCCATCAGGGGGAATATGTGGCGGCGCGCGATGAGCGGCTGTCTTGGCTCACGGGCTTCACCGGCTCCGCCGGGTTCGCTTGTGTGTTGCAAGAAAAAGCAGGCGTCTTTGTCGACGGACGTTACCGTTTGCAGGTGCGCGAACAGGTGGCCGATGTGTTTACGCCGGTGGACTGGCCAGAGGTGCAATTGGGCGATTGGGTCCTTGAGAACCTTGGCTCTGGCACCTTAGGGTTTGACCCTTGGCTCCACTCGGTTGAGCAGGTCGAACAGCTAACCAAGATATTTGCCGGCAAGGGCATCACCCTGCAACCGGTCGAAAATCTGATCGATGCGGTTTGGGCGGATCAACCTGCAGCGCCAAATGCGAAGGCCTTCGCGCAAGCGATTGAATTCGCAGGAGAAGGCCATGCGGCAAAGCGCATTCGTCTTGGTGCAGATATTGCTGCGACAAGCGCAAGCGCCGCTGTGATCACCCTGCCGGACAGCATTTGCTGGCTGCTGAACATCCGCGGCGCGGACATTCCCAAGAACCCAGTGGTTCAAGCCTTTGCGATCCTGCATGCGGATGGCAAAGTGGCGCTGTTCATTGATCCCGCCAAATGCGCGGATGTGGATGACCATCTTGGCGCGGACATCACTGTGCATTCCCCGGAGCAATTTGTTGACGCGCTGACAGCGCTGACCGGGCGCGTGCGTTTGGACAAATCCACGGCCCCAATGGCAGTCGCTTCCGTTCTTTCTGCGCAAGGCACCGACATCAGTTTTGGCGCAGAGCCTTGTGCCCTTCCCAAAGCCCGCAAGAATGCACAAGAACTTGCAGGCGCCACAGAAGCACACCTGCGCGATGGTGCTGCAGTGGCCAATTTCCTGGCGTGGTTTGATGAAAACAGCGAAAGTGGCATCACTGAAATCGATGTGGCGCAGCATTTGGAAGCCTGCCGGACAGCCACCAACCAGCTCAAAGACATCAGTTTTGACTCGATTGTCGGCGCGGGTCCGCATGGTGCCGTTATCCATTACCGCGTCACCCACGACACCTCACGCACGTTGCAAAGCGGTGAGATCATGGTTGTCGATAGTGGTGGGCAATATGTGGACGGAACCACTGACATCACCCGGACCTTGCCAATAGGCACGATTGGAGACGAAGAAAAACGCGCCTTTACGCTGGTTCTAAAAGGCATGATCAATGTTTCTCAACTGCGTTGGCCGGTTGGCCTTGCTGGACGCGATATCGAGGCCTTTGGCCGTCGCCCGCTATGGCTAGCTGGGCTCGATTTTGACCATGGTCTGGGCCACGGCGTTGGGGTTTACCTCAGCGTACATGAAGGTCCGCAGCGCCTCAGCAAAGTCAGCCACGTCCCGCTTGAGCCGGGCATGATCCTGTCTAACGAACCCGGCTATTACAAGCCGGGGCAATTTGGCATTCGCATTGAAAACCTTGTTGTGGTAGAGCAAGCTCCATCACTGGAAGGTGGCGACGATCACCGGCAGATGTTGCGGTTCCGCACATTGACCTATGCGCCAATTGATCGGCGCCTGATCGTCCCAGACATGCTAACCCTAGACGAACGGGATTGGCTGAATACCTACCATCAGGAGTGTTATGCGCGCCTCTCCCCACGGGTAGAGGAGAAAACAAGGGCTTGGCTGTCGCAGGCGACACAGCCCCTGTAAGAATTCGCAGTGACATACTCCTGTAACAGTCTGCCTGTCTTAGGACAGAACGAAGATCGAGGAGCGAGGAAAGAGACATGAACAGCTATATTACAATCCGTAAGGCCCCCGGAAAGTGGAGCGTACGCGCCGGCGGTGCTGTGCTGGCGGAATCCGCTAATGCGCTGGAGCTGTCTGAGGGCGATTATCCGTCTGTGATCTATTTTCCGCGCGCTGATATTGCGATGGCCTTTCTTGATGACAGCGATCACACCAGTCATTGCCCTCACAAAGGCGACGCCAGCTATTTCTCGATTGTGACCAAAAGCAAAACCATCAAAAACGCGGCCTGGAGCTATACAGACCCGAAAGATGATGTGGCACGGATTAAAGACCATCTGGCCTTTTATACCAGCGATGAGGTTGCCGTCGAACAAATCTAAGCCTAAGACCCTTAGCTTGCTGTGACTCGGGGCCGCTTGGCCCCGTTTTGCGTTTGACCTTTTGATTTTCGAGTATTCCGTGACCTCTGACACCCAAGATAAAACTAGCTCTGCAATCCTATTGATCCTGATCCTCTTTGGCGCAGGTCTGGGTGCCTCTATGCAATTTGCGAAGGTCACCGTGGGATTTGGCATATTGAAATCCACATATGCGGGATCGGACACGGTATTGGGTCTGCTGCTGTCTTCGATCAGCTTGCTTGGAGTGATCCTTGGATTGGTGGCTGGTTTGTTGGTTGCGTCCTATGGATTTCGCCGCATGCTGCTTTGGGCTTTGTTCGGGGGCGCCCTGTTTTCCGCAGTGCAGGCCTTTTTGCCACCGGTTGGCCTATTCATGGTCAGCAGGATCCTTGAAGGTGTATCTCATCTTGGGATTGTTGTAGCGGCCCCGACCTTGATGGCACTTCTGGCACCTGCAAATTGGCGCTTTCTGGCCATGACACTCTGGAGCGCATTCTTTGGGGTGGGATTTGCCATCACAACGGCAGTTGGGCCGCATATTATTGAAGCCTATGGCGCATTTGGTCTGTTCTTTGGCCATGCGGCATACATGGTTTTGATGGCTCTGCTCGTCGCGCTATACCTGCCCAAAGGTGCTGCCAAACGCGAAGCCTTCCCTAATTTCCCTGACCTTCTACGCCGCCATTGGACCGCTTATAGCTCGCCTTATGAATTTGCGCCCGGCGCGGGCTGGCTGTTTTACACCTGCACGTTTGTGTCGATCATGACCGTGGTTCCGCCGCTCTTGAACGAGTTTGAACGCAACGTTCTTGTGCCACTCATGCCGATTGCAAGCATCGTGTCATCATTCACATTAAACGCGTTCTTGCTGCGTTATCTATCGGCCATTCGGGTTATTCAGATTGGCCTGATCGGCGCGGTCTTGTTTAGCCTGTCCGGCTTCTGGATGCCTTTGTCGGGTTGGCTTTTCATTGGGGTTTTCGCCTCAATGGGTCTTGTGCAATCTGCGAGTTTTGCATCAATCCCGCAGTTAAATCCTACAGCGACCTCTCAGGCCTTGGCCAATGGGGCCATGTCGCAGATGGGTAACTTGGGTAACCTGATTGGCACGCCTTTGATGTTTGCATTGTTCACTTCTTTTGGTGTGAACAGTATTTATCTGATGTTGGTGGTCTGCTATGGCGCGGCTTTTGTCGCCCATGTTTGGCTTGCTCGCCTTCGTAACAGGCATGAAACTCTGGCATAGGATTGCCGCAGAAAATCACTCTAATTCAAAGTGATAATCAGATTTATGAATGTTCTTCAGCAGCCGTTTCCGCCAGGGCTTTGTTGTAGGCTTTAAAGGTATCCACGTCGTGAATAACCCCGATCAATTCCGGCCCTTCGCGTTCACCCCGTAGCCGTACAACCGGGATAAAACGCAGGCTTGGATCATCAAACATCGGCATGATGCCTTCTAGAGTCGCGTTCGCATTGGTATAGACGCCCTGCTCGATCAGCGACCAACATGCTTCCGAGGTCGGGCCCTGGTTTTGATCGATGTCACGCATCAGTTTGGACACGGCGAAAGTGCTCAGCAAATATGCCTGTGGGCCAGCGGCCACGTGAATGCCACGGCGTTCAAGTTGGGTGAGGAAGAACGATCTGTCTACAAGACGTGATCCGAGTGCCGTCGAAATAGACACAGTAACCATCACCGCAAGCCCGGTCTGCCAGTCACCGGTCAGTTCAAAAACAATCAGCGTGGTGGAAATCGGTGCACCTAAGACCGCAGCGGCGACACCACCCATACCCGCCAAAGCATAAAGCGTATGAGATCCGGATACCTCTGGGAAAATCGAGGTCGCGATGAGGCCAAAAGCCAGCCCGGTCATCGCGCCAACCATCAATGCCGGGGAAAACACCCCGCCCCCCATGCGCCCAGCCATTGTGATGGCAACGGCGATGATCTTTAGCACCACAAAGACAATGGCCTCGTGCATCAAGAGTTCGCCCGTTAAGGCCGCAGACGTCGTCTCGTAGCCGACCCCGATGATGTGCGGGTAAAAGATGGCAATGACACCCAATAGCGCGCCAGAAATCACCGGACGCATCCAGCGTTTCAGCGGCGTGTAAGTCATGATCTGGTTGCCCATGTCTTCGGCCCAAAAGATGGTCCACATCAAAGCAACAGCAACAAACCCACATAGACCACCTAGCAGCAAAAAGGCCGGCAGTTCTTGATAAAAGGCCAAGGCAGAGCCAGTGGGCAGGACAAATTCGGTCACATTGCCGAATTCCAATCGACTGATCACTGTACCAGCGACAGAGGCAATCACGATGGGGGCGAAGGCGTGGACTGCGAAATGGCGCAACACCACTTCGAGCGCGAACAGCGCCCCTGCGATAGGGGCATTGAATGAGGCAGACACGGCCGCAGCGACGGCGCAGCCCAGAAGGTCACGGCCTGTGATGCCATTGGCGCGGATTTTCTCGCTGACCCATGTGGAAATCACAGCGGCTATATGCACAACCGGCCCTTCACGGCCTGTGGAACCACCAGAACTGAGCGTGATCAACGAGGCCACGGCAGAGACCAGACCCTCGCGGATACTGACACGGCCTTCTCGGATCGCGGCCCCTTCAATGACATCCGCCGGACCTTGTGCACGGGCATCAGTGGAGAACCGATCCAGCAGCAGTCCGACAACCAGACCGCCCAGAATGGGGACAATCAAAATCCAATACCATGGCAGGGTCTCGGCAAAACTGTGCAGCCGGTTGATGTTTTCAGTGCCGTAGATTGCACTTTGCAGCCATTCAATCGCCTTGCGAAACAAGAGCGCGGCAAAGCCAGAGGCGGTGCCGATCAGTAGCGCAATCAGCCAGAATTGAAACTTACTGGGTCCTTTGGTGCGCAGCACTTTCCAACCACCACGGCAGGTACGGGCAGCCTGTCGTGCACTATCGATCAGAAAGGATCCAAGCGGATGTGCCATAACACCTCTAAGATGGGTAAAGACTTAGCTTTAAGCGCTTGCTTGCGTGGATAAAAGCCTTTGCGGCCTTTAGATGTGTCACTTCTTGTGACGAAGCTGAAAAATTGGCGCATTTCACGCAATGAGCGTGAAGTTAGCCCGCCAACAAGGCTTCTGCTGCACTCCGCGCCTGTTCTGTAATCTTGTCACCTGAAATCATACGCGCGATTTCGTCCACACGATCATCGCTATCCAATGACACAACAGTCGAGAGCGTTACGCCTTCGTTCACATCTTTCTGAACACGCCAATGGTGTGCACCAAGCGCTGCAACTTGCGGGCTATGAGTGACCACTAGGATCTGACCGCCCTCTGACAGAGATGACAGACGACGTCCAACAGCATCCGCTGTGGCGCCGCCAACACCGCGATCGATCTCATCAAAGATCATCGTTGTATTGCGCTCTTCAGATGTCAGGCAGACCTTCAACGCCAAGAGGAAGCGGCTTAATTCACCACCAGATGCGATTTTGGCCAGCGGACCAGATGGGGCACCGGGGTTGGTGGCAACTGTAAACGAAACCGCATCGATACCCTCTGGCCCAGCATTTTCGGCGTCGAACTGAGTAGTGAAAACGGCGCGTTCCATTTTTAACGGCGCCAACTCTGCCATTACAGCCTGATCCAAACGCGATGCGGCGGCTTGGCGGGCCTTAGACAGAGCATTGGCAGAGGTTTCATAGGCCTTTTCAGCCGATGCCACAGCTTGCTTTAACTCGGCAATCTCCCCTTCGCCTGCATCCAGCGCTGCCATCTTACCGCGTAAATCATTGGCAAAATTGCCCAATTCATCCGGCACAACGTTGTGTTTGCGCGCAAGGCCACGGATCGCAAACAACCGCTCTTCGGTCTGTTCAAGCTCGATCGGATTGAAATCCAGCGCATCCATGCAGCGCTCCACACCAGAGATGGCATCGCCAAGCTCAGACATAGCGCGACCTAAAGCCGCCAGCGGTTCATCCAATTGATCGCCAACCGTTGCGCCCGCGTCTTCAAGCCAACGCAACGCGTTGCCCATCGCCCCTTCGGCGCCATTATATCCCATAGCCGTATGGGCCTGACTGACGTCTTCTTTGATCTTCTCAGCTGCTTGCATCATGCGGCGACGACTATCCAATTCGCCTTCTTCACCAGGTTGCGGATCAAGCACATCCAGCTCACTGACGGCGTGGCGCAGGAATTCTTCTTCGTCTTGAACAGCCTTTAAGGCGTCCTCGGCAGACTTAAGCGTCTTGCGCACTTTGCTAAGGTTTGACCATGTTAGCCGTGTCTTTGCGATCAGATCACCAAGGTCACCGAATTGATCTAACAATTGGCGATGGCCTTTGGGATCTAGCAAACCACGGTCATCATGTTGACCGTGAAGTTCAACAAGCGTTTCAGACAGGGCACGCAGGACATCGCCGGAGCAACGCCGATCATTGATCCAAGCGGTCTTACGCCCGTCTTTGCGATTCACACGCCGCAGGATTAACTCTTCGCCGCCCGGAAGACCGGCGTCTTCCAGAATGGCGTGCGCAGGATGGCTATCAGGTAGTTCGAATTCGGCAACCACTTCGCCCTGCTCAGCGCCCGTGCGCACCAATTCAGCACGACCGCGCCAGCCCAAAACAAAGCCTAGGGAATCAAGTAAGATTGACTTACCTGCCCCGGTTTCACCAGTAAGCACGTTCAAGCCGGGCTGAAAATCCAGCTCCAGATGGTCAATGATCAGAAGATCACGAATTTCGAGGGCACGCAGCATTTACGATTTGCCAAACGGGCTTATAGCCAGTCGCCTTTGATGGTCTGACGATAGATCGAAGCCAACCAACCATCACCTTTGACACGCGGTTTCAAACCATTGTTCGTCAAGAGTTGGAAACTGTCCTCATACCATTCAGTCGAGCGGAAGTTATGCCCCAGGATCGCACCTGCGGTCTGTGCTTCGTTGGTCAAGCCAAGTGAAAGATACGCCTCGACTAGCCGGTGCAGCGCTTCTGGCGTGTGCGTGGTGGTTTGGAAGTCTTCGACAACGACGCGGAAGCGGTTCACTGAGGCAGCGAATTGGTCGCGCTTCAGATAGTAACGGCCAATTTCCATTTCCTTGGCAGCCAGATGATCAAAGGCCAGATCGAATTTCAGCACCGAAGACCGTGCGTATTCGCTGTCCGGATAGGTTTCGATCACATTGCGCAGGGATTGCAGAGCCAAGAAGGTCAGGCCTTGGTCGCGGCCCACTTCGTCAATTTGGTCATAGTAGCTTAGAGCCAACAGATACTGTGCGTAGGCGGCATCATCATCGAGTGGGTAGAAATCGACATAACGCTGCGCTGCCGAGCGGCTGTTTTCGTAGTCCTTATCCTGATGATAGGAATAAGCCTGCATGATCAGCGCGCGTTTGGCCCAATCAGAATACGGATAGAGGCGTTCAACTTCGGAAAAATAAAAGGCCGCATCGTCTGCTTTGTTCCGCTCGAGTTCAAATTCGCCCCGGCCATAGATCTGTTCAGCCGTGTAATTTTCCAAAGGGATATCAGCACCGAACAAGACTTGGTTGCCGCCGCCGCCGCCACAGCCCGCAAGAACCGTTGCGGATAAAACCGCTGCAACCACAAACTGACGAGGAGTGCGACGTGCCATGCTGCTCAACCTTTATTACTATTGTCCCGAGACAAGCCCGTTCCCACTGCTGTTAGCACAGAATTTTGCGAGGCAAAATGGCTTTGGTGGGATTTCGCAAAATGGCTGTGTTCACCTTTAGGCGACAGCAGGCATTTCAGACATTGTTGCACCCACGCCAGGCAGGCGCGCCGCTGTTTCAGCAGAGCATTCGACGATGCAAAACGCATCTGGATCTGACATCAAAGCACGCAGCAATTTGTTGGTCATGGCATGGCCAGATCGATGGCCGACGTAACGCCCTAGGATTGGCAAACCAGCCGTATAGAGATCGCCCAAAGCGTCGAGCATCTTATGGCGGACAGGTTCGTCACGGCGACGCAGCCCCTTGCCTGATTGGACATGTGCCCCATCAAACACCACGGCATTTTCACCCGGCACACCGCCCAAGGCCAAACCATTGGCTTGCATGGTGTCTACATCGGCCTGCAGGCAGAAAGTGCGGCAATCACAAAGCTCGCGCACAAAGGTGCCGTTGGCCATATTCAACGAACGGTGCTGCGTACCAATGGATTCATCCGCGAATTCGATTTGGAAATCGATTTCCAGATTGTCATGCGGGTGGATTTCCGCCCAAGCGTCATCACGGTCCGCGCGCACAGGCTTTAGAACCTTGATCGCCCGGATCGGAGCAGCCTGTTCAGCCAAGCCACGTACCAGAATAGTTTTTACAAATGCAGCGCTGCTGCCATCCATGATTGGCACTTCGGGCCCATCTAAAGAAATAAGCGCGTTATGCACACCGCAACCAGCCAGCGCAGCCATGATGTGTTCAATGGTGGAAACGGTCACACCATCGGAATTCTTGATTTTCGTGCAAAGTGGGGATTGTTCTACGACGTCCCAACGGGCTGGGATCATCTGATCCCCTTCCATGACGTCAGTGCGTTTGAACCAAATGCCATATCCTGCAGAAGCCGGTTCGATCACCATGCGCACAGGTTTGCCCGTATGTAGACCAATACCGTTAAACCGGATTGCTGATTTGACAGTCTTCTGCAAAGAATTTCCCCAAATTCCGCGCCTTCTTTAAGCGCACAATAGCCCTATGCGGTGGGGGCCAAATGCTCAACTCAAAGATTGTAACGGACTGAAACATGGGCGTTTCCATTCGGCAGATAATTGCGCAAGTTTAAATATAAACATTAAATATCAACAACTTAAGCCACGTCCGACACACGAAACATTCCGCAAAGGAATGACATAAATAATGTGAAATTATTGTAAATGAAGACAAACCGTAACGCGGCAAGGTGCTGGCCTTAACCACGTACTACGGCGCGTTTTGAGCCGCGTCGATAAACGTTTTCACAACTGAATTCTTCATTTTGAAGAAATTTGTCGATGCGCGTTCAGTGGCGAGTGAAAGCGCTTTGGTGTAGCAGTCCATAGCCGCGCGATACTGATTTAACGGTACCAATAAATCCGCTCGGGCAGCCCAAAAAGGTTGAAACCTGACCCAATTCTGGCGGCTGGGCCGTACATGGAAATATCCAGGCCGGATCAGATGTCAGATAAGGGTTAAAGCGTTGTTAGCACGCATTCGAGCTCGCCAGAGCTAGAATAGCTTGTCGGGCTGCAGCCAAAGTGGCTTGGCGTTCAACATGTACATGACTCGGAAGCAAAAGCGTTTCAACACCGGTGACTGCGATGAAACCCAATGCCCCGGCAAAAATCGTAAAAAATGGCATTGGTTTCCTCTTGGATTGCCCAAAGGCAAACACGCCTTCAATAACATGACGAACGAAGGTCACTCCAATGGACATAGAAAGCGATTTTTTGATAAAAAAAAGCAAGCCCCTATTTTCAAACGAACTTATCAAACGAAAAAAGCCGCCCAGTGGGCGGCTTCTTCCTAAATTTCGTTCAGCTTAGTTTGCCTGGCGACGCAGGAACGCCGGAATTTCGATCCGCTCTTGCTCTGGATCTTCCGCCGGAGCCGGTGCTGGCGCAGGCGCCGCTTGCAGGTTTGGCTGTTGACGCGCTGCAGGCTGTGCTGCTGGTGCTTCTTGGCCATGGCCTGTCATGCGGTTGATCAAAGAGTTGATGCCAAAACGTGGCTTTTCTTCTTCGCTTGGTGCCTCTTCAGCCACCACTTGCTGACGCGGTTGTGGCGCAGAAGGAGCCTTGCTGACTGCTGAGCGCAAGCGCGCCATCGCTTCCGGAGAAGGTGTGCCCGGTGCTGGTGCTTTTGGCGCAACAAAAGCGGCCTCGGCTTCTTCTTCGTATTCGTCTACACGCGGCTGGAACTGAGCAACCTGTGGCTGGTAAGCCGGAGGTGGCAGATCGTCCTGTGCAGCAACAGGTGCAGCTGGCTCTTCGAACATCTCAACTGGCTCTTCAGCTGCCAGATGTGCGTCCATTTCTTCAAAGAGGCTCGGTTCAGAAACCGGTGCTGTTGGTGCAACTGCAGCCACTTGTGTCGGAGCTTCTTCAGCAACTGGCGCTTCGTCGATCGCGGCTGGCTTCAGCGGCTCTTTCAAAGAGCGGCGTGGCACTGGCATATCGGATTGAACAGTTGTGGCGTCGATACCTGTCGCAACAACGGAAACCCGCATGCCGCCTTCCAGATCGGTGTCCAGTGTGGAACCCACGATGATATTCGCGTCTGGATCGACTTCTTCGCGAATGCGGTTCGCCGCTTCGTCCAATTCGAACAGAGTAAGGTCGTGACCACCGGTGATGTTGATCAGAACGCCGTTTGCACCGCGCAGTGAGATCTCGTCCAGCAGCGGGTTGGCAATCGCCTTCTCTGCCGCCTGAACCGCGCGATCTTCGCCAGTTGCTTCGCCAGTCCCCATCATCGCTTTGCCCATTTCGTCCATTACGGCGCGAACGTCAGCAAAGTCGAGGTTGATCAGGCCCGGACGGACCATCAGGTCTGTCACACCTTTAACGCCTTGATACAGAACATCGTCTGCCATGGCGAAGGCTTCGGTGAATGTGGTTTTCTCATTCGCCAACCGGAACAGGTTCTGGTTGGGAATGATGATCAGCGTGTCCACGACCTTTTGCAGAGCTTCAACACCTGCTTCGGCCTGGCGCATCCGCTTTGCACCTTCAAATTGGAAGGGTTTGGTCACAACACCAACGGTCAGAACGCCGAGTTCACGCGCGGCCTGCGCGATGATTGGAGCAGCACCTGTCCCTGTGCCGCCGCCCATACCTGCTGTGATAAAGCACATGTGCGCGCCAGCCAGATGATCCACAATCTGTTCGATGCTTTCTTCTGCCGCTGCGGCCCCCACCGCTGGACGTGCACCTGCACCCAGACCTTCGGTGACTTTCACACCAAGCTGAACGCGAGATTGAGATTGGTTTTGCTGTAGCGCTTGCGCGTCTGTGTTGGCGACGACAAATTCAACGCCCTCCAGCTGCTTTGCGATCATGTTGTTGACCGCGTTGCCACCGGCACCACCTACACCAAATACCGTAATACGGGGTTTCAAGTCTTCCTGCTCGGGGAAGGTCAAATTCAAAGCCATAAGAGCGTCCGCCTGTCATTTTTTTCCATGCCATTCGGCACGTGTTTTTCGTCTACTCGTGAATGATTGTAGCGATAGACAGGCGCATCGTCACGCCAAAAAGCGTCACGAGCCACAAAATATGGACAAAATTCTGCCACAATTTGCGGCATTTCGCCGATCACGGCAGATATTGGGGAGGAAACCTGAACATAACACAACGTAAGGCTGTAGCCCTAGGGATAACCCTGTGGATAAGCGACTCATTTCAGTTGTTTGGCAAACTGCTCGGTTCGCCTTGTTCTGTTTTATGCACCTTTAAAGATGCTTGGCCTCTTTTTATACGAAGTTTTCCAATTTGTCGACGGGTCACGCTCCTCTAGGGGTGAATTCAGAATTACCAATTGGCTTTAAACCAGCGCACGGCGCGGCCAATGGATTTGATGCGTTGGTTCTGCGCGGGCAGATCAAAGTCCCAGCATTCGTCCTGCGGACGCGTTGCAAAGAGGCACATGCCAACCGATGCCGAGAAGCCCGGCCCTGTGGTGGCCTGCGGCAGGCCATGCACGCGCATGGGTCGACCTAGACGCACTTGTTGACCCAGAATGCGGCTGGCAAGCGTATCCAGACCCGGGATCTGGCTCCCTGCCCCAGTCAGAACGATTTTCTGACTGGGCAGGTGCTCAAATCCAGCGGCGTCCAGACGCGCACGCGCCTCTTCCAAAATTTCTTCGACACGCGGACGAATGATCCCGATCAGTTCTGCACGACTTACGGTGCGGCGATCATGCTCCCAATCGCCGGTGTCGCCACCGATTTCGATCATCTCACGATCGTCCATGCCCGTGGCATGCACGCCGCCATAAAAGGTCTTAATGCGTTCGGCGTTCGCGACCGGCACCTGTAGTGCCATTGAGATATCACCTGTCACGTGATCCCCGCCCATACGCACGCTATCGGCATAGATCATGTGTTTCTTCATAAAGATCGAAATGCTGGTGGATCCGCCACCCAGATCGATACAAGCTGCTCCGAGCTCTTGCTCGTCCTCAACCAGCGCCGACAAACCAGACACGTAAGCCGAGTTTGCAATCCCAGCCAATTCTAGATCACAACGTTTGATACAATGCGCGAGGTTCGCGACGACATTGGCGTCAACCGTCAGCATATGCATGTCACAAGCCAAACGTTGTCCCATTTGACCACGCGGGTCTGCCAGACCAGAGCGGCTGTCCAAAGCAAAGTTCACGGGATGAGCGTGCAGGACTTCGCGGCCTTCGCCGTAAGCTGGCACATCGCAATTCGCAAGCACGCTGGCAACATCTTGTTCGGTGACCATATTGTCTTGCAACTCGATCTGACCATCCAGTCCATAAGAACGAGGTGTCGCGCCTGAGAAACAAGCGATCACGTGATCGACACGGATCTGCGCCATTTTCTGCGCTGCTTGAACCGCCGTACGGATCGCGCGTTCGGTTTCGCCCATCGCAGAGATTTCGCCAAACTTCACACCGCGAGACTTGGTAGAGGCTGCGCCAATCACGCGAAAGCCGCTTTGCCCCGCCAAAGATCCAATACCATCGATGTCAGTTAAATGGTCCGCGCCATCAAAACGCAAAACCAAACAGGCGATTTTGGATGTCCCCACATCCAGTACCGCCACAACACCGCGTTGCATCGCCGCTTTGCGCATGGCCCGCATTGCGCGTTGGGATTGATACAATTCAAACATTACTCTTGCCCCACTCGGATCTCACGGATGCGCCACCAGGCCTCAACCGATCTTTCTGCTATTCTTATTGTTGGTCTGTCACCCAGACGCATGTCGACAACGCTTAAGTCGCGTTGCAGCATTTCTTCAATTTGGCTCAAGGCCACCACACGTTCCAAGGCCTGTACAGCCCCCCATTCAGGCAACATGATGCGTTGATCACGATCCAGCACCAGATCCCAGCGTCGCTCGCCTACGCGGACCAAACCCCGCATACGATCGCGCAATGGTCCCGCCGCTTGCATCAGTTGCAGGGCTTCTGCGGTTTCGGCCTCTGCGCCTTCCCCTGCCATCACCGGCAAGTTCGGATGCAGCGCACGCAAAGTGCCTTCTGCAACGACAAATCCTTCGGCATCCACCAGATGAAGCCCATCACGCAAGCGCCATAGGATCACAGGTTTGCGTTCTTCGACATTAACCTGCAAGACGCCACCAGGCTTTACCCGCAATGTCGCAGCCTTGACGGGAGACAGGCCATCTACGGTGGTTTTCATCGTATCCAGATCGAGGTCAAAGCTACTGACCGGGAAATCGACTGGAAGAATTTCGCGAATATCATCCGCCACACTTGAGCTCGCGCCTTCGATTGACATGGCTTTCACCAAGAACTCCGGGCGTTCGACAATGCTCGTGCGGATATCACGCATGAACATACGCACCTGATCACGGCGATCTTGATCGGAAAACCAAACCGCCGTTGCCAAGGCGGCTACGCCGAAAGGCAGCACAACCCGCATCCCAAAACGGAAAAGTGGAGTGAGCATCAAGCGTTCGTATCGATAGTTCAGGCGCTCATAGCGACGAGATACGTGGGAGCCTGCTGGATCTGGGCGTTGGTTTACCTGTCGCATGAGGCATCCTCCACCAACCAGCGGCACAGGTCCGGGAAGGACATTCCAACTGCGCCAGCCTGTTCTGGACTTAAAGAGGTTGGGGTCATGCCCGGCTGTGTGTTGGTTTCCAACAGGACTAGTCCGTCGAGCCCGCGCTCTTCATCCCAGCGGAAATCCGTGCGGCTCAGGCCCCGGCAGCCTAAAAGCTGATGCGCGCGCAAAGCGTAGTCCATGCAGGCATCAAAAATCTCTTGCGGGATCTGGGCTGGCACTTCGTGACGTGAGCCGCCCTCTTTATACTTGGCATCATAATCATACCAACCGTCAGTGATGATGTCAGTGACGGTTAAAGCCTTGTCGCCAAGCACGCTCGCCGTCAGCTCGCGGCCCGCTACAAATTTTTCGACCATCAGCTCATTCGGCATGTCATCCGCCAGCTTCGGCGGGCCATTCGCGGCTTCATGCACAATATAAATACCAACCGAGGAGCCTTCGTTATAAGGCTTCACCACATAAGGTGGCGCCATCATATGGCGGCTTTCGATGTCATCTCGCGCAGCAACAACACTGTCTGCAATCGGAAGGCCCGCGGCACGATAGGCGGATTTCGTGCGCTCTTTGTCCATTGCTAACGACGAGGCTAAAACGCCTGAATGCGTATAGGGAATGCCCAACCATTCCAGCAGGCCCTGTACACAACCGTCTTCGCCCCAGCGACCATGCAGGGCGTTAAACACAACATCAGGTTTGAATTTTTGCAGCTCAGACGCCAAATCGCGATCTGCGATCACTTCAATGACGTCAAATCCACCTTCCCTCAACGCAGCGGCACATTCCTGCCCAGATGACATAGACACCTCGCGCTCAGCCGAGAGTCCGCCCATCAGTACCGCTACTTTCGGAGTTGTCCTGCTCGACATACCCGCTCCAGCGCCTCAAATTATCGGTCGTTTTTTGACCTGTGTTATTGCCCGTTATCGGGCTTTTTATATGCCCATTTCGGGCTTGTTCTGCGCCCTTTTGGGCATTTTCTGATGGCTTAACAGATCGGTTCTCCGGTTCCCACCATCATTTTAATTTTTTGTAAACCGGGTCATTTCTTGCCCAGCTTTTGCTTTAGTTGGTTAAAATTCGCCAACCCGCTTAATTTCCCACTCTAGCGTCAAACCGCTTTTTTCAAAAACCTTTTTTCGCACTTCTTCACCAAGGTTTTCTAAATCTGCGGCAGATGCGCCACCGGTGTTGATCATAAAGTTGGAATGCTTTTCGCTCATCTGCGCACCCCCAATTGTAGCGCCGCGCATCCCTGCATCATCAATCACCTTCCAGGCCTTTAGATCATGCACGTCGTCATCACGGCCTGTAGAAGAATAGCCCGCCGGATTGCGGAAGGTACTGCCAGCGGAACGATCTTTGGTCGGCTGCGTCGCATCGCGTTTTTCCAGCTGATGTTGCATGCGAGCTGCCAATTCTTCTGCGTCGCCAGCCGGGCCTTCAAAGGTTGCCTCAACCAGCACCCAGCCTTGCGGCAGATCACTTTGACGGTATTGGAAATTCAAATCATCAGCAGACAGAGTGACCAATTCACCTGCGCGTGTCACAGCTTTTGCAGAAACAAAAACATCAGCAATATAAGACCCATAGCAGCCGGCGTTCATGCAGACCGCACCACCAATTGCGCCGGGAATGGTGCGTAGGAATGTTAGATCTACACCCGCCTCAGCCGCTTTGCGCGCCACATGAGCATCCAGTGCCGCAACGCCTGCCGTCACACGCTTTCCTTCAACAGAGATCTGATTAAATCCCCGCCCCATGCGGATCACGACAGCGCGCAAACCGCCATCACGGACGATCAGGTTGCTGCCCACACCCATCGGAAAGACGTCCACAGCCTCATCCAAATTTGCCAAAAAATGCTGCAAGTCTTCGACGTCAGCAGGCTGAAACAACCAATCAGCTGGCCCACCAACGCGCAACCAGGTCAGATCGGAAAGCACTCGGTTTTGCGTGAGTTTACCGCGCACCTCAGGCAGGTTGGTCATTAATCGATGATCCTTGGCTTCGGCAGCGGTTTTTGCCGCTTGGTTTTATCTTTTACAGGCTTTTGCGCAGTTTTCATCCGACGCTTGGCCTTTGGGTAGGTTGGACGAATGTGCGAGATGCGCCAATTCACCAAACTGCCCACGATGGCTCCAATACCGACCCCAAGAAGCGGAGGCAACAGAGCGGCCAGCCAAAACAGCACCAAACGACGTGCGCTCCAGCCTTGCAGGATTTCCGCCCAAATAAAGGCCCCTATGTTCAGAGCGCCAAAAAACACCACCAATAAAAGCACGGCCTTCCAGGCATTTTTTTGAGTCAGCACAAAACTGGCAACGGCCATCATCAGGGCCATTGTGCCCCCGATGATCAGCAGGATTTCGGGGTTCATTGCCCCACCTGACGGCGGATCCAGCGCGATAAGTAAATCACGGGCCAACGCATCACCCACATGGCCCCGACCAGCAATATCGCAGCCAAACCGATGCCGTGGTCGATATAGACCCAGGCCAGGATCGGCAGGCCGATCGCAATCATGACATAGGCAAATTTCCAGTGGTTGTCTTTGCTGGGAAACATGGCGCGCAGATTAACCACGATCATCCAAATCAGTGCAGCTATGAATGATAAACTCATGTTTCCCCTCGTTTTTATGCTTCCAGCCGTGCGGGCAACCCATTCGCCCATGCGCTGATGGTACCAGCTCCGAGGCAAACAACAATGTCACCTGGCTTTGCCTGTTCACGCACCAGACGCTCCAAGTCCTCTTCAGACATAATCGCGCGTGCATTGCGGTGACCGTGTGCAATCAGCCCGGCGACCAGATCATCTTGCCCAGCACCGGGAATTGGATCTTCGCCTGCCGCAAAGACCTCGGCAATGGCCACAACATCTGCTTCGTTAAAACAGGTGCAGAAATCATCAAACAGGCTGGACAGACGGCTATAGCGGTGCGGCTGATGTACAGCGATGACGCGCCCTTCGCTGGCCTGACGTGCAGCCTTTAGAACCGCTGCGATTTCAACTGGGTGGTGGCCATAGTCATCGATGATGGTCACGCCATCCACTTCGCCCACCTTGGTGAAACGACGATTCACGCCACCAAAATTCGCCAGAGCCTCACGGATTTCCTCGTGTTTCATGCCAAGATGCAGCGCAATCGCTACGGCACTCAAGGCATTGGAAACGTTGTGATCACCGGGCATTGGTAGTGTGCAGCCTTCAATGGCCTTTTCCTCGGCCTGTAGCTCGATATCAAAATGGGCAACGCCCGCTTTATACGTCAGATTAGTCGCGCGCACGTCCGCTTGGGCATTGAAACCAAAGGTCGTCACCCGGCGATCAGTGATCTTACCCACCAGCGCTTGCACCTCTGGGTGGTCGGTGCAGCAGACTGCCAGACCATAAAATGGGATGTTAGAGACAAACTCGTGGAAACCCGCCCGCAGCGTATCAAAATCGCCCCAATGCTCCATGTGCTCGGGGTCGATATTGGTCACAATCGCGATGGTTGCTGGCAGGCGGTTGAATGTACCGTCAGACTCATCCGCCTCAACCACCATCCATTCGCCCTCGCCCACGCGGGCGTTCGAGCCATAGGCGTGGATGATACCGCCGTTGATCACCGTAGGATCAATATCGCCATGGTCTAGAACCGCGGCAACCATTGTGGTAGTGGTGGTTTTACCATGTGTCCCGGCAACGGCGATGTTGGATTTCAGGCGCATCAGCTCGGCCAGCATTTCAGCGCGGCGCACAACCGGTAGGCCCTGACGGCGGGCTTCATCCAGCTCGGCATTGCCCGGTTTGATCGCAGAGGAAATCACGACGACCGCTGCATTTTTAAGATTTTCAGCCTTTTGACCAATAAAAACCGTCGCACCTATTTCGGCCAGACGCTGGGTGATTTTGCTGTCTTTCAGATCAGATCCCTGCACCGTGTAGCCATGGTTTAACAGGACTTCTGCAATACCGGACATGCCAATTCCACCGATACCAACAAAGTGGATCGGTCCAACATCGGTGGGGAGTTTGGTGGCTGCTGCGTTCATTCTGCTTGTTCTTTCTGTAGCGTACCGTTTGCAAGCGCCTCGACCATGGCGACCAGATTTTCGGTCGCGTCAGGCTTGCCAACGGAAAGGGCGGCACGTGACATTTGCAGCGCGCCGTCTGAATTCAAAAGGACGGTTTTGATTTGCTCGGACAGAGCGTCAACCTCAAAGAGGGCTTCGGGCATGACGATCGCCGCCCCTGCGTCGGCAAGACCCCGCGCATTGGCTGTTTGATGATCAGCCGTGGCCGCGCCGTAAGGCACCAGAATCGACGGGCGTCCAATGATAGAAATATCTGCAACCGACGACGCGCCAGAGCGAGAGATCACCAACTGAGCTTCGCTCATGCGTTCGGGGATATCGGTAAAGAACTCCTGAACATCCGCATTGATGCCTTGATCTGCATAGAACTGCGCAACACGTTGAAAATCTTCACCGCGCGCTTGATGGCTGACGCGGATATGACGACGCATTTCGCTGGGAAGATTGTCAATCGCAGGCGGCACAACGTCAGACAAAATGCGCGCGCCTTGTGAGCCACCGATGACCAAGATCGACATCGGGTAATCGCCGGGTGGGATATAACCAGCCCCTGCCCGTTCCAACACAACTCCACGCACGGGATTGCCGGTGTGAAACCCTTCGACGCCTTCAGGCAATTCGGTTGGCCATGTGCCGCAGGCAATCGCTTGAACCTTCTTAGCAAACAGTTCGTTCACGCGGCCAAGTACGCCATTTTGTTCATGAATCATGCGCGGCAGACCCAAAATCCAAGCCGCGCCCATGGCTGGTATTGTTGGGTATCCACCAAATCCTACTACCGCAGTTGGCTTGTCTTTGCGCAGCTTCAAGACAGCACCTAGAACGCCGCCCAAAATGCGAAATGGCACCATGGCTTTGTTGACCAAACCACCACGCGCGAAGGTCGCTGATGCGACCTGTTCAATCTCAACCTGCTCTGGGAAACCGCCAGTATAACGCGCGCCCCGCGCATCGGTTGAAAGTTTGACCCGCCAGCCTTTAGCCAGCATGGCTTCTGCCAAGGCCTGCGCCGGGAACATATGGCCCCCGGTGCCTCCGGCTGCAATTACCAGCAGCGGTTGGTTTGTCATCTTACGTGACCCCGTAGAATATCATTGATTTCGCCCTGTGGACGGCTGCGGGTAAAGGCCAAAAGCATGCCCACTGCAATCCCGCCAGCAATCAAGGAACTACCGCCATAGCTGACAAAGGGCAATGTCATGCCCTTCGCTGGTAGGAGGCGAACCGCCACCCCCATGTTGATCATGGCCTGAACACCAAACATCGCCACAAGACCCGTGCCAGCTAGGCGGATGAATGTGTCGCGTTCTTTCATCAGACGCAGGAAGCTGCGCAGAACGATAATCGCGTAAAGAGCGATGATCGCGAGCACCAAAATCAGGCCGTATTCTTCAGCAGCAACCGCAATGATGAAATCCGTATGCGCATCCGGCAGGCTCCATTTCACCTGCCCTTCGCCGACGCCAACGCCGAAAAAGCCGCCTTCGCGGATCGCATTGGTGGCATAACCAAGCTGAGTGGTTGGATCGACATCAGCACTGAGGAAGCCATCAATCCGGCGCGCAAAGTGTTCGGATGCATTGTAAGCCACCATGCCACCGATGATCACGAGGCACATCATGGCAACCAACAAGGTCATTGGTGCTCCGGCGATGAAATACATCACACCCCATGCAAAGAGGATCAAACAGGCCTGTCCGAAATCTGGCTGCATCACAAGGATAAGCGCAATGGTCACGGTCAACATAAAGGACCATAGCTTGCCGGGAGGGCCGTTGATCTCTTGGCTGGCGGCCATAAGCCATGCGGCCACAACAATAAATCCGGGCTTTAGGAATTCAGATGGCTGCACCGAGGCGAAACCAAGGGAGTACCAGCGCGTCGCGCCTTTACCGAAGTCCGTGCCAAAAAACGGCAAGAAAATCAGAGCGATAAAGGCCCCGAGAAACCCTAGAACCGCCAGTCGACGGACCAGTTTCGGGCTCATCATCGAGGTAATAAACATGGCAATCAGCGCAGCACCTCCAAAGATGCTTTGGCGTGTCACATAGTAGAAATGGGCAAATCCGTTCTTTTCCGCCAAAGGCGGGCTTGCGGCCAGCCCCAACAAAAGGCCAACGCCAAACAACATCAGGATGCAGGACATCGTCCATTTATCCAAAGTGCGCCACCATTTCGGGAGAATCGGCTCAACATCACGCGCCGGAAGCGCGCCATAGACCATTTCTGTCATCGTAACCTGCCAACAATTGCCTCAAACGCCCGGTTCTCCGGGTCATTGCGGCGATTCTAACAGGTCACGACTCACTTGGGAAGTATTCAGATTACGTAGATTTATGCAGGACGTTGGCGGGCATATTTCCGTGAATACTGAAAAGGTGAAGCTATTATATGTTTTGTCTGAACGACTTGGTTAATGTCTGTTTTGAGCCCATTTTGTAATAATCGATGGTACTAAAATCGGCTTTCAGAAATTGAGAGGTTGGCACTGCCGTAGTGCCGCGGCAGTGGCGAGCTAAATTAAGAATGAATAGGATTAACTTACTTGGTTACTTGCCGAATAGATAAAATTTTCTCAATCGTGTTGATTTCAAACCGATCCAAACTGCGAATAAGGTCGCTAAGTTTTTTATATCCATAGGTACGCGTGTCAAAATCTGAATTCGCAGCCATAATTTGCTTTCCCAAAGCCGAAAGCGAACACCAACCATCATCTTGTTCAATTTTATCCATTGCAGCAATTATCAGCGGAGCAGCCTTTTTTGCAGGTAGTTTGTTGTTTTTGATTTGCGCCCCATCTTTGGCGGAAGTCGGTTCGTCAATTATATTCTCGATAAGCACAAAACGGTTACAGACATTGCGCAAACTCTCTGGGGTTTTGCGCTCGCCGATACCAATAACTTCCAAGCCTTGCTCACGTATACGATTAGCAAGCGCGGTTAAATCGCTGTCAGAGCTAACCAGAACAAACCCATCGAAACGGCCGGCATGCAATATATCCATCGCATCAATTACTAAGCCGATATCACTGGCATTCTTTCCTTTGGTATTTGCAGTTTCTTGATGTGCTACCAATCCGTGTTCACGAACGGTTTCAGCCCAACCTTGAAGTTGCTCGCTAGACCAGTCGCCATAGACACGTCGCAACGCTAGCTCGCCAAAGGTAGCAATCTCTGTAAGGATTGACTCAGCATGCTTGGCCGGAATGTTGTCTGCGTCGATCAGGACAGCATAAAGTGGTCGGTTTCGATTTACCATTTAAGTTCCCTAGCCAGCATCTCCAGTTTAAGTAAGCTGTTATCATTTTTTCCTTTTTCAACAGCCTATTCAAGCTCTCCTGCAGTTAACTCAACGTGAAACGTCTCACCTACCCAGCTTACTGCCCAATTTGGACAAAAAAGCCCCACCATGACAACAGGGCTTTTTATTATTTTGTCTAATGACGTCAGCTTAACCGACCAGACCACCGTCGGTACGCTTAACTGCAACAACACAAGACCGTGGCAAAGTGCCTGGACCATCAGGGAAGTCAGCCGCCGGGTGCTGGATGCCCACGAAAGCCGTACGGCGGTCCAGTGAGAAGCACAGGCCAGTGACTTCGCAGTTGTTTGGACCGGTCATAAAGCGAACAATCTCACCGGTTGCTGGATCACCGATCAGCATCTGGTTGTTGCCCTGTCCTTCAAAATCACCTTCGTTCTTGAAGTTGCCATCGGTCTGAATCCACAGCAGACCCTTGCTGTCAAACACCATCCCGTCTGGGCTGTTGAACATGTTGCCTTCGTTGACGTTGTCCGAACCTGCCAGTGGACCCGTTGGGTGCACTTTTGGGTTGCCTGCCATCACATAAAGATCCCATGTGAAGGCGTCGTCTGTGTGCTCGCCACCGGTTGGACGCCAGCGCACGATCTGACCGTATTTGTTGGCTTCGCGTGGGTTTGGACCTCCAACTGGGGTTTCGTCACCACCGGCATTGGTTTTGATGCCACGGTTCTTGTTGTTGGTCAGCGCACAATAAGCTTCAACACGCAGCGGGTTCACAGCGACCCATTCAGGACGGTCCATAGTGGTTGCGCCTACTTTGGAACCAGCCACACGGGTATGCAGGCAGATTTCTTCCTTGGACATGCCGGTCACTTCTGGGGTCAAAGCAAGCCATTCACCTGTCAGGTCGTCGTTAAATTTCGCAACGTAGAGCTGACCTTCAGACAGCAGACCGTCGGTATCGCCGCCTTCAACGTACATGTCTTCAGAAACGAATTTGTAAAGGAACTCACCGCGCTCATCGTCGCCCATGTAGACAACAACACGACCGTCAGACGCCAAAACCACTTCGGCGTTTTCGTGCTTGAAACGGCCCAAAGCTGAGCGTTTCTTCGGTGTAGATGTTGGATCTGTCGCGTCGATTTCTACGATGAAACCGTGACGGTTCGGCTCGTTGATGTTTTTAGACAGATCAAAACGCGTGTCGAACTTTTCAAACCCATAGCGGGACTTGGTTTTGATACCGTAGCGCTTGAACTCTGCTGGCAGTTCTTGGTTCTCATCTGCGGAACCGAAGTAGCCGTTAAAGTTCTCTTCACAGGTCAGGTATGTGCCCCAAGGGGTTTCACCGTTACCGCAGTTGTTCCATGTACCCAGAACGGTTTTGCCTTCTGGATCGGCATCCGTCTTGACCATGTCATGACCTGCCAGCGGACCAGTCAGTTCCATTGGTGTGTCGATGGTGATGCGGCGGTTGTATTCAGAGTCCAGAACCGGAGCCCAGCCATTCGCGCCTTCTTCGATTTCCAAGATGGAAATGCCGTGGGCATTTTTCATCTTCTGGATGTCGTCCGCGTTGGTGGCTTTACCGTCTTCACGGTTTTTCAGCAGGACTTTGTTCTGAATATATTCATTATTAACAGCGAGGATCTGTTTGTCGCCTTTGGCAAACACGGCCATACCGTCGGTGTTGTCCCCAAAGGACATCGCTTGCGTTTCTGCAGTACCACCGGTTGCCTGATCCACATCTTCAACACCAGACCACAGTGGCTGTCCCCAGCGCACAACAGTTTCCCACTCATAGCCTTCCGGTAGTGTGATAGTGTTCGCTGTCGATGTTGGGATCGGCGTGAAGCCAAAACGGTTGGCCGTCACAGCCTGTGCTTCGGACGCAAGGAAGGTCGTGCCCATCGCCGCAGCGCCGGATCCGAATGCAAGAACGCCACCTAGAAAACCGCGGCGTGAAATTGCTGCGTCTACGACTGCATCAAATTCATTGTTATCCGGGCGCGGGTCGCGCAGTTCATCATAATCGTCAAAAGACAGGTCATCGTTATCGTGCTCACGCATGGGAAATCTCCGCGTTGGCTGGTTATTTTCGAGGCCTCCTTCTGAAGCAGCATGATGACAGTTTCCCTGCAGTTTCTTAGCACTTTCGTAACACGGGATATTTTGCGGATTTGGTCACATGCTTGACCCGCGCCCCCGCCTAAGGCAGAGCACAGCCATGATGTGGAAAACGATCATTTTGGGCGCTGGCGCTGCTGGCATGATGTGCGCGGTTCATGCAGGCCCGGGCACGTTGGTATTGGATCACGCGAAGGCCCCAGGCGAGAAAATCCGCATTTCTGGCGGCGGGCGTTGTAATTTCACCAATATCTATGCCGGGCCTGAAAACTTCCTCTCCCAAAATCCGCATTTCTGCAAAAGCGCGCTCAGCCGCTATACGCAATGGGATTTCATCGACCTCGTGCAAAAACACGGGATCGCCTATCATGAAAAGACACTTGGGCAGCTTTTCTGCGATGACAGCGCCAAAGACATCATTCAGATGCTTTTGTCTGAAATGCAAAAAGCCGGTGCAGAACTGCACCTTAAGACCGGCATCCAATCTGTGCAAAAAACCGACGCGGGTTTTGAAATCAAAACCGAACGTGAAGGTCGCACGGAAACCTTTTCATGCCGCAATCTCGTCCTTGCGACGGGCGGTAAATCCATTCCCAAAATGGGGGCAACGGGATTGGCCTATGACATTGCCCAGCAATTTGACCTCAATATTCTGCCCACCCGCGCAGGCCTTGTGCCGTTCACTTTCCCAGACGGGCGCTTTAAACCGCTCGCTGGTGTTGCTCATCCCGTAAGTGCCAGTGCCAATGGCACCAGCTTTGAAGAGGCAATTCTCTTTACGCACCGTGGCCTTTCTGGCCCGTCGATGTTGCAAATCTCTAGCTACTGGCAGGAAAGCCAGCCAATCTCTGTCAATTTCTTTCCCGACAACAACCTGTTCGAGGCGCTCAAAGCGCGGCGTAAAACAGATGGTCGCAAACAGCTCGCCACGGTTCTTGGCTATGAAATGCCCGGCAAGCTTGCGGATCATTTCGCTGTAGAACTGAACCTCAAAGGAAACCTTGCCGACCAATCAGACGCAAAGCTACGCGCCATCGCAGACGCGCTCTCAAATTGGCAAGTGACCCCTGCTGGCACCGAGGGCTACCGTACAGCCGAAGTCACCCTTGGCGGGATTGATACAGATGCGCTTTCGTCCAAAACCATGGAAGCCAAAGCCCTACCCGGTCTTTATGCAATTGGCGAAGCCGTCGATGTCACCGGTTGGCTTGGCGGCTTTAATTTCCAATGGGCTTGGAGCTCAGGTTTTGCTGCAGGCACCGCCATACGCGCCAAACACTAATTCACATTTCTTTTTGGCAAAGATACCCGGGGTGAATGCGCAAAGCGCGGAGGGGCGAAGCCCCTACTGAGCCAGTGCCGCCTGTACCAGTTCTGTAAAATGCTCGCCACGCTTCTCAAAGCTGTCGTATTGATCAAAGCTTGCTGCCGCCGGGGCTAGCAAAACCGTATCGCCTTCTGCAGCCTCTTCCATGGCACGGGCGACTGCGACGTCCATGGAGGTGCAAACCTCAGCCTTAATGTCACCCAATTGCATTGAAAAACTCGCAGCTTCGCGCCCAATCACATAGGCCTTGCTCACCTGACCCGTCGCCGTATGCAGCGCCTCAAGCCCGCCGTCTTTCTCAAGCCCGCCGCAGATCCAGCGAATGTTCTTGAACGCACTTAGCGCCTTTGCTGCTGCGTCGACATTTGTGGCTTTACTATCATTCACATAGGTCACGCCGCCAGCTTCTGCGATGATTTGCGAGCGATGCGGCAAGCCGCCAAAGCTTGCAAAGCCTTGCTCGATCACCCGAGGTGCCAAACCAAGCGTTCGGCAAACAGCATAAGCCGCGCAGGCGTTTTGGTGGTTGTGTGTTCCGGGCAGCCCTTTGATGGGTCGCAAATCAATCGATCCGACCTGACGCCTTTTGCGGTATTCAGCCAGAAAGCCCTTCTTTGCAAAAACCTGCCAGCCCGGTCCTGTCAGCTTCTGATCTACGGAAATTCGAATAACCCGATCATCTGCCGCCGACTGCGCCATTTGCCCAGCCAGATACAACCCTTCGTCTTCATCGATGCCAATCACAGCCCGATCCGGCCCGCCCTCGGCAAACAGACGGCGTTTGGCCGCGAAGTACCCGCCCATGCCGTCATGGCGATCCAAATGATCCGGCGAAAGATTGGTAAAAACAGCCACATCTGGTGTCAGGTTTCGGGCAAGATCAGTCTGGTAGCTTGAAAGCTCCAGCACCACCACATCTCCATCCGCTGCAGGGTCAATGTCCAACACACCGCGCCCAATGTTGCCAGCCAGCTGTGTATTTCGCCCAGCTTGTTCCAACACATGGTGGATCAGCGCAGAGGTGGTGGATTTACCGTTAGACCCGGTGACCGCTACAACCTTTGGCATCACATCAAAATTGTCCCAATCGCGGGTCGCAAATGACGCAAAGAACAGGCTGATATCATTGTCGACCGGCACACCCGCCGCCATGGCAGCACGGATCACAGGATTGGGCGTCGGGTACAAATGCGGAATGCCCGGGGACACGACCAAACAGGCGACATCATCCAATGCGCCCTGCTTACCCAACTCAACAATCTCGAACCCTTCTTCAGCTGCCGCTTCTCGTGCAGAGGGGTTGTCATCCCAACACAAAGGTACCGCGCCGCCTTCGCGCAGTGCGCGTGCAGAGGCCAAGCCCGAGCGTCCAAGCCCTAAAACACCAATGCGTTTACCTGAATATCCCTGAACTGGAATCATACTCTTGCCTCCACGCCAACGCATTTTTTGCTACTGGACTTTAGATCAGAGTGCCAGTTCTTGTGGTAAAATTCATCCCCCAAAAACAGTCAAAATCCGCGCGGCGCTGACTGTTGACAGATCTACAATCAAAGTTCATTTCTTGCGCCGAAGGGGAGAGGGAAAACCAATGGATCAGTCCATTCAAAGCTGCATTGATCATATCGCCAAAGACATGCGACGTCGCGAGGATCGAGGCCAAGTTGCGGCCTATATCCCCGAACTTGCTCGCGTGGATCCAAACCAGTTTGCCATTTCTGTCACCACCGCGCATGGGGACTGCTTTGATGCAGGTGATGTTCATACCGGGTTTTCCGCGCAAAGCATCACAAAGGTTTTCACCCTTGCAATTGCACTGGGCCGGTCCGGCGATCAACTGTGGCACCGAGTAGGCAAAGAACCCTCTGGCAACGCGTTTAATTCGATTGTGCAGCTGGAAAAAGAAAACGGGCGCCCGCGCAATCCCTTTGTGAATGCAGGGGCCATTGTGACCACAGACGAAGTCCTTGCTGGGCGCGCCCCCAAACAAGCCCTTGCTGAAATTGTGGGTTTTGTCCGCGCCGCAGCAGAAGATTCAGATATTCATATCAATGAAAACGTCGCACAATCAGAACTCGCCCACGGAGATCGCAATTTCGCACTCGCACATTTCCTTGCAGCGCATGACAATCTGCGCAATGCGCCTGAAATGACCCTAGGCACTTATTTTCATCAATGTGCCATTGAACTGACAACGCGGCAACTTGCGCTTGCTGGTAGGTTCCTGATGAATGCCAAGACCGGATCCAAGCTTGTTTCCCCATCTCGCGTTCGGCGCATGAATGCACTGATGCTGACATGTGGCCACTACGACGGATCAGGGGATTTTGCCTATCGCGTTGGCCTGCCAGCCAAAAGCGGCGTCGGTGGTGGCATTTTGGCGATTGTGCCGGGGATCGCATCTATTGCGGTTTGGTCGCCGGGCCTTGATCGAAATGGCAATTCCAAACTGGGCACAGAAGCTCTAGAGCGTCTGGCCCACGAAATGGAATGGTCGGTGTTTTAACGTACCTTCAATGTGGCAAGGCCAATCATCGCAAGGATCAAAGAGATGATCCAAAACCGGATCACGATCTGAGGTTCGGCCCAGCCCTTTTTCTCATAGTGGTGATGGATAGGCGCCATTAAGAACACGCGTTTGCCTGTGCGTTTGAAGTAAAGCACCTGAATAATCACAGACAGGGCTTCGATCACAAAAACCCCACCAATGATGCCCAGAACGAGTTCGTGTTTGGTGGCCACCGCGATGGCGCCCAATGCACCGCCCAAGGCCAACGAACCTGTGTCGCCCATAAAGACCGCAGCCGGAGGCGCATTGTACCAAAGGAAACCAAGACCGCCGCCAATGAGGCCCATAGTAAAGATCAAGATTTCGCCCGTGCCCGGAACATAATGAACATCAAGGTATTCCGTGAAATCCACCCGCCCAACGGCATAGGCGATGATACCTAATGCACCCGCGGCAATCATGGATGGCATGATTGCAAGACCGTCCAGACCATCGGTCAGGTTCACGGCATTTGCCGCCCCTACAATCACAAACATCGCGAATGGAATGAAAAAGAAGCCGAAGTTCAGCAAAAGGTTCTTAAAGACTGGCAAAGCCACATGATATTGCAGCTCTTGCGGATGCAAAGTTGTCGCCCAATAGCTGGCGATTGCTGCAATCAAAAAGCCTAGCAACAACCGCACTCGGCCAGATACGCCTTTGGTGTTTTGCTTGCTGACCTTTGCAAAGTCATCGGCAAAGCCGATCAGCGCGTAGCCGATGGTCACAAAGAGAACCAACCAAACAAACCCATTGTCCAATCGCGCCCAAAGCAGCGTCGAGGTCAGCAAAGCGCCGACAATCAACAGGCCACCCATTGTTGGCGTACCTGCTTTGGCGAAATGCCCTTCAGGGCCATCATCTCGGATCGGTTGGCCTTTGCCCTGTTTGCGGCGCAGCACATTGATCAATGGACGGCCGAAGATAAATCCAAAGAACAACGCTGTCATAAAGGCCCCACCTGCCCGGAAGGTGATATACCGAAACAGGTTAAAGAAATCGCCGCCATCAGACAGCGCGGTCAGCCAATATAACATTTACAAAGTCCCCTCGTTCGCTTTCGGGGCGGGATGGCCCAATTTTTTAATGGCGTCAACCAAACGGCCGATGCCCATATAAAGCGAGCCCTTAGCCATCACCACGTCGCCTGCGTCCAGATCTTTAGCAAGACCATCAATCATGCCCGCGGTGTCTTCTGCCCAACGGCCCCGCTTCTGAGGCGGAAGTGCCTCGTGCAAATGGCGCATCAACGGACCGATGCAGTGCACACGATCAATATGATCAATCGAGGCAAGTGCCGCGATGGATTGGTGGATTTCCACTTCGGTCGCACCGAGCTCTCCCATGTCACCAAGATAGGCGATACGGCGACCTTGGCTGATACGCCCAATGTCATCTTTGACATCCGCCGCAGCCAGCACCTCAAGAGAGGCCGCCATAGAAGCTGGGTTGGCGTTATAGGCATCATCGATCAATTCGATTGTGGGCCGAGGATCAGCTGGATCCAGAGCAATCACTTCACGCTGCCCACGTCCAGCACCCGGCTCCCACTGACCTAGGTCTGCAATGGCTATGGCCTTATCAAGCTGCAGCGCATGTACGGTCGCGAGGACGCTCATGGCATTCATTGCGTAATGCCGGCCTGGAACAGCCACTTTGAACAGCAGTTCCTTGCCTGCCACAGATGCCGAAGCCACGGTCGTTGTATCGTTGATGATGACGGAAGACAGGCACAGATCAGAACCCGCACTTTCGCCAAATCCCAGTTGGATTTCGCTAAACTGAGCCGCCGTATCTTTCAATATATCAGTGACTTGCAGGTCATTATTAAAGATCGCAACACCACCACCTTCTAGACCTGAATAAATCGAAGCTTTCTCGCGTGCGATCCCTTCGAGGTTTTCAAAAGCTGCCATATGCGCAGGCGCAACCGTGGTTACAATCGCCACATGTGGGCGTGCCATGGCGACCAAAGGGGCAATTTCACCGGGATGGTTCATGCCAATTTCAATGACCGCTAGGTCTGTGTCGGCTGGCATGCGCGCCAAAGTCAGCGGCACGCCCCAATGGTTGTTGTAACTTGCAACAGAGGCATGAACTTTGCCCTGCCCACCTAAAACGGTGCGCAGCATTTCTTTGGTTGAGGTTTTGCCGACAGATCCGGTTACCGCAACTACCTTGCCCGACATGCGCGCGCGCGCAGCTTTTCCAAGATCTTCCAACGCAACAAGCACGTCTTTGACAATCAAAAGCGGTGCATCCTCAGCTACACCGTCCGGGCGGTGGGTGACCAAGGCGGCTCCAGCCCCTTTTTCCAAAGCCTGCGCTACGAACTCATGCCCGTCCCGCGCAGCTTTCAGGGCGACAAACAAATCACCCTTTTCAATGGTGCGCGTATCAATGGAAACGCCATTACAGGACCAATTACCAATTGCCGTGCCACCGGAGGCCTTTGCAGCCGCCTCGCTAGTCCAAAGCGTCATGCCAAACCTCCGTCAAGCGCCATCACAGCCACGCTAGCTTGTTCGGCGTCATCAAATGGTAGGATGTCATCGCCAACAATTTGACCTGTTTCATGACCTTTGCCTGCAATCAGCAACGCATCTCCGGGCCCTAGAGCATCGACGCCGCGCAGTATCGCTTCGGCGCGGTCGCCGACCTCGATAGCCCCCGGCGCGCCTTCAAGCACCATCGCGCGGATATCAGCTGGGACTTCAGAACGTGGATTATCATCAGTGATAAAAACAATATCTGCGTTTTCCGCAGCCGCTGCCCCCATCAAGGGGCGCTTGCCAGGGTCGCGATCTCCGCCAGCGCCAACGATGGCAATCAGACGGCCCATGACATGTGGGCGCATGGCCTTCAAGGCTGTGGCAACAGCGTCGGGCGTGTGTGCGTAGTCGACAAAGACCGCCGCGCCATTTTCGCGCGTCGCTGCCAATTGCATACGGCCGCGAACAGTTTTTAGTTCTTGCAACACTTCAAAAACACGCATGGCATCGGCACCACAGGCAATCGCCATGCCTGCCGCCAACAAGACGTTTTCAGCCTGGAAGCCACCAATAAGATTAAGCCGGGTTTGGTAAATATCTTCGCCAAAGGAGAAGCGGATATCCTGCCCAGTTTGATCAAATCTTTGCGCCAAAAGTTCCAGATCAGCCGCATGGCGACCAACGGTAATGACCTTCTGGCCGCGCCCAGTGGCAATGGCTGCCATATCCGCGCCGCGCATATCGTCGATATTCACAACGGCTGTGCCATCATCCGGCAAAACCCGCGCAAAAAGCCCCGCTTTGGCATCAAAGTAATCATCAAAGGTCGCGTGGTAATCCAGATGATCTTGCGTGAAGTTGGTGAACCCAGCAGCTGTCAGCTGCACCCCATCCAATCGACGCTGTTCCAACCCATGCGAGCTGGCTTCCATGGCCGCACATTCGATCCCATCCTCAGCTGCATCGCGCAAAGTGCGGTGCAAGGTGACGGGTTCTGGTGTTGTGTGATTGAGGGGCGCTTCGAAATCACCTTCAACGCCGGTGGTGCCCAGATTGACAGAGGGCAGACCCAATTCCTGCCAAATCATGCGCAAGAAGGTCGATACCGAGGTTTTACCATTGGTGCCGGTCACGGCTGCCACAACGGATGGCTGTTTTCCAAACCAAAGCGCGGCGGTGTAGGCCAGCGCCTGACGTGGGTCTTCGCAGATCACCAAGGCGGCATCAGAGGCCTCAAGTTCGGCAGCCGCAATTCGCGCCCCATCAGCATCGGTCAAAATGGCTGTTGCGCCCATGCGCAAAGCGAATTGAATGAAGGTCGCGCCGTGCACACGCGTGCCTGGGAGAGCTGCAAAAAGAAAGCCGTCTTTGATTTCGCGGCTGTCTACGGCAATGCCGGTGATCGTTGGATTGCGTCCCGCTGCAGCGGTCAGACCTAATTCAGAGAGTGCCTTTGCCTGCGCCGTCATGTACTGCCCTTATTGTTGCTTTTTGGCTTTAAAGCGTTTCGAAACTAACTAGAGACACTGTTGATTTCGAAACGCCCGCAACATCCATTAGTTCCACGCGTTTCGCGTTTAGTTCGTGCCTCAAGTTTAACGCAAAACGCTTTAATGAGATGCCAGCGTTATATCAGTCAGGGCGACAGGTTCAACTTGCGGACGCAGCCCCAAAAGCGGTGCAACGCGTTCGATAATTTCAGCCGCTACAGGTACAGCCGTCCAACCGGCGGTGCGACGTGGTTTGTCGCCAGAAGTTTCCACCGGTTCATCCAGGGTCACGACCAGCACGTATTTCGGATCATTTGCTGGGAAAACAGAGGCGAAGGTATTGATAACCTTATCTTCATAATAACCGCCAGTCGGCTTTGGCTTATCCGCTGTGCCAGTTTTACCCGCCACATGATAGCCTGCAACCTCGCCAAAACTTGCAGTTCCCTCGGTCACCACTTTGCGCAGCATCAGCACGCTTTCGGCGGCAACTCGCTCACTCATGACGCGGACACCTTCTTGTGGGCCATTTCGTTTCAGAATCGTTGGCTTGATCATGCGCCCGCCATTGGCCAGCGCGGCATAGGCTGTGGCTAAATGCATTGGCGTGCTGGAAAGGCCGTGGCCGTAAGAAACGGTGACAGCAGACAGGTCGGTCCATTTCGCAGGTAACAATGGTTTGCCGCCAGAAGCTTCAACCATCTCAACCGGCGTTGGTTCAAACAGGCCCAGAGATTTCAGGAATTCTTGCTGACGCTTCGGACCGATTTCCAAAGCCATGCGACCAGTGCCACGGTTTGAACTTTTAACGATAATGTCTGTGACCGACAGCTTGCCGTAGTTCTTATTCTGGAATTCGCCAATGCGGTGGCCGCCCACTTTCATCGGCCCTTTGGTGTCGATGATGGTATTGGCGTTCACCAAACCCAGCTCCATAGCCTGCGCCGAGGTGAAGATTTTGTAGGTCGACCCCAGCTCATAGACACCCTGTAAAGCCCGGTTGAACAATGGGCTGTCGGCGGCGTCACCTTCGGTCAGTGGACGAGGACGATCATTGGGATCAAAGTCAGGCAGGCTGACAATCGACAAAAGCTCTCCGGTTTGCACATCCATCAAAACAGCGGCTGCGCCTTTAGCGTTGAGCAGCTTCATGCCTCCATAGAGCACGCGCTCTGTGGCGTCTTGCACGGTCAAATCCACTGACAACGTCAGCGCTTTGCCGCCATTGGCTGGATCGCGCAGTGCATCATCAAAGGTCTTTTCAACACCGGCAACGCCGATGACCTCGGCCGCATTTACACCTTCGCGGCCAAACCCGGCACCGCCCAATACATGTGCCGCCAGTTTACCATTCGGATACAGCCGCATCTCACGTGGGCCAAATAGCAGCCCCGGATCGCCAATGTCATGCACCAATTGCTTTTGCTCTGGTGACAACTTTTTACGTACCCAAAGGAATTTACGTTTGCCCGTGAAGTCTTTGATAAGGCGCTGTTTATTCAATTCTGGGAAAATTTCGACAAGCCGTTCTGCAACGCGTCCTTTGTCGATCATTTGCTGAGGCTGAGCATAAAGGCTGAAGGTTTCCAGATTGGTCGCCAGAATGCGCCCTTGTCGGTCTACAATGTCCGCGCGCTGCGCGAGGATACGCGCACCGCTGGCACTGGCACGAGGCTCAGCCGCTTCGGTATTGGCCAGCGTGCCCATACGCACGCCAATCACGGAAAACGCCGCTAAAAAAGCGACGCCCAAAACCAACAACCGCCCTTCTGCACGAATGCGCGAGCGGTCTCGCATTTCCTCGTGCCGTTTACGCAGGTTTTCTTTTTCGATCACGTCCGGGTTTTCACCCTGCGCGCGGGCTTTGATGACTGTGGCAAGCGGACGAAGCGGCGTGCGGATCATCAGAGGCCCTCCTGATTAGAGACCTCAACGATCCCATCAATCACAAGGTTTTCAACTGGCGGATAAGAGACCTGTTCGATCCGACCAAACTGATCTGGGCGCAGAGGCAAAAGCTGTAGGCGCTCGAAGTTCAAATCGGCCAAATCGCGCAAACGATCCGGGCGGTTCAAATAGGCCCATTCTGCTTTCAAGATCGCCAAACGATCACGCGCCTCACCGATCTGGATCTGCAGTTTCTGCGCATCATCTAAGGCCGTTTGCGTGGTGTAATTTTCGCGGTAAGCCCAAAAGGCCAGACCAATGACCGAAACAACAGTCAGTACAAACATTAGGCCGCGCATTAGCGTTTCCCCTTGGTTTTGGTATTTGGATTATTTGCCGAAAGCGTTGGCATACCAATTTTCTTACCGTCCACAGTCCCCGCTGGCGCATCGGTGCGGCGCGCAATGCGCAACTTTGCAGACCGAGACCGTGGGTTTTCTGCGAGTTCTTGTTCATCCGGCCCGACAGCCTTGCGGGTTAGCAGCTCGAAGGCTGGAACCTCTTTTTGCACCTCAGGTGCATAACGCGACCCACCACCGGTTTTCCCAGCACGGGCTTGCAGATACTTCTTAACCATACGGTCTTCGATCGAATGGAAAGTGACCACAGCCAGCAAACCACCGGGTTTCAGTGCGCGCTCTGCGGCCATCATGCCCCGGAAGAGCTCGCCGTATTCATCGTTCACCGCGATACGTAGACCTTGAAAGCTACGGGTGGCCGCATGGCTTTGACCAGGCTTGGTGCGTGGGAGGTTTTTCTCAATCAAGTCAGCCAATTGCAGCGTGGAGTTAAATGGCTCTAGCTCGCGTGCTTTGACGATCGCCTTGGCAATGCGACGGCTCGCGCGCTCCTCACCGTAGTGATAAAGAATATCGGCAATCGCTGCCTCATCTGCATTGTTCACGATATCCGCGGCAGAGGGGCCATCTTGGCTCATTCGCATGTCCAATGGACCGTCACGCATGAAGGAAAACCCGCGCTCTGCGAGATCAAGCTGCATGGAGCTAACACCCAGATCGAGCACCACACCGTCTAGATCCTGCGCATATTCATCCATTTTCGAGAAGACGCCTTCGACCAGCTCGATACGCTCGCCATAGTCAGCGACCCAGTCGTCGGCCATTTCAAAGGCCAATGGATCGCGATCGACGCCAAAGACTTTGTCTGCCCCGGCTTCTAGCAGGCCTTTGGTGTAACCACCTGCCCCAAAGGTTCCATCCAACCAGATTCCAAAAACGGGCGAAACGCCCGACAAAAGCGGGCGCAGCAGAACTGGGATATGAGGGGCATCAGCGCTATTTGAGGCTGCATCACTCATATCTTAGCTCTCCGTTTGTTTGTCATTGGTGTTTTGATCCAAGAAGATCAGAGGATCAAAGTCATCTGGCAGCTCATCCAGCCACTCTTCGGTAGCGGAGAGTTCTTCTTGCTCGTAGGTTTCCGTCTTCCAAATCTGGAAGGTGTCGCCTGCAGCGATAAAGAAGGCTTCTTTATCTAGGTCAATTTTCTGACGTAACTTCGCAGGCAAAACCAAGCGACCTGTCTCATCAACCGATGTCGGGAAAGACTGACCATGGAAAAGGCGCTGCAGCATCTTACGTTCCATTGAACCACGCGGAAGCGCGTCGATCTTAGCGTCGACCTCTTCGATGGCTTCAATAGTATAGCATTCAAGGTAATTGCGGCGATGGTCGCCATAAACAATGACAAGCTCTGGCGTTTCGCCGGATTTCCAGTTGGGATCAGAAGCCTCAAGTACACGGCGAAACGAGGCCGGGATAGACACCCTGCCTTTCGTATCCACCTTGTGGTGGCTTTCACCTCTGAACCTGCGTGCCACTGTCTGACCCGCCCTTCTGTTGTTTCGCTCATTGCGACCCGCTGGAAACGAAACAGCGAATTGAACTGCTGCCACTGTTCAATTCGCTGCCCTCGTCCCGCTGTGCGGGTTATGTCCAGCTGCACGCGCCACCTGGGGGGATGTCTGCTCGCTCGCGCGCCGGATCTCTTCGTTCGATGAAAGCGGGGCCTGTATGAAACCTGACTTGGGATTTTTATTATTTGGGGTCTTTAGCGCCCCTTAACTCCCGTCCTCATCTTGAATACAGGGATGCCATGGGAATTTATGGAAATCAACAGATTTTTTGGGAAATCGTGGGAAAATCTGGACTTTTACGCACAACACACACACTTCTCATCCACAATAACACCAAAAAATACTCTATTTTTACCCACATATAGTGCCCGAAGACGAGAAATCACCTATATAATGCGCAATTCTTTCCTCAACGGAAACGTCCCTCAAATTCCCAGAAATTTTGATAAAGTTTGATAAAAACGTATAAGCCGCGCCGATAAACAACATAAAACGCAATAATTCAACACGAAAACTGAAACCAATTAGGGCAGCCATAAGAATTTTGAGCGAATTCCCATTTTCGGACCATGAATTCCCATGCGCGGAAACCACTCAAGCTTCAGCCCCATGTACCCCCATACTTGGGAATGGCATTTTGGCGGATTCAAAACGGGTTCCCGTGACAACCCAAATGAGAGATCGAATTGCAAATGATCAGAAATCCTATATTCTTAGAGCATAATAAAAACAGAGAGCAGTATTCGGTACTGATAGGATGACAGTGCAGCTTCCGATCAAATTGCCAAAAGCCAAGAAACGTGAGCTGCGCAGTCAGTTCGCTGCACTTGTGTATCGCGTTAAAGATGACAAGCTGCAGATCTTGTTGATCACCAGTCGCGGGACGGGCCGTTGGATCATTCCGAAAGGTTGGCCCATGCTGGGCCTGCGTCCAGCCGAAGCCGCCGCACAAGAAGCTTGGGAAGAAGCCGGCGTCAAAGGCGAGGTGACGGATCAATGTATTGGGCTCTATTCTTATTATAAGACGGACACCAAAGACGGCACCCTGCCCTGTCTTGTGAACATCTATCCGGTTAATGCTCGCAAGCTGTCCAAAATCTACCCAGAGGCTGGGCAACGCCGCCGCAAATGGTTTTCTCCTAAAAAGGCCGCAAAGCTGGTGCGTGAACCTGAATTGGCCAAGTTGATCAAATCCTTTGACCCGGAAAAGCTATTCTGATCACACGAAATTCGCACCCGTGTTAAAATGAAGACCGCCCTGCTGCTTGATCCCATGCCAAGTCGAGAATATGTAGGTCTTGTGAACACGGATACGCCCTCATGATCCAATACTCTTTGAAATGCTCGGAAGGGCATCAATTTGACAGCTGGTTCCAGAACGCCGGAGCCTATGACAAATTGCGTCAAGTCGGCATGGTGACATGCGCTGTTTGTGGATCAGCGAAGGTCGAGAAAGCTATTATGGCTCCGCGTGTACGCCCGTCACGCTCTGCAGCCACGCCGCAAATCGAAGAGGCTGTACAGCCTGCACAACCGACCGTCTCAGAAACACCCCTATCGACACCGGCGAGCCCGGCAGAGCAGGCTTTGGCTGAACTGAAAAAGCAAGTCGAAGAGAACTCGGATTATGTTGGCAAGAAGTTTGCCGAAGAAGCCCGCGCCATCCAAACCGGGGATGCGCCTGATCGCGCCATATACGGGGAAGCCAACGCTGAAGAGGCCAAGAGCCTGATTGAGGATGGCGTACCGGTTCTGCCGCTTCCGTTTCGACCAGGACGTAAGTCAAACTGAGCGATTCTGATCCGTCGCCGACGTTTTGACGCCACTGCGAGTTAAAATCCGTGAAGTTGGAACTTTGCCATTCGCTTTCATAAATAGCGGAAGCGGATACAAATAATTGCCGCGCAAACCGCATATCTCGTCGTTTCTCTGGACCCAAATCCTTGTCAGTTGTGTGACGAAGTCGTAAACCGCGCTGACATTTGGAAGACAGGGGCTGGACCAACAACATGCCTACACTTGTAATGAAATTCGGCGGCACGTCTGTCGCCAATCTGGATCGCATCCGCCGCGCCGCAAAACGCGTCGGCGTTGAAGTGGCAAAAGGCTATGACGTCATCGTCATCGTTTCTGCCATGTCCGGGAAAACCAACGAGCTGGTGGGCTGGGTCAATGAGACCTCGCCGCTGTATGATGCGCGTGAATACGACGCAATTGTCAGCTCTGGTGAGAACGTGACGGCAGGCTTGATGGCCCTGACCCTGCAGGAAATGGACGTCCCTGCGCGCAGCTGGCAAGGCTGGCAAGTGCCGCTGATGACCAATTCTGCCCATAGCCAGGCCCGGATCGAAGAGATTCCAACCGACAATATCAACGCCAAATTTGGCGAAGGCATGAAGGTGGCTGTTGTGGCTGGCTTCCAAGGCATCAGCCCTGAAGGCCGCATTACAACGCTGGGTCGCGGCGGGTCTGACACCACAGCCGTGGCCTTTGCTGCAGCCTTTGATGCAGAACGTTGTGACATCTACACCGACGTTGACGGCGTTTACACAACCGACCCACGTATCTGCCAGAAGGCACGCAAACTGGATCGGATCGCCTTTGAGGAGATGCTGGAGCTCGCCTCTTTGGGTGCGAAAGTTCTGCAAACCCGTTCCGTTGAATTGGCCATGCGCTACAAAGTGAAACTGCGCGTGCTAAGCTCTTTTGAAGAACAATCTGACGAGGCCGGTACGCTCGTCTGCGATGAGGATGAAATCATGGAATCCAATGTTGTGGCCGGTGTGGCCTTTTCCCGCGACGAAGTTCAAATGACTCTGCGCTCTGTGGCTGACCGCCCGGGCATCGCGGCGATCATCTTTGGCACCCTGTCTGATGCGGGCGTGAATGTGGACATGATTGTTCAGGACATTTCTGAAGATGGCCGCACCAACATGACCTTCAGCCTGCCATCAGAACAGGTCAGCCGTGCCGAAAAAGCCATGGACGCCATCAAAGGCGAAGAGATCAACTACGAGAATGTTGTGACGGATCTTGATGTTGCGAAAATATCCGTTGTTGGCATCGGCATGCGCTCACAATCTGGCGTTGCCGCCAAGATGTTTAAAGTTCTGTCCGACGAAGGCATCAATATTAAGGTGATCACAACATCTGAAATCAAAATTTCGGTACTGGTGGATCGCAAATACTTGGAGCTCGCTGTTCAAGCCTTGCATGACGCCTTTGAATTGGAAAAAGCAGCGTAAGCCAACGCAAATTCGATTTTAGAAAAGGGCTGTCTTCGGGCAGCCCTTTTTCTTTTGTTAACCAATTCCATGCATGGCTTTTCTCAGACCTGTTGGCGACTGACAGGACACATTGGGGACATAGGGCATGGCAACAACAAATCGCGCATATTGGCTAGACAGTTTGCGATTGATCGCGGCCCTTGCGGTGGTTCTTCAACATTACATCGAACGCAGCTTTCGCGCAGAAGCGCAGTGGTTCTTGCAACTGGGACCGGGCGTGTTTGGTGTTGTGCTCTTCTTTATGATCAGCGGTTACGTCATCCCATTTAGTGTCAAATCAGGCTTTGATTTCAAAGAATTTGTCCTGCGCCGCATATTTCGGATTTGGCCCATGTATCTCTGCGTTCTGGCAGGTATCATGGTGTTGGGGTGGGCCAATGTGGCCCCCTTTGATGCAATTCAGCACCTTGGTTGGATTGATATAGTTTTTAATCTTTTGCTGATCTTTGAATATTCCAACGCGCCAGCCGTGCTTGGCGTGGCGTGGTCACTGTCGCTTGAGCTTATCTGGTATGGTTTTTTCTGCCTCTATGTCATGCGATTTCGAAACCGCCATGCCGCACAGATTGCTTGCGTCGTTTCAGGGCTTTTGGTGACCGCTGCCGGGGTCGCGATTCTGCTCGACACGCGGCTGCCTTTTGGGCGGCTGGGGATGTTGAACGCAGCCATGTTGGGTTATGCCGTTTTCAGCTATCACCAGAGGCATTTGTCAGGCCGGGCATTGGCTTGTGCATTGCTCGCCTTCTTGCTGGCAACCTGGGCTACGCAATGGGTGGGGTTTGGATACTTCACACATGAAAACATTAGCTTACACAGCGGAGTTATATCATGGACAATTGCCTCAATCGTCTTTGCAGGGATTTGCCTTAGCCCAAGAATCCACTTGCACAACCTCTGGCAAGAACCCTGGCTCATTCAGCTGTGTGCAGCCAGCTATTCGATTTATTTACTACACGAACCGGTCAGTCTTTTGCTGGTGCGTTGGTTGAATGGAGGAAGTTTGATCATAGCAGCGCTGGCCTGCACATGCGGCCTCGCCCTCTTGTGCTATCGATTAATCGAAATCCCCGCGATCGCGCTTGGGCGTCAATTGAATTTCCACAAAGGAAGTCAAAACTCGAGGGTTCAACCTATTGACTGACCAAAAACTACGCTTCAAGCGTCCGTTAACGATTGTTCTACCAAGTAAGTATTTTCAAGCGCGACAAACCTCGCCTATAACTGATTTCCGGAACATCGGGAAAAACGTCATGCCCAGAAAGTTTGAAAGCGAAAGCCGTAAGCTCTTGTTGCGCTTGCGCGAGGCTATGGCCGAGGACAGTGCGGGTCAGGCCCGGCTGGATGAGATCACACGTCTGATCGCCTCCTCGATGGGTACGGAAGTGTGCTCTATCTATCTATTTCGTGACGAAGATACGTTGGAGCTCTGCGCGACCGAGGGGTTGAATCCTGAGTCCGTGCACCAGACACGTTTGCGCATCGGGGAAGGTCTGGTTGGCCGCGTTGCTAAAAAAGGACGTGTCGTGAATTCCGCTGACGCGCCCTCCGAACGTGGTTTCCGCTTTATGCCAGAAACCGGCGAAGAGATTTACAGTTCCTTCTGTGGCGTGCCGATCCAACGTCTGGGCGAAAACCTTGGTGTCTTGGTTGTGCAATCCAAAGAAGCGCGCGACTACTCTTCTGACGAGGTTTATGCGCTGGAAGTTGTGGCCATGGTTCTGGCAGAAATGACCGAACTTGGGGCATTTGTCGGCGAAGGCGCTGCTCTGTCACCGCTGCACCAGCAATCTGTGCTGATCAAAGGTGGCACAGCACAGGAAGGCGCGGCCGAAGGTCAGGTTTGGCTGCATGAACCGCGGGTGGTTATTTCAAATCCCATCGCGGATGATCCTGATGTCGAGCTGAAACGTCTGGAAACCGCCATCGACGAATTGCGCGTCGGTGTCGACCGGATGCTTGATGGCGCGGCTGGTGGCGACAAAGAACAATTACAGGTGCTTGAAGCCTACCGCATGTTTGCCAACTCGAAAGGTTGGATGCGTCGGATGGAACAAGACATCGGCCAAGGCCTGTCGGCTGAGGCTGCTGTTGAAAAGGAACAATCCATTGCGCGCGCGCGCATGTCACAAGCAACCGATGCTTACCTACGGGATCGCCTGCATGACTTGGATGATCTGTCCAATCGCCTGCTGCGCATCTTAACTGGACAGGGCAAAGACACCGGGGCCGAGCTGCCCGCAAACCCCATTTTGGTGGCGCGTAATATCGGCCCAGCGGAACTGCTGGAATATGACCGCAAACTTAAGGGTGTCGTGCTCGAAGAAGGCTCTGTTGGTTCCCACGCAGCCATTGTTGCACGTGCGCTGGCCATCCCACTGATCGTACATGCCGACCGGATCACCAATGAAGCGCTGAACGGTGACGCCATCATGGTGGATGGCGACGAAGGTCTTGTGCATCTGCGCCCCGACGACACAGTTGCAACGGCATTCCGCGATAAAATGGCCATGCGCCACAACGCGCAGAAACGTTATGAATCAATTCGTGATTTGCCAGCAGAAACACTCGACGGCAAAACCGTGCAATTGCACATGAACGCGGGCCTCATGGCTGACCTGCCTTCCTTGGCTGGGTCCGGCGCCGAAGGCGTTGGGCTTTTCCGTACGGAATTGCAGTTTTTGATCCGCAATCAGATGCCAAGGCGCGAAGAGCTTGCCGGGCTATACGCACGAGTTATGGACTCTGCGAAAGATAAACGCGTTGTCTTCCGCACGCTTGATATCGGGTCAGACAAAGTGCTGCCTTATATGGCGCCTCAGGATGAACCCAACCCAGCGCTTGGCTGGCGCGCCATTCGCGTGGGTCTGGATAAACCGGGTGTTCTTCGTATGCAGCTGCAAGCGCTTCTGCGCGCGGCGGCCGGTCGACCTTTGACGGTCATGTTCCCTTTCATTGCCCAGTTCGAGGAATTTCGGGCAGCCAAGGCAGAAATGGACAAGGCGGTCGAGCGTGAGAAAATTCTCGGCCATCCGGTGCCAGAAGAACTGAAGGTTGGCGCGATGCTGGAAACACCGTCGCTGGGCTTTGCACCACAAAAGTTCTTTGAAGAAGTCGATTTCATCTCAATCGGCGGCAACGATCTGAAACAATTCTTCTTTGCAGCTGACCGGGAAAACGAAAGAGTGCGTCGCCGCTATGACACGCTGAATGTCAGTTTCCTGACCTTCATCGAAGGCATCGTGAACCGATGCCGCAGCACCGAAGAGCAAACGCCATTGAGTTTCTGTGGGGAAGATGCTGGCCGCCCGTTGGAAGCGGTCTGTCTGGCGGCCATGGGGCTGCGCATTCTATCGATGCGCCCTGCCTCGATTGGCCCCGTGAAAAGCATTCTGCGCCGTGCCAACCTTGATGAGGTGCGTCAGATTATTGTTGAAGCCCGCGAACGTGGCGACCAATCGGTGCGCGATGCGGTTAGGGAACACCTTAAGACGTCTAACGACAGGGCTTAGGAAGGTGCGTCTTTTGTCAAGACGGCCACACTGCGAAATCGCTCCAGCAACTCCGGGTGGTCGACATCCGCATCAATGGACAGCTTGCGCAGGCCAAAATGCACATGCGCCATTTCGCGATAATAATTGATGAACGCATAGTTGGTGGCTGCCCCTGCTGCAGCCCCGAGCACCGGCACTGCCTGTGCGGCCAGCTTTTGACCAAAAACCGCAGCAAGTCGCGGCGCAACCCAGGTCATTAGCTTTTGCATCCCCCCACTCGACAGCGCCATGCGCGCGCCTAGAAAACCCAGATCCGCATTGTCGTCATGCGCCAATGGCCCTGCGGCGGCAAAAACCTGAATGCAGTCAAATTGGATGTTCTCTGAGGCAGGGTCAAAATCATGGTCTTCGGCGACGTCTTGAATGGTACGCAGCAAGACCGTTGTCGTAAGCGGCAATTCCGCCAACGCTGTACCAACGCCCCCGATGCCTCCCGCGGCGCCCATCGAGGTGGCCACGGCTGTCTGCAACCAAGTTGGTTGACCTGGACGAATGACACGACGCGATCCGTTCGCGGCTTTCATGGCCTGTTTCAACGCTGTTTCTGTGGCGCCTTCAAGGCGGTCGCGCACGGGTTTGGGCAAGCCTTCGACCAATCCGTCAGCCTGCGCACCCAAAAGGTTCAATAGATCGATCCCGACACCACCAGCGCTGCGATACCGCAACGCCAGACTGTCCAGTTCTTCTTCGACGTTCACAATGACAAATGGTTGGTCGCGCATGATCTCTCCCTCTGAAGGTAACGTGGGGAGAACTTGCGCCGTTTCAAGCCTCGCCGATGCGATTGACCTGCCCAGTGACGCCGTCCCAGGCGCCTTCAGACAGCGCAATGCCCAATACACGATCGGGGTTAGTGGGCGGCGGCATGATCACGCCTTTCAAGGGATCAAACCCATGGCGACGATAGTATGGTGCATCACCGACAAGGATGACACGATCCCAGCCTATCTCTTTGGCTTTGCTCAGGCTTTCGCGGATCAAAAAACCGCCCAGACCTTCACCTTGGCGAGTTGGGTGCACGGCCACAGGACCAAGCAACAAGGCCACGCTTGATCCAATTTGCACCGGCCAGAACCGGATAGCGCCAGCCAAAATGCCTGCGCTATCGCGTACGGTTAAAGATAATTCAGCCACGGGTTTTACATCATCGCGTAGACGATAAGACGACAAAGCCTCGCGCCCTGGCGCAAAGCAAAGGTCGTAGAGAGCCTCGACCTCCCACCAATCGTCACTGTCTTCCTGCGCTAGGTGAAACACCTGCCCTGCCCTTTCGATTTGTCCCCGAAACTCGGTAAATTTGCCACTATCATGTGGTTTACACATGAGCAAACATGAGCGGCAATTTATTGGGATTCGCTGATGTTTTACCAACCCGAAAATGGCCACGGCCTACCGCACAATCCGTTCAAGGCCATCGTGGCCCCGCGTCCCATTGCCTGGGTGTCCACGCAAGATCAGGCCGGCGTGGCAAACCTTGCGCCCTATTCCTTTTTCAACGCCATCGCGGATGCGCCGCCACAGGTGATGTTTGCCTCGACAGGTAGAAAACCCGATCAGCCCGAAAGCAAAGACAGCCTAAGCAACATTCGCGAGACCGGCGTTTTCTGCATCAATATCGTTTCAAAAGGTTTGCAGGACGCCATGAATGCGTCGTCTGCCCCGGCAGGCAAAGACGTGGACGAATTTGAACTGGCAGGCCTCACCAAAGCAAACTGTGACACCATCACCTGCCCCCGTGTTGATGAAGCGCCTGCGGCCTTAGAGTGTCGCCTGAACCAGATTATCCGCCTTGATGGAGATGATAATTATCTGGTGTTGGGTCATGTGACGGGCGTTCATATCAAAGACGAGGTCTTAAATGACGGCGTGCTGGATGTGACGCGCTACCAACCGCTCGCGCGGCTAGGCTATCGGGACTATAGCGCTGTCGAGTCGGTATTTTCCCTGACCCGCCCAAAAGCATGATCCGTTAGAAGAACATATTCGCCAAAACGATCCAGACTGGCAGGGTGATGGCACTCAGCAGCGTGGACTGTGCCACCATGGTCGCAGAAAGGCGTTGATCCGCGCCTAGAGCCCCAGCCAAGACATGTGACGCCGCAGCTGTTGGTAGCGCGGCATACATGATCAAGGTCTGTGTCAGCCCCCCATTTTGCGCAAAGGCAAGTGCCAGCCCAACCACACAGGCAGGCATCACCAAGAGTTTGGTCGCATTGATGAACAGGCTAAAGCTATCCATCTTAGACAATGCACCCCAGTTCATTGTGGCCCCAACCGAAATCAAAGCGATGGTAATGGCCGGCTGCGACAGCATCTCGAGGGGACGTGTTACCAAGAAAGGTAGACTTAGGCCAAACAACGCGAACGACACACCAAACAGGCTCGACACGAAAAACGGGTTCAGCAGAACCTTTTTTGCCATCTCGAACCAATCCTGCTGCTCACCAAGAGACAAAACAGACACGGCGCAGGCGTTGCTGACCGGCACGGCCATACCAACCACAACGGCGTAAATCGCCATATTGCCCTTGTCCAAGGCAGACACTGCGATGAATCCAATGCCTGCATTAAACCTCCATGTGGTCTGCCAGCATCCCGCAAAATCCAAATACTTTTCTGGTCCAAAACGGCGTGCACCGTAGCCAACCAAAAGCGTGACAGCGATGGTCGCCCAGACCAGCGGAGCGATGGCGGACACATCATCAAGCGTCAGCTTACGCTGAGAGGCGGCGAGAAACAGCAATGCTGGGAAGAAATAGGTGAAGTTCAACCGGTCCAGACCGCGCCAGGCGTTCTCTGGCAATTGGTGGCGCACCAAGCCGCCAACGCCTACCAACATCATCAATGGCAAGAGGCCTGTCATCACTGTAAGCAAAGTCAATTTTCTGCACCGCAGCATTGTAAAGTCGGCGCTCTAATGCATCAGCTTAATCCCCTCTGCAAGAACAAAAAAACCGAGGTCAGGCGACCTCGGTTTTTCCAATATCTTTTGTCGATTTCGACGTATTTAGTGATTGCCCAGAATGCCTGTGCGAACACTGTAGTCCACCGCGATCCCGTATTCAGGATCGTCCTGACTGTCGACCATCAGGTGACCGGCTTTGGTCAGCAATTGGTGACAATCGCGACTGAGGTGGCGCAGGGTCAGTTTCTTGCCTGCGGCCTCGTATTTGCCTGCGACGGCTTCGATTACTTGCAGGGCAGATTGGTCCACGACGCGGCTGTATTTGAAGTCGACAATGACGCTCTCTGGATCGTTCTCGATGTCAAAGAGTTCGACAAACCCGTCTGTAGAACCAAAGAACAGCGGCCCTTGGATTTCATAAACCTTAGCGCCTTTGTCGGTCACGGACTCGCGTTCAATCGCGTGGATACGACGGGCGTTGTTCCATGCATAGGCCAGCGCAGATACGATCACACCGACAACCACCGCAATCGCGAGGTCGGTCGCCACAGTCACAACAGTCACCAGAACAATCACAAACGCATCGGTGAACGGCACTTTGGTCATGATCTTGATTGAGTTCCACGCAAAGGTGCCGATCACAACCATGAACATCACACCCACCAAAGCGGCCAGCGGAATGCGCTCGATCAGCGGACTTGCAGCCACGATGAATAGCAACAGGAACAATGCTGCGACAATGCCAGCTATCCGTGTGCGGCCGCCAGATTTCACGTTGATCATGGACTGACCAATCATCGCACAGCCACCCATACCGCCAAAGAAACCGGTCAGAATATTCGCACCACCTTGGGCAATACATTCTTGTGACGCACCGCCGCGTTTGCCTGTGATTTCACCAACAAGGTTCAACGTCAGCAGGCTCTCGATCAGGCCAATCGCAGCAAGGATCACCGCGTAAGGCAGGATGATCTGAAGTGTTTCAAGGTTGAACGGAGCAAGCGGCGTGCCGTAAAGACCAGCACCTTCGCCAAACGGATTATGGAAGCTTGGGAAGTTACCCTTGATCGAGGCCATATCGCCAACCGTCGGCACGTCGATACCAAAACCAATCACGATCAAAGCAACGACGCCAATACCGGCCAAAGGCGCTGGGATCACGTTCGTGATCTTCGGCAGACCCCAAATAATCAACATCGTCAGACCAACCAGGCCCAACATGCTGATCATCTTAGAGCTTTCCAGCCACATGGATGTATCATCTGGGTCTTTGAACTGTGTGAGCTGCGCAAGGAAGATAACAATCGCAAGGCCATTCACAAAGCCCAACATCACCGGATGCGGCACCAGACGGATGAATTTCCCCCACTGCATTACCCCTGCGACAACCTGCAAGATGCCCATCAGGACAACGGTCGCAAAGAGGTACTCAACCCCGTGTTCTGCGACCAAAGCAACCATCACAACCGCCAACGCGCCTGTCGCACCCGAAATCATACCCGGACGACCACCAAAAACCGCGGTCACCAGACCAATCAGAAAGGCAGCATACAGGCCGACCAACGGGTGAACCCCAGCCACAAAGGCAAAGGCAACGGCCTCTGGCACCAAAGCTAGAGCCACAGTCAAGCCTGAGAGCAATTCAGTGCGGATACGAGGAACAGACCAGCCTTCATCCTGCATGATCGACAGGTTCGGCGGAGAGATATTCTTGGCGAAATTCGCCAATGCTGCGCGTTTCATCGGATAATCCAATCGGGAGGAAGCTTCGTTGCCCGCCACGTATCGGAAAACCCCTTAGTTCACAAGCCTCACGCCCTTTTCGCGTGAACGTGATTTGCTCTGTTGCGCTGCTGCGCCCAAAGATTTGGCAAAACTTCGGAGACAGCGATGCGACACCTATTACCTGCTTTGGCTATGGCTTTGGCGACTTCGGCAACGGCTCAGGATTTGGAAGGCAATGACACCGCCAGCAACTGGAAAGTGACGCATTTTGAGCAGTTCGGGATTTACCTGTCTTCTTGCGATGAACGCAGGGAAGCAGGCGCGCTGAAGCAACGCTGTTATCTGCGCTACGTCGATGTCTTTTCTCCGCGTCCCGAGTTCGCGGCGCAATTCTTTTTTGTGGTCAATGGCGAGGAAGGGCGCGAAGTGGATTTCGGTCTTGAGACCGGAACGCTCTTTGGCCCAAACGGGTTTCGGATCGAAGGGACTGACGGAGATATCTGGAAGACCCGACGCGTAGGCTGCCTGACTGGGCTGTCCTGTACTTTTGACGGCGAAGACGCAGATGAATTGCTGCAAGCTATGCAGGACGGTACGGGTTTTCGGTTCACCTTTCGCGACCGCAACGGCAATCCACAGGACTTAACCTGGCCGCTCGCGGGCTTTGCCGATGCGATGGCCGACTTTGCCGAACAAAGCGAAATTCGCGGTCTTTAAAGCACTGATTTGGTTGCATCCCAGTGGATTGCTCGCCAAGAATACGGCAACCAACAGGACAGGATTTGTCATGACAGACACAATGATTGCCGTGATCGGCGGCTCGGGCATTTACGATATCGACGGGCTTGAAGATGCGAATTGGACTAAGATCGAAACCCCTTGGGGGGATCCCTCTGATGAGATCCTGACAGGATCACTGAATGGCGTTAAAATGGCCTTCTTGCCGCGCCATGGTCGAGGCCATAAACATTCGCCGACAACCGTTCCCTATCGCGCCAATATTGATGCCTTGAAACGCATCGGTGTGACTGATGTGATCTCTGTCTCTGCCTGCGGGTCGTTCCGCGAAGAAATGGCACCGGGCGATTTTGTCATTGTGGATCAATTCATTGACCGCACTGTTGCACGGGAAAAGTCCTTCTTTGGCACAGGCTGCGTTGCCCATGTCAGCGTTGCCCATCCCACCTGCCCGCGTCTGTCAGACGCTTGCGAAACAGCAGGCAAAGCATCGGGCATCAACGTGCACCGTGGCGGCACCTATCTGGCTATGGAAGGTCCCCAATTCTCCACCCTAGCTGAAAGTAAAATGTACCGTGAAAGCTGGGGCTGTGACGTCATTGGCATGACCAATATGCCAGAGGCGAAACTCGCCCGTGAGGCAGAGCTTTGCTACGCATCCGTTGCGATGATCACCGATTATGACAGCTGGCACCCAGATCATGGTGAAGTTGACGTAACTCAGATCATCCAAACCCTGATGGGCAATGCCGACAAAGCCCGCGATATGGTGAAACGCCTGCCAGAGCTTCTAGGTGCCGAACGCAAAGACTGCCCACATGGGTGTGACAAGGCGCTGGAATTTGCGATCCTGACAGCTTCAGATGCCCGCGATCCGGCGGTTGTGGCGAAACTTGACGCGGTAGCTGGTCGGGTTCTCGGCTAACGCCTCTTGACGCTGCCGCATTCCGCTGTCTTTGCTTTCGGTAACTTGTTTTAAGAGGTTCCGATGGCATTTGATCTTTGGCTGGCCTTTGCGGCAGCGTCTACCGCACTCCTGATTATCCCTGGTCCAACAGTCTTGTTGGTCCTTAGCTACGCCATGACACAAGGGCGCAGCGTTGCAGTGGCCTCAGCACTGGGTGTGGCCGCTGGTGATTTGATCGCGATGACTTGTTCGGTGATCGGGCTTGGCGCCCTGTTTCTCGCCTCAGCAACCGCTTTTACCGTTCTGAAATGGGCGGGTGCGCTCTATCTTTTGTACCTTGGTATTAAAATGCTGCGCAGCCCCGCCAGCAAACCGGCGCTGACTGACAAACCGGCAGATCAACCGCCTGCGCGTGTCTTTCGTGATCTGGCAACCGTGACCGCACTGAACCCGAAATCAAACACTTTCTTCATCGCATTCGTGCCCCAGTTCATCCAACCGGAGGCAGCATTTGCGCCACAAGCGGCCATTCTGATCGCAACATTCGTAGGAATTGCAGGGGTGAACGCGTTAGTGTTCGCGTTGGGCGCAAACGCAATGCGTGGTCAAATCAGCCGCCCAAACATTCAGATGTGGATGACTCGCGCAGGCGGAGTAACTTTGATCGCAATGGCAGGCCTGACCGCCACTCTGCGTCGAACAAACTGAACGAATTGAAGTCTTTATTGGCAAAGATGTGATCAGACCGCGCGGCATCTGATCCGGCTTGGGACTTGCCATCATTGTCACCTTAGGCCAAACCCTAGGAAACCAAATTCGGGGATGAAGATGCGTAAATCCAATGACGTAAAAGACTATATTCGCACCATTGCGGACTTCCCGCATGAAGGCATTTTGTTTCGCGATGTAACCACCTTGTTTGCCGATCCGCGTGGCTTCCGCATGGCCATCGACCAGATGCTGCACCCATATGCTGGCGAACGGATCGACAAAGTTGTGGGATTGGAAGCGCGCGGATTCATCTTAGGCGGCGCAATTGCACACCAGCTGAGCGTCGGCTTTGTACCTATCCGCAAAAAAGGCAAGTTGCCCGGCACCACAATTTCTCAGGACTATAAGCTCGAATACGGTGAGGCGATTGTCGAAGTGCATGACGACGCCATTTCTCCGGGTGAGAAAATCCTCGTGGTCGATGATTTGCTGGCCACTGGCGGTACAGCAGAGGCTGGCATCAAACTGGTGGAACGCCTGGGTGGTGAAATCGTCGCCTGTAGCTTTATTATCGATCTGCCTGATCTCGGTGGCCGTAAGCGGCTTGAAGAGATGGGCATGGACGTCAATATTCTGTGTGAGTTTGAAGGGCTTTAAAACCCTTTCAGCACCGCACCGGGGTTCATGATCCCGTTAGGATCTAATGCCGCCTTGATTGCTTTCATGGCGGCAATTTTTGTTGGATCACCGTATTTCAGCAAATCGTCGGTCTTTAAGCGCCCTACGCCATGCTCTGCGCTGAACGAACCACCAAACTGTGCCACAAGATCATGTACTGCTGCTTTCACTTCTGGCTGCAAATGATTGAATTCGCTTTTATTCTTCCCTTCAGACGGGAAAGCGTTGAAGTGCAAATTACCGTCACCAAGATGACCAAAGCAATTCAACCGCAATCCAAATTCTTCGATGATCTTTTGCCCAGCCACAATAAACTCCGGCAGCTTGTCCAACGGCAACGACACATCATGACTGCTGATTGATCCAATCACCCGGTTCGCCAATGGAATGGATTCCCGAAGATTCCAAAAATCTTCACGTTGTTGCTCGGAAGCGGCGATGAAACCATCGTTGACCAGTTCGGCTTCCAAGGCAGCTTCAAAGAGGTCCTCCATTGCGCCCTGCCCGCTTTGGGCCCGGCTCAAACCAAAGTCCAGTAGAACAAACCACTCTGGATGATCAGCAAAAGGCTGCCTGACATCCGGCATGGTCACAGCAAGGAACTCTAATGCTTGTCGCGACATTAACTCAAATCCGCTGACCGCTTCGCCAACCATATCGCGCGCCATTGCCAACAAGGACAGCGCAGCCTGAGGATCGTTGACCACCATCAGAGCTGTTTCAAAAGCTGCTGGACGCGCAAAAAGCTTTAAGGATGCCGCAGTGATCACGCCCAATGTACCTTCAGCACCGATCAACAGATTTCGCAGATCATAGCCGGTGTTGTCTTTGCGCAAAGGCGTAAGCCCGTGCCAGATGTCACCGTTGGGCAGCACAGCCTCAAGCCCCAGACAAAGATCGCGCGCATTGCCATAGCGCAAAACATTGGTCCCACCGGCGTTGGTCGCCAGATTTCCACCAATCTGCGCCGTACCTTTGGCGGCAAGCGACAGAGGGAACAGACGGTCAACCTCGGCAGCCGCATCTTGAACGTCAGACAGAATGCAGCCTGCTTCGACTTCGATCACGTTGGAGTCTGGGTTTACAGCAAGTACTTTGCGCATACGTTCAAGCGAAATCACTATAGGGGATGGCAGGTCCTCGGAAACCTGCCCACCAACAAGCCCGGTGCCTCCGCCATAGGGAATGACAGGCGCTGACGCCGCATTGCAAGCCTTGAGAATGATTGCAACCTCTTTAGCGTTGCGCGGCAAAGCCACCGCTGCAGCAATGCCCTTTGCGCGGCCACGCGGTTCTTCCAAATAGCGAGGTTCTGCAGATTTCAAAGTGCCCGCTGGTAATTGATTTTCCAGCTTATCGAGAAAGGCCTTATCGGCAGGGTTCAGAGTCATTTCAGGCCTTTACCTTTTAAGCAACCGAATGCGCCAACGTATTGGCGAGTGCTAAGATCTTTTCGCAGGAATTCAAGTTTCTTGCGGTTTTTACGTCTGCGATCAAGTGTTTGTCCAGTTTCTCTGCAGCCTTGGATCGTCCATAGCCATTTGGCGTGGCGAGATAAAAGCACTGCTGATCCAGATGAAACTCTTCCTCTGCAGTACAGTGGGATCGTAACCCTTCAGCATCCAATTGCGCGCCTGCACTTAGAAACACCAAGTGCAAAAAGCGTTTGTCCTCAACTGTGAAGGGGCTGGTGGTAATCGCGGCCTCTAGGGCTGGAACCGTTAGCACAAGACCACTCGGTCGGAAGCCAAAGTTCGCTTCTATGAGGTCCTGCACCTCGGTTAGAACCGCCACGTGTTTCCGATCGCTGCGCAGGATTATATTACCGGTCTGAATATAGGTCTTGGCGCCATGATACCCTGCGTCCTTAAGGTTTTTACGCAGCTCTGTCATTGACAGCTTGCCAGCGCCGCCCACATTCACGCCCCGCAAAAGTATAATCAAAGTTTCCATAGCGAAGGGATATCATGCCCGCGTCGCAGGTCGAGGTTATTCTTCAACCATCAAATATTTGGGCTGCAATACGACAATGGTAGGCCGATCAGGCAGCGTGCGCAGTGAGATTTCGAGCGCATGGTCTCCTTTGTTTTCAACCAGATAGCTGTCTGACATATCAGATAGGAATTGGTTCAACGTGCCCGTTCCAAACCAATGCATCGGGATCACAACCGAAGCCTTCAACCGATTCAGAACACGTTTCATAGAAGGCAGATCCAAGGTTCGACCACCGTCCACAGCAGCCATCACCACATCCAGCCGCCCTAGGGCAGCATATTGCGCGTCATCCGGTTCGTGGTGCAGATGGCCAAGATGCCCTACACAAAGCCCGGCGGCTTCAAAGACAAAGATCGAATTGCCCTTGATCCCAACGCCACCTGCACGGCGGATGTCTGTGGGCACATTACGGATCAACATATCCTTGACCGTCAGGTGGTGTTCCGCCCCTTCGCTGCCATTGCCCCAGCCTTTTAACACATGCGGAATGGCCGGATCGGGCGACGGCGTCCAATGGCTGTCATGCCCAATGTTCATCGTGACCACATCCGGCAGAAAGGGCACATTACCAATGTAGCCAGTGAAATCCGTCACCGCAGAGGCGCCGCCCTCGCTGAGAACTAGAAAAGCCGCATGGGTGATATAGCGAATGCGAAGACTATCTTGCGCCACCGGGTCATCGAATGCAGCGCGGTGGATGAATTCAACACCCGGCAGGGCATCTGCAATGGCGATACAATGGCTGGGTTGTCGCTCTTGAGCAAAGGCCAAGGGGGCCCAGAACAAAGACAATAGAAAGACTATAAACGCGCGCATGATCGATCCTCCAGAAAAGAGGATAGCACAAATTAGTGCATATCGGGACTAGCCGGCGGTTGTACGCCCTCGGCGGTCGCTGCGCAGGCAGGCATAAAGCACATGGGTTCGCCATCGCCCGTTGATCTGCAGATAGCTTTGCGCCACACCTTCGTATTTGAACCCAGACCGCTCTAACAAAGCACGGCTCGGTGTGTTTTCCGGCAGGCAAGCCGCTTCGAGACGGCTGAGATCCATTTGGTGAAACGCATAATGGGTCACGGCTTCGATTGCTTCGCGCATATAACCTTTGCGGGCATGTTTCTGCCCAGTCCAATACCCCAAGGTCCCCGATTGCGCAGGGCCACGGCGGATATTGTCCAGCGTTATTGCCCCAACAATCGCATCCAGCTCACGATCTATCATAAACAGAGGCATTGCAGAGCCATTGTTAATGGACCGCTGCGCCCAATAGACACGGTTGGTGAAGTTCTTACGGATCAGATGATCATGCGCCCATTTTGGCTCCCATGGGATCAGGTAATCCGCGCTGCTTTCGCGCAACCACGCCCATTCGCGGAAATCAGAATGCACCGGAGGCCGAAGCGTTAGTCGTTCGGTCTCAATGCGGACTTTCTTCCTGCTCAGAAGCATCAAGCCGCACGCCTCTCCTGCAGTTGGTCCAAATCAGGTGCATTGGTCACCGGCCCATAAAGCGCCAAAGCGGCGCGGGCTTGTGTGGCCATATGCTCGGCAAAGGTCCGGACATCCTCGTTGGTCACGGCATCGATTTTCTCGACCGTTTCCTCAAGCCCCGGCACCCGGCCCCAGATCCCAACCATGCGCGCCAGACGCTCGGCACGGCTTGACGGGCTTTCCAGCCCCATCAGCATGCCCGCTTTCATCTGTACCCGCGCACGGTCGATTTCCTTAGGCGACATATCATCGGCAGCGCGTTTGAGCTCGTCAATGGTGATGGCCGCCAGCTCGCCGATTTGCTCGCCTGAGGTGCCCGCATAGATCGTGGTCATACCACTGTCTGAATAGGCTCCGGTGGAGGCATAGATCGTGTAGCAAAGACCGCGTTTTTCGCGCACTTCTTGGAAAAGACGTGAGGACATGCCCCCACCCAAAGCCACAGAATAAATCTGTGCTTTGTAAATGTTGTCATCGCGGTAGTCAGGACTTTCCAGACCCAACGCAAAATGCGCCTGCTCTAAAGATTTCTCGCGGCGGTATTCGCCCCCTGCAAAGCGCGCAGGTGTGTCGATCAATTTGCTGCCCGGCGTCATATGACCAAACATCTCTTCAGCCAGCTTCACGATTTCATCGTGATCTACGCCACCAGCTGCCGCCAGAACCATGCGTTCTGGCCCATAATGTTGACCGATAAAGCCACTGAGGTCTTCGCGACCAAAAGCTTTCACACGCTCTTCTGGACCCAGAATGGTGCGACCCATCGGTTGATCCGGGTAAGCGCGTTCCTGCAGCCAGTCAAAGATCACATCGTCTGGCGTATCGAGCGCTTGACCTATCTCTTGCAGGATCACCCCGCGTTCGACCTCTATTTCACGCTGATCAAACACCGGGTTCAAGAGGATATCGCCAATCACGTCCATCGCCAGAGGCACATCATTCTTTAGAACACGTGCATAATAAGCAGTGACTTCGCGACTTGTGTAGGCGTTGATATAGCCCCCAACATCTTCGATGGCTTCCGCGATCTGTAGAGCATTCCGGCGCTTTGTGCCTTTAAAGGCCATATGCTCTAGAAAATGGGCAATGCCGTTTTGTTGGGGCGTCTCGTGACGCCCCCCGGCTGTAACCCAAATGCCAATTGAGGCTGATTGCAAGCCGGGCATATGCTCGGTCACAATACGGAAACCATTTGAAAGAGTGTGTAGTTTTACTGTCAACGCGCGGCGATCCGGTCTTTGATGATGGTTTGCAGAAGTGCCAATTGATTTGGCACTTTGCAGAGCCGCTCTTCACGATCCATCAGGTCCGCCATATGCGGCGGCAAGCCCGGACGGGCACCCATGGCATCCTCAACCGCATCTGGGAACTTCGCCGGGTGGGCGGTGGCCAGAGTGATCATTGGCGTATCAGAAAGCTGCTCATTCGCCACCTTTACGCCAACTGCTGAGTGAGGGCAAAGCACTTCGCCAGTGTTTTTGAATTCTGCTTTGATGGTTGCAGTGGTCTCTTCTTCAGAGGCACGGCCGCTGGTGAAGTTTTCACGCAACATTTCCATGGCACCTTGGCTGATGGTGAAGGAACCGTCTTTCAGTTCTTCCATCAATTGCGCCACAGCTTCGCCGTCGCGATCATAGGCATAGAACAGTGCGCGCTCGAAGTTAGAGCTGACCTGTATGTCCATAGACGGGCTGATAGACGGTGTGACGCCACCTTTGGTGTAAGCGCCGGTTTCCATTGTGCGGTGCAGGATGTCGTTCTGGTTGGTCGCAATCACCAGCTTGTCGATCGGAAGACCCATTTGCTTGGCAATAAAGCCCGCAAAGATATCACCGAAGTTGCCGGTTGGCACGGTGAAGCTGACTTTGCGATGCGGCGCACCAAGGGAGGTCGCAGATGAGAAGTAATAGACCACCTGCGCCAGAACCCGGGCGCAGTTGATGGAGTTAACACCTGCCAGCTTTACGCCGTCGCGGAACTCAAAGTCGTTAAACATGTCTTTGACGCGCGCTTGGCAATCGTCAAAATCCCCTTCCAACGCCAACGCATGCACGTTGTCATCTGCCGGAGTGGTCATCTGTTTGCGTTGAATGTCAGATGTGCGCCCATCTGGATACAGGATAAAGACATCCACGTTATCCAGACCACGGAAGGCTTCCATCGCAGCAGAGCCGGTGTCACCGGAGGTCGCGCCGACGATGGTTACACGCTCGCCACGTCGAGAAAGCTCAAATTGAAAGAGCTGGCCGATCAATTGCATTGCAAAGTCTTTGAACGCCAAAGTTGGACCGTGGAACAGCTCCATCAGGTAGTGGTTAGGCCCCATCTGCACCAATGGCGCACGCGCATCGTGGCGGAATCCAGCATAGGCGCGCTCAATGATGCCTTTGAATTCTTCATCCGTGAAGCTTTCGCCGATGAACGGCTTCATCACGCGGAAAGCGATCTCTTCATATGGCAGGCCTGCCATCGCCGCGATCTCGTCTTGCGAGAACGTCGGAATTTTCTTGGGCACATAAAGGCCCCCATCACGGGCGAGGCCCGTCAGCATGGCTTCTGCAAAGCTAAGTTCTGGGGCATTACCCCGAGTAGAGACATATTTCACGGCGATTAAACCTTTTCTCGTGTGCGCATGCGGCGCAGGTAATACAGCGTCATGGAGACCCAGACCAGTGCCAGTCCGAACCATGTAACCGCGTATTGCAAGTGATCATTGGGAATGCCCGACGCAGTTACCGGAAAAGGCGTCACGTCGGTATTATTTGCGGTGTTTTCGCGCAGGACTATGAGGATGGGTTCAGCGTTTAGAACCTCGGCCATGGCGGCCACATCCCGCGCGAACCAGATGTTTTTACCGACATCGGGAGCAGGCGTATAACTGTCGATTTCATCGGGCCAATGCAGGTTGCCAATGATGTGCGTTTCAAAGGACGCACGTGGTGTGTCTTTTTGATTTGGTTTGATCCATCCGCGATCCACCATCAAACGTCGGCCATCCGTTTCAAAAGCCGAGACCACACGATAAATCGCACCGGTCTTTTTACTAGAGGCTAGGACGTGGATTTCGTCGGTGGTGATCTGCCCTTCACCTTCCACAGGCAGGTAACGATCCGCTTTGGCATCAGGGCTCTGCGGGATAGAGACAGGCGCGTCAGCGATGCGCGCATTGATCTCAGCAAGAACTGACTCTTTCCAAGCCAATCGTTGCACTTGCCAAGTACCAAGCCACAGCAGGATTGCCGTGCCAAGAATGCCAAAGAACAAGGGAAGGAAAAGACGGCGCAAGATGCTCGAAGCCTCAAAAAGACAAAACCGCGGCGCATGAACACGCCGCGGTTTGCTATAAACTTATCCGGTCAAAAGGTGCAACCTTTTGCAGCCATTCAGGGCTTACTGACCCCAGATGTAGACAGCTGCAAATAGGAACAGCCATACCACGTCAACGAAGTGCCAGTACCAAGCAGCCGCTTCAAAACCCACGTGGTGCGTTTTGGTAAAGTGACCGCGCTGCAGACGCATCAGGCAAACGAACAGGAAGATTGTCCCGATCAGAACGTGTGCACCGTGGAAACCAGTCGCCATGAAGAAGTTCGCAGCATAGATGGAACCAGAGAAGCCGAACGCCGCGTGGCTATATTCGTAAGCCTGTAGGATGGTGAAGAAAACACCCAGAACGATGGCAACGATCAGACCGTTTTTCATGTCACGACGGTTGTCTTCATGCGCCAGAGCGTGGTGCGCCCAAGTCGCGGCACAGCCAGAGCAAAGTAGGATCAGGGTGTTGATCAGTGGCAGGTGCCATGGGTCAAATGTTTCGATACCCGCTGGTGGAAACACACCGTCAATCGCTGGGCTGTCTGGGCCCATTGGGTAGATCGCGTGTTTGAAGAAGCTCCAGAACCATGCTGCGAAGAACATGACTTCGGACATCACGAAAAGGATAAAGCCGTAGCGCAGGCCGATTTGAACAACCGGTGTGTGGTCGCCTGTTTGGCCTTCTTTGGTGACTTCAGACCACCAAGCAAACATGACGTACAAAACGCCAGCAAGGCCCATCAGGAACAGCCAAGAACCCATGTCCTTGAACATTAGAACTGCGCCAAACAGCATAAAGAAGCCAGCGACCGAACCCATGAAAGGCAGGATCGACGGCGGCAAAATGTGATAATCGTGGTTTTTAGCGTGCGCCATGTGGAGTTATCCCTCGTTGGAGGTTTCTTTAGTTTCTATTTCTACAGCCTGACCCTCCTGGGTCAAAGCCGCGATTTCTTCGGGGAGATCGATTTCGTAGAACGTGTAGCTCAACGTGATTTCCTTGACGTATTTCGCGTCTCGGTCTTCAACGATCTCGGGATCAACAAAGAAGGTGACTGGCATATCAACCCGTTCACCTGGCATCAGCACCTGCTCTGTGAAGCAGAAGCAATCGATCTTGGAAAAGAACCCACCGGCCTCATAGGGCGCCACGTTGTAGCTCGCCTGCCCTGCGATGGGGCGGTCGGTTGGGTTATAAGCTTCATAGAACGCCAGACCAGTTTCACCGATCTTGATTTCCATTTCCAACTGCTGTGGCTTGAATTCCCACATCATGTTGCGATCTTTGGAAGCGTCGAATTTGACTTTGATGGTCTTCTCGAGAATGGTCTCGGAACCAGCATCCGCTTCTTGCGTGATGCCGCCAAATCCTGTCACACGGCAGAACCAGTCGTAAAACGGCACAGAGGCATAGGCCAAACCGCCCATGATGCCGACGACGCCTACAAGTTTTACAACGGTCTCCGCGTTCTTATCCATTGTCCGCCCCTTGCTGGATCGATGCAGGTTCAAAATCACCTCGGGTAACTTTGACAACGGTCAACCCCATTAGCAACGCGACAAAAGCGGCCAGGACAAGCGCAACGCCAAGGTTGCGACCAAAGCGGCGTTTGTGGATTTCGTGCTGTTCAGGAAAGCTCATATTACCAGCCTCCAAGGCCATAAGGGGCCAAAGCAACTTCGGCCAGGATCGCGCCAAAGTGCAGGAATAGATACAGCAGCGAAAATGCAAAAAAGCTTTTCTCGCGCTTGTGATTGTCTGCTTCACACTGCGCATCTGAACGGCGCCAGATCGAAATGGCTCCAATCACAAAGATCGCATTCAAGACAATGGCTACTGTCAGGTAGATCCAGCCACCTACAGAGGTGAAAGCCATGCCAACAGCAATCGCTGCCAGAAGCAAAGTGTACACAAGGATGTGGTTGCGGGTCACAGCCCGGCCATGGGTCACATGCAGCATCGGCACGCCCGCATCCTTGTAGTCAGATTTCATAAAGAGGCACAGCGCCCAGAAATGCGGTGGAGTCCACATAAAGATCAGCGTGAACATCAGTACGCTCTCGATAGAGACACCGCCGGTCACAGCCGCCCAACCGATCATTGGAGGGAAAGCACCCGCCGCGCCGCCGATCACAATGTTCTGCGGGGTCCAGCGCTTAAGCCACATGGTGTAGATCACCACGTAGAAGAAAATAGTGAAGGCCAGAAAACCGCCAGCGATCCAGTTAGTTGCAAGGCCAAGCATGACAACGGACATCACCGAAAGGGTCATGCCAATCGCAAAGGCTTCGTCCTTAGAGACCTTACCAGATGGAATGGGGCGGGTCTTGGTGCGGGACATGACCTGATCGATATCAGCGTCATACCACATATTCAGCGCGCCGGATGCGCCGCCACCAATGGCAATGAACAAAATGGCACAGAAGGCGATAAACGGATGTACACCACCCGGCGCTGCCAAAAGGCCGACCATGGCGGTGAAGACCACCAAGGACATCACGCGAGGCTTCAACAGAGCGAAGTAATCCCCGAAAGAGGCCTCGTTCTCTTGCGCTTGCGAATGAATGCTGGCGTCGCTCATGGTCTGTCCTGTTCACAAGGAAGGGCCCGGCCCTCCCAACGGATTATTCGTCGTTTTGATTGGGCGCGCCGCATCGAGAGCGCGCGCCCATCAGTCACTTAGTTTGCAGTCGCAACCTGGAAAGTAGGCGCAACGGTATCGTTAGACGCCAGATCCTGAGAAGATTTCACCCAAGCGGCGAAGGCTTCTTTGCTGACAACTTCAACTGTGATTGGCATATAAGCGTGGTCTTTACCGCAAAGCTCAGAACACTGACCGAAGTACACGCCCTCTTGCTCTGCTTCGAACCAAAGCTGTGCCAAACGGCCAGGTACAGCGTCTTGTTTCACACCAAAGGATGGGATGGTCCAAGAGTGGATCACGTCATCCGCTGTGATGCCCATCACAACAACAGTATCAACAGGCACGATCACACGTGTGTCTGTCGCCAGTAGGAATTCGTCTTCCTGGTAGCCGGTTTCAACGAGCTTGGCGCGCATTGCGTCGTTCAGCACGAACGGCTCAATGCCTTCGTCACCCTCACCCAAAGTCGCTGGGTGGCCGAGCATATAGCTGTCAAATTCCAGCTCTTGCTCTGGGTATTCATAAGTCCAGTACCACTGGTGGCCGGTCACTTTGATGTACAGTTCACCCTCAGGGATCTCTTGCTGCTTGAAAAGAACTGGCAAAGAGAAAGCACCGATGAAGACCAGAACCAGAATAGGAATAATGGTCCAAGCGATTTCGATTGGTGTGTGGTGTGTGAACTTGGAAGGTGTCGGGTTGGAGCGTTGGTTAAAGCGCACCATGCAATACACCAGAAGCGCTGCCACAAAGATAACAATCGCGAAGATGATGTAGTTGATCATGTTGTCCAGAGACTGAATGTCACGAGACAGTTCGGTGACTGCTGGCTGGAAGCCAAGTGCTTTGTCTACTGGTTTGCCGAGATGTTCGGCGTCTTGAGCAAGTGCTGGAAGCGCGGAAAAAGCTGCCCAGAGGCCCATGAGGGTCGAAAGAATTCGCATGTGTCACCCTGATCGGTTGCGTATTTGGTCGTGTACTGCGGGGAGATTCCTACCACATGGACGGAATCCCATTGTTTTGTCGGTGCTATGAACCATATTCTGAGGCGCAGATAAAGGAATATGCTTGCGTCAAACAGACGCTTTTTTGATTTATATCAAAATTCCTCCCGGTTTTTTGCTGGGTTCAGATCAAATAACCAATGGCAGGAGCGCCCCATGCAGAGCAAATTCAACCCATTTGAGACAACGCTCGATGAGGGCAGCGCCCTTAAAATGCTACGCGAAGCCACAGATGGTGCCGAAGATGGCGAGCTATATCTAGAACGTCGTCGGGCCGAGGGACTGGTTTTTGACGACGGGCGGATCAAAACCGCGAGCTATGACGCATCAGAGGGATTCGGACTGCGCGCCGTGAACGGCGAGGTTGCGGGCTACGCGCATTCCAGCGAAATCTCCGAAGCAGCTCTCAAGCGCGCCGTTGCAACAGCGCGCTTGGCGGTCGGGAATGGTGGTGGCACTTACGCTGATGGTCCGCTGCCGACAAATCGCAAGCTCTACACCGACGAAGATCCCATTTCTGGAGCGCCCTTCCCTGTCAAAATTGAAACCCTGCGCGAGATCGATGCTTTTGTACGCGATCTCGATCCGCGGGTTGTACAGGTCAGCGCTTCGATGGCGGCCTCGATCCAAGAGTTGGTCATTCTGCGTCCCGATGGCACGCGGATTATGGATACACGACCGATGGCTCGACTGAATGTCTCGGTGATTGTTGAAAAAGACGGCCGTCGCGAAAGCGGCAGCGCCGGAGGTGGTGGCCGCTTGGGTCTGGATGGGTTGATGGACCCAAAAGACTGGCAGGCCAAAGCGCGCGAGGCTCTGCGCGTTGCCAACGTGAACCTAGACGCGATCCCTGCCCCCGCAGGTCAAATGGAAGTCGTGCTTGGGCCGGGTTGGCCGGGTATTTTGCTGCACGAAGCTGTTGGCCACGGTCTTGAAGGGGATTTCAATCGCAAGGGCAGCTCAAACTTCTCTGGCCGTGTGGGCGAACAGGTGGCCTCTAAAGGCGTGACCGTGATTGACGATGGCACCATTCCAGATCGTCGCGGGTCTTTGACGGTAGACGACGAAGGCACCCCGTCTGGTAAAAATGTGCTGATCGAAGACGGCATCCTGAAAGGCTATATGCAGGATCGCCAGAACGCGCGCCTGATGGGTGTGGCTCCGACTGGCAACGGGCGACGTCAAAGCTACGCTCATGCCCCAATGCCGCGCATGACCAATACGTATATGGCAGGCGGAGACGCCAATCCCGCTGATCTGGTCGCGTCATTGAAAGACGGCATCTACGCCGTGGGATTTGGCGGCGGTCAGGTGGACATTACCAATGGCAAGTTCGTCTTTTCCTGCACCGAAGCCTATCACGTTAAAAACGGCAAAGTTGGCGCGCCAGTGAAAGGCGCAACCCTGATCGGCGATGGCGCAACGGCGATGATGCAGATCAAAGCGCTAGGGAATGACATGGCGCTGGATCCGGGCATGGGCAATTGCGGCAAACAAGGGCAATGGGTGCCGGTGGGTGTTGGGCAACCGACAGTTTTGATGGGCGGTTTGACAGTGGGTGGATCTGCAACTTAGGTTCCGCCAGTTTTATTCAAAGTAGCTTTACCGCTCATTAACTGAGTTCATCCCATAGTGATTCCGCAAGCAGGCGGAGTCACGGATGACCGACGGCAAACATTCTTCCAATCACCCCCAACTCCCACCCACCTCGGAAGAAGACAGAATTCTCTGGCTTCGCCTCTTGCGATCCCGCCGGGTTGGCCCAGCCACCTTTCATCGTTTGCTGCGTGAATTTGGCAACGTTGCAGCGGCGTTTGACGAGCTGCCAAACATCGCAAAAGAGGCCAGTGTCAAAGATTATGCGCCGTGTGAGGCAGTTGTTGCGATCCGAGAAATGGAGGCCGCAAAGAGGTTTGGTGCAGTCCCCTTGTTTCATGGCACGCTCACCTATCCAGAAGCCCTCTATGATCTACCAGATGCGCCGCCTTTGCTTTGGGCGTTCGGGGATACGTCACTTTTAATGCGTCCACAGATCGCGCTGGTCGGGGCACGCAATGCTTCATCATTGGGCACGCGAATGGCCCGATCAATGGCAAAGGACATAGGTCAACGGGGCCATGTCATTGTCAGTGGCATGGCGCGTGGAATTGATGCGGCGGCCCATGCGGCCAGTCTGGAGTCTGGCACGATTGCTGTCTTTGGTGGTGGCATTGATGTGATCTACCCCGTGGAAAACAGCGAGCTAGCAAAACAGATTGGCGAAAAGGGCCTGATCCTATCAGAACAACCTATGGGGCTACAGCCGCGCGCGCGGCACTTTCCTCAGCGCAATCGCATTATTTCTGGCCTGTCCAAAGCGGTCGTCGTGGTTGAAGCTTCCGCCAAATCAGGCACGCTGATCACTGCAAAGAACGCATTGGATCAGGGGCGCGATGTCTTTGCGGTTCCGGGGCATCCAATAGAAAGCCGCGCGTCGGGGTGCAACATGTTGATCCGAGATGGCGCAACGCTCATTCGGTCTGGCGCTGATGTTATTGAGGCCCTTGCTCCGATTGCTCCGATTGCGCTTGAGGCTGCTCAACAAGAATTGAGATTAGACATTCCATCACCGCTTAAACCGACGACTTTGCGAGATACCGCTTTGCTACACCGCCAAATCATTGACCGCGTCAGCCATGCCCCTATAGCCGAAGACAGCTTGATACGTGAGCTGCAGACACCAACCGAACAAACCGCGTCAGCCTTGGTAGATCTTGAACTTGCAGGCCGCATTCTACGCACGTCAAATGGGCTACTCACACGCATTAGCTAAAAGTGCCTTTAGAGTGCACATAACAACTAATTCACAATGAGTTTTTGGAAATCATTGACATTACCCTCTTTCGCCCCACATTTTTGGCCGCCATAAGGCCGACCTATTGAGTCGAGAGGAAATTGAATGCCAGTTGTCGTAGTTGAGTCCCCGGCGAAAGCCAAAACGATCAATAAATACTTGGGCTCTGATTACACCGTTCTTGCCTCTTACGGCCACATCCGCGACCTGCCGTCAAAAGATGGATCGGTGGATACGGAAAATGATTTTGCGATGACCTGGGAGGTCGACACCAAGTCCCGCCCCCATGTCAAAGCCATTGCCGACGCTTTGAAAGAAGACAACGCACTGATCCTCGCGACCGACCCGGATCGCGAAGGAGAAGCAATTTCTTGGCACCTCGAAGAAGCCCTGCGCAAGCGTCGCGCCATTAAGAAAGATACGCCGGTCAGTCGTGTGGTGTTCAATGCGATCACCAAGTCGGCAGTGACCGAAGCGATGCAGAACCCACGCCAAGTGGACGAACCACTGGTCGAGGCCTATTTGGCACGTCGCGCACTAGACTACCTTGTGGGCTTTAAACTCTCACCTGTTCTGTGGCGCAAATTGCCGGGTGCGCGCTCTGCGGGGCGTGTGCAATCGGTTTGCCTGCGTTTGATTGTGGAACGTGAGCAGGAAATCGAAGCCTTTAATGCTCAGGAATACTGGTCCGTTAAGGCGATGCTACAGACCCCGCGCGGGCAGGATTTCGAAGCCCGCCTAACCGTTCTGGGCGGCGATAAACTCGATAAGATGTCGCTGAAGGATAGCACGGCTGCGGAACTTGCAGTTCAGGCTGTAACATCCCGTAATATTTCAGTTAAATCGGTTGAAGCCAAGCCAGCCAACCGCAATCCATCTGCCCCCTTCATGACCTCCACATTGCAGCAAGAAGCCAGCCGAAAATTCGGCATGGGTGCGCGCCAATGTATGAATGCGGCACAACGCCTTTATGAGGCGGGATACATTACTTATATGCGTACCGACGGCATCGATATGGCTCCAGAAGCTGTGTCAGAGGCACGGGATGCAATCGCAGATCGCTACGGGGCGGAATACGTTCCAGCCCAACCGCGCATTTACAAGAACAAAGCCAAGAACGCGCAAGAAGCGCACGAATGTATTCGTCCAACTGAAATGACTCGTGATGCCTCGCAGCTGAAGGTGTCAGAAGATGATCAACGTAAACTGTATGATCTGATCTGGAAACGCACCCTCGCCTGCCAAATGGAAGGCGCGCGTCTTGAGCGCACCACCGTTGATATCGCCTCTGACGATGGTCAGGTCGTGCTACGTGCCAATGGTCAAGTTGTGTTGTTTGACGGTTTCATGCGGGTCTATGAAGAAGGTCGCGATGACGTTGCTCGGGACGATGAGAACGACAAGCGCCTACCGCAAATCATGCAAGGCGACGCGATTGTCTTTGGCAAAAAAGGCCTGATGGATCAATACACCAAGGCAACTGGTACAAGCTCTGTCATCGACAGCGGCATGTTGCGCGACGCAAAGGCTGTTCTATCAGAAAATGCAGGCGTTCTTGCACTGCAGCACCACACACAACCGCCACCGCGCTATACTGAAGCGACACTTGTGAAGCGTATGGAAGAGCTGGGCATTGGCCGCCCGTCGACTTATGCCTCGGTGATCACAACCATCCAAGACCGCGAATATGTTCGCAAAGAACAGAACCGCCTGTTCCCTGAGGAAAAAGGGCGGATCGTTACGATCTTCTTGATGAATTTCTTCCGCAAATACGTCGGGTATGAATTCACCGCGAACCTTGAAACCAGCCTGGATGACGTTTCAGCGGGTGATATGGACTATAAACAAGTCCTGAATGACTTCTGGCGCGATTTCTCGGCTGCCATCGCCGAAACCAGTGATCTGCGCGTGTCCGAAGTGCTGACCATTCTGGACACAGCGCTTGCGCCGCAACTTTACCCACCACGCGAAGATGGCACTGATCCGCGGGTTTGCCCGAAATGCGGCACCGGACAGCTGCACCTTAAGACATCTCGGACTGGTGGCTTTGTCGGTTGCGGCAACTATCCAGAATGTAACTTCACGCGCGCCATTGCAGGCAATGAAAGCGAAGACAAGCTGCTTGGCACCGACGAAGGTGATGAGATCTGGCTAAAAGATGGTCGATTTGGTCCCTATGTTCAGCGCGGCGAGCCGACCCCTGAAAACAAAAAACCACGACGTACTTCGCTTCCGAAAAAAGGTCGTGAATACCTTCCGGGCTGGTCTCCTGATGATGTTGATCTGGCCAAGGCCGTACAACTGCTGACATTGCCGCGCAAAGTGGGCGACCACCCAGAAGGCAACCAAGTTTCTGCCAATCTCGGACGGTTCGGTCCCTATATTTCTCACAAACATCCGGACGCAGAAAAACTGACCTACGTCAGCATCAAGAATTTCGATGATCTGTTTGACATCGGCATGAACCACTCGGTGGAGCTTTTGGCCGAAAAACGCGCTAACCCGGGTCGTGGACGTGGCGCCGCGGCCAAAGCATTGCGCGAAATGGGCGATCACCCGGACGGTGGCACAATGAGCGTGATGGAAGGTCGCTATGGTCCTTACATCAAATGGGAAAAGGTTAACGCCACTCTACCAAAAGAGATCGAGCCTAAGGATCTGACTGTCGAAAAAGCCATTGAACTGGTGAATGAAAAGGCAGCGGCCAAAGGCGTGAAGAAAAAGAAAGCGCCCGCCAAGAAAAAGGCGGCCGCGAAGAAGAAAACAGCTTCTAAATAAGAAAAGCCGGGCCTAGGCCCGGCTTTTTTATCCGCAATGCCAACGCGTTATCACACCATCATCATCGGTTATGAGGTTCAGGCGCGTTGGAATATGGTCCATTGTCATCATCATCCCAGGTTTCAGAATCCGCGTTTTTTCGGGCAGAAGTTCAGGGTTAATGTCACCCGCATTCATCCCCAATAGATCAAGCTTGATGATCTCATCACATGAATATGGCGTATCGCGATCGTTGATACCCGACTGCCCCTCTTGAGGCACACAAGCGGCCAATAGAATTGCCAGCATTGAATTTGAAACCACACGCACCAATTCGAAGTCTCCTTAACCAAAACCAAGCGACGGGTGCCGCTTGGTTCGATTGATCCATGAGGACATCCCTTAATGCAAGTGAGTTCGCGCTAGCGTCACTGGCTTTCTTGATGCGCGGCAACAAGCAGTTGCAACCGTTTGACCTCGCGGATCACGCGATCGGCTTGCATTTGCGGCATCAAGCTTAGTTTAATTTGGGTGGCCATTAGCAAAAGCACTGCAGATCCAATTCCGGTTTTGACAGCAGGCAGAAGCTCATTTGCATTGAGGAACTTGATCCCCAAATACGCTCCGGCAATGAACATTGTGGTTTGCACCACCATTAGAACCCATGTGACCCACCCCAGTTTTCCGGTGAATTGCTTTAATCCCAGTGCGAACCAGCCGAGTTCCTCAGTGCCATCAAGTATTTCCAGATCATGCCCCGTAAGGGCCGCTTTGATCATTTTGTCTAAGTCATTTTTATGGGTCATCAAACGCTCCTTTCAATTGCGCTTTCAACCGCTCTCGCGCTAACGAAAGCCTTGATTTCACAGTGCCAATTGGCACGTCCAGAGCCACGGAAACTTCCGCAAGGCTCATATCTTCTAGGTAAAAGAGCGCCACAGTCGCTGCCTGTTGTGGCGGCAAGCCTACAATGGCCTCTTGCACGAGTTTCAAATCATCCGAAGGTGTTTCAACCTCGGTTTCTGTAATCGGGGTCAATTCTTCGGCTATTTTGCGCGTTCTTTGATTGCCCGAAATGATCCGCGCGCAACGTCGAGTCACAATACGCGTGGCCCAGGCCGGAAAGGCCACATCCGCACGCAGACCGTTGAGATTACGGAAGATCTCGATCCAAGCCTCTTGAACGGCATCCTGCGCCTCTTCACGGTTTCCCAATAGGCGCGTGGCATGCACCAAAAGTCGAGGCCCACGCATGCGCACCAAATCCGTCATGGCCGCCGGATCACGCATGCGTGCGCCAGCCACGAGGTATTCTTCTAATGCCTGCTTTTTTATTGCCATCTCGGTGCCAAAGCTCGTTTACCTTTGTTTGTACTTAGAAGTGCGCGTTCAGAGGCAAAAGGTTCACGCCATTGTACAATATTTTGGGACAACCGTAGAAATACCGGAAAACACCCGTAATTGTTGACTTGCCCCTGCCCCTCAACAATACCAAGCTCAAGTGAACATCTTAGGGAGAGGACGATGCAAAAAGTCTATGCAAACGCCACAGAAGCGCTGGACGGCCTTCTGGAGGATGGCATGCTGATCGCTGCCGGTGGCTTTGGTCTGTGCGGCATTCCGGAATTGCTGCTGGAAGCCATCAAAGAAGCAGGCACCAAGGATCTGACCTTTGCGTCTAACAACGCGGGCGTTGACGACTTTGGGATCGGCATTCTGCTGCAGACCAAACAGGTCAAAAAGATGATGTCGTCTTATGTTGGTGAGAACGCAGAATTCATGCGCCAATATCTGTCAGGCGAGCTGGAACTAGAGTTCAACCCACAAGGTACATTGGCTGAGCGCATGCGTGCCGGTGGTGCAGGCATTCCGGGCTTCTACACACAGACCGGCGTTGGCACAGTTATTGCTGAAGGCAAAGACGTGAAAACCTGGAATGACAAAGAGTACATTCTGGAAGAAGGTATCTTTGCAGACCTTGCGATCGTGAAAGCTTGGAAAGCCGACGAGACTGGTAATGCGATCTTCCGCAAGACAGCGCGGAACTTCAACGTACCAGCTGCGACCTGCGGTAAGGTCTGTGTGTTGGAAGTGGAAGAGATCGTCCCAACCGGCTCTCTGGACCCAGACGCGATCCACCTACCGGGCATCTATGTGCACCGCATCATCCAAGGGGATCACGAAAAGCGCATCGAACAGCGCACCACCCGTCCACTTGAGGAGGCATAATCATGGCTTGGGATCGTAACCAAATGGCTGAACGTGCCGCTCAGGAACTTGAGGACGGCATGTATGTGAACCTTGGCATCGGTATTCCGACGCTGGTGGCGAACTACGTGGGCGACAAAGACATAACCCTGCAATCTGAAAATGGGATGCTGGGCATGGGCCCCTTCCCGATTGAAGGCGATGAAGATGCTGACCTGATCAATGCAGGCAAACAAACCATCACCGAACTCAATCGCACCGCCTATTTTGACAGTGCAACATCTTTCGCCATGATCCGTGGTGGTAAGATTGCGGCTGCGATCTTAGGTGCGATGGAAGTCGCTGAAAACGGCGACCTTGCAAACTGGATGATCCCCGGCAAGCTCGTCAAAGGCATGGGCGGCGCGATGGATTTGGTGGCCGGTGTAGGCCGCGTGATCGTTGTGATGGACCACGCCAACAAACATGGTCAATCCAAGCTATTGAAAGAATGCACTTTGCCCTTGACCGGCAAAGGCGTTGTGGATCGCATTATCACCAACTACGGCGTTCTGGACGTTGTTGAAGGTGGCTTGAAAATCGTTGAAGTGGCTGAAGGTGTCACAGAAGACGAGCTGCGCGCAGCGACTGAAGCGACCATTGTGAACTGAGCCTAAAGTCAAAAAAGAACTCAGAAACCCGGCCATGTGCCGGGTTTTTTGTTAGACCGTTATTTGCAAGGCACTGGGTAAATCAAAACAAATTTATCCGTACTTAAATAATCATGCTTTCTAGGATCATAACACGTGATTTGACCCTCACCATCAACCCAATACAAATTGGGGTCATCTGCGCTGTGAACAATACTGGTTCCCCGATACAATGTTTCAAAATGCAGGTGGGGAAATCCACTAGAGAGAAAGCCGGTGATACCCAAGGTCCCGATCTGCTCCCCACGTTTGACCTGATCCCCAACACCTGCAACCCGATCTTCAAGGTGCACGTAGCGCGTCCGAGACGTTTTTCCCGAGGAATCGGCTGGATGCAATATCTCTATTTGATTGCCATAAGCCGGACCCCAATACGACTTAATGACCTCACCACCTGCAGCAGCGAGTACCGGCGTACCAATCGGTGCGTGCACATCCAAACCATAATGCTCGTTGTCTTCTATCCTTCGAAACTGCTGGGTAATTGAAGGTGCATTGCTCGGAATAACTATCTCGACAGGCGAATGATAGGACCGCCCATATCCCGCGGCATTGCCGTAGGCTTTTTCCTCTGAAAGGCATCCACTGAGTGACAAAACCAGTGCCAAAAATACTGCGGTCGACTTCATGTGATCCTCCGGTTTCACGGATATACTTCTTTACCCTGCGTAAAGCGTACACATCCGTCAATGTCTTGAACGCCACCAACATTGGCGCTTTCGCCCCTTGGCATTGCTTAATTCCTGTGCATTCATGCGCCTATGACGATCTCTGATCTTGCCTTCACCCATGCCCCCATTGGCATCTGCGTCTTAGAAAACCGCACCGTTCGCACCCCCAACGAGGCCTTTGCTGCCATGTTCGGTAAGACCGTTGACGAATGTCGGGGTCAAAGCATTGCTGATTTCTATGCCTCCGAGGAAGATTTCGAAAACATCGGTGCAAAGGTGAAGAACGCGCTGGAAGAACAAGGCGCTTATCATGATGAGCGCATCATGAAACGCAAAGACGGCAGCCTGTTCTGGTGCCGCGTGCGGGGTAAATCATTGACCCCAGAAAACCCGTTCCATTGTGGCGTTTGGACCTTTGCCGACCTTTCAGATGAACGCCCGGTCGTGTCGCTTACCCAACGCGAGCGCGAAATTGCAATCCTGACCTGCCGAGGTATGACCTCAAAAGAAATTGGGCTGGAACTACAAATCAGCTACCGCACCGTCGAAGAGTACCGTGCGCGGCTGCTCAAGAAATTCGGGGCGCGCAAGCTGGCAGAGTTGGTGGCAAAACTCTCTGGAATGCCACTTTGAGACTTCTTTGCAAAATTTCCCCCTAGCCGAGCCGATTTCCAGTGATTTCACTGCCTAAGCCCTGCTTTTCCTCGGTGAAAAATTAGCCTATAAGCGACCATTAGGGGAAACAAACACATTTCGCGCGACATCGCGCGGCAGAGGACAAACATGAGCAAAAAAACCACCGACTCTGACGTCGCCTTTATCCAGGCTCTGGCAGAGCTGTTGCAGTCCAACGAATTGACCGAAATCGAAGTCATGCGCGAGTACGGCGAAGACGACAGCATCAATGTGCGCGTCAGCCGTCAGAAGGAAGTTGTGGCCGCAGCCGTCGCAGCACCTGTCGCGGCTCCGGTTGCAGCAGCACCTGCACCGGCGGCAGTCGCAGCGGCTCCTGCCGTAGCGCCGGCAGCCTCCAACGATGATCCGGCAAACCATCCAGGTGCAGTGACCTCCCCAATGGTGGGCACGGTGTATTTGCAGACCGAGCCAGGAGCGCCAGCCTTCATCACAGTGGGTGCATCGGTTTCCGAAGGCGACACTTTGCTGATTGTTGAAGCGATGAAAACCATGAACCACATCCCAGCGCCAAAATCCGGCACTGTGAAGCGTATTCTGGTCGCAGACGGTGACACCATCGAGTATGGCGCACCTCTGGTCATCATCGAGTAAGGCCTTCGCATGTTTGACAAAATCCTAATTGCCAACCGTGGCGAGATCGCACTTCGTGTGATCCGGGCCTGCCGCGAGATGGGCATCAAATCGGTTGCGGTGCACTCCACCGCGGATGCCGATGCGATGCACGTGCGCATGGCTGACGAAGCCGTCTGCATTGGCCCCGCTCCAGGCACCGAGAGCTATTTGAATATGGCCGCGATCATCGCTGCTTGTGAAATCACAGGCGCACAGGCGATCCATCCGGGCTATGGCTTCCTGTCTGAGAATGCCAACTTTGTTCAGATCGTCGAAGATCATGACCTGACCTTCATCGGACCGACAGCTGCGCACATTCGCACCATGGGCGACAAGATCACCGCCAAGGACACGATGAAAGAACTTGGGGTGCCTTGCGTGCCCGGTTCTGAAGGCGGTGTGCCAGATCTGGCAGCGGCCAAGAAAATCGGTGACGACATCGGCTACCCGGTGATCATCAAAGCGACAGCTGGCGGCGGCGGCAAAGGCATGAAAGTTGCCGAAACCGCTGCTGACATGGAATCGGCCTTCATGACCGCGCGTGCTGAAGGCAAATCCAACTTCGGCAATGATGAAGTCTACATCGAAAAGTATCTGACCACACCACGCCACATCGAAATTCAGGTGTTTGGCGACGGTAAAGGTAAAGCGGTCCATTTGGGCGAGCGGGACTGCTCTTTGCAGCGCCGTCACCAGAAGGTCTTTGAAGAAGCCCCGGGTCCAAGCATCAGCGCCGAAGAACGCGCCAAGATCGGCAAAATCTGTGCCGATGCCTGTGCGAACATCAATTATATCGGCGCAGGAACCATTGAGTTCCTGTACGAGAATGGTGAGTTCTACTTCATCGAAATGAATACCCGCTTGCAGGTTGAACATCCTGTAACTGAGGCGATTTTTGGTGTGGACCTCGTGCGTGAACAGATCCGCGTCGCATCAGGCATGGATATGTCCTTTGGTCAGGACGATCTGGAAATCAACGGTCACTCGATTGAGGTCCGTTTGAACGCAGAACGTCTGCCAAACTTTGCGCCGTGCCCTGGTAAAATCACGCAGTTCCACGCTCCAGGTGGTCTGGGTGTTCGTATGGATTCAGCGCTATATGATGGCTATTCGATCCCACCCTATTACGACAGTTTGATTGGCAAACTGATCGTGCATGGTCGTGATCGTACAGAAGCACTGGCGCGTCTGCACCGGGCTTTGGGCGAGCTGATCATCGATGGCATAGACACCACCATTCCTCTGTTCCACCAGTTGCTGGAAGAAGAGGACATCCACACCGGCGAATATAACATTCACTGGTTGGAAAAATGGCTTGAGGCCACTTACGACTGATGCCTCTGGGCGCGCGATAATATGGGGGCGATAACGCCTGAGATATTGATGCGCGCCTATGCCATGGGCGTCTTTCCCATGTCAGAACATCGGGACGACCCGGATATTTTCTGGGTCGACCCCAAACGCCGCGGCGTTTTTCCGATCCAAGATTTCCATATTTCGCGCAGCTTGGCCAAACGCATTCGCCAAGGTGGATTTCGCGTGTCATTGAATGAGGATTTCGAAGGCGTTTTGGACGGTTGCGCAGATCGCAGCGACACATGGATCAACGATGAAATCCGCAGCCTTTACATGGCTTTACATCGCAAATCTCAAGCACATTCGCTCGAGGTGTGGTCCGAAGACAATAGATTGATCGGTGGGGTCTATGGCGTCACACTCGGGGCTGCCTTCTTCGGAGAAAGCATGTTCTCGCGCGCGACAGACGCGAGCAAAATTGCCCTCGCCTACCTGACAACTCATTTGATGCGCTGCGGGTTTAGCCTGTTTGACACGCAGTTCCTAACGCCACACTTGCAATCGCTTGGTGCAATTGAAATTTCGCGGAATACCTATCTTGAAGAACTGGCGAAATCGGTGATCAAAGCCGCTGATATCTCGGCTTATTCGGTGCCTTCAGCCGCTGAGGTTGTGCAGCGCAGAACCCAGACATCGTAACGCGCATGATCCATGGCGCTAAGCGCTGGCGAAGATGCAATCATCCAGCCCTGGAAGGCCGGATCACCCACAGCTGGGCCATCGTAGATCGTTAAAAAGGCAAAGGCTTCTCCGGTTGCATTGTCATCCGGGTGACGACATTCCGCTAGATCAACCCGCAGGTTGCCAAAGCCAATGCTATAGCCGTTCTGCAGTTCAAAATCTTCGACCTGCCCGTTCATCTTATCAAGGCCACGCAGCACAGCACCTGAACCGGGGACCGCGCGAACTTCTTCAATGACCTCTTCAAATAGAGGTGTCTGGATCAAAGAAATCCCATCTTCCAAACCGTTGATGGTTTCCAGCTCTTCAGTGACAATGGTCTGCGCGTTTGCAGCCGTTGACATAAAACAGCAAAGCGCAGCAGCCGTACTTAGACGCCAGCTCATTCGCCGCTACCGGACACGAATTTAAGCAACAGGGAAATCAAGCTGACAGCACCTTGCGTGTCTTCGATCTCGTCACCGGCTTCTAAGTTAAACGGAGAACCACCAGGCAGGATTTCAACGAAATTTCCCCCCAAAAGACCCTCTGATGAAATTACAACCGCAGTGTCATCCGGCAGCTGGATGTCGTCTTGAACCGTCAAATGTGCATCCGCGCGAAACGTATGCGAGTTCAGGGAAATGTCGGTCACCGTACCGATTTTCACGCCAGCAAGACGTACATCTGTCCCAACAGTCACACCTTCGATGGACCGGAAAGACGCGGTTAGGTCATAGCCTGAAGCCCCGGAAGCAAAGCCAGTCGCCTGCCCCATATAGATGCCAAAGCCAAGCGCTGCCGCAAGTACGACGCCGCCAACTGCGATTTCTGTGTTTTGAGCTGCCATGTGAGTGATGTGCCGTTTATGCAGTGAAACTTGTTATTCGTTTTACTCTGGAGACCATGCCTCGTAGTCAGAGCGCTTTGCAGGCGCGCCAGCGCGAATGGATCCCGCAGGTGCATAGGCCAAAGCCGTTCCTGTCAGGTTTTCCTGATGTGGCTTTTCCCAAGATTTCTTTTTCAAAGGCTTTTCAGACGGCACTTCGTCAAAGGTGCGATGCAGCCAACCATGCCAATCCGCTCCGATACGGCTGGCTTCGGCTTCGCCGTTATAGATCACCCAACGTTTGCTGTCGTCTTTGTTGCGGTAATAGGCATTGCCTTGATCGTCTTCGCCGACCTTTTCACCTTTGCGCCATGTATAGATCTGAGTGTTCAGGGTTTGCCCGTTCCACCACGTCACCGCGCGCAAAAGAGAGTTCAGAATGCCCATGTAAGATACCCCATGAATGCCTTCGCAAATTCCATTTCTCTATGCCCCATTCAGGGGCAAAGGTCTAGCCTCTCTGCGCAGCGCTGTCTTAGCCTTGCAGGGAGACGCTGATCACTTTCAAACCTTTGTCTTAAATTTTGACGCCCTCCCCCTTTACGTCTGATCAAATTTGGATCAGTCACAAAGGGAAGGAGCCCACATGTCCGACACGTTGATCCAACTTAAGACCTATGGAATTGGCGCCCTTGGCGTGGTGTGTTTTTGGCTTCTTGGATTGCCGTTACCATTTCTGATGGGGCCTTTGGTCATCTGCCTCATTGTCGCTTTGGCAGGCGTTCAGCTTAAGATGCACAAATTCCTGAATTATGGCTTCCGCACGATTTTGGGCGTTGCGATTGGTGCAGCGATCACACCAGAAGTTCTAAATTCCATACCACAAATGGGCATTTCCTTAGCGATTGTTCCTGTGTTCATGGTCCTGGTTGCGCTGACGTCTTTTCCGCTTTTGAAAAAGGTTTTTAAGCTCGATAACGTAACTGCGTATTACGGCGCCATGCCAGGCGGCCTTCAGGACCTGTTGATTTTCGGAGAAGCCGCTGGTGGCAATGTGCGTGCCCTAAGCCTGATCCACGCCACACGGGTTCTTCTTATTATTGGCATTGCACCTATCATCATTGCCGCATTCTGGGACGTCGACTTATTGGCTCGCCCCGGGGCAGCAGCAACTGAAACACCCCCGCTGCAAATCGGCCTGATGATCTTCGCTGGACTTGGCGGCTGGTGGCTCGCGGAAAAACTTAAACTTCTGGGCGCGACAATCATTGGGCCCTTGGTCCTAACAACAATTCTAAGCCTGACTGGGGTCATCACTCAGCGTCCACCGGCCGAAATGATCTGGGCCAGCCAGTTCTTCATCGCCATCGGTGTAGGCGCAAAGTATGTCGGCCTTACATGGCAAGAATTCAAACGCTATGTATTCGCTGGGATTGTGAATGGCGTGCAGCTCGCAGTTGTGTCTGCACTATTCATCCAAGCCATCGTCTCACTTGGCATCGCGCCGGGTCTTGATGCCTTTCTTGCATTTCTGCCCGGTGGACAATCAGAGATGGTTGTTATGGCAATCATCGCCGGGGCAGATCTGACGTACGTCGTGCTTCATCACATCCTAAGAATCGTTATGATCGTTTCGCTCGCGCCGATCTTATTTCGATTGTTCAAGCGCTAACAGCCTCACAAAGCAGGCTATTTTTGACCACACAGGCAAAACTCATGCCCGCAATCGGAAACATTGGTCGCCTTTATGGACCAATATCGGGAAAATCATACCGAAACTCCCCCTCTTCCCCCTAATTTGCTGGCCTATAGTGTAACAGCGGTGTAAATCCGCCTTAAAGTAGCTGACAGGGAACAGACCGTTGCTCGATCTTACCAACGTGCGCTCAACACTCTCCGACCATTATGACCTTGCTCCGAACCCCGATCTGGCGGCTTCGATGCAGAATGTTTACAGCAAGATGGACCGTGTGGTCTCTCCGGCTGACTGGGCAATCTACGCGCCCTACGTGAAGGCCATCGAAGAGATGAAGGCCAAACGGAACGCCGTTATTCTTGGCCACAACTACATGACCCCGGAAATTTTCCACGGCGTCAGCGATTTTGTAGGCGACAGTCTGCAGCTTGCCATGCAAGCGGGCAAAGTCGAAGCGGATGTGATTGTGCAGGCCGGCGTGCATTTTATGGCGGAAACGTCAAAGATCCTTAGCCCCGAAAAAACAGTCCTCATGCCCGACATGGACGCGGGTTGCTCATTGGCTGAATCCATCACAGCTGCGGGCATTGAAGACATGCGCGCCAAATACCCAGGGGCGCCGGTTGTGTCTTATGTGAACACCACCGCTGAGGTGAAAGCCGCATCAGACATTTGCTGTACGTCCTCAAACGCGGTGCAAATCGTGGATGCGATGGAGTCAGACACGGTCATCATGACACCAGATCAGTTCCTGGCACAAAACGTTGCAAACCAGTCCAAAAAGAAAGTTGTCTTCTGGGAGGGCTCTTGCATCGTGCACGAGCTCTATACCGCAGACGACATGCGCGCCTATCGCGAGCTGGATCCAGAAGTCAAAATCATCGCCCACCCAGAATGTACGCCTGCGGTTGTGGCTGAGTCCGATTTCACCGGTTCCACAAGCGGCATCATCAAATGGGTGCACGACAACAAGCCGAAGAAGGCCATGTTGGTTACTGAATGCTCTATGGCGTCCAATATTGCTGACGAGTTGCCAGAGGTCGAATTCGCCAAGCCATGCAACATGTGCCCCTACATGAAGAAAATCTCTCTCGAGAAAATCCTTTATGTGCTGCACACCATGGAAAATCAGGTCGAGGTCGACGCAGAGGTGGCTGAAAAGGCCCGTCAATCTGTACAGGCGATGATTGATCTGTCCAAAGAACTAGGCCTTTAAGCCCCCATGCAAGAGATCAAAACCGACCGCATCGTCATTGTTGGCGCGGGCATGGGCGGGCTGTATGCCGCCCTCAAACTTGCCCCGCGGCCGGTTGTGTTGATCTCTCCGGAACCGCTGGGTGAAGGCGCGAGTTCAGCCTGGGCACAAGGTGGCGTTGCAGCGGCCATGGATGCGGGCGACAGCCCTGAAAGCCATGCGGATGATACGTTAAACGCCGGCGCTGGCACCGTTGACGCTGATGTGGCCACATTAGTCACACGTGAGGCGCGTGAGCATATTCTAGACCTCACCAAACTAGGCACACCATTTGATCGCACGGATGATGGCCAATACGTCTTAAGCCGCGAAGCCGCCCATAGTTTTGCACGCGTAGTGCGCGTGAAAGGCGATCAGGCTGGGGCTGAAATCATGGCCGCTCTCATTGAAGAGGCGCGCCAAACCCCGTCAATCCAGGTGCTTGAAGGCACAATGGCTGTTGAACTCGACGTCAAAGACGGGGCTGTCACAGGCGTCGCTATCCAAGAAAGCGACGATAACCGGTCTGAACCCATCATGCTGCGAGGGGCTGCCTATTTGCTCGCTGGTGGCGGCTCTGGCGGACTTTACGCCATCACCACCAATCCACCGCGTATTCGCGGTCAGGTCATTGGCATGGCCGCCCGAGCAGGTGCCGTGATTGCAGACGCCGAATTTGTTCAGTTTCACCCAACGGCGATGGACGTGGGCGAAGACCCTGCCCCATTGGCCACCGAAGCCCTACGTGGCGAAGGCGCTGTTCTGATCAACAAAGACGGTGCACACTTTATGCAGGCAGTGCATCCTGATGCCGAGCTGGCCCCACGCGATGTCGTAGCGCGCGCAATCTTTGCGGAACACCAAGCAGGCAATCGTCCGATGTTGGACACCCGCGCAGCCCTTGGTGAAGAGATCAAAACCAATTTTCCAAGCGTGGCAGAATACTGTGACCGCAACGGGATTGATCCTGCCAAAGAGCCTATCCCTGTGGCCCCCGCAGCCCATTATCACATGGGCGGGATTGCGACTGATAAAGAAGGGCAATCTTCGCTGAAAAACCTTTGGGTCTGCGGCGAGGCGTCTTCAACGGGTCTTCACGGGGCCAACCGCTTGGCCTCTAACGGACTGCTGGAAGCCTTGGTTTATGCCCGCATCTGCGCAGATGGCATCGCCAAGACTTCTGATGTAGCGCAGGCCGATCCAGTTGTGTTGAACTTTACGGGTGTCGGCTTTGCTCCGGATCCGCAAGGCGTTGCTGCGTTGCGTCAAACCATGACCGATAAAGTTGGCGTGGTACGCAATGCAGAGGGGCTGAAACAGGCGCTCTACAATATTGCGTCTCTTGAAGCGCGTGATCCATCTGAAAATTTTCAAAACATGGCAGCAACCGCGACCTTGATCGCTGTGACGGCTCTTTTGCGCGAGGAAAGCCGCGGGGCGCATGAGCGCTCTGATTTCCCGGAAACTTTGCCTGGTAAAGGCACCCGCTCCATGATGACATTCGCCGAAGCCAAAGCGCTTCGCGATTCACTTACTGAGGAATCCACATGAGCTTTGCGACCGTCCCTGACCTGATCCTGGAACCGATGGTGCGCAATGCCCTGATGGAAGACCTTGGCAGCTATGGCGACGTGACCACGCGCGCCGTGATCCCTGCAGAAACCACCTATGACGCCCGCATCAATGCGCGCGAAGATGCCGTGGTATCGGGCATGCAGATTGCGGCTTTGGCCTTCCGACTGGTTGACCCGGAGCTGAAGGTGAAAACCCTGATCGGCGACGGACAGCCCTGCAAAAAAGGCGACACGCTGATGGAGATCAGCGGCAAAGCCTCTTCGATCCTATCAGGCGAACGCGTGGCGCTGAATTATGCGGGCCGCCTGACCGGCATCGCAACCAAAACCGCAGGATTTGTTGCCGAAACCAAAGGCACCAAGACCCGTGTGACTTGTACGCGCAAAACCACGCCGAACATGCGCCTTGTCGAAAAGCTCGCCGTGCTGCATGGCGGGGGTCACAATCACCGTTATTCGCTGTCTGACGCGATCCTGATCAAAGACAACCACATCGCCGCCGCCGGTGGCGTGCGTCAGGTGCTTGAGGCCACAAAAGCCGCCGCGAGCCATATGATGACGGTAGAGATCGAAGTCGACACGCTGGAGCAGCTTGAACAGGTGCTTGAGGTTGGCGGAGCCTCTGTGGTGCTGTTGGACAATATGGACAACGACACACTCCGCGAAGCGGTGCAGATGGTGGCTGGCCGGATGGTCACTGAGGCGTCCGGCAATGTTAAGCTTGACCGGATCGCGTCGATTTCTGCGACTGGGGTGGATTACATTTCTTCTGGTGCGCTGACGCACTCAGCCCGGACCGTGGATTTGGGGTTGGATTTTTAAATACATTTGTCCGGCATCGTCGAGCAGCGCGCAACCGCCCCATCAAACCTTTGGTCTGCATCCTGCAAAGCGGGCGGGCTATGCCCTCTGTCAGATGACGTAGGGTGGGGTTTCACCCCACCATCGGACATTGCGAACAAAAAAGATGGGGTAACACCCCATCTTACAATGCAAAAGAAAAAGCCGGGCTGAAGCCCGGCCTACTCAAAACTCTTCAGGTTTGGCTTCGCGAGCCATGTGGTCGAGCACCGCGTTCACGAACTTGCCTTCCTTTCCTTCCGGGAAGAAGGCCTGCGCGACCTGAACGAATTCTACGATCACAACCTTTGCAGGGGTGTCGCTTTGCGTGAACTCAGCGCCCGCCGCGCGGAACAAAGCGCGCAGGGTGCTGTCGATGCGGCCCAATGGCCATTTCGCGACCAGCGCACGGTCGGTCATTTGGTCAACCAATGCCTGATGGTTCACGGCTTCTTTGAGCAACAGCGTAAAGAGGTCAACGTCCCCTTCCAACATCGCGTAGCCGTCAAACTCTTCGCCAAAGCGGTGATCCAAGAACTGCAAACGGACCTGATCATAGGTCTGGCCGGAATGCTCCATCTGATAAAGCGCCTGCGTCGCGAAAAAACGAGCGGCGGATTTCATCTTGCGTTTCTGGTTGCCGGACAGGCCGGTTTTGGCTTCAGAGCTCATGCGGTCGGGGTACCCTTGCTGTCACCCGCGATCTTCAACTCGTCAGAAGTTGGCAGAAAACCGACTCCCTTACGCGGGCTGCCCCATTTGCGCGAAAGCGCCACGAGATGCAAGGCCGCAGCGGCTGCTCCGCCACCTTTATTTTGATCTTTAGGATCGGCGCGCACTTCGGCCTGCTTGCGGTTTTCAACGGTCAGGATGCCATTGCCGATGCAAAGCCCCTGCAGACCCAACAATTGGATCGCACGGGAGCTGTCATTGCAGACTGTGTCGTAGTGGGTGGTTTCACCGCGAATGACGCAGCCAAGTGCCACATAGCCATCAAAGTTGGATAGACGTTCTGACATAGCAATCGCGGTGGGAATTTCCAAAGCGCCCGGCATTTCGATGATCTCGTGCGTCGCGCCGCTGGCTTCGATTTCAGCCACAGCACCAGCCACCATATTATCAGCGATGTCTTTATAGTAAGGCGACACCACGATCAGAATTTTCACAGGACGGTCAAATTCTGCACGCGGCATGATGTAATGTTTTTCTGCACCAGCCATGATTTATTCCTTTTTAATCGGACGTGTGCCGACAATTTCCAGACCAAAGGCATCTAGGCCTACATATTTGGTGCTAGGCGAGTTGGTTAGCAAGACCAATTTCTCAACTCCCAGCTTGGATAGGATTTGCGCACCAAGACCAATCTGCTTGACCGTACGAGGTCCCTGATCTTCGTCGGCATAAAGTGAATTATGTGGCGAGCGGAACAGGCAAACAATGCCCCGTCCCTCTTCAGCAACCAGTTCCATCGCAACATTCAACTCATCTGCGCGTTTCGGACCAAGGCCCAGCAGATCACTAGCTTCGTGAAGGGCGTGCGTGCGCACCAGAACCGGCTCGGCGGTGGTGATGTCACCTTTGATCATCACGACGTGTTCAACACCATGGGTTTGATCAGTGAAAATCCGCATGTCCCACGCGCCACCGAATTCGGATTGAACTGTCTGGGATGAGGTCTCAACCACCAGGTTGTCGTTGCGAGAACGGTAGGTGATCAGGTCAGAAATCGTGCCGATCTTCAGGCCGTGCTTCTTTGAGAATTCGACCAAGTCTGGAAGACGCGCCATCGTGCCGTCTTCTTTCATGATCTCGCAGATCACAGAGGATGGGTAATGGCCTGCTAGACGAGACACATCACAGCCCGCTTCAGTATGGCCCGCCCGCATCAACACGCCTCCGCGACGTGCTCGTAGTGGGAAAACGTGGCCGGGCGTAGCAATGTCAGCCGCTGTGCATTGCGGATTGATTGCAGTCGCTACCGTCAAAGCACGATCGGCAGCGGAAATGCCAGTGGTCACGCCCTCTCGCGCCTCAATGGATACGGTGAAGGCCGTTTCATGCCGCGAAGAGTTGTGCATTGCCATCATTGGCAGGCCCAGTTCTTCGATCCGCTCAGCGGGCAATGTCAGGCAGATCAAGCCACGTCCATGCGTCGCCATGAAGTTAATGGCTGTGTCATCCGCAAATCCGGCAGGGATCACCAGGTCGCCTTCATTCTCGCGATCTTCGTGATCGACGAGGATATACATCCGACCCTGACGGGCCTCTTCGATGATCTCTTCGATGGGGCTGATTGCCTCGCGCAGCGCGGCTTCAACGGGACCGGGAGTTTCAAAGCTCATGACGTGCCTTTCACAGTAGAATTTGCACAGGATTTGAAGTGGGCTTACCGGATCATAGCGCGAATGACTAGTGGATCAATTTGCGAAACGCTGCGGTATTCTGACCAAAAATGACCCAACTTATCAACAGGTGCCCGTTTTATTCGCGCGCCAATAACATAGCTATGAAGGCCGAAAGTACTCCGCTGAAGTCAAGTATCCTGCGGCTTTGGCCGCTACCGGCCACTCGTGCTCCAAGGGCGCATCGCCGATGACCAAAACAGATCCGCTAGGCACCCGTTGCTCATGGATCAAACGTGACACTTTCTGGCGCATGATGCTCCAACTGTCCGTAAAATACGGCGCGATATCAGCTGCGTCCAATGGTATGTTTTCGCGCAACACCGACTGCGGTGTGTTTGGCGGATAAACCAAGGAAAGTTTCTTGGCATTGCGCACTGATTGCAAAGCAGCGTCTTCTGCTGCGGGCATCTTTGCACCACTTCCAACGATCCGTAAGGCATTGGATGAAAACATCAGTGCGAGAATATCTTGGCCAGAGGCCTGCCGAACTTTGGCGTAGGTTTTATAGTCCATTCCCAATTCCTTGGCGCGCGCCATACGCATACGAACAATCGATAAAGGAATAGTTTTACGCATCAATTTTCGCTGCGCAGAGCGCCATTGGTGCGTGCGCCAACGGTGCCCTGCTTCCATGCTCGGACCGTTGTTATGCCCGATGCCATACGTCAAAAAGAGGTCATTTCATTGAGGCGTGCGACATAGCGAGCCAAAGTGTCGATCTCGAGATTTACTTGGTCGCCGGTTTTCACATCCCCCCAAGTGGTCACCTGTTGGGTGTGCGGGATCACATTGATGCCAAAGTCACAGCCATTCACTTCGTTCACTGTCAAAGAAGTACCATTCAACGTAACAGACCCTTTCTCAGCGATGAACTTTGCTAGTTCCTTGGGAGCTCGGAAGGTGATCCGCGTGCTATCCCCTTCGTCTGTCATCTTAACAATTTCAGCAACACCATCGACATGACCAGAGACGATATGCCCACCCAGCTCGTCGCCGACCTTGAGCGCACGCTCTAGGTTCACGCGTTTACCTTCAACCCACGCCGCGAGGTTGGTTTTGGAGACGGTTTCGGCTGAGATTTCGACGTCATACCAACTGTCACCTAAAGCAATTACCGTCAGGCAAACACCATCCGAAGCAATGGACGCGCCCATGTCGATGGTCGAGGTATCATAAGCGGTTTCAATCCGAGCACGCAGATCTCCGCGCTGTTCGAGTTCGCGAATAATGCCAATATCGGAGATGATTCCAGTGAACATATCTGGCCTCGTTGCCTAAATCTAAATCGTGCTTCACAGGTAACGTCCCGGCTTTAAATAAACAAGCCGCCTTACTTTCGCCCTAGAGGTTAATTAACGTCATTGAAAAGGTGGCGCGATAAGCTGCCAAAAATCGAGAGCCAAATAACGGCTAAGGTAAACGGCACGAGCAGAGTAATGTTGCAAGCAGGCGGCGCAGATCGCGTCTTTCTCTTTCTTCAAGGGCCTCATGGACCCTTCTTTCAAGGCCTCGCTAAGATGCTCGGCCGATCTGGCGCGCAGTGCTGGCGCGTTGGCTTTAACGCGGGTGATGCGTTTTTCTGGAAAGATCGCGACCGGTTCATCCCGTTCAAAGAACAACCTGATACTTGGGGTGCCTTTTTCACTGATCTCATCGAAGATAAGTCCGTGACCGATATCGTGCTCTATGGCGATGTTCGCGACATTCACGCCGAGGCCATCACCATTGCAAAATCACGCGGTCTCAAAATTCATATCTTCGAAGAAGGTTACCTGCGCCCGTTTTGGATCACCTACGAACGCGACGGGTCTAACGGCAACTCGCGCTTGATGGATATGACGATCCCAGAAATGCAAAAGGCCCTGGAAGGGTCCGATCTAGATCCGCCGATGCCGCCAAGCCACTGGGGAGATATGCGCCAGCATGTGTTTTACGGCGCGCTGTACCATTGGTTTGTGATGTTCCGAAATCAGGCGTTTAAGAATTTCAAACCACATCGCGTGCTGAATGTGCGCCAAGAATTCCGCCTTTATCTACGCCGCCTATTGCGCATGCCGGTCCATGCCGCTGAACGCCAGATTGCAACCCGCCGCGTAAAGCACGGAGGCTTCCCTTACCATCTGGCGCTTTTGCAGCTGGAACATGACTCGAGTTTTCAAAAGCATTCCCCATTTGATACGATGGCTGAGTTCCTAGAGTTGGTGATTGAAAATTTCGCCAAAGGTGCCCCGCCGCACCATCATTTGGTAATCAAAGCCCACCCACTGGAAGACGGTCGCATCCCAATGCGCCGCACCATCAAGCGGTTGGCAGAAGAGCATGGCGTTTCTGACCGCCTGCACTTTGTGCGCGGCGGTAAGCTTGCACAATTGTTAAAGGATGCGCGTACGGCGGTGACAGTGAATTCGACTGCAGGTCAGCAGGTTCTTTGGCGCGGTATTCCGCTCAAGATTTTTGGTAAGGCGGTTTATGATCAGCCAGAATTTATCGCCAACCAACCCCTGCAGCAGTTTTTCGCAGGCGCCATACGACCAGATATGACCGCTTATCGCGAATTTCGCCGGTTTTTATTGGAAACCAGTCAGGTGAATGGCGGGTTTTATTCGCGTCGAGGCCGCCGCAAATTGATGCGCCAAGTGGTTGATATGATGTTGTCAGCAGAAGATCCGTATCAGGCGCTGGCCTCGGGTACAGCGGCCCCAAGGCAACAGTTGCGTGCGGTGAAATAACCCCCACGCAGTCTAGCGCTAGATTTTATTCCCAATTTCGGCTAACTTAGCTTCAAAAATATAAACCGAGGCAGAAATAGGTCGAGGAGACCGAGCAGTGAAACCCCAAACATCTCGTTGGGCGAAGGGTGTCGCCCTGATTGCGGCTTTGGCCGTTGTATCATCATGTGGCCTGCCCCGCCCGGGCCCAAATAAGCGTGAAATTTTTGCAGGCTCCGTGCAGCAAAAAGGCGATGCTTTTGTCATTTCTGTAAATGACCGTGTCAGCCGAGCAACCGCAGTGGCCCCTGCCCTTGGGTTTTCCCAAGGGTTTAAGAACGCAGGCACTCTTGGATCAGATACGATCCGACCTGGCGATGTGCTGTCCCTGACAATCTGGGAAAACGTCGATAAACCTTTGCTTGGTCCTGAAGGCCAGGTCGCAGCCGTGCTTGAAGAAGTTCAAGTTGATGGTGCGGGCTTTATTTTTGTCCCCTATGCGGGCCGCATTCGCGCTGCAGGCAATACGCCCGAAGCCATCCGTCGTATCATCAAAAGCAAACTCGAAGATCAGACCCCTGATCCACAGGTTGAAGTACGCCGCGCCGCAGGCGACGGTGCAACCGTATCAGTTGTCGGCACCGTTGGTGCGCAGGGTGTCTATCCGATTGAACGCCCAACCCGCACTTTGGCGGCCATGCTGGCACAATCCGGTGGCGTGACAATCGAGCCTGAAATCGCGCAGGTCACTGTGCTACGCAAAGGCCATACCGGAAAAATCTGGTTCCAAGACCTTTATGACAATCCACATTTGGACATCGCGCTGCGTGGCGGTGACCGCATTTTGGTTGAGGCAGACACACGATCCTTCACAGCCCTGGGGGCCACCGGCACACAAAGTCGCGTGACCTTTGAAAGCCAAAACCTTTCCGCCATCGAAGCGATTGCGCAGGTAGGTGGCTTGAACTCGGCAGCAGCTGACCCGAAAGGCGTCTTCATTTTCCGCAATGAACCAGCGCCCGTAGCGAACCAAGTCTTGGGCCGAGATGATCTGATTGGTGCGCAGCGCATGGTCTATGTGCTTGATTTAACTGAACCTAACGGCATGTTTAACGCACGTGATTTTGTCGTACGGGATGGCGATACGCTTTATGTGACTGAAGCGCCGTTCACTCAGTGGGATAAGACGATCTCGTCTATCACCGGTTCGGCAGCCTCCGTCAGCTCGCTGCAATCCGTGGCGACTGGTGGCTGATGCACCCTTCGTATGAAGATGACATTCAAACCGCCGGGGAGCCAACTTCCCGGCGGCTTTTTGTATATAACGGTGGCTTTTTAACGCAGCGCCGTATTCGACGTATTCTATCCTTATGCGGTTACCAAATCAGTCTTGGCCTTCCCGGTCCCGAAGACTTGGTTGGTGTTTGGGGGCAAAGCCCAACGGCATATCGCGGAGAAAAAATCGCTACGGATCGGGGAAATGACATTCTGCGCGTGGAAGACGCCTATCTGCGCTCGCTCTTTCCTGGGGCAAAAGGCGAGCCTCCTGTGGGGCTCTTTTTGGATCAGAAAGGTGTGCATTTCGATCCCAGCACACCGAGTGATCTTGAAGTACTTCTGGCCAGCCATCCCCTTGATGACACAGCGCTTTTAAACCGTGCACGCGGATGTATTGCGCGCATCAAAGACGCCCATCTCAGCAAATACGCCGCCAATCCGGTTGATGTGAAGCCACCGGAGCCGGGCTATGTTTTGGTAATTGATCAGACCCGTGGCGATGCTTCGGTTACAGCCAGTGGTGCGAGTGACGCGCATTTCAAAGAAATGCTGGTTATGGCGCAGGAAGAGCACCCCGGCGCGCGCGTTGTGATCAAAACCCACCCTGAAACGCAGCACCGTATTCGCCCCGGTTATTTTTCTGAGGCGGACTGCAATGAGCGGATTTCACTTTGGGACGCGCCGATCAGCCCTTGGGCACTCTTTGACGGTGCTGTCGGGGTATACACCGTCTCTTCGCAGATGGGATTTGAGGCGCTGTTTGCTGGCCATAAGCCCCGCATCTTTGGACAACCCTTCTATTCGGGCTGGGGTCTAACGCAAGACGAACGCCCAGTACCGCGACGCCATCGGCAACTGACCAAAGCGCAAATATTTGCTGCGGTCATGATCCTTTATGCTCGCTGGTATGATCCGTATCGAGATCAGCTGTGTGAACTTGAAGACGTGATTGCAGAGTTAGAAGCCCAAACCCGCTCTTGGCGCGAAGACCACAAAGGATGGGCTGCGCATGGCGTCCGCCTTTGGAAGCGCGGGCATTTTCAGAAATTCTTTGGGCGCTACATCAAAATGCGGTTTGAGCAACCTGCTGATACCGAACTTCCAAATATGACTTGGGGCTCAAAAGAAGGTCCATCAGGCACAACACGCGTCGAAGATGGTTTCCTGAGGTCGCGGGGGCTTGGGGCCGAGCTGATCCCCCCTCTGTCTTTGATTTGTGACACCACCGGGATCTACTACGACCCATCAAAACCCAGCGACATGGAAGCCCAAATAGCGCGACGTGCTGAACTGCGGCCGGATCAAGACCTTAGGGCACAGAAGCTTATTGAAAGCCTGCGAACACTTGGGGTGAGCAAATATAATCTGGATGGCGATCATCCGGATCTGCCAAACGGACCTCTCATTCTCGTGCCGGGGCAAGTCGAAGATGATGCTTCTATCATTTGTGGCACCGAAGACGTATCTACCAATCGCGCATTGCTTGAGGCCACTCGCACGGCGCACCCAGACGCAATGATCATCTATAAACCGCATCCTGACGTCGTCGCCGGACTGCGCGAAGGCGTGGTCTCTGATGCAGATTTGATTGCAGATATAGTGGTCGAAAGCGCGGATATGGCTTGGTTATTGGGTCAGGTGCATGAGGTCTGGACGATGACCTCACTCACAGGGTTTGAGGCGCTCATTCGTGGCTGCAAAGTCACCACGCTTGGGGCACCGTTTTATGCCGGTTGGGGACTCACCCATGACCTTGGAAAAGTTCCATTGCGCAGGCAAGCTGAGGTTTCCTTGACTGGATTGGTTCACGCAGCCCTCATTGACGCGCCCAGATACTATGATCCGGTTACAAGACAGCCATGTAGTGTTGAGGTTATTGTTCAGCGACTTTCAGAAAACCGACTTCCTAATCCCGGATTGGGAAACAGGCTCCTTGCGAAAGCGCAGGGGCTGTTCGCCAGCCGTACTAGCCTATGGCGTTAAGACGACGCTCTGCGCCAGATGGTTAAAACATCTGGACCCACACGACGCTGGCCGGATAAAGTGAACTTCGGTGCCATTGCAAGCCGCTCTAGGCCCAATGCACCAACTCCCGGAAACCCTTCGGCTCCAATCACTGATCCCGCGCTGAACACGATCAGCTCATCCACCAAATCTGCAGTCAGAAGCGACGCTGCCAGCCCGCCTCCGCCTTCACAGAACACACGTGTCAGCCCTTTGCTGCCCAACGCCTGCAAAACAGAAGCAGGCGACAGCTGCCCGCCTTCTAATTCGCAAGCCATCAATCCCGCACCAAGCCCTTCCCATGTGCGCATCAACTCAACGTCGGCATCATGCCCATGCGCCAGCCAAACAGGTACTTCTTTCGCAGTGCGTGCTAGGGTGCTCATCAGTGGCAAATCCAACCGACGAGAAACCACAACCCGGACCGGTTGATGATCTATACCAATGTCCCGCACGGTCAACGATGGATCATCCGCACGCGCAGTTCCGCCCCCCACCATGACAGCATCATGGCGCGCGCGCATCATATGCACTGCGCGGCGCGCTTCAGGGCCAGTGATCCATTGGCTCTCACCTGTCGCCGTTGCGATCCGACCGTCCAATGTTTGGGCCAGCTTGAGTGTTACAAACGGCCGCCCCTGTTCGGTCTTTAGGAAAAACCCTTGTAGATCGCGAACGGCTTCTTCAGCCATGACGCCCTGTGTGACTTCGATGCCGGCATCCTGCAGCATCTGAAAGCCTTTGCCCGATACGCGGCCATCACTGTCCTCAACTGCCACCACAACCCGTGCCACCTGCGCTGCAATCAGGGCTTCTGCGCAAGGAGGCGTTTTGCCGTGATGAGAACAAGGCTCCAACGTCACATATGCCGTCGCACCTTTTGCGGCCGCGCCAGCTTGCGCCAAGGCAACCGGCTCTGCGTGTGGTCGACCTCCGGACTGGGTCCAGCCGCGCCCAACAATGCGTTCATCCTTGACGATCACGCAGCCAACCGCAGGGTTGGGCCATGTCCGCCCTTGCCCACGCCGCCCCAGTTCAAGGGCGAGCGCCATATAGCGTCTGTCTGTCTGGGTCACTCTTCTGGCTTTATGTTCGGCCGGAGTTCAGAAACGAATTTGTCGAAATCATCTGCGGCCTGGAAGTTCTTATAAACGCTCGCAAAACGCACATAGGCAACAGTGTCGATGCGGGCCAAGGCCTCCATCACGATCTCACCGATTTGCTTAGAGCCAATATCGGTTTCACCCATGCTTTCCAAACGGCGCACAATGCCAGAGATCATCTGATCAATGCGCTCGGGCTCGACCGGGCGTTTCTGCATTGAAATACGGATAGAGCGTTCGAGCTTATCGCGGTCAAAATCTTCGCGGCGTCCGCTGGATTTCACGACAACTAGATCGCGCAACTGCACGCGTTCATATGTTGTGAACCGTCCACCGCAAGACGGACAAAACCGCCGTCGCCGGATCGAAACGTGATCCTCCGCTGGGCGGGAATCTTTCACCTGTGTATCAACATTTCCGCAAAACGGGCAGCGCATGACGGTCCCCCACTGTCTTTAAGCTGTACTGTTGTCCTTGGTCTTGATCAGTCCCAATTGGGCCAATTCCAAAGTTATCCACAGCCACTATAGGGCGTACGCTAGAGTTTGGGTAGAGGGGAAATGCATCCCCAATATCGTGGGCGAAACTTAGGCCAGATGGGCTACTACGTTCCGCGTATGGGGGGCGTTTCTGTGCTCAAACAGGTAAATCCCTTGCCATGTTCCAAGCACAGGCCGCCCATCACTGACTGGAATCGACAAGCTGACCGGCATCATCGCGGCTTTGATATGCGCAGGCATATCATCTGGTCCTTCGTAGGTATGCGTCAGGTATGACATCGACGGGTTTGTCGTGGGCGGCACCAAACGATGAAAGAAAGCCCGAAGGTCGCTCTGCACTTCAGGGTCAGCGTTTTCTTGGATCAGCAACGAACAAGAAGTGTGACGCGAAAAGAGCGTCAAGAGACCTTGATTTATGCCCTGTTTGGCGGCCCAACGGGTCACTTCACGGGTGAATTCATAAAGGCCTTGGCCCTGGGTTGAGATACTAAACACGGTCTGCATAGCGTCACCCTGAAACCAGAAGCGGGAAAAGGCAAGTCCCATCCGATGTGAGATGGAAAACGACGCGTTAACCAATTCACCGAATTTTAATTAACTTTTATTCATGCGGCCCCTAGCCTGTTAACACTTTGTTAACCAACGAGCCTTTGAGCAGGAGGAGCAGATATGTTGCGATCCGCATTACTCGCTTCAGCAGTTGGCGCAATGCCGTCCAGCGCTCAGGAAGGATTTATTGAACGTTTCAAATCCTTGAACTCCGACCGCTGGTACGTTGCTGAATACGATTTCAGCCACCCAAGTTTTGACACGGATTGGCGAAAGAGGAATGCCCGTATTGACGACGGTTTACAACTGAAGCTGTTGCCACATGTTATGGGGCAAAACGGCTTTGCTGGCGCTTCAATCCGCACTCATAAAACTCTGCACTACGGCGATTATAGTGCCAAGATGCAAGCTGCTCGCGGGGATGGATTGGTGACTGGCGTTTTCACCTACACTGGCCCCTATTACGGGACCCGCCATGATGAAATTGACATTGAGATCCTGGGACGAGACACCACCAAATTGCATGTGGCATGGTTTGTCGATGGCAAACTCAACCAACGCGACATCCCACTTGGCTTTGATGCTGCAGATTGCATTCATACATATCGCTTCAAATGGCAAGAGGATCGCATTGCTTGGTTAGTAAATGATCAAAAAGTGTTCGAAACCACGACACGGGATGCACCATTGCCGAAAGTTGCAGGTCGGTTTTACGCCAACCTTTGGGCCGCTGATGAATCGATATCAAATTGGGCCGGGCATACGCGGCCAGATCAACGCGCATCGGCTTTGATCCAAGAACTCAGGTTCGAGCCGCTTAAAGAACAAGAACTAACACATTGACTTTAAGGTGGAATATCAAAACAGGCGCTCGCCCATTTGATCAATTAACATCTTGGCTTTGCGGATGGCGGCTTCATTTGCAGCCTCTTCGGACTGAAACGTGTCTGCCCTGATCATCTGGTGCACTTTGAGGTCGCCCCCAATTTCTTTTTCAATCCGCGCCCCCAGACGGAACGTTCCGCCGTCCTTCTGTGAGGTTGAAAAAATCAGAAATCCCTCATGGGTTTCAGGTTCTGGCGCTTTTGCCTCTGCACCACCAAAGAGTTTTTTCAGAAAAGACATAACCATTCCCCCTAAAGGCAATACGCCCCCAAGTTTCCTTGGGGGCGCATTTTGAATTACTGATCCAGGAAGCTGCGCAGCTTGCGGCTGCGGCTTGGGTGCTTCAGCTTACGCAGCGCTTTCGCTTCGATCTGACGAATACGTTCCCGTGTCACGCTGAACTGCTGCCCCACCTCTTCCAAAGTGTGGTCGGTGTTCATGCCAATCCCGAAACGCATACGCAGAACACGCTCTTCACGTGGTGTCAGAGATGCCAGAACGCGGGTGGTGGTTTCCTTCAGGTTTTCCTGAATGGCGGAATCCAGCGGAAGAACCGCGTTTTTGTCTTCGATGAAATCACCGAGCTGCGAATCTTCTTCATCACCAATTGGCGTTTCAAGAGAGATCGGCTCTTTGGCGATTTTCATCACCTTACGCACCTTCTCAAGTGGCATTTGCAGCTTGGCTGCCAATTCTTCCGGCGTTGGTTCGCGACCGATTTCATGCAGCATCTGACGGCCAGTCCGTACCAGTTTGTTGATCGTTTCGATCATGTGCACTGGAATACGGATGGTGCGCGCTTGGTCGGCAATCGAGCGGGTGATGGCCTGACGGATCCACCATGTCGCATAAGTCGAGAATTTATAGCCGCGGCGGTATTCAAATTTGTCCACGGCCTTCATCAGACCAATGTTACCTTCTTGAATAAGATCAAGGAATTGCAGGCCACGGTTCGTGTATTTTTTCGCGATAGAAATCACAAGACGCAGGTTCGCCTCGACCATTTCTTTCTTGGCCTGACGGGCCTCTTTTTCACCCTTCTGAACCTGCTGCACAATGCGACGGAATTCAGGGATATCCAGACCAATGTATTGACCGACTTGCGCCATGTCGCCACGCAGTTCTTCGACCTTATCAACAGAGCGTTCCATGAACATCTGCCAACCACGGCCAGGCTTTTGCGACATTTCCTCGACCCATGTCGGGTCAAGTTCACGGCCACGATAAGCTTCGATGAACTCACGGCGGTTGATACGGGCTTGGTCGGCCAGTTTCACTATCGAGCTATCGATCGACATGATGCGACGGTTAATGCCGTAAAGCTGGTCAATCAGCGCTTCAATACGATTGTTGTGCAAGTGAAGCTCGTTCACCAGCTCAACGATCTCGGCACGCAGGACTTGGTATTTGTCTTCTTGCTTGGAAGAGAACGTATCGTCTTCGTTCAGGGTTGCGGAAATCCGGCTATCCTGCATTTCAGACAACATCGCATAGTCATCAGCAATGCGGTCCAGCATCTCAAGAACGCGTGGCTTCAGCGCTGCTTCCATGGCCGCGAGGGACAGGTTTGCCTGTTCGTCCTCATCGTCATCGTCGTCATTAGCAATCGGGTTGCCATCCGCGTCGAGCTCTTGTTCTTTTTCTTTCTTCTCAGCGTTCTCACCACTAGTGCTGGTAACGCTTTCTTCTTCGTCGTCCCCCATCTGGTCACCAAAGGTGGTTTCCAGATCGATAACGTCGCGCAGAAGAATGTCTTCGGACAGAAGTTCGTCGCGCCAGATGGTGATCGCTTGGAACGTCAGCGGGCTTTCGCAAAGCCCAGCGATCATCGTATTGCGACCAGCCTCGATGCGTTTCGCAATCGCGATCTCACCTTCACGGGACAGCAGCTCAACAGAGCCCATCTCGCGCAGGTACATCCGCACAGGATCGTCGGTACGATCCAGCTTTTCAGAGGTGCCAGAACCAAGCGTGACTTCGCGGTTTGCAGAAGAGGTATCCACCAAGGCAGTGGTCTTTTGCTCTTCTTCTTCGACTTCTTCGTCTTCGATAATGTTGATGCCCATTTCAGACAGCATCGACATCACGTCTTCGATTTGCTCAGAATTCACCTGATCCGGCGGTAGAACAGAGTTCAGGCGGTCATAAGTGATGTAGCCCTTCTCCCGCGCCTCAGCGATCATTTTCTTGACCGCGGTTTGGCTCATATCAAGAGAGATTTCCGCGTCCTGATCGTCGGGCTTACGGTCGTCGTTGTCTTTTGCGGCCATTTGCTGCTCCTGCAAAGTGAGGCGTAGGTGATTCGTAATACGAATCAATAGCGCGAATAAGTGATTCGTCCACCTACATACCCTGATTCGTTAGGGAATTCTTCCACAAACGGTACGGGTGTCTACCCCTCGCGTTTGCCAAACCCGATTCTCTCCATCAACGCGTCCAATGCGGCGCGTTCGTCTTTATCAATCGGCGCACCATTGTCGCCAACTTCGTATTCAGCAGAGTCTTCTTGCATGCTCCGCAAAGCTTTGTTGCGTGCTTCTGCAGCCTGACCCAATCGCCACGTCACCGCCTCGTCTGAAGCATCCCGCAAATCCTCTTCGGCTTCAGCCAATTCCGCCTGCCATCCGGCCTCTGCGGTAAGTTTTTGCAGCTCTTCAGAAACGGTTTGCCGCGCCAACTCGATGTCCCCTGGGCGGCGTACCGGCGGTGCAATACGCACATGTGGATGGCTCATGAGGAAATCAAGAGCTTCAGGGCCCATCGCATCCTCAATCACGCCGCGCAGATCCTGAACGCCGCGATGCGCCTGTCGCAACAGCAAATCACGCAAGAAGTTATGATCGCTGTCCTGACATACCAGACGGTCCAGACCTTCTTCGAATTCATCCAATACAGCTGGGTTTGCGATGATCGACGCCATGATCACCGCTTCGCGCATGTGGCGATGACGCGCTTCATCTGCCGAGACAACAAGCGAAGCCTTGGTGGCCCCCTTTGCTCCCGTTGGAACCCATTTGCCAAACTTCTTGGATTGGCCCGGACGGAATGTGCCACTCTTTTTGCCCCCCCCTGAAGGGCGGAAGAGTTGCCAGCGCAGATCTTTGATGGCTTGCCCGTAATGGGCGCGGATCGACGGATCTTTGATTAATTTGATCTTTTCGCGCAGCGCTTTATCGAGTGCGGCCTTGCGTTCAGGGCTATCAAAGTTCTTGCCTTCGATCTCTCGTTCCCAAAGCAGGTCCACCATCGGGCGGGCTTGATCCAATACGGCCTGAACGGCCTTGGCCCCCTTGGCTTTGATCAAATCGTCCGGGTCCTGCCCTTCAGGCATCATTGCAAAACGCAGACTTTGTCCGGCTTCCATCATGGGTAGCGCCAAATCAATCAAACGCAGGGCGGCACGCACCCCAGCTTTGTCGCCATCTAAAGCAATGATCGGCTCAGGTGATACGCGCCATAGCATCTGCAACTGGTTTTCCGTGACTGCAGTGCCGAGCGGCGCCACTGCCCCGCCAAACCCAGCCTCAACCAAGGCGATCACATCCATATAGCCTTCGGCCACAACCAACGGCTGTCCTTTGCCGGCGGCTTGGCGTGCCGGACCAAGATTATAAAGGTTGCGCCCTTTATCAAAGAGCGCCGTCTCTGGGCCGTTTAGGTATTTCGCCCGTGCATTTGGGTCTAGGGCACGACCTCCCATGGAAATGCAACTCCCACGGGGGTCGCGGATTGGGAAGGTAATACGGCCACGGAAACGATCATAAGGCGCGCGTCCATCGTCTGGCACCGCCGCGAGCCCGGCATCAATCACCAGTTTCGGGTCAATGCCCTTGCCAGTGAGATGTTTGAAAAGTTGATTGCCGTCTGGCGCATAGCCTATGTCAAACATATCCTGCGTGGCTTGGCTCATGCCGCGTCGTTCCAGATAAGCTCGTGCCTCTGCCGCCGCACCGGTTTTCAGCGACATGCGGAAAAATTGGACGGCCTGTTCCATCACATCCGACAGAGTTGCGCGCTTGTCGGCCTGCTGTTGCGCGCGCGGATCCCGGTCAGGCATTTGAAGCCCGGCCTCATCAGCAAGGATTTTGACGGCCTCAACGAAGCTTACGTTTTCGGTTTCCTGCACAAAATTGATCGCGTCCCCTTTGGCCTGACAGCCAAAGCAGTAATAAAACCCTTTTTGGTCATCCACATGAAAAGACGCGGTTTTTTCGTGGTGAAAAGGGCACGGAGACCACATATCCCCCTTGCCCGCATTGGACTTGCGATTGTCCCACATCACTTTGCGGCCGACCACCTGCACAAGGCTGGTGCGGGTGCGCAATTCATCGAGAAAGGCAGGTGTGATGCTCATGACGTACTATAGGAACGCGCCGCTTGGCATGTCCAGCGCGGTGCTTGGTTTGAAGGTTGATATCGTGGTTAACAGCAGATCAGCTCGGATCAATGATCCACGCAGGCTTCTGCGTATTTTTTGCCCGGCTCAAAAGTGAGCTCTTGTTCTGTCAGAGAATACACCCAACCAGAGAGAAATTGCACTGTGGGCTGATAGCGTTCTTCAACTGCGTATTTGCCTTGTGTCAGCGTCTTGATTGCACGTTTTTCGCGTTTGCCGTCCTGACGAAGTTCCACCAACTGAGTGACAATGGCGCCCAGCGCATCGCATTGATCTTGCTTGGCCTGTTTTGCCTCATCTGCCTGAGCAAATGTTGCCGCCAATAGAAATCCCAATGTCAAACCAATGCGCATAGATGTCTCCAGATCTTTGCACCAAACATGCCTGCGCCAGCCTTCCTCTGCAACCAGAAAAGCCCGCCGAAGCGGGCCTTTCCATTCACAATCGTTTGCAGATCAAAGACCTTTGGCGTGATAGCTTGCAGCCACTTTTTCAATGGAAACAAGATAGGCCGCAGTGCGCAAATCGGTCACGTTGTCCTGTTCATGCCAGCGATTTCGCATGGCCTGATAGGCTGTCCGCATCGTGTCATCCAAGCCAGAGCGTACCAGTTCAAGTTCGCCTGCACCCTTCAAATACTTATCTTTGAAGTTCGGCGACATTGACCATGCATCCCCTAGATAATCATCCAAACGCTGCAATTCGTCGATCACCAACTGATGGCGTGCCTCTTCTTGGCGACGTTGCATCCGTCCAAAACGGATATGGCTTAGGTTCTTGACCCACTCAAAATAGGACACCGTTACACCGCCAGCGTTGGCATACATGTCAGGAATAATCACAGTGCCTTTTTCGCGCAGGACGTCATCAGCACCTGCGGTCACCGGACCGTTCGCAGCCTCGATGATCAAAGGCGCTTTGATCTTTGCCGCATTGGAAAGATTAATCACCCCTTCAAGCGCCGCAGGGATCAGGATGTCGCAGTCTTCTTCAAGAACTGCAGCGCCATTTTCCACATAGGTCGCGCCAGGAAAGCCTTTGACGCCTCCGTGCTTCATGATCCAGTCACGCACCGCATCCACATCCATGGATTTGTCGCTGACCAAAGCACCATCGCGTTCGATGATCCCAACAATCTGTGCGCCATCTTCCTCTTTGAGGAATTTAGCCGCGTGATAACCCACGTTACCAAGACCCTGAACGACAATGCGTTTGCCGTCGAGCGTACCGCTCATACCGGCCTTTTCGATGTCACGTTTATCCCGGAAGAATTCTTGCAAAGCATACTGGACACCTCGACCAGTGGCTTCGACACGACCAGAGATACCGCCGGCATTCAGTGGCTTACCAGTGACACAGGCTTTGGCATTGATATCAGTGGTATTCATCCGCGCATATTGATCGGCGATCCATGCCATTTCACGCTCTCCTGTGCCCATATCCGGCGCAGGTACGTTTTGGGATGGGTGGATCAAATCACGTTTGGCCAACTCATAAGCAAACCGACGCGTGATCTGCTCAAGTTCATGCTCTTCATATTCACGTGGGTCGATGCACAACCCACCTTTGGACCCCCCAAAAGGAGCTTCAACCAAGGCACATTTGTAGGTCATCAGAGCTGCAAGCGCTTCGACCTCGTCCTGGTTGACACCAAGGGAGTAACGAATACCGCCTTTCACCGGCTCCATATGTTCTGAATGCACCGAGCGATAGCCGGTGAAAGTATGAAGGCTACCACGCAGACGCACCCCGAAGCGTACTGTGTAGGTCGCATTGCATACCCGTATTTTCTCTTCCAATCCCGGCGACAGGTCCATCAAGGACACGGCGCGGTTGAACATCATATCGACACTTTCACGGAAACTGGGCTCTTTTATAACGCTCATCTTATTCCTCCCGACAAGCTTGTGCGCGACTCTGGGTCGCAGGCAGCTCCACCCTACGCGGGTTTCGCAGTAAATGGCGAGAGACGAACGCCCAAAAATTAATCAGTTTGAAAACTTTTTTAAAAAGCTCTTCCAAATTGTGGCGCGCGCCTCGTGGTTTCTAATACAGAAACAGTTGCACAGCTTTACAGAAACCGTCGCTCAAAAAAGGGTTAATGCCTCTAAATCAGGCGTAAAAAGACGCAAAAGCCCCTTATTTCGTCTAAATTAGGCCCAAATCCCCTGTCAGACCTTATCGCGAGCAAATGTAACTTGAGCCTGCATGAATTGGCTCATTGGGGCGTAACGAACGAGGGACAGTATGGGACACCCTTTTAAAGGAAACTGGGCGCAAGCTCAGAGCATCGCTTCTCGGTTCCGCCGAGAAGAAGATGGAACAATGTCGCTTCTGACAATGTTCATCTTTGTGCTGGTTATTATGGTTGGCGGCATCGCCGTTGACGCCATGATGGCTGAGATGCGACGCACACAGCTTCAAGATACTCTAGATCGTGCAGTACTTGCTGCAGCAGCGCTTGATCAGCCGTTGGCCCCAGAAGTGGTCGTTCAGGACTACCTGGATAACCCACGTTTGGCTGGGACCATCAAAGATTTAGAAGTGAGCGAAGGCCTAGGCTTTAAATCTGTCCGCGCCACAGCCGAAACCACGTTTAAAACAAAGTTTATGCATTGGAATTGGTCCGATCGTATGCCAACCCGCACTGTAGACACAGTCTCAACAGCGAGCGGAGATGAAGCGGCGGTACCAATCCTGGATGAAGAAGGTAATGAAACTGGGAAATCCCAGCTCATCACCGACTACACCAATGCAGATTCGCTAAGATACAACTCCGATGCGATCACTCAGTTCACTCTGAACGCCACCAGCGCTGCTGAAGAGAGCATCGGCAATGTCGAAATCTCTATGGTTCTAGATGTGTCTGGTTCCATGCGATCCAACAACCGCCTGACAAACTTGAAGGTGGCTGCAAAGGATTTCGTGACCACGCTGAATAACACGACCGAAGATGGCAAACTGTCCATTTCGGTGGTGCCTTATGCGGCACAGGTTTCTGCATCAGAAGAGTTGATTCAACACTTCAACGTTTCGTCGGAGCATAGCTATTCAAATTGTGTGCACTTCTCTGCATCCGATTTCAATCAGATGGAATTGGATCCAGCGACACCGCTGACTCGTGCCATGCATTTTGATCCCTGGAACAACGGAGATGGACGCGCCTATAACCCTTCCCGCTTGGTTTGGAGCCCTGTGTGTCCGCCGGCGACGGATAGCAGCCGTGAAATCCTTGTTATGCAAAAGGATCCAACAGTGCTTCATTCCCATATCGATAACCTATGGGCCGGTGGTAACACCTCCATTGATGTCGGTATGAAATGGGGAACCGCCCTGCTTGACGATAGTATCCAGCCTGTGATCGACAATATGATCACAGATGGTCAGGTTCATAGTGACTTTGTGGGTCGCCCGCAGAACAACGATGGCAGCGACACGCTGAAAGTGATCGTCCTGATGACAGATGGCCACAATACATCGCAGTATTATATCCAAGATGATTTCCGCACAGGTGAATCTAACATCTGGTGGAACGACGAGGAAAAGAAATACTCAGTCTATATCGGTGAAGATACCGGTGATGAAGATGGCGACGGCGACTATGCCGAACCCATGTTTTACTGGCCTCATACTGGGCAATGGAAAGATCACGCCTATGGCGAAGGGTCTTACGAAGAAACCCAAACGGTAGATTCTGACGTTTGCAAATCTTATCGTCGCAATGGCACGTGCAAGCGCTATCGCAAGATCCATAAGACAGTGACGGTTAACGAGCCTGGTAGCGCCGAAGTTCTAAACTATCCAGATCTTTGGGCCTACACGTCGATCAAATACAATCTGTACAACCACTATCACCCTTGGATGAACGACAGTCAGGCGAACAGCGATTGGTACTATAGTGTTCGTAGCTCTTACGGCAATAGCACCAAGAATGCGCGTACCAAAGCGATTTGCGATGCCGCAAAAGCAGAAGGTGTCGTGGTCTTTACCATTGGATTTGAGGCCACATCTAACGGCAACAACGTCCTGAAAGACTGCGCAAGTTCGATCAACCACTTCTATGATGTGGATGGACTCGAAATCAGCCAAGCCTTTGAATCCGTTGCATCTTCCATTCGCCAGCTGAGGTTGACACAATGACCTATTTCTTCAAACGTAAACTGGATCACTTCCGTCGTTCTGAAGACGGTATCGTCGCCTTCGACTTTGTCCTGTGGGTTCCATTCTTTCTGTTCGTCATGTTGATGGGCATTGAAGTTGGCCTGGTTGGTGTCAAACACGTCAAACTGGAACGATCTATGGATGCAACCGTGCGTTGGGTGCGCTTGAATACTGGCGCCTCCCCGACACACGATGATCTTAAGGCGATGATCTGCTCAACCAATCCTGTTTCAGACTGCACGGAAAACGTGCAACTAGAAATGGTCAAAATGAACCTGCGTGATTGGCAGAATCTGCCAGAAACTTACCAATGCGTTGATCGTTCAGAAACAGTAGAACCGATGAGCGAACTCAGCCTCGGATTGGACAACGAACTGATGGTTCTTCGTGTCTGCGCTGAATTCAGTAACTTCATGCCTAGCACTGGACTGTACAACCTGTTCATCGGCACGAGCTCATTGTTTATCCCAACCGAAGGCGGCTACGGAAGCATCCGTAAAACCACAGCCTTTGTTCAGGAGCCGAGGTAATCGTTATGACAAATATTCTTCAGTTCACAAAAAAACGCCTAAAGCACTTCGCACAGAACCTCTCTGGTACGGTGTCTGTGGAAGCCATCATCATGCTCCCGATCCTGTTGTGGTTGGTTGCGGCGATGGCAGTGTTTGTCGATGTCTTTCGGACAAAATCCGCAATGGACAAAGCCGCGTTCACCATCTCTGATGTTTTGAGCCGTGAAACAAATGCAATCACGCCGGAATATCTGACAAATGTCCGCACTTTGTTTGAAGAACTCGCGGGCCTGGAAGATGACAGTGCATCGGTGCGAGTTTCCCTTCTCGAATGGGGCGTGGCAGATGCTGCAACCGGCGTCGACACACCTGACTCTGAACATACTGACGGCGAGCATGTAATTGATGGTGGAGACACTCCGCAAGGGACTGCGACCGGTTCCGACATCAATTGGGCACTCAATATCGCATGGTCGGAGGAACGCGGTGAAGCCTTCCTTCCTATGACCAGCGCTGACTTGACCGATATCGATGAATTCCTTCCTGAATTCGCGAAAACAGACACGCTGATCCTAGTAGAGACCTACTATAATTATCAGCCGCTCTATGACATCGGCCTGATGCAAGCAGGTTTCCGTAGTGAAGTTGATGAGGACACAATCGTAGGATACGATGAAGAGACCGGTGAACCGATCTACCAACGCATTGCTTGGGACCTTGATTTCGGTGCTCGGGACATGATGACATTCGTCTTCACCCGCCCGCGCTACGCCTCTCAACTGGTGTTTGATCCTGCAGGTTAAGCGTCCTCTGCCATCGCCCGTTCGACCAGCATGGCTTCAATCATCTGGGCGGCGGGCTTTGACTGAGACGCGGCAGTGACGCCACCAATCCCAACGCGAGATCCAAAACGCCACCAAAGGCCCGGCCGCCAGCGCGCCGGGCTTTTCTTTGATTTCAAATTCAGTGTGAACCCATTTGACGGCTTAAAGGCCAACATTCCGCGCGACACCATTTGAATGTCTTCAAACGCCGCGAGCACTTCGCCATTGCTATCAGACAACCCTGACTTGGTCAGAACAAGATGCGTCTGCGTCGCTTTGTTCATCCGTTCGGCAAGCCAAAGGCTCAGCCCGCCCAGCAGCAGTAGAAAAGCTTTCCAATGCAACTCAGCCGGCGTGGTCATGGCAACGTAAACCAATAGGCCGCCCAAAAACATCATCATCGCGATCGCCAAAACGCGGCGGATCGGAGAAGCTTCAATCACTGTGATTACGTCGTCAGACATGGTCCCTCCACTTTTAAGAGGTGTGTAAGGCAGACAAAGCTGCGTCACGAGCCCCAGAACTGGGTATATTTCTTAGTATGGCAGCGGAAAATCGCGGTTGATGCCATCGATTTTCTTTTTCAGCTGATCTGAAAGCACCAAATCCTTGCCTTCAATGATATGCGCCAATTGCTCGACGGTGGTCGCCCCGATGATAACCGACGTCATGAACGGACGGTCTTTGGCCCAAGCCAGTGCCATGTGAACCGGATCAATCCCATGATCTTGAGCCAGATCAAGATAGGCCTGCGTCGCCGCAAAGGCGCGTTCGGTATCACGACTGCCAAGCCCAGATCCAATACCAGCGCGTGAGCCGGGAGGGATTGCGCCGTTTTGGTATTTCCCTGTCAACAGACCTGTCGCCAGAGGCGAATAGGACAACAAGCCAACACCTTCATGCGCTGTCATTTCAGCCATGTCATTGTCGTACATACGATAGAGCAATGAGTATTCGTTCTGCACGCTTTCCATACGAGGCAACCCATGCTCATCAGCAAGCTGCAACCACTTGAGCGTCCCCCATGTGGTCTCATTGGACAGACCAACATGTTTGATCGTGCCGCGATCCACTTCAGCTTTCAAAGCTTCAAGCACCTCGCGCATTTGATTGGTAACATCATCGGTATTTTGACCAGATGGGTCATATGACCAGTTTTGACGGAAATGATAGCCACCGCGGTTCGGCCAGTGCAGCTGATAAAGATCGATATGGTCGGTTTGCAAACGTTTCAGTGAAGCTTCAACCGCTTCTCGAACCGTGCTGCCCATAATCGGCTTGCCGCCCCGAATATGCGAAAGCCCCTGCCCTGCGTGTTTCGTCGCAATCACAGTTTCATTGCGACGCCCGGTCTTTTGATACCAAGTGCCGATGAATTCTTCTGTTCGACCATAGGTCTGCGCAGAAATGGGTGTGACCGGATAAAGCTCGGCCGTATCCCAAAAGGTCATGCCGGCATCCATTGCCATATCCATCTGACGATGGGCATCCGCTTCTGAGGTTTGCGTGCCGTAGGTCATGGTGCCCAAGCACAGCTCGGAAACCTCAACTCCGGAATGTCCAAGTTTATTGTATTTCACGTCTTGCTCCCCTCGCATCTGTTAGCGCAAAATGAGCACTCTCCAAGCGGGTTGCAACCCACTATTGCAGCTCCCGACTAGGAATGATCAGAATTACCGGCTTTGTGAGCAAATCAAAGGCGATACGTCGGCCTCAGCCACTGGAACTGTAAGAAACTTTGGTCTAGGGAAGGCATAACGACGAGAAAAGGTATTCTTACACATGGCGCGCCATCTTATCACTTCGGCCATTCCGTATATCAACGGCATCAAGCACTTGGGCAACCTTGTAGGTAGCCAGCTGCCTGCGGACCTTTTTGCGCGCTATCAGCGTGCCCGTGGCAACGAAGTGATGTTCCTCTGCGCAACTGATGAACACGGCACACCAGCAGAATTGGCAGCCGCGAAGGCCGGTCAGCCCATCGACGAATACTGCGCTGAAATGCACGAAGTTCAGGCCAAGATCGCCGAAGGTTTTCGTCTGTCTTTTGACCACTTTGGCCGCAGTTCTTCAGCGCAAAACCACAAGCTGACCCAGCACTTTGCAGGGCGTTTGGCAGATGCGGGTTTGATCCGTGAAGTCAGTGAAACCCAGATGTATTCCCATGCGGATGGGCGGTTTCTTCCGGATCGCTATATCGAGGGTACCTGCCCTAACTGCGGTTTTGAAAGCGCGCGTGGCGATCAATGCGACAACTGCACCAAGCAGCTTGATCCAACCGATCTGATCAACCCTTATTCCACCATTTCCGGCTCCACCGAGCTGGAAGCGCGTGAGACTAAGCACCTACACTTGCGCCAGTCTGAGATGCGCGAAAAGCTAGCCGAGTGGATCGATAGCAAACATGACTGGCCTATTCTGACCACTTCGATTGCTAAGAAGTGGCTGAACGATGGTGACGGCCTACAAGACCGCGGCATCACCCGCGATCTGGATTGGGGCGTGCCTGTGATGAAGGGCGACGCACCTTGGCCGGGCATGGAGGGCAAAGTCTTCTATGTGTGGTTTGACGCGCCAATCGAATATATCGCCGCTTCCCAGGAATGGGTCGACGCTGGCAAAGGCGAAGATTGGGAGCGCTGGTGGCGCACAGACAAAGGCGCGGATGATGTGACCTATACCCAGTTCATGGGCAAGGATAACGTGCCGTTCCACACTCTGTCCTTCCCGGTCACCATTTTTGGCTCAGGGGAGCCGTGGAAGCTGGTCGATTACATCAAGTCTTTCAACTACTTGAACTATGATGGCGGACAGTTCTCAACTTCTCGCGGCCGTGGCATCTTTATGGATAAGGCGCTGGAAATCCTGCCTGCTGATTACTGGCGTTGGTGGTTGCTAAGCCATGCGCCAGAAAGCTCCGACAGCGAGTTCACGTGGGAGCAATTCCAAGGTTCCGTCAACAAAGACCTTGCCGACGTACTGGGCAACTTTGTCTCTCGCGTTACTAAATTCTGCCGCTCGAAATTCTCAGAAGCGGTGCCAGAAGGCGCTGAATACGGTCCAGACGAACTGAAGCTGATCGAAGAGCTGACCACCCGCGTACGTGCCTACGAAAAGCATATGGCGGATATGGAAGTGCGAAAGTCAGCGCAAGAACTGCGCGCGATCTGGGTTGCGGGCAATGAATACCTGCAGACCGTTGCGCCTTGGTCGTCGTTCAAAACAGACCCTGCACAGGCAGCTGTTCAAATCCGCCTCGCGTTGAACCTGATCCCGTTCTACGCGGTTTTGTCTGCACCTTTTATTCCAGATGCTTCAGCGTCCTTGCTGGCGTCAATGAATGCTGAAGACACCGCATGGCCAGATGATGTTGCTGCATCGTTGGCTGCCCTAAAGGTGGGCCATGTCTTTACCGTTCCAGAAGTGACCTTCCGCAAAGTCACAGATGATGAACGTGATGAGTGGCAAGAGCGTTTCGCGGGCACCCGCGACGCGTAAAACCCGCACACAATACAACAAAGCCCGGCGTTTCACTTCATATCGAAGCCAATACGCCGGGCTTTTTTGTTTTTTCTGAAGGCCTTAGCCGTTAGAGGGGCTGAATGCGCACGCCTCGGCGCTCCAACTCTGCCCGCACAGATTTTGCGATGTTGATGGCACCTGCGGTATCCCCATGCAGGCAGATCGTATCGATCTGTGTCGGAATTTTATGACCAGATTCCGCAATGATTGCGCCAGCTTCAACCATATCTGCAATCCGCGTCGCTGCATAATCCGCATCATGAATGACAGCGCCCGGCAGACTGCGATCCACCAGGGTCGCATCATCGTTATAAGCGCGATCTGCAAAGATCTCGCAGGCCATTTTGCACCCAAGCGCCTCAGCCGCGCGCTGTTGCGCCGTGCCTGCTAAAACCATGATGATCAAGTCGGGTTCCACAGCTAAAGCTGCCTCGTAACATGCTCGCGCCATGGCCTCATCTTCAGAACACATATTGGCCAATGCCCCATGCAGTTTCAGATGCCGCAGCCTACCACCCGCAGCTTTCACCATCGCCTGCGCCGCACCCAGCTGATACTGAACCAGCCGCGCCAAAGATGCGTGAGAAAAAGACATCCGCTGACGTCCAAAGCCATGAAGGTCTGGGAACCCCGGATGTGCACCAATGCCCACACCATTAGCGAGCGCTTTCGCCATGGTATCTGCCATCACGTCCCAATCGCCAGCATGAAATCCGCATGCCACATTGGCCGAGCTGACCACATCCAGCAGCGCCGCATCATCACCTTTGGTCCAAGATCCAAAGCTTTCGCCCATATCGGCATTTAGATCGAGTGTTTTGCTCATATTCCCTTCCCCTATTAACCGGGAATTTCATCAAATTCATCACCAGCGATCATGCCGCTGATCATGTTGTAAGACAGCAAGTCTGTCATGGTATGTGGATCGCGGATCAGCGGTTTAATCATGCGTGATAGCGCATCTATTGCTGCAGCTTCCTGACGTTCAATGGCAACGGCTTCTTCAATTTCAATAAAGCGAAATTGCAGTTCCGCCCCCGCCGGCGCCTGCGCCACCCGTGGTAAATCGCATGGTAAAACTGTCGCGATCCGGGGATAGCCCCCGATGGTCTGACACTCAGACATCAGAACAAAAGGCGTGCCATCGCCTGTGATCTGAATGTCTCCGGTCATCACGCTTTCAGAGACGAGGTTTTTACCATTTTCGACCTGGAACCCTTGCCCGACAGGATTTAATTTTACGCCCATGCGATTGGCCCGAGCATCGCGTTTCAGAGGTGTTGCTTGAAAGCGCGCCACCTCGCTGTCCGCAAACAGCCCCGTCTGAAAACTCCGTACAATGCGCACGGGACCGCCTAAGAACCGATCATCAGTTTCAAGGTAGTTGCCTGTCAGTCCTGCGAAATCCGCATTCAGCTCCAAAGCATCCCCAGCGGCCAATGGTTTACCAATGCCTGCTGACAGATGCGCCGATATAGCGCCAAGGCATGAGACGCCTGCAACTCCACCGCCGACATGCAAATACCCGTAGGTGCCTTCTAAGGCGGCCCCAATGGTCAGCCGCGCCCCTGCTGGCAGCAAATGGCTTGCGTTCCATTTCAGCACGGTGCCATCGATTTGTACCCGCATAGGCGCACCCGTCAACGCAATCCGCGTATCCTGATCGACGGACACCTCGCCACCAAGGCCCATCATTTCAATCACCGCGAGATCAGAACCCTGACCAAGCAAAGCAGCACCCTCAGTAAGCGCCTTTCGATCGGCGGCACCACCGCGAGACAGACCCGCTGAGATTTGTCCGGTGCGGCCAAGATCCTGCACTGTCATGCAAGGTCCTGCACGATGAATTGTCAGTGTTGCAGTCATTGGATGACCTCAAAAGTCGCCCCGCCAAGCGGATTGCAGAGTGTATCGTTTTGAAACGCCCGCAACGTATCAACCGAAACCGGTGTAAAAATCGCTTCATCCCCCGCACGCAATGCAAAAGGTGTTTCAGAATGTGGTTGGAACAGCTTCAAAGCCGTTTGCCCGATGTGCCGCCACCCTGTTGGGGTGGAAGCTGAGAACAAGACCATCTGGCGAATAGCGACTGCCAATGCACCTGCTGGGATTTGCCCGGTCAGCTCGCTTTGACGCGGAATATCCCATGCTTCGGGCAGCTCACCCAAGTAGGGTTGGCCAGGGGCAAATCCAATCGTTTGCACCCGCACACGCGTTTCCGATATCGACGCAATCGCCTCTGCTTCACTTAGGCCTGCCGCATCTGCGGCCTCACCCAATTGAGGTGCCAACTCCGTGCCAAATACGGTTGGAATGCGCCAGAACCGACGCCCTTCCGGCAATCCTGCTTGATCCCAATCAGCTGATTTTAAAAGTTTCTGCAGCTTTGATCGCAGCAGGTCATGCGGCAGATACAATGGGTCAAACCGAATACAGACTGACACAAGCGATGAAGACACATCTTCGACGCCATCCCAGTTTTCAGCAGCGACCGCAGAACTGAATGCGATGGCTGCCCGGTTACCTGCTTCGCTGAGCTTCTCATCGAAACTCACAAGCATGCCGTTAAATCCACCGGCGCGTATCATTGGGTACACACCGGTGTTCGTCTGATCTAGCATCACATCTGCTCCGGCAGGTATGTGACGATCTGTGGAAAGATCGAAATGGCAATCAGCGCGACGATCATCAGGAAAAAGAACGGCAATGCCGCACGTGCGACCGTTAAAATGTCGCGTCCGGTCAAAGATTGCAGCACGAAAAGGTTAAAGCCGACAGGCGGTGTAATCTGGGACATCTCGACCACAATGACCAAGAAAATACCGAACCACAATGGGTCAATGCCCGCCTGTAGAACCATTGGCATGATGACCGATGCTGTCAGAACCACAACCGAAATCCCATCCAAGAAGCAGCCCATAATCACAAAGAAAATGGTCAAAGCTGCCAAAAGCGTGAAGGTCGACAGGCCCAATGAGCCAATCCATTCCGCCAAGACGCGAGGAATACCTGTGAAGCCCATGGCAACGGTCAAGAAGGATGCCCCCGCTAGGATGAAGGCAATCATACAAGAGGTGATTGTTGCGCCCATCAAGCCATCCATAAAGCTGCGGCGCGTCAACGTGCCTGAGCTCCAGGACAAAATCAGCGCCAAGATCACACCCACAGCGGCCGCATCTGTTGGGGATGCAATGCCCGTATAGATGGATCCGATCACACCCAAGATCAGCAGAACAACCGGGACAAGACGACGCGAACGACGCAGCTTTTCACGGAAGGTTGCGCTGATATCTTCGGTTGGCAATGAGGCGCGGTTAAGCCAGGCCCAAATCACCACATAGCCCACAAAAAGCGATACCAATAAAACGCCCGGCAGAACTCCGGCGACAAACAACCTTGCGATAGATTGCTCGGTCGCAACCCCATAAACGATCAGAATGATTGAAGGTGGGATCAAAAGACCCAAGGTCGCGGACCCCGCCAAGGTCCCAATCACTAATTTTTCTGGGTAACCACGCTTTGACAGCTCTGGAATCGACAACTTACCGATGGTCGCCGCAGTGGCGGCGGATGATCCAGAAACGGCAGCAAAAATTCCGCAGGCGAACACATTCACATGCAAAAGCTGCCCTGGCAGGCGGTTCATCCATGGCGCAAGGCCGGTGAACATGTCCTCGGATAGTCGCGAACGGAAGAGGATTTCGCCCATCCAAATGAACAAGGGTAACGCCGCCAGGGCCCAAGAGTTGCTATGGCCCCACATCGTAGTGGCCATAACCAACCCTAGAGGAGCATCAGAAAACAGCGCCATCGCGGCCATGCCGACGCCAAGCAATGAAAAGGCAACCCAAAGCCCAGAGCCTAAAAAGACAAAGAGCAGGACAAGGAGAATGATAGATAGAACAGCGATAGACATGATGGTTTCCTATTCGCTCAGTAGGTTTTCGCCTTTGCCTTCCCAAGAGGCAGGACGCCCCTGAAGAAGACCGATTAGCTCATCGGTTAAGGCAAGGGTCAGGATCGCTAGACCGGTTACCACCGGCAGCTGCGGGATCCACAAAGGCACAGACACCATGCCAGAACTGCGATCTCCGAATTCAAGCGATTCATAGACAAGAAATCCGGCATACCAGGTGGCATAGGCAGTCATGCTCAGCGCGATCAGAACAACGGCAATTTCAACACCGGTTTTAACGCCCGCCGGAAGCCGCCCTGTCAGCAGCGTAACCCGAATATGCCCGCCAGCTCTGAGCGTATAGGCCAATGCTAGGAAACTCGAAGCTGCCAGGAAAAAGCCAGTAAAGTCTGCGTAAGACGGGATGGTTAGACCCAGTCCCTTCCCCCAAATTCCGGCAGAAACCTTATCTGCAAGGTTTAACATGACCTGTGCTGCGACAAGCGCAACAATGGCCAGAATGAAAAAGGCTGCCAGCACACCGGCCGCCTGATAGATGTTGTCCAAACCGCGACGCACGATTGTCCTCCCCATGGTGGATGAAAGCGGACTTGCCGCTTTCATCGTTGGTTTTATTGTTGATAGGCTTGCAGCAGAGCTGCGCCGTTTTCACCAGATTTTTCTTTCCAGTTCTCAAGCATCTGAGCACCGATATCGCGCAGACCCGCCATCAACGCGTCAGACGGCTCAACAATGGTGATGCCATTTTCTTTAAGCACAGCAACCTTCGCATCGGTTTCTGCTTTACTCATTTCCCAGCCACGCGCTTCAGCAGCTGCTGCAGCCTCTAGGACCGCTGTTTGAGTTGCCTCATCCAAACGACGGAATGACCGTTTGTTCACTACGACCACGTTCTTTGGAATCCAAGCTTGGATGTCGGTGTAGTGGGTCAAGAAGTCCCATGCTTTGGAGTTCGCGCCTGTTGAAGGGGATGTGATCATCGCTTCAACACGACCCGTGCTGAAGGCTTGTGGAATATCTGGAACTTCAACCTGAGTAGGTGCAGCACCTGCAAGGTTCGCAAACTCTTCCAAAGTCGCATTATACGTGCGGAACTTCAGACCTGCGAGGTCATCAACAGATGCGATTTCCTTTGTCGTATAAAGACCCTGTGGTGGCCAAGGCACAGCATAAAGTGGCATCAGCCCCTGCTGGTCCAGCAATTCAGTAACGATGTCTTTTTGTGCAGCCCACAGACGCTCGGCTTCTTCGTAGCTCGTCGCCAGAAATGGCAGTGCGTCAACACCAAAAGCTGCGTTGTCATTGGTCAAGAGACCCATGAAAAACTCTCCAGCTGGAACCTGGCCGCTGCGCACTGCTTTGCTGATTTCTGGGTGTTTGAAGAGGGACCCTGCAGAGTGCACCTTGATTTCGAGTTCGCCACCAGTGGCTTCAGCCACGTCTTTGGCAAAGTCGTGAATATTTACGGTGTGGAAAGTTGCATCTGGATAAGGCGTAGGCATGTCCCACGTATCGGCTAGAAGGCTTGTTGAAAAGCTCGCCGCGGCAATTGCAGCACCGCTGAGCACTCGAGTAATGAACATTTTTTATCTCCCTGAAATGTCACTTCGCACATTACAGACATAACGTTGACAATTTGTCAACGTTATGCTGACTTTATTAAATTCAATCTAACCCAGTGAAATTTAATAACGTTTCACAATTCACACGTTTCCAGGCAGTGTAACAGCGTTGAAAAAAGTTTAAGTCAGTAGCAAAATGTGAGAAAAAAGCGAACGATTCACAAAGGTATTTGGAGGTACAGCAATGTCAGAAAACGGAAAAGACACCCGTAGAATTGTATCTTCGCGCCATCTTGCTGAGGGTGAAGGCTGGGAATTGTCTGAATTTGAATTTGGACTGATGATCGTTTCAAACGCTTTCACTCGTTGGGTTTCTCGATGCATGGCTGCTGCAGGGCAACCGGACATGTCCTCGCTCGAAGTGCTTATCTTACACAATGTGAACCACCGAGACCGAGAGAAGCGCCTTTCAGACATATGCTTTTTGATGAACATCGAAGATACGCATACGGTGAACTACGCTCTTCGCAAATTGTTGAAGGCTGAATTGGTTACGTCGGACAAACAAGGCAAAGAAGTTTTCTACAGCACGACGGAACGTGGCAAAGCGATTTGCGATGCTTATCGCGATGTTCGAAAACAATGCTTACTGGAAGGCCTCGGTATGGACGGTGAAACCGGAGATGATTTTCGCGAAATTGCACGGAAACTTCGGGCACTATCCGGCCAATATGATCAAGCAAGCCGCGCCGCAGCTTCACTATAGGCAATTCTCGTCAGGCTTAGGATCGACACGAAAATCTGGACTGCGCCCCCATTCACTTTGTGGGGTCGAGGTCTTGCATCAAGATTGTATCGGGAAAAGTCAACTTTGATCTAATGAAGCAAAGCCAAATTGTCGGTGGTACCCTCGGCCGGACTCGAACCGGCACGGCCTATACGGCCTAGAGATTTTAAGTCTCCTGTGTCTACCATTCCACCACGAGGGCCAGTCAAATCCAAATCATCGACCGTGGCGCAACATAGCGGCGCAGTAGTCAGTGTAAAGTCTTTAGAAGCGCATTCGATAGAGAATAGCAAATCGACCTGTTAAGATTTCAAAATAAGCAAACCACCCCATGCAGAACACAATTTAGTGGTGTGCCCATTTCACATTTAACGCGCTTCAAACACCGATCGGAAATAGTTCGAAAGCAATTGATATTCACCATCAGGAACTGGAACCGAGACCGCTGGATCTGATGATCTCATTGGGTCTTGATTGAATTGACTGTTTTCAACCGATGCGTTGGTTCCATACTGATTTACCTCTGCTTCCACAGGCAGCTTTCCGATACATTCATGGGCCAGAACTTCAGGGAAAAGCACACGAATGGCCTCAGCCGGTTCCATCTTCATTACTGAAATCAAATAGTTCAAATGCAATAACGTTTCATGCATTTCCCCGGCTTGAAAACTAGCAAAGTCATGGCTCTCTTGCGTAGCAACCGGTGGCGGGCCAGGCTGGGTACTCTCGGGCATATCCTGCCCTTTACTGACACGAGTTCGATCCGTAGCAACGCCCTCACTTCGAAGTTTCGCGACTTCATCGCCGAGCATTTGAAGCGCCAGCTGAAGTTCATCCAAAGACGTGGTTTGATTCTCATGAGAAGAGACAGACATCTCGGTAGTCTTTGGTTGATCAAAAATCATCTCTCGAAGGACATTCAATTCACCCCGCACCTCCGCAACTTCGGGATCCCGATCAGCGGAACCAAAAGTCGTAGGTTGAGCCATCGGGGATTGCCAACTCGCAGCTTGTGTCAATAACGCCGAGGGTGCACTAGGCGACGCATTTGGTATTGGCCAATCTCTTGGTAGAACTATGTAATCTTGCTGCGCGCTGACCCAACGCAGATAAGCAGTTACTGCGGCAAAGCCAGTTAACGATATGCGATCAACTTCTTTTTGCGCCCGAGTAACAAGCAGATCCCCACCTTCTGAAAGCAAAATTTCCATTCGAGAATCTAAAGGGAGCAAGATATCGCTTGGTAAGTTTAACTGCGAAACTCCATCAATAATGGAAAATGCGTCTGTTTCCGTTGTGTTTTCGATCTCGAGTTGAATTTGATTTTTGCTATTCAAAGTGACGCTCATAGGCCCTTTACGCGCCATACACATATGAGTGCGCGGTCGGCAGATCACTTCAAAAATATCGGTATCTAACCTGGGCGTTGCCGCAAACCTTGCGTATCCATCTGGGTCAAAACGAAAATAAACGCCTTCCACAAGCCCTTCCTGAAAGGTTGGCCATCCAAAGGCTCCTCGCAGTTCCTGCCGGGCTTCATGGGCTCCGACCGCAAATGGGATCGATGTGTCCAGAATCGCTGCATCTAGCGAAAAAGAATTCTCTGGCGCGTTTGGATCCGTTGTTTGTGCACTCCCTGCCTGGCAAAAACCAATGGCCAGCACTGCTCCTGCCAGCGCGCGCAAAATACTGCTATGTATCAATAGTCAAACTCCTTCTGAATGGAGTGGCGGAGGGCTGGTAGCCAATCGTCACGTTGAATGGGATCGGGATATTTTCGGCGTTCTCTGACATCTTGATCACGAAACGCCGTGTACCAAACTTCTGTTTCACCGGTATAAGGCGTTAGAATTTTGCCCTGTACTTTATGAAGAAGCGACGTGAGGATAATGCCGTTGTTATTGGCGGTATAAATCTCAACGCGCCCTTGCCCACGTTCATAGAGCCCCTCGTACATCCCATTTTCAGGGTCATATAGTTCGATCATCGCTTCATACAGAACGTCGGTATATTCGGTGTCCCATAGCGCCCAGAGCCCCAATGCTGCCTTTGCTGCAACGGCCGCGTGGTCAGGCGTGTAATCCCCGCGCGGTGTTACGGTGTTCCATGGGTAGCCATCTGAAAAAATCGTGTCATATGTGAAATAAGGTGGGCCTTTGACGTTGTGTTCTGAACGCGCTGTCATGAAGCCTGTTCGGCGCCAGCGGTTCTCTTGCACCATGTAAATCCGATCTGCAAATTCAGCTCGCCAGCCATCAGAATGCACCCAGCTTTCAGAGCTATCATCATGGGGCATGTCAAACCCAAGTTCTAATCCGTCTTGCAAATAAGACTCAGTTACAACGTAGTTCTGACTGTGGAATATGCGCGGGTCGCGCCCGTCATAGGGCACTTGAATTCCGAATATGGATGCGGTCAGAAAAGGCTCTGCACGATGCGCCATGATCGGTCGAAACCCCCAAAGTGCAAATCCCTTGGCAGCGTATTCTTCGTATCCTAGCCGCCCTTCTTGAGCATAGACCGTTTCACCCGTTTCCTTATCGACATAAGCACCGAATAATAGCCCTTCTTCGGAAACTGCATTTGCAAAATCCCACTTAAGCAGAACGCTATCGATGGTGTTTCCAAGGTGTGGATATCTATTCTTCAGGATTCTCATCCAGACCATAAACCGGCCAATATCCAACGCGGAAAACCCGATTTCTCCGGCCTTGTTGGTATAGTCGACTTTAAGACCACTTTTCGTGTGATACACTTTGTTCGGCATTTCATTGCGGAACAACTCAAGACCCTTAATTGTTGTCAGCAACAATGTGATGCGTCGATCAAATTCGGGCTTTTCGATAATGCATAATTCATACGCGGCAACCGCACCCGCAATATAAGAAGCGGTATCCCACAGCGTCGTTGAAGGGTAATTCCCGACCGAATTTGCTAATCCCGTGGTCTCCTGCGTGAATTTTTCAAAGTAATGCCAGGCAACCTTCGCGGCCCTCATTTCTCGATCATTCAGAAACCCGCGCCGTGGTCGAAATTTTCGGACGTATTCATTGCGGTCGGTATAGCCGTACGCCAACTCGGCCCCGAGATCCAACTTCTCAAAGTAGTCCACGGGCATTTCACACATACGGGGCGGCTTAACATTTCGCTTTTCTTCATAAAAAACGCTTGTGGTGACGCTTGGTATTCCCCCCCGCATAACGGCAGGCAACTCATCTAAATGGCCACCCGCAATGATCGGATCGATTTCATTCTGAAAGCTAAGGTATCGAGATTTTGCTGAAGAGGCAGCAAACCAGGACGCGCAAATGGTTGCTGTAACCGCCAAGCAAAGCCAAACGACCCGACCACTCAAAGAGCGTTTTTCTGAAGCAGAGCCAATTTCTTTCGCCATCGATTTTCACAACCCAATTTGTCGTTCGCAACAACGATAGCCACATCATCGTTAACAAAAATCCAACATCGATTAGAAATTTCGAAAATTCTTTGTCGTTTAAAATTTCTCGAGTTGGTCAATTAAATTTTCACTACTCGGCTCTAAACGTAAGACCGAAAACATTAGGAGCAGAACATGGCAAACACTGAGAACTTCAATCTCGCCGCACCTGCCTCTCCAACGAATGAGCCACAGGCACAGCTCGCAATGAGGGATCGAACCATACCAGGTTGGGTCATCGCAATCAGTGGTGCATTTACACTTGCCATTACCTGCTGTGTCATCGGAATTGTTTTGTTAAGCGTGCTTTTGCATCGCTTAGTCATCGAAACTGGCGAAAGCAGGATGTCATTTATCCTACTTGGGCTCGTAGGATTGCTTGCTCTTGCAATCACCCTTCTTGAATTTGCGCAAATAAAAGCCTTGTCGGGCTTCCGCCGATTAAGAGAGCTACAGGCCATCAAAATCAACGCGATGCTTTGCTTTCCAATTGCTCTGATTGTGTTCTTTATACACCCGCTTGCAGGTCTGATATCACCGTTGGTGATTTTGATTGGGTCCATCACGATTTGGCAATTATCAAAACGTGAAACGCAAGAAGCGCCTTGGGTATTTGACCCGCTGGAAGCTATTTCACTAATGGCCGGCCGCGACGCGACAGGCGCCCATCATGCGGCAAACAACCAGTATAGCCATGCGCTGTCAAAAGGGGTCAGAAAAGCAAGCTTTTGGCTGGCAATCGGCGCAGGTGGAGCGGTTGGCACCTACCTTGTTTCTGAAGAGATATTGATGCCAGGGATCGTCGTAGCGTTAACACTCATTTCTGCTTGGAACGTTGATAACTGCCTGATGTTCATCGAAGAGTATTTCTCCCAGAAACTCAAAAAGCCAAATCAGAATGTAAGCAATACGACGCTGGACCATTCTGGGATCGACCCAGTCGCCGGCTTGCAGATTGAAAACTTAGACGTCGTGTCCTCAGAAGATCACGCTTTGATATCCCAATTAAACCTTTCTATTGAGCCTGGGGAAATCGTGGGCCTCATCGGCGAAAGCGGATCCGGAAAGTCACTGCTGATGCAGGCGATTTCAGATCCTTTTTCGATCGAACATGCTAGTGTTTCCGGCGCAATCCAATTAAATGGACAAAACCTGTGGCTGCGATCTTCAGGTGCACAAAGTGTTCCCTTGGTATTCTTACCTGAATATCCAATTATCATGGCGGCATCCGGATCACATAATCTTAATTGTTTTCAAGGCGATGACGTCACTGAGCGTGGTCGGTTTTTTCTTGAGCAGATGGTTTTTTCAAGAGAGTTGGTCGAAAATATCTGCAAAATTTCGGATGCGCGTAGACTGCCATCGATGCACCAGAAATCCCTCGCAATTTCACGCGCGTTTGCGATTGGTCCACAAGTCTATCTATTTGACCGCCCGGAAGCGTCGCTACAGTCTGCGCAAATTTCAGCCTTTTGCAATCGGCTTGATACTGAAGCACGTCTAGGTCGATGCGTTCTAATATGTTCTGACAATCGAACAATTTTGGATAAATGCGATCGACTTATCGTCCTCCAAGGTGGCGCCATTGCTGATTTTGGTCCCACAAATGAAGTACGTGCACGACTGGATAGCGGCTGGCATCGATTTATTGGCACTCGCGAGTTAAAGACCGAAGCAGCTTTGGAAGAATGGATCAGATCTCACTTCCGGCGGAATGGGGATGAACACAACCGACAAAAGGCATGTCGTGTGGCCACAGAACTTTTAGCATTTTCCTGCCGTGAGGCCATCGAGGAACAAGGCAATCAAATTGAATTTTTCTTTAAAAACTTCAAAGGCCATTGCATCCTAAAACTGCAAGACGGGTCTCCGTCAACGTCATCTGGGCACATTCAGGCAGCACAGAAAATTGCAGATTCTGAAATCGAGAATTCGGGCCGCAACCCTCTCGCAAATGTTCTAATTGAATCGAGTAATGTTGATTTCAGGTCCGAAGAGCTTGGGCGTCAAATCATCTGCAAATTGCGGACCTACGATCCAAGGCGGCAAACGCCCAGCCGGTTATAAATCAATAATTTTGCGACTAGCATTGATCTAGTATAATGCCCAATAACTTGTGCGATCCGGTTGCGGGATTCATTGGCACATTTGGTCAAACAAACTTAGTTAATCATTTTGAATTTACTCGAGGCGTGCTGGGTTTCAGCTGGCTTCAAGGCAAGTTTTGAGGTGCATTAATTTCTGCCGTTCTTCGGATAAATTGATGTTGATCCTACACAAAATTCTAATTCTGGCCCAATTCTGAATAGCTTGATGACACAGCTGCCAACGATATTGAAAGAATGAGTTGGGAGCTTAGCGATGCGTCTTTTACTAATTATGGCCTGGTCATTATTATTCTCATCAAGTGCGTTTACAAATTCCGAGGGTTCAAATCGCACCGAAACGGTACGAATTGAATACGACATTTCGGTGGATGGACCTGCAATTTTCTATCGCATTCACAATGCGAAGCGCAAAGAAGTGTGGCGTGTGGATTGTATGCGTCCGTTGCGCAATTGTATTGCCCGATCCAATGGATTGGTTTTGAGTTTGGATGCAAATGCAAAACCTTGGATCATTGCGGCACGCAGGCCGAATTCAAGAGTATCAATACAAGTTAGAAATTACGCAATCGACATCCCTGACCTCCTAAACCGTCCTCTTTCAGAAAGTGAAGTAGCCTATCTCTCTTCGGACCACAGCTTCATCGTAATAGAGAGTGATGCAGAGGTGCTGCTGCGAGCAGCCACAACAGGATTAGACCAATTGGTCTCATATCTTCTATGGATCAGAAGCCCTCAGGCGCTGACAGTGAGGGATGCAAGATTGTGGACGGATTTCAAAGCAAGTGAGCTGGGCAAAGCTCGATTATCAACGGAAGTCTTGGCGTCCAACAAACTGCAACTACTCAGAAGAAACGAGGTCAATGATCGATACATTCGACATCAAATACCAGCGACAAAGCCACAAGTAGAATTCGCAATCAAATCCCAAAAAGGTGCTTCCTTCTACTCAGCCAGCGGCAGAGCAGGTTATTGAACTCGGCTCTAGTAACGCCACATAGGTCCCAGCAACTTAAAATGGATTGCCTCAATAATCACCGCGTTGGTGTTTAGCGCAAAAACGCTATTCAATTCGCGATCAAGTTCAAAAATACCTGCCGCCCATCCAAAATCTGGATGCGCGGTTCCAGCCACATGATCAACCAAATCACTCGTGTAGTTTGTATCAAACACCGCGTCCCACCCGAATGCCGCCTTTGTGCTGACGGTTCTAAATTGTGGGTAACTCGTTCCATCTTCTGTCACTACGGCCCATTCTTCGCCGTCCGAATATACTGATGAGTATAAGAAAAAAGGATCTTGATTAATATGATCCTCAGAAACCGCCGTGAATTGCCCACTAGATCGATACCGGTTTTCTTGCGCGGCGAATACATGACTGGCAAAGAGGTGTGTTTCTCTATCCCAACCCATTTCGAAAATCTGTAATAGATAAGGCTCGCTTAGAATTGGGCTGATCGCATCAAATGACTGAGAAACCCGCGTATCTGTCGGCAGCTCAACGCCTTCAACGGTTACCCAATCTAATGATCGCTTCGCCGATGTAGCTTCAAAAACATCGAGCCCCCACAAAGCCGCAGCTCGTGCAGCATATTGCTCGTATCCCAAACGACCTTCTTGCAAATACTTGATTTCGTCATCGATGACCGCCGCGCCCCAGAGCTCCCCGGCGGAGGCCATATTCGAGAAATTCCACTTTCGAACTATTCGACGGACAATTTCGGAATGCGCTGGAGATTCTTTTTCCAGAGCTTTTAATGCCATTAAGGTTCTACAGATATCTAAAGCTGACCACCCGATCCCAGTATCTGAAACTTCGTTCTGATAATTCACCATCTCAAGCGTTCGGGTGTCATAAGCTTTATTCGGCAGCTTGCCATCAAAAAGCGGAAGAACTTCCAAACTCAACAGGAGTCTCTCAATCCGAGATACAAACTCCAATTCTGAGATAAGGCCAATTTTTTTGGCTCCAATAAGCGCAAATATATATGATCCCTGATCCCACATGGTGGTTGATGGAAACCCGGCAACGCTATCGACCAGCCCTGTCTCGCCTCGTGTATTTTGCTCTATGTAACGCCAGGCAACCTTGAGCGCTCTCCTATCCAAATCTGTCAACTCACGTTGCGGCGCAATTGGAATTAGGTCAGGCGAACTGTAATCGAGGTGTTCTCGAAAATTGGTTTCCTTTCGTCCTACGGTCAATTCAGTTCCAATCGCGGTTCCAGATGCAATCAAAAGTCCCGCTAAGAATATAAAACTAGATCTTTGAATATAAGCCATCTCAGGGTTCGCTTTTACTATGTCAGGATCTACACCGAGTTTTCATTCAGCTTTGTTGGCAACGCCGGGTTGCTGAGCATCGATAGTGTCATTCGAAGCAAAGCGATGAGGCTCCAAGACAGCCAAAATACATTAACAATTAAAAAAGATAGCGAGTGAGTATCGCGATTTAGGCAATACATCAGAACGCCCCAAAAAATTGAAAAGCCAAGCACGGACAATAGGATAAGGTTTGGAAGCGCGAATCGAATTGATACCTTTGAATCTGGAAGTTTTGGAGTTGTTGGAAATTTCGGTTTCCGGCCTAGAGCAACAAGAAAAAAGGCCCGTAATTGGATCGCAATTGTCCCAAATGCAACCACCTTTGATCTGTGAAATGACGCGCCTTTACTGGTGACTGACATCGCCAGTTCGTTGCAAATCAAAAGGGGTAAAAGTCTCGCAAAGAAGTCGACGGAAAAGGACTCGATTGGTGCATAACCGGTGAGCAATGAGTAAGCAGGTGAAAGAACCATAATCGATAAAATGAACACCGATAAATAAGACCAAAAGGTCGCAAGATAATGTAACCTTACCCTCCAAGGCATGTTGGAATTCCAAAGTGGGTTTGCATTCAGAAGAATGTCAAAAGTCCCTCCTGCGTATTTTAGTTTTTGAATGGCCCAAGCTGATACTGACCAAGGTGAAAGCATCTGCGCTTCGATCTTGGGATGATAAACCGACTTCCAACCGTTTGTGTGTGCTTGGATAGATGTGAAAATGTCTTCGGACACATGATATTTAAAGGGTTGAATCTCGATCCTTGGAGAGAGCAACTTACTTTCGGCTCGCCCATGGGCCCCAGCTTTGAGTGCGATTGTTTTTGCCTTTTCCAACAATGCGTTTTGCAACACGGCTTCGCGTCGATGAATTGAACCGGCCCCGCAACAAAAGGACGCCCCGTTTCTATTCCGCCGACGTTGAATAAGATCGAAAAAAATAGTTGGATCGGAATGAAAATGATCTGCACCAGTTTTTTCACTGCCAGATACAAGCCGAAAAAATGGTGCAAATTTTACGGCCCACTCGCCAATTTTATTGGCAAGCCAATCTTCCCAACGGCGCCCTTCAGATAGATCATAAAACCAATGCGGGGTTTGCACCCAGGACACTTTTGGATCTTGAAAATAGGCCAATGTATTGCTGAGGAAACTCGGAAACAATCGAGTATCGGCATCACATATTACGAAGTATTCACCGTCAGTTCTAAGCAAAGCATTCGCGAGATTTCCAGCTTTAAACCCCCGGTTTCCGCTGCGAGATAAGTAGTTAATACCGCATCGCGATGCGAGATCCTGCATGTCGCCTCTGTCTCCGTCATCCAGCAGGTATATAGATACAGAAACAGAACCGTTGACGGCCAATTGCTTTGCAGCAGAGATAGATGGCTCAACGACCTCAACAGGTTCATCAAATGTCGTTAGAAATATGTCGACCGTGATGTACCTGTCAGGTGTTTTTTCTGACCAAAACTTCGGGGGTGAATGACCTTCTGGAAAAGAGTCTTTCTCAGCCCAAATATCATAGTAAAATATCAAGGTTCCACAAAAGGCTAACGTTTCACAGCTCGCGACCAGCACTGAAAAACCCATTGCCTCAGGGTTCAAGCTCTCAAGCCACCTCCAACTCAAATACCAGAATCCGAACCCAATCGTGATGCTCGCCAAAAGCTGCCAAGTCACGGTTTCTTTTTCCGAGAGCGGTTGAAATTCAGGTGCTACGCGATCGCAAAAATGATGGAAATAGGGTTCCTGTTTCATTTCAAAAACGACCTTATGCGGTTTTTTGAATTGCGTGCATCGGTGCCGGAAAATCGGCAGAAACCCCCATGATATGATTTGGAAAACCCCTAGAGTATGATCTCAAATCTAACACACCATCCTTGTGAATGAGCTGATTTTGCCCCCAATACCCCTGCTCTAGTTCCGTTCCGGGCATGACGATACAATTGTTTAAAACGCAGTTCTTTGCGATGTGAGCGTTCGCTTGAACGATTGTCACTCCTGACAACTCTGCCCCGGCTTCGACAGTTGCGCCATCGCCTAGATAACAGTTGTCTTGTAGCGCAACTTGCCTAGAAACTTCAGCATTAGCTGCAATAGAAATACCAGGTTTTACTTGGCGACCTATTGCATTTAATCCGCGGGTTTGGCTGTTCATTGCCGCCCTTAAAGCCTCAGAATATTGGGATAGGCTCGAGACCTTTAAATTTAAGTATCGCGCTGAAAACGCTTGTACTTTTACACCAGACTGACGAACAAATGAGACTAACTCCTCATCATACAAGCCACGTACTTCAATTGGTAGCAGGTCAAATAGCTTTGGGGATAAAATCATAGCCCCACTCGAGAATTTCGAAGAATTGGGCACAGTTTCTGGCTTTGAAACACTTTTCACCAGATCAGCAGCTGTAATAATTTGTTGCTTGTGATGCAGCTGATTGAGGTTTGTCATATGAAGCGGCTTGCTGTCAGCATAGGTAATATCAGCGCCTGCCGACCTATGTGCGTTCATCATCTCTCCTAGGTCAATGGCGCAAAAGTCATCACCTTTAACAAACAAAAAATCATCCGTGAATGACCCATGAAAGCCTTGATGCGCACGAAGAATATCAAATGCTCCCACGAAATGACCTGGGTGAATTTCTTCGAATTTGGATATGATCCGCGTACTAAAGACGTTCTGATGATATCGCGGCCTCTTTTGCAGCAATGCGTTTATCTCTGTCATCGCGTTTGTTGAATTTAGATAGATATTCTGCACACCGAAACGTTCCAACCAATCAAGGTTCCGTTCTAAAACTGAGCGGCCCAATACATCTAAAAGCGGATTTGGAAATCGACTGAACAAATTTCGATCAGAGCCACAGTGAATGAATACTTTTGTCTGCGAAAGCTTGAGCTTACGAAGACCTGCGCCCTTCAAAGCGTCTTGAATTGAAGATGATATATTGAGGCCGCGATCCAATCCAAATGTCGAGAATTTCCGAGAAACAAAACCAGGAAGGCAACAAAATTCAATATGCGCCGATGGATAAAGCGCGGGCAATTCAGACAGTGCGACCAAGCCAGATGCGTTTAGTTTTCGGCACCCCGAAAGTTCGATAATTATCCCAGATCGACCATGTTTTATCAGATCCTCAATCTTTGTTGATAGGATCTGCAAGCAACTAGACTTTGTGAGCGCACCGGAGAGTTTGATCACCGCAATTCCATCATGCGCTTCAGTTATTTCCATCCGCATCACTGCAACCTCCTTGTTTGAGAAAATAACCCGTTGAATTTAGGAAATGGGCCCAATCCGACCGTCCAGGCCAAGTGTTTGGATTGTGATAATTGACGAACCAAGAGATAGCTTGCCGGTAAGACCAATAGAATTTTGGAAGACACCTGGACAGTTGGCGACGAATCAAACGGCCTTAACACTATCTCACAGAGATCAAGAAATATTGGATGGCAAAGATAAATTCCAAACGAGAACTTAGCCCATTTTGAAACCGAGCTCGGCCAAGATTTATGACCCAAGACCAGGCAGCCACAGAACAAAAGTGCAGGCATGAGGAAATCGGCCCAATACCCAGGAAGATATGAAAATTGCCAAGCCCCTGTCTGGATAGTCTTAATCGTTGCAATTAATTTAAACAGGAACAGGATCACACTGCACAAGAGTATAAGCGGGCACCATTGACTAAGGTTTTCTTTGGACGTTTTCTGCCAAATTCCGACCGCAGCGCCGGCGATAAGCCCGTAGCCAACGTAGGTTAAAACCTTGATCAAACGGGTAAGATATCCAAGGCCTTCGGTTCCCCAAAATTGCGCATAGACAAACCCATCTAGTTCCCTTCGTGCCAGCAAGAAGAAAATCACCAAAACTCCTAAAACAGGATAGGTCACGGCCAGTTTAAAAACTGGATAAAACAACAAAAGGCAGAACAAGGTTGGGAGGAAATGCATATGGTATTTCACATCGCCAAGCACCAAAAATCCTAGCCAAGACAGAGGATCAATAAGCTGCGCTTTGGCATCAGATAAATACCCAAATTGGGTGGCTTTAATGAGCCCAAATATTGCGAAAAAAAATGTCCAAAACAGAAAGGGGATCAATAGCCTTTTAGCCTGCTCACGAAGCGTTTCGACATAGCCCCGTGAACGCCGATCTAAGGACAGCAATAGTAAAAACATCGAAATCATTAAAAAGAGCTCAGTTCGTGCTGTATAAAAAAGTGACCTAAGCGCCAAGGGGATCACGCGTTCAACAGGCTCGTAGTTGACCCAGGGAAGTCCCATTGGATCAGCGGTGCTGTGAAGCCCAACCATCGAAAGCCCGGCGATAAGCCGCAAGCAATCTAGCCAAACCATGCGTTGATCATTCATAAATCGTCCCTCGTCTTTCGACAGCTTCAACGAAAAGGATCGATAAAAAGTAAATTTTACAAACGGTTGCGGAAAATAATTTCTGAACCAAATTGTCTTTCTGTTAACAGTTCGATGCTAGCCAGTCCTATCAAGAGGATCGGCAAATGGTTTCAAAACGACTTGTTATTTCTACTGTCTGCGCTGTGTGTGTTTCAGGAGCTGTGACAGCACAAACTCTTGAATTTGACAGCATTCCTTCGGTCATGCCCGGTCACCCCGGTGGAGTGATTGGAGAAAGCCACATTTTCTTCCCACAAGGCGGGACCGACATAGATCAGCTTGGTAAAATGCAAATTAAGTTGCTTGGCGAACTCTTAAATGGGGAAACACTCGGCACTGCTTGTATTCAATTAATCGGACATTCCGATACAGGTGGTCAGCGACAAACCAATCAACGAATTTCATTGAAACGAGCGCAGGTAGTCAAAGAGTCGTTGTCACGTGTTTTAGATTCTGGCGCGCGCATTCAGAACGTTAGCGCAAAGGGGGAAAGCGCCCCCTTGCCGGCGAAATCTCCTGGGAGCAAATGGCAAAGGCGTGTTGAAATTCGCGCAGCCCGCTGCAGCTAACTGTTTGATCCGCCGGTTTGATCTGGGCATGACTACAAAGCGCTTTTTCGTGCCATTTCCAGATATAAGCTACTATCCCATTGCGGCATGTAACGTAATGGAGCGACTGGCCCGCCGAAAGCTAGGCCTTAAGCTTAACCCTCACCTCCAAATTCTTTGACGGCTTCCATAACCACGAAGGTTGAGGTGCTTGCGACATGCGGCAAGGTTGAGATCTTTTCACCCAGAACGACGCGATAAGATGCCATACTCGAAGTGCGCACCTTCAGAAGATAATCAAAGTTTGATGCGATCATATGCGCTTGTTCGATTTCGGGCAGCTGCCTTACTGCTGCATTAAATGCCTTTAGCGCTGCCTCGCGCGTATCATTCAACTTCACTTCGATAAACGCGACGTGATCCAGTCCTAAACGGACCGGATCCAACATCGCTTTGTAACCTTTTATCACCCCTTGAGCCTCAAGACGCCTGAGGCGCATCTGCGTCGGAGATTTGGATAATCCAACTTGTTTTGCCAAGGACGTAATTGAGGTGCGCCCGTCACTGGCCAGAACCTCAAGAATCTTGGAATCAAAAGCGTCCAACTCGACATCACCACTTCGCATATGAAATCTCCAAATTTAAGTCGAATCGACTATCAAGCCTTAACAATAAAGGAAATTCGACTGAATATTTGGATATATGCTTACCCAAGAAATCAATTCATGGAAACCCCGATGACTTCCTGCCGTCACTTAATCGATACCACAACCTACGCATCTGAAACTTTATTGGTGCAAGAGCTGATCACGTCTGCCGATCTTGATCCGGCACAACGTGACGCCATATCCAAGTCTGCAGCCAATTTTGTGCGCCAAATCCGTGAGCAGTCAAAGCCGGGTTTGATGGAAGTCTTTCTTGCTGAATACGGTCTCTCGACGGATGAAGGGATCGCCTTGATGTGTTTGGCAGAGGCGCTGTTGCGTGTTCCTGATGCGGAAACAATTGACGCGCTCATCGAAGATAAAATTGCCCCTTCTGATTGGGGAACGCATTTGGGGCAATCAACATCGTCCTTGGTCAATGCATCCACCTGGGCATTGATGCTGACAGGCAAAGTGCTTGAAGAAGAACAATCCGGCATCATCGGAACACTCAAAAGTGCTGTGAAACGGCTAGGCGAGCCGGTTATTCGCACTGCGGTTGGCCATGCAATGAAGGAAATGGGCCGCCAATTTGTATTGGGTGAGACCATTCACAGCGCCATGGAGCGTGCGTCGGAATACGAACAGAACGGGTTCACCTATTCATACGACATGCTTGGTGAAGCCGCAAAGACTGATGCCGACGCGATGCAATATCACTTGGCATATTCACGCGCGATCACCGCAATCGCGACGGCCTGTACGAACGACGATACGCGTAAAAACCCAGGCATTTCTGTAAAATTATCTGCACTCCACCCCCGCTACGAGTTACCGCAAAAAGACCGTGTCTTACAGGAGTTGGTGCCGAGACTACGCTCGCTTGCACTATTGGCGAAATCAGCTGGAATGGGTTTGAACATCGACGCTGAAGAAGCAGATCGCCTGAGCATTTCGATGGACGTCATTGAAACTGTTTTGGCTGAACCCGCGCTCAAGAACTGGGATGGGTTTGGTGTGGTTGTACAGGCCTACGGCAAACGCGCTGGGGCGACACTTGACTACCTTTATCACCTCTCTCAGCGACTTGATCGCAAAATCATGGTGCGTTTGGTCAAAGGCGCCTATTGGGATACCGAGATCAAACGTGCACAGGTTGAAGGTCTTGAAGGCTTTCCTGTTTTCACGCAGAAAACAGCCACCGATATCAGCTACATCGCCAATGCGCATAAGCTGCTGGGCATGACGGACCGGATCTATCCGCAATTTGCCACTCATAATGCCCATACGGTTGCTGCTATTTTGGAAATGGCGGATGATCCTCAAACTTTTGAATTCCAACGACTTCATGGCATGGGTGAAAACCTGCATGACATCGTTAAAGATCAGCATGGCACACGATGCCGGATTTATGCACCGGTCGGCGCGCACCGCGATCTACTGGCCTATCTTGTACGACGCCTGTTGGAAAATGGCGCGAACAGTTCCTTTGTAAACCAGATCGTTGACGAAGATGTTCCACCGGCAGTGGTCGCGCGTGATCCATTCGACGCCTACACGCATGATGGATCAAACATTCCAAACGGGACACAGCTATTTGCGCCGGCACGTATAAACTCGAAGGGCTTTGATCTGCACGATGTGCCGACACTTGAACGGTTTGAAGCATCACGTTCCCCCTTTCAATCAACCCAATGGCATGCCGTTCCTCTGATCGCCTCAGAAGGATCAGAACTCCTGTCACTACCAGTGAAAAACCCCTATTTGCCATCCGACGATTTAGGCACGGTTTCACATGCAGATAGCACTATCGTTGAAGCAGCGCTGAGTGCTGCAAAACCTTGGGATGCTTCACCTAAGGAACGCGGAACCGTGCTTGCGAAAGCCGCCGATCTTTTTGAAGAAAACGAAGGGGTGTTCTTTGCAATGTTGGCGCGGGAGGCCGGCAAAACTCCTTTGGATCAGGTGGCCGAGCTGCGCGAAGCAGTGGACTTCTTGCGCTACTACGGGGCAAACGCGCCAAGTGCACCAGCTGCCGGCGTCTTTTCCTGCATTAGCCCTTGGAACTTCCCACTCGCAATTTTCACTGGCCAAATCTCTGCGGCTCTGGCGGCTGGCAATGCAGTCCTTGCAAAACCTGCGGATCAAACCCCATTGATCGCATTTGAAGCGGTGAAACTGTTGCATGAGGCCGGTGTGCCCCGCCATGCGCTGCAATATCTACCAGGGTCCGGGGCGAAAGTTGGCGCTGCCATCACCTCAGATCCGCGCGTGAACGGTGTATGCTTCACAGGGTCCACCGCAACTGCGCAGCGCATTCGAAAGGCCATGGCAGCCCATATGGCCCCTGGCACGCCTTTCATCGCAGAAACCGGTGGCTTGAATGCCATGATCGTCGATTCAACCGCTTTGCCAGAGCAAGCCGTCACTGCCATTGTTGAAAGCGCGTTCCAATCTGCTGGGCAACGGTGCTCCGCATTGCGCTGCCTCTATTTGCAAGAAGATATTGCCGAGACATTCCTGACAATGTTGCAAGGAGCCGTGAAAGAACTGCATCAGGGCAATCCATGGGAGTTCCGAACCGATGTTGGGCCTGTCATTGATCTGGCCGCGCAGCAAAATATCGCGAACCACATCGAAAAGGCTCAAAAAGACGGCCGCGTGTTATTTTCGATGAACACGCCCCAGACTGGTACTTTCATTGCACCGACGATCCTAAAGATTGACGGCATTGATGATCTCAAAGAAGAAATCTTTGGCCCTGTACTGCATGTCGCAACCTTCAAGGCTTCAGAATTGGACGCTGTCATTGATGCAATCAATGCTACCGGCTACGGGTTAACATTTGGTCTGCAGACGCGGATCGATGATCGTGTGCAGCATGTGTCGGACCGGATCAATGCAGGCAACGTCTATATCAACCGCAATCAGATCGGTGCAATTGTTGGCAGCCAACCCTTTGGGGGTGAAGGCCTCTCAGGTACGGGACCTAAGGCAGGCGGGCCGCATTACTTGTCTCGTTTCAAGCAGGTGACACCCAAAATTAGCACTGACACTTTCACAGAGCCGCAAGGAATATCCTCCATGCAGAAAGCCATAGACACAGCGCCCGAAGGCGCGCCGATTGAAACAGTGACTTTGCCGGGGCCAACCGGCGAATCCAACCGTCTTTCGACTGAGCCACGTGCCCCCGTATTGTGTCTGGGGCCGGGTCATCAGACCGCTCAGGAGCAGGCCGCTGAAATCCAAAAACTCGGTGGACGTGCCGTGGCTGTCAGTGGATTGCTTTCACCTCATGATCTATTGAAACTAAAAGGATTTTCTGGCGTCATATGGTGGGGAAATGAGGAAAGCGCGCGTGCCTACGAACAAGCGCTTTCTGAGCGAAACGGCCCCATCATCCCATTGATCGTTGGTGCACCAGACAAGACGCGCGCCCGAGCAGAACGCCACGTCTGTGTCGACACCACAGCTTCTGGCGGCAATGCGGCTCTTTTGGGCGGCTCTGCTTAAGCATCGATTGACCGGGGCGTCTTGACGCCCCGGTCAATCCCGGCCAGCGTGTGGCCATGTTTCCAATTCGAGACCACAACCCGTCCGGTCGCCTGCCCTTTGTGACCTATGCGCTGATCGCGATAAACATCGCGGTCTTTCTTTATTCTTGGCCGTTGGCTGACCAGCCCCGGCTCCTCGGCGCGTTTTACAACGATTATGCCATGTTCCCGGATCGCGTATCGACCGGCCAGGACCTACAGGGGCTGTTCACATCGATGTTCCTACACGGTGGGATCATGCACCTTGTTGGAAATATGCTGTTTCTCTGGATTTTCGGCGACAATATGGAAGATGAAATGGGCCATATTGGTTTTCTCGCCTTCTATATCATTGGCGGCATCGGTGCAGGTATGGCGCAGGTGCTTTCCGACCCGTTTAACCAAATTCCTACGATTGGTGCATCTGGTGCGGTCGCCGTCGTGATGGGCGGATACCTACTGCTTTTCCCAAAGGCACGTGTTGATATTCTATTGATTCTAATCATCTTTTTTAAAGTGTTCACCTTACCCGCCTGGATCATGCTGGGCCTGTGGTTTGGGCTACAATTGGTGAACAGTCTTGCAGTTGACAGCTCTGCAGGAGGGGTAGCCTATTGGGCCCATGCTGGCGGGTTTATCATCGGCGTGATCCTGACAATCCCCCTATGGCTCAGGCTGGGTGGCGCGTCCTTCTGGCGGACCACCGATGGGCATCCTCCGCACCCGGACGCCACTTATTCATTTAGACGCACAAATATTCCCAAAGTGAGAAAACGCAAATGAGCTATCGCCTGACCTGCCACTGCGGAGCTGTTGAGATGGATGTGACCCTTTCCGAGGGCTTAGAGACTGCCCGACGCTGTGATTGTTCTTATTGCCGCCGCCGTGGCGCGATTGCGGTGAGTGCACCGGTTGAAGGAGGCGTGAAAATCCTAAAGGGCGCGGACAATCTCAGTCTTTACCAATGGGGCACGGGCATAGCCAAACATTACTTTTGTAAAACCTGCGGGATTTACACACACCATCAACGCCGCAGCGACCCTAGTCAGTACGGCATTAACGTGGCCTGTTTGGAAGGGATCAACCCTCGTGATCTAGGGGATGTTCCTTGGATGGATGGCACCAATCACCCGAAGGACCGCGCATAAAAAAGGGCGCTCAAAGCGCCCATTTTTATAAATATTTCAGCGCGTTAATAGCCGCGGATCACTTTTGAGAATTGATCCCAAATCGGTTCATTTGCAGCCAACACAGAGCCGGTTTCCAGAATATTGTCGCTGTCTTCCAAACCGCGCACGAAACCACCGGCTTCTTTCACGATGATAATGCCAGCAGCCAAATCCCATGCATTTAGGTTACGCTCCCAATAGCCTTCGTATCGACCCGCAGCCACATAGGCGAGGTCCAATGCAGCGGAACCAAAACGGCGCACACCAGCACAGGTTGGCATGATACGCGCAAGGTCTTGTAGGGTATCAGGCAAATCGCGACGGCCTGCGAATGGCACGCCGGTCGCGAAAATGGATTCAATCATACGGTTCCGACTGGAAACACGCAGGCGTTTGCTGTCGTTCAACCAAGCACCTTCGCCTTTTTCAGCGTAAAACATCTCGTCTTTAGCAGGGTCGTAAATCACGCCTGAAACGATTTCACCCTTGTGTTCCAAGGCAATCGAAATCGCCCAATGCGGCAGACCGTGCAGATAGTTTGTTGTGCCATCAAGCGGGTCAACGATCCAACGGCGTGTCGGGTCTTTGCCCTCTTCTTCGCCGCCCTCTTCGGCCAGCCAGCCGTAAGTCGGACGCGCGCCCATCAGCTCTTCTTTTAGGATGTCCTCAGCAGCGATGTCAGCTTTGCTGACAAAGTCGCCTGCACCTTTAGAAGACACCTGCAGGTTTTCCACTTCGCGGAAGTCTTTCACCAGAGACCGCCCCGCCTTACGCGCGGCTTTCATCATAATGTTAAGATTGGCGCTGCCCTGCATCATCCGGCTCCTTTGACGTCAGATTGCGCGGATACACCCAGACGCCCCTTTTGCCAAGAGCATAAGGGAGACAGAAGGTTGTTTTTTACTTGGTTTTTACACCAATCAGACGCTTTGCAGCTTCTTGGCCTCAGTTCCCGCCAGTCGGATTAAATCCTGCATATATGGTTTCTCAAGATCGTCGGTTCTCGTGGCCGCGAATAGCCCTCGCGTTAACCCGTCTTTTGTCAGTGGACGCGTCACATAATCAGAACTGTATTTCACCTCACGGACCACCCAATCCGGCAAAACAGATATGCCGCGATTAGAGGCAACAAGTAGTAAGATCACAGCTGTCAATTCAGCCTGACGCACGCGATCTGGCTCTACTTTGGCAGGGGTGAGCAACTGGCTAAAAATATCAAGCCGAGAACGTTCGACCGGATAGGTTATCAACGTTTGACCACGGAAATCTTCCGCATCGATCCAGTCTTTCTGGGCCAGAGGGTGACCGCTAGAGGCAACAAAAACAGGATTGTAGTCAAACAAGTGTGAGAATTCGACGCCGGGCATGTCCTCGGGATCTGAAGACACCACAAGATCGACTTCTTCCTTCTGAAGTGCTGGCATTGCGTCAAACGCAAGCCCCGGACGGATATCAACATCCACGTCAGGCCACTTTTTGCGGAACTGTTCGAGCACTGGAAAGAGCCATTCAAAGCAAGCATGGCATTCGATCGCAATATGAAGCCGCCCAGAATTCCCGGCGCGTAGCCCAGAAAATTCATCTTCTAGCGCCTGAACCTCTGGCAAAATCCGCTCTGCTAAGCGCAATAGGCGCATACCTGCAGCCGAAAGCTTCATGGGTTTAGAACGGCGCACGAATAGCTCAACGCCTGCTTGATCTTCCAAACCTTTGATTTGATGAGACAAAGCCGACTGCGTGATATTCAATTGATCCGCTGCGCGCGCCAAACCACCGCATTCATGGATCGCCTTCACCGTACGCAGGTGACGGAACTCGATGTGCATCTTCATGTGAAACTCATATTGTTATTGAGTATTATGAAGTTTTCTCACAACCCTACACGTGTCACAAGGGGACAACCTAAAAAACGGACGAGAAAAATGACCGCACCGAAAATCTCTTTTGAGTTCTTCCCGCCAAAAAACCTAGAGGCATCTTTCCGCCTTTGGGACACTGTGCAGGTGCTGTCTCCGATGCAACCTCGTTTCGTTTCTGTGACCTATGGCGCTGGTGGCACCACCCGCGAATTGACCCGTGATGCTGTTGCGACATTGCACAAATCCAGCGGTCTGAACGTTGCGGCGCATCTGACCTGCGTAAACGCGACCAAAGAAGAAACTTTGAAGATCGCAGATGATTTTGCGGCTGCAGGCGTCACCGACTTGGTCGCCCTGCGTGGTGATCCACCTAAAAACAGCGGCCAGTTCCAAGCGCACCCAGAGGGTTTTGCGAATTCTATCGAGCTGATCGAAGCCCTGGCTGACACCGGAAAGTTCAATGTCCGCGTTGGCGCTTATCCTGAATCTCACCCAGATGCGGCGGATCAGGCTGCAAATATCAATTGGCTTAAGGCAAAGATCGACGCTGGAGCTTCCGAAGCACTGACTCAGTTCTTCTTTGAGCCTGAAACCTTCCTGCGGTTCCGTGATGCCTGCGTAAAAGCTGGTATCGATGCTCCGATCATTCCAGGTATTCAGCCAATCGAAAACTGGAAAGGCATTCGCAATTTCGCAACGCGCTGTGGGGCGTCTTTCCCAACTTGGCTGCAAGATGCATTCGAAAAAGCAGAACGGGATAACCGCGAAGAGTTGCTGGCCACAGCCCTTTGCACGGAATTATGCGATGCATTGCGCACTGAAGGCGTCGACCACTTCCACTTCTATACACTGAACCGCCCGGAACTGACCCGTGACGTCTGCCACGCGCTGGGTGTTACCCCGGTTTCAAAGTTGGAAAATGTGGCCTAAGCCAAAGACTTAAGCACGTTTACGAAGGGGTCGATATTTCGGCCCCTTTATCTTTTCATAGCGATTCACGCTGTGGTGAATAGCCTCTGATGGATCTGAGCCAGGCTTGCGTTTTTTGCGGATGAGAAACAACTTTCCCCAGCCCGTCCATGTCCCAACAGAGGGCGCATTGACGTCCTGCGGATAATCCACCTGCCACCCTTGAGGCAAGGGGAGACCTAAAGCCTCAGACTTTTCCAGCATCCAAACAAATGGAATATTTGCCAGAGGGCGGCTTGCTTCGTGATCTAGCAATTGACCACCGACATCCGGATGAGAGCCGCGGAACCACATCTGTTCTACACGACCTTCAAATCCTTCATTGAGGTGATCATCACACTCCCAAAGGACAGGCTCGAAAACCGCTCGGTTTTCGTTCAATGCTAAGGCCTGAAAGCCGTGCCGCACCGACTGACCAAGGTGGTGGTTGTGAAAGGCGTGCCGCTCTTCGGTCAAGCGCCACAGCAAAGGTAGCCGCAAGCCAAGCGCTTTGACGGTGTCCCATACGCCGATCATTTCGATCTCTGCAGTCTTGTGACAAAAACTTTCGCCAAAAGCCGTGGCCGCATCACTATCTGGTGCGCATTCATAATGGCGATAGGCCAATTTTACGTTTCGTTCGGTCGCATGCTGTGCTTCTAACAAGCCGACCCGGTCGATGACACCCGCCAAAGACCGTGCAGCAAAAGCCCCACGTGAATATCCAAAGAGGAAAATCTTGTCGCCCGGACGATAGCGCGATGCCAGAAATCCATAGGCGCGCCGAATCTGGCGGTTGATCCCCTTCCCCATCATCACATCCGGCGCATTGCGCCATTTTGTGAATTGAACCCCTGCCTCATAATACAGCGACACTGGGGGAACGGCCCGTTTCAGCAATTGATAGGTCTGCCCTGCATTGGTCAGCATACCATCTGCAAGGGAAGCCATCGTTCCATCGAGGATCACAACATGAACCTGTGGCTCGCGCTTTGACGCCATATCACCCTGCAGTCCCGAAACCTTTCGGCGGAACAATGTCTGCAGTTTTAAGGCCCAACGCGGTGTTTTCACGGTTTCTTTCTTTCAGCTTCGATGGTTGTCTTACTTATAACATAGTGCGTCTGCGATCACGGGTCATCGCATGGTCACGCAACTTCATGTGACAACTATTTCACGATCTTAGTTAAGATTTTGCCATGGGAACGCGGCAGCAACAGGGCAACGCTATGCCGAAACTTGTCAGATTCTTGTAAATCTTCCCCAAAAAATGACCCCAGAAAACAGAAACGGCGGCGCCAGGGAGGAGGAAGGGCACCGCCGTTCTAGTTAGCGTCCGGCCAGGGAGGAGGTAGGCCGTTCGCATCCGGTTGGGCCCGATGGCCCGAATGTCAGGTCCGGCGATGCTCAGGGAGGAGGAGGAGCACCGCCGGTCTTGCAACAGAAACCCAAGGGAGGAGAGGGTTTCCGTATCTGTAGGCCTTTTGGCCTGAATAACTGCGGCGACTTCAGGGAGGAGGAGGAAGTCGCCGCTATCTTCAAAGGACCAGGGAGGAGAAGAGGTCCCTCGAATTCAAATACTTATGCGCCGTATACCGCTTCGCGAGCAGTGGCGATGATGCCGGAACGTGTCAGGCCCAAGTCAGCCAGTTCACGGCCAGACAACTGGTGGAGTTCTGAGATCGTCTGACGGTACAAACGATATTGTTGGTACTTCGCCCAAGCTGCAGCGAAGAAGGACTCTCCGGTGTGACCAGCTGCGATTTGAAAACCGTTGATCTGTGCTGCGTTTGCCATTTTGATACTTCCGAACTCATTCTCATGTCTTGTGATAAAGATATAGAGAAATGCTGCACCTGCACAACGGACAGACTTGCAAAGCCGCTATGCAGAAAATGAATACCGAGGTATTCGATGAAAAACCCATCATATTTTGCGGCAAAATGTACAATCCACAGTCAGCTTTAGAACGATTATGGGTTGCACCGGCGCGCCATCCACGCAGAGTGGCGCAAAAGGAGACCAGCCATGGCCGCAACCGAACAGCAAATCAAAGACGCTCTTGAAAGCCTAGGGCTGCCAGATGGCGGAAACCTCATCAGTAGGGACATGATTCGTGCGCTGTCCGTAGAAAATGGGGTTGTCCGCTTTGTTATCGAAGCCCCAACTCCTGAACTTGCACGCCGTATGGAAGGCCTGCGTCAGGCGGCCGAACAAGTAGTCGGTCAAGTTGCGGGTGTGACATCTGTCCAAGCAGCGCTGACAGCCCATGGTCCGGCCGAACAAAAGGCCCCACCAAGCTTAAAAGTTGGTGGCCACCCAAAGCCACAAGACGGCCCAATGAAGATTTCAGGCGTGAAACGCATTCTTGCCATTGGGTCTGGTAAAGGTGGCGTTGGCAAATCCACGGTTTCAAGCAACCTCGCTGTGGCCTTGGCAAAACAGGGCCGCAAAGTTGGTTTGCTAGATGCGGATATCTATGGCCCGTCGCAGCCGCGTATGATGGGCATTCAAAAACGTCCGTCTTCGCCTGACGGAAAAACTATCATTCCATTGCAGTCCCACGGCGTAACGCTGATGTCGATTGGCTTTATGTTGGACCCGGACAAAGCCGTTGTTTGGCGCGGGCCGATGTTGATGGGTGCTTTGCAACAGATGCTGGGGCAAGTGCAATGGGGCGAATTGGATGTGCTTCTGGTTGACCTGCCACCGGGCACCGGTGACGTTCAGCTGACTCTCTGCCAAAAAACCGAACTGACCGGCGCTATTTTGGTTTCGACCCCGCAAGACGTCGCGTTGATTGATGCACGCAAAGCGCTCGATATGTTCGCCTCCTTGAAAACACCCGTGCTTGGCATGATCGAAAACATGTCGACCCATATTTGCTCAAACTGTGGTCATGAAGAACATATCTTTGGCCATGGTGGTGTCGCTAAAGAAGCAGAGAACCTTGGCGTGCCCTTGCTTGGCGCATTGCCAATTGATCTAGACACACGTTTGGCTGGAGACGCCGGTACACCGATTGCGGCAGGTGATGGCCCAATGGCAGAGGCCTATGGGCGGATCGCGGAAGGCTTGATTAAAGGTGGCATGGCTTAAGCCATAGCCCCCTGCCCTGTGGCGCTTGCTGGGCCAAACAGCTTTGCACGCTCTTTCACATATTTTTTGTGCCGCTTGACGTCGTGTGGCACAGAAACCAACTGACCGATTTTCGGCTCAATTGTCGAATGGGCCAGCAAAGCCCTTTGCAGTTTTACCGACAAACGTTTGTCAAAGGCACAGGGCGTAAAGTGCCCATTTAATCCATTTAAAAACACCGCGACGGATAATTCTCCGACGTGAAGATCAAAATAGTGGGTTTCTGGCTCATTCAGCAGCTGAGATAGATAAGCGCATTCATCTTTTCCATCCGGTACAAAACGACTGCAGTTCAGACCAAGAATAGTAATATGCCCTTTGATCTCTTTGCCGCGTGACATCACCGAAACAGGGATCATACAGACGCGGCGGCGACGAATAAGGCCCAGGACAATCTTTGACAGATACTTCATTCCGAATGCGGCTGTGATACAAGATCCGGCTAGAAAAACCGTTAGAAGGATCTGCACAATCAGGTTGGAGGATCCAAGACCTAGTCTCTCCAGCAAGCTTTGCCGTTGATCTGCATGTAGCTCCGCGGGCGCGCCACCAGTGTCTTCTGTTTCATTTTGATCATTATCACCAGTATCGCCTGCACGCTTGGCCCAGCCCATATTCTCGATCTCAGTTAACTCAGCCGGACTTTCTGTGCTGACCTTCAGCGCATCACTACCTTCGTTGCGGATCGCGCAGCCCGTGACCGAGTCGAATTCAGGTTCTTTGATCTCATGTTCCGGCAACAACTCTTTTCCAGTGTATTCCCGTTGCTTACGATCAAGCGCAAACCAATCGACTTTTTCCGGGTCATCGTTCAGCGCTTGGCGCTCCGCCTGACGGATGGAAACGATATCGCAATTTGCATTTGCGGAAAGTGTGTTGATGTTCTCTGCATGAACAGGTTGAAGAACCATGCCAAAGGCCGAGCCAAGCAATATTCTAATAGATCTATCTAAATTTGTGATCCGCGCGAAATTCAAGCCAGCCACCGCCCAGAGACTCCGTTGCAGCGTAAATCCATACCGCATTCACTCACCTCAAGTTGTTATCATTTTGATACAAAAACAACTCAGGGTAGTTATCTTGTCAAATTATTTCTGGGAATATCAACTGTCTGCGACAATATAATCTGTCACATCGATAGATTTCGTCTCAATATTTAAAGCACATTCGCATGCTCGTTTGAGCAGGTTTAGCGCTTACTTGCTGTTGTTTAGGAATTTCGAAAGGTCTAGAAACAAAGATTTTCGCTCGTCTTCTGATAGAAATCGTCCAATTTCTACGGTTTTTCCATTGCCTGTCAGAGTCACATAGTGCTCAACTGGTCCACCGTCCTTATGTATCTCAGCGCGCACCCAATAGATGTTACAGTGCCATCGCAGCTCAGGTCCCTTCGCTGGGCGATGGATCAGCGTCAGGTCATCCCCTGCCCGCTCCAGGACCTCACTGATCTGACGATCTCGATTAGAGCGTTTCAACGCCCACCATAAGACAGTCACCGCCGCCGCAAGGAAGGGCAACATCCACCACAGCAAGGCTGTGCCCAAAACCGATAGCAGAGGTAGCATCATAAGGACTGACGTTAATCCAACCATTAGAGCAAAGCCCTTAGGCGAAAGTGAGTTGTACGCCGACAGGGTCAGTACAACCGGCCCCTCAGGCGTCTCTGTCCAATGATACGGCATGGTCAAAGTTCCAAGTGAACAAAAAGAAAGGCCCCGGAAAAACCGGGGCCTCGCTGCAATTTCCAAGAGCGGGATTAGTGCGCGTGGCCTTTGTCCCAGTCTTCCTGTTTTGGCAGGATTTCGAATGTGTGCTCTGGTGGTGGGCACGGCAGTGTCCATTCCAGAGTATCAGCATATTCGTTCCAGTAGTTGTTTTCTGTCACACGACGACCTTTGAAGACACCGTAGAACATGATGCCGAAGAACAGCAGGAAGGACGCGAAAGAAATGAACGCACCGTAAGAGCTGATCTTGTTCCAGTAAGCGAAGGCTTCCGGGTAGTCGATGTAACGACGTGGCATGCCCTGACGGCCCAAGAAGTGCTGTGGGAAGAAGGTCAAGTTCGCGCCGATGAAGAACAACCAGAAGTGGATTTTCGCTGCCATCTCTGGGTAGTGACGGCCCGACATCTTACCGAAGTAGAAGTAGATACCCGCAAAGATCGCAAAGACCGCACCCAAGGACATCACGTAGTGGAAGTGTGCCACAACGTAATATGTGTCGTGGTATGCACGGTCCACGCCAGCCTGCGACAGAACGATGCCTGTTACGCCGCCAGCAGTGAAGAGGAACAGGAAGCCGAATGCGAAGAGCATAGGCGCTTTGAACTCGATAGAGCCGCCCCACATGGTCGCAATCCAAGAGAAGATCTTAACCCCGGTCGGAACCGCAATGACCATCGTGGCCATCATAAAGTAAGACTGTTGTGTCAGCGACATACCAACGGTGTACATGTGGTGAGCCCAAACAACGAAGCCCAGTGCACCAATCGCGATGATCGCCCAAACCATTGGCAGGTAACCAAAGACTGGTTTACGCGCAAATGTTGCAATCACGTGAGAGATGATACCGAAGCCCGGCAGGATCACGATGTACACTTCCGGGTGTCCGAAGAACCACAGGATGTGTTGGTACAGGATCGGGTCACCGCCGCCTGCTGGATCAAAGAAGGTTGTGCCAAAGTTACGGTCGGTCAGCAGCATGGTGATCGCGCCGGCCAGAACTGGCAGCGCCAGCAGGATAAGCCATGCAGTCACAAAGATGGACCAAGAGAACAGCGGAACCTTGAACAGGGTCATGCCAGGGGCACGCATGTTCAGGAAGGTTGTGATCATGTTGATCGCACCAAGGATCGAAGATGCACCAGAAACGTGCACGGCGAAGATCGCCAGATCCATGGAAAGGCCTGCCTCAGAGGTCGACAGCGGTGGGTACAGAACCCAACCTACACCGGAACCCAGCTGGCCGTTGCCACCTGGAGAGAACATGGACGCCACACCCAAAGATGTACCCGCAACGTAAAGCCAGAAGCTTAGGTTGTTCATACGTGGGAAGGCCATGTCCGGCGCACCAATCTGCAGCGGCATGAAATAGTTACCAAAGCCACCAAATAGCGCTGGGATAACAACGAAGAACATCATCAAAACACCGTGGTAGGTGATGAAAACGTTCCAAAGGTGCCCGTTAGGCGTACAGCCTTCGGTGGTTGCACCGAGGCTCAGGAAGCGGCTGCCTTCCTGACACATGTATTGAACGCCTGGTTCCATAAGTTCCAGACGCATCCCGACAGTCAGGGCAACGGCGATCAAGCCGACGACTGCGGATACGATGAGGTAAAGGATACCAATGTCTTTGTGGTTCGTGGACATGAACCAGCGCGTAAAGAAACTGCGGTTGTCCTCGTGGTCGTGGCCCTGAATGGCTGCGTCTGCCATGCCTCGCCTCCTGTTGAAGTGCATGTTTGGCGCAAGAGTATCCTCTTCCGCCCGGATTCCTGCACGTTTTAGAGTGCTACGGCCTGCGCGGCAATGACCGTCTTTGACGCAGATCAAGAAAAAACGTCGCGGGGGCTGAAATTGCCCGTCTCTTTCCCAATATAGTCTCCCAAGTTTCACGGGGTGTCAGGCGGATGTGCTCAAATACCTGCCTGTAATCGGCCTTTGCTGGGTGATTTGCAATTTCCGCGTGTATTTATTAAGTTATTCGCAATCAAATCAGGCCAAAGGCCGCAGAAATAACGAGCGCAGGCAATTCGGATGAAAAATCCACTGAAATTCATGTGGGGGGAAATTCTCTCCCCTCTTTTGCAGCGGCCCAGCCGTTTGCAGGTCGCAGCCCTTTGCTATCGCAATGGATCAGCAGGCCGCGAAGTTCTTATGGTGACAAGTCGTGATACCGGCCGCTGGATCATACCAAAGGGATGGCCCATGCGCGGTAAAGATTCGAGCGAAGCCGCCCTTGTTGAAGCCTGGGAAGAGGCCGGAGTGCGCTCCGGCCAGACCGAAGACCGCGCGCTGGGGTATTTCAGCTACAAGAAACGCAAGCGCGCAGGGTGGCCACAGCCAGTGAAAGCTCTGGTCTACCCGGTAGAAGTGCAGGAAATGTCTGACCAATTCCCGGAAGCAAGCGAACGCACACGCAAATGGGTCAGCCCGGAAGAAGCGGCCAACCTCGTGTCCGAACCGGAATTAAAGAAAATCCTGCAAGACTTTCAGGTCTCACTGCGGACTTAATTGTCATAAAACTGTTACAAAACTGTTGCTTTCGCGCTTAGGCCCCAATACTCCCGCTTGAAAATATCGGGGGACTTTCATGTCTAACAATCTTGATCCGCGCCATCTTGAGACGCTGGACCGTGACTTAGGACGGCTTTCAAATCTTGAAAGCGCAACGTCCTTTGCAGCGCGGCCCATCATCGGCGGTGGCATTGCGCTTGTCTTCATTGCGGTTGCTGGTTTGGCTGCCGCATTGTTCTTTGGGCAATCCAGTAACACACTGATTGTAGCCATTGCGGCGGCCTTTGGCGCTTACATGGCGCTGAACATTGGCGCAAATGACGTTGCCAACAATATGGGTCCTGCCGTTGGCGCCAAGGCGCTATCGATGGGCGGCGCCATTCTGATTGCAGCCGTCTTTGAAAGCGCGGGGGCACTTCTGGCGGGCGGCGATGTGGTGAAAACCATCGCCAAAGGCATCATTGATCCTGAAAGCCTTGGCACAACCGAAGTCTTCATCTGGGCCATGATGGCTGCCCTGCTGGCATCAGCGCTTTGGGTCAACTTGGCAACGTGGGTCGGCGCACCTGTGTCCACAACACACTCAGTTGTTGGCGGCGTCATGGGCGCTGGTATCGCGGCGGCAGGCTTTGGCGCTGTGAGCTGGGGCACGATGAGCAAAATTGCAGCCAGCTGGGTCATTTCCCCGGTGCTTGGCGGTTTGATTGCGGCAGGTTTCCTTTGGTTCATCAAAGTACGGATCGTCTATCAAGAAGATAAGATCGCAGCCGCTCGCAAATGGGTTCCGGTACTGGTTGGTATCATGGCAGGTGCGTTTGCATCTTACCTCGCCATCAAAGGTCTTAAGAAAATCATCAAGATTGATCTTCAAATGGCACTGATGATTGGGGCCGCTGCAGGCATTCTGGTTTGGGCCGCTACGATCCCATTGATCAAAAAGCAGTCCGAGGGCCTTGAGAACCGCAACAAGTCGCTGAAAGTCTTGTTTGGTATTCCGCTGGTGGTCTCAGCTGCTTTGCTTAGTTTTGCGCATGGTGCAAATGATGTTGCCAATGCGGTTGGTCCGCTGGCAGCAATCGTTCAGGCCTCTGGGACCGGCGATTTCCTAGCCTCGGTAAGCATTCCGTTCTGGGTTATGATCATCGGCGCCTTTGGTATCTCATTTGGTCTGTTCCTATTCGGACCTAAGCTGATCAAAATGGTGGGCGACCAGATCACCAAACTCAACCCGATGCGCGCTTACTGTGTGGCCCTGTCCGCAGCGATCACAGTAATTGTCGCAAGCTGGCTGGGCCTTCCTGTGAGCTCCACCCATATCGCCGTGGGTGGCGTCTTTGGGGTCGGCTTCTTCCGCGAGTGGTACACAGAGCGCCGCATCAAAAAAGCGCGTGTCGCGATGCCAGAGCGCAAGCAATACTCTCGTGAAGAGCGCCGTCGCCGCAAACTTGTGCGCCGTTCGCACTTCCTGACAATTGCAGCCGCTTGGATCATCACTGTGCCAGCCACAGCGATCATTTCTGCGATGTTGTTCCTGCTGCTAAACAGCTTCAGTTCTTAACGCTGACACCAAACGTTATAGAAGCCCGGTACGCGCCACGTACCGGGCTTTTTTATTCAAAGCCGCGAGTTACACGCTTTAAATTAATTTACCGGCCTTAAGTGCGGTTTGCAGCGAAGCAAGCTGTGTTTCATATGCGGTCCAACTGCGATCACTGCCTTGATAGATCGGTTTTGTCACCTGTACCGCGCTTGATGTGCGTACATGTGTTTCTGCCTTTTCCGGGCTCAGCCAAGCCTCTGACCATTCCAAGCATACAGCCTTGGCCAAAGCCTTTGTTGAGGCTGTTTGATCCTGAACCAGATCAGAGTAATTCAAGTCAAAGATCCGCCCCGGGCAGGTTTTGCGCCAATGCGCCATCAGATCCTTGTGAAAGATCATGTATTTCGCAATGTCCTGGGGCGTGAAGACATAGTCTTGCCCACGCCCCTGAAACACATGCCGATACAAAGACCAAGCAACGGCTTGCGGATCACGGTTCATATGCACAATTCGCGCCTCAGGCAGCGCTGCGCAAATATGGCCGATCCATCTAAAATTGGCAGGCATCTTATCAACAATCACAGCGCGCCCATCTGAGATCTGATCAAACCCCTCAAGGACCTTTTGTCGAATTGCGGTAACATCGGACGGTTTCAACATTTGATCAGCTCGCCCACGGAGCTCACGCAACTGCGCCAGTACGGCGGAGCTGACAATATGTAATTCTCCTGCGGCCTGCACATTTTCAGAGCGCGCCAGAATGCGTTCAACCAGCGTGGTTCCCGTTCTTGGGAGGCCTGTGACAAAGATGAATTTCGGTGGAGTATCTAATGGCTGTTCTGGAAGAGCGGATTGAAAATGCGCCTTGCTCAAGGCGCCAACATAGGCTTCGGATTTAAAATCAAACGGGTGAAGTCGCGCTAATGTTTCATTGCCCTGACGCAAATAGGGAAAGGCCGCGTCTTGGTCGCCGGCTTTGTGCAACATATCGAACAGGGCAAATTGCACATGGGCCCCCTGCTCTGTGTCTTTGCCAAGCTTTGCAAGCGCTTGCCGTGCTTGGTCGATATAGGGATCACCAGGCGCAAAATCTGACTTTAACATCGCAAGGCTACGCAGCAAGGCAACATCCCAAGGCGAAGCTTTCAAGCCGTCTTCAAGACATTGCAACGCCTTATCCAAATGCCCCTGTGCTTGCTCAACCAGCGCCAGCGAGGCAAGCGCCTGCGGATCTCCAGGAGCCAACTGCGATGCCTTTTCCAAAGCTTGCCGCGCTGGAACGGACTTGTTCAAACCATGTAACGCTTTGCCGCGATAGATCAGATAAACAACGTTGTCCGGTTGTTCCGCAAGCGTCTGGTCGATCGCCTCCAGCGCCTGACCAAACTCCAATGCTTCGATCGACGCTTTCACCAAGGCCTCTTTTATGGACCCGTTGCTTGGCAATAAGTAGAACGCGCCTCGAAAACATGCAGCAGCATGCCGCCAGTCTTCAGCCTTCTGCGCCTCATTGGCGGCCTCGATGAGACCCTGTGCGCAGGTCTGTCGTACGTTTTGTAGCGCTTTAGCCGCTTTTTTGTTTCCAGGAAATCGATCCAGTACCGATTTGTAGTGCCGTTGTGCGGTTAACCAGTCCTGCTTTTTAACGGCTTGCTTTGCAAGCGTTAGCGATTTTTCGGCAGGGAGCGCTTTAACCATGTCTGGTCCTTGGGCATTCAATTATTTTTGAACACCCTAAGTTAAGCACCAACACCGACAACAGCCGACCTAGGCAACTGACGGCAAAACCCTCGAAATCGCTATGTTTGTTAACCAACCTTTAGTAAATTGGATGACCTAGAAGGTCCGGGGGATGGAAGACGGACACGAATTGAAATAGAAACCCCGCCAGCGCAAAGCTGACGGGGTGATGTTCAATTCCATCGATCAAGCGATAGAGCCAGTTAATTTGTATCCGTTGCGGCCTCGGGTGCCGGAGCCTCCACTGGAAGTGGCTCTGCGCTTTCTTCGACAATTGGCCCCAAGGATTCCAGATAAGCGGCAACATCTGCGCCACCTTTTTTCAACTTGAAGGTCATGCGCGTTTTGCCGTCAGTACCCTGCTCTTTCAGGAAGCCACGCGGATCTGTGACAAAGCTTGCGACAGCGGCTTCATCCCAAACCAAACCTGCTTCGTTCAGCGCTTTGAAAGATTTAGTGTACTTAAATTCCGCAGATCCAGCGGTATTGCCAATGACACCGTAAAGGTTCGGACCCGTCCGGCCGCCTTTCACCAAGACCTCGCCTTCTGGGGTTGCGATTGTGTGGCAAGATTTACATTTGCCAAAAGCTTTTTTGCCAGCGGCGATATCACCTTCAGCGTGGACCTGTGTTGCAAGCATCACGCTTGCCGCAATCAACATGATACGTTTCATCGCATCCTCACTCTGTTTTGCGCGTTCATGTCCAGAACCTAAGCAGTAAAAGCCGCACTGCAACGGACAAATCAGCGCGGCAAAAGGATTGTGATTAGTCCTGCCCAAACTGCATTTTGAATGTCTGCTCCAATGCGACATCCAAATCATCCATGGTGACTGGCAGCCCTAAATCGACCAAAGACGTGACACCAAATTCGGTAATGCCGCAGGGCACAATCCCGGTGAAATGCTCCAAATCAGGTTCAACGTTGATCGAAACACCGTGAAAACTGACCCATTTTCGAAGCCGAATGCCAATAGCCGCAATCTTATCTTCTGCTTTTTGGCCCGTCACCGTCAGAGGTTTATCGTCGCGCTCGACCCAGACGCCAACGCGCCCACAGCGGATTTCGCCTTTGATGTTGAATTGATCCAACGTGGCAATCACCCAACTTTCAAGCTGCTCGACAAATCCACGGACATCTTTGCCGCGCTTGGCAACATCAAGCATCACATAGACCACGCGTTGCCCCGGCCCGTGATAGGTATATTGACCGCCGCGTTTGCTGGTATGAACTGGAAAGCGGTCAGGATCTGTCAGATCCTCCACCTTGGCTGAGGTTCCTGCAGTATAAAGTGGCGGGTGCTCGACGAGCCAGATGCACTCATCCGCTTCGCCTTTACGAATGGCATCGGCCCGTGCTTCCATAAAGTCCACCGCATCTTGATAGTCGGTCAGACCATTAGAGATTTTCCATTCAACCATGGCTTAACTGGGCAGGACCCCAGCCTCCTTTAAAGCAGGAATATAGGTACGGCTTGCAGGGATTTCACGCCCATCCTTTAAGGTCAAGATCGCCTTTGCCCCATCACGCTTCGCAGAGGCAACGGCAGCAAGTGCAACCCAATGGCTGCGGTGCACTTGCAAACCAGAAACAGCACCTGTTTCAGCAATCGCATCACTCAGACGCATCAGCACAAGTACGGCGCCTTTTGCAGTGGTGATTTCCACATAATGATCGCTGACGGACAGAGAATATAGCGGGCCGCGTTTCTCAAAGGGCAACCGCCTTAAAATCGCTGGAGGTTGAGGCTCTTCACCGAGATCAGCGGCTGGTTTTGCTTCATCTTCTGCTGGATGCAACTCTTTCAGGTACACGATGCTGCAAGTGATGATGATCGCGATCCCAATCACATTGGCCGCAAGGATTCCGACACAGCTTGGGCAATCCAAAGGCACATCAAACAGCGCGATATTTATCCCCATCAAAAAGATAAAAATCACAATACCTGCCCCGGCTCCTGCCAGAACTATAGCCGTCCAGAACGGCAGCCCTATTGAGCTAAAAACCCGGCTCAGAAACGTACCTACAAAGGATCCGACGAAATAAAAGCCGATCGTAAGGGCAAACCAATACATCAAACGCGGTACAGCGCGTAAAACCTGATCCGTGCCAAACGGCCCAGCGATCCCCAAGATGACGCCGGCCGCCATCAAACAAACCCAGACGGATTTGTTCTGCGCATTCACTTGCATTTCACGCTTCGCGGATTGCAAAGGGCTGTCTTCCACGTATCGCTCCGGTCTTTCACGTTTCAGCAATCGCCTCAGATGTGCCAGTGCGCGATGTGTTTTTCAATACGAAACACCCACCCCGCCCGTTAGGAGCTCGCCATGATTGACCTAAACATAATTCTGACAATGGAGCCAAATATCGCCATTCATGCGACAAGCGCGATGATTGCAGTGATGCTGACCCCTTTTGTCTTATGGCGACAGAAACGTGATCGAATGCACAAAACATTAGGATACGTCTGGGTCACAGCCATGGCGATCACCGCGCTGTCCTCATTTACGATTTCTGGCGTCGGCGGCGTTGGTCGGTTCAGCTTTCTTCACGGCCTTGCCATCTTAACCCTTTGGACACTCTTCATTGCGATCCGGATGGCCATCAAAGGCAATATTAAAGGTCATCAAGCCGCCCTTAGAAACCTCGCCACCTTTGGCCTTGGTTTGCCACTGGTTTTGAACTTCCTGCCCGAACGTACGTTTTCACGCGCTTTCTCAGATGAGGCACCTCTGGTTGGACTCTTCCTTATGGCGGCTCTGTATATTGCGATCCTGTTCTGGCGCACCAGCAAACGAAAAGACTTTAAAATTACAACCGTCTTGCCGGTCTACCGATACCGTGCCTAAACGCGGTGAAAACCATGGTCAGCAACGGCACTAGAAAGCGCAATTATTTTTCTTTCCGGATGATTTTTGCGCTTTCCTTCGACAGGGCGACTCGCTATGAACCCGTCACCAAGTCATGTGCGGTCGTGGCGGAATTGGTAGACGCGCAGCGTTGAGGTCGCTGTGGGGTAACTCCCGTGGAAGTTCGAGTCTTCTCGACCGCACCAATACAAAAATAACCCATTGATTTTAATGGATTTTATTCTGTATTTTATTTCCAGTCCCCCAATTGGTCCCCCAGAAAATAATACGGTTCTACCCTTTGATCCCATGCGCCATTTTTCTTAAAAATGGTTAAGTCGATATTTAGCTAATGCAAATTTAATTGTGAGATTATGATTTCGGGGAGGTTGAAATGAGCAATATTCATTTCGAAACATTTGAAACAGACACCTCGCGAGGTCGAGCAGAACTCACGAACTTGGCTTTACTTTTGCTACAACGGACTTCAGTGGAATTAATTCTGGAATCCAAAACAAACAAAAAACTAAGCGGTGACCAATTTAAAGTCGCTTCAAGTTTACTTTTATCTGCTGTTGCAACCGGAACCTTGATCCCAGAACTATTAAAAGAACGCTCAGTTCGGACACCTTCTGCTTTCCCTCTTGCAAGAATGTACTACGAGAGGCTTCTTAATGCTTCCTACATTTTGGCTGACGAAGGCGATGCAAGCAAGCGATCAATTCTTTACTCGGCCTATAGATTTTTGAAAGATCAAAAAAAACACTTCACAATCGGTGGTATCAGACACCTTAATAGTGGTGGTTATAAAACGAACCGAGAGTCTCCTTTAATCAAAGACGCCGTGAAGTACTTTGAGAAAAGCGGAAACTCAAAAACTGAAATTGAGCTAGACCGCGAAGGACGCATCAAAGCTATTGGCTGCGTTTCAAAAAGATCGTCGGTTTTATTCTCAACAGTTGAGCAATCCGGTCATTCAATTGCTTCCGAAATTGTACACGGCAGCTTCCATTCTACTAATCTCTTCAAAACCAAATTTGACCCAATTATCCCATCTAGAGACATGGATGAAGCAAGCGCTCAAATTTTAATAATCTTCATTTTTTCATCAGAAGCATTGGGAAATCTCTTGTCCAATCTTTTCCCAAACCTCGAAAATCCGAAAATCCTATCCCAAATTGGGAAACATTTTTTGGAATTAGAACTACCTGAATTCAAAGACCAAATTTCCGAAGCTTATGGGGGTATCTGAGCTAAAGATCTTGTCTAAAAAACTGATCAGCATCCAAGTGGTAAACAAAACAAAGTCTGCTTCAGTCCCCCAGCCAGTCCCCCAATTGAAAGCGCGCTGTGACGCAACAATGCGCGACAGCATGAGACAGACAACCACCTCAACATATTGATATTGCGAAACTTAATAAACAGCATGAAACAGCATGCGACGCTTCAGTGCTGTCTCTCGACCGCACCACCTAATCCAGCAAGTAGTTGATTTTACTGGATTATTTCATTTTTCGAAAATCCCAGTGCCCTTTTTTCGCTGTTTCAGTGCCCCTTTTGGTTCCGAAAACCAGAACCAACACATACCTTCCTCGAGGAAGGGCTCCAAAATAACAATCCAGAAAACTTGCTTTGTAGTGGTTAGTTTCTGTCCCATTAATTCCTTGGTAAATCGAAAAAAGATGAAACTGGAAAAATGCAATACAAAGGTTGAAATGGCTCATTCATTCGACTGCCGTAACGAGGCAATCGAATTGTCCGAAGAAATAAATTAGAGCGATCCGTTATTATGATGAAGCAAACAAAGCTATTAACGGTGTAACAAAACCACTCCACTTTAAGAGCTTACGATTTGTCCCGTTTCTTGATTGCTTCCAGCTTTCTCTTTGGTAGCTTTGCGTAGACTTCATCAACATGCTTAGGTTCCGAAATCATCTTTTCGACAATTAGGTTCACCAAACCAAAAAGCACTTCGGCAGTAGCCCGATCATCGCGAAGATCAATTTCGCCAGGATGGACAGCTTCGTTTCCTATTACTCGAACAGCGTCGAGAGCTTTTTGAACTCGAGGATTAAGCCCCTTGCTTACAAGAGCGCCAATGTCCTCATTGATGTTTCGTCCGGGCTCACCCAATTCTTTGCATAATTTTTGAATTCCCAACCTAAGTAGTGCGGCCGCACCTCTTGGAGAAAAGGCAAGTATCGAGCTGGCCTCTAAATAATCTTTGCGGATTTCAATTGGCATTTCTGGATTGGGAGACGGCGCTTCTCCTTGTTGAGGATATATCAGTTTGTCGTAGATCCAGATCGAAATATCATCACAATTAAAGCAAGACGAAATTGCCAGATTATTCACTGTCTGAAAGTGATATTTATTATCCTTCCCAGATGTAAAAAACGGACGACCAGTCAACATGCGGCTTCCCCACTTCCTAAGCTTTTTTCGCATTTCGACATCATCAATCTCATTAAACTCCCAGTCCCTGTCGTCACTTTCTCTAGCAATCAGGGGGAGTGGGGCAGAATTTTTTTCAGGCTCTGCTCGTAATTTGTACCAAGTCTGTTTGGCAAGCGCTCCACAGTGGGGGCAATTGAAGGCGGTTTCCGAAGTGGAGGGTGGAACGTATTTCATCTAATAATCCGACTAAAACTATTGCGCATTCAGGCACCACACTAGTTTAGAGTCAATTATGGTCTTAAGTTTAGGCACCGCTTTCCCAACGTTTCACCTAGTTCGTCATACGCTTTCTACTTGAGCGGTTGGTGCAACTACTGCACGTTGAAGTGCTTAAAAACTTCTTTCCTAGTGCCCTTTCCAGTGCCCTTTTTGAACGCGCGATATGATGCGACAACGTGAGACACCATGCGACAAGTTTTCAATTCAAGCCTTTGTAAAATAACGCTTAAAAGCGACTTTGTGCGACAATATAAAACGCTACATCGGCTAATCTCGACCGCACCAAACACTTTCCAAATTACCGGAAACGCGACTTTTTCTAGTGATCCGAATTGACCCCTCACGGCACGAAGACATTGTTAAGGCCTTGTGAAACGCCCAGGTGTTCGCCCAGTCCATTGTTGAAATGCGCGGTGGAACGTAGAGGCGGATGAAAACCCCAAATCCTGCGCGATCGCTTCAATGGCTTGACCTTCCTGTAGGGCGGAAATGGCCAAATCTCGACGCAGGCTGTCTTTGATATCCTGATAAGACGACCCCTCTTGATCCAAACGTCGCATTAACGTGCGAGGCGTTAAATTCAAAGCTGCGGAAGCCGTTGATACGGTTGACGAAAACCCACTTAACGACAGGACCTCGCGCACCCTCAGCGCATAGGAATGATCCTTAAGCGATGTGAAAATCCAATCGCGCGGTGCACGGGTTAGAAAATTTTGTAGTTCTGTCGGATCGCGTTGAATAGGAAGCCGCCAATACTGTGTTTCAAAGGAAATCGAAGAAAAAGGCTTTGAAAACTGGCATTCCGCCGGAAAAAGAACCGTATAGTCCTGCGCAAATCCGGGCTTGGCAAAAGCGAAATGCACCTGTGCAACCGGCACTTCGCGTCCGATCAACCAAGATGCCAATCCATGTGTAAGTTTCAGCATCAGCATATGCCCAAACCGTTGAACCGAACCCTCTTGGCGCGGTTTAAGTGACAAGGTCGCATGATCGGCATCAACGCTGAGATCAAGCGCGTAGTCATCCAGAACAAGGTTCCAAAAGGTCGTAAACCGATTGATCCCTGCCCCCATGGAGCGTGCGCCGAGGATCGATGAACAGATTTGCTTTAATGCTCCGTTTCGGATCGGTCGGCTCCATAATCCCATCATTTCGTCGCCGGTTACCAGAGCTGCAGATTGGTAGAGCGTTACGATCTGTTCACGAGAAACACGCGCCCTTTTAGGATCATCCGGCTGCTCCAAACCGGCGCCATGCAACAACGAGATATAGTCTTTGTCAGAGCAGATTTGTTGTAGCGCCAACAACAGATCAGACAACATTTCATACGAAATGGTCGAGTAGGATTGTGTTCCGACATTCATTTACAATTCCCGCCTCAACTTGTCACTTTATGCACATTTTTTGTCATACAGCGCGATTTACCTATGAATATATATGGCGATACTGGCACTTAACGCAACAATAGGTGATCCGTGTCTGTAACTCTTCCCCCTGATCAATTCGATAATCTGACCCTAGAACAAGAAGAAGATGGGGTCTGGATTGTCACGTTAAATAGGCCGCTAAAACGCAACGCATTGAATTTGGACACCATTGAAGAGCTCGTGACTCTGTTCAGCAATGCGCCGCGCGCGGGTGCAAAAGCGATCGTCCTCGCAGCTGAGGGTGATCATTTCTGCGCAGGTCTTGATTTGATAGAACATCACGACGCAGACCGCAGCCCTGCTGATTTTATGCACGTCTGCCTGCGCTGGCATGAGGCGTTCAACAAAATGGAATATGGCGGAGTGCCCGTCATTGCCGCCTTAAAAGGAGCCGTTGTCGGCGGTGGCCTAGAGCTTGCCAGCTCTGCCCACATTCGAGTTGCTGATGCATCCACCTATTTTGCCCTTCCTGAAGGCCAACGTGGCCTGTTCACCGGCGGCGGGGCAACCATTCGCGTGGCAGACCTCATCGGTAAGGCGCGGATGATTGATATGATGCTCATGGGGCGCGTTTATCAGGGGCAGGAGGCCGTCGATCTTGGCCTTGCGCAATATCTGGAGGAAGGGTCCAGCTATGACAAAGCGCTTGAACTTGCACGACGTGCCGCTGCAAATCTACCACTCACAAACTTCGCGATCTGCTCTGCCATCAGCCACATGCAGAACATGTCGGCGATGGACGCAGCCTATGCAGAGGCCGTTGTGGCAGGCGTTGTGAATACGCAACCTGACGCACGTGCGCGTCTGGCGGCCTTTGCAGATAAGACAGCAGCACGCGTACGCCCAAATTCAAAATAAACTGATGTTATCGTGCATTCGCGCAATCCATGATCACAGTTTCCCTTTCTAGAAACAATGGCTTGCGCGGATGAAACCGTTCTGCGATCTGACAACGCTCATTCAATTCATTGTAAAAAGCGCGCAGCATATCTGATGTTGTTTCAGTCCGTAGAAACGCCAAATTTGAAACCACAAAAACGTCCACGCCATCCTCAATCCAGGCATCAAGCCGCCAATCTGTGATTTGCGGAGGCCAGGCGTAGGGTTGGATATTTCCAATCAAATCCTCGTCCCGCGCATTTTCCAGCCCGGACATGGGATTTGGCAGAGGTAAAATAAACTGCGTGCCTGCCCGATCGAGCGGCACAATGCGTTCCTCTGACAAGGGCGGCAAAGAAATCTTATATTTTTCTGCCGTTTTTTGATGACGCGAAAACTCATAATCCTGTGCCACACGCGATTGAGGCACCTGTGGCAATGGGATCCCTGTCGCGACTTTGCGATCCGTGTATCGCGCTGTAAGAGACGCTGCGATATCCTGTGTCATCGGCCGCGCCAATGTTTGCTGCCAGATCCCAATGCACCCAACTAATGCGATCCCCAAAGCCGTAGCGCCAACAAAAACACCAAGTGGTTTAAGAAGGCGTGTAACTTCCACCAAGGTTATTCCTGCAAAGAGCACCATGATTACAAAGTAGCTGACCCACAGATGCTCTGGCTGACGCAATCGAACGAGGTAGACCACCAGTACCATCCCGAGGACAACAGCGCCCCATGCAGCAATCAGCGCGCGCGGTGCCTTGGTTCCTAAGGCCACGAGTGGGAAGGTCGCAAATAAAATCGATAAAATCACGCCAATCCCACTTTGCCAATGGATCATCCGAGACCACAGGAGCTGTAGAGCTTCTACAAAGGTCCCTCCCGATGTGATCGACATGACAGATTGGACTTTTTGGAACGCAAGGAAGTTTTGGAAATCCAGAACAATACCAATGTTCAAAATCGGCCATGCAATCAAACCTGTGATGAATATGCGCAGAACAGATTTTAGGGTTTCAATCGCGCCAATTGATGGGATCACACAGGCAAGATAACTCACGGCCAAGGGCAGCATCAAAAAGAGATAAGAGTGCTTAAAGCTCAGAGCAAGAACCATCACCAATGCAAGCGCCACATCTAGTTTTGGGCTCACACCAGATTTCACTTTTATAACAAAAATGGAAACTGAAAGCAGCGAAAACGACGCCAAACCCGGGTCACCCTTGAATATATACGACAAATACACTGAAATTGGGGTAACTAGTAAAAACGCTGAAATGAACAAGGATTCCAGCTTGGAATAGTCCATTCTTCGCGCAAACCAATAGGCAATCGGAGCCGTCAAAGCGGCAATCGCAGCAACCAATACGCGCCCTGCTACGTTGAATATCGTGGGGTCGATGAAGTACTGAGCACGAAAGGCAGTTGGGTCGGGCCAAATCCCTAAAACCTTTCCAATTGCGAACATCCCGCCATAAACAACCGCGGTTACGTAGTTCAGTAACGGTGGGTAAAAATGGTGATCTGGTACCAGTTGCCCCGTCAGTACTTTTGCAGCCTCATTGATCCTCTCATCGCCAAGGATCGCACCGTGATCAACTCCAATGGTACGTATCGCAAATCCAATGGTGAATAAGGTCAATAAAGGGCCCCACTCAACCTTTTGATTTTCTTGAATTCTCATGACAACCCCAGTGGAAAAGTAACTTTTTTTCTTTATCCTACTTTAGACGCAATTGAGACAATATTTCGAAGCCATTCCACGTTAAACTTGCGGCACATGGCAATAAGAACACGAGCTTAAAAATGGACGGCACCATGGCGGACACAGCGGCGCAGCCAAAACTGCCAATTTATGTGGATCTGGATGGCACATTGGTAAAAACCGATGTGGCACAAGAATTGCTGTGCCAAGCAGCCGCACATCCAAAAAATTGGGTGACCTTGTTAAAATCCGCATTGCGCGGCAAGGCTGAGCTCAAAACTACGATTTCGGAAACAACGCAGTTTGACGCGGCCACGTTGCCTTATCGAGAAGAGGTTCTGACCTACCTCAAACAGGAAAAGGCGCTAGGAAGGCAAATTATTCTTGCCTCTGCAACGGACATGAAGATTGCGAAGAAAGTCTCTGAATATATTGATATATTCAGCGACGTCATCGCCTCCGAACCTGGAAAAAACCTGAAAGGTTCAGCAAAACTTTCCGAGATCCAAAAATCGGTTTCCGAGTTCGAATATATTGGAGATTCAAAGGCGGACCTACCGATTTGGCGCGACGCCCAAAAAGTAGGCTTCGTGAATGCACCCGCGGTAGCGGCTCCGTTGAAGAAACAGATACCTGTTTCTCTGGATATTCATGATCGGCCTTCAACGCCCGCTTCCCTGCTGAAAGCAATGCGCCCGCACCAATGGGCTAAAAATGCGTTGATATTGCTACCGCTGTTTTTCTCGCATCAATATGGTGACGTGACTAAAATCGCACAGGCTTTGCTTGCTGTTATTATATTCAGCTTCTGCGCCTCTGCGATCTACATCGTGAACGATATTCTGGATATCGAGGCGGATCGAAAACACAGTAAAAAGAAATTTCGCCCGTTCGCGGCGGGCGAGCTGAGCCCTATCAAGGGCGTTATCGCTGCCTTAGGTTTACTTGGGATTGCCTTGACCAGCAGTGCCCTTTACTTTGGTGCAATCGTCACATCACTGTTCATATTTTATATAATATCGACAACGCTTTATTCCACGTGGCTAAAGCACAAACCGATCATGGATGTGGTCGTTCTAACCTGCCTTTACACGCTGCGTATATTTGTTGGTGGCGTCGTAATTTCCACAGCACTCTCACCTTGGCTGTTAAATTTCTCACTCTTCTTCTTTGCCAGTCTCGCGTTCATGAAACGCTATACCGAAATGCTGCGCGTGCAGGCCAAAGGCAAAGACGCTGCACGTGGATATCTGGTTTCTGACCTCGCGGCGATACTCCCCATGGGGATTGCAACTGGTGGGCTCGCCGTCTTAACACTGACACTCTATCTCAACAGCGCATATGTGGCACAAACCTATGGCGCTGTTCAGATCCTGTGGTTAATCGCCCCGCTGATGATGTTCTGGATTTTCCGAGCCTGGCTAAAAGCTCTACGGGATCAAATTGACGATGATCCGGTTGTTTTTGCCCTCAAAGATCCAATCAGCCGCATCACACTTGGCATCACCATCGGCGTGGTCCTTGCAGCGAAATTCCTCGTTATAGAAGGGGTATTCCTATGAGTTTAAACGCGTTTTTATTGGTAATCACGTCCGTCTGCCTTTCAGGCCTTGGTCAAGTGGCCTTCAAACTTGGCGTTTCACGACTGAGTTTTGACGCGGGTGCATCCGCCATACAAAAGACAATGGGCTTTGCAGCCTCACCTTTCATTCTGGCCGGTCTTGCAGCGTATGGCGTTGGAACTTTGTTTTGGCTCTTCGCGTTGCGCCAGCTTGATCTGTCGCTGGCCTACCCGTTTGTGGCCATTAGCTTTATCGTTGTTTTTGCAATCGGAGTGGTTGGCCTTGGTGAACCTTGGAACAATACGCGTGCGCTGGGGTTGGCGATCATCACACTTGGGCTGATCGTGATGGCGAGGGCCTAAGCCCTCACCTAACATTTTAGGAAAACAGGCTTTCTGCCTTATTCAAGACAACACCCAACAGTTGGGTTTTGTCACCCAATGCTTGTTCGGCACGTTGCACCTCTTCCGGAAGCGACTGACCACCGCCAACGACCAGCAGAACACCGTCTACATTAGGCAAGAAGCCCAGCACATCATCACTGTCCAGCACTGATGGCAGATCGAAGATCACCATATCCGGGCTCAGTAAATCCTGCATTTCCGACAGAACATCAGTTGTCATCATCTGTTGAATGAGCTCGGAAGAGTGAAACACTTTGGTGTCGTTTAATCCCAGAGCCAGCGATTGACCGGCACGGATCATATATTCTTCAGGGGCAATATGCCCGGCCAGATAGTCGCTAAGCCGACCCGGGTTTTCGACACCCAGAAGCTTGGCCAGGCTAGGCTTGGTGAAATGCATATCAAAGAGGATCGTGCGCACACTTTCCATACGCGCCACGGACAAAGCCAAGTTGGCTGCGACAAAACTTGCACCACATCCTTCAGTCACACCGGTCACCGCAATACGGGACCACCCGTGTTCTCGCATCGCCAGCAAGAGGCGCGTGCGCAACATATCAAAACGCTTGTGAACTGGATCAGTCTTTTGAGCGGTCACAATGCGATTGCGACGCAGATGAGCCTCATCCAGCGTGATCTCATGCATTTCGTCCCACAGAACTTGGGCTTCATCCCCTAAGGACATGTAGACTTCATTGCGCGAGGTGCGCTGTAAATGTTTGTCACTCATAGGTTTCATCCTTGCTCGCCAAATTGGGCCATGACAGTGGTTCACATATCCTAAGCACCAAAATGGCGTAAATTATGGCAATCTTTAAAATCCGAGCAGATTGGCCTTGGTGATCGCTTTCTCAACAAAGACCTCTTTGTTGCCCTCTGGGGACCAGCCCAAAATGTCTTTCGGTAAGCTGTTATCAAACGGCGAGAAATGCGCGCGGGATTTCCAATCCGCCAAGCTTGGACGGATCGCGCCACGCCGACGTAGCGCGTATTTTTTCAATCCATATTTCACTGCATCAGCCGCCCAGAAGACATTTAAATTGCCGGACGAAACTGCGATCTTCGCCCCAAGTGCTGTATGAATGGCGGCAAAATAATCGCGCGCCGACATCATTGGATCAGCAACAAGGTTAAAGGACTTCCCAACCGCTTCAGGTGTTTCCATCATCAATATCAGGCCCTTGGCAACATCATCAATCAGCACAAATGGTAAGATATTGGTGCCAGGCCCCCAAATGCGTACGGCCCCTGCCCCGTGCCAACGGCCAATGCCCCAATGTTGCAGAGGGCCACCTTCGCCGACAACAATACCTGGCCTTGCAATAACCAAAGGCAGGCCATCGCGATCGTGCATTTTCAAAAGCTCTTCTTCGCATTTCGCTTTAGAGCGCGCATATAGGTTGCGATCACTCATATCCTGCGAAAATCCGGTGTGCTCTGTGATTGTCTCGTCTTGGTCGCTCATATCATAGGAGGCGATTGTGCCGGTGTAGATAAAGCGGCTAACGCCTGCGTCCATCGCAGCTTCGGCGATGCCAACCGTCACGCCAACGTCGTTTTGCAAACACGCTTCCCATGTGGTGTCCATGGATTTACCCAGGTGATAGACCGCCTCGATGCCCTGCATGGCTTCGGTAAGCGCCGTTTTATTGTTGAGGGCGGCAGAGTAAAGATCGACATGATCAGCGATGTCATCAAACGGGCCAGTCCGGCCACGGCTTAACACGCGTACGTCTTTACCTTGCGCAACCAGTTGCCGTGTCAGTGCACGCCCGATGAATCCGGTTCCGCCGATCACAAGTACTGTTGGCTTCGGTTTCTTCTTGGTTTTCGGGAGAGGTTTCGCAGCGGATTCAGGCAACATTTCCAAAGTTTTATCAATGGCCTGCATCACCTCAAGCGCCGCCTCACCATTAAAGCGAGCGTCCAGAGACGTACCGGAATTTAGACTACCATAGAAGGCCGAAAAGAGCCCTTGAAAGCTTAGTCCATAAGCTGATTTGCGATTAAGCGAACTGACTTGCCGCGCGGCATTCACAAACCCTTCCTTCAGATGTTGACCGGCTTGATCCATCTGTTTGCGCCATGGGTTCATCACTATGTCAGAGGCATTTTCACGTTGCATGACCAATGTATCATTGGCGTAGTCCAAACGCGCCGCCGCAGTGCTGCCACGCACAGTCACCGACCGATCATCTACAGTTTCCACCAGTGAAATATGAAACGTCAGATCGACTTCGCCTGAACGCGCAATGATGCGCCAGCTTTGCGGACGATCTGTGTCGGCAGGCAAGGCAATGGGTTTGCCAAGACTCAGATGTTCAATTTCAATCGGACCAAAGAGATCGACCGCAAACGCATAGAGGTGGGGCCCAAGTTCCAGCAACAGGTTTCTAGGCTCTCGAAGCAACCAAAGGCCAAATGGACCAGAACGCAGCGGCGCAAGCGGAAAATGCCAGTTTATATCTGCAGACGTGACGCGCCCAAGGCCGCCGGATTGCACCGTCTCTTTTAGACGTTGATATGACGGCAACCCCATAAAATTATGGCCTGCGACGAAGGTTTTCCCAGCGGTTTCAGCCGCTTGTACTACAGATTGCGTTTCTTCATGACTAAGCGACACAGGTTTTTCCACAAGGCAATGCACCCCAGCCTCTAGGCATTTCTGGGCCAAAACCGCATGGCTGTCTGGAGGCGTTAGAATATGCACCGCATCGCATACGCCCGCTGCCAGCAACTCATCCAAATCTGTGTAAGCGACCAGCCCATAACGCTCCGCGAAACCTTCAGCAGCCGAGCGCGACAGATCGCAAACCGCAACCAGTTCGACACCTTCTGTGGTTTGTAAAGCCTCAGCATGCCAATCTGCAATATATCCTGCACCAATGATGGCGGTTTTGATTGGGTGTTGTGTCATTACTTATACTCGATGATTTGCATGGTCCGCCCCAGTAAACGGCGGCGGTGAAATTCAATAAGGCCTAAAGCATTGGGCAGCTTAGACAGTGTAATATAGCGCGCAAGGCGTGCGGAGCGCGACAGGGTCAACCCTTCGCCCTTCAAGCCTTGTCGCGTACGCATATAATTAAAGCCGTAGGCGCTCAGACCAAGCAGGGTCAAGCCGATCCAAGTGAACAGCCCAAGGATCATCAGCAGCGGGATCGCAATCCCATAGATCAGAACGCGTTTTTGCTCTCTTGCGAAATATGGTGGATGCATATGCCCTACCTGCGCAAATCCGTGACCGGAGCGCACGGCGCGCTGCCACCACTGGCCAAATGTTAGCATCGCCGCATCATGGCGGGTCATTTCCTGTGGGATACGGAGGATTTTCCAACCCGATTTCCGTACACGCACGCAGAATTCATCGTCTTCAGCAGCGATCACGCGATCATCAAATGACCCTGATTTTTCAATCACTTCACACCGCACCATCATATCTCCGCCACAGGTTAAAATATCTCCTGCAGGACGGTTCCATTCATGATGACAAAGATCATTGTAAACGCTTGCGTCCGGGTGAATTTCACGCCGCCACCCCGTAACAATACCAACCTTAGGATCGCTCTCTAACGCGGCAAGCCCCTGATCGATCCAAGCAGCATCAAGTGCGCAATCTCCGTCGATGAATTGAACAATAGCAGGGCATTGATTTTGCATCAGATGCTCAAATCCCTCACGTCGCGCACGCGCTGCAGTGAAAGGACGATCTGTTGAGAGCTCAACGACCTCAGCGCCCATTGATTTGGCCAGCGCAACAGACCCATCACGGGATCCTGAATCCACATAAACCACGCGCAACCCTTGCAAAGAGGTCAAGCAGGCGCGCAGCCGCTCCCCTTCGTTTCGACCAATAGCTACGATGGCAATATCCTGCCTCATGCGTCGATCTCCGGTCTTAGGCCGTTCGGAACGTCGTTGGCTGCATAGCCATCAAACAACTCAGACAACCACGCAGCCTCTTTGGACACATCAAAAGACTTTGCTACTTTCGCCTTTCCAGCATTGCCCATGGCAGCACAGAGTTTTCCATCCACAAGTAGTTGCGTAATGGCCCCGCTTAGACCTTTGACATCGCCAGGGGAGACTAGTTTGCCCGAAACATCTTGCTCGACCAATTCTGGGACACCTGCAATTTTTGTCGTGATGACTGCACGCGCTGAAGCCATGGCTTCCATCAAAACAACTGGCACACCTTCAGCAAAACTCGGCAGGACAAATACCTTGTGTGATTTCAAATAGTTCGCCACTTCATCTTGCGACTTGTAGCCCACAAAATCAACGCGATCCGAGATGCCCAAATCACGTGTTTGCATTTGTAATGCCTCACGATCTGGTCCATCCCCGACAACCGTTAAGTGCGCCGCCGGCACATCGACCAATGCGTCAAACAGAATTGGCAGACCCTTCACAGCGGCCAAGCGCCCAACAAACAGCAGGCTGTCATCATCTGGAACTTCATTGTTGTCATACCGCTCAGGCGCGACGCCACAATGTACAATATGCAGCTTTGACCAATGATCTGGCGCTGAAAAGCTCATCGCTTGCGAGCGGCAAAAATGGCTGATGCAGGCCACAAATTTTGCTTTTTCAATCTTTTTATCCAGCCGCCAATGGCCCGGAGCAAAGAAAATATCAGGGCCGTGCAGGGTGAAACTAAAGGGTATCCCCGTCATTTCAGACATCAGCATGGCCACAGAACAACTGGATTTGGCAATATGATTGTGCAGGTGCGTGACCTGTTGGTCCTGCAAATGAGCACCCAGAACCGCAGCCTCAGCAAAGTAAAACAGCTGGTAAAGGGTATTCTTAACACCACCGGGATTGGTGCCGAACGCCAATTTCAAAGTCGCATAGTACCTGCCGGGAGCACGAGATAAAAATCGCCAGTGACATCGCAGCAAATGCAAAGGGGATTTCGCCGTTTTCAAAACGTGAAATGTTTTTGCAGCCTCGGCCCGCTGTTCTGGGCCCACATGATGTTCCGGTCCGGTTTGCCGGATCGAACACGTTAAGACTTCGCGCCCCAGCGCGCGCAATGCAGCAACTTCACGTTGGATAAACGTATCAGTGGCACGTGGGTATTCCCCTGTGAGGTAGGCGATTTTATTTAACGTGCCCATGGCATCGGCTCCATTGGATCACATGAGGTGGTCATCTGTTGTGCACCCGAAGATTGACCTGCGTTTTGAATGGCCAATGTCACCTCATTCAGGTGCAAAGCGAAGTCGCCGGATAGGCGCGCATCACACCCCTCATCAATGGCTTCAAGCATTTCCATTGGCCCCAAGGCAAAGTTCATTGCCGCCGCGCCCCAACGTTTGACCTTGGGATGTGTGGGCCCGTCAATTTTAATTCGTCGACCAATGGGATGTTCCAACAAACGACGCCTTAAAACCATGCGTTTTCGGTATTTCACCTTGGCATCGTTGTCCCAAGCTTTGGTCATTTCCAATACCCCGTCGTCACCAATAACTTTGATGGCGTGATTGTGTGGCGCAACAATCGAACACGTCAGACGCACCATTGGACCATCTTCAAAAAACAATGTTGCGACCGAAGCATCAGGCGTGCCCTGCCCGCTTGGGTCTTTGTTGGGCAAGACTTCGGTTGAGGCCGCCACAACGGTTTTTACACGGCCAAACCATGCAATCAGCCACGCCAGGTAGTAGCCCGCGTGTTCTAGCGTGCAACCAACTTGGAATTCATCAGCAGCAGGCCAAATTGCTCCACTTTCACTGCGCCAGCTTTGAAATGGTGCTTGGGAAATAAACCCATCATCCAGCTCGGCATAAATCAGTCGCGTCTCGCCAGCCCGTTTATCGCGAATGGCTTTTCCCATTGTCTGTGCCGCTTCGCCCAAAACGCTACAAGGGGCAGATGCAACCTGCAGTCCCTGATTTGATGCCAAGGTATGAATGGCACGTGCCTCATCCATCGATACCGCCAGGGGTTTTTCTGAATAGACATGATGGCCGGCCGTTAAACAGGCCGCATTGATCTCAAAATGGCTGGCCGGGTTGGTCAGGTTAAGCACAAGGCTGCCGGCAGGAAGCCGATTTAGCAACGTATCAAGATCAGATTCTGCTCTCAAATTCCAATGCGTAGAAAACGCCTTGAGCCGCGCAGCATCTCGGTCATAGACTGACGCGATTTGGACATGCGGAAAGGTCGCGAGTGATCTCATATAGAGATCCGCGACAAAGCCACAGCCGATGATTGCCAAAGGCCTCATTTAGTTGCCTGCTCTTACTTTTTCTACGACGTGCATCTTTGCCGCCAATGATTGCCGATTTACTGCTCAAAATCGACAAGAATACGTCAACCGTCTGGCAATTGATGTCTTTAGCAGGTTTTGATTTCAATTGTGGAATTGTGCGTATGGCGTGATAAACACAAGCCATTAAAGCAAGGAGCGCGCAATGGAATTTCAAACGACACATGGTCCGGTGGCCGTGACTGTCGCGACAGGTGCCGATCTCAATGCAATTATTTCCAAAAAATACAATGACAATCAGGGCTTTAGCCTTGCGACCCTCAACTTAGACCACCTTGTAAAAATGAATGCCGATCAGCCGTTTTATACGGCCTATTCGGAACATGATATCGTGGTGGCCGACGGAAATCCCATCGTTTGGATGTCAAAGATGGCAGGTCACCCAATCGATTTGCTTCCGGGATCAGATTTGGTTGCACCCCTTAGTCAGCAGGCTGCAGAAGCAGGCATGCCTGTGGCGATGCTTGGGTCAACGGAAAGCGCCCTGGATGGAGCCGCCGAAGTGTTGAAATACAAGTTTCCCGACCTGAATGTCGTTTGTAAAATTTCACCAGCTTTTGGTTTTGATCCCATGGGAGAAGAAGCCAAAGCCGCTTTGGATGCGGTGCATGCTTCGGGTGCTCGACTGTGTTTCTTGGCACTCGGTGCGCCCAAACAAGAAATGCTGGCCATCCATGGACGCGCGCGCGCGCCTCAAACAGGGTTCGTCAGCATCGGAGCAGGTCTGGATTTCTTAACCGGTGCCCAGGAACGTGCTCCAAAATGGGCGCGCTCCATTGCAATGGAATGGCTGTGGCGGCTGGTATCCAATCCAAAGCGCATGGCTGGCAGATACGCCAAATGTTTTGCAATTTTGCCAAGGCAGGTTTTGAATGCACTTCAACAGCGCAAACGCTCTGCTTAAGATGAATTGACGAGGCGACAGATGCCAAGTGAAACACAGATTTCAGAGACCGACCCGGATTGGAGCCGAGAGGCCATTCAAAAGCCATGGGACCCAGGTCGCAAACTTTTGCGTGCTGTGCGTCGCTATCAGGCCCTGAAAAATAGATCCGGCATTCTTAGCAAAATCTGCAGCAACTATTGGGTTTTGAACCATTGGTTCTGGTCACTGATGACGCAATCAGAAATCCATCTGCATATGCCAATTGGTGGTGGGCTATTGCTACCTCACCCAACCGGAATCATACTTCACCCCGAAGGGTCCATAGGCCCTAACTGCCTTATTTTTCAACAAGTTACCCTAGCTGGCCCCGTGACTATTGGCGGCCATGTCGACATAGGCGCTGGCGCAAAAATTCTTGGTCCTTTGCGTATTGGCAACCACGCCCGGATCGGCGCGAATGCTGTGGTGACCTCGGATGTCGGGGATTATGAAACTGTTGCAGGCATACCGGCCCGTGTTATTTCCAAACGCCAAATTAAGCCCACGTCTTAAGGCTTCGATCTTTAAAGGATTGTACGTGGGCCGCTCTCTAGCGTGACCTTTTTCTTACCATCTACCAACAATTGCTTTCGCGGCGTTTCAATGTTTTGAGCTTTCATCGCAATGCGTTCGGCATAGCCCAACAGGGCGCCTGCCAAAAGCCAAGTGACCGGCGTTAAAGTCGCATTTGGCAACTGATCGACAAGATTTACGGCCAGTAGCAAGGCAATCCCACCGCCCAATGCAGATGGTGTGAAACGCGTCAGACGCTCTGTGCTGCTTTTCTTGACTGGAATTTCAACGCGATTTTGCCCACGCCACCGTTGGGCGTCTTTGTTTTGACTTTGAAATGCATAAAACGCGAATAGAAAAATCGGAACAGCCAACAGTCCAAATTCTGCCAAAAACCCAACTAAACCAAAGACACCGATGGTCACAATCCATCGCCCATCACTGACAGTTAGAATTCGCCCGGTCACAGGATCATGTATGTGATTACGCCCCCATGTTCCCCAGCCAAACAGCGGTTTTTCCAGCGCCCGATCCAAAAGGATGTTTTCGTTCTGGAAGCGGAAGCGCAGCGAATTCGCGCGATCTACGCTCGCCTTTTCTGCAATTGAAAGAATTTTATCTTCGGGAACAAAGTTAACGGTTTTGGCCATCGGATAGGCAATGACCAATACCGCCAAAACCACGGCAATACGGGCTTGGATACGCCAATTGGAAAACAATAAGATTGTTCCAAGCACCACTCCGTAGACCACCGGGCCGAGGGTTTTGTTCAAAACCAAAACAACGGCCAAGAAAATCGCGCCGATGAAATACCATTGTCGGCCGCGCTTGGGTTCGTTGCGCCAAAGAATGAGCGCAGCACCCAAGGCTACAAAAATAAACATCGCAGCCCAAATGCCGTGTGCCAAAAAGACCGCCGCGCGGAACCCCCCTCCCCGCACCATTTGTTCAAACGAATGTGGGAAGTAACCGTAGATCCAAACATTCAATTGCGGGCTCAAGCGAACCTCAAGCAACATTGGGAAAGCGTAAACAATCCCTGCGATGAACAGCGCCATCATCAACTCTCTGAGGTGTTCCTGCTTAAACAGGAATTGGCGTGCCAGCACAAAGCCAAGTACCATGATAAGTTGGTTGAAGATCAGCGCAACAATATCCATCAGATAAAGCCCACGCAGCCCTGACGCAGCAAACAACACCGGTTCTCCATTGGTAAAGACCGTAAAGATTGGGCTGAACACAAATGTCGCCAATAAAACGCGCATCACGGTGGACTTCGGCCAGAAATCGATCCGTTCTTTAGCAACAACAATCACAAGAAAAGCTGCAGCGATATTAGGTAATGTTTCCTTGTTCAGCGGCGGAAGTAACGGAAAATCAAAACCAGTCGGATACGGTGGCAGGATCAGGTAACCGCATAAGAACGACCAAATCAGCGCACGCCGAACCGGCAGCCGTTTAAAGAAAACGAACATCACCAAAGGCCAAAGGGCCAGAACCAGATAAGCAATGCTATTGGGCATTTCGCTGTTTCTTTGCTACCGCGCCTATTGGGGCGCTATTACGCTCATATTGTGCAGGTACAAGACGTCAACAAAACAAAAAAAACACGCCATTTTCATGACGTGCTTTCAATTTTCTGTAATTTTTATCAGCAGCCTTTGGCGCGCAGAACAACTTCAACCGTTTTCAACATCACTGAAACATCTGATCTAAAACTTAGTTCACGATGGTACCGATTGTCATATTGAGCGCGCTGCGCAAAACTTGTCTCGTTGCGTTCTGACACCTGCCAAAGCCCGGTAATCCCTGGGCGCATCTCGTAGTAAGACACACCTGGATAAAGTTCCTGTTGGCAAGGCATCATCGGGCGTGGACCCACTAAGGACATCTCGCCGCGCAGAACATTCCAAAGCTGCGGCAGCTCGTCCAAAGATGTTTTACGGATCATATGACCAATCGGAGTAATGCGCGGGTCGCTCAGCAGTTTTTGCTTTTCGTCCCATTCAGCGCGGGCCTCAGCATTTGAGCTAAGGTATTCTTGCAATACACTTTCAGCGTTCGGCACCATGCTGCGCAGTTTCAACATCGAAAACTCGCGGCCGTTTTTGCCGACCCGTTTTTGAATATAAAAAGGCGATTTACCGTCTTTAGCAACAAAAACCGCAAGCACCGCGATCACCAAGAACACAGGTAGAGCAAGCACAGCAACAGCTGCCAAATCCAATATCCGTTTTAAAACGGAACGATACAGACCGGGGGCGGTTCTGCTCACATACTGCGTAGGCGCTAACTCGCGCCGATCAAAATAGGCCATCCCACTTCCTCATTTTGACAGCAAAGCAATCCCTACACGGCCGAAGCCGTGAGGCCCTGATCTCTCAGGGAATGAAACTTTGCATATCGTTGCCCCCGATAGGCCGTCTCTGGCCTAAGCAAAGTTCCGTTTTCGATTGTTTGGCTATTCAAGACCCAACTTTCCAAAAGATATTATCAAATGCGCCTAAATTCGTCCACATTATCGCCATACACGCATAGGTATAATTTATTGTTTTTAAAGGATTTTAAAGATTTTCACGAAAACTTCAGATCAATTTCGGCACATTTACCGCAAATTCATCAATTGATCGTCCACAAAACTGAACCAATCAGATGAAATTCAAAGAAATGTTGCAATCTGCTTGATAAGCGATGTTTCTTTGGTGGCAACAAAGATCAGGGAAATGAATAACTAATGCGAAATTTAGTAAAACACGTCAGATAGATTCGCCTTAAACGGTTCTATTGATTCGCGTTTCTTGGCAATACGGCACAAAAAAGGCGCCCTAATTTGGGCGCCTAATTCCATGATATTTAAACAGTTTTATCTGACTGATACGATGGCGATCACAGCAAACACTGCTATCGCGAACAATAGAATGCCAACAGTCCAGAACACGCGCCGCCAAGTCCGTTCACGCGCCACGTGTACGGCTGGAATCACGGCAACTGCGCGGAGTCCAAGCTGTCGCTCCAATTGGTTTTCAGTGCGTATGATCGGGTTGCGCAATTCGAGGAATAAGACCATCACGACACCAGCGAGCCCTGACAAAATGCACCCCATTAAAGCAATGCGTTTGCGATTTGGTGCGACAGGCGTTTCAGGTGCAACTGCACGTTCTAACACTCGAAAGCTTTCACCTTGCTGGCTTGCCTGCAGCATCAATGACATTTCTGCCTCAGCTTGATTGCGCGTAATGACCTGAAACTGATCGGTCAGCTTTTGCAATTCACGTTCCAACCCGCTCAACTCGCGTTCGACTTCGGGTGCACCCTGAATCAACTGAGAAATCTCGTTGATCTGCATGTCCAATAAGGCTGCCTGTTGTTGTAACTGCGCCAAGCGATTGGTCAGTTGTGTATTCCGCGAGCCGCGATTGCCTGCGTTCAGTTCAATCACTTCGCGTTCAACGTCCAAGCGTTCTTGCCTTAAAATTGTCAGCTCTTCGCGCTTTGAACTCAATCCTGCGCTTAGACGATCGTCATTGGATTGTTTAAACGTGGCAATCCGCGCTTCAAGAGCTTGGATATCTGCTCCTAGTCGACGCTCTTCACTTTCGAAAAATGCCAAAGTCTCACTCGCCCGAACCTCGCGGCGCTGGCGGTTTTGCTCAAGCACGTTGTTCACAAGCGTATTCGCCACGCGGGCTGCAATATCTGGATCACCAAGGCGCGCGCTCACACTTAAAGCGGTTGGAATGACATCCGGACGCCAGGCCAAGCCCGGGTCTGCTACACGTGTAACACCCGCTGCGATGCGCAATGCGACCACTTTATCTGTATCAGACATGTCAGGCAGCTCAGAAAAAAGGCCTTCTTGCTCAATAATCGCCAACAGATTGTCCCGAGACATCACACGCTGTTCGATAATCTGCAGCTGCTGCAATGTACGTGCGTTTGAAGACCCTGCTCCTTCAAAACTTGGAGATTGTACTTGTGACTGCTCAATTTGAATCACCGCAGTTGCCTGGTATTCACGTGGCAAGCTAACAGCATAAAACAATGACGCTGCGACACCGGCAGCAATAATCAATGCCAGCAGCACAATATGGCGCAGAAATGCGCCTATGATTTCATCAAGCGTCGACAGCCCGTTCATATCAAATGCCTCAAAATTGAATGCAAATTACATCGCATTCTTTGTTCATTACCCCGGCAATGCCAGAGCAATGTGTTCATCCAATGACCGAATTAGGAAATTCGCTGCCAAAATCTACGCCTTCAGACAGATAACACAGGCTGATGATTTGCTCGCCAGATTTTGTCGTTAAGCCGCGGAACATCGTACCTTTGGCAAAGCCTTCGACATCTTTCATCAAGCGCGCATCAAACCGCCCTTGTTTGTCAAAAATCACAGAAAGTGTATGAAAATCAAAGAGCTCTCCGCTGACTGCGTATTGGCATTTGTAGATCGCTTCTTTGACGCTAAAGAACCGACGCGCAACAACACCACGGGTTTCAAATGGCAATTGGCGTAACCAAGCCAGCTCTTCCGGTCGGCAAATTTCACTGAATAAATCGGCTTCCAGCGGCAGGGCTGGTTCAATATCAATGCCCAGGGCCTTAAAGCGGTCACGCTCGCCAACGACGGCAATGCAGGCCTTTGAGTCATGTGTAATACTGCCGACGACCGCACGAGGCCAAACTGGGGCGCGGTCACCGCCCATTGGAATCGCAGAGGGTGCGCGCCCAAGTGCCAACAAAGCTTTACGTGACGCAGTGCGTCCCGCTGCAAATTCTTTTTTGCGCGCTGGTTGGGCCTCTGCAATCGCTTGTTCTTCGATGGGCCAAAGCGGATCGCTATCGGCGCGAGGTGAGGTGACTGCAACCGCAACACCAGCGGGCACGATCGAACGCACCGCCATTTCAAGCATGGATAAACGACGAAGTTGCGTGGTCATGAAAGCTTCTCCCGGCGGCGGGCGCGCATGGCACGTCGTTTGGCCATCGCGTCTTGGCGTGAATTGGTTTCTGGTTCAGCGACAGAACCAGGGTTGGTCTCTACGTCCGTCCGCTTCGCTTTGGGTGCGTTGCCTGAAAGGCTTTCTATCCGCCCCGCAAGCCCACCGAGAGTGGGGAAGCGGAAGATATCGGTGATGGAAACACCTTTAAATCCAAGTTGATCACGAATTTCACGGTGCGCTTGCACGGCCAGAAGACTATGCCCGCCGAGATCAAAGAAATTGTCATTGGCAGAAATACCGTCGACGCCAAGAATACGCGTCCAAAGCTCTGCAATTTGCGGCATCACTGCTGCACCTGTCCCTTGAGACTGAGCAGCCGTTTCTGCAACAGAGGCCTTTGATTGCTTTTTCACTGGTGCAGGCAAGGCTTTGCGATCGATCTTTTTGTTTGGCGTCAGCGGGAAATGATCGATGCGTACAAAATGGCTTGGAACCATATACGATGGCACATGGGCATTTAGCTGCGCGCGCATCTCTGTTTCACCAGCCGTTCCGGCAACGTAGGCCACCAAGCGGACATCACCCGGTGTATCTTCGCGAGTCATGACAACCGCCTGATCAACTGTCGGCAGCTCTTCTAAGCGGTTTTCAATTTCCCCTAGCTCGATCCGATACCCGCGAAGCTTCACCTGATGATCCGCACGGCCAATGAAATCAAAGGCCCCGTCTAGCCGACGTTGAACAAGATCACCGGTACGATAGAGCCGCCCGTCGTCGTCAAAAGGATTATCGACAAACCGGTCTTTGGTGAGATCTTCACGCTGCCAATAACCGCGTGTTACACCCTGCCCGCCGATCAACAATTCTCCGGGAACACCAAAAGGCACCGGGCGCATCTGGTCATCCACCGCATAGAGTATTGTATTCACAATCGGTTGGCCAATATTGGCCGTGGTTTCTGACGCAGAGGTAGCCGCAGTAGAAGACCAAATTGTCGTTTCCGTCGGTCCATACATATTTGTAATGCTTGCGTCGGTCAGCTGGTTGATCTGAGCGATCAATGCACCGGGTAAAGCTTCGCCCCCAAGGTACAAGTGTTGTACTTTTTGCAAAGCTGTTGACGCTTCGTCGTTCATTGTCAGCAAGCGCGCCATCGACGGTGTGCATTGCAGGTGCGTTACATCGTGACGCAAGATCTGGCCTGCGATTGACACGTCATCATCTTCAACAGCCTGTTCACCTTTGAAGGCCGCCACAACTTCTGCCAGTGGGCGTAGCCCATTCAGCACGACGTCAGTGTCGATGCCATAATCGATCAAGCAGGCGACTTCGCTTACACCAATACGTTTAAATTCTTCAACCCGTTTGCGGCAATCATCCACCGTCCCAAAGAGGCCAGAATCCTCAAAATACCGCAGGAAGGCAAATTCAAGGATACCATCCATTTCTTCTTCGTTGAGACTACCAAGATCCAGCTCAAAAGGGTTCTTCACTCCTTCTGGTTTTTTGAACGCAGGGAAAGCCCAGGCATATTGCTTGATCAATCCAGCGGCGGAGCGCAGGTAGTCTTTCATGGGTTCACGCGCGATTTCACGAACTTCTTCGAGATCATCCCCAACGAAAGTATGCAACATCAACGTGACTTTATAGTCAGCAGGTCGATAGCCCGCTTCTTTTAGAGCCGCGTGGTATAGCTTAATCTTATCTGCGACTTCATCGATGCTTTGACCCAAAAGGTGGGTCAAAATATGCGCGCCATTGCGGCCCGCTTCTTTCCAGGTTTCTGGGTTGCCCGCGGTTGTGACCCAAATATCCGGTTCCATAGAAACCGGACGTGGCTGCGTGACCACCGCATGTAGCGTGCCGTCAGCGCGTGGGAATTCTACTGCTTCCCCGCGCCAAAGCTTACGCAGGTCTTTGATTTGCTCAAACATCACCGCTTTGTTTTCAGGTGGCGTGTTTTCTGGCCGTAAGACAAAATCATCTGGCTGCCAGCCACTGGCAATAGCAAGGCCCGCTTTACCGTCGGTCAGATTATCAATGACGGCCCATTCTTCGGCGATCCGCGCCGTATGGTGCAAAGGGGCGACGCAACTGCCTGCCCGCACGCCAATATTCTTGGTCGCACCAGCAACTGCAGCGCCTGTGACGGATGGGTTCGGATAAGGCCCGCCAAAGGCATGGAAGTGCCGTTCAGGCGTCCAGACCGCGCAGAAACCGTTTTCATCAGCAAATTGTGCACCTTCCAACAGCAAACGATACTTACCGCGTCCTGCGCCATCATCATTGCCCCAGTAATAAAGGCTGAACTCCATCCCCTGCCCATCTGAACCAATTGGGCCATCAGAGATTTGGGTTGCGCTTTCATCGCCTGAAATGACCACCTTGTGACCACGTGAGAGGGTATAAAACAGCTCCAGAACTGAAATATCAAAGGAGAGGCTGGTGACCGCAAGCCATGTGGCTGGATGGTCAGCTTTCACACGCTCATCCATACCAGCAAAGAAGTTGATGACGTTCGAATGTTCAACCATCACGCCTTTTGGTCGGCCAGTCGAACCCGATGTGAATATCACATAAGCAAGATCACCACCTGTCGCGGTTTGGTCCGGTTCTGTCTGAGGAGCAGAAGCCATGCTAGGGTCTGCATCAATCAAAAGAACATCCGCGTCAGAATTTGGAAGGTCTTTGGCAATTGCGCTTTGCGAGATCACAAATTTCGCAGCGCTATCCTCAAGATAAATGGCAATGCGATCCTCAGGAAACCCGGGGTCCAAAGGCAGATAGGCCGCCCCGGCTTTCATGACAGCCAAACAAGCCACCACAAAATCAAGAGAGCGCCGGCAATGAACCCCAACGATGTCACCTTTTTGAACGCCGCGCTGCATCAGAACATGGGCCGTTTGATTGGCGCGTGTTTCAAGCTCGGCATAACTTAGAGACTGGTGCTCAAACACCAATGCAGGCGCATCTGGGGTGCGTTGTGCCGACGCCGCGATGACCGAGGCAACGGTTTGAGTTGGATCAATGGGCACATCTGTACCAACCCAACTGTTTAACAGCATTTCCCGCTCAGAAAATGGGAGAAGGTCCACCTGACCAAGAGTTTCATCTGGCGATGACATAGCCTGCAATGCCAGCTCCAGACGCGCGACAAGCATGTCGGCGTGGGCGTCGGTGATCCGGTTTTGATCATACCGTAAACGCAAACCGCTATCTGAAAGCATAACATTCAGCGCAACACCAGCGAGCGGTCCTGTATCAGGATCAGACACCACAGCGATATCCGGCAAGCCCAATTCGGATAGCTCTGGGGCCCGTGCGATAAGATCGCGTGCAAAAGTTTGATTGGCCTCAAGGCCCGCCAATGTGTCTGAAATCACGTTTGTGAACGCCAACACTTTGGTTTTCGGATCACATTCAAAACCGAGTGGAACCCAATCAGAGAGGTATGTAGACGCCGCGCTTTGTGCGGTTGAAGCATAAGCAATGCAACTTCCCACTTCAGCGCCAGAAAACTGTGCAAACATGCCAACGGCTGCAACCTTTTGCGCGGTGGTTAGCCCATCAAGTGCCGAAATCTGCGCTGTCTTCCAACTTTCTGGCTCTGTCTGGCTTTCAATGAATGGTAATTGAGCTGGGAAGAACCCCGCCAAAGCCTTGCGCCAAAACGGTTCAAATTTAGCAATCTCTCCAAGGGCATCCGCCGTCGCCGCCCCGTTTTTTACAGCAGGTAGCACTTGCCCCATCAAAGAAACAGGCAAGGTTTTGATAGGTAATCCGTTTTGATCGGCAAGGCCCGACAGGCGCACCGCGCCATCTGCACAGGCAACATCAATTGATGAACCGTCGATGGTCAGCACCTCTCCGACTTGCCCTTTGGCTGCAGATTTTTCGGCATTTGAGATCAAATAGATATCTTGATCAATCAGCACCTTAGGCATGGTTAACGGGTTGAAATAAGTGCCGTGGTCAAGACCCCGCACCAAAGAAATCAATTCTTTTTGGGTTTTGCTAAAGTCCAACCGCCCACCAGCGAGCGGACGATCCGCTAAGGCGTAGTAAGATCGAGTTGTCAGGTCTTGACGTAGTCGCGGCAACTCTGCCGTGGTCAATGCCGACATCAGCTCTGGGAAACTATCGATCGCCGCTTCAAAACACTTCGTGTTCAGTGTCAAAGCCGTATCATTTTCGGAAATCGAAAACCGGCGTTGCACCAGAATGTCGCCTTCATCAACAGCCTCTTCGATCATGTGCCAGCTGATACCATGCTCTGCTTCGCCATTGATACGTGCCCAAACCGGAGCATTTAAGCCGGCATAAGTTGGTAAAGGCCCGTCATGGAAATTGACCGCCCCTTTTGTAGCCATGGCGAGTTGTTTCGCTGAAATCATTTGCAGATTTGCGATGCTTAGAAGCCAATCAAACCCATCAGGAAGTTCAATATCTTTCAGCGCACCATCATGGGCCAAAACAGGAAGGTTTTCGGCCTTTGCCCAGTCAGCGATATCCTGATTGCGCGTGACAATAGAGGCAATTTCGTGACCGGGCGCGCGCCAAAGTTTTGCGCATTCAATCAGAAGCGACTCGTTCCCGATCAATACGGCTGACTGTTTTGACGATACCACGACCTGATCCAAACCCATTGCTATGCTCCCTTCAACGGCCTGTCACCATTGGGAAAAATCACATTCCTTGGCCGTCTGACCTTTCCGGTCAACACGGCTTTCAATGCATGGTTTGCCATATCAATGAGGAAATATTTGGGCTGTCCTGTGGACTTACCTTGCAAGAGTGCACGCAGCTGAGCGATCGAGCCGCCCATTAAATGCGCAAACGTTGCCAATGCGGCATAGCCCGCCCCATGGTTGGACACAAAATAATGCAGCCGTGAATCAAGCCAAAAGGTCGGGATGCGTTCCCAAGTTTTCATACCTGTCGATACGGAGCCAATATGTTCGACTTCGCTTGCGCGCACATAATCCAATGCCCAGCCAGCGCGTTGCGCGCGCAGGCAAAGATCGGTTTCCTCAAAGTATAAAAAGAAGGTTTCGTCAAAAAGCCCTATCTCTTCAAGTACTTCTCGGCGGATCATCACAGATGCACCGGCCGCCCAATCGACTTGTTGAGTTGTCTCCGGAATAGGCAAAGGCACAATCGCATGTTTCAACAATCGCGAGATCGGCCCAAACTTTGCTGCGCCTTCCAATTCTGAAGCCACCGAAGGGAATCGAAATGCCGTCAAATGCGGCGCCCCATCTGGGCCATGAATATAACTGCCAGCCATGCCGGTCTTTGGATGCGTTTCCAAATGATCAAATAGTGCGGCAATGGCCCCATCATGGGGGAATGCATCAGAGTTCTGGATATAAATATAGTCCGGGGCGCGGCCACCAATACCGTTCCTAAGCCCGTGGCGAATGCCAAAGTTATTCCCCGCGCCAAATCCGCCATTCTCTCCAGATTGCAACACTTCAACCCGATCTGCGGACCAACCATAGTCTTTAACGCCTGCGACAAGCGCCTCAAAAGAACCGTCCTGACTATCATTATCGACGATCAGGATTTTCCCTTGAACATCAGACATTTCCGCAACGGCGGCTGCGGCAGCTTTCAAGGTCATATCCGCAGTTTTATAATTCAGAATAATGGTCAGGATGGTTTTCTGGTCCATGGCTTACTCCGCCGCGCGCCGGAAAGGCAGAATGACCGCTTTACCGCGCTCTGCCTTCTCGATTTCTTTGCGAATATGGGCTGCCAAAACGCGGACGTTGGGCTCAAGCACCATGCTGTCATGATCCCCTGGAACTTCGGTCACGTGCAGATCTGGCACAAATTGACCCCAGTCATTGTCAGCCATCACATATGTACGTTCAGAATTCACCCAGCGGTCCTGAGCGACCTGCCATTTGCCCACTAGCGGTGGACGATATAGGGCAACCCGCCCTTTCCATGGCTGGACCTGGTACTTAGGCAGAGAACGATAAAAGGCCGCTTCAATTTCCGCATTATGGAATTGCGCACCTTCCTCCTCTGTGAGTTCCGGTTGACGGCGCTTATTAATTTCCCAAAGAACTCGGTTTTTGGCCCATTTAAGCAAATAGCCAAATCCGCCTTCTTTCAACGCAAGCCATTGAATTTTAAGCCGGTCTTTCTTGGACAGTGCACGGCGTTGCGGCAATGGCGTATCCAGCATTACCACCAATGACACTTCTTCACCTTGCTCTTTTAGCTGACGGGCCATTTCATAGGCAGTAAGCCCGCCGCCTGAAAATCCGCCTAGCATATAGGGGCCGTGAGGCTGTACTTGGCGCAGCTCCTGCAAATAGTCGGTGGCCGCTTCCACAAGATCATCATGCGGGGCAACATCACCAAACAATCCGCGTGCCTGTAATCCATAAAACGGACGATCCGCGCCGATCAAATGCGCGAGATGGCGCAGGTTCAACACGTTGCCATACATGCCCGCCACTAGGAAAAACGGTGCCTTTTGGCTGTTGGTCGCCTGATGCATTGGTACGATGTGCGTGTATCGGCTTTTCGGTGCAATTGCTTCGGATTTGACCGGGGTATCTGCATCGCTTTTTGCCTGATCACCAATCCGCTCGATGATCAAAGCCGCACATTTTTCAACGGTCGGTGCTTCGAACAGTATCGAAATTGGAAATTCGGTGCGATAGGCCTTTTTGACCATTGCAAACAGACGCACTGCGATCAATGAGTGACCGCCTAGATCAAAGAAGTTATCTTGGACGCCAACTTCTTCGATACCCAATAGATCTTGCCAAAAACCGGTCAAAGTCCGCTCGACATCATTGCGTGGTGCTACGAAATCGGTATCCAGATCGGGGCGTTCAAAGCCTTCGGTTGAACTGTCTGTTTCTGATGATTGTTGATCGACCTGCGCTTTTAACCCGTTCAGTTCCAACGAGCTGACAATCACATTTGAAAGGTAACGCCCCAATGCGCAGCGCAGCGCTTGCGCGCCATCTGACGAGGTGATGCCTTGGGTCAAATTATGCTGCAATCGCAGCTCGTTCGCCGACAGGACCGGTGACTGCGTTTGCGCAGCGTAGACCAGCTCCGCAGCACTCGGAGCAGGCAAGTCTTTTGCATCAAATGGCCCGTCTAATCGGCGGATCGACAGTCCGTCGACTTCAACACAGACATTGCCTGTCATATCCGCCAGAACCACATCAAAACTGGCGCTGCCTTCTTCAGAAGAGCCTCGTACGTTTTTAACCCAGCTTACGATTTTGGATGGCAACTGACCGTAGTGACGTAGCGCTGAATAATTCACAGGCACCCACAGACGTTCTGCTTGATAACCATCGATCAGCGCCATGGCCCAACCGGTGCCCAGATCCAAAAGCCCTGGATGCAAAGGCAGTGATTTCACGTCATCCACAAGATCGTCAGAAAGCGAAAGCTCTGCGATCCCTTCGCCATCTCCCAACGCCGTTGAGCGCAGAACATTCCAATGCGCTCCAAATTTCAAATGTGCTTCTTGCAAGCTAGTCAAATGACCAGACAAAGCGACTTTGGGTTTAGCTACCCGAGCCTGAAGAGCGACTAAATCGAAGGGCTGCGGCGCTGGCAGAGCCACCATAGATACCCGCCCTTCAGCATGTCGCACAAAAGCATCTTTGTGATCAGACAGCACTTCGACGCCATAGCCAGCCTCATCTGGGCGCAGCTTTAGTTGGATCGTTTTCTCAACACCATCTTCAACATGCAGCGCGCGCAGGAAGGTCAGTTCACGCACCTCATAGGCCGCGGTTTCATCCAGGACCTGCATCGCCTCAGAAATCAGCTCTAAATAGCCCGTCCCGGGGAAAATCGCGTCACCTGATTTTGTGCGGTGTTGATCCAACATCCACCAGTTTTCGGTTGTCACAGACAGTGAAAATACAATTGTCCCGTCGTGTTCAATCTGAACTTGCTGCAGCGAGGCCGCATCAACATCACGCGCGGGTGCAGGCTGTTCGGGAGCCTGTCGATCGGCAATGCTATCCGCAGCCATCCCAACATCTGCCCAAATGCCCCAATTGACAGCGGTAACTTGGGTCGCGTCGTTTTTGCGGCTATCCGCATAGGCATTCAAGAACGTATTCGCGGCCACATAGTCAACCTGTCCCGCTGGGGCGAGGACAGTCGACGTTGATGAAAACAACGTTAGAAACTCTAGGTCGCCATCTTCAAAGAGATGGTCTAAAACCATTGTGCCGTGGATTTTGGGCGCAAGGACGTCTTCAACCTGTGCTGTGCTTTTTGTCAAAAGCGGCCCGTCATCAATGGCACCTGCAGCATGGATCACACCATGGATCGCGCCGAAACTGTCTTGCACTTCGGCAATGGCAGCTTTCATATCAGCCACGTTACAGACATCACCACTTACGATTTTCAACTGACCGCGCAGTTGTTCAAGCTCTTGAACAAGTTTGATTTTCCGCGCCACCTTATTGTTTTCACCACTGAACGACGTAATTTTCAGCCATTCGTCACGCTCGGGCAATTCGGAACGACCAAGCAAGGCCACGTTCGCACCAACCGACAACATTTCTCGTGCCATAGTGATGCCGATGCCGCCGAAGCCACCGGTGATCAAATAGGTTTTATCCTTATCCCACTGCATTGCCGTTTCGACATCCAATGCAACTGGCCTATGGGAAAGTTCAAACCGTTTGTTGCCGCGATACCCCGCTTGATAAGAGCGCGGGTCGGCAATCAAATCTTCGATCAACCGATCCGCCAAATGAGCATCCAATGTCACATCAATAGAGGCACAGGTCATGCCGGGCACTTCACGTGGGATCACCCCCAATGGCCCGCGTACCGCGGCCTTTTCGGGATAGCTCAATGGATTTGCTCCCAAAGAGGCGGCCCCATTGGTGACACAGGTCACATGAACAGGCTGTGGCAAGTTTTCATCAATGATCGCTTGCCCCAGGAACATGAGCGAATGAAAGCCCTGCTCTAGATTGCGATGGAAAAAGCTGCTTCCTGGGCGGAAAGTTTCAGCTTCAGTCAACAACCACATATGCAAAATACGATTTGGGGCCTGCCCTTTTGAAATCAGCTCTTTTAACAGCTGATCATACCCTTCCCGCCCTCGTTCAGGGGACAGAGAATATTGGGTTTCTGACAGCTTCCCGAAGGCGTCGCCGCTTGTGACCTCGACTGCCGTATGACCAGCTTGCCGTAGTTTTTGAGCGATCTGGGAACCGACTCCGCCCTCATCCACGAAGATCAACCAAGACTGAGGATCACTCAGCGTTAGGTCTTCCAACGCGTCCAAGTCATATTCTGCCAGTTTAGGTGTCCAAACCGGTCGATAACCCCAATCCTTGGGAGCCTCTGTCCGCATCAAATCTTGGGCGACGGGTGCATGGCTTGTGTCGGGTTCAATGAAGTAGGATGTGCGCTGGAACTGATAGCTTGGCAGGATCACTTTATTGCGGCGCGCTTCTCCCCAAATCTGCGCCCAGTCAAATGTAGCCCCATTGGCCCAAAGGCGGCCCAAAACGCTCATGAAGTATAGATCGTCTTCGATTTCCTGATCAGGATGGCGCAGCGAGGAAATCGCTTTGCCTGGGCCGACAGATGGATGCATGCCTGCAAGCGAGCTCAGGGCTTTGCCCGGTCCGACCTCTAGGAAAATGCGGCCCGGCACATCAGCCAGTGCGCCGATACAGTCGGCAAACCTAACGGTACCGCGCAAATGTTCGACCCAGTAGTTTGGATCCGTGGCCTGCTCAGCCGACAAAGGCTGGCCGGTGCGGTTGGAAATGATCGGCGTGTGCGGCGCCTGCAATGAAATGCTGCGCAGGTATTCGCCAAATTGATCCAGAATGGGATCTAACATGCGTGAGTGCGCAGCAATATTGATGGCAATCCGCTGCGCTTGAATGTCGTCCTTTTCCAGCTTGGCTTGTAGCGCATCCAACGCTGCATTTGAGCCTGAGACTGCAGTCAGTTCAGTGGCATTTTCGCTTGCGATATCAATATCATCACTCAGATAAGGTGCCAGATCTCCGCGGGACAAAGGCACCGACAGCATGCCCCCAGCCGGTACGGTTTCAAACAATTGGCCGCGTAGTAATACTAGGCCAATGCAATCCTCAAATGACATGACTCCTGCCAAACATGCGGCAGTGTTTTCACCCATGGAATGCCCCACCAGAGCCGCAGGTTTCACCCCCCAGCTCATCCACAGTTGAGCCAAGGCATGTTCACAGATCATAATCAGCGGCAGTTGCACCGACGGGCGCAAAAGCTCGCGCTCGGCGTCTTCTTGGCTGATCCCTTCGGCCAGCCAAAATGCCCGCGCATTGAGGTCTGATTTTGTTGCCAGAATATCTAAGCCACGATCCATCCATTCTTGAAATGTTGGCTCAGTTTCATAGAGATCACGCGCCATTTGAACATGCTGCGCCCCACCACCCGGGAACATATAGATGACGTCAGGATCAGACTGGTCTGCTGCATGGCTAAAGACACGGCGCGGATCATTTTCGTCCAACAGATCAGCCGCTTCTTTATGCGATCTGGCAACAACCACCCGGCGCTTTTCAAATGCGCGGCGGCCTTTTTGCAAAGTATAAGCCACGTCAGCGAGATTTTGATCAGGGTGAGCGCGCAAATGCGCTGCCAATGCGGCAACATTGGCATCTAAGGCTTTGTTTGTGCGACCAGAAATGGCCAGCAATTGGAATGGCCAGTCAGATTCTTCGGAAGCAGGGCGCGCAGTTGCTTCTTCCAACACGACATGGGCATTCGTGCCTCCCACACCCAAAGAGTTCACGCCTGCGCGTCGAGGCCCCTTGTGCGAGCTCCAGCCTTGCAGCATGTCATTCACTTTAAACGGGCTCGTTTCAAAATCGATCGCTGGATTTGGTTTTTCATAACCGAGGCTAGGCGGAAGCTGCGTGTTTTTTAACGCCAGTGAGGCTTTGATCAGGCTTGCAGCACCTGCTGCTGTATCCAGATGTCCGATATTGGTTTTCACAGAACCCACACGGCAGAACCCTGCCTCATCGGTGGTTTCACGGAACGCTTCGGTGAGGGCGGCAATTTCAATCGGGTCCCCCAAATAGGTCCCGGTACCATGGCATTCAACGTAATCGATCGTGTCCGCCGGCACATCCGCTATTGCCAAAGCATCCGCAATTGCATTGGCTTGCCCATCCACAGATGGTGCTAGGTAACCAGCCTTGGCAGATCCATCATTATTCACCGCAGACCCACGGATCACAGCCCAAATATGATCACCGTCCGCCAACGCATCGCTCATGCGGCGCAACACCACGACCCCTGCCCCGCTGCCAAACACGGTGCCCTGTGCACGGTGATCAAAGGCATGGCAATGGCCATCCGGGGACAGGATTTCGCCGTCTTCGAAAACATAGCCGCGTTTGTGAGGCAACTCGATGGTAACTCCGCCAGCCAAGGCCATATTACATTCCCCATTCAACAGGGATTGAATGGCGTAATGTGTCGCGACCAAAGACGTGGAACAGGCCGTTTGAACAGAAAGGCTAGGCCCTTTTAGATCCAAGATATGGCTGAGACGCGTTGTAAGGAAATCTTTGTCATTGCCGGTATGGCGCAACAGGAACATGCCTGTGTTATCGACCAAATCGCGGTTGGAGCAGAGATTAAAATAGAAATAGCTGCCCATGCCACAGCCGCCAAAGACCCCAATTGGACCTTCCACGTTTTCAGGCATATGGCCCGCGTTTTCCAACGCTTCCCAGCTGACTTCCAGAAATTGGCGATGCTGAGGGTCCATGATCGCCGCTTCTTTCGGGCTCAGACCAAAGAACTCCGCATCAAACTTTTCAAAATCCTTCAGGACGGCGGCAGATTTAACGTAGTTTTTATGCTTCAATCGCGCAGGGCTTTCGCCCGCTTCAATCAACTCTTCATCGGTGAGTTGCGTGATACATTCGACCCCATCACGAAGATTGGTCCAATATTCATCCAACGTGGCAGAACCCGGCAAATGGGCCGCCATGCCTACGATAGCAATATCGTTTTCTGTCCAGTAATCAGACGCTTGATTTTCAACCATTTTCCACTCGATCATCGATGCCTTCGCCCAGACTTTGGTGCACTTGCTGGACTCTTGGGATAAGAGCTAGTGCATAAACCTAGCGTCAACTTGGTCAGATCAAGGCGAATTTAGGGCGAATAAATCGCTTACAAATGAAGCATTTACCCAAAGCGCCAATACCAGAAGCGCAACACCAAATACCGCAAAAACCAGATCATGCAGCGGGTCCCAAACTTTGTGATGTCGCGCCAGCCAAACCACGACCGGATAGACCACAACCATCCCAAGACCCTGGCCAATCAAGGCCCCCGCCAAACCATAGGTCACCACACCAATCCAAAGACCAGCAATCAAACATACCATACGACATAGGTTCAGTACAAAAAACCGATGTGAATCCCCACTGGCCAAAGCGGCTTGATCGTAAGTTAAAACAATCAATTGCGGTAGCTGTGCAAAGGCAACCAGCAGCAAAATGCCACCCGCCAAAATGTAGCGCGGATCGTACAACACATCGATCAACCAGCCTGACACCACGGCCAAAACGCCCAGCGCCGCCAGCAAGCCACCAGATAGCACAAACCGCATTTTGCGCAATTTCAGAAAATTCTCACGGGACTCGCCGGGGGGGCGTTCGCGATAGATCGGGATCAAGATGCGCCGGATCACGGTTCCGCCCATCAACAATGGGAAGCCAGCTAGGAAAAAGCCGATATTGTAAATCCCCAGCGTTTCGACGGAGAGGAACTTACCCAGAATAATCTTGTCCCCTTGGCTCAGGAAGAACCCTGCCGCGGTGCTAAGGAATACCCATTTGCCAAAGTTAAAGAGCTCGCTAACGGCTGCTTTTTCCCAACGCAGGCGATTGCGGATCCCAGGTAAGAACCGGTTTAACAAGATCAGCTGCAACACCGCGCCAACGATACCACTGATAACCAGCGCCCAAACGCTTTCCAAAACGATTGCAGCCACAATCGCTACAATGGTTGTAAAAGCCTGAGAACAAAGATCAATAACGGTCAATCGACCAAATTGAAGGTGGCGGTTTGCAGTGTCTAACCGGGTGGGATTGAACCCTGAAATGAACAACGTCACCCCGACGGCAGGCAAGAGGTGTGCAAGGAGCGGCGCCTCAAAGAATTGCGCGGCAGGTGCTGCAATCACAAAGGTGACCATCCAAAGGGTAAACCCACGGATAATCTGCATCGTCCAAGCTGTGTTCAGAAAATCAGGATCATCACCACGTTTGCTTTGCATGATTGCGGGCGTCACACCCACATCAGAAAAATTGTTGAGCCCCTGCATGAAGACATAGACCAAAGCCATCAAACCGAAGGCTTCTGGAAACAGAATGCGCGTCAGGATCAAATTCGAGATCAAGCGCAGGAATTGGCTTCCACCAAATCCTAAAATGGTCAGAGCTCCGCCCCGCATGGCCTTCGCCCCAAGCCCCTGCCCGCGCAACAGCCGTTGCAGGCGGCCCTGAGCTGGATCTGTGGATGCGTTTTGTTCGCTCATCGCCCTCTGCTCCAATCAGAGCCAGATTGGTCTTTTGTAAAGCGCACCATCAACGCTACGAAAGCATAGACACAGAAACTAAACGGATAGTTTAGGGCCACCGAAGCCAATTGGCCTCTGTCAAAACTGCCTTTGTCTTCGTTTTTTAACAGATGTGGATAGCGCTCCGCGATTTGTGCGACGCCATTATTTTGCCGGCGACGCACTTTCACGAGGTTTTTCAATCCTTCCGCAATCGGCCATACATAGGTACCAGGCACGCCAAACCGTTCGCGGGGTTTAAACAAAAGACGCACATACATGTCGTCGGAAATAATATTGGGGAATTCACCCCATTTATCGCGCCCCGCTTGGTTCACGGCAAAAAGCCCCGATCCCGGAACAGATTTCGCCATAAAGGGCACCCGCGACCAAAACCGGCCATAGGCGCGACTGATACGCGTCCCGGCGGCCATCTGCATTTTACCGCTGGCCCATGCTGGTTCTTCGCGATCCAAAGCGCGTTCGATCTGATACAAGACGCGAGTCGATACCTGCACATCCGCATCCAGATAAACACGATTGTCGCCAACGGCGCGGTGATCCCCAACATTCAACGCATGAAGCTTGTCGCCAATCGAAAGGTCGATCACCAGCATTTCCCACTTTTTGGCCTCGGCCAATTTCACATAGCGGTTTGCGATTTCAACCGTGCGATCGGTGCAACCATTGGCCACTACAATGATCTGCGCTTGTTCTAATCTTTCAGAGCCCAGAACCGCCTCTAAACAGGCCGCAATCCAAGCCTCTTCATTGTTGGCGGGGATGATAATGCTGGTTTTCATAGCGTGCTCTGCCATTTGGCGTCTTTCTGCTCGGCTTATTTTGCCTGATATGCTAACCTATTAGCACGCGTTTACCGCGAATGAAAAACAAACAATACATCGAGCATCTGCTGTGACGACTTCGCCCAGAATTGGCTATTTGATACCCGAATTCCCTGGCCAGACCCATATTTTCTTTTGGCGCGAAATCATGGCGCTCGAACGGATGGGCATCGCTGTGTCCCTGTTCAGCACCCGCCCACCCCCAAAAGGTTTGATTGCCCATAAATGGTCAGAAGAGGCCATGGCGCGCACTGAATATTTGGGCGCCGTTGACGCCGTTTCTGCGGCCAAAACAGCGCTCAGTGTGGCACCGACCACTTATGCCAGAGACGTTTTGCGCGAAGGCAAAGAATTGGGTCGTGACATCGCTATGACATCAGCTGCAGCGCGCCTGCTATGGCAAAGCTGCCGCCGTCAGGGAGTGACACATATACACGCCCATTCCTGTGGACGCGCGGCCCTCGTGGCGATGCTCGCCCAACGTATGGGCGGACCAAGCTATAGTCTGACGTTGCATGGGCCGATGTCTGACTATGGTCCCGGCCAGCGGTTGAAATGGCGCCATGCGAAATTCGCCACTGTGATCACCGAAAAACTCAACGCATTGCTGCCTGCCCAGCTTGGGGCCGACAAACCCAAACGTGTTTTTGTGCAGCCGATGGGCGTTGATCCAAATGTGCTGACCCGCGACATCCCTTACCAAACCTATACAGGCAAAGAGCCGTTGCACCTCTTTTCCTGTGCGCGGCTCAATATTGTAAAAGGCCATCAAGACTTGATTGATGCAGTGAAAACCCTGCGCGACAAAGGCATTGATGTTCGTCTTAAAATCGCCGGCGAAGACGATGACGGCGGATCTGGCTTTCGAAAGGTGTTGGAAGACAAGATTGCCGAGCTAGATCTGGGATCAGCAGTGACCTTACTCGGTGCAATCAGCGCAGAAGAAGTCCGTCGCAATTTGCTTGAAGCCCACCTGTTTGTTTTGGCCTCTTGGCACGAACCCCTTGGGGTGGCCTATATGGAGGCCATGTCCTGCGAAGTGCCCACGATTGGCACCAATGCAGGGGGTGTTCCAGAATTGATCCGGCATGGCATTGATGGCCTGCTGACCGAACCGCAAAATCCACGCGCGCTGGCTGCAGCGATTCAGCTTTTGGCCACATCGCCAAAAGACACGATGCAATTGGGCAAAGCAGGCCGCGCACGTATTTTGGATCGATTTGACTGCCGAAAAGGCGCAGAATTGATTGCGCGGGAATCCCTAGATCTGTCGATTTCAAAACAGATTTGAAGTTGGGATAATTACGTCTGGCATCTGAGAGAAACCAAGGGTTTCAATGCCATAGAGGTTAGCCTTGCCATGGGGCGAGACCGCGATGATCCGACCTGTTTGTGACGAAAACTGATACTCTTCAAGAAAGCCCTTCAGAACAACGTGATCATCGCCTGCACCACCATGCAGATAATCGATACCACCTTGCGGCAGAAACTCGTCATTTCCATCGCCTCCCAACAAAATGTCGCTTCGATCCGAGCCTTCCGCAAGATCATCCTGCTCCGTTCCAAATGACGCCACACCGCTTGCAAAATCAGAGGCCTGACGCGTGTCGCTCCACGAGGCGCCGGCAGCGTTATAGGCTTCCAACGCATCAAGGCGTGGGTTGCGATCCATCAAATGGCGACGCGTGCCCCAACTGCCCCAGCGCGTGGGCTGAGCCACATCGACAAAGGCATTAAAGACCTGCCCTCCTACAGCATTCCAGCCGTCAAGTAGCGTATTGTAGATCTGTGCCATTTCTGGGCTATAGTTCAGCGCTAGGAAGAACTCGGTCAGTTCCTCATTCCCGGTCCAATCGCCCACACCCACAAGATGTGTGCCACCTTCATACATCATCAAATCCAGATCATATTTCTGAGTGATGTCAGCATGATAAGGCCAAGACGTCTGCGTAAGCTCTTTCAGGCTATGCGCGCGAATGTCTTTGGTAATGCGCCCAATCGCCTTCTGGTAACCCTGACCTGCTGCCTGACTTTCTTCGATCCAACCAAGCACTTCCTGTGCTTTTTCATCAGATCCATATTCATGACCGAAATACCCGGTGACGGCATAAGCATCAAACATCTCTGCAGGCCGCCCCCCGCCTCGTTTGGTCGCCAATGGAGCTTCCAGCACGCCGTGTTCCAGCCCCGGCCAATCGGTATGAGTTGCCATGATCCTTTTCAACCGGGTCATATCGCTTGCAAATGCATCAGACCAAATCTTGGCCACCTCAGCTGAACGGACACCATAGAACTGCATCCAGGCATCGCCATCGGGGTTTTCACCCCAAAGCGTCTCTGCCTGCTCGACGGCCCAATGGGTTTGTGGGAACAGGAAATTCCAGACCTCGTTGGAATACTCAACATGAGCCACCAAGCCAGATGCGAGATCTGAAGCAACATAGCCTGCAAACTGCGCCACATAGTCGTCATCGGCCATATGCGGCATGTTAAACCAGGGATCCGCACCGATGTGGTTGGAAAGCTCGACCATAACCTCCATCGGCACGCCACGATGAGTATAGGAATAGTCATCTATTTGGGCGCGATCCGCCCAAGTGCGTTTTTCAGACCCATTGGTGCTCATCCAATCCATGAAGCGGAGCAGACGTACATTTTTCACCGCGGCCAACCATTCAGGGTTAAACGGCGCGCCAGTCTCAAACAGAGGGATCTGATCTTCTCGGACAACAGAAATATTGTGCACATAATCGCCGGTGCCTTCCGGATCGGTTTCACTTATGGACACCCCCAGTAACCCATCGCCGGGCGAAAAACGGAACCAAATTTCTTTTTCACCATAGCGAAGTGCACGGGCGCGGCCGCCAATATCCACTTTACCAGTGCCCTCATAGGTCAGGCGATAGATGCCAGCATGTTGAGCAGCATCCTCTGGAAAATCCGTCATCATGAAGGTTTCGATTTTTGTCAGCTCAGCAGGGATACGCATGGGCCAGCCATACGCATCTAAATGGCCACCTTCGCGCAAATCCGCCTCTTCCCAGCCACCAAATTGACCTGGTAAATGGCCGACCCATTGCCGCGCGGTTTTAAAAATATCAACGAAAGGCATCTGCGTCGACCAATCCGCGATCCCGTTTAAACCATAGCCCAAAGCCGGTGTGCTTCCGCGTTCATCAATAGATGCGGTGGTCTGCGCAGCGTTCTCTGATTGACGCGTTTCGGATTGTTGTGGCACCCAGGCTTGCAGATGTGGCATCTCAGATCGAACGATTTTTGCAAAGGCATCAAAGTTTTCAGCTATCAACGGGTGGACGTCTGAAGGCACATCTGCGGCCATTGGAAGATCCTCAAACAACGCGTGATAAGTTGGGATTGACGCCAAAAAATACAACGATGGCGTGCCATGCGGTGCGTCATCAGAATAAAGCGCCTCAACCGGGATATCTTTAAGGCCTGTTTCCAGAAAAGCGCGCGCAAGGATGCGCGCAACGGGTACCAGGTCGACGCGCATATCAGGCAATTCCTTTTTGATCGCAGCGACATAATCAACGTGCCAATCGTGAAAATCTTCGGAATTGAATGTGTGGTATTTACGCAGGCGTCGGTTGTTTGGCGGGAAACTGCGCAAAAACGGCGCCATGTCCGCCCACCCTTCATAGGTGATCACCCTTTTGCCTTCTGCGACCGCTTTAAGCAGCGTTACAGTCACAGACAAAGGCGTTTCCTCATTGGGATTGTCCGATTCATAGGGAAGGTCTGCAGCCTGATATTGGATAAAATTCGTAGGGTTAAAGACGATCGTGTCATATCCCACATCTTCAAACGCGCGGATCGTGCGTGGCCAGGCAGAGTTTACAGTCGAAAACCCCCAGTTGGCCCTCGGCGGCAGTTCCTTTGGAAGATTTCTTAGAAAGCCGGATTGCCCATCAAGTTCAAAGCTCTGACCACGTTTCTCGGCCAGGTACCCCAGCCAATAAGGCACCGCGGTTTTTTCCGTGTCAGAGGCATGATTGATCAAACTGTTGCCAAATACATAGATTTTTTCAGACTGTGCTTGAGCGCTAGACACGCCCGCAAGTAACACAACCAGCGCTGCGATTTGCGAGGCTACGGCCCTCACACTGACTGCAAGTGACACTAACGCTGCAGTTTTAAAGGCTAAAGTTCGCACCAACCAATACCCCACTCGATCTCTCCATTTGATGCATCAAGTCATATCGCCGTTTACCAACAATCCCATGATATTCTTGATCAAATTGGCAACATTAACTATATTTTATTCCAAAGATCGTAAAAGACGACCAAACCATAAGGCAAGAGCATGCCCCAAACCACGATGGAAGTCTTCCGCTGGAGCGGAACTGGATACCGTGCGACTTATAATGAGTCGTTCACCGCCGTGTATGAAGATGACGATGGAAACGCCGAAGGCTATCTGGACAGCGATGAACGTGTTTCGATCGATGGCGGCGCCTTTAATGGCACAAATAGCCAACCCTATTCGATCCAAATCAGCTTTACTGATGTCGATGGCAACGACCATGTCGAAACTTTTAATTTCTTCCATACAAGCGATGGTGGCTGGTATTTCTCTCCCCTACCAGGATCAGAATTCACCGTCGGAGCAACACTGGGCAGCTATCAAAGCCACACGGTTGGCTGGTCTTATTCCGATGTGGTTTGTTTTGCATCCGGCACAATGATTGACACATTGGAGGGTACGAAACCGGTCGAAGCTTTGATTGCAGGCGACACTGTGATCACGCGCGATGGCACGCCAAAACCACTTATGTTGAATATGAGCCGACAGTTAGGCTTGGATGAACTTCAAGAAAACCCAAAACTTTATCCGGTTCGTATTTCGGCGGGCGCATTGGGTGAAGGTCTGCCACACCGCGACCTTCTGGTTTCACGTCAGCACCGTATGCTCATCACATCCAAAATCGCAGAGCGCATGTTTGGCGCGCCAGAGGTGCTTATCTCAGCCATTCGTCTCACGGATCTACCCGGGATTTTTGTCGACGAAGACGTACAATCCGTGACCTATCACCACTTGCTGCTGGAAAATCACCAAATTATCTTTGCTGAGGGTGCTCCGACAGAAAGTCTGCTGACTGGTGCGGAAGCCATGCAGACCTTGGCACCGGAACAACTTGAAGAATTGCAGATTCTTTTTCCGGCGCTTCAGGACATGAATGCGCCCCAACCCGCATCAAAAATACCGACGGCCAAAGGTCAGAAGAAATTGGTTGCCCGGCATGGCCAAAACCAGCAACCTTTGCACCGTAAAAGCGCTGGTTAACGAAACAATATTTCTTTTCGCAATAGCGACTTGCAGCCCCCTCTCACTCTGCGCTTATCATCAGATAAATAAGCGATTGAGGAGGGGTTCATGGCGCTTAGCAATGACGTTCGCACGTACTTTGATGGAACTTGGCAAGACGGGAACGTGGCGGTCATTCGGGCCGCAGATCACGTGACTTGGCTTGGCTCACAGGTTTTTGACGGAGCGCGCAAGTTTCAAGGTGTGATGCCGGATCTTGAAGGGCACTGCCATCGATTGGTGCGCTCGGCAGAAGCCTTGGGAATGAACACCAAGGTGACCGGCGACGAAATCATGGAGATCGTGAAAGAAGGTGTTGCAACCTACGCCGATGATGCAGAGCTATATATTCGCCCGATGATGTGGGCGACGGAAAGCACGCCGGGTATCATCGATCTTGATCCTGACTCCACGGCCTTTTCTGTCTGCATTGAACCTTTGGCGATGCCAAAGCCGGAAGGCTTTTCACTGACCGTTGCCCCCTACTGCCGCCCACGGCAGGATATGGCCCTGACCGAGGCCAAAGCGGGATCACTTTATGCCAACAACGGACGGATCATGGCCTGGGCCCGAGCACGCGGCTTTTCCAATGCGTTGTCGATGGACATCGACGGCAATGTCGCTGAAACCGCGTCGACCAATGTCTTTGCAGTGAAAGACGGCGTTGTCTTCACTCCGGTGCCAAACGGGTGCTTCCTAAACGGGCTCACCCGTCAACGGGTTATCGGCCTTTTGCGCGCGGATGGTATTGAAGTTAACGAGGTCAAAATGACCATTGCGGACTTCGAAACCGCTGACGAGATCTTTTGCACCGGCAATATCGCCAAAGTCATGCCCGTCGACACGTTCCAAGATCGCAAGTTTGGAACAGCTCCTATCACGCAGCGCGCGCGCGATCTCTATTGGGATTTCGCTCTAAGTAGCTAAATGCCTCAGCGGTTGGCGCGTGCGAGTAAAAGCACCGCCAACAACCCAACCATCACAATCAAAAGCGCGCCCGGGCTGGCATCTCCAAGATTTTCCAAGCTGGCCTGGTCGTGCACACGCGTGGCAAGCGTCTCGTAGTTGAATGGGCGCAACAACATGGTTGCAGGAAGTTCTTTCACGCAATCCACAAACACCAGCAGCAATGCAGAGCCAATCGAGCCCTTGATCAAAGGGAAATAGATCTCACGCAGGGTTTGTGCCCTTGTGCGCCCCAAAGAGCGTGCAGCCATTTCCAAGCTCGGGGATACACGCCCCATAGCAGCGTCTGCGGCCCCCTGCCCGATGGCAAAGAATCGCACGCAATAAGCCAGAACCAACGCAAAGGCCGAACCCGTCAACAGAAGTCCCGCGCGTTCGCCGGTGATGCTTTCAATAAGGTCCGCCAATCGGTGATCTAAGAAGGCTAATGGGATCAGGATACCTACACCAAGAACTGCGCCCGGTGCGGCATAGCCAATCGTCGTCACTGGCAACAACAGGCGAGGAAGCGCACGCCCAGAGAGGCGAACCCCGTAAACCAGAAAGACCCCGGCCAGAACCGTCACCACAGCCGCAATACCGCCAACCGTCAACGTATTCCCCAGCGCGCGGATCAGCCCCGCGTCCGTCCAGCTTTCTGGGTTATTTAAAGCGTGGCTCAATAACACTGAAACAGGCAAAACAAATCCTATCGCGAAGGGCAAAATGCAGGCAAAACTAGCTGCAATTGCTGCGCCACCTTTCAGCCGCACACGATCCACCGGCCGGTGGCGGTTGGACAGGTTAAAGAATTTGATCTTGCGGCGGCTGACCTTTTCCAAGGTCACCAAGAAAATCACCAGCACGAGGATCACCGATGCAATCTGCGCAGCCCCGCCAACGTTGTGACTTTCCAGCCAGACATTAAAGATGCCCGTGGTAAGCGTTTGAACGGCGAAATAATCCACGGTGCCAAAATCATTCACGGTTTCCATCATGACAATTGCAGCGCCTGCCGCGATGGCGGGACGCGCCAATGGCATACCAACACGCCAAAAGCGACCCAAAGCCCCGGCGCCCAGCGAACGCGAAACTTCATCGACCGCCCCCGGTTGCTCGCGAAACGCAGCGCGCGCCAAGATATAAACGTAAGGAAACAGAGATGCCGCCAAGACGACAATCGCGGCACCCATCGATCTGATCTCTGGGAACCAATAATCGCGCGAGGTCTCCCAGCCAAAAATTTCACGTAATCCGGTCTGCACAGGGCCTGCGTACTCTAGAAAATCTACCAAAGCGTAAGCGCCCACATAGGCTGGGATCGCCAAAGGCAACAACAGCAGCCATTCTAACCAACGCGACAACGGAAAGTCGTACCGCGCAATAAGCCAAGCCGCCCCTGTCCCGACACAAGCTGCAAGCGCACCGACCGAAATCATCAAGATCACAGTTGTTTGGAAATACCTTGGCAAGGTTGTTGCCATAAGATGTGGCCAAATGTTTTCGGTTGGAAACAAGGCCAGAACCGCAACCGACAAAATTGGGATCAGCACTAGGCTGGCAATCATCACCGCCCCCAAAGACCAAGGATCAACGCTTGGTCTGCGTTTTTTAGTAGGTATTGCGGTGGCCGTCATCTTATTCATATGCAGGTGTTGCCTTAAACTGGTTTCGCTGTCCAGAAACGAAGCTATATTGTGAAGCAAAGTCGCAGAAAGAAGACGAAATATGCAGGTTGCCTTACATTTCGGAGCTCCGTTCACCGATGAAAACCGTATTCAGCTATGTCTGGGCAAAAATCGAGACCGCCTTTCTGAATCCGGCACAGTCATCCCGCGCCCGTCCAGTTACCGTAAGAATCTGCGATCCATATTAAAGCGCTTTAAAGATGGCACCGGTGATGATGCGCTGCGGGCAGAGTTTCTGCAGACGGTTGCCGGAACTTTGACGCCCAATCGGTTGATCTTTTCGACAGATGCCTTTTTGGGCGTGCCTCGAATGAGCGTGCGCGAAGATCAATTTTATCCTGGGCACACATTCCGATTGGACAGCTTCTTGCAACTGTTTGACGGAGCTGAAGTCGAACTCTTTTTTGCGATCTGCAATCCGGTCACCTATCTGCACAGCCTCATGCGGGCCTACCCTGGCGAAGACGTCGCATCATTAATCGAATATAGCGATCCGATGTTACTGCGGTGGTCCGACTTTATCGCAGGGCTACGAGAGACCTATCCTCAACTGCCAATTACGGTTTGGTGCAACGAAGATTGCCCGCTGATCTGGTCAGAAATTCTGCAATCCATCGCTGGGGTTGAACCAGATTTCGAACTGATCGGCGCCTACAGTTTTCTAGAAGAACTTATGGATCCTGACGGCTTCAAAAGGTTTCAGGAATACCTCAAGCAACGCCCGAATATCACGGCTGACCAGAAATCTCGTGTGGCTTCGGCGTTTTTGGAAAAATTTGCGCGCGAAGATTTGTTGGAAGAGGACATCGACTATCCCGGTTGGACCGAGGCAGACGTCGAAACCCTTACAAATCTATACGATGCAGATTTGGTGACAATTCAGAACATTCCAAATATCACGGTCCTGCAGCCCTAGATTTCGGTCGTCGCGAAGGTCATGCACCAGAAGCATTCACTGGGGCTGAAAATAGAAAACCCCGGCAAAACCGGGGTATCTGATTGGTCAAAATGAGCTTGATTAATCAGCTCATGCCCAAGGCTTCTTTGTACATTTCCAAAACTGCCTCTTCTTCGGCAATATCATTTTCATCACGTTTGCGCAGAGCAATGATCTTACGCATCACCTTGACGTCATAACCGCGCCCTTTGGCTTCGGCCATCACCTCTTTCTGGTGCTCCATGATGTCTTTCTTTTCCTGCTCCAGACGTTCGAAACGTTCGATGAATTGGCGCAGTTCATCGGCAGTCACGCGGTAGCTTGCCTCAGTGGTATTTTCGGACATGTTCACTCCTGTCTTCTTCAGGGGCGCACCCTAGTCTGGGTCAGTCAAGGCCGCAAGAGAGCAATCCCGTGGGACTTGCGAATAGATGCTCATTCGGGTACGCGAGGCCACCAATGTGGAAAGGACGTCACGATGGAATGGCTGGTTTGGGTTGGCACTGGGATTTCACTGATCGGCTTGTTTGGTCTGATCATGTCCATCTTGCGCGTTGCACGGCTGAAAAAACAGAAGCTTGAAGATGATGAATTGCGCGCGGCAGTTCAAAAAGTCATGCCTTTGAACCTTGGCTCATTGTTCCTGTCCGTGATTGGCTTGATGGTGGTGATAGTCGGAATTTCGTTTAGCTAACGGCTTCAAATTCTCGATTTAACGCACTGAAATTCAAACCATTTTTAATCATATCCAGCAGCATTTCCTGCGGGTCTGGCAGGCCTTTTTCAGGCACTAGCTGATATCGTAAATGCAAAATCCCTTGCTCCTGAGCCGCATGCATCGGCCCACCTGTGCTGATGGCAAACCCCAGCTCATCAATCGCCAACAAGTCAATCGCGCCAGGATGGCTGACGAGAGAAGTCTCCAACATCGCGCAGCCCGCATTCATCAGCGCTGCGAGGGCAATCTCGGTGATCTCTGCGGGGCTTCGCTTTTTAGGGCGCCCTTCCATCAGCCCCTCGCTCATTAACACCGCCTCAGGATTCACCGCCCCCCTGTAGCCTTCATCATAAAGGTAGTAGCCCGCTTCGCTTTCCTGCCCAATCTCATCACTGCTGCAAAGTGCAGAAAGCAAGTTCAAATCGCGCCGCAAATCTGAAGGTAGGGATGCATTTATTTGTTTGAGACGATCCAGGCCAATTTGATCGGCTAGTTCGAACGGCCCTTTAGCCATCCCAAATTCAAATAGCGCGCGGTCGATAACTTCAATGGGGGTGCCGCTGTGACAAAGCTGCTCTGCAGTATTGAGCAACGCAATCAATAAAGCACCCGAGGCTGTGTCATTGGCTTCATCACTGTTCGAAGAACCTACTGAATGGGTCATATCTCGTTGCTGTGAAATATGCCGCAGCGCTCTAGAAACCGGGCGCATTTCAGCGGTGACGAACATGTCGCGTTCAAAAGCAAGCCCGGCCGAAAACGGCAGCAATAGCGCTGATTCAAGCGCATTGACGATATCAGCCTTGACCGGATCATCCTCATCCAAATGGTCGCGCGCGTTCAACAACCCAGTCTGATAAGCCGCAGGATCAGCCATGCCTTCGCTGCGTTCAGCCATGGAAAAGCCAGATAGATTTTGCCCTGACATGGCCTGTGCAAAGCGCAATGCACCAGCTTTGAAATCGCCTTGGATCTCCGCATCGATCACTGCATCTAAACGTGAAGCTTTGACCGGTTTCTTTGCGTGAAGTAGCGAAAGCGCGGCATCAGCCCCCATCAAACGCGGCAAAATCTGCGATGCACCGGCACATGGAGGCAATCCAAGTGCCACCTCGGTTATGCCCACTTCAACATCAGGTGCCGCAAGACGAAAGGCGGCAAGCAAAGCCAATTCAAATCCAACACCCGAGGCATTTCCGTTTAACCCAATGACAATCGGTTTCGCCGCATTGGCAAAAGTATCCACCAGTTGGAAAAGCTCAGCTTGGTAGATCTCGCTCGAAATCTCTGTCAGCGGATATCCTGTAAGAAAGGTCGCACCTTGGCCCAAGATCAAAATGAGGTCGACATCTGCATCTGCTAAAGCCGCATCGACTGCTTGGTTAAGCTGAAAACACAAAGGGCGCGACAGCTGAGTGTCACGCCCGTTTATCAGTTCTATCAGGCAAACGGATCCACAGATCTCCTGATTTACCAAATTAGTCACCGCGAACCCCACCATAATCTTATAAGACTATGAATACCTTACAACGAAGGTGGGGCTCTGTGGCAAGCACAACCGATGATATTGGCGATTATACCGGAACGTTATCAAAAGCCGCTTCGACAGCCTCGTCTACAAGGTCCAAATCCAAACGTCGCAATTGGCTAGGCACCTTCCCGCCTTGCAATTTAATCAACTCAAGCGTGCGGTGAAGCTGGTCATGTAACTGGAACCGCTCTGCCCCGCTAGCCTCTGAAATTGTTGTTGCAATACCTTGAGCGCGATCAATTAGGTCTTTAACGTCCATTGGTCCTCCCATCATTCTATCTTCTACCTAGGCGTGAATCTTCGCAATTATCTTTAACAATAAGTGCGTCACTTTCACGAAACCTCATTCGTGACCAGCGCAATTCCCAAATTTCCCAGCGATACAGAAACTACAGCGCGATTCTGAGACTTTTCACAAGGCACGCCGTAGGTTTTTCACTCCTTCTTTCGATAATATGCCTAATATCGAGAAAGAAATGATCATTCTTTGATCTCTATCAAAACTGAAACCTTGAACATATTCAATTATCAATATATGTATCACATCGAAAAGGAGCAGCATATGGCATCCCAAGTGGCAGCCCCCGAGGCAACACCGTTGGCCCCTGAAGTCACGGCATTTTTTGATTCCGAAACCAATACCGTTTCCTATGTGGTGAAAGATCCGCATGGGCAGAGCTGCGCGATCGTTGATAGCGTTCTAGATTTTGATTTCGCTTCAGGTCATACCGACACCAAGTCGGCAGATGACGTGATTGCCTATGTCAAAGACAAAGGGCTGAAAGTTGAATGGCTTCTGGAAACTCATGTCCACGCCGATCACCTTTCCGCAGCGCCCTACATTCAAGATCAACTAGGCGGCAAGATCGGCATCGGAGATCGCATCATAGATGTGCAGAACACCTTTGGGAAAATCTTTAACGAAGGCACAGAGTTTCAACGTGACGGCAGTCAGTTTGACCAGCTGTTTGTCGACCGCGACATATTCATGATTGGCCAAATGCGCGCTGAGGTTATGCATACGCCAGGACATACACCTGCCTGTCTGACCTATGTGATCGGGGATGCGGCCTTTGTCGGTGATACCCTATTTATGCCTGACTTTGGAACGGCGCGCTGTGACTTTCCCGGCGGCTCCTCCGAGGCGCTCTATAATTCCATCCAGAAGATCCTAACCTTGCCTGATGAGACACGCATCTTTGTGGGTCACGATTATAAAGCGCCAGGACGGGATAAGTTTGCGTGGGAAACCTCTGTCGCTGAAGAAAAATCCGCGAATGTGCACATTGGTCACGGCGCAACAAAAGACGATTTTGTGGAAATGCGCGATACGCGCGACGCCACCCTTTCAAAACCGAAACTGATCATCCCATCGCTGCAGGTCAATATGCGCGCAGGTAACATGCCCGAACCAGACAAAGACGGAGACGTCTATCTCAAGGTTCCGATCAACAAACTTTAAGGACAGAACGATATGGAAATGGACTGGATCATGGGCCTTATCGGAGGGCTGATCATTGGACTTGGGGCTGCTGCTTATCTGTTGATCAATGGCCGCGTCATGGGGGCATCCGGAATCGTCGGCGGGCTGGTTGACGGCTCTGGTCGCGCAACGATGCGAGAACGCATTTTTTTCTTAGCAGGTGTTTTTGGTGTACCTGCCCTCATCACCCTGTTTTCAGGTAAAATCGAAACCCATGCGACAACCAACATACTTGTGTTGGTGAGTGCGGGCCTATTGGTCGGCATCGGAACACGACTCGCGAACGGATGCACCTCTGGGCATGGGGTCTGTGGGATTTCTCGATTTAATCTACGAGGCATCGTCGCCACGGTTTTCTACATTATGGCCGGTGGCTTAACCGTTGTTATCTTCCGGCATCTTCTGGGGGTGATTTGATATGAAACGCGATCTATTTGCCTTGCTGGCTGGTGGCCTTTTTGGCGCAGGCCTTCTGATTTCGGGCATGACCGAAACAGACAAAGTTCAGGGCTGGCTTGATGTGTTTGGTCAGTGGGATCCGACTTTGGCCTTCGTGATGGGCGGGGCAATCATCCCCATGTTTTTTGCTTGGCGCATGACCGAAGGCCGCGCGCCTGCACTTGGCGGCACCTTCCCATCCAAACCCAACCCAAAACTCGGGCGCAACCTGATCATCGGCTCAACTCTCTTTGGTATGGGTTGGGGACTTGCAGGCCTATGCCCTGGACCGTCAATTGCCTCACTCAGCTACGGGGGCTGGCCGCATTGGGTCTTTTTCGTAGCATTGATCGCTGGCATGACATTTTCGCCGCGCATAAGAGAGAAACTGGACAGTATGGTTCCGGCAGAGTAAGCAAGCGCCATGGATATTCGCGAAATCACGCCACGCTATTCGGTATCTCCACAGATTTCTGTGGAAGATATCCCAGCCATCGTCGCCGCCGGTTACACCTGCTTGATCTGCAACCGCCCGGACTTGGAAATTCCACCATCGCACCATGCACATGTGATCGAGATTGCTGCAAAGGACGCAGGTTTGTCCTTTGTGGTTAATCCTTTGACTCATGAAACCATGACGGCAGACCGAATGGCAGTTCAGCGCGAGGCTTTGGAGACCGCAGAAGGTAAGACATTGGCTTACTGCGCTTCTGGAACCCGCTCAACGGTGGCATGGATGTTCGCCCATGCGAACAGCATTAGCCCTGATGAATTGCTGAATGCGGCTACTGCTGGTGGTTACCACCTTGAAGCACTACGCCCACAGCTCGAATATTTGTCAAACGTATAAGTATAATCGAATTTACTGCGCCGCGGCTTGAATACGCTGCGGCACAGTCACGCGAAACGCAGCACCTCCCTGCCCCGGCAGATAACTGATATTGCCACCCAACCGATGCATGATCTCGCGGCAGATCGCCAGGCCAAGGCCCGCCCCACCTGCTTTTTGCGGGTTCATACGCGCAAACTTATCAAAAACCATATCCTGTGATTCAAGTGGAATGCCTGATCCATTATCAATGAAGTCGACATGCACAGCATCGATATCAACCTGCAGCGTAATCTTAAGTTCTGGCTGTCGCGCATCGCAGTATTTCTGCGCGTTGCGAATGACGTTGATAAAGACCTGCCCAAGTCGATCAAGATCTGTTTCTAATACAATGTGATCCGCATCCGAAATTGACACATCCAGCTTCGTGTCCGCCCCGCTGAGCGCGGTTTTGATCGCGTGATCTAAAACCGAAGACAGGCTAGCCTGTTGCTGGTTCAAAGATACCTGACCGTTTTCCAGAACATTCAAATCCAGCAAGTCATCCAATAAGCGTGTCAGACGCACAGCTTCGTCGTGAATGATGCCGCTATAGCGCCGTTGCTCATCACCACTAAGTTTCTCACTGTCTCTTAGAATTTCCGAAAATGCCCTGATGGATGTCATCGGCGTGCGCAGCTCGTGGCTAACTTGGCTTAGAAAGGCGTCTTTTTGTTCAGATACCAAAAGCAATTTATCGTTCGCGCGGCGCAACTGCCGGGCGGTGCGCTCAAGTTCAACGGATTTAACTTCGAGTTGGTTGGAATACTCCATAATCTGAGCGGTTTCATTCGCCACCGCCATCAGATCACGCACTGACACCGAGGCCCCACCGACAATCTGTCCAACCATCGCATGGGCTGTGGCGGCGCCAACAGAACCAGCAAGCTCTCGTTCGAGCACCTGTAAAAACTCTGCATTTGGTTCAGGCAACACCCCAGTCAGACCCTGTCCGGCCGCTTCACGCGCAAAAAGATGTTGGGCTTCTTTTGCACCCAAAATGCGTTGCGCCATGATCATCAGATCTTCGGATTTTGCGACACCACCAGTCCAGCTTGGTGTGCGCGATGAATGTTCAAAGACATTCACAAACTGCGCTCCCTGAAGCCGTTCGATGGGTGACGGGAACCCCAACATCGAAACAAGGAAAAAAGACAATGCATTCAACGAAATTGACCAGAAAACGGCATGGATCAACGGGTCAAGCCCGGTGATGCCAAAGAGCGCTTGGGGTTGCAGCCACGACAGGCCAAACAAGCCGTTGTCTATTACCGATCCCGGCAAGAGCACGTCAGCACCAAAGCTGGGCAACAGCAAGCAATACGCCCACAGCACAAAGCCGACGGTCAATCCTGCCAATGCTCCGATACGGGTAGCTCCGCGCCAAAAGACACCCCCGATCAAGACCGGAAGAAACTGCGCTACACCGGTGAAGGAAATCAGACCAATCGATGCCAGTGCGGTGCCGCCCCCTGACAGGCGATAATAAAGATATCCCAGAAACAGAACCACACCGATAGACACGCGCCGCGACAGCAAAACGATGCCACGAACATCGCCAGAAATCGTCGCCCCGGTCACGCCACTCGCCGACAGCCAAATCGGCATGACAATGTGGTTGGAAACCATAGTTGAAAGCGCGATCGCTGCCACAATCACCATCGAGGTCGCAGAGCTGAAACCGCCAAGAAAGGACAACATCGCCAGCCCGTCGTTTCCTGTTGCCAAAGGAATGGTCAACACAAACATATCGGGATTTGATCCTTCGGGCAGTAAGTCCAACCCGACCACAGCAATCGGCACAACGAAGAGGCTCATGACCATCAAATAGGCTGGAAAAGCCCAGCTCGCAGTGCGCAGATGATCTTCGTTTTCGTTTTCCACCACCATGACTTGAAACATGCGCGGAAGGCAAAGAACAGCAGCACCGGATAGGAAGATCAAGCCAGCCCAGCGCCCGCCCTGAATTTCCCAATTCGCAATTTTAGAGTTGTCGATGCGTGCCAAAATATCGCTCGGCCCATCAGCAATCCACCAGACGACAAAAACCCCAACGGCCAAAAGGGCGAACAGTTTCACAACCGCCTCCACCGCGATGGCCATGACCACCCCATAGTGACGTTCATTTGAATCCAGATTTCGGGTGCCAAAAAGAATTGTGAACACTGCAAGTCCTGCCGCCACCCAAAGTGCTGTGGCCGAAAGGCTACCTTGCGCCCCTGAGGCGCCAGAGAAGACTGCGAAACTTGTGGTAACAGACTGAAGTTGCAGCGCAATATAGGGGGTCGTGCCAATGACTGCGAGAATGGTCACCCCAACGGCCAGCATGTTGGATTTACCGTAGCGCGACGAGATCATATCCGCGATCGAAGTGATCCGTTGGCTTCGTCCAATCCGCACCAATTTACGCAGGAACCACCACCAGCCCATCAGGACGAGCGACGGACCGATGTAGATCGTCAGATATTCCAACCCTGAGCGTGCAGCGTAGCCAACGGCCCCATAAAAGGTCCAGGCGGTACAATAGACCGAAAGCGACAGTGTATAGACCAGAGGCAGCTGCAGCCATCCTCCCTTACCTCGGCGGGTTGCACGTTCAGCAGCAAAGGCGACACCAAACAAGAAAGCGACGTAAATCAGGCAGACGGCAATCAAGACATTAAGATTGCCCATTTTGCCCTCGCTCAGCATGATCTTTCCCGGTCTCGGTCACGTTCAACAAAGACCGTGCAGACAGGAATTTGGCAATCACCAGAACAAACCAAATCGCAAAAATGTAGATGATGGCCGACGAGCTTAAAACTTGGTCCTCGCCTTCAGTCCGCCACAACAATGGCACCAGCCAAAGGACGAGCCCAATCACTGGTAGAATTTTGATCAAATCGATCAGACGGCGGCGGCGGTAGTTTTGCCGCTCCAGAAAAACCGATGATCGCGGGATCGCCACTAGGCGACCAGCTCATTCACAGCGTTTAAAACATCCGCATTTGAAAACGGCTTAGTCATAAACATGCTTGCTCCGGCCTGTTCAGCCATTTCGCGATCTTTGACTTGCCCTCGCGCCGTCAACATAAGCACCGGTAAAACCTTGGTTTCGATATTGGCACGAATATCTATCAAAATTTCGTACCCGCTGCGGCCCGGCAACATAACATCCAAGATCACGACATCCGGTTCACGCCTTTTTATAGCGTCCACCGCATCATGCCCATTCGAGTGCGTCGCGACATCCCAACCATCCCTAGCCAAGATAAAGCTGATCGCTTCAATAATATTCGGTTCATCTTCGATCAGAAGAACTCGCTTGCCCATGCCTCTCTCCCCATTGCAAAAGCGCGCGTTCATACATTCTTATCCACGCATATAAAAAAACCAAGCTAAATTCCTTCAGCAAGTACCGATGGTGTATGACGACCTCTGCAGTTTTCGCGCGGACAGATCCGACACGTCGTGCCAATTTCCAAAGGATTTTCCTGTTTCACATCCGCCGGGACCACCAACATATGAGCGTGATACAATGGCGGATGATCAAAACTCGGAGCCGTCACGGGCTCGGAAATTGCAAAGCACTCAAACTGCTCATGATCTCGCCCCGGGACCTCAACAACCCTACGTAAGGGCTGCATGGGCCGCGCAAGAGCCTCAAACAAAGGCCATTTCGCGCAAGCTGCACTGAATTTCGGAGCGCCAAAGCCGCGCACTTCTTTGCGAAACAACAATGTTCCGGCCGCATCACACACCACCAAGCCAAGGGGCTTACCAATGTCATCAGCTGGCATCACTGCTAGGCGGCGCAGAATGGTCGCTGTTGAAGCCTCAAATACTTTAGCCAGTGCGGCTGGGTTCAGGCCGTTCACTTGCAAGGCTTGCTTCAAAGGGTCCAACGGCACACGCTTTGCGTCGTGAGCATATTGACGCAGGAGCCGCGCAGCCTGCTTTTGCGCCGACGCACTTTTAAGCTGTTCTGCCTCGCGCACCACCAGGTCTGGCGAGGCTCCAGCGCCTTCCAGTTCAGGAAAATGAAACCTGCGATCTTCAAAAAACTGCTCGACCTCTTGTTGTGGTGAGGCCTTTTGATCCGTTGGATCTTCCCCTCCGTCTAGAAACTGAACAAGAGACTGGGCACTTTCTGACAGGCGCAGGCTGTCTTCGTTGATGTTGCGCACAAAGCGCGCGCGCCACTCAGGCTCGATATCATGATCTTCATGCAGAATTCCCGCTGTCGAATGAATCGCCGAAACCATGGAAAGCACCTCATGCATCGAGGTGGCCAAATAGGGATCATGCGACATGCGATCTGACAGAGTTTCGACAGTATGCTGCAGCTTCTGCACGCTTTCATAACTTTGCGCGATGACTTTTGCCCAGCCTGGAAAGCGCCCGGCAAATTCGTCAATACGGTCAACTTCAGGGTCTGCATCCGGTCGATCCGCCGCTGCGTTACGCAAAACAGCAACCAGATTCGCCTCAGCCCCTTCGCTCAGCAAGGACATATCAACCGCCAGTTCTTGGGCGATATCCATCAACAATTTGCCACCAATCTTGCGCTTATTGTGCTCGATCAGATTCAAATAGCTGGGCGAGATCCCAACAGCTTTCGCCAGATCCGCCTGCTTTTGCCTCGCTAAAACGCGGCGTTCGCGGATTCGGGAGCCAACCAATGTGTCTTGCGCCATGGCATTTCCTCACGTTTTCAAGAGCTTTCTGCGCGGCAGAATAATAACTTTACAAACCCACCTTATCATCAGAAAGATTTTTTACAAAATTTTCCTTACTGTTCAGGCAGTTATTGATAACTTTTCTGATTTCCCGCGAAAATGCAATGGCATGTAAATGCACGCACTGAACGGAAGAGGAGCCGGTCAGTGCACCATTCCAAAGGGAGGAAAATAATGTCTAAAACGACTGTTTCTCGTCGCGGCGTCCTGAAATCAGGTGCAGTTGCTGGTGCGGGTCTTGCCGTTCCAACAATCTTTACCGCAAGTTCAGTATCTGCGTTTGCAAACGAGCCAACTGGGTCTTCGGTCACTCTTGGCTTCAACGTTCCACAAACCGGTCCTTACGCGGATGAGGGCGCAGACGAGCTGCGCGCTTATGAGCTGGCGGTAGAGCACCTCAATGGTGGTGGCGACGGCGGCATGATGAACACATTCAGCTCCAAGGCGCTGAACGGCTCAGGTATTCTGGGCAAAAAGGTAGAGTTCGTCACCGGCGATACGCAAACCAAACCAGACGCGGCGCGCGCTTCTGCACGTTCCATGATCGAAAAAGATGGCGCGGTGATGATCACTGGCGGCTCATCCTCAGGTGTTGCGGTTGCTGTGCAAGCGCTTTGCCAAGAGGCTGGCATCATCTTTATGGCGGGCCTAACGCACTCTAATGACACCACTGGTAAAGACAAAAAAGCCAATGGTTTCCGCCACTTCTTCAACTCTTACATGTCTGGTGCCGCGCTTGCGCCGATCTTGGCCAAGAACTACGGCAAGGATCGTAAGGCCTATCACCTGACAGCGGACTACAACTGGGGTTACACCACAGAAGAAGCGGTACGCACATCCACAGAAGCCATGGGCTGGGAAACTGTTGCAGCGGTGAAAACACCTCTGGCACAGACTGACTTCTCATCCTACGTGGCGCCAGTTCTGAACTCCGGTGCAGACGTTCTGGTTCTGAACCACTACGGCGGCAACATGGTGAACTCGCTGACTTCTGCGGTTCAGTTTGGTCTGCGAGCAGCAGAGGCGAATGGTAAGAACTTTGAAATCATCGTTCCGCTCTATTCTCGTCTGATGGCACGTGGTGCTGGTAAAAACGTTGCTGGCATCTTCGGATCCACCAACTGGCACTGGTCCCTGGAAAACGTGGCGGGCTCTCGCTACGCGGGCACAAACGCCTTCGTTCAGTCCTTTGGCCAAAAGTACGGCTTCCCGCCATCACAGGCGGCGCACACTGTTTACTGTCAGACGCTGCTTTATGCAGACGCGGTACAGCGTGCGGGCTCCTTCAACCCATGTGCGGTTGCAGAAGCACTCGAAGGTTACGAGTTCGACGGTCTGGGCAATGGTCCAACCCTCTACCGTGCCGAAGATCACCAGTGCTTCAAAGACGTGCTGGTCGTGAAAGGTAAAGAAAACCCAGACAACGAGTTCGACTTGCTCGAAATCGTTGACGTCACACCGGCGGCGCAAGTGTCTTATGACGCGTCGATCTTTGGTGGCGAGCTGGGTTCCTGCAACCCGGGCGCATAACCTCCCTCGGCGCTCGGTTCCCGACAGACCCGGCGCCGTTTCACACACACGGTTAAGCGACGGAGCGGGCACCTCCAGTCTTCGCCATTCATTTGGCAAGGCTGGAGGTGCCCAACACACCAAATCCACGGTGGGGATCATGGACGCAATTATTCTTCAAATCCTAAACGGGCTCGACAAGGGCTCGGCCTATGCGCTGATTGCGCTCGGGCTTACTCTCATTTTCGGCACCCTTGGTGTCGTGAACTTCGCCCATGGCGCGCTGTTCATGCTGGGGGCCTTCTGCACGGTCACGCTCAGCCGAATCCTGACCCTCAGCCATGAGGTTGTTGACCCAACCCGCAAAGACTTTTTGGGCAATCCACTGAAAGTCGATGTGCCTTACATCTATGATATCTTTGGGGAAAGCACTGGAGCCACCATAATCGACTGGGCGGTGCCGCTGTCCATTCTCTTTGCCATTCCAGTGATGATCGGCATCGGCGTTCTGATGGAGCGCGGCCTGATCAAGCACTTCTACAAGCGTCCACATGCGGATCAGATCCTTGTGACCTTTGGTCTGGCGATCGTTCTTCAGGAAATCATCAAATATTACTTTGGCGCCAACCAAATCCCTGCCCCTGCCCCTGCGGCCTTTGTCGGTTCATTGGATTTCGGCGCGATCTTTGGCATGGAGCCCGGCGCGATCATCTACCCTTATTGGCGGATCGTTTATTTCTGCTTTGCGATGATCCTGATCGGTGCGGTCTTTGCCTTTCTGCAATTCACCACCTTTGGTATGGTTGTCCGCGCTGGTATGGCGGACCGCGAAACCGTGGGGCTTCTGGGCATCAACATCGACCGCCGCTTTACCATCATGTTTGGTATCGCCGCCGCTGTCGCTGGCCTTGCGGGCGTGATGTACACCCCGATCAACTCACCCAACTACCACATGGGCATGGACTTCCTCGTGATCTCCTTCGTTGTGGTGGTTGTCGGCGGCATGGGCTCTTTGCCTGGCGCGGTGCTGGCTGGCTTTGTTCTGGGAATTCTCGAAAGCTTTGCGTCCATGCGCCAAGTCATCGAGCTGCTGCCCGGAGTGAACCAAGTTGTCATCTACCTCGCAGCCATTGTCATTCTACTAACGCGTCCACGGGGCCTCTTGGGTCGCCGCGGTGTGATGGAGGACTAACTCATGTTTGGTCTCAATAAAAAAGACACATCCCTTCTCCTGATCGTTGCAGCACTTGTGATGTTTGCCCCGATCCTTCTGAACCCATTCCCAGAAGGATCTGGTTTGGCACAGTTCAATGCGGGGTACCCGGACTTGATGCAGCGCTTCGTGATCTTTGGTATCTTTGCAATCGGTTTCAACATCCTCTTCGGTCTCACTGGCTATCTGTCTTTCGGCCACGCGGCCTTCTTGGGCGCTGGGTCTTATGCGGGCATGTGGATGATGAAACTGCTGTCGATCAATGTGATCCCAGCGATCATCTTCTCAGTTATTATTGCTGGTGTTATCTCACTAGCGATTGGCTGGATCTCACTACGCCGCTCGGGCATTTATTTCTCAATCCTGACATTGGCCTTCGCCCAAATGGCCTTTGCACTGGCGGCATCGGTTCTGACGCCAATCACTGGCGGGGAAACCGGCCTGCAAACAAATCTAAATGACCCGCGTATCCTGCCAGAGTTTCTGGGTGGCGGTTCGTCGGTAGATGGCAACATCCCGAAGCCGTCTTTGTTCGGCATCGAGGTGAGTTCAAGCTTTGAGCTCCCAATCGCGGGCTGGCTCTGGACCTTCAACTGGGGTTACTACATCTGCGGAATCATGATGCTAGTGGCCTTCTACGTTGCGATCCGTATCTTCCGCAGCCCATTTGGTCTGATGTTGAAAGCTGTGAAATCGAACCAACAGCGCATGAATTACACCGGTCTCAACACCCGCCCCTACATGCTGGCCTGCTTTGTGATCTCTGGCATGTATGCCGGTCTAGCGGGCGGCCTGATGGCAGCAATGGACCCACAGGTTGGCGCTGAGCGCATGCAATGGACAGCCTCTGGCGAGGTGGTTCTGATGACCATCCTTGGCGGTGTTGGCACTCTGATCGGCCCGGTTCTGGGCGCAGGTTTGATTAAATACTTTGAGAACATCTTCTCAAAGATCAACGACAACCTGCTGCATCAGTGGTTTGCCTTCCTGCCTGATGGGATGGAAAACCTGATGGTGACCATCATCCATCCGTTCATCGGCAAAGGCTGGCACTTGACACTGGGCCTGATGTTCATGGCGATCGTAATCTTCCTTCCGGGAGGATTGGTCGAGGGCGGACAACGCATTCGCAAGATGCTCAAACGCCAGCCTGAGAAGACTGCTACCAAAAGAACCCCTGCGGAATAAGGAGAGAGACTGATGGGTATTCTAGAAGTCAAAGACGTAGGGAAACGCTTCGGTGGCCTTCAGGCGCTGGGTAATGTGAACCTCGACGTTAATGAAAACACCGTGCATGCCATCATCGGTCCAAACGGAGCTGGCAAATCCACCCTGCTGAACTGTTTGGTAGGCAAGCTGATCCCTGACACAGGGTCTGTCATGTTTGACGGGCAATCGGTCCTGGGCCGCACGCCTTACCAGATCAACCAGATGGGCATTTCGCGGGTTTTCCAAACGCCAGAGATCTTTGGTGATCTTAGCGTGTTGGAAAACATGATGATCCCGATCTTTGCCAAACGCGATGGCGCCTTTCGCCTGCATGGCATCGAAAACATGATGGATGAAAAAGACATCGTGGAAGGGGCCGAGAAGATGCTGGTCGACATGAATATGGCGGACAAACGCAATATGCATGCAGCCGCCATGTCTCGTGGTGACAAACGCCGGCTTGAAATTGGTATGTGTCTGGCGCAAGAGCCGCGCCTGTTGCTTTTGGATGAGCCCACCGCCGGTATGGCGCGGGCAGACACCAACAACACCATCGATCTTCTAAAAGAAATCAAAGAAGAGCGCGACATCACCATCGCCATCATCGAACACGACATGCATGTGGTTTTCTCACTGGCAGAACGCATCACCGTTCTGGCGCAGGGCACCCCACTTGTTGAAGACACCCCTGACAATATCAAAGGCCACCCCAAAGTGCGCGAAGCGTACCTAGGCGAAGCGGCATAAGGGAGGACATCAAAATGAATGCACCCGCAGATTTTTCCAAAGGCGTGAACCGCGCGCAAACCGCCCCCGCCTTCCTGTCCGTCTGGAATATGGAAAGCTATTACGGCGAAAGCTACATTGTTCAGAATATCAGCTTCAATGTACACGAAGGTGAAATTCTAGCGCTCTTGGGCCGGAACGGCGCTGGCAAAACATCAACCCTGCGCTCTATTGCCCGGATGGATGAGCCCCAAGTTACCCATGGTGAAATTTGGCTCGACCACCAACCACTGCACGATAGACAAAGCTATCAGGCCGCCATGGCAGGTATAGGATTGGTCCCTGAAGATCGCTCGATCATTCCGGGACTAACGGTAGAAGAAAACCTACAACTTGCGCAGATCGCGCCACCCATTGGTTGGTCGATCGAGCGCCTATATGACCTCTTTCCCCGGCTCGGGGAGCGCCGGAAACAGGAGGGGGTCACGCTCTCGGGCGGTGAGCAGCAGATGCTAGCCATCGCCCGAGCGCTTGCACGCGACATCAAGGTGCTGCTGCTGGACGAACCCTACGAAGGTCTTGCACCTGTGATCGTGGATGAAATTGAAAAAACGCTGCGCATCATCAAAGAGCAGGGCATCACAACAATCATCGTTGAACAGAACGCTATTCGGGCTTTGGAACTGGCCGATCGCGCTGTGATCTTGGACACCGGCGGCATCGTCTTTGACGGAACCGCGCAGGAAGTGCTTGAAAACGATGAACTCCGCGCAGAGTATCTGGCTATCTGATGCGGAGGAGCAAACCTGTGTCCGGCCCTCACTGGACGCAGGCGTTGCAGATTAAATTTAGGATCAAACTATGACCTCACAAACATTTGCCCCTGCTGCCGATCTGGCGGCCAATGCTCATGTGGACGAAGCGAAATACAATGAAATGTATGCCGCTTCGATTGCCGACCCGGAAGGGTTCTGGCGCGAGCAAGGGAAACGGGTGGACTGGATCAAACCATTTACCCAAGTCAAAGATGTCAGCTACGCATTCGGCGAAGTGAACATCAATTGGTACGCCGATGGCACGCTGAACGTTTCGGCCAACTGCATCGACCGCCATTTGGCAACGCGTGGTGATCAAACCGCGATCATCTGGGAACCTGATAGCCCCGAAGATCAAGCGCAGCACATCACCTATAAAGAGTTGCATGCCAACACCTGCCGGATGGCAAATGTTCTAAAAGACCTCGGTGTCGGCAAAGGCGACCGCGTCGTTCTTTACATGCCGATGATTCCAGAAGCGGCCTATGCAATGCTTGCCTGCACCCGTATCGGAGCTATTCACTCCATCGTTTTTGCGGGCTTCTCGCCAGACGCTTTGGCAGCGCGGGTAAACGGGTCAGAAGCAAAGGTGGTTATCACCGCAGACGAGGCTCCGCGCGGTGGGCGGAATACACCGCTGAAATCCAACGCGGACATCGCGTTGGAAGGCTGTGCCGACAGTGTGAAATGCCTCGTTGTACGCCGCACAGGTGGCGATGTGGCTTGGAATGATGCGCGGGATGTGGATTACAACGCGAAGGCCGCTGAGGCGTCTACAGATTACGCACCGGAAGAGATGAATGCAGAGGATCCGCTGTTCATTCTTTATACATCTGGCTCCACAGGCATGCCAAAAGGTGTCGTGCACACCACGGGCGGTTATCTGGTTTACGCAAGCCTGACCCATGAAACCACTTTCGACTACCACGATGGCGACATCTACTGGTGCACCGCCGATGTGGGCTGGGTCACGGGCCACAGTTACATTGTCTATGGTCCACTGGTGAATGGCGCGACCACGTTGATGTTTGAAGGCACACCAACCTACCCGGATGCATCCCGGTTCTGGCAGGTCTGCGAAAAGCATAAGGTCAATCAGTTCTACACGGCCCCAACCGCGATCCGCGCCCTGATGGGACAGGGCAATGAGTTCGTTGAAAAGTGCGACCTCTCCAGCTTGAAGGTGCTTGGCACCGTGGGCGAACCAATCAATCCAGAAGCATGGAATTGGTACAACGAGGTTGTTGGCGGCGGCACATGCCCAATCGTTGACACATGGTGGCAGACCGAAACCGGTGGGCACTTGATGACACCCCTGCCCGGTGCCCATGCCACAAAACCCGGTTCTGCGATGAAGCCATTCTTTGGCATTGAGCCTGTGGTGCTGGAACCAGCTTCTGGCAAGATCATTGAAGGCAACGGAGTCGAAGGTGTGCTCTGCATTAAAGACAGCTGGCCCGGCCAGATGAGAACTGTCTGGGGTGATCATGATCGTTTCATGAAAACCTACTTTGCGGATTACAAAGGCTACTATTTCACTGGCGATGGCTGCCGTCGCGATGAAGATGGGGATTATTGGATCACCGGTCGGGTTGATGATGTGATCAACGTCTCAGGTCACCGCATGGGGACAGCTGAAGTCGAAAGTGCGCTGGTAGCTCATCCGAAGGTCGCTGAATCTGCTGTTGTTGGTTACCCTCATGACATCAAAGGACAAGGTATCTATTGCTATGTCACTTTGATGGCAGGCGAAGAGCCCACCGAAGAGCTACGTAAAGAGCTTCGCACTTGGGTTCGTTCAGAGATTGGTCCAATTGCCAGCCCTGATCTCATACAATGGGCCCCAGGGCTGCCAAAGACCCGTTCCGGCAAAATCATGCGTCGTATCCTGCGTAAAATCGCAGAGAATGATTATGGCGCGCTGGGAGATACTTCGACCCTCGCCGAACCTGCCGTGGTCGATGATCTGATCGAAAACCGTATGAACCGGTAAACCTATCACTTCCCCGATGCGCAGCGTTCGTTTCCAGTCGCGCGCGTCACTAACTTGGGCCGGTCTTTTGATCGGCCCTTCTTTTTGCGCGTTGCTATATTGTTAGCGCCACCGTAGCGTCGCCACATGAAACAGGACCGCATCCTTCTTGGCATTGTCTTAATGCTCAGCTTTAGCACCGTCGCCCCAATTGGCGATGCGGTGATCAAAATTCTGGGTGGGTTGGTCCCTGTTATTTTCTTTGTTGTTAGCCGGTTTGCCCTGCAGGCTCTGTTTTTGACACCAATCGTATTGGTCTCAAAATCTCTCGGCTCTTTAACGCTGCGCCAATACGGGTTGATCCTGTTGCGCACGCTATTTCATATCGCCGGTGTGGGCAGCATGTTCATGGCGCTGCGCTATCTACCGCTTGCCGATGCGATTGCCATCGCCTTTGTGATGCCTTTTATCTCGCTGCTGCTGGGGAAATATATTCTCGGAGAGGACGTCGGCCTGCGCAGACTTAATGCCTGTTGTGTTGGTTTTTTCGGCACCCTGCTGGTGATCCAACCAAGCTTTGTCGAAGTCGGAACCGCCGCCCTATGGCCCTTGATGACCGCGGTGGCCTTTGCGCTGTTTATTTTGGTGGGTCGCCAGATCGCGCAACAGACCGATCCGGTTGCTATACAGATGCTCAGCGGCGTAATGGCCACAGCAATCATGTTGCCTCTTCTGTTGATCGGCGCGCAGCTGGGCTGGGCTGAATTCGAGATATTCGTGCCCACGGGCAAAACCCTCTGGCTTCTTCTATTGGCTGGATTCCTTGGCACGGTGGCGCATCTGTTGATGACCTGGTCGCTGAAGTTCGCGCCCTCCACAACATTGGCCCCGCTGACCTATGTTGAAATTCCTCTGACCACTTTGGTGGGCTTCATTGTGTTTGGTGATCTGCCAAATCAACTCGCCACCATCGGGATCTGCATTTCAGTTGCAGCAGGGCTTTATATTGTCTTCAGAGAGCAGGCCAACGCGCGACGGAGTGCAAAAGCGCCTCAGCAACCTTCTCCAGCTCAGCCTTAGGCAAAATCACAAGCATCTTGGGGCCTGTCATAGTGATCTCGATATCCCCCGTCGCTTCATTGGACGTGCCCACGCGTCCATCTGGCGTAAAGGTCAGCCCGTTGATAGGCCACTTCAAGCCATGCGACGTGCCTTCGACCAATCCCATTGGATAAAGCGAGACACGTGTGCCCCCAGACATCGGCAGGCGCAAAACCGGCGGGCAAAGAAAAGCAATGTCAGTGTCGCTTAAGATGATGCATTGCCGATCCGGGCGGCGCACCAACACATTATAAACAGCCAATTGGTGATCAAGCCGCGCACCCGTAAAACCAGCGCCCAGAACCAAAGGCGCTTCGATGTTACGCAACGCTTTATCGAAGTCCGTCGAATCTTGTTCAGCGATGGCATGCACACTGTCCTTGGGGATGCCCAACGCCTCGATATGATCCAAACTGTCCATATCCCCGATCACCGCATCGGGCATCAAACCGGCTTCAACGCAATGCGCAGCCCCGCCATCAGCGGCGATCAAAGCCGCAGATATTGCCATGCAACGTGATATTTCAGCTTTGGTTGCCAGCCCGGCTCCTACCAAAGTCACAGTTTTTGTTTCGCGAACTATCAAAATTTCACTCCTGCACCGGCCCTTACCGGATAGTTTGCCCCATTTTAGCCCCAAAATGATACGCTCATAGGCACAGAATCGGTCACGTTTGGTCACCCTCGCTGTGGTAAGCATGCTTCCGAGTAGTGCAAAGGACCTGAATCCATGGTTACGAATAACAAAGTTTTGACGGTGTCGTACGGGACATTCTCGTGCACCCTTGAAGGATTCGACGAGTCCTTTGACACCATGAAAGCAATTGCCGAGTATTTCCGGGATCTGGCCGCTGACGACCGTTATTTTGGTGCAGAACCGCCCACCCCAGATGCAGAGATGCTGACTCGGATCGCAGAACGCGAAATCGAACGTCGCGTACAGGCCCGCCACGAAGCCGGTGCTATTGTTTTAAGTGCAGCCCCAGAAGCTGCCGCCGCAGAACCAGAAACTGTAGCGCCAGAAATGGACGCAACAGAAGTAGAACAGGACGCGGCGCATATTGAAGATATCGAGGAAGACGCGCAGCCAGATACATCAGAGGCAACTCCCGTAAATGTTGCAGCTCTTGTCGAAGCTTCCGAAGAATCCGAAGAAGACGCAATTGAGCCAATCGTAGAAGACGAAAAAGTCGCGGAAGCAGCAGAAGAGTTCTTTGCAGATTCTGACGTTGCTGAAGACGCACTTGATCTGGACGATGCGTTCACTGCTGAGCTGTCAGATGAATTGGCGGATGACGAAGAAGACACCGTTAACTTGTTTGACGATGCGATCTCAGAAACCAAAGCCGACGATGCCGACGCAGAAGACAGCATTGCCGCCAAGCTACGTCGTATTCGCGCGGTTGTATCTAAGGTCGACGTCGAAGATGACGACGAAGATGATTTCATCGAAGATCAACACGCAGATGACAGCACTCCGATTGATCTTGGTGACGATCTAAGCGCCCAAGACGACTTCGAAGAAGATGTTGCACCTGTTGCAGAACCTGTAAAGCCGCGCGCACGTGTTATTCGCATGAAACGCGCAGCCTTTGAGGAAGCTGCAGAAGATGGCACGCTGGAACAAGCACTGGAAACTGCAGTTTCGCCGAAGCGCGTAATTGCAGAAGAGCGTGTTTCCGAACCAGAATCATCCTTGTCTGATGAAGACGAAGCTGACTTGATGGCGGAACTGGCTGAAGTGGATGCAGAGCTGTCCATCGAAGAACCAGAAGCGATTTCTGAGCCAGAAGAATTCATCGAAGACATTGTCGAAAATGAAATCGAAACTGAGCTGGAGCCGCATCCGATTGCAAAAGATCGTCGTGCACGTCGCGCATCTTTGGAAACATCTGAACCTGGTGATGAGGCCCTTGATCGTTTGATCGACGAAGCCAACACCAAGCTGGATGAGCCTGAAGGTAACCGCCGTCGCAGTGCTATTGCACATCTGCGCGCCGCTGTTGCAGCCACGAAGGCAGAAAAAGAAGCTGGGAAGTCTTTTGAAAAAGAAGACAACTCAGATGTGTACCGCGAAGATCTTGCTGAGGTCGTTCGTCCGCGCAAAGCCGCAAAATCTGCTCCGCCCCTGAAACTGGTGGCAGAACAGCGTATCGACGCACAAGAAAAGGCCGCACCAAAAGGTATTCGCCCTCGTCGTGTGTCTGTTGATGAAGTTGCGGCTGCAGAAGCCAACGAAGCATCAAGCAATTTTGTTGAGTTCGCTGAGAACATGGGTGCGACCCAGTTGCCAGACATTATGGAAGCAGCCGCGTCTTATCTGACCTTTGTCGAAGGTCGCAAAAAGTTCTCGCGTCCGATGCTGATGCGTCTGGCTTACCAAATGGGCGAAGATCGCTTCCAACGCGAAGCAGGTCTGCGCAGCTTTGGCCAGCTGTTGCGTGACAAGAAGATTGAAAAGATTGCTGGTGGTCGCTTCACCGTGTCCGATGCGATCAACTTCAAGCCGGATGATCGCGCAGCAGGCTAAGCCCGGCACACACATAAAAGAAAAGCCGCTCAAATTGAGCGGCTTTTTTTATTTCTAAATTGTCTTAGACGTCTTCGTCATCCGGCCCCGCCTGCCCCACGCCCATAAAGACGTTTTTAAGCGGAAAGACCCAAAGCACGCCGAGCGCAACGTAAATCACCAGCTCAAGCAAGATAGAAGGTCGGCCCAGCCACCCCAATACGGCGGTCGCCAGAACGGACGCTAAGATCATGTAGATCGGCAGGCCGATCACCAAAATGATGATCGCCCAGCGTTTCTTTGCTTTATGCGACAACGCCACCCGATCAGTCCGCGAATGGGTCAGTGACAAGAATTGTGTCATCGCGCTCCGGCGAAGTCGACAACAAGGCCACTGGGCATTCGATCAGCTCTTCAATGCGTTTCACATATTTAACCGCGTTGGCTGGCAGGTCATTCCAAGTGCGTGCCCCTTCGGTGGTTTCGGACCAACCCGGCATTTCTTCGTAAATCGGTTTGCAACGGGCCTGTTGATCCGCCGCAGTTGGCAGATAGTCCAGACGCTCACCATCCAGCTCGTAGCCAGTACAGATTTTCAATGTTTCAAATCCGTCCAAAACATCAAGCTTTGTCAGAGAGATTCCATTGATCCCTGAAGTCGCACACGTCTGACGCACAAGACACGCATCAAACCAGCCACAACGGCGTTTCCGGCCAGTGGTGGTGCCAAACTCGTGGCCGCGGGTGCCCAAACGGTTGCCGTCTTCATCGTCCAGCTCGGTTGGGAATGGACCTTCGCCAACGCGCGTTGTGTAGGCTTTCACGATACCCAGAACATAGTCGATGGAGCCCGGACCAATGCCAACCCCGGTGGCCGCTTGGCCCGCGATCACGTTGGAAGAGGTCACAAATGGGTATGTGCCAAAATCAATATCCAGCAATGCGCCCTGTGCACCTTCAAACAAGATACGCTTGCCCGCTTTGCGCTTTTCGTTCAGCACTTTCCAAACCGGAGCCGCATAAGGCAGGATCTTCTCGGCAATCTCTTTGAGCTGCGCGATCAAGGCGTCCCGATCCACGGCTTCGATGCCCAGACCTTTACGCAGTGGATCATGGTGCTGCAGAGCACGGTCAACACGCGCTTCCAACGTTGCTTCATCCGCGAGATCAGCCACACGCACTGCGCGACGGCCAACTTTATCTTCATAAGCTGGGCCAATACCGCGACCAGTTGTACCGATCTTGGTGCCCTTAGAGGCGGCCTCTTCACGGGCGCGATCCAATTCGCCATGAATTGGCAGGATCAGCGGTGTATTTTCTGCAACCATCAATGTCTCAGGCGAAATATCAACGCCCTGTGCTTTGACGGTTTCGATTTCCTTAAGCAGGTGCCAAGGATCCAAAACGACCCCATTACCGATCACGGAAAGCTTGCCACCGCGCACAACACCGGATGGCAGCGCGTGCAGTTTATATACTTTCTCGCCGACAACGAGGGTGTGACCGGCGTTATGCCCGCCTTGGAATCGTGCGACGACATCAGCGCGTTCGCTGAGCCAATCCACGATTTTGCCTTTACCTTCATCGCCCCACTGAGCGCCTACGACAACAACGTTGGCCATATCCGGTCCTTGCTTTCAAGAGTCAAACCCGCGCCCTTTTAGCGACAGTCACCCATATGTGAAACCATTAATCGCACCTGCGGCGTTTGATACAGCACATAACCTCATAGATAAGCAGTAGCTGGGCTGACAGCACCGTGCTAACTGGCTCTATACTAGACGGGTTTCTCGCCTAATCTGGACCCATACGAGGGAGATGATCATGCCGAACGCATATTGGGTGGTGCTTTTTGAAGACGAACCCGAAATGAATGATCACCGGCGCAAACACCGGGATGCGCATGTGGATTTCCTACGCACCAATGAAAATCGCATCAAAATCGCAGGTGGCATGCGCCCTATGCCCGGCGCGCCCTATTGCGGGGACATGTGGATTGTGAAGGGCTGCGATTTTGAGGACGTCGTCGATATCGTGCAAAAAGATCCTTATTATAATCCGGAATTCCGGCAATTTCGGATATTCTCCTGGGGCAAGTCTCTCGACAAACCTGTCACGCTCTAACGCAAAATAGGACATAATTCGGACTAACCCCTAGACATCACCTATGGTTTTAAGCACATGCTTAGAAAAAGACTTGGGGGGAATTGGGGGACCGGATGGGCTATTTCCTGCGCTGGATATTCGCCTTTCTGCTATTGGCACTGACGTTTAATCCGACGGACATTAATTATGTCCGCTGGACTATGACGCATTATGCCACTGAAACGCCAATCACCGTGTTGATGGGGCTTTTGCTGACAATCGGCTACATCATCTACCTCCGCGCCACCCTGCGCAGCATCGGTGGTTTTGGTATGTTCCTTATTCTTTCGGTCGTCGCTGCCCTGCTTTGGGTGCTATATGATTGGGGTATTCTCACGCTTGAAAACCGCGCCCTAAATACATGGTTAGGCGTTCTGGCTTTGTCATTTGTGCTTGGGATCGGCCTCAGCTGGAGCTTGGTACGGCGACAATTGACCGGCCAAGCCGATATGGATGACGTCGACGAATAGTCGTCAATCACGCACATTCAAGCATCCGACGGCTGACCCATCGGCAATCGAAAGCAAAACCAAATGAATGTGCTTTTGGGTCCTTTCGATTGTAGATTGCGCCTTGCCCTACGCGGTAAAACTGCATAGATAGCGCGCTGAAGTATTCGAACGCTTAACAAGACAGGTTCTCATGGAAAACGTCGTCCTCATCATCCACCTCCTTCTGGCGCTGGCGCTGATCGGCATCGTATTGATGCAACGTTCTGAAGGCGGCGGCCTTGGCATGGGTGGCGGTGGCGGTGGAGCTGTCGCAGGCCGTTCGGCAGCAACTGCGCTTGGGAAAGTGACCTGGTATCTAGCCGCTGCGTTCATTTGTACATCGATTGCTTTGACCATTATCGCCGCGAAAAACGCTGGTGGTAACTCTGTGATCGACAGCCTGGGCACTGATGTCTCGGTTCCTGAAGCAACCGCACCGGTTGCGCCTGCAGGTGATTCACTTCTGCCACCGGCGGAAGGTGACAACGCACCTTTGGTCCCTAAGGCCAACTAATCAGCACATTCGGGGGTCTTTCGAGGCAACCACCATAGCTTGAGTATTTCGGCTGGACCGCAACAGCATCTTGCGGTCCCATTGCCAAATTCAAGCGAATCCTTTATATATTGAGTCCCGTGATGCTACGGCAACTTTCGTGCCGTGGGTGCTCACTTTTTTGGAATTTCACGCCACACACTCAGACGATGGCGTGTGGCAATCACGGGGGTCGCCAAACCTATGGCAAGGTTCATTTTCATCACTGGTGGTGTTGTCTCTTCGCTGGGCAAAGGCCTTGCATCTGCGGCGTTGGGCTCCCTGCTGCAAGCGCGCGGATATTCTGTGCGGCTTCGGAAACTAGACCCGTATTTGAACGTTGATCCAGGCACCATGAGCCCGTTTGAACATGGCGAAGTCTTTGTGACTGACGATGGTGCGGAAACCGATCTAGATCTTGGTCACTATGAACGGTTTACCGGTGTTCCAGCGCGTATGACCGACTCGGTGTCATCGGGTCGTATCTATTCCAACGTTTTGGAAAACGAACGTCGCGGCGATTATCTGGGCAAAACCATTCAGGTTGTTCCGCATGTCACAAATGAGATCAAAGACTTTATCTCGATTGGCGAAGACGAAGTAGATTTCATGCTGTGTGAAATCGGCGGCACCGTTGGGGACATCGAAGGTCTACCCTTCTTTGAAGCCATCCGTCAGTTCACCCACGACAAACCTCGTGGCCAATGCATCTTTATGCACCTCACTCTGCTGCCTTATCTGGCGGCGTCTGGTGAACTTAAAACCAAACCAACACAGCACTCTGTCAAAGAACTGCAGTCCATCGGGATTGCGCCTGACATTTTGGTCTGCCGCTCTGAGCAGCCAATCCCAGAGAAAGAGCGCGAGAAGATTGCTCTGTTCTGTAACGTGCGCAAAGAAGCTGTTGTGGCAGCTTATGATCTGAATTCGATCTATGAAGCGCCTCTCGCTTATCACCATGAAGGTTTGGATCAGGCGGTTCTGGATGCCTTTGGCATTGCCCCTGCCCCAAAACCAAAACTGGATCGTTGGAACGATGTTCAGGACCGAATCTATAAAACCGACGGCGAAGTGAATGTCGCGATTGTCGGCAAATACACTCAGCTTGAGGACGCTTATAAGTCCATCAAAGAAGCCCTGATCCATGGCGGCATGCACAACCGTGTGAAAGTCAATGTGAACTGGGTAGATGCTGAGGTCTTTGACAAAGGCGATGCGGCTCCACACCTTGAAGGCTTTGACGCGATTTTGGTTCCAGGCGGCTTTGGCGAGCGTGGCACCGAGGGTAAAATCAAAGCCGCACAGTTTGCGCGCGAACATAAGGTGCCATACTTAGGCATCTGCCTGGGCATGCAAATGGCCGTGATTGAAGCGGCACGAAATGTTGCGGGCGTCGAAGATGCAGGTTCTGAAGAATTTGACCATGAGGCCGGAAAAAAACGCTTCGAGCCTGTGGTTTATCACTTGAAAGAGTGGGTGCAGGGCAACGCCAAAGTGCGCCGCAAAGCCGATGATGACAAAGGTGGTACGATGCGCCTTGGAGCGTATAACGCGACGCTGGCTGAAGGATCCAATGTTGCAAAGGTCTACGGAACCACAGCGATCGATGAACGCCACCGTCACCGCTATGAAGTCGATATCAAATATCGCGAACAGCTGGAAAAAGCAGGCCTGAAATTCACAGGCATGAGCCCAGATGGACGTTTGCCAGAAATCGTAGAATGGGAAGACCACCCTTGGTTCATCGGCGTTCAATTCCACCCGGAACTGAAATCTAAACCGTTTGACCCACACCCACTGTTCCGCGACTTTGTACGCGCCGCGATGGAAAACTCACGTCTGGTGTGATCCAGACTGAAGTCATCAAATGATAGCTGAAATGAAAAACGCCGCTTTATCGCGGCGTTTATTAGTCTGACAAAACAGGTAGATCGTTTTTGCGAAGTCGCTCGACCAAGCTACGCTGCGCGCTGTCCCTTGGCATAAAACGCGCACTTGGCCACTGCCCCTGTGCAACATCAAGATCAGGAAACAGTGCCAGAACTTCAGTACGAGCCGCCTCTTCAAGCCCATTGATGGCCTCTGCGCCGCAATAAAAACTTTCCGACGGGGCATTCTCGGCAAAGACCACCTGATGCTCGTCAAAAACCAAGTGAAAATATGTCACTTCGGTCACATCCTGATCGACATAAATACCGGGCAAGACAGACAGCTTTCGCGCTGATACCAGAACTTCTTTTGCGTCAAACATCCGCGCACAAAGTGGTCCATTCACCAGCATTCGGTGCTGCGGGGACACCATCAGGTCTTTTGTTGGTAATCCTTGCCCCATGGCACCCGCCGTGATGCAGATGGGTCTAAGCTTTGGGTAGGTTGAAAAATCCTGCACATTTAAAGTACGGCTCAACACCAGACGCACGGGTTTGAAATCTCCGTCTGCCGTTTCGACCAAGTCACCGGGCTTTAGATTCTCAACCAGAGCTTCCCCGCTGTTTGTGCGGATCGAAGTGCCTCGGGTAAAACAGGCTACAAAATCTTCATAGAGGTTGTTTTGGCGGTGCGATGTGCGTTCAACGTTAAACGTATACGATTGCCCTGCGACCAGAGGTTCTGTTGATACGAGACCATGCACGGCTCCTTGTTCATAACCGTCGCCACCAAAGTGAATGCTTGTCACCTGATGGCCGTTAGACGAATTGATCAGATCATAGGCTGAGTGAATGGTTGTGCCGCTGCCATAGCTGATGCCATCGATATTCACGCCACTTGCCAAAGATTGACTATAATCGACTTCGTCAAGGACGCCGTCATTGTCGCTCACTTCGATCAATGTCGGAGTGGCTCCTGGCGCTAGGGTCAAAGTGAATGGACCAGACCCTGCGGCCATTGCACCTTGCTCACTTGGCAAACCACCAATGAAATCACTTGGACTATACACGTATAAAAACGGCATGTTGGAACCTCGAACTCGTTACTCCGGTTATGTTTGATGGGAAATTGCGGAATTGCCAGTGCAGAATTTAGACAAGATTAAGGATTTTCCCTCTGAGTTTTGTTTGCCTTCGCGGGATTGCTCGACCACATTGGGAAAAAAATAGAGGGGGAAGTGCGATGTGGGACGGATTACTGTCACGCCTAAGAGGGAAATCACCAGAACCAACACCTTTGCCAGAGCCAGATGAGCAGTTGGCGCTTGGGGCATTGTTGGTGCGCGTTGCCAAATCAGATCGTGAATATCACGTCACCGAGATTGCTGAGATCGACAGTATTCTTGCAAAATCGTTTGGAATCAATGCTGTAGATGCCGCAAAAATGCGTGCAACCTGTGAAAAGCTTGAACAGCACGCGCCTGGAACCCCGGACTTCGCATTGATCATCCGCGAGCACGTGGACTATGCGCATCGTCTTGAAGTGGTCAATGCGCTTTGGGATGTCATTCTTGCGGATGGGCATGATACGCCTGAGGAAGACGCTGCGTTGCATGAGATTGAAGGCCACTTGGGAATCGATCCCAAGGACAGCCCTGCGCCATAGCGGTTGACCTCGCGGCTTAGAACTCCGATCTAACAGTTATGTTTGCTGATTTTCTAAAGCGCCTCACTGCGCAAGACCCCGCCCCTTTGCAAGATGCCGATGCGCGTCTGGCCTTGACTGCCCTTCTTGTGCGGATTGCCCGCGCTGACGGGGATTATTCTGGGACTGAGATCGAAAACATCGATCGCATTGCAGCCACGCGATATGGCCTGTCCCCGTTCGAAGCCACCAATCTGCGCAAAGACGCTGAGGTTCTGGAAAGCGAGGCGCCAGATACCGTGCGATTCACACGTGCGATCAAAGATGCTGTCTCACATGAAGATCGGATTGGCGTGATCGAAGCCCTTTGGCAAGTTGTGCTGGCCGACGGTGAACGCGATGCCTCTGAGGACGCCATCGTGCGTCTGGCATCAAATCTATTGGGCATCAACGACCGCGACAGCGCCCTTGCACGGCAGCGAGTTAGCAGGGGTTAGAGCCAAACAACCTAAGCGGGTTTGGCCGTCGAAGTGCCGCCAACCTGCCGCCAAAATCCGTCATTTCGTTACCAAATGGACAAATTCGGACGAATTGCGAGTTGCAATTGCCATTTTTTTCGTTGCAATTGGTTGCAACTAAAAGAATGTGACAGGGATTTGCTGCTTTGACTGACGCCACGCCAGTGCTGGAGATACGTGACCTTCATAAAGCCTATGGCCAGCTTGAAGTGATCAAAGGGGTCGATATCACAGCACATAAAGGCGATGTGGTCAGTTTGATTGGTAGCTCTGGCTCTGGCAAATCCACCATCCTACGTTGTGCGAACCTGTTGGAAGACAGCCAGCAAGGCGACATTCTTTTTCAAGGTGAATCTGTGAAATGGAAGGGAACCGGGCTTGCACGCGTTCCAGCAGATTCAAAACAAGTACTGCGCATTCGCACCAACCTTTCCATGGTGTTTCAACAATTCAATCTGTGGTCCCATATGACAATCTTGCAAAACGTCATGGAAGCACCGGTGACAGTTTTGAAACGCGACCGTGACGAGGTCGAAGCGAAAGCACGTGAATATCTGGAGCGTGTGGGCATCGGCGACAAATGCGATGTCTATCCAGCCCAGCTATCCGGTGGCCAGCAACAACGCGCCGCCATCGCCCGTGGCCTATGTATGGAACCACAGGCGCTTTTGTTTGACGAACCGACATCCGCTTTGGATCCGGAACTTGAACAAGAGGTGATCAAAGTGATCAAATCTCTGGCAGAAGAAGGCCGGACGATGATGATCGTGACCCATGACATGAAAATGGCTGCCGACATCAGCAGCCACGTCGTTTTCTTGCATCAGGGATTGATCGAAGAACAAGGTGCGCCGCAACAGTTGTTTGGCGCGCCCAAATCAGAACGGCTTAAACAGTTCTTATCTTCAACTGCTTACGCCGAATAAAACCAACAGGAGTGACACTATGAAAAAGTTTATCCTAGGAACCGCTGCATTGGCACTATCCGCAGGCATGGCGCTTGCTGGCAGCCATTCTGTTGTCCGTCTAGGCACTGAAGGCGCGTATGAGCCTTGGAACTTCATCAACGACAAAGGTGAGATCGACGGTTTCGAACGCGATCTGGGCGACGAGTTGTGCAAACGTGCAGAGCTGACCTGTGAGTGGGTTAAAAACGATTGGGATTCTATCATCCCGAACCTCGTGTCCGGCAACTACGATGCCATCATCGCGGGCATGTCCATCACAGCGGAACGCGATGAAGTCATCGACTTTACACAGGGTTACACTCCGCCAGACCCATCCGCATATGTTGCCCTGTCAGCTGATGTTGACCTGGATGGTGGTGTGATCGCCGCACAGGCATCCACATTGCAGGCTGCATTTGTCGCAGAACAAGGCTGGGACCTGATCGAATTCGCAACTCCTGAAGAAACAGTAGCTGCCGTGCGCAATGGCGAGGCGGATGCCGTACTTGCCGATCAATCTTTCCTAGATACTGCTCTTGAAGGCGGCGATCTGGTGATGCTTGAGCGCAAAGAAGCCATCGGTGGTGGCGTCGGCATGGGTTTCCGCGAATCTGACGCAGAATTGCGCGCGAAATTTGACGCGGCAATCGACACCATGAAAGCAGACGGTTCCTTGAACGAACTGATCGCAAAATGGAAAGTTTCCTCTCAGTGGTAAACTAATACTTTATTGGCCCACGGAAATTTCCGTGGGCCAGTTTTTTTAAGAAGGCTTGCGATGTTTTCCTATTGCACCGATCCCTCCACACTCGAAGGCTTTAAGTGGCTGAGTTGTTACCTAACAACCGGCAAACACATGAGTCTGTATTCATCCGTGTTTGTGGTTTTGGCGCTATTGGCAATCACCGCACCAACAGCACTTTTGTTCGGTTTTACCGCGGCAACCGCTGCACGTTCACGTGTTGCCCCTGTGCGTTGGGTTTCTTGGGGTTATACCAATATCGTGCGCGGCGTGCCCGACATCGCATTTTTTCTGTTCTTTGTCATTGCCTTAGACCAAGGATTTGAATGGCTTCGGCACAAAGTAAAATGCTCTGACTGGGATCAGCCCATTCGACAAGGCGTAGACTTTGTCGTCTGTGATATCGCGAAATTGCCGCTAAGCAATGCGCCGCAATGGGTTCACGAAACCTACGGATTTTTCCTTGCAGTCCTCACATTTGCCATCGTTTTTGGAGCCTTCGCCTCAAATGTGATTTTTGGCGCTATGCGCGCAGTCCCACGTGCCCAGATGGAAACAGCAGAGGCCTATGGAATGACCCGTCGTCAAGCCTTTTGGCGCGTGATGGTTCCGCAGATGTGGGTGTTTGCCCTGCCCGGCCTCTCAAACCTCTGGATGGTTTTGATCAAATCGACACCCCTGCTCTTTTTGCTGGGGGTCGAAGACATCGTCTATTGGGCCCGTGATCTGGGCGGTACGAAATCCGCCCGCTTCACGGATTACCCGCATGGCGACTGGCGCATCTGGTATTTCCTTGCGCTGCTGGTGTTCTATCTGGCCTTCACCCGTGTCTCTGAAATCACTCTGGATCGCCTGATGAAGCGGTTAACCAAAGGCCAAGCCACCGCGGGTGGTGAAGCGCAACGAAAGGCTGCGGCATGAGCTGTTATGAGACCATCCAAGCCTATGCGTTCCGCTCGCTTGGCTATGGCGAGCGTCTTCTGCCACGTGGCGAATACACGCTTTGCGAGCAGTTCACTCTGATCGGTTCAGGCATGATGCTGAATGTCTATTTTGGCGTCTTAGCTTTGGTGTCTGGCTTTTTCCTAGCGGTCGCTTTGGCGGTTGGTAAAGCCAGCCCAAATGCAATGTTCCGCAAACCCGCTGAGTGGTTCGTCTTTGTCTTCCGCGGCAGCCCTCTGTTTATCCAATTCTTCTTTGGCTACTTCTGCTTTCTGAGCCTCAAAGGTGTGTCGGGTTTCTTTGACCCCTTCACGTCGGCATGGCTGGGCGCACTTGTCGTTCTCTTCTGCAACACCGCTGCATATTCAGGTGAGATCTTTTACGGCGCGCTTCTGTCGATCCCAAAGGGAGATATCGAAGCAGCGGATGCTTACGGTATGACCGGCTGGCTACGCTTTAAACGCGTGACATTTCCAACCATGATGCGGCTGGCTTGGCCTGCCTATACCAACGAAGGCATCTTTCTGTTTCACGCGACAACGCTGGTGTTCTTTTCTGGTTTCCCAGCCAAGCGACAACAGGGTGATGCGCTTTATTACGCAAGTTATTTCGCGGATAAAACGTTTAACCCCTTCATCCCCTACCCGATCCTGGCGGGCTATTTTATTCTGCTGACGCTCGTCTTGATCCTGATTTTTGGCCAGTTCAACAAACGCTTAAATCGACACCTGCCGCAGAATAAGCGTTCAAAGATCAAACTACGCATGAATTTGCTTCGCTGACCTTGCGCAGCTCGATGCAGCGCAAAGGCACCTTTGCGTTCTCGTGCTGGCCCCATAGGTCAAGCCATGGCACATAGCCATCAAAGTATACGTTCAGATTCGGCGAAGGTGGCTTATGAAAATTGGCATTCTGATGTGCGGCGCGTTTCCGCAAAACCTGCAGGAAGTGACCGGCAACTATGACGCGATGTTCCAGACCCTGCTAAATGGGCAGGATTTCACGTTTGAAGCCTTCAATGTCTTTGAAAACCAATTCCCTTCATCGGTCGAAGATTGTGATGGCTGGCTGATCAGCGGCTCTCGCCATGGGGTCTATGAGGACCATGACTGGATTGCCCCGCTTGAAGATTTTGTACGCGAAGCGGTCACGGTCGCACGCCCAATCGTTGGCATCTGTTTTGGCCACCAATTGATCGCCCAAGCGCTTGGCGGCAAAGTTGAAAAGTTTGAACGAGGCTGGGCTGTGGGGCGTAAGCTTTATGACTTTGGCGGTGTCGAACTACCTCTGAACGCCTGGCATCAGGACCAGGTCATTGAGCCACCAGAGGGGGCTATGACCATTGCCTCCAACGACTTCTGCAAACATGCAGCCATCATCTATGGTGATCGCGCTTTTACAGTGCAAGCACACCCAGAGTTTGGCTCTGAAATGATCGAAGGACTGGCACTGACCCGGTCCGAAATCGTGGATGATCCAGAGCAGATCACCGAGGCCATCCTAAACCTGGACGAGCCTTTGGCGAACGAAGTTCTCGGCGACCAAATTGCGGACTTCTTCCGCCTAAATCGCAAATCGTGACCTATCTACAATAGGTTAAAAATTCACCTCTTAACGCGGTGTTTGGACTCGTTTTCCCGCGTGATTAGATTTAAAATTATGAAAGAGTAAATTAAGTAAAGCTGAAACTATGTCCCTGCCTGACGTCTATTCCGCCGAACCAATCCCCGCCGCCGCCCATGAAGAGGTCGAGCGCCTTCTGAAGACTGCTGACCTGTTCCGCTATACGGCAGCCGAAGATGCGCCAGTTGCCTTATTAGAAGCGGAATTTGCCGAGCTTTTGGGAAGCAAATACGCCCTGGCCGTCAGCTCATGTTCTGCAGCTTTGTTCCTGTCGCTCAAGGCACTTGATCTGCCGCGGGATTCCAAAGTTATGATCCCGGGTTTCACCTTTGCTGCTGTGCCCTCTTCAGTCATTCACTCAGACCTTTTGCCGGTGCTTTGTGAGGTTGGTGAAAACTACCGCATCGATATGGCCGATTTCGAAGCCAAACTGGATGATGTTCAAGCCGTAATCATCAGCCATATGCGTGGTCATACCTCTGACATGGACGCGATCATGACGCTGTGTGATGCGTACAATATCCCAGTCATCGAGGACGCGGCCCACAGCCTTGGAACCACTTGGCACGACCGCAACATTGGCACCATTGGTAAAATTGGTTGCTTCTCATTCCAGTCCTACAAGCTAATCAACGCTGGCGAAGGCGGCATTCTGGTGACAGATGATGCTGATCTGGTGGCGCGCATGGTCATCATGTCAGGCGCTTACGAGCACAACTGGCAGAAACATAAATCCCGTCTAGGCGACAATACCGAAGACCTGCAAAAGGCTTTTGCAAAATGGCAGAACCAATTGCCGCTTTATAATCTGCGCCTGTCTAATATGTCCGCCGCCATCATCCGTCCGCAAATCCCAGAACTAGCGCGCCGTGTGCGCGATGGCCGTGCGAACCACGACTACGTCGCAGATCGGCTGAACACCAGCATCTGGATGCAAGTGCCAGATAAGCTGGCGGCAGAAGAGCGCGCGCCGGATAGCATTCAATTCAATCTGGTAGATATGGACGATACTCAGGTTTTGGCCTTTCAAAGCGCAGCTCAGGCGCGCGGCCTGAAAGTACAGGTCTTCGGCGCAAGCCAAGACAATGCCCGTGCTTTTTGGAATTGGCAGTTCATCAAGGATCTTCCAGAGCTGCCTCAAACGCGCGCGATGCTGATGAAAGCCTGCGATGTGCGTTTGCCGGCACGTTTGAAAAAACCTGACCTAGACGCAATTGCAGATGTTTTGCTGGCAGCCATCCAAGATGTGATGGCCCCGACCCCGGCTGAATAATTCAACCGCGTCCTGCGGCTATTATCAGTAAAAAGGAAAAGGCCCCGCGAGGGGCCTTATGTATTAGGAAAGTTTGGACAGCTTGGCCTGTAATTCAGCCAGTTGCTTTTTTATGTCATCCAAAGCTTCTTCAGGTTCAGATTCTTTTTCTTCGGTCTGTCCGTCAGAGGCTGGGTTGGTTGATCCCGGCCAATTGCCCATACCACCTGTCATCGCCTTCATGAACGCCTCTTGCTGCGCTTGCATTGCGGCCATCGGATTGATGGTGGAGATGTTTTCAACCATCTTTGATTGACCTTCGCGCAGCATCTCAAAGCTTTCAGCCAAGAACTGCGGCACAATGCTAGAGGCCTGATTGGTGTACGAGCGTACAAGATCGTTCAACACATTCACGGGCAACATGTTTTCGCCGCGGCTTTCATGTTCTGCGATGATCTGTAGGAGATATTGGCGCGTCAGATCGTCACCGGTTTTCAGATCAACGATCTGAACTTCACGGCCATCCCTGATGAATGCTGCAATATCGTCCAAAGTGACGTAATCACTGGTTTCCGTATTGTACAACCGACGGCTCGCGTAGCGCTTAATCAACAGCGGCGAATTGGTCTCAGCCACAGGCAGCCTCCCTTTTATGCAGCAATGCAGAAAACCTTATGCGACTGCAGAACAAAAAGAAAGGGCGCGCCGAAGGCACGCCCTTTAGAATTCGGGTATTTACCCTAAATTCACACCGAAATTACTTCGCTGTTTTTTTTGCTGCTGCAGTTGCGTCTGCAGTTGCTTTTTTAACAGCTGCAGTTGCTTCTTCGGTTGCTTCTTTAGAAGCAGACATCATCAGCTCAACAGTTTCGGATTGTACTTTTTTCGCAACTTCTGCGAATGCCGCCATGTTTTCTGCAGCAACTTCAGCCTGTGCAGAAGCGAAGTCTGTCAGCGCTTTTGCGTAATCAGCAGGCTCTGCCTTTGCTTTAGACATGTCTGCCAATTTAGACAGGGTGTCTTTTGTCCAAACAGAAGAGATCTCGGAAGATTTCTCAGCTGCCTCCAAAGCAACGCCAGCAAGTTTTTCGTTCAGTGCTGCAGTGTTCTTGAACGCGTCGTCCAGAGCAGAAGTGTCTACTGGGAATGCGCCCATCATGTCTTTCAGAACGGCGGTCATGTCTTGGGTTTTAGCCATAGTCTTAGTCCTAAATAAATGTGCGGGTCGATCCCGCGGTTTCTAGTCTGAAGACAATATGCTTTCTGCAGTGCAGCATTTCAAGCTATTTCTTGCTGCACTGCAGAATAATTTACGTTACCTAATGAAATCAACGCGTTGCAGGAACCTTCACATAGCTTCCTGGAGCATCTTCAATCGGAGGATGATCCGAATCGCCCGGTTCGCGTGCTGCAACTTTCTTGCCAGAGCTAGATGACAACCATGTGTCCCAACGCGGCCACCATGTGCCTTCGGTGAATTCCGCCTTCTCAAGCCATTCGTCAGAATCGAGCTTCAGATCTTTGTTGGTGTAATGGCCATACTTCTTTTTGCTGGGCGGGTTCACAATGCCCGCGATGTGACCCGATTGCGAAACAATAAAGGTACGGTTGCGGCTCTTAGTTTGCTGGAAACCGCGATAGCAATCTTTCCAGCGTGCAATATGGTCCGTTTCACAGGTCACGGCACAAATCGGCAAGGTAACGTCGCTGATATGCAGCGTTTCGCCAAAAAGCTCGATGCCCTCATTCACAAATTGGTTGTCCTGACAAAGGCGGCGCAGATAATCGACAACCATCTTACCTGGCAGGCCTGATCCATCGCCGTTCCAATACAGAAGATCAAAGGCCGGCGGGGCCTCTCCCATCATATAGCTGCGAATGGCGGGGCCATAAATTAGATCATTAGACCGCAGAAAGCTCATGGTGCGCTGCATAATAAAGGAGCGTAGAAGCCCATGTTCAGCAGCTTCGGCTTCGATCCCATCCACAAAATCATTCTGCAAGAAGGGTGTGAATTCGCCCTGCTCTGCGAAGTCCGTCAATGTCGTAAAGAAGGTCGCCGTCTTGATCGACTTATCACCGCGCTTTTTCATCAACGCCAAGGTCAGATGTAGCGTTGTGCCTGCAATACAGTAGCCCACCGCATTCACTTGCTTTTGCTTTGTCAGTTTCTTGACCTCAGAGACCGCTGTGAGATAGCCGTCTTCGATGTAATCCTCGATACCGACCTCGGCAAAAGAGCGATCCGGGTTCACCCAACTCACGACAAAAACAGTATAGCCCTGATCGACGAGCCACTTAATCAGGCTGTTCTTTTCTTTTAGGTCCAGAATGTAATATTTATTAATCCAGGGTGGGAAGATCACCAGAGGGATCTCGTGTACCTCTTCTGTGCTCGGAGAATACTGCAGCAGCTCCATCATTTTATTGCGGAAAACCACTTTCCCCGGGGTCGTAGCAACGTTGCGGCCCAGTTCGAATGCGGTTTCATCCGCCAGCTTTACAAGAAGCTCACCATTGTTGGATTCCAGATCACGGATCAGGTTTTCTAGTCCGGCGATAAGCGAGCGCCCTTCTGTTTCTACTGCTTTTTCTAAGGCATCTGGATTTGTGCCCAGAAAGTTCGTCGGCGCCATCATATCAACAATCTGATCAGAGAAATATTTCAGGCGCACACGTTCCTTGGAAGGCAAATCTTCTATTGAATCCACAGCGTTACGGATGGCATCGGCATTCAGCATGTACTGCTGTTTTACAAAGTTGAAATAGGGATTGGTCTGCCACATCGGGTTTGAAAACCGACGATCGGTTGGCGTGTCATCCTCTGGAGCCTCAAGCTTACCCTGTGCGAGCGCCTGCTGGGCATCGACAAAGTGTTGAACGGATTTCCCCCAAAATTCCATTTGTTGTTCAAAGACCTTGGCTGGGTTTTCGATCATTTCAGCCCAGTAGGCTGTAGCGGCATTTGTGAAAACCTCATGATTCGGCGCTGACAGCTCTCTCCTTATTGGATCATGACGCGACATTACTTCAATCAGACGTTGAGAAAGTTGTTCAACTTTCTCCAAATTTTCACTGAGTTCGTCGTATTTCGCAACTGCGGCATCGTCATGAGTTGTCATATTAATCACTAGACCTTATCGTCGCTGCTACGCAGCAATTGTGTGCGGCTGGGGGGAGAGTCAGCCTTAATACCTCGTAGGATAGCGGGGAAAAACAGGAGAAGCCAATGCGATACATGGCCACGTATGACATGATGGAAACCATCCGGAACACCAACCAATGGCTTGGTGCGTCGGCGCAAGCCATGGCGGCTTATCCGCTTTTTTCGATGGTTCCAAACCCTGCCCTGCACTGGATGGGCGCTTGGGGAGAAGTCACAGAACGTACCTTCGCCCGCATGGTAACCAAGCCGGATTGGAACATTCACTCTTTCACCTGTGAAGACGGCAAAGACCACGTCGTCCAGGTCGAAACCGTTGTTGAACGTGATTTTGGTGATCTGATTCATTTTTCCGTTCAAGGCCGCAAGCGACGTCGTAAACAAGTCATGTTGGTTGCACCTATGTCCGGCCACTACGCGACCCTTTTGCGCTCTACAGTGATGTCGCTACTTCCTGATTGTGAAGTCTTTATTACAGACTGGCACAATGCCCGCGATATTCCGGTGTCCGCCGGAAAGTTCGACGTAGAAGATTACACTCTTTATCTGGTCGACTTCATGCGCGAGCTCGGTACAGATACCCATGTGATCGCTGTCTGCCAGCCGGCTCCTTTGACCCTCGCTGCGACCGCCTATCTTGCTGAACAGGATCCGGAAGCTCAACCTCAGACTTTGACGTTAATTGGTGGTCCGATCGACCCTGACGCAACGCCGACAGATGTGACTGACTTTGGTCACCGTGTGACGATGGGCCAGCTCGAAGAAACTATGATCCAACGAGTTGGATTTAAATACGCTGGTGTTGGCCGCAAAGTTTACCCGGGCTTACTTCAGCTTAGCTCATTCATGTCGATGAATGCGGAACGCCACTCGCAGGCTTTCGTCAACCAGATCACCCGCGTCATGAAAGGCGAGGCCTCTGATCACGATGCACACAACCGTTTCTATGATGAATACCTGGCTGTCATGGATATGCCAGCAGAGTTCTACCTGTCCACTGTCGAGCGCATCTTTAAGAACGGCGAAATTGCCAAGAATGAATTTGTGGTCGATGGCCATAAGGTTGATCTGGGCAAAATCACCACGGTTGCGGTGAAAACCGTTGAAGGCGCTAAGGATGATATTTCGGCGCCAGGCCAATGTGTGGCAGCGCTTGATCTGCTGACTGGCCTACCAGACAGCAAAAAGGCGAGCCATCTGGAACCGGATGCAGGTCATTACGGTATTTTTGCCGGCAAAAGCTGGCGCAACAACATTCGTCCACTGGTTTTGGACTTCATCAACGCCAACCGACCAAAGTCAACAAAGAGCGCCGCGAACAAAAACGCGGCGGCCTAAGCGCTACCGCAACATCAGTGGCCGTGACATCCAATGCCGTAACGCCTGCGTTACGGCAGACGGGTTCTGCAAAGTTGGCACGTGACCTGCGCCCGCAATAACTGACAGTTCTCCGTCGGTTAGAAACTCAGTCATGATCTGATGGCGTTTCAACGGGATCAACCCATCCTCTTCACCGCAAATCACCTGCACAGGGCAGCCGCATTTGCGCAGGATCGATTGCATATCACGATGACGCTGTAATGCGCGCACTTGGTTCACAAAGCGATCTACACCAATATTTGCCGCCATATCTTGCATCAAGGGCAGCAGCTGACCATCAAGGTCTTCTACTGTCACATCAAATAGCTGGCTGACAATTTCTGCCAACCGCCCAGCCCGCGCAGCCACCAACATCGGCTCGTAAGCCATTGCACCAAAAGGACTTTCCTGAAGTGGCGATGTCGAGATCAATGCCATTCTCGACAGACGATCAGGTGCGCGCGACGCAATTTCCATCGCGACGACCCCACCCATGCCACTGCCCACCAAAGCAAATTGCTTAGGCGCACGCGCCAAAACTTCTTCTGCCAGGTCAGCCATACGGCCAGACCCACCCAATGGCATTACCATCATCGCGTGTTCTGATGACAGCTCTGCCAATTGCGGCCCGAATTGACGCGCATCACATAAGATATCTGGCAACAAGATCAGCGGTTCAGCCATGATTCAGCCCTTTGCCGCTGCAATGACATCAGTCACTGCGTCTTCGATAAGTCCAAGGCAAGTCTCATCAGAAAACCTGTGATCCGCACCTTTCACCAACAAAAGGCGCATATCAGCGCCTTCTGCGTGATCCAACAAACGCACTGCAGTCTCGGTGGACACGGCGGTGTCTTCGGTGCCTTGAAGGAAACGAACCGGACAGTCGAAAGTCAGGGGCGCGCGCAGAACGAGGTTTTCGCGGCCATCTTCGATCATGCGTTTCGTGATGATGTATGGCTCCATGTAATCACTGGGCAATTCAACATGGCCAACGGTTTCAAGCGTTGCCTTTTGGGCATCGTCAAATCCAGCCCAATAGCTGTCTTCTGTGAAATCAGGGGCCGCCGCAATGGTCACAAGCCCTAGCAAACGATCTGGCTGCGCGCGCGCCAAAAGCAACGACTGCCAACCTCCCATGGAGGAACCCACCAGAACATATGACCCTTCAATCAGGCTATTCACGGCGGCAATTGAATCCTCGTGCCAGTCGCCGATGCAGCCTTCTTCAAAGGTGCCAGAGCTTTCGCCATGACCCGAATAATCAAACCGCAGAAACGCGCGACCTTGGGCCTTGCACCAAGCCTCAAGGTGCACAGCCTTGGTGCCTTCCATGTCGGACTTCAGTCCGCCAAGAAACACCACGCATGGGCTTTGGCCTTCGGTTTTGTGGTAGGCGATCTGACGCCCCTGCTCTGTTTGAAGAAAATCAGCCACAGCTCTCCCCTTTCATCGTTAACCGCTCTTAAACCCGACATTGATCAAGCGGTCAAAGGGGAACCAGTCTGAAATCGAAAAGGAGCGCCCAATGGGCGCTCCAAACTTGTTTAAACCGTGTGTCTTAACACGCTATTGCGTCACGATTTCTGGCCCCATGATCGCATTGGGCAAGACTGTCGAAATCCAAGGGACGTAAGTCACGAGGATCAAGAAGACGAACATGATCGCAAGGAATGGCAATGCTGCGCGCACCACGCCCATCATCGACATGTTCGCGACCCCCGCGGTCACAAAGAGGTTCAAACCAACCGGAGGCGTGATCATCCCGATCTCCATATTAACCACCATGATGATGCCTAGATGGATCGGATCAATGCCCAGCTCAATCGCGATTGGGAAGACCAAAGGTGCCACAATGACCAGCAGGCCTGATGGCTCCATGAACTGGCCACCAATCAGCAGGATCACATTGACGATCACCAAGAACATGACAGGACCAAAGCCGTAGGACAGCATCCATTCCGTGATCTTTTGCGGAATTTGCTCGTCGGTGATGACGTGTTTCAGCAAAAGCGCATTGGCGATCACGAACATCAAAGTAATGATCAGCTTACCTGCATCACGCAAGGTCACCACCGTGTCTTTGTGCCAGAAGGCCGTCAGGATCGCATGTGGCTTTTGCAGCAAAGATTTGCGATTTCCGTCCTCATCCGCTGCCAATGGTCCCATATCGCGATAGATGAAGCTCGCAACAAAGAAGGCATAAACAGAGGCTACGGCTGCTGCCTCGGTTGGCGTAAAGATCGCGCCGGTAACGCCCGGGATGCCGTAGATCCCAACCATGATGATTACAATTAACAAGAGACCCCAGATAGCATCCTTGAGGCTCGCCCAGATTTCACCAAAGCCTGCAAACTCACCTGCTGGCATGTTTTTGATGCGCGCCATCACATAGATGCCGATCATCAACATGGTGCCCGCCATAATACCGGGAATGACGCCTGCAAGGAACATACGCCCAACAGAAACTTCGACCGCCGCCGCATAGACCACCATTACGATGGAGGGCGGAATAAGGATGCCCAAGGTACCTGCGTTGGCAATAACACCCGCTGCGAATTCTTTGGTGTAACCCACCTGCCGCATCGCTGCGATGACGATCGAACCAATAGCCACAACCGTTGCAGGGGAGCTGCCCGAAAGCGCGGCAAACATCATGCAGGCCAGGACACCCGCGATGGCCAGACCGCCTCGGAAGTGACCCACCAAGGCAATGGAAAAGCGAATGATCCGCTGCGCCACGCCGCCGGTCGACATAAAGCTCGAGGCCAAGATAAAGAATGGGATCGCCAAAAGTGTTGAATGGCCTTCAAAGGCTTCAAACAGGGTTTGAGCGACGGAGGCCAAAGAGCTGTCCGAAAAGATCAGCAAAAAGACAATGGAGGAAAAGCCAAGGCTCACAGCGATTGGCGCACCAATCAGCATCAGGCCGATGACCATGCCAAAGAGAATAAGAATGTCCATCGGGTTAGTCCTTTAGCTTTTCAGCAGCTTTCGCCACGTCGTCTTCAGCTTCGTGGCTGACGATCAAAAGGTCTTGCTCATTGCGCCAAACGCGCAGGGCAACTTGGGCGAAACGCAGAACCAGAAGGGCCATCGAGACTGGCATCACCAGATAAGGCACTAATTTCGGCAGCTTTTCGTACTCCACACCTTCGTTAAACACGGGTTCGAGCCAGCGCATGAAGGCAGGAACTGGAATGTCTTGCGTCTCATACCACCCTTGCCCGCGGAACTTTTCAACAAAGCCGGTTGGGAACCAACGGCCTTCGGTTGGCGGCAGGTTTGCGAATGGTGCCCAGTAATCCCATGCGCCTTTCAGCAACAGCAAGGAATATGCCAGACAGACCGCAACGACGACTAAGCCAAGCACACGACGGGTTGGCGCGGGGGCTGTGTTGACCAAAGCGTCCACACCAAGGTGCAGGGTTTTCTTGACTGCATAGCTCGCACCCAGAAGAACAAGCCAGGCAAACAAGAAAACGGTCAGCTCCAGCGCGTAGAAAATGTTTGAGTTGAACCCGTACCGCGCGACGACATTGGCGAAGGTCATCAGCGTCATAATGCCAAGGATAATGGCAATGATGCTTTCTTCAATCCGGTCGATGCGAGATGGGGGTGTTGAAGTTGCGCTCATGGCGCGCCTCCTTATTGATGGGGCGCCAAGGTGACCTTGACGCCCACATTGCAGTTTAATGGGTTAGTTAATCGCCGCGTTGATCGCTTGCGCCGCGTCGATGTTGTCTTGTCCAACATCATCCGCGAACTGCGCCCAAACTGGCTTCATTGCAGAGACCCAAGCCTCACGTTGATCGGCGTCCAAAGAACGCACCACGCCACCCGCATCGATGATCGATTGTTTGGCAGCCAGATTCACAGTGGTGGATTCCTGGTTTCTGGTTGCTGTCACTTCGGAAACGATGGTTAAGAACTGCTCGCGCACATCTGCCGGCAAGCCGTCTAGCCAATCCACAGAGGTCACCAACAGGTAATCCAGAATACCGTGATCGGTTTCGGTCACACCGTCCTGCACTTCAAAGAACTTCTTGCCGTAGATGTTGGACCAAGTGTTTTCTTGACCGTCCACAACGCCCTGCTGCAGTGCGCCATAGACTTCAGAGAAGGCCATCTTTTGCGGGCTACCGCCCATGGCTTCCATCTGCGCAACTAGTACATCAGAAGACTGAACGCGGAACTTCAGACCGTTTGCATCGCTAGGCAACAGAAGCGGCTTGCTCGCTGACATTTGCTTCATGCCGTTGTGCCAGTATCCAAGACCCTGCAGGCCACGGCGTTGCATGCTGTCGAGCATGGCTTGGCCGGAATCAGACGCTTGGAAGGCTTCAACCGCATCGATGTTTTTAAACATGAATGGCAGATCGAAAATGCGGAACTGTTTGGTGAACTTTTCAAACTTAGACAGTGAGGGTGCCGCCAGCTGAACATCGCCCTGCAGCATCGCTTCTAGGACTTTGTTGTCATTATACAGCGTGGAGTTCGGGAAGACCTCCATGCACATCTTGCCGTCCATTTCGGCATTCACACGCTCTTCCAGCAAAGAGGCTGCAATGCCCTTCGGGTGTTTGTCGGTATTTGTAACGTGGCTGAACTTTACGACGATCTCGCCTTCTTCACAGGCCGCAAACGCGACGGATGGAAGGGATGCGACAGCTGCAACGCAAGCAGCTTTCAAAAAGGTTTTCATTGGTATCTCCCTAAGTCGGCGCTCCTCTGGCGCCAGTATAGCAATACGAAGGGGTGCCCATATTTACGACAAGGTAGAAACTGTATGGTGATTTTTTGTGCATTTTTTCAATGAGATAGGTTCTCAACAAATCCTAACCCGTGCGTTTTCCCGAAATTTCGGACAAATATTCTTGCGTGAAATTCCCACCTCAGCGACAAAAGAGACCTTATTTCAACCGGAGACCCAAGCGTGATTCGAACCATCATTCGCCCTGCATTGATCTGCGGCCTGCTTGGTCTTGGGGCGGCGTTGTGGGTATATCACTCGACATTAAAAGACGAGTTTCAAGCCTTGGAAAAAGCCGGGGCCGCACGGCTTGGTGAGGCGTCTAATCGCATGCGATTGCAGATCGATGCCTTTCGGGCGCAGACCAATTTCATCGCAAGTGCACCTCATGTTGCAGACTCTGTTGCGCAAGCGGATTTTGATCAAGTCACCGAGGATTTAAAGGATTTCGCGCTGACCTATGGGGCGACCCGGATCGATCTTTTTGACGAAGCAGGAAGATCGCTGGCGACCTCTGCGTTTGAGCCCACTGATGTCTCAGGAAAGTTGATTGATGCGGCCTTCAACGGACGGCTTGGATTTGAGCAAGAACGCGATCTTGAGAACCGGTTCTTTCGGTTTAGTCGCGGTATAGAAGCCGATGGGCTGACCATTGCTGCGGTGGTTGTCACAGCCGATGTTGCGGCTTTAGAATTCGAATGGCCGGTAACACCTGAGGTTATCGTTTTTCTGAACGACGACCGGCTGACCTTTGCGTCCAACCGCGCGAGTCTAGTGCTGTTGGCCCAATCAAACGATGCGGATCCCGCTAAGTTTGACATCAGAAAACAGGGTAAATCAGCAGGGTTCACAACCTACTGGATCGCCCCCCCTGGCGAACTAGAACGCGAAGCTATAATTCTCGATCAATATGTCCCGCATTTTGATCTAACTGCGCAGATTTTTATGGAAACGCGTGCCGCACGTAACACCGCATTGATCCGCGCACTCTTGGCGGTTGCCGCCGCACTGGTTCTTGGATTGATCGCAGCCATCGCCGTACAGCAACGTCGCCGGTTAGAACTCGAAGCGCAATATTCTGCGACTTTGGAAGCGCGTGTTGAAGAGCGCACAAAAGAGCTGCGAAACGCTCAAGATGAACTCGTGGAAGCATCCAAACTCGCCGCCCTTGGTCGCCTATCCGCCGGAGTCAGTCACGAGCTGAACCAGCCGCTTGGTGCAATCTTAAATTTCGCTGATAACTCTAAGAAATTCCTGCAAAAAGACATGCCCGATCGTGCGCGTGAAAACCTCACTTTGATTTCAGGACAGGTCGAGCGGATTAAGCGGATCATCACCAACCTGCGCGCCTTTGCGCGACAGGAGGCAGCACCAACAGAACGCATCGATTTCACCGAAATCACACAATCCGCAATCGAGGCTGCTGCGGATATTCTTTCGGCTGGGCATGTGTCCTTGGAATGCGTCCTTCCCGATCAGCAGATCCCAGTTGTGGCAGGCCGCGTGCGCCTGGAACAAGTGGTTCTAAATCTCTTATCCAACGCGACGGATGCCCTATCCCAGAGCGACAAAAAACAGATCATCGTCTCACTCACGGCCTCCCAAAAAATCACTACGTTGACGGTCGCTGACACTGGACCAGGCATCGAAGACCCGACGCGGGTGTTTGAACCGTTTTATACGACCAAAGAGCTTGGCGCGTCTAAAGGGCTCGGCATGGGACTGGCTTTGTCGCACGGTCTGATCACACGGTTTGGCGGCACCCTGACCTGTCGCAACCATAATAATGGCGCAGAATTCGTGATCTCGCTGCCGATTGCATCCTCAACGTCAAATCAAGGGGCGGAGTAAACTATGTTCAAAAAAGTGCTGATCATCGAAGACGACGCCATGCTGCGCAGCTCTATTGTACAGGCGCTTGAGCTTGAAGATTTGGAACCCATCCCAACGAATGGATTTACGCAAGCCCGCCGCTCGATCCGCCATAATTTTAGGGGTGTGATCCTGTCAGACATTAAGATGCCTGATCACGATGGATTTGACGTGTTGCGGTTTGCCCAAACCAAAGATGCAGAGCTTCCTGTGATCCTGCTGACCGGACATTCTGATGTGCCAACGGCCAAACGCGCCATAAAAGAAGGAGCTTATGATTACCTCGAAAAACCCTGCCCGCCTGACGAAATGATCGACGCTCTGCTGCGTGCTCTGCGGCAGCGAGAATTGGTGATGGAAAACCGCGAAATCCATCAGGAACTTGAGGAGCTAACGGATGGCACCTCGGGGAGCCTGGCAGAGCGGCTTGAATCCCATGAAAAACGGATCATCGAAGAGGCTTTGAGTGAGGCAGATGGCAAAGTCGCCATTGCCGCTGAAGCCTTAGGCATTCCGCGCAACACATTATATGACCGGATGGGCAAGCTACAGATCGTGGCCAAAGCGTTTCGGAATGGGGCGGATCAGAAAAACTGATCGCCATGAGCCTCTCTGCCTGTTGACTTGCGCAGCCTCTAGGGCGACAAGGCACATCGAACCACATACCCGCAACCGGGCGTTCTGTTGGCGCCAAACTGACGAGGAGCTTCTGGCAATGACCCAGATTTCCCTGACTTTCCCCGACGGCAATGCACGATCCTACGACGCAGGTGTAACACCTGGCGAAGTCGCAGCATCCATTGCCTCATCCCTTGCGAAAAAAGCGATCTCTGCGACCGTTGATGGTCAGCATTGGGACCTTGCGTGGCCAATCGAGGCAGATGCCTCCATCGCGATCAACACATTGAAAGACAATGACGCTGAAGCGCTGGAGCTGATCCGCCACGACTGCGCCCACATCATGGCCCGCGCAGTGCAAGAGATTTGGCCAGACGTCAAAGTCACCATCGGCCCAGTGATCGAACACGGCTGGTACTATGACTTTGATCGCAAAGAAGCCTTTACGCCTGAAGATCTCGGCCTCATCGAAAAAAAGATGAAAGAGATCATCAACAAACGCGATCCCGTCCGCACTGAGGTTTGGGAACGCGATGTTGCTGTCAAATACTATGAAGAGCGCAATGAGCCTTATAAAGTCGAGCTGATCGAAGCCATTCCTGGCGATGAGCCTCTGCGCATGTATTGGCATGGCGATTGGCAAGACCTTTGCCGCGGTCCGCACCTACAGCACACAGGTCAGGTTCCCGCGGATGGCTTTAAGCTTATGTCTTTGGCGGGTGCCTATTGGCGCGGCGACAGCAGCCGCGCGATGCTGCAGCGTATTTACGGCGTGGCGTTCAAAAACAAAGAAGACCTGAAAAAGCACCTCACTTTCCTTGAGGAAGCGGAAAAGCGCGATCACCGTCGTCTGGGCCGTGAAATGGATCTCTACCACATGCAGGAAGAGGCACCGGGTCAGGTCTTTTGGCATCCAAATGGCTGGACAGTATATACAGAGCTGCAAGACTACATGCGCCGCGCTCAGCGCAAAGGTGGCTATGTAGAGGTGAACACTCCGCAGGTGGTTGACCGTAAGCTTTGGGAAAAATCCGGCCATTGGGATAAATACCAGGAGAACATGTTCATCGTCGAAGTGGACGAGGATCATGCGCGCGAGAAATCCGTGAATGCCTTGAAACCAATGAACTGCCCATGCCACGTTCAGATCTTCAACCAAGGTCTGAAATCCTACCGTGATCTGCCACTGCGCATGGCCGAGTTTGGCTCTTGTGCGCGTTATGAACCATCTGGCGCATTGCACGGGATCATGCGTGTGCGCGGTTTCACACAGGATGATGGTCACATCTTCTGCACCGATGATCAGATCACATCTGAAACCAAGATCTTCATCGACTTCCTGTCCAAGATTTACGGCGACCTTGGGTTCCATGACTGGACCATCAAGCTATCTACCCGCCCAGAACAACGGATTGGCTCAGACGAGACTTGGGACGAGATGGAAAAGGCGCTTGGCGACGCCTGTAAAGCGGCGGGCCACGACTTTGAACTCCTCGAAGGTGAAGGCGCTTTCTATGGTCCAAAGCTCGAGTTCACTCTGACCGATGCAATCGGACGGAACTGGCAATGTGGAACACTGCAAGTCGACGCGAACCTGCCAGAACGTTTGGATGCCACCTATGTGGGCGCGGATGGTGACAAACATCGCCCCGTCATGTTGCACCGCGCGACCTTGGGATCGTTTGAACGTTTCATCGGCATTCTGATCGAAGAACACGCAGGCAAACTGCCTTACTGGCTGGCACCGCGTCAGGTCGTTGTGGCCTCGATTGTCTCTGATGCTAACGACTACTGCCTTGAGGTTGTCGAAGCGCTGAAAGCCGCTGGCGTACGTGCCGAGGCTGATCTGCGCAATGAAAAGATCAACTATAAGGTCCGCGAACACTCTGTTGGCAAAGTTCCTGTGATCTTGGCCTGCGGTAAGAAAGAAGTCGAAGACCGTACTGTGACGGTGCGCCGGTTGGGTGAGAAGCAAACCAAAGTCCAGACACTGGACGAAATTGTTACAAGTTTAAAAGTCGACGCAACTGCACCGGACTTGCGCTAGGCGTTTGTAACATTTCTCACGTAAATCCATTGGAAAGCCGGGTCATCTGATCCGGCTTTTCCTTTATTTTAAGTCATTTTCCCTTAAGGTTGTTCACACAAGATAACACGACCGTGACCCACGAATGCGTTATTGGAGAATGGATAGGTCAAAAGGCTAGAGTTCTCCCATGCCGACTAGAGCGGCAGGAATTAACAACCTGATTTAGGGAACACACACATGTCTAAGACCGTAAAAACTCTGGCAGCAGCCGCATCCGTAGCAGCAGCAATGACTGCAGTAACTTCCACAACTGCACACGCAATGGACAAAGAAAAATGCTACGGCGTTTCTCTGGCAGGCAAAAATGACTGCGCAGCGGGCCCAGGCACAACTTGCGCCGGCACATCCACAGTAGACTACCAAGGTAACGCATGGACACTGGTTGACGCAGGCACTTGCGACTCCATCGAACTGCCAGCGATGGCAGACGGCAAAGGCCGTATGGGTTCTTTGGAAGCACTGGAGCGTGACCTGCCAGCATAAGCTGTCACCAAGACTTCACTGGCTCCGCTCCCCAAGGGCGGAGCCTTTCTGCCCTCTAGGGCACACAAGAAAGACCTGATCATGCTTGATTCTGCTCAGAAATTTCCCCGCCTCCCGCATAAGCCGGGCGTTGGCTACAAAGCGCAGCATTTCACTGACATTCTGGAAAACCCAGGATCTGTTGGCTGGCTGGAAATTCATGCAGAAAACTATATGGGCATGGGTGGCCGCCCTCTGGCGCAACTGCGCCATCTGGCCGAAGAATTCCCGATTTCTGTGCACGGTGTTGGCCTGTCGATCGGCGGCGAAAGCCCGCTAGATCCAGAGCATCTTGCACGCCTGAAACATCTTGTAGAATGGCTGAACCCAACAGTGTTTTCCGAGCACCTTGCTTGGTCCACACATGATGGAAGCTATTTCAACGATCTCTTACCGCTGCCCTATACCAAAGATACTCTGACCCGCGTAGCCGATCACATCGATCAGCTACAGAATACAATTGGCCGACAGATGATGCTTGAGAACCCTTCAAGCTATTTGAAATTCGCAGAAAGCACCTGGTCAGAACCGGACTTCCTTCGCGAAGTCGCAGAGCGGTCTGGCTGTGGCCTGCTGCTGGACGTAAACAATGTTTTTGTGTCAGCCACCAACCTTGAATATGACCCCCGCGACTACATCAACGAATATCCACTCGATAAAGTCGGAGAAATTCACCTTGGTGGCCACGATGAAGACGAAGATGACCACGGCAAACCACTGCTGATTGACAGTCATGGTGCCGAAGTCGTTGACCCGGTTTGGGCGCTTCTCGATCATACCTTGGCTCTCTCTGGTCCACGCCCGATCCTGATTGAATGGGATACGGATGTCCCGGAATGGGCCATTCTATCGGCAGAAGCAGACCGTGCAGCGTCTGCGCTATCTCACATCAAGGTTCCGGCATGAGCGTGACGCAAACTGAATTCCGCGCCGCCATGTTGGACGCCGCGCAAGAGATTCCAGTGGGCCTACTGGACGGGCGCGATCAACCTGCTGGTCGCCGCTTTAGCGTCTACCGCAACAATGTAGCCGTTTCATTAACTGAGGCTTTGGAAACGGGTTTCCCCGTGATCGCGAAATTGCTGGGCGAAGCAAATTTCAAGCCAATCGCTGGCTTGTTTCTACGCCAATCCCCCCCGTCTGCGCCGGTGATGATGCATTATGGCGCGGCCCTCCCGCAGTTTCTTCGCGAATTTGAGCCACTCAAACATCTTGGCTACCTTGGGGATGTCGCCGAAATCGAACTCGCCTTGCGGCGCAGCTACCACGCGGCGGATAGCACCGGTGTGCCAGGGGATGCGCTGGCGCAGATTGCGCCAGAATCCCTGCCCAATGTTCGCATGACCCTTGCGCCTTCGCTTGAAGTGCTGCGTTCGCATTGGCCGATCTATGACCTCTGGGCGTACAACACTTACGAAGATCACCCCAAACCACAAGCTCAGGCCCAGACCGTTGTCATCCTGCGCCCAGAATTTGACCCTACCCCCCATCTGCTGCCTGCCGGCGGCGCTACTTTTATAACTGCCATCAACAAGGGAGAAACTCTTGGGCAAGCTGCGGAAACCGCGGCCGAATTGGCAGAAGACTTCGATCTTGGTGCTATCTTGGGCCTTTTGTTGACCCATGGTGCCATTATCGAAATTCAAAACGAGGACACAGAATGAACGCCCTGATTTCACTGCACAATGCCGTTTTTACGCGAGTTGACCGCCAAGACTGGCTGCTGCCAACTTTGGCCCGGTTCATCTTTGCTGCAGTTTTGCTGCTTTACTATTGGAACTCGGGCCTCACAAAACTAGGTGACGGGCTCTTTGGGGTGTTCACGCCTTCTGTCGGCGCCTATGCGCAAATCTTTCCAAAGGCACTTGAAGCGGTCAGCTACAATACCAGCGCATTGAGCATTTTTCACTGGGTGATTGTGTTTGCTGGCACCGTAACCGAATTTATCCTTCCAGCCCTCATTGTGGTTGGATTGGCCACACGCATCGCAGCCCTTGGAATGATCGGATTTGTTGTGATGCAATCAGTGACCGACATCTATGGGCACGGTGCGGACGCATCCACAATCGGTAGCTGGTTTGACCGCATTTCCGACGCGCATATCTTAGATCAACGCGCCTTCTGGGTCTTTGTCCTGCTGGTACTGGTTATCAAAGGTGCAGGCCCTTTATCTTTGGACCGAATTTTCAGCGGCCGCCAAGCCAAGTTGGCAGACGCTTAATCACTTAGAAATGCGCTTTTTCCTCGTCGGGTTTGCCTGCAGCAATTGCAAGCACCCCGGCGAGACCCGCAAAGGCAATTGGGAACATCGTAAAGACGCTAAACCCAAAGCCAACATACATCCAAACAGCAGACGCCAATAGCAACAGCCCGCCCCACAAAGCACGTGCGCGCGCCATTGCGCCACCTGCAATGGCAAGCATTGGCGCCATCAAAGATGTGCTTCTGATCAGTTCGACGTTATCAACCTGCTCAGCAATGCCGTCCAATTCCCCCCAGTTTTCAATGGCTGCGGTATAGCCCCAGCCGAAAAAACCGACGATCATTCCGATCACCCCGGCGATAATACCCAAAACCAAAGCTGCGTTTCTCATACCTGTCTCCGTTTCTACATTAGAGATAAGCGAGCGCGTGGCTCACGCCAAGGCAGCTTGGACGTCTTTGCTCCAACTTAGGAATAATTCCCCGTCACGCTCAATCAACGGTCGTTTCATCAATGATGGGTTTTCGACCAACAAAGTCATCGCCGGTTTCTGCCGCTCAGCGTTATTCAACTGACGCCAAGTTGTGGAACGCGTATTCACCAAAGCATCGCCAAATTTGGCCAAAGCCCGTTCTAAAACGTCGCTTGGTACGCCGTCTGTGCGCACATCAACAAAGGTTGCATTTGGCAGAGTTTTCATTGCCTTTCGGCAGGTATCGCAGTTTTTCAGACCATAAAGTTGCATGACATTCACTCATCCAAAGAGTTTACCCTAGGGAAACTTATATTTTTTCAGTTGTTTTGCTTGCTTTTTACATAGGCCATGTAATCATCCGACCGTAGCATTTTGTTTAATTTGTCCGGTTTCGCCAATTTCGGAATTCGGATTATTGGATCATCTGCTGCTTCCCGCATCAACGGGGCGAGTGTTAGAAGTAGAAGGAGAGACGGTATGCCAACTGGCACCGTAAAGTGGTTTAATACAACCAAAGGCTACGGCTTTATTGCACCAGATGATGGTGGCAAAGATGTTTTCGTTCATATTTCAGCGGTTGAACGCTCGGGCTTGACGGGCCTGGCTGACAACCAGAAGGTTGAGTTTGAACTTTCCGAAGGGCGCGATGGTCGTCAGATGGCCACTGAACTCAAGGCCTCATAAACACGCGCGGGGCGTAAACAACGCCCCACTCAGTTCTCTTTAAATCGGCATGAACGCTACCCGCATTAGTGGGTGGTGTAGCAGCCTTTTTCGCCCACTGGGCAGACGATCCGGGATTTCATAACCTTTTTGACCTTCTTGACGCGCTTTGGCGTACAGATTTCGCCCGCGACAGGAACGCCACAGCTGACCATTCCACCCGCCTGCACAGGCTGAAGACCTGCTGGGCACAAGTTCTGGCTCGACGCTGCAGCGCGGTAAAGACAACCGGACGGCGTCGCAGGTGGAGGGACAGGGATAAATTCTACAATTGGATCTTCCTTGATCTTGCAAGGGAAAATCACACAGGTTGCATGCGCCGGCGCGGCTACCGCGACCAAAGCTGCAATCATCAGCGCTTTCTTAAACATTTGGTCACCTTTTCTCTGTTCGAACTGCTCAATATTATTCAGGTGTTTGCTGTAGCGTCACACTACAAGATTTTGAGATTCAGTCAATTTTTGCGATCGAACCATAGCAAAGCCAAGCGGTTTTCACAGGAACCGTGACATTTTTGAATCCAATTTTGATCGCTTATCGTTTTCGGAAGTATTCGGTCAACGTACACTTGGGGGCTTCTGCACGAAGCAGCCTGTCATTGATCAACTCCCAGTCATCGGAAGCAAACTCTGGGAAAAAGGTATCTGGCGCATCGACTTCAACGTCGACCTCCGTCACCAACAGCCGGTCTGCCAAAGGCAGCATGGCTTTGTAGATCCGCGCGCCACCCATGCTGTAAATACGCTGATATCCGGCCGCGTAGGCTGCATCGATCGCCTCCTCAACCGAACTCGCAGCGACTTCGCCAATGTCAGCCTTTGAAGAAACAACGATGTTAAGTCTGTTCTTCAATGGTTTAAACGGAAGACTATCCCAAGTGTTTCGCCCCATGATCATGGCCCCACCAAGGGTCTCTTGTTTGAAAAACGCCAGATCTTCCGGCGCGCGCCACGGAATATCGTTGTCTTTGCCAATGGCGCCGTTGCGATCACGGCCAACAATGAGAGTAATCATTTAGACAGCCACCGGTGCTTTGATCGCGGGGTCGGGATCATAGTTCAAGATTTCAAAGTCTTCATATTTGAAATCAAATATGGAACTCACATCACGCTTTAAGCGCAATTCGGGAAGGTGTTTTGGAGTACGGTCTAGTTGAGTTTTCACCTGATCCATATGGTTGGAATAGATATGTGCATCACCGATCGTATGCACAAAATCACCAGGTTCATATCCGGTCACATGTGCCAGCATAACCTGTAACAGTGCGTAGCTTGCAATATTAAACGGAACACCAAGGAACATGTCAGCGGATCGTTGGTAAAGTTGCAAATGCAGCTTACCACCCAAAACTTTCACCTGCCAAAGTGTGTGGCACGGAGGAAGCGCCATGTCTGGTACATCGGCCGGATTCCACGCTGACACAATCAGACGTCGACTGTTTGGAGAGTTTTTAATCATCTCAACCAAATCTGCGATCTGATCAACTGTCTTTTTTCGATACAGCTGCTCTTCACCCTGCGGTGCATCCACGGGTTCTAGCGCTGGAAAACGACGCCATTGATGGCCATAGACTGGCCCCAAGTCCCCGTTCTCATCTGCCCATTCATCCCAAATCGTTACACCGTTTTCTTGCAGATAACGGATATTGGTATCGCCACTTAAGAACCAAAGAAGCTCATGGATTATCGAGCGCAAATGTAATTTTTTGGTGGTCACCAAGGGAAAACCGTCCGCTAAAACATAGCGGCATTGCATTCCAAAATAAGATGTGGTCCCGGTTCCCGTACGATCCGTCGTGGTTTCGCCTTGGTCCAAAATCAACTGCATTGCATCGTGATATTGCTGCACCCGACCCTCCTTTGGGTTTCAGCGTTAACTCAGACTCAAGACATAACGGGTTTGCCGCATAAGCGCTACATCTCGTGGCAAAGAAATTCCCTAATACCAAATATCCACAATTTTTGACTACTCGCACAGTTAATGTAATCGATTGCAGCAGAGTGCTCGACAAATCGCTCCCGACCAATAGACTGCAAATCAAATAAGGAGATTCTGAATGAAATTGCGCTATCTGCACACAATGGTTCGTGTGAAAGACCTTGAGAAATCAATGGATTTTTACGCCCTACTGGGCCTGAAAGAAACCCGCCGCGTCGATCATGAAGCTGGGCGTTTCTCGCTGATTTTCATGGCGCCGGAAGGCCAAGAAGAATGCCCCGTTGAACTAACCTACAACTGGGATGGTGATGAAGGTTTGCCAAGTGATGGCCGCCACTTCGGCCACCTCGCCTATGAGGTCGAAAACATTTACGAAATGTGCAAGCATCTGCAAGACAATGGTGTCACCATCAATCGCCCACCGCACGACGGTCGCATGGCTTTTGTTCGATCACCGGACAATGTTTCCGTCGAACTTTTGCAAATGGGTGATCCTCTGCCAAAAGCCGAGCCTTGGACAAGCATGGGCAATACCGGCAGCTGGTAACTTTGCTAGCAGGCATTGGATGATGCGTCACCCAATGATCAATAGATGTAGCGTATTTGGTCGCTCCAATAACGCTCTACGCGCCTGAGGGACGAAGTTATGTCTTCAAGACCCTCAGGCCCCAAAACACCTTTGGACTGCAATCCCGTCGCGTGTCGACCGAATAGGTCGGAAACGACATCGTGAATACCGCGCCCTTTATCAGTCAGGCGCACACGCACAGATCGTCGATCAATTTCGCATCGCTGATGATGCATGTACCCTGAATCCACCAGCTTTTTCAGGTTATAGCTGACATTACTACCCTGATAATAACCACGCGATTTCAACTCACCGGCAGTGACCTCATTGTCGCCGATATTAAACAGCAGCAAAGCCTGAACCGCGTTGATTTCCAAGACGCCGACGCGTTCAAATTCATCTTTGATCACGTCCAGCAAAAGTCGGTGAAGACGCTCGACCAACGCCAACGTATCCAGATACCCAGTGATAAAACCGTAATCACCGGGGCTTTCCAGCGATGAATGTATGCTCATTCCAGTCTCCGTCTCATGTTCACAGAGAAACTGAAGCAAAATCGCGAAAATTCAGTTAAATCAGAAGAAGATCGATAAAAACCGAACTATTTCCGCGCCATTTCCTTGGCTATATCCTCAATCAACTCGGCAAATACTGCCGGTGCAGCGGCTTGACCGCTCACCCATTGGTATAGATCCTGATCGGCCTCATCCAAAAGCGCATCGTAATGGTCCAATTCGGCCTCATTCATCCCATCCAAACGCGTATTGGCAAAATGACTAAGGATAATATCCATCTCTTTGATCCCACGACGCATCGAGCGCAATTTCATACGTTTTAGGCGGTGTTCACGGATCTCAGTCATTGCGGCCTCTCCTTACAATGACTGCGGCAGATACCGTCCGAAAGCCTTAAGCGCAATAGCGCTTGAACCGGCCAGACCAGCACCCTAAGACTTGCACAGATGCATATTTTGAGGTTGCCATGTCCTTTTTGTCAAAGACCCTATCACGGGTAAAACCTTCACCGACAATTGCGATCACGGCCAAAGCTGCCGAACTGAAAGCCGCAGGACGGGATGTGATTGGCCTCTCTGCGGGCGAGCCAGACTTCGACACGCCTGAAAACATCAGAAATGCGGCGAAGGCTGCGATCGATGCGGGTAAAACACGCTACACGGCACCCGATGGTATTATAGAGCTGAAACAAGCGATCTGCGATAAGCTGAAACGCGACAGCGGGCTGGACTACAATCCAAAACAAGTTTCGGTTGGAACTGGTGGAAAACAAACGCTTTATAACGCCCTTATGGCAACGCTAAACGAAGGCGACGAGGTCATTATTCCCGCCCCTTATTGGGTGTCCTATCCCGACATGGTGTTGCTGGCAGGCGGCACCCCTGTTGTTGTGGAAACGACGCTTGAAGACAATTTCAAGCTGACGGCGGATCAACTCGAAGCGGCCATCACACCAAACACCAAGTGGTTTATCTTTAACAGCCCTTCGAACCCGACAGGTGCAGGCTATAATCATGATGAACTAAAGGCACTGACGGATGTTCTACTGAAACACCCACATGTCTGGGTGATGACCGACGACATGTATGAGCTGCTGGCTTATGACGATTTCAAATTCTGCACCCCAGCTGAAGTTGAACCGAAGCTCTATGAGCGCACCTTGACCTGTAACGGGGTTTCTAAGGCCTATGCCATGACCGGCTGGCGCATCGGATATGCTGCGGGTCCAGTCGAGCTGATTGCCGCCATGCGTAAAGTGCAAAGCCAATCGACATCAAACCCCTGCTCTGTCAGCCAATGGGCCGCCATCGAAGCGCTCAACGGGACCCAGGATTTCATTGCGCCCAACAACGAGAAATTTGTGCGTCGCCGCGACATGGCTGTGGTCATGCTGAATGCCATCGAAGGCGTCACATGCCCAACACCAGAGGGTGCCTTCTATGTTTACCCTTCGATTGCCGGCCTGATTGGTAAAACTACCCCTGCCGGCACCAAGATTGTCGACGATGAGGCCTTTGCGACCGCTTTGCTGGAAGAAAAAGATGTGGCGATTGTCTTTGGCGCGGCCTTTGGCCTCTCACCAAATTTCCGTGTCAGCTATGCAACCTCGGATAAGGCGCTGAAAACCGCGCTGACGCGCATTACAGATTTTTGCAATAGTTTGACGTAACCCAAATAATCCAAAGGATCCCAGATGGTGGTACATGTACCCGATTATTTCTTTCGAACACGCGATGGCGGTGCCAGCGTGTTTCGTGTAGATGGGGACAATCGCCACGGTCGACTGGACATGGATCAGATTGCATCGATCAACATGCGCACAGGCGACGTGCGCCCGAATGGTGATCGTGTTCTGACAGCCGAAGATCATGAGGCGATCAACACTTGGATTGCGGACCGTAAGGAAACGCTGGAGTGGCGGCAGATGGATGACATTCTGCGCGCCATCGATCAAATGAACGCCACTGCGCATTGGGCGCAGTCAAAAGCAACGGATGAGCAATTGGACATGGTCACCGACACGCTTTTAATGGCAATGCATGATCTGAGATCTGTTCTTGTACGTAAGAAAGCCGCCGCACTTTCAAAGGACGCAGACGAAAAGGCGCGGTGATCTCCGCGCCTTTCAAACTATTGATTTGGAAGTTGATTAGGTTGCAGCAACCTTCATGCGAAGCTGCTCGACCTGCCCCCACCAAAAGCGCCACATCAACAGAACCGCGGCGACCCCCAGACCGATCCCAAGACCAATCCAGATACCAATCCCACCCCAGCCGAATGTAAACCCGGCCAAATAGCTTGCTGGCACACCAACAACCCAATAGCTGACAGCCGCAATAATCATTGGCACACGCGTATCCATGACACCCCGCAGAATGCCCAACGCAAGGGCCTGTGCGCCGTCTACGAATTGGAAAAACGCAGCGGCGATCAGCAATACAACACCAACCTGAACGATGGCTGAATAATTAGGGTCTTTTGGATCAAGGAACAGGGATACCAGCCACTCACCACAAGTGACAAAGACAACCGTCGAGAACACTGTAAACAAGAGGCTCATCACAATCGCCGTGCGCGCACCTCGGGCCAAGTGTTCGATATCCTTGCGACCCAAAGCATTGCCTGCACGTACGGTTGCCGCATTGCCCAAGCCCAGATGCACCATGAACATCAAGCCCGCCAGATTAATAGCAATCCCATGTGCCGCTAGGGTAATTGTTCCCAGCCACCCCATCATCAAAGTGGCCGCAGCAAAAAGACCAACTTCGGCCAAAGTGGTAAAACCGATTGGCACTCCGATGCGAAACACACGCGCCATTTCATCCCGGTCTGTCTTCCAGAGCCTTGAGAACAGATCATATTGCGGTAGCTTCATCTGCGCATAGATAACCGCACCGACAATCATGACGCCCTGCACAGCCAGAGAAGCTATCGCAGCGCCCGTTATACCCAGCTCAGGCAGGCCCCAGTTTCCAAAGATCAAAGCATAGTTGACGACGGCATTCACCACGGCCGCCAAGACCGTGATCCAAAAGATCACGCGTGTATGTTCAAGCGCAGCAAGGTAGCTTTTTAAGACCATAATCAAAAGCGCCGGGATCAAACCGATCCCCATAATGCGCAGGTAGGATTGCGCCCCTTCGCTTAGGATCGGGTCCTGTCCCAGGGTCACCAGTATGGGCTTGGCCCACCAAAACACAGGCAACATCGCAACCGCGTAGATCACCGACAGCCATATCCCCATACGGGTTGTGCGTCGAATTGTGGTTTCATCGTCTTTGGCTGCGGCCTCAGCCACTATCGGCATCACTGCAAAGGCAAACCCCGACCCCAGAATAAAGGCCAAGAAGAACACCTGTGATCCCAGAACCACTGCAGCCAATGCGTCTACCGAATACCACCCCAACATGATGGTATCCGTCAGCCCGACGGCAAACTGCGCCACGTGACCGCCGATCAACGGCAAGCCAAGCTGCAAAAGCGCGCGAACATGCGCGCGATATGTCATTTCATTTTGAGCCATATCGACAGGGTTAGGCTTTGCCTATGATTTAGGCAAGTTGTTTCACACGCCCAGATAGAAAGGACTGGACGCATGATCCATCTGCAGCAAAACTAGGGGATATTGCAGGAGAGTTTTATGGCCGACCCATTTCACGCTTTGATCCCTGACGCCCGTGCCTTCCTCTCTGAATTGGCGCAGAACAATTCGCGTGATTGGTTCCTAGCCAACAAAGCGCGTTATGACAGTCATTTGAAACGACCTGCCGAACTGTTACTTGATCAGATCAGCGCTGAACTTGCGAAATCCTTGGGAGCTCCGGTCAAGCCAAAACTCTTTCGCCCCCATCGTGATGTTCGATTCTCAAAAGACAAAACACCTTACCACCAGCACCTCAACATGCTTTGGAATGCCGATCTGGGCGGGGTACAGCCGGTAGGATTCTTTTTTGGGATCGGGCTTGATTACCTGTCCATTGGTGGCGGGTTTATGGGCTTTGAAAAAGACACGCTGACAAGCTGGCGGTTGACGGTAGACGGCCCACTGGGTCAAGATATTGCCGACGTCACCGCGTCACTTACCCAACAAGGCATGCGGATTTCTGAACCAGAGCTAAAACGCGTACCAGCCCCTTATGATCGTGAGCACACACGCGCAGAGCTACTAAGACGCAAAAGCATGTCTGCATGGCGAGACTTTGATCAAATCGAACAACCATTGAGTACATTGGCTGAGGTCTTTAGTGACCTCAAACCATTGATCAATATGCTCGGCAGTTTGCGTTAGGCTGGCCCACTACGCCGATTGTTTGGATGCAGTGCTTTCCCCAGAATGTGCTCTGAGTGATGAATAACGTGGCTGGCAGAGGCCACAATCACCGGATCTGGTTCTGATACCAACGCATGGTCTTTCCCGGGATATTCAAGCGAGCTTAGAAAGTGGCGCATGCAATTTAGGCGCGCACGTTTCTTGTCGTTGGATTTGATCACCGTCCAAGGCGCATCTGCGGTATCCGTGTAAAAGAACATCGCCTCTTTGGCTTCGGTATATTCATCCCATTTGCCAAGGCTGGCCTTGTCTATTGGGCTTAGCTTCCATTGCTTCAAAGGATCGGTCTCGCGGCTGGCGAACCGCGCCTTTTGTTCATCGCGTGTCACCGAAAACCAATATTTATATAGCTGGATTCCTGACCGAACGAGCATGCGCTCAAGATCCGGTGTTTGACGCATAAACTCTAGGTATTCGCTTGGCTCACAAAACCCCATAACCCGTTCAACGCCCGCGCGATTATACCAGCTGCGGTCATAAAGTACGATTTCTCCATGGCTTGGCAAATGATCAATATAGCGCTGAAAATACCATTGGCCGCGCTCCTCATCCGTGGGTTTGTTCAGTGCCACCACCCGCGCTGTGCGCGGATTAAGGTGCTCGGTAAAACGCTTAATCGTTCCGCCCTTGCCTGCAGCATCACGCCCCTCAAATAACATCACAAACTTTTGCCCAGTGTCCTGCGCCCACAGTTGCACTTTTAATAGCTCGGCCTGCAGCTGCGCTTTTTGGGTCTCGTATTCCTTGCGCGTCATCCGGGTAGCATAAGGGTATTCCCCCTGCTCAAACGCCAGCACGCTGGTAGCATTCTCTTGCGGTTTAAGCTCTGATTTGACCTGAGCGCCCTCAGGGAGTTTAACGGAATTATTCACTATTGCAGGCATTTTCGCTCCTTCATCTGGTGTCGCTCTTGCGCTACCAGATGAAGGGCAAAACCGCCTTGACCCACGTCAAGCCGCGTTGGGTCAAATCCTGATTAAGCTGAGGCCAACGCGGCGACGGCTTGCACAGCCTCGCGAATATGCGCGTTAGTCGTGCGATGGTTCACGATCGCCGCGCGCAGCATCTCTACATCCCCAATTTTTGTGGTTGAGAACACCGCTTCACCGCTTTCCTGCAACTCAACAGCAATGCGCACGTTCAGCGCAGATTGAGCCTCTGCAGGCAGATCGGTTTGCGCTGTAAAGACACAAACATTGGAAACAGGATCGCACGCTAAGGCCATTCCCGCCTGGGCTTGCACTTCCTGAGCCATAAAGCCTGCAAGATCACAGTTGCGCGTGATTGCTTCGCTGAATGCTTCTTCTCCGATGGTTTCCAATGCCATCCAGACTTTGATCGCCCGGTTCCCACGCGACAGATCAACGCCATAGTCGCAGAACCACGGCTCACCACTGGCCACACCACGCTCTTTACCGTCTAGATAGACTGGTCGGGCCGCAAAGGCATTTCTTAGGTCTTCACCATCGCGCACCAGACAAAGGCCGCAATCATAGCTGACATACATCCACTTGTGAAAATCCATTGCAATAGAATCTGCCCGTTCAATCCCGTCGGACAGGCTGCGATAAGGTTCTTTCGCAATCCGCGTCCAAGCACCAAACGCACCATCAACATGCAACCAAAGGCTTTCGGCTGCGGCAACATCAGCCAATGCATGAAAATCATCGTAAAGGCCTAGATCAACGGAACCGGCAGTGCCCACCAAGAGGAAAGGCAGCGCACCTTGTGCGCGATCTTCGGCAATCATCTCTTTTAGTGCAGTAACATCTAGTCGGCCATCTTTCAAAGGCACCAAGCGTAGGTTTCCTGATCCGACACCAATCAGTTCGAGCCCTTTTTTGGTAGCGTTATGCACGCCTGCCGCCGCATAGGCCGTAAGGCGTTGCCCCACCTGCCCGGCTTCGCGAACCTCTTTGCCCAATGTTTTCACACGTGCTGCTGCAAAGGCCTGCGCCGTCGCTTGAGAGGTACCGGTTACAAATACACCAAAGGCGCTTTCGGGCATGCCCATCTTCTGGCGCGTCCAGTCGATCACCGCGCGCTCCATATAATTCGCGCCGTGATTGCGACCTCCGCAATTTGAGTTCATCACCGCAGCCACCATGCTGGCCGCGATATCGGTGCTCAGGCCACTGCCCTGCACCCAACCCCAATATTTCGGATGTGTGTTTCCCGCGTGATAAGGCAATACGTCGGTGCGCAATCGATCCATGACATCAGCGCCCTGTGCTGCGGTCTGACCGATAGCGTAGCTGTCTTCCAACCCTTCAGGCACATGCTGCCACGGGCGCTCGCCTGCGTTTTGCATAAGATCAATGCAGTGATCTAAGAGATCACGGGTTTCAGCTCGGAAACGGTCCCAATCCTGTGGGTCCAAAGTTTGATCGGACACGTTTTGCCCTCCGCAGCACTACAACTGACGCGCCATTTACATGACGCAGCGCGGCGGTGCATCCAAAATCCGCGATTCTGTTGGTTCACAACGTCGCGGCTTTCAGAAATCGAAAATCACATTCTTAAAGCGACATGCGGGCTGGGATGCTCATCAGGGGCACAATGCGGCCAAATCCTTGGGTGGCGTGGAATCTTTCAGAATTCTGAAATGCCTTCAAAGCCACAGCCGCATCGACATTTGGCATGTCCATTTGCATCACTGGTTTGCGCAGCAGGTTAACCGAAAGCACTGGCCATTCTTCCTCATATTCACTGTCGGCCACTTTGCACGGAGCAATCGCAGAAACGACCACATTGCCAATGGGCACCAAACGAAACAGGTCCGACGCCACTTTCAATATCGCACTGGATGCGTAAGCACGGTAGATCTTCATCGAGACCTCGCGCGGCATCTTGACCTCTGCCAGTTTGCCGCTGGGCATTTGTTTCAGTTGAAAATCAGGCACAATCGACGGGCTATGCAGCGCAAGCACCGCATGCACCAACCCCTTTTCCACCGTAAACCCTAGCCCACGCGCCAATTTATGTATGCCTGAAAGTTTTTGCTGGCTCTTGATCACTTTCATCAAAGCGCCATCATCGCCGGCACGCAGTTTTTGATAGACCTGCTGAACCTCAGGCCGCGTCTGCGCGGCCCAATGTATTTCCTCTATGATCTCATGGTGCAGCCCTGTGATCTGGCCAATATAACTGTCCAGTTCCTGCAGGTCTTGAGCGTTGGACCGCTCCAACGCGCGCTTCTGCCTGTCCTTTTCTTTCTGCTCGAATTCTCGAACAGCTGGCCGTGTTACCCGACCTAAGGACCCCATGGTGTCATTATATGCCATGACACTTCTCTCCTTTGGGGTGTAAATTGCCTCACCCTTCAACCGTGGGAGCAAAAGTCTCACAATGCAACATAAAAAGGGTGAAAAATCAGACTTATAGCCTTAATCGTTAAAAAATTATGCTATTTGTTAACGATTTCGTAACCACTTTTACTCTCGCGTTGTAACAGTTTTGCAATCGCACCTGCGCCCTTGCCCATGTCGCATCCGAATGGAATAATGACGGCAACCATAATGAAAAGAGCAGCGCATGACCGATCTACTCGCGGCAACTGAAACCGAACACACCTATGATGCATCCTCGATTGACGTTCTGGATGGTCTGGAGGCGGTACGCAAACGCCCGGGCATGTATATCGGTGGCACGGACGAGCGCGCGCTGCACCATATGGCGGCTGAAATTATCGATAACTCGATGGATGAAGCGGTTGCAGGCTTTGCCACTCGGATCGAAGTCACCTTGCTGGCCGACTATTCGCTGAAAGTCACCGACAACGGGCGCGGCATTCCAATTGATGCGCACCCGAAGTTCCCAGACAAATCCGCGCTTGAGGTGATTTTCACCGAGCTGCACGCAGGCGGTAAATTCTCTGGCGGGGCTTATGAGACCTCCGGCGGTCTGCACGGTGTGGGTTCCACCGTTGTGAACGCGCTGTCAGACAGCCTGATTGTCGAAGTCGCCAAGAACAAAGAAGTCTTCCAGCAAAGCTTCAAACGCGGCGTGCCGCAGGGCAAATTGGAAAAGATCGGCGCGGCTCCGAACCGGCGCGGCACCACGGTGACGTTCCACGCAGACGATCAGATCTTTGGCAAACACCGGTTCAAACCGAAACGCCTGATGACTTTGGTGCGCTCCAAAGCCTACCTCTTCTCTGGCGTTGAAATTCGCTGGAAATCTGAAATTGACGACGGCGAAACCCCAGTCGAAGCCACCTTCCACTTCCCTGGCGGGCTGTCCGACTATCTGTCAGAAACCCTTGGCAGCTCCACCGTCTATGCCGACACGCCATTTGCTGGCCGCGTTGAGTTCAAAGAAAAGTTCAACGAAGCAGGCTATGTCGAATGGACCATCAACTGGACGCCGTCGCGCGACGGTTTCATCCAGTCCTACTGTAACACCGTCCCAACACCCGAAGGCGGCACGCACGTCACCGGCTTCTGGGCCGCGATCCTGAAAGGCATCAAGGCCTACGGCGAACTCGTCGGCAACAAAAAGGCCGCACAGATTACCCGTGACGACTTGCTGGCGGGCGGCTGTGCCTTGGTCAGCTGCTTCATCGCGGATCCGGCCTTTGTGGGTCAGACAAAAGACCGGCTCTCAACCGAAGCCGCCAATAAGATGGTCGAGAATTCCGTTCGCGACCACTTTGACAACTGGCTGGCCTCCAACAACAAATCTGCCGGCGCGATCCTCGATTTCCTTGTGCTGCGCGCCGAAGAGCGCCTGCGCCGCCGTCAGGAAAAAGAGACGCAACGCAAGTCCGCCACCAAGAAACTGCGCCTGCCCGGCAAGTTGACGGACTGTTCAGCCACCAACCGCGAGGGCACAGAGCTCTTTATCGTCGAGGGTGACTCTGCGGGTGGCTCTGCCAAAATGGCGCGGAACCGCAAAACGCAGGCGCTTCTACCTCTGCGCGGTAAAATCCTGAACGTTCTGGGCGCGGCCAGCAGCAAGATCGGCACCAACGCCGAAATCAGCGACCTGACCCAAGCGCTTGGCGTGGGCCTTGGCACCAAATTCAACGTCGATGATCTGCGCTATGACAAGATCATCATCATGACCGATGCGGATGTCGACGGTGCCCATATCGCGGCGCTTCTGATGACCTTCTTCTACACCCAGATGCGCCCGATGATTGACAGCGGCCACCTCTATCTGGCTTGCCCGCCCCTTTTCCGCCTGACCCAAGGCGCAAAACGCATCTACTGCGTGGACGAGGCCGAACGCGACGCTTGGCTAGAAAAAGGCCTTGGCGGCAAAGGCAAGATCGACGTCTCCCGCTTTAAAGGTCTGGGCGAGATGGACGCGAAGGATTTGAAAGAAACCACCATGGACCCTGCGTCACGCACATTGATCCGCGTGACCATTGACGAGGACGAACCCGGCGAAACCGCCGACCTTGTTGAACGCCTGATGGGTAAGAAACCGGAGAAACGGTTTGAATACATTCAGGAGAACGCACGGTTTGTGGAGGAGTTGGATGTTTGATGGAGTTAGAAATTGTCAGAATCGCATATTAAGCGCGATCTTAAGAAAATTGGACTACAGGCAACGCTGATTTATTCGATACTTTTAATTGGAGGCATTCCCTTCGGTTGGTATTTCGAATTTTTAGTACTTAAGCCAATATCGATAAATGAATTAGGTGATTTTCTTGCGGGCGCTTTTGGTCCGCTAGCACTCTTTTGGTTAATTCTCAGTTTCTTTCAACAAAGCAAAGAACTTCAAAATAGTGTCGATGCGCTGAACTTGCAGGCCCGCGAGCTACAACGAACTGTAGAGCAGCAGACGAAGCTGACAGAAATTACTGAAGCGCAACATCAACTAGATGTCGCGGCACGCGAAGAAGAAACTCAAATGAGGTTGGATCGCGAAACTCCCAATATTTCAATTAGCTCTCGCGGAGCATCCGGAGGCAAGGAGATTACCAATCAATTCGCTGCAAAAAACAAAGGCGGGGACGCAAACAGAGTATTAATCACAACAACACCAAAGATAAAAAGAACAAGCCCATCTGTATTGCATAGGTTGGACAGCAAAGCTGATAGCAACTTCAACCTAATTACTGAAACAGCAATGTCAAAAACACCCGGCCTAAACTTGATTGTTATCAGTGAAGGAGCAAACGGAATGTCGCGAATTCAAGAGTTCGATATTAGCAAACCTGGCTGGCCAGAAATAAACAACAGAATATTTAAAACCGGTGAAGCGGAATCAACCGTCGACTAAATTAACCTTGATAGCTTTGGCTATGGAACAAATGCAACAAACCAGAATACTGCTTAACGCTTAGATGGACATCGCCTGACCGCGGGCGGAAGCCAAGCGCCCGCCCATGGGGGCGGTCGGGCGCTGCCCGTGCCGCAAGCGTCACTGGCGGGAATTGTCGGGACGTTTCTGTGCAATTGCGTATTTGCCTTCGGCAAATTGGGGGCGGTCACCTCTCATCGATTGCAAGCAATCGACTACCGGTCAATGGGGCGCTGCCCGTGCCGCAATCGTCACGGGTGGGGTTTGGTGGAACGTTGCAGATAAATGCGAAATGTAGGCCGGGCTTCAGCCCGGCATTGGGATGCTGCATCTTGCCGGGCTGAAGCCCGGCCTAGGGGTTGCCTCGCCTGAGGGTGTCGTTAAATTCAACCCAAATCAATTCCCAGTTTCTATCTTGGAGCCGACATGACCCGCATTCTGATGATCACCGCCCTCTTCGCTCTGACCGCCTGCGAAACCATCGAAGGCGCGGGCCGCGACCTTGCGACGGCGGGCAACGCCATCGAAAACGCCGCCAAGAAGTAAGGCGCGCAACGCCAAATTAAATCTCACTTTGAGATTTCGCCCATCCTGCGGTATATTCCTGCTTGCGGGAGGGGCCGTCGCACTCAAGTCAACTCAAGATCAACGCATGTTCGAGAACCGAGCATCCGATCGTCCCATTTTATCAGGCATACCGATCAGAGCAGGGTAACCTGTTCAGGAGAACGCTATGCCTACATTCATTACATACGGATCCTTTTCCAACGAAGGCTGCAAAGGGCTGATCGCCAAACCGGAAGACCGCGCTGTTGCGCTAAAACCCATGTTTGATGCCGTTGGAGCCACGATCCAAAACATCTATTTCACCACAGGCAGCAACGATGTGATTGTCATCAGCGAAGCCCCGGATGGCACTGATACCGTCACCCTTGGCATGGTAGTAGCCGCTTCAGGCGCGATGTCGAGCATCGAGACGGTGCGCGCCTGGACTTCTGCGGAATTCGTGGAGATCGCCCAACGTGCAGGCTCAATCGCCTCAAGCTACTCACCACCGGGTTCATAAAGGTACGGCGGGCACCTGCCCGCCCAATCGACCTAAGACCCGTTTTTGAACCAACGCACAATCTGCGCGCGCTCTGCGTCTTCCATCCAAGACACATTCGCGGGCGGCATGGCGTCGCTTTTGCCCGATTGCACATAGATCATCTGCGCAAGGGCTGCGATCTCGCCATCTGTTTCCAGCAACACGCCTCTCGGGGCGCGGTGAATCCCATCATAAACCGGCTCCCGCGCGTGGCACATAGAGCAGCGCCCCAGCACAATATCGCGCGCCTCTTCAAAACCCTCCGCCTCGGCAAATTGCACAGCATGGGCGGGCATCTCGGCCTCGGCTTCTTCCAGCGGTTTCATCACCGGCCCCGCTTGCGAGAGCCACATGATCGCGATGAACAAGAGTACTGTGACCAGCCAGGTCCACCAATGCATGCCTTTGCGGGCGTGCATGGAGTTGAAGAAATGCCGGATCGTGACACCCATCAAAAATACCAACGCGGCGATCAGCCAGTTGTACTGCGTCGCGAAGGCCAGCGGGTAGTGGTTTGACAACATAAGGAAAATCACGGGCAGCGTGAGGTAGTTATTGTGCGTGCTACGCAGCTTGGCGATCTTGCCATATTTGGCATCTGGCACCCTGCCCGCCTTCAAATCCGTCACCACAATCCGCTGGTTCGGCATGATGATAAAAAAGACATTCGCCGTCATGATCGTAGCCGTGAATGCCCCCAGATGCAGCATCATAGCGCGGCCTGTGAAGACTTGATTGAGGCCGTAGCCCATCACCACCAGCAACACGAACAAAAGCACCATTAGGACAGTGGGATGCTCCGCCAAGGGCGATTTACAGAGCGCATCATAGATCACCCAGCCAACGCCCAAAGTGGCGGCAGAGAGCAATATCCCCTGCCAGATCGCCAAATCGGATTTGCCAGCGTCGATAAGATAAAGCTCTGCCCCGGTCCAATAGACAATCATCAACAGGACAAATCCTGAGAGCCAGGTCGAGTAGCTCTCCCACTTAAACCATGTCAGGTGATCGGGCATGGCCGCTGGGGCAACGAGGTATTTGCGGATGTGGTAGAACCCACCGCCGTGCACCTGCCATTCTTCGCCATCTGCACCGCCGAAATCCCCGTCACGGCGCAGGCCTAGATCCAAGGCGATGAAGTAGAAGGACGAGCCGATCCAAGCGATTGCCGTAATAACGTGCACCCAGCGAGCGGCGAAGCCCAGCCATTCCCAGATAATCGGCCATTCCTGCATGTGTCTCGCTCCGCCTTCTTGACTATCTGTTGATTAGATTATCTTCTATCTTCTAACAAACCCGAAGAGTTTCAAGAAAAACCTTACAATGTCCTACTTTGAGAATATCCGAACCTTCATCCGTGTCTATGAATTGGGCAATATGTCTGCGGCTGCGCGGGATCAGCGTATTTCAGCGGCCGTCGCAAGTTCGCGGATTGCGCAGCTGGAAGAGCATCTGAAGGTACGGCTGTTTCAGCGCACAACACGTCAGCTGCATCCCACCGAGCAAGGGCAAATTTTTTACGGTGGGGCCTGCAAAATTGTGGAAGCCGTCGAGCAAGCCGAGGCCGATGTGGAAAGCGTTACGTTGACCCCTCGCGGGTCTTTGTTAGTGGCGGCGCCCTTGGGGATCGGACGTCGCTTGATTGCGCCTCTCATCCCAAAATTCAAAGAAGCATACCCGCTGATCGACATTCGCCTGCGACTGTCGGATCGCGCGCTCGACATCACCGGCGAGGGTCTGGATATCGCTTTCTTTCTGGGTCTACCCAAAGACAGCGCGCTGAAAATCCGCAAAATTGCAGATTGTGCGCGTGTGCTCTGCGCAGCTCCGGCTTACGTGCAACAAAAGGGGCACCCCAAATCCCCGCAGGAATTGGAAGATGGCACCCATGACTGTTTGAACCTAAGGTATCCCGGCGCGCCAGAATTCCAGTGGCCGCTGCAAACATCTGATGGCACAGCGAAATTTGCGGTCAAAGGCCCGTTTGAAACAGATGATGGGGATGTGCTGACGTCATGGGCCCTAGAGGGACATGGGATTATCTTGAAGCCGGCCTTTGAGGTGCAAGAGCATCTAAAGACGGGCGCTTTGGTGCCGGTTTTACCGGAACATGCCCCGATCTCTGTGCAGCTAGGTTGCCTTTATAGCCATCGCCGTCACCAAGACCCAAAGACGCGGCTGTTTATTGATTTTCTCGCCAAACCCATGGCCAAAGCTGTCGCTACTTAGCTGCCGCGATAGGTCGAATAGCCATAGGGCGAAAGCAGCAGCGGTACGTGGTAATGCATCTCTTCACTCATGCCGAACCGGATGGGCACCTGATCTAGAAACATCACATTGCCCTGATTGTCGCCGTGATTGCGCAGGTAGTCGCCACAGAAAAAGATCAATTCATAATGCCCGGTTTTGAATCTCCCTTCGGGCAGGATCGGCGCATCGGTACGGCCATCAGCGTTGGTTAACGCCGATGCAATTTTGCGATGAGAATTGCCTGACACCCGGTAGAGTGCAATTTCAATCCCCTCAGCAGGGCAGCCCCGCGCGGTGTCCAAAACATGAGTTGTCAGATATCCGCTCATTACGCTCTCCATTTAGGCAAATCTTTCATAGACGCTCTGCATTCCTACTGCCCACTGTACAGATGCCGTCAGGTCTTTCAAAATACTTGATAAAGTCAGGCTGATCTTTTCATCCTATGGTGCAGCCAAAGGAGTAATACATGAACAGATACCCTCGCGATTTGCGCGGATATGGGGCAACACCCCCCAATGCCAATTGGCCGGGCGATGCGCGGATCGCGGTGCAGTTTGTGTTGAACTTCGAAGAAGGTGGCGAGAATTGCCTGCTGCACGGTGATGCTGCATCCGAAGCCTTCTTATCTGATATCCCGGGTGCGCAGCCATGGGTTGGGCAACGCCATTGGAATATGGAGTCGATCTACGACTATGGTGCACGCGCAGGGTTTTGGCGGTTGCATCGCTTGTTCACTGGACGCCACATTCCTTTGACAATCTATGGTGTAGCCTCTGCTTTGGCCCGCGCTCCAGAACAGGTTGCTGCGATGAAGTCCGCAGGCTGGGAAATCGCAAGCCACGGTCTGAAATGGGTTGAGCACAAAGACATGGCTGAGGAAGACGAGCGAGCTGCGATCGTTGAGGCGGTCCGTCTGCATACTGAAGTCGTCGGGGAACGCCCAAGGGGATGGTACACGGGCCGGTGTTCCGAGCGCACTGTGCGTCTGGTTTCTGAAGAAGGTGGCTTTGACTACATTTCGGATGCCTATGACGATGATCTTCCTCATTGGATTGAGGTCGATGAAAGAGATCAATTAATCATCCCTTACTCGCTGGAAACCAATGACATGAAATTCTCAACTGCTCCCGGCTGGGTGACAGGGCAGGATTTCTACACCTATCTCAAAGATGCCTTTGATGTGCTTTATGCCGAAGGACGCGAAGGTGCGCCAAAGATGATGAGCATCGGGCTGCACTGTCGCCTGATCGGCCGTCCCGGCAAGATCGCTGGGTTGATGCAGTTTCTCGACTACATCGCGGATTTTGAAGGTGTGTGGACGCCACGCCGCATCGATATTGCACGCCATTGGGCGACGGAGCACCCACATCGCCGCTTTGAACGCCCTCGCGACATGCCTAAGAAAGACTTCGTTGCCAAGTTCGGTGGTATCTTTGAGCATTCTGCGTGGATTGCAGAGCGTGCTCATGGTTTGGAATTGGGGCCTGCGCATGATTCAGCGATGGGCTTGCATAATGCCCTGGCGCGGAGCTTCCGCAGCGCCTCTTATGAAGAGCGTCTTGGCGTTCTCAATGCCCATCCTGATTTGGCTGGAAAGCTCGCAGCAGCCGGGCGGCTGACAGCGGACTCGACGTCAGAGCAAGCCAGTGCAGGATTGGATATGCTGACCGATGCTGAACGTTCAGAATTCCAAAAACTTAACGCGGAATACACAGCCAAACATGGATTTCCATTTATCATTGCCGTGAAAGATCACGCCAAGGCCGACATTATGCGAGCCTTTGAGCGACGGATCGCGAATAAGACCGAGACTGAGTTTGATGAGGCCTGCCGACAGGTTGAACGGATTGCTGAACTTCGTCTGAAAGATTTGCTGCCATGACAACGATCACTCCCATCCCTCTCACCGCAGAGGGCTTTGCACCTTTTGGAGATGTGATCGAGCTTGGGACGAAGGCTTTTAAAATAAACGACGGCATGTGTGATCGTCACCACGACCTCGCGCAACTGGAATTCCTCGAGGGCAAAGCGGGTATCAGCCTGTTTCAGGCTGTGCCACGTGAATTGCCCTACGCCATTGATTTGGTTGAGCGACACCCAAAAGGCAGTCAGGCCTTTATTCCAATGTACCTGACTTCTTTTCTGGTGATTGTCGCGCCTGACGAAAACGGAACTCCGGGTACGCCACTGGCGTTTTTGACCAACCCCGGTCAAGGCATCAACCTACAGCGCAATACATGGCATGGCGTCCTGACACCACTGCAATCGCCGGGCTTGTTTGCTGTGATCGACCGGATCGGGGACGACACCAATTTAGAAGAACATATCTTTGAGACACAATATGTGGTAGATTCACCGGGCTAATTGCGCAGATATCGCGCAATTGCCGGAATACTGTGCAACTTAATCAACTGTAGAGGGACAGAAGATGACTGCAACAGACTACCGGGATCCAAACGTGACCCCACCACTCGGGCAAGCGATACCGCTTGGCTTTCAACACGTTTTGGCGATGTTTGCGTCAAACGTTACTCCATCCATCATCGTTGCCGGGGCCGCGGGCCTGGCCTTTGGCGGTGCCGAGCAGGTTTATCTAATTCAGATGGCCATGCTGTTTGCCGGGATCGCAACGTTATTCCAAACCGTTGGCTTTGGTCCAGTCGGCGCGCGACTGCCAATCATGCAGGGAACAAGCTTTGCTTTTGTGGGTGTTCTTGCCGGGGTCGCTGCAACTCAAGGGCTGGGCGTTGCTTTGACGGCCTGTATCATTGGCGGTGTGATCCACTTCATGCTGGGCTCAGTCATTGGTAAGCTCCGCTGGCTTTTCCCACCGCTCGTAACCGGCCTCGTGATTTTGGCGATCGGTCTTTATCTAATTCCGGTGGCAATCAAATACGCCGCAGGAGGCGCAGCCCAGTTCCAGATGGAAGCGGAAAGCTTTGGATCGCTGAAACACTGGAGCGTCGCTCTGACAGTTGTCGTCGTCTCTTTGGTCCTGAAGTTTTTCACCAAGGGCATAACTTCCAACGCCGCCATCCTGATCGGACTTTTGGCAGGGTATGTTCTTGCATTCCTGGTCGGCATGGTGAATTTCGGCGCCGTTGGCAAAGCCTCATGGATAACGGGGATCACGCCCATACCTTATGGTTTTGAATTCAGCCTAGGGGCTGTCATAGCGGTCACTTTGGTCTCTATCGTTTCGGCAATTGAAACCGTCGGGGACGCTTCGGCGACCGCAAAGGCAGGTGCCGGGCGTGACGCCACAGACGAAGAAATCGCAGGCGCGACCTATGCCGACGGCCTTGGCACTGCGGTCGCCGGGGTTTTTGGTGGCCTTCCAAACACCTCCTTCAGCCAGAACGTTGGTATTGTCGGCATGACAGGCGTCATGAGCCGCCATGTTGTCACCATTGGTGGCCTCGTCTTGGTGGCCTGTGGCTTGATCCCAAAAATTGGCGCTGTGATCGCTTCTATGCCCCTGCCCGTTCTTGGCGGTGGCGTGATCGTCATGTTTGGCATGGTCGCCGCTGCGGGCTTGAATGTTCTGTCCGAGGTCAAACTTAACCGGCGCAATATGGTGATTATCGCGATCTCGCTTGCGATTGGCTTGGGTCTGAATTTGGTCCCAACTGCCGTTCAATATCTGCCAGGTGTGGTTAAGATCCTCATGACATCAGCGGTGGCCCCAACAGCGCTTTGCGCCATCGTGTTGAACCTGATCCTGCCAGAAGAAGCGGAGTAACATGCTCGGTCGGCGTTGAATACACCCGCCGAATAACTGTATCGGGCCGCATGCTCTGCATGCGGCCCTTTCTATTTTTCGAGTCCTATTTCAGTGGAAGCACTGCGCTCTCTTTCGTCAAAACTTATATAGTTTAAAATTAAACCAATATCCCAAACCAACTTTCGATACTCCGCCTCCAATAAGCTGATAAACTGTCAAAATACCCAAAAATACGAGTTTCCCGCTCCGTGCATGGCTGCTATGTCGCAGGAGTACTACCCAAGTAGTTTAATATTAAACTATAAGAGATCAGCCCAATTCGGAGGAGGAAGCCCAATCATGGCAAATTTCGAAGACATTGATCCAATTGAATCCCGCGAATGGCAGGAAGCCATTGAAGACGTGATTGCAAAAGATGGCGCTGATCGCGCGCATTTCCTGCTGGATCGCGCTGTACAACAGGCCCGCGCCGCTGGCGCCACCCTGCCTTTCTCAGCAACAACACCTTATCAAAACACCATCCCAACCGATGATCAGGAGCCTTTCCCGGGCGATCTCGACATGGAATGGCGTATCCGCACAATCAACCGCTGGAACGCGATGGCGACAGTTGTCCGCCGCAATAAAGTTTCAAGCGAATATGGCGGTCACATCGCATCATTCGCGTCCTCCGCCGTCATGTATGATATCGGCTTGAACCACTTCTGGCGCTCCAAGTCAGCCATCCACGGTGGCGATCTGGTCTTCTTCCAAGGTCATGTGATCCCGGGGATCTACGCGCGCTCCTTTATGGAAGGCCGCCTGACCGAAGAACAGCTGGAAAACTTCCGTTCTGAAGTGAATGGCAACGGACTATCCTCCTACCCACACCCATGGCTGATGCCGGATTACTGGCAGTTCCCTACGGTTTCCATGGGCCTTGGCCCGCTTATGGCGATCTATCAAGCGCGGTTCATGAAATACATGCACAACCGTGGTCACATTGATATGGCCGACCGAAAAGTCTGGGTCTTCCTCGGCGACGGTGAAATGGACGAGCCTGAATCTCGTGGTGCTATCGATCTGGCGGCGCGCGAAGGTCTGGATAACCTGATCTTTGTGGTGAACTGCAATCTGCAACGTCTTGATGGCCCAGTGCGGGGCAACGGCAAGATCGTTCAAGAACTCGAAGGCGGCTTCCGCGGCGCGGGTTGGAACGTCATCAAATTGCTTTGGGGCAAAGGCTGGGACGAGCTGCTAGAGAAAGACACCTCAGGCAAGCTGCGTCAGCTGATGGATGAAACCGTCGACGGTGACTACCAGACATTCAAATCCAAAGACGGCGCCTACATTCGCAAGCATTTCTTTGGCAAATACCCAGAGACCGCGAAGCTGGTTGAAGACTGGTCAGACGAGCAAATCTGGTCCTTGCGTCGCGGCGGCCATGACCCGCAGAAAGTATATACCGCTTTCAAACGTGCGTCTGACACCAAGGGTCAACCAACCTGCCTGCTGGTGAAAACAGTCAAAGGCTACGGCATGGGTTCAGCTGGCGAAGGCCAGAACACCACCCACCAGCAAAAGAAAATGGCCGAAGATCAACTGCGTGCCTTCCGAGATCGTTTTGAAATCCCGGTCAGCGACGAAGATCTGCCAAAAGCGCCGTTTGTCAAATTGAACAACGCACAAAAGGCCTATCTGGCGGATCGTCGTCAGGCTTTGGGCGGGGCCTTCCCGAAACGTGAAGCAAAATCCGACAAGCTGGAAATCCCAGCGCTGGATAAATTCGCAGCCCAGCTGAAATCCACAGGCGAGCGTGAAATCTCGACCACAATGGCCTTCGTCCGCATCCTGACCACGCTTCTGCGTGATAAGAAGATGGGTAAAAACGTTGTGCCGATTGTGCCGGATGAAAGCCGCACCTTTGGTATGGAAGGCCTGTTCCGCTCTGTCGGCATCTACAACCCGCTGGGTCAGAACTATACGCCAGAAGACGCTGATCAGATGCAGTACTACAAAGAGACCACTGATGGTCAGGTTCTGCAGGAAGGCATCAACGAGGCCGGCGCAATGGCCGATTGGATTGCGGCGGCAACGTCTTATTCCAACCACGGCGTACCGATGATCCCCTTCTTCATCTACTACTCGATGTTTGGTTTCCAGCGTATTGGCGACCTTGCATGGGCGGCTGGTGACAGCCGTGCGCGTGGCTTCATGCTGGGCGGTACTGCAGGTCGGACAACGCTGAACGGCGAAGGTCTGCAGCACGAAGATGGCCACAGCCACATTCTGGCGGGCACTGTGCCGAACTGCATCAGCTATGACCCAACCTTCCAATATGAGGTTGCGGTGATCATCCGGCACGGCATGAAGGAAATGTATGAAGAACAGAAAGACGTCTTCTATTACCTGACGCTGATGAATGAAAACTACGCGCACCCTGATATGCCGATGGGCGTTGAAGATGACATCATCAAAGGCCTTTACCGTTTCAAAGAGGTTGCAAAACCGGGCAAGAAACACGTCACATTGATGGGCTCTGGCACCATTCTGATGCAGGCGATCAAGGCTGCCGAGATGTTGGAAGAGGACTTTGGCGTGACGTCTGAAATCTGGTCCGCGACAAGCTTCAACGAGTTGGCTCGCGATTGTCAGGATGCAGAGCGGCACAACCGCCTGAACCCGCTGGCAGAGCCAAAGACCCCGTTTGTGGCAGCACAATTGGCCAAAACCAAAGGCCCGATTATCGCAGCAACTGACTACATGAAGAACTTCGCCGAGCAGATCCGCGCCTGTGTGCCCGGTCGCTACACGGTGCTGGGAACAGACGGCTACGGCCGATCTGACAGCCGCGTGAACCTGCGTCGCTTCTTTGAGGTCGATGCAAACCACATCGCAGCCGCGGCCATGGTGGAGCTTTTCCGTGAAGGGGCCATCACCAAAGCCGTGCTCGAGAAGGCGCTGAAGAAATACGACATTGACGGCAACAAACCGAACCCCCGTCTGGTGTGATCGGGACAGAGGAGACAAGATCATGACAATTGAAGTCAAAGTACCTGATATTGGGGATTTCGACGCGGTTCCCGTTGTATCCGTTCTGGTTGAAGTCGGCGATGTGATCGCCGTCGAAGATCCAATCATCGAGTTGGAATCCGACAAGGCAACGATGGAGGTCCCCTCCTCTTCCGCCGGTAAGGTTCTGGAAATCAAAGTCGCTGAAGGCGATGAGATTGGAGAAGGCGCCGTCGTATTGGTTCTGGAAGCTGAAGCAGGTGCTGATGCGCCAGCCGCGGCAGCAACTACAGAAACGCCTGCGGCGGCACCAGCATCCGCTACGCCCGCAGCGGCTCCTGCTCCGGCGGCGTCAGTGGCGGTAACCGACAGTGGGTTTGGCAAAGCACACGCCTCCCCTTCCGTTCGTGCCTTTGCTCGCCAGCTGGATATCGATATCGCGAAAATCAACGGTTCGGGCCGCAAAGGTCGCATCCTGCGCGAAGACGTCACAGCCTTCCTGAAATCCACTTCCGCGCCTGCGGCAGCAGCGCCTGCAGCAAGCGGCGGCATGGGTATCCCACCGATCCCTGCAGTTGATTTCAGCAAGTTCGGCAAGGTCGAAGATGTTGAGATGCCACGCATCAAAAAGATCTCTGGCCCTGCCTTGCATCGTTCCTGGTTGAACATCCCGCATGTGACGCACAACGACGAAGCGGACATCACGGATCTCGATAAGTACCGCAAAGAAATGGACACGATGGCCAAGGAAAATGGCTACCGCGTTACTCTGCTAAGTTTTGTCGTCAAAGCATCCGTTTCTGCGCTCAAAGAACATTGGGAAGTCAACAGCTCTATCCACCCGGATGGCGACAAGCTGATCAAGAAAGACTACTACAACATCGGTTTTGCGGCGGACACACCGAATGGACTGATGGTCCCAGTGATCAAAGACGCAGACCGCAAGGGCATCGTCGAGATTTCCAAAGACCTGATGGATCTGTCCGGTAAAGCACGCGAAGGCAAGTTGAAGGGCGACGACATGTCCGGCGCGACCTTCACGATCTCGTCTCTTGGCGGCATTGGTGGCACCTCTTTCACTCCGATTGTGAACGCACCTGAGGTGGCAATCCTTGGTCTGACACGGTCGAAAATGGCACCGGTCTGGAATGGTGAGGAATTCGTGCCTCGCCTGATGCAACCGCTGTCCTTGTCTTACGATCACCGCGCCATCGACGGGGCATTGGCCGCACGGTTCACCGTGACGCTGAAAACCCTGCTCGGCGATATGCGCAAGTTGATGTGGTAAGGAGAGAGATCAATGGAAGTTAAAGTCCCTGATATTGGTGATTTCGACAGCGTCCCAGTGGTATCGATCCTGGTTGAAGTCGGCGACACCGTTGCCGTCGAGGACCCGCTGATCGAGCTGGAATCTGACAAAGCCACAATGGAAGTGCCTTCCCCAGCCGCAGGCGTGGTCAAGGAAATCAAAGTTGCCGAAGGCGACGATGTTTCTGAGGGTTCACTGATCTTAGTATTGGACGGTGCGGAAGCTGAAACTGCAGCGGAAGCACCTGCTCCCGCCGAAGCACCCGCTGCGCCTACTGCCGTTGCGCCAACCGGTACAGTGTCTGGCGCTGGTGATGTACATGCAGAAGTCGTGGTTCTGGGCTCTGGCCCGGGTGGTTACACGGCAGCATTCCGCGCAGCCGACCTTGGCAAAAAGGTTGTTCTGATCGAGAAAGACAGCTCCCTCGGTGGTGTCTGCCTGAACGTTGGCTGTATCCCTTCCAAAGCCTTGTTGCACGGCGCGAAAGTGATCACCGAGGCGGAAGAAATGGCACATTTCGGTGTGAAATTCTCCAAGCCAGAGGTCGACCTGGACGCGCTGCGTGGTTGGAAAGAAAGCGTAGTCAATCAATTGACCGGCGGTCTAGGCGGTTTGGCCAAGGCGCGTAAGGTTCAGGTTGTGAACGGCTACGGCACATTCACTGGCCCGAACATGATCGAAGTCGACAACGATGGTGCAAAGTCCACCGTCAGCTTTGATCAATGTATCATTGCTGCAGGCTCTGAGCCTGTCACTCTGCCGTTCATCCCGCATGACGATCCTCGTGTGATCGATTCCACTGGCGCGCTGGAGCTGGAAGATATTCCAGAGCGTCTGCTGGTTCTGGGCGGCGGTATTATCGGTCTGGAAATGGGTACTGTCTATGACGCGCTGGGATCGAAAGTGACCGTCGTTGAGTTCATGGACCAGATCATTCCTGGTGCTGACAAAGACATCGTAAAGCCTTTGCAGAAACGCATCGAAGGCCGCTACGAAGCCATCCTGACCAAAACCAAAGTCACCGCTGTTGAAGCGACCGATGCTGGTATGAAAGTCACCATGGAAGGCCCAGATGGCGAGACCGTCGATACCTTCGACAAGGTGCTTGTTGCGGTTGGTCGTCGCCCAAATGGCGCAAAAACCAACGCCGCAGCAGCCGGTGTTGCGGTAGACGAACGCGGTTTTATAGCGGTCGACAATCAGCAACGCACGGGTCAGTCCCATATCTTCGCAATTGGCGATGTGGTGGGCCAACCTATGCTGGCGCACAAAGCCGTACACGAAGGCAAAGTAGCAGCGGAAGTTGCAGCCGGCCAAAAGCGTTTCTTTGATGCGCGCGTGATCCCATCCGTGGCCTACACCGACCCTGAAGTGGCATGGGTTGGCATGACCGAAACGCAGGCGAAGGCTGAAGGCGTAAAAGTTGGCAAAGGCGTCTTCCCATGGGCGGCCTCTGGTCGCTCCCTGTCACTGGGTCGTTCCGAAGGCATCACCAAGCTGGTGTTTGACGAGCATGAGCGTGTGATCGGCGCAGGTATCGTTGGTCCGAATGCTGGCGATCTGATCGCCGAAGTTGCGCTGGCGATCGAAATGGGCGCGGACGCAGTGGACCTGGGTCACACCATTCACCCGCACCCGACCTTATCGGAAACCGTGAACTTCGCAGCTGAGATGTTTGAAGGCACAATCACTGATCTGATGCCGCCCAAAAAGCGTAAGTAAATTAAAAAAAAGCCCCGCCAAGTGCGGGGTTTTTTATGCCTGAAGCAACACGTCGCTTTGCACTACCCTCGCAAATTCACCATGAAGATGTGCCAAGGCGGTTCGGTGAATTTCTTCGGCGGTTAACGCAGGTCCATCATCAAAGCTAGTATCAGCATTGGACGCGAAAGCCGCGCAGGCGTCCTCGACAAGATTGACAGTAAATCCAAGATTGGCGGCCATACGCGTGGTTGTCGAAACACAATGCGGCGTGGTCAGTCCACAGATTGTGAGTTCGGTCGCACCGATCTCCTCCAGATGGGCCTGCAAGCCCGTTCCGATAAATCCTGAATTAACCGATTTCTCGAATATCACATCTGAAGGCAAGGGCGTGACCTCTGGCTTGAAGTCAGTCCCAGCCCCCGACAGAGGAGATCCCGGTTCAACGCTGACATGCCGAATGTGAACAACCGGTCGATCTTGCGCGCGCCAGTACGCCAGTAAGTCCCCTGCGCGTTCTTCCGCATGCGGGTTGTTGCGTGCACCCCAGACCGGAGCTTCAAATCCACGCTGAATATCGATCAAGATCAATGCATTCTGAGTCATCGTCAACCTTTCTCTGCCATACGTTTCGCCACGTCGAGCAAGCGACATGAAAAGCCCCATTCGTTGTCATACCAGCCAAAGACCCGCAGCAGCCCACCGACAGAAACGGATGTTTCACGTTCGCAAATCACCAAGGATTCCGGACGCATACGCAGATCCGTAGATACCAAAGGTTTACTGGTGCGTCCCAGAACTCCGGCCTCGCAAGCCTTTAGAAGATGTGCATTCACACTCTCTTTTGTCACCGGTTTCTCGGTTTGAATCGTCAGATCAATTGCACTGACCGAGGCCGTCGGCACACGGATCGCACGGGCTTCGACACGGCCTTCTAGATGCGGCAAAACGCGGTCGATCATCTTCTGCGCACTTGTTGTGGTTGGGACCATCGACAAAGCCGCCGCGCGGCTACGCTCTAAATTGCCACGAGGTTTATCGACAGTGGGCTGCGAACCGGTATAGCAATGCACTGTTGTCATATGCCCGCTTATCAGCCCATAGGCCTCATCCAAAGTCTTCATAAGCGGCGCAAGCGCATTGGTCGTGCAAGACGCATTAGAGACTATCTGCTGATTTTCCAGCGCGTCTTCATTTGCACCCATCACGATGGTCACATCCGCCTGATCACTAGGCCCCGAGATCAGCACCTTGCCAGCCCCGGCTTTCAAACCGCGTTCAACAACGGCGCGATTGCCTGTCATACCGGTGCATTCCAACACGATATCCACACCTGACAGATCCAAGGTGGCGATATCTTCGGCACTGTGGAATGCAAAACGCTGGCCATCGACGATCAGCGCATCCGCATCCGTTTCGACATCACCATTGTAGGTACCAAACACGGAATCATATTCAAATAGATATGCACAAGCCTCCAAAGACTCGATGTCGTTAATGCCGACAATTTCGAAGTTTGGATGGGCGTTCGTCTGCGTCAGGATTCGCAAAACTGTGCGACCAATGCGGCCGAACCCATTGATGAATATGCGAATTTTACGCTCAGACATGTCATCACTCCTGCAATCACTGCGCTTAAGGGCACTTCAACGGCTTTCGCCAGAAATGACCAGCCCCAGATTGTATGGGTTACAAAGCCAGTCTCACCGCAGCTTAGGGTGGCGATTGACGTCTTTATAAAGCAGGTATCTGAAACGGGAGGAGCCTTTTGCCGTGCAGGCCTGCGGGCAGAAGGCACGCAGCCACATAAAATCGCCTGGCTGCACATGCACCCAGTCTTGATTGAGCAGGTAATCCGCCTCCCCATCAAGCACATAAAGCCCGTGTTCCATCACATGAGTTTCCGGAAACGGGATCAGCCCGCCCGGCTCGAATGTCACGATGTTCACGTGCATGTCGTGTCGCAGATCATCCGGATCGACAAAGCGCGTCGTCGCCCAGCGCCCTTCGGTGTCTGGCATCGCGGTCGGTGTAATGTCTGCCTCGTTGGCGATGACAAAGGCCTCTGGGATGTCGATCCCCTCAACCTGTTCGTATGATTTCCGTATCCAATGAAAACAGGCACTCGCTTCCGTTTCATTTTGTAATTTCCAGTCACATCCCGGCGGAAGAAAGGCATACCCGCCCACGCTCAAAGCGTAGGCTTGTCCATTGATCGCCAAAGAGACACTGCCTGACACGACAAAAAGGACACCCTCCCCATGCGGATCGGGTTCCGGTAGCAGGCTCCCGCCCCCCGGAGCCACTTCCATAATGTATTGCGCGAAGGTTTCGGCAAATCCACTCAATGGCCGCGCGATGATCCAAGCCCGCGTGTTGGTCCAATGCGGCAGGTTCGACGTGACAATATCGGTCATCACGCGTTGTGGTAAAAAAACGTAGGCCTCATTAAACACCGCTCGACTGGAACCGAATGGTTTCTGGGGCGGCAATCCTCCCGGTGGCGTGGCGTAGGTATTCGTCATGAGGGCACCCTTATTGGACTGAAACCACTAAACCCTGAGGCAGTCCGTTGACCAATAGAAAAACAGCATATGCACTTACTTAAAGCGTTTGATAATCAGTCAAAATCACCGATGTGCCTTGCGCGCGATATCAATGCGCGCTTCCATTATCGACATCTCTTTCAGTATGTCCTGACGACGGGTGCGATCTCCTGTATCTCGTAATTCATCACGTAGCTTTTGTAGCTCGCGACCAAGCAAGACAAATTCAGGAACACCACCGCTTTCCTTCACCAGACGGTTCAGCAAAGCGTTTTCGGGATCATCAACTTGCGGCAAGGGCTTGCCCTGCCCTTCAAGATTGTCAAATGCACCGTCAGCTTCAGCTTCGGAGATTTTCTGGTTGATAAGGTCGATCAGTGGATGGTCCATAGCGCGAGTTTAGGAAATTGAGAAAGCCAGCGCCAGCCTTACAAACGCTTCTTGAAATGCAGGCTATGGCACCAACATAGAACAAAGCGATCTTATTAAAGTTCTTTGGCTGATTGGGTTTCCGTTGATTGATACTGTTTTTAATAAACTTGCAGGCCGCACACCGAAGCTTGCAACTGGTCTGGCCTATTCCCAGCATGGGTTATCTCCTGAGCTCCGGGTTCAAGGTCCGCTATGGAACGGTTCCAAACAACGAGTTCCAGTAGATGCGAATTGGCATATTGGATCGATAACAAAAACATTTACTGCAACTATGGCGATGCAGCTGGTTGAACGGGGAGCATTAGATTTGGATGCCCCAATCAGTGAATATCTGGTTGATCGAAAGACAGTGCATCCCGAAGTGCGGGCCACGACCATGCGACGCCTACTCAGCCATTCAAGCGGCATCGCAGCAAATCCGTCGATGAATGAGCTGTCCTTGTGGCGGGATCAGGCCCCGGATGTCGGCAGGTTCAATATACTTAAGCCCTATATGGCCAATGCATTGCCGCATGAGCGCGGGCAACACCTGTATTCAAATCTAGGCTATATGCTTGCAGGCCATATTCTCGAGCAAATAACCGGGTCGCCTTGGGAGGCTCAGGTGGTTTCCGAGATTGCAAAGCCTTTGGGATTGAAAAGTCTTGGATTCGGAGCCCCAGAGGGTGATAGAGATCCGCGTGGGCATCGACGCACATTGTTCCGCAGCACGTCAGTCGATCCGAAAACCGGAACATCAGATAACCCACCTTGGCTTGGCCCTGCGGGCACGTTGCATCTCTCCCTGCCAGACCTCGTCACATATGGGCAGGCCCATCTAAAGGCGGCAAACGAGGGTCGGCTTGGCTTTCTGTCAAAGCCTTCATCGGCCCTGATGCGAACCGAAGTCGCGTCCAATTATGGACTTGGTTGGGTGCGTCAAGGTGATGTCTTTTGGCACAACGGATCAAATTCCATGTGGTACGCGCTGCTCACGATCGATCCAAAATCCAATCATGTCGTCGCATTGGTCCAAAACAGTTACCAGCATTCACGGCGGATCGATAACGCGGCCCGAGAGATTTTAGAGCAGCTTCAGCGGGCCTCATAAAAAAAGCCCAACCAATAGGTCGGGCTTTTCATCTTCTTAGAACATCAGCTTACTTCTGAGTGATACGACCGTCTGTGTAAGCAGAATATGGCGCGTTTTTCGCGATATATTCCGCGGTGACATCGGCCAGATCAGGGCCAAAGTCGTAGGCGTTTTCAGCGTCACGGAACATTTTGTAACCGTCGCCACCATTGCGCACATAGTTATTTGATACCAGACCATAGGTTTTCGCCGGATCGATTGGCACCCAAGCGCCACCGTCCATGACCATCACTTCTTGGATACGGCCTTCATTTGGCGCAACCGAAGCATCAAAAGTGAACTTCAGACCCGCAACCTGAGGGAAGCGGCCTTTCACTTCTTCGATCTGGCTCACGCCGTTTTCTAGCGCATCAATCACGCTCTGACCAGACACTTGGAAGGTCGACAGCGTGTTCTGGAATGGCAGAACAGTCAGAACCTCTCCCATGGTGACTTCACCTGCATCGATGGATGCGCGCAGACCACCAGAGTTTTGGATTGCAATGGTGATACCTTGATCCGCGACGCGGTCGAGCATGGCATCAGCCACAAGGTTGCCCATGCCACATTCTTGCAAACGGCACACATTGCGGTCTCCGTTGATGACGTCGGCCGCATCCGCGACCACGCGCTGTTTCATTTCCTCAATGGGGGCACCCATCTCAGCAACACGCGCGATCATTGCAGCATTTGGTTCGACAGAGGCATCCAGCAGGATCGGCTCACCTGCCGCAGAAGTCACATTGCCTGCGTCATCAAAAGTCAGGGTGATCTCACCCACGTATTTTGAATAGGCATAAGCCTGCACAACCGGAACATCGCCTACCATGGTCGGGTATGGCCCCGCCGCGCGATCAGAAGTGTTAGACAGCAATGAATGCGAGTGACCGCCAACAACCAGATCAAGGCCCGGAACGTTTGCGGCAATATCCAGGTCCTTCGCCAGACCAACATGGTTCAACGCGATGATCTTAGTCACACCTTCTGCTTCCAAAGCGGCGACATCGGCCTTCAGACTGTCGATCTCATCTTGGAAGACAACATTATCACCCGGAGAAGAGGTTTCGACCGTATCAACGGCCAAAGCTGAAATGATGCCAATCTTTTCGCCGCCCACTTCCAACACAACGTGGTTTTTGACCTTGCCATTCAGCAGTGGCTCAGAAGTCAGATCCAAGTTGCCGGAAATCACAGGGAAGGAAACCGTATCTACAAATTTTTCGAGGCCAGCTGGGCCGTCGTCAAATTCGTGGTTGCCCACCGCCATCACATCATAGCCGATCTGCTCCATGAATTCAGCTTCGGCTTCACCTTTATAAGTGGTGTAGAACAATGAACCCTGGAACGGATCACCTGCGTCCAGAACCAAGAAGTTCTGACCCGCCAGCTCTTGGCGTTTTGCATCGATCAAAGTTTTGATACGTGCAACGCCACCAAAGCATTTGCCTTCTGCTTCGCCCTCGGCGTTACAAGTGGAATCATATTTGTTGATCGACTCAATCCGGCTGTGGATGTCGTTTGTGTGTAAGATGGTCAGCTTATATTCGGCTGACGCCATGCCAGCTGTCACTGCTAGCGCGGCAGCACTGGTTAGAAATCGCATGAACATCGGAACTCCCCTTTATTGTTATCGGAGTGATTTGGACACAATTTTGACCCTTGAGTCAAAACTCTTGTCGCGGAAACTAAAGTTGTGGCGGTAACAGGATCATGACAGCGCGCTATTACTTGACCAATGCACAATGGACAGGCATGTCAGCCTCATGCTGATTTTCAAGATATTGCGGGCCGATGAATGGGCCCAGTTCCAAGCCGATGGCGCCACCCAAGGCGCGCCGATTGATCTGGCCGATGGCTTTGTTCATTTCTCTACCGCCACACAGGCCGCTGAAACCGCCGCGAAGCATTTTTCGGGCTTAGAAGGTCTTTGGCTATTGGCGCTAGAGGCGGATGATCTCGGCCGCGCATTAAAGTGGGAGGTCTCTCGTGGAGGCGATAAGTTCCCGCATCTCTATCGCGACATGCGCCTTGATGAGGTGCTTTGGGCCAAGCCGTTACCACTCGTTGATGGCGTCCATCAGTTCCCAGCGGAGGCAGGCGCATGAACTTTCTAGAAAAAATCGGCATGCCACTGTTGCATAAGATCGATCCAGAGACCTCTCATGGTCTGGCAATCAAAGCGCTACAACTGGGCGCTGCAGCCAATCCGGGCCTCGTGACTTCCCCGCGCCTGCGTACTACTTTTGCAGGAATGGAACTGCCAAACCCTGTGGGTCTTGCTGCGGGATTTGATAAAAACGCGACAGCGCTCTTGGGCCTTTCGCGCGCAGGCTTTGGCTTCTTTGAGGTCGGCGCCGCGACACCGCGCCCACAGCCAGGCAACCCGAAACCGCGTCTGTTCCGATTGACTAAGGATCGCGCGGCCATCAATCGTTTTGGGTTTAACAATGACGGAATGGAAGCCATTGCCGCACGCTTGGCCCAGCGTCCAAGGGATGCTGTGATTGGCCTGAATTTAGGAGCTAACAAAGACTCTGATGATCGCGCTGCAGATTTTGCCAAGGTCCTCGCCCATTGCGGCGCGCATCTGGATTTTGCAACCGTCAATGTCAGCTCTCCGAACACTGAAAAACTACGCGACTTGCAGGGCAAAGCGGCTCTTTCTGCACTACTGGCTGGCGTGATGGAGGCCCGCGCTGGCCTTGAACGCAAAATTCCTGTCTTCCTGAAAATCGCACCGGATTTGACCGAAACCGAGCTCGCCGAGATTGCTGAAGTGGCCATAGAGAGCGGCCTCGATGCCATCATCGCGACCAACACGACATTGGATCGCGACGGCTTGCTGTCTGAACATCGTGGCGAAAAGGGCGGCCTGTCTGGCGCGCCTTTGTTTGAGAAATCCACGCGTGTGCTGGCGCAACTGTCCAAGCTCACCGAAGGCAAACTGCCTCTGGTGGGTGTGGGTGGTATTTCTAACGCCGATCAAGCCTATGCCAAAATCTGCGCCGGCGCATCTGTCGTGCAGCTTTATACGGTGTTGGTTTACGGTGGTCTCTCCATGGTCGAAGACATTGTACGCGGTCTGGATGAATTGCTGGCGCGCGATAGCTTTGGCAATGTGTCCGAAGCCATTGGCAGCAAACGAGAGGACTGGCTATGACTGAAATTTGGCACAACCCACGCTGCTCAAAATCGCGTCAAACATTGGCACTGGTTGAAGAAAAAGGCCCGGTCACCATCCGTAAGTACCTTGAAGATGCCCCCACCGAGGCTGAAATCCGTGCCGTTTTAAAGATGTTGAACATCCCAGCCATCGATCTGATGCGTAAGGGCGAGGCAGAGTTCAAAGAGCGTGGGTTAAGCAATGACACGGATGAGGACGCGTTGATCGCTGCAATGGTCGAAGTGCCAAAACTGATCGAGCGCCCTGTTGTGATCGCGGGTGGGCAAGCCCGTTTGGGACGTCCTCCAGAAAGCGTTCTGGAGATCCTTTAAGTTACGACAGACCTTTCCAATGCGGGGTAGCGCATTCCTAGCGTCACGCCACGCACCGCAAAAGAAACAAGCAACGCAGCCCACAGGCCGTGGTTCTCAAAGGCTGGGATCAGGACCAAAACTGCAATTACATAAACAACGCTGCTAACGATCATCATGTTGCGCATATCGGAGCCACGTGTGGCACCGATGAATATACCGTCTAACATCCACGCGGCGCAGCCAACGATTGGTGCGGCTATCATCCAAATCAGATAGACTCCCGCATCGGCCTGAACCTCGGCGGATTTGGCCATCACGTCGATCAACCATGGCCCTCCGATCGCAAAGAAAAGCGCCATGCTGGTGCAAGTTACAGCCCCCCAGAAAGAACACATCAGGGCCGATTTGCGCAGGCGTCGCACGTTGCCCTGCCCGATGGCACGGGCAATCAGCGCTTCGGCCGCAAAGGCGAAACCATCCATCGCGTAGGCTACAATGTAGGTGAATTGGATCAGGACTTCGTTGGCAGCCAAAGTTACATCGCCAAAGCCAGCGCCCAGGAAAACAAAGCTTGAGAAAATGGCCATCAAGAGCGCTGAACGGATCAAAATATCGGCATTCAAAAGACCCATACGGATCAGCTTTGCGCGATCAATCACCCGCCCCCAACTGCGCCACGCAACATTGGCAAAAGCGTCCCGGCAAAGCCATATGCCCAGCCCCGCACCCGCTAATTCTGCAATAACCGTTGCGATGGCAACGCCCTCAACGCCCCAACCGAGGCCCAACACGAACCACAAATCCAGTAAGATGTTGATCCCATTCATCACGAACTGAACCCAAAACACGCCAGTTGTGCGCTCCATCGCGACCAACCAACCCGTGGCGGCGTAGACCGCGATCGCAGCAGGTGCTGTCCAGATGCGGATTTGCAGATAGTCTCGCGCAAGGCTTTCAACCTCAGGCGAAGCAGGCGATAGCACAAAAGCCAATGCAAATATCGGGATTTGCAATAGAACCAGCAGCAAGCCCCCAACACCCGCAATTAAAAAGGCCCGCGTAAGAATGGCCGAAACTTCTGCATGATCCTCGGCCCCGGCTGCCTGTCCAACGAGCCCAGCCGTTCCCATGCGCAAAAAGCCAAATATCCAGTAGATCGACGATAGAATAATCGCCCCCATGGCGACGGCCCCAATAAGAGCCGCCTCGCCCAATTGACCAACCACGCCGACATCTACAGCGCCCAATATCGGCACAGTGGCATTGGACAACACCACCGGTAAGGCAACTTTCAAGATGCGGCGATGAGTGACCTCGGGGGGCCGGGCTATCTGTGACGACATGTGATGATCAGTCAGCCAAAGGTGCTGGCATCAGAAAATGTCCGGTCGCCTGCGCAATCAACTGCTCACGCCGATCTTGCCATGCCTCGACATGCACCGACGCATAGCGCCGCCCAGAGCGATTAACCCGCGCGCGCGCATAGGCGTCGCGCGGTAGACCTGAACGTAGATAGTCCACCGTGAAATCGATGGTTTTGGGTAGCCGTGGGAGATTGCCTTTCTCAAGCTCATCCAAAGATAACGTGCCGCTTTCCATATCCTCCCAAAGCGTGGCCCAGCGCAGACCAATCAGCGAGGTAATTTCCAGAAAGGCTGCCGTCGCGCCGCCATGTATTGCCGGCAGGATAGGGTTGCCGATATTGGTCTCCTGAAACTGCATTATGCCGGTCAGTTCATCTCCGCGACGTTCAAAATGAATGCCAAGAAAATCACAATACGGGATGCTGGCAACCAAAGCGTTCAGCGCTGCATCACGGCGCTGCTTCACAACTTGAACCGGTTCCGGGCGTGGTCTGTTCATGCCTTTTTCTCCGCAGTGAAAGCCCCTGTGGCTGTGGCCACCGGGTTTTCGCGATCGTTGTCATATGATCTGGCGCGCACAAAGGCGACGGTTCTGGTTAAATGATAAACCTCGGCCACCGCGACGATACGCTCCCCTGGCTTGGCCGCACGCATATAATCAATACGCAGATCAATCGTGGCCGTTGCCCCGTTCACTTGGGGATGGCTCATGACGGCAGCACCGCAACAGGTATCCATCAGCGCGGAAATAGCCCCTCCGGAAATCACGCCTGTATCAGGATCCCCAATGAACCTTGGATCATAATCCATTTCAAGCTGCGCTTTGCCGCCAGCGATTTCAGTGATCACCATCCCCAATGCTTTGGCATGGGGGATGGCCTCAATGAATTGCTGGGCAACCTTTAAATCTTCAGAGCTCAATGGCTTGCCTTTCTGAACTGCTACATTTTTACACGCTTAAGAACGTGACGAAACGAACAACCTGACCTGTTGCTCTCTTTGAACACTCCGCATAAGTTTGCTGCAAGGGAGAATTTGTTATGACCACGCAGCGTCTGACATTTAAGGAAATGTGCGCGAAATTTGACGTCACGCCAAGAACATTGCGTTACTATGAGTATATCGAACTCCTCGCACCTGAGCGCGAAGGGCGATCTCGGTATTATGGCCCACGCGAAGTTGCGCGAATGACATTGATCATTCGCGGCCGCCGATTTGGCCTGAAATTAGAACAGTTGCGGCAGTGGCTTTTAATCTACGAAAAAGAAGGCAGCGAAGCGCAAATGTCAGCCTTTGTAGAGATGGCGGACGAACAATTGACCCAGCTTTATGAGCAACGCGACCAGCTCGCCGAGGCCATTCAAGAGCTGGAAGAATTGCGTGCGGAAACCGCAAACTCACTGAAATAGCCAGTCGTGCACGGGCTTTCCTCGAGAATGTCCGTAACGTCACAAAATTGTGTAGTGCGATTGCGCGCCCTCCTTAAATTCCTGATTTAAATCGAAAAACACCCCGTCATTTCTCCAATTTTTTCGCAAATTAGGGAAATGTTAATAGTTTACGTGATGAAAGCTTACGTAAGGCTACAATTGACGCAATACCGAACTTACGTAAACGTAAAGAAACAGGTCTCAGATGAGACTTGGGATGCCCCTGCTGATTTGAGGAGATCAGTGCGGGGGTTGATGAGAGGGGAAACCGATGACTGAAGACTATATGACCATCCGCGAAATGTGTGACGCCTTTGGTGTCACACCACGTACTTTGCGGTTTTATGAAGCCAAAGAACTCTTGTTTCCGATCCGAGAAGGTCAGAAACGCCTCTTTACCCGCCGCGATCGTGCACGTTTGAAACTGATCCTGCGCGGCAAACGATTTGGGTTTTCGCTCGAAGAAATCCGCCAACTTTTGAACCTATACGACATGGGCGACCAGCAGCTGACCCAGCTCAGCCGCACCTATGACATCGCCCACGAACGCCTCGCGGATATGGAACGCCAACGCGAAGAACTCGACGAGGCGATCGCAGATCTGAAAGAGCAAATGAAGTGGGGGGAAAAGATGATTTCCTCGCTAAGCCAGCCCAAGCGCGCAGCTGAATAACCTGTTCCGGAGACGATTATGCCCACCTATACAGCGCCTACAAAAGACATGCAGTTCTTGTTGCACGATGTTCTGAAAGTCAGCGAATCCGATACCCCGGGCTACGCCGATCTGGATCGTGATTTCACAAATGCGATTTTCGAAGAAGCTGGACGGCTTAATAGCGAAGTTGTCGCGCCTTTGAATGTGGTTGGTGATCAAGAAGGATGTCGTCTGGAAAACGGTGTGGTCTATACGCCCAAAGGTTTCAAAGAAGCCTTTGAACAAGTGAAAGAAGGCGGTTGGACCGGTTTGGATATGCCGGAAGATTACGGCGGGCAGAATATGCCTGCGGTGGTGGGCACAGCGGTCGGCGAAATGTTTTCTGCCGCAAACCAGGCGTTCACCATGTATCAGGGTCTGACCCATGGCGCCGCCTCTGCTATTTTGGCGCATGGTACGAACGAGCAGAAAACAACTTATTTGCCGAACATGGTCAGCTGCGCATGGACCGGCACCATGAACCTGACCGAACCGCATTGCGGCACGGATCTGGGCCTGATGCGCACCAAAGCTGAGCCACAGGATGATGGCAGTTTCAAGATTTCTGGGCAGAAAATCTTTATCTCGGCTGGTGAGCACGACATGGCGGATAACATCGTCCACCTGGTGCTGGCGAAAATTCCTGGCGGCCCCGATGGCATCAAAGGCGTCTCTCTCTTCATCGTACCGAAATTCATGGTCAACGAAGATGGATCTTTAGGCGCTCGCAACGGTGTTTCCGTTGGCAATATCGAAAAGAAAATGGGCATCCACGGCAACTCGACCTGTGTGATGAACTACGACGAAGCAACCGGCTATTTGCTTGGGGATGAACATAAAGGCATGCGCGCCATGTTCACTATGATGAACGAAGCGCGGCTTGGTGTTGGCATGCAAGGCCTGTCCCAAGCAGAAGGGGCCTATCAGAACGCCGTGGCCTATGCCAAAGACCGCTTGCAAGGTCGTGATGTAACTGGAGCGAAGAACCCAGAAGGCCCTGCCGACCCGCTGATTGTCCACCCAGACATTCGCCGCGCGCTTATGGATCAAAAGAGCTTTATTGAAGGTGGTCGTGCCTTCCTGCTTTGGGGGGCTCAACTGATTGATCAGTCGCATCGGTCTAATGATAAAGACGCCGACGGTCTGGTGTCCCTACTCACCCCGGTCATCAAGGGGTTCTTGACCGATCAAGGCTACGACATGACGGTGCAAGCGCAACAGGTTTATGGCGGTCACGGTTACATCGAAGAACATGGCATGAGCCAGTTCACCCGCGATGCGCGCATCACCATGATTTATGAAGGCGCGAATGGCGTCCAGGCACTTGATCTGGTCGGTCGTAAACTGGCGCAAGATGGCGGCAAGCACGTCATGGCGTTCTTTGACCTAGTGAAAGGCTTCTGTAAGGAACATGGCGAAGATGAAGCCATGGCAGATTTCATCGCGCCGCTGAAAACCGCGAGCAAGCACCTGCAGGCAGCCGGCATGTATTTCATGCAAAATGGCATGAAGAACCCGAACCATGCTTTGGCCGGATCTTACGATTTCATGCATCTCTTTGGTCATGTTTGTCTGGGCCTGATGTGGGGCCGCATGGCACACGCATCCTTGGATGCAATTGCATCTGGTACTTCCGACGTGGCATTCCACGAGACCAAATTGGCAACAGCGCGTTACTATATGGCACGACGCTTACCGGCTACGGCCATGCATCTAGCCCGCATTGAAAGCGGCGCTGATACGGTCATGGCCCTGGATGCCGAAGCTTTCTAAGGAGAAAACATGCCAAAGCGCTTTCGCCTAACCCGCCGCATGCCCATCGCCATGACCGAAGATGCCTATCGGCGTTTGAAGCGGTTTTCTCAGGAGGCCGGATTGGATGAAGGCGAAGCGCTGTCTTTTCTCTTTGAAAACTTCGACGCCATCACAGACGAAGAAGGGCTGGCGCAGCGATTGCGCCGGTTCAATCTGGAACTCGAAGCGCGCAAACGCTGATTTAGAAATGGCGGATTAAACTCCGGCATACAGATGCATTTTGGGAGCACCTAATGACCTTAAAACTCTACTGTTTTGGCGAAAGTGGCAACGCATATAAAGCCGCGCTTGCGCTGGAACTTTCTGGCCTGCCTTGGGAAGCGGTCTTTGTTGATTTCTTCAAAGGCGAAGCTCGCAGCGAAGAGTATTTGAGCAACGTGAATGAGATGGGGGAAGCGCCGGTTCTTGTGGATGGGGATGTGAAGCTTTCACAGTCCGGCGTGATCCAGCAGTACATCTCTGACAAGTCTGGGAAGTTTGGCGGTAAAGACGATACGGAACGCTATGAAATTCTGCGATGGGTTCTATGGGATAACCATAAGCTTTCGTCTCAGAACGGCGTGACCCGCTTCTTGATGAATTTTCTGCCAGAGGACAAACGCCCCAAGGAAGCTATTGCCTTCCTCCAGGGTCGTCTGAAAGCAGCTTACAAGGTTTTGGATGGCCACTTGGAGGGCCGAGATTGGATGGTTGGGGACAACCTCACCAATGCCGACATCTCCTGCTGTGGCTACCTCTTTTACCCAGAACCCTTCGGCTTTGACCGCAAGGACTGGTCCAATATCGACCGATGGCTTTCAAACATCGAAGCCACCCCCGGTTGGAAACACCCATACGATTTGATGCCCGGTCACCCGAGTGACCGCGGCCTTTAAGGAGAAGAGCATGACCGAAGCCTATATCTATGACGCTGTGCGTTCCGTGCGCGGCAAGGGCCGAAAAGACGGCTCTTTGCACGAAGTCAGCGCGCCTCACCTCAGTGCGGCAGTTCTCAACGCGCTGAAATCCCGCAACAATCTGGAAGGCCACGCGGTCGAAGATGTGATCTGGGGCAATGTCACTCAAGTGGGTGAACAAGGGGCCTGCTTGGCGCGGACGGCCGTGCTGGCCTCAGACCTAGACGAGAGCATTCCCGGTGTTTCTATTAACCGTTTCTGTGCCTCTGGACTTGAAGCAGTGAATATGGCTGCAAACCAAGTGCGAGGCGGTGGCGGTGACGCCTATATCGCGGGTGGCGTTGAATGCATGAGCCGCGTACCGATGGGCATGGATGGCGGTGCCATTGCAGTGGATCCATCCATCGCGATCGATAACTACTTTGTTCCTCAAGGTATCTCAGCCGATATTATCGCAACCGAATATGGGTTTACGCGTGATCAGGCTGATGCTCTGGCGGTTGAAAGCCAACGCCGCGCAAAGGCTGCATGGGATGCCGGGCATTTTGATAAGTCCGTGATTGCAATCGAAGACATCAACGGCCTACCGATCCTAGCCCATGATGAATTCATGCGACCACAAACGGACATGCAATCACTTGGTGCATTGAAACCGTCGTTCAAAGACATGGGTGAATTCATGCCCGGTTTCGACAAGATCGCGCTAATGAAATACCCGCATCTCGAGAAGATCGAGCATATCCACCACGCCGGGAACTCCTCTGGTATTGTGGATGGATCAGCCGCTCTATTGATCGGCAACAAGGAATACGGCGAACGTATGGGGCTAAAGCCGCGCGCGCGTATTAAATCGACTGCTAAAATCGGTACGGATCCGACCATCATGTTGACCGGTCCCGTCCCTGTGACCCAGAAAATCCTACGCGAAAGTGGTATGGAAATCGGCGATATCGACCTCTTTGAAGTCAACGAAGCCTTTGCTTCTGTTGTGATGCGCTTCATGCAGGCCTTTGACGCTGACCCAGCGAAAGTGAACGTGAACGGCGGATCGATCGCCATGGGGCACCCATTGGGCGCGACAGGGGCCATGATCCTTGGCACATTGCTGGATGAGCTTGAACGATCAGACAAGGAAACCGGCTTGGCGACGCTCTGCATTGGATCTGGCATGGGTGCTGCAACCATTATCGAGCGCGTCTGATGCCTAAGATAGATTTGACAAAAATCCCGATCCAAACCGGCTCGGGTTACCCCGAACAATTCCGCGAAGAAATGCAGGGACGATCAAGCCAACGTATCGGCGACACAGGTGGCATCACCCAGTTCGGCGCCAATATCACGATATTGCAGCCCGGCGCCAAATCGAGCTTGCGCCATTGGCACGAAGAGCAAGACGAATTCATGATGGTCATCTCTGGGACTTGCAAGCTTGTAGATGATTTCGGTGAAACCGAATTAACAGTTAGCGAATGCGCGGCCTTTCCGGCCGGGGACGCGAACGGACATTACGTGGTGAACAACTCCAGCTCTGAGGCGCGGTTTCTGATCATCGGCTCTCGCACTGCGACTGAAACCGCATGGTACAGCGATATCGACATGAAAGTGACCGTTCAAGACGGGACTTACGACTTCACCCATAAAGACGGCAGCCCCTTCACAGGAGGTGAAAATGACTGATTTTACTATGAATATTGATGCCGATGGCATCGCAACTTTGGTTTGGGATACCCAAGGCAAAAGCATGAACGTGCTGAACCTTGAGGCACTTGAACAGTTGGATAAATATACGGATGAAGCCCTTGCCGATGAGCAGGTCAGAGGCATCATCATCACGTCTGGCAAAGAAGGAAGTTTTGCGGGTGGCATGGACCTCAACATCATCGCCAAGATGAAAGAGATGGCCGGTGACAACCCAGCGAAGGGCCTGTTTGACGGCATTATGAACATGCACCGCATCCTGCGCAAAATTGAGCGCGCGGGTATGGATCCTAAGACCAACAAAGGTGGCAAACCTGTGGCTTGTGTGATGCCGGGAACCGGGCTTGGCATTGGCATGGAAATCCCATTGGCGACGCACCGAATTTTTGCAGCTGACAACCCGAAGGCCAAGATTGGCTTGCCAGAAATCATGGTTGGCATTTTCCCCGGAGCTGGCGGCACAACACGTCTTGTCCGTAAACTCGGAGCCATGGCGGCAGCCCCATTCTTGTTGGAAGGCAAGTTGAGCGATCCGAAAAAAGCCAAGGCAGCAGGCCTGATCGATGAGGTCAGCGATGACCCGATGGCAGCCGCGCGCGAGTGGATTTTATCCGAACCGAAATTTGTCAAACCTTGGGATGAAAAAGGCTATAAAATGCCCGGTGGCGCGCCTTACCATCCAGCCGGTTTCATGACCTATGTCGGGGCTTCTGCAATGGTGCACGGCAAGACCTGGGGCGCATTTCCAGCAGCTAAGGCCCTGCTGAGTGCGGTCTATGAAGGCGCATTGGTGCCGTTTGATACCGCGCTGAAAGTCGAAGCGCGCTGGTTCACCAATGTTTTGATGAACCCAAGCTCTGGCGCGATGATCCGCAGCCTCTTTATCAACAAAGAGGCATTGGAAAAAGGCGCGAACCGCCCGGCGGTTGAAGATCAGAAGGTCAAAAAAGTTGGTGTTCTAGGCGCAGGCATGATGGGTGCCGGTATTGCATTGGTTTCTGCTAAGGCCGGTATCGAAGTCGTGTTGATCGACCAGAACCAAGAAGCGGCAGATCGTGGTAAGGCTTATACCGAAGCCTTTGCCGACAAAGGCATTGCGCGTAAAAAGGCGACCCCTGAGCAAAAGGAAGCGATGCTGTCGCGTATCGACGCAACCACAGACCTAGATGCTCTCAAAGATGTAGACCTGATCATTGAAGCGGTGTTTGAAGATCCAAAGGTGAAGGCGGAAATGACCCAAAAGGTCGAGGCCGTGATCCCGAGGGACGCGATCTTTGCCTCCAACACCTCGACTCTGCCAATCACCGAACTCGCCAAAGCCTCAAGCCGCGCGGATCAATTCATTGGCATTCACTTCTTCTCTCCTGTTGAGAAGATGCTGCTGGTTGAGATCATCAAGGGTAAAGAAACCGGCGACAAGGCCGTGGCAAAGGCGCTGGATTTTGTGCGTCAGATCAAAAAGACGCCAATCGTGGTCAACGATGCGCGCTTTTTCTACGCCAATCGCTGCATCATCCCATACATCAACGAAGGTCTTCGCATGATTGGCGAGGGCGTAGCCCCTACCCTGATTGATAACTCCGCGCAGCTCCTAGGCTTCCCGGTGGGTCCAATCCAGTTGGTCGATGAAACCTCGGTTGATCTTGGCGCCAAGATCGCGCGTGCCACCAAAGCCGCGATGGGAGACACCTACCCCGATAGTGCCGTCGATGACGTGATCTTCTTCATGGAAGGCGAAGAACGTCTTGGCCGCAAGGTCAAAGCGGGCTTTTATGACTATGACGAGAAAGGCAAACGTGAGGGCTACTGGTCAGGCCTCGGCGCGCAGTATGAACGCCTTCAGGATCAACCCGATGTCACTGAAGTGCAAAACCGCCTAATGTTCGCACAAGTGCTGGAAGCCGTCCGTGCGCTCGAAGAAGGCGTACTGGAAGATATCCGCGAAGGCGACGTCGGGGCGATCCTTGGCTGGGGCTTTGCCCCATGGTCTGGCGGACCATTTGCATGGCTTGATATCGTCGGAGCGGCTTGGGCTGCCCAACAATGTGATTCATTGAAAGAGAAATACGGAGCGCGTTTTGCCTGCCCGAAACTCCTGCGCGATATGGCAGACAAAACCGAAACCTTCTACGAGCGGTTCGCCCCGGCTAAAGCGGCCTGATTGATCCAGCCGTATTAGTCGAAACGATAGCCAAACCGGTCAATATCGACCCGACAGATGTCGCCCAATAGGGCGGCATCTTCTTCGTCGTAATAGTTGCGATAATCGCTGTCCCGTTCAGATCGATTGACCTGCGGCAATTCCAGCTCAAATCCCAAGTGTTCAAACAACGGCTGAGCGTCCTCATTAAAATGCTCCAACCGGATATAGAGCTTTGCCTGCTCCACCCCACGCATATCCGTCAGGTAACGCACAAATGGGGATCCCTCGAGCGAAGCCTGCGTGTGAGGGTGCGATAAAAATTCCTTAAATGTCAGCGCCTTAGACAGGCGAACTGCAGTGTGCTCAAACCCCTGCTCTCGCAGCCAATGATAGTAACTGACAAAGCGATCCCATGGATTGCGGACCAAAGCAAAGCTGTAAAAGCTTTCGATCTCTTCACGCGTTGCCAGACCTTCAATGTCTGACAGGCCAGAGTGTTTCCAAAGTCGGCCGTTTGCGAGAACACCTTTGACGCGCCGCCGCCGCTTCGCAGCCTTCGGTGTGTCGCCCAACATAATGTCATCCTTCTTGGCCCGGTCCTCTAAGGCCAATGCCAAAGATGTCCCCCCCGTCTTGGGGATATGCACAAAGATGTAACGACGTCCGCGCGATAAAATCATAAAGCCAGCCTATCCAATCCAAACCGCCGCGCCTAGCACGTTACGTAAATCTACGGACGGGTTCCTACGGGTTTCCCAAAAGTCTTTGCCTCGCTAGGGTTTACAAAAATCAGACATGTAGGGAGGACATGGCTATGGGCTGGATGAACGACGAGACAGGACTTGAGAAAAACGCGGCGAACTATGTTCCGCTAACCCCGCTTTCGCATTTAAAGCGCGCCGCAGAGGTCTATCCAGAAAACCTCGCCGTTGCGTATGGCACTCACCGCGTCACATACCAAGGTTATTTGGATCGGGTCACACAGCTTGCGTCAGCTCTGACAAAACTTGGTGTTACCCCCGGCGACGTTGTGGCTACGCTGTTACCCAACGTGCCGGCCCAGGTCGAAGCCCATTTCGGGGTGCCTGCCTGCAGCGCTGTGCTTAACACCATCAATACACGTCTGGATGTTTCAACCGTCGCTCACATTTTTGAACATGGCGAAGCCAAGGTCGTACTGGTGGACAGCGCGCTCATACCCCTTGCTGAAGCCGCGATTGACGCCATGGATGGTACCGGTCCATCCATTGTCGAAGTAGCTGATCCAAATGCAGGTATTACGGCCTCAGGGCGCTATCCTGAATACGAAGACCTACTGGCGGCAGCCGATGCTGGTTTTCAATGGATTTGGCCAAAGGATGAGTGGGAAAGCCTTGCCCTGAACTACACCTCTGGCACCACTGGGCGCCCCAAAGGTGTCGTCTATCATCATCGCGGAGCCTATCTGATGACGATGGGAACCTTGGTCAGCTGGAATATCGGGCAAAAGCCGGTTTACCTGACCATCGTGCCTTTGTTTCACTGCAATGGCTGGAACCATTCCTGGATGATCCCAATTGTCGGTGGCACGGTTGTTTGCTGTCGGGATGTAACAGCGGCGAACGTCTTTAACGCCATCGCCGACGAAGGCGTGACACATTTTGGCGGTGCTCCGATTGTACTAAACGCATTGGTCAATGCGTCAGAAGCTGACCGCCGGTCGTTTGATCAAGAAGTGCAGGTCTTTACGGCTGGTGCCCCACCTGCCCCGGCAACCTTGGCCAAAGTGGCAGAACTTGGGTTCAACGTGACACATGTTTATGGGCTGACTGAAACCTATGGCCACGTCACAGAATGTCTGTGGCAAGCGGATCGTTGGTCAGATTGCGATGACGCAGAAACCGCAGCCATCAAAGCGCGCCAAGGCGTTGCGATGCCTATCCTTGAACCGGTTGTGGTACGTGATAGCGCCCATTCCGACATTCCGCGTGACGGCACAACCCAGGGTGAGATCGCTCTGCGTGGGAATACGGTGATGAAAGGGTATCTGAAGAACCCAGAAGCAACTGCAGAAGCCTTTAAAGGCGGCTATTTTAATTCGGGCGACATCGCGATCCAGCACCCTGATAGCTATATCCAAATCGCTGACCGCGCGAAGGACATCATCATTTCCGGCGGCGAAAACATCAGCTCTGTTGAAGTGGAAAACACTTTGATGGCGCATCCAGATGTGTCCCTAGCCTCGGTTGTTGCCATGCCAAACGAAAAATGGGGCGAAGTGCCCTGCGCGTTTGTTGAGCTTAAAGACGGTGCCGCCGAAGACGCCGAAGCTTTGGTCGCCTTCGCACGGGAACGTCTTGCCGGTTTCAAAACTCCCAAAAAGGTTGTGTTTGAGACACTCCCCAAAACCGCAACGGGCAAAGTTCAAAAATTCGAACTGCGAAAGCGGGCCATCGAACTTTCGGCATGATTGCAGCAGCGGATTATTGCGCGTAAACTCTGCGCAAAATAGGGAAAGAGCAGTTTTCCGAATATGACCGCGCTGAACAAATACCAGCGCCTAGAGGCTTCTGGTCTCTGGCGCGCCACAACGGATGAGCAACGCCGCGAGGTGATTGCATCGATTGGGGATGCAACGTTGGTGATCTCGGATATGCGCGACCAGCCGCTGACCCATTGGTCCATTGCGGCCATCAAACGCAGCAATCCGGGAAAATTGCCTGCCGTGTTCCATCCCGCTGGGGATTCCAGCGAAACCTTGGAATTGGCCGAACATGAAACCGAAATGGTGGCTGCAATCGAAAAGTTGCAAAAGGCCATCCACCGTAAGGACTCGCGCCCTGGGCGTCTGCGCGGTGCTATGGTTGCTGCAAGTATCGCCGCTGTGGCTGCTGGAGTTGTCTTTTGGCTGCCTGATGCACTGCGCAACCATGTGACCAGCGTCGTTCCTGACATCAATCGCGTGGTGATTGGCCAGGACATTATGGGGCAGATGTCGGCGGTCACAGGCCAAGCCTGCCAAGAAGAGATCGCTGTCGGAGCACTTGGAAAACTCGCTTTGCGTCTTGATCTCAACGAGATTGTCGTCGTGCCCGGAGGCATTCGTAGCACTGCCAGCCTACCCGGCGGTGTGGTTCTGGTTTCGCGCGCTATTCTTGAAGATCATGAAGACCCTGCTGTGGTCGCAGGTTACGTTCTTGCGGAAAAGCTCCGAGCTGAAGCCAATGATCCGCTTGGGAAGCTGCTAGAAACAGGCGGCATCTGGGCCAGTTTCCGTCTTTTGACAACCGGACAACTGAAGACCGAAACATTAAGAGACTTCTCTGAAACTCTGGCAGGTGAAATCCCGATGCTTGTCGAGGGTGATCTGCTAGCGGGGGCCTTTGCGCAAGCTCAAGTGCCGGCCACGCCATATGCTTATGCGATTGATATTTCTGGGGAAACCACGATCGATCTCATTGAAGCTGATGCTTTAATTGACAGCGACACTGAAGTCATGAGTGACGGAGAATGGGTTGCGCTTCAAGAGATCTGCAACAGCTAAACTCGTCCCGCTAAGGGAAAAGTTGTATTGGCTACTTAATTCAGCCCGCAGGCTTTGAGATCAAACGACGCGGAACCGTCTGCGTCCAAATCGCATCCATCTTAGCTTTACCGTTGAAGGTTTGCTCTGCCCGATGCGGATTCAGACGATCATCTTTCCAAACGGTCCGATACCCTTTGGGCACTTTAACCTTGGTATTCTGGCGCTGTTCATAAACATGTTTCGGCACAACGCGCACGTCACCCGCAACAAAGCCTTCATACACGATATCACCTCGCCTTGGCTGGGCATTAAACATCCGCTCCGGACGTGCGCTAAATACCGACGATGTAACCACCTTAGGCATCGGATCTGCCTTAGGTTGGTGAGGCTTAACTGCAATGGTGCGAGATGGTGCGGCCATCACTTTGACCGGCGCCGCTGTTGTTTTGAGCGCGGACAATGGTTTTTGCACAGGGGCAACACGCACCGGAGTTGGCTTTGACTTGGCCATAATGACCGGTTTGGCGATGGGCTGTGGTGCAGCAGTTGGCTCCAAAGTGATTTTCACCACTTCAGTGGGCGCAGAGGTCGACTGACGCTGGTCAGCCGTCAAGGTCGGTTTGAATCCACACACCAATTTACGATCTCGTGTAACCCGGGGCACCCAGTTGGTCCCGCTGTTCACGCCCGCGCGCACGAAAACGCAGCCGCGGCTATCGACGTATTGATTGCCTGTAAAACTTGACGAAGGATATTCAGCAGGCTTCCCGTCACCGCGCAATGACATCGCATTTGCGGCTTGTAGCCCTGAAATCGAAGCGATCAACGCGATCGCAATTGCCCTGGTAAACTGCATCATGCCCCCACAAGATATGGGGGCAGTGTAGCCTCAATACGCTAAATGAGTAAAGCACCCATATAGGCTATTTTGTACCAAACATCCGGTCGCCTGCATCGCCCAATCCTGGAACGATATAGCCTTTTTCGTTGAGCTTTTCGTCCAAAGCCGCGGTGACAACGGGCACATCTGGGTGCGCTTCTTTCATGCGCGCCACGCCTTCTGGCGATGCCAGCAGGCATAGGAAATGGATATTGGTGGCGCCTGCCTCTTTCAGCATATCGATCGCCGCCACAGAGGAATTACCGGTTGCCAACATGGGGTCCACAGCAATCACCAAACGCTTATCTAGCTGGGTTGGCACCTTAAAATAATACTGAACTGGCTCCAGAGTTTCCTCGTTGCGGTACAGTCCCACAAAGCCCACACGCGCTGATGGGATCAGTTCCAGCATGCCATCCAGCAGCCCATTGCCGGCCCGCAGGATCGACACCAAAGCCAGTTTTGGGCCTGCCAAAACCGGTGCGTCCATCTCTTGCATGGGCGTATCAATCGACTGTGTCGTTGTCGGCAAATCACGGGTGACTTCATAAGCCAAAAGCTGACTGATCTCGCGCAAAAGCTGGCGGAATTCCGCCGTAGAGGTCGATTTTTTCCGCATCAAGGTCAGCTTGTGCTGCACCAATGGGTGGTCGACAACAGTGAGGTGGTCGGTCATGAGCGCTCCAGTTTTTTCAAGACACGCTGGCGTGTCCCATCATCGCAGAAAGCCGCATTGGCGGCCGTTGTATTCAGGTTGGTGAAATCATCCGCATCCCAGCCAAAGGCTTGGTGCAGCATCTCATATTCGCGGCGCATTGTTGTGCCAAAGAACGGGGGATCATCGGTCGATACCGTTACGTTCACACCTGCGTCTCGCAGGCGTTTGATCGGGTGCGCGGCAATGGAAGGGTAGACACCTAAGACAACATTGGATCCAGGGCAGACCTCCAAAGTAATCTGACGTGCAACAAGTTCCTTAACAAGTCCCGCATCCTCAATCGAACGCACACCATGTCCAATCCGTTCTACATTCAGATCTTCAATGGCTTCACGCACGCTTTGAGGACCGCCAAATTCGCCCGCATGCGTCGTCAGTCGTAAATCCGCTTCACGCGCCATGTCATAAGCATAAGAGAAATCCCCTTGATGCCCCTGCCCTTCGTCGCCGCCCATGCCGAAACCAACGATCCAATCGCCAGCGGTTTCCGCTGCACAAAGTGCTGAGGCCTTGGCCTTTTCTGGTCCGAAATGGCGCACACAGGTCACGACACCTCGCATGGTAATGCCCAGATCAGCCTCGGCCTTATCCGCCGCTTCACGGATCGCCGCTAAGTAGTCACGCCACGCTGCAACATCGCCGCCACCGCAGAAGTCAGGTGAAATAAAGCTTTCGGTGTAAACTACGCCGTTTGCTGCGCTTTCTTCGAGCACCGCACGGGTGAGCCGCGCGTAGTCCTCTGGAGTTTTCAGAACAGAAGTTGCTGCTTCATAGACTGACAGAAAATGCACAAAGTCTTTAAATGCATAGCCACCTTGGTCATTGAAAACCTTAGAAATATCGACTTTCTTCTCTGCTGCCAGCTGGCGCACAAAAGCAGGAGGCGCTGCCCCTTCATGGTGTAGGTGCAATTCTACCTTTGGCAGGTCTGCAACGTTCATACAAAACTCCTTCCGGGGCCTAGCCCGGTCACGTCTAGATGCGCCGCGACCGTAGCGCCGACATCTACAAAATTCACCAATCCGGCCTGACCTTTACCAAGCCCATGGCACAGAACCGGCACCCGTTCGCGGGTATGATCCGTGCCCACCCAGCTGGGGTCATTGCCATGATCTGCCGTCAGCAGCAACAGATCATCCGGCCTCAATTTTGGGATCAGCTTGCCTAGTTCTGTATCAAACCACTCTAGCGCTCGCGCGTAGCCCGAAATATCGCGACGATGGCCGTATAGGCTGTCAAATTCGACAAAATTCGCGAAGGTCAGGCTGCCATCTTCGGCGGTGTCTACCAGATCAGAAAGATGCTGCATCAATTGCACATCGGCTCCTTTGCGCACCTCATCGATCCCCTGCATCGAAAAGATATCGCCAATCTTACCCACCCCGTACACATGCCGCCCAGCGTCCTGCACCCAGTTGGTCAAAATAAGACTTGGCGGTGTGATGGCAAAATCTTTGCGATTTGTGGTCCGCGTAAAGCCGTTCTCTGCGTCCCCAACAAAGGGACGTGCAATCACACGTCCAACTTTTTGGGCATGTAAAATGGGCGCAATCGCTTCGCAGAACTCGAGCAGTCGCGCCAAGCCGAAGCTGTGCTCATGGGCCGCGACCTGAAAAACACTGTCCGCCGAGGTGTAGCAAATCGGAAAACCCGTATGCATATGCAACGCGCCAAGTTCGTTGATGATCTGCGTACCTGAGGCATGACAATTGCCCAAAATACCCTCGATGGAGCCAACGTTGGTAATCTTACCGACCAGATTTTCTGGGAAAGATGGACGCTGATCTGGGAAATAGCTCCAGTCCCATGGTACTGGCAAACCCGCAAGCTCCCAATGGCCTGATGGAGTGTCTTTGCCTTTAGAGTGCTCCTCTGCAACGGCCCAAAAACCGACCGGGTCTGCATTCAAACCCGGAGTGTCGGCATTTGACGCCAATCGCGTGGCGGCACCCAGACCTAACGCATCCAGATTGGGCAAACGTAATGGCCCTGATCGGCCCTCCTCTGCACGCCCAGCCGCACAGGCCTGGGCAATATGCGCTAATGTATTGGCCCCGGTATCAGGCATATTGCCATTGAAAAACTGGTCGGCATCGGTTGCACCTCCGATGCCAACAGAATCCATCACGACCAGAAAAGCACGGCTCATGAAACGATCCGTTCATGAATAAGCTCAGGACGCGTCACGGCTGCATCACCGATTGAAACCGCATTCAAAATGGATTTTTCAGCGCGATCCGCTTGATCTTCCCGCGCAGCATGAATGCGCATCAAAGGCTGGCCTTTGGTCACTTTGCTGCCCAAACGGATCACCTCAGACAATCCAACCGCAGGATCGACAACATCGCTCTCCACTTGTCGGCCACCACCTAAACCCACGACACAGAGCCCAAGCATCTGGCCATCAATACCTGAGACATAACCATCGCGCGCTGCTTTTACTTCACGAATAACCGGCGCTTCGGGCAGGAAACGACGCCAGTTTTGTGCAAACTCAACGGGCCCGCCCTGCGCATAAACCATCTTAGCAAAGGCCTCTGCAGCACGCCCATCTTTAACGGATGCAGCAATCATCTGGGTGCCTTGATCTACGTTTTCTGCAAGACCCGCATTGTTTAAAAGAACACCGCCCAATGCGCATGACAGCTCTAACAATGGCCCGGTTTTTCCATCGCACAGCACGGCCATGACTTCGGCAATCTCTAACGCGTTGCCCAATGACGACGCCAAAGGTTCGTTCATATCCGAAATGATTGCAGAGGTCGGACAACCGGCCAAATTGGCAGTGCGTACCAGAGATGTGGCCAACGCGCGCGCTTCTTCAGTTGTTTTCATAAACGCGCCGGAGCCCGTTTTCACGTCAAGCACCAGATGTTCTAGACCACCTGCAAGCTTTTTGGAGAGGATCGATGCGGTGATTAAATCCAGGCTTTCGACTGTCGCCGTCACATCCCGGATCGCATAGAGCCGCTTGTCTGCTGGCGCAATATTGGCCGAAGCACTGACAATGGCTGCCCCTGCATCTGAAACAACGTCGCGGAACCTATTTTCGTCCAGATCTACGCGCAGACCCGGGATGCTTTCCATTTTATCAAGCGTGCCACCTGTATGCCCCAAACCGCGACCTGAAATCATCGGTACGTAAGCGCCACACGCCGCCAAGGCCGGGGCCAGCACCAAGGACACACAATCCCCAACACCGCCGGTGGAATGTTTGTCCACCACGGGGCCGTCATAATTCCAAGACAGGCAATCGCCGCTGTCCCGCATCGCCAAAGTCAAATCCGCGCGCGGCACCTCATCCAGACCATTCAGACAAACGGCCATAGCAAAAGCACCGGCTTGTGCGTCACTGACAGACTGATCCGCTAAGCCACGCGCAAACCATGCAAGCTCTTCTTTGCTTGCAAGTTGTTCAGCCCTAAGCTTCGCAATGATGGCGCGTGCGTCCATTTAGGTGTTCTCCAGATGCTCTTCGGTAAAGGCTCCGGGCATCAAATCTGCAAGCGTCATGCGTTGCTCCAAACCGCTAACGGTCGCCATCGTGACCGGAACATGCCCTGCCCCAAATTCGATCAGCTTCTGGCGGCACCCACCACAAGGCGACACAGGCATCGGTGCGTCCGCAACAATATAAACTTCCATGAGTTGGGTCTGACCAGATGCAATCATTGCAGCAATCGCACCGGCCTCAGCGCAGGTCCCTTCGGGATATGCGACGTTTTCGACGTTGCAACCAACAAAGGTTTCGCCGTTTTCGGCAATCAATGCAGCGCCAACTTTGAATTTCGAATATGGCGCATAGGCATTATCTCGAACCGCTAGGGCCTTGTCTTTCAAACTCATCTGCGCTTTCCTTTTCTGAGGCCCATTAAGAACGGGTCGATAAATCGGGCCAAATCCAATGATTAGGTCCGGCGTCGAAAGGATGATTTTTAACCCATCGGTCAAAAAAAACAACGCTCTCTTAGAACCCATTTCAGTTCAGAAAAATTCTGCGATTGATCGGCGGAATTTGCAAGGGACGCCTTTTTAGCCACCCCTCTTTACGCCGATGAAAAAAATTAGTTTAAGGCTAAACAAATTCCAGGAGAGACTCATGACCGACAGCACTAAAGACACCCAACGTCAGGCCGCGCTGGATTATCACGAGTTTCCAAAACCGGGAAAATTAGAAATTCGCGCGACCAAGCCTTTGGCAAATGGTCGCGATCTTTCGCGCGCTTATTCACCAGGTGTCGCGGAAGCCTGCTTAGAAATCAAAGAAAATGCTGCACATGCAAGCCGCTACACGGCACGTGGCAACTTGGTCGCGGTGGTGTCAAACGGCAGCGCAGTTCTGGGCCTGGGAAATATCGGTGCATTGGCATCAAAGCCGGTTATGGAAGGCAAAGCGGTTCTCTTTAAGAATTTCGCCAATATCGACTGCTTTGACATCGAAGTTGATGAAACCGACCCGGAAAAGCTCGCTGATATTGTTTGCGCTTTGGGACCTACCTTTGGGGCGATCAATCTAGAAGACATCAAGGCGCCCGATTGCTTCATTGTCGAAGACATCTGCCGTGAGCGTATGAACATTCCGGTTTTCCATGATGATCAACATGGCACAGCCATCGTTGTTGGCGCTGCTGCGACCAATGCTTTGCGGGTGGCCCAAAAATCCTTTGAGGACATCAAAATCGTGTCCACCGGCGGCGGCGCAGCTGGGATCGCCTGCCTTAATATGTTGGTCAAACTGGGCGTTAAGCGCGAAAATATCTGGCTCTGCGATATTCATGGATTGGTCTATGAAGGTCGCGCTAAGGATATGAACCCGCAGAAAGCTGCCTTTGCGCAAGCGTCGGATTTGCGCACATTGGACCAAGTCATAGACAACGCTGATCTGTTCCTTGGTCTGTCTGGTCCTAATGTTTTGAAACCAGAGATGGTTGCGAAAATGTCGGATCAGCCGATCATTTTTGCACTGGCCAACCCGACGCCAGAAATCATGCCAGAAGCCGCGCGCGAAGTGGCGCCAAATGCGATCATCGCGACAGGTCGCAGTGATTTTCCAAACCAAGTAAACAACGTCTTATGTTTCCCGTTCATCTTCCGTGGCGCGCTGGATGTGGGTGCGACCGAAATTAACGATGACATGAAAATTGCATGTGTCGAAGGCATTGCCGAATTGGCGCGGGCAACAACCTCTGCCGAGGCCGCAGCGGCTTATCAGGGGGAGCAACTGACCTTTGGGGCGGATTATTTGATCCCGAAACCTTTCGACCCGCGTTTGGTTGGAGTGGTTTCAGCCGCAGTCGCCAAAGCTGCCATGGAAAGCGGTGTTGCGACGCGCCCGATTAAGGATCTAGACGAATATGTCGAAACCCTGAACCAATCGGTCTTTAAGTCAGCGCTTCTGATGCGCCCTGTCTTTGAAGCCGCACGTACAGCGTCGCGTAAAATCGTATTTTCTGAAGGTGAAGACGAGCGCGTATTGCGCGCCACTCAGGCGATTTTGGAAGAAACCACAGAAAAGCCAATTCTGATTGGACGCCCAGAAGTAGTGGAGCGTCGCTGCGATCGGCTTGGGCTAACGGTGCGCCCTGGAAAAGACTTTGACATTGTGAACCCGGAAAACGATCCGCGGTATCGCGATTACTGGCAAACCTATCATAAGATCAGAGCGCGTGACGGGGTTACACCGGACATTGCCCGCGCAATCATGCGCACAAATTCGACGGCGATTGGCGCTGTGATGGTGCATCGTGGCGAAGCAGACAGTCTGATCTGTGGCACGATTGGCGAGTATCGCTGGCATCTGGACTATGTGAACCAGGTGCTTGGCGATGACGTGTATTCACCACACGGTGCGCTGTCGTTAATGATCATGGAAGACGGGCCACTATTCATTGCGGATACGCATGTCTGGTCCCTTCCATCACCGGAAAACCTGGCCATTGTGGCTCAAGGGGCTGCTCGTCACGCGCGCCGTTTCGGCGTAGAGCCACGGATTGCATTCTGTTCACAATCTCAATTCGGCAATCAAAAAGAAGGGTCAGGTAAACGCCTGCGCGATGCGATTGCATTGCTGGATCTACGCGATACGGATTTTGAATACGAAGGCGAGATGAATGTTGATGCGGCACTTGAACCAGAAGTCTGCGCACGCCTTTTGCCGGACAGCCGCCTGTCAGGTCCTGCCAATGTTTTGATTTTCGGACATGCAGATGCAGCCTCTGCAACGCGCAACATTTTGAAAGCAAAGGCCGACGCTATTGCCGTTGGACCAATTCTGATGGGAATGGGCAACCGCGCACACGTCGTGACACCGTCCATTACCGCGCGCGGCCTACTGAATATGGCAGCCATTGCGGGCACGCCGGTTGCAAACTACGGTTAGCAGACCTGAACTGGGTTAATATTCGATCCACAAAATTTACAGGATTTACACCTCAAATCAAAAAAGGTGTAAATCCTTAGAAAACTTTGCAAATCTCGAAATTGTCCCAAGATTTGATCCGCCTTTGCAACGGTTTGCATGACAATGTTTTACCTGTTTGCAAAGTTCTCAACAGAATTTACGTCACGGATTGCCGCTCACCTTTACAGAAATGACGGCCGAAATGTAGTCTCTTCATAAGGGAGAGACACATGACGTATTCAGCCACCTATGACGCTTGGAAGGCAGATCCAGAAAACTTTTGGATGCAAGCTGCTTCATCGATTGATTGGGTTGAGGCCCCTTCCAAGGCCCTTACAGAAAAAGGCGACGGGCTTTTCGAATGGTTTGCAGACGCAAAGGTTAACACCTGTTGGAATGCGGTCGACAGGCATGTCGAAGCGGGCCGAGGTGCGCAAGATGCGATCATCTACGATAGCCCTGTCACAGGTGTGAAGGAACACATCACCTACGCCGACCTCCAAGAGCGCGTCGCAGGTCTTGCAGGTGCCCTAAAGGCGCAAGGCGTCGAAAAAGGGGATAGGGTTATCATCTATATGCCAATGGTGCCGCAAGCGATCGAGGCCATGTTGGCCTGCGGTCGGATTGGCGCGATCCATTCGGTTGTCTTTGGTGGCTTTGCTGCAAATGAACTCGCGGTGCGCATTGATGACGCCGCCCCCAAGGCCATCATCGCTGCCTCCTGCGGGATCGAGCCAGGTCGCATTGTGGCTTACAAACCCTTGCTGGATGCCGCGATCGAAACTGCGTCGCATAAACCTGATTTCTGCGTGATCCTGCAACGCAAAGAACATCGCGCCGATATGATCGAAGGCCGAGACCTAGATTATATCGCGTTTCAGGATGGGGTGGCGCCGGCTGACTGCCTCCCGGTTGAAGGCAACCACCCCTCCTATATTCTCTATACATCCGGTACCACCGGGCAGCCCAAGGGCGTGATCCGTCATACGGCGGGTCAACTGGTCGCTCTGAATTGGACGATGCAGACGATTTATAATGTAAATCCTGGAGACGTCTTTTGGGCGGCCTCTGATGTGGGTTGGGTCGTGGGGCATTCGTACATTTGTTACGCACCGCTGATCCACGGCAACACCACCGTTGTGTTTGAGGGCAAACCTGTAGGCACGCCCGACGCTGGTACATTTTGGCGGGTGATTTCTGAACACAATGTGACATCCTTTTTCACAGCACCAACGGCTTTACGCGCTGTGAAACGTGAAGACCCTGATGGGCAACTCGTGAAGGACTATGATCTTTCAAACCTGGGTCAGGTCTATCTTGCTGGTGAGCGCGCCGATCCGGATACGCTTGAGTGGGCACAAACCCATTTGAAAGTCCCTGTGATTGATCACTGGTGGCAGACTGAAACCGGTTGGGCGATTGCAGCAAATCCACTTGGGATCGAAGAATTGCCGATAAAACTTGGCTCACCCGCGAAACCCATGCCCGGCTATGACGTCGAAATTCTAGGCGATGACGGCCATCCGGTGGCAGATGGAGAACTGGGTGCAATTGCCATCAAGCTTCCCCTGCCGCCCGGCACCCTGCCAACCCTGTGGAATGCAGAAGCAAGATATAAGTCTTCGTATTTGGAGGCCTTCCCAGGTTACTACGAAACCGGTGACGCGGGCATGAAAGATGCGGATGGATATCTTTATATTATGGCACGCACGGATGACGTGATTAACGTTGCTGGCCACCGACTATCAACAGGCGCAATGGAAGAAGTGCTTGCCGCCCACCCAGATGTTGCTGAATGTGCCGTGATTGGCGTTGCAGACTCCTTAAAGGGTCAAATGCCGGTTGGCTTCCTTTGCCTCAATGCTGGCTGTGATCGCGACAATGATCAGGTTGTTCAAGAAGTCATCCAAGATGTGCGCAATCAAATCGGCCCCGTTGCTGCATTCAAAAAAGCCGTCGTTGTTGATCGCCTACCGAAAACCCGGTCTGGGAAAATCCTGCGCGGCACCATGGTGTCGATTGCAGATGGTCAGGATTGGAAAATGCCGGCCACAATTGATGATCCTGCAATCTTGGAGGAGATTACACATGTCCTAAAAACCATAGGATACGCTTCGACTTAGCCAAGCAACTTAGCCCTTTGACATATCTTTGTCCTCGTGGCATCAGTCATCTGCACGACGTGCCTACCTCGTTTACCTGTTACTGCCCCGACTTCACTCTTGGCGACCACGCATTCGATACCCGCACAGACGTCAGAGAACCGCCGCATACTGCGTGTGGAATATTTATTAGGAGATACGGAATGCCTACAGGTACCGTAAAATGGTTTAACACCGACAAAGGCTACGGCTTCATCGCACCAGAAGATGGCGGCAAAGATGTGTTTGTACACATCCGCGCAGTACAAGATTCTGGTCTGCAAGGCCTAGCAGACAACCAAAAAGTTTCTTACGAACTGCAAGCTGGCCGTGACGGCCGCGAAAGCGCAGGCGGACTGGAACTGCTGTAAGCTTTTCCTCGCATCGTATTGCAAAACGGGCGCCATTGGCGCCCGTTTTCATTTAAAGTCACATGTATTCAGAGACTTAAACAAACTGTTCGCGGATCAAACGCTCTTCCAGACCGTGACCCGGATCAAAAAGAATCCTGTGCCCTACTGCTGGCTCTGATCTGATCTCCACAGAAATCACATCGCGCACCGATCGGCTGTCAGCATCAGCCATGACAGGGCGCTTTTCGGGGTTCATCACTTCTAGGCGCACCACTGATTCTTTGCGAACCAACGCGCCACGCCAGCGACGTGGGCGAAATGGTGCAATAGCTGTCAGCGCAAGGACATCAGAACCAATTGGTAATATCGGGCCGTGCGCCGAGTAGTTATAGGCGGTTGAACCCGCTGGAGTGGCCAACAAGGCCCCATCGCACACAAGCTCGTCCAGGCGCAGTCGTTCATCGATCCAGATTCGCAATTTAGCCGCCTGAGGACCCTGACGAAGCATTGAAACCTCGTTGATGGCCAAGGCTTCATGCACTTTGCCATCAGCAGTTGTAGCGCGCATGGACAGCGGATTGATCACCTCTTCTTCAGCGATCATCAAACGATTCAACAGATCCGTTTCGGCATATTCATTCATCAAAAAACCAACCGTGCCACGGTTCATCCCATAGACCGGAGCATTCAAATCCTGCGTCGCATGCAGGGTCTGCAGCATAAAGCCATCTCCGCCAAGCGCGACGATCACGTCGGCGTTTTCAGGTGGGCAGTCGTCATAACGCCCCACCAAAGCCGCGCGCGCGGTTTGCGCGACGGGGGCATCGGAGGCGAGAAAAGCGATTCTCTGAGCCATGGGCACTCGATTCCTGTTTCCAAAGGCCGACATGTGGTTCCGAAAGAAACACAAGTTTACCGAACACACCAGACTTTGAGGTATGATTTGCGCCATCAAGTCGTTTATGACCTTCCATTTTCAAAAAGTTTCCTTTAGGAAACACGCAAATTTCATGACTTGGAGTCCTCTAAATGACCGCCAACATCCGCGACGCCGGTTTCTTCACTGAAAGCCTTTCCACACGTGACCCGGAGCTGTTTGGCTCCATCACTGACGAACTTGGCCGCCAGCGCGACGAGATCGAACTGATTGCCTCCGAAAACATCGTGTCCGCTGCTGTGATGGAAGCGCAGGGCTCGGTTCTGACCAATAAGTACGCTGAAGGCTATCCGGGCCGTCGGTATTACGGTGGTTGCCAATATGTGGACGTAGCTGAAAACCTGGCGATTGATCGCGCAAAGCAGCTGTTCGGCTGTGAATTTGCGAACGTTCAGCCAAACTCTGGTTCTCAAGCGAACCAAGGGGCGTTTACCGCACTGATCAGACCGGGCGACACCATCCTCGGCATGAACCTTGCTTCTGGTGGTCACTTGACCCATGGTGCCGCTCCAAACCAGTCTGGTAAGTGGTTCAACGCCGTCCAATATGGCGTACGCAAACAAGACAATATGATCGACTATGATGAAGTTCAGGCCTTAGCAACAGAGCATCAGCCAAAACTGATCATCGCCGGTGGTTCCGCGATCCCACGTCAGATCGACTTTGCCAAGTTCCGTGAAATCGCTGATTCCGTCGGGGCATTCCTGATGGTCGACATGGCACACTTCGCGGGTCTTGTGGCAGCGGGCGAGCACCCATCTCCATTCCCATATGCGGACGTCGCAACCACAACCACGCACAAAACTCTACGCGGACCACGTGGCGGTATGATCCTGACAAACAATACAGATATCGCAAAGAAAGTGAATTCTGCGATCTTCCCAGGCATCCAAGGTGGCCCCCTGATGCACGTCATCGCAGCGAAAGCTGTCGCATTTGGTGAAGCGCTGCGTCCAGAATTCAAAACCTACCAGCAGCAAGTGCGTGCAAACGCGGTCGCACTTTCTGATCAACTGATGAAGGGCGGTCTGGACATCGTGACTGGCGGGACGGACACCCACGTCATGCTGGTTGATCTGCGTCCGAAAGGCGTGAAAGGCAACTCAACCGAGAAAGCACTAGGTCGCGCGCATATCACTGCCAACAAAAACGGCATCCCGTTTGACCCAGAAAAGCCGATGGTGACCTCTGGCCTACGTTTGGGTACCCCAGCCGGCACCACGCGCGGCTTTGGCGAAGCAGAATTCCGCCAAATTGCGGATTGGATTGTTGAAGTGGTCGAAGGCCTTGCGGCCAACGGCGAAGAAGGCAACGCCGAAGTCGAAGCCAAAGTAAAAGCCGAAGTTGCAGAGCTTTGCGCACGCTTCTCGCTTTACGACAACTTGTAAAACGTTGAACAATTAGAATTGACCGTGCTCATGAATTTGAGCACGGTTTTTTTGTGCGAAACCCAAATTGAATTTGCAGCTAAGGACTTTGTGATGCGTCAAACCCCAACTCGCCAGCTAGAACGCCGACTGGGGGATTGGATGCGCGCGCGGCTTCCTTTCGCGATTTCAGAGCTGGTGATGTTTGTTCTCAAACAGGGTTGGGCTGCGATATTTGGCGGCGCATTTTTAGTCGGGATCATCGTTAGCAGCCAGATTTGGCACTCTGATTGGCCAGTCGCACGATACGACGCGTTGTTGGTTTACGCGCTCGTGCTGCAAGCCTTGTTTCTAGCAACAGGCATGGAGTCCTGGCGCGAGGTCCGCGTGATCTTGCTGTTCCACCTGACCGGAACAGCGATGGAGATTTTCAAAGTCTCTGCTGGCAGCTGGGCCTATCCCGGCGTTGGAGTGATGAAACTCTTCGATGTGCCTCTGTTTTCTGGCTTCATGTATGCCGCTGTTGGCTCCTACATGGCGCGCGTCATTCGGTTGTTTGATATGACATTCGCCCCTTACCCGCCATTTTGGCAATCGCTCCTGCTTGCTGTGGCAATCTATGTGAATTTCTTCGCTCACCATTTCATCCCAGATATCCGACTGGTACTTTTTGCGGCGACGGTGATGTTGTTTGCACGCACGCGCATCTGGTTTGCTATTGGTGCACGCTATTACTGGATGCCCCTGCCGGTCGCAGCCTTCTTCTCTAGCTTCTTTCTTTGGCTTGCTGAAAACATCGGAACTCTGACCCAGACCTGGCTTTACGCTGGTCAATCCAGCCACCAAGCCGTCAGTTTCGCAAAAATGGGATCATGGTACTTACTGCTTTACGTCAGCTTCGTAACGGTCAGTTTGATCTTTAGAGAGGCGTTGTCTCAAGCGCCCTACACTCCGAATCCAAAAGACCCTTAACGGGTGTTCACTAAGTAAACTGCCAGCGCGATAATTCCCGCCAAGCACAGCAAGTTAAAAACAGTCGTCGCTAAGATATCCAGTACCTGGCCCTTCAAAGCGTCCTTGCGATCGTAGCCCTCGATAGCTTCGATCAATGCATTATAGGGCGTTTTCAAACTTGCCTCATCAATCTGCATTGCGATCTTGGGGTGATCCGCTTTTGATTGCGCATCCAGTAGCAGCTTCGCATTGCGATGCGCGGACTTTGGCAAACGCCGCCCGATCTTGCGCATCGCAGGTCCAAGATCATCCGCCACAATACCGAATTGACGTTCGATCAGCTTTAAAACCTGCTGAATATCTGAATTTAAGGTCTTTGCATCAATCACTTAAACAGCCTCCACGCGCAATCTATCATGCTGATGGGTTGCCCAACAGAGGCGCTGTGATAAAGCTTGACCTATGCTGAATATGATCACACATGGCGAACCCACAGATCTGCAACCGCTTTTGATTGTACACGGGCTTTATGGGTCTGCGCGCAACTGGGGTGTCGTTGCCAAAAAACTCTCAGACGAACGCCAAGTCTTTGCAGTCGACATGCGCAATCACGGCAATTCTGACTGGCAAGACAGCCATAGCTATCCTGACCTTGCAGCGGATCTGGCAGAAGTTCTGGACCACATTGGCCCCGCTGACATGCTTGGGCACTCTATGGGCGGCAAAGCTTCTATGATGGCAGCCCTCGCCCATTCCAACCTCGTGAAACGCCTGATCGTGGCCGATATTGCCCCCGTCACCTACGGGCACACGCAGCTGCCGTTCATTCATGCCATGAAAAAGGTTGATCTAAGCCGTGTTGAAAAGCGCTCAGATGCTTTGGCGCAGCTTGAGGCTGCCGGTGTTGATGACCCAACTCTACGGTCTTTCTTCACGCAATCGCTTGATCTGAAAGCACACAAGTGGCGGCTTAATCTGGATGTTCTGGAAACCGAGATGCCCAAAATCATGGGCTTCCCCGAGGATATCAGCGGATCCTTCGAAGCCCCAGCCCTGTTTCTGTCTGGTGCCAATTCCGACTATGTGCTGCCCGAGCACCGCGATAAAATCCGAAGCCTCTTCCCGAAAGCGAAATTTGTGAAAATGTCCGGCGTCGGCCATTGGCTGCATGCCGAAAAACCGGCGGAGTTTATCGCAACCGTACGCGCGTGGCTGGCGCGGGCGTAACGCATGCGTCAAAACCCAGACATCACCACAAGATATAGTTGATTTTCGCCACTGCCCTCTATATCCATGCCCTTACAGGTGCATGACGCGGTATGCAGAACTGACGTACGGGGCGCGTTACCTTCCTTTATTGGAATGGCAACGCGCCCCGTTTCAGTTCGTCAGGCTCGGTTTTACGCCGCAAAGGCACAAAAAAACCGAGCAATGCTCGATATGTCTCTGGAAACCGAAATTCCAAAATAGGAAAAGACGTCAGGTGCTTAGACGCGGTCCTCGCAGCGGGGCCGAAACCCCAATCCCTGACGCCTTCCTAGAATGTCGCATCAACGGAACTCCACACGGGAAAACCAGCTGATCCGGTCATTCAAAATGCAAATGCTCTGTCGAGCCTTCGCACGCGGGATACGATCCAATGGGGCAGACCCCGAAGGGCAAACCATGGGAACGCTCCCCCCTAGCCGGTGTATCAACGCCCAACGAGCGAGCCCGCTGGATGCCGCCTAATGAAAGCCCATGTCATTTAGTCCGAGGACATCATCCATGTGACCGGCACTAGAACCGACCCACACAAAGGTTTATGCGCTGCCTTCCCGCGAGGTGGTCTCTGAAAGAGAGCCCGTTGTTTCGGCCAGCGTCTCAGCTCGGGTGGGATACCGAGGTAACCCGTGCAGGGATGGATCGTTGCCTCACCTTCCCCGCGCCAGCCCTGAGAGGCCTTTGCGTCCCGCTTGAGAGTGTCTGGTTTGATCTGATGATCTTGCCGTGTGCTCTCTTGCGTTGGATTAACGTTGGCATTTGATCCTGTGACCTGACAAGAAAAATATTGAATGTTATGTCAATTTCTTGAGGGTAACCCTTTGGAAAGGCTTGTGGATTTCCTGTGGATAAGTCGAAATTCCGCAGTTTTGCGGCAGGCTTGCACGGTTGGGAAAGAAATTTTGAGAAAAAGGCAAATGCTGCATTGCGGCGTTTAAGGAATTGTGGGGTGTGAGGAAGAATCGCCCTGTAGGGTGGGGTTTCACCCCACCAAATTGGCCGCCAATTTCGGGAATCGGTGGGGTAAAACCCCACCCTACAACTTCACAATCGGCACCGCGTCCGCGCCTTGCTGTAATCCCACCCTCTCAATTGACCCCAGCGCCCGGCCCGGGGTGGGCGAGAAGCGCCCGGCCCGGGGTGGGCGAGAAGCGCCCGCCCATTGGAGCGGGTCGGGCGCTGCCCATGCAAAGCATGGGCCCGATTATAAATGATCAAAGATCATCTTCGTTTCAGGATCCGTAGCAAGCTGCAATCGCGCCAAGTCTTTGGCAGAGATGCTAGTAAATGAGTAACCTACATCCCTACGCATCGCTACCAGAACCTTGGCAACAGCTTTCATTATTCCAGCTAATTTTGAAGCCATTTCCTGGGGTTCAAATTCTTGACTACCCTCAGAAAAATCTGTCAGTTGATCTTTAAAATCCAAGTAAGCCCTTACCACTTCATCAGATCCCCAGAATATAACTTCCTTTTAAAAATCTAGCATTTCTCGCATTACGTCATTTGACGATTTTGGCTTTCCATGAATTTTTTCATAGCTCATAATATCAAAGTAGAATTGGTAGAAAGCTTTGTAGATTTCAATTTTTTCACTATTTATTCGCAACTTTGCTTCGCGACGCTGCTCGAAGTATCTACCAAGCAAGAATATTGCGACTGAACCAAAAGCTGCAATTGAGGCTGCTTTTATTGTATCTGATGCCCCTCGATAAATTTCGAATAAACCTGAAAATGAAAACCAAAGCCCGGCCAATACCACCAATAGAACCAACATCGCAAAAAATTTATTCATTAAAGTCCTCACTAAAAAAGGCGGGGTAAACCCCCGCCCTACAATCCCTCAACTGTCCATCGGAACGCAAGACCAACGCCTCACAAAACCGGATTGGGCACGCGATTGGCTGCGCCATTCGCTTTCGCTCACCGGCACTTAAAATGGATTAATCATCCATTTTAAGTGCAGAAATAAACGCTTCTTGCGGGATATCCACCTTACCGAACTGGCGCATCTTCTTTTTACCCGCCTTCTGCTTCTCCAACAATTTCTTCTTCCGGGTTGCGTCGCCGCCGTAACATTTCGCGGTCACGTCTTTGCGCAGCGCTGACAATGTCTCGCGCGCAATCACCTTGCCGCCAATCGCCGCTTGGATCGGGATTTTGAACATGTGACGCGGGATCAGATCCTTGAGCTTTTCACACATCGCCCGGCCACGCATCTCGGCGCGATCCCGGTGCACCATTGTGGAAAGCGCATCCACCGGCTCGTCATTCACCAGAACGGACATTTTCACGAGGTTATCCTCGCGGTAGCCCGTCATCTGATAATCGAACGACGCATAGCCCTTGGTCACGGATTTCAGACGGTCGTAGAAGTCAAAGACCACCTCGTTCAGAGGCAGGTCATAGACCACCATCGCGCGGGTGCCGGCGTAGGTCAGGTCTTCCTGAATGCCGCGACGGTCCTGGCAGAGTTTCAGCACATCGCCGAGGTATTCGTCAGGGACCAGAATGGTCGCCTTAATACGCGGCTCTTCCAGGTGATCGACTTTAGACAGGTCCGGCATGTCGGCTGGGTTGTGCAGCTCGATACGCTCAGGCTCTTCGCCCTCTTTGGCCTTCATAAAGATGTGATAGATCACCGACGGCGCGGTGGTGATCAGCTCGATATTATATTCACGCTCGATCCGGTCGCGGATCACTTCGAGGTGCAAAAGCCCCAAGAATCCGCAGCGGAAGCCAAAGCCCAAAGCGGCAGAGGTTTCCATTTCAGAGGAGAAAGACGCGTCATTCAGCGCGAGCTTTTCAATCGCGTCGCGCAGGTCTTCGAATTCAGAGCTATCCACCGGGAAGAGGCCACAGAAAACCACCGGTTGGGCTGGTTTAAAGCCCGGCAGAGCAACTTCGGTGCCGTGACGGTCATTGGTGATCGTGTCACCGACACGCGTGTCGCGCACCTGCTTGATAGAGGCCGTCAGAAAGCCGATCTCACCCGGGCCGAGTTCATCGACCATTTGCATTTCCGGGCGGAAGACACCGACGCGGTCCACGGAATGCAGCGTGTCGTTGGACATGAATTTAACGCGTTGACCCTTTTTCAGGGTGCCATCCATGATGCGGACCAGAACGATCACGCCAAGGTAGGCATCATACCATGAATCCACCAGCATCGCCTTAAGTGGTGCATCGCGGTTGCCTTCTGGGGCTGGGAGTTCATCAACGATGGCCTGCAGGGTTTCACGAATGCCCTGCCCTGTTTTTGCCGAAACCTGCAAAGCGCCGGTTGCGTCGATGCCAATCACATCTTCGATCTGTTCGGCGACTCGGTCACAGTCTGAGGCTGGCAGGTCGATTTTGTTCAGAACCGGGACGATTTCATGATCGGCCTCAATGGCTTGGTAGACGTTCGCCAAGGTCTGCGCTTCGACGCCTTGGGTGGAGTCCACAACCAGCAAAGAGCCTTCCACCGCCTTCATGGAACGGGAGACCTCATAAGCAAAGTCAACGTGGCCCGGGGTGTCGATCAGGTTCAAGACATAGGTCTCACCATCATCAGCGACATAGTCGATGCGCACGGTGTTGGCTTTGATGGTAATCCCGCGTTCGCGTTCGATATCCATGCTGTCGAGCAGCTGCTCTTTCATGTCACGATCTTCCACCGTGCCCGTCTCTTGGATGAGGCGGTCAGCGAGGGTGGATTTACCGTGGTCGATGTGCGCGACGATGGAGAAATTGCGGATTTTCGAAAGCTCTGTCATGCAGGGGGATATGTCGTGGAAACGCTTGCTGGTCAAGCGGTTCTGCAACGCGCTGCTCGGAGGGATTTGCACCCGCCGCATGCCTCCGGCGGGAGAATTTTTCAAAGAAGAAGCTTAGTGCGCTAAACGGCGTGCCGAGAGCCAGCTAAGAGCCGCCATGAGAGCGGCCGTTACAAGGCAGAGAGGGAGGCCTCCGACTTGGTAGCTGACGCCTGATAAGAGCGTGCCAAGCAAGCGACCTGTGGCGTTGGACATGTAGTAGAAACCGACGTCCATGGTGACGCGCTCGTCGCTGGTGAAGGCGAGGATCAAGTAGCTGTGGACCGAGCTGTTCACCGCGAAAATGAAGCCGAAGACTAGGAGGCCTGTGACAACGATGGGCGTTAAGAATGGGATTTGCGCATAGACGGCTGCGGCGAGCGCTGCGGGGACCAATGTCAACAATCCGACCCAGAGAATGGCAGAGTTGACGATTTGTGACGTATCGCGCTCGGCAGCTTTCAGCAGCTTTGGGGCGAGGCCCTGGACGAAGCCATAAAGGATGATCCAGACCGCCATAAACGTACCGATCGTGAAAAAGGCAGCGCGGTTACCGGCTTCTGTTCCATCGCTCAGGACGGCGTAGAAATAAATCGGAATGCCAACCACGAACCAGACGTCGCGTGCGCCAAAAAGGAACATACGCGCAAGGCTGAGGCGGTTGATGTTGCGATCTTTGGACCAGACTTGAGAAAACTTTGCGGATTTTTTGCCCTGCGGTAGTCCTGCAGGCATGAAGATCACGGTACCGATCAAGATCACGGTTAGTACCGCTGCCATAGCCCAGATCGCAGTCAAGAAACCAAAGACTGCCAACAATCCCGCTCCTAGTAGAAAACCAAAGCCTTTCACAGCGTTCTTGGAACCGGTCAGGATCGCGACCCAACGAAAGAGGCCGCCCTGCCCTTTGGGCGCAAGCAGTTTCACCGCAGATTTGGCCGACATTTTCGAAAGGTCTTTGGCAACACCCGACAAACCCTGAACACACATCACAAAAATGACCGAAGCCGTCAGTCCCCAGGCCGGATCAAGCTGCGCTAGAGCCACAAGTGCAATGACTTGCAGGCTGAGCCCCACATAAAGCGTCGACGTTAGTCCAAATCGCGCCGCGATCCACCCAGCAGAGAGGTTGGTGACGACACCCATAACCTCATAGAGGATGAACAGATAGGCCAGCTGTACCGGGGAATACCCCAGCGTATGAAAATGCAAAAGCACCAGCATCCTCAGCGCACCATCCGTCAGCATAAATGCCCAATAGGCCGCTGTGACGGTGATGTATGCCGCAAGGCCGTTTGATTTGTCCTGAGTGGTCTCTGCCATAGGTCCGGTCCAACTGGTAGGGAAAGCCCGACCCAGTGGCCGGGCGAAAGGTTATAGGCTTTCAGCAACCATTTTGGTGATGTCGGCCAAACGGCAGCAGTAGCCCCACTCGTTGTCATACCAAGCGTAGATTTTCACCTGACGCTTGTTCACAACCATGGTCGATGGCGCATCGACAATTGTAGAGCGGTCATCGTTGGTGAAATCACAGCTGACCAACGGGCGTTCTTCGAACCCCAAAATACCTGCCATTGTGCCATTTGCGGCTTCGCTCATGGCGGCGTTCACGTCCTCGGCGGTCACATCACGCGCAACATCAAAAACGATGTCGGTTAGCGACGCATTCAGCAAGGGCACCCGCACGGCGTGACCATTGATGCGACCTTCGAGTTCAGGGAAAATCTGAACGACCGCTTTGGCCGACCCGGTGGTCGTTGGGATCAGCGAGTTCAACGCAGAGCGCGCGCGGCGCGGGTCTTTGTGGACCTTGTCGACAATCGTCTGTGTGTTGGTCACATCGTGAATTGTTGTAAACGACGCCTGTTCAATTCCGAAGGTTTCCAACATCACTTTTACCACTGGCGCGATACAGTTCGTGGTGCAGCTTGCAGCGGTAACGATACGCTGATCGTCATAAATATCGTCGTTCACACCATAAACAATGTTGACCGCCTCTTCGATCTTCACCGGGGCAGACACAACAACCTTTTTCACACCTGCATCAAAGTAGGGCTGCAGGGCCTCAGAGGTTTTGAACTTACCTGAACATTCGATGACCAAATCAATGCCGTCGAGCACCAGATCCGCAGGTTTCATTTCCTGCGTGAACCGCATGGTTTGGCCGTTCATAGTGATTGTGCTGTCATCATGCGAAACATCGCCGATCCATCGGCCATGCACTGTGTCAAATTCGACCAACAACGCATGTGTATCGATTTCACCGAAAGGATCATTCAACAGAACGATCCGATCTCCGAGGCCCATGTCAAACAGACGGCGCAGAACCAGCTTGCCCATACGACCCAGGCCATTGATTGCGATTTTAGTCATGATTTCATTTCCTTAAGCCGGAAGTTTAAGACAGAAACCAGCCGCGTGTGCGGTTGGCAAATGCAACAAGAGACAGCATCACTGGCACTTCGACCAACACACCGACGACGGTGGCAAGCGCAGCCCCGGATCCAAGTCCGAAGAGGCTGATGGCGACAGCAACAGCAAGTTCAAAGAAGTTCGATGTACCGATCAGAGCGCAGGGTGCGGCCACATTAAACGGTACTTTCCAAAGCCGAGCAGCCCCGTAGGCAACAAAGAAGATGCCATAGCTTTGGATAAGCAGAGGGATTGCGATCAGTAGGATCACTAATGGACGGTCCAAAATGACTTGGCCCTGAAAACCAAAGAGCAAAACCACGGTCATCAACAGACCAATAATGGATGCAGGCTTAACCTTCGCCTGAAAGCGCTCTACCGCGCCCTCGCCGCTTCTATTTATCAGAATGCGCCGCGTGACCATGCCTGCGATCAGCGGCAGCGCCACATATAGGACAACCGAAAGTATCAACGTATCCCAAGGCACGGTTATATCGCTGACACCCAGCAAAAATGCGACGATCGGCGCGAAGGCAAAGACCATCACAACATCGTTCACGGAAACCTGCACCAATGTGTAGGTTTCATCACCTCGGGTCAGATTGGACCAAACGAAGACCATCGCTGTGCAAGGCGCAGCACCTAACAGGATCACCCCAGCGATATAAGCCTGCGCATCATCTTCAAGGATCAATCCCGCGAAGGCATACTCAAAGAAAAAGACACCCAAAGCCGCCATGGTGAAGGGTTTGATCAGCCAATTGACCACCAATGTGATCACGATGCCTTTCGGACGATCCCCGATCTGTTTTAGCGCTGAAAAATCAACGCCTACCATCATTGGGTATACCATCGCCCAGATCAGAACTGCCACCGGCAGGTTTACCGAGGCGAGCTCGAGCGATGCCAGGGTCTGAAAAACACCTGGGATAAGGCTGCCCAGAATAAGGCCCGCAGCGATTGCTAAAGCGACCCAAACGGACAAAAGCCGCTCAAAAGTTCCTAATCCGCTGTCGGCCGCAGAAACTTCAGCTTGATGTTGTGTGGTCATGTGCGCCTTCCGCAGGTTTCTGACTGACAGGTAATGTCTTCGATCAATGGGCGACACAGATCAGGCCGACCGCCACAACAGTCTTGCAGCAGAAAGCCCAAAAGCCCCTGCAAACCATCCATATTGGCAAAATAGCGGATCATGCGGCCTTCACGTTCGTTACGCAAAAGTCCCGCGTTCAATAGAACCGAAAGGTTCGTAGACATGGTGTTCTGCCGCGCGTTCAAAGTGTCAGAGATTTCGCCTGCCAACATGCCTTCTTCTCCAGCCTGCACCAGCAAGCGGAACGCATCCAGACGTGAGGGCTGACTGAGGGCCGCAAAGGCCGAGATCGCTGCAATTTTATCCATATATCTGGAATTATTGATATGAATTGACGCCGTCAACGAAAATTCGACAAGAAACGCGTGAAACTTTTGTGACAAACCCTTTCAGCGCGGACGACATCCCACCCCCGCCAGGACGCCACCAATTTCTAAAGATACTCAATCGGTTTCGCGTTAACCGCCAAAGACATCCAAAGGGCGATCTTCAAGCATGGTTTCCATACTAAAAAGCCCGGTCACCACATCCAGATCAAATCCCGTCGTAATTTTACGATAGACCGCATCATAGCCCGCCATGCCGCGTGTGATGACTTTCAGCATGTAATCCCACTCGCCTCCGATCCGGTGCATTTCAGCTACCTCAGGGATACGCGCTGCATGTTTTCGAAAGTCTTCCGCCCAACCGACAGAGTGGTTGCGGGTCCGGATCATGACGAAGACCGTCAAATCCAGACCCAGCTGCGCCGCGTTTAAACGCGCACGCGAGCCCTGCATGAAACCCAATTCATCCAAACGTTTCAATCGACGCCAAAGCGCATTCTGAGAAAGCCCCACACGATCAGCAATATCGCGCTGAGACAAATCAGCATCGCGCTGGATTACATCCAGAATTCGGCAATCAATGTCGTCTGTTTTTATCATTTTTTCTATCATATGACACACAGTAGAGAACATCAATGTGATAATTGATTAATTTTATCTAAAAAATTCGGTTCATAATCGGGTAAATGTAAAGGACATCCAATGCTGCGCCCAACCACCGCCCTGACCCAGTTTGAAACTCAACTGAGCGACCTCAACGATCCAATTGCAGCCTTCAGAGAGGGGCTGATCGGGGCTGATGTGATGCTGGAAACGGAAAACGGGCCGAAAAAGCTGATCTATGCTGATTACGTGGCTTCGGGACGCGCCCTGCGGCAGGTCGAAGAGTTCGTACTGCAAGAAGTCCTGCCCTATTACGCCAACTCACACACCGAACAGAGCCTTTGCGGTGCGCGCATGACACGGATGCGAGAAGAGGCGCGCGCGATTGTTGCGCGGCATTGCGATGCCAATGTGGAGGAACACGCGGTAATCTTTGGTGGCTCGGGCGCGACCACAGGGATCAATCAAGCCATACATCTGTTTGGCGTGCATGAATCTCTACGAAAAAATGAACAGGTTTATGTCTTTGTGGGACCTTACGAACACCACTCCAACTTGTTGCCATGGCGCGAAAGCGGCGCGACCCTGATTGAAGTGCGTGAATCCTCAGACGGCGGCATTGATCTGGGTGATCTGGGCACAAAGTTGGAGGAGTTTGCTCCACAAGGGCACGTCATTGGCGCGTTTTCTGCGGCGTCAAATGTGACCGGTGTTTGCACCGATCCACAGGGCGTAACCCAATTGATTAAAGCCCACGGCGGGCGGATACTTTGGGATTATGCGGGCGGCGCACCCTATTTGGAAATATCCATGACAGCCGGCAATGCTGCTATCGATGCATTGGTTTTTAGTCCGCATAAGTTTATTGGCGGCCCGGCAGCCTCAGGTGTTCTGATCATGCGCAAGGATGCTGTGAGAGTAGACAGCCCCAGCCGTCCCGGTGGCGGCACAGTGGTTTTTGTGAATGAACGTACTCATGACTATGTCGCCTCCCTATCACAGCGTGAAGAAGGCGGCACACCCAATGTAATCGGTGATATCCGCGCAGCACTTGCCATTTTGGTGAAAGAGGCAATTGGTCAAGATCGGATTGACAAGATCAACCAAAGATTGTGCGCGGCTGGAGTATCCTATTTCCAAAATCAACCGGGCGCCACGTTGCTTGCAAAAGACCGCACCAATCGCTTGCCGATCTTTTCCTTTGTCCCGTTGGACCGCAACGGGACAGCGCGCAACTACAAAGAATTTACAACTGACCTTTCCAGCAAAGAAGGCATCCAAGCCCGTGGTGGATGCAGTTGTGCGGGTCCATACGTGCATCAGCTTTTGAACATCAGCGATGCTACCTCCGCTAAATTACGCACCGACCTTTTGAATGGAGACGACCGCGACAAGCCTGGCTTCGTGCGTTTCAACCTAAGTTATCTGATGGAAGCGGCAACAATTACTGCAGTTTTTGATGGAATTTCCCGCGCTTTGTCTGATTGAGGCGATAAGGCCTGTTGATAACCCTGTGAACATTCTTGGGAATACCTGCCTCATACACATGAACTACGCATTTTATCGAACAACAAAGGCAAAGCTATTTGCCTTGTATCGGCTGTAGATAAACATTCCAATATTTGTCCACAGGCTGTCAGGCTTGATTTCGACTTCTTGAGCAAATCACCTCACTCAAAAAGTGATCTGCTCAAACTGAATTGGATGTTTCAGAGAATGGCACACACAATATTCACTTCCATAACAGCCTATAAAAATTTGTATTTTAACAAAATAAAGTAAAAACAGTTCTCTAAAACAGCATATATGTAGGCAAATTCATCCCGCTTTTAGCGCGAGCCAACTTAATTCCACTTACAGCTGCAAATTAGAGAAATCCAGAAAATGTAATATATCATCAAGCAATACGCGGAATTTTGGAAAAAGGTAGAACAGTATGTTGGCAATTTGCAACTCCCAACCACGAAAAACTACGCTCTTAAGCGCTTTCTCGTCGTTGAAAACTGCCTGACCCATGGGCAACCAGACGCCCATCCTCATCTGTGATGCGCCCTTCAGCAAAAAAAACACGCTTTCCGCCGCCCAGTGTTTCAGCCTCGGCGAAAAGCATCTTACCGCGTGCTGGCGCGATGAATTGCACATTCAGTGAAAGCGTGACCGCATAGGCACGTTGCTCAGCGTTCCCTGTGTAAACCCCAGAAAAACCCATCGCCGTGTCCAAAATGACCCCATAATTTCCGCCATGAGGAATCCCAATTCTATTCATGAGAAACGGCTCAATCGACTGTTCTATCCGCGCATACCCAACATCCCAATGTGTCAGGCGATACCCCAAGTGGCTCTGAAACGCAGAATTCTGCTCTGACAATTCAGCAGTGACCCGTTTTCGATCTATCACTTACAATCCCCCATAGGTTGATTTTTCACACTCCTCGCACAAAGGTCGTTCACGTCTGCACAACGCTTTGCCTTGGCGCAACACAATGACGACCCTACTTTCATTCGGGAAAGGAGAACACAATGTCTCTTAGGCCAACCCTAGAAACCCGCCTTGCGCAGCCAGCCATCGAAGGCGCTGGCGTTCACTTGCATCGCGCATTTGGCTTTCAAGATCCAAGCGAGCTGGATCCCTTTTTGCTGTTTGACGATTTTCGCAACGATCGACCAGAGGATTTTAAGCAAGGCTTTCCTTGGCACCCTCATCGCGGGATTGAAACCATTACATATGTCTTGGAAGGATCCGTGGAGCACAGCGACAGCCTTGGCAACACAGGCAACCTGCAATCAGGCGACATTCAGTGGATGACCGCCGGGTCAGGGATTTTGCATCAAGAAATGCCTCAAGGAAATACCAACGGACAAATGCACGGCTTTCAGCTGTGGGCAAATTTACCCTCTTCGCTGAAAATGACAGAACCGCGGTATCAAGACGTCAAGGGCGCAGACATTCCCGAAATCATCGACGATGATGGCACCAGAGTGAAGGTGATCATTGGCAACTTTTGGGGGAAATCCGGCCCGGTCGATGGCATTGCTGCGGATCCACAATATCTAGACATCTATGTCCCCCCCGGCGTGAAAAAGACGTTCCCCGTCGACACTTATAGACGGGCGTTTGCATATGTCTTTGATGGGGCTGGCGCCTTTGCAGATGCGAGCGCGCCTACCGGCATACTTCTGGAAAAAGAAGTTGCTGGACAGGAGGTTAACATCCGAGACCTTAGCGGCAATCGCACGCTCATTCGGTTCGGAACTGGCGATGAGGTCACCGTGCAAGCTGGCCCAGAAGGGCTGCGATTTTTGTTGGTCTCTGGTGCTCCAATCCAAGAGCCGGTGGCTTGGCATGGCCCGATTGTCATGAACACGCAAGAAGAGCTGCGTAAGGCTTTTGCAGAACTCAGGAATGGTACTTTTATCCAACCGGCCCACTGATCACAGCGGCAAATCCGTTCAAGCCAAAACGGCTTTGCGCACCATATCGCTGTAGATATCCAATACCTCTTCGAGAGACAGCCTTCCTGTCTCTCGGAACCAGGTGTTCACACCTGTCAGTGTCGCGATCAACGCCATTGACGCAATTTTGGGATCAGGGACATCAAACACACCCTGTTTGTGGCCCTCTTCCAAAATTTTGCGCAGCTCATCTTCATAGGCGCGGCGGTGATCTTCGATCACAGCGAAGTTTTCCGGGCTTAGATTACGAAGCTCCATATAGGCGATAAAAACCGCATCACGACGGATGTGGTGATATTCAATGTGAAAGCGCGCAAATTGCTGAAGCCGCTCAAGAGGTTGTTCTGCGGGCTCTTGAGCTTTCCACGCAATTACTAGGTTTTCCATGTGATCGCGCATCAGACCAAACAAAAGGCTCTGTTTGTCTGGCGTGTAATTATACAGCGCCCCAACTTGCAGACCTACTTCACCTGCAATTTTACGCATAGAAACAGCGGCATACCCATGTTGCGCAAACATACGCAGAGCCGCATCCAATATGCGAGGGCCGGTGATTTCTGAATGAGAGCCAGACGTACGCGCCATAAATGATCCAACAAAACCTGCAACTGAAGCATTTATTGAACAACTGTTCCTTAAAAAGGCAAGAAGAAACGTCGTTTTTCGACCTTCATACCCATTCCACAAATGTTTCAACTTCGATTGCAGGCTGATGGCGAAACCGCTACATGCCTTGCCAGCAGTCGAAATCAAAGGAGATTGTGATGACGACCCCTCTGCGTTTGGGAATTGCCGGACTGGGCACCGTCGGTATTGGCGTTGTCAAAATCGTCCGCCAGAAAGCCAACCTTTTGGCCGCGCGCACCGGGCGCCCCGTGGTGATTACCGCAGTCTCCGCACGCTCTCGCGATAAAGATCGCGGCGTGTCTTTGGCCGATTATGCCTGGGAAGATGATCCCGTCGCATTGGCGCAACGCGATGACGTTGACGTCTTTGTCGAGCTCATGGGCGGTCACGAAGGCTCTGCCAAAGATGCCACCGAAGCTGCAATCGCGGCAGGCAAAGATGTGATTACGGCCAACAAAGCGCTCTTGGCAATTCACGGCCAAGACCTAGCAGAAAAAGCAGAAGCGAATGGCTGTGTGATCCGCTTTGAAGCGGCTGTGGCAGGTGGCATTCCTGTCATAAAATCCCTCACAGAGGGCCTTGCGGGCAACCAGATCACCCGTGTTATGGGCGTGATGAACGGCACCTGTAACTACATCTTGACCCGGATGCAGGACGCAGGCCTGCCATATGATGAAGTTTTTGCCGAGGCAGATGCGCTTGGCTACCTTGAAGCAGATCCAACGCTTGATGTTGGCGGCATTGATGCCGGCCATAAACTGGCGCTGCTGTCATCCATCGCTTTTGGCACAAAGGTTGCCTTTGATGGCGTCGAGTTGGAAGGCATCCAGCGCATTTCAATCGAAGACATCAATCAAGCGCAGGAACTGGGTTATCGGATCAAACTACTGGGTGTTGCCCAGCTGACAGGACGTGGCCTTGAGCAACGCATGTCGCCGTGTTTGGTTCCCGCCGATAGCCCGTTGGGTCAACTGACCGGCGGCACAAACATGGTGGTGCTGGAAGGTGACGCAGTTGAGCAGGTTGTTCTACGCGGTCCCGGTGCCGGCGAAGGCCCAACAGCGAGCGCTGTCATGGGGGATGTCTGTGACGTTGCCCGTGGTTTGCGTATTTCGACATTCGGCCTTCCTGCTGGCGACTTGGTGGAAGCTCAACCTGCGACATCCAACTCTCCTGCGCCATATTACGTGCGCCTGCAGCTCTTGGACCGCCCAGGTGCCATGGCAAAAGTAGCGTCAGCTCTTGGAGGCGCAGGCGTCAGCATTGACCGTATGCGTCAGGGTCATCATGACGGGTCTGAAGCCCCGGTTTTGATCGTAACCCACAAGACCCAACGCGCGGCATTGCTTGAAGCATTGGCTGACATCAAAGGCACTGGCGTACTCGCCGGTGACCCCGTTGCATTGCGCATCGAAACCGTTTGATTTTCAAACCAGCGAGCTGATCTGCTTGTTCCAAGCCGTTTGGCTCGCTAAACCTATTTCATAAAAGCATTGTAAGGAGGCGCCCCATGAGCACTCAGCCTGAATTCCATGACCGTTTGCTATCGCTTGGATTGGCCCGTGTGGCTGAGCAAGCCGCGCTGGCATCCGCCAACCTCGTTGGACGAGGTGACGAAAAAGCCGCTGACCAAGCTGCCGTCAATGCGATGCGCGAACAGTTGAACTTATTGGATATTGCAGGTGTCGTAGTCATCGGTGAGGGCGAACGCGACGAAGCGCCGATGCTGTTCATTGGCGAAGAAGTTGGCACAGGCAACGGTCCGGGGGTTGATATCGCCTTGGATCCGCTGGAAGGCACTACGTTGACAGCCAAAGACATGCCAAATGCCTTGACCGTGATCGCGATGGGCCCGCGTGGCTCCATGCTGCACGCACCTGATGTCTATATGGACAAACTGGCCATCGGCCCTGGCTACCCGACCGACATTGTGACCCTCGACATGCCACCAGCAACCCGCGTGTCTGCTTTGGCCACTGCAAAAGGCTGCATGCCAAAGGACATAACCGTCTGTATTCTTGAGCGCCCGCGCCATGAAGACATGATCGAAGAAGTGCGTAGTACGGGTGCATCTATCCGCTTGATCACAGACGGTGATGTCGCGGGTGTGATGCACTGCGCCGATAGCGCGACCACAGGAATAGATATGTATATGGGCTCTGGGGGTGCACCCGAAGGCGTTTTGGCCGCAGCCGCGTTGAAATGCATGGGCGGGCAAATTTCCGGTCGCTTGCTGTTCCGCAACGAAGACGAAAAGGCGCGCGCGCGCAAAGCGGGCATAGAAGATTTGGACCGCATCTATTCACGCGATGACATGGTCACTGCGGATGTTATTTTCGCAGCCACCGGCGTCACAGGCGGCTCTTTGTTGCCACGTATCAAACGCGAACCCGGCTGGCTTGAAACCACAACACTCTTGATGCGTTCAAAATCTGGGTCCGTCCGTCGCATGACGTACCGGACACCCGTGGATTCAGTCAAACCAGCGGAATGAGTGATTTTCTAAATGTTTCCAGCTCTTTGACGGGCCGCCGCTGGGTAGGCCCTTCAATTGAAATTGACCGAAGTGCGGAAGCATTAGAGCAAAACACGACCCTGCCCCGCGCCCTGTGTCAGATTTTGGCACGGCGGGGCATTCCTGCGCATGAAGCCGAAAACTTTCTAGCCCCGGCGCTGCGTGATCTATTGCCAGACCCGCGCAGCCTCAAAGATATGGAATACGCCGCAGCGCGATTTCTACAGGCTGTGAAGCGGCAAGAAAAGATCGCTATTTTTGCCGACTATGACGTGGATGGTGGCAGCTCGGCAGCCCTGTTGCTGGTTTGGCTGCGCGCCATGAACCGGCAGGCCACGCTCTATGTACCTGACCGGATCGATGAAGGTTACGGGCCAAATGAAGCGGCCATGGCAGAACTCGCGGGCTCTCATGATCTGATCATTTGTGTGGACTGCGGCACGCTTTCGCATGGCCCGATTGCTGCGGCCGTCGGCGCAGAGGTGATTGTCCTTGATCACCACTTGGGCGGTGAAACCCTGCCTGATTGCCACGCTGTCGTGAACCCAAACCGCCAAGATGAAGACGGCGCCCTCGCCCATCTATGCGCGGCAGCGGTGGTTTTCTTAATGCTTGTTGAAGCCAACCGCCAAATGCGTGCTGAGGACGCACAGGGTCCCGATTTGATGGCAATGCTTGATCTGGTGGCCCTTGCGACCGTGGCTGATGTCGCGCCCTTGGTCGGGGTAAATCGCGCCTTGGTGCGCCAAGGGCTCAAGGTGATGGCGCGCCGCGAACGCGCCGGGCTTGTCGCCCTAGCGGATGTGTCCCGCATGGATACTGCACCCTCCAGCTATCACCTTGGATTTTTGCTTGGCCCGCGCGTCAATGCTGGCGGGAGGATTGGGCAAGCGGACCTTGGTGCGCGCCTATTGGCTACCGCTGATCCGCACGAAGCGTCGGCATTAGCTGAACGATTGGATCAATTGAACACCGAACGACGCGACATAGAATCTGGTGTGCGCGCTGCAGCGATGGAACAGGCTGAAGACCGTGGATTGGATGCGCCGCTCGTCTGGGCTGCTGCGGATGGCTGGCACCCAGGTGTTGTGGGCATCGTAGCCAGTCGCTTGAAGGAATCCACCAACCGGCCAGCAGTTGTGATTGGCTTTGATGGGGACGAAGGCAAAGGTTCTGGTCGCTCTGTGGCGGGCATTGATCTTGGGGCCTCGATCCAAAAACTTGCCGCAGAAGGCCTTTTGGTAAAAGGCGGTGGCCACAAAATGGCTGCTGGCCTCACTGTGATGCGTGACCAGCTTGAATCAGCCATGGCACGGCTTGCAGAGCTGCTTGATAAGCAAGGCGCAGGTACTATTGGTCCAGCTGATCTGAAACTGGATGGTATGTTAATGCCTGGCGCCGCATCGCTTGATTTGGTCAACCAACTGGAAACCGCAGGCCCGTTTGGTGCAGGCGCTCCTGCCCCAAGATTTGCGTTTCCAGATGTGGAAATTCGCTTTGCCAAACGCATTGGCGACAGCCACCTCAAAGTCACTTTTAGCGACGGCCTGTCTGCGCGCTTAGAAGCGATTTGTTTTGGCGCATATGATACCCCGATCGGTACGGCTTTGGAGAATCACGGCGGCAAGCGGTTCCATTTGGCCGGTCGATTGGACATCAATACTTGGGGTGGGCGACAGTCCGTTCAACTGCGGTTGGAAGACGCCTCAGTCGCTTAGAAACAGGTTACTCCCAGCAGCTGAAGGCCTCTGACGCAGAGGTTCAAAAAAAGTTCGAGTTGCCGTGAATTTCCACTTGCGCCGCTGAGGCGCTTTGCATAAATACCGCCTCACGCTTCGATTTGGCCCGTTCGTCTATCGGTTAGGACGCCAGGTTTTCAACCTGGAAAGAGGGGTTCGATTCCCCTACGGGCTGCCATCGAAGTTGGAATATCCTTTCTTATGAAGGACTTCCAAAATAAAGTGTTAAGTGGCCCGTTCGTCTATCGGTTAGGACGCCAGGTTTTCAACCTGGAAAGAGGGGTTCGATTCCCCTACGGGCTGCCACTGCTTTCTCCCCCAGGATCGTCAAAAATAACAAATTGGCTACGCCCATTGTCTTTACTTAAGTAAAGCGCTCGGTCTGCCTCCTGCATCACTTGATCCATCGATCTTGGTACGGATTCTTCAACTTGAGATACCCCAATGCTTGCTGAGATTTTGCAGTGATTTCCTTCATATGGAATTGGTTTGTTGAGTTGCTCGATCAAATTTTCAGAAATCTCTGCAATCCGGGTTTTGCTGACATCCCCGTGCAAAATGATGACAAACTCATCCCCTCCAATCCGCGCCACGTGATCCTGCTCACGCACCGCGGCAGTCAGTATTTGTGCGACCCGCTGCAAAACCCGATCCCCAGCAGCATGGCCATAAGTGTCATTGACCACTTTGAAATAGTCGAGATCCAACTGCATCAAACTAAAAGGCGCGCAATCCAAAAGCTTTCGGGACATGATTTTTTCAACCGCGCGTCGATTTTTTAATCCAGTAAGGGAATCCGTCGACGCTAAAGTTTGGGCTTCATTACGAGCTCGCTCCAAACGTTCGTTCAGACTGCGCGACGCCTCCATTGCTGCAGATTTTGCTTCGACCAAGAACAGCAACTCAATCGTGAGATCTGTCGCCGAAAAATCGGTATTCGTCAGGTCATAGCGCCGTACCGCATCCAATACGCTGATCCCAAAACTCAGATTAATCAATGTGCCGGAACCAGTTGGGTCATGGATAACAACGCCTTGCAAAACTGTATCTGGATCCCGCTTTATGCGCAGATGGATGCGTTCACCATGTGCTGTGATCAAATGTTCAATGGTTTTCAAACCAATCGGCCGCAACAGTTTAAAGACCTCAAAAAAGGGCCTATTTTCAAACTTCTCTCCGCGCTGCAGCTTTTGCAACGTCGGGCCGACATGTGAAATGCGCCCCTCTGCATCAAGCTGCACATGCATCGGGCAAAGCACATCTAAAGCGTCTGACATTTCGATTTTCGGCACCTGAATGTTCATGCGGACTTCGCCCCAAGTGCAAATCTTTTGCCGACACTATAGCTCTCTTGGACCAGCTGGATTCTGATTAATCCAATGCCGCTTTCATCTTCTTGATGTTCAAGCAAAACCAACGCACCATAATCATCTGCCATGGTGCGCAGAACCCCCATGACAATATAACTGAAGCCCAAATAGGGATGATGGCAGCGCAGGACATAATCACGCTCACTGAATTCAAGAAGCTCAAGATGTGGCATATCCAAATCCTGCAAGGCCAAATGCGCGCGCGCTTGCAGATCGTCTAGTGAGTGCAAAAATTCAAGGAACGATCCACCGCTAAACCTAAGCAGCCGTCGCAAAGCTTCAGCATTCGGATGGCTTACCAGGTAGGTCCCGACATCTTCTAGAACGACCTGTTCTGGCAATTGCAGCACTCTTGCAATTCCGGCAACCACATCCTCGGTGATCTGGTCATCATAGTGCCACATGACCTCAAAATTCGGGCTTTCTAGTCCTACGTTTTGTGCAACAGAATTCCATCTGTCTTGACCGCGTATGTCCACGACAAAACATTGAAACGCTTTATTGATCAGCCCGTGCATTGTGACCTCACTTCTAGGTGGAAGTCACTGTCTCATGAGGGTCTTAAGATAATTCCAATATCTTCAATTTTCACTATCTATTTCTTGCTCGCCAATCCATAGCGATTGACGTTGTGCTGGCCCAATGCGGTAACCCCCAGACAGAATTTGGCGATAGGCATTATCACTCAGCGCGTTTTCAGCTATTGAGACCTGCAATGTGGTTATATTTTGCAGAGCCCCCTCGACGATATCCATGCTAAATATGGTCGCCCCGTCCTGAATTTGAGGCGAGATAAAGATCACATTTTCAACGCCTTGAAATCCAAACGGCCCAACAATCATCACGCAAGGGCGTTCGATATCTCGCGCGCAGGCCTCAGTCCAGCGTTCCAACCGATACCGCCCCAAGTCGCTAAAGAACCCGTCTGGCACAGAGTATCCCTCAGGCCAGACCTGGAGATGCTCCTGCACTGTCCCAGCCAACTCTTTAACCGTCAGAGAATCGTCATTTTTGTTAAATTCCCACCGACTTAACTCTTTGGCGCGATCCAATCGCGCATGCAAATCCGCGTGCCTGTTTTCATCCAATTCTTGAAGTCTCTGGATCGCTTCCTTTCCGGCAATTCCCCATTCATGAGTCAGAGCCCAGGCCGGGATGTTTTCGACGTTGGATATCCCCGAAGTATAGCGAGCAAGCTGCGCCTCAACCGAGATCTTCTGCGCATTCATCAATGGCGTCATCCAAAGGGCTGCGAGGAACAAAACCATAACCGCCATCGCGATATTGGCCTGCCTGATCATCACGCGCCAGGCTCGTTTTTGTAAAACGGCTAGCCCGTACAAAACCGCATAGGCGAATACCATCAAAGCCGCCAAACTCGCCGCAATCCGCTCCGGCGTCCATCCATACTCAGAAACACGCAGCCAAATCGCCCAGATCGCCAACCCTGCGAGAACTGGCAGCAGCAACGCCATGCCACGTGTGACTAAGCGCATGAATTTGGATTGGACCCCATCTTCATCAACACGATCCAAGGCGGAGCTGACCAAGAATATCGCAGAAATTGCCACGCTCATTAAGGTGGCGGCGGCTGAAAAACTCCCAAACAGACCAGACAGGCCACGCAGCGGCAGCGCTGCAATAAAGATCGCCACGACCACCAGCACCATCGGCAACAACAGTCGAAACAAACGCAATGGCAGATAGGGTGAAACATAGGCCTTTAGATCCTGAGCCACCGACAGCGCAATTCCAAGCGCTGTGCCAGAAAGCACATAGGGCACTGGATCAAAATCCAAGAGGTCTTCGATAACGCTTATACCCACGATACCTAGCAGCTCATTGGACAGCATCAGCAGCCCCCAGAAGATCCCGACAAAGATCCATGCCGCGATATAACGCACGACGATATTCCAAGAGGTATCAAAGAGCAAAGTGTAGTCGCGTATGCGCCGCAATAGCGCAGCGACGATAAACGGGGCTCCGATGAACAAAATCACACCCCAGGCAAGGATTACGTAGCTGTGGTCGATCATTTGATCGAGATTGGAAAACCGTTCACTGGCCCAGAATAAAAGGGAAGCATCTGCAGCAGCAGCCAATGCCGCTGCGATCAGCGCGCGCTGCCATCTCAAGCTTCCCAGCAAGGCAAACGACAGAACAAAAAAACCGACCGTTGCACTTGCGCTCCATAACAAAAGTCGATCGTTTTCGATTGCATCGGGCAGGTACTCAAACAGTACCCACATCGAAAGACCTGCCAACGCTCCCAGGATACTCATCCAGAGGTGCTGTTGGTTTAGATTTTTGTCCTGCTCAAGTTCGGTCATGCTGCCCTCATTCGATTGCACCATATCCTAGCGACGATTACTTTTACTTTGCAAGGATTTAGGCTGTTTCCAACCACTTTGGAAGATAACCGATATCTGGCAAGATCACATCGGCATAAGGTGCCAAGTCGGCTTCAGTCGCCATGCCGGTAAGCACGCCTATTGTCACCATGCCTGCACGTCTGCCAGCGATCAGATCATGTGTGCTGTCACCTACCATGGCGACCCGCGTCGGTGATAGATCTTGTTGTTGCGCAAAGGCCAGCAGCGGATCTGGGTCAGGTTTTGAACCAATTCCACTGTCGTGGCCTGCGATGAAATCAAACATGTGAAGAACCTTGGCCACCTCTAAATGCGCGCGCGCGCCACGTTCTGTGTCATTTGTCACAACGCCGAGTTTTAGCCCAAGCTGTCGAAACCCACGCAACAACGGGTCCAAGGCAACAACCGGTGCCAAAGGCGCATTCACTGCGCTTTCCGCCAGATACTGTTCAATTTGGGCCACATCTGGGTCTGGTAAAGCCGAAGCCAAGAGCTCAGCTGCCTGTCGATTGGTGCCAGCAATCACTGGGCTCGTTGGCTGAAAACACTGATTTTCAAGGTCAAACCCAATGGCAGTTGCGATGCGATCTGCCAGTGCTGCGCTGCCATTTGCATAGTGGCGAATGATCCCCAATGACCAAGCATTCCACGTTTTTTCAAAATCAAACAGGGTGCCATCTTTATCAAACAACAGGGCTTGGATATTCATAAAAGGCCTCGCAATTCATTATCGTATGACTGCCGAACTATGTCCAATGGACCTGACCGCCGCCCGGAAGGGTTTGGCGGGCCATCATGGGGGCCGAGTAATCAAGCTTGTGCAGGTCACAGAATTCAACGACCCATTGATCATCCATGGTGATAAAATCCAGTACAGAACCCAAGAAAGCGGGGTCGTTTGCACCCGATTTCAAATCTTCAATGGATGCGCCTGTGGCTCCTAGAAAGACCGGCATCAATTCATCATGGCCCGCCAGCCAGCTAAGCGCCTGAAGAGCAAGAGTTTCTGCAGCTTCTACCGAATAAGACAATTTTATTAACCTTCGAAATGGTTTCTTAACCAATGTCCTTACAAATGGAGTGCATCAATTGGCAAGGACCCCAATGATGCCTGGCAAACTTCTTATCGTGGACAATATCGCAACCAACCGTATCGTTCTGAAGGCCAAGCTGAGTGATGTCTACTATGATGTCCAGCAAGCGGCTAATACAGATGAGGCGTTAAAACGGTTGCACGACACGCCCACCGATTTGGTTTTGGTAAATGGTCATCTTGAAGATCGGGATTCAATCCAATTCTGCAAGGACATTCGGACCAACCCCAGAACCTCGCATTTACCAATCTTAATGCTCTGCAATCATCAGGACCGAGACACGCGCCTACGTGCCCTCGCTGCGGGGGTCAGCGATATTCTTGTGCGTCCGATTGATCATGTGGTTCTCTTGGCCCGGTTACGCAGCCTTTTACGCACCCATGAAAGCGCCGAAGAACATCATCAGCGCCAGAAAACCACGCGCGCTTTTGGCTTTGCTGAAAATCAAGCGGGATTTAAAAAACAGGCCCGTATTCACTTGGCAACACCAGATAGCGCCAGCTCGGTGCGCTGGTCCGCGGTCTTGAAGGGGATGGTGCCGTTTAAGCTTGTGCCAAAGGTGCATACGGAAACTCTGAAAGATATCTCAGGTGCACCGGCACCCGATGTCTTTGTCATCGCCGTGGACAGCGCGCAGCCTGATCAAGCGTTGCGTTTGGTTGCAGAAATCCGTGCCAGGGCGTCAACACGAAATGCTGGCATTCTGGTGGTGGTCGAAGATGATCACCGCCGCACGATTGTCGACGCAATGGACCTTGGGGCGCACGACGTCATGGCATTCGGATTTGATCCTCATGAAATGGCCCTGCGCGTTTCCCGGCTGGTGTCTCAGAAACGCCTTTCTGATCGTCTGCGGGATCATGTAAATATCGGGCTGGAAGCCGCTGTCACCGATCCTCTAACAGGTCTTTTTAACCGCCGATACGCCTTACCCCAAATCAATCGGATATGCCTGCAATCCAAATCAAAGCGGCAGCAATTCGCAATCATTTTGGCTGATTTAGATCATTTCAAACTGGTGAATGATCGCTACGGGCACGCAGCGGGAGACGCTGTGTTGACCGAAACCGCCTGTCGATTGCGCGACAGCCTGCGTGCCTTGGATCTTGTGGCTCGCATCGGCGGTGAAGAATTCCTAATCGCCTTGCCTCACACTCCGGCGCTGCGCGCGGATGAAGCCGCAGCGCGCCTTTGTGCGCGTATCCGCGACACGCCGTTTCGCATACCGGGTCAGAACACCTCGGTACAAATCACAATAAGCCTGGGCGTTGTGATGGCCGGCAGCGGGTTTAAAGCCAAATCTGTCGAGGCTTTGATCGAACAGGCCGACAAAGCACTTTATGATGCAAAGCTTCGAGGTCGGGATCAGGTAAGGTTTGCTAAAATTCCTGCCTAAGGCGTTAATCCAGACCTCTGAGTTAAGTTTAAGGCTTTTTGCGGCCTCCACCGTCACGTGGCACGCGTTTCAATTGTGCCTCAATTTGATCCGCATAGTCCAGTCGCTCTGCATCCGTCATGCCAGCCACCCTATCCAGCCAAAACTGCTGCGCAGCTTCGCGGCGTGTAAAGGCGGCCTGTGCCTGAATTGACATGCGCTGCTCCATTGCATCTGCATCAAACGGCGTTGCGCGAATAAGCGCGAGCATAGCCTGGAATTCCTGACGCGCGGCACTACGAGAAATTCCTGACTGGCGGTGATGATCGCGGATCAATCGGCCAATCGCGCGACGATCTTCTTTTGGCAAGGCCCGCGTATAGGCCCCCATAAAGTCAGCATCACGCGGTGGTTTGGCATTTTGCTTTTCGTTGCCAAAAACCGCGCCCGCCACCAGACCAACCACGATCAGGTTCGCAGCCAGTGAGGCAAATAAAAGCACACGAAGGCTGCGGCGCATAGGGGCCTTAGGCGCCGCTTTGGGTGTCGGTGTTTCGTCAGTCATGTCCTCATCCTTCCCCAAAATCAAAGCTAAAATCACCACCCAGATCAGAGAGGTAGAAATCCGTATCTCCTGACACTACCGCCTGCAGACCCTCCACACTTAGAACGTCAGCACCTGAAAATCCGATCCACACGCTTGCCATTGTTGCGGCAACCAATCCACCAGTTCCTTGCCAGCCCCCGATTGTCTCAAACAACACCTGCAGCAAACCGCGCGGTTTAACAGGTTCAGTCAGATCCACTGCAGCCGGTTGCAGAGCTTCCGCATCGGCCAATACACGGGCCATGAAGTCGTCAGAGGGCACCCCGGCAGCATCACCCTTTGCTTCAGCAAAAAGCGTGTCCATCAGATCATCCATATTCGGGTCTTGCGCCATTTTATCAGCCATCAGAATACCCCAGTTCCTCTTTGCGACCAGCCAATGCATTGGCTAGGGCGCGTTTTCCTCTTGCGGTTAGGCTCTCGACGGCTTCAACGCCGATCTCCATGATCTCTGCAATTGCCGGGTTACTCAACCCTTCGATATGGCGCAGAATCACCGCCTGTTTTTGCCGATCTGGCAATGTGTTCAACCCCGCCTGAAGCGCATCCAGCCGTGATTTATGCTGCAACTGTTCTGCAGCACTAGCGGCCCCGTCCTCAGGCTCAGGGATTGCATCCAAATCCACACCGCGCGTTTTGCGCAGGCGATCTGTGCAAAGATTTGCAACCACCCGGTACAACCACGTTGTGACTTTAGCCTCACCTTGGCGCCATTCAGGGGCGAGTTTCCACAGCCGGATCAACGCTTCTTGCGCCACATCTTCGGCCTCTGCACGATCACCGAGCATCCGATAAGCATGCCCCATCACCTTCGGTGTCAAACGCAATGTCAAAACGCGCGCGGCTTGAGGTTCGCCATTGGCATATAATACCAAAAGCGCCTCGTCGCTTACGTCTTGAAAGCTATCTCGCGGCATATCCATCCCTGTTGGAGTAGCGGGTTCATCATCCCGCATCAATCTTATTGCACGCGCCCGGGAATACCCCGGGCACCGCAGGATTTATCAGTTAGCCGTCGTTGCTTTCGTCTTTTTTGCCTTTATCGCCGCGTTTGCCTTTACGCTTTGATTTCGCCGCTTCGAATTCTTCAGCGCTGATCACACCGTCGCCGTTTTCATCCATGCGCTCAAACATCTTATCGGTGCGGTCTTCTTTTGGCTGCATCTCGGCTTGGCTCAAGACGCCATCACCGTTTTCGTCACGCTTTTCGATCATTTTGGCGATCCGCTCTTCTTTGGCGCGTTCGGAAGCAGCGGCCAGCTCTTCTGCTGATAGGTTGCCGTCGCCATTTGTATCCGCTTCGTTAAAGCGCGCTGTGGCTGCTGCTGCGATTTCATCTTTGGTGATCTGGCCATCGCCATTTACGTCAAGCTGTTCAAAGCTCACGCGAGGGCCATGTTTGCCATGACCACCCTTCGCAGATGCCACACCCGCGGTCAGAGCCAGGGCCATTGCGGTCACACCAGAGATCAATACTGCACGTTTCATAGTCAGGTTCCTTTTTTCAATTTTTTGAAACCGGCTTGCTGCCCGTTTTCATAAAGTCAAACGCGCGCGCCTGCGGTTTCCGTCGCAGAAATCGAAACTTTTTTGAAAATTTCCAAAATCTAGTCACCTGCGACTGTTTTTTGCGCGGCCAATTGGGCGGATTGCGACACGGGGACGCGGGCTTGGGCATTCCCCTTTAAGTCGCCCCTGATCACACGCAGATGACCAATGAGAAGCGAGGGAACTGTGAATAGTTTAGTTGGTATAACTGTCGAACGCCCACTTGGGCGGATTTTGCTCCGGGGCTGGCGCCGCCGTTGCCCGTGCTGTGGGCGCGGACCGATGATGCGTTCTTATCTAGACGTCAGACCGCATTGCACGGTCTGTCGCGAAGATCTGCGCCAAACGGAAGGGAACGACGTACCAATCTTTCTAACGATCATTCTGGTCGCGCTCATCATGGTTCCTTTGTCCCATGTGATTTTAGCAAAGTTACGTCCCGACCCTTTGATCCTTTTGACTGGATTTGCAGTTGGATGTGCGGCGCTGGGGCTTTACCTTTTGCCTAGATTAAAAGGTGTGATCTTAGCCTACCATTGGGCAAAAGACTGATCGGTGATCCCTAGGAACGCCTTTGAATGAACAGAAAGGCGTGTCTGCATGAGCATCGACAAATCGGCAATCCGAGACGCAGCGACCGTCATTGTGATCAGAGATCGCGCGCATGATCCCAAGGTGCTGATGGGGCAACGCGGCTCAAAAGCGGCCTTTATGCCCAATAAATTTGTGTTTCCTGGCGGTGCCGTTGATCCCGAGGATCATCATGTTCCGCTGGCCAATGCGCCCGATGACGTCAACCAAAACCGCCTGTTGGAGGACCTGCGCCTGGAAACGGCTTCCACGATTGGCTCTGCTCTTTTTGCGGCAGCCATTCGTGAGCTTTGGGAAGAGACAGGTCTTGTTCTCGGTACAAAGGCAGAGTGGCCTGCGCAACCCGGCCCTGATTGGGCGGACTACGCGCAAACGGGGCACCTCCCCCATGCCAAAAATTTGCATTTCATGTTCCGCGCCATCACCCCTCCGGGCCGCCCTCGTCGGTTTGATGCGCGGTTCTTCATAGTTGATGCCACTGATCTAACGGGTGACCTTGATGATTTCTCCCGCGCTAGTGACGAGCTATCCCATCTGCAATGGGTGCCTCTCTCCCAAGCGCGCAGCTTTGATCTGCCGTTTATCACCGAAGTGGTTTTGGCGGAACTAGAAGGTCAGCTGGATCATGTCGGCCCACCAGCGTCTGTGCCGTTTTTCAAAAACACTGAAGAGGCCGGTCTTTTTACCCGCCTTTATGGCCGCGCGCCAACCAAAGAGGATCTAGGCGGCTGATCTTTAGTGCGACAGCAACACCAGACACAAAACGCTTGCCACAATCAAAACCATACCCAAGATTTCGCGCTTTGTGATCTTTTCGGAAAACACCAAAGTCGACGCCGCAATGCCAAAGATCAACTCGATCTGACCGACCGCTTTCACGTAGGCTGCATTCTGCAAGGTAAAGGCTGCAAACCAACAAAATGATCCTGCAAGGCTGGTGACACCAACAAAACTTGCAGTTCGCCAAGTGCTAAATACGCGGCCCAGTTCAGGACGATCCCGCAACCAAAGCCAGATTGCCATGCCTACCATTTGCAGCGTTGTGACGGCGGCTAAAGTGACAATTGCGCGTTCAAACGGGTCTGGGCTGGATATCGTAAGACTGGCTGCCCGATAGGCCACGCCCGAGATACCAAAAGCCAGTCCCGCAGATATGCCCAAAACCGTAGACGGCGATAGGATCCGGCGCCACATCGGGCCCTCGCCTTTGATCGGGCCTGACAGAACCAAAACACCAGCCAAGCCCAAACAAAGGGCAACAAAGCCAAAGGCTGAAATCACATCACCAAGAAACAAGAACCCAATGACTGCGGCCATCATGGCCTCAGTCTTTTTAAAGGTCAGACCGACCGCAAAATTGCGTCGTCCAAACAACATGACGGTTAAAACGGTCCCCGCGATCTGAGCAAAACCACCAATCGCGCCATAAAGCCAAAACGCACCAGACAATTCGCCGACCGGCGTTACGTCAAATTGCAAATAGATCAACCCAATCAGAACCGCGAGCGGCGCTGAATATACAAATCGCGCAAAGGTTGCCCCGGCCGCACTCAGTTTGATTTCACTGAGATGTTTTTGCAGCATAAAGCGCACGGCCTGAAACATCGCCGCGCCCATCGCCAAGGCTATCCAAAGTTCCATCTGGAAGTTCTCACATGGTTTGCACTGATCTCACATCAATCAGTATACTATTGTATGCAGAAAATATATAGGTTTTCAAAGCCGTTCACGGCGCGCCGACATCAGTACGCGCGATTGATACGGTTTTTAGGATCGCAAAGACATTTTGTCCAACGGTCAAATTCAAGGCCTTCAACGACCGTTCCGTGATCCGCGCTAGCAGTCGATCTGATCCACATTTCAACCCAACAAGCACATTTGCGCCCTGCGAGATCGTTAACACTTCTGCGGCCAAAATATTCAAAGCAGAAATCTGCTGAGGGCGTGTCAGAGAAAGCATCACGTCCTGCGCGCGTATGCGCACGCGCTGAATATCTCCGATTTGGCCAACGGTTTTGGACAGAAACAACTGCCCGCCCGCCGCATCAAATTCCGTCACACCATCGTCGTGATGGGCTTTGACTTTCGCAAAAAGCACGGCACCAATATCTGTTTCTCGCATGATGGATGTGGTCTCAGGGTCCAAGAACACTTCGCCAACCGGCCCAACAGTCATCTGTTGCCCTTGGTTGATCAACACCACCTGATTGGCAAGCCGTGCAACTTCGCTAACAGAATGGCTCACATAAATCATCGGTGTTTCAGCGTGATCTCTGAGTCGTTCAAGATAGGGCAGAATTTCCTCGCGGCGCCCCTGATCAAGTGAGGCAAGTGGTTCATCTAGCAGCAACACATGCGGATCTGACAAAAGTGCGCGCCCAATCGCGACCCTTTGCTTCTCTCCTCCACTCAGATCGACTGGATAGCGTTTCAGAAAATTACCTAGCCCCAACATTTCAACGATACGCGCAAATTGCGCAGGGTCGCGGCGACGGCGACGCGCACGTTGTGCAAATGTAAGGTTGGCCTCAACCGTCATGTGCGGGAACAAGCGATGGTCCTGAAACACATATCCAAAGCGTCGCTGTACTGTTGGCACATTCACTTTGGCCTCAGATGAAAACAAGATCTCGTCCTGAAATGAGATATGCCCACGATCCGGGCGATGCAGACCTGCAATCGTGTTGATGACTGTGGTCTTACCGGCCCCAGAAGCACCAAAAATAGCGGTCACGCCTGAGGTCAGCTTAAAATCAACTTCCAGCGCAAATTGATCAAGATTGCTGCTGATGGATACCGAAAGCGTCATGAGGGCATCACCCTGCGTCTATGTCTGCGGGTCAAAGCTTCAGACACCAAAAGTGCCCCCATGGCCAAAATCACGGACAGGCTGACCAGTTTGAAAGCATCCCCCTCTTGGCCAGGCACCTGCAACGCCGCATAGATTGCAGAAGGTACGGTTTGAGTTTGGCCGGGAATATTGCTTACAAATGTAATGGTCGCGCCAAACTCTCCCATCGCTTTGGCAAAGCCCAAAACGCTGCCTGCGATAACGCCGGGCAAGATTAATGGCAGGGTCACATGTGTAAAAGTAAACCAGCGACCTGCGCCAAGGGTCGCAGCGGCTTCTTCAAGTTTGGGATCAACAGACTCGATGGCCAAACGGATCGCGCGAACCATTAATGGAAAGGCCATTATGGCCGCAGCCAAGGCTGCGCCCGTCCAACGAAAGGCCAAGACAATACCAAGGGTCTGTTCCAGAAACTGACCAATCGGGGCGCGTCGCCCAAAGGTGATCAGAAGCAAATAGCCTGTAACGACCGGAGGCAAGACCAATGGCAGATGTACAAGCCCATTGAGCAGCGACTTGCCCCAAAATTCCTTGCGCGCCAACAAATGAGCTATCCAGATAGCCAAAGGCAGGCTGACGATCGTCGCCACCAAAGACACCCGCAAGGATAATACAACCGCGGACCAGCTTTCGGGGCTTAAGAAAACCGCGTACATCACTTAGCCTCGCTGGGTGCTAGAAACCCGTGTCTCAGAAAAATTGAACGCGCTTCACTTGAAGCAACAAATGCCATGTATTCCGAAGCTTCAACGCCCTCACCGATTTGCGCAGCGACATAGCGAATAGGCTGATGCAACTCGACTGGCACATGATCCACAACACGCACATTTCCATCTGCCAAGGCATCGGTCTGATAGACCAAAGCGTAATCAACCTCGCCCAATGACGCCAAAGCCAAACTTGCCCTCACATTGTCCGTTTGCACAAGGTGCGGCTGTACTGCCTGCCAAAGATCAAGATTTACCAGCGCCTCTTTGCCATAAATGCCCGCCGGAACCGCATTCGCCAGAGGCATCGCCAAACTACGACCCTTCAAATTCTGTGGCAGGCTGTTCAGGTTGATGTCTTTGGCACCTGCAGCGGCGATCAGCACCAATTGATTGCTGAGAATGTTTTGAGGCAACTGCAAATCAACAAGGGGATCGTTTTCAAGATAGGCCACCCAATCTGGATTGGCCGAAATGAAGACATTCGCTGGCGCCCCATGTGCGATTTGGCGCGCTAAGGCTGCACTGCTTGCAAAAGACGTAATCACTTTGCCCTCATAAGCCGCGTTCACCTCATCCAACGCCCCTCGCAGGCTCGCGGCGGCAAATACCGTTACATCTGCCTTGAGCGGCAGCGCAGAAAAGATCAGGCAAAACAACGCGATGGCGCGCATGGCTCAGGCTCCGGAAGTCTGAGGCACTATTCCTTATGCAGCCTTGATTTACAAGCTGCAAGACTCGCTTGTAACCTAACGTGCTGCGGCCAAGATGCCCTCGACATCCAAATGCGCTTCGATATGGTCGGCCAAAGCGTCCAAGGTGGTCTCGACAGTTTGCGCGTAGCTTGTGTTACCTGCCTGGGCACCCAATGAGGTTAAGAAGGCCCGCCGGAACCCATCATCTGCAAACATGCCGTGCAGATAGCTGCCCATCACAGCGCCATTCACCGAGGTCGCACCTTCGTCGCGCCCTTCAACAGTTGCAAAAGGACGTGTGCAGTCTTTGCCCTCTGTCCGGCCGATGTGGATCTCATACCCTGAAAACTCCTGTCCGGAGGCAACATGTGTGGCCTGTGTCTCGGTCAATCGTTTGTCAGACGTCATCAGGGTTGTGACATCCAGCATCCCAAGCCCAGCGGTTCCCCCAGCTGGCCCTTCAATTCCCTCTGGATCAGAAATGCTTTGTCCCAGCATCTGATAGCCCCCGCAAATACCCAAGATTTTGCCGCCTCGACGCAGATGGGCCTGCAAATCAATGTCCCAGCCTTGTTCAATTAGAAAAGCCAAGTCCCCACGGGTTGATTTGCTGCCCGGTATGATCACCAGATCCGCGTCTCCGGGTATGGGCTGACCAGCGCGCAGCATGGTCAAACGCACATTTTGCTCCTGCGCCAGCGGATCAAGATCGTCAAAATTCGCAATCCGCGAGAGACCCAGACAGACGATGTGGAATTGCCCGTCTTGATCAGAGCTTCGAATGTCCAATGCATCCTCGGCGGGCAACTTCCAAGCCTCGGCAAAATAGGGAAGCACACCAAATCCCGGCCAGCCTGTGTGTTTTTCAATCATGGCATAGCCATCATCAAACAGGCTTGGATCACCCCGGAATTTATTGACCAAAAATCCTTTGATCCGCGCTACATCCTCTGGATCGATAACAGCTTGAGTGCCTACAATCTGCGCAATCACGCCACCCCGATCAATATCTCCTGCAAGGATCACAGGCGTATCGCTTGCCTCAGCAAAGCCCATATTGGCAATGTCGCCAGCGCGTAGATTGACTTCAGCAGGGCTGCCAGCGCCCTCGACGATCACCAGATCGTATTGCGATTTCAGCAAGTTAAAACTCTCAAGTACACTCTGCATGAGCTGTGGCTTGAGCTTCGCATACTCGCGTGCTTTTACAGTGGTCAGCCGTTTGCCCTGCACCACAACTTGCGATCCGACATCGGTTTCAGGCTTCAACAGCACAGGGTTCATATGCACCGTAAGCGACACCTTACAGGCCAAGGCTTGCAACGCCTGAGCCCGCCCGATCTCGCCGCCATCGGAGGTCACAGCTGCGTTGTTCGACATATTCTGCGGCTTGAACGGAGCAACCGAAAGCCCACGGCGAACAGCGGCCCGGCACAGGCCAGCCACCAACATGGACTTGCCAACGTTTGAGCCGGTGCCTTGGATCATAATGGCTTTGGTCATGATTTACCTGTTCTTCAAAACCTAAGGACTGCGCCTAGCGTCGGAAAATTAAAACTCCACACCCTTCTGCGCCTTAATTCCATCCCGGAACGGATGTTTCACCAAGGTCATCTCGGTCACCAAATCCGCGGCTTCAATCAGCTCTGGTTTCGCATTGCGTCCGGTCAGACAGACATGCGTCATGTCAGGCTTGTCAGTCAGCAAGAAATCCACCACGTCATCGATGTTCAGATAGTCATTGCGCAGTGCAATGTTGATTTCATCCAGCAGCACAAACTTGATGTTTTCATCGCGGATCAACTCTTTGGCTTTTTCCCAACCCGCTTCAGCCTTTGCAATATCGCGCTCGCGATCCTGCGTTTCCCAGGTGAACCCCTCACCAGAGACAAAGAACTTACATTCTGCGGGAAAGTGCTCTTCCAAAAACGCCCGTTCCCCGGTCGCCATGGCCCCTTTGATGAACTGAACCACCGCACAAGGCATGCCGTGCGAGATCGACCGCATGATCATGCCGAATCCTGAAGACGACTTGCCTTTACCGGGTCCCGTATGGACCATAATCAGTCCTTTTTCCTCGGTCTTCGTCGCCATCATACGATCACGCGCTGCTTTGATTTTCTTCATTTTCTCCGCATGGCGGGTATTCTGGTCGGTGTTATCGCTCACGGTGTCGGTCTCCATGCTTGACTCAGTCTGCGCCTTCGCGCATGTCCGTTCTGTTGGTTCCTGTTCTTAGAGCAGGTGAAAAGGGAATGCGATAACGATTGCGACGCAATTTGAAACGCAGCCGCCCCCGCGACCGTGACCGGAGAGGTCTCTGCACACCACTGGCAATGCGCCGGGAAGGTCTAGAGCACCACCAGAGCCCAAATGAAATTGGGCCTGACATCCGTAAGCCGGGAGACCTGCCAGCGACAAAAGACATGAAACCGGACGGGGTGTTCCGGTGTCGGGAAAACGTATGACGTCCCCGCCCCTCGCCCTTGTCCCTCCGATGGAGTGGAGAGACAATTTGCCCAAAGATGTAACGCCAGAACTGGCCCCGGTGGAGCTGCTTGTCTGCGCCACCTGTCGTGCCGGTCAGCCAACAGATGTTGAAGGCCCGCGCCCCGGCGCACAACTAGGAGCTGCCCTGTTTGACATGGACTGGCCCGAGCACGTCACCGTGCGTGAAGTCGAATGCCTCAGCAACTGCGACAGCGGCTGCTCTGTTGCCGTCCGTGGTGGCTCTGATCGCTGGACCTATGTCTATGGCAACTTCACTGGTGCTGATGATGCAGCGCTTGTGCATGAAGGTATTACCAAATACGCCGCCACCGAAGATGGCATCGTGCCGTGGCGCGAGCGCCCTATTCATTTCCGTAAAAACTGTATCGCGCGCGTTCCGCCGCTGAACCTGCCAGAATAAGAGCCTGCTATGAGTACTCTCGAAAAACTCCCCGTTACTGTGATCACCGGCTTTTTGGGCGCCGGGAAAACCACGCTTGTGCGTCACCTGATGACCAACCCACAGGGCAAGCGCCTTGCGGTCGTTGTGAATGAATTCGGCGATGTTGGTGTGGATGGTGAAATCCTGAAATCCTGCGCGATCCCGGATTGCCCAGCTGAAAACATCATGGAACTGGCGAACGGTTGCATCTGCTGCACTGTCGCTGACGATTTCATCCCAACCATCGAGGCCCTGATGGCGCTGGACCCGCGTCCTGAGCATATCATCATTGAAACCTCTGGTCTGGCCCTCCCAAAACCACTGTTGAAGGCCTTTGATTGGCCTGATATCCGCAGCAAGATCACTGTGGACGGAGTAATCGCTTTGGCCGATGCTGAAGCTGTGGCAGCAGGTCGTTTTGCAACAGATGTGGCTGCGGTTGACGCCCAGCGTGAAGCGGATGAAGGGTTGGATCACGAAACGCCTCTGTCTGAGGTTTTTGAGGATCAGATCAACTGCGCTGACATCATCCTGCTGACCAAACCAGATTTGGCTGGTCCAGAAGGAGTGGCGAAAGCCAAGGAAGTGATTGCCAAGGAATCCCCGCGCAAAATCGCTGTTGTGGAAGTGGCTGAAGGTGTGGTTGATCCACGCATTGTTCTGGGTCTGGAAGCCGCTGCCGAAGATGACATCGACGCGCGCCCTTCGCATCATGAAGACCACCACCATCATCACCACGATCACAGCCATGATGAGTTTGAAAGCATCGTGGTCGAGTTGACAGAACAGACCGACCCGGCAGAATTCGCAGCCCGCGTGGAACGCCTGGCCAACGAACAGAACATCCTGCGTGTCAAAGGTTATGTGGCCATTGAAGGCAAACCGATGCGCCTGCTTGTACAAGCTGTCGGTGCCCGTGTACGTCATCAGTTTGACCGTCCTTGGAAGCCCGAAGAAGGTCGCCAAGGCAAGGTCGTGGTTATTGCTGAACATGACAACATCAACAGCGAAGCCATCCGCGCCGCGCTGCTTGGCGAACTTGTTGACTAACGGAGCCGTTTGAACTGCCATGCATGTCGTCTTTCGCGAAAGCCACGGGTTAGAGGAAAGTGAAACCCCAATGGATCTGGGTCAGAGCCCGGCCGATTTGGTGGTTTTGTCTTTCTCTGACAGTGACCTTGGAGCTTTCGCGGCGGGTTGGCATCGCGCGAATGGCGATCTGCCCACATTGCGGCTGGCCAATCTGGCCGCATTGAAACACCCTCTTTCTGTCGACACCTATGTCGAGCAGACCTTGGAAGGTGCAAAAGCCATTCTGGTGCGCCTGATCGGTGGCATCCCCTATTGGTCTTACGGCATTCAACAGTTGCAGGACTTAGCCCGACGCAAGGGCGTTGCACTGGCGATCTTACCAGCAGATGGCCGTCCAGATAGCCGATTGGACGAAGTTTCCACCCTCCCAAAATCCACATTGGACCGGCTATCGCACCTCTGTGACACAGGTGGGGCCGTCGCTGCGCAGGCTGCGCTTGCCCAACTTGCATTGGCAGCAGGCCTTTATGCCAAGCCAGTCATAGGTAGCAAAACCGTACCAAGTCACGGCGCATGGCGGCCTAACTCTGGCGTTTGCGAAGCCGAGCAGCAGACTGACAAACCACTGGTGGTACTGTCCTTCTACCGCTCTTACCTAACAGCAGCGGACCTCGCTCCAATCGAAGCACTGGCAAACGAGTTCGAAACCCGCGGCTATGAGGTCTTAGGCCTCTTTGCGCCAACTCTCAAGCAACCCGAAGCCGCCGCTTGGATTGCAGACACGCTTCGAACCCTTCAGCCTGCTGCCGTAGTGAATGCCACAGCCTTCTCTGGAAAAGGTGAGGACGGCACTTCACCACTGGATGCCACGGATGCGCCGGTCTTTCAGATGGCGCTGGCTACGAGCCGCAGGAAAGCCTGGGCCGAAGCTGAGCGTGGTCTAGCCCCCTCTGATCTTGCCATGCATGTGGTGCTGCCCGAAGTTGATGGTCGCCTGTTTGCAGGTGTGGCCAGTTTCAAAGAACCGGGCAAAAAAGACCCGCAACTGGAATATTCTCGATTTGGTCACCGCGCCCATGCAGACCGCATCACCGCCATCGCGGATAAGGTCTGCCATTGGGTGCGCCTGAACCAAACCCCAGCCGCGGAAAAACGCGTGGCCATGGTGCTTTCTACCTATCCCGGACAGGATTGGAACATGGCCCATGCGGTTGGTCTGGACGCCATCGCAAGCGCTGAAGCCATCGCAGAGGATTTCAGCCATGAAGGCCTGACTGTTGCAGCTGGTGCACCACTGCAAGACGCACTTTCCTCCGAACAGATCACCTGGGCCATCGCCGACTACCAAGCTGCGCTGAACCAGTTGCCGCAATCATTGCAGGATGACCTGTCAGAAGTTTGGGGTGATCCATCAGATGATCCATCTTGCGAAAACGGCAGTTTTCATTTCGCAACCACCCAACGTGGAAACCTGCTGATCGCACTGCAGCCAGAGCGCGGGTCAGATGCCGAGCGCGAAGACGAATACCACGATCTCGCCCGCACCCCGCGCCATAGCTACGTCGCCTTCTACCTCTGGCTCCAACACCAGTTCGATACCCACGCCATTGCACATGTTGGTGCCCACGGCACGCTGGAATGGCTACCGGGTAAATCCGTCGCCCTTTCTGGCGAATGCTGGCCCGAAGTTCTGACTGGTCACCGCCCTGTCATATACCCGTTCATCGTGAACGATCCCGGCGAGGCAGCCCAAGCCAAACGCCGCATCGGCGCAGTCACTCTTGGTCACGTCCCGCCCCCACTGAAAGAAAGCGCAGCCCCTCAAAGGTTTGCGATCTTAGAGAACCTGCTCGACGAGTTTTCAAACGCTGACGGCTTAGACCCCAAACGCCGAGATCGCCTACAGGACAGCATCCGCACCGAAGCCGAAGCTTTAGGCCTTGCCGATCAACTGGGCATGGACGCTGCAACCTCTTTAGCCGAAGCGATCACCCGTATCGACACATTCGTCTGTGACATCAAAGAAAGCCAATTCGGCGACGGGCTGCACATCTATGGCCGCCCGCCCGAAAACCAACCGGCCTTTGATGCGGCCCCTTCTGCAAGCTCCGAACGCAAAGCCTTGATCCGGGCGCTCGAAGGAAAACGCATAGAGGCCGGCCCATCAGGTTCTCCTTACCGTGGCCGTACCGATGTTCTGCCAACGGGTAGAAACCTGTTCACCACAGACCCACGCAGCGTCCCAACCCGCGCGGCTTACGCGCAGGGCGTGAAACTTGCCGAGGAACTCGTCCGCAGGCATCTGCAGGACGAAGGCGACTATCCGAAAAACCTGATCGTCGACCTCTGGGGCTCTGCGACCATGCGCACAGCGGGCGAAGAATTCGCCATGGCGCTGCATCTTCTGGGTGCAAAACCCGTTTGGGATGAAGGCTCTGAACGTGTATCCGGGGTGGAAATCCTACCCATCGCCATGCTCGAACGCCCACGCTTAGACGTGACTCTGCGCGTGTCTGGCCTATTCCGCGATGTCTTCCCAACGCTATCTGCACTCTTTTCCCAAGCCGTCCGAGCCTTGGCAGATCGCGAAGAAAGCGCCGATTGGAACCCATTTGCTGGTGAAACACCCGCGCCCCGCGTCTATGGACCTGCACCGGGCAGCTACGGGCTGGGCATGGGGCATCTCACAGATTACGGCGACGACGCCAAATCGAAGGCAGGCCAAGCCTGGCTTTCAGCCTCTAGCTGGGCGCTGGACAAAGACCAGCCACATCAAGACCATACCGGCATTCGTGACCGCGTGGCTGCAGCGGATAGTTTTGTCCACCTACAGGATATGCCCGAAACCGACATCCTTTTGGCGGTGGACTACGCCAGCCATGAGGCTGGCTTCAAAGCCGCGCAAAGCGTCACAGGCGGTGATGCCGCCCTTTATCACCTGGATGCGACAAACCCATCCAAGCCACGCGCGCGCACCTTGGACGAAGAGGTCGCCCGCGTCGTGCACGCCCGCGCGACAAACCCGGATTGGCTGGCTGGCATGATGCGCCATGGTTTCCGTGGTGGCGCTGAGATTGCCGCAACTCTGGAGCATATGGCGGCCTTCGCCCATCTGGCAGATGCCGTGCACCCGGCCCTCTTTGATGCCTATCACGAGGCGACCTTGGGGGATGAGGCGATTGTGGAATTCCTTAAGGAAAACAATCCGCAAGCTCTCGCGGCGATGCAAGATCGCTTTGCTGCGCTCTACGAAGCTGGCCTTTGGCAAACTCGTCGCAATTCCATTCTTGCAGAGCTAGAGGCGCTGACATGACGCGACCAGCCGCCAAAGGATGGTGCCCAGGCGCATATCAACCCATGATGTCAGGCGATGGCTTGGTTGTGCGTGTGCGCCCAATCATGGCTCGCTTAACGGTGGAACAAACCCTCGGGCTTTGTGATCTCGCACAAAAATACGGATCCAGCCTGATCGATCTGACAAGCCGCGCAAATCTGCAAATTCGCGGCGTCCGTTCAGCGGATCACGAGGCGCTGTTGGCTGAGCTAAACGCGCTAAAACTACTTCCTGATGATCCCGACTTAGAAGCGCGTCGCAATATCCTGATCACCCCACTTTGGCGTGCAGGGGATTTGACAGACGGCCTTGCGCAGCAGCTTTATGCAAGGCTCGCGGACCTGCCTCAATTGCCCGCCAAATTCGGCTTTGCCATCGATACCGGCCCTGTACCGCTGTTGCAGGACAACTCTGCAGATATTCGTCTTGAACGTTGTGACGAGGGAATTCTTTTGCGCGCAGATGGCAGCGAGATGGGGTGTCTTGTCGCTGAAAACGAAGCCATCTCAGCGGCAATTCAAATGGCTGAGTGGTTTGCGGACACCGGTGGCCAATCTTCGCGTCGCATGGCTACACATTTAAAATCAGTGGCATTGCCATCTGACTGGAATGATACACCCGGGTTAAAGCCCGCGTCTTCCGTCACGGCAGGATCAAATGATTTCGGTACTTTCTATGGCGCGCCCTTTGGTCAAATAGAGGCTGCGCAGCTCGCTGAACTCGTCAAAACCAGCGGCTGCGTTGCGCTGCGCGTGACACCATGGCGTCTGATCCTGACCGAAGACGCAGCGCCTGTGCCTGCCGCAGGGTTGGTCACTTCGCCGAATGATCCACTACTGGCCATCAGCGCCTGCCCCGGAGCACCTCTCTGTACGTCGGCATCTGTTAAAACCCGGTCGCTGGCGCGCTTGATTGCGGGCCGAACCAGCGCCAATCTACACATCAGCGGATGCAGCAAAGGCTGCGCTCACCCGCGACGTTCGGACGTAACGCTCGTAGGCCGAGATGGCCGCTTTGATCTTGTGAAAAACGGCCTGCCATGGGATGAGCCATCCCTGACCGGCCTTTCTGAAAATGAACTGGCGGATAACGACCTGCTAGACCGCATCGGAGAGTTTTGATGCCCTATACCTACGAACAGAATGGCCAAGCCATCTATGATGAAAGCTTTGCCACAATCCGCCGTGAGGCTGATCTGGCGGGCTTTGACAAAGACGAAGAACAGGTCGTTGTGCGCATGATCCACGCCGCAGGCATGATCGGCTTGGAACAACACGTGAAATTCACACCGGGCATGGTCGCAGCGGCCCGCAAAGCCATGGAAGACGGCGCGCCGATCTTTTGTGATGCACGTATGGTGTCCGAAGGCGTCACCCGCCCTCGTCTGCCCGCCGACAACGACGTGATTTGCACCCTGCATGCTGAGGGCATCTATGAGCTTGCTAAAGAAATGGGCAACACTCGCTCTGCGGCCGCACTTGAACATTGGCGCGATCGCCTTGGGGGGGCCATCGTCGCTATTGGCAACGCGCCCACTGCACTGTTTCATTTGCTGAACATGCTCGAAGACCCAACCTGCCCTCGCCCGGTAGCCATCATCGGCTGCCCCGTTGGCTTTATCGGCGCGATGGAAAGCAAAGAAGCGCTTTGGCAAGATAGACCGGTGCCTTGCATGATTGTGCAAGGCCGGCTGGGCGGCTCTGCTATGACTGTGGCTGCGATCAACGCCATCGCCAGCCGGAAGGAATAATCCAATGACGGGAACCATTTACGGCATCGGCCTTGGTCCGGGTGATCCGGATTTGATGAGTGTCAAAACCCATCGTCTTTTGGCGGGTGCCAAACATGTCGCTTTCTTTCGCAAAGCCGGCCGCAAGGGTCAGGCGCGTGCCATCGTTGAAGGGATGATCCCGGAAACTGCCGTTGAGTTCCCGATGGAATATCCGGTTACGACTGAAATCCCGTTGAGCGATCCACGTTACAATGAAGCGCTCTCTGCATTTTACACCGAGGTCACCGATCATCTGATTGCTCTGGCCAAGTCCGGCGAAGATGTTGTCGTGCTTTGCGAAGGTGATCCGTTTTTCTATGGCTCATTCATGCACATCTATGCTCGTGTAAAAGACCATGTGCCAACCGAAGTTGTACCTGCGATCACCGGCATGTCCGGTGCCTGGACCGCCACAGGCGCGCCAATCACCTGGGGCGACGATGTATTGACTGTGTTGATGGGCACGCTTGATGAGGACAAGCTTACGAACCATATCGCAGCGACTGATGCTTTGGTGATCATGAAGATCGGCACCAACTTCGACAAGGTCATCCGCGCCTTAAAGGCTGGCGGCAAATTCGACGATGCTTACCTTGTGCAATTTGCCACCATGGCCAAACAAACCGTGCGAAAACTGTCCGAAGTCTCTGACGACGTGACCCCATATTTCTCGATCATTGTGGTTCACGGCCAAGGGCGACGACCATGAGCGGGTCCGTTATCATCGTTGGTATCGGGCCAGGGAATGACGCTCTCATCACCCCCGAAGCTCAGACGGCAATCGCGCAAGCCACGGATGTTGTGGGATATATCCCCTATGTCGAACGTATTTCGGCCCGTGAAAGTCTAACCAAACATGCCTCAGACAATCGCGTTGAAATCGACCGCTCCCGGCATGCGCTTGAAATGGCAAGCGAAGGCAAACGCGTTGTCGTCGTCTCCTCCGGTGATCCGGGCGTCTTCGCAATGGCCGCGGCGGTTTTGGAAGCCGTCGAACATGGTGAAGCACATTGGCGCAACCTTGATATTCAAGTGTTGCCGGGTATTACGGCGATGCTGGCAGCCTCTGCGGCCTGTGGCGCGCCACTTGGCCATGACTTCTGTGCCATCAACCTCAGCGACAATATGAAACCCTGGGCGCTAATCGAAAAACGCCTGCGGCTGGCAGCTGAAGCTGATTTCGCTATGGCGTTTTATAACCCACGCTCCAAATCCCGCCCTGAGGGTTTTGGCAAGGCTTTGAAAGCCCTGCAAGAAGCCTGCGGCGATGACCGCCCAATGATCTTTGCCCGCAATGTCAGCCGTCCGGATCAAACGATCAAAATCGTTCCCCTGACGGAGGTCACTGAAGATATGGCCGACATGCGGACGGTTGTTCTTTTGGGTTCTTCTCAGACACGCATCATCGAACGCGATGATGCGCCGTTGGTCTACACGCCGCGTTCGGTGGCCGGATGAGCCGTGAGCCACTCCAATACAGCCTTCGGCGTCGCAAGTTCAGCGCGGGCAGGCAATTTGGGGCGTTCAATCATGATCACCGGCAGGCCAAGTGCGCGTGCAGCTTGGATTTTGGCAGCAGCCCCTGTGCCTCCGGCGTTTTTACAGACAACGACTTCCACCGCGTGCTCTTTAAACAGCGCAATGTCTTCGTCGACATCAAACGGCCCTCGCGCCACGACAACCGTGTGATTGGGCAAGGCTGGGGTCTCTTCGGGTGCGTCGACCAACCTGAGAACGTAGTGATGCTGAGGCTGCACCGCAAAATCATTCATATGCAGGCGTCCCAGTGCCAGCATGACGCGTTTTGCCTCCCCTTGAAGGATGGCAACGGCGTGCGCGATGTCAGGAACCAATTGCCAAGTGTCGTTTTCAACAGGCGTCCAAGCCGGGCGCGTCAAGGCCGCGAGTGGCGTATCCGTGGCGCGGCAAGCTTCAAAGGCGTTCCAGCTCATTTGCGCTGCAAAAGGATGCGTGGCATCGATCACATGGCTGATGTTGTGGTTTCGAATGTAGGCGGCCAGTCCTTGCGGGCCACCAAAGCCCCCTTCCCGCGTTGGGATCGGCTGTGCTTTCGGATTCGCAACACGACCTGCATAGCTGAACGTCGCCTTCAGGTCATTACTGGCCACAGCATGCGCCAAGGCACTGGCTTCGGTTGTGCCACCCAAAATCAGGAGGTGCTGCGTCATGTCTGATCCTGTGCGTAAGCCATGGTTGACGATTGTCGGTTTGGGCGAAGATGGCGCATATGGGTTGCCTCCTGCAAGCCTGAAGGCGCTTGGGGCGGCGGAAATCATCATGGGAGCGAAGCGCCATCTTGGGTTGTTGCCTGAAGTTCGCGCTGAATTGGTGGAATGGCCTGTGCCTTATGCAGATGGGCTTTCGATGCTTGAAGGTTTCCGGGGACAAGAGGTTGTCGTCCTGGCTTCAGGAGATCCGTTTTGGCATGGGGCTGGCGGCAGTCTTTTGGATATTTTGGACCAAGAAGAATATAAGACCTTACCTGCTGTTGGCAGCCTATCGCTTGCTGCAGCAAAGCTGGGCTGGGCTTTGGAAAAGACGCCTTGTTTGGGGTTGCATGCCGCGCCTTTTTCAAGATTGCGCGCTTTAACAGCCAATGGCCAACGCGCGTTTTGTACTATGCGAGACGGTGCCGCTGTTAAAGAGCTGGGGCTTTGGCTCGATGGTGCTGGTTTTGGTGGCTCAGAGCTTCATGTTCTAGAAGCCCTTGGTGGGCCGCGCGAGCGCGTGCGCGCTGTCAGAGCGATCAACGTCCCGGAAGATATTCAGCACCCGGTTTTGGTTGGCATTGCCTTCAAAGGTGATGGTGACGTGTTGCCCTTGGCCAGCGGCAGACCTGATGGTTTCTTTGCCAATGATGGCCAGCTCACAAAGCGTCCTGTACGCGCTTTGACTTTGTCGGCGCTTGCACCGAAATTCGGTGAGCATCTATGGGACATCGGCGGTGGGTCTGGCTCGATCGGCATTGAATGGCTGTTGTCACATCCGAGCCTTACGGCAACCGCTGTTGAAATCAACGGTGAACGTGCTGCTCGCATTGCTGAGAATGCCATGGATCTTGGAGTGGACCTTTCAGTTGTCACAGGTGCCGCACCGCAAGCTCTAGAAGGTCTCCAGCACCCGGACGCCGTGTTTATTGGCGGGGGTATTAGCGCTGATATGCTGGAGTGGCTGTGGAATACACTCCCAGCTGGCGTGCGGCTTGTTGCCAATGGTGTCACGCTTGAAGCAGAGATGCTTTTATCAAAATGGCAGGCAGAAAAAGGCGGCATGCTGATGCGCTTTGAGATCAGCACGTGTAAACCGCTCGGACAGAAACGTGGCTGGAAAGCCCATTACCCAATCGTTCAATGGAGCGTCACCCTATGATCATCGCTGGATTTGGCTTTCGCACGGGCGCGAGCCTGCGGAGCTTGAAAGACGCTTATGAAAAGCTGGGCGGTGGCGCTGATGCCATTGCTGTGCCTGACGACAAAGCCGGCGCTTTATGCATCAAACAGCTGGCGGCCGATCTCGAGCTGCCTGTGCACGAAGTCACAGCAGAAGAGATGCAGTCAGTCAAAACCCACACCCAAGCGGCGCGCGTCATCGAAAAACGCGGCACTGGGAGCGTTGCTGAAGCCTGCGCTTTGGTTGTTTCCGGCACCGGTGGGCGTTTAATTGCAGCACGCCATATTTCAGAGGATCGCATGGCCACCTGTGCATTGGCGATTTCAGAGGGATCAACCGGATGACTGTTCACTTCATTGGCGCAGGCCCCGGCGCGGCTGACCTGATTACCTTACGTGGACGCGATCTGATCGCAAGCTGCCAAGTGTGTCTTTATGCCGGGTCTTTGGTGCCTGATGAAATTCTGTCTCACTGCCCAGAAGGGGCTGAGGTGATCAATACGGCACCCATGGATTTGGATGCCATAGTGAAGGTCTGCAAGACCGCAACAGACAAGGGCCAAGACGTGGCACGTCTGCATTCGGGTGATCTGTCAGTCTGGTCTGCTATGGGCGAACAAATCCGCCGTTTGAAGGCTGAAAGCATACCGGTTTCGGTGACACCCGGCGTGCCTAGTTTTGCTGCTGCGGCGGCGGCATTGGGCACTGAATTAACCCTACCGGGATTGGCGCAATCGGTGGTTCTGACGCGCACTCCGGGGCGGGCCTCAACAATGCCTGAGGGCGAAACCCTTGCGAATTTTGCCGCCACCGGCGCAACGCTTGCGATCCACTTGTCGATTGGCAACTTGGAAAACGTGATCGCAGATCTGACCCCGCATTATGAGGCGGATTGCCCTGTCGCCGTCGTATACCGCGCAAGCTGGCCCGACCAAGAAATCATCCGCACCACGCTTGCCACCATGCAGGCAGATGTACCAGAACATGTGACCCGCACAGCATTGATCCTTGTTGGCCCGGCCCTTGCAGGAGAAGGCTTTGAGGAAAGCTGTCTTTACGCCACAGATTATGACCGCAGATACCGACCCCAGACGGCAGATAGCCCCTGGTCCAGCTGGAACCACGGGGACGACTGAGAGATACCTGATATGACAATGACACCCCCTCCTGGAATTCTGATCTCCGCTCCCTCGTCTGGCACCGGCAAAACCACGGTGATGCTAGGTCTTTTGCGTGCCCTTGCAGATGATGGAATGAAGGTTCAGCCGTTTAAATCTGGCCCTGATTATATTGATCCAGCTTTTCACCGCGCTGCAGCTGGCCGACCCTCGTTCAACATCGACACTTGGGCCATGCACAATGGCTTGATTGGCGGCGTGTCTCAGCAGTCCGACGGGGCGGATATCATCATTGCGGAAGGCTCGATGGGACTGTTTGATGGGGTGGCTACCAAAGGCGAAAGCGGCTTTGGCTCTTCAGCGGAAACTGCGCTGACCATGGGCTGGCCTGTTGTTTTGGTCATTGATGTGGGCGGTCAAGCCCAATCTGCCGCGGCAACCGCCTTAGGGTTCAAGTCGTACAACCCAGATGTGCCCTTTGCGGGCGTCATCCTGAACCGCTGTGCCAGCCCGCGTCACGAGCGCTTGACGCGTCTTGGCATGGAAAAGGCGGGTGTCAAAGTTCTGGGTGTGCTGCCACGACGCGGCGATCTTGCATTGCCAGAACGCCATCTTGGTTTGATCCAAGCGGTTGAACATCCGGATTTAGAAGCCGCGATCGCAGGTTACGCAACTTTCTTGCGTGAGAATGTCGACTTAGACGCGATCAAAGCTGCAGCCGCTTCTGGGCCAATGCGCACTGGAGCCCTCCCAAAACCGCCTACGCAGAAGATTGCAATGGCGCAGGATGCGGCCTTTAGTTTCACCTATCCGCACCTTGTTGAAGGTTGGCGCGCAGCTGGTGCAGAAATCACCCCTTTCTCCCCCCTCGCAGATGAAGCTCCTGCAGCGGATGCTGATCTGGTCTGGCTACCGGGTGGCTATCCTGAATTGCATGCGGCAAAACTGGCAGCGGCGTCTACTTTCCGCACTGCTCTTCGCAAACACGCCGAAACCAAACCGGTGCACGGTGAGTGCGGTGGTTATATGGCGCTTGGGGAAGCTTTGATTGATAAGGAAGGCACAAGGCACCAGATGCTTGGCCTGCTTGGGCTGGTGACATCTTACGAGAAACGCAAGTTCCACCTCGGCTATCGGCAGGCGACGCTGAACGCCCCAATGTTGGGCTTTGATACAGCAGCCCGCCTGCGTGGCCACGAATTCCACTATTCAACCATCTTGGAAGAACCTGATGCACCTTTGGCACAGGTCGGGGATGCTGATGGCAACCCAGTGCCAGAAACCGGATCCGTCAAAGGCAATGTCACCGGCACCTTCTTTCATTTGATCGCAGAGGCAACAACATGAGTGGATTTGTTAGCTTCGTCAGTTCTGGTCCGGGCGATCCAGAGCTTTTGACCGTCAAAGCAGTAAACCGGCTGCAAAAGGCGCAGGCCATATTGTTTGATGACCTCAGTTCTGGCCCCATTCTGGAACATGCGGGCCCCGAGGCGGATCTGGTGGGCGTTGGAAAACGTGCAGGCCGCCCGTCACCCAAACAGGATCACGTCAGCCAACTTCTGGTCGACTACGCCAAAACCGGCGCGCATGTGGTGCGGTTGAAATCGGGTGACTCTGGCATTTTCGGCCGCCTTGAAGAAGAGATCACAGCGCTTAAGGCCGCAGGGATCGAGTATGAAATTATTCCCGGTGTGACCTCGGCTTGTGCCGCTGCGGCGGCTGCGGGGATCCCGCTGACTCGGCGCTTGGTGGCGCGGCGCGTTCAATTTGTGACCGGCCACGATGTAGCAGGTGCTTTGCCGGGCGATTTGAACTTGCAATCGCTTGCAGACCCCGGTGCAACCACCGTGTTGTTCATGCCAAAACGCACCTTCCCGGAACTTGCCGAAAAGCTATTTGCAACCGGTTTACGCCGCGACTGTCCGGCGTTGTTGGCCGAAAACGTCAGCCACCCAGAGCAAACACTGGAGCGCACGACCATGGAAGCTTTGTCTGCGAAACTTGCAACCGAAATCACCTCGGCCCCGGGCTTGATCCTCTTTGGCGAATTGGCGGAGGCCTAAGCGATGATCACCCTTTCGTTGGTTGGCATTGGATCGGGCAATCCTGATCATTTAACGCTTCAGGCGATCAAGACGCTTGAAGCGGCGGATTTGGTTCTGCTGCCACGCAAAGGAGATGAGAAAACCGAACTGGCTGATCTGCGTCGCGGAATTATCGCGGATGTCCTAAATGTCGCGCCCCAAGTTGTTGAGTTTGACTATCCTATCCGGGATGCAAACACGCCAAAGTATCTGGACGGGGTCAATACATGGCACAACGCGCTGGCGACGATTTGGAGCGGATTGATCAGCGATCACGCGGGATCAAACGCGCATGTGGCATTGCTAGTTTGGGGTGATCCGTCCCTCTATGACAGCACGTTAAGGATCACGGACCGCCTGAAGGCGCAAGGCTTGGAACTTGATGTGAATGTGGTGCCGGGCATCACCTCTTTGCAGATGCTGACCGCTGCCCATGCGATCCCGCTGAATGATTTAGGTGCGCCAGTGATCATCACAACGGGTCGCCAATTGCGCGATCACGGTTGGCCACAAGATGCGGACACTGTGGCCGTGATGTTGGACGGTGAATGCTCATTTCAGCACCTCGCACCAGAAGGCCTTGAGATTTTCTGGGGCGGGTATGTCGGCATGCCGCAGCAGGTGCTGCGGTCAGGTCCTCTAAGCGATGTTCAAGATGAGATCATCAACACACGCGCAAAGGCGCGCGCTGAAAACGGCTGGATCATGGATATTTATCTACTGCGCAAAGCGCGCTGATTAGCGTGAATTGAGGGGCGCTGCCCCTCAGCCTGCGACCTCGTTCTGAGGTATTTACACCAAAATGAAAACGGAATGAGTCATTAGGTTTAGGCCGTTTCAAGATCAGGATTGATTGGTACCACCAGGCGACCGCGAACTTGGCCTTGCAAGAACTTGGGCGCAGTTTCAATGACTTGATCAAAGGCGACCTCAGTCTCCATATTCGACAATTTGCTCATATCGAGGTCTTGCGCCAGTCGCTCCCACGCCGCGACGCGTTCGTTGATTGGACACATGACGCTGTCGACCCCTGCGAGCGTTACACCCCGCAAAATAAACGGAGCAACCGAGGTTGGCAGGTCCATTCCCCCTGCGAGGCCACAGGCCGCCACAACACCGCGGTATTTAATTGCGGACAATAAGTTCGCCAGCATGGTGCTGCCAACCACATCGATCCCTGCGGCCCAACGTTCTTTGGCCAAAGGCCGCACTTTCCCCTCAAGCTCCTCACGCGGCACAATGGATGAGGCTCCCAGCGCCTCAAGATAGACGTCCTCTTCTGGCCGCCCAGTCACGCCAGCCACCTGATAACCTTGGTCAGCCAAAAGCGCAGTGGCCACGCTGCCGACTCCGCCAGCGGCGCCTGTGACCACGACCTCTCCGCTATCAGGCGTGATCCCATGGGCTTCCAGCGCCAAAACGCAAAGCATGGCCGTATAGCCGGCAGTGCCGATCACCATGGCTTGACGCAAAGACAGCCCGTCAGGCAGTTTCACCAACCAGTCACCATTCACGCGCGCCTTTTCCGCCAGACCGCCTGAGTGTTTTTCGCCAACACCCCAGCCGGTTAGCACCACCCGATCCCCTGTCTTGAAATCAGGGTGGGCACTTTCTGAAACAACACCGGAAAAATCGATACCCGGCGTCAACGGAAACTTGCGGATGATCGGCGCTGATCCCGTAAGGGCGAGCGCGTCTTTGTAATTTAATGTGGAATAGGCGACATCCACCAGAATATCCCCCTCTGGTAGTTGTTCTTGGCCAATGTCAGTCAAGGTCACGGTCTGCACGTCGTCGGGTTTATCAATCACGATAGCTTTGAACATTTGGAGCCTCCGGTCAGCTGTTCAGATGTGCGAAAAAGATGCGAATGAAAGTTGTCATGGAATCTGGACGGTGTTCCAACTTGGCGCGCAAAACCGCCCCTTCCCAGCCTATCCAAAAGAATTCAGCGAGCGCGTTTGGGTCTTTGCTTAAGTCCAGCTCTCCGCCGCTTTGCGCCCGTATCAGGCAATCCGCAACACGTGCCTCCCATTGCGAGAGAACATCGATCAGGTCTGCGCGAAACTCTTCAGGTAATGCGCCCATCTCTTGGCCAAGATTTCCAACCAGACAACCCCGGCGAAATCCATGTCGAGCCATGCCAGTGATCGCATCATCCGAAAAGGCGCGCAGCTGCGCCAAGGGTGTCAGTGTCTCATCAGTAAAGGCACGGTCCAATTTATTCAGGAAATAGGCGTTATAGGCCTCGATCAAGACGCGGCCATAGTCAGCTTTATTGCGGAAGTAGTGATAGAAACTGCCTTTCGGGACGCCCGATGCTTTAAGCACCTCATCAATCCCAACCGCCGAATATCCCTTTTCGGTCAAATACGCGAGTCCCGCACGGATCAGTTTCTGACGCGCTTCAGCATCTGCTGGATCACGCCTTGGGCGTCCTCGCTTTGGGGTTTGCTTCAAGGAAATCGTTGTCATGGACTAATTACTAGACTGATTGGTCTATTAAAGCAAGATCGAGAAGTTTTAACGGATCTTTACTGTTAACCACGCCAAATAAACGCGGATCATCCACGCCTTTTGAGCGCCGAACGAATAAAGGCGGCCCTCGCCGTTGTGGCAACGGTACAAGCAAAATTGAATTTTGTTAGGAGGCCCATTCTGAGACAGAATTAACCAACGTTCGCCATTCCGCAGAACAAACAGCGTATTTTGCTGTGAACACGAACAAGGCAGGTCAATAGATTACGCGAATTGAACTATCGCCTAGACCCTGCGGAGGGGCCTGATTTGGCTGTTTAACACTCGGAGAAAATGGCTGGGATGGTAGGATTCGAACCTACGGTACACTGTACCAAAAACAGTTGCCTTACCACTTGGCTACATCCCAACTGTGAGCGGCTGAATACGACTTGTGTCCGGAGGGCGCAAGACCCGAAACGCAAATTTTTTGCCAAATCTGCATTTTTTTCCGACAAGAATTCTCGATGTATTTCCAGCCCCTAAAACAAGAAGAGGAGCCGCTGGGCTCCTCTTTGAAATTCACAATATAGAATGGTTGATTTTATTGGTTCAGCCGTTCTTTCACCATTCCACCAACTTGACCGAAATCCATCTGACCGGTGTATTTCGCTTTCAAACCGCCCATGACTTTGCCCATATCGCGGATGGAATTGGCACCGACTTCAGCAACAACCGCATCAATCGCAGATACGATTTCTTCTTCGGAAAGCTTCTGCGGTAGAAACTCTTCTATAATGGTGATTTCGTTCAATTCACCTTCAGCCAAGTCCAAACGCCCACCTTCTTCGTAGGTTTTAGCGCTCTCTTGACGTTGTTTCACCATTTTAGACAAGATTTGCAGTACGTCAGCTTCGCTTACGCCTTCTTCCTTGCCTTCACCACGCAAGGAGATTTCCATATCCTTAATCGCGGCATTCACCAAGCGTAGCGTCGAAAGCCGCTCCTTGGCGCGGGATTTCATCGCTTCCTTCAAGGAGTCGTTGATTTTAGCACGCAAACTCATCTGTTTTTCCCCAGTATACTAAGAGGCTTGGACCATAAGCGATTGCTTCCAAAGGCGCAACCGGGGATGGAAAATACTAACTTGCTGATTTGAAACAATTTTCACCACACGGTTAAGCCTTGACGTGACTGCCTCTGGACCTTAGTTTCCCGACAATTTGTCCCCAGCCCGGAGAGTCGCTGCCATGGCCCAGGTCCCAACCAATACCCCAACCGCATGTCTTGCCCTCGCTGACGGGACGATTTTCTACGGACGCGGGTTCGGCGCAACAGGCGCGACGACCGCGGAACTGTGCTTTAACACAGCGATGACCGGCTATCAGGAAATAATGACCGACCCATCTTATGCGGGTCAAGTTGTTACCTTTACCTTCCCACACATCGGAAATACCGGCGTCAACGACGAAGACGATGAGACCGGCGATCCAGTGGCTGCAGGCATGGTTGTGAAATGGGACCCAACCGAGCCATCTAGCTGGCGTTCCACAGGTCGGTTGTCAGAATGGTTGGCCAGCCGCAATCGTATCGCGATCGGCGGCGTAGACACACGCCGGTTGACCCGCGCGATCCGCGCACAGGGCGCACCGCATGTCGCACTTGCCCATGACCCAGAAGGCAACTTTGACATTGAAGCTCTGGTGGCACAGGCCCGTGCTTTTTCTGGTCTGGAAGGGCTAGATTTGGCCAAGGATGTGACCTGCACCCAAAGCTACCGCTGGGATGAGATGCGCTGGGCATGGCCGGATGGCTACCCACGTCAGGAGAACCCGCGCTTTAAAGTGGTTGCGGTCGATTTCGGCGCAAAGCGCAACATCCTGCGATGCCTGGCATCGGTTGGTTGTGACGTCACTGTATTGCCGGCTTCTGCGACCGCAGAAGAAGTTCTGGCCCATAATCCAGATGGGGTTTTCCTATCCAACGGTCCCGGCGATCCAGCCGCAACTGGTGCATACGCGGTTCCGATGATCCAGAAAGTTCTGGAGAAAAAAGATCTGCCGGTCTTTGGCATCTGCTTGGGTCACCAAATGCTGGCATTGGCCTTGGGCGGCTCCACCATCAAGATGAACCACGGCCACCACGGTGCAAACCACCCGGTCAAAGACCATGAGACCGGCAAGGTCGAGATCACCTCGATGAACCATGGCTTTGCGGTCGATAGCCAGTCCTTGCCAGAAGGTGTTGTGGAAACCCACACATCACTGTTTGACGGATCAAACTGCGGCATTCGCATCGCAGATCGCCCAGTCTACTCTGTACAGCACCACCCAGAGGCAAGCCCTGGCCCACAAGACAGCTTTTATCTGTTTGAACGCTTTGCCGCCTATATGGATGCACAAAAGGCTGCCTGAGCCGGGTTAACCTTAAAAACCTGTTAAGACATCAAGAATACCCTGATCCTGAAAATGGATTGGGGTTTTTCTTTTGCTGCACGTTGCAACGCAATTCTTTGAAGCGTCGATGGATCACCGGCCCAATTGCCAATTGGCACTGGGTCGGCATTTGATTGAAGATGGGCGCTTGGCGCCGTGGCAATTGTTTTATGCAATCACAGCCCTGGCGAAATGGGACACCTGCCTCGCAGATATATTGATGTCAAAAGGTTGGATGACCGAAGACGCGTTGGTTCCCTATCTGGCGCATCATTACCGCGCACCGCTGGAAAACCTGGAACAGGCTCCGCCTGACTTTCGACTTCTAAGTCTTCTGGACCCGAATTTTTGCGTCAAACATGCAATTGTGCCCTGGATCACGGAAGATGATCAAATTGTCTACGCCACAAGTCGTCCGCAACATTTTGAAAAAATTGAACACCTTCTGCCAGAAGGCAAGAATGGTAGACGCATCGTTCTGGTCAAAGAATGTGATTTGTTTGATGTCATAAGCCGCGTATTCAAATCGTCTTTGGTCCAACATTGTGAAGCGCGGGTAGCCCCGGATGAAAGCTGCCGTCACTGGGCCGGAGCATCAATATCCGGTTCTCAGACCATGATTCTGTGTCTTTTGGCCGTCGTGATATTTGTATGGAATTTTCCGCTTACTGGCCTTGTTGCAACTGGAGTGTTGATCTTATCGACCCAGATATTGGCAACCTGTATGAAGATCGCCGCCTTCGTTCATTGTCACAAAGCACCCTCCCCGGCACGCAGTGACACCGCTACCAATTTATTGGGTGACGACCCACTGCCGAAACAGCCAAAAATTTCAGTCTTAGTGCCACTGTTCAATGAAACCGAAATCGCGCAGGCTTTGGTGCGTCGCCTCAGCGCCATCACCTACCCTAAAGCGCTGCTGGATGTGGTCCTGGTCTTAGAGGAAAAAGACAAGCAAACCAAAGAGATCCTCGCGCATTGCAGTCTGCCCCATTGGATGCGGGTGGTGATTGTCCCCGAAGGTTCTGGCCTGACTACCAAACCACGCGCCATGAACTATGCTTTGGATTTCTGCAAAGGAGATATCGTTGGCATCTGGGACGCTGAAGACGCCCCGGCACCAGATCAACTGGAACAGGTTGCAGATCATTTCGCACACGCGCCATCTGACGTCGTCTGCCTGCAGGGAATCTTGGATTACTACAACCCGAGGACCAACTGGCTAGCACGTTGTTTTACCTTGGAATACTCAATGTGGTTTCGCACGATCATCCGAGGCATGTCGCGCCTAGGGGCGGCTGTACCCCTTGGTGGAACAACTCTTTTTTTAAAGCGCGACGCAATCGAAGCGATTGGTGGATGGGATGCCCATAATGTCACCGAAGATGCTGATCTTGGGATCAGGCTCTATCGCTATGGATACCGCACCGAATTGATCTCAACAGTAACCCAAGAAGAAGCCAATTGCCGTCTGCGCCCTTGGATCAAACAAAGATCGCGCTGGCTGAAAGGCTACATGGTGACATATCTCGTCCACATGCGCAGACCCAAAAAACTGTTTACAGAGCTTGGCTTACGACGATTTCTTGGTTTCAACGCCATCTTCCTCAGCACGCTGTCGCAATTTCTGCTCGCGCCGCTGATTTGGAGCTTTTGGCTTTTGACCTTTGGCGCTCAAATGCAATGGATCACACCAGTTCCACCCGCCGTCATCTATGCAGTCTCGTTCCTATTTTTCAGCATCATGCTGTTGGATATGATTCTGGCTGCCCTATCATTGCGTGGGCAAAACCGGCGATGGTTGATGGGCTGGGTGCTAACACTGCCCTTCTACTTCACCCTTGCGACGCTAGGCGCATACAAGGCGCTATACGAATTATTCGTCAGCCCATTTTATTGGGATAAAACGGCTCATGGTCAGACCAAAGAAGGTCTAAGTGCTGAATACTCAGCTTTCGGCACTTAGTTTCAGGCGCGTTTCAAAGGCTTTAGATATATGAACCTTTAAGGCTGCATAAGCCCCATCTTCATCACGCGCACCAATCGCATCCACGATGGCTTTGTGTTCTGCCAAGGCCACTTCACCCCGCCCTTCAGCGGCCAACGACGTGGTTGCCATCAGCGCCATGGAGCGATGCACCAAGCCCAATTGCTGTACCAAAAAGCGGTTGTGCGAGGCCAAATGAATCATCTTGTGAAAGCGGCGATTGGCCCTCGCCAGGCCATTGGCATCACCAATCAATGCCTGATCTTCTTCGACCATTTCCTTAAGAACCCGCACTTCTTCATCTGTTGCATGGCGTGCAGCCAAACGCGCCGCCAGACCTTCCAACTCGCTGCGCACTGCATAGAGTTCAGAGAGTTGGTTGTGATCCAATGAGGCCACAATCAAACTGCGCCCATCACGGGCCAGAAGGGATTGGGTTTCAAGTCGCTGCAGTGCCTCTCTGATCGGTGTACGCGACACGCCAAAGCGGTCTGCAAGATCGCTTTCGACCAAACGATCGCCCGGTTTATACACGCCAACGTCGATGGCTTCTAATATCAACGTGTAGGCGTCTTTATTCTGCGACTTTTGGTAGGTCATTTTGCGGCTTCCCCTTATCGGACCGAAACTATGCACTCCAATTGGAAACATGCAAGCGCGGCATTGACTTGACCGTAGCAAAGCATAGCTTGCGCGATATGGCGAAAGACGACTTTTTACACGTGAAAACCTGGGTTTTTGACCTGGATAACACCCTTTATCACCCCAGCGTGCGGCTCTTTGATCAGATCGAGGTGCGCATGACCAACTATGTGGTCGACACTTTAAAGGTGGCACCGCATGAAGCGGATGCGATGCGCGCGCAATATTGGGCGCAATATGGCACCACTTTGGCCGGATTGATGCGCGAGCATGATATTGATCCCGTGCCTTACCTTGAAGATGTGCACGATATCTCATTTGCCGCGCTGACGCCCGATCCTGAACTGCGCGCCCTGATCAGCGCCCTCCCTGGTCGGCGGATTGTCTACACCAATGGCACTGCCCCTTACGCGGAAAATGTTCTGGCAGGGCGTGGATTGGACGGGGTGTTTGATGCGGTTTACGGCATTGAACATGCTAGCTATTTGCCAAAGCCTGAACATGCTGCTTTTGAACAGGTGTTTCAAAAAGATGGCGTCAAACCAGAGGTCGCGGCGATGTTTGAAGATGATCCGCGCAATCTCTCGGCACCGCATCAAATGGGGATGCGCACAGTTCATGTCGCGCCAGATCCGCATGATGCAGATCATATTCACCACCATACGGATGATCTAACTGGTTTCCTGCGGGACCTTTTGTAGGGCGATTTTAGGTCGGCCTCTTGGTCAAGCGAATGGCAGCCCGTATGTAGAGCGTAGGAAAGGTCACATCATGACACATCAGCATTTTGACATTGTGGTATCAGGTGGCGGAATTGCGGGCCTCACAGCCGCAGCGGCCTTCGGCCAAGCTGGATTTTCTGTGCTTTGCGTGGATCCAACGCCCCCGGTGACCGAGCGCGATGTGGCAGGATCTGATCTGCGGACAACGGCTTTTTTGCAACCCGCACGCAGCCTTTTGCAAGATGCAGGGCTTTGGGCACGGCTAGAAGATCACGCGGCCCCGCTGCAGACCATGCGCATCGTCGATGCTGGTGGCGCTGAACCAAAACCACGTGTGATCAAAGATTTTGACGCCGCTGATATTTCTGATCTGCCCTTTGGTTGGAACCTGCCCAACTGGCTTTTGCGCCGAGAAATGGTGGCGCACCTAAATGAAATGCCAACGGTTGATCTGCGTCTTGGGGTATCAAGCACGGATCTGTTTACCCGCCAGGCTGAGGCCCGGGTTCAATTGAGTGATGGCACCACTGTCACTTGTAAATTGGTGGTGGCAGCAGACGGGCGCAATTCAACCATTCGCCAAAAAGCGGGCATTGACGTGAAAACCACCCGCTATGGGCAGAAGGCTTTGGCCTTAGCCGTGACGCACCCGATCCCGCACGAAAATGTATCCACCGAAATTCACCGCAGCGGCGGCCCGTTTACTTTGGTGCCCTTGCCTGATTTTGAGGGCAAACCATCTTCTGCGCTGGTCTGGATGGAGCGATCCGCGCGTGCACATGAACTCTTTGATCTGCCCGAAGAGGCCTTTAATGCGGCGATGACCGAACGAAGCTGTACACTATTTGGCCCATTAACACTGGCCTCACGGCGCACCATATGGCCGATTATTTCCCAAATTGCAGATCGTTTTGCCTCGGAACGTGTCGCTTTGATTGCTGAGACTGCGCACGTGGTTCCGCCGATTGGGGCACAAGGCCTAAACACCTCGCTTGGAGATTTGAAGGTCCTCTTGGACCTAGCAGTTGAACAGCCAGACACCATTGGAGGGCGCGAGATCTTGGCCAAGTATGATCAAAAACGTAGATCCGATGTGGCAATGCGCATTAAGGGCATCGATCTACTCAACCGCGCATCCATGGCGCAGTCCCCGATTTTAAGAAACGCGCGCGCCGCTGGGCTGCAGGCCCTCTATGGTATGGCACCAGTTCGGAAAATGCTGATGCAAATGGGGTTGGGCGCAAAATAGGCTTGTGCTGTTTTTAGAGTCCCGGGGCGTTGCCCCTGCCCCCAGAGTATTTCGGCAAAGATAAATGTGAGGGCTATAGCGGCCCTGGACGGCGTTCTTCGGAAAGGAGCACGTTGGCTTCGACATCACCGACTCCGGGCAACGTCATGATGCGGCGGCGCAGGACTCGTTCAAAATCAGAAATGTCACGAGCAGTGACACGCAAACGGTAGTCATACATGCCCAAAACATGATCCGCTGTTTGCACTTCCGGAATAGCTGTGACCGCACGTTCAAAGTCTTCCAAACTGACGCGGCCTTTGGTGGCCAACTTTACGCCCAGAAACACTGTCACGCCGAACCCGAGTTTTTCTTTATCAAGGTCGATCTTTTTGCCGTTCAGAATGCCCGCGTCTTGCAACCGTTTGATCCGCCGCCAAGTCGCAGGCTGGCTGAGACCAAAACGACGCCCCAGCGCGCCTGCATTTAATGTGGCATCCTCCGCCAGGGCACCCAAAAGTTTCCGGTCTAGCTCATCCAGATCGATCATACCGGCAGGCTTTCATTGGCTTTGATCCGCGCAACGCTCATCAAGGCCTCAATATCCGCAATATGCGGTAGGGCGAGAATGCTGCTGCGATAGATGCCCTGATAATGTGCCATGTCACGGGCAATCACGCTAAGACGCACATCGACACGTCCCAGGAAAGTTTGAATTTCAATCACTTCTGGAATTTTGCGCGCCTCTTCGATGAAATCGTCAAAGGCGCGTGTTTGGGTCTTATCAAGGGTGATGCGCAGCGACACTTCAACTTCATACCCCATAGCCTGCCAGTCGATCACACCGCGCACGCCGCGAATGATGCCATCATCTTTCAAACGCTCAATGCGACGCGCGACCCGACCAGTGGTTATGCTGATCCGTTCCGCCAAATCGGGAATCGCGAGCTCTGGGTCATTTTGCATGTGGCGCAGAATGCGCCGATCAACATCATCAAACATGATTTATCTATTATCACCGACTTTCACGAATGAAAACATCGATATCAAATCCAAATACACGCAATACTACACTCGTTTGATCTGAAATCATCCCTATGATCACCTCAAACATTACTGAAAGGGTGCAGATATGCGCGTTTACTACGACCGTGATTGCGACGTTAACCTCATCAAAGAAAAGAAAGTGGCCATCCTGGGCTACGGTTCCCAGGGTCACGCGCATGCGTTGAACCTGCGCGACTCTGGTGCAAAGAACCTTGTTGTTGCCCTGCGCGAAGGCTCTGCATCTGCGAAAAAAGCCGAAGCAGAAGGCCTGCAAGTTATGGGCATCGCCGAAGCGGCAGCATGGTGTGACGTGATCATGTTCACAATGCCAGACGAACTGCAGGCAGAAACATATAAGAAATACGTACACGATAACATCAAGCCAGGTGCAGCGATCGCATTTGCACACGGCTTGAACGTACACTTCGGCCTGATCGAGCCAAAAGAAGGCGTAGACGTGATCATGATGGCGCCTAAAGGCCCAGGTCACACCGTACGTGGCGAATATTCCAAAGGCGGCGGCGTACCTTGCTTGGTAGCAGTAGACACAGACGCAACTGGCAAAGCGCTGGAAATCGGCCTGTCTTACTGCTCTGCAATTGGTGGCGGACGCTCCGGTATCATCGAAACCAACTTCCGCGAAGAGTGCGAAACTGACCTCTTCGGCGAACAAGCTGTTCTATGCGGCGGTATCGTTGAACTGATCCGCTGTGGTTTTGAAACTCTGGTTGAAGCAGGTTACGCACCTGAAATGGCTTACTTTGAGTGCCTGCACGAAACCAAGCTGATCGTTGACCTGATCTATGAAGGCGGCATCGCCAACATGGATTACTCGATCTCCAACACTGCGGAATACGGTCAGTACGTTACTGGTCCACGCATCCTGCCATACGAGCAGACTAAGAAAGCCATGAAAGAAAGCCTGGCAGACATTCAGTCTGGTAAGTTCGTTCGTGACTTCATGTTGGAAAACGCAGTTGGTCAGCCAACCATCAAAGCGTCCCGTCGTGCGAACGACGAGCACCAGATCGAAGTTGTCGGCGGCAAGCTGCGTGACATGATGCCTTGGATCTCTGCAGGCAAAATGGTCGACAAAGCGAAAAACTAAAGGCAGACATGTCTTAAGGATTTTCTACGGGGGCCTGCACGGGCCCCCGTTTGCATTTCAAAGGTATGATTATGGTCGCGCAGCCAACATTCAAAGATTGGACCTCTATCGCCCTGCTTGGCTTGGTCTGGGGCGGCACTTTCATGGTGATCGCGATTGCTCTGGAAGATTACCCGCCTTTGACCGTCGCGTGCGCACGCACCCTGCTTGGGGCTATCGGGCTTTATGCTTTGATGATCTTAACTGGTCGGAAGTTCGAGCGGCTCAGCGGAGCGCTTTTGCGCAGCACCATCCTGATTGGTCTATTTTCCACAGCGTTGCCCTTTTTGCTTTTGAGCTGGGGGATGCAGCACGTGCCGTCTGCTTTTGCCGGTGTTTCAATGGCCTCGGTGCCGCTGTTCATCTTGCCACTTGCGCATTTTTTCAGCGATGAAAAACTGATCTTGCGCAAGCTCATTGCGGTTTTGGTGGGATTTAGCGGAGCTTTGATCCTGATTGGTCCAGGCCTCGCGCAGCTCGGACAAGGTGCAGAACCCATTGCTCAGATCGCCTGCATCTCGGCTGCTCTATGTTACGCGGTTTCGTCCGTGCTGACGCGACAATGCCCACCTGCCGATCCGCTAACGCTTTCCACCATGACCTTGATTGTTGGAGCAATCGCTTTGGTACCGCCAACGCTGCTGATCGATGGTGTGCCGGAATGGTCGGGATCCGGTTCAGGCTATGCCATTTTGTTTTTGGGATTGGTACCAACCGCAGCCGCCACATTGCTGCGTATCCAGGTGATCCGCAGTGCGGGATCTGTCTTTATGACCTTGGTGAACTATCAAGTTCCAATTTGGTCCATGGTCTTCGGGGCAGTTGTCCTGTCAGAACATCTGCCCTTCCGTTTCTTTATCGCTCTGGCTTTGGTGTTGATTGGCCTGGCCATCAGCCAATGGAACAGCCTGCGGAAGCTCCTGAAAGGGCTTTAACCCGCAACCGCGGCCACTTCGGCAACAATCCCATCGACCACCTCGGTCAAAAGCGTCTCATCTTCACATTCCGCCATCACACGGATCAAAGGCTCGGTGCCTGACTTGCGGATCAATAGCCGGCCTTTGCCGGTCAGGCGGCCTTCTGCATCAGCGATAACAGATTTCACCGAGGACTCATCCAACGGCAATTGCCCTGCCCCGTAACGGACATTTTTCAAAAGCTGCGGCACAGTTTCGAAGGTCTTTGAAAGCTCAGAAGCGGTCTTTCCACTTTCAACCATGGCCGCGAGGAATTGCAGCCCCGCCATCAGACCATCGCCGGTTGTGGCATAGTCGGTCATAACAATATGGCCGGATTGCTCACCACCTAAGTTGAAACCGCCCTTGCGCATCCGTTCAACCACATAGCGGTCACCAACTGCCGTGCGTTCCAGATGCAGGCCTTTGCTTTCAAGATGACGCTCAAGGCCAAGATTGGACATGACTGTTGCCACCAAAGCGCCGCCAGAAAGCTTACCTGCCTCTGCCCAACGGCAGGCCAGCAAGGCCATCAATTGGTCGCCATCAGCCACATTGCCCTTTTCGTCAATCACCATGACGCGGTCAGCATCGCCATCAAGCGAAATACCAACATCTGCGCCATGGGCCACAACAGCCTCGGCGGCAGTCTGGGTATGGGTCGAGCCGCAGTTTTCGTTGATATTCAGACCATTAGGATTAACACCTATCGAAATGACCTCAGCGCCCAATTCCCAAAGTGCTTCAGGAGCGGCTTTATGAGCTGCGCCATTTGCGCAATCGACAACCACCTTAAGACCTTTGAAAGGGAGACCTTTTGGCAAGGAATTTTTCACACGCTCGATATAGCGGAACCGACCATCGTCAACCCGCTTAGCGCGGCCAATATTTTGCGGTTGCACGGGCTCTACACCCTCAAGAACCATGCTTTCGATTTCAAGTTCAGCCTCGTCTGACAGTTTGAAACCATCAGGTCCAAAAAACTTAATCCCGTTGTCGATCGCCGGGTTGTGGCTGGCCGAGATCATCACGCCAAGATCGGCCCGCATGGATTTGGTCAGCATGCCAACAGCAGGCGTGGGAATTGGACCCAACAGCAGAACATTCATGCCGGTAGACGTCAGGCCCGCCGTCAGCGCACTTTCAAACATATAGCCTGAGAGACGCGTGTCTTTGCCAATCACAACACGGTGCTGATTGTCACCATCATTACGGAAATACCGTCCAACGGCAGCACCCAGTTTCAACGCCATATCAGCGGTCATTGGATATTGGTTGGCCGTTCCGCGCACACCATCGGTGCCAAAATACTTACGCGACATTGTTTACTCCAGAGATACTACAAAACCATAATTTCAGCGCCTGATGGGTCTCTGCCACATCATGCACCCTTAAAAATTGAACACCGTGCTGTACGCCTGCTAGTGCCAGCGCCAGCGACCCCGGAAGTCGTTCCGACACATCGCTTACCCCTGCGACATGAGCGATCAGAGATTTCCGCGAGACCCCTAATAGGATTGGACATCCCAGACTGTGAAACAAACTAATACGCGCCATGAGCGCGAGGTTATGATCCATTGTTTTGCCAAACCCGATCCCCGGATCGACAACGATCTGATCGCGTTTTAGGCCAAGTGCCTCAAGCTGGCACACTTGGGCTTCCAAAAAGTCATAAACATCCAACAACACGTCGTCATAGGCCGGATCATCCTGCATCGTTGCGGGATCGCCCTGCGCATGCATGACACAAACCGGGGCGGACGATTTCGCTGCAAGCGGCGCGAGTTCAGCATCAAAGGTGAAGCCAGACACATCGTTGATTAACGCAGCCCCAGCATCCAAGGCAGCCGCCGCCACTGGCGCTTTGCGCGTATCAATACTGATCGGCGCATCGATTTCAGGCGCGACCGCGGCGATGACCGGTGCCGTGCGCGCGATCTCTTCATTGATTTCCACATAGCCTGAGCCAGGCCGTGTCGACTCGCCGCCGATATCAACAATGCTTGCCCCTTCGGCAATCATCGCCTTTGTGCGCGCAATCGCTTGATCAGGCGCATTGAATTGTCCGCCATCGGAAAAACTATCCGGCGTTACATTCAAAATCCCCATGATCTGAGGCTTTGACATGGAAAGCCCTGCAACCTCGGAACGGTCAGAAACGATACGCTGCAAAGCCTCCGCAGGAATATCCCTTGCAGGCAAAATCTTTGGGGTCTCTGTGCGGGACAGGATTTCGACATGAGTGAACCATGACCAACCGCCAGCGAGGCTCAAAGCCTCTTCTGGACGGGCGGCATCTGATTGCGGAATTGCGCGATAATAAGTCGTCATAATCAGTGAATGAGTGATCTAAATGAGCTTGGCAAGCTTTCAGCTAGCGCTGTGAGCGAGTGTTACAGTCTGAACTTCAATTGTGTCAGTTTCGGGCAAGGTTCCGCCGACATCAATGATCTTATCAGCCCCCCATTCCTGCGCGAACCAGATGGCGAGCTCCCCGGCAGAGCCTTCAGGCGCTTCTACTGCATCATTAACCAGCTTCGCAGGCGCCCAAATGCAGGTCTGACCTGTTTTCATGGCCCAATCGAGTTCTGTGCGCGTGGCCGCTACAGATACAGCCTCTAGTGTCGCTACCAATTGCCAAGCGGATTGCTCGATCGCCAACAAATCGATCTGACGTTGTGCCGCCATATCATCCGTCGCAGGGCGCGACTCTGGGCGATCAAGAGCGAGCACCAAGGGGTTCGCCTTCAAATCAGTGAGAAAGCCTTGCAGTCCAGCATCTTTCCGCGCCTGTTCGTTTATAAAGACAACAGTCGGATTAGTTTTATTGCTGTTCTTTTGATTTGCGGCCTGTTTGGCATCACTAGGCACTCGCACAACTTCGACACCCAGCTTGCCATTGCCCTTATCGAGCTTCTGAATGCGCACGAATACACGCAGGGCCTGAGGTTCCAGTAAAATTCGGTCAGCTATGCCCTCAGCAAGGGTTTCCAAAAGGTTCAGCCGTTGTGCGGCCAGTTCGGCCTCAATCGCCCAAGTTAGGCGATCATAAGACAGAATACGGTCGACATCGTCTTCAAGGTCCGCCTCAGGTGCGGCAACTTCCACAACCACATCAAATGACACACGTTGGGTCATATCCCGTTCAGCTTGAAAGGCGCCAATTTCGACGTCGACAACATGATCGCGCAATGACAAACGATCATGCACCCCTTCTAGCGGCATAGACGCCGCACGAAATTCAGGATGCGCAAAAGCAGATGTAGTGTCTTTGGGTGTGGTCTTGTTGGTCACAGCGCTACTCCGGCTCGGAACTCGTCCGAGCCGCTATAACAGCGCCCATCAGCCAATGCCAGATATGTAGGGCGTTGTCTTAGTTTTGAGAGACCCGCACGTGAGGGCGGTAGAAATGGTGCACACCAATTGTAGTTGTGCGCGCAAAGGTGCGCGCCCAACGTGGGTTCACAGCTTTGGTGTGATAGTAGGTCGCATTATCGGTCAGATCGCGCGGCGCACCATCGAGCATCATTTTTGCGATTTTGCCAACGCGGGCATAAGCAGCCTGTTCGCGGATCGTTTCCGGATGACCGTCACAGGTGAATGTGAACTGGCACGCGAATTTACGACCGGTGCCCTGGTGGATCACCTTACATGGCGTATTTGGGAATTTCGCACTGTCCACGCGATTGAGGATCACTTCGGCAACTGCAAATTGGCCACGTACGCTTTCGCCGCGCGCTTCAAAATACAGAGCCTGCGCCAGACATGCCCATTGCTCGTCACCTTTCACGGAAGGCTGGGCATCAACCCAAGCGCGGGAGCGTTCAATCTGAACCGGCTTTACGTTCTTCTTACGTGTGAACAGATCTTTGATCTTCTGCCCATCCAAAGCGGCCACTTGTTCGCCTTCAAAAGCGATGACTTCTTGAACAGGATCGGTTGTGGCCCCTGCGGAAACAGGTTGGGTCGTCATTATAGCCACCCCGAAGGTGGCGATCATCAGTGTAGCTAACGTGCGCATGGCAGCCTCGCAAACGGTGATACCGGTCCCCCGACCCGGTGAAATATTCGGGCGGAAATAGCGAATTTTGCGCTTGACGTCTAGAAAAACCGTGCAACTGCAGAATCTGGCAATTTTAAGACCAAGATGCTGCGGATATGTGACAGTAGGCTACCCGATCTTGTCTTTTATGGTGAATTGAGCGGCGGCTAACCGCGCAACAGGCACCCGGAAAGGCGAGCAAGATACATAGTCGATGCCCACTTTTCGGCAAAAAGCGATTGATTCGGGGCTGCCGCCGTGCTCACCACAAACCGACAATGTCAGGTTTGGCTGGGCCTTGCGCCCCCGTTCAGCACCCAATTGCAATAGTTCGCCGACGCCCTCGGCATCCAACGTATGGAACGGATCTTCAGGATAGACACCTTGCTGCACATAGGCAGACATAAACCGCCCGGCATCATCGCGTGACAACCCATAGGTCATTTGGGTCAAATCGTTGGTCCCAAAGCTGAAGAAATCACAGTGTGGCGCGATATCTTCGGCGCGCAAAGCCGCCCGCGGTGTTTCCACCATCACACCCAAACGGAAATCAAAATCAGCGCCACGTTCGGTGCGCACTGCTGCAGCGACCGCATCAATCCGAGTTTTGACCAATTCCACTTCACGCTTGGCACTCACCAGAGGGATCATGATTTCCGGCACAACTGAATGGCCATCTTTGGAGGCATCAAGGGTCGCCTCAAAGATGGCGCGCGCCTGCATCTCATAAATTTCTGGAATGGTGATCCCAAGTCGCACGCCACGCATACCCAGCATCGGGTTATATTCACTCAATGCTTCAATCCGACGTTCAACGTGAGACAAGGGTAGACTTAACGCCTCAGCCAAATCGCGCATACCCGCACGGTTACCCGGGAGGAATTCGTGCAAAGGCGGATCGAACAATCGGATGCAGACAGGCTTATCTGCCATGATGCGGAACAGATCGACGAAATCAGCGCGCTGGATTGGCAAAAGTCGCTCAACAGCTGTACGCCGATCCTCTGGATCATCTGCAAAAATCATCTCGCGCATGACGGTCAGACGATCTTCATCAAAGAACATATGCTCGGTTCGACACAGACCGATGCCCTGGGCCTTAAAGTTATGCGCGGTTTGAGCGTCAGCGGGCGTATCCGCATTGGCGCGCACATCAATGTCACGCACATCATCCGCCCAGATCATGAGGTTCTGGAAGGATTCATCCAAAGTGGCCTCAAGCATAGCGGGTTCACCAGAAAGAACCTCGCCATTGGTGCCATCGATGGTGAGAATGTCACCTTCCTTAAAGACGCGGCCGTCCCCGGATGTCAGCTGCTTGGTTTTGGATTGAAACCGCAAATTGTTGGCGCCCACAACACAGGGCAAACCTAGGCCACGTGCGATCACAGCGGCATGGCTCGTGACGCCACCGCGCTCTGTTAGAACGGCAGCTGCAGCATGCATGCCACGCACGTCTTCGGGGCTTGTTTCACGGCGCACCAGAATACAAGCCTCGCCACGCGCTGCGGAAGCCTGAGCTGCAGCTTCGGTGAAGACAACTTTACCACTGGCCGCACCTGGGCTTGCTGCGACGCCGGACCCAATGACATCGCGCTTGGCGGCTGGGTCTACTTGGCGGTGTAGAAGCTCGTTTAGGGCGCGTGGTTCTACGCGCATCAGCGCTTCTTCGTGGCTGATGATGCCTTCTTCGGCCAGCGCCACTGCAATACGCACCGCCGCGCGCGCACTGCGCTGAATGCGGACACCGTCCAGGATGTGAACATCACCATTTTCAATGGTGAATTCCATCTGCATTTCTTCGCGCAATCGCCTGCGCATCAAATTTGCATGCTCCAACAAGGCGTCAAAGGAAGCAGGCAGTTTATCCTGCAGGGACGGTCCACGCTCGTCTTTGGTGAGGAAAAGCGATTTTGCGCCAGCCTCCAGCGCATCCCGCCCCTGTGACTGGCTGAGATACCGCCCTTTGACCACAGGTAGGCCAGATTGACCGTCCACCAATTGCAGAACGCCCGATCCACTTTCGCCTTTACCAAGCCCAAGCGCCATAGCCTGAACCACCAACCCGAGGCCAGCATCAGCCGGGGCACCTTTTGCCATCCGCAAAAGCCGCGCAGAGGTGCCTTCCCAAGCCCGCGCCATTGAACGCAAAACACCCAGCAATTGCTTAGAGACATCCTGCGGGAAAGGTTCTTCGGCCTCGTCTTCATATGTTTCCAAGGCGTCTGCGACAGCCTTTGGGCTGGACATATCGATGTCATCAAACATGTCTGGATCTAGCCGCGCGACATGTTCAGAATAGGCCTGAATGAAGCGCAGATAGATTTCATCGGCCGCAACTTTGCCAATTGATTTCACAAGATCCGCGTGGCGTGCATCATTGATACCGATGTTCAGAATGGCGCCGGGACCGCCCCAGTCAGGATCTTCCGAACTTGGACGGATACACAGCAAAAGATCATCAGCAAAAGGTTGCATCAACAGAGACACATCGGGGGCTTCGCCCCCTGCCAGCCGATGAACGGTATCAAAGGACAACGCGACCGTCGTGGGCACTGGTAGATCAAGTCGCACAAGACGCTGCAGGCATTTCGCGCGCCCTCCATGGGTGCGCACAGCGATCGGCGCGTCAGGTGTCACGAGGGTGATATCTGGGCTATTATTCTGCACTGCGGCATCCTCCATGGAGCTGCAGCATAGCCCTGCCAAAAAAAGAGGCAAGGAAAAGCTTTTGCAATGAACGTGGCGTTGCTCGGAACTGAAGAAGCCGGATTTTCAGTGAAAATCCGGCCTTTTGAGTATTTTTGGAAAGATGAAAGCGGAAGGCTGCGTTTAGCCCTCAACCTTGGTTAGATCTGCGACAGAGGCGCAGAGTTTGCGGATACGCGCCAGCAGGTTCAGGCGATTGCGGCGCACAACGTCGTTGTCGCTGTTGACCTGAACGGCTTCAAAGAAGGCATCGATTGGCGCGCGTAGACCTGCGAGGCCAGTCATGGCCGCCGCGAAATCTTCGCCACGGATGGCTTCGGCGATGGGGGCTTCGAACTTGTCGAGCGCCGCAAAGAGTGCCTTTTCGCTATCATCTTCAGCGTATTTCAGGTCAGCACCGTAAGAGTACTCAACGCCATCTTTTTCTTCAGCTTGGCTGAGGATGTTGTTGGCGCGTTTGAAACCTTGAAGCAGGTTCTCGCCATCTTCTGTCGACAGGAAGGCTTGCAGGGCTTTGGCACGATTGACCAGCAGCGCGATGTCGTCGTTGCCGTCCATCGCGATGCAGGCGTCGATTACATCATGACGGATGCCTTGGTCGCGCAGGAAAACTTTGAGGCGGTCGTGGAAGAAGGAGAGGAGGTCATTGGATTTCTGTTCAAAACTCGAACCATTCTCAGCATGCATTGTAAATACGTTAAGTAAACGCATACTTATATTGTTTTGCAAAATGAGGCGGATAACACCCAATGCCGCACGGCGCAGCGCAAACGGGTCTTTCGATCCAGTTGGCTTTTCATCAATCGCCCAGAAACCTGTCAGGAGGTCCAGCTTATCCGCCAGCGCAACAGCCACCGACACCGGTGCAGTTGGAACATCATCGGATGGACCCAGTGGTGAATAATGCTCGGTTGCAGCCGCGGCCACTTCCGTAGGATGACCCGCGAATTCCGCATAATAGCGGCCCATTAGACCCTGCAGTTCCGGGAATTCATAGACCATTTCCGAGGACAGATCGGCCTTGGCCCAACGCGCGGCTTTCTCTGCCAAATCGGCATCAGCACCCACAAACGGCGCGATCTCGCGCGCCAGCGCCCCAATGCGATCAATACGTTCGGCTTGCGAGCCAAGCTTATTGTGGAAGGTCACATTGGTGAGCTTCTCGACCCACTCAGACGCGCCCGCCTTCGCGGTGCGCACATCGTTTTCCCAGAAGAATTTCGCATCCGACAGGCGCGCGAAGAGAACCTTTTGGTTCCCTGCCAAGATGGTTGCGCCATTGTCTTTGGTTTCACGGTTCGCAACCGTAATGAACTTCTCGATACGGCCTGTCCTTGGGTTTTTCACAGAGAAGAACTTCTGATGTTCTTTCATCGAGGTCTGCAGCACCTCGGGTGGCAGATTAAGGAAGTCATCCGCAATGTCGCCCATCAGAGTGACCGGCCACTCAACCAAACCTGCGACTTCAGCCAAAAGGCCTTTATCATCCACAACTTCGAGGCCCTGCGCAAACGCCATATTCTGAGCGTCGGCCCAAATCGCCTCGGCGCGTTCGCTCGAGGACAGGATCACATGGTCGCGTTTTAGTTTTGCCGCGTAGTCTTCAAAACCCGTGACGGCAAAGCGCCCCGCCCCCATGAAACGGTGGCCTTCGGTGGTGTCGCCAGATGTGATGCCATCGACATCCATAGGCACAACGGTTGTGCCAGCCTCATCAGACATGATGCAAAGAATGGAATGGAGCGGGCGTACCCAGCGCAACGCACCTGCGCCCCAGCGCATGGATTTTGGCCATGGGAAGTTGCGGATCGTATCTTCCAGAACTTCAGCAACAATCTCTGCCGCCGGGCGGCCCGGCTTTTCGATCAATGCGAAGTAAACAGCACCCTTTGGTGTGCGGCGCTCTTCCAACTGATCCATGGTCAGGCCAGCGCCGCGCAGGAAGCCTTCGATGGCTTTCTCAGGTGCGCCCACTTTTGGACCTTTGCGTTCTTCGCGCACGGTTGGGCTTTCAGCGAGCATGCCCTCAAGCGCGAGGGTCAGACGCCGCGGGGTCGAGAAGCTTGAAGCATGCGCATAGGTCAGACCCGCGGCCACCAGCCCATCGGTCACGCGCTTTTTCAAGTCTTCCGCCGCGCGGGCTTGCATACGCGCAGGGATTTCTTCGGAAAAGAGTTCAATCAGCAGATCAGGCATTATTATTGGCCTTCCGGTTTGGGCGGACAGGTGGCGGGCAGGTCTTCGCCATCAAAGGCAAGCTTTCCGCATTCGTTAATTTCGTGCCAGGCAAAACCCCGGCCATCGGGCAGGACTGCGACAATCCGGTCGATCCCATATGCGATGTTCTCAGTACCCATAAAGGCGAGCGCATCACCGCTTTGCAAAGCAGCACCGATTTCGGCAGCGTTGAAACAATCAAACCAGCCCGGCGCATTCAAAGGCGTTGCTTTTTCAACCGGCTGGTAGGTTTCCGTCATCAAGGGCAGCGACATCGCTGTCGTGAAACACGCGCGATAGCGGATCGGGGAGCTATCTGCGTCAATGGCTTCGAAGTCTTCATAAAGCACAACTTCCGGCTCGCCAGTGGCCAGCAAAGTCATCTGCACATCATCAGACCCGGTCGCACTCACCGGTTCATAGAAGGCGTAGATTTGGGTGTACCAAAGGCCGATCCCCATCGCGATGGCTGACAAGACAAGCACTCCTGCAAGGATTTTACCGGTCACGCGGCTTCTCCGGTGGCGGCGCGGGTTTGCACAAAGGCATCTGCACATTGTTTCGCCAACGCGCGGACGCGGCCAATGTAAGCTTGGCGTTCGGTTACAGAGATTACGCCACGCGCATCGAGCAAGTTGAAGATGTGGCTGGCTTTGATGCACTGGTCATAAGCCGGGTGCGCCATGATGATGGTTTTGCCAGTTTTTGGATCAACGTGTTCTTGTGCAAGGATCGCCTCGCATTCCGCTTCTGCCTCTTCAAAATGGCGCAACAGCACTTCAGTGTTCGCCACATCAAAATTCCAACGCGCGTATTCTTCCTCGGTCTGTTTGAAAACATCACCATAGGTCAGCGCAATCGGGGACTGAGGATCGTTAAACGGCATGTCCATTACATGATCCACGCCCAGAACATACATCGCCAGACGCTCCAGACCATAGGTCAGCTCGCCAGACACCGGGTGGCAGTCATGGCCACCAACCTGTTGGAAATAGGTGAACTGGCTGACTTCCATACCGTCACACCAGACTTCCCAGCCAAGGCCCCAAGCACCCAGTGTCGGGCTTTCCCAGTCATCTTCGACAAAACGGATATCGTGCATCTCCATATCGATGCCGATGGCTTCCAAAGAGCCAAGATACAAAGCCTGCAAATCTGGTGGGCTTGGTTTGATCAGCACCTGATACTGGTAGTAGTGCTGCAAGCGGTTTGGGTTCTCACCGTAGCGTCCATCTGTTGGACGACGGGAGGGTTGCACATAGGCCGCAGCCCAAGGTTTTTCACCCAAAGAGCGCAGAGTCGTCGCCGGGTGGAACGTCCCTGCCCCGACTTCCATGTCGTAGGGTTGCAGGATCGCGCAGCCCTTGCCAGCCCAGTAATTCTGGAGGCGAAGAATGATCTCCTGGAAGGAGCGCGGTTTGCTACCCGAATTACTGTCAGTTTCTGCCATGGCTCTGCCCTTTTCAAACGCGCGTTGTACCTATGCGCAACAGACCGGCGGGTCAATTGCGCTCGAACGCAAATTAAAGGTGCATAAACCTGCAAAACCGGTAAAAGGGCCAACAATTAAGAATTCATTACGATCAAAGGGCCTAAGTCACGATGTCGCGTCTGTTTTTGTCAATTCTCTGCACGGTTTTTCTGTTAAGCCGTCCGGCCATCGCGCAGGAAGAAGTGGTCTGGGTCCAGATCGAAGCGCAATCTAGCCTTTCTCAAGCCAATACCGTTATTCGCGACTATGCCTCGCGCCTTGAGGATGTGAATGGGTTTGCATTGGGTGGAGGCTGGTATGGCATCGCCCTTGGACCTTACACACGTGAAGATGCGGAAACGGTTTTGCGTGGCTATCGCCGTGACGGATTGATCCCGCGCGACAGCTATATCGCCTTTTCTTCAAGCTTCCGCAGCCAATTCTGGCCTGTTGGTGCAAACCTGCTGAACGCACGTTTGGATCCAGTTGAAGCGGCACCGAACACGCCAAGCGTTGAGATCCCTGAAGCATCAGTACCAGTTGTGGCTGAAGTTGTTGTGCCGGATGAATCCCCACGCGAGGCCCGCGCAAGCGAAGCGCGCCTTTCCCGAGACGAAAAGAAAGAGCTGCAAATCTGGCTGCAATGGGCTGGGTTTTACAACAGCGCCATTGATGGCTCTTTTGGCCGTGGCACCCGCGCGTCCATGTCTGCATGGCAGGCCGCAAATAACCACGAAACAACTGGTGTTCTGACAACAGCACAACGCGCTGAGTTGCAGGGGCAATATAATGCGGTGCTGAATGGGCTGGACCTTCAGGCCTTCACCAGCCTTGAAGCCGGTATCGAGATGCTGGTGCCGATGGGTGTGGTCAGCAAATCCTCTGCCGAATACCCCTTTGTGAGCTTTGCGCCGACGGGCGATATCGACGCACAGGTTGTTTTGATCAGCCAAGAAGGTGATCAGTCCACTCTGTTTGGTCTGTATGACATCATGCAAACGCTGGAACTGGTTCCGCTGGAAGGCCCACGCGAGCGTCGTAAGAATGACTTTGTACTGGTTGGTGAAGATGCCACCCGCATCAGCCACACAGAGGTCAGCCTAAAGAATGGCGAGATCAAAGGCTTTACCTTGGTTTGGCCGGCAGGAGACGAAGAACGTCGCCGCCGTGTACTAAGCGAAATGCGCAAATCTTTCACACGTATCGACGGCGTGATGGACCCAGCCATTGGCGCAGAGGCGCTGCAGGATCTGGATCTGTTGTCCGGTTTGGAAATTCGCCGTCCGAAGCTGTCTCGGTCAGGGTTCTACATCAATGACAAAGGCACTGTTGTCACCACTGCCGAAGTCGTTGGCAGCTGCCAGCGCATCACACTAGATGGCGAAATTGATGCCGAATTGGTGGGTGTAAATGAACAGCTTGGCGTTGCGGTTCTGCGTCCTGCGTCAGGCCTGGCCCCGATGGCTGTTGCCAGCTTCGCAGAAACCACTCCGCGGCTGAAATCCGAAATCGCAGTTGCGGGATATTCTTTTGAAGGCGTTCTAGGCGCACCAACAGTGACCTACGGCACGCTTGCGGACCTACGCGGCCTTCAGGGTGAAAAAGAGCTTACCCGTCTCGCTCTTGCCCCTCTTCCGGGTGATGCAGGTGGCCCGGTTTTTGATGCAGGTGGCTCAGTGGTTGGCATGTTGTTGCCAGCCCCAGCTGGCACCAATCGTCAACTGCCCCCAGACGTTAGCTTTGCGGCCAGCGGCAGTGTGATCCGTGCCATCCTAAATGATGAAGGCATTGAAACGGATGGCAAATTAGCAAATGGCAATATCGCGCCAGAAGACCTGACGACCTTGGCCGGAGAGGTCACTGTGTTGGTCAGCTGCTGGTAAATCAAGACACAGCGTAAATCATCAAAAACCCGCTCATTTGAGGCGGGTTTTTTCTTGGCTATTCAACCATCTCAATTGGTACAACACAAAAAAGCCCTACACGAAGGCAGGGCTTCCATAAGTTTATTTATCGATAATTACAGCGAAAGCTGATTAAGCAGCTCGTTTAGCGTCGCCTTCTGTTCCTGAGACATCTTCGCCTTGCGCGACCTAAAAAGCGTCGCCTGAGATTTCAGGATCAACCCATCTTCAAGGATTTTCAAATGGTTGGCGCGCAGGGTATCACCGGACGACGTGATGTCTGCCACAGCTTCCGCCGTCATATTCTTCACGGTCCCTTCAGTCGCGCCCTGACTGTCCACCAGTTGATAATCCGCAACCCCATGCTCGCGCAGGAACTCACGTACCAGACGGTGGAATTTGGTTGCTATGCGCAAACGGAAGCCATGTTCCTTACGGAAAGCCGCAGCCGCTGCGTCCAGATCTTCAAGCAGATTCACATCCACCCAGCATTGAGGCACGGCAATGATCAAGTCAGCCCCGCCGAACCCGAGCTCTGCAAGAGTCTCGACCTGTTGCTCCCAAAGCTCCAGCTTTTCCTGAACCAGATCAGTGCCAGTCACGCCAAGATGAATACGGCCTGCTTTGAGTTCACGAGGAATTTCGCCCGCACTCAGCAGCACAAGCTCCACACCTTCGATGCCTTCAACCTTACCGGAATATTCTCGGTCTGATCCGGTCCGCGACAAGCTCACGCCCCGCGCACCAAACCAGTCAAAGGTCTTTTCCATCAAACGGCCTTTGGACGGCACACCCAATTTGATTGTCATTGGCCCGCCTCCAGTTCCAGCACCACTTCGGGACGGATAACCGCACCCACGGCTGGAATTTCTTTGCCTTTGCCTAAGACGCGCGTCAACGCATCATAACGGCCACCGGTTGCGACGGCAGGAAGGTCATGACGACCCTCAGCCAAGAAGCCAAAAACGAAGCCGTCGTAATATTCCATATTGGTGCGCCCATAGCTGCCTTCGAAATCAATCGAAGCCACATCGACACCTTTGGCATCCAGCGCATCAATCCGTTCACGTAAACTAAACAGCGCATCCGTGATCGCCGGCATATCCACCGCAATATCGCGCAGCTGTTCTAACGCGAACGGCAGGGTTTCCCGCACATCCAGTAGCGCGTCCAGCAGTTCAACCTGCCCGCTTGAAATTGGCATAGCACCAACATCTTCACGCAGGGCTTCAATGCGGTCTGAGACCTCTACCGGAGAGCGCAGCCCGATGAAGGGTACGCCAGACTGCAACGGTTCGTCCTGCGCCAATAGAGCTTCGCGAGACGCAGGCACCGGCACGCGACCGGAATAGCGATCCAAAAGCGCACGAAACCGGCGTGGCCGCCAGATATGGCGCATCAAAGCAGCCTTGCGGCGCTCGGTTGTCTCAAGCCCCTGTACAGCAGCCATCAACAGACCAATGTCCCCAGTTGAAGCACGCAGGTCCAAATGGCCGAGTGTTTCCTTGATCAAACAAAAGACCTCAGCATCAGCCGCCGCAGGATCTTCACGATCAAAGACCTCGTAACCCACTTGCGTGAATTCATTTGAACGGCGCGAGTCTTCTTCCTGACGGCGGAACACTTCGCCGGAATAGGTATAGCGCGCGGGCTCCGCCCCGTGTTCCATATGCATCTGCACAACCGGCACGGTGAAGTCAGGACGCAGCATTTGCTCGCCCAACAAACTGTCGCTGGTCACATAGGCACGGGCACGGATCTCTTCGCCATAGAGGTCCAAGAGTACCTCAGCAGGCTGCAAAACCGATGTCTCAGCGACCGTTGCCCCGGCCTCTTCAAAGCGCGCGCGCAACTCGGCAGCGCGTGCTCGGATCAATGCATTCTGTGGCATCAGCCCTGCCCTTCTTGGCTGGCGAGAATCTCGCGCACCTTGGCGACCAGATCACCGCGTGGCACTTCAAATTGGCTTGGGCGTTCTTTCCACTCTTCCAACGTAGCGCTTTCCGCGATCTTCGCACCCAGGATCAGGTCTTTGATCTGGATGACGCCGTTGGCTTTCTCGTCACCGCCTTCAATGACAGCGATCGGAGACTGGCGTTTGTCGGCATATTTTAACTGGTTGCCAAAGTTCTTGGGGTTGCCCAGGTAAACTTCGGCCCGGATGCCCGCGTTACGCAGTTCAGCAACCATGGCCTGATAATCTGCCATACGGTCGCGATCCATGACGGTCACAACAACAGGCCCTTGCGCGACAGAACCAATGCGGCCTTTTTCGCGCAGTGCTGCCAAGAGGCGATCCACACCAATCGACACACCCGTCGCAGGCACGGCCTGACCGGTGAAGCGTTTCACCAGATCATCGTAGCGCCCGCCGCCAGACACTGACCCGAACTGACGTTTGCGACCTTTTTCATCAAAGATTTCAAAAGTCAGTTCAGCTTCAAACACTGGACCAGTATAATAGCCCAAGCCGCGAACCACGGAAGGATCAATCTCGATCCGATCCGCACCATAGCCACCCGCCGACAGCAAATCACCGATTTGCTCGAGCTCTGCAATACCTTCAGCACCCACCTGAGAAGCACCGACCGCATCACGCAGGTTGGCAAAGGTCTTGGCAACATCATCCGCTTTCGATGTCAAAAACGCGATCACAGGCTCGGCCTGATCGTCAGATAGGCCGACGCCGTCAATATAAGCGCCAGACGCATCCAAACGCCCCTTGCCCAGCAATTCACGCACGCCGCTTGCGCCAACTTTGTCGAACTTATCGATGGTGCGCAACACATTGTCCTTGGCCGCTTGGTCTTCACCCAGCCCCATGGCTTCCAACACGCCATTCAAAACCTTGCGGTTGTTCACGCGCACCAGATAATCGCCGCGCGGAATGCCCACGGTTTCTAATGTATCAGACAGCATCGCGCAGATTTCAGCGTCTGCGGCCATGCTGGCTGTGCCTACAGTGTCCGCATCACATTGATAAAACTGACGATACCGTCCCGGCCCCGGCTTTTCATTGCGCCAGACAGGCCCCATCGCAAAACGGCGATACGGCGTTGGCAAATCATTGCGGTGCTGCGCATAAACCCGCGCCAAAGGGGCGGTCAGATCATAGCGCAGAGCCATCCAATCGCCGTTGCCATCTTCGTCGGCCTCTTGCCACGCAAAGACGCCTTCATTTGGACGATCCACATCCGGCAGGAACTTCCCAAGCGCTTCCACAGTCTCAACCGCGGCGCTTTCCAAGGCTTCAAAACCATAGCGATGATAGACCCCTGCAATTTGATGCAGCATTTCGGTGCGCTCTGAAACGTCAGAACCGAAATAATCGCGAAATCCCTTCGGCGTGACCGCCTTAGGGCGCGGGGCTTTTTTCACTTTGGCCATCGCTTGTGTTTCCCTAGCAATTGGGTGGTAAATAAACGTGGCTCGCACTTACCCCAGCCCACCTCTGCAAGCAACCCGAAGCCTTCGCCTCACCGTTTCACCTTTGCAAAAATACTCTGGGGTGAAGGGCGTTTTGCGCCAAAGGGGCAACGCCTCTGTCTTGACCCGCCTGCAATCTGGGCCTAGGCCAAGGATATGGACAAACTCGAAGAACAAATCGCCCACCTGACGAAAACCGTCGAAGAGCTTTCAGACGTAGTCGCCCGTCAGGATACGGACATCGCCCTGCTGCAACGCCGTGTTGGGATGCTTTTAGAGCGGGAAGCGGATCGCGAAGCAGCTGGCGGTGGTGGGGTTGTCATCGGCGATGAGCGTCCTCCACACTATTGAAGTGTAATTGAACTCACAAAACAGGTGTTTTAACTGTGAATTCGCAACCTAGCATCTTCGATTGGAACTGGCATGTATTGATGCTCAATCAATCGCTGTTAGGAAGTATTTCAAATAACTTCAAAGCGGTAGTGCTACATTTTCAGAAAGACCATTGGCTTGTCGAGGTAATACTCGAAAAGCACTCGGAATCCGACGTAGAAGAAGCGCAAGACATCGTGGACGCAATGTCGATTTTCTTAGAGGATATACGAAGCGAACTGAGTGAACTTGCGAATTGCGCAATCCGCGTAAAAACAAAAGTGGCACCAAAGCGCAATTCATATATTTCGGCAGATCAAACGCGAATGGTATTTTGGCGGAAAGAAGACTAGCGGCCTAAAAATCTTCAACCGCCATCACACCTGGCAATGACTTAATCGCCCCCTTGATTTGCGGATTGACTGGGAACTCGACTCCCACATCGATCTCCACCTCACCCGGTAAATCCGTGTCCAACAGGTTGAACATCACGGGGCCACGCGGGCCGTTTTTCACGGCCTGACGCGCGCCATCCAGAACGCCTGCGATATTGGCGATGGCCTCTGAATTTTCTACAAATATTCGCAACCCAGCAGAGCCAGCATCCGCGACAATCGTATCAATCGGCCCGATGGATTTCGCCAGCAGTTTAAGTTGATCAGCCTCCATATTGGCCTCAACGGTTACAACAACCTTTGAACCTGTTTCCAAATGCTCGCGGCACTTTTCTAAGGTTTCAGAGAAAATTGTAATTTCATAAGCACCGGTCGGATCAGAGAGCTGCGCAAAGGCGAAGCGGTTGCCGCGCGCTGATTTACGTTCCTGGCGGCCAGACACCCGCCCCGCCAGCTTGGCAATGCACGGCCCTGAGCGCGCCTTATCCGTCAACTCATCCAGCGTTAGGATTTTCTTGCGCTTCAGCGCAGGCATGTAGTCTTCCAGCGGGTGGCCAGACAGGAAGAACCCAATCGCGCGGGCTTCTTCGTCAAGCTTCTCAGCCGGCAACCAATCTGCTGATTTGCTCAGGCGAGGCTCAGGTAAGTCGTCGCCTGCCTCACCAAACAAAGACACCTGATTGCTTTCTTTCTGCTCATGGATCGCAGCGGAATAATTTACCAGACCCTCAAGGCTTTCAAAGACTTTGCGGCGGTTTTTATCAAGCTGATCAAAAGCCCCGGACCGCGCCAGCATCTCAAGCGGACGTTTTCCAACTTTCTTCAGGTTCACACGTCGTGCGAAATCAAAGAGCGTGGCAAATGGCTTGTCCACGCCATCCACTTTGCGCCCCTCTGTCACCAAAGTCATCGCCTCAACACCCACGTTTTTCAACGCGCCCAGCGCATAGACAAGATGCTGATCGCGCACGGTAAAGGTCGCCTCCGACCGGTTCACACAAGGCGGGATGTAAGGCAGTTTGAGGTGTTTCTTCACCTCCTCAAAATAGACCGCCAGCTTATCCGTCAGATGGATATCGCAGTTCATGACACCGCCCATGAACTCGACGGGATGGTTTGCTTTCAGCCATGCCGTGTAATAGGACACCACCGCATAGGCCGCCGCGTGGGATTTGTTAAAGCCGTAGTTCGCGAATTTCTCTAGAAGGTCAAAGACTTCTGACGCCTTCTTGGCAGGCACGCCATTCTCCGCAGCACCTTTTTCAAACTTTGGACGCTCAGCATCCATCGCTTCTTTGATCTTTTTACCCATCGCACGACGCAACAAGTCCGCACCGCCAAGGCTGTAACCCGCCATGACCTGCGCAATCTGCATAACCTGTTCCTGATAAACGATGATGCCCTGCGTTTCGGCAAGGATATGGTCGATCAGCGGGTGAACGGATTCAATTTCTTTGACGCCGTTTTTGACCTCACAATAGGTCGGAATATTCTCCATCGGGCCTGGACGATAAAGCGCCACAAGCGCAACGATATCTTCGATACAGGTCGGCTTCATGCGCTTCAGCGCATCCATCATACCGGTGGATTCAACTTGGAACACAGCGACCGTTTTGGCCGAGGCATAAAGCTTATAGGTCGCGTCATCATCCAGCGGGATGGCGTTGATTTCATTCACCGCACCTTCCGGCGGATCATACAGCGTGGAGCCATCAGCCTTGGTGTGAATGTCGCGCCCTTCGCCATTGATCAGGTTCACGGCATTCTGCACAACTGTGAGAGTTTTCAGACCCAGAAAGTCAAACTTCACAAGCCCCGCTTGTTCTACCCATTTCATGTTGAACTGGGTGGCGGGCATGTCAGAGCGTGGATCTTGGTAGAGTGGCACCAACGCATCCAAAGGCCGGTCGCCAATCACAACACCCGCCGCGTGGGTCGAGGCGTTCCGCAGCAGACCTTCGACCTGCATGCCGTAGTTCAAGAGCCGATCCACAACGGGTTCCGCCTTGGCCTCATCCCGCAGTCGCGGCTCGTCCTTAAGGGCCTTTTCGATGGACACCGGCTTCACGCCTTCGACCGGGATCATCTTGGACAGGCGATCCACTTGCCCGTAGGGCATTTGTAAAACACGTCCCAAGTCGCGTACGGCCGCCTTGGACAAAAGCGCACCAAAGGTGATGATTTGCCCCACCTTGTCGCGACCATATTTATCCTGAACGTATTTGATCACCTCTTCACGACGATCCATGCAGAAGTCGATGTCAAAGTCGGGCATCGAAACCCGTTCTGGGTTTAGGAACCGCTCAAACAGCAGCGAATAGCGCAGTGGATCAAGGTCAGTGATCAACAATGCATATGCAACAAGGCTGCCCGCACCAGACCCACGTCCCGGCCCCACTGGAATGCCTTGGTCTTTGCTCCATTTGATAAAGTCCGCAACGATCAGGAAGTACCCCGGGAATCCCATACCCTCGATAATCCCGAGCTCGAAATCGAGCCGTTCTTGGTATTCTTCGACACTCACCGCGTGCGGGATACGCGAGAGGCGATACTGCAACCCCTCATTCGCAATCCGGCGCAATTCAGCGACCTCATCGTCGGCGAACTTCGGCAGGATCGGATCGCGCAGATAAGCTCCAAAGGCACAACGCTGCGCGATTTCCACCGTGTTCTCAATCGCTTCTGGAAGATCAGCAAAGAGCGTGATCATCTCCTGCGGAGACTTCAGATAGTGCTGCGCCGTCAGTTGCCGCCGCCCGTCTGCCTGATCCACATAAGCCCCTTCCGCAACGCAGATTAGCGCGTCATGGGCCTCATACATATCAGTCTTAGGGAAATAGACGTCGTTGGTGGCAACCAACGGAATGTCCATCGCGTAGGCCATTTCCACAAAGCCACGTTCGGACAGGCGTTCCGCCTCAGGTTTGCCGTCTTCGCCCGGATGGCGCTGCAATTCGACATACAGACGATCCGCAAAGATATCTTTAAATTCAGCCATCATGGCCTCAGCCGCAGGGCGTTGCCCCTGACGCAAAAGGCGGCCCATGGGGCCGTCTGGCCCTCCGGTTAAGCAAATCAAACCAGCGGAGTGCTTGCGCAGCTCTTCCATGGTGATCTGAGGCACTTCCTCAGGACGCGCCACATAAAGGCACGAGCTGAGTTTCATCAGGTTCTCATAACCCTCTTCGCGCTGACTGAGCAGCACAATCGGTGCGGGCGGCGGCGGGGCTGTTCGTCCGGTTGGATCATCATGAGGCATGTGCAGATCGACCTGACAGCCAATGATCGGTTGAATGCCTGCGCCCTTAGAGGTCACGGAGAACTCCAGTGCCGCGAACATATTGTTCGTATCGGTGATCGCCACCGCTGGCATGTCCATGTCGGCGCAAATACCGGGAAGTTTCTTAACCCGAACGGCCCCTTCAAGAAGGGAATATTCGGAATGGACGCGGAGGTGAATGAATCGGGCTTGGCTGCTCATGGCAGCAAGCTAACGCAGTGGGCCGCCTGATGGAATGACACTTCTGCGGCAATCTGCTATCCGCAAGATATCAGCCAGGGTCTTCAACAAGATGGTTAGCAACAAGGGGCATCCATTTGGCACGGACAAAAACCGGAGATAAAGGCGCTCAACTGCGTCGCGCCGCCCAAGAAGAGCTGGCGGAATACGGACTGGCCTCTGCCTCTGTGAACAGGATCGCACAGCGCGCGGGTCTCTCAGTCGGGACGCTTTATCGCTATTACAAAAATAAAGATGCAATTTACTGCGATGCTTACCTTCGACTGAAACGAGATTTAAGCGACAAGATGCTTAACGCCGCGACCCATGAAACAAGTTCTGAGCGGAAAATTCGCAGTGCCCTCAATAGCTTTTCGGATCATTTCCTAGAGCAAGCACAAGATGTGATCCTGCTGGAAGCTGTCGCAAATGCCTCGATTTTGACCGCCGAAGATCAGCAAACAGTCATGCAAATCGACGCCGAACTGTTCAAGTTGATAAATGCAGGCCTTGAGGATGGCACATTGAAACAAGCATCCCCTTTCGCCATTGCCACGATGCTTTTATCGCCACTGATCCACTCCGCACGACGCGCAGCCCTTAGCGACTCTCGGCAGGATTCGGAGCTTATCGCGGAAATTCAAGGATTGTGTTGGCGTTCGGTTGCTCTGAATGATAAATGAGCTCAAACTCATTATTATCTCCTCGGAGCTCCTATGCCAAAGTCTATCCTAAAACACCTGTCTGTCATGGCCCTGTCTGGCGCCACGATGCTGTCCGCAACAACTGCGATTGCCGAAATGACCGCTCAAGACATCAAAGACGGCTACAAAGCCAATGCCGCGCTCGCGCAGTTTTATCGCTGGTTCCAGTTTTACGAACGTCCACAGGGCGGGCTAGAAAATGCGCTCGACATACTGGCCGACGATGTTCATGTGCAGTCTTCACTCGGCGAAGCCAACGGTATCGGCGAATATAAAGCGCGTGTGGAAAGCCTGCCGGCGACATGGCAGAACAGCCATAAAATCAACAGCGTTGATGTGACAATCACTGTAGATGGCGCGGTGTCTTTGGCTGCCAACGTAACCTATCAAAACATCGGCGCCGCTGCCGATGGTGTGATTAGCCGTGCAGACCTGTCTTACGCTGTCACCTACGATGATGGGTCCGCTGCTTTGCCAAAAATCACATCGGTACAGATTACGAACAACGCACAAAGCGCCTCTGAAACCTATCATGATGCCTACCCTGAAAATCGTGTACGCAGCCTGGTGCATCGCTGGTTGACCATCATCGAAAATCCTGTACGTGACCCCGAAGGGTTCAAAGAAATTCTGGCGGCAAACCCAGAGATCAATTTCTCTTCTGGTCTGATCCAGGATTACGATGGCCTCGCAGCATGGCTGGCGGGCCCAGGTAGCCAAGTCGCTGCAAGCACTCATATCGTCAAGGATCTGACCGTCGCAGAAATCGAAGGCGGTGATTGGCAGACCGTTATGGTTTTTGACTGGGCAGGCCTCTTGCCAGACGGCACTGAACTTATCGCAAAAACCCAACATACTTGGGTTGTTGATAATGATGTGACAGAGCGCTTTGCACGCGTAAAATCCGTGAATGTCGAAGTTCTGGAGCCCTTCCGCCCGAAACAGTAAGACGAAATAACTGGGTCCCTTTGGTCATCGGAAAACCTTATTTTTGGTTGGATCGAAACCGAGGGGACCATCAAGTCTTTCAAAATTTACCAATAGATCAACAATTTACCTTTTGTGAACAGTCGCTTGCCCCACATCACGCCGCGCCTATTATTTAGGCCCTCAATTATCGACTGCTGAATTCTTACCCAAGTTTTCCTTGCCAGAGGGTATTTTCGCTCCCTATCCTTTCAAAACAAGAACAATGGGGAGCCGCGTTTTTTCTACGTCGCATCGAAGAAACGCATCACGGCACAATATATTGGTAAGGCGACGGGTTTTCTGAATGGATATCACGTTTCTTCTGAACGGAGAGACCGTGGACCTGAGCGATGCGCACCCGACAACGACGCTATTGCAATGGCTACGCGAAACACGCGGGCTGACCGGCACAAAAGAAGGCTGCAACGAAGGTGATTGCGGCGCCTGTTCTGTAGTGGTCACTGATGAATCAGGCATGAAGGCGCTCAACGCCTGTATTCTCTTTTTGCCGCAGTTGCATGGTAAAGCTGTGCGTACGGTCGAAGGTATGGCCGCCTCTGATGGCACCTTACATCCGGTACAGCAGTCCATGATCGACTGTCACGGCAGCCAATGCGGATTTTGCACCCCCGGATTTGTTACATCGATGGTGGCCGCCCATCATGAGGGCGCCAAAGACTGGGATGATCAACTGGCGGGCAACCTTTGCCGGTGCACAGGCTATGCCCCCATCATCCGTGCGGCTGAACAGGTAGAGGGCACGCCGGTTCCAGAATGGATAAAAGATCCGCTGCCAGCAGCAGATGAAATTCCGACCGACAGTATGCGGCCCCGCACCAGTCACGAACTTGCAACGCTTTATCAGGCCAATCCAGAGGCAACGCTGGTGGCAGGGGCGACAGATGTTGGGCTTTGGGTCACAAAAGGACTGAAGGATCTGCGGCCGATTATCTTTTTGGGACGCTGCACAGAGCTGCAAGAGATTTCTGAAAGCAAAACAGATCTCAAATTTGGCGCAGGTGTGGATATGAACGCCCTGCGCACTGTAATCACGCCCCATTTTGCAAGCTATGGTGAAATGCTGCGCAGATACGCCAGCACACAGATCCGCAATGCGGCTACTCTAGGCGGCAATATCGCAAACGGATCTCCGATTGGTGATAATCCCCCTGCGCTGATCGCGCTTGGCGCGGAGCTGACCCTTAGATGTGGTGAAACGCGGCGCACAATGGCCATCGAAGATTTCTTTATTGAATACGGCAAACAGGATCGCAAATCGGGTGAATTTGTCCAAAGCATCTCGATCCCGAAACAGCCCGATCGGCTGAAGGTCTACAAACTGTCCAAACGCTTTGATCAGGATATCTCGGCGGTGCTTGGCGCATTTTATCTGACCATTCAAAATGATCAGATCAGTGAAGCTCGTATTGCCTTTGGCGGTATGGCGGGCATTCCAAAACGCGCCTACCACGTTGAGGATGCATTGCGTGGACAAGCGTGGAACGAAGAGACCATCGCCAAAGCTTGGCCAGCTTGGGAGCGTGATTTCACACCCCTCAGCGATATGCGGGCCTCAGCGGCCTATCGATTGGACGCTGCGCGCAACATGCTCACACGCTATTTCTTAGAAGAACTTGGTGCGGCGACTTCGGTTCTGGAGGTCACCCCATGAGTGTTGCAAGCCCTCTGCCACAAGACAGCGCTGCTCTGCACGTCACGGGCCAAGCGCGCTACGTGGATGACATTCCAGTGCCTGTTGGCACATTGCATCTGGCTTTTGGCGTCTCAGCCATTGCACGTGGTGAGATCGCGGAAATGGACCTAACCGCCGTGCGCGACGCCGCTGGTGTAACATTGGTTCTCACTGCCGAAGACCTCCCATATGACAACGACGTCAGCCCGTCGGTACACGATGAACCGTTGTTAAGTGATCGGTCCGTGCACTACGTGGGACAGCCTTTGTTTTTGGTTGTCGCAGAAAGCCATATCGAAGCGCGCAAAGCCGCACGTCTGGCCAAGGTGCGTTATCGCGAAAAGACCCCAATTTTAACAATCGATGACGCCATGACCGCAGGCAGTCATTTTGAAGATGGTCCAAGAATTTGGAATATGGGTGAGGCTCAGACTGCCATCCGAGCGGCTCCGCATCGGGTGATCGACACGATTGAAATGGGTGGGCAGGAGCATTTTTACCTTGAAGGTCAGGCTGCATTGGCCCTCCCACAGGAAAATGGCGATATGGTCGTGCATAGTTCGACCCAGCACCCAACCGAAATCCAACATAAAGTGGCAGAGGCGCTTGGCGTACCCATGCATGGCGTGCGCGTGGAAACCCGACGTATGGGCGGTGGCTTTGGTGGCAAGGAAAGCCAAGGCAATGCACTGGCGGTATCAACGGCGATTGCGGCCTCGATCACAGGGCGCGCCTGTAAAATGCGCTATGATCGTGACGATGACATGATCATCACCGGTAAACGCCATGATTTTCGCATCCGTTACGATGTCGGCTTTGATGATGATGGCCGCGTTTTAGGTATCGATTTTCTGCAACTCACCCGCTGCGGTTGGGCGCAGGACCTGTCTTTGCCTGTCGCGGATCGCGCGATGTTGCATTCGGATAATGCCTATCAACTGGATCACATTCGAATTGAAAGCCACAGGTTGAAAACCAACACCCAATCCGCCACCGCTTTCCGCGGCTTTGGCGGCCCGCAAGGAATGTTGGGGATCGAGCGTGTGATGGATCACATCGCCCATCACCTTGGCAAAGACCCACTAGAAGTACGCCGGGTGAATTACTACGCCGACAAGGATGGAGGCCTACCTGCCCTTCCTGCAGGCGAGGCCGCAGACACATCCGCAGAGAGTCTTTCTGCAAAGGCGAATAAAACGCCATATGGTCAACAGGTGACAGATTTTGTGCTGCATGATCTGACCCAGAAACTGGCAGATCAAAGTGGCTATCAAGCGCGCAGAGATGCCATTTCTGAATGGAACAAAAACAGCCCTGTGCTCAAAAAAGGCATCGCGCTAACACCGGTGAAATTTGGGATCTCCTTTACGTTGACCCATCTTAATCAGGCTGGAGCTCTGGTTCATGTCTATCAAGATGGCTCCATAAAGCTGAACCATGGCGGTACAGAAATGGGCCAAGGGTTGAACCAAAAGATCGCTCAGGTCGCTGCCCAACGGTTCGGTGTCGCGATGGGCGCCATTCGTATTACGGCAACAGACACTGCGAAAGTACCCAACACCTCGGCCACAGCAGCTAGTTCTGGCAGTGATCTGAATGGAATGGCTGTGCGCAACGCCTGTGATTTGATCCGCGCCCGCATGGCGGATTTTCTGGCGGGCTATCATATGTGCAACGCAAGCGACGTCCAATTTGGCGGTGGTTTGGTGCATGTGGGCGAGGCCGTCATGACCTTCGCGCAGGCGGCAAAGCTTTGTTACGAGAACCGCATCAGCCTGTCTGCGACAGGGTTTTATAAAACACCAGATTTGAAATGGGACCGGATCGCCGGTCGAGGGCGTCCCTTTTACTATTTCGCCTACGGCGCGGCAGTCACCGAGGTGGTGATCGACACGTTGACTGGTGAAAACCGCATTCTGCGCGCAGATATCCTGCATGATGCCGGGGCTTCCTTGAACCCCGCTTTGGACATTGGCCAAGTGGAAGGGGCTTATGTGCAAGGCGCGGGTTGGCTGACCACAGAAGAGCTGGTCTGGGACGCAAAAGGCGCGTTGAAAACTCACGCGCCCAGCACCTATAAAATCCCGGCCTGTTCTGATCGGCCCGATATCTTCAACGTCGCCCTCTATCAGAATGAAAACAGCGAGCAGACAATCTATCGCTCAAAAGCTGTGGGCGAGCCGCCTTTCATGTTGGGCATCTCAGCATTGATGGCCCTTTCTGACGCGGTATCCGCCTGCGGGTCCCGCTATCCCAATCTGCAAGCCCCCGCCACATCCGAACAAATCTTGAAAGCTGTTCAGCGGGTGCAAGATGCTTGATCGCGAACACCTAACGACCCTGGTGTCCAAGAATGGCCCCTGCATGCGGGTGATAACTCTTGACGTGCAAGGCTCGGGTCCACGTGAGATTGGCGCGGAAATGCTGATATGGCCGGATGGCCAGTCGGGCACCATCGGTGGTGGCACACTTGAGTTTGAAGCCACAAAAACAGCGTTGGATCTTTGGGAAAAAGACAGCCCTCCTCGCGTGACGCGCCATCCTTTGGGACCAGCGTTGGGGCAATGTTGCGGCGGTGCGGTTACGCTTTTGACGGAGCAAATCGATCAAAAGTTTTTGGGCTCTCTTGATGACAGCGGCGTGCTTCTTCGACGCATTACAGGAGACAAACCTGTGCCATTTGGCATGCAGCGTCAGAAATCAAATGCGCGGGCTCAGGGAACCTTGCCTGAATTAACCTATCAAGACGGCTGGCTCATCGAGCCGCTGGCGGCCAAACAGCGCCCTCTCTGGATTTGGGGTGCAGGCCATGTTGGCCGGGCATTGGTGGATGTTCTGGCGCCATTGCCCGATATGGCCGTAACTTGGGTCGACACCGATCAAAACCGCTTCCCGGAAGATATTCCGCAATCTGTTACACAATTGGTTGCCTCTGACCCAACCCGCGTGGTTGCCCACGCGCCGAGCTTTGCAGAGCATCTGATCGTTACCTTTTCCCATGCCCTTGATTTGGGACTGTGCCACCACCTGCTACAGCATGATTTTGCATTCGCCGGTCTCATTGGATCAAAAACCAAATGGGCACGTTTCCAAAAACGTTTGACCGAATTGGGCCACGCAGCTGATCAAATTTCGCGCATCACCTGTCCGATTGGGGATCCATCTTTAGGGAAACACCCACAAATGATTGCAATTGGGGTGGCGGCCAAGCTATTGAGCCTACAACAAGAATGCACTGCCCATAGGGATAGAACTGCATGACCACACCGCTGCTTTCGCTCCAAGGGCTGACCAAGGCCTACCCCGGTGTCATCGCAAATGATGACGTGTCCTTTGACATCGCCGAGGGGGAGGTTCACGCGCTTTTGGGCGAAAACGGCGCAGGCAAATCTACTCTGGTGAAAATGATCTACGGCCTTGTGAAACCCGACAGCGGGGCCATGACATGGCGGGGTCAGGCCTTTGCACCCTCAGAACCGCGCGTGGCGCGCGCCAGCGGCGTCGCGATGGTATTTCAGCATTTCTCTCTGTTTGATGCCTTAGATGTGGCCGAAAACGTGGCGTTGGGAATGGAAAACCCGCCACCGATGCGCGATTTGGCGCGACGCATTCGCGAGGTTAGTGAAACCTATGGTCTGCCGCTCGATCCAGAGCGCACCGTTGGTGATCTTTCAGCGGGCGAACGCCAACGCGTCGAAATCATCCGCTGCCTTCTTCAGGATCCAAAGCTTTTGATCATGGACGAGCCGACATCGGTTCTGACTCCACAAGAGGTAGAAATCCTGTTTGAAACCCTTCGGAAACTGAAATCTGAAGGCACCTCAATCCTCTACATCTCACATAAGCTCGAAGAAATTCGCGCGCTTTGTGATCATGCAACCATCCTGCGCTTGGGTAAGAATGTCGGAGAATGTGTACCGGCAGAAACCTCGGCGCGTCAGATGGCAGAGCTGATGGTGGGCGACACCTTGCAAACGCCGACCCGCACGGCGCAAGACGACGGCGAAGAAGTATTGCGGGTTCAAAACTTGACCGCCGCCTCAGGCAGCCCGTTTGGCACATCATTGAAAGATATTAGCTTTTCAGTTCGTTCCGGTGAAATTCTCGGTCTTGGTGGCGTCGCAGGGAACGGACAGGATGAATTGCTTGCAGCACTTTCCGGCGAGCTGCTTACCAAGGCGAAAACCGTGCAGATTAACGGCGACGCTGTGGGCAATCTCGGCCCAAACCAACGTCGCGGCATTGGTACGCTGGCTGCGCCTGAGGAACGGCTGGGTCATGCGGCGGCCCCAAACATGAGCCTCGTCGAAAACGCACTGCTGACCGGGGCCATCCGTCAGGGCCTGACCAACAAAGGGTTTGTGAACTGGAAAGGCGCAACAGAATTTGCGGATCGCATCATTCGCAAATTTGACGTGCGCACCCCCGGCTCTGACCGTGCGGCCCGCGCGCTGTCTGGTGGCAACTTGCAGAAATTCGTGATTGGTCGAGAGGTCTTGCAAGACCCTGATGTTCTGATTGTAAACCAACCCACGTGGGGTGTGGACGCTGCCGCAGCGGCCGCGATCCGACAATCCCTGATGGATCTGGCTGCGGGTGGCGCGGCAATCGTTGTGATCAGCCAAGACCTTGATGAGCTTATGGAAATTTCAGATCGCTTTGGGGCCTTAAACGAAGGCCGCCTTTCTGACCTGCGCCCAACCGCAGGGCTGACCATCAATGAAATCGGCCTGATGATGGGCGGGAGTCACGGCATGGAAGAGGCCCATATTCAGGAGGCAAACGCATGATCCAGCTGGAGAAACGCCCGCAACCGAGTCAGTTCTGGTCGCTCTTCACCCCGGTCATTGCGGTTGTCGTAACCATGATTGCAGGTGGGCTGCTCTTTGCGGCGCTGGGTAAAAACCCAGTCGAGGCCATCCGTACGATTTTTTATGACCCACTCTTTGGCGAATTCTCCTTCTATTACCGCCCACAGCTATTGGTGAAAGGCGGCCCGCTGATCCTGATCGCTATCGGCCTAAGCCTCGGTTTTCGCGCGGGTATCTGGAATATTGGCGCAGAAGGGCAATACATCCTAGGAGCTATTTGCGGCGCGGCTGTCGGACTGGCGTTCTATCCGCTCGACAGTGTCATCGTCTTCCCGTTGATGATCCTTGCTGGCCTTCTGGGCGGTATGCTGTGGTCAATGATCCCGGCCTTACTCAAGGTGAAATTTGGCACCAATGAAATTCTTGTGTCGTTGATGCTGGTCTATGTGGCCGAGCAACTTCTGGCCTCTATGTCATTGGGCTTGCTTAGAAACCCCGAAGGGCATGGCTTTCCGGGCAGCCGAAACTTTCAAGATTACGCAAGTGGTCACAACGCGGAAATCCTCGCAGGCACGGGCCTGCACTGGGGGGTTGCCGCAGCTTTCATCGCTGTGATCTTTGCCTATATTCTGCTGAACAAACACATCTTAGGCTTTAACATTCGCCTCACTGGCGAGGCCCCGCGTGCGGCGCGTTTTGGGGGAGTAAACCCAACCCGCCTGACCATCCTCTGCATGGGTATGTCTGGTGCGCTGGCTGGGCTTGCGGGACTTTTCGAAGTCTCTGGTCCCTCGGGCCAAGTCAGCATCGATTTTAACGTCGGTTACGGGTTCACCGCGATCATCGTTGCCTTTTTAGGCCGCCTGCATCCCGTCGGCATCTTGTTGGCAGGTCTTTTAATGGCGCTTACGTATATCGGCGGCGAGATCGCGCAGGCAAACCTTGGCCTGCCAGCTGCCGCCATTCAGGTCTTCCAGGGCATGCTCCTGTTTTTCTTGTTGGCGCTTGATCTTCTCTCCAACTTCCGCATCCGCCTTGCCACGAAGGGAGCCGTATAATGGACCTCTCAGCCATCAGCCCCACCCTTCTGATTGCCTCACTCATGGTGGCAGCCACCCCTCTGTTGCTCGCTGCAATTGGCGAGCTTGTTGTGGAAAAAGCAGGCGTCCTGAACCTTGGCGTTGAAGGCATGATGATCGTCGGCGCGGTTTGCGGCTTTGCGGTTTCTGTGGAAACTGGATCACCTTATCTTGGCATTCTCGCTGCTATGGCGGGTGGCGCCATCCTATCGATGCTCTTTGCCTTTCTCACCCAGTTCGCTTTGGCCAATCAAGTAGCGTCAGGGCTTGCGCTTACGCTGTTTGGTTTGGGTTTATCGGCCCTCATGGGACAAGGGTATGTAGGGATCAAACCGCCCCCAATGGCCACTTTAGACATTCCGGTCCTATCTGATCTGCCTTTTGTGGGACGAGTTCTATTCGGTCATGACATCGTGCTCTATATGGGGCTCGCTCTGACAGCAGCCGTTTGGGCTGTCCTGAAATACTCCCGCGTTGGGCTGATCCTGCGCGCCGTGGGTGAAAACCACGAAGCCGCGCATTCTCTAGGGTACAATGTGATCCGCGTACGCATTCTGGCGATCCTCTTTGGCGGGGCCTGTGCCGGTCTAGGAGGGGCCTATATCAGCCTTGTGCGTGCGCCGCTTTGGGTGGACGGTATCACAGCAGGTGTGGGTTGGATTGCTTTGGCGCTCGTCGTTTTTGCCAGCTGGAAACCATGGCGTGTCTTACTAGGTGCCTATTTATTTGGCGGTATCAACGTCTTGCAATTAAATCTTCAGGCCGCGGGTGTTGCCATCCCGGTCGAATACTTGGCAATGTCGCCATATCTGATCACCATCTTGGTGCTTGTTATTCTCTCGGCTGATAAAAGCGCGGCACCCGCTTCGCTTGGCCGACCTTTCCATGCTTCACACTGATCTGCCAATCAGATGAACCGTGAGGCCAAAATGAAACCAACAGGGGGGAACCCAAAATGAAATTCACCAAACTTCTGGCCACGGCAGCGGTCACCATGGGCCTTGCCACAAGCGCCATGGCGGAAAAAACCAAAGTCGGCTTTATCTACGTTGGCCCAGTGGGCGACGGCGGCTGGACTTATGAGCACGACCAAGGCCGTAAAGCTGTTGTTGCAGAGTTCGGCGATCAAGTCGAAACTGTGTATCAGGAAAACGTGCCAGAAGGCGCGGATGCAGAGCGTGCCATCACTCAGATGGCCCTGCAGGGTGCAGACCTGATCTTCACCACCTCCTTTGGGTACATGGACCCAACCATCAACGTTGCGAAGAAATTCCCGAAGGTGAAGTTCGAGCACGCAACGGGTTACAAAACGTCTGACAACGTCTCTGTTTACTCAGCACGCTTCTATGAAGGCCGCGCGGTTCAAGGCCACATCGCGGGCAAAATGACCGAAAGCAATGTCATCGGTTACATCGCATCCTTCCCGATTCCTGAAGTAATCCGTGGCATTAACTCTGCCTACATTCACGCAAAACGCGTGAACCCTGACGTGCAGTTCAAAATCATCTGGGCCTACACTTGGTTTGATCCAGCGAAAGAAGCGGATGCAGCCAAGGCTCTGATCGAGCAAGGCGCAGACGTGATCCTGCAGCACACAGACTCCACAGCGCCTCAGGCGGCTGCACAAGCGGCCGGCAATGTTGTGACCTTTGGCCAGGCGTCTGACATGGGTGAATACGCTCCGTTCCCACGTGTGTCTTCCATCATCGATGACTGGGCGCCTTACTACATCGCGCGTACCAAAGCTGTCATGGACGGCACATGGGAAACCGCGAACACTTGGGACGGTATCGGCGCTGGCATGGTTGGCATCGGCGAAATCTCTGACCGCGTTCCTGCGGACGTGAAAGCCGAAGCTCTGGACATGGTCGCGAAACTGGCCTCTGGCGAGTACCACGCTTTCACCGGCCCGATTAACAAGCAAGACGGCACACCTTGGTTGGCTGAAGGTGAGACAGCGGATGACGGCACACTGGCTGGCATGAGCTTCTACATCGAAGGCATCGAAGGCGACGTACCGAACTAAATCCGGTTTCATTGCGCACTTATGGAAGGCCCCGCCCACAAGCGGGGCTTTTTTCATGACGCAGCGTTGCGTCTCTTTGCCATGTTCAACTGATGTGTCGCCTGACAATACTAAGAAGCGACAGACGAATAGGACACCAGATGATCTCATCCCCTGCCCCGCGTGATTTCACCCCTCGCTGCCCAGATTGGGAAGCCAAAGTCCGCGGCAGCTTTGCAAAACAGAATGCAATGAAAACGATGGGCATCGAAATCGCAGACCTGACCCCTGGCGCAATGACCTTGTCTATGCCCTTTAATACGGACTTTACCCAGCAGCATGGGTTCTTACACGCAGGCGTCGTAACCACTGCTTTAGACAGCGCCTGTGGCTATGCAGCGCATTCATTGATGGAGGATGACGCATCGGTTCTTTCCGTCGAGTTCAAAAGCAACTTCTTGTCCCCTGCGAAAGGCGACGCGTTTGTTTTTAAAGCCACAGTGGTCAAGTCAGGCCGAACGATTACCGTCGCAGAGGCTGCCGCTTACGCGATCTCTGGCGGAACTGAAAAACTGTTTGCCACAATGACAGCCACATTGATGGCCATTCAGGACCGCCCTGATGTGAAGGAATAACGGCGCATCTTGCCATCCAAGTCGCGCGCCTTCACGATAGAGTCACATTCGCTCTTTATGACATCCACACTTTGCTTAGGCTCACTTAGGTAAAGACGACGTCACGACTTGAAAGGCCCTCCATGCGCACGCCCATCACCTCTCCAAATGGTACCCCAATCAGCCGCTTCACCTTTGGCACCATGCAGTTTGGCGGCAGGGCAGACGCCAAGGCCAGCCGCGCCATGTTTGACGCCTGCGTTGAGGCCGGGATCAACCATTTTGATACAGCATACGTCTATACCGATGGCGCATCGGAAACCCTGTTGGGGGAGTTTGCAGCCCCCCTGCGCGATCAACTCGTGATCGCCACCAAGGCTGCCTATAAAGGCGGCTCGGGACGCGAAAATCTTCTGCAGGCCTTTGAGACGTCCCGTCAGCGCCTGAATATGGACTACGTCGATATCCTGTATCTGCATCGCTTTGATCCAGAGACAGCACTGGAACAAACTTATGACACGCTGGCCGAGCTAAAGCATCAGGGCAAAATTGGCCATATCGGGGTCAGCAACCACGCGGCATGGCAAGTGATGAAATCCGTGGCTGTCGCCGCCCAGCGCGATCTGACCATCGATATCCTGCAGCCAATGTATAACCTTGTGAAACGCCAAGCCGAGGTCGAACTGCTGCCGATGGCCCATGATCAGGGCATTCTGGTTGCGCCCTATTCGCCGCTTGGTGGTGGATTGCTGACTGGTAAATATACTGGGATTGAAGATAAAGCGACCACCGGCCGTCTTGTTGAGGACAGCCGCTATCACGCCCGGTATGGCCAAGAATGGATGTGGCATGCGGCAGAAAAACTGAAAATACTGGCGGATCAGCACAGTGTGTCTGCCGCGACATTGGCTGTGGCCTGGGTGGCGGCGCATCCAAACGCGCTAAGCCCAATCCTATCCGCGCGCTCTGCTGAGCAGCTCGCACCCTCTTTAGAGGCGATCAATTATAACCTTTCTGCAGATTTATACGCCAAGATCACCGCACTAAGCCCGACACCAGCCCCTGCCACAGATCGTCTGGAAGAAGCTTAATGGTCCGCGAAACCCCGAAAGGCGCGAGCATTGCGCATTCTGGCGAGGATGCCCGTCTTTTTGCCCCGTCCGCAGCGCGCAATCGTGATGTATTGGCGGAATTGATGGCCAAAGTCGCTCCGCCAAGCAGGGACGCATTGGAAATCGCAAGTGGTACTGGGCAACACATCGTCGCCTTCGCTGCGAATTGCCCAGACTTACTGTGGCACCCAACCGATGTCGCAAAAGACCGTCTGAGCAGCATCGATGCCTATGTGGCGGAGGCCGGATTGACGAATGTCGCTCCGGCGCAGCTGCTGAATGCCACCCAATCAGGCTGGTCGCAGAACTTTAACGACCTCAGCTTTGTTTTTCTTGCGAACCTACTACATTTGATTTCAGAAACTGAGGCCAACACTCTGATCACCGAAGCCGCCCAGACGCTCACGCCAGATGGCAAGCTCCTGATCTACGGCCCCTTCATGCGCGACGGGCAATTGACCAGCGAGGGCGATGCACGGTTCCACGAAAGTCTCAAAGAGCAAGATCCCGAGATTGGCTACAAAGAGCTGTCACTGGTCATTTCGTGGGCCTCAGAACAAAAAATGGCGCACATCGAAACTCATACGATGCCCGCCAATAATCTTGCTTTGGAATTTGTGAAAACCGTTTAGTGGGTTTCAACTTTGCAGCTTTTGCCCAGCTGACCAGAACAGTTTTTATTCCCAAATCCACCCTTGTGGACCTTAGGCAAGGCCTTCGCCTCTTTCTCACCTTCGGTCTTCTTGGCTTTTTGGATTTTCTCAACTGTCTTGCCAACATCCGTGCCATAGCTGGCTTCTGGTGTGTCTGTTCCAAACTCAGCCAGCCATACTTCTGGCGTATCAATCACATGCTCACCAAGACCTTCAGCAATCAGCGGGCTTGGCAAAGTCTGCATTTGGTTCAGAGATTGATAGTCGATGGTGTCCATCAACTGCTTGATCGCAGCCTCTGGCGCATGGGCGCGGATTTTCAACACCACGCCACCTCCGAGGGAGGCAAACATATAGCGCATTTTCTCATCACGACGGGCGGATTTGTTTTTGGCAGACAACCAATGCACACCTTCAATCTGGTGAAAATGCTTGTGGTCCTTGGCGTTATAAACGCTGTCACCTTTGCTGGTTTCTTTGACGTTAGACCAGAAATAGCTGGCCCGAGGACGCCCTTCACGCAAACGGTCGAGTGATCGGCCAGAATCGACGACCCAATAAGCTTGCTTCAGGCGTTTCGCCAAAGCATCTGACGGCTCGGCCCGCTCAAGGCGCACATAAATCGAGCTGCGACCATTCAAATAGATGGCAATATCTTCCTCTAGATTTGGCGCATATTCCGAGGTTTTTTCGGCATTCATGCCATCGGGCCATCCAAAACCATTGTGGTAATCATCATGCCAAGAAATGCGTTCCCAACCAGCCAAGATATCCTCAGATGGGGTTGGCAAATAGCTGTTCAATGGCGCGGCTCGCAAAACCTCACGTTCAAGTCGCGCTGTTTCCAATGTCGGATCAGGCAGGCCTTCTGCCATTCCCAGCTTGCTCAGCAAGTGATCGCTATAGGAAACGTCAGAAACTTCATAATCGGCGTCAATCTTAGTCGCTGCATCATAAAGACTGGCAATCTCAGCGGTGCGCCCGCGAAAGCCCATATAGTCGAGCGCAGTCACGGCACCGATGGCGATCACTGCAAAGGCGACAGGAAGATATTTCAACATCCAATTACTCCAAACACATTGGTTCAACCCTTCTCTAAGCGGCGGATTGGGCAGGAAATGGATGGAATTTGGGCAAATTCGGGTCGTTTAGGCCGTTGGGCGGCCTTCAGCGCACCCCGATGATCAATCCAGCTGGTCGATCACAACAGGCTGTGAGGCAGGAACATAATACGCAAGATCATCGTCTGTATCTGCATGGGCCTGAAACACAGCATATCCCACAATCCCCAAACAGGTGAAAATCATAGGCAATACACGGTTCATGGCAGGTGTCCCTTCTGTTGGATTAAACTTTTAAAAATCATCGTGCCGAAATTCAGGACGAAATTTGCCGAAAGCGTGGCAAATCACGTCACGGCATGAAATCGATACCGCACATCGCTGCACTTGCCGCGGTGCAGCACCATTTGTTACACCCAAGCTAAGACGAAGAGGGAGACAGGCATGAAGGTCGTCAGAACGATCACTGAATGTCGCGAAGTGGTTGCAGGATTCCGCCAGGCCAATGAAACGGTCGGACTGGTTCCAACAATGGGTTTTCTGCACGCAGGCCATATGGAATTGGTGGCAACCGCCAAAGCACGCACTGATCGTGTTGCTGTCACGATTTTTGTGAACCCAAGCCAATTTGGTGACGCTTCAGACCTCGACAGCTATCCGCGCGATGAAGAACGTGATCTGGCAATGTTGCGCGAGGCAGGCGTTGATCTTGTGCTGATCCCTGAAGTGATCGACGTCTATCCCGAGGGGGATGAGACCATTGTCGAAACCACGCGCATGGCCAATATCCTGCACGGCGAAGTGCGCCCTGGCCATTTCCGTGGCGTGACCACAGTTGTCGCGCGCCTGTTTAACTTTGTGCAGCCTGACGTCGCTTGTTTCGGTGAAAAAGATTACCAGCAGCTGCAGGTGATCAAACGCATGACAAAAGATCTGGCCTTTCCGATCGACGTTATTGGCGTGCCTATAGTGCGCGAAGACGACGGTCTTGCGATGTCCTCCCGCAATGTACGCCTAGGCGCTGAAGACCGTGAGGCCGCGCTGGTCCTCTCTAGGTCGCTCAATGCAGCAGACGCGTTGGCTGACAAAACCATCGAAGGTCTGCGCGAAATCATCGCCCATACCATCAACGCCGAGCCCCGCGCCACTTTGCGCGGGCTCGACATCGTTCAGGCGGAAACGCTGGCTGACCTCAGCGGCCCCCTGACCTCCCCTGCCGCCGTTATGCTTTCTGCTGAATTCGGCGGTGTCCTCCTGCTAGACCAGAGAGTGATTGCACCATGAGCAAACAAGTCAAAATCCGTCGCACAACCGTGCCTCAAATCGCAGCCCGCAAAGGCGGCGAACCGATTGTCTCGCTAACGAGCTATCACGCGCACACAGCGGCGATTGTCGACAAATATGCGGATTTCATTCTAGTCGGTGACAGCCTTGGTATGGTGATGCACGGCATGGAAAGCACCGTCGGCGTGCCGCTTGATTTGATGATCATGCATGGCAAAGCCGTTGTACGAGGCACCCAAAAAGCATTGATCGTCGTGGATATGCCCTTTGGCACCTACGAAGAAAGCCCCGCAGTGGCCTTCCGCAATGCAGCAAAGATCATGAAGGAAACTGGCTGTGGCGCGATCAAGCTTGAGGGCGGCAAACGCATGGCTGAAACCATCCACTTTCTGGTGGAACGCGGCATTCCGGTCATGGCTCATATCGGCCTGACCCCACAGAGCTCTCATGTGATGGGTGGATTTAAAACCCAAGGCAAAGACAAAGCTGGTTGGGACGCAATCATCGAAGACGCCAAAGCCGTCGCCGAAGCAGGCGCGTTTTCGGTAGTGGTTGAAGGTGTTGTCGAAGAGCTTGCAAATAAGATCACCGAAGCCTGCCCGATCCCAACGATTGGTATCGGAGCGTCAGCGCAATGTGATGGTCAAATCCTAGTTCTGGAAGACATGCTAGGGTTGAACGAATGGACGCCAAAATTTGTCAAAGTCTACGGAGATCTTGGCCCCGCGATTGAACGCGCCGTTTCTGAATATGCGGAAGACGTAAAAACGAGGGCCTTCCCAACGGAAAAAGAAGTCTATAAATAACAAACGCATAAACATGAGGGCCCGCAATTTCGGGCCCTTTTCAATGCAAAGGTTATTTTATGCTAAGTTATTTCCTGCGCGCCGTACCCGTGTGGCGCATTTTTTGGATCTATGTCGTTATAGTTGCAATATTGGTGTCCATTTTCATGGGATATCTTCTGGTCGTTGCCGACACGACAGAGATCGCAAAAGAGCGCATGTATGCCCAAACCGCACGGGTTGTTCTCGCCGGTTTATTGGCGGTTTACCTTTACAACATCTACGAGGGCCTGCGCGCGGCCTCCTACAATGATCGCCTGCCAGGTGTATGGGGTTATCTTGCCATGGCGGTCACAGTAGCCTTGATTCCAGTCACCGCGCATTTTGCCTATGATCCTTGGTATTATAAATTCAAAGTGCTTAATGCCATCTCCAGCATTCCACCCTCCGAAGAACTGTTGGCCGAAGTAGATAACGTCCAATCGACCCTTCCGCGCAAGCTGTCCAAATCCATGGCGATCGAAAATGCTATTTTAAGCAAACGCGACCTGGTGTTTGAAGTGAACGCTGCAGGCAAACTGGGCGACGACGGCGCCAAATTTGCTGAAAAGAAGCTCTGGTCGATGTTGACCGATGGAAATGCGTATTGCGACGAGCTGAAACCGGTTTTTGAGCAAGGCCTTTGGACCGCGGTCTATGAAGTCAGATATGACGACACCACCTTTTTCGCGCGCCTGACACCAAAGCAATGCGCGGAGAATTACGAACACGAATATCTGACAATCAAAAAACGCTTCTAAGGATAGGGGGTGTTGGCGTTAATCCCGCACCTCATCCGCCGCAACGCCCCAAATGTCGGACTTGCGAGCCCAACCTTTGTAACCACCTGCGGAAATGCGGCACCAATCTGGGTCGCATTTCCCAAGGTTGGCGACAACACCGAGTTCAAGTTGCGCCGCGATGGACGTATTTGGCTCTGGCCGGACATTCAGCGGCAGCATATCAGCCTGTACAATGACAGTGCGATTGCCTGAAATCAGCGAATAATGCACCCAACCACCGGCACCATCCCGGTCCTGCACACGCCGCCAGTGGCCGTGCTCTGCAGTGACAACCAATGGCATATTGCGTCGCTTGAAAATCCAATCGATCCGGTGGGTCAATGACGGCCCACGGCGCACATTGGCTTTCGCTGCTTTCAGGCTGACGTAGCGTGGCATTGGCAGATTGGTGACAGGCCCGCGTTTTTGCTCTGCAATTGCAGCGCCGGCGACGAGGACACCCATCGCCGCTGCGATAAACGCACCTGTCAAAGACCGTCTGTTCTTGCCCGAAACCATCTGTCTGCTCATAAAATTGCGCGGGGGTTCTTGTGCCCCGTCTTTCTGTCAGGCACTGTGACAGCAACGCTCTGATTTGGAAAGAACTCTGAGGTATCCCATGGCAAAGCAACGTCTGAGTGTTGTCGTTACGCGACGGTTGCCAGCCCCTGTTGAGGCACGTTTGTCAGAGTTGTTCAACGTGACTCTGCGGTCTGATGACAGCCAAATGCCGCGCATGGAACTGATGCAAGCGGTTGCAGAAGCGAATGTGCTGGTCACAAACCTCAATGATCAGATTGATAGCGAACTGCTATCACAGGCCGGACCGCAACTGAAACTGATTGCAAACTACGGGGCTGGCATTGATCACATTGAGGTCGAAGAAGCCCGTGCAAAAGGCATTTTGGTCACAAATACGCCCGGTGTGATGACCGATGACACCGCAGATATGGCCATGGCTTTGATCCTCGCTGTCACCCGCCGTATCCCCGAAGGCCTCGCACAAATGGAGCGTGGCAAATGGGAGGGCTGGTCGCCAAGCGCGATGCTGGGTGGCCGCGTCGGTGGGCGCAAATTGGGCATACTTGGGATGGGACGGATTGGTCAGGCCGTCGCGCAGCGTGCCAAAGCTTTTGGTATGGAGGTGCATTACCACAATCGCCACCGCCTCCATCCCGGCATCGAAGAACGATTTGACGCCACCTATTGGGAGAGCCTTGATCAGATGATGGCCCGGATGGATGTGTTGTCGATCAACTGCCCACATACGCCTGCCACCTATCATCTGGTCAATGCGCGCCGATTGAAATTGATGAAACCAGATGCGGTTATCGTGAATACATCCCGAGGCGAAGTCATTGACGAAACGGCATTGGCGCGCGCGCTGAAGGCAAATGACCTCGCTGGCGCGGGGCTGGACGTCTATGAAGGCGGCGAAGAAATGGCTGCTGAACTGCGCTCCTTGGGCAATGTTGTGATGCTGCCCCATATGGGCTCAGCTACTTTAGAATGCCGGATCGAAATGGGCGAGATCATCATGCTGAATATCAAAACCTTCGAGGATGGCCATCGCCCGCCAGATATCGTTCTGCCAGAAATGGTGTGATACTTCCGTAAAAACACCGCAATTGGTCTGTGCATTTGCGCAGGAATTGGGTCGAGCCAAGACACCAATTCCAGCATACTCTGCCCATCTTATGATCTAAGCGGAGGCAGACATGGCCCTAGAGACCTTTCTGATATTTGCCCTGACAACTGCGGTTGTCGTGTTCACGCCCGGTGCGGCGGCAATTGCTGTAGCGACACAGGGCGCGACCAATGGCGGCAAACGCGCCTTGGCAGGTGTTGCAGGGATCGCAGGCGCAAATGTGATCTATTTCGTTCTTTCAGCAACCGGCATCGCCTCTTTGATTATCGCCTCTAACCTCTTGTTTCAGATTATCAAATGGGCCGGTGTGGCCTATCTTGTCTGGCTAGGTCTTTCCGCCATATTTAGCGCACAGGGCCCTATCCGCGTCTCAGCTGAGGGTGGTGTGTCTTCTTTGAAACGGCTCTTTAGTCAGGGCTTTGTGATCGAATTCGCCAATCCCAAAGCCCTGATGTACTTCGCAGCAATCCTGCCTCAGTTCATTGATCCTAATCAGCCGATTTTGCAGCAAATATTGATCATGGGAGTGGTCACGCTCTTATTGGATCTCACCTCTTATACACTTTACGCCTTTATGGGAGACCGGATCGCCCATGGTGGCCTCAAGAATTGGGTGGTGTCAGTCATCAACAAATCCGCAGGGGCAGCCTTGCTGTTTGCGGGCTTTCGCATGGCCAGCGTCACAGCCAAGTGACCTAGCGAGCGGACACTGACATGCGGAACTGAAAAACACCTGCCAAAGCCAACAGAAACGCGATGCCTGAGGTTACGGTGCGCGTCTGGTTCCAAAACTGCCATGGGCCAGAATAGTCGTCCCAGATTACCTGCGCCTCCTGGGTCGAGGCGGGAACCTCGACCAATGCCAAGGCCTGGTTCATCGGAACGTTGATCGTCATCGTCAGCATCATGCCCAGACAGAAATAGGTCACACCTGCCCCAGCAAAGAGCCAGGCGCTGGTTTTGGACTTCAGGCGCCACAGCAGCGCAGCGGCAATCCAAAGTGCAAAAGGCGTGCCAAAGAAGGCTGGTGCAAAGGTTGCATTGCGCACCGAAGCATTCATCGCCTGCATGGCTTCAATCGCCACACGCGGGTCCGCTGCATCTAACCCCCACATGGTCGAACAAACCCAAGCATAAAAGAAGCCAAAAATTGCAGCGCTCAAAAGCAGCGCTGCCGACATGGTTAAGATCGTTAGCTGACGCATCATTCCCTCCAATATCCGTACACATCTATACACTTGAGTGAATACGTATCGATGTGTACGGTAATTCGCAAGAGAATTTTGTGAGGCCTTATGAAGGACAGTCGAAAACGGGAACGCCACAGCGCGATTGCAGCCGCGGCCTATGCGTTACTTGCGCAAAAGGGATATTCGGGAACGTCCATGCTGAACGTTGCGAAGGCTGCAAAAGCTTCTAATGAAACGCTTTATCGCTGGTACGGGGATAAACTTGGCCTGTTTTCCGTGCTCGTGCAGGAAAACGCTTCAGAGACCGAAGCGCTGTTAACCAATGCTTTGGTTGACGATCAACCCCCGCTTCAAGCGTTGAAAAGCATCGCGCCGGTTTTTCTAAAAATGCTGCTGGGTGAGCGCGCGATTCTGCTGAACCGCGCAGCTGCAGCCGATCCCACTGGAGCTTTGGGTAAGGCAATTTATGAAGGTGGCCGAGAGGTCATCCAACCACTTTTCGCGCAGCTCATTTCAGCGATCCCCGGCGTAGCGCTGGATGATGTGCCGTCGATGACGAAGATCTTCGTGCACCTGTTGATCGGGGATATGCAAATAAAAAGAGCGATTGGCACCATGGATGTGCCAACCGCCAAAGAGATCGACCTGCATTGCACGCAGGCCTTTGAAGCCTTTCAAATTATCTTAAAGGCCAATGCAGCGAAGCCTTAAGCCACAGATGCCTTGATCGCGCGGATGTTCTCGCCATATGGCGCTGGGTTATCGACACTGCCGCCTTTGAAGACTGCAGACCCTGCAACCAGAACATCAGCGCCTGCTGCTGCCATCAATGGCGCAGTTTCTGGTGTGATGCCGCCATCGATTTCGATGTGGATTGGGCGGTCGCCAATCATCGCGCGCAACTTTTTCACCTTTTCGACCTGGCTGTGAATGAACTTTTGACCGCCAAAGCCCGGGTTCACAGTCATCACACAGATCAGATCGACCATATCAAGCAGGTAATCGATATCCTCGACACCTGTGCCCGGATTAAGAGCCAATCCAGCTTTGCACCCTGCCCCACGAATGGCCTGCAATGTACGGTGAATATGTGGGCCTGCTTCCAAATGAGCCGTCAGAACATCGGCACCTGCATCTGCAAAGGCCTCGATATAAGGATCAACTGGAGAAATCATCAGGTGCACGTCCATCACGGTGTTGATGTGCTTGCGGATCGCAGCACAAAGCGGCGGCCCGAAAGTCAGGTTAGGCACAAAATGCCCATCCATGACATCCACGTGAATCCAATCTGCCCCTTGCGCCTCAACGGCTTCGATTTCCTTGCCAAAGTTGGCAAAGTCAGCGGACAGGATGGATGGAGCGATTTTGACGGAGCGGTCGAAACTCATGGCGGGGTCCTCGGGCCTTTGATTCGTTGGCTGGAAAATGCGCTGAAACCCGCTCAGTTGCAATGAAACCGCTGCAAACGGTGCATAATTAGGCATTTCCGCGCAAAATGCCGCATTGCAGCATTTTCCCAGATGAATTTACTCAATCTGTCACGTTGGCTTGGTAGACTTGCTGCAAATCAAGGTTGACCGCTCCGACGTCGCTACATTGCTTTGAAGACCCAGCTGCGATTGCGGCACATGAATTGAACGAAACTGAATTACGAAACAGGCTGCAGCCTTAGGAAAGTAAAGGACGAACCAAATGAATTTGCTAGTAGACCCAGTCAGCGCAACTGTCGCCGGGTGGCAGTTTTTTGGAAAAACCGTAGAGCAACAACTGCGTGTAAGCATGGTGATCAACCAAGCGATGTGGGCGCCTTTTTCTGCGCCAACCACACCCGCCAAAACCGCGGCTCCGGTGACCTCGCCCGATTTCTCAAGCCAACGCGCTAGCAAGCCCTCGCCGGTCGCCAAGAAAACTGCGCCACGCAAAGCTGCACCGAAACCAAAGGTCGCTGTGGTTAAAGAAGCCGCGAAGCCTGTCGCGAAACCAAAAGCCAAGAGCGTTGCTGCGACACCAGCAGCACCGAAAGCGGTGGCAAAGACTGTTGCTGTCAAACCAGCAGCTGTGAAAGCAACACCGGCGCCAAATCCAACTGCCACTAAGCCAGCACCAAAATCGGCTCCTAAACCAGCGAGCGCCCCTGCCCCGCGCAAAGCGACAAGCGCAAAGAAATCGGCTCTGACTTCAGAGGTGAAACCCGCTGCAAAGTCAAAAGCCGTTCCGCAAGCAAAGACCCCAAAGGCCAACAAGACTAAGGCTGCAGCGGTAAAAGCTGAACCGACCCCCGTACAATCCGAAGGCACAACACGGCGCAAAACACGGCAACCCTCGCAGCCGCCGAAAATGCCTGAAACGCCTAAAAAATAGGCTGTTTCGAATTGCACCGGACGCATGGCGGCTATTCGGGAGGGGGCCTTTCACCTCTCGAAATCAGTTGCTAGGTTGTTTTCAGGGAGGGACAAACCAGTTATGGAGACTGTCCCATGGCAACTGTTGCTATTCAATCCGGCGCAAGCTTTTCTGCACTGCGCCTTCTGGCCAAACCATTCATTGCAATTGGCACTTTCCTAGTGGCTCTCGCAGAATCCAGCTCTCGCATGCAGCTCGTGAACCAATTGAACGCCATGAGCGACGCGCAGCTCGCCGAAAAAGGCCTGACCCGCGAAGATATCGTACGTCACGTCTTTGCTGACCGTATGGGTCTGTAATAAAGGCTGCCGTCAGGCATTAAGCATGAAAAAGGGCGCTTCGGATTAACCGAGGCGCCCTTTTCTCATTTCATCGCAACGAAGGCGTTATTCGTCGTCTTCGTCCAACACGCGCACTGCACCGAGCGATGCGTTCGCAACATGTGCGGCGTAGACTTTCAGCGCCTTAGAAACCGCACGTGGACGACCTTCGGCTTTCCAAACTTTTTTGTCCGCCTGCGGGTGGTTGGCGCGACGTTGTGCCAGTTCTTCTTCGCTAACATCCAGGTGGATCGTGCGGTTAGGTACGGAAATCTTAATCTTATCGCCGTCTTCTACCAGTCCGATCACGCCCTTCTCTGCCGCCTCAGGGGAGGCGTGGCCAATCGACAGACCCGCTGTACCGCCCGAGAAACGACCGTCTGTCAGCAAGGCACAGGTTGTGTCGAGCTTTTTGGATTTGAGATACGCGGTTGGGTAAAGCATTTCCTGCATGCCCGGCCCACCTTTCGGACCTTCGTAGCGGATGACCACAACTGAGTACGGTTTCACTTCGTTCTGCAGGATGCCATGCATCGCGTCTTCCATGGATTCAAAAACCTTCGCGGTGCCTTCGAATTCATACATCTCTTTGATGACGCCAGCGGTCTTCAGGATACAGCCCTGTTCGGCGATGTTGCCGAAAAGAACGCATAGGCCGCCTTCTTCGGAATAGGCGTTTTTAAAGTCGCGCACGCAGCCATCTTCGATGTCGACATCAAGTTCAGTGTACATACGCGACTGGCTAAAGGCCTGTGTGGTGCGCACGCCGCCCGGCGCCGCGATGAACATATCATGCGCTTCGTTACGTGCGCTTTCACGGCGAACGTCCCATTTATCAATGAACTCACCCATTGTGCGCTCGTGTACAGTGGCGACTTCACGGTGGATTTTGCCTTCACGGTCAAGTTCGCCCAGAATACGCGCGATGCCGCCTGCGCGATGCACGTCTTCCATGTGGTACTTCGGCGTGGATGGCGCGACCTTACAAAGGTGCGGGATTTGGCGGCTAAGACGGTCCATGTCGGCCATGGTGAAGTCAATCTCGCCTTCGTGGGCGATCGCCAGAAGGTGCAGAACCGTGTTGGTAGATCCGCCCATCGCGATGTCCAGCGCCATTGCGTTCTCGAAAGCTTTGAAGTTCGCGATGCCACGCGGCAGCGCGGTTTCGTCGCCGTCTTTGTACCAACGTTCACACAGATCGATGATCTTGTGACCGGCTTCTTTGAAGAGGCCTTCACGCTTGGAGTGTGTCGCCAGCAAAGATCCGTTACCCGGTAGCGCCAGACCCAGCGCTTCGGCCAGACAGTTCATCGAGTTCGCGGTGAACATACCAGAGCAAGAGCCACAGGTTGGGCACGCAGAGCGTTCCAGCTTCTCAACGTCTTCCATGCTGCGGTCTTCGTCGGTTGCCCCAACGATGGCAGTCACGAGGTCGGCCTTTTGCTCGCCATCCTGCAAGATCACCTTGCCGGCTTCCATAGGGCCACCAGATACAAATATCGCAGGGATGTTCAAACGCATCGCGGCCATCAACATGCCCGGAGTGATCTTGTCACAGTTGGAAATACACACCAGCGCGTCCGCACAATGGGCGTTCGCCATGTATTCAACCGAGTCAGCGATGACTTCGCGGGACGGCAGGGAATAAAGCATCCCGTCGTGGCCCATAGCGATACCGTCGTCCACCGCGATGGTGTTCATCTCTTTGGCAACACCGCCCGCTTTTTCGATTTCGCGCGCAACAAGCTGGCCCATGTCTTTGAGGTGCACGTGGCCTGGCACAAATTCCGTAAAGGAGTTCACGACCGCGACAATCGGCTTACCAAAGTCCTCGGTTTTCATACCGGTCGCACGCCATAGGGCACGAGCTGCGGCCATGCGGCGGCCGAATGTAGACGTTTTGGAACGAAGATCTGGCATATCGCTATCCTCTGAAACTTAGCTGATAAGGTCTGGCTTCATCGGGTGCCACCCAAATGAAAGATTTGCAAGTGAAATGGGGTGGAATCTTGCGAATTCCACCCCATTTTTGAAACGTCTTTTGTTTAACGCTCTATCGCGGCAGTTGGCTGGCCTCGCGTGCGAGGGCCTCGATACCCTCCCAATCACCGGCTTCCATCAATTTGGAAGGAGCAACCCAGCTGCCGCCACAGCAAACAACGTTGGACAGGGATAGGTAGTCACCGGCGTTGGATGGGCTCACACCACCGGTCGGGCAGAAAGTTAATGCTTGCAATGGCGAGCCCATGGCTTTGAGCGCAGGTGCGCCACCATTTGCTTCGGCAGGGAAAAACTTCAGCATCGTGTAACCGCGTTCCAGCATATACATCGCTTCGGTTGAAGTTGCGACGCCCGGCAGGGTTGGCAGGTCTTCGGCTTCGCAAGCATCGAGCAACTTATCTGTTGCGCCTGGCGACACGCCGAAGGTCGCGCCTGCGGCTTTAGCAGCTTTCACATCGGCTGGGGATAGCAAGGTGCCAGCGCCAACAACGCCACCTTCAACCTTCGCCATTTCAGCAATCGCCTCAAGCGCACATGGGGTGCGCAATGTGACTTCTAGCGCGGGCAAACCGCCACGCACCAAAGCCTCAGCCAATGGGCGCGCATGAGCGACGTCGTTGATGACGATGACCGGCACAATTGGCGCCAATTCGCAAATCTCGCGGGCGGCTTTGCTGGCCTCTGAAGGGGAAATCGTCATGTCGTCAGGCTCCGAATACTGAGGCGCCTGTGTCGGCAGAGCCAACAGAAGCGCGGAAGGCTTGGAACAGTTCGCGCCCAACCCCGGCTTCATTGCCAGAAAGGTCCGCGACTGCAGGTTCGCGGTCAAGTACACCGCTTGTTACAATTTGTAAATCACCCGCAAGTGCATCGACCCGCACGATGTCGCCATCCTGCAGGTATGCGATGGGTCCACCGTCGAGGGCTTCTGGACAGACATGGATTGCCGATGGCACTTTGCCAGAGGCACCAGACATGCGCCCATCTGTAACCAAGGCAACCTTTTGGCCCCGCCCCTGCATGATCTGCAAGAAAGGCGTCAAACTGTGCAGTTCAGGCATGCCGTTGGCTTTGGGGCCCTGGAAACGCACAACGATGATGACGTCCTCGGTCAATTCACCGGCTTTGAAAGCAACTTTAGCCTCTTCTTGATCGTGGAAGACCCGCACCGGAGCCTCGACCACGCGATGTTCAGCTGCGACGGCAGAGATTTTCATGACGCCTGTGCCAAGGTTGCCTTTGAGATGCGAGAGGCCACCACTTTCTTGGAATGGATTTTCAAGCGGTCGCACGATTTTCTCGTTCAAAGATACGCTTGTTCCTGGGCGCCATGTCAGGCCGTCCTCCCCTAAGAAGGGTTCAGCGGTGTAGTTCTCAAGCCCCTCACCAGCGACGGTTTTGGTGTCTGCGTGCAGAAGGCCGCCATTCAGCAACTCGCCGATCAGATAGCCAAGTCCCCCTGCGGCGTGGAAGTGGTTCACATCGGCAAGACCGTTTGGATAGACACGTGCCAGCAGTGGGATGGTTTCTGAGAGGTCCGCGAAGTCCTGCCAGTCCAGGATAATGCCACCCGCGCGGGCCATGGCCAGAAGGTGAATAAGCAGGTTTGTAGACCCGCCGGTCACCATCAGGCCAACGATGCCGTTCACAAAGGCTTTCTCATCTAGGATATCGCAGGTCGGGGTGTAGTTATTGCCTAGTGCTGACAGGGACAGCGCACGCAGAGCGCCTTCTTTGGTCAACTCGTCGCGCAACTCGGTGTTTGGGGTCACAAAGGACGAGCCCGGCAGGTGCAGCCCCATGAACTCCATCAACATCTGGTTGGTGTTTGCGGTGCCGAAGAAGGTGCAGGTGCCCGGACCATGATAGGCCGCCATTTCAGAGGCCATCAGCTTGTCACGCCCGCATTCGCCCTTAGCGAACTCCTGACGAACCTTGGCTTTGTCGTCGTTGGTAATGCCGCTGGTCATCGGACCTGCGGGCACAAAGACCGCTGGCAGGTGGCCAAAGGCTTGTGCCCCTATCACCAAACCCGGCACGATCTTATCGCAGACACCCAAATAAACCGCGGCATCGTAGGTGTTGTGGCTAAGCGCGATGCCTGTCGCCATGGCGATCACATCGCGAGAGAACAAACTTAGCTCCATGCCCGCCTCGCCCTGCGTGACGCCGTCACACATGGCTGGTACGCCGCCTGCGACCTGCGCGGTGCCACCAGAGGCGCGTACCGCATCGCGGATCAAGGTTGGATAGCGCTCAAACGGCTGGTGGGCTGAGAGCATGTCATTATAGGCCGTGACAATCCCAAGATTGCCGGCAGTTTTCGTCGCCATAGCCTCTTGGTCAATACCAGCGCCCGCATAGGCATGGGCCTGTCCAGAACAGGACAGATGCGCCCGGCTTGGACCTTTGGATTGGGCTGCGGCCATGCGGTCAAGATACGGGCGTCGCGTCGCTTCGCTGCGAGCGATTATCCGGTCTGTGACGGCTTTTAGGGTGGCATTCAACGTCATTGTCGAGCTTCCTATCTAACGCGCTTACGCGCCATTCCAGTCTATGACGCTTACGCGCCGATCGAACGCCAGCGGCGTCCATCTTTGTGCATCAAAAGCAGCGCATCTTCAGGGCCTGCACTGCCCACGTCATATTGCTGCGGTTTCATATTGCGCTCGGTCCAACCCGCAATGATCGGATCAGCCCACGCCCAAGCGCTTTCGACCTCATCGCCGCGCATAAAGAGCGTCTGGTCACCCCGGATCACGTCCATGATCAGGCGCTCGTAGGCATCCTGTGGTTTGGCTGAATCCTTAAGGCTGTCAGCGAAGGTCATGTCGAGAGAGGCTTCGGTCAGGCGCATACCGCCAGGCCCTGGGTCTTTGATGGTGGTGTGCAACGTCATGCCTTCATCAGGCTGCAAACGGATCACCAGCACGTTGCCCTGAGGCGTTTCTGTGCCCGGGAAAATCATATGAGGCGGATTGCGGAAGAAGACTGCGATTTCGGACTCGCGTTCGCGCAGGCATTTCCCCGTGCGCAGATAAAACGGTGTGCCCGCCCAGCGCCAGTTCGCAACTTCCACTTTCATCGCGATAAAGCTTTCGGTGGCGCTATCCGGATTTCCGGCATGATCTTGGTAGCTGCCCTGCTCACCAGAAGCGCGGTATTGGCCACGCGCGATATCATCAACGGGAACCGGCTCGAGCGCTTCAATGATCTTTAGCTTTTCGTTGCGCACGGCGTTTGGCGTAAACTTTGAAGGTGGCTCCATTGCCGTCAGGCAGAGAAGCTGCATCAAGTGGTTCTGCACCATGTCACGCATCGCACCGGACTGATCGTAATATTCGCCGCGCCCTTCCACAGAGAGTTTCTCGGCAACAGTGATCTGTACGTGATCGATCTGGGAGGAGTTCCACAGCGGTTCAAACAGAGAATTGGCAAAACGCAATGCCATCAAGTTTTGCACCGTTTCTTTCCCAAGATAATGGTCGATGCGGTAGATTTGATGTTCTTCAAAACATTCGCGCAATTCGGTGTTCAATGCTTTGGCAGAGGCGAGATCATGGCCAAAGGGTTTTTCGACAACAATCCGGCTGTCTGGTGTTGCGATCCCATTCTTTTCTAAACGACGCGCAATGGGACCAAAAAACTTAGGGGCAACTGACAGGTAAAAGGCGCGCACCGTATTTGGGCGCACCGCAGCAGCCAAGGCATCCCAGCCTCGTTCTCCGGTCGCATCGATCGAAATATAGTCGACCAGTTTCAGAAACTCTTCGAGTTGCGCCGGATCGGTTCCTGGCTCGTTGACGGCTTCTTTGACTTTGGCTTGAAAAGCATCACGTTCTAAATCGGAGCGCGACACACCCAGTAAGCGGCTATCAGCATCAAATTGTCCGGCCACAAACCGATGGAAAAGCCCCGGCCAAATTTTACGCCGCGCCAAATCACCTGTTGCCCCGAAAAGCACCAGATCAAAAGCATTCACCGGTATGACACGTGAGACCATATTGACCTTTTACAGACCAAATGGCCTGCCTATCCTTTATTTCGTGAACCCTGCGCTCTTGGCAGAACCCCTGTTGATCCTGTTCGAGCCACCTAAGTTTAACAGTGTTAGACTTGAAAAACGACTCAAATATGATAGCGCTAACATATTTTCAGACACTTCAATTGCAAGCTTTAATTTTACTTACGAAAATTAAAACCTGCACACCGCAATTGACGGATTTAGTTGAAGCGTTTTGAAGGCGTCAGCTTTCTTTAGACAGCCGACGTTTCGCACCAGGCTGCGATCCCTGCTGTCAGATCCGCAGCATCGAATGGCCAACCGCTAGCCCAGCCAAGTTGGTCAATTAATGCAATTGGCGCATCGTCCCCCTGCTGCGCGACAAGTTCGGCAATGAGATCAGCCTTTGGGTCGCTGACAATTCCGCCCCGTAGCGCATGGGCAAACCACGCGGCCACAGCCTCCATCAACGCCGGAGAGGAAAGCCCCGGTTCTTGCCGATCCTCTGCGGCTGAGATTAAACGAACCGGTACCTTTAGACTTCCATCCATCGCAATCTGGCGCAGTTCGTGCCGGATTTCGGGGACTTTGAACCGCTCAATGAGGGCCTCACAATAGGATTGGCAACTAGGCTGAATATCTGCCGGCAGGGTAGCTATCGCCTCTCCCCAAAGCGCGTCCACTTTTTGGCGCAGAATTGGATCAGAAATGGCTTCGTGAACATAGGTATGGCCGCGCAACAGCCCACCGTAGGCCAACAAACTATGGGACGCGTTCAACAAGCGCAGCTTGCGGGCCTCGTAGGGCGCCACCTCTGTAGAGATGACCACACCGACCTGATCCCATGCGGGACGTTGCGTTGCGAAATCATCTTCGATCACCCACTCAGAAAAGACTTCGGTGATCACGGGCTCTGGCTCTGAGACTCCCGTCAGGGCCGCGATTTCGTCGCGCGCCGCATCTGTGGTAGCTGGCGTGATGCGATCAACCATTGTGCTTGGAAATGTCACCGAAGCTTGCAGATAGCCCGAGATATCAAGCTCTGCAGCGGTGGCAAACTCAGCAACGGCGAGTTTCAGCAAGGCACCGTTGTCCGATAGGTTATCACAACTGATCACTGTCATCGGCGCCTTGGTGGCAGCGCGTTTGGCAAGACCTCGTGCCAAAAGGGCAATGGCCGTTTGTGACGTCCCTGCTCGAAGGTCCGACTGGATCGCAGGGCTATCTAAATCAAGGCGCCCATCCGTTCCAAGTCCATAGCCTTTTTCGGTAATGGTTAAGGTGACGATCTGCACATCCTGATCAGCAATCTGATCTATCACGGCTTGAGGATCGTCCTTTGCAACAAGAATATCCTCATGCACATTCATCGCTTCTATGCTCGTGCCATCAGGACCTCGCAGCCCCAGTGAATAGGCGAAACTCTGTGGCGCAAGCGCATCCTTCAGATCGCGTCGGGACATTGAAACGGCGGTAATCTTCCACAAAGCCCCATCTTGAGCCCCATGCAAATCATTTGCGCGCTGGGTATAAAACGCCTGATGTGCACGGTGAAAGTTTCCGAACCCAAGATGCAGAATGCGCGGCATAATTAGAGCTCCAACTTGTAAGCATCGACAGCAAGGTCGCGGGCCAGCAATGGGGCCAGCATTTCAGCATCTTTCATTGCAAAAACACCGCGTTCAACCTGATCATTTAGGTGCAAGCTGACCCCACGCCGCCACAGATCATGGCGTGCCGGGATCGATAAAAATGCCCGTGTGTCATCATTGAACCCTGCAAGGTTCCAATAGCCGGCTGTCTCGACCACATTGTCAAAATAGCGCCGAATGCCATTGGCACTGTCATGGAACCACCAGGGTGGGCCAAGGCGCAGGCAAGGCCAGTGCCCCGCCATCGGAGCCAACTCGCGTGCATAGGTGCTTTCATCCAAGGTAAAGGCCAAAAGACGGAAATTCGGGTGATTTCCAACGCGGTTCAGCAAAGCCTCAAGCCCATTGGCCCAATCGATGGCCACAGGAATATCAGCCCCTTTGTCCAGGCCAAACTTTTCCAGAACCTCAGCATTGGTCGACCGTTTTGCCCCGGCATGAAACTGCATCACCATGCCATCCTCTGCCGACATTTGCGCCATTTCAACCAACATATGACCGTAGTAACGCACAGCATCTGCATGGCTTAGGCTGCCTTTTACTGCTTGCCCATGCAGCGCCTCGATCTCTAACCGATCAAGCCAGCAGGTGTATATCTGTGGCACATCGTGATCTGTCGCAGTCGCCCCAAGTGCACGGAAGGCGGAACGGCGTTTGCGCAACGCTTCTAAGAAGCCCGCATAGTTTGTCACATCACAAGCGGTCATCGTCGCCAAGGCCTTAAGGTTTTCAGCATGACCGGCCCGCAATGGATTCAACACATCATCGGGGCGGAACGTTGGGATCACTCTGCCCTCCCAACCGGATGCGCGGGTTTGGGCGTGTGCATCTAACGTGTCCAAAGCCATATCGGTGGTCGCCAGCAATTCGATGTTCATCGCCTGCATCGCTTCGCGTGGTTTAAGCGCATGCAGGCGCAGCTTTTCCGAAATTTCATCAAACACCAGGTCGGCCGTATCAGCCGAAAGAGCGGTCTGCACGCCAAGGGTTTTGGTCAGTGTATACTCCAGCCACGCGCGGCTTGGTGTGCCCAAATAGAGATGCCAACGCTCTGCGAACAAACGAAAAATCTTTCTCGGATCACGATCCGCTTCGGCAACGCCAATGCCCAGATCCTCAAGGCGCACCCCTTGGGAATACAACATGCGAAACACGTAGTGATCCGGGACCACCAACAAGGTCGCCGGATCAGGAAAAGGCTGATTTTCGCTAAACCAAACCGGATCACAATGCCCATGCGGGGACACAATCGGCAGGTCACAAATCTGTTCGTAGATCTCTGCGGCTTTTGTGGGCAGAGCCCCATGTGAGTTTGTCATGTTGGGTCCTGACAGCTCGGCGGTTGCCCGCGTTTAGAATTAATCGAAATACTCTTCATGGCGCAGAGTAAGATCTGCGAGTACATCCAAAATAGTACGGAAATGAACCTGAGCGCATTCGATAGCCACCGCTTCATTCCGCGCAACGATGGCATCAAAAATCGCCAGATGTTCATGATAGAGCGTCGCATGGTGGCCTTTTGTGCGGAGCGATAGGCCCCGCAAACGATCCAATTGCAGCTTTTCACGCTCCAAAACAGTTGCGGCCCGCGCGTGCCCTGTGGCCCGTGCCATAATCAGGTGGAATTCATCATCAAGCTGAAAAAACGTCGTGTCGTCGGACGCTTCCATTGCCTTTTTCTGCAAGGCAAGATTGGCTTGCAAGGCGATCTTATATTCAGGGGTCAAACCGCCATTCGCGAGATATCGTATATTGGCCAGCTCAAGCCCTTCGCGCAAAAACTGCGCCTCTAAAATACGGCTCGCACTTAGCTTAGAAACAAAACTGCCTCGGCTCGGAAAGGTGTCGATCAAACCTGCTTCCCGCAATCGGATCAGCGCTTCGCGGACAGGGGTTCGACTGGCCCCCAATCGCATCCCGACCTCGGATTCAGAAACAACACTGCTTGGCGGCAGTGACATATCCAGAATTGCACGACGTAATAGCCGGTAGATTTGCTCTCCTGCCGGCCGAGAGGCATCAACCTTTCCCTTGGGCAATTCCGAAACCACTCCGGACTGCGCCTCAGCTCGTTGCTCAGCTTTCATAATATTCCCCTCACGCTCAGGCCCTGTATACCGGTACGCAACCGCATTTACAAGCGGTATACCGGTGTGCTACGGCTGCGCCAATTCAGATGATATTCTACGCGGGGAAGACCTGCGATTCTGGGAGAGTAGAATGAGCAAATCTTTGAAAATTGCCGCCCTCGGGCTAGAGCATCGCCATGTATTTGGAATGGCGCAAAACCTGATCGATGCAGGCGCTGAATTCGTTGGCTGGTGGAATGATCGAGACCCAGATTTGCGCGCGTCTTTCGAAAAGCGCTTCCCCTCAACACCGCAAGTTGATGACAAATCTGAGATACTGAACAACCCTGACATCGACCTGATTATAATTGCGGCGAAATCGTCTGATCGCGCAGATCTAGCGATTGAAGCGATGAACGCAGGCAAAGATGTCATGGCTGATAAACCAGGCTGTACGACGCTTGAGCAACTGGATGCCCTTAAAGAGTGCGTTGCACGCACTGGTCGTATTTGGAGCGTAGATTTTTCCGAACGTTTTGAAGTGGCTAGCGTTACAAAAGCCGCAGAACTGGTTGCAGAAGGCGCGATTGGTCGCGTGATCCAAACCATCGGCATGGGTCCGCATCGCCTGAACAAAGAAACCCGCCCAGAATGGTTCTTTGACCGTGAATCCTATGGAGGCATCCTAACGGATATCGCATCCCACCAGATCGACCAATTCCTATTCTTTACAGGCTCTGTTGATGCGGAGGTCACAATGGCGAACGTCGCTAACTACGTGAACCCGGAGACCCCAGGACTGCAGGATTTCGGTGAACTTGCCGTCAAAAGCGACAAGGGACACGGCTATGTACGCGTTGACTGGTACACACCTGATGCGCTGCCAACGTGGGGTGACGGACGTCTCACAATCCTTGGCACCGAAGGCTATATCGAATTGCGCAAATACGTGGATGTCGCGGGTGCCGAGGGGATCGATCACTTATATCTGGTGAATGGATCTCGCTGTGAAAAAATCGATTGCTCTAAAGCAGGATTACCATACTTCGCGCGCATCACAAATGACGTCTTGAACCGTACCGAGACTGCAGTGACTCAAGCTCATACTTTCAAGACTATGGAGCTTAGTATTAAGGCTCAAATGCTTGCTGAGGGTCGTCTTTAATCTGACGAACTCCTGCGATTCGGTGAGATCAAAATGGCGCGATCCAGCTTCGGATTCGCGCCATTCTTTCATTTTGGTACAGTTATCACCCACTAAACTGGCCTCGATAGGCACCCCGTTCAGCGACCCAATTTATCAAATTGATACACCATTGCTATAACCTGCATTCTGATTAAACTTATCATTACAGAGGCCATATCCGGCGACAGAAAATCCGCTCCGCCACTCACAAACCGCTTAAAAACATAGCGAAATTGAGAGATAGGCCAAAAGCAAGGGGCAACCAGCTCCCTGTGAAGGCAGCAACCGGCGGTAAGGCGACATACGATTGTTTAACCATCGTGGATAAAGCTGCACCTCATCCTCACATTTATCTTGCATGAATACCGGTATACTGCTTCATTATCGGGGTGATAACCGCGATCTATTGCGGCACTTTGGGGGAACTTTGAACGACACGACCAAAACAACCGTAGCTGTTATTGGCGGCGGAATGGTGTCAAAGACGCACTTGCTCGCGATTGCTGATCTCAGCGATACATTGCAATTGGGTGGCGTCTATTCACGCTCCCTTCAAAGTCGAAATGCTCTGACTGCCGAAGCAGAAGCCATCTGCGGCGCGCCGTGCAAAGTCTATGACAGTATTGATGCAATCTGCGCGGATGAAACGATCGATTTCGCGATTGTTCTGACGCCACCAAATGCGCGTATGGACATCACGCAAAAGCTTGCTGCGGCTGGCAAAGCGATCCTGATGGAAAAACCAGTTGAGCGCACATCTGAAGCAGCGGAACAGATTGTACAAACCTGCGAAGAGGCGGGTGTCACTCTTGGGATTGTCTTTCAGCACCGCGTTCGGGCTGCTTCTGAAAAACTGACGGACCTGATTGCCCATGGTTCTTTGGGCAAATTGGTTTTGGCGGAAGCCTCTGTACCTTGGTGGCGCGATCAATCCTATTACGACGAGCCGGGCCGAGGCACCTATGCACGTGATGGCGGGGGCGTTTTGATCTCACAAGCCATTCACACCATGGATTTGCTGTTAAGCCTGACCGGCCCTGTGTCTGAAGTCATGGCGATGGCGCATACAACGCCCTTGCATCAGATGGAGTCTGAAGACTACGTAACCGCATCGTTGCGCTTCGCGAATGGCGCAGCGGGGTCTTTGATGGCCTCCACTGCGCATTTCCCCGGGGATGCAGAAAGCATCACGCTGCATTTCGAAAAAGCAGTGGCGCATTTGCAAAGCGGTGTGCTGCGCTTGGACTGGCGCGATGGCCGTGCTGAAGAGTTCGGCGAGACCGCGACAACAGGGGGTGGCGCTGATCCGATGGCCTTCACCCATGCGTGGCACCAAGACATTATCGATGATTTTGCAAAAACCCTTCAAGAGGATCGAGATCCGCTTGTGACGGGCCGAACCGCATTGGAGGTGCATCGCTTGATCGAAGCGATTGTCACCTCTTCAACTGAAAAACGCGCAATCGCGCTGACCTCTTAGACCGGGACCCAAACGATGAAGCAGTTAAAAGTTGCAATTGTTGGCGCAGGCATCGGGCGAGAGCACCTGATGGGATACCAGTGCCTACCTGCGCAATATGCCGTCACACATATCTGCGATATCGACGAAGCCCGCGCGGCAGAAATCATCGCTGAAACCAAAGCGACAGATGTTGCGATCGAACCTGATTTTCAAAAAATTCTAAGCAATGATGCAATTGACGTGGTGGACATTTGCCTGCCGCCGCATTTGCATTTCGCGATGTCCAAGGCGGCGTTGGAAGCTGGTAAACATGTGGTTTGCGAAAAACCCCTCGTTAGCTCGCTAGCCGATGCGGATCGATTGGCAGAAGTTGCTAAAGCCAACAACCGTCTGCTGACACCAGTGTTTCAATACCGCTATGGGCCAGGCTTTGCGAAGCTCAAGGCATTAATGGATGCGGGCATCACGGGTAAGCCTCTATTGGCGAGCGTTGACACCCAGTGGAACCGTCTGCCGGAATATTACGCCAACCCGTGGCGTGGCACTTGGAAGGGTGAGCAAGGCGGCGCAGTGCTGGGCCATGCGATCCACAATCATGACCTGCTATGTGCTGTCTTCGGACCGATTTCAAAGGTGCATGCTTTCACCACGACGCGTGTGAATGACATTGAAGTGGAAGACTGCGCATCCGTCTCGCTGCAAATGGAAAACGGAGCCTTGGCCACAAGCTCTGTTACTTTGGGTAGCCACAATGACATCACGCGCTTCCGCTTCTGCTTTGAAAATCTGACGGCGGAAAGCGGCACCCTGCCCTATCAGCCGAGCGAAGGTGATTGGACCTTTGGCGCGCGCGGCGCGGATGTTTCTCAAGAACAAATTGATGCGATTTTGGCGGATGTCCCAATAGCGCACCCGGGCTTCCACGGCTTCCTTGAAGCCATGTATGACGCCATCCAAAACGGCGGCAAAAACGCCGTCACTTTGGAAGATGGCCGCCGCTCCTTAGAGCTGGTGACCGCGATCTACCTATCATCCAGAACACAGAAAATCATCGAGTTGCCATTGACCGATGACTGCAATCTCTACGAAAGTTGGTTGCCGACTGACTAACAATGGCACGAAAAAGATAAAAGAATGAAGACATTAGGGAGGAAATCAAATGTCTAAACTCAAGAAGGCCCTCGTGGTCAGCGCAGCATTTGCCGGTCTGACTGCCGGCGCAAATGCCGTAAGCGCACAAGAAATCACCTACATGTGCTCCAGTGACGGAACCGAGTGTTCCACTGCACGCGACATCTTTGATCGCTTCGAAGCAGAGAACCCAGGCGTCACTGTTAAGATCGACGAAGTGCCATACAAAGCGATCCTGGAAAGCCTTCCAGTTCAGCTGGCGGCGGGCACGGGCCCAGACATGGCGAAGGTCACTGACCTTGGCGGTCTGAATAAGTTCTATCTGGACCTCGCACCATATGTTGACACTGCTGCTTGGGAAGAAAACTTCGGCGGCACTCTGGATTGGTACCGTTCATCCGCGGATGACAAAGGCATCTACGGCCTGCACTCTCAGCTGACCATCACCGGTGCTTACATCAACAAAACACTGTTTGATCAGGCGGGTGTAGAAGTTCCTGGCGCGGATGCGACTTGGGATGACTGGGCTGCGGCGTCTCGCATGGTTGCAGAGAAAACTGGCACAGACTTCCCAATGGCGATGGACCGTTCCGGCCACCGTATTGCAGGTCCGGCAATCTCTTACGGCGCGAAGCTGTTTGACGACAACGGCGACGCAATCCTCGTAGACGATGGCTTCACTGCTTACGTTCAGAAGTTCGTTGATTGGCACGAAGACGGCACCATGGCGCGTGACGTTTGGGCAGGTCAAGGTGGCTCTAGCTACCAGGACGCGGCACAAGAGTTCATCAACGGTCAGCTGGTTTACTACTATTCCGGGTCTTGGCAGGTTGGCCGCATGGACCGCGACGTAGGTGACCTGTTTGACTGGGTTGTTGTGGGTTCCCCATGTGGTGCCGGCGGCTGTACCGGCATGCCAGGTGGCGCGGGTATCGTAGGTTTCTCTGACACTGAGCACCCAGAGCTGGTCGCTAAAGCGATCGACTATCTGGCGCAGGAAGAGAACTACGCTGAGATGACTGCGAAAACCAAGAACATCCCAGCGCACGCAGCCGTTGCTGCAAAAGGCGTTGACTATGCGGGTGCATCTGCAGGTGCAGCGGCAGCTCTGAACGCTTGGGGTGCGCAGGTTGGTAAGCTGGAAGGCCCTGCCTTCATGTACCAAGGCTACAAAAACAACCGCGCAATGTTCAACATCACCGTACAGCGTGTGACACAAGCCATCGTTGGCGAACTGTCTGTTGAAGATGCGATGATGCGCGCGAAAGAAGATCTGGCAAAGGCACTTGCCGAAGCTCAGTAATCTTCACCCATAAATACGACGCCGCTCGGGTCTCTCGAGCGGCGTCCCACTTTCGCACAAAGCGAGTCTCCTCATGTTGATGATCCTTGAACCCGTCATGCGGGTGATCGAATGGCCGATCAAATTTCTTCAGGACAAACTGGGACTGAAAAACCCCGCTTGGATTTTCCTTTTCCCGAACCTCGTGCTGTTTGGCCTTTTTGCCTTCCTGCCCGTGATCCTGAACTTCGCCTATGCCGTGACCGGCACCGATGCTATCTTACTAGCTGACCGCCCGTTTGTGGGCGCGTCCAATTTCACCGCATTGATGGATTGTGAGAATTTCCTCGATCCGAATTCCTGCCGAGACGATCTATTTTGGCGAGCGGTCTGGAATACGCTGCGCTTTGTTGTGTTGCAGGTGTCTTTGATGGTGCTTTTTGCACTGGTCACCGCGATCATCTTGAACCGTGAGATCCGAGCACGTGGTTTTTTCCGTGCCGTCTTTTTCTTCCCTGTTTTGCTGTCGCCTGTTGTCGTTGCCCTGATCTGGAAATGGATCCTGCAGCGCGAAGGCATCTTGAATGCTTGGCTGGATGGCATGGGGCTGGAGACCTTCAACTGGCTACTTGATCGCTCATGGGCCTTTGGCTGGAGCGTCTTCCTTTCCGTATGGGCCCACATGGGGTTCTACACACTAATTCTTCTGGCTGGCCTGCAGGCGATCCCGCGGGACGTTTATGAAGCCGCCAAGATGGACCGAGCCTCCCCGTGGCGGGTGTTTCGAAAGATCACCCTGCCACTTCTAATGCCAACCATGCTGGTTGTGCTGGTGCTGGCGACCATCAAAGGCGTTCAGACCTTTGAAGAAGTCTATGCCTTCACTGGCGGTGGCCCCGGTTCCGCAACAACGCTGATCATTCAGTATGTCTATGAAACTGGATTTGCGGGTGCACCTCGTCTGTTTGGTCCAGCGGCAGCTGCATCACTCTTGCTGGCAGTCGTGTTGGTTCTGCTGACAATCATTCAACTTTGGATCAACAGGAAGAACGTCGATGGCTAAAGTGATTTCTTTCCTCACCCGCACCCGCGGCCATGGCAAGCCTGATTGGACAGATTGGGTCAGCTATACCTATCTGGGTCTCGGCGTCCTCTTAATGTTCCTGCCTGTGATCTGGCTTGGGCTTTCCTCATTCAAAACCGATGCGGAACTCGCGCGTTTCCCACCACGCATTCTGCCCATGGAAGCAGAGACCGTCGTGGTACCGGGTTATGACGAACCGCTTGCGCTGTTTGAGATCACCGATGGTGAATACGCCGGTGAAACCCTCGCTCAAATCCGTCGGATTGGTCTTGTCGCCCAAATGGTGCGCCCGGATGATCCGGAAACGCGCCTGAAGGTAAATATCCAGGATCGTAAGCCGATTGAAAGCTTCTCTCTGGCGACCGACAACTATGTGGAGCTGTTTGAGAAGTTCAACTTCCTGAAATTCTTCATGAACTCGGTCTTTATCACGGCAACAGCAACCATCATCATGCTGACCGTGAACTCGATGGCGGCCTTTGCCCTTTCGAAATACCAATTCAGAGGCCGCATGGTTGTGCTGGCGCTTGTCATTGGGACTTTGATGATCCCTCAGACCGTTGTGTTGGTGCCGCTGTTCTTGATCACCAAAGAGCTGAATATGGCTGATAGCCTGTGGGGTGTGATTATTCCCGGCGCGGCCACGCCAACAGGGGTGTTTCTGTTGCGTCAGTACATGCTGACCATACCTGATGAAATTCTAGATGCGGCCCGTATGGATAAAGCCAGCGAATGGAAAATCTTCTGGCGGATCATCATTCCACTTTCAGCCCCCGCGATTGCCGTGCTTGCGATCCTTGCGATCATGTGGCGTTGGAACGACTTCCTCTGGCCATTGATCGTGCTCTCAAGCACTGAAAACTTCACGCTGCAGCTTGCGCTGAACTCCTTCCAGGGGGACTTGGAAACGCAATGGAGCAACCTCTTGGCCATGACCATGTTGGTACTGCTGCCCATCGCCTGCGTTTTCGCGTTCCTTCAGAAATACATCGCCACCGGTATTGCGTCGACGGGCGGGAAATAAGGTAAAACACTATGTCTCAACTTGTTCTTAATAACGTACGCAAGTCCTATGGCGATGTCGAAGTCATCAAGGGCGTCGATCTGGACATCAAGCAGGGTGAATTCTGTGTCTTTGTTGGCCCTTCAGGCTGCGGCAAGTCCACTCTGCTACGGATGATTTCCGGTCTGGAAAGCATCACCGGCGGCAAAATTTCCATTGGCGGTGAAGTCGTTAATGACGTCGCTGCTGCGGATCGTGGTCTCGCGATGGTGTTCCAATCCTATGCGCTTTACCCGCATATGACTGTGCGCCAGAACCTGTCTTTTGGCTTGGAAAACATCAACACCAGCAAAACTGACATCGAAAGCAAAATCGGATCGGTATCCAAGATGCTGCAGATCGATATGCTGCTGGATCGCAAACCCAAAGATCTCTCTGGGGGCCAACGCCAACGTGTCGCCATCGGTCGTGCTGTTGTGCGTGAGCCGTCGATCTTCCTCTTTGACGAACCACTGTCGAACCTTGATGCGGAACTGCGTGTCGATATGCGCGGCGAGATCGCAGACCTGCACCGCCGTCTTGGCAACACCATGATCTATGTGACCCACGATCAGGTCGAAGCGATGACAATGGCTGACAAGATCGCTGTGCTGCGCTTTGGTGAAGTCGAACAATTCGGCGCACCGCTGGAAATCTACAACCGCCCCAACAACATCTTTGTGGCCGGTTTCATCGGATCCCCTAAGATGAACTTTGTGGAAGGTGTTGTGGCGAAGCTGGACGGTTCAAACTTGACGTTCAAAACCAAATCCGGGGCCGAGATTGCCCTGCCCGCAGCGGATTTTGATCTCAGCGAAGGCGCGAATGTCACGCTTGGCTTCCGGCCAAATCACTTGACCATCGCTGAGGGCGCTGCGGATCTGAAAGTCACTGTGAGAGATGCCGAGCAGTTGGGTGGTGAATCCTTTGTCTTTGGACAATGCGATGACGCTCCGATTACGTTGCATCTGCGCGGCCAAACCGATGTCGATCATGGCGCTGAAATTGGCGTTGCGATTGATCGCGAACACATCCATCTGTTTGACACGGACAGTGGCAATACTTTGCGAAAGGCCTAAGACGTGATGCGTCAAACTTGGCGCTGGTTTGGGCCAGCGGACACTGTTGAAATATCTGAACTGCCACAAGTCGGAGTGGAGGGCGTCGTCAGCGCCCTGCACCACATCGAAAATGGGGCTGTCTGGTCCGTCGCCGAAATCCAAAAACGTAAAGCGGAAATCGAGCTTCTGCCCAATGGCGCAGCCTCTGGTGTCACTTGGGATGTGGTGGAAAGCCTGCCGGTGTCTGAGGTTATTAAAACCAAAGGTCCAGACTACGAGACACACATTGCCAACTACTGCAAAAGCTTGGAAAACTTGGCCGAAGCTGGCCTAGAAACCATCTGCTACAACTTCATGCCGATCTTGGATTGGACGCGCACCAACCTGCGCGCGCCGATGCCAACCGGAGCATCCGCAATGCTGTTTGATCTGGTGGATTTCATCGCCTTTGATCTGTTTATCTTAGAACGTCCAGAAGGTGCGCAGGACTACTCTGCAGAAATCATCGCTGATGCTGAAGCTAGATTTGTGCAATTTGACGAAGCGGCCAAACGCGCGCTACAGCAAAATATCGTGGCTGGTCTGCCCGGTGCAAATGAAGGCTGGACCACTGAAGAAATTCGCGACCATCTAGCAACCTATGCACAGATCGATCGTGACACTCTGCGCCAAAACCTGATCAATTTTCTGAAATCAGTGGTTCCGACGGCAGAGCGATTGGGCCTGCGCCTGTGCTGCCACCCGGACGATCCACCATTTTCGCTGCTGGGTCTGCCTCGGATCATGTCGACCGAAGCAGATTACAAAGCCATCATGGACGCAGTGAACAGCCCGGCCAATGGCATCACTTTCTGTACCGGGTCACTGGGCGTGAATCCCGACTTCGACGGCCCGGGTTTCGTTGAACGGCTTGGCCACCGGATCCATTTTGCGCACCTGCGCAATACCAGCCGCATTGCACCAGCAGACGGGTCAAGAACCAGTTTTTATGAAGCCGAGCACCTTGGAGGCGACACCGATATGATCGGCACTATTAAAGCACTGATAGCTGAACAAAAAAAGCGACAGGCCGAGGGACGCACCGACTGGCAAATCCCAATGCGTCCGGATCATGGTCAGGACATCCTGTTTGATCAAAAACAAAAAAGCATGCCGGGCTATCCGCTGATCGGCCGCATGCGAGGCCTTGCAGAATTGCGCGGGGTTATGGCCGCCTGCGCCTAGGCTATCGCTGAAATGCCAAAGAACTTCCGCGACATTCAAAAAGGGGCGGTACTATTCAGTATCGCCCATTTTTAATCAGGCCCGGTAGGAAGGGAGCGGGGCCCGATCTTGCAGTTCAATAACGCGACGCAACATGGTCTCGGTCAATGCTGCTTTGGTACCTGCATTTGCTGGATCATCATATAGGTTCACCATCTCGTCAGGGTCATTGGACAGATCGTAAAGCTCGTTCCAATCTTCGCCCTGACGCAGGGACATGCGATGGGTTTCGGTCACCACGGTACGCACACGCTGAGGGCGGTCAAAACCGGTCATCGTGCGCTGACTGTCTTCTTCGACAAGGATCGCCTGCGGAGCTGGATCCGACACCAAATCCCGTCCCTGAAGACCGTTGTAGGGCTGGATCCCTGCCCGCGCCAAAACCGTCGCTGAGATATCAATCGAGCTACCAAGACTGCTGTCGAGCGCCCCACCTTTTGGGTTCTGAGGATCATACATGATGAAGGGCACACGAATGATGCTTTGATAGTGCATCAAGAGCTTCAACATCAGTCCATGGTCGCCCATGAAATCGCCATGGTCAGAGGTAAAGATCACAACGGTGTTCTCGGCCTGACCAGTTTCTTCCAGCGTTTTCATGACCCTTCCGATGGCGTCATCGATCATGGTGATCATACCATAGGTCAATGCGATCATCCCGCGCGCTTCATCCTCGGTGACGGCAAAGGGGCTTTGATTGTCACGCGCATCAGAGCCATCTTCCATCGCTTTGCGCATGGCCACCAAAGGTGGAAGGTCGCCTTTCCCGAAGGAAGCCGGAAGCTCCATGTTTTCGGGGTCATACATATCCCAATACTTGCCAGGCGGCGTAAATGGGTGGTGGGGATCTGGGAAGGACATCTGTAGGAAGAACGGCTCGTCGCTCTCTGCCTGTTCAGCAATCCAATCAGACGAACGATCTGCGATCCAGTTGGTCGAATACAGCTCTTCTGGAACGGCCGTGCGCCAAGCTTGCGGTGCATCGATTTCTTTGCCAGCTAGGGCGTTGTCTGGCCCAACCAACTCGTCAAAATCGTTGCGCTGCTGACGCGCCCACAGCAGGTAATCGCCCGACGCTTGGTCTGCGTGATCCGCGGCGATCTCTACATGATTAAACCCGTAAAAATCGCCCTTCAGTCGCTCTTGCAACGGGCGATCCCAGTTCGGGACCACTTCCAAGTCATACTCTTCGGTATGACGATTGTGCTTATAGGCATCCCGCAGTTGCGGTGACGGCGTATGCTTGCCTTCTTCCGGTTCGTACTGATTGGTGGCCGGAAGGCCAGTAAACCCCTGCAAATGAGATTTTCCAATCAAGCCAGTATTGTAGCCGGCATCTTTTAGAAGCTCCACAAAGGTTGTGTGATCCTTGGACAATGGGATCCCGTTGTGCCGCGCTCCATGGTTTGAGCAAATCCGACCGGTCATGATCGATGCCCGGTTGGGCATACAAATCGGATTTGTCACATAGAACTTGTCCCAACGTGTTCCTTTGACAGCCAGAGCATCAATCTGCGGGGTCTTTACCGTCTGGTTGCCGTAGCAACCCAGATGGTCGGCCCGATGCTGATCGGTGATGATGAACAGGAAGTTAGGTCGTTTACTCATGAGGCAACCTCAGCTTGGGCATTTGCTTTGCCACGGCGCATGTCAAACAGGATCAATGCGATACCGAAGGCAACAGCAGGCAGGTGAATCGCTGGCGAGATCGCAAGCATTGTGAAGGCAGTGCCAAACCGCAGGACGATTTCTGGAATGCTCAACTTGCTGCGGTCAAACCCAGACAGCGCAGAAGAGAACAGCCAGATGCAGAAACAGGTTCGCGCGACGATCCAAATGAAGGGCAGCAAGCTGAATTCTTCGATGATCAAGATCGTCGGGTAGAAGGCAAAGATGAACGGGATGATGAATTTCGACATGCCCAATCGGAAGGACATGAAGGCCGTCATCAAGGGGTTCGCCCCGGCAATTGGCGCGGCTGCATAGGCGGCGATGGCCACCGGCGGCGTCAAAGACGAGGCCACACCGTAGTAGAAGACGAACATATGCGCGGTCAGCATTGAGACGCCCAGCGCTTGGATCGCTGGCCCCATCACCAGAATGATGATCAGGTAAGCGGGCAGCGTTGGCATGCCCATGCCAAGGATCAGCGCGCCCACCATGGCCACCAGAAGTGCTGAGAAGAGGCTCTCACCGCGTACAGCCGCGATGACATTCGCCAGCTTCAGGCCCAGACCGGTTGAATCAAGCGAGCCAACTAGGATGCCGATGGCCGCGATGGCGACAAGCAGAGTGGCACCGCTTTCGGCTCCCTTGAGGAACGAGCGCCACAAACGCATTGGGTCCTGGCGGACGTCTTTGTTGATCATGCTAAGCGCCAGCAACACAAGCACTGCGTAGAAACCCGCTGCAGACGTCGATAGACCCATCAAGAGCGACCCGATCACAGTCGCAATTGGACCTGCAAACATGATGGAGTTGATCTTATCCGTCGTGGTGATCTGATCATCTGTGGTCATCGGAGCAACTTCAATACCCTGACGACGCGCTTCCACGGTGACCGCAGAGAAGAGGCTAAAGTAGTAGAACAACGCTGGGAACAGGGCCGCGATGATGATGTTCAGATAGCCAGCACCTGTGAGGTCCGCCATGACCAGCGCAGCAGCGCCCATGATCGGTGGCATGATTTGACCGCCAGAAGAGGCCGTGGCTTCGATACCTCCCGCAAAGGTTGGTGAGAAACCACGTTTCTTGATCATTGGAATGGTGAACGTTCCGGTGCCCACGATATTTGCCACCGTTGAACCAGACATGGTTCCAAACATTGAGGACGCGAGGATCGCCGCATGGGCTGGGCCACCACGGGTACGACGGGTCACCAGAAAGGCGAACTTCAGCAGCGTATCCCCTGCCCCGGTGCCCTCAAGCAAGACGCCAAAGATGATGAATATAAATACTGTGCTTAATACAATATTGGTGATCGATCCGAAGACACCTTTGTTGGTGTTATACCAAAGCGCTTCGGCGACTTCTTTCAGCGAGAAACCAGTGTGCTGTAGAATGCCAGGAAGATCCTGCCCGAAAAGCAGGTAGACAACACCAAAGGTTCCGACGCCGAATAGGCCCCAGCCCCAAAGACGGCGGCAAAGTTCTAAGAAAACGATCAAACCAGCCAACGCAGGCCAAGCATCTTTTGTGGTTACATCATAAAGTGCTGTTTCCATTTCGGTTTGCACAAAATGGAAGGACCAAATCGACCACAGCCCAGCTGCGATCAAAGCAATGTCGATAATCAGGTTAGGCAGCGGCGCACGGTCGCCCGTTTCAGTGGCTTCACGACGCTTGCGCGAGGCAGCGACAGCGACAATCAATGCCAGACCAAAGCCTACTGCACGGTGGAGTTTTGGATCGATCAGGCCGATCCCAGAGCTATAGAGGGCGATGATACCTAACCCAAAGCATGCAGCTGCAGAGAGCAGCGCGAAGATACGCGTGGGCATGCCCGTGGATTGCGTCGACGAGGTCATGGTTTTCTCACTTTAAGAGTTTTGGTCGGCCCGCGAGCCGAAAGGTCGACCGGGCCTCGCAAGGCCCGATCGTAAAAAGGGCGATCAAGTTAACGTAGATCCGCAGGTACGTCGAAACCCGCTTCGTCGTAATAGCGCAGTGCGCCTGCGTGCAGCGGCACATTGATCGATGTGAAGGCAGACTCCTTGGTCACTTCTTTCAAGAAGAAGGCGGTGTTGTGCACTTCTTCAATGTTTTCCCAGAAGGATCTTGTCGCTTCATAAACCACATCATCAGAGACACCTGCGTGAGTGCCGATGAACTGTGTAAAGCCCAGCGCGGTGATGTCACCACCGGTTAGCTGACCTTTGTAAACACCGCCATCAAATGACATCACGCCACGACCAGGACGGCCAAACAGCGCCTGCATTTGCTCATCAGCAACTTTATCCGTCGGGATCGAGAGCACGCGGAACTCGCCAGATAGGCCAAAACGCTCGATGTTCGCAGAGCCGATTTCAGCCGGGCGCACCATCATGTCGATCTTGCCGTCAGCCAAAGCTGTATAGCCTTCACCCCAGCTTAGGCGCACAGCAGTATAGTCTTTGCCTGCTTCGTAGCCGGTGATGATTTTGATCAGCGCTTCTGAAGTTGCAGAGGCAGACCCTGCTGGGGGGCCTGTGAAAATAGTTTTACCTTTCAAGTCTCCCCAGCCTTCGATGCCAGAACCTGAAAGTGTGACCGGGTGATATGCCCCAGCTTTAAAGCCAACAATGGAACGCAGGTTCTTTGCAAACTCTGGCGCGCCTTCGACTTTTTCGTACATGCGTTTTTGGCCGGACATCAGATTGACCAAGGACGGAACTGTGGAGAAGAATGCGATTTCGCCTTTTCCGCCTTTCAGCATGGATTTCGTCAGGGTCTGCCCAGCGTTGACCTGGATTTCAACATCGCCTTTGCCTGCTTGGTTTGCGAATGCCACAAACATGGTGTGCACCGGATCACCGACACCCGCGGTTTCTCCCTTGAAAATTTCAGCGGCAGCCAAAGTAGGCAGTGCCATCAGTGAAGCCGCAACAGCTACGGCCTTTGTCATGTTTCCAAAACGAAGCATGGATTCCTCCCAAATTGATACTTGGACCTTAACAAAGGAAAAACATTGCATATAATCAAAGTTAAGGCGTGACACATAAGGTTTTGACATGAAACTTGATCCGAAACACCTCTCACAACTGTCTGTCATCGTCGAATCCGGCTCGTTTCAAATGGCGGCTGACCGTCTCGCACTGACGCAGCCTGCGCTCAGTCGGAACATGCGCACGTTAGAAGATCGTATTGGCGCACCGCTGTTTCAGCGCGATGGGCGCAGATCGATCCCAAATGCCCTTGGATTAAAGCTCGCGCGTAGCGGCTTGGCAATTCGGATCGCGGAAGAACAAGCAGGGAACTTCGCGGATATGGCCGCGGCTGGCTCTGCAGGCGAGTTGCGGATCGGCTCACCTCCCATCGTTGCTGGCCGCCTGTTGACTGGGGCTTTGTCTAAATTCATCACGCAAAACCCAAACTGTAAGGTCGAGTTGCGCACAGGCTTGGTTCATGAACTGCGCACCATGCTTGAAAGGGGGCAAATCGATTTAGTCTTTGGGCCGCAATCTTTGGCGGATCCCGTGGAAGAGTTGGTTTTTACACCAATTATTGACGATCGGGTTGGTGTGGTGTGCCGCTCGGACCACCCCTTGACGAAACGCGCTAAGATCATGGCCTCAGATTTGATGTCAGAATCCTGGCTTGCCCATTCGCGCGGCAGTTTACTACGCCAACAAACAGAGGCTGCGATGGCCTTGTCCGGTGTGCGCCATATGAACATTATTTGCGAAACAGATTCGATCCGCACCGCCCTTGAAATTCTAAGCAGTACTGATCTGATCAGCACAATGCCAAAGGCCTCAACCGAACCATACTTGGGCACATCTTTGGTATTTCTGAATTTCGACAATCCACAATTCCACCGCCCTCTCGGCGTGATTTCCAGGAAAAATATTCTTGAAACTCCGGTAGTTGACGGCTTTCTGAAATTCCTGACTGCGGATGTTGGCCCCACCCGCAGATTGACGCTCTGAAGACATTCGGATTGACAACTTCTCTTTTAATTTAGTAATCAAATTAATTAAGGGAGAGCAATAAATGTATCTTGGTCTAGATTTGGGCACGTCGGGAATTCGTGCCTTATTGGTGAATGAATCCGGTCGTCCGATTGCAGAGGCTTCAGCACCTTGCACAGTCACCCACCCTCATCCGGGCTGGAGCGAGCAGGATCCGGCACAATGGATCAAAGCGTGTTCAACCGCTATGAGCGCACTAAAAGCCTCCCATCCCGCAGAAGTACAAAGCATCAAAGCCATCGGGCTAAGCGGCCATATGCATGGAGCCACATTGCTGGACAAAGACCACAATGTATTGCGCCCCTGTATGCTGTGGAACGACACGCGTTCCGCTGTTGAGGCGCAGGAACTCGACGCCCAACCAATATTCCGCACGCTGTCTGGAAATATCGTTTTCCCGGGATTTACAGCCCCCAAAGTCGAATGGGTGCGCTGCCACGAACCAGAGATATTTGCTCAGATCCACAAGATCCTGCTGCCAAAAGATTATCTACGGTTTTGGCTAACTGGCGATTGCGTCAGTGACATGTCCGATAGTGCAGGCACTGCTTGGCTGGACGCAGATCAACGCAAGTGGTCATCTGACCTCTTGTCAGCATGCGCACTGGATTTTTCGCAAATGCCAACTTTGGTAGAAGGTTCGCAAGCCTCGGGCCAATTGCGCAGTGACCTTTTATCAGAATGGGGGGTCGCCGGACCTGTCGTTGTTGCGGGCGGCGGCGGTGACAATGCGGCGGCGGCCTGTGGATTGGGCTGCCTTGCGGCAGGCGATGGATTTGTATCGCTTGGCACCTCCGGCGTTTTGCTGGCAGCAACAGATGCCTATGCCCCAGCACCAGAACAGGCCGTGCACAGTTTTTGTCATGCCATCCCAGATACCTGGTTTCAAATGGGCGTGACACTCGCGGCAACAGACAGCTTGAATTGGCTCGCTCAAATCGTAAACACGACCCCTGCCGCTTTGGACGCGGCCTTACCACATGAACCCGCTGGCCCTTCGGCTGCAATGTTCCTGCCCTATCTTTCAGGCGAGCGCACGCCCCATAATGATGCAAAACCCAGTGGGGTATTCGCTGGGCTGAGCATTGGCGCGAGCCAAGAGGTTTTGACTGCAGCCGTGATGGAAGGGGTCGCATTCTCGCTAAAAGACTGCCTTGGTGCGCTGCGCGCAACCGGGACCAAGATCGACAGCTTGATCACCACAGGTGGTGGTACACGCAGTCGCTATTGGCTTAAGACTTTGGCAACCGTTCTTGATCTGCCATTACATGTTCCAACCAAGGGGGAATTTGGGGCAGCACTTGGGGCAGCGCGTCTTGGAATGGCTGCTCATTTAGACGGCAATAACTTGGATATCATGACGAAACCGGCAATTGCCGAGATAATTGAGCCAAAAATAGACTTGAGCGATGCCTATGCCTCCCGTTACGGGCAATACAAAGCTCTCTATCCTGCCGTTAAATCGGCAATGGGGTAACGCAAGTAAGGAATACGGAATGGCCGAAGCAGAAAAGTCGATGAAATCAATTGTGCTGCAAGCAGATCGCGCGCGGCTTGTTCTGCTAAATTTCGGAGCCACAACCTGCGACTGGCGTGTGCCTGTTGGGGCTAAAACCCAGCCCATGATCCTAGGGTTTGATGATCTCGCACAATATCAGTCATCCCCGTTTTATTTCGGGGCTATCGTCGGGCGCGTGTCAAACCGGATTGGCGGTGGGGGATATACAGGCCCAGACGGTCCGGTGGGTTTAGAATGCAACGAAGGTGGTTCTGTCTTGCATGGTGGTGCGCGGGGTCTCAGCGCAGTTTATTGGGATATCCAAGCGCTCTCTGACAGTGAAGCCCGCCTAAGCTACACCTCGCCGCATGGGGAAAACGGATTTCCCGGTGAGGTTCAATTTGAGGTGTTGGTGTCACTAACGCCGGACACGCTTTGCTACAAAATGCGAGCAAAAGTGGACCGCCCCACCCCAATTAGCCTCGCACAGCACAATTACTATAACTTTGGTGGAACGCAGAATATCTGGGATTATCACCTGACGTGCGCCAGCCATCAGATGCTCGAAAAAGACAAAACAGGCGTTTCAACCGGCAATGTACGTGATGTGACTGACACTGACCTGGATTTCCGCACACCTCGAGCGCTGCTGGATACACAAGCCAACGGATTGGATGACCATTTCCTATTCACCACAAAACGCGGTGATCTGCGCGAGGTGGCAAGTATCGTCTCAGCAGATGGCCTGGGTGTAAAAATTCACTCAGATCAAGATGGTGCTCAGATCTATACGGCCGATGGGATGCCAGCGATGACCGGGGGGCTTGATGGGCAAAGCTACGCCAGCGCAAGTGGAATTTGCTTTGAACCACAAGGTCATCCCAATGCGGTCAATATTCCAGAGTTCCCTTCTGTGATGGTCACGCCTGAAACACCTTACGAACAAACACTTTTGATCGAAGTTACGGGGCATAAAGTATGATGCAGCGCGGGCTAATCGTTACTGGGCTTTGCCTATCAGCATCCCTAGCGCAAGGCTCTGAGCCATTAGCCCAACCGGTGTTTTCCGTGCAAAGTTATGACGAAGTAGAGCTCGGTTGGTTGCTGTTTTACGACCCGATCCTGTCAGGCAACCAGAATATCAGCTGCGCAACCTGCCACCATCCGCGCTTTGGCACCTCTGACGGGGTTGCATTATCTTTGGGTGAAGGCGGGATTGGCTTGGGACCAGATCGCAAGTCTGATCCAGACAACATGCCGGAACAGCGATTGCCACGAAACGCCCCTGCCTTGTTTAATCTGGGTGCAGAAGAGTTTCAGGTGATGTTCCATGATGGTCGGCTTGAGTTTGATCCCACGCAACCTGGCGGCATGCGGACCCCGCTTGGGCAGGATATGGTTACAGGCTTTGACTCGGTTCTTTCAGCGCAAGCAATGTTTCCGGTTCTCAGCGCTGATGAGATGGCCGGGCATTATTCAGAAAACGAAATCGCGCAAGCCGTCCGGTTGGGACAGTTGTCTGGCGAAGGTGGGGCTTGGGATTTGATCGCGGGCCGAGTTGCCGAGGTTCCTGAATACCGGCAACAGTTTTCCAAAATCCTAGGTCATAATGACATTGCCTTCACCGACATCGCGAACATGATTGCTGCCTTTATTGCAGAGGAGTGGCGCGCTGATGAAAGCCCATTTGACCTTGCGCAGCGTGGCGAAGCAAACCTGTCTGAGAGCGCCCAGCGCGGCCAAGAACTGTTTTATGGCGACGCGAATTGCGCAAGCTGCCACAGCGGACCCTTTCAAACCGACCATAGTTTTCATTCAATTGGCCTGCCTCAATTTGGTCCTGGCAAGGCAGCTCGTTTTGAAAACCATAGTCGAGACGTCGGTCGCGGTCGGGTCACTGGCCAAGCCGAGGATTTCTATACCTTTCGCACGCCGAGCCTACGGAATGTGACGATGACTGCGCCTTATGGGCATAACGGGGCGTTTTCCGACCTGAGGGACATGGTCGCATTTCACGTGACCTCCTTGCCGAAAACGTCCTTTGATCGAAGCCAAGTGATCTTACCTGTATTTGACGCCAGCAATGATTGGTTAGCTTTAAGCGATTCAATCGGCACTGCAGAAATTGCATCGGCCAAAGACACCTTCCCGATTGCGTTAAGCCCTGCAGAGCTGGATGACCTCATGACATTTCTGGATGCGCTGACTGATACAAACTGGCAAACCCGAGGTCTTGGCGTGCCAGAAACCGTTCCAAGCGGTTTGCCTGTTGATCGTTAGTCCTGAATGCGTCCGTCATCGCCTAGGGTGATGCGTTGGTTCACCGTTACATCGATCCAGTCAGAAGCAGATTGATCTGGGCGCACAATCCGAATACGCGCTGTTTTATTTTTACCCAAACCGAAGTGATGCGCGCCCAAATGACCACCGGCATGCCCGCCGCCGATGGTGACCTCTCGGGTTTGAACGCGGCCGGCAGACTGCACTTCAATGAAGGTGCCTATCCCGTTCCGGTTCGCTCCTGTCATCTGCAGATCAACCGCGATCCAAGCGTCTGTTTCTGAAGTATTCTCAAACAGTTCAGCCGGCGCACGACGATTGAGAACCAACAGATCTAACCGACCATCATTGTTAAGATCGGCCAACAGGCTGCCACGGCCGCGATGCAGGCTGGCCAGACCAGCTTCGTTACCGACTTCGAAAAAGCTGCCATCAGCGCGCTGTAGCAGCAGGTTATTAGGATCATCCACAGCCGCATCAGGCATCTGATCTACATTGCCCTTTGCCACATAGATATCATCCAGTCCGTCATTCTGGATATCTCCGAACGCTGCGTGCCACCCAGTCGAAGGGCGCCCATCGCCACCCGCATAAGGCCGATGCGCGCTGGTGCCCAATTCAAACGGCGCATTCACATAACGCGGGCCATCCGCTTTTGGGTCAAAAAATTGAAACTTCTGATCACCCATTGAGGTCAAATAGACATCTGAATAGCCATCGCCATTCATATCACGCGAGGCAATGCCCATGCCCCACAACTGGTAATCCGCCCAACCATCAGCCTCGGTGTAAAGCCATGGTTCGGACTCCATGGCCCAAAGCTGTTCTTGCCCTCCACGGACATAGTAATGGCGATCATTGCTGATGCGTAAATCCTGACGCCCACTGCGCGACCAATCGGTGAACAGCATAGAAAGCGCACAATATCCGGGACTTAGGCGTTCCGCTTCACCATATCTCGCCCCTTCGGGACGATATAATAAAGTGTCATCACAGGCCTCAAAGGGACCATCGGGATGACTGCGATCTACATAGGTGCCAAACGCCAGCGTCGGCAATTCTTGTCCCGCTTCCCAAGTGGCTGAGAAACCCGTGGTCCACTGGTCACCAGATGTGAAGCCCAAAGAATCGCCAAAGGGTTCAAACCCGCATTGCCCATCCCCTTTTAGCAACACATCCGCACCTGCACGCAGGATGGCCAAATCCAAGTGGCCGTCTCCATCGATATCAATCGGGTAGGTTCCGGTGACGCCGAGATACGGGCCGAACTCGGTGAGTTCAAATTTCAGAATGGAGCCTGTTTTTTCGGTTGTATTGATCAACAATTGCGCTGGGTTTTCGCCCCCGGCCAAAACCACATCCAACAACGCATCCCCATTGCAGTCTAACCCGGCAACCCCGCCGCCAACGAAGTGCTCCCAACCGCCTGCATAGATATGATTTGGAAGAGTTCGGCCTTCGAACTTTGGTAGGTCCTGAGCTATCGCGGTTCCAGTCGTGAGCACCACCAAGGAAAGGACCTTATCCAGCATTCTTGGCCAACTCTCTAATTTTCATGGAAGACACACCGTCTAGCGCATATGCCGCCGCCCCTTTGGCCCACATCTTATCGCCCCATTGATGGGCAACAACTTCGGTTGGTTCGACATCAACCCGGATCATATGTTCGCGCATTTCTTTGGTCGCGGCTTCCAGGTTCAAATGGTCAAATGCCGCGCGATGCCCTGCAAGGATGACAAGTTCGGGATCAAAAATATTGACCACGTTGGCAAGACCCATCGCAAACATCCGGCGCGCACGATCAAAAACCGCTGTCGCCAGCGGGTTGCCATCTTGCGCCATCTGCCAAAGGTTCGACAGGTCCGTAATCGGATGCCCAATATTCACAGCATTGGCTTCGCGTAGCAAAGCATAGTCGCCGATGTAGGCCTCTAGACAGCCGCGCTGCCCACATTGGCACAAGGCGCCTTCAAACTGCACCTTAGCGTGACCAAATTCGGCCCCTACACCGCGCGTGCCCCGGTAAATTTTATCATCAATCACAATGCCCATACCGACACCATGTTCAATGGTGATCACTAGAAAGTTCGATACTTTGCGACCCAGACCAAACAGCTGTTCCGCCTTCGCAACCAGATTGGCATCATTCTCAACCAAGACCGCGCAATCAAAGGTCTCAGAAAAGGCTTCACCCAAATCCACATTCCGTTGATCCAGTGAGGGGGACCAATGGACAAAGGACCGAGGCGCATCGATCAAGCCAGCAAGGCCGATGCCCACGGCTGATAAGTCCTTTGGGTCAAGTCCGGCCTTTTGGCAGGCCTCTGTCACACTGATCTTTATTTCTTTTGCCAGAGCATCTGGCGTCATTTGTGGTTCAGCTAGAGCATATTCATGTGCGGCAAGCTCGTTGCCTTCAAAATCCACGAGTAGGATCGATAGGCTTTCGCGCGCGACTTTAATACCCGCCACCGGGAAAGCATCGCTTCGGATTTTCAGTGCTACACGCGGACGTCCGCGTTTAGCCTTTTGCCGAGGCTCATCCGGGATGATCTCTTCGATCAGTCCCGCTTCCATCAATTCCGACGTAATGGCGGTCACTGTTGCCGGGCTGACAAGCGTTTCCTTCGCGATATCGATTCGCGCAATGCTGCCAGCTTTGCGAATCGACTCAAGAATCTGTGCCCTGCCCGCACCCCGCTGCTCTTCGACATGTTTTAATTTTTGCACGTCTTTCCTCCCCCGGGCTTAGCCGGAATTTGGCAGATACTCGTTTATTTTCTGCACTCAAGCAACCGCTTCTCCCGACTATACATTATTTAATTTGACGTTCAAAATAAATTAATGTTAGCGTTATGCAGTGATCGAATTCGACGTGCAATTCGATCGCAGATCAAAACGGGAGGAAGAACATGAAATTCTTTGGAGGAATTTCGCTGGCGGCAGTCATCGCAGTGACAGGTTCGGCAGCGTTTGCAGAAGACATCACGGTCGGCGTGAGCTGGTCAAACTTTCAAGAAGAACGCTGGAAAACAGATGAAGCGGCCATCCTCGGTGCGCTTGAAGCGGGTGGGGCGGACTATGTGTCTGCAGATGCACAGTCTTCATCATCCAAACAGCTGTCTGACGTTGAAAGCCTGATTGCCCAAGGCGTTGATGCGCTGATCATTCTGGCGCAAGACGCTCAGGCGATTGGTCCAGCGGTTCAAGCCGCCGCCGACGAAGGCATCCCTGTGATTGCCTATGACCGTCTGATCGAAGACGACCGCGCATTCTACCTGACATTCGACAACGTTGAAGTTGGCCGTATGCAGGCGCGCGCTGTTTTTGCAGCGCAACCAACTGGTCGTTACGTCATGATCAAAGGGTCCCCAACCGATCCAAACGCAGACTTCCTGCGTGGCGGCCAGCAGGAAATCCTGCAAGAAGCGATCGATAGCGGTGCGATTACCATTGTTGGCGAAGCCTACACAGATGGCTGGCTGCCTGCGAACGCGCAGCGCAACATGGAGCAAATCCTGACAGCGGAAGACAACGGCGTTGACGCAGTTGTTGCTTCTAACGACGGCACAGCAGGTGGTGTTGTTGCAGCGCTGACGGCACAGGGCATGGAAGGTCTGCCAGTGTCTGGTCAAGACGGTGACCACGCTGCGCTGAACCGCGTTGCCAAGGGTCATCAGACCGTATCTGTCTGGAAAGATGCGCGTGAGCTGGGCAAGGCTGCCGGTGAAATCGCAGTCGCTCTGGCTGGCGGTTCCATGAACAAAGACGTTGATGGTGCACAATCCTGGACGTCTCCAGGTGGCACAACAATGTCTGCCGTGTTCCTGGCCCCAGTGCCTGTCACCGCTGACAACCTGTCTGTTGTTGTCGATGCAGGCTGGATCACACAGGAGGCTCTGTGCCAAGGTGTGAGCAACGGCCCTGCGCCTTGTAACTAAACGTCACTAAACACATTTGCCGGAGCGCCTTCTCTCATTGGCGCTCCGTGCTTTAACTGCTTGCTACTGGAATTCGGACATGACCGACACCACGACGCAGCCAATCCCGAGCGCAAAAAAACGCAGCCTGTTCCAACAGCTGGAACTGGACACTCGTTTGCTGGGTATGATTGGCGCATTTGTCATTCTCTGTATCGCATTTAACGTGCTGACAGACGGGCGTTTTCTAACGCCGCGTAATATCTTTAACTTGACGATCCAAACGGTTTCCGTTGCGATTATGGCCACTGGTATGGTCTTTGTGATCGTCACCCGCCACATCGACCTATCCGTTGGCGCTTTGCTGGCCACAACCTCTGCCGTTATGGCCATGGTGCAAACAGATGTCCTACCAGATATGCTGGGCTTTGGGTTAAACCACCCGGCAACCTGGGCGATCACCATCGTTGTTGGCCTGACTGTTGGCACTTTGATCGGTGCGTTCCATGGCTGGATGGTTGGCTACCTCACCATCCCTGCTTTCATCGTCACTCTCGGCGGCTTTCTCGTTTGGCGCAACGTGGCGTGGTATCTGACTGATGGTCAAACCATCGGCCCGCTCGACAGCACTTTCCTCATGTTTGGTGGCACCAATGGCACCATGGGCACCAGCTGGAGCTGGATCATAGGTATGATTGCAACGCTTCTGGCACTGGCCACTCTGTGGAATGCTCGCCGCGCTAAAGCGGGCCATGGGTTCCCAGTGAAACCAATGTGGGCCGAGGTTCTGATCTCCTTGGTGATTTCCGGTGCTATTCTAGGCTTTGTTTGGGTCCTAAATTCCTACAACATCCCGACCCGCCGCTTGGCGCGGATGTTTGAGGCCCGCGGTGAGGTCATGCCGGAAGGTCTGGTTGTCGGTTACGGCATTCCAATTTCAGTCTTCATCCTGATCGCTGTCGCCGTGGTCATGACAATTGTCGCCCGTCGCACGCGCTTTGGTCGCTATATCTTTGCGACCGGCGGCAACCCGGATGCGGCAGAACTCTCTGGCATCAACACTCGCTTGTTGACCGTTAAAATCTTTGCGCTGATGGGTTTCCTTTGCGCCCTGTCTGCGGTGGTGGCCTCTGCCCGTCTGGCAAACCACTCGAACGATCTTGGCACACTTGATGAACTGCGCGTCATCGCGGCAGCGGTCATCGGTGGCACAGCGCTCTCTGGCGGCATCGGCACCATCTACGGTGCGATCCTTGGCGCTCTGATCATGCAAGCGCTTCAGTCCGGCATGGCGATGGTTGGCGTAGATGCGCCATTCCAGAACATTGTTGTCGGCTCAGTTCTGGTTCTCGCGGTCCTGATCGACATCATCTATCGCAAACGTTTGGGGGCAAAATAATGGGTACTTCAGCAAAAGAACTCCGCGCTCAAGGCGCAACGCCCCTGGTCGAACTCGAAGACATCTCGATTTCCTTCGGCGGCATCAAAGCGGTAGACCACGTCAGCGTCGATCTACACCCTGGCGAAGTTGTGGGCCTCTTGGGTCACAACGGGGCGGGTAAATCGACCCTGATTAAGATTCTGTCTGGGGCTTATCAGAAAGAAACCGGCGAAATCCGCATCGACGGCAAACCGGTGGAGATCAACAACCCACGCGATGCCCGCACCCATAACGTCGAAACGATCTACCAGACCCTGGCTTTGGCAGACAATCTGGATGCTGCATCGAACCTGTTCTTGGGCCGCGAATTGGTGACCTCAACGGGCTTGGTTGACGACTCTGCGATGGAAGCGGAATGCCGCAAGATCTTTGCCCAGCTCAATCCGAACTTCCAGAAGTTCAAAGAGCCGGTCTCTGCCCTATCCGGTGGTCAGCGCCAATCGGTTGCGATTGCCCGCGCGGTCTACTTCAATGCCCGCATTCTGATCATGGATGAACCTACGGCCGCCCTTGGTCCGCATGAAACGCAGATGGTGGCCGAGCTCATCCAGCAGCTGAAAGCCCAAGGCATTGGTATCTTTCTGATCGACCATGATGTGCATGCGGTGATGGAACTTTGCGATCGCGCCAGCGTCATGAAGAACGGTCAGCTCGTCGGCACAGTCGATATCGACGACGTCACCGATGATGACCTTCTGTCCATGATCATTCTTGGCAAAAAACCAGGGGAAGCAGCAGCATAACGCTGCTTCCCAGCACCACATTTTAAAACACCCAAACATCGCCAAGGGCGGTGATCGGGACAGGTACAACCCGGCAGTCCGGAGACTAGATATGACGATGTTTGAAACCTTTGACACTGTAGCTTTTGAAGGCACAAGCAGTGATAATCCCCTCGCCTTCCGTCATTACGACGCCAAGAAGCAGGTGATGGGCAAATCCCTAGAAGAGCACCTGCGGTTCGCTGTGGCCTACTGGCACACATTTGCTTGGGAAGGCGGAGATCCATTTGGTGGGTCCACGTTCCAACGTGACTGGTATCCGCAGGACAGTATGGAGAACGCATTCAAAAAAGCAGATGCCGCTTTTGATTTCTTCCGTGTTCTGGATGTGCCTTACTTCTGCTGGCACGATCTTGACCTGCGTCCAGATCAAGGCAATTTCGCCGACAATCTTTCGACGTTGGATCAGATCACTGACTACGTCGGCGAGAAAATGGCGCAGAGCAAAACTAAGCTTCTATGGGGCACTGCCAATATGTTTAGCGATCGCCGCTGGATGTCAGGTGCATCGACCAACCCGGACCCTGATGTTTTTGCCTTTACTGCGGCAACCGTGAAAAGCTGCATGGACGCGACCCACAAGCTCGGCGGTGAAAACTATGTGCTCTGGGGCGGGCGTGAAGGCTATGAAACGCTTTTGAACACCGACCTTGAGACCGAACTCGACCATATGGGCCGCTTCCTGAATATGGTGGTGGATTACAAACATAAGATCGGCTTCAAAGGTGCCATTCTGGTGGAGCCAAAGCCACAAGAGCCATCCAAACATCAGTATGACTATGACGCGGCGACCTGCATCGGTTTTCTACGCAAATACGGGCTGGAAAATGAGGTCAAACTGAACCTCGAACAGGGTCATGCCATCTTGGCGGGCCACAGCTTTGAGCATGAAATCGCTACGGCCGCTGCCGAGGGCATGTTGGGCTCCATTGATATGAACCGCAATGACTATCAGTCTGGCTGGGACACAGATCAATTCCCCAACAACACGCCAGAAGTCGCGCTGTGTTACTACCACATCCTCAAATCTGGCGGTTTCACCACCGGCGGCACCAACTTTGACGCCAAAGTGCGCCGCCAATCCCTAACGGCCGAGGATCTGATCGCAGCCCATGTCGGCGGTATGGACATCTGCGCGCGTGGTTTTGAAGCGGCAGCAACTATGCTGGAAGATGGCGGTTTGGAAAATGCCTTGTCAGAACGCTACGCAGGCTGGAAATCTGCGGAATCACAGGCAATGCTGAACAGTGATTTAGAAAGCATTGCGTCACGCGTTCTCTCAGAAAACATCCGTCCAGAACCCAAATCCGGGCGTCAGGAAATCTTGGAAAACTACGTCAACCGCTTCGTTTGACGCTAAATATGTGAGCTGTTCCAAGCTCAAATGTTTCCCATTTGTTCTCTCCGATGGTAGGGTAGCGTCATGATGCGCGCTGCCCTGCCATTTTATCCACTTACCAAAGGCCGCACCCACGAAGTCTGTGGAGCCGGTGCCTATGGGTTTGCCTTTGCGCTGGCCGCAAAGATTGGTGGAAATTTCCTTTGGATCAAAGAGGCTTGGGAGGCCCAGCAGCTGAACCCCAATGGGATTGCAGCCTTCCTTGATCCCGCACATCTTTTGCAATGTTCCACCAAGGATCAGATGGAATCACTGGCCACCGCCGAAGAAGCTCTGCGCTCTGGCGCCCTGCCCTTGGTGGTGATCGCCCTACACAAACCCATCGGCCTCACCGAAGGCCGTCGCCTACAACTCGCCGCACGCGATGGGAAATCTGTCGGCCTCACCCTGATCCCCGAAGGCATGGGCAGCAATGCCGCTGAAACACGCTGGCGCTGTTCTCCTGCCTTTGAACACACAGCTTTCGCTGCCCAAGACTCGACTCTGCAAACGTGGGAACTTATAAAGAACAAATCAGGAACATTGGGTATTTGGTATGTTCGATGGAATACAGCGTCGCGTCATCTCGATCTGGTTTCCGCGTCTCGCGAGTGACCGGCATCTGCGCCTGTATCCAATCGAAGGCCCCTTTGCGCTGACGCTGAAAGAACAAAACGCCAATCGCGTCTATTGCCTAAACCGCGTAGCCCAAGCGCAGGGATTGGAGCGCGGCATGTCTTACTCTGATGCCCGTGCCTTTTGCCCTGATCTGAAAAGCGCGCCAGCCCATCCACATCAGGACGCGGCTTTCCTTAAAATCCTGCGCCGTTGGGCCACGCGCTATTGCCCCTGGGTAGGGCTCGAAGGCCAAGATGGGCTGACCATGGACATCACCGGGTCTACTCACCTTTTTGGTAGCGAAGAGGCGATGGTCGCCGATCTGCGCGGCCGGCTTGGCAAAGCCGGGCTGGCTGCGCAGATCGGCCTTGCCGACACCCGCGGCGCGGCCTGGGCGCTGGCCCATTTCAAAGAAGGCATAGCGCCAACCGGTGATATGTTGAGTGTTCTAAAACCCCTACCTGTCGCCGCACTGCGCCTGTCTGAGGACGCCTCCGTCGCCCTACAACGCCTTGGCCTGCGCAAGATCGGAGAGCTTGCCGAAACACCCCGTGCGCCTTTTGCCCGCCGATTTGGCCGTGATCCCCTGATGCGATTGGATCAGGCCTTGGGCACACAGCCCGAAGAGATCACCCCACTGGCTGATCCGCCCCATTACGGCGTGCGTATGACCCTGCCCGAACCCATTGGCCTGTTGGCTGATGTCATGTCAGGCACCGAACGGTTGCTGGTGCAGCTTTGCGCCAAATTAAAAGCGCAGGAAATGGGCGCGCGGCAGCTTTGTGTCACGCTACGGCGTGTGGATCAGGATCATCAACAGGTCGAACTACGCCTCGCCCGCCCCCTGCGTGATTCCGCGCGCATCCTGCCGCTCTTTGAACGCGGGCTCAGTGAAATTGATGCTGGCTACGGCATTGATCAACTACGCCTTGAGGCCACACAGGTCGAACCCCTGCCCGTTCAGCAAATCAGCCACGTGATTGGGGCAGAAAAGAACAAACTGGATGACCTGATCACCCGGCTTGGAACACGGATTGGGCTTGAGAATATCACGCGCTTTCTCCCTGCCGACAGCCACATTCCCGAACGCAGTTTTCTGACGGCCCCCGTGGCCTATAGCCAAGCGGACAGCGGCTGGAGCTATGCCCATCCCCGGCCTGTCTGCCTCTTTCCCCCAGAAGCCATTGCTGGCTCGGGCCCGCGCCCGCCAAACCGATTTCGCTGGCGGCGCATGTCATTGACTACTGGTCGCGCCACAGGCCCGGAACGGATTGCCCCAGAATGGTGGCTGCCCGATGACAGCTGGCAATCTGGCGTGCGGGATTATTGGCGCATTGAGACCGCCCAAGGTCGTCGCCTCTGGCTGTTTTACACGCCGCAAAACCCCGGCTGGTTTGTGCAGGGGGAATTCGCATGAGAGACACGCTTACTCTAAGTGAAGCCTATGCCGAGCTCTGCATCACCACCAATTTCACCTTCCTCACCGGGGCCTCTCATCCTGAAGAACTGGTGGTGCGGGCCGCCGAATTGGGCCTTACTGCGCTGGCCATTACCGACCGCAACTCACTGGCCGGAGTGGTGCGCGCCTGGAGTGCGCTGAAGGAGCTGAAACGCGAAACCCAAGAGACACTGGAAATCCGCTCGCAACAGCGCATCGATTCCTCGTCGCGTCAGGCCACAGGGCACCGGGACCAATTGATCAAACCCGATCCGCTGTCTTTACCAAAACTGATTGTGGGCTGTCGACTGGTTCTACAAGACAGCGATGTTGATTGGATCGCCCTGCCGCGTGATCGCGCGGCCTATCAGCGGCTGACCCGTCTGCTGACCCGTGGCAAACGCCGTGCCGAAAAAGGCCAATGCACGCTTTATCTCAAGGATATGCATGAGGCCTGCAAAGGGATGATCCTAATCGCCCTACCCCAAGCCAGATTGAACGCCGCCACCGATGACATCAAAGCCATGCGGCGGCATTTTCCCAATCATGTCTTCTTAGGCGCCGCCCCCAAATACGATGGCAGCGATCAGGCCTATCTGGCGTCCTGCGCCTTGCTGGCCCAGAAAACCTGCGCGCCGATGGTCGCGATTGGCGACGTGCTAATGCACCGCGCCAGCCGCCGCCAAGTCGCCGATGTGCTGACCTGTATGCGTGAACACATCACGATTGACGAAATCGGCACCCGCGCCCTACCTAATGCTGAACGCCGCCTTAAATCAGGTGCTGACCTCGCGCGGCTCTTTCGCGATCATCCCGCCGCCCTGCGCCGCACCCTCGAAATCGCTGATCGCTGCAGTTTTGATCTTGCGGAGCTTTCTTATGAATACCCGCACGAAGATACCGGCGATGAAACCCCACAAGAACGACTAGAACGCTTGGCCCGCGAAGGCATGAAGCGCCGCTACCCAGAAGGGCCGACAGACAAGGCTGTCACCTTGATGGAGAAAGAGCTGAAGGTCGTAAAAGATCTTAATTTCCCTGCTTATTTTCTAACTGTACATGACATTGTGCAATTTGCCCGATCCCAAGGCATACTCTGCCAAGGACGAGGCTCTGCGGCCAATTCCATCCTCTGTTACCTCTTGGGCATCACTGATGTTAGCCCGGATATGATCACGATGGTCTTTGAGCGCTTCGTGTCTAAATACCGGGGCGAGCCGCCAGATATCGATGTGGATTTCGAACATGAACGCCGCGAAGAAGTCATCCAATGGATCTATGAAAAATATGGACGGCATCGCGCGGGACTCTGTGCCACCGTGACCCATTTTCGCTCGCGTGGGGCGATCCGTGAGGTCGGTAAGGTCATGGGGCTCTCGCAAGACGTGACTGCTGGCCTCTCTAGTCAAATCTGGGGCATGAGCAACGGCGGCGTCGAAGAAGAGCGCATTCGCGAACTGGGCCTTGATCCAAAAGACCAACGCCTGATGCAGACGATCCACCTGATCCGTGAAATCATCGGCTTCCCGCGGCATCTTTCACAGCATGTTGGCGGGTTTGTTATCACCCGCGGGCGATTGGATGAGCTTTCTCCTATCGAAAACGCCGCTATGGAGGATCGCACGGTCATTGAATGGGACAAGGATGACATTGACGCGTTGGGTATCTTAAAGGTCGATGTTTTGGGTCTGGGCATGCTCAGTTGCATTCGCAAATCCTTTGATCTGCTTGATCAGCACGATGGCAAACACCTGACGCTCGCCTCGGTTCCGCAGGAAGATAAAACGACCTATGACATGCTCTGTAAGGCGGATGCTGTGGGGGTCTTTCAAGTCGAAAGCCGCGCGCAGATGAATTTCCTACCGCGTATGCGGCCGCGCACCTTCTATGATCTTGTCATCGAGGTCGCCATCATCCGCCCCGGCCCGATCCAAGGCGACATGGTCCAGCCCTATATCCGACGGCGCAATGGGCAGGAACAGCCCGAACCCTTTGGCCCAGAACTGGAAAAAGTGACCGAGCGCACCCTCGGCGTGCCGTTGTTTCAAGAACAGGCCATGCAAATTGCCGTCGTGGGCGCGGGCTTTACCCCCGAAGAGGCTGACCACCTACGTCGATCTCTCGCCTCGTTCCGGCGCATGGGCACCATTGGCAGTTTCAGGGATAAGTTCACCGAAGGCATGCTCAAGAACGGCTATTCGACAGAGGTTGCCGAACGTTGCTTTTCCCAGATTGAAGGCTTTGCAGATTACGGCTTTCCCGAGAGCCACGCAGCGGCCTTTGCTATGCTGGCCTATGTCTCTGCCTGGCTCAAACGCCACCACCCGGCGGTCTTTGCATGTGCCTTGCTGAATTCCCAACCCATGGGATTTTACGCCCCTGCCCAAATCGTAAGGGACGCCCGTGAACATGGGGTCGAAGTACGCCCGATCTGCGTCAACCATTCGGAATGGGACAATCGATTAGAACGTCGCACAGATGGCGGATTGGCCCTGCGTCTGGGATTTCGTCAGATCAAAGGCTTCAAAGAAGAGGACGCTGGTTGGATCGTCGCCGCACGCGACAATGGCTATCCTGATCCCGAAACGCTTTGGCTGAGGGCTGGCGTTCGACCCGATGTTTTAGCCAAATTAGCCGAAGCAGATGCGTTTTCCGATATGGATCTGACGCGGCGCGATGCGTTGTGGAAAGTCAAAGCCATCCGCAGCCCCCAGCCGCTCCCGCTGTTCAACGACCCAATCGATGGGGAAAGCGTGTTTGAACCACAGGTGAGCCTTCCTACGATGCAGCTTGGCGAGGAGGTGGTCGAAGACTATGTTTCTACCCGCCTAACGCTGCGCGCTCACCCGATGGAATTGCTGCGCCCGTCTTTGCCAAACCTAACACCGCATTCAGCACTTTCAGATGCGCCTTTGGGTAAACACAGTGTCTGTGGTCTTGTCATCACCAGGCAAAGACCAGGCACGGCATCCGGCGTTATCTTCCTGACATTGGAAGACGAAACCGGAGTCAGCAATGTCGTGGTCTGGCCAAAGATCTACGAACAGTTTCGGCGTATTGTTATGGGGGGGCGTCTTTTACAGATCAGCGGCTATCTGCAGCGCGAAGGCATTGTAGTGCATCTGATTGCACAGCAGGTGCAAGACATGTCCCATCACCTATTTGAGCTGGGGCACCCAATGCCCGATGCCTTAAGTACGGAAGGGCAGCGCACAGATGATACCCCCAAGACCTCCCGCTATCCGTCCCGTGCGATGCATCCACGTGACCAGGCAAAACGGTTATTTCCTAGTCGGGATTTTCACTAAGTAAGCACCATTCCCTTACCTATGGGCCATTTTCCAATCTGTAAGAAACTTATCAACTGTTTCACGCAGCGCGCTCGTGGATGTGTAATTTGTATTCGCTAGGTTTTGCCGCGTCGTTGCCGCCCAGATTGTCCCCGAGACCTTTAGGCTGGCATCTCTAACAAGAACCGCCTCTTCTGAAATAGACAAGGAAACCGAAAACGGGATGATGCAGCCTTCCGACTCTCGCCTTGCCGAATATCGTAACGTAAGGGTTGGGCGACCAGGGGTCTCTTCCCAGTCTTCTTTTGAAAGAAACTTAACCCCTGCCGCACCGAGTTGTGTTTTGACATAAGAACCAAAGCTTTGCGTGTCTTCTTTCTGGTCCAATTTTTCTGTATCGAAATACACCCCAGGATGATGACGCAAGAGATCTAATTTCTCGGCCTTAGCAGGTGCATGGTAACGTTTGGCGATCACTGCTTTTGAGGTATTCAGAGTATCAATATGCGTATCAGAAATGCCCCGAATAGATGAGATCCTATTCAAAAAAGACATTATTTCACGGCTTTCTCTCTGATCTAATGCCGCAATATTGCGCACCAATAGCTGTGACTGTGGAATGCAACTAAGGGGCTCTCCACAAGCCTGGGGCAATCGCCTTGCCTCTAACAGCACAAGTTCATTCGCAACGGCATGGCTAGAGAAAAGAAACACTGCGCAGCACATCACCGCAAATGTCGTTTCTACAACCCTCATACATCACCTAACCATTGTTTAGGTCTGTGTATCTCATGATCATTGAGGAATAGTTACGAGAGCAAAAGCAGTCGTAGATACACCATTGTGCATGATATTCTGGGGAATTTGGAAAGTCATCGTTTTGAGAGATTTATCTAGGC
>NZ_JAGDYW010000006.1:0-103884 GCF_049116455.1 Cognatishimia sp.
CGCTTGTGGCGGCGGATGTGGCGGCTCTTGGCCGATTGCTACAGCGACTCTATTCAGCGAATGGGGCGTCGACCTTTCACAGGTTCGCATGATCGCCGGTCAAGGTGCTGCTGGCGCATTGCAGGACATGGTTGCCGGCGGATTTGACGTGGTGCCCTCTTCGGTACCAGAAGCGGGAGCTTTGATCCAAGCGGGCCGCGTGAAATCCCTAGCAGTATTTGGGTCCGAACGTTTGGCCGCTTTCCCAGACATCCCTACTCTGTCCGAGCAGACCGACCTTGATCTCTCGCTTGGCGCATGGCGCGGCGTCGTTGCACCTGTAGGCCTAGACGCGGAAATCGCCTCTGAACTGGAAGAGGCTATGGGCGAGATCGTCACCGACGAAGGCTGGCAAGCGCAGATGACAGAGCGTGGATTTGGTATTCAATGGCGGGATTCCTCTGCCTTTGCTGACTTCATAGCCTCTGAAGAAGGCACAGTCCGCGAGATCGTCGCGACACTAGGCCTTTAAACGCATGTGATCTATGCCGGAGTGGCAGCGCTGCTCCGGTATCTCTGCGTCACGCGAAAGGACTTCTGATGAAACTGGACGATCTCATCAATGGCGTTGTGTTTCTTGCTTTGGGAATTGGAATTGTCGCCTATGCCCAATCGCTGCCCACAATGGCACAAATTGAATACGGTCCCGGGTTTTTGCCCAGCATCGTGGGAACCGGAATGGCCTTGGCCGGTTTGGTCTTAATCGTCGCGCGGATTTGGAGAAACGCTGGCGCTGTTGCGGGAGGGTTCGCGTTCAATGGCAATGGAATGCGCGGCCTATTGGGCATCGGCATATTTCTCGCCGCCATTTTCTTTTACATTCTGACGGCAGACACGCTGGGGTTTCTTGTTGTCGCCCCGATATTGTTGTTTGTCATCGTCTATTGGTTCGAGCGCCGTTTGAAGCTCGCCATTGCGGTTGGCATCTTGGGTACTTTTTTACTGCATGCATTCTTCTATCAAATCATGAAGGCACCCCTGCCATGGGGCATTCTAATTGACTACTCAGGAGCACTGACATGGTAGCCTATGACTCCCTGATGCTCCTGCTGGAGCCAACAACACTGGCTGTCATACTCGGCTGTGCAGCATATGGTCTTGTTGTTGGTGCAATCCCAGGATTCACCGCCACGATGGCAGTCGCTCTTTTGGTCCCGATGACTTATTTTCTCGACCCAGTTCCAGCACTTGCAGGAATTGTTACGCTTGCCGCCATGGCGATTTTTGCGGGCGACATCCCCGGTGCATTGCTGCGCATGCCAGGCACACCTGCATCAGCGGCTTATGCGAATGAATCCTATCTCATGGCCCAACGCGGTGAGGCAGAGACTGCCTTGGGCGTTGGACTGGTCGCATCTGCACTAGGTGGCGTTTTCGGAGCACTCATGCTGATACTCGGCGCACCCTTACTCGCTGAAATTTCCTTAAATTTCTCAAGTTTTGAATACTTCTGGCTGGCTTGCCTAGGATTGGTCGCAGCGATTGCTGCCTCCAATGCGACACCGGCGAAAGGGGCGATATCGCTGTTTATTGGTCTGACAATTGGGATGGTTGGTCTTGATCCGGTTATGGGCCAACAACGATTTACCTTTGGTAATATCAACCTCATTGGCGGTCTTGCTTTCATTCCGGTGCTGATAGGGCTGTTTGCTGTATCTGAGGCCTTCCGCTTTGGCGCCAAACCTATCGAACGACCCGACATACTACCAATGTCACCAAAGTCACTCTTCGTCGGTGTCTTCAGCCATGTGCGCCGCCTGAAATGGCCGGTCTTGCGTGGGTCGGCCATCGGTTCCGTGGTTGGCGCCATTCCCGGTGCAGGAGCCGATATTGCGGCCTATATTTCATATGCCGTCGCACGTCGGTCATCGCCCCGTAAAGCGGAGTTCGGGACTGGTTCTGTTGATGGCATTGCACCAGCGACAGCCGCAAATAACGCAGCCGTCGGTGGTGCGATGATCCCAGCGACGGTATTCGGCATCCCCGGCGATAGCCTGACAGCGGTCATTATCGGCGTGCTCTACATGAAGGGCCTTAATCCGGGGCCGACCGTCTTCATTATGCAGCCAACGCTGCTTTACGCGATCTTCATCGCTTTCTTAATCGCCAATATCGTGATGGTTCCCTTCGGCTTTGGCGCCATTGTTCTTTTCCGCCGTATTCTGTCAGCACCTCCAGGTGTAGTCATGGCGCTTGTAACGCTGGCCTGCATTGTCGGTGCTTTCGCGGTTGAAAACACCACATTCGCTATTCTGGTCATGCTGGCGGCAGGGCTTTTGGGGTTTTATCTTGAAGAGAATGACTTCCCCTTAGCACCCGTGATTTTGGGCATTGTTCTTGGCCCAATTCTAGAATCCACATTCTTGGCATCACTCGCAAAATCGCAGGGATCTTTCGCCGAGTTCTTCTCACGCCCAATCGCGGGAAGCCTCGGAGCAATTACCATTGCAATCATCGTCGTTCCCTTATTGTATTCAACGCTCAAACGAAGAAAGCGAAGCATATGAGTAGTGACCGTCCTGAAAGCCGATCAAAAGCGGTCTACAAAGATATTGAAGAGAAAATTGTGACGCTCGTCATCTCACCTGGACGCCTGGTGACCGAACAGGAGCTGTGTACGCTCAGCGGCTTTGGTCGCACGCCGGTTCGAGAGGCGGTTCAAAAACTTGAACGGGACATGTTGGTCTCGGTGCTACCTCGACGCGGCATTCTTATCGAACCAATTGATGCCCAGAAAGCGATTAAAACTCTGGACGTCCGTCGTCGATTGGAGCCCTTCCTTACGGCACGTGCTGCCAATTTTGCGGAAAGCACAGAGCGGTGGCGCTTTGGTCAACTGGCCGAGCGGATCGAGGAAGCAGGGCAAAGCGGAGATACTTTGGCGTTTATGGCGTTGGACCGCGAGCTGAATGATCGCGTCGCGGAAGCCGCGCGTCATGACATCGCCTGTAAGGTTGTTTTCCCGCTTCACGCCATTTCTCGTCGAATTGGTTACCTGCTCGCGCGCGAAACAGATACAGGGCCAGGAAGCGCTGCGGACAACCACAGCCGCATGGCACGCGCTCTTGCTGAAGGCAATGAAGCGGCCGCCCGAGAAGCGCTGGAAGAAACGTTTGAAACATCACAGGCAACGGCACTCAAGGTCGAAGCCATGATTGACCGAGGACAAATTAAGTTCCCCCCGGCCTAACAGGCCAAATCACATCTCACACTTCCCAACGTTTGAAGCGATTTCAAACGATGGAGACACTTTGACTATTGAAAGGAAATTCGAATGTTGATGCCACGCAAAAAGACCCCTGACCTGTCGGTTCAGTTGGTCACCGGTGACAAGTTTACCCTCTCGGAAGAAACAAATGAACGCGGGACGGTTGTGTGTTTTTACCGCGGCCTGCATTGCCCAATTTGCGCCAACTACTTGAAAGAACTCGAGCGTCTTACGCCCGAGTTCAACGAACGCGGCATCGGCACCGTTGCGGTGTCGACCGATGTTGAAGAGCGCGCACAGGCGATGGCGGAAAAGGTTGGAATGTCCAGCCTGCGTCTAGGCTATGGCGTGTCGATCGAAGAAGCTATGGATTGGGGGCTTTATATCTCCACATCGCGCGGAAAGTCGTCTTTGGACATCATGGAACCGGATCTGTTTTCAGAACCAGGCATATTCCTCGTGCAGCCGGATCGCGCGCTGTATTATGGCTCTGTTCAAACCATGCCGTTTGTGCGTCCGCACTTCAAAGAGCTGCTGGCTGCCGTCGATGGTGCCATGGCCGCAAACTACCCTGCTCGCGGCGAATATAGTCCGGAACAATGATCTTCCTGACCGTTCGGTATCCTTCCCAACCAAACGGTCATGTGAACCCGGGTCAAACCGGGTTCACACCTTTTTAGCATTTAGAATGAGGCTCCTGTGATCCACCTATATACATGGCCCACACCAAACTGCCGGAAGGTGTCGATCCTCCTGGAGGAACTCGGCGTTCCCTATCAGGTGCATTCCATCGACATTGGTCAAGACCAACAGTTCACCTCTGAGTTTTTGGACATCAGTCCAAACAACAAAGTGCCCGCGCTTCACGACACCGAAACCGGCGTTAAGCAATTTGAATCCGGCGCAATCATGATTTACCTATCTGAAAAATATTGTAAATTTCTGCCATCTGATGTGACAAGCCGTGCTTCAGTGATGCAATGGCTGATGTGGCAAATGGGCGGTCTAGGCCCCATGGCCGGACAGGGGCATCACTTTATGAAATTTAACCCCGGAGCGTCTGCCTATACAGAGGATCGATTGAAAACAGAAATCGCGCGCCTCTATCGGGTGCTCAATGATCAGCTCTCAGACAATTCCTATATCGCGGGCGACTACAGCATCGCCGACATGGCCATTTGGCCTTGGGTGTCACGCTATGAATGGCATCAGGTCGATCTTAGCGCCTATCCAAATGTGCAGGCCTGGTATCGAAATATCCTTAAACGAGACGCAGTGCAGCGCGGATACCACATTCCGCATGACGCCGGTCCAATTCCACAGGGATGACAAGATGATTCAAATTTTAGGCCGTGCAAATTCGATTAACGTTCAGAAAGTCATGTGGTGCGCGACAGAATTAGGTCTGGATATCGAACGCTTAGACTTAGGGGGCGCTTTTGGAGGCATTGAAACCGCTGAGTTTTTATCCCTCAATCCGAACGGTCAAATCCCGGTGTTAAAAGATGGCGAATTTGTAATTTGGGAATCCAACGCCATCGTACGATACCTCTGTCAGAAGTATGGGAAAACGAGTTGGGTACCAGAGTGCGTGATGCAGCAGGGTTCGGCACAGCAATGGATGGATTGGTACCTGACGACGCTTCATGCCCCGGTTTCCACTGTGTTCCTGCAACTGATCCGTACGCCGATCAAAGAACGCGACCCAGAGTTAATGGCGACTGCGCATAAACGGTCCGTTGACCTATGGACTATGATCGATGCGCAACTTGAAGGAAAATCATTTCTGTTGGGTGATCGGATTTCGATGGCCGATATTCCAATTGGGTGTGCGGCTTACCGTTGGCATGCGCTTGAGATTGAGCGCCCTGTACTTAAGAACCTTGAACGGTGGTATAAAAAGCTAAGCGAAAGGCACGCCTTTCGCTCTCAAGTCATGCATCCCCTGACATAACCCAAACCAGTCCAAACCTCACATTGGTCTATGCCGGCAGCGCATTATGGCAAGTGTTCAAAATCCACTTGCCGTTTTGTCGTGCCCAGACTTGGGTTGTGACTGCCTTGATGTCAAAATCCGTGTTGGTCTCCAGTGTTCTTGTTTGCTGGATCAAATCCCCAATCATCACAGCCGTGTCCCCAAAAACACGGATTTGCAGATTGTCCCGCTGCACAGATAAAAACCGAAACCGATCCCGAACACCTGAAAGATAGGCATCCTTGCCGTCTACATTTCCGTTTAGGTGAATATGAGACAAATCTTCGGCCAGCATCGTCGCCAACCCATCGACATCATTGTTCATGAGCGCCTTGCAACGCGCGTTCTCAGCAGCTTGCAACTCTGCGATATCAGACATGTCAGCTTCCTTCTTATGCAATTTGACCCAAGAAACCGCGCGTACGCTCGTGACGTGGCGCTTCAAAAAATTGTTCGGGGTCGTTTTCTTCAATGATTTCACCGTGATCCATAAAGATCACCCGATCCGCGACCTTCCTTGCAAACCCCATCTCATGGGTTACGCAAATCATTGTCATCCCGTCTGAGGCCAGATCGATCATCGTATCCAAAACCTCGTTGACCATTTCAGGGTCCAGGGCGGAGGTGGGTTCGTCAAAAAGCATCACTTTAGGACGCATACAAAGCGCCCGCGCAATGGCGACACGCTGTTGCTGCCCGCCAGAAAGCTGCGCCGGGTATTTGTTGGCCTGCTCAGGAATACGGACGCGCTTTAGATATTCATGCGCAATGTCTTCGGCCTCAGCCCTTGGCACACCAGCCACCTTGATTGGGCCAAGAATACAGTTCTCAAGGATAGTCATATGCGGAAACAGATTAAACTGTTGGAACACCATGCCAATTTCGCGCCGGACCGCGCGAACGCTTTTGGGATCATTTGTCAGGGCATTGCCATCAACACGAATGGTGCCGCCTTGGATTTCCTCAAGCTGGTTGATGCACCGGATCAGCGTCGATTTGCCTGATCCCGAAGGTCCGCAAATGACAATTTTTTCGCCAGATTGTACGGTCAAATCCACGTTTTTGAGAGCTTGAAATGCGCCGTACCATTTCTCAAGACCTTGCAGCTCAATGGCTGGCAGTGACTGAGCCTGCAGGGCAGGCTCAGGTTTTGTTGGGACCATGTTCATGGATGTGTCCTCTGCACTCACTTGGTGACCACACCAGAGAAGTCAGGCAGGGATTCCTCAAACCATTTTTGGTAAGTGGCTTCCAACTGACCGCTGGCTTTGATCTCACCTAGGAAGGTGTTCACATAGTCCATCATTGCGTCATCATCCGGGTGCACACCAAGCGCCAGAATGAAGCGGTTCATCTCGAACTTTTCGTTGAATTTGCCCGGCGCGATCTGATGAATTTGCTTCATGCCGATGTTTGACACGCCAATCGCTTCGACCTGCCCACTCAGCAGCGCCTGCACCGCACTGACATCATCGTCAAAGCGGCGAATATTGGTGCCCTCTGGCGCGATCTTTGTCAGCGTCGCATCCTGACCACTCGCCCGAGTTACACCAATCACATGACCCGGCAGATCATCTGCATCTGAGATATCCAAATCAGTGGGGCCAAAGATGCCAATGCGCACGGCTGCATAGGGTTCGCTGAAATCGACTTTCTTCGCACGATCCGGAGTGATTGCAAGCGACGAAATCAGCAAATCTACCTGACCGCTCAACAGATAAGGGATGCGGTTCGGGCCTGTCACAGGCACGATTTCCACATCAACGCCCAGTTTCTCACCGAGCATGGCCGAAATATCCGCATCGTACCCATCTGGCTCATTGTCTGAGTTCATGAACCCAACTGGCGGGAAGTCCACAAGCATGCCGACCTTCATCGAACCTGCGCTTTGAATATCGGAAATGCTATCGGCAGTGGCGTGCTGCGTACTGAGAACGCTCAGCGCGAGCGCGGCTGACGCTGCGATCAGGCTCTTTGTTTTAGCTAGTACCATGTTTCTCCTCCTATATGGCGTAGCGGTTGCATTTGGGCCACGCGTTAACGCGCTACGGCCCGATCAAATCTGGATTCAAGACGCTTTGCGGCCAAAGACAGTGGCCAGCACAGAATGAAGTAAAGAACAGCGACCAAGCTGATCACCACGAAGGGTTTGAAGGTCGCATTGCTGATGATCTGCCCCGCCCGGGTTAGCTCAGTGAACCCAATAATGGATGCCAGGGAGGTGCTCTTTATGAGTTGCACCAGAAATCCCGTGGTCGGGGCAGCAGCAATCCGTGCCGCTTGGGGCAGGATCACATCCTTCATGCGCGTGATGTAGCTATAAGCCAAAGCATCGGCCGCTTCGGTCTGCCCGCTTGGCACAGCCTGGATACATCCGCGCCAAATCTCGCCGAGAAAGGCGCTAGCATGTAGCGTCAAGGCAATGGCCGCCGCCAGCCAGGCGCTGGTTGGCAAGCCAACGATGTTCAGACCAAAGTAGACAATGAACAGCTGCATTAACAGCGGCGTGCCTTGGAACAATCGGATAAATCCGGTCGCGGCCAATCGCGCGGAATTGTTTGTCGACACGCGTGCCAACGCAACGGTTAGACCACCCAAGGCCCCGCCGAGAAATGCGATCAACGAAAGCGCAATCGTCCAACGGATCGCCAGCACGATATAGATGACTTCACCTGTTCCAAATTCACGGATCATCTTTGCCTCCTACCTATTAACCGGATAGGCGAACCATGTGCGCCCGATGACTGAAAATGCGATGGAAAAGGCAATCGACATCACGAGGTAAATCGCGGTCGTCACCAGATAGACTTCGAAACTCGCAAACGTCAGCGAATTCAGATCGTTACCGGCAGCCGTCAAATCGGTTGCAGAGATCGCGGACACCACGCTGGAGCCTAGCATCAGAAAGATAAACTGGCTGGTCAGCGCCGGATAGACCGCGCGCAAAGCAGGCTTGATCACCACATAACGAAGGACTTGAAGCCAAGAGAGACCAATGGCCTGAGCGGCTTCGATCTGACCACGGTTAATGGAATTGATCCCGGCCCGAATGATCTCGGTACCGTAGGCGCCAAAGTTCACGGTCAAGGCCAGCAATGCTGCTTGGTTGGGAGACATACGAATACCCAAGGCAGGCAAGCCAAAAAAGATGAAATAGATCTGCACGAGGAATGGTGTGTTGCGAATAATCTCGACATAGATGTCGACCACCAGATTCAGCAGACGGATGCCCGATGTTTTTCCGACCGCGCCAGCAATCGACACAGCGAGCCCCAAAAGCATCGCCATGCACGACATCTGGATTGTAAACCAAGCCCCAAGCAAAAGCGTATCAAACGCCCCGAAGACCGGTTCGAAGTTAAACTGATACAACCTGGCTCCTCCCGCCGTATCGCAAATTTTCCGAAGATGCGAAATTTGGACTGACTAGATTCAGCACCCATGTCGCAATTGATTGACCTGCCTCCACAGCTCAAAACCGCTACTCATCTCCATTGATATATCACAGTATATTATTGAATATGAGTCAAGGCGTTTCTTAGCGTGGCTGCCAAAGCGCGCATATGAAACGCATCATATCGTTGATAACGTGCTGTTATTCTCGAATTGGCAAAATTGTGGAGCGTTTCAAAATCAGGCTCTCTGGAAAACAGTAAGCTTGATTCACCTGTGAGAACTGACGCATTGGCCAAGAAAATCCGTGCCTAGGTAAGCAGAATACACGCAAAAAGGCTGGAACCATTAGCTCCCCAAAAGCAATAACGAGCCTTTGGAGCCCGCTTTCACTATTTAGGTGATGTGGCTGAGGACAGCGATACGCGCCGCGAAGTGGCTTACCTACGGCTGGGCCCGATGTAGCTCTGATAGCCCTCTTTTGACTCGACACTTTTAATCTCGGTGGCGCTGTGCATTGGCGCCACGGTGCAGGCACTCTCACCCCAAATTTCAAATTGATACCGATTCGACGTGAAATTTGAGGCACTTTGCGCCTTCCGGCCTCGAGAAACTGCTATCAAATGTTTTATTTAATAATAGCTTGTTGTATATTTCGTCGTTTTTATACACGATATTGTATACAATAGTTGTGAAATAGTTGATGGTATGCATCATACACGCGCTATGAATAAGGCGAGCCATTCAGATAAATCTGAGGACACTCGTGCAGACTGAATACCGGGAGCAAAAATGGCGACTGTAACGCTAAAGAACCTATCCAAACAATATGACGGGGCTGAGTCCAAAGCGCTGCAAGATCTATCACTGCATATCGAAGACGGAGAGTTTCTGGTTCTCGTTGGCCCGTCCGGCTGCGGAAAATCAACCGCGCTTAAGATGCTCGGCGGGCTTGAAAATGCGACCGGCGGTGAAGTCTGGATTGGCGATCAGATGGTGAACGATTTCGCAAGCCGTGACCGCGATATCGCGATGGTTTTCCAAAGCTACGCCTTGTATCCGCATATGTCCGTCTTTGATAATATTGCGTTCCCCTTACAGATCGCGAAGACACCAAAAGCTGAGATCGAAAAGCGTGTTCTGGCCGTCGCTGAGACACTGCAGCTCGAGCAGCACCTGCAACGTAAACCGGGTCACCTCTCAGGTGGACAACGTCAGCGCGTCGCAATGGGCCGCGCCATTATCCGTCGCCCTTCTGTGTTCTTGATGGACGAACCACTGTCTAACCTTGACGCAAAACTGCGGGTGAAAATGCGGGCTGAAGTTGCGCAGATCCAGCGCAAATTAAACGTGACAACCGTCTATGTGACGCACGATCAGGTCGAAGCGATGACCATGGGTGATCGGGTTGCGCTGATGCGCGATGGCGTCCTGCAGCAGGTCGCGCCACCGGATGTAATGTACCATGATCCGGCGAACACCTTTGTGGCGGCCTTTATCGGATCACCCGCAATGAACCTGTTCCACACCAAACTGGTGCGGGAAGGTGACACATTCAAAGTTCTTCTGGGCGATCAATCCCTTACAGTCACTGATGCTGCGCTGTCCAAATATGACGGATTGGCAGATCTTGATGGGGATGACGTGATTGTTGGATTGCGTCCAGAAGATCTGGAAGACGCAACACTCCTGCCAGATCATCCGAAGGATCAACGCATCTCTGCACCGGTTCAATTGCTTGAATCTTTGGGGTCAGACCACATGGCCCATGTCGCCGTGAACGCAAAACAAGTCAATGTCGACACCGATGATGACACAGGTCTTAGTGATCTGGATTTGAAAGACGCCTCTGCGACCTGCATCTGCCGTTTCTCATCCCAATCTCGCACCAAAACAGGCGACACGGCCCAGATTGCGGTCGCATGTGACCGACTACATTTCTTTCACCCAGTGACTGGAACGGCCCTGCGTAAATCATAGGGCAAAAAACCAAGTAACGGCGAGGACGGAGACCTCACCACACCAACTTTGGAGGAGAATATGAAACACACTTTTAAATCCGCACTTCTGGCAAGCGCGCTTGCAGTGACTGCCGCGATGCCTGCCTTCGCTGAGCAAGTCACCCTGTCCATGTGGCACCAGCATCCAGAATGGAAAGACCGCACTCAGGCCATCCTTGACGCCTTTGAGGCGGAACATCCAAACATCAAAATCGATCTGGAAGAAATTGCTGGCACAAACTACTCCGCACGCTTGAACACTGCATTGGCTGCTGGCGAAGCACCTGATCTGTTTGGTCTTCCTGCGGGCCCTGAAACTCTTGCCGCAGCCGAGGCCGGTTACGCAATGGAGCTGACTGGCAAGCTCGACACCTCCAGCCTGCGTGACGCAGCGGCGGACGCGATCAATCAAAATGGCTCTGTTTGGGGTGTACCGATCCTCGGCACCTATTCCGTGGGGCTCTACTACCACCGCAATATCTTTGAAGATCTGGGCCTGACACCACCAAGCTCTCAGGCAGAGTTCATGGAAATGTGCGCCACCATGAAAGAGCAGGGCGTCACGCCACTGATCGTTCCTGCGTCTGACGGCATTGTTCCATCCTTTATGTACATGATGCTGGCCGCATCGGTCATGGGTGTTGATGGATTTGCAGAGCTGCGTCGTGGCGAACGCAAATTCACCGATCCTGACCTGTTGGAAGCAGCAAAGTTCTTGCAAAAGATCGGCGACTGCATGCAGCCGGGCGCTCTTTCTACACCATATGTGGAAGGCAAAGCATTAGCAGCACTTGGCCAAGGCGCAATGATGCCTGGCGGGTCTGCAGACTATGCGGGTTACCAAGAGATCAACCCAAATGTTGATCTAGGCGTGGTGCCTTTCCCAGGTGTTGGCGACAATGCCCCGGCAACCGTAACCGGTCTGGAATACATCTACCTTGTGAACTCAGATTCTGAGCATTCCGATGAAGCTCTGACCTTCCTGCAGTGGATGATGAGTGAGACAGCGCAGCAGATGGTGGTTGATACCATCACCATGACCACAAACAAAAACGTGGTGCCTGCAGAAAACCGTATCCTGACCGAGTTCGTGGAAGCCGCACGTAGCAAGGATATGCGCGTGTTCTATGAACTTCCAGAAACCGGCAACGTTTGGGCTGTTGCCCAGCAGAATACCGCGGCTCTGTTCCTTGGTGAAATGACACCAGAGGATTTTGCAGCAGCGCTGCAAGACGCTGTGGTTCCTTCAGCACAATAACCGATCAGGTGAAAAACCACTCGGTGGCAGGGCTTCGCTCTGCCACCTCACGATCCAGAGGTAACCGATGCCTGCAAATCCCATGCGCAAACCACCTTCGCAATTCACACTAAAGTACGGACACCTTTGGTTTGTTTTGCCCGGCTTTGCTTTCTTCCTCGCCGTTATGCTTATGCCTCTGTGCTTTGCATTTGGTATCTCACTGACCGACTGGTCCGGTCTTGGGAACAATGTGCAGTTTGTTGGGCTGGCGAATTACTTCGAAATTTTGACCTATTGGCCGTTCTATCGCGCGGCTTTCCACAACGCGATTATCTTTATCGCGATCCTCGTTTTTCAGCATTCCGTCGGCCTATATCTGGCCGTTCTTTTGAACGACAAACCACGTTTCATGCAGTTTTACCGCACGGTCTTATTCCTGCCAGTGATCATGTCTCTTGTGGCGACAGGCTTTGTCTGGACCTTGATGCTGTCCCCGAACATTGGCCTTATCAACCCAATGCTGGATGCAATCGGGCTGGGTTTTCTGAAGGGCCAATGGCTATCCAAACCAGGTTCCGCGCTGGCTGTGATCATCTTTGTGACCGCTTGGAACTCTATGGGCTGGTCGATCATTATCTACCTGTCCGGCCTACAAAACGTACCGGAAGAGCTAAAGCAAGCCGCCGAAATGGACGGCGCAAACTCCCGTCAGGTCTTTTGGCGCGTGGTCTTCCCGCAGCTTTCGCCAGCCTTCACCGCCCTGACCGTTTTGACGTTCATCGGCACATTCCGAACCTTTGATGTCGTCTATGTCCTCACCGGCCCTCTTGGTGCGCCAAACTTTGGCACCGACGTTTTGGGCACCCTGATCTACCGGACAGCCTTTGGCGGCTCGTCTTTTTCTAGCGCCGACATTCGCTTTGCCTTCGGCATCGCCATGGCGCTTCTGATGATGGTGGTCATGGCAGCGATTTGTTGGGGACTGATCCGAATTCTACGCAACCGGGAGATCGACGCATGAGTTCTCAAAATATGTTGAGCCAAAGCCAAGGCCCGCTCACTCTGTTCTTAGGGAAATCCTTCCGCACCTCTGTGCTGGTGATCGCATCTCTTTGGGTTTTGACGCCGATCCTCTTTATGATCATCGCGTCGTTCAAATCTGTTCCTGAGTTCTTCATCAATCCGTTTGGGCTGCCTGAAGACTGGAAGATCGAAAACTATTCGCGTGCCTGGACCGAGGCCGATCTTGCGCTCACCCTGCCGAACACCATCTTGGTGACCACCACAGCGGTTCTGATCAGCACGATCCTTGCGACCATGATCGCCTATGGTCTCAGCCAGAAAAGCAAACCTTTTGCGATGGGGCTTTATACGCTGTTCGTGGCAGGTCTGCTTGTCCCAGTACATGCGATTATCCTGCCTCTGTTTGTGGTCCTGAAAGCTGTCGGCTTGTTCGGCACTCTGCTCGCGCTGATCGTACCCTATATCGCGATGGGTCTGCCGTTGGGTGTCCTAGTGCTTACGCCGATTGCAGCCGCCCTGCCCCGCGATCTGATCCACGCAGCCCGCATGGACGGAGCAACAGAATGGCAGATTTTCTGGCGCATTGTTATGCCTCTGATGAAGCCCGGTTTGATTTCTGTCGCCATCTTGAACGGTGTTTGGATGTGGAACGAATTCTTTATCCCGCTGATCTTGGCCTTTAAGCCGGAAGTTCAAACAATGCCCGTCGGAATCGTGTCCTTCATCGGCTCCTATTCAACCGAGTGGGGTCTGGTTTTCAGTTCGGTGGTCGTCTCCACATTGCCTGTGGTCATCGCCTACCTCTTGATGACACGCCAATTCCAATCTGGCCTAACAGCCGGTGCTGTCAAAGGGTAACGAAAGTCTAAAGCGCTGATTTCAAGGTAGAAAGTCCGACGCAGGTTCAGACTTCCAAACCGTGAAAACACCTCAAATTGAACCCTATCTGACGGTACATCAAATAGGGTTTTCTTTTTACACGTACGCTGAATGCGCCCTAAACTTTCCGCACAATCGCGTCGGCAGGTTGGATTTGAATCTTCTCACCCGTCCCAAACAGATGCCCAACTTCGACCTCTGATTTCCCATAGTTAAAGACCACACGGAAATCGCCATTGCAGCGCATGCGGATGTCCTGCGGCATGTCAAACCACTCGATACCGGCCTGATCCATTTCTGCGCGAAACAATTGATCAAGGCTGTCAGAATCCAGACGCCCCGCAACATAGGTCACGGGTCCGTTTCTCAGGATCGCGGGCGTCCCATCTTCGGTCTTTTGCACGACCTCCACACCTTCTCCCGCAATAATAAACTCGCGCCAGCCTTGGAATTCCCCGCCACCTTCAAGAGGGATTGGAGAGAATGCACGCCGCGTTTCAATCCGGCGCACGGCGATATCGATCAGGCTTTGCAAAGCTCATAGCCGAAATTTGGTTCTCCGTTTGGCAGCAATAGCCCCTCATGCATCTGCTCCTGCCCGAAATGTGGCTGGCGCCAACGGAAAAAACTGACAACTTCGGCCCCGGCCACGAAAGCCTCCCACACCCAAAGGCGCTCTGCCCCCTTTTCGGGATTGTGATTGAAGGTTCCCCAGTTCAATGGCCCGTAAGGCTGTTGCTCTATCACCCACCAGCGTCCATTTTCAGTGCCATTCCGCATTTGACCACAGGCGCGATAGAGATCGTGGTGGAATGGATCAAAATCAGGATCACCAACGCCCATGTGCCGCTTTAGCAGTTCTTCATCCCCAATCTCGCGCTCTAGGAACCCCAGCGGGTATGCGTCCCAGCTTGAAATATCCAAGTCCTCACTCAGCGCGTAATAGTCAAAGTCAAAGAACTTGCCCATGAAATTGTGCACTACAGCGCGGGCCGGTGAATACTTCCGCAGGATGTCGCTTACCCGATTTCGGGTGACCAAAATCGGAGGCACGATTTCCTGGCATATTCCAAACGCTGACAATTCATGGCGCGGTATGCGGCGTTGCCGGCGGGCTTGAACCTTCAGCTCGGGGCCATCATCCAATCGCCATCAGGCACCGGCAGAGAGGCTGTATTTAGCGATATTTCAATAAGCGAAAACGTCCCCAAAAATCTGCGCGATGGCAGTTGAGAAATCGCTCATGGCCTCTTTATCGAAGTTCAAAGTTCCCCACAAAAAGAAGGAGGGCGACTAAAGATTTTGGCATTACCCAAAATCGCTAGCCGCCCTACCAACAGTTCCTCAAGAATGGGTTACCCCATCATTTTGCAAAGGCCAATTCTGGGAGGAAGGTGGCAATTGCAGGTATGAACATAATCATAATCAAGGTGATCACTTCCACTTGCAGGAACCACCAAATCCCACCGAAAATCTCTTTCAATGAGAAGTCAGGTACGACGCCTTTGAGAATGAAGGCGTTCAAGCCAACCGGAGGTGTGATCAAGCCAATCTCCAAAGTCTTAACGATCACGATCGCAAGCCAAATTGGATGGGCACCTAGCTCAATGAGCGGTGGTACAAAAATCGGTACGGTCAAGAACATCACTGAGACCGGATCAACCATGCAACCGAGCACAAGGAGCAGCAAGACATAGATGCACACGATGCCCATCATCGACATATCCAGGCCAATGATATACGCAGACACCGCGCCAGATGCGCCGCTTACTGCAAGGTAGGAAGAGAAGATCAGAGCACCCACAAGGATAATGAAGATAACAGACGTAGTCTGTGCCGTATCCAAGAAGACCTCTTTGAGCATCGGGAAATTCATCCGCTTGCGAACGGCCGCAATCAGGAAAGACCCAACCGCCCCAATAGCTCCTGCTTCTGTCGGGGTGATAAGACCGGCATAGATGCCACCGATCACAATCCCGCCAAGCATCATGAAACTCCAAACACCTTTCAGGGAATGAATGCGCTCTTCAATGCTCGCCTTTGGAAGGGGTGGCGCCATCTCTGGATTGCGGCTTACACGTATCCAAATCATGATCAGATACGCAAAGGCTGTCAGCAAACCGGGGATGATGCCAGCGATCAGCAGCTTCGGAATCGATTCACGTGCAATGATACCGTAGACGATAAGGTTGATGCTTGGCGGGATCATACCGGCAAGGGTCCCCACAGTTGCAACACAACCGGCCGCCAGTTTGCGGTTAACCTTTAAGCGCAGCATCTCTGGGATGGCAACGCGTCCGAAAACCGCTGTAGAAGATGTTGTTGACCCAGAACAGGCGGCAAAGGCGACGGCGGCAACTGTTGTGGCGATCACAACACTACCTTTTACATGCCCTAGCCAAGCCCGTGTGGCAGTGTAAATATCCTGCGTAATGCCTGCCTTGGCAGCAACGTGTCCCATTAACAAGAACAACGGGATTGCACTTAAAGCGTACCCAGACCCGATGTCGAACAACCGTCCGCCAAGGGTGTCTAAAGTAATTGAGACACCTCGAATGAGGGCAAAGCCCAAAGCGCCTGAAAGAAGCAGGGAAATGCCAACCGGTACGCGCAGGATCATCAAAAATCCGACCATCCCGATCACAAGTGGGACTTGAATTGACTCTATCATTGTTCTTTCTCGCCGACTGCGGCGTCCTCAAGCAGTTCATTGTTTAGGATCAGGTTGATGAGCTGGACTAGGAACCGCAGCGAGAACAAAGCCAGCCCGACGGGAATACCCGCACGCGCCCACCAGGTTTTCACCTCGATAATGCCAAGCACTGTGTCGCCCATGACATAATTGCTCAATGCGGACGCCCCAGTTGTCCAGGTCAAGGCCGCGAAAAACACGAATACGATGAACAGATAAATGCCCTGCGTGATCTTCTTAAAAATATGGGGCATGTGGTCATACAGAATTCCCACCGTGATATGCGCATCGCGGCGTTGCGAATAGGCAAGCCCCAAATAGATCAAGTAGACAAACATCAAGCTGACGTATTCGTAGGCACCCGGCATACTTTTCTGAAACAGCGCACGTGCGAGAACTTCAAGCATCGTGAGCGACATCATGATTGCAACAGCTAAGGCTGACGCGTAACAGGCAATTTCTTCCAGCTTCCTCTGTAGCCAAAAGGTGCTGCTGGTTAGACTGGCCATCAAGGCATCCTTCCCTCAAAAAGTAGAGATTTGAACAGGTTGTACACTAAGATTATTGTACCGAGTTCACGACTATCCGTACATTCATCAGTGTCTTGGAGATGTTACGCCGCCCACAACCTGTTCAGTCGTCTTGGGCGGCGCATTTGTCGTCAGGCGAATGGCCTGTATTTGGTCTTAGAGGTCGTCGTTCTTTTCAAGAAGCGATACGAACTCATCCAGAACAGCTTTACCTGGCAGACCCTCAGCTTCGCGAGCTTCGGCCCAGTTATTCCAAGCCACATCACGCGCACTGATCATCTTGTCCCATTCTGCGTCGTCAAACTTCACAACTTCAGTTTGCTTTTTCAGCGCATCTACTGCTTCACCTTCAGTTGCTTCAAGCAGCAGGCGGGCCTGTGAAACAGTCTCGTAGCGAACTTCTTCGATCACGGCCTTCACGTCATCAGGCAGACCATTCCAAGTGTCTAGGTTCATGGCAACAGGCAGTGGGAAGTAGAACCAGTCTACAGCGTCCCAGTAGCTAAAGATCTCACCGAAGCCGAATGCATAGGCATCCGCAGGTGCGCCGATGATCGCTGCTGTCACAACTTTACGCTCTGCGGCAGCTGGCAGTTCGCCCCAAGGGATACCGTAAACAGAGATATCCAGAGCCTTCAACATTTCAGCCGCACCACCGTGCGCGCGGATTTTGGCCCCTTTCAGATCTTCGATCGAACGGATCGGATCGTGCGACAGCATCTGGATGGAACCCCACTGACCTGGGTACAGGTACTTCAGGTTCATCGCAGTGAATTCAGCTTCAACTGCCGGAGTCTGGAACAGTTCGTGACCGGAATGCACGTGCGCCATTGGGTTGTCGGTCATGAACGGCAGCGATGTGACGTTCGCAAGTGGGAACAAGCCAGGGTTATAAACCGGAGAGAAATCCCCCATGTCAAACGCGCCAACTTTGATGTTCTCAGGCTGACCTGACAACTTGCCAAGTGGGCCGCCGAAGATGCGTGTAAATTTAACTTTACCTTCGGTGCGCTCTTCGACTTCATCCATGAACCAGCGCGTCGCCAGGTTGGATGGACCTTTGCCTGTGAAGGCGTGGTATTTGATATCGATTTCTGCTGCTGCAGATAGTGTTGGTGCTGCCAGTGAGGCCGCAACCAATGCACCTGCGCAAAGTGATTTGATCATTTTCATTTTGGTTCTTCTCCCTTTTATAGTTTCTCGTCATTTCAGACGAAAGGCAAACGCCCTTACGGGTGACCCAGATGTCTCTCTGCAAACTCCTCTATGCCGAGGTCCACCTGATTTATTTCGTCACATACTCATTGATTAGCTCTGTTCCGACGGCTGGGTCATGGGGGATCACGCCCTGATTTTGCGGAAACCCGCACCTTAGTCGAGCACATCCGCAAACAGGATTGATTGCGCCCTATTTCCTGACCCAACTCTCCTGAATCTCACATCCCGCACGACGCAACAAAATCGACACAGGGCATTTCTCACCGGTGATACGCTGAAGCTTTGCAATATCTTCATCGCTTGCATCTGTATCCAAAATCACCTTCAGTTCGATCACTGGGAAAGGCGATTCAATCTCGGCTTTGCCAAAAACGCCGCGGGTATCAAAGTGTCCGCAGACTTCGAAATCCATGCTGCGAACATCCATCTTCAGTAGACCCGCGACGTAGTTTCCGATCACATTCGTGCAGCCCAAGAAAGAAGACAGCATTGTTTCCAAAGGCGTCGCGAAAAGATCGGTGCCACCGCGTTCTGGCGGCTCGTCCGTTGTTACAACTTTGCCGCGTGCAACCATCTCAGTGCGTGCATGCGATAGAGCGCGTCCCTTAACATCGATCTTGAACAGATCAGGCATGACATGTGCCATATTAGGTTCCTTGATTCAGTCTATTAACTTGGCCAGAACCTGCATTGCTCTGGCCGTTAGAATTTAAAACAGCGGCAGTCCCGGCGTTTTAACTTTGATGCGGTAAAGTGAGGTCGAGGACGTGAAGTAGAGATCGTTTAGATCCTCCCCACCCCACGCAAAGTTCGCAGTGAACTCAGCCATTCGGATCACACCCAGCGTCTCGCCGCTTGGCGTGATCACATGAACTCCACCCGGGCCGGTGCAATAAACATTGCCCACGCTGTCAATCTTCATGCCATCGGGGTGCCCTTCCCCCTGCCCTACCGTCACGTCGACCCAAACATCGCCACCTGTCGCAGTGCCATCTTCGGCAATATCAAACTTGCGGATATGCTTGCGGTCTGTGTCATTCACATAAAGCGTCTTCTGGTCGAGCGAGAAACACAGGCCGTTTGGCTGGGCAAAATCATTCGCCAACTGGGTGATGGTTTTGCCATCAGGTGTCACACAATAGACCCCCTGCTCACCCATCTCCACGTCACGCTCAACACCGAAATAGTCCAGACGGCCATAGGTCGGATCGGTGAAGTAGATCAGCCCATCGTTGCGAACAACGATATCATTTGGGCTGTTCAGCTCTTTCCCATCATAATGAGTGGCCAAGGTGGTGATGCTGCCATCCTGCTCTGTACGCGTGACAGAACTTGTGGCGTGTTGGCAGGTCAACATGCAGCCATTGGCATCATAGGTGTTACCGTTGCCCATATTGCTAGGCTTGCGGAAAGACGACACAGTGCCGGTTGCATCCAGACGAAACAATTCGTTGCCCGGGATATCAGAAAACGTCAGGTGTTTTTCCACTGGATGCCAAATCGGGCCCTCCAGAAACAAGAACCCCCCAGCCACTTTCTCTAGGGATGCATTCGCATCAACGATGTCATGCATCCCTTCCATACGCACTTCGATAGTCATGACTGGGACCTCAGCTCTTTGACACGTGTGCCACCTGAGAACCAATCGGTCTCGTCGACTTCTTCAAACGTCACCCAAACATTTTCTTTGGGGATCCCTGCCGCTTCGGAAAGCGAATTGGTAATAGCCGTCTGCACCGTTTCTTTGATGGTGTCCGGGTCATGCTCAATGACTTGTTTCACGATGCGGATATTCACAAACGGCATCGGTATCCTCCCTTAATTATCCCGCTTCCCGTTTTGGTCGGGGCGGTTTGTCATGTTGGGATCAGATTAGGAGGATGATTCTTGAACGTATGCGTCAACACGCGCAGCATGTACGCGGGAACCCGCAAGACGTTGATTTAAAACACTTAAAGATCGTTCGTGGTCAGCCAATTTTGCAGATTTTCTTCTTCGCGACGCAGCGCATCTGCATTCAAAATACCTTGTGACAGGGCCAAGGAGATAACCCGTGTTCTGGAATTGAAACTTGGGCCCCAGTGCCCGACCGGAATATCGGCCTTGTCCAGCCCAAGCTTCTGATAAAGATGCTGCAAACGGCTTTGCGCCCCACGCAATGACACATTGCGCCGCGCCGCCATGGCTTTATCCGTCAGGCCCAGACACAGATCGACCAAAGCCTCGTACTCCAGTTCGCTCAGTCCCGACAATCGGTCCCCTGCCCTCTGCTGCACGCCGCGTACTTCACGGTCAATCACGCATTGCTCTGCAATAAAAACACCCTGTAAAGCCAGCTTCAGCTGCTCTTCGGGTGCAGACTTTAGAATATAGCCATACACAGCTGCTCCTGGCACAATCTTTGTGATGCCCCGAATGTACGCTTCTTCTGTGTAATTGGACCAAAAAAGGATTTTGGTACGTGGCTGTCGTGCCCAGATAGACTTGGCAACTTCTACCCCAGTGACCTTGGGCATTTGTAAATCTAAAACCACGGAATCGTATTCAGAACTTTCAAAGGCTGCAATAGCGTCCTGCCCATCAGCAGTGATGGTCAGCTCTTGTAAGTCCGGTAAAGTACTGCGCGCCACTGACTCCAGAAAGGAGCGGTGCAATTTGTCATCTTCGGCAATCAAAAGGCGCATTAGTAATCCTGTATAAAAGGTCAGATGTTATCGCTCGTGGCTTTGCCTTCTGACAATGGAACCATGATCAGCACGCGTGTTCCATTAGGCTTCTTAAGACGTTCAAAGTGGACCGTCGCTGAGATCAGATCAGCACGAGTTTTGATATTGCTGATACCACTTTGAGAATCCAAATCGGCCACTTCAATACCGGTGCCATCGTCATCAATAGTAACGTTCATGATATCACCTTCTCTGGTGATACGCACATGGATACTGCTGCATTCGGCATGTTTCAAAGCATTGTTCACAGCCTCTTGCACGATGCGGTACATCGCGGTGCGAACAGTGTCTTGAAGCGCGTCCATTTGACCGTCAGACGCATCATCAACCTGCATGGACATAGGGCGACGCATATTCTTCAAGCAACGCTGTAAATGTGCATCTACAGCTTCGCTAAAGCCAAACAAAGCCAAGACACCCGGTTTCATATCTTCGACAATACCCCGCACCTCATCCAAACAATGATCCAGCTCATCTTGCAGCGAAGCCAGTTCAGTCATTGCCGCCGCCGACCCCCCTTCGATCCGAGACATACGTCGCCGGATCCGCGCAAGGTCTGCCAAGGTCTGATCGTGCAAATCCATACCAAGCCGTTGGCGCTCGCGCTCCATACCTTCGGTCAGCCGCAGCGCGCCAATTCTCAGCGTACGTTCACGCCCGGTCGCTTCTAGTTCAGCTATCGCAGAATCCTTGGCCTCTTTGCCCCGTTCCAGTGCAAACAGATAAGCCGACACCAAATCAGCGGCCCCCTGTGCCAAGACAACCAACTCTTCATTGTAAAAATCTATTTTGTGGCTTGAAATAGCCAATGAACCAATTAGCTCACCCTGCACTCTCAGTGGCACAACAATGCGGCTATGCAAATCGGCTTCAAAGATCGGTTGACTGTCTGCACCGTCGAAATGAAACCGCGGATCAGTCCAAGCGTCATTGGTCAAAAGATAAGGAACGTCCCCCCGCAATACGGCGCGGATCGGGCTTTCCTCTGTCGGTTTAGTTGGGTTCTGCGTGTGGCTCCAGGATGTATGCATCCTTGCCTCGTAACAAATTTGCGTCCCAGAAGGATGCAGCAATACGATATCCAGATGGTCATGCGCGATCAGCGCCCGTAACCGATTTGCAAAGTTCTCAAGTACAAGCTCATAGTCAGTCGGACCGGCAATTGCTTGTGCAATAGACAGATAACAATCCAGAGCTTCCGCAGCATTTGGCATTAAGGCTGACACCCTCCCCTCGGGTGCCAATAGTTGATCATACTCTGACTTTTGTTTCAACTTAGCCTCTTTCCTTCCGTGCGGAATTCAAAGCTTTAGGCGGGTTCGACCGCGCGCTGAGGAATTTTTGCAATAGGTTGGAGCCCCGCAATGATGGCTTTAGAACCATCAAAGGTCAGAGGTCTTGACCCACGTGACATCAGCGCCAAATGGTAAAGTCGCGCGTTTTCGCGATCCCCAATGATGACCACCTTCTTATTGTCCCAGTATTTGCGTGTTGCAGCCAATTCGGCGCCGATCAGCAAACCCGACAAATTCGATTTCAAAATCTCGCTGGACTTACCGCTCAGCAAAGCCTGAGGCCGAAGGCTGAATAGCTTGCCTGTAAGTCCAACAGGGTCGAGCATCGCAGTCTCAACAGCCTTCAGATAAGCGGTATCATCCCAACTTTTGCTTTGCGTACAAAACTGCAGGACCGAATGATTGGACAACAGCCCAAACATCTCACCTGTCATGAAGGTTGTGAACTCTTGGATTTCTCCGTTCTCAACCCGGACCCATTTTGAATGCGTACCAGGCAGGCAGAACACACCACTGAATTGTGGGTCTTGAGCAAGGTAGCCTGCAATCTGTGTTTCTTCACCACGCATGACATCTTCGGGCACACGCTGACACAAACCTGGAACTATCTGAACTGAAATACGCGGGTCCTTTGTGGGGACTGCCACTGCAGTTTCCGCGTCCACAGGCATACAAGGTATTTCAGAATAAGGCGCTTCCATCCAACCCTGTTGGGCACCCACCATTCCGCAAGCAATGACAGGTGTTACACGATCCGCCGAGATCCACGGCTCGATGATATCAAGCAAGACAGGCTCAAACTCTTCAGGCGCCAGAGACGACATTCCTTTATCGCTGTGAACGCGTTCTAGAACTTTGCCGTTTTCATCGATCGCGTATGCGCTCAGATTGGTTGTTCCCCAGTCCAAAGCGATCCACTGGATTGTCATCATTTTATTCTCCGCTCGCAGTAGCCTGTGGTGTTTTAAGCATCAGGAATTTGGAGTCATGTTGTCCATCGAGTAATCCGATTTCCAAACTGGCAACCGCGCAAAGATTCTGCGGGTTCCCGCAATTGAGCAATGGTCTTTGAATTTCAGTTAGTTAGTTCCGTGCTAAGTACGGTTAAAATTTTTTGTTAAAGATCAGAGGCCTATACAGTTCACAGCTGTGAACTCTTGGCAATGACAGATCCCTCGGCGAAAAGTTCACAGTTGTGAACTCATGCCGCTCGGCGCTGAGATCCAGTGAGCATCAATGCACATGAAAACCGACCTTCAATGGCGCGATTGGTTAAGGTTCTGAGGTAGGCACCTGGAGATCGATAGTTGCTAAAATTCTGTAGCATCACTGCCAAAACAATAGCAGATTCAGCCCCGCCGATATGTTGCTTTGCAAGCTGCCAGACCTCAGATGAAATACCCATCATGGGCCTCACGGTCTCAGCGGTTATCTCGAGATCGCTCCATGATTGAATGGGTCGCTCCGAGAATTGCTGCATTTCACTGCAAGCTTCTTCCACTTCGTCAAATGAGACGTCCAGGTGGTTTGGTTGATCTTTATTCTTAGAAGATTCTGAGTTTGTGCTCCGTGGATTCCGTTGAGGATTGTCGCAAGCCTCAATTGAAACCTGAGCCATAGATTCAGAATCTTTTAAAATAGATGTATATTGGTGCTGCTCATTTGAAGCGTCACTGGTGCTCATTTCTTGTGTTTCAACGAGCTCTTTTAATCCTGCGTTTGCTTGTTCCAATGCAGACGCGAGGCTTGTTTTTAGATCACGCAAATCGGCTTCACACAGCTTTCGGCGCAGCGTTCTGGCTGATAGGATTGCAAGGTCGTTCAAGGCGTCCCACAGGCCTACGTCCGGCTGCTGATCAGCGCCTAGCTCTGCCATTCCTATGAGATCACGGCGCATCAGGCTGACCTCTTCGCGCATGTCTTTCAACCGGGCTTGTTGCTCTCGGATTGAAGTCGCAGCCTCGCAAATTTCGACAAAGCGATTGATCAATGGAGACAGATCAAATCCAAAAGCCATACGCAGATCACCACGAGTCCGTACGTATCGTTTTCCATTTGGACTGTCCCGCCGTGTTAGAAAACCGGCGGTAACAAGTTTTCCCAAATGCCGCCGCATCGTCGAGCACGGCATGCCATTCAACCGTTCGCAAATCTTCTTGTTTGAAGGAAAGACAATCAATTGGTCTGCGCGGATATCAAGAGCGCTGCCTTTATGAAAACTTAACAACGCTTGCAGCACGGTGATGTCCCGGTCTGAAAGGCCATAGGCACTGCGGGCAGTGCCCAGTTCTTTTAAGACATCCCATTTGCTGATTGACGGGTTGAGGAGTGATTGGGGTGCATCCCTTTGTGGCGCCAAATCGGCAGCAGAAAGGGATCGCCGAAACGATGTTACTGGTGTGTAAGTCATAAAATGTCACGAAGACAAAGAAATCCCGTTCCGCGAATCACTTAGGACTTGCGGTTATCATGGCGAAGATCTAGCTTGATATTGCTACATACAAGTTAGGGTCTCGTGGAGTGTATCTTTGCGGGACCTTTTCTTTGGCTTAGTCGTGTCTCCTGTTTTGTTTACTGCTCATGCTCAATCTTCGTTGCGCCTTATCCAGCGCGCGTGAAGTTCTTCAACAAGGTCTTGCGCCTCGCTTTCGACCCAGTCTGAGAAAGGGCCGTCGTTCAGTGTTAGGGCAAGCCCTGCTTTTGTCCGTTTCAGCGTTCCGCCTCGCTTGCCGCCGATGTTCAAGGATTTTGTTTTTCCTGTTTTCGGCAGGGCAGGGGCAGTCGTTGCTTTCACGCCAGCTTCGAGATAGGCCTCAACGGCTGCAAAGGCGGCGACAGATGTTTCGTTGGGATCTGCCATAGTGGCAGACTTGGCAAGCTGAACTTCTGCGGCAACGTGTACGTCGTCGGCAAGGCTAACGAGTTTGTCATTGTCCACGGGGTTCCCGCGCATGTTTTTGGCCAGGGCCTCCCAGCGGGGACGCCCAATGCCATGTGCAGCACCGATTGCGCGCACTAGGGGTGTGCCTACGGAATCGATAACCGAAAGCGCCATGGAAATGGCTGATTTGGGTACGGTCAACACTTCAGCAACCGTTGTTTGATTGCCAAATCCGGAATTGACCAGTTCCTGCGCAAACAGAGCTTTCTCGATGAAAGACAGGTCTCGCCGCGCCATGTTTTCTGAAATTTGGGCGCGTACAGCCGACTGATCATCCATCGATGCGACAAGGGCACGAACCGTGTCAACCTTGTCGGATTGTTTGATCGCTTCTAAACGGCGGCGGCCGTAAACCAGAAGATATTTTTCCGCTTCCGAAGGGTGTCGGCGCACCAAGATCGGGACGGTCTGACCGTTCGTTTCAATCGCGTCCCGAAGGTCCAAAACGTCAGCTGGGTCCAGCCGGTCTGCCGGGCGATCATCGATGACATCAGCCGGATCAAGTTCCCAAACCTTATGAGCGTCGACTGCGTCGCGTGCAGAGCGTAGCGCGCGGTTTGAGGACATCATGGGTGTCGTCGGTACGGGCGAGGCGCCGCCCGCTGCAGAAATGCTATCGAGCATCGAAAGACGCTTCTTTTTACTATTGCTCATGACGCCCCCATGTCTTTTGGATCAGTTGTGCGATTTCGTCATTTACCGCATTCAGGCTTTCAATCGCACGGTCATAGGTGGATCGGGTGAAGGCGCTGCGTTCAACTTCGTAAAGCGTTTGTTTGGTCAGGCCAGCGTCGGAAATTGCGGTGGATTTCAACATGGTCGAGTTGAGAACAGAATCGGTGTACATTGTTCGTAAGAAAGCCAAGATACGGTTTTGTGGGGCGTCTTGCGGCTCGTAGCGCGTTATCAAATAGCGCATCCAATCGTGCGACATGTCCGCGCCGCTTTCTGCAATCACGTCCATCAGATCAGCCGTCATGCGTAGGAACTGGCTCATGGACATTACGTCGAGCATTTCCGGGTGAATGGTGACCAGAACGCCTGTGGCCGCCGAAAGGGCGGACATCGTCAAGAAGCCTAGTTGAGGTGGGCAGTCGATCACAACCACATCGTAATTTTCATCAACCTGCGCCAAAGCTTCTTTGACGCGGAAAAAGAACAGACCCGCATTGCCCTGTGCCAGAGCGCGGGGTGTATCGTGTTCGAACTCCATGAGTTCAAGATTTCCCGGGATCAGGTCGAGATTTGGGAAATAGGTCGGGCGGATGATGGAGGAAATTGGTTCAGGATCATCATAGCGGATGGCGTCATAGAGGGTGCCACCGTCTTGCAGGTCAAATTCTGGCTGTACGCCATGCAAAGCGGTCAACGACGCCTGCGGATCAAGGTCAATTGCCAAGACGCGGTAGCCTGTAAGAGCCAAACGTTGGGCCAAATGGGCTGCCGTGGTGGTCTTACCAGATCCGCCTTTGAAATTCATGACACCGATAATCTGCATGTGATCGCCTTCACGGCGTCCAGGTAGATAATCACCAGGCTTGCGGGCTGTTTTTTCCAACAATACCCGCAATTCTTGGATGTTTTGGGCAGAATAGAGCCTACGATTGCCGGGTGTCAGTTCAGGGGAGGGGCCTTTGCCATCCAAATGCAGCTTACGTAGATAGGAATCGTTCACTCCTAAAAGAGCCGCAGCCTCGCCAGAGGTAAACTTGCGGATTGCCTTTTGCGCATTGGGCGGAAAGAGGTTCTCGCGCTGCGTATGCAATTGGTTCGCCAGCCACTCAGAGTGCTGGCGGATCACCGCATTCAGGTCTTCGATCGCAATATCTTTGCTCATTTGCTGCTCATCCCCGTGACGTGATCACGGTATTTGGCGTTTTTGCCTTACTTTTCGTGACTATTGTCTGAAAAGGGAGAGTCGCGCAAGATTTTTCTACAATTTGGGGATGTCAGGGCAGGGCACGCAACCGATCTGCAAGCCCTAAAAGGCTATGATAGACCCTCAACAATGAAATTTGCGGTCGCTGCTGAGGAAGCCATGGGCAGATCGTAGACGATGGCCAACCGTGTAAGGGCCTTGACGTCCACATCGTGTGGCATGGGCGAAAGAGGGTCTATAAAGAAGATGAGTGCATCCAATTTGCCTTCACATATCATAGCACCGATTTGTTGATCACCGCCCAACGGGCCGCTTTTGAACCGATGCACTGAAAAGTTGGGGTTGCTGTCCTGCAGCTTTCCGCCAGTGGTGCCGGTTGCGAAGATCTCGACGTTTTCTAAAAAATCTGCATGTGTTTTGGCCCATTCAACAAGAGCGGGTTTGCAGGCATCGTGCGCCACCAATGCGATTTTCAGTTTTTCTGCTGTCATGTTCCGGGCCTCTTAGCGTTTATCTATGATTGACTGCGAAGCTAGGGCAAGGTCGTCCAAATGCCTAGAGCGCGCATTTGTTGGGACATTTGTTCATATGACCCGCTGACGTGTTTTTGGATGACTGATTTGGCGCTTTCGGCGTCATTTGTGCGGAAGGTCTTAATCAGCGCGTCGTGTTCTTCCAGAATGGTCGCAACCCGCGTCGGGCTGATCCGAAGGCGCGTGGCATGCACAGTCAATGCCGTCCTCAAGCGTTTCCATGTATTGGCGGCGGCGTCATTATAGTGGTGATCTGCGATTATTTTGTGAAAGTCCGAGTCAAGCTGGCGGAAATGAAAGAGGTCGTTCGGGTCCAGGTTCTTCATATTGACTTGGATGGCTTCTAATTCATCGACCACTTCAGGTAGGGCATATTCTGCGAACCATTCGACAAAATAGGGTTCCAACAATTGCAAAACTTCGAAGATGTTTTGGATTGTACTGGCGTTGGCCGAAACGATGACAGCACCTTTGTTGGGGTGGATTTCAACAAAACCTTCACCCTGCATTCGCCTTAGCACTTCACGTACCGGACTGGCGCTTTGGCCATATTGTTTAGCGAGAGCAGAAACCTTTAGTCGATCACCGCCAGACAATTTGCCACGAAAAATATCTTCCAGAATGGTCAAATAGAGAGATTGTTCTTGATCTTGAAGCGGGGAGTGCTCGGCCATGGGAGCTCCTGAATTGGCGGACAGAAGGGCTGTATCTCACCATACTAATACTATTTCAAGGAATTCATAGCATTATTGACGGCAATTTTGTTATTCAGAACAAATGCTTGCAAAAAATATATCACTATACACATTAAATAGTCGACGATTTGAGCAAGATAATACTATGATGATTTCAGACACGACGATTCGGAGTTCTCGATGCCAGACCAAACACAGATGGCGACCCTGCAATCAGCAGGTGCTGACATGCCCGCAGCTCGGCGCAAGCCCAACGCGGCAACGCAGGCACGCATTGCTGATATTTCGACTTTGATTGCCCGTGTGGGACGCCGAAACCAGTTACTGGTTAAAATCACCACGGAAGATGGGTTGATCGGATGGGGCGAAAGTGGCCTGTCTGGACGTGAGTTGTCAGTGGCAGCCACAGTTGAGCATTATGCTGGCTTTCTAAAGGGGCAGGATTCACGAAACATTGGGCGCATCTGGCAAGAGAGTTATCGTAGCCAGTATTTTGAAGGCGGTCGCGTATTAACAGCGGCGATCTCGGCCATCGATATTGCGCTCTATGATTTGCTTGGCAAACGCCTTGGTGTGCCGGTCTACCAACTCTTGGGCGGCAAACAGCGCGATGTGATCCCAACCTTTGGCACCACAATGGGCACCACCAAAGCACAGCAGTTGAAAGACGTCGCCTTGCTCGTCGAGCAGGGATGGACGTGTATCCGCACCTATCCTGGCAGTTTTGATGAAGGCGAAGTTTTTGATCCGCGCGCGACCCTTAGCGAAACCGCCCAGGAGCTGATGGCGATCCGTGCGGAATTTGGCAACAAAATTACTCTAGGTGTCGATATGCATCACCGGTATTCGGTGGCAGAGGCAGCAGATTTCTGTGCCATGATGCCTAAGGGCACATTGAACTTCATCGAAGAACCTATTCGCTCTGAAACGCCGGAAGCCTATGCTGCGTTGCGCAAGTTGACGGATGTGCCTTTCGCAGTTGGCGAAGAGTTTGCTTCAAAATGGGAAGCAGCCCGTTTCTTGGATGCAGGTATGACGCAGTATATGCGCCTCGATGTCAGCAATATCGGCGGCTTTACCGAGGCGATGAAGGTCGCGGGTATGAGCGAACGCCATTATGTCGACGTCATGCCACACAATCCGCTTGGTCCGATCTGTACTGCAGCGAGCGTGCATATGTCGGCAGCAATTCCGAACTTTAGCTGGTTGGAGACGCGGCAAACGGCCGTGGAAAAATTGGGTTATCACGACGCGTCGTTGTTCCCAAAGCAAATTGAAATGCAGGGCCCCGTCTATCTGTTGCCTGATGAACCCGGATTGGGGATTGAGGTCAATGAAGACGCGCTCCGGGAGCAAAAGCCGGAACTCGTAGAGGCCCCACATTTGAAGCGACCCGACGGGTCCGTCACCAACTGGTGACACATTGAAATATCCATTCGGACAGAGGAGGATAGAATGGGACTAAACTTGAAAATGAGAGGGCTGCTCGGGTCAACCGTTGCAAGTCTTTGCATGGCGACAATGGCCATGGCGGAGGGCTATAAAGAGGCGCCGATGCTTGCGGATATGGTTTCTGCGGGTTCGTTGCCACCGGTTGAGGAACGTCTGCCGTCTGAGCCACTGGTTTTGGAAACGCTGGACTCCATCGGTGAATATGGCGGCACGCTGCGCCGCGCTATTCTGGGTGGTGGTGATCAGCACAATATCGTGCGTTTGATTTCCAACGAGAACCTTGTGCGTTGGAGCGCGGATTGGGCGACAATCCATACCAATATCGCGGAAAGCTATGAAGTATCCGATGATGCGACCACCTTCACGTTCAACCTGCGGGAGGGCATGAAATGGTCTGATGGTGCGCCATTCACAGCGGACGACATCATGTTCTGGGCGGAGGTGTTTAACGACGAACGTCTAACCAAATCCCAGCATCCAAACTTTGTGGGTCCAAAAGGTCCTGTCGAAGTTACCAAGATTGACGACACTACGGTGGAATTCAAATTTGGTGCGCCTAATGGTCTGTTCCTACAGAACATGGCCTATGGTTTTGGCTACTATGTGGTGAACTATCCAGCGCATTATCTGAAGCAGTTCCATGCGGACTATAACAGTGATGTGCAGGCGCTGGTTGACGCAGAACCTGCAGCCAACGACTGGGTGTCTTTGTTCAACCTGAAAGCAGGTCCGATGCACACGCCGCTGTTCTGGCAGAATGTGGATCGCCCGACGTTGCATCCCTGGCACCTGAGCACCGCATATGGTGCAAGCGACCGCGTTGTAGCGGAACGGAACCCATATTACTTCAAAGTTGATGGGGATGGCCAACAGCTGCCTTACATCGACCGCGTAACATGGGATCAGGTCGAAGATCCTGAAAGTATTCTGCTGAAGGCATTCAACGGTGAGATCGACTATATGGCTCGCCACATTGGTCGCGCGTCCAACTTGGCGGCTTTGACCGACAACAAAGACCGTGGTCAGTATGGTTTCTATCAAGTGGGTGACATCACTGCGAGCCAAGCGGCCTTGATGTTGAACCTGAACAATCCGGATCCTGCGAAAAACGCAATTGTAAACAATTTCGACTTCCGCAAGGCGCTGAGCCACGCGATTGATCGTCAAGAGATCATCGATCTGGTTTATCTAGGCGTAGGTCGTCCGGTGCAGACATCTCCGCACCCGCTGTCACCAGTCTTCAACGAAGAATGGTCAACGCAGCACACGGAATATAACACCGATATGGCAAATGCGCTGTTGGATGGTGTTGGTCTGGACAAACGTGACTCTGACGGCTTCCGTCTTGGTGCTGATGGGGAACGTTTCACACTGGTGTTCCTGGTCGCTGATGTCTTTGGCTTCCAATATCCAGATGTGATGGAAATCATCGCTGAGCAGGCCAAAGAAGTTGGCCTAGATATTCAGGTTCGCGCAACGGATCGTTCTCGTTTGCAAGAAGTTGCAGGCAGTGCAGAGCATGATGGCTATATCTGGAACTGCCCAGGTGGTCTGGTGGATGCCTATTCTAACCCGGATTGCTACTTGCCACGTCCAAACGTTGTTTACTGGGCGCCGAAGTGGGCAGCATGGGGTGCGGACCCAAGCACTGGTGAAGAGCCACCAGCACATATCAAAGCTTTGTTTGAAGCTTATAGCGGTGTGACATCCACTGCCGATCCAGTGGCACAAGAAGCTGCGTTGAAAAGCTTGATCGACCAAGCGACCAGCCAGCTTTTAACCATTGGTATTCGCCAGGTAGATGGTGCCTTTGGTATCGCTCGCAACAACTTGCGCAACTATCCGGATCCAATGCCGATCGCTGGTCAGCTCTGGACACCGGCGCCGTACACAGCGCAGTACTATTTCGAAGGCGGGGATAACCTGAAATAATCGCTCTTTGAAAAAAGCCATGCTTTCTTTCTTCCAAGTTGGCATGACTTAACCAAGTGGAGCTGCCCCAAACCTCCCCGGTGGCAGCTCCACACCTACTTTGAATAAGGCCTGGACTGATGCTCAGTTTCATCTACCGCCGATTGCTCTATATGATCCCGACCGTCTTTTTGGTCTCGATTGTGACCTTTGCAATCATCCAACTTCCACCTGGTGACTACCTTGATACCCTTGCCGCAGAGCTCAATGACTCTGGTGGTTTGGATGAGGGCACCATGCAAGCGTTGCGCGACCAATATGGTCTCGGACAGCCAATGTATGTTCAATATTACAAGTGGATGACCGGCATATTGTTTGAGGGCAATTTCGGTATCTCGTTTGAAAAGAACTTACCCGTGAATGATCTGATTTGGGATCGATTGGGGTGGACCTTTGGTATCTCATTGATGACGCTGGCCTTCATCTGGATGACAGCGCTGCCGATTGGGATCTATTCCGCGGTCCGCAAGTATTCTATTGGCGACTATATCGCGACCTTCTTTGGCTTTATCGGCCTTGCGATCCCGAACTTCCTGCTGGCGCTGGTGATGATGTATGTGGCCTTTAAGTATTTCGGCCAAAGTGTCGGTGGCTTGGTGAGCCCTGAATATTTGGACCAACCCTGGACGCTGGATAAGGTCGGCAATCTTATGGGCCGGATCTGGATGCCGATTGTTGTTGTTGGAACATCCGGTGCCGCCGCTTTGATCCGCATCATGCGCGCCAATCTTCTGGACGAGCTGTATCGCCCCTATGTGGTAACTGCACGCGCAAAAGGCATGAGTGAGTTCAGCCTGTTGCTGCGCTATCCCGTCCGTGTCGCGTTGAACCCGTTCATTTCAACCATCGGGTGGATCCTGCCGACATTGGTTTCAGGAGAAATCATTGTTGCGGTGGTCATGAACCTGCCCACAACCGGACCTTTGCTGCTGCGCGCGCTTTTGGTGCAAGACATGTACCTTGCTGGTTCGCTGATTTTCATCGTTTCCATCCTGACCGTTTTAGGCACCTTGCTGTCGGACGTGTTGCTGGCGTGGATTGACCCGAGGATTCGTTACCAATGACAACGCTTTCTTCAACCACGCCAATGCCGGATGAGACGGACGTGCCTAACGTTCTAAGCCCGCGGGCGCTAATGTGGCGTAAGTTCAAACGCCACAAGATTGCTTATCTCAGCCTCTGGCTGGTAGGCCTTATCTATCTGATGGCTTTGATTGGTCCATTTTTGGCACCAGGCGACGCGGCAGATACAAATCGCCGCGCGATCTTCCAGCCACCGCAAGGCATCCACTTTATGGTGGATGATGCGGATGGGGGCCGTAGCTTTAAGCTGCACGCTAAGCAGATGAAAATGCAGATCGACCGTTCGACCATGCGGCGCAGCTATGCGGCAGACCCTGAAAAGATAATTCCGCTAGGATTTTTCGTGCGCGGTGCCGAATACGAAGTTTTGGGTCTGTTTAAATCGGATGTGCATCTATTTGGTCCGGTAAACGCAAAAGATAAGGTCTATTTCTTTGGCGCGGACCGTCTTGGTCGCGACATGATGAGCCGGATCATCATTGGCACTAAAGTGTCGATGTCGATTGGTCTGGTTGGGGTCGCCGTTTCACTGGTTGTTGGCGTGGCTCTTGGTGGGATCTCTGGTTTCTACGGCGGTTGGATCGACAATCTGATCCAGCGTCTGATTGAATTCCTGCGCTCTATTCCAACAATCCCATTGTGGATGGGATTGGCCGCCGCGATCCCATTGGGATGGCCACCGTTGCGAACCTATTTCGTGGTCACCTTAATTGTCTCGATGATCGGCTGGACGTCACTGGCCCGCGAGGTGCGCGGTAAGTTTCTGGCGATGCGCGATGAAGATTTTATCATTGCCGCGCGGCTGGATGGGCTGACGGATTGGGAAGTTATTCGGAAACATATGGTGCCGAATTTCTCAAGCCACATCATTGCCTCGCTAACATTGGCTGTTCCTCTGATGATCCTTGCGGAAACCTCGCTGAGCTTTCTTGGCATTGGCCTGCAACCACCGATTATCTCGTGGGGTACTTTGTTGAAAGAAGCACAGAACATCCGCTCGATTGTTGAAGCTCCGTGGCTGTTGATTGCGCCAGGTGCGATGATTGTGGTCGCGGTTCTGACACTTAACTTCCTAGGGGACGGCCTCCGTGATGCCGCAGATCCAAATGCACATTGATCCGAAAACAGACTTGAACAAGCCGCTTGTCGAAATTCGCGGTTTAAAGACCGAGTTCTTTACCGAAGATGGCGTGGTCACCGCCGTTGATGGTGTGGATCTGGATGTGATGGCGAACCGCACCATGGTTGTGTTGGGACAAAGTGGGTCTGGGAAATCGATTATGGCGCGGTCAATTCTGCGTATCGTCGACAAGCCTGGCAAGATCACCGAAGGCTCGATCATCTACAATCATGCGGATGGTCGATCTCTGGACTTGGCCAAACCAAGGGCAGGGGCGCCAGAGGTGCGTGAGATCCGCGGTAAAGATATATCGATGATCTTTCAGGAACCGATGTCATCCCTCGGGCCGATCACCAAAATTGGCAAACAGATTGTCGAAACGATTTTGTTGCATCGGAATGTGACCAAGGTCGAGGCGAAAGAAGCGGCAATTGATCTGTTGGATCGCGTCGGAATTCCGCGTCCAGCAGAGCGGTTTGAAGCCTATCCGTTTGAGCTGTCGGGCGGGATGCGTCAGCGGGCGATGATCGCGATGGCCTTGTCATGCGAGCCACGCTTGTTGATTGCAGATGAACCAAGCACAGCCTTGGATGTCACAACACAGGCTCAGATTCTGGACCTGATCGCTGAGCTGAAGGAAGAGCGTCAGATGGGGGTCATGTTGATCACCCACGACATGGGCGTTGCGGCACAGGTGGCTGAGGATATCGTGGTAATGTACCACGGTAAAATTGTAGAAAAGAACGATGTTTATTCGATCTTTGATGCCCCAAAGCATCCGTATACGCGCGCGCTTTTGGCCTCTGTTCCCAAACTAGGCGGACAACGTGTGCACCGCTTGCCAGACATCAAGGAGTTGCTGGCAAACCCAGACAACCCACCAGAATTAATCCCCGCCAAGCCACGACCACCTGCGGGCGAACCGGTTATCAAGGTGCGCAATGTAAATGTGGAGTTCCCAGTTGGCGGCGGTGTTTTCAGCAAACCGACTGGCGTGATTCAAGCGGTCAACAACGTCTCGTTTGACGTATATCGCGGCGAGACCTTCGGCATCGTTGGCGAAAGCGGGTCGGGAAAATCGACCCTAAGTCGGGCCATTATGGGCATCCGTCCCCCAACCTCTGGTTCCATCGAGTTTCTGCGCAAAGATAAGCCCGCAGCGGAAATAAGCACGGCAGGCAAAGCCGAGATGCGCGATATCTGGCGGGATATGCGCATGGTTTTTCAAGACCCGCAATCGTCGCTTAATCCGAAACTGCGCGTGATCGATCTGATCGGACAATGTATTGAAAAAGCCGAAGGCCTGGGCCGTAAAGACCTGTCTGAGCGTGTGGCCAAGCTGCTGGTTCAGGTCGGGTTAAGCCCCGAGTTTCTGCTGCGCCATCCAAATGCGTTTTCCGGGGGGCAGCGTCAGCGCCTTGGTGTGGCGCGTGCGCTGGCGACCAAGCCAGAGCTGGTGATTGCCGACGAAGCGGTTTCAGCGCTAGATGTGCCGATCCAAGCGCAGGTTCTAAACCTGTTGCAGGATCTGCAGGAAGAGTTCGCACTGACCTATATCTTTATCTCACACGATTTGGCCGTTGTGGATCACATATGTGATCGTGTGGCGGTGATGTATAAAGGGGAAATGGTCGAATTGCTCACCCGCGAAGAGTTGGCGGCAGGGCCAAAACACCCCTATACAAAATCGCTGCTGTCTGCGGTTCCAATTCCAGATCCGCATCAAAGGGAACGGGCCAGTTAAAGCATCAAAATTGCATCAATAAAGAGCGGGTCCAACTAGGCCCGCTCTTTTGCTTTAGTCAGGGATAATGGCGCCGGGGTAGGTGATGACCTTTGCAGCAAGGTTATGGCCAGCTTCCATTTGATGCTGTGTGGATTGACCTTGAATATAGGCTGCCAGGTAGCCCGCATTGAAGCTGTCACCAGCAGCTGTGCTGTCGATGACTTTTTCCACGGAATTTAGGTTTTCAGCTACCACGTTCCCAGCCAGATCAAGCGGTCCTTCTGCGCCGCGTTTCAATGCGCCGGTTGAAACCCCAAAGCTGTCCAGCCGGTCTAGGACGGCGCTTTCCGTGTCATCACCAAACAGTTCCATTTCGTCATCAATGGAGGGCAAGGAAATATCTGATAGTTTCCACATTTGTGTGTTCACTGCCTGGGCGGTGGCTTGGCTGTCCCAGAGGCGGGGGCGATAGTTGCTGTCATAGGCAAAGGTGCCGCCACCTGCGCGAAACGTTGCAATGAAATCGATCAATTGCGCCCGGATGGCAGGTGATAAAATCGCCATGGAAATACCGGAAAGATAAATCAGGTCAAACTGAGCCAGTTTATCAAACGTCACTTCGCACGGAGCTTGAAAAAGCGTGCGTACGGCGGCATCGGACCGCCAATATGTGAAGCTGCGTTCGCCTTCATCGTCGGTATCAACCGCATATAGGCCAGGGATTTTATCCGCCCGTGTTTCGATGCAGGAGGTGTCGAGCCCATAGCCTGTTAGCTCGGCGCGAATGGTCTCGGAATAAGGATCGGTGCCAAGGGCTGTGCAATATGAAACGGTGACGTCGGCGTCTTTCAAGGCGCGTTTCATATAGACGGCCGTGTTGTAAGTATCGCCAGCAACACCCTGAGCGATGTTGCCATCCCGGCCGTTGACAAGTTCGATCATGACCTCCCCCATGCAACATATGGATTGGATTGGGCGTCTGATGGCGTTCATTTAAAGTTCTCCAAAGGTCTTTCGAACCTGTTCCCAGGCGTTTTTCAAATGAGTGCGCAAGGCGGCTTCGGCGGCGTCCGGATCGCGCATCAAAATCGCATCATAGATTTCGCGGTGTGACTCGTAGTTAGCCCGGTTGCGATCGGGCAGTCGTGGCATTTGCGACCATTGAGGCCCAAGCCAGTTGGTATAGGCCTTGTTGATTGCAGGCAAAACCGGGTTGCGCGGGATGCTGTAGAGCACCTTGTGAAACCCGATATCGGTTTCATAAAACGCGTCGCTGTCGTGGATCGCAGCCTCATTGGCAGCAAGGGCCTCTTTTAATGCGACGATGTCTTCCTTGGTGGCATTTTTCGCAGCTTCTCGAACCAGCGCAGCTTCGATGATAATACGCGTGTCAAAAAGATTACGCACGCCACCTGGCTCGTGCAGCAGGTGGGTGACGATGCTTTCCAGCGCGTCAAACGCGGCGTCAAACCCCGGCTTGCGTACAACAGGACGATGCCGAGGGCGGGCTTCGATCAGACCTTTGTTGGACAGCGCGACCACAGCTTCGCGGACAACGGTTCGGCTAATGCCGAATTCTTCCATGAGATTGCGTTCTGGGGGCAGGGGCTGCCCATCAGGAAGTTCCCCGGTTTGGATTTTCTGCGCCAGTCGCTGCACCACCAAATCGGCGGCACGTCCCTTGTCATCTTGGCCTTGCAATGCGCATTCCTTTCCATTGTTCCGGGTCACGTTTTGACGTGACCCGGTTTGTGTTTAATCCGTGACCCTAGCTGAGTAAATCACGTTGGGTCAGGGGTTATAACCGACCAAGTACCATATCGGCACAGCGGTCCCCCATCATCATGGCGGGGGCCTGCGTGTTGCCGGCGTTGATGTCTGGCATGGCGGATAGATCACACACGCGTAACCCATCGACTCCTCGCACTCGCATCCGCGGGTCAAGCACAGCCATCGGGTCTCCATCTTTACCCATTTTTGCGGTGCCTGCCGGATGGTAATTGGTTTTCACGAAACGGCGGCAATAGGCGCGGATTTCATCATCAGAATCCTCGCCTGGTTTCGGCAGCATCACCTTGTCGATTCGTTCCGCAAGCGGCGTGGATTGGAAGGCCTTTAAGAAGAAACGCTGGCCTTCGACCATGGCATCCATGTCTTCTTTGGCTTTTAACAGATTTGGCGAGACAAGCGGCATGGCTTTAGGGTCGGCAGACGCAAGCTTGACCGTGCCGCGGGATTTAGGTTTCACAACTACGGTTGTGACTGTCAGCCCATAACCATCTTCGACGAGATGTTTTGTGTCGCGGTCCACATAGACGATCGGCACACAGAACGCTTGAATGGTTGGGTCTGCCTCTGGATCGGTTGGGTTCACAAATGCCCCCGCTTCGACACCGGCAGACGTAATCGGGCCGCTGCCAAACAGCTTGAACTGAAGCCCATTTTTCAACATGCGCCAACCATCACCCTGTTTGTAATAGCCGCCTTTGCCTTTGATCCGTGCTGTGATTGGGACTTCTGGGTGATCCACAAGGTTTTCACCCACACCGGGCAGGTCCACTTTGCAATCGATACCAAATTCACCCAGATGATCTGCGGGGCCTATGCCCGAATGCATCAATATTTTTGGTGTGATCAGAGAGCCAGCTGACAAGATGACTTCGCCAGAGCATCGTGCAGTATGCACAATGCCTGATTTGTCCGCATAACGTACACCAACGGCCTTTCCGTTTTCGATGACGACGCTTTGGACTTCGGATTGCAGGCGGATTGTCAGGTTCGGGTTATCTTTCAATGGCTCAATGTAAGCATAGGCCGATGAAGACCGGCGCCCATGCCGGTTCATAAATTGATAGAATCCAACACCACGCTGCTGAGCGCCATTGAAGTCAGCAGAGAACGGCTCTCCCATACCTTGAACTGCTTGCACGAAAAGACGCGATAGACTGTCGATATGACCGGGGTCTGACACCAAAAGTGGACCATGGGTGCCGTGACGGTCATTGTGCAAACGATTGTTATCTTCCATGCCACGAAAATGAGGGAGAACGGCGTTCCAATCCCAGTCGACACCATCATTACTGCCGCGCAGCTCTTCGTGCCATGCGTCGTAGTCTGATGGGCGGCCACGCATATAGACCTGGGCATTCACCGAAGAGCCTCCGCCCAAGACGTGGCCTTGCGGAATGTCATGGACGCGACCACCCAGATGATCCTGTTCTACAGTTTTGTGGTACCTCATGAATTTGGTGCCATTGATCATTTTAAAAATGCCCGGCGGCATATCCAGGAGTGGGTGTTTGTTGGAATAGCCTGCTTCCAACAAAAGAACTTTATGTCCACCATCTGCGACCAAACGCGCGGCTGCGACGCAACCTGATGCGCCACCTCCTGCAACAATGTAATCAAATTCAACTGCCATGTGTCTTCCTCCAGCTTGGCAATTCAAACAGCCTCATGTGGGATCGAATGCGTTTCAATCGTCATCGGCTCGCTTGATTCGCAGCTACCTCCCAATAGCTATTCGAATGCTGTCGCCGTCTATATGATCACACCAAAATAAACAAGAAGTACATCAAAAACCCGCGAATCCGCTGTTTTTTGAAAAATACCTTGACTGAATCGCTGATATGCGGAACAACATCATCTTGTTTGGTATGACCAAAAGGGAAGATCGTGGAAGAGTTCGACATTCAGTCAGGCAAGATTCTGGCAGCGCAAATGTTTATCAATGGACAGTGGACCGTTGGCAGTAGTCGCGAGACCATCGAAGTTGAAAACCCCGCAAACGAACAGGTGATTGCAACCACTCCTGTTGGGACTGCAGAAGACGCCGCGGCCGCTGTAGATGCAGCTCGTGTTGCGAAACAGGCCTGGGCGAAGGTGCCGGCTGTTGAGCGTGGTCGCGTTGTGCGCAAATTGGGTGAACTGGTTCTAGCGCGCACTGAAGAGTTCGCGCGCCTTATTACAGCCGAACAGGGCAAGCCATTGGATCAAGCCCGTGGCGAAGTGGGCGCAACCGCAGAATTCTTGTTTCATGCCGCAGATAATGCGCGTCGCATTGAAGGGGACATTCTTGTTTCCGATAATCTGAATGAAGAAATCCATATTCGCCGCCACCCTTATGGTGTTGTAGTTGGACTAACGTCTTGGAATTACCCTGCCGCTTTGGCGACGCGAAAGCTTGGTCCGGCGCTTGTCGCGGGCAATGGCTTTGTTCTATTGGCGCATGAAATCACACCGCTTTCGGGTCTGTTCATTGCATCCCTTGCCGCACACGCAGGTGTGCCGGCCGGATTGTTTAATGTCGTTGCTGGTCGCGGGCCAGTTGTGGGGCAGGCTCTGGTAGAGCATCCCGACACTGCAATGGTGACCATGACCGGCAGCAACCGGGCAGGGCGCGAAATTTTCAAAGCGGGCGCAGAAGGCATGAAAGTGCTGCGTCTGGAACTGGGCGGCAAAGCACCGTTTATCGTTCTGGAAGATGCCGAGATCGACAAAGCTGTCGAGGCGGCCGTGGCTGCGCGGTACACCAACTGCGGTCAGATCTGCACCTGTAATGAGCGCATGTATCTGCACAAGGATATTGCCGACGAGTTCTTAGAGAAATTCGTTGCAAAATCTGCGGCACTTACAATCGGTGATCCGATGGGCAACCCAGATATGGGTCCAAAGGTCAGCGGTCCTGAGGTCGATAAGGTGGCCTCGATTGTAGAAACGGCAATCGCTGAAGGTGCGGAGGTTCTTTTGGAAGGAGGACCACTGACTGAAGGTGATTATGCCAAGGGGCATTGGATTGCCCCAACAGTGCTTGAAGTCAAAGACAACGCCTCCAGCGTTGTTCAAAACGAGGTGTTTGGACCGGTTGTTCCAGCGATCCGCGTTGATGACTTCGATCAGGCACTTGCGATGGCGAATGACACAGCCTTTGGCCTCTCAGCCTATGTGTTCACAGAAAACCATCGCCGGATCATGCAATCCCCATACGCACTGAAGTTTGGCGAAATCTACGTCAATCGCGCGAATGGCGAGCAGGTCCACGCTTTCCATAACGGGTGGGGCCAATCCGGCCTTGGCGGTGAGGACGGCAAATATGGGTTTGACGGGTATCTGCGCAAGCAGAGCCTGTACATGAACTGGGCGTAAGCCTGGACAACACGCGGCTAGGAGGTTTGGCCGCATTTCAACTTGGAGGAAATTGAAATGAAACGTCGTATTTTGCTAGGAACAGCCATCGCGCTGGGAATGGGCTTTAGCGCGTCTGTATCCATGGCTGATACACCGCCGCTGGCGCAAAAAGACAGCTACCGTGTGGGCTTTGCTCAGATGGAATCCAACAACCCTTGGCGTATCGCCGAAACCAAGTCTTTTCATGACACGGCAGAAAGCTGTGGCTGGGACTTGATTGCAACTGATGCCGCAGGTTCTGCAGCGAAGCAGGTTGCTGATGTGGATTCCATGATCGCGCAAGGCATTGATGTCCTGTTCTTGCCACCACGTGAAGAAAAGCCGCTGATCCCTGCGGTCATGAAAGCCAAAGCAGCTGGCATTCCTACCTTCTTGGTAGACCGCTCTGTTGATGAGAGTGTTGCTCAAGCTGGCAACCACTTTGTGGCCTTCCTTGGTTCTGACTTCATCGAACAAGGTGATCGTGCAGCGGAATGGTTGATTGCCAACTTTGACGGCGACAAAGGCATCATCGTTGAGCTGGAAGGCACCACAGGGTCTTCTCCGGCAAATGACCGTAAGAAGGGCTTTGATGACCGCATTCTGCAGGATGATCGCTTTGAGATCGTAGCTTCTCAGACTGGCGATTTTGCACGGGATCTGGGCCGTCAGGTTATGGAAACATTGCTGCAGGCGCATCCTGATGTGAACGTTGTTTATGCACACAACGATGAAATGGCGATTGGTGCAATCCAAGCGCTGGAACTTGCAGGGCGCAAGCCAGGTGAAGACATCACTGTTGTTTCCATCGACGGGACACGTGACGCGCTTCAAGCGATCATTGATGGCAAAATGGGTGTGACCGTTGAAAGTTCACCTTTCTTTGGTCCTTTGGCTTGTGACGTCATGAAGAAATATGCCGCTGGCGAAGAAATCCCAGGTTGGGTGAAGGTTGAAGACCGTGTCTTCACCATCGACAACGCAGCGGACCACATCGGCGAAGCGTATTGATTTCTCCCTGAGCCGGGGGGGCCATCTGGCCCCTTCGGCACAACATCATGAAAGGCGATGAGGTTATGCAACACCTGATCGAAATGAGTGGGATTAAGAAATCGTTTGCAGGCGTCGTTGCTTTGCAAAACGCAAATCTTCACATCGCACCCGGAGAAGTCCATGCCATCATTGGACAGAACGGTGCCGGAAAATCCACGCTCATTAAAATCCTGACTGGCGTCTACCGACGAGACGCAGGTGAGGTGACAATCAACGGAACCGCATCAACGGTATCCACTCCTCGCGAGGCGCAAGACGCCGGAATCGCAACAATCTATCAAGAACTTAGCCTGGTTCCCCTACGCAGTGTGACGGAAAACGTCATGATGGGGTATGAGCCGCGCACCCGAATGGGCATGATCGACTGGAAGGCGGCCCACAAACGCACACGTGAGATTTTGGAACGCTTTGGTATCGACATCGATGTGAAAGCACAGCTTGGGTCTTACTCAACCGCCATTCAGCAGCTGGTCGCCATCGCGCGCGCTGTTTCATTGAATGCGCAATTGGTGATCATGGACGAGGCGACATCCTCGCTGGATGATCAAGAGATCGAAATCCTATTCAGTGTTGTGCGTGAGCTAAAGAAAGAAGGCGTTGCCGTTCTTTATATTTCGCACTTCCTTGATGAGCTTTATCAAATCTGTGACCGCGTCACGATCATGCGCGATGGCCAAACTGTGGGCCAGCGGGTGATTGCAGATACAACAAAACTTGGTCTGATTTCTGAAATGCTTGGCCGCGATCCTGAAGAGATCGAAGCCGCTGGGATGACAGGCCTTGGCGGCGGCGAGAAAACCGCGCCGGGCAGCCCGTTGTTTGAGGCTGAAAACATTTCAACTGCGCGTGGCCTCAAAGATGTGTCTGTGACTGTTCGCAAAGGTGAAATCGTTGGATTGGGCGGTCTGCTTGGATCTGGCCGCACCGAAACTGCGCGGGCTTTATTTGGTTTGGATTCCCTAAAATCGGGCAAGATCGACAGCCACGGCGGTAAAGGTCAGATTGGCACGCCTGCCGAAGCAATCGCAGCTGGGGTTGGTTTCCTAACAGAAGACCGAAAACGCGAAGGCATCGTGCCGCATATGTCGGTGCGTGAAAACATGACGCTCGCCTTGTTGCCCAAGCTGAAAAAAATGGGCCGGGTAGATCGCAAACGTGAGGCCGAATTGGTTGAACGTTTCATCAAAGCGCTTGGCATCAAAACATCAGGTATGGAGCAGCCGATCCGGGAATTGTCCGGGGGGAACCAACAGAAAGTCTTGTTGGCGCGCTGGCTGGCACTGGAGCCTGAAGTATTGATTTTGGACGAACCGACTCGCGGTGTCGATGTTGGTGCAAAGTTCGAAATCCAATCGATTATCCGCGAATATGTCGACAAGGGTTTGGGTGTTCTGCTGATCAGTTCCGAATTCGAAGAGCTGGTGGAAGGGGCGGATCGCATCATTGTGCTGCGCGACGGTTATTCCATCACAGAGCTGGAAAATCCGGGGGTCACAGAAGAAAGCCTGATTGCGGCCATTGCCCAACACCACGGGGAGGCAGCGGCATGACCATGGAAAATAACGCTATGGATAACTCGCCAAAACCGGCTGGCCCAAAATTCGACTGGAGTATGATCACACGTCATGGCGGTGCATTTGCACTGCTGGTGATCCTTTTGTTCAACGTTCTCGTCACACCAAACTTTCTGCATCCACAAACATTGTTTGTGAACATCAGCCAAGTGGCGACCATTGCTATCGTCGCCGTTGGAATGACGCTGGTCATCGCCACAGGTGGTATCGACCTGAGTGTCGGGGCAATCATGGCATTGTCTGGCGCATTAGCTCCGTTGATTTTCACGTCTCCCTTCGCAGAAGCAAACCCTGAACTGGGTCTGGTTTTGTCGATCATTGTTCCAATCGTTGTGGCCTTGGCCTGTGGAGTCTTTAACGGTGCCTTGGTGAGCCTACTGAATGTTCAGCCTATCGTGGCCACCTTGATTTTCTTCATCTCGGGTCGCGGTATCGCGCTGGTTCTGACTAACGGGAATCTGCAAACCTTCTCGAATCCGGCGTTTAGCTATTTGGGGACTGGTAAGATCCTTGGCATCCCGTTTCAGGGCTATTTGGTGCTGATCATTGCGGTCATCGTCTGGTGGGTCATGGCCTACACGGTCTTTGGGCGTCAATTGCTTGCCGTTGGCGGCAATGAGCGCGCGGCACAGCTGTCTGGCGTGCCGGTGAAACGGGTCAAGATCGGAGCCTATGTGATCTGTGCGGGCCTGTCTGGGTTGGCGGGTTTGATCGTTGTTGCGATCAACTCGGCCTCGGATGCGGCACGGATCGGTAATTTGATGGAACTGGATGCGATTGCTGCGGCGGTTGTTGGGGGCACGCTGCTGCAAGGCGGCAAAGCACCCATTTTCGGAGCCATTTTGGGTGCCGTGATCATTCAGCTTGTTAAATACACACTGCTCGCCAATGGGGTCGCCGACGAAGTCGCGCTGATCGCAAAGGCAGGCATTATCGTGCTGGCGGTCTATGTCCAGCAAGCACGGAAGGAGTGAGTCAGATGCTTGATACTTCTGCTTTCGACCTGCGCCGCTACATTCAAGGCAACACGCACAGCTTGGGTGTTTGGATTACCCTGGTGGCGCTAATTCTCTTTGGATTGATGCGCTACGAGAACTTTGGCGGCTCTTATAACATCTCGTCTTTTCTGAACTACAACGCGATGTTTATTGTGATTGCGGTGGGCATGTGCTTTGTCATCATGACCGGCGGAATTGATTTATCAGTGGGGTCCGTTGCAGCTTTCACGTCAGTGGTTGCGGCTTATCTGTCACCCTATGGTGTGCAGGTGGCTTTGCCCGGCGCGGTAGCTGCGGGCATGGCGATCGGGGGGTTAAATGCCTTCTTCGTTGTGGCGATGCGCATCCCGCCGTTCATTGCCACTTTGGCCACTATGTTGGGGGCCAAAGGCGGTGCTCTGGTGATTTCTGGAGCTCAGACAGTTTCCATCGATTGGACCTCCAATTTCACCAAACTGGGACTGGAAAAGGCTTTTGGCATCCTGCCATGGACCATCGTGATCACGATCATTCTGGTGTTCGGCCTTTGGATTCTGCTTGAAAAGACGTCTTTGGGTCGCACGGTTTTGGCCATCGGTGGCGGTGAAGACGCCAGTATGATGATGGGCCTCAATGTGAACCGCGCCAAAGTGCTGGTCTATGTGATCAGCGGTGGTTGCGCTGGTATGGCCGGTCTGTTCTTGGCCTCTGGCTTTGGAGCAGGGCAGCCTTTGGAAGGCGTCGGCTGGGAGCTTTCAGCCATCGCATCCGTTGTTGTCGGCGGAACGCTTTTGACAGGCGGCATGGGATCGATTTCGGCCACGGTTGCCGGTGCGCTTCTTTTGGGGCTCGTCTTTAACATTCTAAACTTTGAAAACGGTCGTGGGGTGATCAGCCTCAGCGCATATTGGCAGATGGTTATCCGTGGTGCCTTTTTATTCGTGGTGATCGTTTTCCAAAGCCGTGTTGCAAGCACGGCAAAGAAAGGAACTATCTAAAATGGCAAAGATCGCCAAAGTCACCGTTCGGGTCTTTGATGTCCCGCTGGCCGAGGTTCTCTCGGACGCAAAACACGGTGACCACACTCACTTTGAATTGGTCACTGCAACGGTTCAGTTGGCCGATGGATCTGAGGGAACAGGCTATACCTATACCGGTGGTAAAGGTGGCCGGGCGATCGCTGCGATGATTGAACATGACTTGGCCGGCTGGTTGGTCGGCCAAGACGCCTCGAACGTTGAAGACATCTATGAAGAAATGCAATGGCACCTGCATTACGTGGCACGTGGCGGCATCGCGTCCTTTGCGATTTCAGCGGTGGACATTGCATTGTGGGATCTACGCTGTAAAGCGGCGGGCAAACCGCTTTGGCAGTACCTTGGCGGCAAAAATCCAGAGTGCCCTGCCTATGCCGGTGGCATCGATTTGAACTTCTCATTGCCGAAACTGCTTTCATCCATTCAATCCTATTTGGATCGCGGATTTAAGGCCGTTAAAATCAAAATTGGCCAGCCTACGCTTGAAGAAGATATTGAACGTATCAAAGCCGTACGAGAGCTGATTGGGCCTCATATCAAATTCATGGTGGACGCCAATTATTCGATGTCTGTCGAAGAGTCGATCAAAGCGGCCAAGGCCTTTGAACCCTTTGATCTGGTCTGGTTTGAAGAGCCTACGATCCCCGATGATTACAAAGGTTTTGGCGAGATCGCGAAACATACGAACATCCCGTTGGCAATGGGAGAAAACCTACACACAATCCACGAATTCGAATATGCTTTTGATCAAGCAAGCCTAGGATTTGTACAGCCAGACGCCTCAAATTGTGGTGGCATTACAGGTTGGCTGCAAGTGGCCGAATTAAGCCGCAAACATGATGTGACCATCTGTTCGCATGGTATGCAAGAACTGCATGTAAGCCTTGTTTCGGCACAGAAAAACCGCGGATGGATCGAGGTCCACTCTTTCCCAATTGACCAATACACAACACAACCGCTTCAGATCGAAAATAACATGGCACTCGCACCAATGGCACCGGGTGTTGGCGTGACTTTTGATTGGGGCAAACTTGAAGACGCACATAAGGAAATGCATTCATGAGTAACCAAACGATGGCAGCCGCGTTCTATCGCGGCGACAAGACATTTGCTGTCGAACAGGTTCCGGTCCCTAAGCCGGCATCTGGAGAAGTGACAATTCGGGTCGCTTATTGTGGCATCTGTGGCACCGATATGCATGTGTTTCACGGCAATATGGACGCGCGTGTCGGTCATAACCGGATTGTTGGCCATGAGATGTCAGGTGTTGTCGAATATGTTGGCAGTGGTGTCACGGGTTTTGACGCCGGTCAGAAAGTGACCGTGCGCCCACTGGACCCTGATCTGGACTGTCCAGCGTCGCAAGCGGGGTATCCGCATGTGTCCCACAACATGAAATTCCTAGGCCTTGATACTGATGGCGCCATGCAAGAGCTGTGGACCGTTCCAGCCTTTACCGTTCACGCATTGCCTGACGACATGAAACTGGATCACGCAGCGTTGGTTGAACCGGTTGCAGTGGCCTGCCACGATGTGCGCCTATCTGAGCTGAAAGAAGGCGAAGACGTAGTTGTTGTCGGCGGCGGCCCAATTGGTATCTTGGTCGCCATGGTGGCCCGTGATGCAGGTGGCAAAGTGATCGTATCTGAAGTGAACGAAAACCGTTTGGCGGTTGCGGCAAAGCTTGGCTTTGACACCGTGAACCCAGCCAAAGAAGACTTGGTTGCCATCGTCAATGAAAAGACCGGCAACAAAGGTGCGGATGTCGTGTTCGAAGTGTCTGGCTCTCAGCCAGGTGTTGACGCCACAACCGCTGTCGCAGCGACACGCGGCCGGATCGTGATGGTGGCCATCCACGCGAAAAAGCCAACCGTTGATATGTTCCAGTACTTCTGGCGCGAACTGAAGCTGATCGGCGCTCGTGTTTATGAACCAGAAGACTACGAACACGCGATTTCGCTTGTGGCCACTGGCGTGATCGATGCGGAAACCATCATCACTGACGTCAGCCCGTTGTCAGACATCCAAGCGGCGTTTGAATCGTTGGACAGCACCCCAACCGCAATGAAAAGCCTAATCAAAGTTGGAGATTTCGCATGAGCATTCTGTCGAGCTTTGATCTGACCGGAAAAACCGCACTCGTCACCGGTTGCAAACGCGGTATTGGGCGGGGCATGGCCGAGGCCCTTGCAGAAGCAGGTGCAGATATCGTTGGTGTCAGCGCATCTTTGGAACTTGAAGGCAGCGCAGTCGAAAAATCAGTGCGCGAGATTGGCCGAAATTTCAAAGCCTATCAGTGCGATTTCTCAGATCGCGATGCCATGCGTGGGTTTGCGGCTCAATTAGAGGCGGATGGCGTTAAGCCAGACATTTTAGTCAATAACGCAGGCACCATCAAACGCGCGCCCGCAGCGGAACACGAAGATGAGATCTGGGATGAAGTCATTGATGTGAACCTGTCTTCACAGTTCATTCTGTCACGCGAGATTGGCCGTGGCATGATTGAACGTGGAAGCGGAAAAATCATCTTCACAGCGTCGTTGCTAACCTTCCAAGGTGGTATCACTGTGCCGGGTTATGCTGCATCAAAGGGCGGGATTGGCCAGTTGACCAAAGCCTTGGCAAATGAATGGGCGGGCAAAGGTTTGAACGTGAATGCTGTCGCACCAGGCTATATCGCCACAGACAACACCCAGGCCCTACAAGATGATCCAGTGCGTTCCAAAGCCATCCTAGAACGGATTCCGCAAGGGCGCTGGGGTACACCCGAAGATTTCGCAGGACCAGTTGTGTTTCTAGCATCCGATGCTGCGAGTTACGTAAACGGCGAGATTCTGGTCGTCGATGGCGGCTGGATGGGCCGGTAGATTCCACCGCCTGTCCCGGTGAACACTTGGGCAGGCTCGCTGGGGAGGGGCAATGTGATATGGGGGCGGGAAAGTAAGTTCTCGGTAAATCACTGCTGATCTGGAAGAAATCAGCAGCGGTATTGTCAAAGCAGAATTCGACGCAATCTTTTCTCTGCTGAGCTGAAAGCACCAATATTGCATTGTCGCCCACCTCTGGCGCAGGTCTATTGAGGGCCCTCAAGCAGGCGCAAAAGCATTTTTCGCCTTGTATCCTGACCTCCGAAAAAAACTGCCAGAACCACGACAATCTGTTCAGCTTCATCGATGCGGAACCAATAGGTGGATTGCCCCAATGTCAGTTGGTGCGACCCATGTAAGATGTCGTCAGTCGCTGAACCACGATGTGGCGCGATTAGGATACGATCTGCTTCTTTCCGAATATCCAGCACGCGGTTTTCTGCGTGATCTAGCGCAGCAGAAAGCGGTTCTCCGAACCCGATATAGCTGTCCACGAGATGGTCGAAAATCAGCGCAAAGTCACGCTCTGCCCCTTCGGCAAATTTAAGTGTCCAGGCCATAGGCCACGCGTTTCCGAGCCAACATATCGGTCAGGCCTGTATCAAATTCATCAGCCGACACGGTTGGTGCCTTTGCGCGCTGCTGCAATAGAACCCGGAGAGCGTCGCGTTCCAGCACATCATCCTCTTGTTTTTTACGCAAGATTTCAACGCCTTGCTGTAGGACAGCACTAAGGCTTGAGAATTGACCTGTCTCCACCATTGCTTTGGCAAAGGCGAATTGGTCGTCGGTAAGAGAGATTGAGGATTTAACAGTCATGAGGTGCTCCTCTTGCCTAAGTAGCACTGAGTAGCACCGATTTCAAGGTGATCAACTATGGTCGAAGAGTGAGGGTGGCCTTCAGGGCGTCTGAGTTTAGGGGGGTGTCCTCGGTATTCTGCAACAGGTGCATGGCTTGCTGCGCAAGTTGATCTATCGGCAATTTGATGGTCGAAATCCCACCTGCGATCCACGCGTAGAATGATGGGTCACCATATCCGATGAAGGCAATGTCCTTGTGGGGGTCTTTTTCCCGATCCATAAGCGCCGCAAGCGCACCGTTTGATATTTCAACGCCGCCACAGATGAGCGCGGTTGCAGTTTTTCCGTCTAACAGCATGCCAGTGCAGGCGTGGCCCATTTCAAAGGAGGGGGTGGCGGTGTGCACGAGTTCGTGGTTTTCGCTGAGACCGGCGGTTGCGAGCCCTGCGCGAAAGGCCGCCAGACGTTGTTGACCAGATGAGAGCTTGTTGTTGGCACCAATATAGCCGATCTCCGTATGACCCTGCTTTGCCAGATATGCTACGGCCTCCTGAATGGCGCTGTGGTCATCGACCAAGACAGTGGCGCTGGTGCCATCGATTGGGCGTTCCCGCACAAGCTGGATGATATTATGGCCAAATGTCTGGGTGACGTCATTGGTTGCGTGGCGCGGGGCAGGGACCATAAGAACGGCCATGGCCTGAACTTCCCGTAAGCGCTCTAATGCTGCGTATTCTTGGTCGATGTCGTCATTGGTCAGATGGATGATCAGATGCAGCGAGTTCTTCTCGCAGGCCAGGGCCAATGCGTTCGCGAAGCGGGCATAAAATTCGTTGATGATATTGGGCAGAAGCAGCCCGACGATCTTTGTGCCATCGCCGCGCATGGCCTTGGCGGCTGCGTTTTTGACATAGCCAAGTTCACGTGCTCGGTTGAGGATCATATCGCGCGTGGCTTTGTTGACATTGGGATGATCAGACAGGGCACGCGACACGGTCATATGCGAAATGCCGAGATCCTTTGCGATCGATTTGATGGTCACGCGGTTAGACAAGTTTTTTCCCTTCGGTTCCAGCGCTTTTAACAAAGTTGTCAAATCCTGTCTTGACGGAAATACAATTTTTAGACTAATTGTTCACGTGAACAATACAAGGGAAATCATCCGTGCCCACCGAGTTAGAACAACGTTGCCGTGACCTTGTGGTCGAGCTTGGCCTTGGGGCACGGGAGGATGTGTCTGAAGTACGTCCGCTGACCGGCGGGGTGGCGTCTGATATTGCGATGGTGGCGCTGCCGACGCAGAAGATTTGCGTGAAATTTGCCTTGGCAAAATTGCGTGTGGCAGCGGATTGGCAGGCGCCTGTGCACCGGAATGCGGCTGAATATGCTTGGCTCAAGGTGGCCGCAGATATCCTGCCTGATAGCTCAGTGAAACTCTTTGGCCGCTCCGAGAAAGAGCACGGGTTTGCCATGGAGTTTCTGGACGGTAAGGGGGTCTATCTTTGGAAGGAGTCGCTTCTTGAGGAAGCGCCTGATCGGGGAGAGGCCGCGCGTGTCGCCGATATGTTGGGTCAGGTGCACAAGGCTTCTGCTGCAGAGGGTTTTGACACCGCTGCCTTCCAAAACCGGGATGACTTCCGGGCGCTGCGGATCGAGCCCTATCTGAGCTTCACGGCCGAGAACCATCCTGATCTGGCGGGACAGATCAAACCGCTTGAGGACATGCTGTATGAGAGCAGCAATGTTTTGGTGCACGGGGATGTGAGCCCAAAGAATATTCTGTTCCGGGGCGATGTGCCTTTGGTCCTGGATGCAGAATGCGCGACGATGGGGGACGCGAGTTTTGACGTGTCTTTCTGTCTGAACCATCTGATTTTGAAAGCTGTGCATTTGCCGGGATCGACAGAAAGCCTGCTGGGGCAGATGGGTCAGTATTGGTCGGCCTATGCGCCGCACATCGCTTGGGAAGATCCTGCCGCCCTAGAGGCCAAGATCTGTCGGTTATTGCCCGCTCTGATGCTGGCACGTGTGGATGGCAAATCCCCTGTTGAATATTTGGATGAAACGGGGCGCGAGGCTGTGCGTCGTCTTTCTATCCCACTGATCAAATCACCTGTGTCCGACTTGGACACACTCGTTGAAACACTCGCCAATGTACTGAAGGACATTCGTTCATGACGGCAATCAAATCAATCACTGGACGTCGGGTCTGGGATTCTCGTGGGCATCCGACGGTCGAAGTCGATGTGTTTCTGGAAAACGGCAAACTGGGGCGCGCCATCGCGCCGGCAGGTGCGTCTCGCGGGACACGAGAGGCCATCGATCTTCGCGATGGTGGCCCTGTCTTGCAGGGGAAGGGCATCGAGAAGGCTCTGGCCAGCGTCAACGGTCCAATTGCCTCTGCTTTGGTGGGGCGTGATATTTATGACCAGCAGGGGGCAGACAACGCGATTTTAGAGCTGGACCCATCGGCTCTGAAAGAAACTCTGGGCGGCAATGCGACCGTTGCGACCTCGTTGGCGTTGCTGCATACGGCAGCTGCAGATGCAGGTGAACCATTGTGGCGTCACGTGGCTAAGGCTTATGGTTGCACGCCATCCTTGCCTCTGCCTGAAGTCCAGATCTTTGGCGGCGGGGCGCATGCGGGTCGCCGCGTGGATATTCAGGACTTCATGATCATGGTGCCGGGTGCCAAGACCTTTGATGAGGTCATGGAAGTCACCAATGAGGTCTACTTTGCCGCTGGCGATATTATGGCCTCACGTGGCAACCTCGCTGGTGTGGCGGATGAAGGCGGCTGGTGGCCGGTCTTCAAAAGCAATGAAGAAGCACTAGAGACCCTAGTTCAAGCCATCGAAAAGGCAGGGGAAAAGCCAGGCGAGAACGTGGTGATCTCTTTGGACATCGCGGCGTCTGAATTTGGCGAAAACGGCACTTATCGTCTGGCGCTGGAAGATCGCGACATGGACAGCGGTCAGTTGATTGACATGCTTGGCGGCTGGCTGGATGCCTATCCGATTGCCTCGATCGAAGACCCGCTTGGCGAAGACGACCAAGAAGGCACAATTGAGTTCACCCGCCGTTTTGGGGACCGGGTGCAGATCATTGGAGATGATTATCTGGTGACCAGCGCGGATCTGGTGCGCGAGGCGCAGGCTGATAACGCCTGTAATGCAGTGTTGATTAAGGTGAACCAGATCGGGACAATCACAGAAGCGATTGAGACCTTCAAAGCCGCGCAAGAAAAAGGCTGGGGTACGATTGTCTCTGCACGTTCGGGTGAAACCGAAGACGCCTCGATCTCTCATCTCAGCACCGGTCTCGGTGGGCGTCAGTTGAAGGTTGGCTCCTTCCAGCGCTCTGAGCGGATGGTAAAATGGAACGAATGCCTGCGCATTCAAGATCAACTTGGCCAGAACAGTTTTGCGGCTGGTCAGGCCCTTGCCAATACATGGTGGGGCAAAGCGAATAAGAAGGATAGCTGATTATGAAACTGATGCGCTATGGGGACCGAGATGGTTCCAAAACTCCCTGCATCCTGGACGCTGATGGCGTGGCGCGAGACGCTTCCAGCATTGTTGGCGACTTCGGCCCGCGCTCTTTGACGCCAGAGGTGATTGATCAGCTGAAATCCGTGGATCCAACCACGCTGCCCGTTGCGGATATCGAAGGCAAACGGATCGCACCACCCTCTGCGCAGCCGTTCAATATCTACTGCATCGGTCTGAACTACTCTGACCATGCAGTGGAGGCGGGCCTGCCAGTGCCTGATGAGCCGATCCTGTTTAACAAATCCTCTGTGACCTACTGCGGTCCAAACGATGACATCCTGTTTAGCGAGAAGATGACCAAGCTGGATTGGGAAGTTGAGCTGGGCATTGTGATTGGGAAGAAAGCGCTCAACATCTCCAAAGACGACGCGCTGGAACATGTTCTGGGCTATGTGCTGGTGAACGATGTGAGCGAGCGTGCCTGGCAGATGGAGCGCGGCGGCCAATGGGCCAAGGGCAAGAGCTTCCCGAATTTCTGCCCAACCGGTCCCGTGATTGTATCAGGCGATGAGCTGGATGACGCCAAGGCGCTGTCCATGTGGCTGGATGTGAACGGCACGCGGATGCAAACCGGCAATACCGACACGATGATCTTTGATGTGGCGACCATCGTGAGCTACCTGAGCGAATTTACTGAACTGCAGCCAGGCGATCTAATTTGTACAGGCACCCCTCCGGGTGTGGGTGCAGGCATGGACCCGCAGGTCTGGCTGAATGTTGGCGACAAGGTCACGCTTGGCATCGAAGGATTGGGTGAACAAGCTCAGACCGTGGTGAAGTTATGAACCAATTTGATCTGAAGGGGCGTCGCGCCGTGATCACCGGAGGCGCGCGCGGCATGGGGTTTGCGGTTGCAAAACGCTTTCTGGAAAGTGGTGCCTCTGTAGCGCTGTGGGACATCAGTGAAGAGACCCTGGCTAAGGCCAAAGACACGCTATCGTCGCTTGGCACGGTTATCACACAGCGTGTTGATGTCAGCGATTATGCCAACGTCGAAGCGGCTGCGGCGCAGGCAGAGGTGGAGCTTGGTGGGATTGAGTTGCTGGTAAACTCCGCAGGGATCGCCGGGGTCAATGTACCTGTAACCGAGTACCCGATCGAGACATGGTACGCTGTGCAGAAAGTAAACCTCAACGGGATCTTCCACACTTGTAAGGCCATTGTGCCAATCATGCAGAAATCAGACTACGGGCGCATTGCAAACATTGCCTCGATTGCGGGCAAGGAAGGCAACCCGAACGCCTCGGCTTACTCTGTTTCCAAGGCGGCGGTGATCGGCCTCACCAAATCTCTTGGCAAAGAACTGGCGACCTCCAATATCCGCGTGAACGCGCTGTGCCCGGCCGTGATCCGCACAGAGATGCTGGATGACGTCACAGAAGGACAGTTGGCCTACATGCTGTCCAAAATCCCAATGGGACGCCCTGGCACCATCGATGAGATCGCCTCAATGGTCTCCTTCATGTGCTCCGAAGACTGCTCATACACAACAGGGTTCGTCTTCGACCTATCAGGTGGGCGTGCAACCTATTAAAGCGACTTCGGGATAATCCAAGTGATACCCACCGTGACATGCGGTGGGTATTTTTATGCGTGCACTACCGAGCGGCGGTTTCCGCAGCGACATGCCTGAGAATTTGCACAAAGCCTCAAGGTGTTTTGTGGAGGGCAGCCCTTCAGGCGTCGCAATGACTTAAAAATATTCAACGCTTGGCTCAAACGGCCGAGTGACCACGCCATTTACGCGCCAAAGTCCGGCACCAAATGGTTCAATCACACCAACCGCCAAATTCATCGCGATCATCGAATATCCCATGTGGGAGCTATGAATACCGATGTCAGATCGATATTGAACGCCCGCATGATCAAGGACGTTATAGATATGCTCAGAGTTTTCCGTGTTCGCGCAACCAATCACGCCTTATCTTTAGGAGCACCTGGTCATCGATACGAGTTCTCAAATCGGGTTGAACATGACATTGTTCAGATAGTGTTCAGGAATGCGTAGTTTGATTTGGTCAGCGAGATCTCCCCAAGGGGACGAAAATGGAACGGCAACCGATGCAACTTTTCTGGACAACTACCGGACGTTTTCGACCGCAGATCTAAACTGATAAGTGAGATTTCACTAGAACCCGATAGATGAAGGCGGAATTTCTCAGGCGCGATGATCGCGTCCGACTCTGAGACTCGACTCAGTGATGTCGGGATTAACTAGTCCACGGTTGGGAAGGTTAAATGGCCCAATGCAGAGCTCTAGGCCAGTAATTCGTTCTGCAGCGCAGAGAGGCTAATCCGTCTAACGGGCGCTGTTTGCTACTTCGATTGCGAGAACCGATGCAGCCGCATGATCCTCAATGCGGCGTCTAAAACCAAGAATTTTGTCCTAAATAATATCTGTTATTGCATATATAAAAATTACTTGCTTAAATGAAAGTGAGCCTGAGGAGGACTCGGTTTGTATTAAATCCGCGGCACGAGTTTCGCCGCGGTTGATCGTTTTTGGAGGAACTTAGATCATGAAGAAGATTTTCGGAGCAGTGGTGGCTGGCGCCATGCTGACTGCAAGTGCAGCGTTCGCTGAAATCACCATCGGCTTGTCCGTAGACCAATTGTTTGAAAGCCGCGTTGCGGTGAACGATGGCATTAAGGCTGAAGCAGCAGATCGTGGTTATGACGTTATAGAAGTGGTCGCAGATGGCGATGCGCAACAGCAGAACGCGCAGATTCAATCCCTGATCGCTCAGGGTGTTGACGCAATCTTGGTGTGTGCTGTGGACCAGAACACAATTGAACGTGCTTTGCTTGCTGCAAAGCGCGCAGATATTCCGGTTGTTGCCTATGACCGTGACCTGCCTGACAGCCGCGTGGTTCAGGCCTTTGTGGGGCCAGACTCTTTGATTGATGGTCGTCTTGCTGGTGAATACACCGCTGATGTTCTAGCTGGCAAAGAAGGGCCAATCACAATTGTCGAATTGATTGGGGCTCTTAACGATCAGAACGGCATCGACCGCTCTAAGGGGTTCCGCGAAGGTATTGCGTCTTTGGAAAACGTTAATCTGATCGAAGTGCCGACAGATTGGGATTCCGCGCGCGCATTGTCTGGCACGCAGAACGCTTTCCAAGCAAACCCGGATGTAGCTGCAGTTTTTGCGGCAACAGACACGCATATTCCAGCGGTTGAAACTGTTCTGACTGACCTTGGGAAACTGATGCCGACGGGTAAAGATGGTCACGTTGTGATCACCGGCGTGAATGGATCTAACGACGGATATCAAGCGGTTCTGTCCGGGACAGCAGATGCATTTGTCGTCATGGGGACAGAGGCGACGGGTCGGAAAGCGGTTGATCTGGCTGCAAAAATCCTGGCTGGCGAGTCTGTTGATCGTCTGAACTACGTGGGTGGCAACCTTTATACGGCTGCCGACGCAGAAGCGAACAAAGCCAAAATCTGGGGCGCACCTAAGTAAGCAAACCCATTCAGACCCCGCGCCACATCAAGCGCGGGGTTTTCGATTTAAGGAAATGAGTGCGTGCAGCCTGTTTTGAAGTTTCTGAAATCCTACCCAGCTTTGCAGATTATCGCGGTGCTGTTGGTTGGATTTTCTCTATTATCTCCCTTTTTTCTGACGACCGGTAACTTCGAGGCCATGCTGGGCGCGAATGCTGTCGTCCTGATTGCCGCGATTGGCATGACGGTTGTGTTTCTGGCAGGGGGGATTGATCTCTCGATTTCGACGGTGATCAGCGCCAGCGCGGTCATTGCCGGCCTTGTGATGGCCGAAACAGACAATGTGGCGCTAGGAGCCGTGACGGCTGTGATTGTGGGCCTTGGGTTTGGTGCGCTGAATGGAGTGTTGATCGGGTATTTTCGCCTGACGCCCTTCATCACAACCATGGCGACACAGCTGATTGCACGCGGGATCGCCTTTGTGCTTAGCCAGGGGATTGCGGTCAAAGGCACACCGTTTTGGATGCTCGACTTTGGCTTTATGGTTTGGATGGGCATTCCGGCTGTCACGCTGATTGCTCTGGCATTGGTGCTTTTGTCTGCCTTCGCCATGTCTCAGACCACCTGGGGGCGGTATGTGATGTTGGTTGGCTCTAACGAAGATGCCGCGCGCCATGTTGGCATCAACACGCGTTTCATTGAGTTCAGCGTCTACCTTTTTGCAGGCGCCATGGCGGGCGCTGCCGGTTTCATTTCAATCGCCAATCTAGGCAACGCTATTCCGGGTGTCGGCGACACGCTTTTGCTGATCATCATCGGTGCCGTTGTTCTGGGTGGTACAGGTATGAACGGAGGTGAAGGCTCTGTCGAACGCACATTGCTGGGCGTTGCCATTTTGGCGATCCTGACAAACGGTCTGAACCTTGTGGGAATACCGTTCTATGATCAGCTGATCATTCAGGGCGTTCTGATATTCCTTGGTACCTATCTTGCGATGCGTCTTGGCGCACGAGGGCGGGCATGATGCAGCATCAATCGGTAAAACCCGCGATCTCTGTCCGGGGATTGAAAAAATCCTTTTCAGGCAAGGTTGTCGTGAATGGTGTTGAATTTGACCTTCGCCCCGGCGAGGCATTGGCTCTGGTCGGTGAAAATGGCGCAGGGAAATCCACAACGAAGAACATGCTCTGCGGGTTGTTGGAACCGACCGAAGGAGAGATCTTGGTCAATGGGCAAGCCGTTGAGCGGATCAACACCGCTGAACACGGCGTGTCGGCTGTTCACCAAGAGCTGTCTTTGTTTGGGTCTCTGACGGTTGCAGAAAATATCTGTGTATCGGATCTGCCCGGACCATCCGCCCGCGTGAATTGGGCTAAGGCAGAAAAGATCGCAAAAGAGCAGATCGACTTTCTTGGGATCGAAATTGATCCGCGTGCTTTGATTGAAACTCTGGGCGCAGGCAAACAGCAGGTGGTGGAAATCGCCAAAGCGCTTTTGCATGCAGATCGTGTTTTGATCCTGGATGAACCCACGACCTCGCTGACAGCGGTTGAACGTGAAAAGCTATTTGCCATCATTGATAAGCTGAAAGAGCGCGGGCTTGGCATCATCTTTATCTCTCACTTCATGGAAGAGATTTACCGCGTCTGTGACACTTTCCTTGTGCTGCGCGATGGGCAGCAGGTGGGGCAGGGTGCACTCGCAGATGTGCCCCAACGCGCCTTAGAAGAGATGATGGTCGGGCGCACTCTGAAAGATGCGCAGGTTGATCTGACCGCGCCAACTGACGAGGTCGGCCTAGAAGTGCGTGGGCTATCCGGTACCGATTTCAAGGACGTCACTTTCAGCGTCAATAAAGGTGAAATCTTGGGGATATCTGGCCTTATGGGCGCTGGACGGACTGAGGTGGCCGAAGCTATCTTTGGTCTACGCCGCGCCACAGGTGAGATCGTTGCCCATGGCGAGGTGGTCAAAGATCGATCTGTTGCAGGCCTGAAGGCGCGCGGGCTTTGCTACATCACAGAAGATCGGCGCAGCAACGGCCTGTTCTTAAACCGTCCAGTGCGTGAAAACCTCTCCGCTTCGGCAATTCTGGCTTTTGTGAAACGCAAGCTTTCTGGCTTTGGTTTTCGGGGTGAGCGCCGTAAGGCCGGTGAGGTTGTGGACACAATGAACGTATCCATTCCACATATCGAAAACGATGTGAGCGATCTGTCAGGGGGCAACCAGCAAAAAGTGCTGCTGGGTCGTTGGCTGGCGATGGACCCGGAAATTCTCATTTTCGATGAGCCGACCAAAGGCGTGGATATTGGGGCAAAGTTCGACATTCACGCGGCGATTGCAGATTTGGCGCGCGCTGGGAAAACCATCGTGATTGTATCCTCTGATTTGCCAGAACTCCTACACACCACTCACCGCATGTTGGCGATGCGCAAAGGGCGCGTTGTCGGGGAGTTTCAGCGCGAAGACTACGACGCAGTCAAAATCATTTCACTTGCCGCAAGTGCCGGTGGGGAGGCAGAAGTATGAGCCAGAAACTTCGATCCTTGATGTCGCGTCAGAAATGGGTGGCCATTGCACTGGCGACCATTGTGCTGGCGGGCATTCTATCCGTTGTGTCACCGGTTTTTCTGACCCTGTCGAATTTTCAGGCCATTTTGGTGCAGTCCAGTGTGACAGCTATCATGGCCATTGGGATGACCTTTATTATCCTCACCGCGGGCATTGATATTTCGGTTGGAGCCATTCTCTTTGTGACCTCTGCGCTGTTTGCGCAGCTCTACATGGACACAGAGAGCTATTTGATCGCCTTCACGGCTACGATCACCTGCGCGACCCTGTTGGGGGCTTTGAACGGGCTATTGGTGGTGAAGTTCAAGATTTCGCCTCTGATTACTACACTGGCAACGTATTCCATCTATCGTGGTGCGGCGATCCATTTGACGGGGGCACAGAACATTCCAGTACCGCGTGAGATGGGTTTTATAGGCAATGGCCGCATATTGGGCATTCCGGTGCCAATCTTGATATTGATCGTGGTGCTGATCATTGGGGTCTACGTGCTAAGTCGCACGCGGCTTGGTGTGTATACGCGCGCAATTGGGAATTCTGAACGCTCTGCCAAAGAAACAAATCTGCCTGTCGACAAGGTTTTAATCCTTGTCTACGGCTTTAGTGGATTGGTGACTGGAATTGCGGCACTGATCCTGCTTGCACGGGTTGGCGGGTTGCAATCAGGCATCGGGATCGGGATCGAATTTACCGTGATTGCGGCTGTGATCTTGGGTGGGACAAAACTCAGTGGTGGGTCTGGAACCGTAGTCGGTTCTGTCATCGGAGCGGTCTTTCTTGTGTTGATCGACAATGGCCTGAACCTGATGAATGCCTCGCCCTACATCTATGACATCGTGCGTGGGTCTGTGCTTTTGGCGGCGGTTGCCATCGACCGATATTCTGCAGTGCGTCAGCAAGCCTCTCTGGAGGCGCAGCGCGCCGAACGCATTGGTATTGATACGCCGCGCGTCGCCGCCGAATGAAGCAAACCGCAAAGCAAGAGGAGCGGGCGAATGGCCAAGATTATTCACGTGAGTGACAGGAGTGAGACCAAAGACACACCTAAGTTTGATGCGGTTCCGGAACTCGGCATTGAATATGCAGTACTCGCCGAATTGCCTGGCAAAGGTGTGACCTTTGCCAAGGGGCGCGTGCCCGCGGGCGGCGAAGTTCCAATGCATGCGGGTCCAAACGACTACGCGCTTTATGTGACACAGGGCAGTGGCCAGCTCACGCTATACAACGCCGACGGAAAAGAGACAGACCGCCTGCCTTTTGCGGCTGGTGATTTGATCATGTTCCCGCCGAATGCAGAGCATGGCTGGATCAACGAGAGCGACAACGCCTTTGAATGGTTCGGGGTTGATCTGGCTTGAACATAATAAATCAGAAATGAAAAAGCGCCCCAATCTGGGGCGCTTTCTATTTGCGACATGCGATCTTGGTTGATCAGAACTTCTGATAGACCGTCCGTTTTTGCAGGTATCCTTCGATACCATGTACGCCATCCTCGCCACCCACACCGCTGAGTTTGTGGCCATTGTGATAGCCTTGGATGTAGCCAATGATACCGGTGTTCAGGAAGATTGTGCCGGTTTCCATACGTTGGATTGCGTCCATATAAACGGATGGGTTCTGTGTCCAGAGATAGGCTGAGAGACCATCAGGACGATCATTGGCGATGGCCAGCGCTTCTTCGTAATCCTTCACGCGCACGATTGGTAGAACAGGCCCGAAGATCTCTTCTTGAACCGCTGCGGTTTCTGGTGTTGCGTCCACCAGAACCGTCGGCTCAAACCAGTTCCCGCCTTGGAACTCCGCTTCGGTCGGACGCTTGCCACCAATGGCGATTTTCGCACCACCTGCAACGGAGCCCGCGACGATGCGCTCGACACGTTCCAGTGCCGCAGGTGTGGTGATCGGCCCCATGCCACCATTGGTGGCCGGATCGCCCAGTTTGACTTCGGCCGCGCGTTTCAACAGCTTTTCTGTGAACTCATCAGCGATGGCCTCTTCGACCAATACGGTTTCGTTGCAGATACAGACCTGACCGGCGTTGGCGAAACGTGCGATGACCGCTGCTTCGACTGCAGCATCAATATCTGCATCTTTCAGAACGATGAATGGTGCCGAGCCCCCAAGCTCCAGAGACAGCGCCGTGATGTTCTTCGCTGAGGCCTCTGCAATCATCTGACCGGCGCGGATAGAGCCTGTCAGGGTGATCATACGTACAATCGGGCTTTCGGTGAGCGGCGCGCCGACTTCGGCGCCAGTGCCGGTGACCATATTGATCACGCCCGCAGGCACGCCAGCTTCTTTCACGATGCGACAGAACACCGAAGCAGTCACAGGGGTCGCTTCGTGCGGCTTGATGATCATGGTGTTGCCCGTCACAAGCGCGGGGCCAACTTTACGCCCGATCAATGCAAGCGGGTAGTTGTACGCCATTAAGCCAAGCGTCACGCCGTAAGGCACTTTGTAGATAAAGAGCTGCTCTCGTGGGTTATCAGACGGGAAGATATCCCCACGCAGACGGCGCGCTGCTTCGGCTGAATAGGTCATGTACCGGATCGTATCCGTGACTTCACCTGCGGCCTCGGCACGGGATTTACCCTGTTCTTTAACAAGTAGCTCCTCAAACAGGTCACGCTCTTTTTCGATACCCTCTGCAATCGCATAGATGTGTTGGGCCCGTTGGATGGGCGGCAGAAGCGCCCAGTCCTTTTGTGCCTTTTGCGAGCTGGCCAAAGCGCGCGCAACATCGTCGCCGGTGCAGGCTGGAACCTCGGCCCATTGCTCGCCCGTTGCCGGGTTTGCAACGGACATCCGCGCGCCGTTTGAGGCGTCGATGAACTCGTTATCAATAAAGCTCTGATAATACATCTTTGGTTCCTTTAATGGGCCTGACCAACGCCGGCGATATCTGCAAGCATCTGGTCTTTATCAAACTTAGGATAGGTGAATTCCGATATGGATTGACCTTGGTAGAGGGTCAAAACACGGTCCGCGAGCATAATCACCTCATCGATTTCGTATGATAGGATCAGAATGCCGACCCCGCGTTCAGCCATGTCTTCGATGATCCGGTAGATATCAGCCTTAGCATGGACATCGATACCACGGGTCGGCTCTAGAAGGATCAGGAATTCAAGGTCAGGGTCCAGCCAGCGCGAGAAGCAGATTTTCTGCTTATTGCCTCCTGACAAGAAACGGATTTCCTGGTTCGGGCTAGAGGTTTTGGTGGAGGTGTCAGCAATCGCTTTTGTAACCACGTTTTCAATGGCACGACCATCAAGGATGCCCGCCTTTTGGGATTTCTCTAAGAAGGGAAGGGCGATGTTGTCGCGCACTGAGAGCTGCGGGAGAATACCGTTCTTGTCCCGGTTTTCCGTCACAAGCCCCATACCGTCGCTCACTGCGACCGCTGGTCCGCGCCCCGGTTTCAACTTGCTGCCCCGGTAAGTGATGCTGCCTTCGTAGTCGCCATCTAGACCGAATATCGCCTTGGCGAGTTCCGGCGCACCACAGCCGCGCAGACCAGTCATGACGAGAATTTCGCCCCGGTGAACATCAAACGAAATGTCTTTATAGGTTTCGTTCTTTGAGAGGCCAGAAACAGAGACCAAAACTTCGCCCAGTATGTCTTTGTGGGGTTTCACAAAGTTCTCAAGTTCGCTGCCGGTCATGGTCGCAATGACGGCGTCCTCAGTTGTTTCCGCCGTTCGTTCTGACAGAACAATCTCGCCATCGCGCATAACGGTCACCTGTTCGGCGATGCCAAAGATTTCGGGCATATGGTGCGATATATAGATGATCGAAATGCCTTCGGCTTTCATCCGGTCGATGAATTCGAAAAGGCGACCCTTGTCTTCTTCTGACAGCGCAGAGGTCGGCTCGTCCATCACAATCAGCCAGCTGTCTGACATCAGCGCTCGGATAATTTCGACGATCTGTTTTTCACCCGAGTTCAACTCGCGGATGGGTTTGTAGGGATCAAGATCAAGACCGAAACGATCCAGCTGCTCTTTTACCTGACGTGCCATTTCACGTTTGTCGAGGAAGGGGCCGTTCTTTTTCAATTCGCGACCAAGGAAAATATTGCCCGCAACCGTTAATTCGTTGATCAGGGAATATTCCTGGTGGATCATTGAAATGCCTTGCGCGCTGGCATCAGAGGGGGAGTTGATCTCAACCGGAGCGCCATTCACTTCGATGGTGCCAGAGTCACGCTCGATCACCCCCCCTAGAACTTTCATGAGGGTTGATTTCCCGGCACCGTTCAGACCAACGAGGGCATGCACTTCGCCTGAGACACAGGAGAAATTCACATTGTTCAGGGCGCGGGTGGCAAAGAAGCTTTTGTCGATGCCCTTCATGTCGATGCGATTACCCATCACGCTTTACCTCGCTGTGTATATGTGTCGAGCAGGACAACACCCAAGAGAATTGCGCCTTTGATAACGCTTTGCAGGTATGGGTTGGTGCCTGTCAGGACGAGACCGTTGATGATGATGCCGTAGAGCAGCACTCCAAGGATCGTGCCGAGCAGTTTGCCGCGTCCACCATCGAGGGCGGTGCCCCCTAGAATAACGGCGGTGATGGCGTCAAATTCAAGATAGAGCCCGGTCCAGGGTTGACCAGAAGAAACCCTGCCAACGGTGATGATTGCTGAAAGACCTGCAAGTGCGCCTGTCAGGACATAGACCCAGATCAGTTTGCGGCCAGGCTGGCGACCCAGGACGAAGGCCGTATTGAAGTTTGATCCGGTCGCATAAACATCGCGGCCGAAGCTGGTCTTATACAAAAGCACGGAAAGCGCTGCGAACATCAGGATCACGAATGGGATCACCACTGGCATGTTGCCCCAGCTGGTGCCGCCGAGCCACAAGAAGACCGGATCATGAACGTTGATTGAGTCAGCGTCATAGATCACAAGCGCCAGACCTCGGGCGAGGGCAAAGGTCGCAAGCGTCACCATGAAGGCCGAGAGCTGTAATTTGCCAATAAAGAAGCCGTTGAGCCAACCGATGGCCATGCCCGCAATGAGCGCGGCTCCAAAGCCCAGCCAAGGGCTGCCGGTAGACACAAGGGTGACAACCCCAACACCACCGGAAAACGCGACGTTTGAGCCAACAGAAAGGTCGATCCCGCCTGTCAGCATGACAAAGGTCATGCCCATAGACACCAAGAACAGAACAGAAATGGACCGCAGCAAAATGCCAATATTGGTCATGGAGTAGAAATTGTCATTGGCCATGCTGAAGCCAATAGAGGCGATCACAATCAAGCCGACCAAAACCGCGTAGCGCAGGGTCAGTCCATCAAGTGAGAAACTGGGGCGAGAGGTTGCCGGAATATCTGCCATCTTGGGAGTCCTTTGAATGGGCCTTGGCACCCCGATGGGCGCCAAGGCAAAGCTTTTACTTCACAGAATCTGGGCCGAACTCGAGGTAGCCTTTTGCAGCCACTTCCAGTGCCTCTTCCACGTGATAGACCTGAACATCAGCTGGAAAGCCGTTTGCCAGAGCAGCCTCGTGGTTTGCTTTGCTCAGAACCAGTGGGGTGAAGAAGTCATAGACTTTGTCGAGTTCTTCGCCTTTGTGGATGCGGTAGGCCATCTGAACAAAGTTCCAGCCTTCGCGTGTGCCAGACAGCAGAATATCCGCTTTGACGTTGCCGCCTTCCATCTGAGAGATGATCGGAATGTCGCCATCATAGCCATAGAAGTCGATATCATCGCGGCCAGAGTTCTGGGACACGGCAATCGCTGGGTACATGTAACCGTCGGTCACACCAGAAATCGCATCCAGATCGGGGAACTGTGTCAGCCAGTTTTCGGTGATGGTCTGAGCCTTCACGGTGTCCCAATCTGCAGGCTGTTCTGCCACGATTTCAATGTTGTCACAGGTTGCGATGCCTTTCAGGATACCTTCACGACGTGCTTCGCCGGATGGGTTACCTGCTTGGCCCAGCATGATGCCGACTTTGTAAGGTTCTCCGCCTGAAAGGGCGCACATTGCCATACCTTGGTTGGTGCCGTTCACAACGTCACCCAGTGTAAAGCTATAGTCTGCGCTTTCCATTGGGGAGTGTACTGCGATCCAAGTGATGCCTTCTGCCTGCGCTTTTGCGACCAGTGGCTCAAACGCATCGACGTTGATTGCGTTCACAAACATCACTTCTGGCTTTTCGTTGATGGTCACCTCAGCCTGCTGGATCATTTTCTCCAGTGAGCCTTCAGCAGACAGCCAGCGACCTGAGATTTTCACATCGTCAAAGGCATCGTCATAGGCTTTCAAGGCATCCTCAAACCCAGATAGCCAAGCGACGTGGTAGGGTGCGACGTGGCCATCGTTGATGAAAACAACATCCAGCGTGCCGTCATCGGCCAGCGCGGTTGTCCCCATCATTGAACCAGCGACAGCAAGTCCCGCAGTCAGTTTGGTAAGCGTATTCATTCTTATTCTCCTCCTAGTAAGAATTTGTGGTGGAGGTGGTGAAAGCCACCTCTCATTTATGCGTTGTTAGTGCGCCTCAGCCTGGCGGGATTGCCACAGCACCCAGTTGACGCCGAGCGCCGCCAGAATAATTGAGCCCTTGAACACCTGGTGCCAGACGTCGGTGACGTTCAGCAGGTTCAAGGCGTTGTTGGTGACACCGATGAACAAAAGCCCCCAAAAGGCGCCGGTCACAGTGCCGCGCCCGCCAAGGATCAGAGTTCCACCGATAATGATGGCCGCGATGCCATCCAAAAGCAGACCGTTGCCATCAAGGCCCGGCTGCACAAAGCCCATACGAGAGGACAGGATTACGCCTGCAAACCCGCTGCAGAGCGCAGAGAACATGAAGATACCGATTTTCACGCGATCGACGTTGATACCGGCCAGTTTCGCGTTTTCCTCGCTATTGCCGATTGCAATCACATAAGCGCCCCAGCGCGTGTGATTGTAGACAATATAGGCCAGCGCAAAGAGCAGGACGAGGAACAGGAAGCTGGCATAGAAGCCAAAGTACTTCTCAGCGCCGACAAACCGGAAAAAGCCGCCCATCAAGAAAATCTGCTGCCCTCGGGGGATGATCAGGCCTGACAGCCCCTGAGCGATGAACAGACCCGCCAAGGTCACGATAAACGACGGGAGCTTTAACTTTGCTACCAGCAGCCCATTCACTAAACCAAACGCCAGTGAAAAAACGATAACGGCAACAATCCCAAGGGCGACGCCTCCGGTGATCCCAAAGATCACCCCAAGCACGATTGCAAAGAGAACCGATCCCATGCCCATAGACAGGTCGATATTGCCAGAGACGACCACAAAGAACTGACCCAAGGCGATCAGGCCAATCGGTACGATCTGGCGCGAGATTGCCGACATGTTGTCGACGCTCAAGAACCGTGGGCTGATCAAAAAGAACACCAGGCAAAGCGCGATGGTGACAAAGATGATGTTATGCTCTCGAAAGAGCTTGGCGAAGCTAGTCATATCAGAGTTCTCCGAGCACCATTTGAGCGCAGCGCTGGCCGAGCATCATGGCAGGTGCGTTGGTGTTACCGGCTGGGATTTCTGGCGCTGCGGACATATCGCAAACGCGCAGGCCTTCGACGCCACGCACGCGCATCCGAGCGTCAAGAACAGCCATTTTATCGCCATCTGCGCCCATCTTTGCGGTGCAAGCCGGGTGGTAGTTTGTTTTCACAAATTCGCGGCAGTGATCCTTTAACCCTTCATCCGTGAATTTGTCTGGGAGCGGCGCAACAATTTCCTGCACACGATCCGCCAATGGTTTGGTTTCCATGGTCTGGCGGAAATAGCGCAGGCCGGTCACCATAGCCTCCATATCCCGTTCATCTTTCAGGAAGTTCGGTGAAATCAGAGGCATGTCATCGGGGTTCGAAGAGGCCAGTTTCACTTCGCCGCGAGAATGCGGTTTCAGAAGGACGATCTGGATCGAAACGCCGTGCCCATCGCCGATCTCTTTGAGCTTCTCTTCATCCAGATACATGATCGGGATGCAGTAAGCTTCGTGCGTTGGAGGCGCTTCCGGATCTGTTGGGTTCACAAACACCGCTGCTTCAAGGCCGGTTGTTGTGATCTTGCCGCGTTTGAAGAGTTTGAACTCAATCCCGTTGCGGATCATGTTCCACCCGCGATCCTGACCCCAATACCCATATGGACCATTCGCACGGGCCACGATGGAGACATCCGGATGATCCTGTAAGTTCTGACCCACACCCGGCAGATCAGAAACCACGTCGATGCCGTGTTCCTTCAGGTGATCTGCTGGACCAATACCTGAAAGCATCAGGATTTTTGGCGTGATCAACGCGCCAGATGACAGAAGGACTTCACCTTTTGTGCGTGCGGTTTTCAAAACGCCAGATTTGTCTTTGTACTGAACGCCAACCGCACGGCCATCCTCGATAAGGATTTTCTGCACACGCGCATTCAGGCGAACAGTCAAGCGCTTGTCTTTCGCCCGCATCAGTGGTTCGACGAAAGCATAGGCTGCCGAAACGCGCTGACCTTGATTGTAGGTGAACTGGAAATAGCCCACACCGCGCTGATCTTTGCCGTTGAAGTCTGGATTGAACGGCTCACCCTGAGCCTGAATGGCCTGTACAAACCAACGCGCGACATCGTCGATATAGCCGGGATCAGACACCGTAAGCTTGCCCTCAGCACCATGCAGATCGTCGTTAAACTTGCGGTTGCCTTCCAGCGAAATGAAGTTAGTGAGAACCTCTTTCCATTCCCAGCTGACTGCATCGTTGTTGCCGCGCAGGATTTCGTGCCATTCTTCATAGTCCGATGGGCGACCACGTACATAGGCTTGGCCGTTCACCGAAGACCCTCCCCCAAGAACATTACCCTGTGGGATTTCGGCTTTCCGTCCGTTCAGGTGATCCTGCGGGACAGATTCATGTGTTTTAAAGAATTTCGAGCCGTTTTTCAGCAGTTTGAACACGCCCGGTGGCATGTCCAGCAATGGATGCCGGTGGTGGTGTCCAGCCTCCAGCAACAAAACATTCTTGTTGCCAGACTCGACCAGATGTGAGGTGGCGACACAACCTGACGAGCCGCCTCCAATCACAATGTGATCATATGTTTCTGTCATATCCCTCCCAACTTTTGCCCGGCTAACCGAGCAAAATAATCTTTCCAAAGGCGCCCCCCGACGCCATCAACTCCAATGCCTGATCTGTCTGGTTCAAGGGAAAGCTGGCGGCCGTCAGCTTATCGAAATCGATTTTCTTCGCTTCGATAAGCTGAACCGCTTCCTCAAATTCCCGATTGAACTGAAATGAGCCGACAACCTTGATCTCTTTCAGCATGATGAGGTTCAAAAGAACCTCAGCTGCACCCATCTGGATGTTGCTTAGGATCGATACAGTTCCCTTTCTGCGCACAGACTTTAGAGCCATATTGAACGCAGGAATGGCACCACTTGCTTCAACCACAACGTCATACTGGCCTTCGATCTCTCCCTCATCGAATTCCCCGACAATAAGGCCAGCCTCGGCCCCAACTTTTTGCGCGAGTTCGACCGCTTTTGGTCGAAGATCGGCTGCTGTCACATGCGCCCCGCGTGCGGCAGCACCTGCGATGGCCAAAAGACCCATTGGGCCGCAGCCAGTGACCAGAACCTTTTGACCAGCTTTCACGCCTCCTTTGTTCAAAGAATGAAGCGCGCAGGCCATGGGCTCAGCAAAGGTCAGGTGTTTTGGGTCCACATCGTCATTGACCGCGCGGCAGCAACGTGCCGGATGATCAATCGTTTCACGGAAGAACCCATCCAGATGCGGCACCGTCGTGGCCGACCCTGGGAATTTCTTGTTGGTGCAGAGGTTTTCTTCACCATTCTGGCAGGCGTCGCACGCTCCGCAATTCATAATTGGGTTCAGTGCAACCAGCTGACCTTCTTTCAACTCGGTGCCATTGGGATCAACCACATAAGCGCAGGCCTCGTGACCCAAGGTCACCGGGTTTTTAAGGACGAAGATGCCATTTGCGAAATGAGAGTAATAGTGCAGATCGGTGCCGCAAAGCGACCCGACAGCAAGGCGCAGACGCGCATGGCCTTCAGGAATCTCTGCAGCAGGAGTTTGATCGCCGACGGTTATAGTTTTTGCTGCGGTCAGTTTTGTCTCAATGAGTGACATTTAAATATTCCTTAAAATCCAATGGCGTACCCGCCGTCGACAGGCAGGTTGACACCATTCACGTAGGCCGCCTGATCAGAGGCCAAATAAAAGATCGAGTTGGCAACATCTTCCGGGAACCCGAACTTGTGGGTCGGGATGCGACCTTCAATTTTGTCGCGCCGCGCTGGATCTTTTGCGAGAACCGCACGGGTCATATCTGTGTCGATGAAACCAGGGCTGACGGCGTTACAACGGATGCCGAATTGCGCTGCATCCACCGCCACAGAGCGTGTCAGGCCGACGACGGCTGTTTTCGCGGTCACATATGCCGCTGCAGAGGGCAGGGCCATGATACCGCCCATAGAGGCGACATTCACAATAGCACCACCCACTTTCTTGTGCAGGCGGATGTATTCACCGCAGGCCGCAAACATGGCGCGCACATTAATATCGAGCACCTTATCAAGTTCGTCAGGTGCGACGTCCCAGATAGGCTTTTTAAGATGTACGCCTGCGTTATTCACCAAAGCCGTGATTGGGCCGTGTGCGTTATAAATCTCGGTCAAAAAGGAGCTGCTGCGGTCCTTTGCAATGTCACATTCGACAAAATGCGAATTGCCTTTAAGCGCGGCGAAATCGCCCTCGCTGCGGGCAACAACATAGACGTCAAACCCAGCGTCGAGAAACCGTTGCGATTGGCTGAAACCCAATCCTTTGTTTCCACCGGTGATGACAGCAATCGGCATTTAGACGTCCTTTTTTACGTGCTTTTGATACAAGGCGTTGATCTGACCGAGGAACGTCTCTGCCGGGATTGCCTTGCGGAAGAATGATGGGAAGATGTCGCAGACATCATCTACGAAACCGAGAAACCAGACATCGCGTGGACGGGTCCAGGCGTTGTCGATTGTGTGAAAGCCACCCTTAAAGAAACCGGCTGCGTCCGCTTTCTTGCTTTGCGCAAGCCATGTGTTTCGATTGGCAGGTTGACCATTATTCTCAAGGTAGAGCCCTGATTGCACAGGCGCAGATGTGATCCACTTCACAAAGGCTTTAGCGTCTTCAGGATGCTGTGTTTTTGCAGAGACCCCAATGCCGGCGCCACCCAAAATGCCACGTGGTAGGGCGTGGCCTTCACATAGGGGTAGATCAAAGTAGGAAACCTGGTAATCGCGGAACCCTGTGCGTGCGTAATTCACATAGCCAAAAAGACAGGGGGAACAGGCAAAGTCATTGCTGGTACTCATGGCTTCGAGCACAGCGATTGGGTTCATGTCGGCTTGTTCGTCTGGCCCCAGATTATATAGCGCACGCAGTATGTTAAGCGCATAGATGCCGTTTGTGTCTGACACGAAGTTTTGCGCGTTGAGCGGCATTTCTTCTTCACCGCGACTTGCAACCAAGGTCATGAACATGTCAAAGGCGTCAACCGGAAGGAGCGGGGTCAGAGGGCGAAACTTCGATGCATCTGGCTTTAGGAATTCCTCCCATGTTTTGGGAAGTGGCGCTTTCAGGTCTGGACGATACGCAGCCATTTGGCATGCCGCATCGATTGCATAGGCCCAGACCTGGCCTTTCCATACATAGGATTCGGCTGAACCACCGAGTGAAGCGGCCACGTCGATCTCTGAGTCGAGTGGTTGAAGCGCGCCTTGGTCTGCAATCTGCCCAACATGTGGGTGATCCAACACAATAAAGTCGTATTCGGCAGCGAGATCCTGAATAGAAGCGTCCGCAAAAGCCTGTAGGGAACGTTTGTCCCAAGAGACATGCACATCAGTGGTCGCCGCATAGGCGTGGGATGCTGCAACGACAGGATCAAACCCTCGCGGGTGGTCCCATGTCATGCCCTTCAACTTCATAATTCGCTCCCCCAAGTCGGCATGCCAATAGTTCTGACATAGGTCGCCTTTAAATTTCAAGTATAAAAATTATTTTGAAATATGAAATAGTGATGCTATCAAAATCACGCGTCGAAAACTCATTCATTCCGAATCAGGACCCCAACCCCAGCGTTGGGGTGGAACTCATTCGACCGTGGAGGAAACTATGACTATTGAACTTGGCCGTTTGGGCCGACTTGTTCTCGCTGGCACCGCGCTTGCTCTGACCCCAATGTTGGCATCTGCAGCGGACTACACTTTCCGCCTTGCGCATGTGACATCGGACAAAGAACCGTTACATCAAGCAATGCAGGAATTCGTCAAAAACGTTGAAGACCGCACCGAAGGCCGCGTTGACATCCAGATTTTTGCGAATGCGCAATTGGGGTCTAACCCCGAAGTGTTTGAACAGGTGCGCGCGGGCGCGCCAATCATCACAATTTCGGATCCTGGCTACCTAAGCGACTTTGTTGCCGATTTCGGTGTTCTTGGTGGACCGTATCTTATGGAGGACCCACGCGATTTTCAGAAAATCGTGGACTCAGATCTATATGCAGGCATGAAAGATCGCCTGCGTGATGAATCAGGCCTTGAACTACTGGCGTTGAACTGGCTCTTTGGCTCTCGTCACATGTTGTCTGACAAAGAGATCAGCAATCCTGATGACACGGCCGGCATGACTTTCCGGACACCGCCTAACATTATGTGGGTTGAAACGTTTGACGCTATGGGCGCGCGACCGACACAGGTTGCGTGGGGCGAGGTCTACTCCGCTCTATCAGCTGGGGTCGTTGAAGGTGCCGAAGCACCGCTACCCTCGATCTATGGCGCAAAGCTGCATGAGACTAAGAAAGTCATCTCTCTGACAGGTCACTTCAAAGGCTTCACCGGCCTGATGATGAACTCCGATGTGTTTGCAGGCATGCCGCAGGACATTCAGGACATCATAAATGAGGAAGCTGTCAAAACCGGTGCGTTTATGACGGACCTGATGCTTGGAAGTCAGGAAGAGTGGATCGCGAAGCTGGAAGCAGAAGGTGTCACCTTTAACCGTGATGTCGATATTGGGGCCTTCCAAGCAGCAACCGCAGACGTTTACACCAAATTCCCGGATTGGTCTGAAGGTCTATACGACCAAGTGCGTTCAATTCTGGATAATTGATGGAAGATCCCGGCTGCCTTTGGGTGGCCGGGGTATGACTTAGGGAGGGTGCGTTGATGCAAATGCTTGGACATTGGATCAAACGCGTGGAGACGCTGATTTCCTTTTCAGCTTTATCCATTTTGGTTTTGTCTGTTCTCTGGGGTGTTTTGACACGCTATGTCACTGAACGCCCAGCGGTGTGGACAACCGAGTTATCAGGAATTCTATTCACTTGGGTGGTTTTCATCGGAGCTATGACAGCTCTGCGGGATGGTCGACACATCCGAGTGACACTGCTGATCGACAGTTTGTCCCCGTCGTTACGGTCAGCGGTTCTGAGGCTTGGCGATCTAATCGTGCTCGGGTTTCTGATCTACGTATCCTACCTAAGCGTATTGATGATGCAAAAAGGGGCGACACGACCGTCACCCGTTTTGGATATCCCATTCAGCTATGTCTACCTCGCGACGACAATTTGCTTTGTCGGAATGTCTGTGACGTCGGCCCTGCGGCTCCTCAATATCATTGAAGATCCTCAGCCAATTTCGGTGGAGGACACTCTATGACCATCGCTCCAGTATTCATTCTATTGCTCGGAATTGGCATAGGCATTCCTGTCGCGATTGCCATCGGTATCGCAGCGCTGTCTTTCTTTTTGATCTCTGGCGCGATGCCACCAGAACTCTTTGTGCAACGCGCTGTCGCCGTAACACATTCTTTCCCGCTACTTGCCGTGCCGCTCTTTGTGATGACTGGCGTTGTCATGAACTACGCGGGCATTACCTCCCGCATGATGGCCTTTGCCGAAGCGATGACCGGGCATTGGAAGGGAGGGTTGGCGCAGGTAAACGTCTTGCTTTCGACCTTGCTTGGTGGAGTTTCAGGATCGGCCAATGCCGATGCTGCGATGCAATCCAAAGTGCTAGTCCCTGAAATGAGCCGTCGTGGTTATGATCCTGCCTTTTCTACCGCAGTCACAGCGTCCTCATCCATCATCTCTGTGATCATCCCGCCGGGGATTGGGCTGATCCTTTATGGGTTCATGGGGGATGTTTCTATTGGTCAACTGTTTCTTGCGGGGATCGTGCCTGGTGTCGTGATCTGCGCAGGCATGATGGCCACTGTCGCGTTGCAAGCGCGTCGCTTGAAACTGCAGCCCGCATTTGAAAAACCTATGTCTTGGGCTGCGCGTGGACGCGCTTTTGTCTCTGCGTTTCTCGCTCTGATGGTGCCAGTTGGGATCGTCCTGGGTATCCGTCTGGGGTTCTTCACGCCAACTGAAGCGGGTGCGATGGCGGTCGCCTTCGCGGCTATCGTCGGCATCATTTATGGCGACCTGAAATTGTCGCATATTCAACCGATCCTCGAGCAAACCATGCAAGCGACAGCCGTGATCTTGCTTGTGATCTGCATGGCGAGTGCATTTGGGTTTTACATGACCTGGGAGCAAATTCCGACGGCATTGGCCAATGCAATGCTGGCATTGACGGAAAACCCGTTTCTGCTCCTGATCCTGATCAACCTGCTTTTGATCGTTGTGGGCATGTTCATCGAAGGCTCCGCTGCCTTGATTCTGCTGACACCCATCCTTGTGCCCGTGATTACCAAGGTTGGGATCGATCCGGTGCATTTTGGGATCGTGATGGTCTTTAACTTGACCGTCGCTGGGGTGACGCCACCGCTGGGAACCCTGATGTTTACAACCTGCTCCATAACCGGGGTTTCGATCGCCAAATTCATCAAAGCTGCCATGCCGTTCTACGTTCTTCTGTTCGGCATGCTCTTTGTTCTCACATTCGTTCCGCAGCTGTCCCTTTGGCTGCCAAATTTGAAATTCAACTGAGGTCCATAATGTCTGACCAAACCGATGGCCAAGTCCGCTTTGAACTTAATGGAAATGTCGCTGAAATCATTCTGGATCGGCCGCAGAAACATAATGCGCTGACGCCGGAGATGTATCGTCAGATCGGCGACTGTTGTTCGGAAGCCAACGACACCGAGGCTGCGCATGTCGTCGTGTTTCGTGGCGCGGGTGAACGTGCCTTTTGTGCGGGTTCAGATATCAAAGCGCTTGAAGGTTACGAAGACTTTTGGGCTTGGCGGAACCGTTTCGATTACCTCCCTCCCATTCTGGAGCTGCGCAAACCTTCCGTGGCGGCTGTGAAGGGATGGGCACTTGGTGGCGGCCTGGAGATTGCACTCGCTTGCGATCTTCGGGTCGTTGCAAAATCAGCGGTGTTTTCTGCACCAGAGGTCGCATTAGGCTGGAACGGCGCAGGCGGCGCGGCCCAACATTTAACTCGGATGTGCGGCTACGGCGTGGCCATGAAGTATTTGCTGACCGGTGATCGATTTACGGCTGAGGAAGCCGAGCGTGTCGGGATGATCGAGTGGTTGGTGGAAGAGGGTGAAGAAGTCGCGAAAGCGCGCGATGTTGCCGCCAAAATCGCTGGGCATTCAACCGTTGCGACGCAGGCGGTTAAGTCTGCGGTGAGAAGCGCAATGGATCTGACAACACAGCAAGGTCTTCGAAATGAAAATGAACTGATGTCACTCTGTTTCGCCAAACGCGAACTTGCTAAGTTGAAAGCCTGACAAAAAGGGGCGATCAGCATGGCGAAACAAGAGAGCGATAAAAAAGGTCCGGGTAAAAAGGAAAAGTCCTCCGTTCCGGCGGTGGAAAAGGCACTGGATGTGCTGGAGCTTTTGGCGGAGACCCCAGACGGGTTGACGATGAATGAAATCGTTGACTCGCTTGGCCGCACGATGGGCGAAATTTATCGCGTTGTTGTTTATTTGAACGAACGCGACTACTTGCATCAGGATTCAGGGACAGGCCGCTATGCCTTGACCCTGCGTATGTTTGAGCTTTCGCATCGCCATGATCCAACCGAGCGATTGATCCAGGCCTCGTTACCCATCTTGGAACGCATCGCCGCGCGCACCAATCAGTCCTGCCATTTGGGTGTTCTGAACCGTAAGAACGTCTTGGTCATTAGCTCGGTTCATAGCCCTTTGCCTGCTGGCTACGCGGTACGAACCGGGGCGCTTTTCCCGGTGGATCAAACCAGTTCTGGCCATGTAATCTTGGCGTTTTCCTCTAACGAAGTCCAAAAACGTTACCTGTCTCGATTGCCAAGCGCAGAGAAGAAAGACGTTCAGGAACGTTTTGAGCGCATCAAGCTGACAGGGTTTGAAGATACCCCCAGCAAAATGATCCAGGGAGTGCGCAACCTCTGTGTACCTGTGTTTGATGCACGCGGAGTTGTTGGCGCAATTACCTCAGGTTTCATCGGTCAAATTGGGGATAGCTCCTCTGCAGAAGAGACCTTGCAGACGCTCAGGGTCTCTGCTGTTGAACTCTCTCAATCACTTGGCTTTCGCTTAGATGAAAGCCCTTTTGAAGCTCCACTTACCCAATAGCTAAAGGAATATTAAATGTCAGACGGCGCGCATAGCCTCCCACTTTCAGGACTTCGTGTTTTGGATTTCGCTCAGTTCCTTGCTGGGCCCGTTGCAGCGATGCGTTTGGCTGACCTTGGAGCCGAAGTGATCAAGATTGAACGCCCGCAGGGCGGTGACCTATGTCGCAATATGGTTGTGAATGATCAGCGACTGGAAGGGGACAGCCTTGTTTTTCATACGTTTAACCGCGGCAAGAAAAGCGTGGCAGCGGACCTCAAGGATGCTGGCGATCTTGATCAGGTGAAGCGCCTTATAAAAACCGCCGACGTGCTGATTCACAACTTCCGCCCCGGTGTTATGGAGCGGATCGGTTTGGGCTATGAAACTGTCAAAGAGCTTAATCCGGGTTTGGTTTATGGGGCTGTTTCTGGCTACGGGTCCGAAGGGCCATGGGTGAAAAAACCGGGCCAGGATCTGCTGGTACAATCACTGTCCGGCATCGCATGGCTGAACGGTAATGACGCCGATGGGCCGGTGCCAACGGGCTTTGCGATGCTTGATGTGGCAACGGCGGGCAACCTTGTGCAGGGCATCCTCGCGTGTCTGTTGCGACGTGGCACCACAGGGCAGGGCGGTTTGGTCGAAGTCGATCTGATGACAACTGCGATTGACCTGACATTTGAGCAGTTCACGTGCTTTCTCAACGATGACAACCGGCAACCTGCGCGCCATGAGGTTGGCAATGCCAACCCATATCAGCCGGCACCTTATGGTATTTATAAAACAGCCGATGGCTATATGGCCTTTGCGATGACCCCACTGAATGTGGTTGCTGATTTGCTTAAGGCACCAGTAATCGCGGAATACTCCCAAGGTCAGGCCTTTAGTCACTTAAATGAAATCAAGCAGATCGTCGCGAATGTCTTCAAAACTCAGCCGACGCAGCATTGGCTTGATATCCTCGAACCCGCAGGGATTTGGTGTGCTCCAGTCTTGAATTGGGTCGACTTCGTAAAAACCGAAGGCTTCGAGGCCGCAAATTTAGTGCAGACCCTGCGCTCTGAAGCTGGAAACGAAGCCCAGACGACCAAATGCCCAATCCGAATTGACGGCGCAGCTCCGATCTCTAGTGCCGTCGCCCCCACCTTAGGACGCGACACGGCCGAAGTTTTCGCCGAACTGGCCGTTCCAGCAGAGGTCTAAGCAGTGTCCCGCCCGCTTGAAGGAGTTCTTGTTGTCGATTTTAGCCAGTTTCTCGCTGGCCCCTACGCCTCTTTGCGCCTGCAAGACCTTGGGGCCAGGGTGATTAAAGTCGAGAACCCCATTGGTGGTGATTTGTGCCGCCATTTGTATCTTTCGAACACGTGGTTGGACGGAGATTCAACGCTGTTTCATGCCATCAATCGCGGCAAGGAAAGCATCGCGCTTGATCTTAAGTCGGAAGAGGGCAGCGCCATGGCGCGCGCGCTTGCAGCAAAGGGCGATGTGGTCATTCAAAACTTCAGGCCAGGCGTGATCGACCGCTTGGGGTTGGATTATAAAACTTTGAAATCATTGAACCCCGCCGTAGTTTATGGGTCGATCTCTGGATACGGACCAGAGGGGCCATGGAAAGACTTGCCAGGGCAGGATCTTCTAGCTCAGGCGCGGTCTGGGATCATGTGGTTAAGTGGCAATCACGACGACGGGCCGGTGCCGGTCGGATTGCCAATCGCCGATTTGCTGGCTGGCGCGACGCTGGCTCAAGGACTTTTGGCAGGGCTGTATAAACAGGTTAAGCAGGGTAAAGGTACGTTGGTTGAAACCAGCCTGCTCGAGTGTCTTGTAGATGCTCAATTTGAATTACTCACAACCTACTTCAATAACGGAGGGATACTACCTCAAAGAGAAATGGAAGGGTCCGCCCACGCTTACCTGTCAGCGCCTTACGGTGTTTATGAAACGCACCAAGGTCAGCTCGCGCTAGCAATGACACCCCTGCCTGAGTTGGCTGAAAAGCTCGGTTTGAAAGATCTGCTACCTTTCTCACACGACCCCAAGGCAGCTTTTTCGAGGAGAGCTGAGGTACGTGGTATAATTTCTAGACACTTCAGAACAAATACTGCGGATCATTGGGAGCGCGAACTGATTGGTAAGGGCATTTGGTGCGCTAAAGTGCTAAGCTGGCCTGAATTCTTAAGCTCAGAAAGCTTCATCGCACTTAACATGATTTCAAGTGTAGGTGGTGACGACATTGAAACGCATAAATTTGCGCGCTCACCGCTAAGGCTTAATGGACAGCGGATGGAGGTTTATGAGAAGGGGCCGCGGCTTAACGCTGACTTCGCAGCCATTTGCGAAGAATTTTTGGCCTAGCTCAATTGATGGTTTTGATCAGCCCCATTTAGATGGACCAGTTTGAATGTTAGAGCATGATCAACCTGGGTTCCATAGGGACGATGGTTCCGAAGCGAGCAGGCGGTAGCCCAGAGCACGATTCGGTCGTTTGGTGTTGTAGTGTTTCCTCCATTGTTCGATCAGGATTGGCGCTTTCTGTGCGCTGTAGATGACCTCCCCGTTTAGCAGTTCATCCTGGTGGCGGGCGTTAAAACTCTCTCAACATCCTATCTCCCAATTTGAGTTAGGCTCAATGTAGGCAGTTTTGGCCCTGATCCAGACTTTCATCGAACGTGGCCTAAATCTCAACCAAGGGCGGCCCAGACACTTCCGCTTCTGCTGTATCCTTCAACTCTTGTAATAATTGCTTTTGTTTCTTTCCGGATAAATCCAGGTTTTCAGAATCTTGGTCGCCTTCGAAACCAAGCCATGCTCGATCGAGGGACAGGTCCACATCTGCCGAGGCGCGACGGATCACATCATAGGCCTTGAAAGGAGGGCAGGGCAGCAAGCAGACCTTCGCTGCCCTTAACCCAAACGACCACTATGCGGACAAAGTTGCCTTTTATAAACAGACGTCAATGACGGCTGTATAAGCCAAATCAGACGTTCACGGAGAGCTCAAATCGATTTCGTTAACTTTGACACGAGAAGAATAACGGCGCAGGTCGCCGCGATCATGAAGCCGTATTCTCCAGAAATGTATTTGCCAATACTTGTTGTTGCGAAAGTCATGTTTTCAAAGAAGCCCTGAACGTGAATGTTGAGAGCTGCATGGAAGATGATTGCAGTCCAAACGCTTCCTGATTTGATCCGCAGCCAATTCAAAATAAAAGTCAGGCAGATCCCTGCCAACAGGCTGGATAGTAGCAAGGGCCAAACCGACACACCCATTTGTGGCGCAACGATCCAGATGAGAAGCGGGTAATGATAGGCAGCCCAAATTGCACCGCTAATAATTGAAGTTGTTGCAAAACTGTATCTGCGCATCAATTCTTTCGTAAGGAACCCTCGCCATCCAAGCTCCTCACCGATGGCCCCAAATCCAACAAGTAATCCGATCGTGGCATTGACCGCTATGACTGCAAGGATTGTCATTGAGACTGACGTCAGCGTCACGCTAAACATTTCGTTCAGACCTTCCTGTGCTTCAGCAATGAATGGCCCTGCATCAAGCTGTGCAGTTCCGGTCAGCCAGATAAGCGAGAAACTGACAAGCGCAATGAGAAACGGCAATGCCCAAGCGATGAATTGGTATCGCCAGGGCCGCCATGTCCACCCAAATCCGCGCAATGAGCGCCTGCACCACAGGGCAGAAATGAAAGCGGCGAGCATGGGGGAAAATTGCACAATCAGAATTCCTACAGTTACGTTTTCCTGCCCCGAGGAAAGCGCGACCCCGTATCCAACAGTCGCAAGTGCAGTTACCAACACCAAGAACAATAGGATTGGGTGTCTCTGGGTGCGTTTCAGCATCTAACTACTCCATGCTATGGGGCGAAAGCTGCACGCCAAACAGCACAAATACAGCGCCTACAAACCCTTTGGGCCATCGCGAAACTGTTGGATTTCCAGACCACGAGGCAGCGCGGAAAAAGAGAAAGATCAGAGCTGTAAACCAGATGAACGCAATGGACACGTGCAACATAACCAATAAAAATGTCTCACCGATCGAGGCCTCGCCAATTGGAATGAATTGTGGAAAAACCGCGAGAAAACATCGAAACTTTCGGGTTTAGCGCGTTTGTCAGAAAACCTGTCGAAAAGGGCTTTTGAAGCCTTAAAACTTTTGGCGCAGCGTCGAGTTTGAGACCTGCATGTTGTTGGCAGAAGGCTGAAATGAGTGAATTGATCACCACCCAAATTAGATAAACCGCACCCAAGTATTTAACGATTGTGAACAGCATCGCGGATTTAACGAGAATGATTGATATTCCCAGAACGGACAGCGCACCGTGGAAAACGAACGTCGTAAGAAACCCAAGCAAGTCAGCAAATCCCGCAGAGCGTCCCGATGCCATTGTGGTTTTAGCAATAAGAAATCCATTTGGTCCCGAGGAAATAACAAGAAGCACAGCGACCACTGGGAAGGTCACAACATCTGTCATTTCCATGATTTACGCATTTCTTCATTGAGAGCCATTTGAATTCGATAAAAACCATCGATTTCGTCGGCGGTGAACCGGCTTGCAAAATCTGTAAAACTTTCAGTCTCCCGATGCCTTATCTCTTTAATGATTTTTGTCGCCATTGGCGTTAGACGATGAATGCGCGCAGTCTTGTGCATGGGATTGAGCTCGGTTTGAACCATTCCGTTATTGATCAATTCCTTCAATTCGCGCCCTACAAATTGCCGCTTCAATTGGAGGATTTGGGTGATTTCAGGTGCTGTCGCCCGTCCTAATAGCAGTAGCACATCCAAAATTGCCCGTTGCCCTACGCTGATACCGGTCCCTTCCAGATCTGCCTCAACACGCGCTGTGATGTTGCGAAGCAATGGTCGTGTGAGCTGCACACCCACATAGAGCTTTTCAACTGTTGTTAATTCTTTCTCGTCAGTCACTTTCAACTCCATTTGCAATCAAGTTACTGTAGTTGACCACATCCGAAACGTCAACTGAGTTGACAAATTGAGGAGGCGAGCTTACATGTAGCTCAAGATGACACATTGGAGATTCGATGATGAAATGGCGTTCCCTCATTGAGAACCAGATCAACAAGGCAAAGGCCGAAGGGCAGTTGGAGGGTTTGGAAGGCGAAGGCAAACCATTACCTCTTCGTCAGGGTGGCGACATCGTCTCTGCAGGGCTTGGCATCATGGCTGACGCAGGCGTACTTCCAAATGAAATTGTTTTGAAGAAACAAGTCGAAGCGCAGCAACAAGTATTGAAAGAAACCAGTGATCCTGTCGTACGTAAAGAAGAAATGCGAAAACTTGCAGATTTGCAGATGCGCTTGTCCATCGAGCAAGAAGCACGTCGCAAATTCTACCGAACCGCTGATTAGGAAGGAACTAGGTTATCAATGCACAGACATTGCCTGACGCTGCCGTCGCCACACCACTTTTTACACCGAACCGCGACCTGGAAAAAAACACCGTGTACCTGAAACAGGTAATTGCTCATCCAAACTTCTACATCGGTGATTGGTCCTTTGACAACGATCAATCTATGCCTAAAGACTACGCGAGCTCGCTTGCGTCTTACCTTTGGCCTGGGAAACCAACTCGTACAAAAATTGGCAGATTTTGCCAGATCGCAGTAGGGACGCAAATCATCACAACGTTGGCAAACCATCCAATGAAAGGCATGTCCGCATATCCGTTTGCAATGCTAGATGGGTGTTGGGGTGAATACTTGACACAGGTTCCTGCACCAAGGGACGTGGCTATAGGGAACGGCTGTTGGATTGGCAACGAGGCTGTGATCATGCCTGGTACGGTGATTGGAGATGGCGCCATCATCAGCACTCTCACCATCGTCACACGTACAGTACCCGACTACGCTATTGTTGCAGGAAACCCTGCACAGGTGATGCGTATGCAGTTTGACGACAACACTATTTTGCGCCTGAAAGCGCTCGCTTGGTGGGACTGGGACAAGGATAAGATTGAAAAGGCCATCACATCCATTGAAGCCGGTGACCTTAACGCTCTGGAACAATTGAAATGAGCAACGATTTGGGTTTCAGCTTCCGAAAAGCAGGTCGTGGTGAGGTGAAAATTTCCCACAACGGCAGGCATGCAACCACGTTACGCGGCAATAAGGCAGATGCCTTCTTGCAGGATATGCAAGTCTCAGATCACAGGGCCCAACAGCAAGAAATGGCTCGTGTGACCGGCAACTATAAGCGCGGCAACGAACGGCAAGCTCGAAACCATCCGCGTAACCAATAGCTCACCAAATGTATCGCGTTAGTTCACTTATAATACTCATCTTTATAGCAATTGTTATCAAGGGTGTACCGGATGCCTCCCTTCGAGGAACTTGGATTGCTCCGGCATATGGACAGGTGCTGTCAATCTCGGCATTTCAGGCGCAAGCCTATAGCGTGACGGCGATTAGCTGCTTTCGTGAAAAACGGTTTCCGGCACACTTAGACCTCCTTCGGGAGGTGGCGGGCGTTTCACTTGAAGCGACGGGTACGGGCTTGAATTTGTTTCTGGATGGCGCGGCTTCACCAATTCAATATGTCGCAGCCCAGCTACCTGAAGAATGCCAAAGCCCCGTCCACCGAGATAGAGGTGCCCGTCACTCATTCAATGTGTTCTGGACTGCATTCCAAGAACGCTACCCATTCTTTGAGCTGCACGGCGTTGACTGGATGGCGCAGAAAAACCTATCTCCCAAAACTGACAATGCTTCTGATGAGGAACTTCTCACATCACTTAAACTATCCATTGAAGGTTTGAATGACGGCCATATTATCCTTCATGCGGGAGAACAAGGAACGTTCTCGCCTGCCACCGATCCCGTTTGGCTTTCCGAGGATATGACAGCTGAAACCATGTGGAAAACGGCAATTTTTTCGGCAGATATCACTGTATCCAAAACAAATAATATTTCCATTCGCTATGGGCTACGCCAGGACGGCATTGGGTACATCGCAATCATGGAAATGGACGTTCAAAAACAATTAGGGGAACTTGCAAAGGAAACCGCGCGCGCGGCATTCTATCCCGTCTCAACGGTGCTCAGGGACGCTCATAGTATCATAATCGACGTCCGCTACAATCCGGGTGGAACTGATACTGTTGCACTCGCACTCGCATCGTTTTTTGCAGATCAACAACGCCCTGTGTTTACAAAGTGGTTGTGGGATGCTGGAGAGTTTACATCCCCATATACTGCATCGGTGGTTCCGGATCAGGAAATAAAACTCAACCAACCTGTCGCTCTATTGACTGGAAATTTAACTGGCAGTGCTGCGGAGGTCTTCACTCTGGCGATGCGAGAGCTCCCTAATGTGACGACCATGGGGATGCCAACTGCGGGCGAGTTGTCAGACGTTTTGGAATTTACACTCCCTAATGGGTGGCGGATCGGGATGTCTGCGCAAAAATACATATCCATGGACGGAGAAGCCTTTGAAGGTGTGGGTATCCCTCCGGACATCGCACTTAACCAGGACGGCCATGACGTGCTTATAAAGGCGATTAATTTTCTAAAGGAGAACTCTAGTGGATCTTAATGCAGTTCTAATTTTTGTGGGGTTGGTCGTATCTGCGTGCATCATTGGTGGATCGATCCACACTGGCCTTGCTCTAATTGCAAAGGCGATAAACAAGTAAAAAAGTGCCCAACCTTATTGCCCAAACCGGTGATTGACGGCTGTATCGATTGGTGGTGAGTGCTCGTGTTTTGGCGGAAAGCTGTCATCCGGTCGTATCGCAGCATCGGTCAAAGTGGGCTCATTCCGGTCATTCGCCGTGAAACTCACGAATAGCTGCTTTGGGCCGTTACCGGTCCGGAAATACAAACCGGGAATTAAAGAAGCTTTGGAAGGATCTTCTTTGGACCCGAAGTCTATCTCATTTCCTCGGCGGAATTCGCCGAGGAAATTTCAGGCCTGTCATGTTATTTGCAAGACACAGTTTCTATGAATTCGATCTACAAATTCAGAACAATTATTTCATCGAACGTTCGAGATACACAAATACACATTTTCTTCCCGGCCTTACGTTCCTTTTCACTTAGAAAACTGTCTCTGTGATCTGGGGAGCCTTCGATCACGTCGGTGACGCAAGTGCCGCAGACACCCTGTTCACAGGAAAAGGCAGCTTCTATTTCATGGGCTTCCAATACACTTAGGATCGTTTCGTCTTTGCCGACATCAAGCGTAACTCCCAGTTGTCGAAGTTCGACTTGAAAGGCCGTTGTAGGTTTACCTGCCAAGGCAGGATTTGCCGCGAAACGTTCAAGATGAATGGCGGTTTGAGGCCAGGTTTCTACCGCGATGTTTTCCGCGCTGTCCATGAAAGGGCCCGGGCCACAGATATATGCGTGGCTGTTCTTGCTGTAGCTTCCAAAAATATCATTGAGGTAATCGGTGGTTTGCGACACATCGAACCCGACGTGGAAGTTTACCACTGAGGCATAGGGGCAACGACTTAGGCGCTCGTGAAACGCTGTATGTTGTTCAGAGCGTGTAAAATAATGCAGTTCAAACGGAATGGCCAATTTATGCAATCGGTCAGCCATGGAAATGATCGGGGTGATCCCAATACCCCCAGCCAAAAGGACCACGCGTTTGGCGGTTTCATCCAGTTTGAAATTGTTTCGCGGACTGCCGATTTCCAGCTTTTGTCCGACGATGATGTCGTCGTGCATCTGCTCTGATCCACCACGCGATGCATCTTCGCGTTTGACGGCGATCATATAGTGGCTGCGATCCTCGGGATCCCCGCATAATGAATATTGGCGAATGACACCTTTTCCGCAATGCACATCGAGATGCGCACCCGGTTCATACTTTGGAAGTTTGAATAAGCCTGTCTTGGTTAAGAGGAAGGATTTCACTCCTTCGGCCTCTTCAACGACTTTTTCGACTTTTACATTGATCAGTGCCATTCCACCGCTCCTTATTGATGGACTGGTGTGCGTTTATCGAGACCCTCTTTCAGCTTTTCCAGCTCGTTCGGCACCATAGAGATCGATGTTGCCAAGTCCGGGAAAGACCCATCCATCACAGCAGCCCGATACCCTTCCAGTGCGCGCGCGCGTTCGGCGACCAGTTGTTTGCGAATGGTTCCAACATCTCCAAATGCCTTTGCGTGGCGCGGTGGGTTTGGGTTGTCGCCGCAGAGGTCAGACATATAGGACAATATAATGTCACCCGAAGAGCCAGCCCCGATGGTCACAGTGACAAGGTTGGAGTGTTTCGTGATTTCTGCCAGAGCGTCTTCTGCAACACACTCCACTTCACAAGAGTAGGCGCCAGCTTCTTCCAAACGGCGGAAGTCTTCCAGAAGGCTCAGCGCTTCCTCGGCTGTTTTACCCACGGTGCGCAGGCCGCCAAATTGTGTCGCGCGGGCAGGGAAAAGCCCGGTGTGTCCCTGAACGCTGATGCCTTCGCGGGCGATGCGCTCGATGGTTTTCAGGCCGCGAGGCGAATAGATCGCGTCGGCACCCTTGGCCATGGTGTCGATCGCGCCGCCTAGAGCTTCGTCTTCAGTCACGTATTGGCGCATATATTGGGCTGCGGTGATAAAGATATGAGGTGCTGCGGCGCGAATATCTTCGATCATGCCGGTATCGATGGTCAGCGTATCGATTTTCTGTTCTGCGGCTGCTGCCGCTTCTTGGGCATCAAAGGCGGTGACCTGTGTCAGTTTTTTGCCTTCGGCCTTGTGACGGATTAGGCAGCCGACCGTCAGATGTCTTTGGGCGATCTTGCCGCCATAGGTATAGATGTGTTTCATGTGTCTGCTTTGATTGGGGTTATTTGGGCGCAAAAATCAGCTTTTTACGCGCGCGAATTCTAAGGGTGGCTTCTTCGGTGCCGTCGTGAAAGCTGCCGAACCAGCGATCCAATGGGATCTCTTCTGATCCGTAGTTACATTCAAAATATCGGTGGTGAAGCTGGTGGTGGAAGGAGCCGGCATTCAGGGTCTCTTTATTTCGCACCAATATCTTATCGAACCCTGCATGTGAGATCAGCGCTCCCAGACTTAAGGAGAACATGTGGAAGATCACATGCAGGGGATGCGACGGCAGTACAAAGTGGATCAAAATGGCCGAGAAGTAGAAGAAGCTTTCAACCGGATGCATCGCTAGGCCTGACCAAGGGCCTACGTTGACGTTTCGGTGGTGCAGGTGATGCACCTTCTTAAACAGCCAGGGCATATGGATCAGTCGGTGAATCCAGTAAAAGTGGAAAGATTGCCAAAACCTGATCACAAAGAAAAACAGGATGAACCAAACTGGCGAAGCGCTAAAGCTGTCAAGAGTGGGGATCCAACCGTTCGCTGCAAGATAGAAGTAGAGAAGGGTCCAAAGCGTAAGGCTCACCGTACCTGATGCGAGTGCCCAAAACACATTGTCCCAAACTTGGTAGCCAAAGGTGAAACGCGAGCTGCGCTCCATCGGACGAACGTCGAACTTCAGACGCATTTTCTGTCCTGCGAAAACATAGAGGTACAGGTGCAGGATTGTGCCGAGCAAAATTATTGATCCGAAAAGAACGGCTGCAATTTGTAGCATCCAATCAAGTGACAGGGTTTGCATCTCTGATTGAGATGGCCAAAGGAAGGTGATTGCGATCAGCGCAAAAATCATATGGTTCACGGGTGGCGAAATTTTGAACCATGCACCCAATAGCCATTTGAGAGCGGCTTTGGGTTTTGGTGGGTTGTCGAAAACCGGTGACATCTCGATCGGAAGCTTTGGATGGAAGTTCCAAGCTTTAGAACGGCCGGCAGGGACAATAGTCTCTTTAACTTCCTCGGGTTTTATCATCCGGTTTCTCCTCCAAAGTGCTATCAAAACACCGGCTAAGTCCATTAAGTTTTGCAATGTAAAACTTTAGTTCAAATATGCAAAACAATGTTGAGGCGGTCAATACCTGTTTGAAAATCGCGAAATGCGCCGCAACCTATTGCTTCTAAATGTAAAATATCCACGATCGCAGTGTGGAGGGTAATATTTACCAAATTTTGATAGTGGAATTTGGCGATACTTCTGAATTTCCATTGGGATGATTCAGGCGAAGGAATCGTTTTGGTGATCAGGTTTTCGGAGATCCGTTTAGGCAGGTTTCATTAAAAAAGTATCACGCATCGAACTCGCTTCACCGTCGTGCTCATCTTTAATGACTTCTGGGTAGAGTAAAATATTTATTGACAACAATAACTTATATGTTTTCTCCCTGTGGGGAATCTTTTTGAGACCCCCCGGAGACGCGTGTTAACATTTTAATATTGACGAAAGTTGAAATGGCTCGCTATTCTCGTAATGCAAAATAAAAGTTTTGTAATATAAAACTTAATTAGCAGGGAACACGAAATGAAGAAAATATCCACAACTATTATGGCAGCTGCGATTGCGGCTGTGTCTGGAACCGCTGCGATGGCCGAAGAGCTGACGGTCGCGTATTTCTTGGAATGGCCCATGCCGATGATGGCGGCGAAGGCGACGGGTGCTTACGAAGAAGCACTCGGCATGAAAGTGAACTGGGTTTCCTTTGAAACCGGCACAGCGATGAGCGCGGCCATGGCATCTGGTGATGTACAGATCGCTGTTTCCCAGGGTGTACCACCTTTCGTGGTTGCGGCATCCGGTGGCCAAGACCTTCAGGTTATCGACATCGCGGTAAGCTATTCTGACAACGACAACTGCGTTGTTTCATCCGCTCTTGAAATCGATAAAGACTCTGCAGGCGAGCTTGCTGGAAAGAAAGTTTCCGTTCCTCTGGGTACGGCTGCGCACTACGGCTTCCTGCGTCAAATGGATCACTTCGGCATCGATGTAGGTTCCTTGCAGGTTGTTGACATGGCGCCACCAGAAGGTGCGGCTGCTCTGAGCCAAGGTGCGGTAGACTTCGCTTGTGGTTACGGTGGTGGCCTTTCGCGCATGAAAGAGCACGGCAACGTTCTGTTGACAGGCGACGAGAAAGAAGAGCTGGGCATTCTGGTGTTTGACGTGACATCTTCGCCTGCATCTTTCATCGCAGAGAATGGCGACGTCGTCGCGAAGTTCTTATCTGTGACAGCTGAAGCGAACGAGAAATGGTACGCAGACCAAGGTGACGAACTGTTGCAAGTCATCGCTGACGAAGCTGGTTTGGATCTTGCCGCGGCACGCGCTGCAATCAACACCATGAAAATGCCATCTGTTGAAGAGCAGCTTTCTGAGAAATGGCTGGGCGGCAACGTTCAAACATTCATGAAAGGTGTCGCTGAGGTCTTCGTTGAAGCAGGCTCGATTGACGCTGCACGTAGCTCTTATGAAAACGCAGTGAACACTGATCCGCTGAAAGCCGTTCAAGGTATGTAAGCCAGACAGGCGCGAGGGGTGTCCCTCGCGCCACTCCCGCCTGCCGCTTGGCGGCATGGCTCCTTTTCAAAAAACAATAGGTGGGGAATGACTGGACTTTCGATCCAAAATCTATCCATGCGCTTTGATCTACCCGATGGCGGTGCGGTTCAAGCTTTGCAGGATGTCTCTCTGGACCTTAAAGCCGGAGAATTACTAAGCGTGCTGGGGCCCTCGGGCTGCGGTAAAACGACTTTGCTTAATATCGTCGCTGGCTTTTTGGCTCCTACGGGTGGTCAAATGACCCTCAACGGTAACACGATTGCCGGTCCAAGCGCAGACCGCGGCATGGTTTTTCAAAAAGGTGCTCTTTTTGAATGGATGTCGGTGCGTGACAACGTCAGCTTTGGCCCGCGTATGCAGGGTCAGCGCGAGTCCGATTACCTAGAAGAGGTTGATCACTTGCTTGAGGTCGTTGGCCTGCAGGACTTCAAAGAAAAAGCTATCTACGAACTCTCAGGTGGGATGCAGCAGCGTGTCGCGCTGGCGCGTTGCTTGGCCAACCACCCAGATGTCATTTTGATGGATGAACCCCTAGGAGCTCTTGACGCGCTTACTCGCGAAAAGATGCAATCCCTGGTTCTGAAGCTTTGGAAAGAAACCGGCAAAACCATCATTCTCATCACGCACTCGGTCGAAGAAGCTTTGTTGTTGGGCGAACGTCTGGTGGTTATGGCTCCTCGCCCTGGTCGTATTCACAAAGAGTATCGTCTTCCATTCGCCGACCTCGGTGTTGATGCCGATCTGCGCGAAGTCAAAAAGCACCCTGACTTCGGCGTTAAACGCGAAGAGATCCTCAGCATGATCTGGGACATGGAAGAAGAAATCATGGGACGCTCGGAGGATTCAAAATGATTCCATTAGTCATTTACGTCGCCGTTTTTGTTGCCTCTTTCTATTTGGTTACGAAACTACAAGGCGCGGGTATTCGCGACTACACATCCCTGAAAACTGTAACTTTCGGCGACGAAAGTGCTGTGCGCCCAAATCGGATCGCTGGTTTTGTTTCAATCGCGACGATCTTTCTGATCTGGGGTATTTTTACCGGATCAGCGATTGTGCCAAAACCATTGCATGCACCGGCACCCTTTGAGGGCATTGCTGAGTTTACATACACGGCTCAAGCGGAAGATGGCAGCACCGACGAAGCGATGGTCCGCGTTGTTGTGCATCCTCGGGATCAAGAAGCTGAAAAGCCAGTGGTTCCTGAAGGTGACGGCTTTGCTAAAAATGATGCAGCCGTTGTTGCGCAGTGGCGAACTGTTTTGATCCCATGGGATAAAAACGATGAACTTAAGCGCAAGGATGGCGTGAAAATCGTCGCTATCAACGGGCAGCCAGTAGCGCCAGGAGTAACGGTTGAAACCGACTTCGGTCCAATTACCCTTTCTGACAAAGGCACCCCGAACTTTGAACCGGCACGCGGACTTCAGATGGAGCCGCTTTACCTTCCAGCTCCAGAAACGGTTTGGAGCAGAACTGTAAAGATTTTCAAAGAAGGCTTCCGCAATTTTACGATCTGGGAGCACCTTGGCTTCTCGCTTTACCGCGTAGTGCTTGGCTTTGTTCTGGGCGCAATTGTGGGAATCCCATTGGGCTATGCAATGGGGCTCAGCAATTGGTTCCGTGGCTGGTTCGATCCAATAGTTGAATTCATGCGCCCTGTCCCACCCCTGGCACTGATCCCTCTGGTGATCATCTGGGCCGGTATTGGTGAAGCAGGCAAAATCATCCTGCTGTTCCTGGCCGCACTTTGGATCATGGCAATCGCCGCGCGTTCAGGTGTTTCCGGCGTCAATATCAGTAAAGTTCATGCGGCTTATTCGTTGGGTGCAAGCAAATGGCAGATTATGCGTCATGTGATCGTCCCGAATTCTCTGCCAGAGATCTTCACTGGAGCGCGCGTTGCAATGGGCGTGTGTTGGGGCACGGTTGTTGCTGCAGAGCTTGTCGCCGCAGAACAGGGGGCCGGCATGATGATCATGACTGCGTCCAAATTCCAAAACACTGACATCGTGATCATGGGGATTGTTCTGATTGGTGTGATTGGTTTCGGCATCGACATGCTCATGCGTTGGGCTGAGCGTTACCTCGTTCCCTGGAAAGGCAGAAGCTAAGCCCTTTCCTCTGGCGGGTCTCCCTTCCGCTCGCCAGAGGGCCCAATATTTTGCACCTGGTTTTTCAGGTGTTCGCCGGGCCGGCGAGTATTCGGCGACCCAGACGTTAACCAAAGTGCAAACAGAGATTTTGCAAAACAATATGAGCATGGAATGACAGCCAACAGCTTCACCCCTCAAAGCATTGACGAGGTCCACTGGCGCAGAACCGCCGCTGAGCGACCGAATGCAAGGGTTTTAACTGAAGATATCGAAGTTGATTTCGCAATCGTCGGAGGAGGACTAACTGGTTGTCGAACAGCGATAGGTCTAGCGGAAGCTGGCGCAAAGGTTGCAGTACTGGACGCGATGGAAATTGGTTGGGGAGCGTCCGGACGCAGCGGGGGTCAATGTAACCCAATTTGGCGCGCCACGCCGGATGAACTCATCAAGAAGTTTGGAGAGTCACAAGCTGAGCGCCTGATTGAAACAACGCTTGGATCAGCAGATGCGCTCTTTGCTGACATCAAAAAATACGACGTCAACTGTGACGCCGAACAAAATGGCTGGGTCCAAGCTGCGCATTGTAAATCTGCTAAGAAGCGGTTGATCAAACTGGGCGAAGCCTGGAAATCCGCTGGCGCTCCGATTGAGTTTCTGGATCGGGAACAGACCCAAAAGGTCAGTGGTTCTCCGGAATATGGGTTTTCACTGTTTCATTCCAAAGGTGGTCACGTACAGCCGCTGTCTTTGACATATGGATACGCGCGCACTGCTGAGCGTCTGGGTGCCGAGCTATTTGAGAACAGCAAAGTCACAAGCATGAAGCCCATGGGAGGCAGGTGGGAGGTTAAAACCGCCAAGGGCAAAGTGGTTGCCAAACAGGTGATCTTGACCACCAATGCCCACACCAATGGGCTTTGGCCCGGGTTGCAGCAAACCATTTTCCCAATGGTAAGTATTGCGATTGCAACTGAGCCTCTTTCTGTTGAGCTTCAACAGCAGGTGTTGCCGAATGCAGTAACCATCGCTGACTCACGCCGCGCGATCTATTTCGCTCGATATGATCGTGATCGCCGCCTTATTTTCGGCTGTGTCGGTAGTACAGATCAAGCCGCGGCGCTTGGCGGTATCAGTCGCCTTCGCAACGGGCTTCACCGTGTGTTCCCTCAACTGAAGCAATCCGCGATTGAGACAGCCTGGGCAGGTCGGATCGCAGTAACAACCGAGATGATGCCGCATCTACACGAGCCCGCTCCTGGGGTGCTTGCTGCGATCGGTTTCAGCGGACGTGGCATTGCTATGACATCTGTAATGGGGCGCACATTGGCCCGTAAAGCCATGGGGGCAGGGGACAATACTCTGCCATTCCCCATAACACCCGTCAGCCCAATTCCGTTTCATTGGGGGACAAAGCAACTACTCCCACTCGGAGCGCCTGCGATGTCGTTTCGCGACAAGCTGGATACCCTCTTCGATCCGCTTTGATCCCCTCGGCGTGAACACTTGGTTGTTCACCCGTCACTAGTCGCCGACCAAACTAAGGCGACAGCGTACTGGTTTCACTCCCGTGGGCCAGTACGCATTTTTCTTACAAGAAGGATAGCCCGATGAGCTTCATCAAATTCATGGATCAGAACCCAACTGCTGTTGAAAAGGACATCAAGGACGACATTTTGGAAGGTGATCCAAAACAGTATTCGTGGTTGATGTACAACGGCCATCAGGAAACCATCCGCTCTGGTATCTGGGACAGTACAGCCGGTAAATTCACCGCAGTCATGGACGGTATCGTCGAGTTTTGTCACATCCTCGAGGGTGGCGCGACCATCAAGACTGGCGATGGAAACTCATACGACGTTAAAGCGGGTGATGCCTTCGTAATGAATGCCGGTCTTGAAACAGAGTGGACCGTCGATGACTACATCAAGAAACACTTTGTCATTATATCAGTTGAAAACCTGCCCAAGCATGAAGGCTCAAAGTGACTCTATTTGCCGCGCAGGCTCGCAAGATCCGGCGCGGTACCACCTATCAGGTTTGTGACGCGCTCAGCAGATGCCCGCAATTCTCCCGACCAAGATGTCAGTTCTTTGAAGGTGTGCAGCGAGTCGACTGTCCAGATGTTAATTACGGCAATCGGTTCGCACATATAGTTGAAGATCGGGGCTGAAATTCCCATGAAATGCTCATATTCTTCGCGGTCATTTCGCGCATAGCCCAGCTCACGTACTTCTTGCAGCGCCTTAAAAAAAGCCTCGGCATTGTCGATCGTGCGGTCTGTGTATTTCTCGAATTTGTAGCCATCGAGTTTTGAATGAACCATTTTGTCAGGCAAAAATGCCATCAGGGCTTTCCCTGAGGCAGAGCAATGGACGGGTTCCCGCATTCCTGGTCGCTGTATGGGACCCATTGAACGTCGGGATTCCAACACTCTCAGGTAGACAACTTCCATTCCGTTAGGCAGACCGATGGTTACATTGCCGTCAAACAGGCTATGCAATCGCATCATTTCGTCGAGCGCAACGGCCTGGATATCATAGCCACTGTAAGCATTTCGTACGAGATCAAAGATCTTAGGCCCGACAAAATAAACCTTTCGGTGCTCGTCAAATGTGATCAATCGTTCTTCTGTGCAAATCGTCAAAAGCCGATGGATGGTGCTTTTGTTTAGCCCACTTTTCGCAACCAATTCTGAGAAGGTTAGCGGTTTTCGGGTCTCACTGACGATGGTGAGCAGGGCTAATAACTTTGTGACAATCGAGCTTTGCATTTCACTGACCTATTTCATTTCCAACGATGCATCAAGAAGGCGAGAACGTCTGATTGACATGGTAAAAAATTTCACATATCCATAATACGATACTTTTGTTTTGAAATACGAAACTAGCATAAGGCGCAATAAAAGCAAGAAAAACCTGATCCAACATATTGGGTGATCTTTCGCTTCATCGCCTGAAGAGGAACCGCAATGAAAAAAATCATGAACGATGCCGTCAACTATGTTGACGAAACACTCGAAGGTCTGGAAGCCGCGCATCCTGACGTATTCAAAATTGATGGCGAAACACGCCGTATGCTTCGCAAACCGGTCGCGAGTGCCGATCGCGTGGGCGTAGTTTCAGGTGGCGGGTTTGGCCACTTGCCTATCTTCGCGGGCTATGTAGGCGAGGGCCTTCTCGATGCCTGTGCGGTTGGCGATGTATTCGCTTCCCCAGATATGAACCCAATGCTTGAGTCCATCAAATCGGCTGACACCGGCCAAGGCGTTCTGTGCATCGTAGGTAACTACGGTGGCGACAAGATGAACTTTGCCATGGCCTGCGAATTCGCTGAAATGGAAGACATCACCGCCCGCCAGATCATCGTGAACGACGATGTGGCAAGCGCTGGCGTGGACGAAATTGAAAAGCGGCGCGGTGTTGCCGGCCTCGTTTATGTCGTCAAAATTTCTGGCGCAGCGGCACAGGCTGGTAAGTCTCTGGACGAAGTCTATGAATGCGCTGACCGCGCGCGTCAGAATATTCGCACCATGGGTGTAGCTCTCGGATCTTGCATCGTTCCTCAGGCAGGCAAACCAACCTTTGAAATCGCCGATGACGAAATCGAAATCGGTATGGGCATCCATGGCGAGCCAGGCGTATGGCGGGGCAAGAACAAACCAGCTGACGATCTCGCCGCAGAACTGCTTGCGAAGCTGGCAGAAGAGCTGGAGCTCAACTCAGGTGACCGTGTGTCTGTCCTGGTCAACGGCCTTGGCGCAACCCCTTCTGAAGAACTCTATATTCTGTTCCGTGCCGTGAACCGGATCCTGTCTGACAAGGGCATCCAAATTGTTCAACCAATGGTCGGTAATTACGCCACATCCATGGAAATGGCGGGTGCGTCAATTTCCGTGATGAAACTTGATGATGAATTGGAGCAGCTTCTTGCTGCGCCAGCGAACAATCCATTCTGGGGGAAATAATCGTGGGAATGACAACTGCAACCCTGCGCACCGGCATCGCGAAAATTGCCGCGCAGGTCGAGCCGATGGGCGCTCATCTGAACGAACTTGATGGCCGTCTGGGCGATGGTGATCTTGGTGTGACCATGGTGAATGGTTTCAACAATATCGCTTCGATTTCTGATGACCTGCCTGAAGACTTCGGCATGGCTTGCATGGAATGCGCCAAAGCGATGACCAAAGTATCTGGTTCTTCTTTCGGGACGCTGATGGGCATTTCATTGATGGCTGTCGCAAAGCAGACTAAAGGCGAGACAGAGATCGACTGGGAGCGTCTACCAGAGCTGCTTCACGCCGCATTGGATGCCATGATCGCTCGCGGTGGTGCAAACATCGGCGACAAGACCATGTTGGACTCTTTGACTGCGGTTATCGCTGCGACGGCGGGAAAATCCACTGCGGATGACTCCCTTTCAGCTGCTGTGGACGCTGCCAATTCCGCACTGAAAGAATTCCACGATCAGCCTTGCAAAATTGGCCGCGCGCGTATCTTCGGCGACAAGACCAAAGGCATGGATGATCCAGGCATGGTCGCAATCAAGTCAATGATTGATTGCTTCACGTAATCTGATTGCGCACGGCTGCCCTCTTGGATCGAGAGGGCAGCGTTTCTAATACCACGAATTGCCAAACAATTATCCCAACCTGCGGCCTTTGATGGACGCGTTTGGATGAGGTGCAGCTGTAGTTTGACAGCTTATTCAACTACGGATTTGCGATGCCAGTACAAACAAAAACTTCGATTGAAATAGTTGTTCAGGACCAATTTTGCGATCTTGAAGCGGCGTCTATCGTTGAAACACTGCGGCTCGCGAACCAAGTCGCAACTCGTGCAGAATTTGGTTGGAAGTTTATCTCTGATCAGCCAGGTCTTCTGCATAGCCGAGCCGGTATGATCGTTCGCGCTGAACCTCTGGTTTTCGATCATAACCTTCCTGATATGCTATTGATCGTAGGTGGGAACAAAACAGAAGCCGCTAGCTGGATAAAACGATTGCGCGCAATGCAGCGCGCCGGAAATCAAGCAGTGCTTCTGTCGGATGCGGCCACGTCATATATCAAATCGCTGAAGTCATCCGAAAACCAATTCACGACGCATTGGAAAGACACAGTTGTCATATCTGAAGAAGGTAGCTTTCCTGCACTCGGGATTACGTATGCGAAACAGTCTGGAGGCGTGATTACGTCAGCCGGAGCAAGCTTCACAACCGACTTGCTACTCAATCTTCTGTCACAATCGTTATCAGCATCTGAGCAAGCCGAGATTTGTTCACTTCTCTTGGTTAAGACTGTCCGTAGCGCTCAAGAAGTCCAACCTCACGGAGCGCGGCAGGTAACGAACGTTTTGCCGATAAGTGTCGCTCGCGCCATGAAACAGATGGACGAAAATATCACTGACCCGCTGACCACAACTGAAATCGCGGCGAGGGTTGGGGTATCGGTTCGTCAGTTAGAACGACAATTCGCAGAAAACTGCGGTATTTCACCAAGTCGTTTCTATCGAAAAACACGCATAAAAAAAGCGCATGCCTTGGTAATTGGGACAAAATTGGCGCTCATTGATATCGCCATGGCTACCGGATTTGCATCAACGTCTAGTTTATCAGTTGCGTTTTTTGCAGAGTTTGGACAACGCCCGAGAGAGTGCAGACACAAACTGTCTCGCTCTTTCCAGTAATGTAATTAGAAACTACTTAAGCTCTACCAAGTTTGCGAAAAACGTAAAGTTTGTAACGAACACATCGCCAACGTACGGCAAGAATCACTAGGAAGCGCATTTCCAGATCGCCTAGTTTTCTTGATCCTTTCACTTTAGCAGCTTTGCTCCGAGCACCCAAATTCCAGCTATCTCCCCACTTCTTTCAAAGTTTTTTTGCTCGAAAACCCGTTTGCGAAAAACGCCGTTTTTTGCGTGCGATTTTTCGCTATCTTCCCGACCACATTGAAGAATTACGATTGATGTGCGCTTGCGAAAAATCGAAGAAAGTCATGTAGTTTCAATGTATTGCCCTGTGTATTCCGCGCGCGCCCTCTTTTCGAAACTGAATGTTCGTGCTATGTTCCGTGCGGCGGAGGGGATTTCTCAGCCGCCAAATCACAGCAGATTGTTTGGTCTGAAACACGGTTTTCGTGAACGCAATCGCTTTGCCTGAAGGAGGATGAACATGCCTAATCAGCAGCCCCATGAGAGTTGGAATCATACGGCATTTGCCAAGATTTCTGAGTATTTGGATTTTCTTGCGGACGAGAACGACTTGCCTGCGCTGCCGTCGGCAGACGGACGGGACGGGGAGAACATCGGGGATTTTGAAATCTTCCATGATGGAGAGATAGACTTGAGGCTCTTTATTCTGGTGCTTCTTCTCAGCCGTTCAATCGCCAAGAACCGATGGTGCCCCAAATTGTCACTGCAGCGGAAGAGCTCATGAAATCAGGTGTACTGGCCGGTGATCGTCTCACCAGTCTGCTGTCAAACAACAAGTCACCTACGCCTCAATTCTGAACAAGCTCCAGGTTGCTGACCGGAAATTCTAACTACTGAAATTCAATCAATTCCCAAAAGAAAGGAGAGCATTCTCTCATTAGCTCAGATGGTCTTGGGTAATCTGTCATAGCGTACCAATGTTTTCTAAATTTCTAGCTCTTTGGAATTGGCCTCAGACCAAGCTCAAGTCGAATATGCTACGTAGTATCGCAACCAGCAAAAGCGGGCAAAAGCTTAGATGTAAAAATTATAGGGCGACCGCAAAGTCAGCCTTTGTATTTTCACCTAAATTGAATGGCTGCTATTGCACTTTGGAACAGCGAAATTACTGCCTGAGGCAAGAGCCAGCTATGGGCCGGACTAAAACTCACCCCACAAGGGAACCGCATACATTAGCACATTGTTTGCATGTCGGAAGTTTGCCAACTGGTCTGCAAAGGCATAAGCAGCCTTTTCGCCATGCAGAAAATTGTTCCTCAAACGATTTACGATCAGCAGCAATCCCAACAAGATGGCACGCGCATCTGCATTTCCCTCCAGCAACGCGGTTCTGACTCTTCCTTGGAAGTCATTTGGAACTCGTAACTGATGAAAAGCATTTGTCGGATTACCTTCCTGGAAGTAACGGTCTGAAAAGTAGTTCCTTGTCCGTTGTAAGGCTTCTAGGTCTAAATCAGCCTGCAGTTCTTCAACAGCGTTACAAATCCGCATTGGAGTTGCATTTGGTCGCTGGCCAAACTGACCGGTTGCTCGAAGTTCAAAGAGCGACCAAAGGACTGGGAAATCTCGTATCGCTTTCTTTTCGTGGGGGGTGAGATTTTGCCAGCCAGCAAAGTTGTCGTTTAACCACCTTCCTGGGTCTGCAATTCGTCCTCTCAATCTGTCCAACGATTAAGAATCAAAAGATACAGTCTACCAGCCGTGATGGAAAGCTGGCGGGCGACCACTATGCTTAACCAATTTGAACAGGCGTCTATGTCCGCTTTGACTGGCTGCACCGCAGCGTTCGAATTATCGGGCGAAGGTCCGCTTTCGGCCGAAATTCATTTTACGCGTTTTCTCGATATTGATTAGCATAATATTGATTATCGGATAATCTTTATTCGCTCTCATTGACTCCCTATTGCAACATTGGTTGAGGTCCAGATTGCAACCGTTGAGTGGCGCGAGCAAGCGCTCGCAATGAAAAATTAGGGTTGCCCCAATCATTTGCGATTAGCCGACGCAAATAATCCCGCAGTAGTTGGTCATCTGGGCACAGTGCGTCTAGGGCCAGGAGATATTGCTCCTCAGTCAACGAAGAAACATGGATTAACTCGAGCCGCGACAAGAATGGCTGCGACAAGCCGCTCAGCTTATTGGCGGTTAAGATCCAATTGATCCGGGACATGTTGCAGACCAACTGGCTTGCAGGGCAATTGAACTCCTGAGCGGAGTGCGGGTCCAATAATGGTAGCAAAGCGTTGACCAGGCTTGTCGAAGTTCCGCTTGATGAAGTGGCGCCCCCAACGGCCTTGTCGATCTCATTGATAACGATGATTGGATTTGCACATTGCTGTTCGGCGATAAACCTAAGGGGCTCGCCAATGCGCGCGGAACTCCAGCCGCTCTCAACACCCGCGATCCTGAACCGGCACTGCCGGCAGATCCATCCATTTCCAGACTGGGCGTGCTTGATACTTCTGCAATCAATCTTGCGAGCATGGATTTGCCCGTCCCTCCGGGGCCGTGCAAAAGAATTGGAGGAAGGCGCAGCCCCTCGCCGTGATAAGCTTTCATCAAAGACCAGATTTTCGTCAATGGTTGGTCCATCCAGGGCGCACGTGCAAAAACCGTAGCAACCAGTTCGTCGACGCTGTGCGTGCCCTGTGGGCCAAGGAGAGGGAGAGGACCGTCCCCGCGCTCAAGCAAATCGGCCCACTCGGATCTATCTCGCTTTGCATCTGTGTGTCTCAGCGCACTCGCTGGGACGTCGCGTTTAACATCTACAGTCAACTCGTCCCGTAAAACATCAAACTCTTGTTTGTTGAGACGCAGGTTGTCACGAAGCATGCTCAAAATGGCGCGCTCAGCTGCATTGCGGCCCAAGGCTTTGGTGTCGAACATGTCGGCTGCGCGGATATCGTCAAAGAGTTCGCTCAGCAGTCTTCCCAGATCTGACATCTGTTCATATCTGGCCTCGCCAAAATCCAATGTGATGTCCGGGCTGGTGGCATTTTGGTAGTTCACTGTCACCAAGTTTCTGAAGTCTAAACCTGCTTTCGCGAAGGCATCGATCACCGCTGTGATCTTGTCCCTAAGGGCTGCTTGAATGGCATCAGGCATCCGTTGCTCGACATGCCACTGGACGCTGCGGGGCAGTGTATAGACCGTGTGTTTTGGGAAATGGTTTTGTGCGCGATCGCGCGCGAAATTCTGAGATGATGTAGCAACCATGACTGCCCTTACTAGTGCCTCGTTTGACTGTGTTGTCCGGGAAGTAGGCTCGCTTTGATCACGTCAGTGATTGCAGCACCGTAAGTGACCAGGTCCGAGCGGTCTCAAAGAGTGATCCCGGAAACGAGATCTGCGCTAGGAGCGTGGCGGCTTGGGCCTTGAGTTCACCGTTCACAGCTTCAACGCTGGTTTGAAGGATGTCCCCTGCGAGCACATACATGTTTGCAGTGCTCAGAAGTAGCACAGTGGTTTTGGAGAAAAAGGTCATGACACGTCCCTACATCTAACGTGCTGGAGAGCCGACTTAGGCGGTTATTGGCGTCCAGCAGACAGTCTTGTTTTGGAGATTTCAGATCTCACACCGAATGCGGTCTCAACAGATCGTCGAGGGCGCAGCGCTTATATGCGTATGGTGTTGAGAGTCTTGATCATGATGCAATTGACCTAAGAACGCTTGGTTGGGGTTGCAAGAGTCGTACGTAAAAATCTCACGTTCTCAGGCAGAGATTTGCGCAATGACGATCGTTTAACAATCACTTATCTCTGGTTTGCGTTATTAAACGATCAGACATAACGGCTGTCCTAAAGTGACAGCAGTGCGCGCGCTTCTCGCCACGTGACGCAAAGAAGCGCCAAGATGATTGGCGGAGCTCAAAGGGCTCAGAGCAAGTCCGGCCGGGTCGCATAAACACGGGTGCCGTTTGGGTAGTCCGGTAGGCGTACTTTCTTTTTCGCGCGCCCATTTTCTCCCAGTATCAAGGCCCCGGCGTCTCGCGCGATATCTGCCATGAGTTCTGGCGAATGCGCGCCGCAGACCTCTTGGTCCCAAGCAAGAGGCAGAACGTAATAGGTCCAGGTGTCATCTTCGCCCAGCTCGCGATAACCACAGCGATCACGGATATCGAAATCGTCGGTGCGTTCCTTCTTGGTTTCGTTTGTTCTTTGAAGACGCTCAAATTTTGTCGGGCCATGCGCCTCGAAAAACCGCTTCAGATGACGCAGGGCCAATCGCTTTTCTTCAGACTCTCCACCGCCGCGCTGGCTTTTCCAGCCCTGGTAGCAGGACGTCACCCCAGCGATAATCTGGTTCGGAGAGGCCATCAAAACGCCAAAATCCGATGCCAGATGACCTGCCGCAGCCACCAGTGCGAACTGCTCCGCGACACGCTGCACCTGGGGATCATCATCATCCTCAATAAGAGTAAGCAGGATGTCATTCTTATATTTCCGAACACGGGTGAGGTTTGCGTCCAGTTTTTTGACAAGCTGCCGAAGAAAAACCCGTCCAGCGTGGCCATAGTGCTGCTGGGCGTGTGTCTTCACGTGGTTGACCCATTCGCGGGATGAAGAGTAGGGTTTGTAGTCTTCAAGCGATTGACCGGGAGTACACTCAATCGGAACATCGACCATGCGCACAGCCAGACCACCTGTCATCTGCGCCTTGCCACGCCCTTGCGTAACTTGCTGCGCAGCTGTTCTTTCGCCAGTTGATAATACGAGCGCTTTCCAACTTTGACGGGGTGCTGACGTTCCATCTACGTGAGCGCGGTTTTTGCCCTGCCCATTGGTCAACATGTAATAGAGTTCAGGCGCTAGCTCAGGCGACACAGCTGTGAGCTCGTCCAGGGGAAGAAACAGATCATTGTGATCTGAGATCAGTGCTTCTGCACCATTCTTTGTGGAATTCCAGTTTTGTACAAAACCATCTTTTCCGCCACCTCCCCAGACAGAACCCGCGAGAATAGCCATCGTGGTTTTGCCGCGTGAAGAAGGACCCCAAAGGTTAAATCCTCCCCCCGACATACCAAGTGGTTGCAAAAGCGGCGCGGCCAATGCTGCGCACAGCACAAAGATGGCACGGCTGTTTGGCGCTGCAAGGGTAGTTAATTCCCGCCATTCTTCAAAGGTCCCTGATTGCGTGAGCAAGTGAGACCGGCTGCCAAGATCCAGCCTGACATTCACTGGAATGCCAGATTCTGAGATGACCTCATCTGGTAGAGCGAAGGCTTTACCAACCCAGCCCGGAGAATTTGTCATCTCAATGACAGGGCCATTCTGCGCGTAGCCAATATACTCCATTAGAGCGAGACGGCCCTGCCGGTCATTAGGTACTGTAGCCCCTGCATCAGCCAGCAATGCGCGAAGCTCCTTCCCGTCGTCTGCCAAGAGTTTGGCTGGCACGAATACTTCGGTCCATTCGCCCAAACAATTGCGCACAGCGACCCAGAAGCCCCATCCAACTTTCTTGCCAGAAAGCCTCGTCCGCCCAAGGACCAAGATTGGGGAAGCGACAAAAATTGTGTTGGGCCTCCCGTTCTTGTCGACGCCTTCCTTAAGGAGGCCATTCAAGCTCAAATCAAAGTCTTCGTGGAACTCAGGTCTGATCTCGAATTCTTTTAGAACCTCTCGGACGAGTTCTTCCTTCGGATCGTTCGCTTCTGTCGAAGTAGACCCGGACATCTCTTTATCTTCCAAAAGCGCTTTGACCATCACTTTTTGGTAGTCATGTACGAGGCAGTCTGCTGCGTCGAACCCGGTATTCTGGGAGGCTCCCAACTGCTTCGCCAGTTCGCCCGTGTCAATAATCCGAACACTTTCAGCACCGATCCTTGTCAGCTGTTTTGACAGCTGCTGCGTGGCTTTGCGCCCCGCCTCATCATCATCTGGGAAGATAATGATCTCACGGCCAGCCAATGGCCTGAAGTCGGTTCTGGCGATGGCATTGCTGCCGCCACACCAGGTGACGGTAACATATTCCGGGAAACACTCCGCCATGATGACGGCGCATTTTTCGCCTTCAACAATCACAACTTTCTTGTGCGGGTTCTTGAGTGCCTCAGGCAGTCCAAAGAGGGGAATATTGTCCCCAGGACCCTTGATTACCCATTGCAGTGTTCGATCCGGCATCAACCAGAGTGTGTATGGCAAAAAGGCTTTGCCGCTTTCTGCCTGAAACCGGGTGATCAGGAAGGCAAGAGTCCCATCTGCGTTGTAGTAGGGATTAATGGCTTCTGGGGCGCTATTCTTCCACCGCATAGCTGGCTCCGGAAAATCGTCCGGAACGGAAGTCATGCGAACCGCCTTTGCAGGCACATCAGACCCTTTGATGGGGCGCTTGAGTTGTGGCGTGACCATATCGTTCATGTCCTCACTCCCAGCAGGTCTGCAAGTTCACGCGCGGCTTCAATCTGCTTGACGTTATGCAGGTAGGCATAAAACGAGATGATGTCTCCGCCTTTATCATCGGTGGCAAAATCCGCCCAAACACCGGTTCGAACATTGATGGAAAAGGAACCGATCTTTTTGTCGGCACGGGTCGGATTGAGCGCCATGAGATTGTTGCCGCTGCGCTTGGTTTTGCCGGGTAGCCAACGCGATGCGAGGCTCTCAATCTGACCGGCTGCTGCCGCTTTGACCTCTTCGAAAATATTAGAATTTGAAGAGCGAGTGAAATTGGGCTTGGACTTGGCCTGTGGCTTTCCAATATCAAGTGGGTGCATTTGGTGCATTCCTATCTTGTGTCGGCGATTGTGCCGGTCATTAAACTTGGAATAAAACCAGATGACTGCGCGGCGGATACCAGGTTCCACACTCATCTCCGCCGCGCACCATCGTTGGTCGTCTTCAACGCCCACTCTAAGAATGCCAGTGAATCGGAAATTTCTACGGCTGCGACGCGTTTCGATGTGGAAAACTTAGAAGGAGCATTCTAAACTTTTGAATTTAAACGAAACTATTGTTGAAGTTTTTTGAAGGTGGCTGCAAAACAACCGAAACGTTCCCTTGTTCCCAGAATAAATAACTGAATGCAAATTCGTGTGTTGCAGGAGGCCTGGCACGACAAAGGTTCAGACCTCATTCCCAGCGATTGGGAACTAGGGAACACGGGAACAAGATTGGCGTAACTAAAACTTTTGAATTTGGAACTGTTGAAATCTTGGTCTAATCCAAACCGGCTAGAGGTTGGTTTCTAAACCAAATGGATTCTTAATTGATAACAAGAACCCCTCGTGTTCAGTTAAAAGTCGGGTTCCAAGGGATTATTTCATAGACCTAAATCACGTCATCCAAATTTGTGACATTCAAACAGGTTTAAACAACTCCCGCTCTACAGGTTACGTTTTCGGGGCCACCACCAAAACGAATGATGGCGCGACCGTTTTTCGGACAACCGTCGCCTCGCCATAGCGGCCTTAAGCGGACTTTCATACAATTGACCTAGTGCTGGATGCGGCCAAAGCTATCTAACAAGCAACAGAAAGAACTCTGCCGTATGCATGGAGCCGGAGAGTATTCAATCAGCGATCTGGCCGGGGTGTTTTCGATGTCCAGACCAACTATCTACCGAACCCTTAACCGGCAACGGACCTAACTTTCGCTGAGGGCTGTCCGGGATATGATCATCACTTTCAGCGCCAAGACAGTATACATCGAACCAGGATCACCCTGGGAGAACGGATACTGCGAGAGCTTCAATGGGCGGATGCGGGATGAACTTCTCAATCGCGAGGCATTCTCCAGCCTGCGCGCAGCTCAAATCCTGATCGAAAAGTGGAGGAGACACTAGGACTCTGGAAGCCCCCCTGTGCAGTGAGCTGAATACATTCAAACACCAATGGCACTCTGAAACGCCACTGATGTCGATTTAATTATATAATTATTCACAAAGGCTTACGAAGTCTTTTGATAGATTCAATGGCTTTCAGAGTCTGTCGAAATTCGAGTGCCCTTGACAGACCCTACATTAATATATCACGATATATCTATCGACGGTAGGAGGAGACTTGTTGATGAAACACACTATATTTGCGGCGGCTATTGCTGCCCTGCTTCCAAGCTTTGCATTCGCCGCTGACTGGCCTGAACGCCCAGTCACAATCGTTGTTCCTGCAGGTGCAGGCGGCGGCACAGATGCAACCGCTCGTATGCTCGCTGATCGCCTGCGCGATAAGTTCGGCGTACCCTTTAATGTTGTGAACCAAGGTCAGGGTGGCGGTGTTGTTGGCATCAACAACATCAAGACGGCTGATCCTGACGGCTACACAATCGGCGTGATCTATAACTTTGCGCATTACGCCCCGATGGGTCAGGCGGATTTCAATGCTGCAGATTTCACAGCCATTGCGCAGTACAATTTTGACCCTGCGGGTTTCAACGTACGAGCAAACAGCGAATGGAAATCGATTGGAGATGCGCTTGATGCAATCAAGGCCACTCCGGGTGACTATTCCAT
>NZ_JAGDYW010000007.1:0-115770 GCF_049116455.1 Cognatishimia sp.
CTAAGAGTATAAACTATATAGATATAATAAGTATATTATAGTTTCCGAAACAATATAAATACCTAGTCAGTTTTCAAAAAACCATTTAAAAGCTAGCGAAGAGACTTGAACTCATACCCGACTGATTACAAATCAGTTGCTCTACCAGCTGAGCTATAGGGGCACTGGAGGCTCATTTAGACGAACCTTTTGGCATGCGCAAGACAGGTTTTTCACCGGATGATAATTTTTTTGAAAAACTTTTAAAAAAGAAACGCCCCGCAACTGAGCAGGGCGTTCTTACTATTCGTCATCGCTTAATTCGCGATATTACTTTGCAAAGTCAGGCAGTTCTGGCGCTGGTAGGAGGGTGCCTGTCACTTCGCCAAACCCAACTTTATAGCCTTCGCCCTGCGCTGCACCGCGCAGAACCAATGTGTCACCGTCTTCGATGAAGCTGCGGGATTCGCCTGTGTCTAGGGTCATCGGCTCTTTGCCACCCCAGCTGAGTTCCAGCATCGAGCCGCGGTTTTTTTTCTCTGGGCCTGAGATGGTGCCGGAGCCGAGCAGGTCACCCACGCGCATGGAACAGCCAGATGTGGTGTGGTGGCAGAGCTGCTGCGCTGCCGAGTAATACATCTCGTTATAGTTGGTGCGCGCGATGATGGATTCAGAACCACCCTCTGGTGACAGGCCGACTTCCAGATCGATGTCATAAAGCATCGGGCCTGGCTCTGTCAGATATGGCAGCAGCGGGCGTTCACGTTCAGGAGTTGATGTGCGGAATGGCTCTAGGGCCGCGCGGGTCACAATCCATGGGCTGATGGAGGTCGCTGTCGCTTTGGCCTGAAATGGGCCAAGCGGCTGGTATTCCCAAGCTTGGATGTCACGCGCAGACCAGTCGTTCAGCAGCACATAGCCAAAGATATTATCGTCCGCCTGTTGCACAGAAATCATGCCATCTGATGGCTGGCCTACGATGGCCCCCATTTCCAGCTCAATATCAAAGCGTGCGCATGGACCAAAGCGTGGCAGCTCGTCATTTGGGCCTTTCAACTGGCCGTTTGGACGCACGATATCGGTGCCAGAAACAACCACGGAAGAGGCGCGACCGTTGTAGCCGATTGGAATCGACAACCAGTTTGGTGGCAGGGCGTTTTCCGGGCCACGGAACATGGTGCCCACGTTCACAGCATGGTTTTTGCCCGCATAAAAATCGGTGTATTCCGCAACAACAAACGGCATGTGCATGGTGGCATCCGCTTGCGCCACCAGATGGCCTGCGAAATCCGCCTGCTCTGCTGCGCCTTCCGCCAGTGCGGCTTGCAGTTTTGCGCGCAGCGCGTCCCAAACCGCAGAGCCTGCCGCCATAACGTCGTTCCACGCCGCGTTTTGCAGCAAAGGGCCACCGTCCAGCGTCAGCCTACCTGCCGCTTCCAAAGCGGTCAGGTCCAGGATTTGATCGCCAATCGCAACGCCGCAACGGGCCTCACCACCGGTAGAAAACACACCATAAGGCAGGTTGTTCAGAGGAAAGTCAGTGGTTGCAGAGTTCGCGCTCTCAACCCAGGAACGAAGAAGTTCAGTCATTGATACATCTTTCTTTTAAGTATTTCCGTTGCACTGGCATCTCAAATGGAAAGGCTCAGGCCGTCATGACCAAGCCAGAATGTGCCAGTGTAATAAGGGGTCACTTCCGCCCGCCAATGGGCCTCGGTGAAATCAGGATCATCGCAAGGAACGAGGTGGTTTAACGCCAGCTGCGAAACCCCAGCCGCCTGTGCGATTTTTGCGACTTCTGCGGCAGGGCAATGCGACCTTAGCAAGTGGGTCTTCAACCGGTCATCACCATTACCAACCCGCGCGCAAAGCGCATCGATGCCCGCCGTAAGCATGGCTTCATGCACCAAAAGATCTGCGTCTTTGGCGAAATCCACCATTTCAGGCATCGCCGCTGTATCGCCCGAAAAGACGACGGACTCAGAACCGGATTCAAAGCGCAGCGCAAAGGTATCCACCAAAGGCGGATGTACGTTGCGCATGGTCTGAACTTGCAGCCCTTCTGCGATTTCAGCCGTGCCTTCCGGCATCAGTCGCAGATCAATCAAGCCGCGCAGATCGGGACGCCCTTCGTCTTCGATCCGCAGATCAATGTCCGCTTTCATCGAAGCAAAGAACCCGTCGAAATAAGCGTCCAGCCCGGCTGGCCCATAGACCACAACCTTGTGCTTTAACCCAGCCGTCCAGGCGGTGTGCAACAACGGGCCAAGCTCCAGATAGTGATCAGAATGCAGATGGGTGATGAAAATCATATCCACCTCATGCACGCCGATGCCCTGCTTGATCAGACCCTGTGACACTCCCAATGCGCAATCAACAACGACCGTCTTCCCTGCCATTTGCAACAGAGAAGACGTCGGCATCGGAGCTCCCGGCCGAATGGCCGGGCCACCCTTTACGCCCAAGAGTGCTACGCGTGTCATCGCTTCCAATTTCCTTCAGGTGTGCCATCGAAATTCTTTTCAAGGCTATCCCAGCAGTCAATGTAGTTGTCCTGTAGCGGCGCTTCTTTGGCGGCGAATTCTGTCAAATGCATCGGGTAGCGGGTCTCGAACATGAAGGACATAGTGTTGTCCAACTTCTCTGGCGCTAGATTGCTATGGGTCGCTTTGTCGAACGCGGTTTTATCCGGCCCATGCGGCAGCATCATATTGTGCAGGCTGATGCCACCCGGCGCAAAGCCATCTGGTTTCGCATCATATTCGCCATAGATATTGCCCATCAGCTCGGACATGACATTCTTGTGGTACCACGGCGGGCGGAAGGTATCTTCCATCGTCATCCAGCGTTCGCGGAACAGAACAAAGTCGATATTCGCCGTGCCGGGCACGCCAGACGGCGCAGTCAGTACCGTAAAGATCGACGGATCCGGATGATCAAACAGGATTGCGCCGATTGGGCAATAATCTCGCAGGTCATATTTGCAGGGCGCATAATTGCCGTGCCAAGCCACCACATCCAAAGGCGAGTGATCAATAAAGGTCTCATGGAATTGACCCTGCCATTTGATCACAACTCGGGAATGCGCGTCGCGGTCTTCAAAGGCAGCAATAGGCGTTTTGAAGTCACGACGGTTCGCCATACAGTTCGCACCAATTGGGCCGCGCCCCGGCAGGTCAAGTTTCTGACCATAGTTTTCACAGACAAATCCACGCGCCGGTTTGCCGTCAGGCAGCTCCACGCGGTAAACCAGACCACGTGGCAGAATGGCGATCTCTTTGGGTTCGATGTCAATCACACCCAGCTCGGTACAGAAGCGCAGACGACCTTCCTGCGGCACCACCAACAGCTCGGAATCGGCTGAGAAGAAATACTCGTCTTCCATGCTTTCGGTGACCAAATAGACATGGCTCGCCATGCCGGCCTGCGTGTAAACACTGCCCGCCGTTGTGACGGTGCGCATGCCAGTGACCCATGTGAGCGGCTCCCCTGCGTGAGGGATCGGATCCCAGCGATACTGACCCAATGAAATCACGTCATCCAGCACATGTGGTGCGGACTTCCAATACGGTACATCGATCTTTTCAAAGCGGCCCACATGTTTCACAGATGGACGAATACGGTAACACCAAGTGCGTTCATTCTGGTGGCTCGGTGCTGTGAAGGCCGTGCCAGACAGCTGCTCGCCATAAAGCCCATAAGCACATTTCTGCGGGCTGTTCATGCCTTGAGGCAGCGCGCCCGGCAGGGCCTCGGTTTCAAAGTCGTTGCCAAAACCCGGCATATAGCCCGGCGTCGTGCCCATGGTGTTGGTCGAACTGGTCAGCCCCGTCTCACTCATCGCATGCCTCCATCACATTAAAGATACAGCGCCCGCAGAAGGCGCTTTAAAATCCCGCCCCAAATTTCGTTGTAAATGAAACGAAGTCAAGATATTTGTTGCAAATGAAACGATCTTCGCGGCATTTTGGGTAGAACTACGGGAGCAACCACCATGTCAGACGACCTGCCAGCCTTTGATTTGGAACATTACGTCCCCTATCAATTTTCAATCATATCCGCCCAACTCAGCGCGAATCTGGCTACGATGTATCAAGACCGGTTTGGCATTTCGGTCGCCGAGTGGCGCATTCTGGTGAACCTCGCCTATTCCGACAGCCGCTCTGTGCGAGACATCCAACGACGCGTGCGTCTGGACAAAGCCAAGGTCAGCCGCGCAGTCGCACAGTTGGAAAATCGTGGCTTTCTGACCAAGGAAATCGACGGCGACGACCGGCGGCTTTTGCATCTGGAACTGACCGCTTCGGGCCGTGATCTGGTGGCGCAACTCGTCCCGCTGGCCGAAGAATTCCAGAGCACCGTCGCAGCAAAACTTAATGGCGAATTTGCCGCCTTGCAGACCAACCTTACGCAATTGATGAAGGAGCTTTCTGATGGCTAAACTCTATGATTACTGGCGCTCCTCGGCGAGCTACCGCGTCCGCATCGCCTTGGGTCTTGCAGAACTGGATTACGACACACAGGTTGTGAACCTGCTGGATGGCGCGCATCTGGAAGACGACCATCTGGAACGCAACCCGCAGGGTCTGGTGCCTGCGCTGGACATCGACGGTTATACAATGACGCAGTCGCTCGCGATCATCCAATATCTGGACGAAACGCTCAAACTGGGCCTCTTGCCCAACCTGCCGATTGATCGAGCCCGCGTGCGCGCCCTGTCTTATGCCATCGCGATGGAGATCCACCCGGTCTGCAATCTGAACGTCGCAAAATTTGCGGTGGGTGAATCAGACGGAAACATCACAACCGAACAGTGGATGAAGCACTTCATCGACAAAGGCCTGCGCGCCTATGAGGCAATGATCGGCGAGGGCACATACAGCTATGGCAACACCGTCACCATCGCAGATATCTGCCTGATCCCGCAGCTTTACAATGCCGACCGTTGGGGCGTGGATCTGACAGACATGCCAAAAATCCGTCGTGTGCGAGAAGCGCTTGATGCCATCCCAGCCTTTGCCAACGCGCATCCGGATAAGTGCAATAAGTGACTAGGACCACGCCCGACCCTGGGTGGGCGTGAAACGCACTTGATTGCACACAACATCACCTAGCTCGAGCTCACGGCAGCTTCCTTGACGTCGCAAAACGCCCTCCCGGGGGGAGGGTCGGGCGTGGTCCGAGCTTTCAGCCTGAACCTGACTTCCAAGAAAACCAAGCCAAATCTGACGCAAACCCAACCCTTTTCCAAACGCTCAAAGGGCAATCTGCCCCCTGCAATTGCCCTCTTCCCAAGCGACGGAAAGCCCAGATATGTCCCAAACCATCCTCGTCACCTCCGCCACCGGCCGCATCGGCAAAGAACTGGTGGCCCGCCTCGCGCAGAACCCAGACATCAAGGTCCGCGCCTGCTATTTCAGCGACGCCAAAGCCGACGATCTGAAAGCCCTCGGCGCAGACGAAGTGGTGAAATTCGACCTCTCTGACGCCGCCACTTGGACCGCTGCACTACAAGACGTCACAGCCGTCTATTCCGCCTCGCTTGACCCAATGCTCGAAGGCCATATGAATTTCTGCAAAGAACTCGGCCGACGCAAAGATCAGATCAAACACGTGGTTCGCGTCTCGTGTATGGGCGCTGACACCAACACCGCATCATACATCGCCAACCAACACGCCTCCCGCCCTGGCGCGGCAATCCCATTGATGCTGCAGCACTACTGGTGGGGCGAAAAGGCGCTAATCGACGAAGGCCTAAACGTGACGGCCTTGCGCAACAACTTCTTCATGAACCACCTTCTGAAAACCGATTGCGAGAGCATCGACGCCGAAGGCTGGTTCTCAAACCCATTGGGCGACATGCGCAACTCCTTCGTGGCCACGCGCGACATTGCCGAAGCTGCCGCCGTCTGCCTGACCGAAGGCCCAGAGCGTCACGCCAATAAATTCTACGACATCACCGGCCCTGCCCCACAATCCATGGCTGAAATCGCCGCTGATCTCGGCCGCGCCATGGGCAAAGACATCGAATACCGCCCGCAATCCATGGTCGATTTCGAAAACGATTTCGGCGCCACCCGCGCCGAGTTCTTTGAATACCTCACCAACGGTTTCTACACCCGCTGCAGCCCAGATTTCTACAATCTGACCGGCCACAAACCGACCAGCTACTACGACTATCTGACCACCAAAGGGGCTTCAGGTGAAACCGGACTAGAAGAGCTGTGGCAGGGCAACCTTTGGAAAAAAGGCGAAGACGCCATGAAGGACGCGGCGAAACTCTAACTACATCAAACATAGCGAACGGCCCAGCAAAGCAATACTGGGCCGTTTTGCATTTAGGTCGCCATCTCGCCTTCCAAGAACGGCTCCGGGCTATCAACCTCCACAAGCTTCTTGCCCTGGATCAGCCAAAACCGATTGCCCACATTCCGCAGAAAACTGCGGTCGTGGCTAACCAACAGACAGGATGCATTGTGCGAGATCAGCTCGTCCTCCAGCATCTCCTGCCCTTCGATATCCAGATGGTTTGTTGGTTCATCCAGCAGGTAGAAATTCGGGTTCCTCAACCGCAGGATCAACATCGCCAACCGCGCCTTTTGCCCACCAGACAGGGCACCAATCCGCGTGTCTTGCATCTGGATTTTCACACCAGCACCAGCCAAAATCCCCCGCGCACGCTGGTCGCCGACGTCGAACTCCGAGGTCACCGCCTCCATGGGTGTATCCTCATCCCGCAACTGGCTCAGATGCTGATCAGAGTAAGCCGGCACCACCGAAGGAGCACATTTCACAGGGCTTTCCTCGCCCACCAAAGCCTTCGCAATCAACTTCACCAATCGCGTTTTCCCGGTGCCATTGGTGCCGAGCAAAACAATCCGATCCCCCGGCAAAATCCATTTTTGCCCGGTCTTATAAAGCACACGCCCATCCGGTGTTTCGACCTCAACATCTTCCAGCGTCACCAGTGCCTTGGCATGGGTGCCACTGTTCACCAGTTTGATATCCCCTGCCCCCTGTTCACGATGCGCTGGCTTTGCCGCTGCCTCGATTTGCGCCGCGCGCTCACTCAGCTGTTTGGTCTTATTCACCAACAAGTCTGATCCCGAGTTGATGCCTATATTTTTCAACTTCGCCGCCTGTTTGCGCAACTGCTGCGCTTTGTTCAGATCATTGGCAAACCGACGTTGATCCGCCGCGTCAGCTTCATCCAAAGCCGCACGCGCTTTGGAAAACGGCAACGGAAAATCGCGAGAATGTTCAGTGCGCAAAAACAACGTCCGATTGGTCACCGCATCCAAAAACGCACGATCATGCGAGGTCATGACCACCGGCACATCTTTCGGCAGCCCTGCCAGCCACTCCTGCAACAAAGCAATCCGCCCCAGATCAAGGTGGTTTGTTGGCTCGTCCAGCAACAGCAAATCAGGTTCCGTCACCCAAGCCGCCGCTAAAAGCGCCGTACGCTGCCAGCCGCCACTCAGCTCTGACAAAGGTTTTTGCTGCACCTCGTAAGGCACACTTAAATCCCCCAGAACCACATCCACGCGCCAGCTTTCATAATCCGCCTGCTCTGACGGAAGGGCTTTCAACACCCAATCATAAAGCGTCAGCGCATAGGCCGCCTCAGGTACATATTGCGCCACATAGCCAACGCGCAAACCGCGGGCCGAAGTGATCTCGCCATGGGTTGGTTCTGCCAAACCCGCCAGACATTCCAGCAGGGTTGTCTTGCCGCGGCCATTGGCGGCCACCAGTCCAATGCGGTTGCCTTTAGAAATGGTCAGATTCAGATCAGTAAAAAGCGGATCGCCCAGAATAACGCCCAAAGCGTTGATGTTCATAACAGTCATTGAAGTCTCAAGTCACAAATAGGATGCCGCGCACGGCGGCTTTGGGCAGACCGAATGAGGTGTTATGTCTCTGGTCAGCCCTGCAAACGGATTTACAGGGCGATACGGGGACCATGCTGAAGTCGACGAATAATGCGCATGTTCAGCTCGTGTCCTCCCGTTGTGTGATGTGACTTGATGGGGAGGAGGTTAGGGGAGAAAATTAGACGGGGCAAGGTGGGATAACGGATCGTCCTTTAAGGCTCCTATGCGGACACAACCAACTTTGAGGTTACAATGCAGAATGGCCGCTTCTGCGATCACAGCGTCGCTCGGATAAGTTACGTAATTGGTTCCCAACTCAACGGGTCTCAGTATCTTGCGTGCCGTCAACGCGCATTTTGGTCCTTGGCGCGAATCTCCTCTTCAAACTCGGCACGCTCAGACCGAACTTTGTTGTAGGCTTCGTTCATTGGTTTTTCCGCTTCATTGTAGGTGCCACCCCATAGAATGATCTCTGACAGAAGCGGTGCAAGGTCGCGCCCTTTTGGCGTCAACTCATAGAGGGAGCTTCGCCAGTTAGCGGGGTTTTTGCGCTTCTCAACGATGCCTTTGTCTTCCAGATGCTTCATGCGTTGGGCAAGAATGTTCGTTGATATTCCCTCCCAACCTTCCAGCAGTTCTGCATAGGTTTTGACGCCCTTTATCGCGAGGTCGCGGACGATCAGCAGTGACCAGCGATCCCCGAACACGCTGAGAGCGTAGTCGATGGGGCATCCTGACAAGGGGCGTTTAGATTTTTCACTCATTTTGTCACCCTAAATTATCAACTTGCAATTTGCAATCACATCGATCAAAGCTGTATCAACTTGCATAACGCAAGTTGATAAGGAGCATTACGATGAACTCACCCAGATCCAACACGAAGACCAGGCTCTCCCGCCGTGAGTTGCTTTTTGCAACGGCCGGAGCTGCTTTGGCCCCTTCGATCATTCAAGCAAAGGAGCATCCGATGACACCAAAAGCCTTCGTTTACACAGAAGTTGCAATTTCGATCCCATTCGACCAAGCGCCGTGGCCAACCATCAACGAGGAAATCAAGAAACAACCGGGATTTCTAAACAAAACATGGCTGCACGGCCATGGAACAAGCTCGGTCGGGGGATTGTATGCGTTCGACAGCCGTGAGAATGCCCGCAGTTTCGTAACGGGATACTTCCCGACAGAACCCCGCTCTTTTGGCGTTGCGCATAATACACGCTTGTTTGATGCAGAGATTGTTAGAGAGGCCAGCGAAGACCTAGGAGCCGTGCATTACGGTGCATCGCCTGCAAAGGCCCCCGGTGCGTTTGTTTACACAGAACTCCAGTTTTCCCAACCCTTCGAAACCTTTGACTGGCAGGTCCGCAACAAAAAACTCAAACAGGTTCCCGGCCTTCAGAGTAAAATTTGGCTGAGTGGCGTTTCGACCAACACGCTTGGTGGCTTTGACGCTTTTGACACTCTGGATCTGGCGCTCGACTACGCGATTAACCAATTCCCGGAAGTTGCCGAAAGTTTGGGAGCAGCCTTCTATACAAGAGTCTTTGACGCGGCGACCACGGCAGAAGCGAGCCGTCAGATGCAATCGCCATTTTATCGCTAATAGAACCTGATGTCGCGCCTTAGCACGAGCCGAGGCGTGACACGTTCCTTTGGCATAGTGTCAATGTCGGACATTCGAGACAAATGCAGCATTCGGTACTTTGGGCTCGAAACGGACATTCACCGCAACCCAACACTAATTCAACCGAATACCCGTTAGATCCTGATCACCCGGCAATTGCCCGCGCTCCAAGATAATCTTGGATACGGCCCGCGCGCGCACCGGAGTCATTTTCGCCAAAATCGGCGCAGCCGTGCGTGGGTTCATCGTGCCCAGAACCATGATGGTCACTTCGATATCCATCTCATCCATGATGCCCGCCGCCTCGGCCGGTTTCATGTTTTTGTAGAAGGAAATCAGACGATCTAGATCTTCGGTCTGCTGCGCTTCTACCCGCCCAAGTAGGTCCTCAATAGAGCCTTTCAGTTCTGTCAAAGCGCTCTTCTCGATGCCCAATTTTTCTTTGGCCAAGGTCAGCTCTGCCTCGCGCAAATTCATGGCTTCGCGTTGATCTTCCAGCAGGCGGCGCTCTTTGGCGAGGTTGCGCAGCACTTCTTCAGGCGTCTCACAGATGCCCACCTCTTCGCCGAGCCCCGCAACGATCGGCGGCGGTGCTTCTGCTGGCGTTGGACCCTTCTCTTCTTCGGGTTCTGCTTCGCCAGCCGCCAAGACAATGGGCACGTTGGTCACAGGCGGCAGGTCCTCGCCGGTTGCCAAATCCGGAAAAGACACCGCAGCTTTTGCAAAAACCGTGATGACCAACCCGCCGATCAGCAATTTACCAACAAGAAACTTCGCCATGATCTACGCCTGTCTTTGGTCAGTGTTAAGCGCGTGAGGTTTCAAAGAAGCGGCGCACCAAATCCTGTTTGTTGCGCACCACACGTGCGCCAGGGATTTTATGCGCAGGCTGACGACGGGTCGCAAACATCGGCTCGTCCTCTTCTTCTTCAACCACCCGCTGCTGAGGTTCCTCAAGGTTCAGCTTCAGCTGATGCACAGAGTCTTCGGTCTTATCGACGGCGGTTGAAAACTCCTTCACCAAAGGCTCCATGTCCTTCAGTGCCGTCATCAGAACCTGCACTTTACGAGAGACATACCAGCCGTAGCCAATTGCCCCCAAAAGCAAGGCAATGATAAAGAAATCAGTAAGGGTCGCGGCCATTTTCGGTTTCCTCTTCAGCTTCAATCTGTTCGGTAATACGGATCGCCGTATTCCCGTTGTTGCGTTTGCCCATCACGGCTTTGAACATTTCGGTTTCGGCGCAAATCACCTTCGCCTCATGGTCTTCTTCGATCCATAGGTTGATCGTCACGCCGGGCTTCCAGTCCATGATCTGCTGAATCGGCACAGCCACATCCGTCAAGACGGCCTCCAGCTCAACATTCGAACGTTCAATCTGGCCCGACAGCTGGTCTTTCCACGGGTTGCCGTCTTCATTGGGCTCCCCAAAGTGGATTTTGCCCAGCTTCGGACGGATTGGTTCCAGAGCATCATAGGGAATGACCACATCGATATTACCTGTGCGCCCGGCAAGCCCGACAGCAATGCGCATGCGCACACAAAGGTTTGCTGGCTGGGTCACGGAGGCTGAATCAGGATCGGTTTCGACCCTATCCAACTCCAACTCGACCTCACCAACCATAGCCAGACACCGGCTCAGTTCCTGAGCGATGGTGTCTGCGAGCCGCGCCCCAAAGCCTTTTTCAATGCCGGTAAATGTATCGGACTGCCGCTCAATCTCGCCCGTGGGCGTCCCACCCAACATGAGTTCCATCGCGGTCAACGAAAAGGTCGCATCCATGGCAACCAGGATTTCACCATCCAGGTTCTGCGCCACAACAATGCCCATGATTGCTGGCAGCGTCAGCGCCTCTGTGGCCTGCGCCATCGGCAGATAATCCAACGAGTTCAACGACGCTTCGCAGATCACCCCGGTCATCTCAGGGATCACAATGCTGATGGAATCAGCCAGGCGCTCGCCAATGATGTCCAGCATCGGCAGGCGCTCGAAAGAGAAATCGGACATGCGGATGATCTCGTCGATCACCTTACCGCTTTGGGCCTCGATTTCTTCTGCTGTCATCGTTTGGCTCATAGTGGCCCCTACTGCACGATCAGATCGCTGATCAAAATTTCCTGTGGCAGGTCGTTGCCCGCCGCAGCTCTTGCCCGTTTCAACAGTTCGGACTTCACGTTCAAAATCCCCGCCATGCCGCGCACATCTGCTTCGGTCAGGCTGCGGGCATAACCGTTAAACAAATCCCGCATAAAGGGCTGGCGGCTTTCCATCAGATTCTTGGCGCCATCGTCCGGGCGATAGACCAAGACCACGTTCAGCTTGAGGAAAGCATTGCGCGGCACGCCCTGCGCATTGACGCTGGTGATGTTGGTCAGAATCTCGCCGAACTCCAACATGCCCTCATCAACCGCGACAACTTCCTCGCCTTCTTCTTTGGCCTTCTCATCGCCCTCGGCATAAGGATCCTCAGACCCCTCTTTACCGCCCTTGTCGGCCATCTTTTCATCGCCCTCGGCAGGGGCGCCTTCGACCTCCTCGACATAGTCGGGTTCGTATTGTTTGGCGTCCTGCTTGAAGGCCATCTGCGCCAAAAAGAACCCGCCACCCATGGACGCCAAGGACAGAACAACCGCCACCAGCAAGAGCTTCTTGCTGCCTTTCGGCTTGGCGTCTTCCCCGTCCGCTTCTGGGTTTTCGCCTGTTTTTTCTGTATCTTCGGCCATGGACCACTCTTATGTCTTCAAGAACTATAATCCAATCTATTCTTTATAAAAGCAAGTATAGACATGGATATTTACTTGGACTCCAAATATAGATTAGTATATTTTTAACCACAAGAAGAACACTTCAATAAAGTCCTTTAAGGGCCGCGAGGAACCCACGTGCAGAATCTGATCAACAACCTGATGGAACTGGGCCAGAAAAGGCTCATGATTCTTGGTGCCGTGGCGGTCGGCATGGTCTTTGCGCTGATGTTTGGCCTCTCCGCCGTCACCACACCGAACTACGCAACGCTCTATAAGAATCTCTCGCCGGCCACGGCGACCTCGGTTGAGGCCACATTGGCCAACGCAGGTTTTGACGCGCGCATGTCCGAAGACGGCCAATCCGTCATGGTCCCTGCCAATCATCTGGCACGCGCCCGGATGGTTCTGGCAGAAACCGGCATCCCAATCGAAGGCGATCCGGGCTGGGAGCTTTTTGACGAAAACTCAGGCCTTGCGATGAACACCTTTATGCAGCGCGTGAATCGCCTGCGCGCCATGGAAGGCGAACTGGCCCGTTCTATCCAGACCTTAGAAGGCGTTCAAAGTGCCCGCGTGCATCTGGTGTTACCTGAACGCGAGGCTTTCTCTCGTGAACGTCCAAACCCACGCGCCTCGGTTATCGTGCGCGCCGTCCCGGGCCGCACCATCAACCGCAAACAAGCGGCGGCGGTCAGAAACCTGGTCGCCTCTTCGGTTGCAGAACTCGATCTTGGTCGCGTGACCGTCCTGTCAGCCAGCGGAGAAGTCATCCTGGCTGAATCTAGCGAAGGTGATGGCGGCTCCAGCCTACAAAGCTCCCAATCCTCCATCGAGGAACGTCTGGCGCAAGAAGTGCGCAATATGCTAACCGCCCGCGTGGGTGCCGGCAATGCCCGAGTACGCGTTAATGTCGAGCTGACCAACAGCCGCGAAGTTGTGATTGAGCAAAGCTATAACCCAGATCAACAGGTTGTACGCTCCACCAAAAGTGACAACGAAGAACGTTCCGGCACCGAAGGTGGCGGTGGCGTCGGCGTTGAAAACAACATCCCAGCCGCCCTTCAAGACACTGCAGGTGGCGGCAACAACACCAGCCAATCGCGCACCGGCGAATCCGTACAATATGAAATCGGCAATACGCGCCGAGAGGTTGTGCGCGAGGCGGGCGAAGTCAAACGCATCTCGGTCGCGGTTTTGGTGAACGGCATCTACAATGTCGAAGACAGCGAAGTGATCTATCAGGAACGCGACACTGCAGAAATCGAACGGCTTACAGAACTTGTGAAAACCGCCGTTGGCTTTGACTCTGCACGTGGAGACGACGTGTCGGTCGATAGCCTCCGTTTCATGGATTATTCCATGGAGGTTGGCGACCCGATTTCCATGTCGATCGGTGATCAGATCACCCAAAATATCGTCTCTATTCTGCGCGGATTGCTTGGTCTGGTGGTTGTCGCCCTCGTCATGATCCTTGGCGTGCGCCCTGCCCTAAAGACCCTGCTTGAAAAGCCAACACCAGAGCTGCCACCTGCCGGCCAAGCCGCAGCGCTGACAGGCCCAGATGGCGAAGCACTGCCGCTGCAAACAGCAGATGGTGCAGAGGTGCTGCCGCCTGCTGAAGGCATCACACCAACGGGCGCTGAAGGGTTGCAGCCTGTTGCGGAACAGGCAGGCGATCCCGCAGCGCCTGAACGCGCCTTGCCTGAATCACTGCAGATCGATCCCAATGCGCCGGGCATGACCAGCATCTTTGATCTGGATGATGACAACGGCCCGCATGAATACATCGAAACCCTCGGCGTGCGCGGCAATCTGATCAAAGCCCGCGTTGAAGCCATCCAGAACATGGCCGAGGAAAAACCCGAAGACGTGCTGCGCGTCCTGCGCACATGGCTGCATACGGAGGCTGAGGCATGATGGCCCTTTCTCTGCGCGACTTTGACGCCGAAAGTGATCGCTATGGGGGCGACGCAACCGCAGAAGTCGCTGCGGCCGCTGAAACACCGCTCTATTCTTTCACTGAAGAAGAGCTTGGCAAATTGCTGGTCGAAGCGCGCCAAGAAGGCATGAAACAGGGGCGCGAAGAGGGGCTGACAGAAGGCCGCCGCGAAGCTCAGGCCGACCTGCAAGCGCAAGCCACCGCTGCCACGCAGGAACTGCGTGATCAATTTGCTGTCTTTGTCTCCCAAGACAGCCAGCGCCGTGCTGAATTGGAACGCGATCTTATCGATATGGTGTTGGACATCTGCGAACGCGCAGTACCGGACTTGCTAAAGGCGCATTCAACAGATCAAGTGCAAGCCCGCCTTGCCGACGCCATCGGAAAAGGCGCGCGTCACGCCGAGCTCGAAATCCGTATTTCGCCTGAAACAGAGACGATTCTGACCGATGTCATCACCCAGATCACACCCCCCGATCAAACCGTAGCCCCAAAAATCTTTGCCGATGTCAGCCTGAAAAACGGCGAAGCGCGCATGACTTGGGAAAACGGATTTATGCAATACAGCCTCGACCGTGTATGCGAAGAAATTCTCCTCGCCCTGCGCCACGCGTCCGAGCAAATGAAACTTCAAACCCAAAAGGTCTAAGCCATGTCAGAAGACACACCGACCCCAGAACAAGAGCCAACAGAACAGCCAGACGCAGCGGCGGCAGGTTTGGAAACCGGCGATGGCGAGGGCATTGACCCGGCCACTCTGGAAAGCGCGCTTGTTGGCGGTGATGGGCGCAATATCGATGCTCTCTACAATGTCAAACTCGATGTGCGCGTGGTGCTGGGCCGCAGCCGCATGTCGATCTCTGACCTCTTGGAACTCACCCGTGGATCCGTCATTGAACTGGACCGCAAAGTCGGTGATCCGATTGATATCATGATCAACGACCGCATGGTGGCCCGCGGCGATCTGGTGAAAGTGAACGGGGATTTCATCGGCGTTGCGCTGCGAGAAATCGTCAAAGATTTCATTCCAGGCAGCTGAGTAATCCCATGCGCTGTGTCGCGTTAAAACCCCTGATTTGGGCTTTATTAGGCTCTATATTTGTGTCCATTGCGGCCCCCGCAATGGCTCAGGACGCAGATGTTGGCAGCCTCTTGCGGGATCTGTCTTCTTCTTTTGGAAACGCAGAGCCCGGCAGCGATGCCGGCGCCAGCTTGTCTGGCCGCATCATCCAGCTCTTTGCCCTGATCACAGTGCTTTCGATTGCACCGGGTCTGCTGGTGGTCATGACCAGCTTCACCCGCTTTGTAATCGTCTTTTCGATGCTGCGTTCAGCGCTTGGCCTCAACCAAACACCACCCAATATGGTGCTCAACGCCATGGCGCTTTTCATGACCTATTTTGTCATGGAACCTGTATTTAACGACGCTTATGAATCAGGCCTGCGCCCGCTCATTCAAAATTCGATCACCGAAGAACAAGCGGTCACGGCAATCTCTGATCCCTTCCGCTCTTTCATGTTCGCAAACACACGTGAAAAAGACATCTCGTTGTTCCGTGACATGGCTGGAAATACGGATCCAGACGCCGCGATCAATGGCCCCGAAGACGTCTCTTGGCGCGTGCTTGTCCCGAGCTTCATGATTTCCGAACTCAGGCGCGCCTTCACCATCGGTTTCTTGCTCTACCTGCCCTTCATTGCGATTGACCTTATCGTCGCCTCGGTCCTGATGAGCGCTGGCATGATGATGCTGCCCCCGGTGATTGTCTCGCTGCCATTCAAAGTCATCTTCTTCGTGTTAATCGATGGCTGGTATATGCTGGCCGGCTCATTGATGGAAAGTTACCTCCCCTATGCCGGAGGAGGGTAGCAGTGGGTCTGGACTCCACCCACGACTTTAACCGAGCATAAAGGTTATCATTGCGCACCAAGGATAAATTGCGGTATCCATGGATAACTATCCTTGAAATCCCAACCATCGGGGCACGTCTATGAACCAATTTGCATCTTTCAGACGCGCCAAGCGCCTCACCGGCCCGGAGAAATCCGCGATCCTCTTTCTATGCCTCGGTGAAGAACGCGGCAGCGCCCTGATGCAACAACTCGAAACCAGCGAAATTTCCAAAATCACCCGCGCCATTTCCGCCATGGGCGAAGTGCAGGCCGAGGTGGTCGAAGAAGTTATGCGCGAGTTCGGTCAAAAGATTTCGGGATACGGCGGCATAACCGGTTCGGTCGAAGCCGCCCGCGGGTTGCTCAAGGGTTTCCTACCAGAAGATCGCGTTGACGAAATCTTGCAGGAAATCGAAGGCTCAAACACAGGGGATCTGTGGAAAGACCTCTCACTGCTTGACGAAAAAATGCTGGCGGATCACCTGCGCAAAGAACACAACCAGACCGTTGCGGTGATCCTGTCCAAAATTTCACCCGATGCCGTCGCCAAAGTGCTGCCGCTCTTGGGGGATGATCGCTCGGTTGATTTGGTGCAACGTATGGTCGACATGGAGGAGCTTCCTACCGAAGCTATCCGCGCCATTGAGGACAGCCTGCGTCACGACGTGCTCGCCAAAGCCGGTCACAACGCCGAAGCCGAGGCTGAAAAGCAGCTGGTGAAAGTCTTTAACAAACTCGATGGCAAACTCTTTGATGCACTGTCGCGCGGCCTCGAAGAAAAAATCCCGGAAAAGCTGCGCTCGATCAAACAAAAGATGTTTGTCTTTGACGATCTCATCAAAATTCAGCCAAGCGCGCTTGCGAAAGTCATGCGCGAGGTCACCGGCAACAACCTTCCGCTTGCATTGCGCGGCGCCGAAAAAGATGTGCGCGAGCATTTCTTAAATTCGATGCCTGCCCGATCTCGCGATATGTTGGTGGATGAAATGAAGGCCATGGGCCCGGTCAAATCCCGCGATGTGAAAGCCGCGCAATCTGAAATGGTTGAGGTCGCATTGCGGCTTGCTGAATCAGGCGACATCGAACTGCCTGACACCGACGACGAAGATATGATCGAGTGATCAGCTGTAAATTGACGCGCTGGAATAATTGATTGCCGGAATATCAATGGTAATCGGCACGAACTGACCTACCGATGAACTTAGCAATGAAACTGCTGTACTGGTCGCAAATTGTGGCGGGCTCAAAATGTCGGAAATAGCCACGTATCGCGTGATCAAGTTGTCGACCTCCGCCGGATCGCTCAACTTGCTAAGGTCAAACTTGCTTTCGAAAATCCGTTCCTGCTGATCGATATCCAACGTCGCCATTTGTGATGGCAATCCCAAGGCCGTGCGGAAAAAGCTACTGATATCAGTGTCTTTCATCACATCGAACCAATTGTCGATTTCACCCACTTTTGCACGCAGTTCTAGTACCGTGCCGACGGTCGAATTCTGCTCTGCGTTTTCATTCACAAACACAGTTTCAAAATACCGATCCACAATGCCTTCTTGCCAGGACACATCAGAAAAGTCCGGCGATTGCGGTCCGTTTTCCGTGGTGAATTCTAACGCTGCGTGCAATTCGCCAAGCGAAGAGTTGGTCAACCGGTTCACCAAAGACTGATCGTCAGATGGATCACTTTCCAACACTTTGCGGATCATTCCACGGCCAAAAATCTGATCTTCCAGATCAAAAGCCTTCATCACAAAGGCATAGACTTCATAGTCCTGAACAAACTCTTCGGGGCTGGTGATCGATGCCATCCGTTCGCGAAACGCATCGGCCTCGCGCTGATGCCGCGCTTCTCCACGCAGGGTTTCCATCTGGCGATCTTTCGTCGCGTCGATGAAATTCAAAGCCAATTGACTGCCAAGGCCAGAGATCGAAAGGACCATCTTACACCCCTACTCTGCCGCCGTGGCCAGGCTCTCTTTGCCCTGGATCATATCAAGCAAACGCTGTTCATATTTGATCAATGGGCGCAGCGCGCGCATGGCTTTATAATAGTCGCCAATCGACACATGGTTGGCCGCTTCAAAAATATGGCCGCCAATTTCCTCGTGAAAAATCGGAACCAATCGGGCCAAATCCTTTTGGATCACCGGCACCATCTCCTCTCGGATGTCGGGACGCAGCAAACAGGATTGAATAAAGAAGTAGACGTTCTTGACCGGCGTGCCTGCTTCATCTTCTGCCAAGAGATCAACACCACGCACAATGTCGGCATGGTTCTCAATCGTCAGCATCTGTCGTCGGTCCGCATTGCGGATCACACAGCCGTTGATGACGATTTTCTCATTGGGTTTCAGAGTCAGACGAAGGGCCAATATCTACTCCATCACATGCATCGGATTGCCTTCCAGACCGCGAACAATACTGCGGTTGATGTCCAGCAATGGTTTCACTTTTCTTTCGCCTTTAAGGACGCCTTGCGTATGAGTTTCAACCCAGAGGGCAAGAGAAATCAAGCCGGCTTTTAAGTCCGGGCTCAATGCGTTGCCTGTTTCTGACAAATCGTTTCGCATGGCGAGCCAAATACGCTCATTATACCAAAGCGTGTCACGCAGGCCTTCCGCAAGCAGGGCCAGCTTATCGCCAGACGTTTCCGCCTGATCAAACGCCAGATATTTGGATTCCATTTCAGCGGTCACATTTGACAGGACTCGCCTCTCAATCTGCCGCGGCGACTCCGTTTCCGAAATCGTACGCTTGTACGCAGCTATGCTCATTTTCTAGTTTCTTTCGAACTATTATTTTTTCTGCCTCGAAGAACAGAGTAAGCCGATCGTGGTTAAAACCGGATTAATCCTTGGGGATAAATGTGGATAAATTCACGAATATTCATCCTTTGTTAGCGTTTGTTTCAAATATGACACCAGTCTGTTGCTCTACTCATAGGTTATCCGCCGCAATTTGGTCTCATTTCGCCCTGATCCTGCCAAACTATACGAATAGTTAGATTTTTCGGGACCACATGCCTCACGGGTTCTGTTCTGGTGCAGAAGCATCCAATATTACTTCTCGTTTCGGTTGAAACCGAAGAGGGAGATCTCATGCGTATTCTGGCTGTTGATGACGACAACAACATCCGTGATTTGCTATCCACAGCGATCGCGGCTGAAACCCCGCACAAAGTGTGGACCGCCACCTGTGGTCGCGATGCTTTAGACATCGTAAAGACTGCGCAGCAGCCGTTTGACTGCTTCCTTCTGGATATCCAAATGCCAGAAATGGATGGCATACAACTCTGTGCTGCCCTGCGCGAGATGCCGGATTATCGTCATACGCCAATCCTGATGCTGACAGCGATGCAGCAAAAGAAATTCATCGACCGCGCCTTTAAGGCCGGTGCGACGGACTACATTTCCAAGCCATTTGAATTCCTCGAGCTGTTTAGCCGCCTAAATGTGGCCGAACAAATCGTCGACGCCCGCACCCGCACAGACCGCCGCAAGGCTGAGGTCATGGCGCTGAAAGACGATCTGACCCGCAGCCTAGAACACAGCCTCAGCGAACCTGTTGAGTTGCTCGGGATTGAGCGCATCGTGGGCTACGTATCCTTTGAAAACTACCTGCTGCAGCTCTCGCGCATGAAGATGCTGACCACCAGCGTCTTTGCCTTAAAAATTCTCAATGTCGAAAAGGTCTTCCGCAATCTCCCGCGCGCCTCTTTCCGGCATTTGCTGTCTGACATCGCCCAGCTTCTGGGTCAGACCTATCAAGAAGACAGCGACCTAATCACCTATCGCGGCAATGGCGTCTTTGCCTGCGCGACTTCCAGCCGGCGACCGTTTTCACAATTCGAACTGGAAAAGGCGCTGAACAAAAAGATCCGCGAATTGGCCGCCAGCCGCATGGCCGGGGTCTCCGTGCAAATCTGTTCTGGAGAACCCGTGTCGCTGATCTCACTGACCAAAGCCGGCACCCTATCGAGCCTACAAAATGCTGTCGGCCGGGCGGAAGCCCGCGCCAGCAGCTATTCAGAAATCCTGCAGATGTCGACGCGCGTCATGCAGGCCAAAGACACCCGCAATCGCGCCATGCTGGAAGAACGGAAAGCCTATCAATCGCTGCTGCGCGAAGAGTTTCAAGACAAGCGCATGCTCAGCCGCTCAAGCGTCTGACGCCTCGGCATAGTATTTTGCCCGCGCCATTTTCCCGATCCCAGGGTTGAGGGAATTGGTCGGGTCACACAGCCGGTAATGGTCTGCCAAATCCGGCTTGGCCAAATACAAATGCCCCACATTATGCTCCGCCGGATACTCCGCACCGCGCTGATCCAGCAGCTTTAACATCTCGGCCTTCAGTGCTTTTGCATCAACGCCTTTTTTGACTACATAATCCTGATGCAGCACATGGCACATGAAATGCCCATAATAGAGCCTATGAGAGATCTTATCAGCAATCTCAGACGGCAGCTCTTCTGACCAATCGCGATCATTGCGCCGCAGCGCCACATCCAGCGCAAGAATGTCCTCAACCTCTGACCCATGAATGGCCATATAGCGCACCGCTGCGCCCGCGGCCGCAAACCGATGCAACCCAGCCAGTTTGGCTTCGCGGTCATCACAGGCAAAGAAGCCCCCTTCCCTGCCAGCAAAAAGCTCCGCCAGATAGGTCTCGGCTTCAGTAATCCCGCCATCGCGCATTTTCAGGATCAAGTGGTGCTGATACCGGTCGCGATATTCCATCATGCGTTTGGGCAATACACGCGGCGTGATCCGAGCCAAAAGCTGCATACAGCGGTCCGTCAGATTGCCCAGCCCAAACTTTCGCAGCCGCCCATCAATCGCGCCTTTCATAGCAAAGAACGTCGGCAGGCGATCCGTGCCCAGCCAGTCGATCATCATGACCGTATCCTTGCCGTAACGCTCGGACACATCAAAGATCTCACGTTCCATATATTCTGCAGACACCGGCAGGGTTTTGAACTGGCTCAGAATGTGACGACGCAACTCCGTTAGATCATCGACCTCATTGGTGCCAATATAGAATGTCTTCTGTGCGGGTGGCTTTTCATAGGTATCCAGACGCACCGCAAAAACCGCCAGTTTGCCTGCACAGCCCGCGCTTTCATAAAGCCGGCGCTTGTCGGCATTAAACCGCGCTGGGGTCTCTGCATCGACCTGCCGCACTTCGCTGGCGTAGTCCGTCGACGAAGCCTTTTTGTTGCTCATGGCCGGCGCCTTATCATAGTCGCCGCTTTCCAGCCGGGTCAGCATCTCTTCTGGTGTGTCACCCAGATCAATGCCCAGATGATTAACCAGATGCAGTTGCCCGTTTTCATCTATCTGCGCATACATGGTCAGCTCGGTATAAGACGGCCCGCGTTCAACCAACGCCCCACCAGAGCTATTGCACACGCCCCCCACAATCGACGCGCCAATACAGGACGAGCCAATCACGGAATGCGGCTCCCGCCCCAACGGTGCGAGCAGTTTTTCCAAATCGAATAGGGTTGAACCGGGAAAGGACACAGCCTGCGCCCCACCATGCAGCAATTCGATTTGATCCATCCGGCGCGTGTTGATCAAAACCACATCGCGATCATAGGTGCCCTTAGGTGTCGATCCTTCAGTCAGACCGGTATTCGCCGCCTGCAGGATGACAATCTTATCCGCCGCCACACAGGCCTGAAGTACGCGCCAAAGTTCCAACAAGTTCCCCGGCTGGACCACGCACAAAGCATCCCCTTCGCCAGAGCGAAACCCGCGCCGGAACCGCTCTGTGGCGCGTGAATCCGTCAGTACATGTTTTTGACCAACAGCATCCTTAAGGGCTTTGATCAGCTCCGCATTTTGCATCAATCGAACTCGATATATTGGTATAACTATCTTACCAATTATCGCGAATTTGAATTATCAGCAAGACCTGAATCGGCGCATACCAAATGCTACGGAGGTTCTTCTTCAACAAAAAAGGGCGCCCCAATCAGGACGCCCTTTCCAAATTTTCTAACCAGTTCGGTTTAACCGATGATCTCGTTCAACGTCGCAGACGGACGCATCACAGCGGCTGTCTTCGCAGCGTCGGTTTTAAAGTAACCACCCAGATCAGCAGGCTTGCCTTGAACTGCCGCGATCTCTGCCAAGATCGCTGCTTCGCCTTTGACCAACGCATCCGCGATTGGCTCAAAGTGCGTCGCCAGCTCAACATCATCGGTCTGCTTGGTCAGTGCTTCTGCCCAGTAACGCGCAAACCAGTAGTGGCTGTCGCGGTTGTCAGGCTCACCGACTTTACGGGATGGCGATTTGTTGTTGTCCAAGATGCCCTGTGTCGCTTCTTCTGCCGCACGGCCCAGAACGCCCGCTTTCGCGTTGCCTTTGCTGTCCGCGAGGAAGTTAAAGCTTTCACCCAGTGCACAGAACTCACCCATAGAGTCCCAGCGCAGGTGGTTTTCTTCGACCAACTGCTGAACGTGCTTTGGTGCAGAACCGCCCGCACCGGTTTCAAACAGACCACCGCCCTGCATCAGCTTCACGATAGAAAGCATCTTCGCAGAGGTGCCCAGTTCCAGAATTGGGTAAAGGTCAGTCAGGTAGTCACGCAGAACGTTGCCAGAAATCGCGATGCTATCTGCACCGGATGTGATGGTTTTCAAAGTCTGCGCGGTTGCTTCACGTGGCGCCATGATCTGGAATTTATCCGCAACACCTGCGGCTTCCAGAACCGGGGTCACCAACGCGATCAGCTGCGCATCATGCGCGCGGTTCGCATCCAACCAAAAGATCGCTTCAGAGCCTGTCAGGCGCTGACGATCCATCGCCAATTCGATCCAGTTGGCAATCGGCGCGGCTTTCGCTGTGCAAGAGCGCCAGATGTCACCACCTTCAACGTCATGACTATGCAGTGTCTCACCGTTCGCCAAAACAATGCGAATTGTGCCGTCTGCAGGGGCTTCAAAAGTGGTTGGGTGAGACCCGTATTCCTCAGCCTTCTGAGCCATCAGGCCCACGTTCGCCACGGAACCGGATTTGGTCACATCCAGTGCACCATTCGCTTTGAAGAAGTTGATCGCCTCATCATAGATGGTGGAATAGCAGCGATCTGGGATCACACAGTTTGTGTCACCCTTGTTGCCCGCTTCATCCCAACCTTTACCGCCTGCGCGGATCACAGCTGGCATGGACGCATCGATGATCACATCAGATGGCACGTGCAGGTTTGTGATGCCCTTGTCTGAATCAACCATATACATGGACGGACGATCCAGCGCCGCAATCTCTGCTTTGATCTCATCAGCATTTGCCATACCATCGATAGCCGCTAGAACGTCACCCAGACCAGAGTTCGGGGAGCCGCCGGCCGCTTTGATTGCGTCGCCGTGCTTCTCCCAAACTGAGCCCAACCATGCCACAACCGCATGACCAAAGATGATTGGGTCAGAGACCTTCATCATGGTTGCTTTCATGTGGAGGCTGAACATGGTGCCATCTGCTTTGGTGTCTTCGATCGCATCCCCCAGGAAAGAGGCCAGCGCTTTTGCAGACATAAAGGTCGCGTCGGTCACTGTGCCAGCGTCCAAAGGCCAGACATCTTTCAGAACCGTGACGGCACCGTCTTTGGCGACAAATTCGATTTTCGCGTCACCAGCCTGTACATCCGTGATGGTTGCAGACACTTCGTTCGCGTAGAAATCATTGCCCGGCATCGAAGACACTTTGGTCTTGCTGTCGGCCACCCATGCCCCCATGGAATGCGGGTTGTTCTGTGCGTAGTTCTTAACAGCCTTCGCCGCGCGACGGTCAGAGTTGCCTTCGCGCAGAACCGGGTTCACAGCAGACCCCTTGATGCTGTCATAACGCGCCTGAATGGCTTTTTCTTCGTCAGAAGAAGGTGCCTCAGGATAATCTGGCAGCGCATAGCCTTTGCCCTGCAGTTCAGTGATCGCAGCTTGCAACTGTGGCACGGACGCAGAGATGTTTGGCAGCTTGATGACGTTTGCATCTGGTGTCTTCACCAGAACACCCAGCTCTGCCAGATCGTCAGATTGGCGCTGCGCATCTGTCAAAACTTCTGGGAAGGTCGAAATGATACGACCCGCCAAAGAAATGTCCTTGGTGCCAACGGTCAGATCCGCCGCTGCTGCGAAGGATTGTACGATTGGCAAAAGCGACGCGGAGGCCAGCTCCGGCGCTTCGTCTACAATTGTATACAATACGTCTGGTTTCGATGTGTCGGTCATGAAATTTTAGCCTTTCACCGTTCCTAGAAGGGGTTTCTGCGCGTCCAGCCTTGCGGGGGAAAGCGCCAGTTCGAGATCCTGTTCAAGTCCAGAGGGACTCGTTCGCGGCCCTTTTAGAACAGGTTTGCGTTGCAATCAATGGCTCTAAATCGTTCGTACCGCAGGCTTGGACGACGCGTGGCCCTCACCGATTAAACGTTCTCTTCAAACACACCTGGCACCAGCTCTTCCCAAAAGGCAAAGATCGCCGATGCATTCAGCGCAGAATTCCAGCCATGCGCTCGGAACTCTTCGCGTGACAGATCATCTTCCAGCGAGGCCATAAACAGCCGCTTGTCCGCATCCCGCTGCGTCGGGTTCCGGCTGCTGACCACATCCGCGACAATCGCAAACTTGCGCCCGCGCTCGGCCTTGGCCGCGCGCCGGTTGTCTACCTCGACTTCCTCAGCCTGCCGTTTTTCAGCCCGATGGGCAGCGACACGTTTCGCATCCTCCGATGGCTCGGCAACCACATCCTTCGTCGGCTTATAATCATCCCGGATCGCCGCCGTCAGATAGCCAACCTTGGATTTCACCGTCCCCTGCCCTTCCATATAAGAAAGCTTCTCGCTGACGTATTCCTCGCCGTGTTCCGCAATCCACTGCCGCGCCAACCGATCCGAGATCCCCTGCGCCAAAAGCGCCTTATAGACTGGCAGGTTCCGCGTTCCGTCGCTGTCATCAATCTGGAACATCGCCAGCTGCGGATTTTCTTTGATCAGGAACCGAATATCCGTGACCGCCCTGCCCTTCTTCTGAAACTCCGGCGTGATTTCAATATCACTGCTTTTGTTCACCTCAGCGACGGCGGGTTTGATGATCTTGGCATTCAGATGCTTGAAGCTCTCGTAATAACTCGAGCCTTCAACCCCCATAAGTTTGCGAAATGTATCCAGCGACCACCACCCGGTGCTGCCGGTGCGCACAAAGCGATAGCAATTCTCATAAAGCGCTAAGCCATGACCGGAACTAAAGTTCTTCTGAATGTGGACATTAATAAGGGCATAGATTTTCGGATCATGCAGTTTCTGCGCCAAAGCCGGCGAATAGGCATATTCACAGACACCGTTCTTGAGCTTGGCAAAAGACAAAAGCGAGCTGACACCCCACTCCTGTTTGCCATCCTCATCCAGCATGTCCCATTCCGCAACGGTCTCAGCCAGCGCGCGCAGACTGGCCCGGAGCGTGTCAAAGTCGTTGGAGTTATAGCCAACCATCATCGCCAAAGTTCGCGCGTCTATCGAATGGCTTTGAGCGGAGGTCAGAGAGTCATAGGCATTGAGCAACAACACATTGGATAGCTTGCGCTGCAACAGGCTCAGCTTGCCGCTGATATGGATTGCAGCCACATTCTTTTTTACCGTCTCACGCCGCAACGCACCGGTGAGGTTATCCATATCAATCTGGGTCTGTGCCATGATTCTGCATCGCTCGATTTTGCCCCGAAGATTGACACACAAAGGTACCCAGTCGCAAGAACTCTCTGGGTTCTTTAACCGATCCTGCAAACGGGTACCCAAAGACTCCACTTGACTCATAGGGGTACGCACTGACTCGAATCAGAGGCACCAACCGCGACTCAGAGAGTCCATTTACGTCGATCTGAGGCGGGAATTCGCGATAATCTAGGCTAAGGTCGGCGAAATGACACCAGATATAGCCACTCAAAGAGCACACCGGGAATCGGTCCCCTTCATCCTGTGTCTGGGTACCATTGATCCCGTATTTAGGTCCCTTTGATCCCGGAATTGGATACCCTTCGCACTGGATATGGGTCCCCAAACATGTCTAAGTGATTAAAAATAAACAACTCTTTAGACCCAAAGATTCTAAAGATCTTAAACTAAATAAACTCTTTGTTGCCCGTTGTTTTCTTCTATTTTGATTTGGATAGAGGGTTTCGGCGCGAAACTGAGGACTTCTGAGTTACTTTTCTGTCCCATCACGCAGCCAATGCTTCCGCCTTGGCAAAATGTGCGCTAGATTCGGGTATATCCTAAAAACAGGCGAACATATTTAGAGGCAACGAACAGTGAGCAAAGCTCCCACACCTCCCCTGCCCCCTTATCTGAACCTGGATCCCAAGGCAGCGGCAGAGAAGCTACCCGATCCTATCGACACAACACGATTCGCGAAAGCGGCCGCCTTCTGCGCCAAAGGGCGCGAAGATATGGCTCGTCGTGGCTATGCACCAGATGGCGAAAAACGGCTGCGCAAATTTTCGATTTGGGAGATCACCAAATACTTGATCCCCGTCGCACCTGCCCATTTGCGCCGCGTGTTGAAGGCCAACGAAGACCTGCCGCAAGGTGAAGGCTCTGGCGGTTCTAAATGGTTCACATTGGAAGAAGTGTTAATTCTTAGAAATCATTTCCATCAGGAAGGTGTCAGCACCAAAGAATACCTCCCCTACCGTCCGGAAGGATTGCCTGCAAAGGTGGTTGCTGTTGCGAACTTCAAAGGCGGTGTTGGAAAAACTTCGACCGCAGCGCATCTTGCAATGTCAGCGGCTTTGGATGGTTATAAAGTCTTGGTAATCGACTTGGACTCTCAGGGTTCCATGACCTCGATCCTGGGCGGAAAAGTACCAGACGAATGGAGCACAGTCTTCCCACTCATAGCCAAAGACTACGCCAAGGCTGTGGTTGCCGAGAATGAAGTGCGTAAAGCTGGCGGACACGCTGAAATTCCATTGGATGAAACTCTGAATGAGGCGCTTGGAGTGACATCTAAAGATGTCATTCAGAAAACCCATTGGCCGAATATCGATCTCATCGGGGCGCAGCTCAATCTCTATTGGGCAGAATTCCAGATCCCCGTTTGGCGCATGGGGCTGCGCAATTGGCCACTTTGGGATGGTCTGACAAATTTCTTGGAAGATGAAGGCATCTTGGAAGAATACGACGTCGTGTTCTTAGATACGCCCCCTGCCCTCGGCTATTTGACCATCAATGGTTTGGCCGCGGCAGATATCTTGCTGGTACCGCTTGGGGCGTCATTCTTGGAGTTTGATTCCACAGGGCGCTTTTTCGACATGCTTTATTCAACCTTCGCCAGCATCGAAGATGGGGAAAACGCCGCCGCTCGGGCTGTGGGTTTACCGGAACTTAAGTTTGAATGGGATGTAGTGAGGGCCATAGTGACTCGCTTTGACGCCAGCCAGCAGACCGATATGGCAAATGTGATTCAGGCCTATTTCGGCGATTTCATGAATGCCTATCGTCAGGACTACACGGCGCTCGTAGGGCAGGCGGGTGAACAGGTGAACGGCATTTACGAAGCGGATTACCGGGACTTCAATCGCGATACCTATGTGCGCGGCCGGGAAACGTTTGACCGGACCTACGCAGAGTTCAAAGAGCTGCTGATTGGTAGCTGGTGGCGCGATGCAAATATGGAGGATGAGTGATGGCGAAACGCAGAAGACTGGTTGCTCCGGACCAAAATGAGCTTGCGAAACTCGACGAAGGTTTCGCCGCGAAACCTCCGCTAGGGCAATCCATGACGCCACCCATCGCCCAGGTTGCCGGTGAAGCTGCTGCTTTATCAGCGATGGCATCCGTCGAGGATCGGGCTGAGGCGGCCAAGAATGCGGCAGACGCTGAAAAGTGGCGCGAGGCGGATGGGGCAGGGCATACGGTCCAGCTGATCCCAATTGACGACATTCAGCCGGATTATCTGCGTCGAGATCGTATCGATGAAGCGCCGGATGCGCGGCAAGAGCTGTTGGAGTCCATCCGCCAGCATGGATTGCGTGGCCCGATTGAAGTCATTGCTTTAGACGAAGGCTACGGTTTGATCGCCGGTCATCGTCGATTGAACGCCTTTAAAACACTCGCGACGACGGATGACCAATTTCGATTTATCCCAGCGTTCATTCGCAGCCCAAGCGATAGCGCTGATGCCTATGTGAACATGGTCGAAGAGAACGAAGTTCGGGCGAACCTGTCACATTATGAGCGTGGACGTATTGCTGTAATTTCGACCCAAAACGGCGTGTTTGAGACCGTTGACGAAGCCGTCAACCAGTTGTTTGGCAGCGGATCTAAGTCAAAGCGGTCTAAGGTGCGCAGCTTTGCATCGGTGCATGAGGCGCTGGGGGACCTGTTGCAGTTTCCTAAGGAGCTTACTGAGCGCACGGGGCTTAAAGTGGCCTCAGCACTGCGTGGAGGCGCTCAGGCGCGATTGAGGGCTGTTTTGGTGGACGTTGCGCCGATCACACCCCAACAGGAGGCTGCGGCGCTTGAGAAGGCGCTGGAAGTTTCGCAGCCCGAAACGAAAGATCTATCTCGCGGTGGGCGGCCGACCGAAATCCAAAGGCTGCCGACTGTCTTTTTGGAAAGTGGTGGACAGATCGATGTTTCAGTCTCTTCGAAGGGAATGAAACTAGAGATTAAGGGCAAGGAGATCGACGCTGACTTTGCTCAGGATTTGCTGACGGAAATCAAAAACCGACTCGGATGAGTTTGTTTCGAATGTGTATCTAAAATCGAATGCTCATGTGGCGCACATTATGGAATGATAATGTGCGCCACTTGTTTATGGTTTTGATGCTTAAAAGCTTATGTCGCCTAAAATAAGTTCGGGCTCATGCGGCATGAAGGCCGAAATCATGCGTAAAACTATGCCTTGGCCACAAAGTGGCGCAGCATGTGCACGTCATAAAGCGGCATAGCCATGGTTTCTTCGCCAATGACTGTAGTGGCCGGGGAAAGGTGCCGTACGGCGGGCAGGGAGCTGCGCAACCCATCGCCCACCTTGATGCCTTTGCTGATCGGGCAGGCCTCGATCAGGCCTTTATCGAGCATGTCTTCGGTGAGCGGGTCGTATTTTGAGTTCGGTCCTGCACCAGCAGTGTTGATCACAAAGCCTGTTTCTTCGCTGGTCACATTACCGAGCGCATCGATGACACGCACCGTGGCGCTATCGGTGCCATGTTCGACTTGTTTCACAAGGCCAGTGACAATGCGGGCCTGACCGCCCTTGATGAAGTCATGCAGGTCTAGAATGGTGTCGCGGGTGCCGCCGCGCAGCCAGAACCGCAATGTGGCTGGCACACTGCGGGCTTCGTCGGCATCGGTGATGTAGCTCGACAATGGATTTTCTAGGAAGTGTCCGCGGAACCCTGCGCGGATTTCGCGCATCTCGTCACCACGCTCTAGTGCCAGGTCGATTTCACGGCGCACTTCGTTGAGGAAGCTTTCGGCGGTTTCGTGACCCTTAGAGAAAGTCGGCTCGGTCAGTTTGCGCGGCAGGCGTGGGATCAGCGGGGCAGGGACCTCGCCGTCGGGCGCGCAGAAGGCCATCTTGATTTCCGCATCCGGGATCAAGCTTTGACAGAGCCGCAGCACATCGAGCATGGCGGCGTTGCCACCGATGCAGAAGATCTCGCGTCCAGCCAAGATGTGCTCGGCAATCTGAGCTTCATAGCCAAAGACGTTTGGAACCCCAAAGGCGCCTTCGTCACCGGGAATGCGTAGGGTAGAAGGGCCGCCCGGCGCAATATCAACGGAGTCCACAATCAAATCGCCATTTGCAACTGTGCGCACTCGGATGCCAGCGTCGGTGGTGTCCAGAGCGGTGGCTTCGTCGTTCAGAATGTCGATTTGCACGCCTTTGCCGCGCAGACCCGCCAATACCGTTTCAGTGTGTTCACACATGAAGTCGCCATAGAATTCGCGCGGGGCATTGAGGCCAAAGATATTGCCAGCATCGACCAGCGGTTGGGCGGCGGCGAGCCAGTTTGGCGTGCGGCCTTCCATGGTGGATCGGATGCGCTGCCAGTTATCTGTCAGCCACTGAGCGAATTCGCGGTCGATGTCATCAGCCGGGGAGTTCAGCAGGTAGGCGTAGCGCCATGTATCGCCGTCGTTGCCTTTGGCATAGGCGGCCCCGCGCCCCAGTTCAGAGGCGTTTTTACCAAGAATGATCAACTTGTCGCCCGTGCCCAAGGTGCATTTCTCAAGAAAGGCCACGGCTGTTGTGCCGTCCCCAACGATTAAATGAGTTTTGGCATGTGTTTCGGAGCGCACTGTGTCGTTCATTCTTCATCCATATTGTAAGTGGGCTTGCGCCCCATTGTTCGAGAGGGCGTGGTGCCCATGCGGGTGGAGGCCTAGAGCCTGATCAGCCGTCTTGGAGGCCGGTCTTCAGCGCGATTCAACTGTGCGAGTCCGGTGTTGTGAAAAATCTAACAAATTTTTCACACGCGTAACATGCGACGATCGACGTTTTATGTCGAATCCGCGTCCAATCGGGGTTTGGCGGCTCTTTAAATGCTGTGGCGCAAAAAGAAAACCCGCAGGCTGCGCCCACGGGTTTCTTTGCAAGTCTTAGGTGGGGGCTGCTTAAAGCAGGGCACCCATCGCACGGCCGGTGTTGATCATACGGCAGGAGAAACCCCACTCGTTGTCATACCAGCTGACCACGCGAACCAGACCTTCGGAGGTCACGGATGTTTGTGGTGCTGCAAATGTTGAAGAATGCGGGTCGTGGTTGAAGTCAACAGAGACCAGTGGGCGCTCTTCATAGGCCAGAACGCCTTTCAAAGGACCTTCGGCTGCTTCTTTTATCGCCGCGTTGATGGCTTCAACAGTCGCTGCTTTTTCAGGAACAAAAGTCAGATCCACCAGGGACACGTTCACGGTTGGCACGCGGATCGCAGAGCCTTCCAGACGGCCTTTCAGATGTGGCAGCACTTCGGAGATTGCGCGGGCCGCACCTGTGGAGGTTGGGATCATGGATTCAGCGGCAGCACGGGCACGGTACAGGTCTTTGTGGGCCGCGTCGTGGGTTGGCTGATCGCCTGTGTAGGCGTGGATGGTGGTCATGTAGCCGGTCTTGATGCCGAAGGTGTCATCCAGAATCTTGGCAACAGGCGCGAGGCAGTTTGTTGTGCAGGATGCGTTGGAAACGATCACATCATCTGCGGTCAGCTCTTTGTCGTTTACGCCGAAGACAACGGTGCGATCGACCTCTTTGCCCGGTGCGGAAATCAGAACGCGCTTAGAGCCGTTTTTCAAATGTTTCGCAGCACTATCGCGGGTTGTGAAGATGCCGGTGCATTCATAGGCGATGTCAACACCAGCCCATGGAAGCTCTTCTGGATTGCGAATCGCGGTCAGAGCGATGCGTTTGCCGTTGATGATCATCGCGTCATCTTCGACCTGAATGTCCGCGTTCAAACGACCGTGTACAGAGTCAAACTGCAGAAGGTGTGCCAATGTGGCCGCTGGGGCCAAGTCATTGATTGCGACGACGTTTACGTCCTCGACACCGTTTTCAATGATGGCGCGCAGTACGTTGCGACCAATGCGACCAAATCCGTTGATTGCGATATTCAGGGTCATCCCGAGATCTCCGATCTAAATAGCTCTTAACCACTAAAATTTGTTAGCGGTAACATTGGCGCTACCGTTATCGATACCGATGTCAAATTGCAAGTCACAACAGATTTGCGAAGCTCATTCGGTGGGGGACACGTCGTAGGGCTTGATGTTGCCCCCGATTGCCGTGACGATGCGCGCATGACAAAGCGGTTGAACTTAAAAGACGTAGCGGACCTGGTGGGGGTCAGTGAAATGACCGCCAGCCGTGCGTTGCGTGGCGCGCCGGATGTGTCTGAAAAAACCCGGTTGCGCGTGGAAGAAGCGGCGCGCTCGATTGGCTATGTGCCAAACCGCATCGCGGGATCGCTGTCGTCGCAATCGGTGAATCTGGTCGCAGTCGTGGTGCCGTCGCTGAACAGTTATGTCTTCCCTGAGGTGCTGTCTGGGATTTCTTCGGTTCTGAAAGACAGTTCGTTAAAGCCCGTTGTGGGCGTGTCGGGCTATGACATTGAAGAAGAAGAAAGCGTGATCCGCGAGATGTTAAGCTGGCGGCCATCTGGGTTGGTGGTTGCAGGGCTCGAGCACACAGAAACCACCCGCAACATGCTGCGCAGCGCGCATTGCCCGGTGGTGGAAGTTATGGATACGGATGGCGCACCCGTGGGGCATTGCGTGGGGATTTCGCATCTGGATGCGGGGCGCGATATGGCGCGCAAGATTGTTGAGCGCGGATTTCGCAAGATCGGCTTTATCGGCACCAAGATGCCGCAAGATTTCAGGGCTATGAAACGTCATCAGGGGTTTGTTGAAGCTTTGGCTGAGGCGGGGCTAGAGCTGGCCGACCAGGAAAAATACGCCGGGGATTCTTCGATACAGACCGGTCGGCAGCTGACCGAAAAGCTTTTGGCGCGCACGCCGGATTTGGAGTGCTTATATTATTCCAGCGATGTGATGAGTGTGGGGGGCTATATGCATTGTCTTGCCGCGGGCCTGTCGATTCCAGGGGATATTGCCCTTGCCGGGTTTAATAATCTGCAGATCCTGGAAGGGCTTCCCTTGGCCTTAGCCACCACGGACGCTTGTCGTCGAGAAATCGGAGTGCGGGCCGCTGAGATCATTTTGCAGGGGTCTGATGATAATCGCCCTTGGGTGATGGAGCAGATGCAACCGCGCATCACCTTGGGCGAAAGCCTTTAGTCTGCGTCATGGACTTCTTTTAGGCAGGTCAAAAAGGCGAGGGTCTTTCGGTCTGGCTTGGGCTGTTTGCGGGCGATGGCGCTATATTCCGTGGTATAGCCTGTTTCCGCTGGGCAGATGGGCCAAAGCGTTCCCTTTTTCAAAAATGTTTCCGCAACGTGGTCTGCTAAATAGCCGATGTAGCGGCCTGATTGGATCAATAGCGACAGTGCTTCTTCTTCTTTGACCCGCGCTGCTCGCGTCAGCCCCAGCCCACGGCCCGCCATCATATTGGGGGAGTTAAAGCTATAGCCTGCATATTTGAACTGATCGAGGTTCAGCCCCTCTGCGCGCGTCTTTTTGTCGGTGCCAAAGAGCGGGTGGTTTTCGCCGCAATAAAGCGTCATGCGCTCGGCATAAAGCGAGATATATAGAAACGACGTGGACTGGCGGTACATCGGTACAATTGCGGCCTCAAGTGAGCCTTCAATCACACGGGATTCCAAAGTGCTCGGCTGATCCAGAACAATTTCTAAATCCACATCAGGCGCAAGATCATCAAAGGCTTGGATGGCTTTGTGAACATTGGCGGCAGGGTTGGTTGTGGATTGATCAAAGATCCCGATCCGCAATGTGCCAGTCAATGTTGCATGGACGTTATCGATCTCTGACTGAAACTCATCAATGCGATTGAGCAGCCTGCGGGTCGCCAAAAGCACCTGTTCACCTTCTTCTGTCAAAGAGAAACCGGCGGGGCCACGATTGCATAAAATAAGGCCAATTCGGGTTTCGAGATCCGCGATATGTTTGGAAATTGTAGAGCGGCCGATGTTCAATTCGAGCTCGGAAGCGGCAAAGCCTCCGCATTCCGTCACAGTGACGAAAATACGCAGCAGACGGATGTCGATGTCGCTTAGGGACGATAAAAGTGCGCGTTTGACCAATTCAAGGTTGCCTGTCTATGAAACCATATAGGGGAATGTTGTTAATTATCAAACCTGCTAATAGAGGTAAGTTCAAGGGATCAAGGTCTCTTGAGGTTCTGGACACCTTAACAACATGGTCACTGGGTGAGCTAGTGGCAAATCGCGGACAGCCAATACGTCGAGCGAATGTGGTCCAGGACGAAACGACAGTGAGGTAACATGTCTATTAAACCCCCTTTAATGGACCTGGAAATTGAAACCGCTGATAGTGGTTTCTATGCTGGGTTCAGTAAAAACGTAGCGGTGATTTCCAAGATCATCATCGCCCTTTTGGTGATCTGGGCCGTCGTGTTCCCAGAGTCCGCAGGCCGGATTCTGAATGCGATCAACGGGTTCATCTTGGCAAACACCGCTTATTGGTACGTCTGGATTGCGGCGTTCTTCGTAATTCTTTGCGCAGCCCTTGCGCTTTGGCCAACCGCAGGACGCATGCGGCTTGGTGTCGAAGGCGACCGCCCAGAGTTCTCTAACTTCTCATGGTTCTCCATGATGTTCGGTGCCGGTATCGGTGTCGGCATGCTGACATGGGCCGTTGCTGAACCAATGTACCACTTTGGCAATAACCCAGAAGTCATTCAGGGCATGGTCGAAGGCAGCACAGCTGAGAACGTGCGCAATGCTTATAAGTGGTCCTTCTATCACTGGGGTCTAGGCGCATGGGCTTGCTATGCGATCTGTGGTCTCGCATTGGCTTACTTCTGCTACCGTCGCGGCCTGCCGCTGACAATGCGCTCCTCTTTGACGCCAATCTTTGGCAAATCGCTGGCTGGCCCATTGGGTAACGTCGTCGACATCGTTGCCGTTGTTGCGACCATCCTCGGTGTTGCACAAACTCTGGGCTTCGGCGTTGAGCAGTTTGTTGCGGGTCTGACCCGTATCGGTTTCGGTGGCCTGACCAACGAAGCGGGCACAGCAAACACATTTGGTATTCTGCTGGCGATCGTAGTGATCATGGCGGCGTCCACGCTGTCTGCACTGTCCGGTGTTGGTAAAGGCATCAAATGGCTGTCCAACCTGAACATGGGTCTGTCCATCTTCCTACTGGCCTTCTTCCTGATCTTCGGTTCGACCTTCTTCGGGCTGCAAGCTCTGGTGGTTGGTATCTGGGATTACCTGGTGAACCAGTTCAGCCTGATGTTCACTGTTTGGCGTTCTGACGGTGTTGAAGGCTCTGTGGCCTCTACGCTTGAAGGCTGGCAGGGTGCATGGTCCGTGTTCTACTGGGCATGGTGGGTGGCCTTTGCGCCATTCGTAGGCCTGTTCTTGGCACGTATTTCCAAGGGCCGTACCATCCGTGAATTCGTTCTGGGTGCGATGATTGTTCCGTCCATCATGTGTTTCGTTTGGTTCACATGGGCTGGCGGTACAGCGATCGATCTGGAACTGAACGGTGCAGCAAACGGCGCAATCGCCGGTGCTCCTGATGGCGATAAGATCTTCGCCATGGTGAACTTCATGCTGAGCGACGTGCTGGGTTGGATCATGTCTGTGATCATCGTGGTTCTGCTGATGACCTACCTGGTCACAACAGCTGACTCCGCGGTTCTGATCGTGAACACCATCAACGCAGCTGGCGACGAAGGTCCAAAAGCACGCCCACATATCTACTTCTGGGGTATTGCCCTGGGTGGTGTTGTGGCGGCCTTGCTGATTGCTGGGGGTCACAAAGCGATCACCACTGCAATGGTGATTGGCGCCTTCCCGTTCTCGATTGTGATGGTTCTGCAGTGTTTCGCGCTGGTGAAAGCAATCTGGAACGACGGCAAGCGCGAGCAAGCTGGCGTTGCAACAACTGCTGAAGAAAGCGTTGTACCTGCTGAGTAATCAGCGGTCTTCCTAAATCATGAAAGCCGGGTCCTATGGGGCCCGGCTTTTTTCGTTTACGCCTGTGCGGGCTGCATCCGCTTGAGTTGCCATTTGGCCGCCCCCAGTACGATGTGGGAATAGAGCTTGTGGAACCCCATCAATGCGGTGACCCACCACGCCATTTTGGGTGCGCCGGTATCATCGACGGGGCCATCATCGGGTGGCACAACGGCGGAGCCAAACAGGAGGCGACTGTGGTCCTTTTCGGGGATGACTTTCAGCCAGGTGCGCACGCCGCCACCCATGACGGTGAGCAATATTTCCTGATCGGTACGGTCTTCGGTCCGCCAGCCTGAGAGGTGATCAGACTGCCCTTGGGCCAATGACACCACGTCGTCATAGTTGGATTTGGGCAAGGCAAGTCCAAGCAGTTTGCGTTCGATCCGTAGAATGGGTGAGTTGAAAAAAGCCTCGATATAATCGGGAAGACTGACGCCCTTTGCGACCTCAGTTTCAAAGCAGTCGGTGTGTAGGCCGGGGCCGCTTTCATAGCGATACAGCAACGTGTCTTGGGGCAGGGGGCACTGGGAAACTGTGAACATGAACTTCTCCATACGTCAGCGTATGGTTTAATCAAATTACCGTCAGGTTCAAGGAAAAAGATAGGGTTTCGGGAATTCTTGGAATCGTCTTAGGTTGTGGCATGAGCTCTGATCCTGATGACACTTCTGATGAGTATGAAGACGGCGTTTCGCCCCCGTCGATCTATGAGACAGAGCCAACACCAGAAGAAGACCTGTGGTTCCTGCCTGGGCCCCCCGAGGATTTTGCGCCGGGTGAAAGCCCGCTGACTTTTGTGCAGCGGCAAAAGACAATTGCACCCGAGGATTGGCTGGTGGCTGAGCGCGCCGAATATCGCGGGCTGGTGCGCGCGGCTGAAGCTTTGGCGCGCTTTGGTGCACGACTGGCGGCGCTGCCTTCTGACGTGGTCGAGCGTATTGCCTTGCAAAGCGTGACGGCCATTTTGCGTGGCGAGGGGGTTTGGTTAAAGACAGATCAGATTGCTTTGTTCCGCGCCTTGCGGGTCAGCTCGCAGGAGGAAACCCGTGATCTGGAGCGTGCTTCTTGGGCGGTCAGGCGGCTGATGTCGATGCGCACAGATCAATGGATCGATGATGGGCTGCGTGGCTTTCTGGGGCGGCAGGCTGTGAGTGACTTGCAAGAGCTGCCCAATGATGACCGCGCCTTGGGCGAAGAGTTGGACACTGCCGGGCGAGACTGGGCCGATCAGATGCGCGCCATGGGGCAGTTGCACCCTCTGACCCGCGCGGCTGGTGCGCTTTTTGCATGGCGGCGTTTGCAGATCACGGCGCCGGATGAAACGCTGGAACCGATGGTGGCGGCGATCCTGATTGCAGCAGGCGGCCATGCACCGTTTTTGCCGGTGCCCGAGGGCAGTGGTGGGGCGCCGGTGCGGGGTGGCACGCCAAAGGATATTCTGAGTGCATTTTATCAAACAGCAGAGCAGGGGGCCTTGGCGGCTTTGATGGAAGTGGAGCGCCTGTTAAGTTGGCGGGAAAAGGCCATTGAAACCACGGCTGATCTTTCGGGACGCACTCCGCCTATCCTGATTGAAGCCGCTTTACGCTTTCCTGTGTTCTCGGCGGATTTGGCCGCGCGTCTGGCAGGCTGCGCGCCAATGTCGGCACGCCGAAATCTGAAGCTTTTTGAGGATCGCGGCCTGATAAAAGAGGTCACCGGGCAATCTCGCTATCGGTTCTGGTCCGCGCGGCTTTAAGGCGAAAAACCTAGTTTTTTGGTGCTTTTCAAAACCCGGAGAATACCCTAAAACCGCGCAGGGGTTGATTTCCAAATTACGCATTCCACTACATGTTGACGCATCTACATCCTGTGGTTAATGATTCGTTAACCGGGGAAGTCACAGGGTCACGCATTACGTTGGCCCTTGGAGGGATGTCATTTCATGCAAAGTGTAAAAAAACAGCCATCCGGTGCTGAGCGTAAGCCGGCAGCGGTTAAAGTGAAATCGATCAAAGCTAAAGGTGGCATTGATGTGGATTTGAAACTTCACGATGCTGCCAATGAGACATTCCCAGCCAAAGCACCCGAGAAGGCTGAGAAAAAAGCGGAACCAAAGGTAAAGCGTAAGGCTTTGAATAAGCCATTTTCCAAGGCGCGTTTCCCTAAGACAGAGCCTAAAGAACCTGAGGCCAAAAAAGCGAAAACCAAAAACGAATTGTTTGCGGCTCTCGAGGAGCGGTCTTCAACTGTGAAGTACCGCGTTTGGGGCGTGGCAGGACTTTTGTTGATTGTGGTGGCTTTGTTGGTTGCGCAGTTTTCTGGCGGCAGCGAAGATGTTGCGGTTGCGCCTGCAACACCTGCTGTTGAAGCCGCGGCTACCGTTGCTGAAGACACGGGCGCTGCGCCAGCAGCGACGCTGGCGACTGGCGACAATAACGAGATGGTGACCAACATCATCGATGCTTTGCGCCGGTCCAATACGGAGGCAGTGGCTGGCACCACGGCGGCGCCTGCTACAACGGAACAAACCGCAGCGATCAGCAGTCTTTATACATTGGTGACCGGCGCCTTCGCGCAGGGTCAGTCCGCGGCCTATATTGACCAACTTCTGAATGAATCGCTGCAAAGCGGAGAGATCACCGTGCCCGCGGCGCTGATGCTGCCAAACGGGCGTGTGGATACCAAAAGCGTCATGGCGATGTTTGGCGCGCAATAACTCGTATCGGTCCAAAGATGCTGCGTCTTTGGATCATGTTTTAGATCAACTGCGGCAGGGATAAGCCGCAGCCATCCAACTGGGGACTTTCATGAAACGTACACTATTGGCGGGGCTGTTTGGCCTTGCATCTTTGGCAACAGCTTCTGTTGCCGCGGCGGACACGTGTGGCGGTGTTTACACCGTGAAATCAGGCGACAGCCTGTCTGTGATCGCCGATAGCCTTTATAAAGACGCTGGCAAATGGACGCTGATTCATAGCAAAAACATCGGCGCTATTGGTCCAAAGCCAAATGCGATCCGTGTTGGCATGAAGCTGGATGTGACTTGCTTGGATGGTCTTCCAAAAGGTCTGCCGGGTGGGAGGAAAATCACCGCTGCTGCCCCTGCCGCCGCAGCCCCTGTGAAGATCCAAGCGGGCAACGCGTCCGTGCGCAAAAAGATCAATCTTTTGACCGCAACGGATTACGCGCCCTTCACCCATAAGGAGTCCCACAACGGGGGTCTGATGACCGAGATCGTGGATGCCGCGATGGCTACTGCAGAGCCAAAAGAAGGCTATGCGATTCATTGGGTCGACCACTGGGCGTCCCATGAAGAGCCATTGCTGTCTAACGCTTTGCTAGACGCAGGTTTCCCGTGGTTCATGCCAGATTGTAAGAACAACCCAGAAGAATACCGCTGCCAGAACTTTGATACTTCAAAGCCATTGTTTGAGCTGCTGGTTCTGCTGTTCGCGTCCAAAGATCGCCCAATGGTCTTTGAGAAAGACGAAGACATCTTTGGGAAAACCATCTGCCGCCCGCAGGGCTACGGCAGCTACATGCTGGATCAGGACGAGCGTTACTGGTGGCGTGATGGCAAGGTGACCGTAGTTGCTCCGGCCACACCAAAGGAATGCTATGAAATGGTGCTTGAGGGCACTGCGGATGCCGTCATGATGAATGAATTCACCGGCCGCGCGCATCTGGCAGAGCTGGGCTTTACCGATCAGTTCCAAGTGGTGCCTCAGCCGGTGTCTATTCAGGCGTTCCACTTGATCGTGCACAAGACTCACCCACAAAAGGACTACATCCTCGAAACCATCGACCGTGGTCTGAATGGCCTGCGCGAATCTGGTCGTTACCAAGAGATCGTTGAGGATCACATGACCCGTATTTGGGCTGGCTTCTAAGGAGCGATCAGCATGATTTATCGTTTGAAAAAGGTTTTCAGTGCTGCGGTCCTTGGGGCCGTGGCGCTGATTGCGCCAAGCGCGGCTTTCGCGATTTGTGATGTCGAATATAAGGTGCAGGCTGGGGACAACCTGTTTTCGATTGCCGAAAAGCACTATGGCGATCACAGCCGCTGGAGCATCATCTATTACCGCAACCAAACCGAGTTGGTTGGATCTTCGGTGGTGCCGGGGCGCTCGCTTTATATCCCGTGCCCACTGGACAATCCGGAGCCTGACGCGACTCCTTTGCGCCAGACCGAAGCGGAATTGACCCTACTGACCGGCAACAACAACCAGCCATTCACCGACCAATCGTTGCCGGGTGATGGTATGGTGACCGAGCTGTTGAATGCGGCGTTGGAATTGGCGCCGCAGCCGGTGTCTTACTCGGTTTCATGGCATGACAAGTGGTCAGAGCATCTTGATATTCTGGACGGTCAGGACTTTGACATGGGCTTCCCGTGGTACAAACCTGACTGCGAGGCCACGCCGGACAATCGTCGGTGTGCGGACTTCCATTTTTCAGAACCTCTGATGACCATGCCGGTGATGTTGTTCACCCTAGCGGATAAGCAGTTTGCTTTTACCAAGGATGAAGACATTGAGGGCCGTACAATTTGTCGTCCGGCGGCTTGGTTCAGTTTTGATCTGGATTGGAATGGTCGCAATTGGTTGAAGGATGAGAAGATTAATCTTGTCCGTCCGGAAACCCCTGCAGATTGTTTTGCGCTTTTGGATGACGGCCAAGTTGAAGCCGTTTCTTTAAGTGTCTTCCTGGGGGCGGCGACATTGATGGACCTTGGTCTGCGAGATCGTGTGGTTCCGCTTGAGCGCCCGGTCTCTGAAGTGGGGCTGCATGTGATCATTTCCAAACGCCACTGGCGCGGCACTGCACATCTGTATCGTGTGAATGCTGGCCTGAAGGCTTTGAAAACAAGCGGGCGGTTTGACGAAATCCTAAATCGCCACCTCGCGGCGATCTGGGGTCGTCTGCAATAAATATAGTATCAGGCGCCCGGCCAATGGGTCGGGCGCACTGTTTCTGGGTCCGATACAGTCTGGATTGGATGCGCAAAATCAACTGCGCCAGAATCAACTTTCAGCTGATCCCGGATATGCGCCAAAAGCATTTGTGAATTTCCCTTCTTCAACCTCTGGTTTTATTCATTCTGCCGAAGCTTCCAAATTGATATTTCGGTAAGGCATTGAATTTGTTGGTTAAAAAAACGTTAATCATTCTAAGTGGTTAAAGCCGGGTTAAATTCGGTATGCACTGCTTTACTCAATCCTAAAGATCGCCCAATTTGCGCCACAATTGTCCTGATAAACTGAACAATAAGACATGAGGACAACCTTGACGGTCTGATTGGTGCAGAAAGCATCTCAGCGTTGGGGCATCCGCAACCGGGTGCAGAAGCATTCATAGCCGCAATTCGGCGGCGCTGCGATTGGAGAGACACATGAAGATCCTTGCCGTCGATGATGACGAACTGATCCGCGAAATTCTTTCAGCGACACTAGAGGCGCATGGGTACACAAATGTGACCCTGGCGGAATCTGGTGAAGATGCTCTGCAGAAGATCGCCGCGTCCCCGACGCCATTTGATGGGTTCATGTTCGACATTCAGATGCCGGGTATGGACGGGACAGAGCTATGTCAGCACGTCCGTCAAATGGATCACTACAAGAATTCCCCGGTGATCATGATCACCGCGATGAACGATAAAACATATGTCGACCGTGCCTTTATGGCCGGGGCCACCGACTATGTGACCAAGCCTTTTGATACCACTGAGCTGATGACCCGCATCCGCCTTGCAGACCGTCTCCAGTCTGAAGCGCGCAAAGCGGCAGAAGCAGCAGCGGCGGCCCCAGCGGCAGCGGCGGCGCCAAAGCCTCCGTTCAAAAACCCAGTGACCGTGAAAGACGTGCGTGGTGTGGTGAAAAGTGCCGCGCTTGATAACTACGTGATGCTGATGCTGGAGCAGAAACAATTCGCGATGGGTGCTTTTGCGATCCGTATACCGGAACTCGAAGCTGTACACGCGGGTTCGGACATCGATGAGTTCACCTATGTGGTCACCGATATTGCTGAGGTGATCTCCGACTGTCTGGTCGGTGCGCAGGCCTTCCTTTCTTATCTGGGCGGTGGCAACTTTGTCTGTGTCGGCGCGAAAAACAAATTGCCGTCCGCTGACAGCATGCATGATGAATTTGTCATGATGCTGAACGATCCGGACCTGGTGTATTGTGAAGAGGTTGCGACGGGCTTCTCGGCGCAGATCGGTGACATCGCAGCACCGAAACTGTTCGAGAAACGCGGCGATCTACGCTTCTTGGACCGCGCGGTTGAGAAGCTGAACGAAGCAGGCGGCGGTAAATCCGGCGGGCGTTTCGCGGCTTAATATATAGGCCGTCATTCGGAAGGGAGGCCATGGCCCCCCTTTCAATTTTCCACATTTCCCGTGGTTTGATGCGTGACCAAGCGGCACCACCTGTGGAAAAACGGCGCTAAACCATGGAAAACGTTAACCATTCCTTAATGACTTCGGCTGATTTCGCCACATTGTTGCCTTGATCTATGGTAACCTGAAGGTGGCAAGAAAAATCAGCGCCAGAAGAGCGTTGAGGAATAAGATGTCAGGATGAGCAGATCATGATGCAGGGAATGGACGCCAGTAAAGCGGCCCTTCTGGAGGCAGGCCTCGCGAAGATTCGCGCGCGGTTCATTGACTCCTTGGAAGATCGCATCGATGGATTTTGTGCTCAGCTTGAACGTCTAGAAGATCCAGCGACGGCAGAAGCCGCCTGTGTGGATATTCGCGCGGACGCCCATAAGCTGCATGGTATTTGCGGCAGTGTCGGCCAGCCCCGGATGGGGGCTTTGGCAGCTCAGGTGGAGCATCACATCGACACGCTATTGGCTGGCCCGCGCCCCCTCAACACCGACTTTGTCGACGAACTTCTGAATGCGCTCCTTGATGAGATGGAGCAGAATGTGGATGGCGCATAACGCATCTGTTTGGCGACGGCTTAAAGCCCTCAGCCGATGGTTTGGGTTCTGGATTACGCTCGCGGCGCTGACCGTGACCCTGGTTGCACGTGCGACCGCTGCGCAAGCGCAGCAAACCGAATTTTCCGCTGATACACAGGTTTTCACTGTTGGCGTTTTGTCGACCGAAGGGGCCACGCGGGCTTTGGAGGCCTGGCGCCCGACTGTTGAATATTTGAACCGCGAAGCTTTGTTCGTGGATTCCCCTTACCGATTTGTGGTGCGGCCGTATTCCCATGCGACCCTTATGCAAGCCATTCAGGACAGCACAGTTGATTTTGCCCTGACCAACCCTGCGATGTTTGTGACCGCCGAGGTCGAAAGCGGCGCGCGGGCTGTGCTGTCACAGGCGCGGTTCTGGGAAGGGCGGACTTATAATGAGGTCGGTGCGCTGGTTTTTGCGCGTGCTGATAGCCCGGTGCGTCAGATCAATCAGTTGCGTGGAGGGTCCGTGATGGCCGTGGCGGCCAGTGATTTTTCTGGCTGGTGGCTGGCGGAGCAAGAATTCCGTCGCCGCCGGTTGGATGTTCAAGACATGCTAAGCGAGCTGGTGTTTTCCGGTGGCAACCAACGTGAAGTGGTCTATGCGGTCCAAAGCGGCTTGGTGGATGCGGGCGTTGTGCCTGCAGGCGTTCTTGAAGAACTCGCTGCAGAAGGCGTCATCAATCTGGATGAATTCATTCCACTGTCGCCCATGGCTTTCCCAGACTATCCGTTTTGGGTCTCGACCCCGCTTTACCCTGAATGGGTGTTGTCGGCTTTGCCGGATGTGCCGGATGAGGCCTTGGCCCTGATGATCAACTCGATGTTGTCAGTTGAAGCCGGATCAGTTGAATCCGTGAATGGCGGCAATGTTGTTTGGCAAGCGCCGCAGAACTATCAGGATGTGCATGATCTGCTGATCTCCCTGCGCGTGCGCCCCTATGAGAATTATCTGATCCAGGCGACGGCCCGGATTTATCGCAGCTACAAATGGGTCATCTTTGGGATGACCACCTTTATCATTTGCTCGCTGCTGTTCCTGATCTTACAGCTGCGCCGCAACATCATGTTGGCCGAACAGCGCAAGGATGTTCTGGAAAGCGAAATCCGATCTAAGATTTTCTATCGCTCTGCGGTCGAGGAACACACAGTATTCCTCATGCTGCGCCCCAATGGTCGCATTTCGCATGTGAATGAGAATTTCTGCGAGACGACTGGCCGGGAACGCGATGGCCTTATGGGCACCTTCCTAAAAGATATTCTGCCAGCGCATGAGCAGGAGATCTTGGAAGAAGAGATTATGAAATCCGTCGATGTTGGCGCGCCTTGGGATGGCCCGCTGAAAATCCTGAAAGAAGATGGATCGGTGGCCTGGGCGCAATGTACGGTTATTCCGGTGTCGGGTTCTGGTGAAGAACTGTCTGAGATCGCGGTTGTCGCAACCGATATGACGCAGACTCGCAAAGGCATTTCCGAGGAAAGCTTTAACAACAGTCTTGAGCTAATCGAAGATCAAGTTGTGGTGTTCCGCCCTGGTTCGATGGAGATGCTTTATTGCAACCGAACTGCAAATGAAAAGCTGATCGAAAACAGGATTGGTGGCTCATGGCATGGGCGTGCGATTAAAGACATTCTGACCGACACTGATGTGCGTGCACTGCAAATGCGGTGTGAGACATTGGAAGAAGGTCCGCAGCGCCGCATGACGTGGGAAGTGACCGGTAACAACGGCATCCCATACGAAATCAGCTTGGAATATGTTCAGCCGGACAATGACGAGCCGCGCTTTATTTCGATCTACCGTGATATCACGGATCGAAAGGTTGCTGAGAAAGCCAAGAACGAGTTTGTGGCGACGGTTTCCCATGAACTGCGCACACCTTTGACCTCCATGAAAGGCGCGCTGGGGCTGGCAAAATCTGGTGCCATTGGCGAGCTGACGCCGCAGATGGATAAGATGATCGGCATGGCGGCTGATAACTGTGATCGTCTGGTTCTGCTGATCAACGATATGCTTGATATGGAGAAGATCGAGCAGGGCAAGATGGACTTCAAGATGGCACCCATTGATGTGCTGGATGTGGTCGAGAAGGCGATTGAGTCCAACAAATTCTACGCTGAAAAGTTCAAATGCACGATGCGTCTGAATCTTGAGGAAGACGGTGATGGCTTTATGGCCATGGGCGATAAGGATCGCCTGACACAGGTGATGGACAACCTGATGTCCAACGCGTCCAAGTTCTCTGGTGAAGGCAAAGAGATCATCGCAACGCTGAAAATTCACCGTGGGCGTCTGCGCTTCACGCTGCGTGATTTTGGCCGGGGTATTCCGAAACCGGCCCATGCGACGATCTTTGATAAGTTCACGCAGGCTGACATGGGCGACACGCGTTCGCAGGGTGGCACCGGTCTTGGTCTGGCGGTCGCGAAGCTGATTGTCGAAAGCCACAAGGGCGAGATTTTCTTTGCTACCGAGGATGACATCGGAACCGAGTTCTTTGTCGATCTGCCACGTATGGTGGGTGACAAGGTGATGCCGTTTGAGCCGATCGAAGGTGAACCCGTTGCCTTTACAGGCGCAGGCCTAACGCCGGAACAAGCTGGGATTGCGGATGCTGCTATGGCGGGTGGCCCGGTTGGGGATGGCACAGAGATGCAAGTGCTGTTGGCACAAATGCAATCAGGCGGCTTTGAAGTGGAGTTGGAAACTGGCAGCGTGACCGTCAGTCAGGTTGTCAGCGGTAAGGGTGTTGTGGGTCAGTCCTCGATCTTTAACTGGCTGTCGGATGACGGGCGCTCGCTAGTGACTGAAATGTTTGAACGCGAGACGCTTTCAAACCTGAAGGTCTCCGTGCTGCAGGCGAAATCCGAAGACAGTAATATGTCAGACGGCATGATCCTGAACAGTCTGCGCACCAATATGTACAGCAACTGGTTAAGCATGATCCCGAATATGGTCACGCCTGAGGGTGGCTTTAAGTTGATGTCTGTGGGCCAAAATGATCTGCCAAGTGTGGATGCGGAAGACGTGTCGATGATGGAAGCCGGGGATGTGCCGCAAGCGCTGGTACTTGCCGAAAACGATCAATTCGACGCTGTCCTTCATTTTGACAAAATTGGGTTGGCACACTGCATGACAATTATCCCGGTGACTGGTGGGCGACTGCCTGAATCGCTGCCGGTGATTGTGATGGTGACACAGATCGAAGCGCCAGAAGCAGAGCGTGGCGTGGTCTCGAAATTTGCGCGTCCTTCGGGCGCAGGTCGCGGTAAGGCTCGTCGTCGGGCGCGCGGCTAAAAGAATATGGTCTTGGATATAGGTGAATAAGATGGGTGAACTGACAAAAATCCTGCATGTGGAAGACGAAGGCGATATTCGCGAGATCGCGAATATGGCGTTGGAAATGATCGGTGGTTTTCAGGTGGCGCAAGCCGAGCTGGGCACGGTGGCCTTGGATATCGTCGGTGATTTTGCACCAGATCTTTTGTTGTGTGATGTGCAGATGCCGGGTTTGACCGGGCCGGAAACCATCGCAAAGATCCGTGAAATGCCAGGATATGAGCAAATCCCAGCGATCTATATGACGGCGAAAGTTGGCGAGTCCGACAAAGACAGTTTGCTGGGTGAATACGAGCTGGGCTTTATCGCGAAACCGTTTGATCCGATGACATTGGCCACGCAAATCCGCGAAATGTGGGCAGCCGGTTTTCAAAACGCGGCTTAACGAAGCCTGCCAGGTTTTGGTCATTTATCTTAGAAAGGTCGGCGCAATGTGCCGGCCTTTTTCAGTTTGTGTTTAGTGCAAGTGGACTGCGCTTGTTGCATCCCGGATCAATGCGCCGTGGTTGATGGCAGAATAGAGTGGCCGAGGCGGGCGGGCCGCGTGGTCCACGGTTCTGTCGATCCAGCGCATGTCTTCCATGGTGCGCAATGATTGCGACAGGGCGCGATCAGTGATCGTTCCCAAGCCCCGTTTGATTTCGGCAAACTGTCTGGGCTGCCTGAGGGTGATCAACACCGGCACGGTCCATGAGCGGCGTAGCAATTTATGTGCGTCTGGTTTGGGTGTCATCAGAATGTCCTGCGCCATGGCGGCGGCGACATCTCCGGCGGGTGTTAATCGAAACTCTGGTCGCAAAGGATGGCCATATCCAGGATTGCGTTCTAGCAGGCCAAGCTTGATCAGGTGCTCAATGCTTTGGCCAAACGCGGTTCGGCTTGCGCCGGTTGCTGCCAAAAGAGGGGCCTGCCGTCCGGGCACGCCCTCGTGCAGCTTTGCCAAAATGGGTAGGGACCAGGCGCGGGCTGTGATGTTGACAATGAGATTAATGTCCATAAAGTATAGTTACTATATTTAGAATCAAAGGGAAACCCCATGGCATTGGTTGACGTAGATAAAACGATCACAATCGCGCTGTCTGTCAAAGACAGGCACGCAAGCGCAGCGTGGTACCAGAAAACGCTTGGATTTGAGGCGATGTATCACGCGGACGAGGCGGGCTGGTCTGAATTACAGACCAACACTGATGGCGTGAATCTGGGACTGGGCGAGCATACCGAACCAGTGCCGGGCAATTGTGTGCCTGTCTTTGGGGTCGCTGATCTGGACGGTGCGCGCGGTCGCATGGAAGCAGCGGATATTAAGTTTGATGGCCCGACCGATGTCGTCGAAGGCATGGTGAAAACCGCGACGTTCTATGATCCTGATGGGAATGCTTTGATGCTAGCACAGGATTTGACCGGCGCTTGATCGACCAAGGTTGAAGAGGGGGCGCTGCCCCCTCAATCGAATTTAGAGAATTCGACTTCCCCCGCAGGATTTTGTGAAGGATGAAATTGGGGAAAGCGCTTTGAGGCGCGGTTATTCTTCGATGCCGCGCATTTGGCGCAAATACCGATTGCGGGCGACTTCTTCGAGGGACGCGGTTTCGGCCATCTCTGCGTCGCGACGTTGTTCGAAAAGGTTTTTGTCCAAGACAGCCTCGTTAGAGCGCGCCTCGGTGTAAGTTTCAAAAAGCTGCCCTTCAATGAGGGCGGCTTTTTCATCCAGGCGCTCCATTTCTTTTTGCAAGAACACGCGGCGCGCTTCGATGGCTTTTAGAAAGCCTGCCAGGAAGGGCGCGGATTCAGGGGAGGTGATATGGGCCTCGGTGGCGATGCGCTCTTCGAGCTTGTCCAGTTCGGCCTGCACCTGCGCTTGATGGCCGCGAATTTCGCCCATCTGTGCAGCGTGGGTATCAAGCTCGTGCTCTTTGACGCGCTGCAGAACCTGCAAGGATTCTATGCGACGTTGGCGATCCATTAGGCTTCAGCCAGATCCTGACGCGCTTCTTCCATTTCATAGAAAGATGGTTGCAGGACCGTTGGAATGTTACCGCGGCCAATTTCTACACAAATCGTTGGGGAGTGTTCCTGTAGGATCGCGATAAAGATGTCGCGGATTACGTTGTAGAATGCGCCGTCTTGCTCTTCGATTGCAGAAAGGCGTGAGGACAGTGGGGCCACAAAACAATATGCCAAGAAAACCCCAAGGAAGGTCCCAACAAGCGCGCCGCCGATCATTTCACCCAGAACCGCAGGTGGTTTGTCGATCGAGCCCATGGTTTTGATAACACCCAAAACCGCAGCAACAATCCCGATCGCAGGAAGGCCGTCGGCCACGGTTTGGAGGCCGTGGGCTGGCACCAGCACTTCGTGGTGGTGTTTCTTTAGCTTCTTGTTGATCACGTCTTCGGTTTGGAAGGGATCATCGAAGTTCAGCGCCAACATGCGGAAACTGTCGGTGATCAGATCGATCGCATGGTGGTCGTGTTGGATTTTTGGAAACTGCGAAAAGATCGAGCTGTCATGCGGGTTCTCGATATGCTCATCCAGCGCCAGAACACCGTCTTTCTGGTAGATCTTGGTCAGACCATACATCAGGTTCAAAAGGTCGATGTAGTCGCTTTGCTTCCACTTCGGTCCTTTCAGACATTTGATGATAGATTTGATCGTCGCGGCAACATCACCAAAGGAGTTCGCGGCAACAAAGGCCCCAAGCGAGGCCCCGCCAATCATCATGCCCTCGTAAGGCAGCGCGTGCAAAATCGGGGCCATTTCGCCGCCGGACCACAAGAAGCCGCCGAAGACGAGGACCATAACCAGGATGAATCCAACAATAATGTTCATTATATTTCGCTATTCTTAGCTGCTCGATTTGCCTTATTTTTGCCACATGCAGGGGCGGGCTAGCAAGGATTAATGATGGATAAATCCATTCTGCCGTGCGAATTGTAGAAAAATGCAAGAATATCTATGGATATATTCTTTATCGGCCGCTAAACTTAAAGAATAATTTAACGTCTGTATATGCGTCTGGGGGATAGCATGTCTGGCATCGAGCAAGTCATGGCAGTTTTATTGGAGGAAGATGACCTCCGTCTGGTGCATCGCGATTGGCCGCGCAAAATGCGTTTGGCTGTTTGCCTGATGCCCAATGGCGATTGCCAATTGCTGTTGTTCCGTCAGGAAGAGGCCGGTATTTTTGCAGCGCGATTGCGTAAGCATTTGCGGTTGCGTGCCTCTGAGCTGTGCATACATCCACCTGTTCATGGCTTCCCAACCCGCCAATTGCGCTATTCAGATCAGCAGGGCTTGGCGGCGCTTTTGGCAGACAGTCCGCAGTTGGTTGAGGATGCGACGGATTATTCCGTCAACTTTGCCTTTGCGCTGGAAGAGGGTTTGGACCCGGTCGCGTTTTTGGGTGTTGATGCTGAGGCGGATTTTGAACCGATCCCAACTGCTGCACCCGCAGCATCGGAATCAGTGGGACCAATGACATTTGCAAGCCGTCGCCGGCCTGCGCCGGTTCAGCCGGCAGCACCACAAGCGCGCAAACTGACCTTGGATTTGGTGCGCGAAGCCGCGCGATTGGTCGATGCTGCACCTCTATCAGATGTGCCTGTTGAAAAACCAAGCAGCCCTTCTCGCGCTGCGGCGCCTTTGGCAATGCCAGGTGCTGCCTTTAAGCCGGTTTCTGATTTGCAAGAAGATGCGTCACCAGACGCCTATGCATTGCGCGAAGAAATGAATGAGTTTGTGCTGTCAAATGGGGCAGGTCCGGTACTGCGCATCGAGGGGGCAGCGCGATTGTTCTTGCGGGATGATCGTCAGTTGTTGGCGATCCAGATCGGCACAGATGCGGCAGCGCAACCGGGTACGGTGCGTATCAAAACCGATGTCTTGCCGAATTCGTTGCGGGCCACTTTACGTGCGGCCTGTGGCGCGGTTGATGTGTCGAGCGAAGATCCATTTTTATATGTGACGCTTCCTGTTGAAGCGGCGGTTGAACCGGTGGCGCAGGAAAAAGCGGAAAAATCTCGTCCGTCGATGTGGAAATCTGCCAAGCGCCGCGCCGCGGTTCGGCTTTTTGCGCTGACCACGGTAACAGCGGCGGCCCTATTTGTGATCATGGGATTGCAGCCTTTAGAGGCGCTTGATCAAGCGGCAGAATCTGGCCCCATTGATTGGAGCCAGTTCCGTTTGTCTATGCAGTCGGAAAAATAGGCCTATCTGAGCGCGCTGCGCAGATTTTCAAAGACCTGTTCATCCAGAAGTGACGCCTTGTCTTGCACGATAATGGTGTCGGCCACGCTTGCAGGGGCGGCCATTTCAGGTTTCACCATCTCCGGCTGTGCCGTTGGTGCCGCTGCAGCGGATTTCATTTCAGGTTTTGAAGTCATTTTATCTTTGGCCATCTCTGCCGGGGCGGGGTTAGGGCCTTGGATTCTTTGGTATTCCAGAAGGACTTCGATGCGGCGGTTGGAGGCATCTTTTGGCGCTTCGGGTTTCAAAAGTTGCGTCGCGGCCATGCCAGAAACGCGGGTGAAACGGTCCGGTGTGACGCCGTTGTTTTTCAAAACGCGACGCATTGCATTGGCGCGATCCGTGGACAGATCCCAGTTATCATATGACTTGCGATTTGAAAACGGAACGGCGTCGGTGTGGCCGGTGATAACCATGTCATTTGGCAGTTCGACAAGCGATTGGCCGAGCAAAGCCATAAGTTTGATTGTCGCGCTGTTCATGTCTGCGCTGCCGCTGGCAAACATCGGCTTGCCTTTGCTGTCCACGATTTGGATCAGCATACCATCCGGTGTCTTTTCAAACATGATGTTTTCCTGCAGCGGTGCAAGATCAGGGCTCGCCTGCATCGCCTGCAGGATTTTCGCCTTCAGGTCCTCAAAGCGTTCTTCATCTGCAGTGTGATCTGGTTTGGCATTGTCCACATCGCCCGCAGCCATCTTTTCAGAATCCTCAACATGCGTGGTCGCATCAGATTGTGTCATCGACTGCGCGGCTGCAGCTTGGTTGGGATCGGTTGTTTCAGCAGCGTCTTCGGCTTTGCCGGCGCTTTGCTGATTTGTAACCGCATCGTCATTGGCATTCTGCTGGAAAACCTCACTGGCCGCACCTGCAGCCGGGTTTTCATGGTGACCAACGGTTGTACCGCGGGTTTTCATTTCTGGATCGGCGGTTGGCGTGGTGTCCATCACTTCCCATTTCGCAGGGGAGGGGTCATCGGCTTCGCCAAATTCTGCGCCACGTGCAACGGTTGCACCGTTTGATGCTGTCATTGTGCCGGGAGGGCCGAGGGTTGCGCCATCCAAAACGCCGCTGCCGCCAGGCAGCGTGGCGTTGGTGAAGTATTCAGCGATACCGCGGAGTTTCTGTTCATCAGAAGATGACAGGATCCACATCAATAGGAAGAAGGCCATCATCGCGGTCATAAAGTCCGCATAAGCAACTTTCCAAGCGCCGCCGTGGTGGCCGTGGCCTTCCACAACTTCAATTTTACGAATGATATTAACTGTGCCGTCGGCCATCGCGTCTTGCCTCGCGTCTGCCGGTTTTGTCCGGCTTATTCTCAACGCTGGCTTCTGCGCACGTTGGGTCGGTCAACCTATCGCGGCAAAGAGCGACCTCAGAAAGGCGCAAATGTGGCTTAATTGTGGCAAAGAATAAGGCAATGCCTGTGGCGCGCTTTAGATTAGCGCGCTTCCAGGCCTTCTTTTTCCGCGGCATCGCGGTTGTATTTGCCCAGACCAGCCTGTTTTGCGTAGGCGGCTTTACGTTCAGAATACTTGGGCGCGACCAGTGGGAAGCTATCCTCAAGGCCAAACATTTGGCGGTATTCTTCTTCGGTTAATCCATGCTCCGCCTTCAAGTGGCGTTTCAGCATTGTGAAGCCTTTGCCGCAGCAAAGACAGTAAACCTTTTCATCGGTCACGGCCTGATCCAACGGGATGGCGGGAACGATGGATGCGGTTTTTTGGGCGGGTTGAATCGGGGCTGTTTCGGTACGCACGGGCGCTGGCGCGCCGTTGAATACTGGAAGAAGCCGCGCTGTGAGCTCGACGATCTGGTCGGATGTGACGTCCGAGCGCTGCGCAAAAGCCGCGACAACGGTCGCAACTGCGTCAGCATTTTGTTTCTTGTGATTATCCATGTTATTTTTTTCTGCCATGGTTACGGGTGCCTGTCTCGGGGCGATTTATAAGCATTCTGTTACATTTCCGTCAAGAATTACTGCGCTTGTCCTTACGGAATCGTGATCGAAAAACCTCAATAAAACTTGGGGTTGAGACGATTTGTTCATTCAGTTGCGCCAAGTAGAGTTCCAGCTCTTCTTTGGGTGCAAGAATAGATTCAATGTAGTCGCCTGGGTTGATTAACGTCCTGGCGCATTGATGTCTGTGCAGCGTTCTCACTGGATTTTTGCAGCACGTTTGCCGCAGAGTTCAGGATTTCTTGAAGATGATGATCGCGCATCTTGAGGGATTTGAGGCGATCAATTGATGCAACGGCCACAAGCGCAACGCGCATGTCGGCTGCGGACCCGAGGGTTCCTGCCATAGCTGCTACTCCATTCTGAAGGATTGACGGGCGCATTCTGTCGCCTCGACTCAAAGACTATTATTCTTTGGGTTAAGAAATTGCCAAAAATTTGGCGAGAATAAATTTTATTGGTTAAAGAATCCTTTCGTTGTTCTTGGATGTCGGCAAGAGAACTTCTTGGATATCAATTGATATCCAACACATAAAACTTGAACAATTGCCTGCTAAATTGCTTATTGTGGTCAATTCAAAGACAGCGATTCGAGCGAATTTGGGGCACATGGCTGACACAGCGCAATATGCATTGATAGTTGATGGTGATGCGAGTTCGGCATTGTCTGTGCGTCATTTGTTTCAAGTGATCTGTGGGCAATCTGCAGAAATCTTGGAAAATCCTGATGACTTGTTAAAAGTCACAAGGGGCAGTGATTGGCCGCAAGTGATTGTGTTGGGCCGCGTCCCTGATCAGAGTAGGGTGATTTCAGAGTTGAAGGCCGCCGGCGCGCCTTTTGTTATTGCGTTGGTTCCGTCGGAAACAGATTCCAATGAAATCGAGGCACTATTGGCGGGCGCTGATGATGCAGTGCGCACCCCGTTTTCATTGCGAGTTTTGGCCGCTCGATTGCGAACTCGTATTGGCCTATTGGACACGCCTGAAGGCCTGGAAATTCTGCGGGATGCGGATAGTTGGGATTCAGGTGCGTATATTGCGCATCATGCTGGGCTGACTTCTGCTGAGGCGCAGATTGCGCATGTGTTGATCAGCCATAGCGGTGATATTGTCAGCCGGGATGTTCTGAGTTTCGCAATTGACCAGCGACCATGGGATTATGGCGATCGGAAATTCGATGTGCATGTGGCCAATATCCGCAAAAAGCTAACAGCGGTGTTCGGCGATCATATTGCTGTGAGCACGGTGCGTGCAGCTGGCTATAAATTAACAATCGACACGCAGGGCATGCAACATTTGCTGAGTTAGCGCAAAACACCGTTAGTTAATGCTCTGTCAAGGATTGAATTGTAAATATCCACAGGTCAATTGCAGGGTGCATTTTTCTTGGGTGGTCACACTAGGGCTTGTGGATAACTTTTAAATGCCCCCCAAATCTGCCTAGTTCATAAGATTTGTTGAATGAATTGGCGAAAGTTAAGTTTTTGTTACAACTTAGAGTCTCTCTAATTTCTCAATCTGACACTAAATTGCGACCTCAGGGTGAGTGTGAACCTTTTACAAAGCAATAATTCTCCTTTCAGGTGATTAACGTTAAGTTGAGTTATCAGGACAAAAAATATGTCGTGGGGGAATATATAGTGGAACGCAACGGTCTAATCGCGCAAATCTGGGGTGGCGATCTTTCCGAAGGCGAGAGCCTACAAGGATCGCCTCTGGCGGGTCTCTTGGAGTCTCTGATGGATGTGCAAGTCATTACATTGGCGTCTGACGCCGAGATGAAGCGCCCAATCGCTGTCATGGAAGAAACCGAGATTTTAGACGGCGCCAGCCTTGGGGATGTGCTGTCAGAAGAAATGGGGATCGATGTACCGTATGGTGCGCTGATCTTGGTCATGCCGAAGGATTTTTCTCGATCACAAGATATGTCAGGTCAAAAGCTTGGCGAAATCCTTGGCCATATCATTCTGGACATGACGCAGGGGCAGTATTCTGTCACTCCGGATGTCTCGGGTAAGGCAAAAGATCTGGTCCATCTGGCCGCATCCGGGCAAGCAGCCGCTTTGAAACTTAGCGGTTTAAGCGGATCCCGGTTACAATAAATGGCTCTGCCTCATCCTTGAGGCGGTTTAGCTTTAAGCAAGCGTTAATCACATTTGTCTTTGCGTATTCTTGCTTATGTGGTCTTTTATCCTTAACGAGACGAAGATTTCGTGAGGCAGTGAAAACCAATGCAAACAGCGATGAATCCATTGCTCCTATCTTTGGGCTTAAAAAAGCCCGGTGATCCCGCGATGATCTCGGGCCTTAATGGGGCCGTGGACGATCAGGCAGATCCGGAGACCGCAGCGCCGAACATGTTCAGCTTTGCCGGTCTGATTTCTGATGCGCCACTGGCGCCATCGTCTGACAACTCCGACATATTACTATCCGAGGCGGGGATTGATGATCAGCCTTCGCCATTGTCCGCCTTGATGGATCAGATAACGCGCGTTCTGGATCAATTGACTGAACTGGCGCATGCGCCGGATGTTCCTGCGGAACTTTCGCAGAAGATCCAAGGTGCAATTGAAAAGCTTGCAGGCGCGATTGAGCAATTGCAAACCGTCGCGGTAAAGCGTGACGGGGCGATACCAAAGGCGTTTTTGGCAGAATTAAGTAATGGGGCAAATTCAGAGCTGCCGCCTCAGGCCAATGGAGTGCAGACCCTACATCAGGGATTGCAAGAGCTGGAGCAAACTCTGAGTGCAGCGATGCCAAACCTAAAGACCTCACAGCCAGCACTGCAACTGGGTGCGATTATGCAGGTTTTGGGTGATGTACAAAAGCTGGCGCGTCCTGTCGCGGCGATGCATCCGGTTGTGGTGACACCGGATCTTGAACAGAAAACTGTGTTTGTAAATCAAACATCACAATCTGTTATGCAACGCGCAAACACACCACAGCCTGGCTTTGTTACGTCGGCTGCATTGACGACAGATGCTGGACCTTTTGATGCGGAGGCGGGCGAGAAGACAGATTTCACTGTGCCGCTGACACGCTTCGGAGCCAACAAGGCGACTTCAACTCCATCGATTCAAGTTGGTACGCCGCCAGCACAGTTAAACCCAATGAACCCCGGCGCGATCGATCTGCCACGCGAGATGATCCAAATCGTGCCGCAAGAGGCGGTCAGCCTGGTTCAGTCGACACCTGAATTGAGTATCGACGCAAAGTCGGTTGAAGCTGCGCAACAGGCGCGGCCAGATACGCCGCAAGCGAAATTCACGCAGGCTGTTGTGGGGCAATTGCGCTCTTTTGAGTTCAAAGAAGGCACTACGAAGGTTGCACTAAATCCACGTGGTCTTGGCCAAGTTGAAGTCGAGATGAAAACTAATAGTGATGGCACGCTGTCAGTCGTGGTGCGTGCAGAAAGCGCGCATGTTTTAAGCAGCTTGCGCAGTGAGACCGATCTGCTTGCTCAGATCGTCGGGCAATCAGGCGAAGGCACTTTGGACTTTCAGGAATTCGGCTCTGATCAGGGACAGGAATTTAGCGAGAACGCTGCCTCAGCAGGTGGTTTTGAGGATGAAGCTGGCAACGGTACGAGCTTGGAACTTTCTGATACCGAGGACACTCAGACCATTGGCAATGGCCAATTGGATCTGACAACATAAGGTAGGAACCATGGGACTTGCACCAATTACATCAGGCGGGACCTCGGCCACAGGGGGCAGCAATTCACTGTCCCAGCTGGGCGAAGATTATACGCGGTTTCTAACACTTTTGACCGCGCAGGTTCAGTATCAAGACCCGTTGCAGCCGATGGATGCCACCCAGTTTGTGTCACAGCTGGCGCAGCTGAGTCAGGTGGAACAGGCCGTTCAAACCAACACCAATTTGACAGATCTGGGCGCACAGATGACATCTTTGCTGTCCGCAAGTGGGTCAGACTTAATTGGTCGTGAGGTGACGATCAGTTCTACGCAAGTCACATTGGATAGTGGAAACGTTGATAGCTATTACCAGCTACCCGAGGGTACAGCGTCTGTGACCGCCGAAATTCGCGATCCGTTGACCGATACAGTGGTGCGCACGCTTACTGATTTGCCAAAAGAGCACGATAAGCTGCTTAAGCTTGAATGGGATGGTCTGGATGACAACGGCAATTCAGTTCTGGATGGCAACTACACGGTGAAGCTCACCGCAGTGGACGGTGACGATAATGCGGTTCAGCATTTCTCTTATCGTAAGGCTTTGGTGGAAGAGGTGCTATTCACTGAGGGGCAGAATTATTTCAAGCTGTTTGGTGATGAAACCGTGCCTGCTGAAGGCATTCTAGCTGCCAGCACGGGCTAGATATAATCCTATTGGCGCAAGCTGCGCGCGGTGTTGAATTCATTGATTTGCGCCGTGCGCAATGAGCGGAATTTCAGGTGCAATTTGCGCACAATGTCTTCGGCCAGTTGTTCCTGATCAATGTGTTCTTCTTCGCCTTTGTCCAGCCAAAGCGTGGTTTCTGCCATGTCCGAGATCACAGTGACCGTGGCGTCGCGCAGCCTGTTTCGGCCCTCAAGCCCGTTGAGGCGCTCAAAGTTGCCTGAACCTGCAATATAGACATCCAAATCTAGCAGGATATGCAACACGCTGCGCGGCTGCAGGACCTGAATGGTGAACTTGCCAAGCGGCATTTTATACAGGATTTCCTCAGGCGTTGCCGCAACAATACCTGCTTCATTTTCCTCTGCCATGGCGGCAGCCTCGACGGGGTCGGGCGCCATCATCTTGCCAAGAAAATAGCCTGTGGGCCCCAGCAAAAGGGGGCCCAGCAATATGATGATTAGTTTCTTCATAAGGCTCTAATAAGGCAGAATTACATCCAAGAAGTCTTCGCCGTAACGCGGCTGCTGCACCACGGAAATCTGGCCGCGACCACCATAAGTGATGCGCGCCTCGGCGATCTTATCGTAGTTGATGGTGTTTGCCGTATCGATGTCTTCTGGACGGATAATGCCCGCGACGCGCAGCTCGCGCAGCTCGGAGTTCACTTTGACTTCTTGGCGCCCTGCGACGACGAAGTTACCGTTGGGCAGTTCTTTGATAATCAGGGCAGCGACCCGCAGGTTGATGGCCTCATTTCGACGGATCGAGCCTGCGCCAGCTGAGGCAGAGGTATTACCCAGATCGATGATGTTGCCACCGGTAGGCAGATCATCTGCACCGATGCCGGGGAGAACTTCGTTAATCCGCCCGCCGTAGCCTAAGAATTCTGGACTGTTCAGATTTTGTGTTCCAGATCGAGAGCGCTCAGACTGATTGCGCAGTTGAGCATCATCTTTGATGTTGATGACGACGGTCAGGATGTCTCCGACCTGTTGGGCGCGTTGGTCGTCAAAGAAACTACTGGTGCCGCTGGTCCAGAGGCTGGAGGCCTCGGCCCGTTTTGGGCGTCGGTTTGGTTCGGACCGGGGCAACGGGACACTGACGCGGTTCACTTCGGGAACCAATTGCGGGTCCATCTCGCTGAACTGCGGGTTGCGGGTTTCTTTGTAGTTTTGTGTGCAGCCTGCAACCGCCAGCCCGGCGGTGATCAGGATCAGTCCCAAAACCCGTTTCTTTGAACGGTTTGCTTTGGTGGATAGGGTCAAAACAGTGCCTCCACGGTGCCGTCAGCCTTGGCGACGGCGGTGATTGTTTTATTGCTCGCTAGGTTCACAACCCGCAGCTCTTGTCCGAGGTGCGCGTCGCTAATGGCTTTGCCGGCTGCAGTCAGTTGCAGCGGGCCGTATTTCAGGTGGATGGTCACGCGATCTCCGCGCGAAACAACAACGGGCGGGATCACGGATTGGCGATGGATTGGACGCCCCGGAGACAACATCCTGCGCACTTGCATGCCGTTCAGATTGTCAAATTCTGTGATGGCAAAGGCATGCACACGCGCCCATGGCATGTCGATCATTTGAATGTCATGTTCGGTCAGAATTTCTTCGGGCATAACGCGGCGCGTCACGACCGGCACCGGCACGCTTAGGATCGCAAGGCCCTGAATGCGGCGAATTTCACCGCGATCGGTGATCAGATTGGCAATAAATTGGCCGGTGTTCTGATCGATCCAAAATTCATTGATGAACTCGCCATCTGCGGGGGTGCCTTGGGCCACTCGGATCGCGAAGCTGCCATTGTTGGGCATGGCCGGGCCATATTCCTGCTCGGCGCGTTCTGATACAAGATCAGTGGTCGGCACGGCAGCTGCCGTCATCGGCAAGATGGCCAGTGCAGCGGCCATCAGGAGCTTATGGAGCCAGCGTGTCATGGCTTATTTGATCTGATTGGCAGTTTGCAGCATCTGATCCGCGGTTTCGATGGACTTAGAGTTCATTTCGTAGGCGCGCTGCGCTTGGATCAGATCGGTAATCTGCTGAATGATGTTCACGTTGGAGTTTTCCAAACTTCCTTGGCGGATCACACCCACACCCGGATCTCCGGGGGTGACAGTGGTGGCTTCACCCGAGGCGCTGGTTTCTTCCAATAGGTTGTTGCCGATTGGTTTAAGACCTGCATCGTTCAGGAAGGTGGCCAGCGTCAATTGGCCAAGTTCTGTTGGGGTGTTTTCATTCTCTAAATAGGCGGACACCATTCCTTCGGAATTGATTTCGATGCGGCGGGTGCCATCTGGAACCGTGACGCCCGGGTCGATTTCATAACCATCCAGATTGACGATCGTGCCTTCTGCCGACAGGTTGAAGTTGCCTGCGCGCGAATAGGCCAAAGATCCGTCCGGGCGGTTCACCACAAAATACCCGCGACCTTCGATGGCCAGATCAAGCGGGTTTTCCGTTTGGATGAGGCCACCCTGTGTGTTCAGCCGCACCATGCCGGCACCCTGTACACCTAGTCCAACATTCAGACCCACAGGTCGGGCAGTGCCTTCAGAGGAGGTCAGCGCGCCTTCTTCGACCATGGTCTGATAGATCAGATCCTGAAACGCGGCGCGTCCCGACTTAAAGCCGGTGGTATTGGCGTTGGCGATGTTGTTGGCGATGACGTCAACATTGGTTTGCTGCGCCAACATGCCTGTGGCTGCGATGCCTAAAGCCTTCATGCTCTTTGCTCCTGCTCAATCACTGACCGCGTGGTTGCGGTCAGATCAGACGACCCGCCCCAGCCTTTGAATGGCTTGTTTGGTCAGATCGTTTTCGTCGTTCATTAGTTTCACCGCGCGTTCGTAGGCGCGTTGGATATCCATCAGGTTGATCATTTCGACCACCGGCTGGACGTTGGATTGTTCGATGTATCCTTGCGAGATACTGCCTTCTTCGGTTTGTTCCGCGTTTGCTCCGCCTGCGAGGAACATGCCGTTGCCGATGGGGGCAAGAAGATTTGGATTATCGACACTAAACAGGCCAATTCGGCCAATTGTACCGCCATCCTGATCGGTGATCGTGCCGTCTAGTGCGATGGTGACCGAGGTGCCAGATTCTGTTGGAACGGTGATTGGGGCACCGCTGATATCCACCACCGGAGAGCCGCCCATCGTAACCAGCTGACCGTCGGTATCAATTGTCAGGCGGCCATCGCGACCATAGGCGGTTTCGCCACCCGGAGCCTCAAAGCCTAGAAAGAATTCACCGGTGACCGCCACATCCAATGGGTTGCCAGTTGGCACCATCGTGCCCTGTGACATGTCAACGAAAATGCCCTTTTCTTTGACGTAGTTCACGGCCTGGGTGCTGTCGCCGGAATTAGAAGGATCAACCGCTTCCATCAAGGGATGCTGAGCCTTGTAGCCTGCTGTTGAGGCGTTCGCCATATTGTGGGCGGCAAGGTCTATGCTCCGCTCCAGCGCGGTGGCCAATGACAGGGATACGTAATTCGTGGTGCCCATGCCTTCCCCCCGGATTGAGATTTGCAACAAGAACAAATCTGGCGAACACAGAATAACCTTGGTTATTGCTTGTTAAACTATCCATCAATATAAAGATTAAAACAAGATGTATTTGCAAATTCGCAAGGATAGTTAAGAATTCATGAATGCGATCTGGCGCAGAGTTTTGCTTGGCTTGATGGGGTCCGTTTCCGCGACGGCCCTTTCCGCTGCTTCTGCACCCAAAGAAGAGGTCATTGAGGCTCCGGCCACAAAGATTGAAAAGAAAGAAGAAATCCTGGCACCGCGCACCGGGGTTCAAACGCTGTTTGACCTTGATTTAAGGCGGTGGCCAGAAGAGCGCTTTTACGAAAACCTGACCGCGCAAATTGATGCTTTGTCCAAGACCCATGGGGTCGAAGGTAAGGCTGTGATGATGGATATCGCTGAAATTTATATGGGCCAGATGATGGTCTATGAGGCGGGGTCAGTTTTGGGCGGATTTGAGGGCATCGAGCCGCAATTGGAAAGCCGGTTGCAAGCACTGCGGCACGCGCAATCCTTGCTCGATGGTTATCCCGTTGAAGATTTCGAAACCTCCCCCTTGTTTGCATCAACACGCGTGGATCGCTCTTTTTGGGCGGCGTTGCAGGGGATCGCGAGCGGCGATGCGCGTCTTTTGGCAGACAATCTGGAGGCGGGGCTTTTGGGGCTGATGCACCAGACGCGGCCCGTGGCGCATACCATTTTGCCAATCTTAACCGAGGCGATGGTTGAAATCGGGGCAGACGTGCATGCGACACAGGCGCTGCGCTTGTTGAATGAATTTCCTGATCTGACAGATGCGCCGATGGGGTATTTCCTGCGCGGACGGGCACAGCAGATGCGGGGCAATCAGTCTTCGGCTCTGGCGGCCTATTTTGAAGCTGCAAAAGGTTGGGATCGCTACGCAGCGCGGGCGCGCCTGTCTTTGAGTGAGATGGCATTGCGCGATGGTGGGCGCGGGGCGCTCTTGGCAGCGCGGGATGTTCTTGAGCACGGTAAGGACTCGTGGAAAGGGGATTTCCTTGAGGTCCAGCTGATGCGGACTTTGGCGGAAGTGTTGGTGAAAAACCAAGATGATGTCGAAGCGCTTAAAACTTACGGCACCATTATGCTGCGCTTTCCTGGCACAGCCGCAGCAGAAGAGGCTGAGGTGCAGGCTTCGGTGGAATTAAAAGCCGTTTATGATGCGGGCGAGGCGGGTGATCTGTCTTTGGCCACCTGGCTTTCGCTTCATTATCAATTGGTTCCGGCCTTTAGGTACTACGATGCCTTCCCGGGATTTGTGGAGCGGGTTGGCGATTACCTTTACGACAATGGCGGCACCAGCATGGCCGCAGAAGAATACCAGCGCACATTGGATTTGCTGCGGGATCTGCGGGTGCATTATCCGGAAAAGGCTGATCTGGATCGGGAGTTTTCTGTCCGTCTGAAGAAGGTGCGCGCCCTAGAGCGGGGCGGCCAATTGGAAGAAGCTAAATTCTTGCTGATGTCGATGGATGGCAGCAGCGATGCCATGAAGCGCGAAGATGTGAACCGGCTGCGGGCCAGTGTTTATGCGAAGCTCGGCGATAGTGAGGCTTTGTTGCGCACGCATGTCAGCAAACCGTCCCCAGTGAATTTGCGCAACTTGGCGCAGGCCCTCTGGGCCAAAAAGGATTGGACTGAAGCGATTGTGTTTTATGATCGGCTCTGGAGCGAATTCCCAGGTCATTTTGATGCCGATGATGCCACCTATCTGCTGATTGCTGCTCATCGCGCAGGTCGAGCGGACGTGACCGTACGCATCATCAACTATTTCCCAAATCTCACGCAGTCTGAGGGTTGGATGAACCTTGCGCAGAGTTTTCAAAGCGAGCCACCTTCGTTGATGCCTCTCACCAAAGACGGGGCTGATCAACGCATTCATCGGCTGCAGAAATCTTTGGAAAATATGAAAATGTCTGATCTTTAAGATGAGCTGTTCTTTGTATTTAGCTGAAACAAAGGATAAAATTGAATATCAATTAATAAAATTGGCTATTCTTTAACTCTCCTTAAAATTTAATCTTGTAGGTTGCAGGATAAGACTAACAATAAATAAAAAATTGAGGCGACCGATATGTCAATTTCCAGTGCATTGCAGACCGGAGTCAGCGGTCTTCAAGCGAACTCTACCGCTGTTGGCGGTATTTCTGAAAACATCGCGAATGCGAACACTGTCGGCTATCGACGGGGGTTCGCGCATATGGTCACGACCACTGCAGGTGGCGGGACTGGGAATGGCGTCCTATCGGTCGTCGCGGAGGACCAGTTGGACATCAACCGCGCGGGCGGCTTGATCTCAACCACTTCGGCCACGGACCTAGCAATTGGCGGCAATGGATTTTTTATTGTTTCTGCCAACCCGAATGAAACGGTTCAAACCAATTATCACCTGACGCGCGCGGGATCATTCCTACCTGATGAAGACGGCAATTTGCGGAATGCTGCAGGGTTCTATCTTTCTGGGTTTCCTTACGATGCCACTGGCAATCTGGGCACAGTGGATCGCAGTTCATTCGGCTCGATGGAAACAGTAAACATCGGCAATGTGACCCTATCCGCGGCGCAGACCTCCGAGATGTCAATATTGGGTAACTTACCTGCACAAGACACTGGTCTTGCCACTCCGGGTGCGCCGTTTGAAACATCTTCAGAGCTCTTTACGGGTCTTGGTGAAACACAACGGATTTCCTTCAGCTGGCAGCCAACCGCGACGGAAAATCAATGGACCGTGACAATGGCGGATCATGAAGGAACGGATCTGGGCAGCGTGACCGTTGATTTTAATGACTCTGGTGCCCTTGCGGGTTCACCGTCAGCATATTCAGGGGCAGCGTCTGTCGCGACAGCGCCCTCAGCTTTTGCCTTTGATACAGCAACAGGTCAGGCAACAATTACCTTGAACAATGGCACTACGCCGCAAACGATTACAATCGATTTGGGTGAGCCGGGTAGCTTTAATGGCGTCACGCAATTTGCTGGTGACTTTTCACAATCCTTTGAACGTGATGGTTCCAGCGTTGGTGAATTGATACGGACGGAAATTGATGAGGCGGGCACATTGTACGGCGTCTTTGACAACGGCATGCGGCGCGCGCTTTATGAAATTCCAGTGGGCGTCGTGGACAATCCCAACGGTCTGATTGAAGAAAAAGGCAACGCTTATAGCCTGACCGCGGAAACCGGTGGATTCTTCGCACAGCAAGCAAATTCCGGGTCAACCGGGTCTATCAACTCGGGCGCACTTGAGGGATCCAACGTCGATATCGCGCAGGAAATGACGGATTTGATCCGGGTTCAGCGCGCGTTCTCAACCAACGCCAAAGTGATCACAACTGTTGATGACATGATGGATGAAACCACCCGGTTGAAACGTTAATCGGGTAAGGAAGGGGCTGTTTAGATGAGCCTGTCAGGCGCATTATCAGCCGCAGCATCGGGACTTGCTGTAAACCAAGGCTTGTCTCGTGTGACCGCGGGCAACGTCGCGAATGCGATGACAGAAGGCTATGCGCGTCGCAGCGCCTTGGTCGTCAGCACATCGGTGGGCACTGGCGGCGCTTTGATTTCAGAAGTGCGCCGCGAGGTGGACGCAGCGCTCGTGCGCATGTCGCGCACCGAAAACTCCAAAATGGCGCAGCAACAGGCGATCCACGAAGGTCTTCGGGATTATACTCTGTTCCTTGGCCAGCCGGGGGACGGTACGTCGCCGGGTGAAAAATTTGGTGCGTTTAATTCCTCTTTGACGACCTTGGTGAACATGCCGTCGTCGACAGCAGCGCAGCAGGGCGTGGTATTTGCAGCTGAAGATCTGGCGATGTCGATCCGCGACGCAAGCGATCGCTTGGCGGGTGTGCGCGCGGATGTGGACATGGAGATCCGTTATGAGGTCTCTGATCTGAACGATCTGCTTTATGAGCTCAGAGATCACAATCTGCGTATCCGGGATTTTGAGCCGGGATCATTAGAGGCTGCAGCTTATGATGATCAGGTCGCTCAGGTGCTGGATAAAGTGTCCGGAATTACGGATATTCGCGTATCGCGCACTTCTGATGGTTGGGTGAATGTCTATACCACCGGTGGCGCGGCCTTGCTCGAAGGCGATCAGGTTCAAGACGTAACCTATAACGCTGGTGATGGGACGTTTTTTGCTGGCACCCAAGAAATCACGCCCGGTGTCGCGGGCGTGCGCGGTATGGAGTACGGCAGCCTGGCAGGATTTGCCGAGCTAAAGCGTGAAATCCTACCAGAGTTCCAGCTGCAACTTGATGAATATGCGCGCGGGTTGATTCAGACATTTGAGAATGCAGACGCGTCCTTGGCGGCCGGGCAGGCGGGTCTGTTCACCGACAACGGCTTTGCCTTTGATCCACTTAATCTTGACGGTCTGGCCTCGCGGTTGCGCGTAAATGATGCGGTGAATTCCGGATCTGGCGGTTCGGCTTGGTTGGTGCGAGACGGCCTTGGGGCCACGTCGCAGGGGCCTGCGTCTGATACAACTCAGATTCAGGCGTTCATTGACGGAATTCATGACCCTATGAATGCGGACGCCGGAACGGGTATCAACGCTTCGATCAGCCTTTTTGATTATGGATCGGAGATGGTCACTGCGCAGGGGACAGCTACGTCTCGCGCGGAGAAAAGTTTTAATGCGGCGCGGTCTGCTGCCGAGGTCATTCAATCTTCTCGGAAAAACGTTGAAGGCGTGAACATCGATGAAGAGATGCAGAAGCTGATGATGATCGAGCAAAGTTTTGCAGCCAATTCCAAGATGCTGACAGCGGTGGCAGAGATGCTGGATACGCTTTTGGCAGCGGTTTAAGGGAGGTCTGACATGAGCTGGCTTTCAACTCGGATTTCGACCTATCAGATCAATTATTATATGCGCAGCAGTGTCTCTGAAAACACGCTGGCGCTGCAACGGGCGGGGCAAGAGCTTTCGACCGGCCGTCGAGCGGACATGTTTGGCGATTTGGGGCCGCGGGCTGGTGTTGCGATCACCATGCGGGCGCGTGAGGAAAACACGCAGTCCTATCTGGATGCCAACAACGTTCTGGAAAACAAGCTTGAGGCCATGTTGAGCGCGATTGAAACTGTGCGAGACCCGGTTGAAGAGGTCTTGCAAGCCGCGATTGTGAATAAGGAAAGTGCCAGCACTGGTGCCTTTGCCATTCAGGCGCAGGCGCGTGCGGCTTTGGAAACCTTAACAGGTACGCTGAACATCAGCTTCAACGGCGAATTCTTGTTTTCAGGCACCACCAGTAATGCAGCTGCGTTGAACCGCTGGGATACCGCAGATACAACAACTGGCCTGTCGCCTGAGGCGATTATGGCGGCCATTGTTGGAGGCGGGCCTGCGACAACGGGTGATGCTGCTACGATGCTGGCGGAAATTGATCAGGTCTTTGACGGCACGCATGCAACGGCAGGCTATAATTTCGAAGAAAGCTTTTACAATGGCACGCCAGAGCTGGATGGATTGGGGGCTCCGAACGATCGTATTGCGGGCCGCATCGACCATGATCAACAGCTGGTATATGGCGTGCAAGCCAACGATCAGGCGTTTCGTGATGTGATCAAAGGTCTTGCGATTTTGGCTTCTGTCGACATCCAAGACATCGCGGATGAAGACACTTATCGTGACTGGATGGATGGTGCGGTAGAGGCTCTGGCGAGTGGTACGCAGGGCATGCTTTCGACATCGTCAAATTTGGGTTTCAACCAGCAGGTGGTTGATAAGGCAAAAGAACGGCTTGAGGATATTTCCATGGTGCAGCGCAAGCAAATCGGCACCTATGAAAACATCGATCCATACGAAGTTGCGACCGAAATGAGCAGCTTGGAGACCCAATTGCAGGCTAGCTATAGCGTGTCTTCACGCCTTTCAGGCCTCACGATCTTGGATTGGTATCGCTAGAATTGGGCGTTAGAGGCGCCGTTTCTGCAAAATGAAAAGCCCCGCGATCGGTTGAGATCGCGGGGCTTTTTCTTGGGGAGATTCAGATTAAATCCGGGCTTCGATGGGCATCGCTGCGCGCAGCGGTTCCAGCGTCTGGATATCTTCTTCCTCTGGCGCGCTAAGCTTGTAGCCTCGCCCGTGGATGGTTTCGATATATTGCGCACCGCTTGAAGAGGCTGCAGCAATCTTTTTGCGCAGTTTGCAGATGTAGACGTCGATCACCTTGTCAAAAGGTTGATCAGCGCTCATCCCGTAGACCGCATCATAGATCGCGTTTTTCGAAATCACCTTGTTGGAATTCAACGCCAAGTGTTGGAAAATCGAATGTTCGCGTTTGGACAGTCTGATCCGCGCGCCTGAAACGATCGGGTCGCGCCCGTCGAAATAGGCTGTGACTTCACCCACGCTGACGCTTTCAGCCGCATGGCCGTGGAAGCGTCGTACAATGGAATTGATACGCGAGAATACTTCGGATCCTTTGATCGGGCTGACGATGACATCATCTGCCCCACGATCCAGCGCTGCCGCTGTATCTGTGGAGTTCCTGAAATCTCGCAATACAATCAATGGGTTGTCACACCCGGATGCCCGCACCGCTCGGATCTGCCGATGTGTGTCTGCAGATTCACCAATCAGGATCGCGCGATGTTCACTGCCGGGTTGCGACAGCGGCGCGAGGCCTGTTTCAAAGAACTCTTCACCAACAAAGAGCGGTTGCAAGCCAACGTTCTCAAGCTCTGCTTGAAGGGATGCTCGACGTTTCTCGCGTGGCTCGAATACATAGGCGCGCATGGCGACCTCCGTTCCACTTATTCTTGTTTGTCCTTTATCGCTAGCAAGGATAAATCTGGCTTTCAACAACAAAAAAGAAAAATAACGAAGATTAATTTTTGGTTAAAGCTTTGATATAAGAATTAAAGTTGGATTAATACTAGACTAATTAAGGATAATTCTTTAATCCTTGGAGTGGGTATATAGGAAGGACCTATGGAGCAGTACCAAACTCTTTCCAAGCGCTTAAGAGCAGCAACCCTTTATCTTCTGACGCTGATTTGCGTTGTGGTTTGGGTGAATGATGCCAGGGCGGATGTTCGAATTAAGGACATCGCGAGCTTTGAGGGCGTGCGCGAGAACCATTTGATCGGCTACGGGCTGGTTGTGGGTCTCTTGGGCACGGGGGATAAGCTGGCCAATAGCCCATTCACGCGGGAATCCATGCGCGGCATGCTGGAGCGATTGGGCGTTGCCAATATTGACGCCAATCTGTTGAAAACCAAAAACACAGCTGCCGTCATGGTGACCGCAAAACTTCCACCCTTCGGCCGACGCGGCGCGCCGATTGATGTGACAGTTTCCTCCCTAGGTGATGCATCAAGTTTGCGCGGGGGCACCCTATTGGTGACGCCCCTGGCCGGAGCGGATGGTGAAGTTTACGCCGTTGCGCAAGGCGCGGTTGCGGTTTCGGGCTTTCGAGCCGAAGGCAATGCCGCAACGATCACTGAGGGTGTGCCGACCATTGCGCGCATTGATAATGGGGCGATCATCGAACGAGAAGTGCCGTTTAGCTTGCGCGAACTTGAAAGCTTTCGCGTGGCCTTACGCACGCCTGATTTCACGACAGCAACCCGCGTGCGGGACGTTGTGAATATGGAGCTTGGCGCTCAGTTTGCTGAGGTCTTGGACCCTGGAACTATCGAGATTCAAATCCAAGATAAGGCAAATGTCGCTGAGTTTGTTTCTGTTATTGAAAATCTTGAGGTGCAGCCAGACAGCGTGGCGCGTGTCGTGATCGATGAAAAATCCGGGACCATTGTGATTGGGTCCAACGTGCGGATTGGCCAAGTGGCGATCAGCCAAGGTGGGCTGACAGTTAAGGTACGTGAACGCTTTAACGTGTCACAACCGCAGCCGATTTCAATTGGTGGCACAACGGTTGTGATTCCAGACACCGAACTTGATGTCGAAGAAAAGGATAGCAAGTTCACTATTCTGGACGCGGACGTCAGTCTGCAAGATCTGGTGGATGGGTTGAATGCCATCGGGGTGGGGGCCCGCCAGACGATTTCTATTCTTCAGGCGATCAAGTCATCTGGCGCTTTGCATGCAGATCTGGAGATCATCTGATGGTCGATGTTTCGCTGACAACCTCTTTGGCGCAGGCCAAGGCGCAGATGGCGCAACAAAAAGGGGCGCTGAACGCTGGTGAAGTCGCTTCTGCCAAAGAATTTGAAACGGTTTTTCTCACCCAATTTGTCGATGAAATGATGAAGACCGTCGACATGGGCACAGGTGAAAATGACGGCCAAATGTGGCGGTCCTTTATGTCGGAAGCCTTATCAAAAAGTTTGGTTGAACAGGGCGGGCTGGGGCTCGCTCAAAATGTTCAACAGATGATGGCCGCGTATAAGAAGGGCTGAGAGAGATGATTGCGACACGTCAATTTCGAATGAGCGAACGCAAGCAATCGCGCACTGGTGCGGCGGATGATCCATCACCCATGGATTTGCAAAACATCGATGCCTTTGCGGAAAAAATCAAAGAGGCCGTTGCCCTGTTGCGCAGTGAAATTGAGGCGATCAACGCGGGCAACTTGGATGTGGTCAGCGACAAATACGAAGAGAAATCTGGATTGCTAAAGTGGCTCGAACTCAAGCGCCCTTTGGTTGAGCCATTTATCAAAAAAGATGCGGCCCTCGCGCGCCGTTTGCCGGAGCTTCTGGAAGACCTTCGGGTCGCCGTGACAGAGAACAGCACTTTGCTGTCTCGTATGGCCGGAGCTGCCGGATCCGTTGCGCGCGAAATTGAAAAGGCAACACAAAGACATAGCCTGAATGGGCTCTATGGAAAGTCTGGCAAAAAGGTCGGCGATTCGACTGTGACCAAAATGACGATCGATAGAGAATTTTAAGGCGAAAATTTGGCTAAAGTGTGAAAACATGAACCACCTTTTAACCACGCCATGTATATTGTGTGGCATGGCGCAAAGCCAATTCAGTCAGAAGACTGTTTATAATCTCGAGAAATGAGGAGAGCATTAAATGTCGTCCATTCTCACTAACAGCTCCGCAATGGTTGCTCTGTCCACCCTGAACATGGTGAACAAGAGCTTGAACGAAACCCAAGGCCGTATTTCCACTGGTTTGCAAATTGGCTCTGGTAAAGACAACGCGGCATACTTCGCTATCTCTGAAACCATGAAGGGTGACAGCGGTATGATCAAGGCCATCAACGAAGGCCTGACTGCCACGAAGAACTCCCTTGGTACAGCGCGTCTGGGTGCGGAAACCGTAAAAGACCTGGCTGGTCAGTTCGCAGAGCGTGTCGCTTTTGCGCAGAACGCTGGTTCTGAAGGCCTGGCAGATATTCAAGAAGAGCTCGACGGTCTGGTAAACCGGATTGATGCGGCCATTAACCAAGCGACCTTTAATGGTGAAAACCTGGTTGAGGGCACCGCGACCGAGACAGTCGTAACTGGTGTAAGCCGTGATGGCGGTACCTTCGCAACGACAACTGTGAGCTATGATCAGGTTGATTTGCGCGCAATTCACACTGCACTTGCTGCAGTTGATTTGACCACTTCTACTACGCCTGCTCTTCTACAGACTGACTTGACGACTGCGGAAACACAGCTCGCGGCCTCTGTGACAGCTGCCACATCTTTGGGTGTTGCTGAAAAGACCATCGAAGGTCAGCAGTCTTTCCTTGATGCTTTGACCGACACACTGGATTCCGGTGTATCAGCGATGGTTGACGCGAACATGGAAGAAGAAGCGGCACGTCTGCAGGCCTATCAGGTTCAGCAGCAGCTGGCGACGCAGTCCTTGTCGATTGCGAACCAGGCTCCGCAGAACATTATGTCTCTGTTCCGGTAATACATTAGTTGAGGGGCCGGGTTCCGGTCCCTTAATCAGAATCAAAGCGTTTGATTCTGTTAAAAAGTTTAAGAAATCGGCTTCCGAAAGGTGGCCGATTTTTCTTATTTGGTTCAAGCGATCGTGGATTGTTTGCCCTATTTGGCACCGTGTGAGTTCTGGTTTGCCAAACTCACATCTAAAGCGTTGTTTTTATTGAAATACATTATGTCTGAAATGTGGCGTGCGCGCCCTATTTCCGCCCTAATCTGCCCAGAAATGAACACAGAAGATTAAACGCGCTTTAACCCTCGCCGCGATATTTTAAAACTCGGTTAACAAACCAATTCAGTCAGAAGACTGTCAAAATAATCCCGAGAAATGAGGAGAGCATTAAATGTCGTCCATTCTCACGAATAGTTCCGCAATGACCGCCTTGCAGACTCTGAAGTCTGTCAACAAAGGTCTTAATGAAACTCAAGGCCGTGTCTCTACTGGTTTACAGGTAAGCTCTGGTAAAGATAACGCTGCATATTTTGCTATTTCCGAGACCATGAAAGGTGATAGCAGCATGTTGAAGGCCGTTAATGAGGGTCTTACATCATCGAAAAACTCCGTTTCTACCGCTCGTTTGGGTGCTGAAACTGTTAAAGACCTGGCTGGTGAATTTGCAGAGCGTGTTGCGTTTGCACAAAACACTCCGGACGCAAACCTGGCTGACATTCAAGCCGAGCTTGACGGTCTGGTTGGTCAAATTGATGCCGCGATCGAACAGTCGACTTTCAACGGTGAAAACCTTGTTGAAGGCACTGCGACTGAAACTGTCGTTACGGGTGTGACCCGTTCTGGCGGTACGTTCACCACTACAACTTTCGATTTCGATCAGGTTGATCTGCGTGCAATCCATACTGCGCTGGACGCGGTTGATATTTCCTCCGCTGTGACCACAACTGACCTGCAAACTGCAGAAACTCAGCTGGGCAACGCGGTTTCCGCGGCAACATCTTTGGGTGTCGCTGAGAAAACTCTGGAAGGTCAGCAGGAATTCCTTGGCGCATTGACAGATACCATCGATCAAGGTGTGTCTGCGATGGTTGACGCTGATATGGAAGAAGAAGCCGCACGTATGCAGGCGCTGCAGGTTCAGCAACAGCTGGCGACCCAGTCTCTGTCTATCGCGAACGGTCAGCCACAGTCTTTGCTGTCTCTGTTCCGTTAATTCAATCGGATGCATCGATAAGTTCTTTCAAAGGCTTTTCGTAACGATTGATTTGGTATTCTCCTTTGAAGGAGCCATGGTCGGCTGCCCTATGGGTGGCCGGCTTTTTCATGCGGTGGCACTGAGATCGATAGGCACGTCGATGCCGGCTTCTAAAAGCATGCGAAAGATCTCAGCAAAGGCTTGGTCCGAGGTCATTTTTTCGGCCTTTCGCTGGGCCAAAAACGCATCAGCAACCTTGAAAAACACCGCAGAGGCATCGATTTCGGGATCTGTACCGGGCTTGTAGGCGCCTACGCGGATCAAATCCTCCATATCGGCGTATTTCGCCAAGGCACGCCGGGCCTCGTGCATGATTTTATATTCTTCGTCCGTATGACAGGCGGGCAGCATACGCGAAATCGAGCGTTGGATATTGATCGCTGGGTAACGGTTCTTTTCGGCAATGCTGCGATCTAGTACTAAATGTCCGTCCACAATGCCGCGGATAGCGTCGGCGATGGGTTCATTCATATCGTCGCCATCCACCAAGACAGTGTAAATCGCGGTAATGTCGCCCTCGCCATCACGGCCGGGCCCTGCGCGTTCCAATAGATGCGGCAACTCAGAGAAAACAGTAGGCGGATAGCCTTTGGTGGTGGGCGGCTCGCCGCTGGACAGGCCAATTTCACGTTGCGCCATTGCAAAGCGGGTGACGGAATCCAGCATCAGAAGAACCTGTTTGCCTTCAGATCTGAAATGTTCAGCAACCGTGGTTGCTGTGAAAGCCGCTTGGCGGCGCAACAAAGGGGCCTCATCTCCGGTCGCAACAACCACAACTGCGCGTGCCATTCCCTCAGGGCCGAGGTCTTCTTGGATGAACTCCTGCACCTCGCGGCCGCGTTCCCCAACGAGGCCAATGACTATGACTTCGGCATTTGTATTGCGTGCAAGCATCGCCATCAGGGTGGATTTTCCCACGCCCGAGCCTGCGAAAACGCCCATGCGCTGCCCCTGACAAAGCGGGGTGAACACATCTATGCATTTGATCTGGGTCTGCAGTTTTTGCCCAACGCGGCGACGACCAAAGGCCGGAGGAGGCCCATTGCGGCCAGACGATCGATTTCGGCCTTTCTTAAACCGAGGCGCATCACCAAGCGGGCGGCCAAGCCCGTCGACCACAGTACCAATCCAGCTGTCATCCGGGCAGATGCCTTCGTCGTGTTGCACCAATTCCACCGGATCGCCGACGGCAACGCCGTCCCATGATCCAAATGGCAAGAGGCGCAGGCCTTTTTCATCGGCACCGACGACCTCAGCCATAACAGGGCCTTTAACGCCTTTCACAACGCAACGTGCGCCAATGCCAACCGCGCGTTGAAGCCCCGCAACGGTCAGGGACATGCCAACAATCGACTGCACGCGGCCCATGATTTGCATGGCTTCCAATGAGGCGATTGTGGCTTTCAGGTCTAAAAAAACCTTGGACACAAGAATAAACCCTGTTTTAATCTTTGTTATACTTGCTATAATCAACAATAAATCCGCAGGAGTCCATGATGAATATCGAAACGCCAAATATCTTTGAGCTTGCGTCGCAGCGGCTGAAGTGGCTTTCGGACCGTCAGAAAGTGGTTTCCGAGAATATCGCCAATGCCGATACCGCTGGTTACCGCGCGAAAGAGGTCGAAAGCTTTGATGCCTATCTGGAAGTGGCGACAGGACAAGCCGAAGCGCCGGATGCCAGTGTGTTTGAAAGCGAGGCGACTTGGAATCAGGATCTGACAGGCAACAACGTTGTTCTGGAAGAGCAGATCCTAGAGGCCAATGCCACATCGGGGCAGTATAAGATCGCGGCCAATCTTTATCGGAAAGCGCATGATATGATCCGTGCGGTTTCTGGGTAAGGGGGCGGCTTATGGACAGTCTTAGCCTTATCGGGAAAGTGGCAACCAGCGGATTGCGCGCGCAGAGTGAGCGGATGCGCGTGGTGTCTGAAAACGTCGCCAACGCCAATTCAACTGCGGAAACACCGGGCGGGGATCCTTACCGCCGAAAGGTCGTCAGCTTTGGTGAATTACTGGATGATTCAACCGGTGTATCCCACGTTGAGATCGCTGATATCGAGCGCGACATGACCGATTTCACGGTGCGCTATGAACCCTCGCACCCTGCAGCGGATGAGACGGGTTATGTGAAAATGCCTAACGTGAACCCGTTGATTGAGATGAGCAATATGCGGGAAGCCAGCCGGTCCTATGAGGCCAACCTGACCATGCTGGAAAACGCGCGGGCGATGCGTAACCGCCTGATTGATATGTTAGAATAGGAATGAGCCATGAGTGATTTTTCTTCGATCCGGTCTCAAGCGGCTATTCAAGGGGCCTATGGCGATGCCAAAGGTCTGAATTCTCCGGTTCAGGTATCAGAAGGCACCGAAAAGACTGAATCCTTCGGTGACATGCTGCGCAATGCGGCGTCTCAGTCCGTGGAAAACGTGCGCCAAGGCGATGAAATCGCGACCCAGGGCCTGACCGGTAAAGCGGGCATTCAGCAAGTGGTCGAAGCGACTATGACCATGGAAAGCACAGTGCGTGTATCCGTTGCGGTACGCGATAAGCTGGTGGAGGCTTATCAAGACGTTATGCGCATGCCGATCTGATGGATAGCGCAGGGGCATACGAGGTCATCCGGCTGACGCTCACTACAATTCTGCTGGCGAGTGCTCCGATTTTGGCAGGCGCTTTGATCGTGGGCCTGGTGATTTCCTTCATTCAAGCGCTGACGCAAATTCAGGAAATGACTCTGACTTTTGTGCCTAAGATCGTAGCGATCTTTGCGCTTTTGGCGCTGACGCTACCGTTTATTTTCAGCACGCTCACCAAGCTGTCCAATCAGGTATTTGATCTGATCGTGTCGGGGGGCTTTTAAGATGCGGGGCCCGCTCTTGGCATATGTCATTGCGGTGTGTGTTGCGGCGACAAGCGTGCAGGCTGATTTGTTTGGCAGTCTTTTCACCTCTCCGAAAGCGGTGGAACAATCCTTGCCAGATACCAAGAATAGCGCGCTGATTGATCGCCCAACGACGGGCGCGCAATGTGTGGCTGCGATTTTGGATGCGGAACAACGCTACGATATTCCGGGGCATTTGTTGCTGGCCATCGGCATTCAAGAAGCGGGGCGGAACGGGCCTGCAGGTTTGGCGGTCTGGCCATGGACGGTCAATGCCAATGGGGAAGGTGCATTTTTTCCTACGCGCGAAGCCGCGCAGGATTGGGTGCGCGAAAAGCAAGCACAGGGCATCAACAGCATTGATGTGGGTTGCATGCAAATCAACCTGCGTTGGCATGGTGAACAGTTCCCGCATCAAGATGCAGCCTTTGATCCCTTTATGAACGTCGACTATGCCGCGCGGTTCCTGGTGAGCCTGTTTCATGAGACCGGTGCTTGGGATAAGGCCGCGGGCCGATATCACTCCGCCACTGAAAAACACCAGCGCCGCTATTTGGATTCCCTTGGGCGCAACCGGCAGGTTGTCGGGCGCGACATTCAACGCCTGACTGCATTGGCGCGGTCCTTTGTGCCGGTTGAAGTTGCCGAGGTTGTGATCCCTCCAGCCCCACCGCCGCCGGTGTTCTGGAGCAGTTCGGAAAGCGGCGGGTATTCGATTTATTCCAACGCCCCTATTCGGCCGATATTGCCGCAATACGAAGCATTTTTCTGAGGCCTAAATGAGCGCGACTGACACAGAAAATCAAACTCCAGTAGGCGGCTTCGCACAGGTTCTGGCGAACCGTGACGTCGTTTTTGCGCTGGGTGTTGTGATGATTTTGGGCATGCTCTTTGTGCCGCTGCCGCCAATTTTGCTGGATTTCGGGTTGGCGATTTCGCTGTCCTTGGCAGTGCTGATCCTGATGGTAGCGCTGTGGATCCCGACTCCTCTGGATTTCAACTCTTTCCCGACCCTTTTGCTGGTTGTGACCATGCTCAGGCTCGCGCTGAATGTCAGCTCGACCCGGCTTATTCTTAGTCAGGGCCATACGGGTACTGATGCTGCGGGCAGTGTGATTGAAGGGTTTAGCCGTTTCATTGTTGGCGGCGACTTCATCATCGGGATCGTGATTTTTTCGATCCTTGTGATCATCAATTTTATCGTGATTACAAAGGGTTCCACCCGTATCGCCGAGGTTGCAGCTCGGTTTAGCTTGGACGCGATGCCAGGCAAGCAGATGGCGATTGATGCTGATCTGGGTGCGGGCATGATCGATGAAAACGAAGCGAGGGAACGTCGCCGTGTGTTGGAAGATGAAAGCGCCTTCTTTGGCGCGATGGATGGTGCTTCTAAGTTTGTACGCGGGGATGCGGTTGCCGGATTGATCATCACATTGATCAACGTGGTGGGTGGCATTCTGATTGGGGTTGTCAGCCATGGTCTGACCATTGGGCAGTCTGCCAATAACTACACCGTTCTGACCATCGGTGACGGTTTGGTCACGCAAATTCCGGCGCTGGTGGTGTCTTTGTCCGCGGGCCTCTTGGTGACCAAAGGCGGTACAAAGGGTGCGGCCAACGAGGCTGTAATGAGCCAATTGGGCAATTTCCCACGGGCGCTTTATATGGCGTCGGCCTTGTGTTTCGCTGTGGGCTTTATGCCGGGCTTCCCGTTCCTTGTCTTTGCAGTGCTGGCCTCAGGCATGGCCGTTTTGGGCTATGTCATGCAGGGGCAGCTGAAAGAAGAAGCGGCACGCGTAGCGGCGGCTGAATTGGCCAAAGCAGAGCAGGGTGATACACCGGTTGATCCGATCAAAGACATGCTGAAGCTAGATGATCTGCGTCTGGATCTGGGTAGCGCCTTGGTGCCGCTTATCAACTCTGCGGATGCGGCTTTGCCGGGCAAGGTGAAAAGCCTGCGCAGCCTCTTCATCAAAGACTATGGCTTTGTGATCCCGCCGGTGCGGATCAAAGATGATCTGACGCTGCCCGCGATGAGCTACGCGATCTCGATCCATGGTGTGGAAACGGCACGGGGCGAATTGCGTCCGGGTGCGATGATGGTGATTGAACCCTCGGGCGACGATATTGATATTCCGGGTGAACGCACACGCGAGCCAACCTTTGGCCTGAATGCAGTTTGGGTGGATCAAAGCCGGGCGTCGCAAGCCGAGGCGCGCGGGATGACGGTCGTGGACCCAGAAAGCGTGGTCACCACCCATCTGACTGAGATCATCAAAGAACATATGCCTGAACTTTTGACCTATGCGGCCACGCAAGAGCTGGTGCAGGGGCAAAGCAAAGATTATCAGAAGCTGCTGACTGAAATCTCAAACAACGCGCCGATGGTATTGATGCAGCATGTTCTGCAGGCCCTGATGAGCGAGCGCGTGTCGATCCGAAATTTGCCTAAGATCATCGAGGCGGTGGCCGAGGCCTCTGGCACCACTAAAAACGTACAGATCATTGTCGAACATGTGCGCGCGCAGTTGAGTAAACAGATCTGCCAAGGTCTGGTGGATGACAACGGCTATGTGCCCGTTGTGACCCTTGGGCAGACTTGGGAAACCGAAATGCACAACGCAATTTCAAAGGCTGGGGATGAAACGAATTTCATCATGTCCCCGCAGCGTGTGCAGGAATTTGTCTTGGCCGTGCGTCGTGAAATCCAGCAATTCGCGGCTAGCGATCAATGGCCCGCTTTGTTGGTTGCACCAGACAGCCGCCCTTATGTGCGTTCGATCCTTGAACGCGTCAGCCCAATGACTCAGGTGATTTCGCACAATGAAGTGCATCGCAAGGCCTCTTTGAAAACCGTGGCGACGATCGGCGGGTAGGGATGGAGCTGAACTCCTATATTTCAACGCTGATCTTTGGCTACGTTTTGGTGGTCGGGCGGATCGGCAGCGCGATGATGTTCCTACCGGGTTTTGGTGAAGCGCAAATTCCGATGCGTGCTCGGCTGTCCTTTGCACTGGTTCTGTGTCTTGCGCTATATCCAATCGTGCCTGTGGTCGGCGCCGCACCTAACACGCCGTCGGCCATGTTCATTCTATTAGCCGCTGAAATTACCGTTGGTCTTTGGATCGGACTTTCTGCGCGGGTATTGCTGTCGGCCATGGATTTCGCCGGTTACCAAGTGGGGCAGGTGAGCGGGCTTGCCAATGCCTTTGGCCCGTCGTTGGGTTCGTTTGAAGGGGCCACCTTGGTGGCATCTATTCTGTTGATTGGCACGGTCGCGCTGATCTTTATCACCGACACACATCACATCATTCTGCGTGGCATGATGGAAAGCTATGTGGTGTTTCCGCCCGGTGTGATCTTTGCCGGGGATCTGGCCAAGCAAATGGTCCATGCCGGTAGCAAAAGCCTTTATATTGGTGTCTCGATTGCCGCGCCTTTTTTTGTAATGGGTGTGATCTTGAACCTGGGCATGGGTCTGGCGAACCGTATGATGCCTCAATTGCCTGTCTTCTTTGTCGCCGCCTCTATGTTGATCGCGGTTGGCATGTTCATTCTGTCCGTCGCCGCCCCAAGCATGATCCATCACTGGCTGGAGGAATTCAGCACGTGGTTTGGCCTGTTTCGGCATTAAGGGGCGCAGGCGATGGCAGAAGAAGACAAGAGTAACAAAACCCAGGAACCCACCGAGAAAAAGCTGCGCGATGCGCGCAAGAAAGGTGATGTGCCCTCTTCCCGTGAAACCGGGAACATGATGGTGGTTGTATCGCTGATCGGGGTGGTTGGTGTGGCCTTGCAATGGCAGGGGCCAAAGCTGGTCGAGGCATTGGCCTCTCTGGTGGACAATGCAGGCCGCATTCATGTGGGCATTGAACGGCCCGGTGTGGCGACTTTGGGCGGCGTCTTTTGGGATTTCATGTCGCGCGTGGCGACGGCCATAGCCCCGATATTTGGATTGATCTTTCTAGGTGGTGTTGCGGGCGTTCTGATCCAGGGCGAAACTGTGGTGGCGCTGGATCGCATCAAGCCCAAACTATCGAAAATTTCGCCGATCGAAGGAATAAAACGCCAGTTTTCCGCAAATACGCTGGTCGAGTTTATCAAAAGCCTGGTGAAGGTCTTTGTCGTTGGTGCAATGGCGCTTTGGGTCACGGATCTGGCCGTGCGCGATATCTGGACTGGGACGGGTTTTGTACCAGAACACCTTCCTATGTATATGTCTGATGCCACGCGCCGGCTGTTGATCATGGCAGCGGTTTTTCTGGTGCCCATCGCCATCATCGATATTCTGTGGAAACGCTTTGATTGGCGTAAAAAGCAGATGATGTCGGTGAAGGAAATCCGCGACGAAATGAAAGAAGCCGAGGGTGATCCTTTGATCCGAGGCAAACGTGCACAACTGCGTCGACAGCGTTCACAGCAGCGGATTGCAGCCTTTGTTCCGCAGGCCGATGTAATCCTAACCAACCCAACCCACTATGCAGTTGCGCTGAAATACGAACAGGGCGTTGATGCCGCTCCGGTCTGTGTGGCCAAGGGCGCTGACTTGATGGCACGGCAAATTCGTCTGATCGCCCATGAGCACGACATTCCAATTGTTGAAAACAAACCACTCGCCCGCTCGCTTTATGATGTGATCGATGTGGATGAACGCGTGCCAGTCGAACATTGGGAAGTTGTGGCGGAAATTATCAGCTTTGTGATGGCACTTAAGAAAGACCCACGCTGCAAACCGCCGGTGGGATCAGAACTGCGCACGGATCCAAATTAAATAGATTTGGTGCACTGCCGAAATCTGTCAGCAAGTAAGCCCTTTTCAACTTGCACTTTGAGACTGGGCGGTGTCCCTTGGCGCCATGAAACTCCGCGGGCCTTTCCTCTTTATTTTGGCGACTTTGATGTTGGATGCGATTGGCATTGGCATCGTGTTTCCAATCATGCCTGATCTCATGGATCGGGTTGGCGCTGGCAGTACAGCAGAGGGTGCCTTTTGGGGCGGGGTCATGATGTCGGCCTACGCGGTGGCCATGTTCCTCTGCGGGCCGATTGTAGGCAGTATTTCTGATGCCATCGGGCGTCGACCGGTTTTGATTGCCGTGCTTGTGACGCTGGCCATTGATTATGTGATCATGGCATTGGCTCAGACCTATTGGGTTTTGTTGATTGGGCGCATTCTGGCAGGCGTCGCCGGGGCAACTTACGTGACAGCGACTGCTTATATTGCCGATATCGCGGATCCTAAAGACCGGGGCGCAGCCTTCGGGATGATTGGCGCAGCCTTTGGGATTGGCTTTGTTATGGGGCCTGCGATTGGCGGCATGGCGTCGGGCATTCACATCACAGCGCCGTTTTGGATTGCAGCTGCTTTGGCCGCAGCCAATGTAGCGTTTGGTATCTTTGTACTGCCTGAGTCATTGAAACCCGAAAAGCGCCGCAAATTCGGCCGTCGCGACCTGAACCCCTTTGGCGCCATCTTTCGCGCTTTCTTGGTGCCCGGTTTGGCGATCCCTTTGATTTGCCTTTTTGTCTTTGAATTCGCAAACCTCGTTTACCCAACCCTTTGGGCCTTCTGGGGCCGCGAGGTCTTTGGCTGGAACGGCTTTGTCATTGGTCTGTCGCTGTCTGCATATGGCATCTTGATCGCTGTGGTGCAGGCCGGGATCCTGCCGCAGCTGACCAAACGCTTTGGCGACTATAAGACGCTGATGTTTGCCGTAGGTACGTCTGTCGTAGCTTTGATTGGCTTTGGATTTGCCGACAGCGTTTGGATGGTTGTTGTCTTCCTACCCATTGCGGCCATGGCGGATATGTCCCCGCCATTGATGACGGCGATTGCGTCCAATCAAGTTGGTGAGGACCAACAAGGATTGGTGCAGGGTGTAATTGCCTCGCTGGCTTCCGTTGCTGCTGTTGTGGCCCCATTGGCGATGACCGGTGTTTTTGAGCGCTTTGTAAATGACGCCTCATTCTATTTGCCGGGTGCGCCCTATTTGTTCGCGGCGATCCTGATCCTTGCCATTGTGCCGCTGATCCTGCGCCTGCCGCGCACATAAGTCGCAACACTCAGACTGATCCTGTCTGCCCCAATTTCGTACCATTTGCCGCGATTTGAGCACAAAAGCAGCTCCAAAAAGATCTCCACACGCCCGACTTCTGCCCCTTGCAGTCTGCCTTATGGCTGGGACGAAAGCGTCAAACCCTTGTTTTGAAGAATCAAGAACAAGGCGAAGCGTTGAAGAAAGTGGAGTAATACGTGCGAGTAACTTCTTTTATTTTGGCTTTGGCTTTGGCCACACCCTCAATCGCCGGGGACGAATCCACGGCACGGGCAATTCGAGTAAGTGACCTGCCTGGCGGGTCTGCCATTGGCCGCATTATGTTTGGAGGTCGGTCCATGTGTACCGGCGCCTTGGTGTCGCCAGACACCGTATTAACCGCAGCGCATTGCCTTTATGATCCATATTCGGGGCGTAAAATCCGCCCGGAAAAAATGAAATTCCAAGCTGGATTGGCTGGCGGTAAAGCCAAAGCGACGCGCGGTGTTTCTGATGCCAAGCACCATCCAGACTACAAACACAACAAACGCGGCAAAGCACAGCTTGGCTATGATGTGGCTCTGTTACGTCTGAATTCAGCGATTTCCAGTTCTGACGCAAAACCCGTGCCAGTGGGCGGTCGCCCGTCTAAAGGCGAAATGTTGGGCGTGGTGTCATACGCTTTGGGACACAAAAACGATCCTGCCTTTGCCTACCCATGCCAGGTTCTAGCGCAGCAAAGTGAGACTTTGGTGATGTCCTGTCAGGTTGAATTTGGCGCTTCAGGTGCACCGGTTCTGTCGTTTGGTGACAGCCAACAACCTTCATTGGTGTCAGTTGTGTCTTCAAAAGCCGCGATGGGGGGCCGCAAAGTTTCAGTTGGGACCACGCTGGATACCAAGACGCTGAATGCTTTGATGACTGAAAGCTGGGCAAGCCTACGTTAAGAAAATCCCGAAAACTGGAGACCGGTTTTCGGTAGTGCCTGCGCCATACCCTAGGGTTCGCGCAGGGCCTCGCGGGATTTATAAAGTGGCTTCAGCAGATATTGCAGAATGGTTTTTTCACCGGTGTGCAACTCAATCTGCGCCCGCATGCCAGGGCGGATTTCAATCGCCTTCTGGCGGTCCGTTAGATTGTCCAGATCGACATTAACGGTGGCCTTATAAAAAGGCGGCAAAGACGGATCACGTTCGTCTTCGAAAGTGTCTGCAGATACAAACTCTACCGTACCTTTCAGAGTACCGTAAATCGTGTAATCATAAGCAGTTAGCTTAATCGTCGCAGCTTGTCCCAAGCCAACACTTGCGATGTTTTCGGGTCGCACGCGGGCCTCAACGAACAGCTCTTCGTCTAGTGGTATGATTTCAAAAATCTCTTCCCCGGGGCGGATCACACCGCCAATCGTTGTCACACCCAGGTTGTTCACAATGCCGCGCATCGGAGCGGTTATGATTGTGCGGTCCAACTGATCCGTGGCCAGTCGCATTTCTTGACGTTTGGAGGTCAGTTCCTGCAGCGTTTCTGAATATTCCTCTGCCCGGGTCAATTCAGACTGCGTGACAATATCCATGTAGCGAATTTCGGCCTCAGAGGCCTCAGTGCGCGCCTTGTTGACCTCGAGCAGGGCAACGAATTCCTGCTTATAGAGCCGCTGCATATTCGCGAGTTCACTTTGCGCCTGTTCAAGCTGCGAAAGGGCCCCGCTGCTGCGGCTGTCAAAGTCGGTCTGACGTGCTTTCAGAAGTGCGCGTTCCGAGGTCACGATGCGCGGTGAGCGTTCGGCCAAATCTGTAGGAACAGCAAATTCGTATTGGCCCTCGATTTCCGCTTCCAACCGCATACGCTTGATTTCCAGCGCATCAATCTGGTCCTGCAAATCATCAAAGGCAGAGCGAAAGCGCGTATCTTGTAGCGTTGCCAGAATTTGACCAGCCTCGACTTGTTGACCCTGACGCACCGAAATATCGGCCAGAATGCCACCTTCGAGGTTTTGGATGCTTTGGGATCGGGAGGACGACACAACTTCGCCATCCGCACGGACAATCTCGTCAATCCAAGCAAAAGCTGACCACAACAGGAAGAGGATAACGGCAAGTGCAACCAAACGAATGGTCTTCCGGGCGCTGCCCAGTTGTTCGTCTAGTTCGTTATCCAATCCCACTTGGGAGTCGCTCATGAACGCTCTCCTGATGCGAGATGCGCAAGGACTTGTTCACGCGGGCCATCGACCACAAGGCGGCCCGCCTGCAAAATCAAGGTGCGGGTTGAGAGCGCCAAGATCGGTGTGCGGTGGGTTGCGATGATTGCGGTGCGGTTTTCAAGCCAAGGGCCAAGGCGGCTTACCAAGGTGCGTTCCAGAGTCTGATCAAGCGCCGCGGTGGGTTCATCCAGCAAAACGATACTTGGATTTTGCAGCCAAAGCCGCGCCCAGCCGATGGATTGGCGTTGACCAATCGACAGGCCTTCGCCGCCGTCGCGCAGTTGCAGATCCAAACCCTGAGGATGGCCGCGCAAGAAAGGCCCAAGACCCGCGAAATCAAGCGCCGCCATCAGGCGGTCATCATCTCGTTCCAGCTGGTTGAGGTTCAAGTTGTCGCGCAGGCTGCCGGCAAAGAGGCGCACGTCCTGACCCAGATAGCCAATACCACGGCGTACATCGCGTGGATCGATCTGGGACATATCGGTGTCATCCAGCATGATCCGGCCTTTGGTCGGCGCATAAAGACCTGCCAGCAATTTCAGCAACGTGGATTTACCAGAGCCGTTCGCGCCTAGAATGGTCACACGTTGCCCCGGTTTGATCACCACGCCAGGTACGTCCAAGGTCTGCGTGCCGCCCTCATCATAGCTGAACGCCAACTCGCGTAGTTCGAATTTGCCGCCCAGTGTTTCACGACGCAGGTATTTGCGGTCGGCGTCTTTTTCCTGTGGCGCAAGAGCAATGGAATCCAGGCTTTCCAACGCACCTTTGACGTTGCTCCAGCGGGCCATGATGCCTGCAAACTGGGTCAGCGGTGCGAGGGTACGGCTGGTCAGGATACCTACGGCAATGATCGTACCGACAGTAAATTGCCCTGCGAAAACCAGGTAGGTCCCAACCACAACCGTGCCGACATAGGTCACTTGCTGCACACCTTGCGACCAATAGGTCAGCATATTGGAGAGGCGACGCTGCTCGGCAGAGCTATGGGTCGAAAGGTTGTTCAGCTCATCCCAAAGACGCAGAACACGGTCTTCGCCACGCTGCGTTTTCACGGTGTCGAGTTCGGTGATGACCTCTTGCAGCAGACGGCCCGCTTTGGCCGCAGCACCCTGCGTTTTGCGGGTCAGGGCAATCATGCGTTTCTGTAGCGCATAGGCGGGCAGCACCATCAGCAAGCCACCGATGACCAAGAGCCAGACCAGGTTGCCCGCAATCGAAGCGACCAGCAGGAGGAAGATCAAAATGAAGGGAATATCAGCGAGAACGGCGATTGTGGAGGACGTAAAGAAGTCTCTGACACTGCCAAAATCACGCATCGCAGCAAAAAGGCCAGAGGCGGGCAAGGGGCGTTGATCCGAGCGCATACCCAATAGGCGGCGCATCAATGTGTTTTGGATCGATAGCTCAATCCGCCGACCGGCGGCATCACTCATCCGCGCGCGGGCAAGTTTCAAAGCGCCTTCCAAAGCCACGGCCATCAGTGCACCAACCGCCAGCACCCAAAGCGTGGATTGCGACTGGTGCGGGATCACGCGGTCATAGACCTGCAATGAAAAGAGCGCGACACCGACGGCCAAGATATTGGCCATCAAAGAGCCCAACATGATCTCGCCGATATGAGATTTGTAGTTGGAAAACTCACCCCAGAACCAATGGCCTTTGGCGACCTGCGGCACTTGACGTTCCGCGATCTGTTTCAGGCCCACTTTAGCGCGTAAAATCGTTCCGCTGAAAAAGGGTGCAAACTCGCTTACCGGCACTTCGGTGCGATTGTCCGCACAGCTTGGATCATAGATCGTGAGTGTGTCGTCTTCTTGCGACAGAACCAGCACCGATTGCCCATTGGTCATCAACGTGATCGCAGGCCAACTGTTGGCTTCGATTGCGGCTTTATTGGCAACTTTAGGGTCTACGCCTGCATGTTTCAGCGCTTTGGACAGGGCTTTGATCGACACATCGCCCGGCGCGTTGGTCCACATGTACTCGGCAATATCTACAACTGGGCTGTCTTCGCCGTGCAAACTCGCAAGGGTGGAAATCAGCTGAGCGCGGTGCTGGATCCGGCTGGCAGTACCGTTGATCAGATCGGTGATACCAGCTTCAGGCGTTTCCAACGTGATCTGAGGTTCGGGTTGAACAGGCGCATTTGCCGGTGCGGCTTTCACAGCCTTCACCGGGTTAATCGACAAAACCACGGGTGCCTTGCCCTGCGTCATATATCATCTCCGTTTGCCAGCAGACCGAGATCACGAGCCAGTTCAAGCTGGGCGATCATGACGTCGTATTTCGCGTCCAGATGCTCCATACGGCGGTTGATCGACTTTTCATAGGCACCAACGACTTCGATGATCGATCTTTGACCAGCTTTGAACTGACTTTCAAAAAGCTGGAAGGTTTTCTGACCCTCAGCCGCCAATCCCGCCGCGTCTTTTTCCTGCCGTTTCAAGCTGGCAATACGATGTTCGATCCGGTTAATGGCGCGTTCGGATTTCTGACGTGCCTCTACGACCTGACGCTCTGCCGCGTCCTGCGTGCTTTTGATGGCTTTCAGTTCAGCCCCGGTGCCAAAACCAAAGCCCTGATCAGACCCTGCTCGCAATCCTCCTGTCACTCCATCGCCTGTGGTATTCGCAGTTGCCTTGATGCTTGGGAGTTTTGCTGCGCGTTCTGCTTTGGCCTGCGCCACGCTGCGCTTGCCCTCAGCGCTCGCACGGATCACAGCCAGAGGATCCACGGACGCTGGGCGTCCAATGTTCAAATCGCCAACCGGTTTTCCTGGGAAGTCGTTTTTGGTTAACGAGCGCAGTTCAGAAATAGCAATATTGGCGGATTCATTTGCGTTTTGGACAGCGTTTTTCAGATCCAGCACCTTGCCATCAACCGTGCGCAGATCGCCTTTGTTAGAGACACCTCCGCGCACTCGGCCATCGACGATCTTCTGCAAAGACCGCATGCGCCCCAGAGCCTTTTCACCCTCTTGCGCTTTCGCTTGGCCACGCAGGGCGGTGACGTAGAGAGAAACGGCGGTAAACACACGTTCATTCATGTCCTCAGATAAGGACACAGCCGCCACTTCGACGTCTGCTGCTGCAAAGGCGCGTTCCGCTTTGCGTTTGCCATTGTCAAAGACCACCTGCTCAACCAACAGGCTGGCAATGGTTTCGCCCAATGATGTCAGGCTGATAGACGGGCCAATCGTTGGCAGCCAGTTTTTGTTCGCGGCTTCAGCGCGCAATTTTGCGGTGCGCAATTCAGCCTCAGCTGAGCTTGCCCCAGTCGCCAACGCGGCATGCGCAATCTGGCCATATGTGCTGCCTGCGCCCAACGACGATCTGCGGGACTGCAAATCCGCAATGATTTCAGAACTGGTGTCCACGTCTGAAATCTCTGGTGAAGCCTTGTTCTTTAACTTTTGAAAGAAGTTTGGCGCGGCTTCGCCATCAGCTTTCGCTGGTTTTTCTGCGCGGGTTTCAGAGCCGGGTAGTTTGGCCATCAATTCCTTGGCAGTCGGCAAATCCGACATGCACCCCGTCAGCGCAAGGCCGGCGAGGAGAGGAAGGAGAAGGCGGGTGTAGGCCACTGGCTCTGCTTTCAATCTGTGGTGGGGGCGGCGCCGAAAGATCAGCCCCGCCCGGATCATGATCAAATGACCATGTTGATGTCTTGGTCGACAATCAGCGTCACGCCATCATCACCAACGGTGTAGACGTCGTAGTCCTCGCCCTGAATATTGACGGTATCACCGGTGGCCTGTGCACCAGATACGTTGATCGTATCGTCGCTGCCGCCGTGGATGGTCAATGTGTCAGAGGTATCGGACATCTCACGAATTTGGTCTTCGGTGAGGGTCAAGTTGACGTCAGATGCGTAGTCAAGCTCGATGCCTTCAATATTGAAGTTGCCCAAAGCGTTGTGATCCAGCGTGCCTGCGTTTGTCGCATTGTCATCCAATACCAACAGCGTGTCAGACTGGTTGCCTGCGGCATCTTCGCCAGAGATCACCAAGTTCGTGCCATCTGCTGCCGCTGGGTTCAGGGCAAAGAGGCTTTCATCCGGTGTCAGTGCTACTTCGGTCGCGCTCATTTCGCTGTGTGTGCCGTTCGCGTTCAGAGCATTGATTGTGTACTCTTGATCGCCGGTTTCCAGCGAAACAGCCGTCACATCATCATCCGAGAAAGTCACCGCGTTGATCAACGGATTAGAGATCTCTGTGTCGACGTTGAACTGACTGCTTGTGGTTGCTGTGTTGCCGGCAAGGTCAGTTGCCGTGACGTTTGCAGTGGTAGTGTATGAACCACCTGGCAAGCTGCCATTTTCATAAGTCACAGACCAGGTGCCGCTTTCGGTCACAGTGGTTTCGCGGATCACGCCGCCAATTTCCACGCGGATAGACGCGCCCGGTTCACCGGTGCCATCAAGCGTCACACCCTGCTGCATCTCAGCAGCGTTCACAGCAGCGTCACCCACCGCTGGTTGAACCGAAACGCTGGTTTGCGTCGACGTATCAACCCGAACTTCTTGGCTGGATGTCGCGGTATTGCCTGCAGCATCGGTCACGGTTGCAGTCAATGTGCCTGTGTACTCACCTTGTGGAATCTCAGAGGACGCAAAGTTTGCAGTCCAAGACCCATCCGCGCCTGCGGTCACAGTTTTGGTGACGCCTTGGAAGCTCACCTGAACCTGCTCGCCTGCGCTTGCGGTACCTGTGAAGGCCAGACCGCCAGAGACTTCTGCAGCATTGGCGATATTGTCGCCGCCTGCTTGGTCATTGTCGGTGCCAACAGAGACTTCGGTGTCCACACGGATTGTATCGGAAACGGTTGTGACGTTGCCCGCCGTATCTGTCGCGGTCACGCTGACCGCCGCATCATATTCACCATCTGGGATTTCACCGGAGGCGAAGGAAGCAGACCATGAGCCATCGGAACCAGCCGTTACGGTTTTGGTCACGCCATGCAATGTTACCTGCACAGATGCACCCGCATCCGCTTGACCCGTCAGCGTAAAGCCATTGTCGGCTTCATCTGCGTTCACGGTATCGTCGCCGCCCACTTGGCCGTTGTCGATCGATGCATTGATTTCCGTATCGACGTGCACAGTGCCGCTTGTGGTGCTGGTGTTGCCCACAGCGTCGGTTGCCGTGATGGAAATATCCGCGTCATAGTCGCCGCTTGCGATTTCATTTGATGCAAAATCGACGGTCCAGTTGCCGCTGCTATCAGCGGTCACAGTGCGATTAATGCCTTGGAAAGAAATAACAACTTGCGACCCTGCTTCCGCAGTCCCGGTCAACGTAATGCCGTCAGACACTTCGTTCGCATTGGCAACGTTGTCGCCTTCGATCGGTGTGTTCAAGCTGACCGACCCTTCGGTATCGACTTGAACGGTAAAGCTTTCGCTGTGGCTGTTGCCGGCTGCATCTGTTGCGGTCAAAACCACTGTGCTGTCGTAAGTGCCAGACTGAATGGCGGAAGCCGCCACATCCAAAGACCAAGTACCGTTGTCACCAACGGTTGTCGTATAAGTCTGACCTTGGAATTCAATGGTCAACGCCGCACCTGCTTCGCCAGATCCGGTCAGAGTTACACCATCAGAGAGCTCAGACGCGCTGATGATATTGTCACCTTCAACTGTGTTCAGATCGATGCCCGGTGCCACAGTGTCGACAGACAGCGTGTCTGTTGTGGTGACGCTGTTGCCGCGCGCATCAGTTGAAGTGATGGTGACTTCGGTCTCATATTCGCCGGTCGCGATTTCTGAGGTTGCAAAGTTCACGGACCAGCTGCCGTCGTCGCCAACGGTTGTGCTATGCGTTGTGCCATTGATGGTCACATCGATGGTGGCGCCCGCTTCGCCAGAACCAGAGATCACATGACCATCTGCATATTCTTCTGCGTTCACAACTTCGCCGACAGACAGGGTGCCTTCGGAAACGGTCGCGTCAGGTGCGGTTGTGTCGATATCGACGCTTGGGCCGTCGATGTTGTATTCAGTTCCGTCAGGCGCAACGACGTGAACGGCCGTCGGATAGATGCCGTCCGCTGGCATTGTGGATGGCTCGAAAGAGACGCTCCAAGTTCCATCATCGCCAACAGTGGTTTCCTGGATTTCGCCACCAACATCAACAGTAACTGTGGATCCGGCTTCACCTGTACCTGTGATAGTCACTGTGTCAGGACCAGTGCCGCCGATCACGCGGCTCACGTCAGCATCATCCACGGTTGGAATGATGGCGTCAGAACCACCAGCTCCGCCGCCGACAACCAGTGCTGCGCCACCAACTGCGGCCACGGCACCCAGACCACCCAGAGCAGGTGCGATCAGTGGAGCCACAACAGGCTCAACACGTTCCAGATCAAGGAAAGTCAGCTCATCATACTGGGACCACTTGCCGGACAGTTCCGCTGTCTCGTAGGTCGCTGGGAATTGGTTGCCAATTGGCGCCCCCAGATCGACTTCGTGGAATTCACCATCCTTGCTAAGGAAAAGTTCTTTTTCCTCACCAGTGTTGATGAAATATCCCTGCAGATTGATCACTTCGCCGCTGGCGAGTTCAATCAGCAAATCATTTCCGTTTTGAATATAACCCACCACATCCGCGGGGGAGAGGTTAAGCGAAACATGCTTAACGTTGCCTGTAAAAATGACGTTGTTGTCCAGAGACGAGGTCTGGCCACGCGCCACAGCTCCGTCCGTGCCACGGACGGCATAACTTAGTACACTCATTAGATTTCACCGCTCAGATGATGGGTTTTTTTAACCCGTTATTAATGGCAATTTTTATACCTGCTTGATCTGATTAATCCAGAGCAAATCTGAGCGCACGGGGAGAATTCCACATAGATTCCCGCATTATAGGCGGGATTATGACATAACAAAGGCACGATTGCGGGGAGATTGTGACACATTTGCCACCCCCTTTAAGTTGAGTAATTTACATAACGTGCGCCATTGAGCTTAGTGCCGTTTTGTATCTTAAAAACCGCATTTATCTCTGGGCAGCAAAATAGAAATTTAATCAACTTTTGGAAGATCAATCTTTGGCCGATTGATGGCGCGGAGCACTATCCAATATGGAGAGTTCAGCATCAGAAAACACCCAAGGCCCACGTAATCCTGGAATGCCTTCCGGCGCAATTTTCAAACCACGCGCTGAGATTTGAGGATGCGCCAAGGCCTCTGAAACAGAGTTGATAGGCCCATTCGGAACTTGCACGGCATCCAACTTCGCCAGCAAATCAGAGCGCGTGAATTTAACGGTTTCCGCCTCAAGCAAAGCGGTCAAATGATCGCGATTTTGAACGCGCAGCTCGTTGGTCACATACTGGGCCTGCGTCGCAGCATCGGGGCAACCCAAGACCTGACATAACCGGGCAAACTGCGCGTCATTTCCAACTGCAATGATGATATGTCCATCAGAGGTTGGAACAACCTGATAGGGCGCAATGTTTGGATGCGCATTGCCCAATCGCGGCGGAGTATCCCCGGATACAAGATGGTTCATGGCCTGGTTCGCAAGCAGCGCCGTCGCGCAATCCATCAAAGACATATCTATGTGCTGACCTCTTCCAGTCACATGCCGTTGCTGAACAGCCGCCAGAATGCCAATGGTCCCATAAAGACCGGTCACGATATCGGTGACGGCAACACCGACTTTTTGCGGTGCGCCATCAGGTTCGCCAGTGATCGACATTAATCCCGAAAGCCCCTGAATCATGAAGTCATACCCCGGCTTCTGCGCAAGGGGACCCGTCTGCCCAAACCCCGTCACGGAACAGTAAATCAGCCTCGGGTTCAGCTGCGATAGGCTTTCATAGTCCAGCCCATATTTGGCCAGCCCTCCGACTTTGAAATTCTCGATTAAAATATCCGCGTCTTTCACAAGGTCCCGCACGGTCTTCTGACCTTCAGGGGTGCGAAAGTCTGCTGTCACAGCGGATTTGCCTCGGTTTGCGGCATAAAAGTAGGCGGCGCTCTTGTCGCCGTCGCGCTCGATAAAGGGCGGCCCCCATTTGCGCGTATCATCCCCTTCGGGGCTTTCGACCTTTATAACCTCGGCCCCAAGGTCTGACAGAGATTGGCCGATCCAAGGACCCGCCAGAATACGAGCCAACTCGACCACCTTGAGCCCGTGTAAGGGCGTCACTGCCGCTGCTCCCAGACCCGTTTGGCGACATCTACAACCCCATGGTTCAATCCACGTGCCGCAGCGATCACCTCTGCAGCGGGCACCCATTCAACCGCCGCCGCGTCATCACCTGCCATAGCTTCGCCCGACTGATAGGTGCAGGGCACCACCGCCAACAGAAAATGATAGCTCACGTCCCCTGCATCATCGCGGCCGATTACATCAACGGCTGTCAAATAATCCTGCGCCTCAGCCCGGATATTGGTCTCTTCAAGAAGCTCGCGCACTGCTGCCTCTTGAGCGGTTTCACCCAGTTCAACATGCCCCCCCGGAAAGCCCCACAACCCACGGCCCGGGTCTTTGCCACGCTGAACCAACAGGAATTTTTCATCTTTCAGCAGAACCGCGATGGCCCCAAGCGTGGGTCGAAGTGAAGACATAGGTCACCTAGCAAAAATATAGGGCCAGCCTGCGGCGAAGCCCCACAAATGGCAAGACGAATAGGGGTCTTATTTGGCGTTAAAGGTAAAGAGCTGCGCGCCGTTCAAGCGGTAGCCGTCAATCAGGCTTTGGGCGCGATCACTAATCAGCCAATCTTCAAGCTTTGCAGCCGCCATCACATTAACATGCGGATGTTTCGCTTCACTGACCGGGAGATAGGCATATTGATTAAACAACACCGGATCGCCAGCAAACAGAAGCGCCAGATCGCCCTTGTTGCCAAATTTCAGCCAGCTCGCACGGTCGCTCAGAATATGAGCATTCATACCTGACGCCACATTCAAAGCCGCCCCCATGCCAGCCCCAACTGCGCGGTACCAATCTGTTGACAAAGCCTCTGCATCAAGACCAGTGCTGCGCCATAGGGCTTTTTCTTTTTTATGAGTGCCGCTGTCATCGCCACGCGACACAAAGAACGCTTGAGCAGCATGGATCAACATCAAAGCATCCGCCGCCGTTGCCGCTGTAGAGATGCCCGCCGGGTCCACTTCTGGCCCGATAAGCACAAAGTCATTGAACATGATCTCGCGGCGGTGGGGCGCAAAGCCTTCGCTCACAAAAGCTTCTTCTGATGCCTTCGAATGCACTAATATGGCATCCACATCGCCCGCACGCCCCAAGCGCAACGCCTGACCGGTTCCAACAACGATCAACTGCACCTCAAGCCCGATATCTTGCTTGATGGCTGGCAACAGCACATCTGACAAACCTGAGTTATGAAAGCTTGTTGTAACAGCCAGTTTCATCTGATCTGCAGCAACCACTGTTGCAGTGAAAAGGCTTGCCACGATGGCAAATGCTTTGAGCATCATTCGACAATATCTCCGTTCAAAAAGGCCTGCGCCTGCGGGGACTGTGGGGTGTTAAAAAAGACCTCAGCAGGTGTGTGTTCCAACAGCCGCCCCTGATGCAGGAAGAGTACATCGGTCGCCAGCCGTTTGGCTTGACCCAGATCATGTGTGGCCATGATTACGCGCGTTCCGGCAGCATTTGTGGCCTGCAGCATCTCTTCCAGTTCGCGTGTGGCGCGGCCATCCAGATTGGCGCAGGGCTCATCCAGAAACAGCAGTTCGGGTTCGCGGATCAGGGCACGCACCAATGCCATTTTCTGCCGCTCTCCGCCGGAGAGGTCGCTGGCGCGTTGGTTTAGCGCTTTAGTCAAATGCACCTTGTCGAGCCAACCCGCCGCGATGTCGCGCGCCTTGGATTTTGGTATCCCCTTTAGAGTAAGCGGATAAGCGACGTTGTCTAAAACCGTGCGTCGCATCAGGGTTGGGTTTTGAAACACAAAAGCCTGACGATCTTGAGCTGTCGCATTCGGTTGGGACCAAGAGATTTGGCCAGCAATCAATCGTTCCATCCCATGCAGGGTTTTCAAAAGCGTTGATTTCCCAGCGCCATTTGGACCCATCACAATGGTCAATCCCTGCGCCGCAAGCGTCACGGAAACACCCTGCAAAATCTTGCGCCCACTTTTGCGAACGGTCAGGTCCTCCGCCTGCATCGGGAAAATCGATCCTACCATCGGCCACGCACCTCGGTTTGCGAGACCCGGTGGATCGCGAGGTTCACAATGATCGCCAAGAAGATCAACACAAAGCCCAACCCAAGTGCGAGGGCAAAATCACCTTTGCCTGTTTCCAGTGCAATCGCCGTGGTTAAAACACGGGTGACGTGATCAATATTGCCACCAACAATCATAATGGCTCCAACCTCGCCGATGCCACGGCCAAAGCCAGCAAGGGAGGCCGTCAACAAGGCGCGACGTCCATCCCACAGCAGAGTGCGCATGCGTTGCCCGCGTGTGGTGTTCATGGAAATCAGAAGGTCGTGATATTCGGCCCAAAGATCGCGGATTGCCTGATGTGCAATCGAGGCAATCAGAGGTGTCAGAATAATGACCTGCGCGATGATCATGGCGGCTGGTGTAAACAGCAGCCCGAAAACGCCAAACGGACCAGATCGCGACAGCAGCAAATACACGATCAAACCAACCACCACCGGCGGCAGCCCCATTAAAGCATTCATCAAAGCAATCACTGTGCGACGATATCGAAACCGGCGCAGGGCCAACCAGCATCCGAGCGGTAGGCCGATGGCGGAGGATATAATGACAGCCGTGGTGGTGACATAGAGCGACCGCAACGAGATCTCAAAGAGATCCGCATCCAAAGTCAGGATCAGCCAAAAAGCTGCCTGCAGGCCTTCTAAAATATCTGACATCACATGCCGCTTTTGGTTCGGTCCTGCAATTTAACGAGGAGCTGACGCGCAAAGCGACCTAAAAACGACGGAATTTGACGCATTTTGTTGATTATTCACATTCACTGATCGCCCGGGTTTCCGATCCTCGTCTTTCTTCACATGAGCTTTGAATGCAGAATATTCAGACCCTCGCGCCTATTTCACTGGATTTATAAGTTCATTCGCGCTATTTCGAACTCAAAATGAACTTTATCGAGGCACATCATGGCCCTAAATGCTCGCCAGGACGATATATTAGAATTGCTGCGCGCAGAAGATCGCGTCGATGTTGATAATCTAGCGGCCAGATTCGCGGTGACAACACAGACCATCCGCCGTGACCTGACCGAACTCTGTGAACGCGGCCTTGCCACGCGCACCCACGGCGGCGCGCGCAAGCTCGTTTCGGCCTCATCCTTTGGCTATGAAGAACGCCGTTTACGCAATGCCAGCGCGAAGGAGGCCATGGCCTCCAGAGCAGCGGCGCTTATTCCAAATGGCGCCTCAGTTATTCTCAATATTGGCACGACAACCGAGCAGGTCGCTGCAGCACTCGCGACCCACGAAGACCTGACCGTCATCACCAACAATATCAACGTGATCCACATTCTGCGCGGGGCACGGCTGAATTCATTGGTGATCGCAGGCGGGTCGGTACGTCAATCTGACGGCGCTGTTGTTGGCGCTGAGGCGGTGGAGTTCATCAACCGTTACAAAACCGACTTTGCCGTGATCGGCACATCGTCGCTGGATGAAGACGGCGCCGTGTTGGATTTTGACGAACGCGAAGTCGCCGTGGCTCGCGCCATCCTAGCCAATGCACGCACTAAAATCCTTGTCGCCGATAGCACCAAATTTGAACGCAACGCACCGGTTCGGATCTGCGACGTAGCCGATCTGGACTATGTGATCACCGACACTCGACCACCCGAAAGTTTTGCCAAAGCGGCAGCAGCCGGGGGCACGAAACTTATCTCATTGGACGACTGATATGTCTGACACAGAAAACACCTACGACATCTTTGTAATTGGCGGCGGCATCAATGGCTGCGGCATTGCACGCGACGCGGCGGGCAGGGGCCTGTCTGTAGCCTTGGCGGAAATGAACGATCTGGCTTCGGCCACATCCTCTGCCTCAACCAAACTCTTTCACGGCGGCCTGCGCTATCTGGAGTTCTTCGAGTTCCGTCTGGTACAGGAAGCGCTGCAGGAACGCGAAACGCTTTTGAAAGCGATGCCGCATATCAGTTGGCCCATGCGCTTTGTGCTGCCGTATCACAAGGACATGCGGTTTGATTCCGAAACGCCCACCTCAAAATTGCTGACGCTGTTTATGCCATGGATGAAAGGCCGTCGCCCTGCTTGGCTGATCCGTTTAGGCCTATTCCTCTATGACAACCTTGGGGGTCGCAAAATCCTTCCGGGCACCAAGACAGTCGATCTCGTGAACGGCCCTGAAGGTGCGCCGCTCGATGATCGGTTTGCCAAGGCTTATGAATATTCAGACTGCTGGGTGCAGGACAGCCGCCTTGTGGTGCTGAACGCGCGCGACGCCGAAGCGCGCGGGGCCAAGATTATGACCCGTACCAAGGTCACATCCGCACGCCGTGAAGGCGATATCTGGGTGATCACAACCGAGGATGTGAACTCTGAGGCCAAGCAAGAAATCCGCGCTAAGATGATCGTGAACGCAGGCGGACCATGGGTGATGGATGTCATTCAGGGTGTGGCTGGCATCAACAGTTCTGAAAACGTGCGCCTTGTGCGTGGCAGCCATATCGTGACCAAACGGCTTTATGATCACGACAAATGCTATTTCTTCCAAGGCGAAGACGGGCGGATTATTTTCTCGATCCCTTACGAGCAGGACTACACGCTGATCGGCACCACCGATGCTGACCATAGCTCGTTTGAGGAAAAGCCCGCCTGTAGCGATGAAGAACGCGATTACCTGCTGGCCTTTGCCAATAACTACTTCACGCAGAACCTAAGCACCGAAGATGTGGTCTGGACCTACTCTGGCGTTCGTCCGCTTTATAATGACGGTGCCAGCAGCGCGACGGCAGCAACGCGGGACTATGTGTTGCGGGTGAATGATGAGGGCGGCGCGCCAATCCTGAATGTCTTTGGTGGCAAGATCACCACCTATCGGCGACTAGCGGAAAGCGCGCTTGAAAAGATCGGAGACTATTTCCCGAACTTGCCCGAAAAATGGACGGCAGGCGTGACTTTGGCTGGGGGTGATTTCGACGTCGCAGGGGTCGCAGATTTGCAGGCTAAAATCAAAAGCACGTATCCGTTCCTCAGCGATCAAAATGCGCAGCGTCTGCTGCGCACATATGGCACCGAAGTGTTCGATATTTTTGGCGATGCGCAGAATGCCGAGGCCCTTGGAGAAGACTTTGGTGCAGGCATCACAACGGCAGAGCTGAACTGGGCGCGGGACAAAGAATGGGTGCAGACCGCAGAGGATTTCCTCTGGCGCCGCACCAAGCTGGGTCTGCGTCTGACTGCGGATCAGCAAGGGCGAATTTCGGACTTTCTAAAAAGCACGGTGACGGCTGCATAAAATCCACAATCCCACTAACTGTGAGACTTGGAAGGGGGCATTTCCCCCTTTTCACGCATAGGTTCCGAATCATTTCCGTGAAAAATTACACACTGATTCACTCGTGATTGGGCCAAATGGAGTGCGCTCGGCCAAACGCAGGTGCGGGCTTGAAGGAAGGCAACGGATTGAAACCGATTGCAAAGCCTTAATATGTAACAGTTTTGTGAAAATAGAGGAGGCCGCGCATTGCTGCGCGGCCTGCCATATCCAGCGTCATCCTCCAAATCCCTGATGCGCTGGAATGTCGAATAAAATCAACCTGAGACCAGAGTTGCGCGCATGGCAGGACTTGTCAAACACACATTTGCTTAGGATGTGAACAAACCCAAAAAAATGCGCTGTTAAATTAGCCAAACTCAAGCTGCAGCATGCACCTCGGTCACATCACCAGCGCGGTAAAGCTGTCCAAATTCCGTTGCCAGAAAATCAGAGAGTTTCACCTCTTCCTGTCGCACGAATCCCTTGGACGGCAGTTGGCCTGTGCGCATCAAATCAACAACGCCAAGCACACCCGCTGCCGTGGTGATTTGAATCGCACTCCAGACCTCACCATCAATCAAACGAGAGAAGGATTTGTTGATGTAACTCTGCTCTCGCAGCGCGCCATCTTTGGTGCCTTTTGCGGTACAAAACACCAGCACAACATCCTGATCGGTGCGGGGCAGGGCAGATTCAAAAATCTCTTTCAACAGGTCGCGGCGGCGTTCCAGCCCCAGATCATGCAGCAAGAGCTTTAGAATGTCGCAATGGCCCGGATAACGGATCGAGCGATAAGACACGGCGCGCGCCCTGCCTTCCAGCGTCTCAGGCAGAGTGCCAAGGCCACCAGAAGTATTAAAGCACTCGTATTCTACGCCGTCATGCCCAAGGATTTCGTAATCTTCCAAAGGCGAGGTCTTGGTGCGTTCACCATTTACGATCGCATCGCATGGGTTGCAGTATTCATTGATCAACCCGTCGGTGGACCAGGTCAGATTGTACTTCAGCGCATTTGTCGGAAAAAGTGGCAAGGCTCCGACGCGCATGTGCAAGCTGTCCAATGTATCAAATTCGGTTGCCAGAGCTGCGCCAGCAATGCCAACAAACCCCGGAGCCAATCCACATTGCGGCATGAAGGCGGTTTCTGAATTCTGGGCAAGATCGCGCACAGCCTCCGTCGCGGCCACATCTTCCGTAAGGTCAAAATAATGCGCTCCAGCAGCCTTGGCCGCCTTGGCGATGTTTGGCGTTAAGAAAAATGGTGCCGCTGAAATCACAGCATCAAATCCCGCCAGTGACGCTGCCAGACCAACAGGGTCTGTTGCATCGATTTGTTTGGTCGGAATATCCAACGCGCGTATCGTGGAAAGAGCCGCGAGGTCTCTGTCAGCGACCGTCACCGCGTAGTTTTGTGACTGTTTAAGAAGCGTCGCAATCATCTGCCCGATTTTGCCTGCTCCGACGACGCATATATTCCAGCGCATGTATCTCTCCTTCTTTTAAGGAAAGCATGCGGTGCCGAATGTACGGAATGAAGGGATCAGGATGACGAGTTGATCGATCGGATTGTCATATCGACAAAAATTCCGCCAAATCGTCAGTTTCGATCAATGCGGCGGCTGAAAACCACATGGGTTTTGGTGCGGATCACGCCGGGAATGGCCCCAAATTCATCGGTCAACACGTCCAGATCTTCGATCCTTGGCGCCTCGGCGATGATTATAAGATCAAATTCGCCATTCACGGACAGGCATTGTTTAACTTCGAGATAAGCACCGATGCGCGAAATGATCTTAGCGGTTTCAGGCTGATTGACTGACAATTGCACGATGACTTGCACCATCGGCGTTTCATCCGCTTGTCCCAGTACAACCGAATACCCTTTGATCACGCCGCGCTCTTCCATGCGCGAAATGCGTTCATGCACGGTGGTCCGTGCAACCCCCAAAGCCGCTGCAATGCTGGCGGTGGATTGGCGCGCATTGGCCTGAAGGGAAGCGATAATCTTGCGATCCAGAGCGTCTTTCACAAGCAGTGCCTTATCCATAAACAAGTGTCTGTTAATCCTTTGGTCATGACAAACATATCGCCATTTGGCAATTACCACGTCATTCCCAGATTGGGACACAAGATGGCTTTCTGAACGGCTTTTGCCTGCGCGCGTTGACCAATGTATGCCTCCGACCCTATATGAGGTCACGGTAACGGGCCACATACGGTCCAATAGGTGACAAACTATATGAGCTCCGAAAACACATCCGAAAATTCAGTGGCAGGTAAAAAGTCTGCCAATGACGTCGCAAAGTCGGTTCTGCAAAAAGAAGCGGCAGCCGTGGCGCAAATGGCGGATGAATTGCCCGTCGATTTTGAATCCGCTGTCGACTGCCTGATTGGTATTGAGGGGCGTGTTGTTGTGTCAGGCGTGGGCAAATCTGGCCACATCGGCCGCAAGATCGCGGCGACTTTGGCCAGCACCGGAACGCCCAGCTATTTCGTGCACGGTGCCGAAGCAAGCCATGGCGATCTGGGCATGGTTACACGCTATGACGCCTGTGTGCTGATTTCCAACTCTGGCGAAACCGCCGAGCTACGCGATATCACGCTTTATACACGGCGCTTTAACATCCCGCTGATTGCGATTTCATCCAATCCAAACAGCACCTTGATGAAGGCCGCCGATTACAAATTGGCACTGCCAAAAATCCCCGAAGTCTGCTCAATCGGCAAAGCCCCAACAACCTCTACAACGCTTACTTTGGCGCTCGGAGATGCGCTGTCTGTGGCGATCATGGAAGCACGCGGGTTTTCTACGGATGAGTTCCACACCTTCCATCCCGGCGGCAAGCTGGGTACGCAACTCAGCCGTGTTGCAGATCTGATGCATGGGGCAGGGGAGCTGCCAATCGTCGCCGCAAGCGAACCAATGTCTGAGGTCTTGTTGACCATGACCTCCAAAGGGTTTGGCGTTGCTTTGGTGCTGGATGAAACTGGTGTGTTGGTCGGGGCCGTGACCGATGGAGACTTGCGACGCAATATGGATGTGCTGATGGGCAAAACGGCAGGCGAAATCGCCAGCCCAAAGCCAATCTCTGTGCCCGAAGACATGTTGGCGGCCCAAGCGCTCGCCCTTTTGAATGAACGCAAAATCACCACACTGCCCGTCACGGATGACGCCGGCAAACCGGTGGGCATTTTGCATATCCACGACCTTTTGCGCGCAGGTGTCGCATGAAAACAGTTATCTTGATCCCGGCGCGCTTTGCGTCGACCCGCTATCCGGGCAAACCTTTGGCTGAATTGACCCTGCCTGATGGCAGCAAAAAAAGCCTGATCCGCATGAGCTGGGAAGCGGCGCAGACGGTTCAGGGCGTCGATGCGGTCTATGTCGCCACCGACGATGACCGTATTAAAGAAGCGGCTGAGGCTTTTGGCGCTGATGTGATCATGACGTCTGAATCTTGTGAAAACGGCACTGCGCGCTGTGCGGATGCTGTAGCCAATGCAGGCATCGAGGCTGATCTGATCGTGAACCTGCAGGGCGACGCGCCGCTGACACCGGCTTGGTTTGTTGAAGATCTGATCGCCGCGATGAAAGCCGACCCGGAAGCACAGGTGGCGACACCTGTCCTTCAATGTGATCCGCTGACCTATGGCCACTTCGTTGAGGACCGCAAAGCCGGTCGCGTCGGTGGCACCACAGCTGTGTTTAACGCCAAAGGCCACGCGCTCTATTTCTCCAAAGAAGTGCTGCCCTATATTGATGCCGACAAAGTGCCTGCGGATTACATCCCGGTTTATCACCATGTCGGCGTCTATGCCTATCGCCCGGATGCACTGGCCGCCTATACAAGCTGGCCAGTGAGCGAGCTTGAGACCCTTGAGGGGCTTGAGCAGCTGCGTTTTCTGGTCAATGACACCAAAGTGCGCTGCGTGATCGTCGAAGGGCGTGGTCGCGTGTTTTGGGAGTTGAATAACCCCGAGGATGTGCCTCGGATTGAATCGGTTTTGAAGGATCTCTGATGGAACAGAACATCGTAAATGTCGGCGATATCGCCTTTGGTGGGCAGAACCCGATTTCCTTTATCGCGGGGCCGTGTCAGCTGGAAGGGCGTGATCACGCGCTGATGATGGCCGAAAAGGTCGCCGAAGCGATGGCGCCAACCGGGTCTAAGTTCATCTTCAAATCGAGCTATGACAAGGCCAACCGTTCTTCGATTGGTTCGTCGCGCGGCATCGGAATGGATGAGGGCCTGAAAATCCTTGAAGAGGTGCGCAACACTTTTGGCTGCCCGGTCATCACCGACGTGCACGAAACCACCCATTGCCCAGCGGTGGCCGAGGTTGTGGACATCATCCAGATCCCGGCCTTTCTGTGCCGTCAGACCGATTTGCTGCTGGCCGCTGGCAATACGGGCAAACCGTTGAACGTCAAAAAAGGACAGTTCCTTGCACCATGGGAAATGGCCAATGTCGCCGAAAAGATCAAAACCACCGGCAACGAGCAGATCATGCTCTGTGAGCGTGGCACCTCCTTTGGCTACAACACTTTGGTCAATGATTTCCGAGGCTTGCCGACCATGTCCGAAACCGGTTGCCCAGTGATTTTTGACGCAACACACTCGGTTCAGCAACCGGGCGGACGCGGCAATAGCTCTGGTGGAGAACGGAAATTCGTGGCGACCGTGGCGCGTGCAGCTGTGGCGGTTGGCGTGGCTGGTCTGTTCATCGAAACCCACCAAGACCCGGATATGGCGCCTTGCGATGGACCAAATATGATCCCGGTGGACAAGCTTGCGACCTTGATCGGCCAGCTGGTCGAGCTGGACCAATTGACCAAAGCGCACAACGCTTAAACGCGCGTCGCGTAGGGTGGGGTTTCACCCCACAGTTGCGCGGCCAGCGCACGCTGCACTCAATCTTTTCTATCCAAAGCGTTGCTATCAGCGAGAGGACATTTCTCGTTGAAGGACGCATCATGCCAGACACAACTGCTCGCCTCAGGCTGCCCATCATGGCCCCCGCCCAAGCCCAGAAACATGTCACCCATAACGAAGCGCTTTTGCTTTTGGATGGGGCCACGCAATTGGTGTTGAACGGGATCGATACCGAAACCCCGCCAGCCAGCCCGATTTCAGGCGAGACGCATTTTATCGGCGCAAACCCTACAGGCACATGGAGCCTAAAGGCCGGGGCCATCGCGCAATGGCAGGGGGATCAATGGGTTTTTCAAGCACCGCAAAACGGCTGGCGCGCATGGGATATCGCCGGGGATCAACTGGTGGTCTATGGCCCCACGGGTTGGAATTCCCCTAACAACAATCTTGACGGTCTGGGCATCGGAACAAACTACGACGCAACCAATCGACTGGCCTTGGCCGCACCTGCCAGTTTGTTTTCCCATGCAGGGGCAGGGCATCAGATCAAAGTCAACAAGGCTTCAGATGGCGATACAGCATCCTTGCTGTTTCAATCCGCTTGGACGGGACATGCTGAAATGGGATTGGCGGGAGACACACAGTTCCGCATCAAAGTCTCGCCGGATGGCAGTGCCTGGACCGATGCGATGTCTTTTGATCCAGCGACGGGCCACGCCAGCGGGGCAGCGGTTCAGACAACTGCAACAGACACAACGGCGGGAAAGCTTGCCCGTGCAGATTACGCCTACGGGCCTGGCAATGTGCTAGGGACTGTTTCCGAAAGCAGCGGAATGCCTACAGGCGCAATCATCGAACAGGGGTCAAACGCACAGGGCGATTATGTACGCTTTGCAGATGGCACTCAGATTTGCACGGCATCGGTGGCGGTTGATATTAACCAAGCCAATGCGGGCCTGTTTTGGTCCGGGACAGCCAATCATGATTTCCCGATGGCGTTCGTTAGCACTCCGTCCGCAAGCGGATCACTGGAGTCCTCAGCCAACGGTTGGATCAATGGCCGCGCTGGCAGCGCGATGGCTTGGTCTTTTGCAGGATTTGCGACAACCTCCACAACCGGACAGACCGTCAGTCTGATTGCCATCGGTCGCTGGTATTAATCGCATAACTATCATTATGTTATTTTATGCCGATGCAAATCACACACTAGGTACAGACATCTGGGCCATCGCGGCCCAGCTTTTCTAGACCTGCAAGCTGATGCGCCGCAGCAATCACGGGTTTTAACGCTTCTTGTGGATCTTGGGACAGATCGCCATCGCCGGCTTCGTAATTCTGTAGATAGACCCGCAGAGTCGCGCCAACGGTTCCGGTGCCAGACAATCGCAACACCGCCCGCGCACCACCTTCAAAGAAGATCCGCAGCCCTTGGTTGGCTGAAGTTGAGCCATCCACTGGATCGTTATAGGCAAAGGAATCCGCTGACGCCACGGTCAGCCCCGCCACCTGAGTGCCCGGCAGGTCTGCAAAAGACGCTTCAAGACGGCTCATGACTCCCTGCGCGATCTCGATTGGCAGCGCCTCATAATCGTGACGCGAGTAATAGTCCCGCCCGTAGATCTGCCAGTGATCCTGCATGATGGCCGCGACACTTTCTTTGCGCACAGCCAGAATATTCAGCCACAAAAGCACTGCCCAAAGCCCGTCTTTTTCACGCACGTGATCTGATCCAGTGCCAGCACTTTCCTCGCCACAGATGGTCACACGCCCCGCATCCAGCAGGTTGCCAAAGAACTTCCACCCGGTGGGGGTTTCGTGGCTTTCAATGCCCAGCTTTTCGGCCACGCGATCGCTGGCAGCAGAGGTTGGCATCGAACGCGCGATACCCGCAATGCCATCCTTATAGCCTGGTGCAAGATGCGCATTGGCGGCCAACACGGCAAGGCTGTCCGACGGACTGACATATTGGCCCGGCCCAACGATCAGGTTGCGGTCGCCATCGCCATCAGAAGCTGCGCCGAAATCTGGCGCATCCGCCCCCAGCATTTCAGCCATCAGTTCTTTGGCCCAGACAGGGTTCGGATCCGGGTGACCTTTGCCGAAATCCACAAGCGGAACACCGTTGATCACGGTGCCTTTTGTGGCCCCCAATATCTCTTCGAAAATCTTGGTCGCATAAGGCCCGGTGACGGCGTGCATCGCGTCAAAACGCATACGAAAACCACCAGCAAACATCTCGCGAATGGCGTTAAAATCAAACAGGCTTTGCATCAGCGCGGCGTAATCACTGACCGGATCGATGATTTGCACCTGCATCGCGTCCAAATGGGTCTCACCCAGAACCGACAGATCAATGTCGGCAGCATCAGAAAGAACGTATTCAGAGATCGCCTCGGACTCAGCCAACATCTTTGCGGTCAAACTTTCCGGTGCTGGCCCACCATTGGCCGCGTTGAATTTCAAACCAAAGTCTTCATCGATCCCGCCGGGATTGTGGCTGGCTGACAGGATAAACCCGCCATCCGCGCCATACTTGCGGATCAGGTGAGAGGCGGCAGGCGTTGACAGCAGACCATTCTGGCCGACCAACACCTTTGAGGCCCCATTGGCGGCGGCCATTTTCAGAATGGATTGGATGGCTTCGGCGTTAAAAAACCGCCCATCGCCGCCCACCACAAAGGTTTTGCCCTCTGCACCTTCAATGGCGTTGAAAATCGACTGGGCAAAATTTTCCAGAAACCCGGGCTGCATGAATTCACGGGTCTTTTTGCGCAGACCAGAAGTGCCGGGCTTTTGCCCGGCAAAAGGCGTTGTTGAAATGTGGATTGTGGTCAAAGCGACCTCCGAAATCTTTACTTAAAAAGATCACTGCCCGAAGGCGGTGATGGGTCTGGCCTGATCAGTCTCTGTGGTAGGCGTCGATGCGATCAACTTCTTCGCTGGAGCCCAAAATCACGCCGCAACGCTGGTGCAGATCTGTTGGCATAAGATCCATAATTTGGACTTCACCGGTCGAAGCTTTACCGCCCGCTTGTTCAATGATGAATGCCATTGGGCTGGCTTCATACAGCAAACGCAACCGGCCACCCATCGCCGCATTTTCAGCATCGCGCGGGTAGAGAAAAACCCCGCCGCGCGTGAGGATACGGTGTACTTCAGCCACCATCGACGCCACCCAGCGCATGTTGAATTTACGCTCTCGAGGGCCATCAACACCGGCCAGACATTCATCGATATAACGCGCAATGGCTGGCTCCCAATACTTCTGGCGGCTTGCATTGATTGCATACTCATTGGTTTCTGCAGGCACAGTCATATTCGGGAAGGTCAGAAGGAATTCGCCTGAGCCGTTCAAATGGGTGAAGCCATTGACGCCGTGCCCTGTGGTGATGACCAGAGAGGTCGACGGCCCATACAAAGAATAGCCTGCACAGATTTGCTCGGACCCTGGGATCAACACCGCTTCGTCTGTCAGCTCTGCCAAGGGTTCTTTCAACTCAACTATCGAAAAGATCGATCCAACAGAGATGTTCAATTCCAGATTGGAAGAGCCATCCAGCGGGTCGAAATAGATAATATAATCGCCCGCCTCAGCTTTGTCTTTGAGCCAAACCACATTGTCCAACTCTTCTGAGACCAGCGCCGCAACGCGGCTGCAGTTAGCACAATGCATCATGAATTGATCATTGGCGATCACATCCAACTGCTTCTGGGTTTCCCCTTGCACATTGGTGTCTTCGGTTGCGCCCAACGTGCCCGCAAAAGCACCGCTGCGGATTTTATGTGAGATGGTTCGGCAGGCCGTGGCGATATCCTCCAGCAGGAAAATCAAGTCCTTTGGCGTGCCGTGTTCACGGTATTCGTTCAGCATAAATTGGCGGAAAGTCAGATGGTCGTCTTTGGTCATTGTGGTTCCCTTGATCCTTAAGACCTGTCTATTCGATCAACGCTTGGGAACCAACCATCCTTGCATGACATCCAGATGTCCGATCACGAAATTTGCATCGTATCAGACGAAATGAGCGCGACATGATTAAAATCAGCGTAAGAACCGCAAAGACAATATGTTTGGGAAGGTTTGAAGTGGTGCCCCCACACGGACTCGAACCGCGGACCTACTGATTACAAACCATATTTTCAGCATTTACAGACGCTTACCAAACCATCCTAAAGCTTTGACTTTAATGGATATTTTTACTATTATTTACTGAAGTCCAAGCCGAAATTTACCGTAAATTCCTCATCTTTGTGTCCTATATGCGTCCTAGAAATTCATGCCCATAAAGAAAAGAACCATAAAACGGCCTATAAATGAGACCCTAAAACTAACTGAAAACGTAATAAAGAATTTGCCTCCTTGGACTAAGGACTATTTCGTTAAAGACGCAGATTTTCCAAAGCTTCAACTAAAGATCACACCCAAAGGCGCTAAGAGTTTTATTGTTCGCTACCGCAACCTAGAAGGACGCGAACGGAAATTAAAACTAGGTGATTACCCTACTCTGTCAGCGTCAGCCGCCCGAATACGCGCTATGAAAGCCGCTGCCGAAATTGCTGATGGTGGAGACCCGGTTCAAGAAAAGAAAAACGCGCGAGGTGGAACCACATTTACTGATTTTGCGGACTATTTTATGTCCACCTACGCTGAGCTGCACTTACGTGAAACGACATTGCGCGGGTATCGTCAAATTCTGAACAGTATTCTGCTTCCAGCATTTGGCACGAAACCAATTCACAGAATATCTCCTGAGGATGTTCGCGACCTACAATTAAAGAAAAAAATACCATCTACATGTCCAATCGCGCGGTTGGGCTGCTTCGAAATATTTTTAATTTTGCAGAGAAAAACGGCTACCTTCCTTTTGGCTCCAACCCGACCAAAAACATATCGAAGTTCCAAGAAAACCCTAGATACCGGTTGCTTAGTGAAAAAGAGCTGGCAGCTTTCGGTAGAGCAATACTGCATTTAAAAGCGGAAAAGCCCCATATTTCACCATCTTTGGACGCTATTCTTTTTCTATTTGCGACAGGTCGGCGAAAGTCCGAAGTATTAAGGTTAAGATGGAGCGACATAGATTTTGAAAGACGCCTCTTACGATACAGACGAACGAAGACAGATCCAATGTCTCAGGGAATTCCACCAGATTTGATTAAGCTTTTGGAGGCGATGAAAACTACTAAGGATTCAGATTGGCTATTTCCAAACCCGATGGGAACAGGGCCACTTAAGGACTTCAAAAAGACTTGGGCTAAACTAATTCAGATGGCTGACATCGAAAATTTTAGACCGCATGACATTAGGCACAACGTATTATCCGCAGTCAGCGCCGTCAGCGACTTACAAACTACGGCGGCAATCGGTGGTCACAGTTCATACAGATCCACCGAAAGATATGTTCACGCCAGATCCGACGTCATTCAAAATGTGCATAATCAGGTTACTGCAAAGGCGTTCAAAATATTACTGGGAGATGATTAATGCCAATCAATCGTCCGAAAATCCAAAGACCGAGAAAGATAATTCTGCGCGACCCGAACACAAACTTGCCACGGAACCCGAAGGTCAAGAATCAAACCATGGCCGTATCCTCATCACCGCGAAAAGCAAAAAAGCTACAAAACGGTTATATGAATGAAGTTGCTGCTGCGGCAGCCCTTGGCTTATCCGTTAGTACACTTCAAAATCGACGCAGTCTCGGTTTACCTCCTGAATTTGAAAAATGGGGCGGAAGGATTTGGTATAGCCCCAAAAGCATACAAGACTTTATAGAGAGCTAAATCTAGCGAATACAAAACCAATAAATTCGCCGAGCATTGGACAGTAAACTTAGCTAGGGCTTAAGCCCATCTATTATCTTCTTGCCCCGCTTAAGGGGGACCCATTTTTTCCAAAATCCCAATTCAAGTACCCCTGTATTTCCAATTGTCCAAAATTTCCCACCTGAAAAAATTTTTCGACATAACACTTTCAGATTGAAAAATTCGATCAAAAGAAAGCGGAGGACATAACAGACTTTTCGCATCGTAAATCGACAAATATGTCCTAGAACTCGCGGGCGCCAAAACCCCCATTTTATGCACGCTTAACTTTTCGTAACTCTTTGTAACTTAACATAAAATGACGGATATTGACCCTAGAACTCTCCCAGCGTCACTGTCTTTCAATCGATTGCAAGCCAAAAGCGCGGAAAAACCCAATGAAAATAAGGGTTTTAATGAAAATAAGATGTACATCTGACACACATTTCTAGCCCTCTCGTAAAATTGCACCCAAAACCTAAAATTTGGAGCGGAAGGCGAACAGATCTGTACACAAGCAAACCAACGTTTACCTGTGCATGGAGGACATAACAGATGCCACTAGAGTGTTTTGCCTACTACCGCGTTTCCACGAACAAACAGGGGCAAAGTGGACTTGGGCTAGAAGCTCAGCGTACCGCCACCCTGAATTACGCACGTTCAGAAAATTTGGAAGTCCTAGGCCAATTTACTGAAATTGAAAGCGGAAGGAAATCCAATAGACCGGAGTTGGGTGCAGCAATCGAAGCATGTAAGATAAATAACGCTGTGCTTTTGATAGCTAAACTGGATCGGTTAGCTAGAAACGTTCACTTCATATCCGGCCTGTTGGAAAGCAACATCAAGTTTATTGCCCTCGATATGCCGAATGCCGACAAGTTTATGCTGCATGTCTACGCGGCAATGGCTGAGGAAGAAGCGCGTCGAATAAGCGAACGAACTAAGGCCGCTCTATCTGCCGCCAAACGCAATGGCGTCGAACTTGGCAAGTTTGGGAAACAGTTGGCGAAAACAAATGCTAAAACGGCGGACCAGTTCTGCCAGCAAATCGGTCCACAGATTGCCCAACTTCGAAGTAGCGAAAATATGTCGTACCGAGCAATTGCAGAACGTTTCAACCAAATAGGCCTTAGATCATTTAGAAATCAGAGCTGGCACACGACAACAATTCACAGACTACATCACAGATTTATGTCCCTATAGTATAAGCAGTTTATGCTTATAAGAGGGATAGAGACGTGACTCTCATAGATGACTTCCTTCCCAGTTTCTCTTCGGTATCAGAAGTTACCTCTGGTAATGCGATGATAGACCGGTTTGTACTAGATATTGGTGATTACAAAATTACCGGCGAAAACGACCAAATTTGTTATGCGCTCAATTCGCTCGACCATTTTGAAATTCCGACTGCTCGGGACTCGCAAGTTCAATTATTCTCCTCTGCAAACAATACGAACGTTCGAGCAAAAGCTACAGTTAAGTTTTCTCGAGGAGGTTCTGGAAATAGCGAATATTCCTCGCGGCCTTTAATCTCAGGCGAAATAAAAAAGGCCAAACCAAGATCCAGATTTCCTGCTCTACGTGGCGGAACTGTCACATTGTGCATAGGGGCTTCGCTAAACTTAACGAGATTTGTTCAGGCTCAACGATTCAGAGGGGTATATAGACCGCGGATAACCTATCCGCCATTTTTGGCCATCGAACGTAATCCTAGGTGGTTCAGAAACGAGACCCCATTGTTGCCCTCTGACAATCTGCTAATCGGCAACGCGCGCGCATTCGGATACGTTTTGCAGAATTCTGTCAGTCAAATAATGACCTTATACTTGGATGAAATAGATGAGACCGTTGTCGGACTGTTGCGCCGGAGAATGGATGAAGAGGAAATCGGTTTTGAAGAGCGAAGTTATAGGTCACTTCAATTACTCGAAGTATATTGGGAGTTCTCATCCGCAGACTCAACCGCACTCGTTGAAGAGCTATCAATTCCACTCCAAAGACTTTCCGAACGCATAAAAATTCGCAATCGAGAGTTTCGCCGTCCCGATGAGGAAATTACTTTCAACAGTAAATCTATCAATATCCAGCTTCAAAACGACTTATGGCTTCGCGTCTACGCAAAAACAAATCGGCGTGTGCGTTTTGAAGTAGAATTCGGGAGACGAGCTATTCGAAACGTTTTTCGCCGCCAAACCACCGCGTCGAACCAAGAAATTGGAGAAATGGCTCTGCAACTAGTCGAACATGCGGCACAAAAGGTAAATTGGGTTCTTGCGGAAATAAGGCGAGAAACTCCAATTGTTGAAGAAGCTATAACCGTCGTCGGCCTTATTTCCAAAATATATACAGTCTTAGGCGATCAAGCAGATTGCCAGATGGTAGTTTCAAGTTTGCACACCTTTGGTCGATTTGCACCCGAACGAAACTCCAAAGCGTTGGATGTGGCACGTAAATTAAAAGTTGCTGGTGTCCTGAGAACGCTCGACAGAAGATCCATATATGTACCTACAGATCAATACGAGGCTGCAGCACGCACACTTATGAAATTACCTTCGGGTATTTAAGCGTGTTCCATTTCCGAAACTACGAGCCTCCGATCCCCTCATCAAAAACGCTTACAAGATTGAGGATTTGTTTTTTCACCCGTTCAACAATGCTCTTCCGTTTAAGAATGCTCGGCTGCTGTTCTAGAGCATCCACAATTTCCGACTGGATCGGCAGTTTCCCGGTAAATCGGTATCCATCGAGCATAGACATCAGTAAAACCTGATCAATCTTCTCACGCTCGCTAAATGCTACGACCGCTTTATTCCGCTCTTCGTTCCAAAATGCGGCGAACTCATCATTTATGTTTGCCTCGCCGTCATAGCTCGACATGTGTTCATCTATAAACTTCTCAATTAAATCACGCTTACTGCGTAGCTGCCGCTCATTTTTCAGCAAATCAAATACGTGCTTTTTCTTTGCCTTGGCGGCGTCGGCTTTCGCTTTATCAGCGCTGTCTAGATCTGTAATTGCCGTCGAAAGCAAATCAAGAATATACGAAACATTGATTTCATCACGTTGAATAAGCTCTAGTTCAAAATCAACTTCATTAATGATCGACGCTGCTTCTTCGCTTGTTTCCGACCTTACGCGATCCGCAATCCCGGTGTACTTTCCGGCATAGTCTTCGAAAGTCTGCGCACTCATATCGAGATCATCGAAGGAGAACTCGATAAAGCTAGTCAATACGTTCTTGATACGCATTAAGCGGCGAAATGCTTTTACAAATGCCAGTTTGTCTTCTTCACGTTGAAGATCATTCACACCATCGACAGTTTCTACAATCGAATACAAGTGAACGACCGCATCATTGAATTGATCCACATACGCTTCATAAGGCTCTAATAGAATGGTTGCGTCTGCGTCGCTGTCCGAGAACAGAGAAATCGCTTCATCAGTCGCAGATTTCAGATTTCTGAAACAAACGATGTTGCCCTGTGATTTTATCTGGCCCATCGTTCGATTTGTCCGCGAGAACGCTTGAATCAAACCGTGGTATTTTAGGTTCTTATCGACATAGAGCGTATTAACTTTCTTGGCATCAAACCCTGTCAGGAACATGTTTACGACCAACAGTATGTCCAGCCGATCTTTGTCGAGCGCGCCCTCCTTCTCGCGGTCCTTCAGACGCTTACTCAGGTTATTGTAATATGTGTAAAAACCCCTGCTATCCTTAACCGTCTCGCTGGTGTTAAACATAGCGTTATAATCTTCTACATACAGTTCAAGCTTATCGCGCTTACTCGGATCGCCCCCGCCTTCGACGACATCTAGATCCGGATCAGGGATTTCACCGTTCGCCTCCGGGCTTTCTTCATTTGGTCCAAAAGTGAATATCGTCCCTACACGCAAGTGATGCTCGCCAGCATCTCTTTTACGTTTGAAAGTCTCGTAGTAGGTCATCAGGGCATCGACAGATCCCACGCACATCATCGCGCTGAACTTCTTACCGTGGGTCTTTTTATCGTGATTTTGGATTACCCAATCGACAATATTCTCGATACGCTCAGGGTTTTCGTAAAACTCTTTAATATTGATCGCGCTGACATCTTCATCGATCAGGCTACCATCCTTGCGCTTAATCTTACCCCAGTACTCAACCGAGAACCGAAGTACATTCTCGTCGCTAATAGCATCTGTAATGACATAGGTATGCAGCCGCTTGGTGAACAGATCCTCGGTGGTGCGCTTACCCACCGCGTTTTCCTTTAAAATCGGTGTTCCTGTGAAACCGATCAGCTGAGCTTTTGAAAAGTATCGAACGATCCGCTTGTGCGTATCGCCAAATTGCGAGCGATGACATTCATCAAAGATAAATACGACCCGTTTGTCTTTCACGGCGTCCAGCGCACCTTTACCTCCCTCCTTAGGGATTGCGGTGTTTAGTTTCTGGATTGTTGTGACAATCAATTTGTCCCGCCCAAGCATCTGCTTGATCAGCGCCTTTGTGTTATTGGTGCCGTTGATTGAGCCTTCTTTAAAGTGATTGAATTCTTTCTGGGTTTGGTAGTCCAAATCCGCACGGTCCACCACGAAGACAACTTTGTCGACCTTCGGGTTATCAATCAGAACTTGTGAAGCCTTAAAGCTGGTTAAGGTCTTTCCCGATCCGGTAGTGTGCCAAACATAGCCGTTTTGTCGCCCAGCTTTGACACGCTCGACAATTGCCTCGACCGCATAAAATTGATATGGACGCAAAACCATCAGAATCTTATGTTCCTGATGCAAGACAATGTATTTTGCGATCATCTTGCTGACATGGCACTTTTCCAAAAACGCATCGGTAAAAGCGCTAAGCTGCGTGACCAGAGTGTTGTCTTCCTCCGCCCAGAAAAATGTCTGCTTGTAGTCCTGCTTGCGGTTGTTGGCGTAGTATTTCGTATCAACACCGTTTGAAATCACGAAGATCTGGACGTACTGGAACAAACCACCTTCGCCCCAAAAACTGTCTTTGTGGTAACGATTGATTTGGTTGAACGCTTCTTTCAACTCAGCACCGCGCCGTTTCAACTCGATCTGCACCAACGGTAAACCATTGATTAAAAGCGTCACGTCAAAGCGCGTCTGGCGCTTGTTTTCGACCGTAACCTGCGTTGTGACCTGATACTCGTTCTGGCACCACTCTTCGCAATTAAGGAACCTGATCCATGCCGACGACCCGTCATCACGCTCCAAATGCATCCGGTCGCGTAGGATACCCGCTTTTTGAAACACATTACCCTTATTGAGATGATTCAGAACTTTGGCGAATTCTCTATCTGAAAATATAATCTCGTTATTGATTCCTAATTGAGTACGCAGGTTGGTTTGGACAGCTTCCATATTCGGTAAAGAGATTTTGGCGTAGCCCAGTCCGACCAACCGGTTAACCAGATCGGACTCCAGATCAGCTTCGGATTGGGTCATTCGTCCAGCTCCTCTTCTTGTTCCTCAAGGAAGCTTTCCAACAAAATCACGTACTCTTCCAAATACAAATGAAACAATGCTTCGCTATACAACAACTTGCCATCCAACGGGTTCTGCTCGTCTAGAAATTCATTGAAGTCAGGATTGTCGTCATAGTTTACTTCAAATTCACCATCGGCGCCTGTGTCCGCTTCCTCAATAGTGCCAGCACTCTCTAAGGTACGTCTTTCAAGCGCGATAGATTGATAGCTTGCGTACATATACCGCAACAAGCTACCACCCAGCTCATTACAAGAAGCTGCAAGGTTTCGATGGCTATTCAGCCGCTTCGGGACCGCCTTCCCATGTGTGATGTCACCACGAGCGTTTCTAAGTGTTGCAATCGATAGAGCGAGAGACGCACCGCGACGAGCAAAGTCGTCTTCGTATTGATCGTCGTTTTCCCTTAGGCATTTCATCGCTCTCTTGATGAGCTTGTCACTTTTTGCTTCTGAGGGTTTATCAAGTTCATCTTCATTCACGCCATTTTCGAGGCCGATGATGATGGTCTTTGAAAACCCCTGGAGAAGGGAATTTACGCACTCAATAGTCGTGTCGGGGCGCTCGGTCTCATATCGAAGCGCCTTATCGACAATTGGCAAATAATAACCAAATTCCGGGAAATCAATTTTACTCTCTTCAATTAGAATTCTTAGTTTATCCATTTACACAAACATTTTTTGCAGAAGGCCCTTTTTGAAGGTTTCCAACTGGGTAATTTTTGAATTCAATGCATCGATTTTGGCGTCGATGGCAGACAGCGCATCGGCAATTTTTTGTTGTTCTTCTGGGTGGGGAACCGGCAACTTTAAAGATGACAATGCAGGAAACTTTAAATTCCATGTATCGGAAGTCAGACCTTGTGAATAACGCTGAAACTCCCGAATGACTTTCGTGAGCTTAAAGTAGTAACCCCAGAAAGCAGGTATTTCACCTTTGTTTGGAGTAATGACTGTATAGGCAGGGCTAACAATTCCAAAATAACTAGATACTCCGTTCGCCCCTTGCCACATCCGCATCGAATTATAGGCAATGTCATTAACATAAACAGTTTTGTAATTTGATCTATCTGCACTTGCGCCATTCGCGCGATCTACATCCACGGCTCTGACAACACCCCGATCCATCGTCACGGATAACAATTCGGCGCCTTCATTTCCGCGCTCACTTCGTTCAACAAATACTTTGCCCAACCTCTTTCCTTCCCAATCCGGAAATGCGGTTCCGTCGTTCCGGGTAAAACGCAGGGTTTGGGAAAACAGCTGCTGCATCAGGCCGCGTTTATAGTCCTCCATCGCAGCGCGATTTTCCATGAACAAAGTAAGTTTTTTAGACACCGCCTCAATAAAACCAGCAATTTTTTGTTGTTCGGCAACCTTTGGGGGAACATTGACCTCGACTGCTGAAAGACTGTCTTGACCAATGTTAAAGCGGGTGCTTCCTCCGCTTCTACTCGTCATATCCTTGCGGACTCTTTGGGTCTTCAGAAGTGCATTGAAGAACCGTGGATCAAATTGCTTAATCGGCCTACCCCGAATAACAAAACCACCGAAGACCGCAGAATTTATATCATCAAGGTAAATGTTGCTTTGCCCAACTTCCTCGCGTGTCTCCGAGCTTCGCTGGAACAGAATGTCCCCGTATTTAACCTCGTTTTTTATGAAATCGCTTTCTGAAACTTCAACACGGCCAATGATATTCTGGTAAGTGATTGGTTCGGAGCGAATAATATCCATCACGTTGATGAACTTCGCACCATCCCCATATGCGTCTCTTTGGGCATTTACACCGTTTTTGAAACTCATGAAATCGCCGAGCCTGGCGCGTGCCCACTCCTCGGAAAACTCTGGAAAGCGCAGCTCTGGCACTGAGGAGCTCACCACATCACTCACAGCGGCGCCTCCAACCCCAGTTCCTCACAAAAGGCATGGATCTGCGCATCGGCCTCCGCTATTTCATGATCAATCCTTTTGACTTCTGCTGTCACGGCGGCCAGATTCACCTCGGGTTCTGGCTCAAACGTGTCCACATAACGCGGAATATTGAGGTTGAAATCGTTTTCGTCGATTTCTTTCAATGGGGCAAGATGGGCAAAGCGCTCTTCTTCCTTCCGATCACGATAAGCGTTCACGATGCGGTCAATATGCCCAGGCAATAGGACGTTCTGGCTCTTGGCCTTTTCGGAGCAGCCTGAAGCATCCACAAAAAGAACGTTTTCAGGATGCTCACGGCATTTCTTCAGTACGAGAATGCAGGTAGGAATAGAGGTGCCATAAAAGATATTGGCGGGGAGACCAATCACAGCATCCAGCCAATTACACTCCTTGATCAGGTATTCACGAATGTGCCCCTCAGCAGCCCCACGGAACAGTGCCCCATGCGGCAGGATAACTGCCATCGTACCACTGTCATCCAACTGGTGCAGCATATGCTGAACAAAAGCAAAATCGGCCTTGGATGCTGGCGCGAGTTTTCCGTACCGGGCAAAACGGTCATCGGTTAGCAGGATGGGATTGGACGACCATTTTGCTGAGAACGGTGGATTGGCAACAACTGCATCGAACTTTTGATCTACATGCAGCGGATTTTCCAGCGTATCATCCTGCTTCAGGTCAAACTGAGCATAATGCACCCCATGAAGGATCATATTCATACGTGCCAAGTTATAGGTGGTACGGTTCATTTCTTGGCCGAAGAACTCGCCAACTTCGGCTTCTTTGTTGATCCGTAACAACAGCGAACCCGACCCACAGGTGGGGTCATAAACGGAACGCAATCGCGTTTTCCCTGAAGTCACAATTCTAGCAAGAATAGTCGAGACTTCTTGCGGCGTATAGAACTCTCCAGCTTTCTTACCAGCTCCTGAGGCAAACTTTCCAATCAGATATTCATAGGCATCACCGAGAACGTCACTGTTTGAGTTTTCAATCTCAAAATCTATGGCATCCAAATGGGTCAGAACCCGAGCGATTAGAGTATTCTTAGCCTCTTCCGTCCGACCCAAATTATTGGACGATAGGTCAATGTCAGAGAACAGGTCATGAAAATCATCCTCGCTCTCCGTGCCCATGGTCGAGCTTTCGATATTGCGTAGGATGCGGGTCAGATCTTCAATGATAAAATTACCAGGTTCCAGCCCTCGCTTTGCAAGGTTCGAGAACAACTCTGAAGGCTTCAGAAAATAACCAATGGCATCAACCGAGGCGTCCTTTATTGCTTCCAGATACTCGCGACCTTCATCGGAGTTTTCATCGATTTCTAAGAAATCAATACCGTCTGCTTTTAGTGCATCTTGAGCAAACAGAAACATACGTTCGGACAAATATTTGTAGAAGATAAAGCCAAGAATATAATCGCGGAATTGATCCGCATTCATCTTGCCCCGCAGTGTGTCTGCAATGTCCCAAAGTGTTTTTTGAAGCTTTTTCTTTTGCTCGTCGGTCATAAATTGTCCCAGAAAGTCTTTGGTTTTTGTACTTATGGCATGGCAAGTTTTCGTTTGAAACGCAGATTTCGCACCTCTACCCAATCAGGTCAGTAAATCGATTTGATAAACGTCGGATGTTAGAACCCCCCTCTGGGCTTTCGAATGATACTTACAAAGGTAAACCGGACATTTGCGCGATTTCAGCAAGTAGAGTTGCGCTTACCTTATTTGGTGCCCTGCCCAAGGCTTACAAGGAATCACACAACAGCTCTTCACCGCGACTCATCCACACTCTCAAAGGAAACATACAGCTGTACACTGCGTCCTATACGCGCCCTAGCAATCGATTGCAGCGCACCCAAACCATGTAAGTTATTGAAAAGATGGTGCCCCCACACGGACTCGAACCGCGGACCTACTGATTACAAA
>NZ_JAGDYW010000009.1:0-821 GCF_049116455.1 Cognatishimia sp.
GTCCTCCCACCTCATTTAACCTATTGATATTGTTGTATATTCATAAAAGTTTTAAAAAGTTTGGGATTTTTGTTAAAAAGCGCTTGCGGGTTTGTTGGGTTAACCTTAGAACCCCCTCTACCGGCGGCGCTGAGGCGCACAACGGCGGGTCAGACGGGACACGGAGCGGCGCTCTGGAGACGGTTTGAGAGAATAAATTGAGGTTAGATGACGCGGGATGCGCCTAGTAAGTTTGGGCGCTTCTTGTTGATTTTTGTCTCTGGTGATCATCTGATTGCCGCGTTTTTTGACATAGTTATATATCTGAAGAGATATGTGGGCGGTTTGGTCGTTATCGACGATTGGACGTCTGTATATCTGGTCTCTAGGCTTTCGGGCCGATGATGAGATTAACAGCTTCACTGTTTGTCGGACTTTGTTTTCTTTGAAAACCAAGTACACAAACAGTTTATCCAGATCTTCCCTGCCGGGGAGATTTGGTTGTCATCTTCCTTGTGACGAGGGGGATGTCAGTGATGTGCAGAGGTTCAACGTTAAGGATAAGCATGTAAGTGCTTTTCAACTTGAGAGTTTGATCCTGGCTCAGAACGAACGCTGGCGGCAGGCTTAACACATGCAAGTCGAGCGCACTCTTCGGAGTGAGCGGCGGACGGGTTAGTAACGCGTGGGAACGTGCCCTTCTCTAAGGAATAGCCACTGGAAACGGTGAGTAATACCTTATACGCCCTTCGGGGGAAAGATTTATCGGAGAAGGATCGGCCCGCGTTAGATTAGATAGTTGGTGGGGTAACGGCCTACCAAGTCTACGATCTATAGCTGGT
>NZ_JAGDYW010000010.1:0-971 GCF_049116455.1 Cognatishimia sp.
CCCAAGAACACACACGACGCCTAAAACACCGAGCAAAACCCGTTTCATCTTCCGCTCCCCGCCTTGCTTTTTCCGCACTTTAACACATCTCAGAATACGTCCTTGTTATCGCGCACAAACCTCTATATATGAATACATATTCATATATAGAGGTTAAGCATGAAGAAGCGCGACCAGCCAGACGACGAAGAAACCATCCTCGTCGCCGAAACATTCAAGCTCTTAGGCGACCCAAGCCGCCTGCGCATCGCGCTTGCCGTGATGGATGAGCCGGTGGCTGTCGGCGCCATCGCGGTACAACTCGACCTCTCCCCCTCGCTTGTGAGCCATCATCTGCGCCTCCTCCGAGCGGCACGGCTGGTGCGCCCTGAACGGGAAGGACGCACCGTCCGCTATTCCATCCACGACCATCACATTGAACATGTGGTGAAAGACATGCTGGACCATATCCGCGAAGGAGACAGGTCATGAGCCATACCAACAGTCACGAGCATGATCACGGGGCCGATCATACCCACAGCCATACGCCAGATGTTAACCGTGGCAATCAACGGCGCGTGCTCGCAGCCATGTGTCTGACCGCGGGCTTCATGGTGGCGGAAGTCGTTGGCGGCGTTCTGTCTGGATCTCTCGCGCTCATTGCCGATGCTGGGCATATGGCGACAGATGCAGCCGCACTTTTCCTTGCCTATATTGCTTTTCGGCTTGTAAACCGACCGGCCGACGCCAATCAATCCTATGGATATCACCGCGCAGAGACCTTGGCAGCGTTCGTCAACGCTCTCACCATGATCGCCCTTGTTGGCTGGATCCTGTTCGAAGCGGTCCAGCGCTTTTTTGAGCCGGTTGAAATTCTCGGGGGTCTGATGCTCTGGGTCGCTATCGGTGGTTTGCTTGTAAACGTGCTCGCCTTCTGGCTTCTGCATTCAGGCGAGAAAGAAAACCTCAACATGCAAGGCGCTGCCGTGCAC